>NZ_CP036346.1:0-2400000 GCF_014131695.1 Thomasclavelia ramosa DSM 1402
GATAACTAGATAGCCACATTTTTCACATTCACATAAATCTTTATGCACAAGTAAAGTTGTGAATATTGTGAATTTCTAATAAAAACCTACGGAAATGTAACAATTATTGTGAATAACTTTGTGAACACTCTTTTTTAACTGTTTTTATCCTTTAAATTTACATTTTATTAACTTATAATGAGGTTTGCGGAGGTTAAAAAATGAGCGATAATAGTAAGATTTGGCAATTATGCCTCGACACTTTAGAAAAACAAAATTTGCCAGAAGAACGTAAAATCGATAAAGTAATCATGGAATCTGTTTTTCGAAGTGCAAAAATAGCATCCATTAACAATAACAAAGTTATTATTACAACCCCATTTTCATTTAATGTTGAAACAATTAAAAATAACCAAAAAGACATTGAAGATATTCTTTCTGGGATGTTAGCTTCATCAATTAATCTTGAAATCGTTGGTGAAGAAGACTTTAAAAAATCTGTTGCCGTTAAACAAGAAACGCCATTTAGAGATAATCTGAATCGTACCTTGACATTTGATAACTTTGTTGTAGGAAGTTCTAATCGCATGGCACAAAATGCAGCTCTATTAGTATCTACTAATCCGGGTTCTAATTTTAATCCACTGTTTATTTATAGTAATCCTGGATTAGGTAAGACCCATCTATTAAATGCAATTGGAAATTATGCAAAAGAAGTAAATCCAGCGCTTAGAATTCGTTATATTACAAGTAAAGATTTTGTTGATGAAGTTATTGGGGCAATGAAAGGCCGTGATGGTGATGAAATCTATGATAAGTATAAAAATCTCGATATTTTATTAATTGATGATATTCAATTTTTATTCAATAAAGAAAAAAGCAGCGAGATATTTTTCCACATTTTTAATGAATTAATTAATAATAATAAACAAATTGTTATTACAAGTGATAAGATGCCTGAAGAATTACAAGGAATTGAATCACGTTTAATCAGCCGTTTCAATTCAGGATTAAGTTTCGGAATTGATCCGCCAGAATTTGAAACAGCTCGCGCTATCTTAGAAAAAAAGATAGAAAATCTTGATAATCCTTCTTTAATTATTCAAGATGATGTTGTTGATTTTATGGCTAATCATTATTGTAAAGATATTCGTAGTCTTGAAGGGGCTTTAAAACGTCTTTTCTTCTGTAGCATTATGAATCATACTAATAATATTGATATGGCTTTTGCATTAGAATCTTTTAAAGATGATAAAATTGTTCAAAATCCAAAGAGTTCCCTAACTAAAGAAAGTATTTTAAAAACAACTGCAGAATTCTATTATCTGACAATCAGTCAGCTAATTTCAAAAAACAAGACACGTAAATTAACAACCCCAAGAGAAATGTGTATGTATTTAATGCGGGAATTATTAGATATTACTTTTGCTGAAATTGGGGCTACTTTTAGCAATCGAGATCATTCAACAGTAATGAAAGCATGTGCTCGCGTAGAAACTAAAATCAAGAAAGATCCTGACTACAAATTAGCAATAAATAAGTTAAAAGACAAATTAGGTATCGTTTAGACACAAAACTACCACAAATTGCACACATAGTTATACACATAAAAAACACTGATTATATCAGCTTATTTAATGCTTATGCACAATATTCACACTATAATAATATTAATAGCATTATTTTAAATAATTATATATAATTAGTCACAAGGAGGAAATTTATGAATTTTAAAATAAAACGACTTAAATTATTAAATGCTCTTGCTAAAGCAACTAAAGCAGTTTCAATTCGAAGTCCCTTACCAGTATTGACTGGAATTAAGTTTGATTTACAAGACGATTGTTTAATTCTAACTGGTAGTGATTCTGACATTACAATTCAAACTAAAATTGAAAAAGATGAAGATTTAACGATTTATCAAACTGGTGGGGTAGTTTTAAATTCTCGTTACATCTTAGATATTGTTCGTAAGATTGATAGTGATGAAATTAAAATTGAGATTTTAGATGGTGCTTTAACTAGAATTTCGGGAGCAACTTCTAAATTTGACTTAAATGGTACTGATGTTTTAGATTATCCACGAATTGATTTATCAAAAACTGGAACAAAAGTATTATTAAATGCACTATCTTTAAAAGATATTATTTCACAGACCAAATTTGCTGCTAGTGATAAAGAGCACAAACCAATTTTAACAGGAATCAACTTTAAAGCAGGAAATCGTCAATTAGAATGTACAGCAACGGATAGCTATCGTCTAGCTAAGAAAATTGTATCTTTAGATGAAGACGTTACTTTCAATATTACAATTCCTCAAAAATCTTTAGATGAAATTTCAAAAATTATTGAACGTGATGAAATGATTGAAATGTATGTTTCTGATCGTAAAGTCCTTTATGTGTTTGATAATAATATTATTCAAACACGATTAATTGATGGAACTTTCCCAGATACTAATCGTTTAATTCCTGATGCTTTTGATTATGAACTAGATTTAGATGCTCATTATCTATTAAATGCTATTGATCGTGTTTCATTACTAACAAATGAACAAAATAATATTATTAAATTAGATATGTCTGATGAAAAAGTCGTCCTATCATCATATATGCAAGAAATCGGTTCTGTAGAAGAAATTTTAGATAAATCTTTTTATAAAGGAACACCAATAAGTATCTCATTTAGTTCAAAATATGCAACTGATGCAATTAGAGCTTTTAATGAACCAAAAATTAAAATTTTATTTACTGGAGAAATGAAACCTTTTATTATTAAAGATTTTGAAAAAGATGATGTAATTCAATTAGTTTTACCAGTAAGAACTTTCTAAGCTACATTATGTAGCTTTTTTTTTCGTGAAAGTATTTTTTTACTAGTTGTTTTATTTATATGTGGATAAATTTTAAATATGAGCGAATTTTAATAAAAAATAAGATTTTATTCATTTTTATAAAAAATGCGTTAAAATGCTTATTTTTTTGATTTTAACAACAATTTATGTTATAATAACTCTAGATTTTATAAAAAAAGAGGATAGTCATGAAAAAAATTCAAATAAGAGATGAATATATTACCCTAGGACAGTTTTTAAAGTATGCAGGATGTGTTTCTAGTGGAATCGAAGCTAAGATGGTTATTAAAGATGAATTAGTGATGGTTAATGGTGAAGTGGAAACAAGAAGAGGCAAGAAACTTCGAACTGGTGACCAGATAGAATTTAATGGAGAGTCTTTTGTTATTGATTAATGAAAGTTAATTCATTATGTCTAGACAATTTTCGTAATTATAATCATTTTTTTATTGAGTTTGATCGTGATATCAATATTTTAATTGGCAGTAATGGACAAGGTAAAACTAATCTGATCGAAGCGATTTATTTATTGTCAGTAGGAAAATCTTTTAAAACTCATATAAATAAGCAGATGATTATGTTTGATTGCGAATTTGCGAAAGTAAAAGGTGAAGTCACTTCCAATAATAAGCTCCGTAGTTTAGAAATGATTCTTGGGAGTGATTTTAAACGTGCGAAAATAGATGACCAGGATATTTATAAAATTAGTGAATATGTTGGTCTTTTAAATGTCGTAGTTTTTGTTCCTGATGATCTTTATTTAATTAAGGGCAGTCCAAATAATCGCCGACGTTTTATTGATTTAGAATTATCAAAAATCTCACCTATCTATGTTTTTAATTTAAGTAAATACAATAATTTACTTAAGGAGAGAAATAAGTATTTAAAAATTTTAAATCAAAAGAATCGTGATGGTGATGAATATTTAGAAGTACTTGACGAACAGATGGCACGATTGCAAGTAGAGTTGATTAAAAAAAGAATTGATTTTATTAAGAATTTAAATCAAAAAGTAACTTCTATTTATAATTTAATTGCTAAAAATGATAATGAGAAAATTAGCTTACGATACAGTTGTTTCCTTAAACAAGAGTTAACGTATGAAAATATTTTAGCATTATATAAAAAAAATCATCAGCGAGATATTCGATATATGCAAAGTCATTTAGGAATTCATAAAGATGATTTGAAAATCTTTATGAATGGCAATGCTGCAGATTTATTTGCTTCACAGGGGCAACAAAGAACGATTGTATTAAGTCTAAAGATTGCGTTGATTGAATTGATTAAAGATGAAATAGGAGAATATCCTGTTTTACTATTAGACGATGTTTTATCTGAGTTAGATGAAGCGCGTAAAAATATGTTATTAGATATTTTGAATCAGAAAATTCAAACTTTTATTACAACAACTTCAATTGATGGAATTAATCATCAAATTGTTGAAAAGGCAAAAAAAATCTATATTAAGGGTGGCAAGGAGGCTACATAATGTCAGAAGAAAAAGTAGAACATAGTTATGATGAATCCGATATTCAAGTCTTAGAAGGACTTGAAGCGGTTCGTAAAAGACCAGGAATGTATATTGGGACAACTTCAATTAGGGGATTACATCATTTAGTTTGGGAAATTGTTGATAACTCGATTGACGAGGCATTAGCTGGATATGCTAGTCATATTCGCGTAATTTTAAAGGATGATGATGTTGTTCAAGTAATTGATGACGGTCGAGGAATGCCAACCGGTACTCATGCTAAGACTGGAATCTCAACAGTTGAAACAATTTTTACAGTATTACATGCTGGTGGAAAATTTGGTGGTGGCGGATACAAAGTATCTGGTGGACTTCATGGGGTTGGAGCCTCAGTTGTAAATGCGCTTTCAGAATGGTTAGAAGTAAATGTTCATCGTGATGGACATGAATATTATCAGCGTTTTGAAAATGGTGGGAAACCAGCAGGTGAATTAAAGATTATTGGTGACTCTGATATAACAGGAACAATTGTTACTTTTAAGGCTGATAAAATAATTTTTAAAGAGGGTACTGTTTATGATTATGATACACTCAGACAAAGAATTAGAGAGTTAGCATTTTTAAATAAGGGATTACGTTTATCGTTAGAAGATCAACGTAACGGTGTGGATCGAAAACATGAATATTATTATGAGGGCGGAATTAAAGAATATGTTGCCTATATTAATAAAAATAAAACACCGATTCATGAAGAAATAATCTATGTTGAAGATATGCAGCAAGAAATTACAATTGAAGTAGGAATGCAATATAATGATGGTTATCAATCAAATATTTATTCCTTCTGTAATAATATCAATACTCATGAAGGGGGAACTCATGAAGAAGGTTTCCGTTTAGCTTTAACACGAGTTATTAATAATTATGCTAAAAGTAAAGGACTGCTAAAGAAAGATGAAGAAGCTTTATCTGGTGACGATGTTCGTGAAGGTTTAACAGCGATTATTTCGGTTAAACATCCTGATCCCCAATATGAAGGACAAACTAAAACAAAATTAGGTAACGCTGAAGTTCGAAAAATTGCCAGCAATATTATTAGCGCATCATTAGATAAATTTTTATTAGAAAATCCTGATACAGCTAAGATTATTGTTGATAAAGCTATTGTTGCAGCAAGAGCAAGAATGGCAGCTAAAAAAGCTCGAGAAATGACAAGAAGAAAAAATGTTCTTGAAGTTTCAAACTTGCCAGGTAAATTAGCTGACTGTTCAAGTAAAGATGCTAGTGAATGTGAAATCTTTATTGTCGAAGGGGATTCCGCTGGGGGGAGTGCCAAAATGGGACGTGACCGTCGAATTCAGGCAATTCTACCATTACGTGGAAAAATTTTAAACGTTGAAAAATCGAGATTAGAAAAAATCCTTGGAAATGCTGAAATTCGTTCTATGATTACAGCGTTTGGTACAGGAATCGGAGAAGAGTTTAATCTAGATAAATTAAGATATCATAAAATTGTAATTATGACCGATGCCGATGTTGATGGTGGGCACATCAGAATCTTAATGTTAACATTCTTGTATCGTTATTTAAGACCGTTAGTTGAAGGTGGCTTTGTTTATGCGGCTCAACCACCACTTTATTTATTGAAACATGGTAAAGATGAATATTATTGTTATAGTGATGAAGAACTAGATGATTTGAAAACTAAGATTGGTGAAGGTGCTAAATATAGTATTCAACGTTATAAAGGTCTTGGAGAAATGAATGCAGAACAACTTTGGGAAACAACGATGGATCCTGAAAAACGAATTTTAAATCAAATTGATTTAGACGAAGCAATGGAAGCGGATATGATTTTTGATATGTTAATGGGTGAAAAAGTTGAACCAAGACGTGAATTTATTCAAGAAAACGCTAAATACGTTACTGATTTAGATATTTAAGATAAAGGAGATAAATAATGGAAGAACGGGGAATTAGAAAAGTAAAACTAACATCTGAAATGAAAAACTCTTTTATGCAGTATGCGATGTCAGTTATCGTATCAAGAGCTTTACCTGATGTTCGAGATGGGTTAAAACCAGTTCAAAGAAGAATTATTTACGGGATGAGTGATTTGGGATGTACTCCAGGTACACCATATAAGAAATCTGCCCGTATTGTCGGAGAAGTTATGGGGAAATATCATCCTCATGGTGACTCTTCAATATATGAAGCTTTAGTTAGAATGGCTCAAGATTTCTCATATCGTTATATGTTAGTTGATGGTCATGGGAATTTTGGCTCAATCGATGGTGATGGAGCAGCAGCACAACGTTATACTGAGGCAAGAATGTCAAAAATATCTAGTGAGCTGGTTCGTGATTTAAAGGAAGATACAATTGATTTTATTCCAAACTATGATGGTGAAGAACAGGAACCGGCGGTTTTACCGGCTCGTATTCCCAACTTACTAATTAATGGTTCAACGGGGATTGCAGTTGGGATGGCTACTAATATTCCACCTCATAACTTAGTAGAAGTGATTGAAGCAATTTTAGCAGTTGCAAAAGATCCGGATATCACAATCATGGAATTAATGGAAAATTATATTCAAGGTCCTGATTTTCCAACTGGTGGTTATATTTTAGGTAAAACAGCAATTAAAAAAGCCTATGAGACAGGAAATGGTCTAATTGTCATGCGAGCAAAAACGGAAATTGAAGAAAAAGGAAGTAAAAAAGTTATTGTTGTTACTGAAATTCCTTATATGGTCAATAAAGCTCGGATGATTGAAAAAATGTCACAGTTAGTTCGGGAAAAGAAAATTGAAGGAATTACAGAAATACGTGATGAATCAAATCGCGATGGTATTCGAGTTGTAATTGAATTACGTCGGGATATTCAACCAGAAGTAATTTTGAATCAATTATATAAATTAACATCATTGCAGACAACCTTCGGGGCTAACTGCATTGCCTTGGTCAATAATGAACCAAAAACATTAAATCTAAAGGAAATGATTACTTTATACCTTGATCATCAAGAAGAAGTAATTAAACGACGTACTAAATTCAGATTAACTAAAGCTGAAGACCGAGCTCATATTTTAGAAGGATTAAAAAGAGCTCTTGATCAAATTGATGCTATTATTGATTTAATTAGATCAAGTCGTACTACTGAAATCATTCAAACTAGATTGATGGAAGAATTTAATATGTCTGATAAACAAGCTAAAGCAATTCGAGAAATGCAATTACAACGTCTAGCTGGTTTGGAAAGACAAAAAATTGAAGATGATTTAAATAAATTATTAGAAATTATTGCTGATTTAAAAGATATCCTAGAAAATAGAGAACGTTTATTATCGATCATTCATGATGAATTAGAAGAAATTAAAGATAAATATGGTGATAAACGCCGTACGGAAATTATTCAAGGAACATTTGATTTAGAAGACGAAGATTTAATTCCAGTAGAAGACGTTATTATTTCTTTAACTAATAATGGATATGTTAAGAGAATGCCAGTAGATACATACAAAACACAAAACCGTGGTGGACGAGGAATCAAGGGAATGGCAACTAATAGCGATGATATTGTAAGTTCGTTAATTAATATGTCGACTCATGATGATCTATTATTCTTTACAAATTTTGGTAAAGTATATCGTTTAAAAGGATATAATATTCCAGAGTTTGGACGTTCGGCTAAAGGTTTACCTGTTGTAAATTTATTAAATCTTGATAAAGAAGAACAAGTTAAATCGATGATTAGTATTAATCGTAAGCAAATTGAAGAAAATAATGATTATTATTTATTCTTTGTAACTGCTAGCGGTTTAGTAAAACGAGTTCACATCAATGAATTTGAACGAATTCGTCAATCTGGAAAGATTGCGATAAGCTTAAGAGATGATGATCAATTAGTTTCGGTTAAATTAACAGGTGGTAATGATCAAATCTTAATCGCCGCCTCTAACGGTAAATTAGTTCGTTTTGAAGAAACTAATGTTCGGCCAATGGGACGAAGTGCTAGTGGGGTTAAAGGAATCAATGTTGATGGTAGCGAAGTTATCGGAATGACAACTGATAAAGAAGGTAAATATATCATGGTTGTGACAGAACGTGGTTATGGTAAGATGTCGCCATTAGAAGAGTATCGTTTGTCAAATCGTGGTGGTAAAGGGGTTAAAACTATTAATGCAACAGAGCGAAATGGTCAAATCGTTGCATTGCGTGCTGTTAATGGCGATGAAGATTTATTAATCATTACTGACGATGGAATCATGATTCGTTTACCAATGGAACAAGTTAAAACAGCCGGTCGAGCTACACAAGGAGTACGTTTAATTAAAGTAAATGCAGAAAACAAGGTATCTTCAGTAGAGGTAGTTGAAAAAGCTGCTGAAACAGAAGAAGATAAATCTGAAGAAGAATAGAATTAAAAGTATCGCTTAGCGATACTTTTAATTCTTTGAAAAAGGAAAATAAAATGATTATAAGACCAGAAGAAAAACAAGATTTTAATGAAATATATACTGTAGTAAAAGCCGCTTTTGCAACAGCTGAACATAGTGATGGAAATGAACAAGATTTAGTTATAGCTTTAAGGACTGGTAATAATTATATTCAAAAATTATCATTAGTTGCTAAAATTGATAATCAGCTCGTTGGTTATATTATGTTTACAACAGCAAAAGTTGGAAATGATACAGTATTAGTTTTAGCACCATTAGCTATTTTACCAGCATTTCAAAAACAAGGGATTGGTAGTACTTTAATTAACAAAGGCCATCAAATTGCTAAAGAATTAGGATATGAATATTGTTTAGTTTTAGGTAGTGAGCACTATTATCCACGATTTGGATATTTACCAGCTGAACAGTTTGGAATCAAAGTGCCTAAGGGAATTCCTTCAATTAATTTTATGGCAAAAAAACTGATATTTAGAGCTGGTAAAATTAGTGGCGAAGTTAAATATGCAAAAGAATTTGGAATATAAAATAACTCTCACTTAATTGTGAGAGTTAATTTTGATTAATAAAAGCTAATATTTGTTCTATTATATCAAAATGATACTGTGCACTATTTTTAATAACTGTTTCAACATGATTAAAAGTAAAACTGTTATCAGTACATTGCAGCATACAAATATCATTTTCACCATCTCCAATTGTATAAAGTTGCTCAGCTTTTAATTGATAGAAAAGTTTTAATAATTCAGATGCTTTAGAAATATCTTTAGCTAAAATATCAGTATAGCGGGAATTATGAAAGACATTAATATTTTCAATTTGGTCAAATGTATACTGCTTTCTTTGGGCAATAGAATCAAATTCTAAGGCAAACGAAATAATTTCATTTCTTATATTTTCTAAATCTTCTAGGTTATTGATTACAATACTCTGGGACATCGTATTTGCGGTTATTATTTTATTATTACTTTTAGTTGTTAATCTAATGTAACAGCTCCATTAGCACAAATGACATAATCAAAGAAATCAATATCATATTTCTTAATACCATCTTTGAATTTCTGAGGACTTCTTTCGGTTACGATAATAAAGATGTTACCAGCATCTCTAAATTGTTTAATTTGTTTTCTAGTTTCAGGTAGAATTACTTTATTTGTAGTAATTGTACCGTCAAAATCACTACCAATTATCTTCATTTTTTCCTCTTTCTTGCAACAAACATTCCGGCATGGGTAGTCAAATAAAAAAGATTATTTTTATTTAAATATTTTTGCATATATTCATATGGTTGTTTTTTCTTTTTATATAGTGGCTCAAGATTAAGACTTAGACCTTTACCACTTAAAATAAATTGATAATAAAGATCCAAGTCAGTTATTTCATAAACCTCTTTTCGATCATATAATTTTATATCTTGAAAATATTTTTCTAATTTTGTTTTACCATTTTCATAACCAAAGAGTTGATATAAAATTTCTTGATTAAATGAGATTTTTGAATCAAAATCTTTTAACATAACATCTCTTTCTTTCATCATATCTTTAGCAATAGTTGAACATTAGAGAATTCCATCATCTTTTAAAATACGATTGATTTCTTGTAATGCTTTTGGTAAGTCGTCAAAATACATGAAAACATGATTTGCTATAACGACATCAAAACTTTTATCAAGATATGGTAAATAATAACAATCAGCTTCTTCAATTGTTTTAATTTGGGGTAAATGTTGAGTATTGTTTTGACATTCTTCAAGCATTTTCAGAGAAATATCAGCTAAAGTAATCGAAATATTATTAGAAATTTTATTTTGATTATTTAACCAAATAGTTCCATCACCACACCCAATATCTAGTATCTTGGCATTGGGACAAAATTGATTATATGTGTATTCGATAAATAACACCTCCCTTGCTTTTTCATTCTAGCAAGTGACGTTACGTTCCTGTCAATAGTTAAATAAATATAAAATGTTCTCACTTTAGAACAATTTTATTGACAAGAACAAATTGCTTTGATAAACTCATGGAGGATAAAATTAAATAATTGGTAGAGGTGCAATGATCAATAGTAGCAAAATGTAATGTTTGGTGACAGCATTTGCGAAAGGGTGATTTGCCGAAGGAAATAGTAACACCAATTACTATTTACCTGGGGGATTATAGAAGATATAATTTCCTGTCACATTCATGTGGAGCGCTATCTTAGTATATAAGTACTTTGATTGTTGCCAATTAAAGTATTTTTTTATGGAGGAAAAGATGGATTTTGTACAAACAGGGTGGGCGTTATTGCCACCGGTCATTGCAATTTTAATTGCATTAAAAACTAAAGAAGTTTATTTATCATTATTTTTTGGAATTGTTTCGGGGGCTTTACTGTTAAGTAACTTTCATATTATTGATACTGTTAATGTTATGTTTGATACAATGATTGGAAGTTTAAGTGATACATGGAATATCGGTATTTTAATATTCTTAATATTTTTAGGAATTATAGTTACATTGATGACTAAAGCGGGTGGAAGTAGAGCATATGGACTTTGGGCAAAAGAAAAAATAAAATCAAGACAAGGCTCACTATTTTCAACCTTCTTGTTAGGAATTTTAATCTTTGTAGATGATTATTTTAATTGTTTAACAGTTGGAAGTGTAATGCGTGAAGTAACAGATGAATTTAGTGTTTCAAGAGCAAAATTAGCTTATATTATTGATAGTACTGCGGCTCCAATCTGTATTATTGCTCCAATTTCTAGTTGGGCGGCTGCTGTAAGTGGTTATACAAGTGGTGATGGTTTTAGTTTATTCTTACAAACAATTCCCTTTAACTTGTATGCTTTATTAACAATCGTAATGGTGACTTATGTTATTAAGAAAGATTTTCATATTGGAACAATGAAACATCATGAAATAGCTGCTCAAAATGGTGATGTGCATAATGGTGTAAATGATTATGAAGAAGGAGAAGAAATGGAAGTTTCTGATCAAGGGCGGGTTTATGATCTATTATTGCCAGTTTTTTTCTTAATCATTAGTTGTATTGTGGGAATGTTATACACAGGTGGTTTCTTTGAAGGAGTATCATTCATTACGGCTTTTACTAACTGCGATGCTTCAAGAGGACTGGTCTTGGGATCATTTTTTACACTAGTATTTATCTTTATTTTGTATCTTCCTAGAAAGATTATTAGTTATGAAGATTTTGCTAAATGTATACCAATGGGATTCAAAACGATGGTTCCAGCGATGATTATACTTACTTTAGCATGGACTTTAGGGGATTTAGTGTCAGATAAATTACAAGCTGGGGTCTTTGTTTATAATTTAATGCAGGGAGCTAGTATCTCTACAGCAATTTTACCGGTTTGTTTATTTTTAGTTGGAACAGGTCTAGCATTTGCAACGGGGACTTCATGGGGAACTTTTGGAATTTTAATTCCTATCGCGACTTCGATTTTCCCCGAAGGTTCACAAATGCTTGTAATTGCGATTGCATCTATTTTAGCAGGGGCAGTCTGTGGCGATCATATTTCACCAATTTCTGATACGACGATCATGGCTTCGGCCGGAGCTCAATGTAATCATGTTAATCACGTCACTTCTCAGATACCTTACGCAATGTTAGTTGCTGGAGCTTGTGTTGTTGGATATTTAGTTGCTGGTTTTACTACAAATGTTGTATTGACATTTGTGATTGCAATAATTGCCTTATTCATATTTATTTTTATAACCAAATATTTTTATAATTTTAAAGCAAAGAAGGACTAAGTGTCCTTTTTCTTTATACTTTATTTTATAATTATATTAAATAACGGTTATATTTGATATAATGAAAATAGAGTGTGACCAGAAAGGTGGTGTTAAAATGGAAGAAAGTCATAATTTTTATTTAAACGATTATACTGAATTTGTTAAACAGGCGACTGATATTATCGAAAGTAATAAGAATAGTAAAAATTATGTAATTATGTACGCTGATTTAACTAATTTTCAATTAGTTAATGACTTTTATGGTTTTATTGAAGGGGATCGTTTTCTTTTAGAATTTGCTAAATTTTTAAGTATGTCTCCACGGACAATTTTATGTGGACGTGTTTTTTCAGATCATTTTTTAAGACTATCTTTATTTGAAGATAATTGTGATATTGAATCTGTAACAAGGAATTATGAACAAAAATTAGAAACTTTTATTTCATCGCAAGAAGAACATCACCCGGATTCAAAGATTGCTGTAGCAGCAGGATTGTGTCCAGTTAAATTAGAAGAAAAAGCTATCATTAAAGCAATTGATCAAGCTAATATAGCACGAAAAGAAGCTAAAAAAGATAATCATTGTAAACTAGTTTGGTTTAATGAAGATATGCAGAAATTTATTAATAAACGTAAAATATTAGAAATTGAGATTCAAAATGCTTTACGTAATAAATTATTTACATTCTATCTTCAACCTAAAGTTAATATTAATACGGGAAAAATTGTTGGAAGTGAAGCATTAGCCCGCCTTATTAAAGATAATAAAGTTATTTATCCTGATCAATTTATTGAAATAATGGAGAAAAACGAAACAATAATTGACTTAGATTTTCTTATTTGTCAGCAAGTATGCAGGTATCTTCGAGAAAGAATTGATCAAGGCAAAAAACTAATTCCTGTATCAATGAATATGTCAAGAATGCATGTTTATGAAACTGGTTTTGTTGCTAGGGTTAATAAAATTGTTAATAAATATAATATTCCTCCATATTTATTGGAATTTGAATTAACAGAAACGGTTATTTTGAAGAATTTAACCAAGGTGAGAGAAGTAGCTGATGAATTACGAAGTTTTGGTTATCGTGTTTCGATTGATGATTATGGAACAGGTTACTCAGGGATGAATATTTGGCAAGATCTAAATTTTGATATTGTTAAATTGGATCGTTCATATATAACTAAAAGAGAGTCAAATAATAATCGCAATAATATTATTATTCCTGCAATCGTTGATATTTGTAATAAGTTACAGACAACAATTATTTGTGAAGGAGTTGAAACATTGGATCAATGTTTATATATGAAACGTTTTGGATGTAATGTAGTTCAAGGTTATTATTTTTCAAAGCCAGTTAGCACAGTAGAATTTGAAAAAATGATTGATGAAACGGACGGTAAATTTAATTTACCATGGAATAAAGATGATTTTAAATATACTTCTGTTGACAATATTTCTCAAAGTGAAATCAAAGCTATTACTAATTCTATCTTTAATTTTATTCCTGGTGGGGTGGCTGGATTCAGTTATGAATTAGAACTACTATTTGTAAGTGATAGTTTGGTTGAATTAAGTGGTTATAGTCGAGAAGAATTGCTAAGTGGAGGAATTGAATGGCCTAAAAAGTTGTTTTATAGCGAAGAAGAATTTAAACATGTTTTCTATCATAATGGATTAGCTGATCGTTCTTCTAAAAATTTAGTTGAGTTTAAAATTAAAGCTAAAAATGGTAAAACCGTGTATATTAATATGTATGGGGGATTAGTTGATAGTCCAGAGTGGGGTTCATATTATTTATGTTGTTTTTATGATGTTACAAATGAAAAAGTGAATGAATTAAAATCACATGAATTACAAGAAAATATAAATAGTTTATTAAAAAATATTAACGGTGGAATTGGTAAAATGACACTTGATGGCAAAGGAACAATTTTATTTGCATCAGATGGTTTTTATAAAACGATTGGGTATACTCGTACTGATTTTAATCAACCGCCAATCAATAATGATTTAAGTCAGATAGTTAGTAAAGAAGCTTATTTTTTATGTAATCATGTAATTGAACAGATTAAAGCTGGTAAAATCGATTATTTTGAAGTTGAAGTAAATTCCAAAACTGCACAAAAGATTTGGCTAACGATCTATTTTTCTAATATTCACAGAGAAAATGGAAAATTAGTAGCTGATGTTTTTTGTATCGATAGCACTGTTGATCATCAACAAATGATGCTAGAACAACACTGTAATGAGATGGAAGATAATTTAAATATTGTTATTGAAAATACCCCAGGGGATATTGTCGTTATTAAAATAAAAGATGATCATATTACCACTAAATTCCTTAGTCATGGATTATCTAAAATATTTGATTTTGAACAATCTGAGTTAACAGATATACTGAAACATAATAAAGGATTTGATTTAGTTTATGAAGATGATCGAGAAGTTTTAGCTAAACAATTTATAGAATTATCTAAACAAAAAAGTTGTGTAAATTTTGATTATCGCTCATATTATAAAAATGGTAAAGTCAGTTGGCATAATATCAATGCAAACTTTTATCGTCAAGAAGAAGATGGAACAATCATTTATCATGGAATTATCACTAATATTAATACTCTTAAAGAACAACAAGAACGTGCGGAAAAATTAAAAGATCGTTATAATTTTATTTTATCAGTGTTGGCTGTTGATGTTTGGAATTTTGATGTTAGAAATAATCGGATGGATAGTTTATATATGGATGATAAATTTAGTATTGATTTACCTAAAGGAGCAAAAATAGTTCCTGAAAAATTATTAGAAGATGCGCTTATTTTACCTGAAGATCAGAATAAATATTTAAATATGCTCACTTCAATAAGAGCGGGACAGAAAACAGCCCATGATAAATTACATTGTCGAATTAAAACGGGTGAATATAATTTATTTGATCTTATGATAAGAGTAAAGGATACTAATTCAGATATGGCTATAATTATGGCTAAAAATTTTGATCAATTTTTTAATAAAAAAGAATAGGAAAAAATAAGGGCTAAATTATTTAGGCCCTTATTTTAATAATGAACGGTTGTTAACTAATGATTTTTAATGAGCTTTGATGATTGTTTTAGCTATTAATATCACGTATGATGTTGTTGTGGGGTGAGAAGATGCAGATAAAAAAAGAAGATTTAAAGAATGATATTATTGAAGCTGCTAAAGTGGAATTTTTGCATCATGGCTACGAAGGGGCTTCAATGAGAATAATTGCTAGTAAATCACATACCACCTTGGGAAATTTATATAATTATTTTACTAATAAAGAAGAATTATTAGGAGCTGTATTAGAGCCATCAATTAAGTCATTAAATAAGTTAGTTGAGGTTCATCTAAATGAAGAAATTCAAGTTCATTCACTAGAAGAGGTTGATGAAGCACTTGATCAATTTGGAGATTTTTTTGAAGAAAGTGATTTTCGATATATAATGGATGAACGATTAATTATCCTTTTTGAATTAAAAACGACGGAATATAAAGAAAAAAGGGATTGGTTTCTTTTAAAATTTAAGCAACATATGGCATGGCATCTTAATATTGAAGATATCAATTCGCCGTATATTGATATTATTACAAATATGTTTATTGATTGTATTAAGCATGTATTAGTAAGTCATGATAATCTTGAAATGCAAAAACAAGAATTTTTAAAAGTTTTCAAAATGTTGTGTACAGGCATTGTTGTTAACGAAGAAAAATAAAAACTTGCAGTGATGATTCATTGTCTTTTGAATACATGTTTTTATTATGCAAAAAAGGAGAAAATATGATTAAATTTGAAGAAGTATCAAAGATTTATCAAAATGGAAATAAAAAAATTTATGCTTTAAATAAGGTTTCTTTTACGATTAATAAAGGTGAATTTGTCATTATCTTAGGACCGAGTGGGGCAGGGAAAAGTACTTTATTAAATATTTTAGGGGGAATTGATCGTCTTGATGAAGGAAAAATAATTATTGATAATGAAGTAATTTCGAATAAAAATGAAAATGAATTATCAGATTATCGAGCTCATCAAGTAGGATTTATATTTCAATTTTATAATTTAATTCCAACACTGACGGTTTATGAAAATGTAGCCTTGATGAAGGAACTAAAAAAAGATATTATGCCAGTTGATAACGTTTTAGATCAAGTAGGACTATTAGTGCATAAGAAAAAATTTCCTCATCAGTTATCTGGGGGAGAACAACAGCGAGTTTCAATTGCTCGAGCAGTGGTCAAAAATCCAGAGATTCTTTTATGTGATGAGCCGACGGGAGCTTTAGATAGTGATACGGGAGCAAAAGTATTGAAGTTATTACATGATATGTGTAAAGAATATCATAAAACAACTATCATTGTTACCCACAATACTAATTTGCAAGCTATCGCTGACAAAGTAATTCGAGTAAAAAATGGTCAAATCAATACAATTACAACAAATTCTCATCCTCTTGATGTGATGGAGGTGGAATGGTAAATGTTGTTTAAAAAAATGATTCGAGATTTATGGAAAAATAAGGTTCAGTTTGGAGCTATATTTATTATGATGTTTTTAGGTGTTTTTATCTTTTCAGGTATATCTAGTGAATATCATGGACTTGAAGTAGCTTTAAATAACTATATTAAAGAGAATAATTTAGCTGATGCTTGGCTTTACCAAAAGGAATTTAGTGATTCGACTCTTAATGAACTAAAAAAACAGACTGATTATGAACAAAGAATGTATGTCTCTACAAGCAATAAAGCGGTTGATAATAGTAATATTGATCTCTATATTACTGATAGTAATAAAATTTCAACTCTTAAAGTCGTTAATGGTAAATCATTTAATAATCAAGATGATGGTATCTGGCTTGATGCAATGTATGCTAAGAAAAATGGTTATCAGTTAAATGACCAAATAACTTTAAAATATCAGAATTTTGAATTAAGTAAGAAAATTATTGGTTTAGTTTATTCCCCTGAAAATATCTATCTGGCTAAAGAAGAGCAACTGACACCAAATCGTCAAAAATATGGTTTTGCATATGTAAATAATAATAGTTTTCCTAACACTTTATACCATCCGAATCAACTAGTCCTTTCCTCAAAAAAAGACATTAGTAAAATAGTTGATCAATTATTAGCTGGTAATGAATACAAGCTAATTCTCCAAAAAGATCATCCTAGTGTAAATATGTTGACTGGAGAGATTGCCCAGCATCGCTCGATAGGTTTGGTTTTTTCATTAGCTTTTTTATTTATTGCTGTTTTAATTACGATTACAACAATGCATCGGGTTTTGCAAAGTCAACGAATGCAGTTAGGAATTTTAAAAGCATTAGGTTTTAAGAAAAGAAAGCTACTGATCCATTATTTATCACATTCAACATTTATTTGTTTAGTTGGTTCAATATTAGGTTACTGGCTTGGTTTAATAATAATGCCAGCTTTGATTTATCCAATGTTTGAAGAAATGTATGTTTTACCGGTTTTAACTAGCCAACCAATAGTTTTAGGATATTTATTACCAATTGGCTGTACTATATTATGCATGTTAATTAGTTTTTCTGTCTGTTTCAAATATTTAAAAATGAATGGTGCAACAATTCTTTACAGCAATAATTTAATTAGTAATTCAAGTTATTCACTAGCATGGAGCAGTAATCTACCATTTCGATTTCAATGGAATATTCGTGATATTATTCGAAATAAATTACGGAGTCTTATGACTATTTTTGGAGTTTTGGGCTGCACTGCATTATTATTTAGTGCTTGTGGCCTATATGATACAATGACTAATTTGACCGATTGGAATTATACTAAATTACAAAATTATAAATATAAACTTAATTTAAATGATAATCTTAATGAAGAGCAAATTGATTATCTTTTAAACCAGACTAAAGGACAGACATTATTAGAGAGTACAGCTAAAATAGTAATTGATGAACAAAATTTAGATGTTTCGTTAACAGTCTTGGAAAATAATGATTATATCAAACTTGCTCAAGATTTAAGTAATTTTAAATCTTTAAAAGAAGGAATTGCATTATCAAAAAAAATAGCCGATAAGCTTGATTTAAAGGTAGGAGATATAATTAAGTGGAAAGGAAATTTAGATCATCAAGAATATCAATCTAAAATATCTTTAATTATTAGAACCCCGAATATCCAAGGAATTACGATTATGAAAGAAGAATATTTGCAAACTGGTCATCAATACTATCCCACTGCAATCATTGGGAGTAAAAATCAAGATTGCTTGACCAATCTAACAAATATTTCTTCAATCCAGTATCAGCAGGACTTATTAGAAAGTTTTGATGTTTTATTAGAGGCAATGATCCTAATTATTATTATTCTAGTTTTAGGTGCAATTATTTTAGGTGGAGTTATTTTATATAATTTAGGAGTACTGTCTTACTTAGAACGTTATTATGAATTTTCTACATTAAAAGTATTAGGATTTAAAGATACTCAGATTCAAAAAATCTTGGTTCAACAAAATATATGGTTATCAATGATAGGAATTTTATTAGGTTTGCCTGTAGGATATTTATTGATTGAATACATGATATCAACGATTCAAGATACAATGGATGTAATTAATTTCATTGCTTTACCTTCTTACTTATATGCAATTTTAGGCACTTTAGTTATTTCCTGGGTAATAAGTAAAATTATTTCATTAAGGATAAAACATATCGACATGGTTTCTAGTCTAAAAGCAAATGATTAAAAGAGAAACATCTTGATAATAATTGAATAAGGTGCATAATTATTGTATAATTTTAAAGAATATATATAAGCAAGGGAGAATTAAAATGATTGATATTGCGATATTAAGAGAAAATCCAACCTTAGTTAAAGAAAACATGAAAAAGAAATTTCAAGATGACAAGATTGGATTAGTAGATGAGGCTTACAAATTAGATAAAGATTATCGAGAAGTTTTAACTAAAGCTAGTGAATTGAGAAGTAAACGTAATAAATTATCTAAAGAAATTGGTCAATTTATGCGTGAAGGAAATAAAGATGCGGCTGAAAATAATAAGAAACAAGTAAGTGCAATGGCAGATGAATTAGCTAAATTAGAAGACTTAGAAACTCAATATGGTAGTGAGTTAAAAGCAATTATGATGAAAATTCCTAATTTTATCGATGAATCCGTTCCATTAGGAAAAGATGATAGTGAGAATGTTGAAATTACTAAATATGGGGAACCAGTCGTACCAGATTTTGAAATACCTTATCATACTGAAATAATGGAAAATTTTGATGGTATTGATATGGATGCAGCTGGGAGAGTTGCTGGACAAGGTTTTTATTATTTAATGGGTGATATTGCTCGTTTACATTCTGCAATTTTATCATATGCTCGTGATTTTATGATTGATCGTGGCTTTACATATGTTATTCCGCCATATATGATTCGTAGTAATGTAGTTACTGGTGTTATGAGTTTTGAAGAAATGGATAGCATGATGTATAAAATTGAAGGGGAAGATTTATATTTGATTGGTACTTCTGAACACTCAATGATTGGTAAATTTATTGATAACATTTTAGAAGAAGATAAATTACCATATACGTATACTTCATATTCACCATGTTTTAGAAAAGAAAAAGGGGCTCATGGAATAGAGGAGCGTGGAGTATATCGAATTCACCAATTTGAAAAACAAGAAATGATTGTTGTATGTAAACCTGAAGACAGTAAGATGTGGTTTGAAAAACTATGGAATAATACTGTTGATTTATTTAGATCATTAGATATACCAGTAAGAACTTTAGAATGTTGTTCTGGAGATCTAGCTGATTTGAAATCTAAAAGTATTGATGTTGAAGCTTGGTCACCAAGACAAAAGAAATATTTTGAAGTTGGTTCATGTTCAAATCTAACTGACGCTCAAGCAAGAAGATTAAATATTAGAATTAATGGTGAAAATGGAAAATATTTTGCTCACACTTTAAATAATACAGTAGTTGCACCACCAAGAATGTTGATTGCTTTCCTTGAAAATAACTTAAATGAAGATGGCAGTGTAAATATTCCTAAAGCACTACAACCATATATGGGAGGTAAGGAAAAGATAACTAAATAGTTATCTTTTTATCTATATGAAAACTCTTTATATAAGTGATTTAGATGGAACGCTATTGAATAGCCAAGGAAAAATTAGTGATTACAGTATTAAAACAATTAATAACTTAATTAATGAGGGAATGATTTTTACATATGCTACTGCTCGTTCTCTAGTTTCCGCTTCACCAGTAACAAGAGGATTAATCAAAAATCTTCCTTTGATAATCTATAATGGTACATTTATTGTCAATGGCGAAACTGGAAAACTGCTTCATAAGAATATTTTTAATTCAAAACAAGTAGCGCATATAAAAGCAATAATGGAAAAAAACCAATTAAAACCTATGGTATATGCACTAGTAAATGAAAAAGAACGAGTAACGATAATAAATGAAAGCCTTCATGAAGGGGTAAAATATTATCTTAGTAAGCGTAAAACCGATTATCGAATTAATTTAACATTAGATTACTTATCTTTGTATGAGGGTGAAGTTTTCTATTTTACCATAATTGGAGATTATGATAATCTTCGACCAGCTTATGAAAGTTTAAAGGATGATTTAGATTATAATATTACTTTTCAACAAGAAATATATCGTAAAGAATACTGGCTAGAAATTATGCCTAAAAGTGCCTCTAAAGCAAGTGCTATTTTAAAGTTGAAAGAACTTTTAAACTGTGACAAGATAGTTAGTTTTGGTGATGCAATCAACGATTTGCCAATGTTTGCAATATCTGATCAAAGTTATGCAATGGCTAATGCAGTAACCTCTTTAAAACAACAAGCTACAGCAGTTATCAAAAGTAATGATGAAGATGGTGTTGCTCACTGGCTTAAGGAGCATGTTATAAACACTAAATAAATCAGTAAGATAAAAAATAGTTTTTATGATTTAATATCGAAGTAGTTTTTAAATAATTAATAAAATTACTGATCAGTGGATTATAATTATCTTGATCATAGATTAGATAAACACTTTTTTCACTTAATGGTGTTAAGGGAATAGCTTTAAGATAATCGTTATAGCAATTATCTTTTGTAAAGGCATGCAAAATTGCGCAACCTTGATTACAGGCAATCTTCAATAAATTCCCTTCAAACTCAGGATAATTGTCTTGATAGTATAATTTTCTAACATCAAATAAAATATTTGGAAGCTCCTCTTGGCTAACAGTTTTTTGATTAGCTAAGGGGTTATTTTTATTTATTAATACTATTAAAGAATATTTTTTTATTAATATTTTTTGATAGTCAGGATATTTAGGAAATGATAATCCTAGGGCTATATCTATCATCCTTTGTTCAAGCGCATGATATAATTGATAATTTGCATAGCTTGTTAATTCTATTTTTATATTAGGAAATTCGTTTATAAAATCAGAAAATATAGTAACCAATAATTGAGGATCTAAATTTTTAAGAAAACCAATTTTAATTGTACCTTATTGTCCTTTTAAGAAAGAATCAATATTTAATTTTGAATGATTAAATTGATTAATTATTTTTTTAGCTTCAATTAAAAAAATCTACCAGCTTCGGTCAGTTCTATTTGTTTATTATTGCGATTAAATAATTTAGTTCCTAATTCAGTTTCTAATAATTGTATCTGTTTTGTAACTGCAGTTTGCGATATATAGATTATGTGCTGCTTTAGTAAAATTCATTGTCTTACAAATTGCTAAAAAATAATTTATTTGATTAAGATTCATTTCATATTCCCCTTTAATAACTTTTAATTATTATATAATATCTTTTTAATATTAGAAAGTTATTGATTAATATATTACTATCTTGGTGATGGAGGAATATAAATGAATAAAAATGTTAATCGTTGGATCATCTACATACTATCAATCAATATTTTGGCTTTGGGAATAATTTTGAATACCCGCACTGATTTGGGGGTGCTGCGTTCACTAGTCTTTTTTATGCTTTTAGTAAGGTCAACAATATTTCATTAGGAACTGCTTCAATTATTTTATATTTGATTTTAATTATTGTTCAGATTTGTTTAGTTAGAAAATTAACTATTACAATTTTTTTAGAAATTCCATTTTCATTAATCTTTGGATATATTATCGATTTTTATGATTCTTTAATTAAAATTAGGTGTTCAAATTTATTATCTGCTTATCTATTATTACTGATTGCAATTATTTTTGTTTCACTTGGAGTATACTTTTCAGTTAGCTGTAATCTTATTGCAACACCAGTTGAATCAACGGTTAAGACTATCTCGCAAGTATATAATCTAAAATTTTCGTTAGTAAAAAATGTATTTGATATTACTATGATTATTATGATGCTCTTGCTTTGTTTAGTCTTACAGATACCAGTTTATGGAATTGGTATGGGAACAGTGTTATCTGCTCTGCTGGTTGGTAGATTTATTTCGGGCTATCAATATCTTTTTGATGAAAAAATTCAGATATATCAATTATCTAGATAAAAGAATGTTTTAGCATTCTTTTTTTGCATCTTAGCTAATCTATGTGCATCTTACCAAAATTAGATAGGTAAAAAAGATATTATATGATAAGGTGTTAATAAAGGAGGGATTCGATGAAGGTGCTCATTGAATGTGAGGAAGATAATGAATTAGAAGTAGTAATTCGTTGTAATAAAATTGATGATGAAGTAAGGCGAATTATTTCTTTATTTGAAGATAAACATTTTATTATTGGAAAATTAGACAATCGTAGTTATCAAATTAAAATAGATGATATTTATTATTTAGAAGCAAATGAAGATCGTGCTTTTATTTATTGTGAAGATAAAGTCTATGAAACAAGCCTAAGATTATATGAATTAGAAGATCAATTAGATCCCCGATTGTTTGTAAGAATCAGTAAATCAATATTGCTAAATTTAAACAAATTAGATAATGTAAGAGCTCTATTAAATGGGCGTTATGAAGCGCTATTAATTAATCGTGAAAGGTTAATTATTACACGTCATTATGTAAGCAGTTTTAAGGAAAAATTTGGAATGTAGGTGATAAGATGAATAAATTAAAAATGTTTAAATTTTATATGTTGACGACTTGTGTATCATATACGTTTGTAATTTTATTGCAAACATTATTATTTCATTTCAATCATCAAAATATGTCTAATGAATTAGTTGTGATGATTTTTATCGTTTGTGTAATCGTAAACTTATTGATAAATGTAACTCATTATTTAGAATTACAGGAGTGGTTAACCAATTTACTTTCAATTATCGAAATAGCTTTTGTAGTCTGTACTGCTAATTATTTATGTGGATATACAAACAGTATTATTGAATTAGATAATTTTATAGGTGTTACATTTATGTCAGTAACTGTTTATTTTTTTGTAAAAGCAGTCGTTTTTATGAAAAATAATGAAGATGCTAAAAAAATAAATGAAAAATTAAAAAGAAACCGCCATCGCAACTAATAGTTGCTTAAAAGAAACCATGCTGCAATCTAAAATTGGTGGTTTGAAATAAAAGTTTTACGTATAGTGATGATGTAAGGAGGAGTAAAGATGAATAAAGTTATTGAGATAAAGAATTTGACTAAATGTTATGGTGATTTAATTGCTTTAGATGACTTTAGTTTAGATGTTTATGAAGGGGAAATATTAGGGTTATTAGGACCTAATGGCAGTGGTAAATCGACAACTATCAATACGATCTTATCATTATTAAAGTATGATTCTGGTTCAATCAAGATTTTTAATAAAGAGATGAGTCCTACTGCTTATGATATAAAAAGTAAAATTGGTGTTGTTTTTCAAGATGTAGCTGTATTTGATGAATTAAGCGTTATTGAAAATATTGATTATTTTTGTGGTTTATATATTAAAGATAAAAAAATTCGTGCCAACTATGTTCAAGATGCAATTAATCTTGTTAGTCTAAACGAATTTACTAAATTTAAACCAAAGCAATTAAGTGGGGGATTATTACGAAGATTAAATATTGCATGTGGAATAGCGCATAAGCCAAAATTAATTTTTTTAGATGAGCCAACAGTTGCAGTTGATCCACAAAGTAGAAATAATATTTTAGAGGGAATTAAACGATTAAATGAATTAGGAGCAACAATAGTTTATACAACCCATTACATGGAAGAAGTTGAGCAGCTATGTAATCAAATTATTATTATTGATAAGGGGAGAGTAATTGCATCTGGAACTAAAGATGAATTAAAAAATATGATTACTCTTGGGGAGAGAATTACGATTGAATTAAAATCAATGAATCAAACATTTATTGAGCAGCTTAAAAATAGTGATCGTGTAATGAATATTGAGATTGAAAATAATACTATTCATATATCTTATAATACGAAAGAAGATAATTTAAGTAAGTTAATTGATTATGTTCGAGAAAACAATGTTAATTATACTAGTTTATTTAGTGAACGTCCGACATTAAATGATGTATTCTTAGAATTAACAGGAAAAGAGTTGAGAGATTAATGTTCTATCATTTCTTTAAATATCAATTTAAAACATTGCTTAGGAACAAGATGGTAATATTTTGGACGTTAGTATTTCCACTTGCTCTAGCGACTTTCTTTAACCTAGCATTTGCTAATTTAACAGCAAGTGAAGAATTTGAAACAGTTAAAGTTGCACTTGTTGAAGAGCAGGCTAATTCACAATTTAAAGAAACATTGCAGGAATTGGAAAAAGGTGATGATAAGTTAATTGATTTACAAATCACAAGTTTAGATAAAGCCCAGCAGTTATTAAAAGATGAAAAAATTACGGGTTATTATGTTGTTAGTAATGAAATAAAGTTAGTGGTAAATAATACAGGAATTGATGAAACAATTTTGGAAAGTATTGTTAATGAGTATAACAGTACAATGAGCACTGTTGAAAATATAGCAACATTAAATCCAAGTGCATTACAATCTAATATTTTAAATACAGTCAATTTATCTAAAAATAATTTTGAAAATCAGAATATTGGTGGAAACACGGATTTAACAGTAGTATATTTTTATACTTTAATTGGGATGAACTGTTTAAATGCTAGTTTCTGTGGACTTAGAACAACTAGTCAAATTGAAGCAAATCTATCTAGACAAGGAACTCGAATTACTATATCACCGATTTCAAAACTCGTTACGGTTTTATCGGGAATCTTATCTGCCTTTATTATTCAATTTTCAATAATGATGGTATTAATGGCTTACCTGATCTTTGGATTAGGTGTTGGTTTTGGTGAACAGACGGGTTATATTATTCTTTTGATTGCAATCGGATGTTTTACTGGAGTAGGATTAGGAAATTTTGCTGGAAATGTTCTTAAGTTTAAAAAAGAAGATACTAAAATATCATTTTTATCAAGCTTTTCACTAGTTTTATCATTCTTTTCAGGAATGATGATCATTGATATTAAATACTGGATGCAAACAAATCTTCCTATTTTAACTTATATTAATCCAGTAAGTTTAATTACTGATGGGTTATATGCTTTATACTATTATGATAATTTAAGTCGTTATACTACTAATATGATCTGCTTATTTGTAATCGGAGTTCTTCTAATCTTAGGATCACTATTCTTTACAAGGAGGAAGCAATATGACAGTATTTAAAAAATATCTAAAAATTGCTAATACTTATACACTTATGATTTTGGCATATACTGCTATCTTCCTTGGGTTAGCAATTTTTACGGGAACTTATAATTCTACTTCTACTGACTATAAAAGTATGGATGTTAAAGTCGCTATTATAAATCGGGATAAAAATACGGAATTAATTAATGGTTTTAAAGATTATATTAAAGATCATGGCGAATTAATTAGTTTAGAAGATGATAATGAATCTTTACGTGATGCGTTATTTTATCGTACAGTTGATTATATTATGATCATTCCAGATAATTACACTACTGATTTTATTAATGGTAAAGATGTAACTATTGAAACAATGGAATTGCCAGATGCATATAGTAGTATTTATAGTAAGAATCTTTTGAATAAATATTTAAATACAGCTAATTTATATTTAAAAGCAGGAATTAGTGATACTGAGTTAAGTAAGTTAATTAAAGAAGATTTAAATAAAAAAGTTGAAGTGGGGATGTTAGATAAACAAAATGAGGTTGATTTTACAATGCCGGCAACTTATTATAATTTCTCTAATTATATGTTAATAACAATAACAATGGTAATTGTGACAATGATCATGGTTTCTTTCAATGAAGAAAAGATCAAACGGCGTAATTTAGTTTCACCAGTTAGTTATAAAAGTATGAATCGTCAGCTAATGTTAGGTAATTATACAGTTGGATTAGCTATCTGGCTATTATATGTGGGATTCAGTTTTATTCTTTATAAAGATGCGATGTTGACAATGAATGGATTATTTTTAGTACTTAATTCACTAGTTCTAATGATATTTATTCAAGCGTTTAGTTTTATGATTGCTAAATTTACAAGTAATCGAGAAATTTTAAGTGGTGTAGGAAATCTCTTTGGTATGGGTTCGAGTTTTATTTGTGGAGCATTTGTACCACAAAGTATGTTAAGTCCTTTTGTTTTAAGTTTAGCAAAATTTTTACCATCATATTGGTTTATTAAAGCAAATAATGAAATTATTAAATTAACTGATTTTAGTTTTGGATCAATTAAACCTATTTTAATTGATATGCTAATTATCTTCGGCTTTACTTTATTGGTATATCTTGCTACACAAATTGTCACAAAGATACGTTTAAAGAAGTAAATATGCTATAATCATCTTACAAGAAGGTGATTGAATGGAAATTGAATATTTAGAAGCAGTACCTAGTGATGCATTGAAAATAATTAATTATTTGAATGTGGTAGCTGGCCAAAGTGATAACTTAACTTTTGGTTTGAATGAATGTATTTTGAATGAAGTACAGGAGATGCAGTTAATCAAGGAAATTCACGAAGATCCTAATTCCGTAATGATAGTTGCCAAAGATGGCGATGAAATTGTTGGAATTGCCACACTAAGTGGTAATCAAAAGACACGATTAAGCCATCGAGCGCAAATGGGTGTAAGTGTTTTAAAAAGTTATTGGCATCAAGGAATAGGTAGTAAGTTAGTCGCTATTATAATTGGATATGCTGCTGAAGCAAGTATTGAAATTATCGAATTAGAAGTTGTTACGAGTAATGAAAATGCTATTGCTTTATATCAAAAGTATGGTTTTGAGGTAATCGGAACATATGAAAATTTTATGAAAATCGATGATCATTATGTGGATGCTTATCTTATGAATTTATATTTATAAGAAACAAATAGGGCAATAACTCTATTTGTTTTTTATTACCTGTTCAAATTGAAAATTTGAACATATAGACTTAAGTCAGTTGAGCATACGAAGTATGCGAAATAAAAAACCACCTGCTATGCGGGTGGAGCAATAAAGAAGTTATACAAAGATATCACCTTTCCGATATAATGGAGTTGTTCAAGCTGTCATTATAAGAAAGGAAAGGTGATTAAGTATGGCACAAAAAACAAATTCATTGGCACATACGAAGTGGATGTGTAAATATCACATCGTCTTCACACCAAAGTATAGACGAAAAGTGATATATAATCAACTTAGAAATGATATAAGAGAAATAATAATAAGATTATGTCAATATAAAGGGGTGGAAATTATAGAGGGGCATTTGATGTCAGATCATGTACACATGTTGGTAATGATACCACCAAAGTTAAGTGTATCATCATTTATGGGGTATTTGAAAGGTAAGTCAGCATTAATGATATTTGATCGACATGCAAATTTGAAATATAAATATGGAAATAGACATTTTTGGTCAGAAGGATATTATGTGAGTACAGTAGGACTAAATGATCAAACAGTCGCAAAATATATAAGGGAACAAGAGGGACATGATATAGCAATGGATAAATTGAGTGTAAAAGAATATCAAAATCCATTTGAAGATAAAGAAATGAAGAAAGAAAACAAAAAAGAGAGAAGAAGATAACAAAAGGAGAAAGGAGGAAATAAATCCCTTTGAGGGATGGCGAGAGTCAAAAGCGATAGCTTGAACGAAGAGAAAGCAGCGCCTTGAGACGCGAGCAAGCAATATAGGCTTATAGCCTCAGAGAAAACCACGTCTTTTAGGCGTGGTTTTTATTTACTCTAATTGTCATAGCGAGAGTAAACATGTAAATTTTGTAATTGTTGAGTTTGATTTTAATGAAACAGATAAAATTGAAAAAATTATTTGAATTCATTAATATTACTTGTTGAAGACGATAGTAAAATAATTGGTGATCATTCACTTGAAGGAATGAAAGTATTATCAGTGTTAAAGGATTATTGGTATTAAGTAATTAACAATGATAAAGCGGTACGATTATCTAATAAATTAGACTTTGAAATCATCAGAACATATGACAAATATATGTGTATTTAAAATATTATGATACTTATTTAATGAATTTATATTTAAAATAAAAACAAGTAGAGGGAAAGCTACTTGTTTCTATCATTCAGATAGAGGGAAAACTATCTGTTTTTATATTGATATCAGGGAAAGGATATCATGAAGAGTAGTCAATTAGAGAAAGGATTGAAAAAACTATTTAAAACTATCCTGACTACAGTTGTTAGTATAGAAAATAACTATCGTTAGAATTAGTTATAATTGTACCAAAATAAATTTTATTTATGGTTAATTATGGTTTAGAAAAAATAGTGATTAAAATGTAGTGAGAAATTTATAATTTATATTAGTGATCAATATTTTTAAGGTATGTTGTAAATTGAAAATAATTTTATAGATTCAATATTAAAAATGATTGAATTTATTATATAGATACGGTATAATCATACTTGCCATTACAATAGGCGGCTTCGAACCATGTCAGGACCGGAAGGTAGCAGCATTAAGAATCCCCGTCTATGTGTAGTGGTTTTTTGTATAAAGGAGAAAGTCATGGATCAAGATCTTGAATTTATGGAAATTGCATATCAAGAGGCTTTAAAATGTTTAGATATGGATGAAGTGCCAGTAGGAGCAGTGATAGTTAAAGATGGAAAGATTATTGCATGTGGACGCAATCTTCGTGAAACCAGTAAAAGAGCAACGGCACATGCTGAGATAATAGCAATTGAAGAAGCCTGTCGAACATTAAACTCATGGTATCTTGATGAGTGTACATTATATGTGACTCTTGAACCTTGTGTAATGTGCTCTGGTGCTATAATTAATAGTCGAATTCAGCGAGTTGTATTTGGTGCTTTTGAATCACGCTGGTTAGCCCTAACTACGATTTATCAATCGGATATTCCTGTTAATCATCAGCCCGTGATTGTCTCCGGGGTATTAGGAGATAAATGCTCAAAAGTGATAAAGGATTATTTTAAAAACAAACGTAAGCGGGATAAAAGTTAATTCTTTTATCCTTTTTATTAGATAATATAGTATAATAAATAAGAATGAGGAGTGATTAGTGATGTCATATAAAGCTTTATATCGGTCATATCGGCCCCAAACATTTGGAGAAGTTGCCGGTCAAGAACATATTGTAACAACTTTGAAAAATGCTATTAAAGAAAATAGAATTTCACATGCTTATTTATTTGCCGGACCACGTGGAACAGGGAAAACAACAGTAGCTAAACTTTTAGCCAAAGCATTAAATTGTACTGGTGAAAATCCTCCATGTGATCAATGTCCTAATTGTAAGGCTATTACTGTTGGGGAACATCCTGATGTTATTGAAATTGATGCTGCGAGCAATAATGGGGTTGATGAAGTTCGAGACTTGATTGATAAAGTAAAATATGCACCAATTAATGGTAAATACAAAGTATATATTATTGATGAGGTTCATATGATGTCAACTGGTGCTTTTAATGCGCTATTAAAAACTTTAGAAGAACCACCAGCTCATATTGTTTTTGTTTTAGCAACTACAGAACCGCATAAAATCTTGCCAACAATTATTTCTAGATGTCAACGATTTGATTTTAAGAAAGTAGAAAACCATGATATTATTTCAAGATTGGAATATGTCTTAAAATCTGAAAATAAAAAATATGAATTATCTGCACTTGAAAGTGTTGCTAAATTAGCTGAAGGTGGAATGCGGGATGCTTTAAGTATACTTGAACAATGTTTGGCGTATAATAATGAGTTGACGGTTGAAAGTGTTAATATGGTATATGGCTTGCTATCAATGGATAATAAAATTTCATTTATTAAACAATTATTATCTAAAGATATAAAAGGGGTTTTGACTTCCCTTGATAATATGTTAAGTGGCAGTATCGATATTAAGCGGCTTACTTTTGATTTAGTTGATGTATTAAAGGATATTATCATTTATAAAAATACTCAAGATGTTTCAATTTTATTCGTTTTAACACAGCAAGATGTTGATAATTTGGCACCGTATATTTTGGTAGAAGAAGCTTTTGAAATTATTGATATATTAATTGAAGCTAGCAGTCATTACAGTCAATCTTTAGATGCTAATACATATTTTGAATTGGCTATGCTTAAAATATGTAATCGTATTAAAGAAGAAAATAAATTAGCAATTGATAATTCTAAAGCAATTGAACAGGTAAATATTTTACCTGTAAAAGATACTGCTAAAGCGATACCTGTGGTTGAGGAAACAGATTCACTTCCAGAAGAAGTAATTGAAGATGAGATTATCGAGGAAGAGTTAAATAAAGGGGTTATTGAATATGATCCGGAAATTGAAGAAAGTATTCCTGAAGAATTAAAAGCTAAGGCTGATGATATTACAGAAACGGTGGTTCCTGAAGAAGTTGCTGAGGGAACTCTGGAAACAGTTATAAGTAATAGTGATGTTTCTTTGCCTGTTGGGGAAGATATTTCCCAGGAAATTGATGAGAATATTATTGTAAATAAATCACCAGAAAATATTGAGGTGTCTTTTAGTGATATTTTAAATATTTTAGTTCAAGCTGATCGCCGGGTTTTAAATGATATTAAAGAAAAATGGACAGTTATTGCTAGATATCGATTCAATTTAAATACTGCTAAATTTGCCTCAATGTTATGTGATGGTAAGCCAGTTGCTGCTGCCCCAGGAGGAATAATTGTAGCTTTTGAGCATCAACCAAATGTTAATGAGGTGAATGAAACTCAAAATTATTATCAGTTAAAGAATTTTTTAAAAGAGGTTCTTGGTGAAAATTATGATTTTATTGCAATTAAAAATTCACTTTGGCCAGATATGCGCTCAAAGTATATTGATATGAATCGGGCGGGAACATTACCCGCACCTGAGCCAATTGTTTTACATCATATTGGTGAATTTAAAGAAAAGAGAGCTGAACTAAATGATGCTCAAGCTATGGCGGTTGAGTTATTTGGTGATTTGGTTGAGTTTGAAGAATAAAAGGAGGTTACGATGAATTATCCCCAAGCATTCCAAGATTTAGTTGATTGTTTTAAGCGTTTGCCAGGTATTGGTGGAAAAAGTGCAGAACGATTAGCATATCATGTTTTATCAATGGATAAAAAATATGTAGATGAATTTTCTGCAGCAATTGGCAGTATTCAAACCAAAATTCATTATTGCAAAAAATGTGGTCATATATGTGAAGGTGAAATTTGTGATATTTGTCAAGATCCAGACCGTGATCAGACGACTATTTGTATTGTTGAGGATCCTAAGGATGTTTTTGCGATGGAAAAAGTAAAAGAATATCATGGCTTATATCATGTCTTACATGGCGCTATGTCAATAATGGATGGTAAAACAATGGATGATTTAAATATTGCAAGTTTATTTGAGCGTTTAGACGACTCGATTAAAGAAGTAATTATTGCGACCAATCCAACTCGTGATGGAGAAACTACAGCTTTATATTTAGCTAAATTATTATCAAAAAAGAATATTAATACTAGTAGAATCGCTAACGGATTACCAATAGGAAGTAATATTGACTATGCTGATGAATTAACATTGTTAAAATCGTTAGAAGGAAGAAAGAAAATATAAACGCCTCATATATTTATATGAGGTGTCTTTTTATGCGTAGAGTTTTATTTGTAATTACTCGAGCTTTTGTAATTTTATTGATTTTAAATATTTTAACAAATAATTATTTTAGCTATAACTTTATTAATATATTTGTACTCTCAATGTTATCCTTACCAGGAATTATTGTAATTTATATCATCTCATTATTATAAAAAATCCGGGAACCGGATTTTTTATTCAATAGGAATATATGTGTTTGTTGTAATTTCTTTTGGAGCTTTTTTAGGTAATGTAATCTTTAACTCACCATTATCATAACTAGCTCGGATATCTTCTTGTTTAACTTCATCCCCAATGTAGAAACTTCTTGAACAAGTACCAGTAAAACGTTCTTGACGAATGATATTTCCTTGATTATCAGTTTCCTTTCCATCAGTAGATTTATTAGCTGTAATATTTAAATAACCATCTTTTAGTTCGATGGAGATATCTTTTTTATCAAAACCAGGTAACTCCATATCAAGTACATAATTATCGTCTACTTCTTTTACATCTGTTCGCATATGAGTACTTGTTCCTTTGAAAAAAGGATCACTAAACATATTTTCAAAAACATCATCAAAAGTAGCAAAACCAGGTAGTAATTTCATATAAACCATCTCCTTTGTTAATAATACAAAATTGAAATTACTTCATGTAATCGATACTTCCTTTGGATTACACTTATATTATAATACATTTTTTAGCACTGTCAAGTATAGAGTGCTAAAAAACTATTAAATTGTAACAAAACCACACATATGGTATAATTTAGTGTGAATTGTTTTTGATTTAAAGATTGAAAGGAAGATAAAATGAAGGGTAAATTCATTACGTTAGAAGGACCAGATGGTAGTGGAAAAACAACTGTGTCAAAAATAGTTGTTGAACAGCTCCAAATGGAAGGATATAAAGTATTATTAACTAGAGAGCCTGGTGGAATTGATATAGCTGAACAAATAAGGAAGATTATTTTAGATACTAATAATATTACAATGGACGCACGAACAGAGGCATTATTATATGCAGCAGCTCGACGTCAACACTTAGTTGAAAAAGTAGCTCCGGCTTTGAACGATGGATATATTGTAATTTGTGATCGCTTTGTTGATAGTTCATTGGTCTATCAAGGTGTAGGGAGAAAAATAGGAATAGAGGAAGTTTATCAGATAAATCAGTTTGCAATTGGTAATATTAAACCTGATGCTACTATTTTCTTTGACTTGCCATATGAAGTAGGACTAGCTCGGATCAATAACGGTGAGCGAGTGGCAGATCGCTTAGATTTAGAATCTGATGATTTTCATAAAGATGTTTATAATGGTTATATGACGATTTGTGAAAAGTATGCTGAGCGAATTACTAAAATTGATGCAAGTAAGACAATCGATGAAGTTGTTGCGCAAGTGATAAATGTAATTAAGAGTAAATTATGAAAGAGTACATAGAAAAGAATCAACCGATTTTTTATAATTTAATAAAAAATGAATTTTCACAACAACGGATTCCGCATGCTTTTTTATTAATTGGAAATAATACTAACATTCCTTTGACTTATCTTGCAATGTCATTGATTTGTGATGAAACATTAGCTTGCGAAAATTGTAATGATTGTCGTAAAGTTAAAGAAAATAAATATAGTGATATTATTCGATTTAATGGTAAAGATAATTCTATAAAAAAGGGTAATATTGAACTGATTCAAGATACCTTTAAAAAGTCTTCTTTAGAAGGAAAAGCTAAGATATATATAATTGAGAATATTGAATATGCTACAAAAGAAGCGATGAATACGTTACTTAAGATGCTTGAAGAGCCAACCGAGGGGATTTATGCAATTTTTACTGCTAATAATGCTAGTCGGGTATTACCAACTATTTTATCTAGATGTCAGGTAATTGATATCAAGCCTGATAGCAAAGAGGTTATAATTGGTGCTTTGTGCCAAGATGGCATTACTAAGGAATCTGCTCATATTTTAGCTTATTTGGCCCCTAGTATAGAAGAAGCTAAGACTTTATACGATGAACGCTTTGAATATATGCAATTGCAAGTAATAAATTTTATTGAGGATTTATTTTTAAAGAGAGCTAATTTGATTATTAATACTCAGACTAATTTATTAAAAAAATATAAAGAGCGTGATGATATAAAATTGTTTTTAAATATGTTAGTATTAGCGATGAAAGATATGTTTCACGTGAAACATACTGATGATATTGTATATTGTGAACATCAAGAATTTTTGAGAAATATAAAAATTGATGAGAGTCAATTGATTAAACAAATAGAAATTATTTTAGAAACTATTTATACTATCGAAAGCAATGCTAATGTACCGATGCTGATGGATAGTATGATGTATAGACTATAGAAGGGAGATATTATGGAAAAAATTAAATTGGCAAGTGTTAAATTTAAAAGTGCTGGTAAAGTTTATTATTTTTCAACAGATATCGAATTAGATAAAGGTGATAAAGTAGTAGTTGAAACAGCACGTGGAGTAGAACTTGGTGAGATTTCACAGTCATTAAAATCAATAAGTGAATTTAATTTAGATACAGAATTAAAAAAAATCACAAGAAAAGCGACACAACGTGATATTGAAGCCTATAAGAAAAATATAATTGATGCCCAAGAAGCTCTAGTTACTTGCCGTGATATTATTTCACGTTATGATGTAGACATGCAATTAACTAATTGCGAATTTACACTAGATAAGGCAAAAGTGATTTTTATGTATACATCAGATGTACGGGTAGATTTTAGAGAATTATTAAAAGAATTAGCTACGGTATTTAGATGTCGTATTGAATTACGACAAATAGGACCAAGAGATAAAGCAAAAGTAATAGGTGGGATGGGAACTTGTGGATTACCACTTTGCTGCACATCATTACTTGGTGAATTTAATGGAGTATCAATTAATATGGCAAAAAATCAAATGCTAGCTATTAATATTGAGAAAATATCTGGAGCTTGTGGTCGTTTGATGTGCTGTCTTAAGTATGAAGATGAAGTTTATACAATTGAGAAACAACGTTTTCCTAAAATTGGCAGTCGAGTAAAATATGAAGGAAAAGATGTTAAAGTATTAGGACTTAATGTTATTAATGATCTTGTTAAGATCGATAATGGTGGTGCAATTATCTTTGTTAATCTTGATGAAATTAAGTTTAAACAAAAAGATAATAAATAATGTCTGATCAAGAAGTATTAAATTATTTATTAGCTTATAATAATATGAAAATTATCCAAAGAAAAGATATGTTTAATTTTTCTTTGGATACTGTTTTATTAGCTAATTTTTGCACCATAACTAAAGATGTTAAACAAATTATTGATTTTGGTACTAATAATGCGGCAATTCCGTTACTATTATCACAGCGAACCAATCGTCCGATTACTGGGATAGAAATCCAAAAAGAAGCAGTTGATTTAGCAATTAAGAATATTGAATTAAATAATTTAGAAACACAGATTAATATTGTTCACGCTGATATTGCAGAATATGTTAAAGATGCTAAAAAAGTTGGCCTAGTTATTTGTAATCCACCTTTTTTCAAAGTAGATGAGGATAGTAATTTAAATGAAAATGAATATTTAACAATTGCGCGCCATGAAATTAAGATTAATCTAGAAGGAATTATAAAGAGTGCTGCTCGAATACTTGATAATAAGGGAAAGTTTGCCATGGTTCATCGTCCCGATCGGATGATTGATATTTTGAATTTAATGCAAAAGTATGATATTGAACCAAAAAGAATTCGTTTTGTTTATCCTAAGATTGATCGCGACAGTCATGTTTTATTAGTTGAAGGAATGTATAAAGGAAAAAAAGGATTAAAAATTGAACCACCTTTATATGCACATAATGCAGATGGTAGTTATAGTAATGAGGTAAGAAAAATGTTTGGAGAAAATATTGATGAATAGACAAAAAAGTTTTCAAAATGACCAGCCATGTTTATATTTAGTTGCCACACCAATTGGTAATTTAGAAGAAATGACTTATCGGGCAATTAGAACTTTACAGGAAGTTGATTATATTGGTGCTGAGGATACCAGAAATACTGTTAAAATATTAAATCATTATAATATTAGAACTAAATTAATTTCCCATCATGAGCATAATTTAGGGCAATCGATTCCTAAATTGATTAATTTGTTGCTTGATGGTAATAATATTGCATTAGTTAGTGATGCTGGTTATCCAGCTATTTCTGATCCAGGTTATGAATTAGTAAAAGCTGCAATCGATAATGAGATAAATGTAATTCCAATTAGTGGGGCTAATGCTTGTTTAGATGCATTAGTAGTTTCTGGAATTGCTCCGCAACCATTTTTATTTTATGGCTTCTTAGATCATCAAGATAAGAAGAAGAAAAAAGAGTTGCAGGTATTAAAGAATTATCAAGAAACGATTGTTTTTTACGAATCTCCGCATCGTATTACTAAGACACTTAAATTAATGGAAGATATTCTTGGAGATCGACCAATTGCACTTTGTCGGGAAATAACTAAAAAACATGAGGAAATTTTACGTGGATCTATAAGTGAAATTACTAAAGTTGCTGGTGATTTAAAGGGAGAAATGGTTATTGTTGTTTCTGGCAATAATAATGTTATAGAAGAGACAGTTTTTGAGCAAACTATTGTTGAACATGTTGATGAATATGTTAGCAAAGGAATGACTGTTAAGGATGCAATTAAAGAGGTTGCTAAATTAAGAAATATTAAGAAAAATGAAGTATATGCTACATATCATCAAAAGGACGAGTAATTCGTCTTTTTCAATTAAATAAAATTCTTAAAAGTTTCACGTGAAACATTAAAAAAGATGTTTTATTAGCAATACAATAAATTTGATTTAATTCGACAAATATCGTATTATATGTATGGCGAAAGGATGGGAAAGTTATGGAGTATAGGCACGCAATAAATAATAGAAGAAAATTAAAGAAAAAACCAACAATTGCCCTAGTAGTAATTGTTGTTATAGCAATTTTATTAGGAGGAATATTTTGGTTTATTAACCGCGAGGGACCGTATGATAAGTATAAAGTATATAATAAAGATAACAAGAAATTTGGAACAGTAGAACACTATGAAAAAGACGATGATAGTTTCTTTATTTCATTATATTATCCAAAGACAAAAAACAGTAATTTAGATAAAATTGTTAAAGATTATCAAGAAAATTATGTAAAAGAACAAAAGATTAATAAAAATAGTAAAGATATATTATACATGGACTACTCAATCAATGAAGTATATAATCAGTTTATTAACTTAAAATTTAAAACTACTCGTTATGATGAAGATGACAAAGTAGTAGAAACAAAAGAAAAATTATTTACTTATGATACAAAAAAAGAAAAGATTCTAACTGTTGGAGACAGTTTAAGAAATACTTTTAAAACAGTGTTAGCTAGTAGTCAAGGAATTGATAAAGTAGATGCTAAAAGTAACAATTTAACAGTAGAAAAAGATAAATTAATTATTTACACTACTGAAGATTTGAAAAACAAGATTGAAGTTAATTATAAAGATAATAAAGAATTAATCAAATTAGCGAATAAGAATATACCTTCAGATGCACCTTTAGATGTTGCAGGACCTGCTGCTCAGCCTGAAGTTGATCCAAACAAGAAAATGATTGCTTTCACTCTTGATGATGGACCACACAAAACAAATACTTTAAAAGTAGTTGAAATGTTTGAAAAATATAATGGTCGTGCAACTTTCTTTGAATTAGGGAAAAATATTACTTTATATCCTGATGTGGTAAAAACAGTCTATGAACATGGTTTTGAGATTGCTAGTCACTCTTGGGATCATCCAGATTTAAGAAAGTTGGATGCTGAAGGACTTAATAAACAAATTGTTGATACACAAAATGCAATTTATAAGATTACTGGTGCTGAACCTACATTAATTAGACCACCATATGGTGCTTTCAATGATAATGTAAAATCAGTAGTCAAAAATAATGGAATGGAAATTGCTCTATGGAGTGTTGATACATTGGATTGGAAGTTAAAAGATGCTAATAAAATAAAAGAGACTATTATTAATAATTCATATGATGGTGCAGTAGTTTTATTACATGATATTCATAATTTCTCTGTTGAGGGATTAGAAATGGCTTTGGGAGAACTTTATAACCGTGGTTATCAATTTGTTACTCTTGATACGCTTAAACAATATAAAGATTTGAAAACAGTTTTTCGCTAGTATATGCTAGCGAATTTTTTTACACAAAAAACCATATTTTTAATGTATCTATTATGCAATTGTTTAATATAATCATGATTGGGGTGATTAAATGAATCAAGAAATGATTAATGCTTTTCAAGAACAGAGGCATTTTGAAAAATTGATGCAACCTTATCGGGCAGCTATTATGATTGTAAAGACTAAACTAGAAATCATAGATCAAGAATTGAAATTTAAATGTGAACATAGTCCAATTCATAATATTCAGAGTCGAATTAAATCTCCACAAAGTATTTTAGATAAATTAGAAAGAAAGGGGATTAGTAAGAACTTTAATAATATTAAAGAGTTAAATGATATAGCTGGCCTGCGAGTGATTTGCCAGTATATCAATGATATTCAATACATTGCACAATTACTAGTTTTACAAGATGATGTAATACAAATAAAACACAATAATTATATTCAATATCCTAAAGAGAATGGTTATCGTAGTTTGCATTTGATTGTGAGTGTACCTGTTTATCAAAGAGAAGGGATGATGCAAGTACCGGTAGAAATCCAAATTAGAACTATTGCAATGGACTGTTGGGCATCGTTGGAGCATGAATTAGCTTATAAAACTAATTTTGTTGCTAATAATGATATTAAACAGCGTTTAAAATGGTGCGCCGATATGATGGCTAAGACTGATGAAGAAATGCAAAAAGTTTATTTAGAGTTTAACCAGCCTTGGAGTAACAAAAAATGTTTCACGTGAAACATTTTTTGTTTAATATACTTTTCTAAGTAGAGTTGTTAGTATAAAAATATAAATACATAGTATAATATATACTTTTTAAGAGGTGATTACTATGATATATATAGGTACTATATAGTAGTAAGTAAAAAAATAACCTGTAAGCATATATAAAATGATAAGTAGTTATTTGAATTATAATATTGAGCATATTGTAAAGGTAAACAAAGTATATATGCTTATTTTGTCTATAAAACAGAGTAGCAAAAATATTGTAAGATATTTTTTGTGAAGATAGGTTAAGTAATTATTATTGAGAAATCACATTAGTTTATTTGAAACATAGCTAATATGAAGAAAAAGTAATGTATTTTGTGTAGTGGAAGAAAGTAAACTATTTTTAAATCCATATGATAATGTTGTAAGAGTAGTTATTTTAATAATTGGTATTAATAAAATAATAATGAATAATTTATTTCTAATAGATTTTTAACTTAGATATTAAATCATTGTATATTCATAAAGAAAATAATAACTGTGGTTAAGCTAAAATAAAAATTATATTTATACATTAATTAGTTTTGATTCTTTTAAAGAAGTCAATGATAGTATGGCACAACTTGCTATCTATAAATATTACTGGGCAAAGTAGTATATGTTAGCAATAAGATATTTGTGAGTGCTTAGATAGTAATGGATATATTATTTTCTATAAGATATACGCTATTAATAAAAAAATATTAAAGAGAGTTAATGCTTGATTCAAAATGTTTCACGTGAAACGTTTTGAATCAAAGAAAGGATTAAGTATGTGAGCAAAGAAATAATTAAAAATTAAAGAAGTACTTATTAAAATTGCTACATACTATTGTTCCCACCCAAGAGAAGATGGGATTTTTAAAAGCTGATGATACAATACTAGTTTTATTACAAAATTTTTTAACAGCTAATAATGTTAAAGCTAGTGAATATAGTATGGAACAACGGGCAACATATGTTTATCATTTAATAAATGAAAAATAGATATTTATAATAGATAATTCATATGGAAGAACATTATTAGTCTAAATTTAATTTGACTTTAGGCTTAGAGTTTGCTAAAGTTAAGAGTGGAAAAAGCGAAGATGGGAAGATGTTAAAGTGGCGCATATAGAGACTTAGTGGCAGGTGGAAACTAAGAGTTAAACTTTAAGTGATGGCCCCGGAGCTGTTATCTTGAATAGTTAAAGATAATCGTTTGACTTGCGTTAAAAGTATTGAGTGACACAGCAATGTGTAAAAAAGGTGGTACCGCGATTATTCGTCCTTTTATTAGGGCGTTTTTTTATTTAAAAATAAAGGAGAAATATATATGAAGAATGAAAAAGATTATTATTTAACAACTGCAATTACATATACTTCAGGAAAACCTCATATTGGAAATACTTATGAAATTATTTTAGCAGATGCAATTGCTCGATTTAAAAGACAAGAAGGATATAATGTTTATTTCCAAACTGGGACAGATGAACATGGTCAAAAAATTGAGTTAAAAGCTAAAGAAGCAGGAATCCCGCCAAAGCAGTTTGTTGATGAAAAAGCTGGTGAAGTAAAAAGAATTTGGGATTTAATGGATACTACATATGATCGATTTATGAGAACGACTGATGATTATCATAAGTCACAAGTACAAAAAATCTTCAAAAAATTATATGATCAAGGGGATATTTACTTAGGTCATTATGAAGGTAAATATTGTACGGCTTGTGAATCATTTTTTACAGAATCACAACTAGTAGATGGAAAATGTCCAGACTGTGGAGGTGAAGTCCATGATGCTAAGGAAGAAGCATATTTCTTTAAATTATCAAAATATGCTGATCGTTTAATTGAACATATTGAAACACACCCTGAATTTATTCAACCAGTATCACGAAAGAATGAAATGATGAATAATTTTTTAAAACCAGGATTACAAGATTTATGCGTATCAAGAACCTCATTTACTTGGTCGATTCCCGTAGATTTTGATCCTAAACATGTTGTTTATGTATGGATTGATGCATTAAGTAACTATATTACAGGATTAGGGTATGATGTCGATGGTAATCATGGCGAATTATATCAAAAGTATTGGCCTGCAGATCTACATTTAATTGGTAAAGATATTGTGCGTTTCCATACTATTTATTGGCCAATTATGCTAATGGCTTTAGATATTCCTTTACCTAAACAAGTATTTGGACATCCATGGTTATTACAAGGTGAAAGTAAAATGTCAAAATCAAAAGGAAATGTAATCTATGCAGATGATTTAGTAGACATTTTTGGTGTAGATGCAGTTAGATATTATGTTTTACATGAAATTCCATATGATAATGATGGAAGCATCACCTGGGATCTTTTAGTAGAAAGAATTAATTCTGATTTAGCTAATGTCTTAGGAAATTTAGTAAATCGTACTATTGCTATGTCAAATAAATACTTTGGCGGAATTGTTAATAACCCAAAAGTTACAGAAGCAGTTGATGATGAGTTAATTGAAATAGCATTAGCAATGCCTAAAAAAGTAATTGGTAAGATGGATGAATTTAAGTCATCTGATGCCCTTGATGCCATCTTTACATTATTAAGAAGAACTAATAAATATATTGATGAAACAATGCCATGGGCGCTTGCTAAAGATGAAACAAAAAGGGATCGTTTAGCGACAGTTCTTTATAACTTAATTGAAAGTATTCGTTTTGCAGCGATTGCGTTAATTCCATATATGCCATCTACTGCTAATAAGATTTTAGATCAAATTAATACTGATCAAAGAGATTTATTAGCTTTAGATACTTTTGGAACATATAAAGAAGGTACCAAAGTAGCTGAAAAACCAGAAATGTTATTTGCTCGTTTGGATCCAAAAGAAATTCAAAAGAAAGTAGAAGCATTGCAACCGGCAAAACCAGAAGTAAAAGAAGAACCAAAAGAAGATAATACAATTACTATTGATGACTTTAAGAAAATTGAATTAATTGTTGGAACAGTAGAAGAATGCAAAAAACATCCGGATGCTGATAAATTATTAGTATCACAAATTAATTTAGGAAAAGAAACAAGACAAATTGTTAGTGGTATCGCTGATCATTATACTCCGGAAGAATTCGTTGGTAAAAAAGTAATTGTTGTAGCAAACTTAAAACCAGCTAAACTACGAGGGATTGAGTCACAAGGAATGATTTTAGCTGGAGATAAAAAGGGATTATTAGAAGTAATTAGCGTTGAAAATTTACCAAACGGGACAAAAATACATTAATGGCTTCTTTATATCCATTTATTAAAGAGGATATTCTTAAAGATATCCAAAGTGGAGTTTATCAAGAAGATAAAATGCTTCCACCTGAACGAGAATTCACTGAAAAATATCGAGTATCAAGAATGACAATTCGTCGAGCTTTAGATGAATTGATTCAAGATGGAGTTTTAATTAGAAAGTCTGGCAGTGGTGTTTTTATTGCTAAAAATAAAAAGTCACGTAGTATTTCTAAAGTATCAATCCAAACTGATGAAGAAATTGTTAAAACTTATGGTAAAGTTATAATTAAGGTAGTCTCTATAAAAACAGTTGTAAATCATCCTTTAGCACTTAGATATCTTGATGTTAAAACTGATGAGGAAGTATATCAGTTAAAGAGAGTTCAATATGGTGGTAAAACTCCAATTGTCTATGAAAATATTTTCTTACCCAAACGCTATTTTAATTCACTAGATAAGATTGATTGCACAAGATCAATGAGCCAAATTGTTCATGAAACAATAAAAGTTAAAGAGGCAACCAATCGTTCAATTGAGGTTGAGGCACGGTTAGCATCTAAAAAACTTGCAACATATTTAGAAGTTGCTAAGAATGCTCCAATCTTGCAAACAACAATTATTGAAAAGAATGCTGAAAATAATCCTTTATATTGTGGTGTCAATAGTTTTGATGCTACCGAATTTAAATATACATCTGAGTAGTTAAAATGAAGTAAGCCCAGAATCGATTGGATTTGATTCTGGGCCTTGTTTATCTATTAAAACTTTATTGATAATTTCTAGTTTTAGTTTTTGAAGAATAATGATTATTCTTATCTTTTTGCAAAATATCATATATGTGTTTATTAATGATTTTTATCAAATACAGGATACCGTTCTTATTTATTTTATATTTTTGATAATAAACTTATAGCAAGCTCTGCTTTCACTTATTATATATTTCTATATATGTTCTTTTGTTAGCCTTGCCATAATAAAACCCCTTCCAGCTGGTTGTGCCCAACTGAAGAGGGGACTTCATTATAGTTGTTTTTAAATAACTATTATTTGATTGTTTTTAACCATAAAATAAATTCATCAACAGGTAGTGGTTTTGAATAAATATAGCCTTGAACCATATTACAATGGACAGATTTTAGAAATTCTAACTGTTCTAAAGTTTCAATTCCTTCAGCTACAAGCGATATATTCAGTTTATCTGCTAGTTCAATGAAGTTGGCAATAATATCCTTACTTTTTTGACTACTTATATCATCAAAGAACTTTTTATCCATTTTTATGCCATCTACTTTAAAGTCTTTTAATAATCCTAAAGATGAGAATCCAGCACCAAAATCATCTAGAGAACATAGGAAACCATATTGATGAATTTGATGAATTGTATCTTTAATACTTTCAATTTGCTGATTATCAAAGAAAATGGATTCAGTAAGTTCTAATTCAATCAAATTATTTGGAATTCTATATTGTTCTTTAATTCTTGCAAATGCTTTTAAGAAATCATTATCTTTAAAATGAACTCGAGAGACATTGACTGAAATAACAAATGGTTTTTCACCACGAGCAATCATATCCTGTAAAAAGATACATACTTCTTCGAATATATATAGGTCGAGTTTAATAATATTATCATTTCTTTCGAAAAGTGGAATAAAATCAGATGGATATATAGTTCCTCGCTCAGGATGGAACCAGCGAACTAAAGCTTCAGCTCCACCGATTTTATTATTAGAAATAATAATTTTTGGTTGTAAAAACATATGAAAATCTTTGTTTTTTATTGAATTCTCAAATAAATCATTTAATTCCTGTTCTTTTTTCATGGTATCCAAAATTTCTTTATCATAGTAAGTACATCTTGATTTCTTACTATTAAGGCGGCAGGCCAAACGAGCATAATCTTGAATAATATTAATTTCTGAATTAGGATTTTCAATTAAACAAGCGCCTTGCAAAATAGTTAATTGTGATGCTTTGTTCTTTGCAAATGAATTAATTTCAGCAATTATCATATCAAGTCGTGTTTGAATAATTTGTTTATTAGATTCATTTAGACAAATAAAGAAATGATCATTTTCACTTCGAGCAACAAGTTCATTAGAGCTAATGTTATTGTAAATAACATTATAAATATGTTTTAAAACATCATTCCCTTTATTAAAGCCATAATTCTGATTGATCAACTTAAATTGTTTAATATCTAAAAAAATAACCGTATAATTAGATGGGGGCGCGGTATTTACTAATTTTTGCGCATCTAATTGAAAACCAGCATTATTCAATCCTGCAGTCAATGGATCAGTAAAGGCAATTTTCTCTAACCAGTTCTTGTGTTTTTTGTAAGATAGAAAAATTAAATATAAAAGAACTGAGAAAACACAAATGACACAAGCAACTAAAATAAAGTTATAGAAAATATATTGATTTGTACCACTTGAAATCAGTTCGCCAGGAACTAAGGTTAATAATGTCCAATCATTATGGTCAAGATAATGATAAGATATTATTAAAGAAGTATCATCACTAGCAGTAAACTCAAAAACACCAGATTTACCATTAATGATATTTTTACGCATTTTTTTAATATGATTTACAGCATCAGTATCTGTTCCATCTTTAAAGATATTATCTAACTGCATAAATGGTTTAAGATCAGTGGGGGAAATGACAACATTACCATTCTGATCAATAATGCAAGATAGACCTTGGCCATTAAAACTTTTAGGTTTAATTAAATTTTGGATATTTTCTTTATCACGAATACCAATAAGTACTTTTGATATTCCTTTCTCATCATAGATCGGTGTAGAAAAAAGAAGACTCTGACCATCAAGATAGATTAGGTTATTTTCACCTTTAAATGATGAACTTACTAGTGATAAATCAAATGTTTCAGATTGCTCGGGAATTGTATTGCCTTTATCATCAATAACAAACAAATCAGTAAATTCTAAACTTTTACATTTTTTTTGAAGAAAAGAAGAAATCTCTTGATTATCAGGCAAAATATTTATTGAATCAGATAATAGTCTTAACGAAGATTTTATAGCTTCGATTCGCATAGAAATATCATCTGCTAATTGTGAAGTAACATCGTTTACATAAGTATTGGTACTTGAGCCCAAAGTATTATTTAAATTAATTGTATTAAAAATCATCAAGACAATTATGACGATTAAAATTATATAAATATATATTAATTTACCAACAGGGTAGATAGAAGGTTTTTTATTAACTATATTTTTACCAATTTTTTTCATTATAAAAAACTCCCAACTATAAAATTATATCAATTTAATTTTATCATTACCGTAAAAATAAACAATTAAATAATTGGGTACATAAGCATATAGTAGAAAGATTTTTTTTGTGATAAAATTATATTTATATAAATAAATCTAAGTAATTTAATATTATGTGCCTATTTAACGATAAAGGAGTTGATCGTAGTGAAGCAAAAACAAACGTTATTTAATTATTTATACAACAATCTTCATGATTTGATTGTAAGTGGACGTCTTCCTTATGGCTCGAAGCTACCATCAATTTCTGAGTTGTGCGAATTTTACAATATTGGAATTCGAACGGTTAAAGATGTATTGCACGTATTAAAAGAAGAGGGCTATATTTCGACCCATGAACGTAAAGCGACAACCGTTGTGTATAACATTCATAGTAAATTCAAAGAAGATGGCCTTGAATATGTATTAGAGCATCGTCAGGAAATAATCGATGTGTATAAAACGATTGGTTTAATTATGCCGGTAATTTTTTCTTTTGCAGCACAGATATGGGATGAAGAAGACTTACAATTATGCTCTCAAAGATTAAAAGAATCAGAAGATAAGAGTGCAGAGGAACGTGAACGGATATGTACTCGAATATTTTTTGAACTGTTAGATAAATCACATAATCCTTTATTACGAGATATTTTCTCCAGCTTAGAAATATATGCAAGACCAGTATTCTTTGTTAATTATGAAAAATATATTAATTATTTTAATTTAGAATATACTTTTAAAAGTATTACATGGGTTGCAAGTTCGTTATTAACTAGGGATAAAAGTGAAATTGAATATCGTTTTGGTTTAATGTACGATACAGTTATCAATGTTATTGAAAAAACATTAACGGACCTAGCTCTTAAATATCCTGAAATAAAAGAAATGACACCCAACTATACCTGGTCTGCAGAATTAGGCAGAGATCATTGTTATACACAAATAGCTCGTGATTTAATTAATAAGATCTCATTAGGTATTTATCCAGTGGGAAGCTTTTTACCGCCAGAAGCAAAATTAGCTAAAATGTATAAAGTTAGCGTTTCTACAATTAGAAAAAGTCTACATATGTTGAATGAATTAGGTTTTGGTGAAACAATGAATGTTAAAGGTACTAGGGTAGTGATACAAGATGAGCAGACTGCAATTAAATGTATGCAAAATAAACAATACCGGCAAGATACTTTATTATATTTAAACGGTGTTCAGGCAATGGTAATTTTAATCAAAAAAGCTGCAACCTTAGCTTTTCCAAATATTACGCAAGAAAAGATCAAAAATCTTCAGGGTGAAATAGAAGATTCAAAGAATCTTATGTTGGAATGTTTGCTTAATTGTATAGTTGACAATTTACCACTGTTACCGTTTAAAACAATTATACAAGAAACTAATAAAATTATTTATTGGGGTTATTATTTTGCTTTTTACCCAAGTGAAAAGCAAAGTATTAATATAATTAACATTAAAAGTAAAAAGGCATTAGAATATCTTTGCTTAGGTGAAGCAGAATGTTTTGCTGACGAAATATCATCGAGTTATAATCATTCACTTAATGTTGTTCGTGATTATTTAATTGAATATGGTTTAGGAGAGGCTAAAAATATTATTTCACCGGAATAAAGTTATATTTATAGAAATATAACTTTTTTATTTCAGAAAATTGTATAGACAATAATATATTTATGATATGATATATATAGAGGTGAATATGATGGAAATAGAAAAATGGCTAAATGATGTATTAGAGAAGAAAAATAAACGAGCAATGCCAATAATTACCTTTCCAGCAGCAACAAAGTTAAACATCAGTGTCAAAAAATTAATTAATGATACCGATCAACAAGTTGCAGCTCTTAAGATAATTAAAGAGGAGTGTAATCCATTAGCAATTTTAGGTTTTATGGATTTATCGGTTGAAGCAGAATGTTTTGGTGCAGAAATAAAGGTTACTGATAACGAAGTACCGACAGTAGTTGGTCAATTAATTGAAGATGAAGATGATGCTCAGGCATTAAAGGTTCCTGCAGTGGGAAGCGGTCGAAGTCAATTATATATTGATGCAATCAAAAAAACTAAAGCAGAAATTAAAGATATCCCTATTTTGGGAGGTTGTATTGGTCCGTTTAGTTTGGCTGGTCGTTTAATGGATGTAAGTGAAGCAATGATCAATTGTTATGAAGAGCCAGAAATGGTACATATTGTATTAAAAAAGGCTACAAAATTTTTGATCGACTATATTTCAGCGTATAAAGAAGCTGGAGCTGATGGAATTTTAATGGCAGAACCACTAGCTGGGGTGCTATCGCCAGTTTTGGCGACTGAATTTTCTAGTACCTATGTAAAAAAGATAGTTACAGCAGTTCAAGATGAAAATTTTATGGTCGTATACCATAATTGTGGTAATAATACTTTAAAAATGATTGATGATTTTAAAGAAATTAAAGCACGAGCATATCATTTTGGTAATGCTATTAACATAAAAAAAATGCTAGAACTAATGCCAAAGGATTGTCTTGTTATGGGAAATATAGACCCAGTGGAAATAATTAGTAACGGAACCCCAGAAACAATCAAAGAAATTACACTAAATTTATTAAAAGAGTGTAAAGATTATCGTAATTTTATTATTTCGAGTGGTTGTGATATCCCTCCATTAGCCCCATGGAAAAATATTAAAGCTTTTATGGAAGTTTGTGAAAATTATTATGAAAACGATTCTTGAATATTTACAGGAACAAGATTGTAATTTTATCGCCCCTTGTAATGGTCAAAAAAAATGTGGAAAATGTAAAGTAAAAGCTACCAATCGAATCATCGAGGTTAATCATGATGATCTAAAACTGCTTACTAAAAAAGAGCTGGATCAAGGATATCGTTTAGCCTGCAGCCATTTATATCATCAGGGTGACCGATTTATTTTGCCACAAGCAGACGGAGTTATTGAGGATAGTATATATTTAAATGATACCGTAGTAATTACCGAACCTGTTGAGAAAGTTGGAATTATCATTGATATTGGAACAACAACAGTAGCAATGAAATGGCTCAATTTAAAAAGCGGAATGATTATTGAAAGTCAGTCTTTCTTTAATCCTCAAGGCAAATTTGGAAGTGATGTGATTGCTCGAATTGATTTTGATAATCGTGATAATGATCATAAATTAGGTGAACTAATAATTAAAGAAATATTTAGTCGAATCAATGTGTCTACAAAAATCAAAGAAATATTAGTTTGTGGTAATGCAACAATGATTAATTTGTTTTTAAAAGAAAAGGTAAAAACAATTGGAGTATCACCATTTGATGTACCAATCTTAACAATGACTGAATATCCTTTAAATTATTTTATAAAGAGTTCAGTAAAGATTGAAGTTATGACTATGAATCATATTTCTGCTTATGTGGGGAGTGATATTGTCATGGGAATTTATGCTACTAATATGGATAAAAACAAGGAAAATGTATTACTGATGGATTTGGGAACTAATGGTGAGATGGTGATAGGAAATAAGCATCGGCTATTAGCGACATCTTGTCCTGCTGGGCCTGCCTTTGAAGGGGTAAATATTGAATGTGGTGGTCCAAGTATTGCTGGCGCTGTTTGTGCGACTAAAGTCGAAAATAATAAGCTTGTCTATAAAACAATTGATAATCAAGATGCTAATAGTATCTGTGGTAGTGGTTTAATTTCTTTAATCGCTAATTTGCTACGTTTAGGAATTATTGATGATACAGGTAATTTTTTAAATAAGCAAAAAAAATACTATTTAAATGATGAAGTATATTTATCAATTAAAGATATAAAAGCTTTTATGTTAGCAAAAGCAGCAATTCAAGCGGGAAAAGAAGTATTATTGAAGGAATTGAATGATGAAGTAACAACTATTTATATTGCGGGTGGCTTCGGAAATTATTTGGAGAAAGCGGATCTTGTTACCTTGAATATTATTAGTTCAGAAGAAGCTAACAAAGTTCAATATATTAAAAATAGTGCTATCAGTGGTCTTTATAAACTAATATTGACACGAGATTTTCAGCGAGTTCAACATATTAGTAATCAAACAAAAGTTATCTATTTAGAAAAAGATCCTGATTTTAATGATTATTGGATAGATGCGATGGTGTTTTCATGATAAAAGTTATTGCTTGCAAAATATACGAATATTATATTTCACAACTAGACTTATCACTTGATAATTATGAATTTGTATATCTAGATATACAACAACATAATCAACCACATACTTTAGCAAAAAATATCCAAAAAGAAATTGATAAGAGCAGGGGGGATGAAAAAATAATTGTTTTATACGGACTTTGCGGTAATGCTTTAGTTGAAATACAAGCACGCAATATTCCTGTATATCTAGTTAGAGTGCATGATTGTTTAACTGTTTTATTGGGGAGCAAACAGCGATTTAAACAATTATTTTCAAATCGCTTGTCTTCTTCATGGAGCTGTTATAGTTTAAAAGTTAATGGCTGTAATGTTTATGAAGATGAACAATATTTAAAGTGGTGTCAGCGATACGATCAAGAAACAGCAGACTATTTGAAATCCCAATTACAAACGCAGGATAATGTATACCTAATTTATAATTATTGTGACGATGTTCCTTTTCTTAAAAATCAGGAACAAATTAAAATAGATTTAAAATTTTTAAAACAAATATTATTACAAACTAGCAATGAATTAGTAATTTTAGAAAAAAATCAAAAAGTTGTAATTAGTAGTGATATCGATCAAGTATTTGAGATAATGGAGGAGTAGAAATGATTGAAGAAATTAGTGAATTAATTCAAAAAGGACAAGCTAAAAAGGTTGTCAAATTGGTAAATGAAGCTTTAGAAGCTGGCTTTCCAGCAACGGATATTCTTAATCAGGGGTTGTTGAAAGGTATGGATGCCATTGGTGTAAAATTTAAAAATGAAGAAGTTTTTGTTCCCGAAGTATTAGTTGCAGCTCGGGCGATGAATAAGGGAATCGAGATTTTAAAGCCATATTTACAAGATACGGAACATCAAAGTAAGGGAACCGTTATTCTCGGTACTGTAAAAGGTGATCTTCACGATATTGGAAAAAATTTAGTTAAGATCATGTTGGAAGGAAAAGGTTTAGAAGTAGTTGATTTAGGTGTCGATGTAGATGCACAAAAATTTGTTGAAGAAGCAAAAATACATCAAGCACAAATTATCTGCTGTAGTGCTCTTCTAACAACGACAATGCCAGAAATGAAAAAAGTAGTTGATTTAGTTGCTCAAGAACATTTAAATGTTAAAGTTATGATTGGTGGAGCACCTGTTAATCAAGATTATTGTAATGAAATAGGCGCTGATTATTATACAGATGATGCCACTAGTGCAAGTGAAGTTGCTTATGCAATCGTGGGAGGTACGTTATGTTAACTAAAGCAAAAAAAGAACAGTTAGTTGAAGATTTTGAAAAATGGTGGGAGCATAAATTAGAACGGCCAATTATTCAAGTAACTTTATTTGATGAAGATTATCAACCTCAAAAACACCGATATAATCGAGGGGAATTATTAGAAATGCTATATGATTTAGATAAGCCGGTTAATGAGGTAGTTCAAGCATATCAAGAAACATTTTTTTCGAATATTTATTTGGGTGATGCTTTTCCTATCTTTTATATGCGCTCAACCGGAGTTTTAGGAGCCTATTTAGGTCAAACTTATCATATTGATGTAAAACAAGGGACAATTTGGTTTCAAGAAATGAAAGGATGTGAGTTAGAAGATATTCATCCTCGCCTAGAGGAAACATATCCCTTATATCAAAGATCATTAGAACTAATCAAAGCATTTAATCAGTTTTATGGAGATGATATTGCAATGGGAATTGCTAATCTTGGAGGAATGATGGATATCGTTGAATCAATGAGAGGGGCAAATAACTCACTAATTGATTTATATGATGATCCTGATGAAGTTCAACGTTTAAATGATGACATTTACAAAGCATTTGAACAAGCCTATGAAGAGATGATTGCTAGTATTGATTTAAATAATACTTTGGGTTATACCGGATGGATCAGTCTATTATCACAAAAACCATATTTTATTTCTCAATGCGATTTTTGTTGTATGATTGGTCCAGAGCAATTTGATGAGTTTGTTTTTGAAACCTTAAAGAAAGAGGCATCCTTGATTGAGCGTTCATTCTATCATTTAGATGGTCCTGGTGCAGTACGTCATCTTGATAAGATCATTGAATGTGGTTTTAAAGGAATTCAATGGATCAATGGTGCTGGAGCAAAACCATTAAATGATCCTTGCTGGAATGAAATTTATCAAAAAGTACATGATGCGGGCTTACTACTACAAGTTAATATAAGTGGCAAAGAAGAATTAGAATATATTGATTATATTGTTGATTATCTTGGAAGTCCTAAAGGTATTGCTTTTATTTGTACTGGCAGCAGTAAAGATAAAGAAGCCTTTGAAGCTTATTTAGAAAAATATCATATTCCTAATTAAGTACCATAATCGTGGTACTTTTTTTAAAAGCTTCACGTGAAACTATTCAATTATGATATAATAAAAAATAAGGATAAGGGGGATAAATTATGCAGTTACCAGAAAAAGTAGAACTGGCTTTTTTACCAACACCAATATATAAACTAGAGAAGTTATCTAAACAATTCCAAAAAAATATTTATATAAAAAGAGATGATTTAACTGGAATAGAAACATCGGGTAATAAAATTAGAAAGTTAGAATATTCATTGAGAGAAGCATTTGAACAAGGTTGTGATTTAGTCATTACTTGTGGGGGGATGCAGTCAAATCATGCTCGTGCAACAGCCTATGCCGCAGCTAAGTTATCAATGAAAAGCTGCTTATTACTTCGTGGCAATGGAAGTAGTGAGCCAGTCGAAGGAAACTATTTTTTAGACCGCTTAGTTGGTGCAGATATTGTTATCAAAGAACCTGAAATTTTTAATCGTGATAAGGATAAGATCATGCTGAAATTAAAAACTGCCTATGAAGCTAAAGGATATAAACCATATATTATTCCAATGGGAGCAAGTAATGGAATTGGTACTTTAGGTTATGTTGAAGCTTTTACAGAAATCTTAAAACAAGAAGAAGCTATGAAAGTAGAATTTGATACAATTATTGATGCTGTTGGCAGTGGGGGGACTTATGCAGGTTTATATATTGGAAATGAGCTTAATCGTACTAAAAAACAAATTATTGGATTTAATATTTGCGATGATAAGGAATACTTTATTAAGGAGATAACAAAAATTATTAAAGAGGCGCAAGTATATTTTGATCAGGAAATAAAAACAGAGCGGATCAAGATAATTGATGGTTATGTTGGTCAGGGATATGCTTTAAGTCGAAGTGAAGAACTTGATGCTATTGCATCTTTAGCTAAATTAGAAGCAGTAGTATTAGATCCTGTATATACTGGTAAGGCATACTATGGTTTGATCAATGAATTAGAAAAAGGAACGTTTGTTGATAGTGAAAATATTTTATTTATGCATACTGGTGGAATCTTTGGGCTATTCCCGAAACAAAGTCAATTTAAATAAAAAAAGGTAGTATTATGAAATGGACACTGTTATTTGGACAACCAAATAATGGAGGTTCTTTTTATAATATTACCTTTTAATAAAAGCTTATTTATGAGGTGCTAATTTTACCAGGATACCACTGCCAGCTAATCGAGGTCGGATGACTAAATAGATAGTAGAAGCTAAGGCGACAGTAATAACAGCATTAACTGAAGTTGTAATAGCGTTCCAGCTTGCTAAGGTGGCAGCAGCCTTTTCTGGAGCACCTAAAATCATCGAATTATAAAAATAGCCAAAGATTGGCTCTCCAACCACATTAAAAAACATTCCAGCCATACAAGAAATGACAACATAAATTATTAAATGAGAATCATTATCATGTTTTTCAATTTTGAAAATTTTATGTGCAACTAATCCAGTAACGATTCCAATCATTAATTTAAGGATAATTGTTTTAGGTGCATAGGTAACATAAACAGGATCAAGTAGATCACCAATTCCCATTCCAATCGCTCCTGCAATTCCTCCAGGAAGTCCCCCTAGCAATAATGCAGCTAAGACACAAAAGGTATTTCCTAAATGAAATGATGTAGTTCCCCCTGGCGTTGGTATTTTGATTTGTAGAAAAGTAAAAGAGACATAGGCTAATGCAGCCATCAAACCAATTGTCGCTATTTTAAGTGTTTTATTATTCATAAAAATCCCCCTATTTATTAAATCTATAAGTATCTTAACATTACACTGGATATTAAAAAAGATACAGTTTTTAATAAATTTATAAGGACAGTAAGAAAATTTGCAAGTTTTAGGATTGTACAATTATTAATGGTTAAGTTACAATATAATTATAGTAGTCTAGGAGGTGTCAGGATTGAAATTCAAAAATATCGAAGAGTTAATGGATAAACTAAATAATGAATATAAAGTCCTTCTAGATGTTATTGATAATGTTATTCTCGTAATTGATAATGAAATGAAGATACTTTTTGTGAACCGGAAAGGTCGTAAGCTGATAGGTGAAAATGTATTAATGCAGCCTTGTAAAGCTCTTAAAATGGATAATTGTAGTACGGAAAAGTGCTGTATTATGCGTTACCTTCACGGTTTACAACCATTAGATAATCTTCATAAAGATGGAAGTGTAGAAAAAGTAACAGTTTCAAGATTTTATGATAACCAAAACAATCCGCAAGGTTTTATTATCGTAGCTACCGATATAACCGAATTATCAAATATGAAAAAGGAGCTTCTAATAGGTGAAGAAATTTATAAGCTTGCTTTAAAACAAGCAAATACAACATTGTGGCAATATGATGTGTTAAATCATACAATTGAGCAGCTATTTTGTCCTGATGAAGTTGCATTAGGAATTTTAGATATTAATAAAACTTATTATAATATCCCAGAAAGTTTGGTTGAAGCAAAGATCATCAGTCAAGAGGATGGTTTACGAGTAAGAAAATTATGCCAAGAGATTGAAAAAGGCAGGCCTGAAACTTCAATTGAATTAAAGATGAAGCGTGGAGATGGAGAAGAACGCTGGATCAGTCTAAAATGTTCAACAATCTTTGATGAGCAGGGACGTGCAGTTAAATCAATTGGAATCGGTAAAGATATTACGGATTTTGTTGAACTAAAGAGCAAGTATGAAATTGAACGAGAATATCGTGAGGCTTTAGGTAAAGATGCACTGAGTTATATTGAAGTTAATTTAACGATGAATGAAGTTATTGATCGGAAAATAGCAAAAAATAATTTTATTGATTTTTATGATGGTAAAAACTATGAAAAATCAATTTTAAAACTAAGTGAAAATTCAATTCCTAGTGAGTATGGCAAAGTGCTTCGTGAATTAAATCGGCAAAATTTATTAAATAATTATCGTGATGGAAAACGTAAATTAGATTTAGAATATCAATTCTATAATAAGTTTAAAGATAATTATAATTTTATTCAAATTACACTATATTTGATTGAATTTAATAAAGATATTTATGCTTGTGGTTATATCAAGGATATTAATGAAAATAAAGTACATGATCTTGTACTAAAGAAGAAAATTGAATTAGATCCACTAACAGGGCTATATAATCGAGAAGCTATTGAAATTAAAACAAATGAAATTATTCAAAATTTTCCTGAAAATAATCATGCGATTATGATCTTAGACATTGATAATTTTAAGCAGGTTAATGATAATTTCGGTCATTTATACGGTGATGCATTTTTGTGTGAAATATCTCGAAAAATAAAATCTAAATTTCGAAATGATGACTTAGTTGCTCGTCTTGGTGGTGATGAGTATTTAGTTTTAATGAAGAATATTTCAAACAGTGAACTAGCTATTGATAAGGCTAATGATCTATGTAAACTGATTGAAGGTGCTTATGGAACTGGAGGAACAAAAGTTAAAGTAACGGTATCTGTAGGGGTAGTTTTATACCCTAATCATGGAAAAACATTTGATGAGTTATATCACCATGGTGATCAGGCTTTATACAAAATTAAAAAGAATAATAAAAATGGTGTTTGTTTGTATGATGAGAGTTTAGAGATTAGTGATGGTCAATTGGATAAAGTGAATAATATTGTTGATCGGGCTACCAAAAAGTTTTCTGATAATGTTGGTGAGTATATTTTTAGAATTTTATATAAATGTCAAGATTTAAATGAAACAATTACAGCAGTCCTAGAATTATTGGGAATGCATTATTATATGAGCCAAAATTTAATTATTGTACGAGATTTGGATATTGGGAAATACAAAGTAAATAATTATTGGAGTTCAAAGAATGAAGATTTAACAAAAGTTATTGATGTTACTTATCATGATTATTGGCCTGAGTATGTACGGCAATTTGATGATGAGGGGATTCTTTGGGTCAATGATATCAAGGCTTCAGATGTTTCTCCAGCAATTAAAACACTTTATGCTAATAGTAAGACCCGTATGGTAATTAGTGGTCTTATTAAAAATGGCGATGATATTATTGGTATCATAAGCATGGAACATGAAAAACCCTACGCTTATAAAGCGGAAGAAAAAGAAATGTTATTAACTTCGATTGCTATCATTAGTACTTTTCTTGTTAAAAAATATCAGGAAAAAGAAAAGAATCAGTATTTAAATGCAATTCAAATGATTTTAGATTTCCAAGAAAATGGGATTTACGTTATTGATCCCAACACTTATAAACTTGTGTATTATAATCATAAAATCAAACATATTTTTAATCAGGTAAAAGTTGGTGATTATTGCTATAAGTCTTTTAGAGGCTATGATGAACCATGCGCTGACTGCCCAATTAAAGATATGAAGGATAGCGATTTATCGTATACTAAATTGATTTATAATTGTAACATTAGTGCTCAGTTGGAGACAACGGTAAAACGTGTTCGGTGGATCAATGGTCAAGATGTTGCTGCAGTTACTAGTATCGATATAACAAAATATTATAATGAAAAGTAGGATCAAAGTATCCTACTTTCTAAATAAAGGGGGATTTTTTTTATGAGAATTTATTTCCGGGGAAATTTATACGGTTGTAATCAGGCAACTGCTTTTGTAGAAGATAAGGGAAAAATTATCTTTATCGGAAGTGATAAGGAAGCATTAAAATATTCTGGTGAACAAATTGATTTAAATAATAAATATGTATATCCAGGTTTTAATGATTCGCATATGCATTTAGTTAATTATGGTCAAAGTTTAAAAAATGTTCTATTAGAAAAGCATACTAATTCGCTTAAAGCACTTTTAGAAGAATTAAAGAAACATTTAGTAAAGGGGCAGTGGCTGATTGGGCGGGGCTGGAATCATGATTATTTTACAGATGAACAGCGTTTTCCTACCCGAAAAGATCTTGATATGATTAGTGAAGAGGAACCGATTGTAATTACGCGGACTTGTGGACATATCTTAGTTGCTAATAGCAAAGCAATTGAATTAGCAAATATTACCAGTGAAGCAGTCGAGGGCGGCTATTTTGATTTAGATGCAGGATTATTTCAAGAAAATGCACTTTATTTGATCTATGATACAATCCCTCAGCCAACTATTGAAGAAATAAAAGATAATATTTTAATCGCTCAAAAAGAGTTACATAGTTATGGAATAACATCTGTTCAAAGTGACGATCTCTTGAGTGCCACTAGTGATTATCATGATGCTCTACAGGCTTTTGAACAATTAAGAGCAGAAAATAAACTAACGATAAGAGTTTACGAACAAGCACAGTTGCCGACGTTAAAAGCCTTAAAAGAGTTTATTAATTTAGGTTATTGTACCGGTAGTGGTGATGAGTTTTTTAAAATAGGCCCATTAAAAATGCTTGGGGATGGATCATTAGGAGCACGAACTGCTTTTTTAAGTAAGCCTTATTATGATGCACCTAAGACACGAGGAATTCCTGTTTTTAGTCGTGAAGAAATCAAAATGATGTTTGACTACGCTAATCGTCATGAGATGCAGATTGCTATTCACGCAATTGGTGATGGAATCTTAGATTGGATTTTTGAAGGATACGAAAATGCGTTAAAAAACTATTCTCGTGAAGATCCACGACATGGTATTGTGCATTGTCAGATCACTCGAGAAGATCAGTTGCTTAAATATCAGCAGTTACATTTACATGCTTATATTCAAAGTGTCTTTTTAGATTATGATAATCATATTATTAATCAAAGGGTTTCTCCCCAACTAGCACAAACATCATATAATTTTAAAACACTTCGTAATATAACGACTATTTCTAATGGGTCAGACTGTCCAGTTGAAGCCCCAGATGTTTTAAAAGGGATTCAATTAGCGGTTACAAGAACATCTATCGATGGGACTGGACCATATCTAAAAGAGCAGGCATTAACTAGAGAAGAAGCGATCGAGTCGTTTACGATCGGTGGTGCATATGCTTCATTTGAAGAAGAGGTCAAAGGAACTTTGGAGGTAGGAAAGTATTGCGATTTTGTTGTGCTTAGTGATAATATATTAGACGTAGATGTTCAGCATATTAAAGACATTAAAGTATTGGCTACTTATGTAGGTGGGCAATTAGTCTATGGAGGTCAGTAAATGAGAGTAAATGAACAGGCAGTAAAAAATATTTTAAAATCGGTTGGTAATGCTAAATTGGTCGCAGCAACAAAATATGTTGGAATTGAAGAGATTAATGAATTAGAAAAACTAGGAGTAAAGTATTTTGGCGAAAATCGAGTCCAAGCTTTTTTAGAAAAATATGAAAAGTATCATGGGGCACAAGAATTTCATATGATAGGAACGCTACAACCAAATAAAGTTAAGTATATAATTGATAAAGTTAGCTTGATTCATTCAATTGATAGTTATTCATTAATTAAAGAAGTAGAAAAACAAGCTAAGAAGCATGATTTAAAAATGCCAATATTAATCCAAGTCAATGTAGCAAAAGAGGAAAGTAAGCATGGTTTTGCAGTAGAAGAAATTGAAGATGTATTTGATTATTTAAAAGAATGTCCCCATTTAATTGTAAAAGGGCTAATGATGATGGCACCACATATTGATTCTAATGATACAGCAGTATATTTTAAACAAACAAAGGAGTTATTTGATCAATTAAATTGTAAATATTCAGAGTTTGAAATGACAGAATTATCAATGGGGATGTCTAATGATTATCACGAAGCGTTAAAGTATGGAGCAACGATGATAAGGGTAGGAAGTGCCTTGTTTGAATAAAGTAAAGTTTATAGAGTCGCGGAGTTTATTAATTTAAAACTCCTTTTTTCATTATAAAATATAATGTATTTTAAGAGATTTGGATATTATTTCAAATTTCTTTTTTTATTGAACTTGTAAAATGCTTCTCAAGAAATTGAAAGAATTTGCAAATATTTGCTCTTTTGAATTTAGGTATAATGAAATTGTAAAGGAAGGAGGCTTTTAAATGGAAGCTTGGGAAAATTATTTTGAAGTTATGGAAAAAGTTGTTGCACAAGTAAAAAATACGCAAAAAGATAATATCAAAAAAGCTGCAAAAATACTTGCTGATACAACTGAAAAAGGAGGTCTTATTTATGGGTTTGGGACGGGTCATTCTCATTTAGTAGTCGATGATGCATTTTGGCGAGCTGCTACCCCGGCTAATTATTGTGCTTTGCTGGAACAAAGTGCAACAGGCAGTTTTGAAATTACAAAAAGTTATTACATTGAAAATATGTATGAAATTGGAAAAATGATAGTTGATTATCATCGAATCACCCCTAATGACTGCATGATTATTATTTCTAATTCTGGCAATAATATTGCACCAGTAGATGCTGCTATAAGGGCAAAAGAAAAGGGAATTCCTATTATTGCGATTACTGCAGTGGAATATAGCCAATTCTTAAAGACAAAACATAAGGCAGGAGTAAAGCTTAAAGATGTTGCTGATGTAGTGTTAGATAATTGTTCATTAATAGGTGATGCGGCAATTGAGATAGAAAATTTTCCTATGAAAGTGGGGGCAACTAGTACAATACCAAATGTCTTTTTACAAAATGCAATATTATGTGAAATGGTTGATATTTTAGTTAAAAAGGGAATTCACCCGGATGTTTATTACAATGGTCATATGGCTTTTATGAATGAAGATTGTGCTGATCATAATGATAAATTAGTGGATAAATATTTTTATCGGATAAGGAATTTATGATGAAAGCAAGATCAAGATACTATCAGCATATTCATGATATTTTAAATAATATTGTAGATTCACAAGAAGCAGCTATTCAAAAAGCTGCCTTAGAAATGACCCAATGTATTGAAAAGGGACATACGATTTATGCTTTTGGAGCTTCTCATGCGGGAATTCTTACCCAAGAACTGTTTTATCGGGCTGGTGGATTGGCTTTAATTAATCCAATTATGGCAAAGGAAGTTCAATTAGATGTAAGACCAATAACTCTAACCACGCAAATGGAGAGACTACCTGGTTATGGGACATTGATTTTAGAGCATACGCCAATACAAAAAGAAGATGTTCTAATTATTCATTCAGTTTCTGGTCGAAATACAATTGCAATTGATATGGCATTACGGGCTAAGGCAATGGGTGTGATCGTGATTGCTGTTACAAATATAGAATATAGTCAAGCTGTAGTTTCGCGACATGAAACAGGAAAGAAATTGTTAGATATTGCAGATATTGTTATTGATAATTGTGGAGATTTTGAGGATTCCAGTATTACTATTGATGGTCTAGACCAAAAGGTTGCCCCAACCTCTACAATAGCCGGAGCTTTTATTTTAAATAGTGTGATTATTCAAGTAGTAGAAAATCTAGTTAATGACGGCTTCGAACCACCGATTTTTCATAGTGCTAATATTGATGGAGGTGACGAATATAATCAAAATATCTTAAATCAATATAAAAATCGCATTCATTATATGAAGTGAGTAGAGAGGAGGCGTATGATTCTCTTATTGAATCATATGAGGATATCTTATGAATACTAGAAGTGTGGAAATATTGAAGAAGCTGTGCGGCGGAAAAAACTATCAAGTAGAAGATTTAGCACATGATTTTGAGATCTCTATTCGAATGATTAGATATGTTATTGATGATATTAATGATTTTTTAGAAACAATAAATATTAAAAAAAATATAATGATAAGAAATGGAAAGATTCAGTTTAATATTACTCATCAAGAAAAAGAGATACTGATGAAAGAAATTTCGAATTTGGATAATTATGTATATGCGATAAGTCCGTTTGAAAGAAAGTGCTATATTTTAGTTTCAATGTGGTGTTGCAGTGAACCACTCACAAGTCAGTATTTTGCTGATGAAATGAATGTTAGTAAAAGTAGTATTGATAAAGATATTCTTTCGATAAGACAAGAATATGAGGGATATGATTTTTCTATTAATGTAAAAACAGGAAAAGGCAGTTATATAGAGGGTGACGAAAGAGACATACGCTCATGTTTCTTTAGAGTTATTGAAAAGAATATTGATTTTAATAAATTTATGCACTTTCAATATACACCAATAACTTTTATTGAAAAGAATATTTATCGAATGGTCTTCGATAAATACTGGAAAATCATTATTAAAGTTATGAATGATTTTGAAAGTCATAGTGAAAAGAAATTAACCTATTTATCATATAAAGATATTTGTATCCATTTAGCTGTTTCTTTGACAAGAATAGAATTAGGGTATGATATCATCCTACATCAAGATTATTTGATTGAGATTTCAAAAACAGAAGGATATCATGATGCTCAATTTATTTGTTCACAAATAATGCAGGCATTAAATATTAAGATGTCACAATCAGAAGTTGCTATTATTACGATCTTATTAAATAGTGCTAGATATACGACTTTAAAGCGATATGTTATCTATGATTGGGCTAATATACAAATGATAGCAACTACTTTAGCCTTTAAAGTAGGAGAAAAACTTAATGTAAATTTTAGTCGAGATGAGGAATTGATCAATTCTTTAACCCTCCATTTAGGTCCTACAGTATTTAAACTGCAAAATCAAGTACCGGTTGTTAATCCGAGTTTGACAGTTATTAAGAAAAATTATCATGAAGTTTTTATAGCATTATTAGAAACAATTGATGAATTATGCTATAAGGAATTAAAAGGAATTAAAGAGGATGATATAGCTTTTTTAACGCTTCATTTTTGTGCCGCTTTAGAGAGAAAAAATCGTTTTAAAGATGTGTATAATGTTGTAATTGTTTGTGTTCATGGTTTTGGGACGGCTTCTTTAATGAAGGAGATGATCTGCTCGAGATTTAAAAATATTATTGTGAAGAAAACAGTAACTGAAGAACGGATTTTAAATATAGATCTCAGTAATATCGATTTTATTATTTCAAGTATTGATCTACAAATAATGCAGTGTTTGGTTGTTAAAGTCAATGTAATTTTAAAAGAGAGTGATTATCGATTGATTGAAAATGCTATGGAAAAAATTGTTCATCAAAATATTCAAGAAAGTGATACTTTTATGGATGGAATTTTAAGTATTGTTAAGAGAAACTGCGAGATTGTAAACTATCAGCAGCTTTTCGATGATTTCAGTGAATATTTTAAAGATTTAGGAATTGATGCAGGAATCAAACTGCAGCCATTATTAAATGAATATTTAACTGCTGATAAAGTTCTACTATGTGATACGGTCGATCATTGGGAGACTGCAGTCTGCTGTGCCGGACAAATGCTAGTTAAGAGTCAAGATATTGCAGAATGTTATATTAAATCAATGATAGATACGGTGAAAAAATCAGGGTCATATATGGTTATTGATGAAGGAATAGCCCTTATTCATGGAGAAATTGATTATGGGGTTAATCAAACATCAATGAGTCTGTTAATTATTAAAAATGGTGTCAAATTTAATCATGATAAATATGATCCAGTGCATATTATTTTATGTTTAGCGGCTAAAGATAATTATACGCACATGAAAGCATTAAATAATTTTATCAAATTTTTAGAGAATATAAGAAATAATGGGATAGAACGTTATTTTGAACTAGACTATGTTTTAGACCAGATTAATGAGGTAAGTAAATATGATTAAATATATAAAAGAGAATTGTGTGGATTTTTATAAAGAGTGCCATGATTGGAAAGAAGCAATTGTCTATGCTGGTTATCTATTAGAGAAAAATGGCTATATTGATCACCAGTATATAAATGATATGGTGAATATTATTGAAAAAAATGGCCCCTATATTGTAGTCATGCCAGGGGTTGCCTTGGCTCACGCAAGACCAAATGGTCATGTGTATCAAAATAGTATTAGCTTAGTAACTTTTAAAAATGGAGTGAAGTTTGGACACTCTGTTAATGATCCAGTTCGAGTATTGTTAGCGCTTGCAGCTAAAAGTGATGAGGAGCATTTAAAGCTGTTTCAAGAAGTGGCACTATGTCTAATGGATAGAAAATATTTACATAAAATATTTAATGCCCGTTCTTATCAAGATATTTTAAAGGATAATAAAAATATTGATGCTATTAAAGGGGGACTGATAGTTTCTTGTTATGCTGATTCAGCAATAAATCCCTATATGGACAATTCTATTGCAATTCAATGCCTGGCTCAAAGTTGTGTTGCTGGAGGAGCTAAGGCGATAAGAACAAATTTAGAACATGTAAAGGCAATTGCAGAAGTTGTAGATGTTCCGCTTATTGGTATTAAAAAAATCTATAAAGGAGATGATCCGCTTCATTCTAGTTTTAGAATTACACCAACAATGGATGAAGTCGATCAGCTAGTTGCAGCTGGCGTTGATGGTATAGCCATAGATGGCACTCAAAGAGAACGTTATGATGATTTATCATTAGAAGAATTTGTTAATAAAATAAAAAATAAATATCCAGAGTTATTTGTTATTGCAGATATTTCTACAGTGGAAGAGGGAATCAGAGCATCTAAAGCGGGAGTTGATGCAGTAGGTACTACTTTATCAGGATACACGCCATATTCTAAAAATCCAATTATATTTGGAACAGTGCCATCACCAGATCCAGATTATGAAATTATTAAAGAGCTAAAAACAGCCGGAGTATCAAGAGTCATTGCCGAAGGAAGAATTAATGACGGTAGTAAGATGAAGAAATGTATAGAGGCAGGAGCTTTTGCAGTTGTTATCGGAACATCCATAAGTGAGCCAGCTAAAATAGTAAAAACAATATTACATGATGCAAAAGAGGGATGAAAAATGAAAAGTTTTAAAGTTATCACGGTATGTGGTGCCGGAGTCGGAACAAGCACTTTGTTAAGAATGAATATTGATAAAACTTTTAAAAAATTTGCTTTACCATTAGAGGTAACAGTTGAGAATAAAGGATTATCAATGTCTAAAGGACTAATGTGCGATGCAGTATTTACTTTTGAATCGTTTGCTGATGAATTACGTTCTTGTTATGAGGATGTTATTGTAATCAATAATCTAATGGATATGAATGAATTAGAGGAAAAAATAAAAAAATTATTAGAAAAAAAGAATTTATTGTAGAGGAGGGAGATTATGTCAGTATTTAAAGTTATTGTAGATATTTTTCAAAATTATGTGTTTAATCAGCCGTTTATTTTCTTAAGTATTGTTGCGATGATTGGTCTTATTTTACAAAAAAAATCAATAGATAAAATTATTTCTGGATCAGTCAAAACGGGAATCGGTTATTTAATTCTAAGTGTAGGAACAAGCACAATCGCAGGCGTAGTTACGCCGATAGCTACGCTGCTGGAAAAAATTATGGGGATTGAAACAGTTGCAACTGGAATGGGAACAAATGCATTTACTGAACAGTGGGCATCGACGATTGCAATTATTATGGTTATTGGTTTTTTTATAAATCTAATTTTAGCTAGATTTACACCATTTAAGTACGTGTTTTTAACAGCACATCAAACATATTATTTGATCTTTGTTTATTTAGCTGTAGCTGTAGAAGTGTTTGCTAATCCAAATAATACGTTAGTCATTATTATTGGTGGTCTACTAACAGGAATCTACTGTACTTTAGCTCCAGCATTGGCCCAGCCTTTCTTGAGAAAGGTTACCGGCAGTGATGATTTTGCCTATGGTCACACCACAACATTCGGAGTTATTACGGGTTCATTAGTTGGAAATTTATTTAAAAAACATAAAAATGAATCGTCTGAAAACATTAATATTAATCCTAAATTAAACTTTTTAAAAGACATTACAGTTTCTACCGCTTTAGTTATGACAATCCTATATATCGTGGCAGTATGCTTGGCTGGTTTTGATTATGTCGAAGCGAATTTAAGTAATGGACAGCCCGCAATTTTATATGCGATTGTTTCTGGCGTTCAATTTGGAGTGGGGATTACAATTGTATTGAATGGTGTTTCAATGATGGTTTCAGAGATCACAGAAGCGTTTAAAGGTATTTCTGAAAAAATTGTACCTAATGCAGTACCAGCATTAGACTGTCCTGTCGTTTTTAACTTTGCTCCAACTGCAGTTATGCTAGGTTTTTTAAGTTGTTTAGGTACAGTTATATTGTGTACGATTATCTTTGGTGCAATTGGCTGGTATGCTCTGACACCACCGGTTATTACTACCTTTTTTGGAGGTGGACCAGCAGGTGTTTTTGGAAACTCTACAGGAGGCTGGCGTGGGGCTATTTTAGCTGGAGTCGTTGCTGGACTGTTATTGTCATTTGGACAAGCGTTAACGGTAGGCGTTTTATCAACAACAGTAGCGGACTTTGCTAGATGGTCAAATGATTTTGATTATTCTGTATTTCCAGCGTTTTTCAAATGGATACTACAGTTGTTTGCTTAAAATTATAAGGGATAAAATTATCCCTTTTTAAGTTTATTAAGATTGTCAAGAAAAGAAAAAGAAACTGACTGTCTTTTATATTTGTGTATTTAGCTCCTTAAAATTAACTTAATTAAAAAACTTTGACTATCTAAATAATTGCAATTCTGATGAAAATAGGATATTTTAAAGAAAGGGATAATTTAAGGGGATAAAGAAAATGATAACAGTTGCTAATAGTGCCGAGTATTTTATTAACGAATTTACTCAAGAAATATATGATCAAGTGTTAGATCATGTTGATTTTAAAAGCCTGGAGTGTAGTTGTGGGGCCAAAGGGAGTTTTGTTAAGATTGGATGTTATCCAAGATTTTATAAAACTGCAACTAATAAAATTTGTATTCGAATCCAGCGTGTGATGTGTAAACACTGTGGAAAAACACATGCAGTTTTTGTTGAGTGCATGGTACCTTCATCAATGCTTTTGCTGACTACACAAATTGAGATGCTAAGATCTTACTATAATCACCGGTTAGAAGAATTTTTAAGTAGTTATCCAACTATTGATCGTCCAAATGCTATTTATGTTATTAAAAATTATGAACGGAAGTGGGTAAATTATCTAAAAAAATCTGGATTTACCCTAAAAAGTAAAGAAAGAGAGATTCAGAGATATTTCTTTGAAAAATATCAAGTACAATTTTTACAGATGAAATGTTTCTCAAATTCATCCTCGTCACGCCTACTGAACCATTTGGTTTAGCTAATTTGCTATATACACATAAGTTTTATGTTCGAAATTGGAAAAATTTGTTATACTAGCACTCGGGATAAGTTAGGGGGGAGTGTATAAATGAGTTCTTTGAACATGAAATTAATATTAAATCACAAGTTCTTGGCAAATTATGAAACAGGCTCGGATATGATGTTTTAGTGCGCTTAAAAATAGGTTTTTAGACATGGGATAAAGGAAAAAAGTGAGGAGAAGTGTATTAGGCACAGAGTTATTTAAAAATGAATAATAAGGCAGGTATTGTGATTTTAACAGAAAATCATTTGTTGAAAGAGGAACTGGTCAATAAGATTAGAAGTAATGATCATTATGAAATTATTGCAACTTTTAATGATGGTGGTATATGTGAAGACTATTTAGCTACGCATACATGTGATTTACTTGTAATTGATTTAATTTTGACTAATATAGATGGTGCTGGAGTGATTGGGAATATAAGATCTAACAATCCAAAAGCCTTAAAACATGTTATTTGTATTAGTGATTTTACTAACTCACTAGTATTTGAAATGTTAGAAGGCTTAGCAGTAGATTACTGTTTAAAGAAACCGGTTGATTTAAACTATTTTATGGAAATCATTGATCGTATCTTAAAAATTAGATTAAAACATAATTTAGGTATTGACGATTATCATCAAACAGTTCTAAAAAAGGAAATTCATGATACGTTTATGAAAGTGGGAATGCCACGACATTTAAAAGGCTATAATTATCTAGTTACAGCAATTGTTTTAGTTTGTGGAAATATTAATCTTTTAGGAGAAATTACTAAAGAATTATATCCGCGTATTGCTAGAACTTATGGAACAACGGCATCACGAGTTGAACAGTCGATTCGTCATGTTTTAAAATGTACTTGGGAAAGTGGTTGTCAAGATGAGCTAGAGCAGCTATTTGGATTTCGGGCAAAACGTAAAACATGTAATTCTGAATTTATTTCAACAATTGTAGATGAGTTATTATCAAAGTATAAAGGAAGTTAACGATCCGAGGATTTAATTCCTCTTTTTATGTCAGTTATGGAGATCTCCATGATTGATATAAGAAAAAGATTAGTTTTTCTAAAATTAGGTAGAAAAAAAGAGCTTACGCTCTTATAAGTAACTATGACGGCTTGCCGCTTTTGTTTGATGTTCTAGACGAAGTTTATCAGCAATCATTGCAATAAATTCAGAATTGGTAGGTTTTGATTTAGTTGCACTGACTGTATAACCAAAGATATCATCAATTGCATCAGTATTACCGCGGTTCCAAGCAACTTCAATAGCATGACGAATGGCACGTTCTACTCTTGAAGCGGTAGTACTGTATTGGCGGGCAATATCTGGATAAAGGACTTTAGTTACTTGACCTAATAATTCGATATTATAGTAAGTAGATAGAATTGCAGTTCTTAGGTACATATATCCTTTGATGTGGGCTGGAATCCCAACTTCATGAAGGATATCTGTAATTTCATTTTCTAACTTAATTTTTTGATATTTTTCAGATTCGTTTTGTGACATACCTTTAATATCTTCTAATGTAACTTTCATTACAGAATTTAAGGTTGTCGCAAAATAATTGATATCGAATGGTTGTTTAAAACAATAACTTACATTTAATTTTTCTAATGTTTCACAAATTAATGGATTAGTAAAGCTAGTAATACAAACTACTTTATTATAGGCACGACTATTTACTTCCTTAAGTTTATTTAGAACACCGATTCCATCAATGTTGGTAAGCATTAAATCAATAATTAATAAATCACAATTATTATTAGATAAATAGTTTAAACAGCTTGTTGCATTATCGCTAGTACCAATAACGGTAAAGTTATTTGTCGCAATTAAACTGTCCTTAATATTATTCAATAAATCCTTGTTTTCTTCTAAAATGTATACTGTATACTTTTTAACGTCTGTCATCTCTATATTCCCCTTTCGTTTTAGTGACAAAATTTATTATATTTATACAGTATAAAAGAGAAAAGGGTTTATTTATAGATAATTAGGGATTTAGTAAAGTAAGGAATTAAGTTCCCTATAACAAGAAAGTTTTCGTGAAAATTCGTGAAGAATTCTCGAATTTTCAAGGATAATAACGAGTCGTGTCGAACGGCTGATTATTCGATTTTTTGATTAAAAATTAAAACATTTAAATTATCATAATAAAAATATTGAACAGTATATTGCTTACTTGTATAGGGATTGAAAAGGTCAAACATTTCCTCTTGATCAATCAATCTTTTTTTTGCTTCCTGATAACAACTGTCACTAAATTTAAATTCCATCCAGGCAATATTATCATGTTTATACTGTTTTACCATTTTATTTAATGCTGCTTTATTGTAATTTTCGTTATAAAGATTCTCATATTTGAAATACGTATAATTTCCTTGTTTCGTTATTTCATATTGATCAAGAGGTTCATATAATTTCAACATATCATCAGAATCAAACATAAAATAGTTCATCATTGCAAAAATATTGCCTTCGCTATCATAATCACCCCAAGTAGCATCAAGATAGTAATAGTCATCATCTAGATAAATTAAATTCCAGGCATGATAAGCTTCATCGTCACTAGCACCAATTTCTTTACCCACGATATAGGCGCTTTTTATCCCAACTGCTTCAGCAAGATACTGAATAGCCTTTACATAGCCGCTGCAAACTGTTTCACCATAAATTAACGAGCTAGTAATATATTGATTATCTTTAGCATTATCAACATATCGACACTTCTCAATTACAAATTGATAAATTTTTTTTAATTTATCATAATCACTACTTTCACTTGAAATCGAATTTACTAATTCATCACGGACAGATTCTAATTGAGCTGTTAAAGTGTCACGTTCACTTTTAGAATATGAATAACTGGGAATATAATTACATATATCAACTTGATTTTGTAGCTCAAAATAATCTAGATAATAGATTTCGGGATGATCATATAAAACATAATCATTTATTTTTTGAACTAATTCATAATCATTACTGCTGATTGTGACCTTTTTTGCATTATCAAGAATGCAATTATAAATATTTTCATAAATTTCTTTTTCTTTAGATGATAAAGACTGATAATAGTATAAATAACTCGCATCGCCGCTTAAGTAGTCAGTATCAATAGTTATTGCTGGTCGAGAATTAGACTTTTCACGAAAACTAAAACACCCGGTTAATAAAAATAGTGATAATATCGTCAGTAATATCTTTTTCATTTTTGGATTCCTCCTATTTTTAGTATAACATGGATTATTCATGAGAAAGAAGGATTATGATAAAAGTGGCTAAAATTATCACATAAAGACCATAATATAACATGTTTATTAATAAACATAGATGAATGATTAATATTTCTTACAAAATTCTTAAAATTTCTATTTATTTCGACATAAATTTGTATTATAAAACAGATTATGATATTATTTAACGGTAAAAAAGTGCGAATATAGGAGGCTTATATGAAAGACAATAAGTTTATTAAATTTATTACTTCTAAGTATTTGATTTTGGCAGTGCAGTTATTCGCAACCGCATTGTTTACATATTTAATCTTTCAATTGGATCTAGTACCATTAAAATACTTGATTCCAGCGACAGGGGCATTAGGTTTATTAATTATAATTTTCTTCTTTATCATGAGGAGCGGGCAAAAGAAAATTAATCAAGGTTTAAAAAGCAAGCGTTCAATCGTTACAAAAATTATTAGCTTATTAATGAGTATTTTATTAATGTTCGCATCAAGTTATGTTGTTAGGGGAAATGATTTTTTTAATACCGTTACTAAAGCAACAACACAAAAATATTTAGTTTCAGTGATTACAATGAAAAATAATAGTGCAACTAAATTAAGTGATCTTGATGGAAAGAAATTTGGTGTATCTTATCAACATGATACAACGACGATTACTAAAGCAATTGCTGATATGGAAAATGATCTTGGGGAACAAGAAGATATGGTTAAATATGATGACTATAGCGGATTGGCCGATGCTCTGTATAAAGGTGAAGTAGATGCTATTATTGTTGGACAAGAATATAAGTCGATGTTGGAAGCAAATCATGATAGTTTTGATGACGAAACAAAAATTATTAAATCATATGAATATGAATCTAAGTTAAGTGTTACAACTAAACAAACAAATGTAACAGAAAACCCATTTACAATTTATGTTACTGGAATTGATACATATGGTAGTGTTAGTACCGTAGCTCGAAGTGATGTAAACTTGATTGTTACTGTTAATCCTAAAACAAAACAAATTTTGATGACCAGTATTCCGCGTGATTGTGAAATTCAATTGCATAAGAATGGTAAAATGGATAAATTAACTCATACCGGAATCTATGGAACAAGTGAAACAATTAGTACGATTGAAGATTTCTTAGATGTTGAAATTAATTATTTTGCGAGAACTAATTTTAGTGGAATGACAAATATTGTAGATGCTCTTGGTGGGGTAACAATCGATTCTGATTATAAATTCACAACATTACATGGTAATTACAACATTGTTAAAGGCGAAAACCAAATGGATGGGGATAAAGCATTATGCTTTGTTCGGGAAAGATATTCTTTACCAAATGGAGATTTTGACCGTGGTAAAAATCAACAAAAATTATTAAAAGCAATGTTAGAAAAAGCAATGTCACCAAAGATAATCACTAATTTTAATAATATTTTGACTGCGATTGAAGGAAGTTTTGAAACTGATATGTCAAGTAAAGAAATTAAGTCGTTATTGAATATGCAGTTAAACGATATGTCGGATTGGACTGTTTATAATGTTCAAGTAGAAGGTGAAGGTTATAAAACTTCGAAAACTGCATCAATGTATGGGACAGAGGTCTATGTAATGAAACCTTATCAAAAACAAGTTAAAAAAATTAAGAAGATCATTGATACGGTAGAACAAGGTGGAACTATTTCTGAAGAGGATTTAAAAGGGCTAGGAAACTAAAGAGCTTCATTATGAAGCTCTTTCTATTTAACAACAAAATAACCTATGCTACGACAAATCAATATGATATTATAAAAGGTGTTCGGTGAGGTGAGAGAATGGCAAAGAAGAAAAAGAAAAAAGGAATGTTTTCTAAACTTACATCTAAAGGAATTATTTTAACGATACAGTTAATTGCTTCAGCCGTATTCTTAGGATATATTTATGTATTGAAAATGTTACCAACTAGGTATTATGCAATTTTAATAATTGTTTTAATAGCATTATTATTGCTTGAAATGATTTGGATTACATCCGGAGCACGAAGAAAAAGAAGAACAGGAAAAGGCTTTAGAATTTTTATTAGTAAGTTCGTAAGTGTTGCTTTATCTGCTCTATTGATCGTAGGAAGCGTGTATGCTTCACAGGGTAATAGTTTTTTAAGTAATATTACAAGTGCATTTACACAAACTAGAGTTATTGCAGTATATGCAATGAAGCAAGGAAAAATTAATAAAGTTGAAGATTTGAAAGGAAAAACAATCGGAGTAGAAAATAAAACTAGTGTATCTAGTATTACCGATGCTTTAGCACAAGTACAAGAAAAAATCGGTAAAGAACCTGAAAAGAAAAATTATAGTGATTATGCTGATTTAGCAGATGCTCTGTATAAAGGTGAAGTAGATTGTATTGTTGCTGATCAGTCATATTTAGGTGTGTTGGAAACTAATCACGAAAGTTTTGAAGATGAAACTAAAGTGGTTTATAAAATGGAAGTTCAAGAAAAATTAGAAGCAGTAACAACAAAGACAGATGTTACTGAAAATCCTTTTATTGTCTATATAACTGGTATTGATACATATGGTTCAGTTAACACTATCTCTCGTGCGGATGTAAATCTTGTTGTTTGTGTCAATCCATTGGAAAAACAAGTATTGATGGTTAGTGTTCCTAGAGATACTCAAGTCAATCTGCATAAAAATGGTAAGATGGATAAAATTACCCATTCAGCAATGTATGGAATTAATGAGACGATTCAGACACTAGAAGACTTTTTAGATCTAAAAGTCAATTATTATGCAAAAACTAATTTTAGTGGAATTACAAACATTATTGATGCCTTGGGGGGAGTGGAAGTAGATTCACCGTATGAATTTACAACATTACATGGTAATTATAAGATAAAAAAAGGTGTCAATGAATTAAATGGTGATCAAGCATTATGTTTTGTTCGGGAACGTTATGCTCTACCATCGGGAGACTTTGATCGTGGTAAAAATCAGCAGCGGTTATTAAAAGCAATGTTGAAAAAAGCAATGTCACCGAAAATTATTACTAACTATAGCAATATTTTAGCAGCTGTTGAGGGAAGTTTTGAAACTGATATGTCAAGTGATGATATCAAGTCATTAGTTAATATGCAGTTAGATGATATGGCCAATTGGGAAATGTTCAATGTTCAAGTAACTGGTGATGGGGCTATTTCATATGATACATATTCGCAAAAAGGGAAGAAAACATATATTACAATCCCTTATAAAAAATCAATTCAAAATATTCGTAAAGTAATTGATAAAATTGAAGCTGGTAAAAAACTTACTGAAGCTGATGTAAAAGGATTAAGTTAGCCGACGATTATAGTCGGCTTTTTATGTTAAATTTGTTAAATTTATTTAAGATTGTTGATTTTTTTGTTAATTAAGCGAATTGATTGAAACCGATATTATTTGTGCTATAATGAGATAAAATTTAAGGTTTGTTGTTGTAAGGAGAGAAGTAGATTGGCGTTTATTAAGAAGATAAAAAAATTAAAAAAGAGTGTTAAAATTACTGGTGGAGTAATTATAGGAGTTATTGTTGTCTTTGCTATTTTTTCATTTTATTATCGTGATAAGTGGTATCCTAATACATCTATTAATGGAATCGATGTATCAAGCATGACTTATGAAGAAAGTAAAAATGTATTAAAGAACCAGATTGAAAGTTATGCTTTGGAAATAGGGGCAGAGGGAAATCAAAAGCTTACGATTGCAGGGAAAGATATTAATTTAAGTGCAGATTTTGAAAAAAATCTAGAAAGTGACTATAAAAATCATCGCAGTCAACGTAGTATTTTTGGGATTTTTAGTGGTTACAACCATGATATTGATTTAAAAATATCTTATGATCAAAATAAATTAAGTGAAATAGTTAATGGTTCAGTGCTTATCAATGGGAATGAAGAATATCAAATTGTGCAGTCAACAAATGCTCATATTGAATACGATGAAACAACGAAGAGTGGAAAAATGGTTAAAGCAACAATTGGAAATGAACTAAATCTCGAAAAATTTAGTAACTTAATTACAACGTCAATAAGTAAATTAACTACAAAGATTGATTTAACTGATCAAGATAAATATGCAGAAGTTTATCAACAGCCAGTTAGTGATATTAGTGATAAGCATTTAGAAGAGATGTTGAATACGTATAATAATTATCTATTAAATTGGATCAACTGGGATATGGGAGAAGGCAAAGTTGAGACGATGACACCAGATGATATTAAAAACTGGTTAAGCTGTAATGATAAAGGTGAAGTTGTCCTTGATAAAGAAGCAATGAGTGAGTGGATTGAAGAATTTTGTTTGCGCTATAAGACAGTTGGAAAGAAACGTAATTTTACGACTCATAATGGAAACGTGATTCAGATTTCAGGTGGTGACTATGGCTGGCGCCTTGATTATGAAAAGATCGTTAAACAAGTAGAAGCAGCGATTACTGAAAAAACGGACAGTAAATTAATTGAGGCCTACCTCAGTGAGCAAAGTAAAAAGAATCAAAAAGCTTTAACAACGGAATTAGAACCAACTTATTCTAATAAGGCGTATCAAAAAGATTATGAAAACTTTGAAAATGATTGGGATACTCAAAATTATAGTGAAATTGATTTAACTGAACAAAGAGTATACGTGTATCGCGATGGTCAATTAGCTTATTCTTGTATTTGTGTAAGTGGATTACCAACTGAGAAAAATGATCGTATCACACGTACAGGGGTATGGTATATCAAAGAGAAAAAACCAGAGAAAGTTTTAGTTGGCGAAGATTATGAGACTCCGGTTAAATATTGGATTAGAATTATGTGGACAGGAACTGGATATCATGCTTTGGATCGAAGCGACTGGGCAAATTGGACTCCAGATCTGTATAAAGTAAAAGGATCACATGGATGTTTGAATCTTCAAGAAGAGGATGCCAAAAAATTATATGAGCTGATTAGAATGAATGATCCAGTTTTTATTCATTATTAAAATTATTAAAAAGCATTTTCTTAGTTAAACTAAAGGAATGCTTTTTTAATTTTAATTATTTTAAATTATTTATTATAAATGCTGGTAAGAGAGATTAAAGAATAAAATTATAACTAATATAATGATTTAACTAAGTTTATAATGATTAGATTGTACTAATGAGTTGAGGGGAGTAAAATATATATTATAAGGAGGAGCTGGTATGAATGAAGTTTATGAATTCTTGAAGAAATGTGGAACTTATTATTTAGCTACTGTTGAGGGTTATAAACCGCGGGTTAGGCCATTTGGGACAATTGATTTGTATAATAATAGATTGTATATCCAAACTGGTAAAGTTAAAGCTGTTTCGCGACAAATTAAAGAGAATCCTCAAATAGAGATTTGTGCTATGGATGATGGAAAATGGATTAGAATTGAAGCAACTGCTTATCTTGATAATAATATTGATGCACAAAAACATATGTTAGCAGCCTATCCATCATTGCAAAAAATGTATCAGCCTGGAGATGGAAATACAGAAGTATTTTATCTTCGTAATGTAACTGCAAAAATCTGTTCTTTTACAGAAGAACCAAAAATCTTCAAATTTTAATTAATTTGATAATAAAAAAATTGTTGAACTCATTTATGTTCAACAATTTTTAATTTAAATAATAATTATTTTACTTTTCCAGCGTACATTTTCTCAAAATAGTTTTGATATTCACCAGAAAGAATATTTTGCCACCATTCTTTATTATCTAAATACCATTGAATGGTTTGTTGGATACCAGTATCAAAGTTATATTTTGGTTTCCATCCAAGTTCTGTTTCTAATTTAGTTGGATCAATAGCATAACGACGATCATGCCCCTTACGATCTTCAACATATTTGATTAAAGATTCAGGTTTATTTAAAGCTTTTAAAATAGTTTGAACAACTTCTAAATTAGTTCTTTCATTATGACCACCAACATTATAAACTTCACCAACACGACCTTTTCTAATAATTAAGTCAATTGCAACACAGTGATCGTATACATGTAACCAGTCACGAACATTATCACCTTTACCATATACTGGTAATTCTTCATCAGCTAAAGCTCTTGAAATCATTAATGGAATTAACTTTTCAGGGAAATGATATGGACCATAGTTATTTGAACATCTAGAAATAGTTACTGGTAATCCAAAAGTACGATGATAAGCTAAAACAAATAAATCTGCAGAAGCTTTTGATGAACTATAAGGACTAGATGTGTGTAATGGTGTTGTTTCAGTAAAGAACAAATCAGGTCGATCTAAAGGTAGGTCACCATATACTTCATCAGTAGATACTTGATGATATCTTTTTACTCCAAATTCTTTAGCTGCATCTAATAAAGTAGTTGTTCCCATAACATTTGTTTTAACGAAGATTTCAGGATCAGTAATACTTCTATCAACATGTGATTCTGCTGCGAAGTTAACAACAACATCAAATTTTTCTTCTTCAAATAACTTAAAGATGAATTCACGGTCAGCAATATCACCTTTAACAAATTTATAATTCGGTTTACCTTCAACTGGTTTACAAGTCTCTAAGTTTCCAGCATAAGTTAATAAATCTAAGTTAACGATCATATCTTCTGGATAAGTTTCAACCATATAGTGAACAAAGTTTCCACCGATGAAACCTGCTCCACCTGTTACTAAAATTTTCATTTATTTATCTCCTTCAAATTTAAAATTACAATCACTTTCATCTAATGTAGGACCATTTTTATCTTTATCTGATAAGATTGGTTCAATTCCATTTAATAATCCGCCCCAATCAACATTGACCGAAGGATCATCGTAACGAATTCCCCGATCATGTTCTTTAGAGTATAAATTATCTACTTTGTATCTAAATTCAACATTATCAGTTAATGTTAAGAAACCATGAGCAAATCCTCGAGGAATAAAGAACATCTTCTTATTTTCTTCACTCAACTCTACTGCAACCCATTGTTTATAAGTTGGAGAACCTTTACGAATATCAACAGCGACATCAATAACAGTTCCTTTAGTACAGCTAACTAATTTAGCTTGGGCCATTGGATCATTTTGGAAATGCAAGCCTCTTAAAGTCCCTTTTTTTGCTGTAAAAGACATGTTGTCTTGAACAAAGACATTATCAATTCCTAATTCATGAAAATTACTTGTTGAATATGTTTCCATGAAATAACCGCGGTGATCACCATGAATATCTGGCTCAATGATAACCACACCAGGGATTTTAGTTTCAATTTTTTTCATTTGTCTACCTCTTATTGATCTATAAATTTACCGTCTAATACATCTTTTAAATATTTACCATATTGGTTTTTCTTATACAACTCATATGATGTATTAAGCTGGTCTTTGGAAATCCACCCGTTATTATAAGCGATTTCTTCAAGACATGCAATCTTCCGGTTTTGATGAGTTTCTACAGTTTTAACAAAGTTAGTTGCATCGACTAAACTTTCATGAGTTCCTGTATCTAACCAGGTAAATCCTTGTCCTAATAAAGTTACATCTAAAGTACCATTATCTAGATAGATTTTATTTAAATCAGTAATTTCTAATTCGCCACGGGCACTTGGTTTAATACTTTTAGCGAATTCAACAACATTTTTATCATAGAAATATAGCCCTGTAACAGCATAATTAGATTTAGGATTAGCTGGTTTTTCTTCTAGTGAAACAGCTTTACCATTTTCATCAAATTCAACAACCCCAAATCTCTCAGGATCATCAACATAATATCCAAATACGGTTGCTCCACTAAACTTATTAGCAGCTTCTCTTAAACGTTTACCTAAGCCATGACCATGGAAAATATTATCCCCTAAGACCATTGCACATCCTTCACCATCAATAAATTCTTCACCAAGAATAAATGCCTGAGCTAATCCATCAGGAGAGGGTTGTACTTTGTATTGAAGTGAAATCCCAAATTGGCTGCCGTCACCTAATAGTTCTTCAAAACGAGGAGTATCATCAGGTGTCGAGATGATTAGGATATCTTTGATTCCAGCTTCCATCAAAATACTTAATGGATAATAAATCATTGGTTTGTCATAAATTGGTAATAATTGTTTACTTGTTACTTGAGTTAGAGGATATAATCTTGTTCCAGATCCTCCAGCTAATACAATACCTTTCATATTAAAAAGCCTCCTTTATTTCATCATAATCTTAAACCATTACGTAACGTAAGGGTCAAGTGTTATTGTATAATGATATTAAAGTTTTTAGTACTAAAAAGATGTCTAAAAGAATTAATTAGTAATTGTATTGTATAAAAAACAATTATGATTTAAAATAGATAAAGTTGAAAGTAATGATGAAAGAGTGAGAAAATGAAAGATATCAGAAATATAATCGGAATATTATTAGGTAATACAATTTATGCTTTAGGAGTAACGATGTTTATTTTACCTAATAATTTAATTACAGGTGGAACAACAGGGATGGCGTTGTTAGTAAATGCGACGACTGGATTTTCAATAACTGTCTTTGTTTCAATTTTTAATGTCAGTATGTTTTTAATTGGGTGGAAAGTATTAGGGAAAAAGTTTGCTTTAACGACTTTGATCAGTTCTTTTTACTATCCATTCATTTTAGGGATTCTTCAAGGTGTTTTTAAAAATGAAATGATGAGTAAAGATACATTATTATGCGTTATTTTAGCGGGATTAATGATTGGTACAGCAATCGGGTTAGTAATTCGTTGTGGAGCTAGTACTGGAGGAATGGATATACCGCCATTGATCCTAAATAAAAAATTAGGTATTCCTATTTCAGTAAGTATGTATGGTTTTGATTTTATTATTTTACTAGGACAAATGGTCATTCGTAATCGAGAAATGGTTTTTTATGGAATCTTGCTAGTGCTGATCTATACTGTTGTCTTAGATAAAGTATTGGTTATTGGAAAATCACAGATGCAAGTCAAAATAGTTAGCGCTAAATTTAATGAGATAAATGAAAAGATTATTAGTGTTCTTGATCGGGGAACTACACTGATTCATAGTGAGACGGGTTTTAAGCATAATCAGTACCCAGTAGTTTTAACAGTTGTAAATAATCGAGAGTTGACCCAGTTAAATAATTATGTTTATGACATCGATCCTGATGCCTTTATGATTATCAATAAGGTAAATGAGGTTAGGGGAAAAGGCTTCTCAAGTGCAAAAAAATATGAAAATAAATAAAACGGCTAATATGCAGCGCTCGCCTAAAGTCAGTCTAACTTTAGGCGGGACACTACAATAGGCCGTTTTGTTATAATCTTTTATAGTTATTTAAATCTAGTAATGAAGCAGCATCTTGATCACAAATAACCGTAAAGTTAGGATGCAGTTTTAAAATGGTAGCTGGTAATTCGTCAGTGATTGGTGAATCAAGCATTTGCTTTAAAATTTCTGCTTTTTCTTTACCTGTGACAATCATTACTAGGTGTTTTACTCGCATCAAACTCTTTGGACCCATTGTTAAAGTTACCGGTTGTTGGGGTTTATCAGCATAAGCGGGATTAACCGCATTTTTAATTTTGCGTTCTAATGCATAAGTATAGCTGTCCATTGGTGTACAGCGAGGACAGTTACTACAAAAGTGACCATCAAATCCTAACCCAATCAGCATTGCATCGATTTCTCCGGCATTACGAATCTGTTCATCAAAGGTTTCCCAATTGTCCATAGTAGTGATATGAACTCGATCGGCAGGAATATTAGCTGGTTCAAAAAACACTTTTTGCATTTCTTTCCAGTTTTCACCATCTTCTTTAGCTGTTTTTCCAATATATGGGGCTTCATCGAATAAATAATATTGCACATCAGCGAATTTTGCTTGATCTTTAACATATGGAATCATCATTTTATATAATAATTCGGGTGAACGACCAGCGGTTAGTGAAATATTTACACGCTTATCTTGCATCATTGTTCCGAGTAAAATTTGCATCGCACTTTCACTCATTTTTTCTTTTGAATCTTCAATAATTAATTTCATAATCTTTCTCCTTGATTTTCATATTTTATGAAACATCTTGGATAAAGAAGTAAAGCTTACACAAAGGCTATTCTAAGGCAATAAAGATATTAGGTCAAGGTAATTTTGGTAAAATAATTAATAATATTTATATTTTTTAAAATAACTTTTTTAGCTATTTTTTCATTTTATCATAAATTCAACTAAAATAATTAGTGATTTCCAAATATTGGAAATTATTTCGCAATTATGCAAAATAATTGTTTATAGACTGGTTGAGTTTATATAATCATGGGGAGGTTAAAAGAAGGGAGGAATTAAAATATGAATTTTATTGAAAAATTCAATGAGATTGCCAATAAGACTTTAGTTCCAATTGCTAATAAACTTGGGAACCAGCGTCATTTGGCAGCAATTCGTGATGGTATGGTAGTGGCGATTCCATTATCGATTTTAGGTGGTTTTTGTTTAATTATTTCAACTCCACCATTTACGCCAAAGAGTTTACCGGATTGGGGAGTAATTAGTGATCTATTAATTGGCTGGTATAATTGGGCTCAGGCCAATGCAACGGCTTTGCGACTGCCGTACAATATGACAATGGCATTAATGGGGCTATTTGTTGCTATCGCGATCGCATATCATTTGGCTAAAAGATATGAAATGTCAGGATTAAATGCAGCGATTGTTTCAACCACAGTATTTTTATTGATTTGTGCACCAACAACAACTGCGGTATTGACTAGTGCAATTAGTGAGGGGGCCAACACTAATGATCTATTAGCACAGGCAGCTAGTTTTATTCCTACGACCTACCTAGATGCTAAAGGTATTTTTACTGCTATTATTGTTTCTATCGGCTGTGTTGAAATAATGAGGGTGATGTTGAAGAAAAATATTCGTTTTAAGATGCCTGAGGGAGTTCCTCCAGCAATCGCTTCATCATTTGATTCAATTTTACCACTATTTGTTTGTATGGGAGTCTTCTATGGCTTATCATTGATTATTCAAAATATTAGTGGTGAATTATTACCTAGTTTGATCATGACGATTTTAGCACCAGCAATTTCAGGATTAGATTCATTACTTGGAATTTGTTTAATTACAATTATTGCTCAAACTTTCTGGTTCTTTGGTTTACATGGTGCAAGTATTACGCAGCCAATCAGACTGCCGTTTATGCAAATGTATTTAATGGCAAATATCACTGCTTTTTCAGCTGGTGAGCCAATTGTCAATTTCTTTACTCAACCATTTTGGTCTTATGTAATTACACTTGGTGGCGGAGGTGCAACATTAGGTTTATGTATTCTCTTGTTACGCTCAAAATCAGTAGAGTTAAAGACATTAGGTAAATTATCAATCGGACCAGCAATTTTTAATATCAATGAGCCAATCATCTTCGGGTTACCAATGGTCTTGAATCCGTTAATGATGATACCATTTATTTTTGTACCGGTAATTAATACAATTATTGCTTATACTTGTATGGCTTTAAATATTGTTGGAAAGGGCGTAGTTGAGACTCCATGGACAACTCCGGCACCGATTGGCGCAGCCTTGGGCTGTATGGATATCAAAGCGGGAATCATGGTTATTATCTTAATTATTTTGGATATGCTACTTTATTATCCATTCTTTAAATTAATGGAAAAACAGAAATTAGCTGAAGAAAATAGCTAATTTATTAAAAGTTGATACAATCAAGGATAAAGATAAACTTACACACCAAAAAGAGATTTTAAATCTCTTTTTATTTTAAAAATTTATTGGAGAAGAAAAATGAGTAAAAAAAGAGATAATAAAAGAAAAATAGAGATAAAAGGCTACGATATTGCTAAGTTGCGATTTCAGCGTTTTTTAGCAATGGTCATTGACTGGTACATTAGTAATATGATTGTCGCTATTCCTGTAACTTTTTTTCTTAGGGGTAAGGACTATATTCAACCATATTCTTTTCAACTAGAAACATATGGCTATAAAATAGGAATGATCTATGGTCTGTTTGTTGTAGTTGTTGGGATTTGTTATTATTTTGCTGTTCCGACATATATATGGAAAGGTCAAACTTTAGGAAAGAAAATTTGTAAACTACAAGTTGTTAAAACTGATGGACAAAAAGTGGATACAAAAACAATGTTTTTAAGAGAAATCATTGGTGCAGTAGTAATAGAAGGTGGGATTGTCGTTTCAGCCACGTATATCCGTAAATTAATTGGCTTATTGATTACAGCCGAGATTATTCCGATTCTTAAATATGGAGCGTATGCAATAACCCTCGCTTCAATTATTTATGCGTATTTTAATCCTTTATCACAATCTTTTCATGATAAACTAGCAAGAACAGTAGTAATTAGAAAATAAAATTAGACATTTTAACTGTTCATGATATACTATTGAATTATTAATAGATTTTATGAAGGGTGGAACTGGTATGTATAATTTAACGATTATCTTGTTATCAACGATCAATAGCGAATTAATTAATTCTAATAATTATCGAATTGCTAAATATATTTTAGAGAACATGCGGGCTCTGGAGGATATCTCCATAACCGAATTAGCGAAAGAGTGCTATGTGTCTAATTCTAGTATTTCTAGGTTTTGCCGTGATATTGGCTTACGAGATTATAATGAGTTAAAAAGTCAAATTGCAAAGTACCAGCCAGCTCACCAGTATGCCAAAAATAAATTCTATTATCAAAGTTATCAAAAAGAGGTTCCTGGTCAATCCTTTGTTGAAGGGGTTATAGAAAATTTACAATTATTAAAGAGAACAATTAACGAAAAAGATATTTATAAATTGGTAACTGATATTGCGAATTATTCAAATGTTGCAGCCTTTGGATATATGCAATCACAAAGTGTTGCCCAAAATTTACAATATGATCTTCAAACATGCCATAAATTTATTCATACATCAATGAAATATAGTGATCAAATTGAATATATCAATAATGCTGATAGTAGTAATTTGATTATTATTTTATCAGAATCCGGTACTTATTTTAAACGAGCTTTTGAAAGAAAGACATTATTTAGAAATACTAATGACAAACCTAAAATATATTTAATTACTTGTAATTCGGATATTGAAATTCCCTATGTAGATTACTATATTCGCTATGAAAGTATTAATGACTATGCCAGTCATCCATATTCATTAGCAGCCATTACGGGAATGATCTGTACATGTTATGCGGAGCGGTATCTAGAGGCTCCTGAACCAATTTAAAAAGTAAAGCGACTCCTAAAAGAGTCGCTTTACTTCGTACAAATAAATAAACCAGAGTCCTTGGTGATCTTAATCCCCTGGGATTCTTTGATTAAATCTTCGATATATATTTTAAATTCTTTTAGTCGATTACCAAGGTATTCGTTTTGATTACCATGACAACTAAGAATATAATCGATAAGTGGTTGGGCTTCAGTTATTAACAAATAATCTTCATATTTTTTTAATTCCACATAATTAAAATAGCTTTTTAAAATATCTTTACCATTTTCAAGACCGAAACGTTCAGGAAGAGGATCATCAGATAAAGAGATACGTGAGTCAAAGTTTTGAGCAAGTTCGCTAATTTCCTGCATATGATATTTACTGTAGGTCGTGCAATAAAAAGTACCATTATTCTTTAAGACACGAGTTATTTCAGTTAAACCTTGTTTTAAATCCTTTAAATAAAAAAGCATGTGATTAGCAACAATTGTATCAAAGTAGTTATTTTTAAAAGGAATACTTTGGCAGTCTGCAACAATATAATTATAATCATTTCCAAGTTTTTGACGAATTTCATCTATCATTCCCTCAGAATTATCTGATAAGAAGATTTCTCGATTACGAAGATTATATGTATTGTTCTCCCATAATTTACCATTTCCACAGCCGAGCTCTAATAGACGATACACGGTGGAAAAATCAATTTGTTCAAAAATCCAGGGAAACCAGCCTTGCTGGTTTATTGAAAATTTGTCATGCAGTTTGATTCGTGTATCAAGATTTTTAGCATTCATATATTGCGTGACAAGATTATCATCAATTGTTGATAAGCGGATCAGTTCAATAATTTTGTCCCAGGCGATATTTTTTTTATTGATTAGACGCTCTGTTGCTTTTAAAGAATCTTTTAGATTGGTTAAATGTTTGATTTTCTGATCAATTAGATTGGTTTGCAGTTTAATCGACTCTTTAAAGTTATCCTGGTTATTATCTTGAATAAGAGGATAAATTTCTTCAAGTGAGAATCCTAATTCTTTTAGTGAGAGGATCTTTTGAAGGGTAATTAAATCACGATTGCAATAGCGGCGATATCCGTTATCAAGAATTTTTGTTGGTTTTAAAAGACCGATTTTATCATAATATCTGATTGTTCTTAAGGTGACACCTGCCATTTTCGCAAATTCACCAGTTGAATATAGTTTTTCCATAGTTATATTATAAGGTGAAGTGTTGTTTTTTTAAAGAAAAATAAATTTTTAATCTAATTTAGAAACGAATATATTATTGTGTTAGAAATTTGTTAGAAATTGTTAAAGATTATGTTAAAATTAAATTTGGTGATAGTAATGAGTAAAAGGCATAGAGCTGTATCAATAATTATATTTAGTATTTTTTTATTTTTATCGTTAATGATTTGTACTTCGGTATTGTGGTGTAATCGTACTTTTGGAAAAGTAGATATGGATCAGTTGTTGTTTACTGTATTAGCTCCGACAACAAGTACTGATCATGGTATTATTATTAGCTGGATTTTAGAATCACTTGTTTTTTCTTTGGTAATAATGGTAATTGTTTTAATTTCTTACTATTTGATAAGAAAATATTGGGCAAATAGATTTGTGAAACCAAGATTTTTATATGTGATTAATCGTCATCTATGGGTTTTAGGAGTTGTTTTATTGGCAGGTGCGTTATCTATGGCAGAAAGTAATTTTGGGGTATTTGACTATTTGCGCAAAAGTAATCAAAAAACGGAAATATATGAGCCGAAAAAGATTGCTGTAAAGAAAGAGGTTTCGGACGGAGATCCAGAACTTATTTATGCTGATCCAACGAGTGTTGCAGTTTCTGGTGAGAATCCTAATAATTTAATATATATATATTTAGAGTCTTATGAAAATACGTTCATGGATGTTGTTAATGGCGGTATCAAAGAAATTAATTGTTTACCTGAGCTGACTCAATTAGCCAATGAGAATATTAGTTTTTCAAATACTGACAAAGCTGGAGGGGCTTTGGGGTTTACTGGAACTACTTGGACGATAGCTTCAATGGTAGGGCAGTCATCAGGCTTGCCATTAAAATCAGAAGTAGCTAATGATATGAGTAATTATGCTAAATTTATGCCGGGAGCAAAAATGATTGGTGATATTCTTGCGGAAAATGGTTATATTCAGGAATTTTGTATTGGAGGTAATGCGACTTTCGCGGGGACTGATAAGCTGTTCGAACAACATGGAAACTATAAGATCGTAGATTATAAAGCCCTTAAGAATGATGGACGAGTGCAACGAGGTGAAGTGTGCGAGTGGGGAATAAATGATCAGGGCTTATTTAGAATTGCTAAGGAGGAGATAACTAACTTAGTCAATAGTGGTCAAAAATTTAATTTTACAATGGCAACAATAGATTGCCATACAACCGATGGAATTAAATGTTCACTTTGTCCGAATACCTATTCAAATAGATATGAGAATATTTATGCTTGTCAATCAAAACAAGTAAATAATTTTATCTCATGGTGTAAGGAACAGTCCTGGTTTGCAAATACAACAATTGTTTTAGTTGGTGATCATAATACTATGGCGGTTAAATATACTAAAGATATTCCTGCTGATTATGTTAGAACGACATATAACTGTTTTATTAATTCTAAAGTATCGAGTAATAATATAAAAAACAGACAGTTCAGTCATTTAGATATGTTTCCAACTACGTTAGCAGCTATGGGATTTAAAGTAGATGGAAATAAGTTAGCTTTAGGTACAAATCTTTTTAGTAGTTTACCTACAGCGATTGAAAAGTATGGTCAGGCTTATATTGAGGCTGAAGTTCAAAAGAGTTCAACTTTTTTAGATGAGAATATTTATAAGTTTAATTAAGTATTGCGTTGATTTTTATTATATGTTTCAGAAAGTCTAGAAAAGAGTCTAATAAAATTATTTAAAGAATATTTTAGATAGATATGCTTTATAGTATGAAATCTTGATAATATATTTTATTTACCATGATTCAAAGATATGGGTATTTATCTGAAGATTACAATAAGTTCAAAGGATGATAATAAGATTGAAAATTATAATGGTCATAATTTTGTGAGACTTCAGCTATTGTATATGGTAAAGCTAATGGCAATAATAAAGATAAAAATGAACAAAAAAAGCTTGAGAATGCAGGTATAACTAAAAATAAATTTGTTAAGTGGGCATAAGATTATTAAAAAAACCACAAATTTTCTAATGAGTATTTATTAATTGTAAAAGTCTATAATTTTATATTTTACTGATATTAAATAGCTATATTTACTTAAATGTAGATAAAATTTATTTTTTGTAAAGTAGTATTTATCACTACTATATTGTATAATTATATATAGCGATGGAGAGAAAATCTGAAGAAGCTATTTGAAATTGTATTGGTACTATTTTTATGTATTGGAATGGTTGGGGGCAGTAGTAAATCAGATAATTTGAGTGGCTCAAACAGCTCAGAATTAAAAACTAATTCAGAAATAAAGTAAGTTTTAGAAGCTACCGGGTATACAACAGAATATGGAGAAAATCTTGAGGCAAGTGTTGATGCATTTGCTAGAAATAAAAAGTAGGTCAAGTATTTATTTTTTATGAAAATTACGAAGATATGGGCTTGACATATCAATCTAATGAAACAGTGTTATTTGTTGATGAGCGATCAACATTAAATCTTTAAAATAATGGTGTATTTAAGGTTGGAGTGGATTTAGAGGCTGGAATATATAATATTAGTCTATGTGGTGATAATTCATATTATGGGACTGTGTTTCTTAATGATGATGAAAAAAATTGAAATTGGATCAAATGATTTTGGCTTTACTGATGATATTCAAATAAAAGTCAATGATAGAGAATATTTAGTAAGTGCTGTAATTACTAAAGTTTAGTAAATATAATGTGTAAAAAATTCTGTTTAGAAGAGTAACTCTAAATATACTGTACTAAAGTCGTTAAGTTTTATAAAATTAATTAATAGTTTTTAGAATGTTGTTAAGTGAAGAAAAGTATATACCAGAAATATTAATTATAACATTTTTCTTATTAATTTTAATAGTCAATAGCTTTCTTATTGTATAACCATAAATTATTTCGTAAGCATTATAGGAGAGAATGCTCGAAAAACTATCTGTGACATGAGTGCAAGTATAGTTTTATAAAGATAATATTGTCTTTATTTAAAATTGGATTGGAGTATTTAACTGTTTTTTGTATGTTAAATATTTTAATTGGTTATATTAGTATTCAAAATATTAATATTAGTTATATGGAAGAAGTAGGAGAGTTAAGTTTTTGGCTCTTCTATTTTTTGATATAATATTTTATTGATTTAAAAATTATTTATTAAAATTTCTATATATTTAATAAAACTATATTTTGATAATAGAAAAGTAGGTTGTGAAAAAAGCTAAATTATGTACGGATTGGTTTAAAATATAGATTCACTTTAACAATTCTAAATAAAAATCAGGAAAGGAAAAGTATATTGAATTTTTTGTTAATGATTTGATGATAACAGATTAGATTCTAATATACAGAGAAAAGTTTTATGAAAAAATTTTTAAAGTTATTTGTGGTAGTAATGCTTACATGCACGACGCTAGTTTTTACATTAGGCATTTTTACTTCACCCCTTTCATTAAGTGCAATGGAGTTACCAGCAATAAATTATCAAGCTCATGTTGAAGATAAAGGTTGGTTAGATACAGTCCATGATAATGAAATTGCAGGAACTGTAAATCAAAGTAAGCGACTAGAGGCATTAATTTTAAATCTTAAAGAAAATGATAAAAGTATGGTAAGATATCGTGCTCATATAGCTGATGTTGGGTGGCAAGCATGGGTTACATCAGGAGCTCAAGCAGGCACTACAGATAAAGCAATAGCTATACAAGCGTTTCAAGCAGAGCTTACAAATGAGTACAAAGATATGTATGATATTTATTATCGGGTACACGTGCCATATAGGGGTTGGCTAGGCTGGGCAAAGAATGGAGAGATTGCAGGATCGATAGGACTTGCACTTCGAACAGAAGCGATTCAAATTAAATTAGTTATTAAAGGAAGTCAAATTTCAACAGAGGGATTATCATCACTAACAAAACCAACATTAACATATAGCTCTCATGTGCAAGATATGGGATGGATGAGTTATGCAGATGAAGGTAAGATGGCAGGAACTACTAATCAAAAAAAGAGAATGGAAGCTGTTAAAATTAAATTAAGTGATTTTGATGGTAATAGTGGATTAACATATCGAACTCATGTTTCTGATGTGGGTTGGCAGAACTGGGTCTCTAGCAATGAAAGAGCGGGAACTGAAGGTCAAAATAAACCTATTGAGGCAATTGAAATTAGTTTATCAAGAACAATGTCTGATTTTTTTGATATCTATTATAGAATGCATGTTTCCAATATGGGTTGGTTAGGTTGGGCAAAGAATGGAGAAACAGCAGGTACGATAGGGGGAAGGATTCAATCAGAAGCAATTGAAATTAAACTTGTTCCTAGAAACTCCACATTTGATAGAGGTGGTGTGGCTTTTGTAGATGCTACAATTACGATACGTGACCGTATCGTTGATGCAGCGCATTCGAGATTAGGATGCCCATATGTTTGGGGAGGAAATGGTCCCAACACATTTGATTGTTCTGGGCTTGTTAAGTGGTGCTATGCTCAAGTAGGATTTAGTATTCCTCGAACAACAGGTGAATTAAAGAGTTATGGTACTCAAATAAGTGTATCACAAGCTTTACCAGGAGATATTTTATGGAAGTCAGGTCATGTTGGTATTTACATTGGTAATGGTCAATATATCCATGCACCTCAAACTGGTGATGTAGTTAAGATTTCTTCAGTATCGAGTGGTAACTTTACTTTTGCTAGAAGATCTAATGAGTTATAAAGAATATATTAAAGACTCGTACTTTTGAAGTGAAGTCGAGTCTTTTTCTAAATTATTTAGTTAAATGTTTAATATCAAAATTATCTACCTTTTATACTCATCACTATTTTTAATTTTAGTTTTGAACCTTGGAAAATAGATATATTGTTTTCTAATTCTTAATTACATGTTGGATATTTTACTATTACTATATGCATCCTTTAATCCCACCCAGTATTATTTAATAAAAATCACAAGAATATTTTTTATCTTGTGATTAAAAAGTTATTAAATTAAATTAACTATAAAAGCAATAGCAATACTTGCAAGAATATCAGTTAAGTAGTGAACACCTGATAAAAGTCTACATAATGAGATAGCTATTGCAAGGGTACTTAATAGCAATCCCATATTAGGACCAAAGTGTAAAACAGCTAAAGCAATTGATATTGACATAGCAACATGAATACTTGGAAATGAATGACCCGTTTTTTTACTGCCGTCAATTGGTGTCAAATCATATTTTTCAGAGGGGCGTTTTCTATCAATTACAATTCTTAAAATAGCGGTAATTGCAAATACTGCTATTGGTTCTGCCGCTAAACCTAATAGGTTGTGTGGTCGATCTAAATATATTTTTAATAAAAAGAGCATATAAAAAATAGCAACCATGTATGGACAAAATCTTGAAGTAAAATGAGTACAAGATTTGATAAATGGGTGATTCCACATAAATTTATTTAATCCCGTATAAAAGAATTTCATGGACAACCTCCTATAAAGTATATAATTATTATACAATATTTATCAGTTTAAACAATCTTATTAGTTGTTTAAACTGATAAAAGATAGAAATAATAGTTGTATTAAGGTATAATTGTTCTATGAATGTCGAGGTGGAATTATGAATAGAAAAATAATGCCAATCATGTTATTTATGATTGAGGTTGTGATGTATTATTTTATATGCTTATATTTTCATATGGATATTGATTTAATAGTGGGATCAGGAACGCTATATTTTTTATTTTTATTTATTTACGGACATTATTCATTAAATACTTGTTTAATATGGAATGAAATTCAACAGCTTGTCAAATCAAGTTTTTGTTTTTACATAGCTTTATTAGTTTTAGTACCCCAATCTACAGGTTACGAAAGAAAAATGCATTTAACGCTTATGGCGATATCAATGTTTTTGATTAGTTTATTAGCATCTAGATTTCTTAGAATTGCGTTTAGAGAACAATTTGCGAGGAAAACATTAGTTATTGGTACCGGATACGAGGCAGCAAGATTAGGAAAAATATCAAATAATAATAGATTTGCTTTAACTAATATAATGGGATATGTTGATGTAAATAAAACAAATGAATTATTTAGATTTGAACAAGAAAATATTATTAAGCATAGTCCTATATATGAATATGATAAAATTGATGAAGCAATAGAAAACCTAGGTATTGAACAAATCATTATTGCAATACCAGAAGCTGATCAGCAAGTAATTGATAAGGTAATGAGCGATATATATGGTAAAGTTGATTCAGTTAAGTATTTACCAGATGTGAATGGAACAATGACGTTTTCTTCAGAAGTTCAAGATTTTGATGGACAGCTACTAATCGCAACTTCAAATGATGAAATTGGATTATTAGATAAGTTTATTAAGAGACTTATTGATATATTAGCTGGTATAGCAGGGGTGATGACTTTACTGCCATTAATGGCTTATGTGAAATATAAATATGTTAAGAGCGGTGACCATGACAATATCATGTTTTCACAAGAGCGGATTGGGAAAAATGGAAAGTTGATTAAAATATATAAATTTAGATCAATGATACCTAATGCCGAAGCTGAGCTTGAAAGAATGATGGAAGAGGATCCTAAAATAAAAGAAGAGTATTTAACTAACAAAAAATTAAAAGATGATCCTCGGATTACTCCTGTTGGACATTTTTTAAGGAAAACATCGTTAGACGAGTGGCCACAATTTGTAAATGTATTAAAGGGTGAAATGAGTTTTATAGGGCCAAGACCATACTTACCACGTGAAAAAGAGGATATGGGTCAATATTATGATTCAATTATTAAATTAAAACCTGGTGTTACAGGGATGTGGCAAGCTAATGGTCGAAGTGATGTGGAGTTTAGTTATCGGTGTAAATTAGATGACTATTATTATCATAATTGGTCAATATGGTTAGATTTTACAATTATGTATAAAACTGTTAAAAGTGTTGTTTATGGAAAAGGTTCGTTATAGATATATAGTTTTAGATATTTAAACAAATAAAATAAGAAAGTGTATATAATTATATTTAATTATAAATAAATGTGTGAATTAATGATTGAATGATTGTTATATTAGCACATTTTTTGTATACTTATACTGATTAATAGAGTCAGGAGAGTGTGTATGAAGAAAAAAATAGCAAAAGTTAGTGCTGCATCGTTGATTACATTAAGTATGACAGTGGGAAATGTTGCGGCTTTTAATAATCATGATGATTTATCAGTAGAAGATGAAAGTAGTAATGATAAAAATATAGATCTAAATAGTAATTCCACTACGGAATTAGAAAATAATTCTTCGATTGAAACAAAAAATGGTAATAAGGAAGTTATTGGTCAAACTAAATTTGTTGATGAGAATGGAAACATCACAACTGTGGATGTCTATGATGGTACTACTGGAGAAGTGTATAATCCTAGATTAAGAGTTGTGAGTACAGCCAATATGGTTAATTTTAACTGTAGTAGTGCAGGAACAACTACGGAGTTTGTAGATTATTATACTGGACAGGCGGGATATATTTCAAAAGCAAGTGCTGCTGATGCTGCTTTTTTAGGTTATGAAAATGGAAAAGTTAAGTTTATGATTTCAGGTGTTACAGGGTTAGTAGATCCAAGTAAAGTAGAGGTTTTAACACAAGGAACTTATTATGCAAGTAACTATGAAGTAAATTCATCAGGTAATTTATATCATTATATTTCTAATAATGTTAATGCTACCGGTAATCAAGGAAATAGTAACTATGTAGGAAAAGGACCAAGCTATTTGACAAAAGGAAAAGAATATTATAGCTATGATGGACACTATTTTTATGAAAATTATAATACTATGATTACGGATTACAAAAATAATGTAAGAACAAATTCGGTTAATCCAAGTACCCCATATTATAATTATTTTCAATACCTACCAATGCGAAGTAAAACAAACTACACTGCTCAAGAATTAACAACTTATCTTAACAATAAAGCAAACTCAAGTACATCGAAATTAAATAATACTGGTGACATGTTCATAAAATATCAAAATAAGTATGGTGTAAATGCATTAATGGCAGCGAGTTTTGCTGCACTTGAATCAGGTTGGGGTAAGAGTTCTATAGCTCAAAATAAAAATAATTTATTTGGGATGAATGCAACAGATGCTAACCCTTCAGAAGATGCCAAAAAATATTCAAGTGTCGAAGCTTGTATTGAAGATTTTGCATCAAACTGGATGTCAAAGAAATATCTAAATGGGACATACACAAGTTTATTTAGGGGTGGGTACTTTGGTGATAAAGGAAGTGGAATTTTCGGTAAATACTCCTCTGACCCATACGAAGGTGAAAAATGTGCATCAATTGCTGAAAATATGGATGCGAGTATATCTGGAAAAGATAAAAATTATTATACTATTGGTGTAAAAGATGTTGCTGGAACGTCACGGACTAATTTGAATGTACGACAATCAAGCAATATATCATCAACAGTTCTATATACAACAATAAAAAATCCTAGTTATGCTTTTATAGTAAGAAAGAAGACTCCTGAAAATGAATTCTATGAAATTCAAAGTGATTCAGTATTGAATAGTAATAGGACTGCAGTGTCAACAAGTGCGGAATATAATTATGACAGTGATTATGCATATGTATCTTCTAATCATTTAACAATTGTAAATAATGGAAATGATATTTCATATGAGAAAAATGAAGCACCAGTAATAAGCAATGCGAAGATAACAAACGTGAGCCGAAGCGGATATACAGTGACATGTACAGTAACAGATGACAATGCGGTAGACAGAGTACTGATGCCGACATGGAGCGAGAACAACGGGCAGGATGATCTGATCTGGTATACAGCCAACAGGAGCGGAAATACATATACAATAGAAGTAAAGACATCAAACCACAAAAATGACAGCGGAAAATATCATACTGATATATATGCTTATGACAGCGAAGGAAAAGTAAGCAAGGTAGAGCTGACGGCGACAGTACCGGGGGCAAATGAAGCACCGGTAATAAGCAATGCGAAGATAACAAACGTGAGCCAAAGCGGATATACAGTGACATGTACAGTAACAGATGACAATGCGGTAGACAGGGTACTGATGCCGACATGGAGCGAGAACAACGGGCAGGATGATCTGATCTGGTATACAGCCAACAGGACTGGAAATACATATACAATAGAAGTAAAGACATCAAACCACAAAAATGACAGCGGAAAATATCATACTGATATATATGCTTATGACAGCGAAGGAAAAGTAAGCAAGGTAGAGCTGACGGCGACAGTACCGGGGGCAAATGAAGCACCGGTAATAAGCAATGCGAAGATAACAAACGTGAGCCAAAGCGGATATACAGTGACATGTACAGTAACAGATGACAATGCGGTAGACAGAGTACTGATGCCGACATGGAGCGAGAACAACGGGCAGGATGATCTGATCTGGTATACAGCCAACAGGACTGGAAATACATATACAATAGAAGTAAAGACATCAAACCACAAAAATGACAGCGGAAAATATCATACTGATATATATGCTTATGACAGCGAAGGAAAAGTAAGCAAGGTAGAGCTGACGGCGACAGTACCGGGGGCAAATGAAGCACCGGTAATAAGCAATGCGAAGATAACAAACGTGAGCCGAAGCGGATATACAGTGACATGTACAGTAACAGATGACAATGCGGTAGACAGAGTACTGATGCCGACATGGAGCGAGAACAACGGGCAGGATGATCTGATCTGGTATACAGCCAACAGGACTGAAAATACATATACAATAGAAGTAAAGACATCAAACCACAAAAATGACAGCGGAAAATACCATACTGATATATATGCTTATGACAGCGAAGGAAAAGTAAGCAAGGTAGAGCTGACGGCGACAGTACCGGGGGCAAATGAAGCACCGGTAATAAGCAATGCGAAGATAACAAACGTGAGCCGAAGCGGATATACAGTGACATGTACAGTAACAGATGACAATGCGGTGGACAGAGTACTGATGCCGACATGGAGCGAGAACAACGGGCAGGATGATCTGATCTGGTATACAGCCAACAGGACTGGAAATACATATACAATAGAAGTAAAGACATCAAACCACAAAAATGACAGCGGAAAATATCATACTGATATATATGCTTATGACAGCGAAGGAAAAGTAAGCAAGGTAGAGCTGACGGCGACAGTACCGGGGGCAAATGAAGCACCGGTAATAAGCAATGCGAAGATAACAAACGTGAGCCGAAGCGGATATACAGTGACATGTACAGTAACAGATGACAATGCGGTAGACAGAGTACTGATGCCGACATGGAGCGAGAACAACGGGCAGGATGATCTGATCTGGTATACAGCCAACAGGACTGGAAATACATATACAATAGAAGTAAAGACATCAAACCACAAAAATGACAGCGGAAAATACCATACTGATATATATGCTTATGACAGCGAAGGAAAAGTAAGCAAGGTAGAGCTGACGGCGACAGTACCGGGGGCAAATGAAGCACCGGTAATAAGCAATGCGAAGATAACAAACGTGAGCCGAAGCGGATATACAGTGACATGTACAGTAACAGATGACAATGCGGTAGACAGAGTACTGATGCCGACATGGAGCGAGAACAACGGACAGGATGATCTGATCTGGTATACAGCCAACAGGACTGGAAATACATATACAATAGAAGTTGATATGATGAATCATAATTATGATACTGGTAAGATTAATACTGATATATATGCTTACGATGATGAGGGTGAATATAGTAAACTTGAATTGGATACAAAAATTGAAGAAAATCAAGCACCTGTTATAAGTGATGTAAAAGTTATTAATGTGACATCTGATGAGTATACGGTGATTTGTAAAGTAACAGATGATTTGGAAGTTGTTAGAGTTCAAATGCCAACATGGACAGTAAACAATGGACAGGATGATATAGTATGGCATGAAGCTGAATTGAAAAATGGTGTTGCTACGTTTACGGTAAATCGTAAAGATCATAATTTTGAGTATGGTGATTATATTACTCATATTTATGCGTATGATAGAGAAGGATTAAAAGGTTTTTCAATTTGTGGTACAGTAAATTTAAAAGAACCTGATATAAATACAAGTACTAAACCAATAATAAAGAATGTCAAAATTTCAAATATAAATGATAGTGGGTATACTGTTACTTGCACAGTTTTAAGTAACAATAAAATTACAGAGGTATTATTTCCTACGTGGACATATAAAAATGAACAGGATGATTTAATTTGGGGAGTGGGACAAAAACTGGAAAACGAATACACTTTCAGAGTAAATAGAAGCGATCATAATTATGAATTTGGAACGTATGTCACGCATATCTATGCTTATGATGAAAAAGGTGCAGTAAACAATATAGAATTACCGTTTCATAATATAATAAATACTACGGAAAGAATTGGATGGGCATATATTGATGGGCAAAAATACTTTTTTGATAATAAAGGAAATATAGCTGGGAATATGCCATCAAAAAAGGTAATTGATGTTAGTTCATATAATGGGAATATCGATTGGAATACTGTAAAACAGTATGGAGATGTTGATGGAGCAATTTTGAGAATTGCAGCTCATCCTAATGGGGAATACATAGAAGATGTGCAATTTGCAAATAATTTGGCGGCATGCAGAAGATTGAAAATACCATTTGGGGTATATATATATGATTATTCTAACAGTGAAAATGATGCCTTAAATGAAGCAAAGTTTGTAATAGATATTCTTCAGAAATATAATGTTACACCAGATGAATTAGGATATCCTGTATATTTTGATTTGGAGCGCACTACTATAACAAAAGAGCAAAATATAGCGAATATGAATGCATTTATAAGTGAAATGAATGCAAAAGGTTATACAACAAATGTATATAGTTATCGAGCAATGCTTAATAGCAGTTTAAATGATAAGGCTATTTTATCCAATGTATCGTGGATGGCTGCTTATACTGATACAATTGGATGGGAAAATCCATACTATAAAGGTAAATTCGGATGGCAATATACAAGTTCTGGAAGCATTCCTGGAATTTCGGGAAATGTAGATATTAGTTGCTGGTATACTATATAATTAAATAAAAATATTATGGTAAAAAGTCTATTGAACCAAATTGTTTGGACTAAATTTAATTAGTAGAATTAAGCGACGCTTTAAAATAATATAGGGTACTAAACAAAAAGTAGGGTTAGAAGATGTATAATCTTCAATAATTATCCTACTTTTTTATGTCTAGATATAGTATTATTTCATTTTTTATTTGTTTTTGTTTTTCTTGATTTGTTTTTTATTAATAGAAATTGTATACGTATCTAAAAGATTCTGAGAATACATAATTCTATTTCTAGCTCTGTCAAAATTGGTCATTCCATTTTCATTAGATAGAATCTTTTTTACATAATTATTTTTTCCTTCAATACATCCGTTAGATATTCTTCTTCATTATATTCATTTTCTTTAACATCATTAAATACACGATAATCTTCTTTCAAATTATAAGCCATTTTTAATTCTTTGTTTATAGAAAGAACACATTCTAATACTCCTGCTTCACTAGTTGTATAACCTAATGTACGATCAAAAAAGTACTTTTCATCATTTATTTTATCGCCACTCTTTAAAAGCAGTTCGTATCTATATTTTAATAATTTGTATTCTTGACTATCTTTGTAACGTCTTAATATCCTTTTCCTAACTGAATTTAGACAGACTGTAATCTTCTTTAAAACACGGAAACTGTCAATACATATTATAGTTTTAGGAAAATATAGTCTCATTAAAGTGCGGTAATGATTATACATATCCATAGAAATGTATTTTACTTTATCACGTTCACTCTTAGGAATGGAGAAGAAATAATCATTAAGTTTCTCTTCACATCTAGATTCAACGATATCTAGGATAAGTTAGTTTTTGAATCCCATAATCATAAATGCATATTTATATTTAGAACGTCTGTCGAAATAGAAATCATCTATACATATGATTTCTTGTAAGTGGTGTCTTTTTAATTGAACATGATTATCAAATATTCTTACTACTGTTGAAGGGCTAACGTTATAGCATTTGGCAATAGATGAGTAAGTAGCTGTATAATGTTTAAGATCATTTAATATAGAAATTAATGTAACATTTGTAATAGAACTATAACTCTTATCAAAAGAATTTGGTTCATTAAATGTTTTCCTTCAGTATTTTGTGATACAATTATATTTGATATTGCTATACTTAATCAAAATGATATATTAATCTAGTTAAATCAACATACTTTTTAAATATTTTACTAACATATCTTCTGCTTGTTCAAAGTTTGTATCGATATATTAAATAATACCATTTCGTGATTATATAAATTTATAACAGAGTATTGATACAGTTTACTATCAACTATATGAACTTCTAATAAATCTGTGGGTCATACCTCAGTACATTTGGCTATATTAAAGTTTTTTACATAATAGATTTTATAATTTTCTTCATCGACTATAGTAAAAATTTATAACTGTTCTAATCATATCTCCTCTATATGAATTTATATTTAGCTTTCATTGTAATAGTGTGACATCAACCTTTTAACTTTTTATGATTAGCCTTAAATTCTATGTTAGACAAATCTAAAGAAGATCTATGGTATCCATAATTTTGGTATTCTGAGAACCATTATTCATTTTATAGTAGTGTATTGATTCTTAACACTGGAAATATTTAGAATAATCTTTGATGGGTAATAACAATACGATTTATTTACAATTTTTACCTTTTTCTTTGGTTGTCGTGTTTTCATGTATGAACTACAGTATGTAATTTTCTTATGTACTCATTCTTTGTCTTAAGACTTAATATTTCTTCATTTTTTTGTTAGATAATTGAACTTTTGTTATTTGGATATACAGCTTTCATTTCTTTTTTTCGGTAGCTGATTTCCTTTTTTTCTACTATATTATAGCTTTTTTATAAGAGTTTATCCAAGAATGCAACAATCGATCATATTTAATGGTAGTACTCGTGACTATATTAGTAATTTACGCTTAGATGTGACCAATACTAATTTTTAATACGTTTTTACAATAAAAAATAGCTATAACATCTAAACAATTTCAATTAATATAATGCTAAAAAGGTTGATTTTTTCTAATTGAATAGGAGTTATTATCTTTATTTTTGCCCTCCCATATCATCGCATATGCTATTTTCTATAATGAAAAAGTGGCTTACTTGTTTAGGTGGGTAAACTTTGCACTCACTTTAGAGCTCCCTTTTTTACAACTTTTAGAAATAAAATAAATAAGTTAGTGTTTAGTGTAGGTTTATGGTATTATAATCAATGAAGTAATTTATAAATTGGATTTTTATGGTAATAATTTAATTAAATTATCATTAAAAATCTTTGCTTATAAATAATTTAGCAAAAAATATGAAAGGCTGTATATATAGAGGGTATGCTTGCAAAAATTAAAAAAATGCAGTAAAATGCAGTGAATTATGAAGAGTCTAACTAAAACTATAAAAGTATATTTATAAAGGTGGATTTTATGGAAAATATAGAAAATGCAATAGAAATAAGAGATATGAGTAAAGATTTCAAGCTTATTTATGACAAACCAACAACTTTAAAGGAACGGTTAGTTTTTTGGAATAGATCAAAGCCTGAATGGCATCATGTTCTGAAAAATATAAATCTAGATATTAAGAAAGGTGATACTGTTGCTTTAGTGGGGACAAATGGAAGTGGAAAATCTACACTTTTAAAATTAATGACAAGAATATTATATCCTACAAAAGGAAAATTAGAAACTGCCGGGAAATTAACTTCGCTATTAGAACTTGGAGCGGGTTTTCATCCTGATTTTACAGGTAGAGAAAATATATATTTTAATGCATCTATTTTTGGATTGACTAAATTTGAAATAGAAAAACGAATTGATGAAATAATAGAGTTTTCTGAATTAGGAAGTTTTATTGATAATCCAGTTAGGACTTATTCGTCAGGAATGTACATGCGTTTAGCTTTTTCAGTAGCAATAAATGTTGATGCTGAAATATTATTAATAGATGAGATTTTGGCAGTTGGAGATCAACACTTTCAAGATAAGTGTTTTTCGAAGTTGAAAGAGTTGAGAGATAGTGATAAAACAATTGTTATTGTTTCTCATAGCTTAGATATGATTAAAAAATTATGTACAAGAGCGGTTTGGATTTATAACGGTGAAGTAAAGGCGGATGGAAATCCAAATATTGTAATTGATAAATATCTTGATCAAGTAGTTAAGGATCATGCCAATCAAGTTAAAGATTATGTACCAGAAACAATTAACTGTATCTTAACAATTGAAACACCAACGGAGTTTGAAGAAAAAGATAATAGCAGTAATATTGTAGTATCAGGTTGGGAAGTAAGTAATACTTTTACAACTAATGTAGATGTTTATATGGATAATAAATATATTGGTCGTGCAAGTAGGCATAAAAGAAATGATGTTCTTATGCATTATCAAGAAGCTAATGGCGGAGCAAGCATGAATGCTCAAGCAGGATGGGAAATTAATGTGCCTGTAAAGGGATTAGAGGGAAATCATATCATTTATGTAAAAGTTAGTGATGGAGATAATATAATTGCAAATAAACAAGTACAAGTAATTCTTAAGGATAAAAGTAGGTAAAATTATGAAATTAATTGAAAATTTATATCAATATAGGGAATTGTTAAAATCAAATATTAAAAAAGAAATTCGTGGTAAGTACAAAGGTTCTGTTTTAGGAGTTTTGTGGTCATTTTTAAACCCTTTGTTAATGGTAATGGTTTATTTTTTAGTCTTTCCTTTTTTGTTTAGAAATACTGTTGATAATTATTTGATATATCTTGTTATTGGGGTGATTCCTTGGAATTTTTTTACGACAACTATGAATCAAGGTATTATGACTATTAGAGTGAATGAGGGAATTATAAAAAAAGTGTACTTTCCAAGAGAAATTCTGCCTATTTCTGTTGCAACAAGTGGGCTTGTTAACTTTTTCATATCGTCAATAATAATGTTATTATTTTGTATATTTGGTGGGGTAGGTATTTCATGGCATCTAATCCTATTTCCAGTATTTGCATTAATTCAATACTTTATAACTATGGGATTGATTTTAGGTTTGAGTGCAATTAATGTGTATATTAAGGATACAGAATATATAGTACAGTTTTTTATTAATATGTTATTTTATGGAACGCCAATTTTATATGATTTGAGTACATTTAAAGACTTTCCGTCAATTTTAATGAAAATTATTAATTTAAATCCTTTTAAACATCTAATGGTTATTTACCGAGATATCTTTATGTATCACAATGTACCAAATTTAGGAGCTACAGTTTATATTGTTATATTTGCGGCTATCTGTTTTTTTGGAGGGTTAGCAATATTTAGAAAACTAGAAAAAGGGTTTGCTGAGGAGGTATAAAATGGGAGTTACAAACTTTGTTGACTCAACTAAAAAAACACCGACTTTTATTAATGATGAAATCACGGGTATAAAGGTTCAATATTTAAAAATTATACTAGCTAATTTAAAAGAAAATAATGAACTCTTTGTTTATAGTAATGATATAGAAATTGCTTATAATAAAAAAATGATATCAGATGATGGGGATATTCAAATTGAATTAGAAATTCCTAAAGATTGTAAAGAGATAAGAGTTTGTTGTTTAAGCGGTAAATGTCTAATAGATGTTTATAGATTAAAAATTTCTTATGCTTTTAAAATTAGAAGTTTATTTAAAAAGATTTTTTCTATAATAAATAGATCAATTATTGTATTTGGGCGAGGTATGAGATTTTTATGGCGTGAACATAGGATGATGATTCCTCCAACATTATGGAGAAAATATTTTATTCGTTTTTTTAGTCGAGTGAAGGAACGAGGTGAGATATTATGGAATCCGTTTATTCAAGATGATTATCATAAATGGATTCAGAAATTTGAGAAAAATAATATTGATAAAGAACAGGAATATAATCCCTTAATATCAATCCTTATACCAGTTTATAATGTTGAGAGAAAATTTTTATCAGAGTGTTTAGATTCGATTTTAAATCAAACATATCAAAATTATGAAGTATGTATAGTTGATGATTGTTCAACAAATCTGGAAACGATTAACACGTTAAAAGAATATGAAAATAAAGATACCCGTATAGTAGTTAAAACTAGGTTAATTAACGGACATATTTCAAAGGCTTCAAATGATGCACTTGAAATTGCACGTGGTGAGTTTATTTGTTTAGTTGATAATGATGATACGCTAGCACCAAATGCTTTATATGAAAATGTAGCTTTATTAAATAAACATAAAGATGCTGATTTCATTTATAGTGATGAAGACAAATTAGATTTGCGGGGTGAAAGATGTGAGCCGCACTTTAAGTCTGATTTTGCACCAGATACTTTATTAGGTATAAATTATATTTGTCATCTTGCAGTTTTGCGGACTTCATTAGTTAGAGAAGTTGGTGGTTTCACAGTTGGTCTAGAAGGAGTTCAGGACCATGATTTATTTTTACGAATAACTGAAAAAACAAAGAATATATATCACATCCCAAAAATCTTATATCATTGGAGAATGATTGAGGGCTCAACATCTTTATCAGTTGATAATAAAGCTTATGCAGTGAAAAAGGGAATAGAAACTATAGAGAGTACCCTAAAAAGGCGAGGCGTAAAAGCAAATGTTAAAAGTTTAGGGAATAGTACAGTTTATGGGATTGAGTATGTATTAGATACAGAACCAAGTGTATCTATTATTGTCCCAACTAGAGATTTTGCAGATGTGACAGAAAAGTGCTTAGAATCTATTTACAAATTAACAAATTATAGTAATTTTGAAGTTGTAATTGTGGATAATAGAAGCGAAAAGCAAGAAACTATGGAATTGTTTGAAAAATATCAAATGAGATATGAAAATTTTAGAGTTATTAAAGCTGATATGGAGTTTAATTATTCTGCAATAAATAATTTAGCAGTAAATACATGCAAGTCAGATGTATTAGTACTTCTTAATAACGATACAGAAGTACTTACGCCAAACTGGTTAAAATTGATGGTATCTTATGCAATACAGAAACATATCGGAGCAGTTGGAGCAAAATTATTATATCCAGATATGACGATTCAACATGGTGGAGTTTTGCTCGGAGTAGGGAATGCGGTGGCTGCTCATGCTTTTATTAGTCATCCTAGGGATGATGAGGGAGTATATGGGCGTTTAAAAATACCTTATAATTATTCAGCTGTAACGGCAGCTTGTTTAGCAGTAGAACGAAAAAAATATATACAAGTTGGGGGACTAGATGAGACTTTAAAGGTTGCATATAATGATGTTGATTTTAATTTAAAATTACTAGATGCAGGATATTATAATTTATTTATTCCGCAAGTTGAATTAATTCATTATGAGTCAAAAAGCAGAGGACTTGATTCAACTAGTGAAAAGTATAAACAATTCTTGGCAGAGAATAATTATATGCATAAGAAGTGGGCTAAGTATATTGAATGTGATCCATATTACAATAAAAATTTAAGTAAGTTAGGTTTGTATATGTTAAATAGGAACATTGATTAGGTGGTGAGTCATAGTAATGAAGTATAGAATAGAAGAATGTGAAGTATGTGGTATTATGAATCCAACATTAGTTATACGAGGTTGGGCGGATTCAACAATTAACCATATTAAAATTAAATCACCTGATGAAATTTTAGTGAAAGAAATAAAAAAAATTAGATCTAGAATAGTATCATTTGATTATAAAATACCTTTAAAAAAACATACAGTATATAAAGTATACTTATGTAATGATGAATTAGATATTAAAGTTAAAGTTGTTCGTTCTAATTTTATAAAAAGAGTATGGCAAAAATATAAACCTAGAGGTATATTTATTAATAAGGTCTTTGGAATTATATATGATCCATTAAAGAGGGAAATAATAAAATTCAATAAGGGAACGTTAAATATGCAAAATGAGAATGAATATAATGAGTGGCTAAAAAATAACGATAGATTTGTTGAAGTGAAAAATTTTAATTATCAGCCTAAAATATCTATAGTTATGCCAGTTTATAATGTTCCTGGAAAGTACTTGAGTTATTGTATAGAATCCATTTTGAAACAAACATATCAAAATTTTGAAATTTGTATTGCTGATGACTGTTCAACTAATATTGATACAATTGAAACACTAAAAGCTTATAAAAATAAAGATAATAGGATAAAAGTTATTTTTAGAGAAGAAAATGGGCATATTTCTAGAGCAACAAATTCTGCTTTATCTTTAGCAAGTGGTGAATTTATAGGATTGATGGATAATGATGATACGTTAGATCCGCATGCATTAAATGAAGTAGTTAATATATTAAATGAGGATAAAAATATAGATTTTATATATACCGATGAAGATAAAATAGACATGGGTGGAAAAAGAAGTGATCCACATTTTAAACCTGATTTTTCGTTAGATACATTGTATGGTGGGAATTATATCTGTCACTTTAGTGTTATTAGAAAAAATATAATTGAAAAAATCGGCGGTTTTCGAGTTGGGTATGAAGGTGCACAAGATTTTGATTTATTTTTGAGAGTATCAAATGAAACTGATAAAATTTATCATATACCTAAAATTCTATATCATTGGAGAATGATTCCAGGTTCAACAGCTGTAGGTGGGGATGGTGCTAAAAACTATGCTGGGGAAGCAGGAAAACGTGCATTAGAGGATTATTTTAAACAAAAAGCTATTTCGGTTAAGATAGATAATATTATTAGTACACAATACTTTGTTGAATATATTTTCGAAAATGAACCAAAAGTAGATATTCTTGTTGTTTTTGAAGGTAATAACACATCATTAAATAATTTTTTAAGATCAGTATATACTGATAATGCTTATAAAAATTTTGTTGTAAATATTATAAATAAAGATAACAAACCATTGAAAATAGATACAAATTTTAATCACAGTGTTAAGCTTTTTATTAATGAGAAAAATGTTATTGAGACAGTAAATAATATTATTCAAGCAAGTGATGGTGAATACATAATATTTGCAAATGAGTATTGTAATTTTGAGACATATGATTGGATTAACTTGATGGTTGGCTATGCAAAACAAAATGAAATAGGTGCTGTTGGTTGTAAAGTTATGGATAAAAATAAGATTGTAAGAAATGCTGGAGTTATATTAAGCGAGCAATCTTTATTTATAAATGCTTATGAATGTACTAGTAGAAATGATTATGGGAATTATGGTAGGCTATTAGTACCATATAATTATTCTATAGTAAGTAGTCATTTAATGTGTGTTTCAAAAGAAAAAATACATAATTTAGATACCGATTTTAATTTAGATTTTTCGCTATATGATTTATGTTTGAGATTGTTAGAGGATGGTTTGAGAAATGTTGTTTTACCACAAGTAGAAGTTATTAATACAGCATACAAAAGAAGTTCAGATATTGAGCAAGAGAAAATTTTTCAAAGAAAGAATAAAATGCATATAGGGAATGATAGATATTATAATGTAAACCTTTCAAAAGAAAAAGCGTTTAGATTAAAAAAAATATAAGGAGTTAGGGATGAAGTTTAAAAATATTTTGTCGCAAATATTTAATGGTTTAAAAAAAATAAGTTATCAATGGCAAATATATAGGGATAAATCTTTTGCAAGTAGTATTTTAAAATTTTTTCCTAAAAACTTTTTGCTTGTTATATTTTTAATCTGTTCATTTATAATTATATTTAATGAGTATGCAGCAAATAATAATAGTGTTATATATAGAAATAATCATTTATATTCGAGTAATGTAGGGGCTATATATAAAGAACCAATAGAATTTAGCCTAGATAGAAAAAATGTTGATCAAGATTTTGATATCTTAAGTATTAAATTTGCAACATATGATAGAATAAATGATTCAGATTATACTTTATCGGTAATGGACAAAAATAATGTAGTATATGAAACAAATTTCAATACAAAAAAATTTGGTGATAATGAGTATGAGGATTTTTATCTCAATGATACAATAGATAGTAAGCGTCTAAAAGATTATACCGTGAAAATATCACCAATTAAAACAGATACTAGTAATAATATAACTGTTTTGTGTAATGAGGAAAATGGGGATATAGCGGTAGCGTATAAGGTAAGCAAAAGTCCTTTGAACATAAGCACTTTTATAATCATTGGAATGATTATATTGTTTTTTATTTTGATGAAGATTGTTAATGAAAGAAAAATAATACATGAAAAGTTTTTGATATTAGCTTTAATTTTTATTGCGTTTGCAACTATATTAACGCCACCATATCAAGTTCCCGACGAGAGATTGCATTATTTAAGGACTCTACAATTATCTCAATATAATTTTTCAAAAACACCATCAGAAAATTTGGGAAGCAGAGAGATAATTGTACCAGACAACTTAGATGATGTTAATTATAGTAGAGCAGAAGCAACTGATGCAGTCACGGATGTTGGATTGATAGGTGATAGCATGGTAGAGGGGCGAAATATTGAAAAAAGATATAATTCAAGTATAGGTGGAAGTGCTGTAATGGTCGCTTATTTATTACCTTCTATTATTTTAAGGTTAGTTGACTGTTTTACGAACTCACCATTAGTTTTATTTTACACAGGCAGATTAGTCTGCTTAGGAATAAATTTTCTTCTCACCTACTATGCAATTAAATTAACTCCTAAGTTCAAAAATACGATGCTTATAGTTGCATTGATGCCGATGTCTATTCAATCAATGATTTCATATTCGTACGATGGATTATTAAATGCATGTATATTGCTATTTATAGCAACATGTCTAAAAATGATATATGATAAAGAAAATAAGATAAATAAAAGATATTTGTCTATTTCAGTGATAATGCTATTTATGATAATTAGTATAAAATTACCATATGCATTATTAGGAGTTTTATACTTCTTTATACCATCTTATAAGTTTAATAATAGTGTAAAAAAGACAGCAAGTATTTTTATTGTTTTATTTGCTACATATCTATCGACGTTGTTATTATCAAAGGTTATGAGTATAGGGGCGTTGACCACTTCTGTAGTTTCAAATAGTGGAAATGAACAATCAAATTTTACGTATATATTAAATAATCCATTAGAAATATTTTCAATTGCAAAAAATACTTTTAAAGAAAAAATCGTCTTTTATATCGATTCGTTAGTTGGTTATTTTGGATACTTTTCTATAAAAATGCATACAATATTTCAATATGCCTATTTAATCATGGCAGGTGGGCTAATACTGACGGAAGAAAGTAATTTTAAGAAAAAAGAAAGAATATTTTATTTTTTAATAGTGTTAACAGTTATTGCGGGAATTTTTGGTGCTCTATATTTTGCATGGTCAGGATATCAATTGTCATACGTAGAAGGAGTACAAGGAAGGTATTTTATACCATTAATTTTACCAACAATAATGATATTTTCATTTAGGAAAAAAATATTGACTATTAAGAATTCAACAATATTTTCTTTTATCGACATAATTTTACTTAATTATATAATTTTATTACTGGTTTATAATTTTTAATTACAATGCATTTATTGTTGATTTTACGGGTTAGTTTGTTACTTTCCCGTTTTTAATATAGATTGGGTTTATAATCAAGGTTTCATTTACACATTTATTTAGATTTGTTATAATGCAAAGAGATTATCACATATGAGGAGAATAATGATGGAGCAAAAAATTCTTATAATAATACCTGCCTATAATGAAGAGAAAAGCATTGCAGAGGTTTATCTGAATATTTGTAATTACAATAATGAGTTTGGAACTAATTATGATGTAATTGTGATTAATGATGGATCAACAGATGATACTAAGCATATTTGTGAAATAAATAATATACCTGTAGTTAATTTGATCCATAATCTTGGTATAGGTGGAGCAGTACAGACTGGGTATAAATATGCGCGAGATAACGGATATGATTTCGCTATTCAATTCGATGGTGATGGGCAACATGAAGTTTCGTGTATTAAGGATATTTTAGAACCATTGTATAATGATTCAGCAGATTTTGTAATTGGGTCAAGATTTATTGATAAAAGCTCTAGTGAGTTTAAGTCAAGTTTTGCTAGAAGGATAGGTATTAGAATAATTTCAAATATGATAAAGTTTATTACTGGAAAAAGAATACACGATATAACATCTGGCTTTAGAGCAGCTAATCGGCGGGTTATTTTAGACTTTGCGTTATCTTATCCGGTGGAATATCCTGAACCAATAACAAATACAGAATTACTAAAAAAGGGCGTACGAATACAAGAAATACCAGTAAAGATGCATGAGAGAGAGGCTGGAATTTCATCAATAAATTCATGGAAAAATGTATACTTCATGGTAAATATTATACTTTCGGTTTTTGTTGTCGGAATTAGGAGGTGGAAATAATGAGTTTTGGAACAGTACTTTTAGTTCTAGGAACAGGTTTATTAATATTCTTAGTAACATTACAATTATTAAGAAGGGGAAGAATACCAGTAAAATTTTCTATTTTGTGGTTTATTGTAGCAGTAATCTTGTTAGTTGTAGGGATTTTTCCAAATTTTATAGTGCTAATATCTACTAGAATAGGTTTTATATCTATGTCCAATATGCTGGTTGGAATACTTATATTTTTATTATTTGCAATGTGCATAGCTTTAACTGTGATTGTATCAGGGCAAGCAACAAAAATTACGTTACTAATTCAAGAAGTTTCAATGCTAAAGAAAAAAATAGTTAATGAGGAAAAAAATAATGGATAAAAAAGTTACAATTATAATACCTGTATACAATGCAGGTGCTAATATTGAGCATTGTATACAGAGTATTCTGAAACAAACTAGTAGAGATTTTAAAGTGCTACTAATTAATGACGGCTCAACTGACGATTCATTAATAAGAATAACTGAGTATGCTAATCGTTATCCAGATATTTTTAAAGTTTTAACTCATGAAAATATGGGAGTGGTTGAAACTAGACATCGTGGAATTAAAGAAGCTGATACTGAATACATCATGTTTATGGATAATGATGATTTTATAGATAATGATTATGTTGAAGTTCTTTTAAATGAGATTGAAAAAACTGATAGTGATATTGTAATAACGGGGTATCGTCGAGCTAACTTTGATAAAGTTTTATTTACTATTCCTGCATATGATGATGAATGGACTAAATACCGAATTACAGCACCATGGGCAAGAATATTTAGAAGAAATTTTTTAGTAGAAAATAATGTTAGGTTTTTAAAGACCTATATTGGAGAAGATACGTATTTTAATATGAATGCATATTTATATACTAATAAAATTCATGGTCTGGATTATGTTGGTTATAATTGGTATTATAACGATGAAAGTGTATCAAACGTCAAGCAACGTGGTTTAAAACCAGAATGTGATGTCCTAGTTGTTCTAAATGAGATTGATAAGCTATATAAAGAAAAAGATGAATATTTGAATTATTTTGTAACAAGACATATCATATGGTATTTATTATTTTCTGGTGTTGATGCGACACCACAAAGATTCATGGAAGAATATAAGCGTTTATTTGAATGGCTAAAGAATCAAGGATATAAACTTTCTATACCATTTTATTCTAAAAAGATAAAAAGCGAACCATTTAAAAACAGATTAATTATAAGCATATTTAACTTTTTATCTAAAATTGGATTAGTAAGTATATTTACTAAAATATATTGTAAAGGTAAATAAGATGGAGGAGAACATTTTTGAAAGAATATAATATTAATGATTTATATGTGGTTATAGTTGTGTACAATACATCCTGTCAAGATTCCATTAGCTACAATAGAGCAAAGGATAGTAGTGTAAAAATCATTGTATGTGATAATAGTACTAGTGATTATGGCAATGAAGAAATAGTAAAGAATGATGGGAATATTTATATAAATATGGGTGGTAATAATGGCTTGAGTAAAGCATATAATGCAGCTATTCAAGTAATAAACAAGGATAACCGATATATTTGTTTGTTTGATGATGATACTGATATGGGTAAGAAATATTTTGATAAAGTTCTTTCTTATATAAATATGTCAAATGCAGATATTCTCTTACCGGTAGTTAAAACAAGTACTAGAATTTTATCGCCATGTCAATTTAAGAAAAAAAGGTGTGTAGAGGTTAAAAATTTAGAAGAGCTAATTAATAAACCTATTTCAGCAATTAATAGTGGAATGGTTATAAAGAGTGAAATCTATAAAGATTATAAATATAATGAAAATATATTTTTAGATTATTTAGATCATGATTTTATGAGAGAAATGAATAGGGTTAAAAAGAATATACTCGTTATGAATGATAATGTTTTAAAACAAGATTTTTCAATGGAGTCAAATAGTCTAGAAGCTTCCTATAAGAGATTATGTATACTCAATCATGATTTAAAAGAGTATTATAAGGAAGACTATATAATGTATCTGTATCAAATATTAGCTTATAAACTGGTAATGATAAAGAAATATAAATCATTAAAATTTCTTGTACTAAAAAAATTTAGATAAAATAGAAGGATGTATGCCTTTAAAATATAAAAATTATATTGTATGAAAAGTACTGAAGAGTGGAGAAAGATATGAAAAAAAGAGTTTTATTTTTATCAGAACAGCAAAAAAAAGAATATTTAGGAGGGGCAAAAGCAAGAAAAGATATAGATTTGATATTAAAACAACTTGGATATAAAGAAATTATATGTCGACCATGTAGAGATTTTTCTAGTCCTAAAAATGTTATCAATAGTTTATATTCCATACAAGTAAATTGGATAAAAATCAAAAGAATAATTCGTGATAATGATATTTTAGTAATCCAGTATCCATTCGGTAAATATGATGTTAATGATAGACAAATAGCGAAAATAAAGAAAACAAAAAAAGTGGATTTTATCGCTATTATCCATGATTTACCAAGTATTCAAGATAAAACTGCGGATAAGTTAGAAGAGATAAAGTTACTCAAAAAATTTGATATCGTTATTTGCCATAACAAGAAGATGTTGGAAGTCCTAAAAGAATTAGGTATTGATAATAATAAATTGGTGTGTTTAGAAATATTTGATTACTTATGTAATGAGGATATTAAAGCTCGGGTTTCTAAAGATGATGGAATTACAGTTGCAGGAAATTTATCCTCTAGTAAAGCAGGGTATATTTATAAATTATTAGATAAATGTAATGAGGAAAATATAATATTTAATTTATATGGTCCGAATTTTGAAAGAGATAACGAATCTTCATATAATGGTAGTTTACCACCGGAAGAATTAATTAAAAAAATAAAAGGTTCTTATGGACTTATTTGGGATGGGGATAGTTTGGAATTATGCAATGGAACTTTTGGTGAGTACCAAAAGATAAATAATCCCCATCGGGTCTCAATGAATTTAGCTGCAAAAATGCCAATTTTAATTTGGAAAGAAGCTGCTTTGAAAGATTTTGTTATCGATAATAATATAGGTGTTGCAATTGATTCGTTAAAAAATATTAAAGATATATTAAATAGTATTAAAGATAGCGACTATGATATAATGAGAGATAACTTAGAGAGTGTTTCAAAGAAAATTAGAAGTGGTTATTATACAAAAAAGGCAATTAATGAGGCAATACTTAAACTAGAGGGCGAGAAAAATGGAAAAGTATGATTATTTAGTAGTTGGATCAGGATTATTTGGTTCAATATTTGCTTATGAAGCAAATAAAAAAGGAAAAAAGTGTTTAGTTATTGATAAGAGGAATCATGTAGGTGGAAATATATATACTGAAAATATAGAGGGGATTAATGTTCATAAATATGGTGCTCACATATTTCATACTTCTAATAAAGAAGTATGGGATTATATAAATCAATTTGCAATATTTAATCGTTATACAAATTCACCAGTAGCTTTTTATAAAGATGAAGTATATAATATGCCTTTTAATATGAATACATTTTCAAGGTTATGGAATATAAAGACACCAAAAGAAGCTAAAGAAATTATTGAAAAACAAAAGAAAGAATCAGGTATTATTGAACCATGCAATCTAGAAGAACAGGCGATATCGTTAGTTGGTAAAGATATCTATGAAAAATTAGTCAAAGGTTATACACAGAAACAGTGGGGACGAGAGTGTACAGATTTACCAGCTTTTATTATTAAAAGATTACCAGTTAGATTTACTTATGATAATAATTACTTTAACGATTTATATCAAGGAATACCTATGGGTGGATATACTAAAATTATTGAAAAGATGCTGGATGGAATTGATGTTAGACTAAATTGTGATTATTTTAAAAATAAGGAAGAATTAGATGGTTTAGCAAATAAAATTTTGTTTACAGGTATGATAGATCAGTTTTATGATTATAAATTTGGTACTTTAGAATACCGTAGTTTAAAATTTGAAACAGAAGTACTTGATGAAGAAAATTATCAAGGTAATGCAGTGGTAAACTATACTGAATATGAAATACCATATACTAGAATTATTGAACATAAGCACTTTGAATATGGTACACAAACTAAGACGGTTATTACAAGAGAATATCCAGCTAACTGGAGTAAAGGTGATGAGCCCTATTATCCTATGAATGACGATAAGAATAATGCTCTATATGGAAAGTATGAGCAGTTAGCAAAACAAGAAAGTAATATAATATTTGGAGGACGATTAGGACAATATAAATATTACGATATGCATAATGTTATAGCAGAAGCACTCAAATGTGTGGCTAAAGAACTAGGTGATTAGATGAATAAGGTTATAAAAAATTATCTTTATAATTTAAGCTATCAATTATTATTAATTGTTTTACCTATTATTACAACACCATATGTTTCCCGGGTTTTAGGAGCAGAAGCAATTGGAACATATGCATATACCAATTCAATTACACAATATTTCATATTATTTGGATGTATTGGATTAAACTTATATGGTCAAAGAGAAATTGCATATCGTCAAAATAATATAGGAGAGAGAAATAGGGTTTTTTGTGAATTGGTTTTCCTTAGAACCGTTACAATTATAATTAGCTTGATTGTATTTTATATTACATTTGCTAGAGAAGGTCAATATGCATACATATTTATTATTCAAATAATGGATATTATCGCTTCCATTTTTGATGTGTCATGGTTTTTTCAGGGAATGGAAGACTTTAAAAAGACAGTGTTAAGAAATTTTTTAGCTAGAATAGTATGCGTTAGTTTAATTTTCATGTTTGTAAAATCTAGTGCTGATTTACCATTATATGTATTGTTTTATTCTATTACTTTACTTTTAGGTAATATATCAATGTGGTTTTATATACCTAAATATATTAAAAGGAATGATGTGAAAAATCTGAATATTCAGAGACATATAAAGCCGGCTGTGATGTTATTTTTACCACAAATTGCGAGTTCACTATATACTTTATTAGATAAAACTATGATTGGGCTTATTACTGATAATAATTCAGAAGTTGCTTATTATGAGCAGTCACAAATTATTATTAAAACAGTCTTAACTTTATTAACATCTTTAAGTACTGCAATGATGCCAAGAATTGCTAATTTATTCGCAACGGATGATATGGAAACGGTAAAAAATTATATGACAATGTCTATAAAATTTATTTTAATGTTCTCTTTTCCATTTGTACTAGGGATCATTGGAATAGCTCCTGGTTTTGTACCATGGTTTTATGGAAATGGATTCGAAAAAGTAATTCCTAATCTTATGCTAATTTCTCCAATAATAATTTTTATTGGGTTAAGTGCAGTTACTGGGACACAATATTTATTAGCATTAGGGAGGCAGAGAGAGTATACATTTTCAATAATAGCTGCAGCAATTATTAATTTGATTTTAAATCTTATTTTGATTCCTCAGTTCAGTTCTTTAGGAGCGGCTATTGCGACAAGTTTTGCTGAACTTGTTGCATTGTTAACCCAAATATGGTTTATTAGAAAGGACTTTAATATTTTTTCTATACTAAAGCAAGGGTTTAGATACTTGGTTTTCAGTTTAATAATGTTTGTAGTTGTTTTTGGTATTTCTAATTTTTTAAGTATGTCAATTGTGAGTACATTAATTGAAATTTTTGTGGGTGGTATCATATATTTATTATTACTTATTATTGCTAAAGATACTATTTTTAATGGAGTTAGAGCTAAATTAGCAGAGAGGAGAAAATAAATGAAATTATTGGTTACAGGCGTTAAAGGTCAATTAGGACATGATATTGTCAATGAATGTAATAACAGAAATATAGAAGCAGTAGGTGTCGATGTAGAGGAAATGGATATTACAGATGCTGGAAAAGTAGCAGAAGTGATCAAGTCTGGTAATTATAATGCAGTAATTCATTGTGCTGCATGGACAGCAGTAGATAAAGCTGAGGATGAAGTAGAATTATGTACTAAAGTAAATGTTGATGGTACAAGAAACATTGCAAATATATGTAAAGAATTAGATATTCCAATGATGTATTTTTCAACTGATTATGTATTTGATGGTCAAGGTGAAACTGAATGGAAGGAATATGATGAAAGACATCCATTAAATGTATATGGTCAAACTAAATATGAAGGCGAACTTATTGTAGAAACGTTACCTAAGCACTTTATTGTAAGGATTGCTTGGGTATTTGGTATTAATGGAAATAACTTCATTAAAACAATGTTGCGACTTGGTAAAGAACGTGGTGCTGTTTGTGTTGTTGACGATCAAATCGGTTCACCAACATATACATATGATTTATCTAAATTAGTTGTTGATATGATTCAAACTGATAAATATGGAATATACCATGCTACTAATGAAGGGTTATGTTCTTGGTATGAATTTGCGTGTGAAATCTTTAAACAAGCAGGTATGAGTGTAGAAGTAACACCAGTTGATTCTAATGCTTTTCCTGCAAAAGCCAAGAGGCCAAATAACAGTAGAATGTCTAAGGCTATGCTAGATAAAAATGGATTTGGACGTTTACCAACATGGCAAGATGCATTGAGTAGATATTTAAAAGAAATTGATTATTAATAATATAAATGCTAGTATTTTAATATAATGCTAGCATTTTTAGGAGTAAATAATGAAACACGCTAAAATCCACCGTATTAATAATATGAATAAGAAATTAAGTGATAGTTTTATAAAGAACAATAAAACTATCACTATTACAATTATAATAATAACTGTATTTTTTTATTTTACTACGCTATGGTCAATAGATGGCCTAATAGGGTTTAAAATTATAGTATTAGGATGTGTTATGAGTGTTCTTTTGTTAGGGGTTAAAGAAATATTACAAAAGAATAGTAGAATTGAAAAATTATTTATAATTTGTGTAATACCGATAGGCTTGATTTATACATTATTAATTCCTCCAGGGATAGTCCCAGATGAATGGGCACATATGCAAAATGAGTTTTCTTTATCTAGTCAATTGCTAGGTAAAGAAATTGATGGGAAAGTTACAATGAGAGAATCGGAATTAAATTTTCTTTCAAAACAAGTGATTAATCCAGCCAAGGGATACTATGATTTTATTTATAATAACATAATTTCAACGGATAATAGTGCGTATATTCATACAGAAATTGACTCTTTTGGAATAACTCAATTATTTGCATATTTTCCAGCTGTTTTAGGAATTACTTTTGCGAGAATATTGCATTTTGGTGTTGTGACAACCGTTTACTTTGGGAGATTATTCAATTTTATATTTTACATACTGCTGACCTATCTATCAATAAAAAAAATACCCTTTGGGAAATTATTAATGTTCACAATCACTATGTTGCCAATGACTTGTCAACAAATGTTTAGTTTATCTTATGATACAGTAGTTAATTCATCAGCATTTATATGTATAGCGTATGGTATGTTTTTTGTATATCAAGCAAAAGAAATTCAATTTATAGATATACTAATATATGGATTTTCTGGATTAATTCTACTAGCAAATAAAGGCTCAGCATATGCTTTTATATTAGTTATTCCTATTCTCGCAAAATACTTTAATCCTGGTGGAGATAGGATAGCCAAAAAGACAAAAATAGTTATTTTTTTAATAGTAGTGATATGCATCTTGATACTAAACTATCACTCATTTACAAATAATAATCAAGTTACTGCAATTGAATCGGTTTCTAGTGCAGGAATTGTTCCGTGGGCTGGAACGCCATCATATACGTTAAATGCAATAATTGGGGATATCCCTGCAACTTTTTCTCTATTTTTGAATACATTTCTTCAAAAAGGGATGTGGTATATCAATACTGCCATTGGAAGTGAGTTGGGTTGGCTAAATATTTTAATGCCAAATTGGATAATTAATATTTGGGGAATAATATTAATTATTAGCACATTTTCTGAAAAATCAAATAATGATGTATTTACCCACGAACATAAGATACTTTATTTTTTCATTGCTGTGACAATAATTTTAATTGTAATGCTAGCTATGGCATTAGCTTGGACACCAAATGGGTATAGTACGATTGAAGGTGTGCAAGGGAGATATTTTATACCGATTATTTTTTTATTACTAATCTGTTTTCAAAATAGTAAACTATACATGAACGAACGTATTACTAAAGTTGTATTAATGATTATTGTTATTTTACCTATTCTTACTATAGGAAATTTAATATTACTAGTATTGTAGATTGAAATAATAGTGATTATTTCAATCTTTTTCTTTTGTTTATTATTAGAGTTAGATATGATAAAATAGAAAGGAATTATTTATGAGGTACATATGAAAAAAATAAAAACAATAGAAAAAAAGTATATAGTAGGCGTTGTTCTAATTTTTTTAGGCTGTCTAATTGTAACATCAATAATATGGGGCAATCGTACTTTTTCAGTAAAAACATTAAATCAGATTATATTTCATTTAAAAGTTCCTATGGAAGGCACAGACAATGGAATTTATTTAGACTGGTTCATTTGGGCGGTACCTATTAGTATTGTTGCAGGATCATTAATAGTTGCTCTTATTTTTAATATTCATAGATTATGTAAGCGAAATAATGAAAAAATATCTCAGTCAATAAAAAAACATTTTATCAAAGGAGGTATTTTATGTATAATAATTTCTTTAATCTTTGCAATTTATAATTATGATATATATGGCTATATTAATAACGTAGTACAGGAAACAGATATATATGAAAAATATTATGTTGATCCAAGCACTGCTAAAATTAGCTTTAATAATGGCAAGCGTAATATTATTCATTTATATTTAGAATCAGTGGAGAATACATATGCCAATACTACCTTTGGTGGTGCAGAGGAAATTAACTATATACCTGAGCTGTCACAATTAGCAAAAAATAATATTAATTTTTCTAACAATGACAACATTGGAGGAAGTAGAACTATTGATGGAACTCAATGGACTATTGCCTCTCAAGTATCGCAAAATATGGGTATTCCTTTAAAATTATCAATAAAAAGTCAAAAGTATGATAATGATACAGCTTTTTTGCCTGGTGGGTATTCATTAGGTGAAGTATTGGAAGCGAACGGATATATAAATGAATTCATGTGTGGTTCTGATGCAAACTTTGGTGGAACTTCAAATTTCTATAAACAACATGGCAATTATATAATCAGAGACTATAATAGTTTTAAGGAAAACCAAGAAATACCAGAAGATTATTTCGTTTTTTGGGGTATTGAAGATGCTAAACTATTTGAGTTTGCTAAAAAAGATATTACTAAGTTAGCGAGTGGAGAAAAACCATTTAATATGGAAATTACAACTATTGATACTCATACACCAGATGGCTATTTATGTGATCAATGTAAAAATACTCACAAAAATCAATATGCCAATGTGATTGAATGCCAGTCAAAACAAATTAATGACTTTATTAATTGGTGTAAAACGCAAGAATGGTATGAAAATACAACAATAGTGATTACTGGTGATCATAATAGCATGTCAGAAAAGTTTTTTGTGGGAATTGATACTGATTATGTTAGAACACCATATAATTGCTTTATTAACAGTGTTGTAGAACCTGTCAATAATAAGAATAGATTATTCAGCACAATTGATATGTATCCAACAATGTTAGTGGCGATGGGGGCAAGTATTGAAGGAAATAGATTGGGATTAGGAACTAATTTATTTTCTGATAAAAAAACAATAATGGAAGAGATAGGGTTTAATGAACTGAATAATGAAGTTCAAAAAACGTCTCGATTTTATGACTACACTATATTAGGATTAGAGAAGTAGGAGGGCAATCAGATGAAAACAGGTATTGTTGTCTTAAACTATAACGATGCAATTGAGACAATTGATTTTGTGGAAAAAATCAGTACTTTTAATGCTGTAGATATTATTTGTGTGGTTGATAATTGCTCAACTGATGATTCAGTAAAACAACTAAAGAAATTGAAAAATATTGAATTAATTGCGTTAGATACCAATGAAGGATATGCTGCTGGTAATAATGCAGGATTAAAGTATCTTTATGAACAAGAGTGCGATAATTATATTATTTCTAATCCTGATATTATTATTGATAAACGAAACCTAATGGATTTTATTGCACATATGAATGCAGATACTAACTATCATTTATTCGGTCCAACTATTGAAGAACAAGGGACAATAAATCGTGGTTGGAAACAAAGAACGATTGCGTATGATATTCATGATAATTATCCTATTGTAAATAGGTTGTTCAAAAATAAGATTAAATATCGAAATTCATATTATAAAGGAGCAACAACTCCTGTAGATTGTATTTCGGGATGTTTTTTTGGAATAAAAAAAGCCTTAATAGATAGAATAGGTTTCTTAGACGAAGGAACGTTTCTTTTCTATGAAGAAGATATTTTATGTGCAAAAGCTAAGAATGCTGGATTGCATGCTTGTGTTTTAAATAATGTTAAGGTGATTCATAATCATTCAATAACAATTGATAAAAATATTAATCATTATCGTAAGCTAAGAGTTTTAAAAGATTCTCAAATGTATTACCATAAAACATGTTTTAAACATTCTGCTCATAAGCTAAAGAGGTTGCAAAGAACCGCTAATTGGGCTTGTAGCTTTGCTCGGCTAAGGACAAAAAAAGATATTATTAGTCAACATAATGGTCCAAAACAAAAAATATCTATATTATCATTACATTTACAGGTTGGAGGAATTGAAAAGGCAATTTGCTCACTTGCTAATATGTTAGTGGATAATTATGATGTTGAAATTATAAATGTATATAAATTGTGTGAGCCATCTTTTTATATTGATGAACGTGTTAATGTTAGCTATTTATCAACAGACTTAAAACCAAATAAAGAAGAATTTAAGTATGCTCTAAAAAATAAGCGATTTATTAAAATAATCAAGGAAGGGTACAAAGCTTTCAGAATAATTTTAAAGAAACGGAGCTTAATTAGGCAATGTGCGAAAGTAAATGATGCTGATATAATTATTTCAAGTACCCTCGCTTTTGATAAAGCATTTTCAAAACATCAGAAAAACAAATTATTAATTGCATGGGAGCATTGTCATCCAGATCGTGATCCAAAATATCCTAAAAAAGTATATCGTGCTGTTAAAAAGTTTGACTTATTTATTCCAGCCTCAAAATCAATCTATGAATTTTATAAAGAATACTTAACAGGACCTCAGTGTATTTATTTACCATTGTGTATCGATGAGATCCCAAGAAATCGTGTTTCTTTAAATACAAATCAGATTACAGTAATGGGACGACTATCCAAAGAAAAAGCCTATGATGATATGTTGAGGGTATTTAAAAAGGTATTGGAGCAAAATCCTGATGCTAAATTGAATATTTTGGGGGATGGTGAAGAAAGAGCTTCATTAAGTATATTGGCTGATCAATTAGCTATTAGTAATTCAGTAATTTTTCATGGAAATACAGTAGGTGAAGCTAAAAATGAGATTATGAATAATACAAGTGTGTTTGTTACAACATCACATTATGAAAGTTTTGGTCTAGTCTTATTGGAGGCAATGAGTTATGGTATTCCATGTGTGTCTTTCGATAGTGCGAAAGGTTCTTTAGATATTATTGAAGATGGGAAAGATGGTTTTATTATTAGAGATCGTAATCTTGATGAGATGGCAAATAAAATAGTTGAACTTTTAAACAAAACAACTAAAACATTGCAAAATAATGCTATAAGAAAAGCTAAACGTTTTTCTTATCAAAATGTAAAAAAGCAGTGGTTAAAAGAATTTAATAATTTCAATATTCACGATTTAAAAACTAGAGTAATTTTTACATCCTCTGCTGGTGGGCATTTTAGTGAGTTGTGTGAATTAAGTGAACTGATGGAGCGGTACAACTCATTTTTGATTACGGAAGATCATGAGATGATGAAGGAGTACAAAAAAACTAATAAATCTCGTTCTTGGTATATGCCAGCAGGAACTAAGGAGCATTTATTTAAGTTTTTGTGTAATTTCCCCATAAATATTTTTAAAAGTTTTAAGGCTTATTTAAAAGTTAAACCAGATGTTATTATTGCAACAGGGGCGCATACGACTGTACCAATCTGTTACATTGCGAAATTATTTGGCAAAAAAGTAATTTTTATCGAAACGTTTGCGAATATCACTACTAAAACTTTATCTGGAAAGCTTGTTTATCCAATTGCAGATTTATTTTTGGTTCAATGGGAAGAAATGTTGGAATTATATCCAAAAGCTAAATATCGAGGAGGTCTAAAATAATGAGAATATTTGTCATGTTTGGAACTCAAGATAAAAGATTTGATCGTCTCTTAAATGCAATTCTTAACTCTAACTTTGTTAATGAGAATGAAGTGCATGTTCAGCTGGGATATACAAAAGGTGATTATTCAGGAATTAATGGCCAAGAGTACTATACTGAAGATGAATTAAATCATCAAATTGAAATTGCGGATTTAATTATTACCCATGCTGGAGTAGGGGCGATAGTATCTGCACTTAAGCTAAAAAAAAGAGTTATTGTTGTACCTCGTCTTGGACAATATAAGGAACAAAATAATGATCATCAAGTACAAATTATGGAGAGGTTTGATAAGCAGGGGTATATTATACCATGTACTGATTTAAGTAAGCTTGACGAAACTGTTAATAATGCTTATAATTTCGAACCGAAAGAATATGTAGCAGATAAGCAGGGAATTATTGATGAAATAACAGATTTTATCAATACCCTTTAGGAGGTAATTTATGCACACTTTTGTGGTTTTAGCTTATAAAGAATCATCATATTTAGAAGAATGTATTAAATCTGTTTTGAATCAAAAATATCCTAGTAAAGTTGTTATAGCAACTTCTACCCCTAATCAATATATTGAAAATATTGCAGATAAATATTCATTAGCTATTAAAGTTAATCCCAATCCTGGAAAAGGAATAGGCTATGATTTTGATTTTGCTGTTTCATGTGGCGAAACAGAACTGACTACTGTTGCTCATCAGGATGATATTTATGATTACGAATATTCTGATTGCATAGTAAAAGCATACCTTAAAAATCCTAATTCGTTAATTGTATTTAGTGATTACTATGAAATTAGGGATAAAGGGAACGTATATAGCAATATTAATTTGAAAATAAAACGAATTCTTTTATTGCCGATGAGGAGTAAAAAGATATCATCCACAAAGTTCGGTAAACGATTATCATTGCGTTTCGGTAATTCAATATGCTGTCCAGCAGTAACTTTTGTTATTGATAATATTAAATCCAAAGATATTTTTAAATGTGACTTTGTTTGTGATGTTGATTGGTTTGCATGGGAAAAGCTGTCATTAAAAGATGGTAAATTTACTTTTGTGAATAATCCGTTAATGGGACATCGTGTTCATGAAGAATCTACGACTACAGAAATCATTAATGATCGAATTAGAACAAAGGAAGATCTAGTAATGTTTCAAAAATTCTGGCCTAAGTTTATATCAAATCTAATTAATAAGTTTTATGTAAAAGCAGAAAATAGCAATAGTTAAGAAAATATAAGATTTAAATTTAAAAAATAGTAGATTAAATCGAAAAAAGTATTTATAATAAAATCTGTATATGTATAAATAAAAAAGGAGAAAGTCTATGCTAAAAAAATTATTAACGGTTGGTTTAGCACTAACAATGATGTTTGCTGTAACAGCGTGTAGTTCTAAGGATTCTGATTCAGACAAACCAAATGATAATAATACTTCTGATAACACAAAACAAGAGAGACCCTTTACGGAATCAAATGGATTAATTAAGTACTTTACTATTAATGATGAAAAGATATGTTTGCCTGAAACAGTCGGCGAGTATGTTAAATATTTAGAAAAAATTGGAACTAAAGTAGAATTGGGTGATACTGGTAAATCAGTTGATGAGGCGCCTAAGGTAGATGCTGGTGGTATTTCATCTATGGTAGCTTACTTAAAAGTTTATTTAGATGATTCTGATTGGCAATGGTTTGGAATTCGTTATAAAAATGATACAGATAAAAAGCAATCAGTTGCGGACTGTAAAGTAACGCAAATTACTTTAGATTATGATACAATTACGGAAGAAGAGAATCATTACGGTATAAAGACAACAGTATTTATTACTAAGGATGACCAAGAAATACCAATGAATGGGAAAACAACAAGCAGTAATTTGTTAAAATGGATTGGTAGCCCGCAACAAAATACAGATGGACATTGGCATTATACAGATTACCAAGGATACAAATATGAGTTTGTTACAGAAAATCAAAAGGGTATTTTAACTAGATTAGCAATAACATATCCAACAAATTAATTCTTATATAAGAGACTTAACTAGAAATAAAGGTTCTTACCCTAAGCCGGATAAGAACTGAAATAAATAGTAAGTCTCTTTTTTTGCTTTAAATAATTATATTTCCCAAATTGATTGAACAAATATTATAACATTGTTTGTTTTACTAAATAAAGCATGCCATAATTATTATGTGATTAGTAGCAGTAAAATTTTATCGATTGGAAGTGATAGTAATAAGATTAAAATAAATTCATAAGTTAAGCAGGGAAAGGGAAAAAATATGAAAAAACTTATAAAAATTTTAATGGTATCAATGATCTGCTTGGGTTTAACAGCTTGTGGTGAAAAGAAAGCAGCTAAAGCAGAAACTACTGATGATGTTGCTAAGATTGCCGAAGATAATGATTTAAATGATGAAGGCTTTGACAATTCAGGTTTGTTTTGGAAATTTAGTTTTGCTGGAATGGAGTTTAGTGTGGCATTTAATGTTGGAGATGATCCAAAGTTCTACTATGTAACTAATACATTAACGCTTGCTAATATTGATCGTATTAAAATAAATCCAGATAAAGATATAGGGAGTCAATGGATATATCTACGACCAGTAAATGGAGAATTTGTTGTAGATGAAGAAGATATTAAAACTTATAATGATAAGGGAAGAAAAGAAGCTTATGAAGCATATCAAAAAAAATTTGAAAAATTGGGATTAACTTCTGAGTTATTAGCTAAATGGACAATAATTCAATTTAACCAAAATACTCGAACTGATTTGATAAAAAATATACAAAAAGATGCTGATACAGTCCTCACGAAAATTAAAGAAAATGGCTATAATTATGAAAAGGATAATAAGGGAAGACAGATAATAAGTTCAACCGAAGCTTATAAGATTGTCATTTCTAATAAAAAATGTATGGTAATTGATGCTGCTTTCGATCTTGAAGCAAAAACTGGATATATGTATCTTCCAGAACAAGGAACTTGTGGTTACTCAATAAATGGGGCAACACAATTTATTTATCAGTATTCTGATAATACATTCTTAAAAGGCGAGCCGACACTTGAACAATATGCTGAAATGAAGAATATAAAAAATTGGTATGATGAATTTTTAAACCAATTCTCCACTAAGACAGAAATCTTACAATTAATTAAATAACCTTTATGTGTCTAAGTTATTTAATCAAAATATTACAATTAGCCATCTATTTTGTTAAATAGATGGTTTTTATTTGAATATAGTAAAATAGAATAAATTAAAACTAAGTTATGAATACTTTGAAAAATCTAGTAATTTTACTAGTGGATTGATATAATTAATTAGAAAGGGGCTAAGATTATTATGAATAGTTATGCTAAAATAAAAGAGGCACAAAGCAGCTATACATCAACTGAAAAGGTTATTGCTAAGTATATTTTGGAAAATGCTGCTGATGTTTTAAAGTGTTCAGCGCAATCTCTGGGGGAGAAAACGGGTACCTCTGCTGCTGCAATTATTAGATTTTCAAAAAAATTAGGTTATAACGGTTTTAGTGAATTGAAAATGAGTTTAGCGCAGTCTAAACGTGCTCCTGAAGAAAAAATAGATTTTATTATTGATGAAAATGACGATATCGTAACTTTAGCTGATAAATGTTGTCGTTTAAATATGAATACTGTTTTAAAGACATACCAGTTGATCGATACTAATCAATTAGACAATGCAATCAAAAAATTGATTGCTGCTAATACAATATATTTATTTGGTGTCGGTGGCTCGGCGATTGTCGCACAAGATGTGGAACAAAAGTTAACAAGAATTGGAAAAAAGGTAATCTATAATAAAGACTTACATGTTCAACTAACATTTAGTGAAAGTATGAATAAAGAGGATGCAGCATTATTTATTAGTTATTCGGGTACTACAAAGGGACTTGTTGAAATTGCTAAAATGATAAAAAACAAAAATGTACCAATTATATCAATTACTCAATTTAAGCCTAATCCACTTTCGAAATTAAGTGATATTATTTTACAAGTTCCTAATGAAGAAAAGGAAATAAGAATGGGAGCTATTTCATCAAGAATCTCATCACTAGTAATGACAGATTTATTATATTATGGTGTATTTAAAAATGATCTAACAGGAAATAAAGATAAGCTTATTGAAACAAAAAGAATTGTTTCTAAAATATAGGCTTTTCTTTTTTTGTTTATAGTGAAATAATATTTTAAATAATTTAACATTTATATTGAAATAATATTTCAATAGATATATAATAAATATGGAAGGAGTGGAATGGATGAAATTAAGTCAATTAGATACAGAACAAATTAACAGCAATTCTTTGCACATTGATGAAATGACAACAGAGGAAATTTTAACGGTTATTAATCAAGAAGATCAAAAAGTAGCAATTGCGGTAAAGGACGTCATACCACAAATTGCAAAAGCTGTTGACTGTATCTATGAAAAAATGTGTATGGGTGGTAGATTGATTTATATGGGTGCCGGAACATCAGGACGTTTAGGGGTGCTAGATGCATCGGAATGCCCGCCAACATATGGAGTTGATCCTACTCTTGTCCAAGGTCTAATCGCTGGTGGTAAGGAAGCATTTACAACCGCAATTGAAGGTGCTGAAGATTCTAAAGAAATAGCAGTTGATGATTTAAAAAAAATAGAACTTAGTCCATTGGATGTTGTTTGTGGAATAGCTGCTTCGGGAAGAACACCATATGTTGTTGGCGCTCTAGCGTATGCGCGCAAACTAGGATGTTCAACAATATCAATATGTTGTGTTAAAAACGGAGCAATATCTCAACATGCCCATTTCCCAATCGAAGCAGTTGTTGGCCCTGAAGTTATTACAGGGTCGACGAGAATGAAGGCTGGTACAGCACAAAAACTAATCCTTAATATGTTATCAACATCTGTAATGATAAAAAAAGGAAAAGTTTATAAAAATTTGATGGTTGATGTACAGCCAACAAATGAAAAACTAAGAATTCGAGCTATAAATATTGTTCAGCAAGCTATTAGTGTTGATGAGGGAACTGCAAAAGAATTATTAATTGAAGCAGATAACAATGTAAAAATAGCAATTTTAAAGGGTCTAACTAATATGAGTAAAGAAGAATGCCTAAAAGCATTGAAAGATAGTGATGAAAATATTAGTCAAACTATAAGAACGATAACTAAAGGAGAATAAGTATATGAATAAGTATGTAGTCAAAAACAATACCAAAAAAGAATATAAAAATATATTTGGCAAAACAGATTATGATATCCCAATGTTTGGATTTAAAAGTGCTTTATTCATTCTAATGACGACTATGTTGTCATTATTGATTTGTATAAACATATTAAATTATTTAAAAATAGATTTTCGTATTCCTAATGCTTTAATTTCTGGTATTGTTTGTGGCTTTAGCGTAGCTTATTCACAATTTTTTATTGAGCGAAAAAAAGGAGTATGCAAAAACTTTTGGATTGTTGGAACTATATTTAGTTTGATTGCTTTTATGGTTATATTCATGATTAAATAGGAGGAAAATAAGATGTTTACAAAAATATCTAATTTGATAGAAGGAAAACTAGCAGGACCACTTGAAAAACTTTCTAATCAAAGACATTTACGGGCTATCCGTGATGGAATTATAGCAACCTTGCCATTAATTATTGTTAGTTCATTATTAATGGTTGTAGCATTTTCATATAATCAAATGCCCGCAGATTGGGGCATTACCCAATTTATTAAAAATAACGCAGTAGCAATTTTATTGCCATATAGAATGTCAATGTATATTATGACGCTATATGCAGTGTTTGGAATAGGTTATTCACTTGCTAAATCATATAATTTGGATGGCTTGAGTGGTGCGATTTTAGCTGAATTAACTTTTTTATTGACAATTGTACCAGTTTCGATGCCAGATATTACAGAGTCAATTAGTGCATTAGCTAGTAAAAATGCCGAATTAAATGCTTTTTTACAAGGTTTGCCTTCAGGCTATGTTATTCCAGCAGAAAATCTTGGTTCGGCGGGAATGTTTATTGGAATTATCTCGGCTTTTATCGGGGTAGAAATTTATCGTTTTACACAAGTTAAAGGTTTGAAAATCTCAATGCCGGCGGCAGTACCCCCTGCAGTAGCAAGATCTTTTGAATCGTTAACTCCTACGGTTATTATTATTTTAGGAGTTTCTACAATTACAATGTGGTTAGGTATCAATGTGCATACTATCGTTGGTAACTTAATCAAGCCATTGATAAATGCAACAGATACCTTACCATCAACATTACTAATCATATTTTTAATTATGTTTTTCTGGTCATTTGGTATTCATGGAGATTCGATTGTTTCTTCGCTAGCAAGACCAATCTGGTTAATTTTATTAGATCAAAATACAGCTGCAATTGCAGCTGGTAAAGCGGCTACTCATATTGGTGTAGAACCATTCTTACAATGGTTTGTTCATATCGGTGGTTCAGGAGCAACATTGGGATTAGCAATACTATTCTGTGTAAAAGCAAAATCTAAATATGGTAAAACATTAGGAAGAACAACGATTTTACCGTCAATATTTAATATCAATGAGCCGATGATTTTTGGGGCTCCAATCGTTTTAAACCCAATGCTACTAATTCCATTTATTATTATTCCGCTAATTTGTGCAACTATTGCCTGGATTGCAACTTCTATGCATTTAGTCAATTGTGCTGTTACAATAGCTCCATGGACATTACCAGGACCAATTGGTGCATACTTGGCTTGCGGTGGTGACTGGCGAGCTGCGGTATTAAATATTATCTTAATTATTATATCAGTGATTATTTATTATCCGTTCTTTAAAATGTACGATAATGAATTATTAGCAGAGGAAAAATCTAAAGAAGCAGTAAGTGCATAGAAAATAGGGAGTTATTTATGTTGTATATCGGTATTGATGGTGGTGGAACTAAAACAAAGATGGCACTCTTTGATGATGCAGGAAGAAAATTAAAAGAAATAATAAAGCCATCAGTACATGTTTTAACACAACCAAGAGAAATATGTATTCAAATTTTAAAAGATGGTGTGATGGGATTAGATGCAAATTTTCAAGCAAAAGTGATTGCAGGGCTGGCTGGATATGGAGAACAAAAAGAAGTTAGAAATAAAATTGCGACTATTTGTAAGGAAGCATTTGGAAATCGAGAATTCTCCTTATACAGTGATGTTAGGATTGCTATTACTGGAGCTTTAGGTGGTGGTGATGGGATTGTAGTTGTAGCTGGAACAGGTTCAATCGCATTATCATCTAAAAATAACCATATTACTAGATGTGGAGGATGGGGCTACCAGCTAGGTGATGAAGGAAGTGCTTATTGGATTGCCAAGCGCATGTTAGCCCTCTATTGCCAACAAGTTGATGGTCGACTAGAAAAGACACAGTTATACTATTTAATTAAAGAAAAATGTAAACTAGAAAATGATTACGATATTATCACTTTTATTAATAAACTTAATCATGATCGAACATCAATTGCTTCATTAGCAAAACTAAACGGTATAGCAGCTAAAGATAATGATAAATATGCTTTACAAATATATAAAGAGGCAGCTTATGAAATTGCTGTTCTAATTAAAGCATTGGCCAAAAACTTTACTTCTCCCTTTAAAGTATCGTATATTGGTGGAGTTTTTGAATATGGAGAAGATTATGTATTAAAGCCATTGAATAATTATCTCCAGCCACTATCATGTCAGCTTGTTGCCCCTTTATACAGTCCAGAATATGGAGCATACTTGTTAGGTAAAAAATAAAGGTGATTTTTATCACCTTTATTTTTAGAAGGAGGAGGACAAATGAATATAAAAAGAAAAATACTATGGGGTGGAGCTACTGCAAGTAGTCAATATGAAGGTGGCTATAATTTGGGTGGTAAAGGTTTAGATACTCAGGACTGTCGACCTTATTTAAAAAGAACGTCTAATGCTACAACTTCAACAAGGTTATTGACACAAGATATAATTGATGAAGCAAAATCATGTAAAGAAATTGGTAATTATCCATTCCGCCAAGGATCAGATGGCTATCATCACATTGATGAAGATATTCAGTTATTGAAAGAATTAGGAATTGATATTTATCGTTTTTCTATCAGCTGGGCAAGATTGTATCCACATGGTGATGAAGAAATGCCAAATGAAGAAGGAATACGTTTTTATGACCATATTTTTAAAAAGGTTCATCAAGCAGGAATGAAGATTTTTCTAACCATGAATCATTATGCTGTACCATTGTATTTAGTTGAAACCTATGGTGGTTGGACAAACAATATATTAGTCGATTTTTACTTAAGATTCGCTAAAACTGTATTTGAACATTGGGGAGAATATATTGATTATTATTTACCATTCAATGAAATAAATGCTGGTTATTTTAGTCCATATAATGGAGTTGGTTTAGTAAAAGAGAAAGATCGACCATACGATCAAAGTCTAGTATTTCAATCATTGCATCATCAATTCGTTGCTAGTGCTAAGGTTATTGAATTAGGGCATAAAATAAGTTCTCAAAGTCAATCTGGCTGTATGGTAGCTTGTTTTTGTTACTATCCGTTAACACCGCGCCCAGAAGACAATCTTAAAGCAGTGAGAGATGAACAAATTCATCAATGGTTCGCAGTAGATGTTTTGGCTAATGGCTATTATCCTAGTTATATGAATCGTTTTTTTCAAGAAAATAAGATTAATATCATAATAACTGAGGAAGAACGTAAGCTGCTAAGAGATAATACCTGTGATTTTGTAAGCTTTTCATATTATTCTAGTGCCGTCGCAACGGTTGAAGAGAGCAGTGAGCAAACAGCAGGTAACTTAGTTGTTTCAACTAAAAATCCTTATTTGAAAGCAAGTGACTGGGGTTGGCAAATTGATCCAATTGGATTACGAATCATGTTAAATAAAATGTATGATCGCACCCGCAAGCCCGTATTTATTTCTGAAAATGGTTTTGGGGCTCATGATAAGTTTGAAGAAGATGGCTCTATTCATGATCAATATAGAATAGATTATCTAAACCAGCATTTCCAACAAATTGATGAAGCCATCAGAGATGGTGTTGATGTCATTGGCTATATTATGTGGGGAATCATTGATATAGTCTCAGCAGGCAGTTGTGAAATGGAAAAACGTTATGGTGTAATTTATGTTGATGGTGATAATGAGGGTAAAGGAAGTTATCAAAGATATAAGAAAGATAGTTTTGCCTGGTATCAAAATTATATAAAACAGTATAAAAATAATTAAGATAAGAAAGATAGGTTCGTTTCATTAATATCCTATCTTTTTATCTTGTTTTACGTAATAAACCGTATCTTTACGACAAAAATATCGTGAATTTTCATAAGTAATAGTATAATGATTATGTGAATTTATGGGAGAGTAAAGATAAAATGAAGAAAATAAAAGACTATATTTTAGCTCATAAGATCAAGGTAACGATCATAATTATTATTTTATTAGGTATTATTGGTGCATTGGGGAAAGAGCAACCGAAATTAATACTTAAACAGAATACTGTTAATCTAGAATATGGAGAAAATTTTAATTATTTAGATTATGTTGATAAGAATAAATTTGATGAAGAAGATATTTCATATAGCTGTGATGGTTTTGATGAAGATAATCCAGCAGTAGGTAAATATACTATCACTTATAAATATGGTAATAGTAAAAAGAAATTAACGCTTAATATCAAAGATACGACAGCACCGCAATTAATCCAAACAAAAGAAATTGATATTATTGAAAATGATGAAATAGATTATCGTGATTATTTAGAAATAAAAGAACTATCAAAATATGAGCTTGAAATTGATGATAGTGGTGTAAGTTATTTAGCAGCTGGAAATTATAATGCTAGTATTAAGGCAAGTGATAAATACGGAAATACATCTACCTTGATCATGCCAGTAAGTATTAAGGCATTAGAATTAGAGCTTTCAACTACTACATTAAATCTAGAAGAAAATCAAAATAATACTATAAATATAAAAACAAATAGTACTCAACCGGTAGTTTATACATCTAGTGATGAAACGATTGCGACAGTTGATCAAAGTGGAAATATTAAAGCATTAAAATCAGGAACGGTAAAAATAACAGCAGCAATTAAAAATAAATCAGTTACATGTAATGTGACCGTAAAAGGAAAACCGGTAGAAACATCCTCTATTCGAACTCCTGTGGCAGATGATAATATTTCTACAACTGTTTATATTACTAAGACAGGAGACTGCTATCATTCAAGTGGTTGTGGCTATTTATCACGTAGTAAAATAGCTATCTCAAAATCTACTGCAATAAATACAGGATATCGCCCTTGCAGTAGATGTCATCCATAGTGTAACATGATCTCATGAAAGTGAGATCGTTTTATATTTTAAAAATAATAAAAGACACTTAAAAAGTGTCTTTCAGACTATGAATTTAAAGATTTTCCTTTATCTTCATGGACTTGAAGGGCATAGTTTACTAGATCATCTATAGATAAATCTAATTTTTTTAATATTTTTTTAGCTTCCTTTTGGGCACTTTCACTAATAATATTATCATCATTTTTGTCGACATAGATAAAACCAATAATCGTTTTATCGATATTACTATTATCGGCAGGTAAGACAATATATGAAATAGAAGTAACAACCTTCTTTTCTAAATAAGCACAAAATTGAATGCGGTCTTTATCCTTTTCTGTCTTAGTAATATTTACAGCTGTGAAATCATCGGTTAAATAAGAAATATCATATCCAGCATCTTGAAGCTTTTTAGTTACTTTACCCATGGCATCATTAGTGCAGCCAATCATTAAAAAGCATAATCCGATTATTAATAAAGATTTTTTAAACTGTTTCATAAATCTCCTTTCCCAAGCTAATAAAATAATTATACAAAAAAGTATAATAAAATACAAAAAAATAAATTTTTTTGCATTTTTTCGATAATTAGATAAAATAAAAATATAGGAGGTGATTATATGGATGAGGATTTAATTTTTCAAGTATTAGCAATCGTGTCTGAAATACCTTGGGGGAAAGTTGCCAGCTATAAACAAATAGCATCGTTGGCAGGACGACCCAAGAATGCGCGATTAGTGGGAAAAATTTTAAGTCATGCTTCTATGTATGGAGATTATCCATGTCATCGAGTTGTAAATAGCGCAGGAAGACTTGTACCTGAATGGTACGAACAACGTGATTTACTTTTAGAAGAAGATGTATGTTTTAAAGATAATGGCAATGTTGATATGAAAAAATGTAAATGGCAGTTAGATTAAATCTAATTGTTTTTTTGTAAGAAATTGCCTTATCAAACTATAAAAATGAAGGAAATTAGCAATGTTAAGATAATGTAAAGATGTTTTTTTTAAAAAACTTTTTTTGTCGTGAAAATATCTACGAAATATCTACAAATTTTCAATTATTTATTGTATAATGGGGCAAATGAGGTGATTCCATGAATACAGTTTCAGTCGAAAAAAATGCCATTGAAGAAGTCGCTAAGTTAGTTAGCGATAGTCGAGTTGTGGCTTTTCCAACTGAGACTGTTTTTGGGTTAGGAGTTAAGTTTGGCTCACATCAGGCATTGGATGCACTATATGAATTAAAGCACCGCGATAAAGGAAAAGCAATTTCTATGATGATTAGTAAGGCAGAGGATATTGAAAAATATGCTTATGTTGATGAAACTGCAAAAAAACTTATTGCGGCTTTTATGCCGGGAATGATCACTATCATTTTAAAGAAACGCCCACATATTGATGATTATTTTACGGCTTCACTAGATACTATTGGAATCAGGATACCAGATGATCCATTTGTTTTATCATTATTAGATAAAACAGGACCAATGTTAGTAACTAGCGCCAATCTTTCTGGAGAAAATAGTCTTGTTGACGACAAAGCAGTAATGAAAGTATTTCATGGAAAGATTCCTTTAATTGTTAAAGGTGAAAGCATCAGTAAGGAGGCAAGTACAATTGTTGACTTAAGTAAGGGTAAAGTGGAAATATTAAGATTAGGTGATATTTCTAAGGAACAAATAGCGGAGGTAATTGAATGAAAATTGCAATGGCTTGTGACCATGGTGGCTTAAGACTAAAAAATGTTTTAAAAGATTATTTAGAAGCTAATGGTTACATAGTAGAAGATTTCGGAACATACAGCGAAGATAGTTGTGATTATCCTGATTATGCAGGAAAAGCAGCTAAAGCGGTTGCTAGTGGATCGTGCGACAGAGGGGTTGTCGTATGTGGAACTGGTATCGGTGTAAGTATTACTGCTAATAAAGTGAAAGGAATTCGCTGTGCGTTATGCCACGATGTATTTAGCGCCAAAGCAACTCGAGCACATAATGATACTAACATGATTGCTATGGGGCAACGAGTTATTGGTGAAGGTTTAGCTTTAGAAATTTTAACAGCCTGGTTAGAAGGCAAATATGAAGGTGGTCGACATGACCAGCGGATTGCAAAAATGATGGCTTACGAGGGGGAAGAGTAAAATGAAAGACATCGCAGTATTTGAAAGTGTAGAGAGAGAATTAAATCGTCAAAGAAACAATATTGAGTTAATTGCTTCTGAAAACTTTGTTTCACCAGAAATCTTAGAATTGGCAGGAACTGTATTAACTAATAAATATGCAGAAGGTTATCCAGGAAAAAGATATTATGGTGGATGTAAATTTGTTGATGAAGTGGAAACACTAGCTAAAGAAAGACTATGTAAGATTTATGGTGCTGAGTATGCTAATGTTCAGCCTCATAGTGGAGCGCAAGCAAACACAGCGGTATATATGGCGTTATTAAATCATGGTGATAAGGTATTAGGAATGTCTCTTGCTGATGGTGGACATTTAACACATGGACATCCATTAAACTATTCAGGAATCAATTATGAATTCCACAGTTACGGGGTAACTAAAGAAACTGAAACTATTGATTATGAAGATTTTAAGAAAAAATGCCAAGAGGTCAAACCAAAATTAGTAGTAGCTGGTGCTAGTGCATATTCTAGAACGATTGATTTTGAATACATGGCAAAATGCGCGCATGAAGTTGGGGCGATGTTTATGGTTGATATGGCACATATCGCAGGGTTAGTGGCAGCGGGACTGCATCCATCACCATTTCCTCATGCTGATATTGTAACAACAACGACTCACAAAACTTTACGTGGACCTCGTGGTGGGGTAATTATGTGTAAAGAAAAATATGCAGCTGATATTGATCGTGCGGTGTTCCCAGGAATGCAAGGTGGTCCATTGATGCATATTATTGCTGCTAAAGCCGCTTGTTTTTATGAAGCAATGCAACCAGAATTTAAAGAATATGCAGCTCAAGTAATTAAAAATGCTAAAGCATTAGAAACAGCATTAAAAGAAGAGGGATTCAGATTAGTTGCTGATGGAACTGATAATCATCTGATTTTAATTGATGTAAAAGCAAGTTGCGGTATTTCAGGTAAAAAAGCAGAACGTTTATTAGATGAAATTAATATTACTGCAAATAAAAATGCTATCCCATTTGATACAGAAAAACCATTTAAAGCAAGTGGTATTCGGGTTGGGACCCCTGCAATGACTACTAAAGGATTTACAGAAGAAGATTTTAGAGAAGTAGGTAAGATTATTGCTTATCGCTTAAAAAATGAAGAAACTGATGAAATCAAAGAAGAATGCTTAAAGAGAGTTAGAGCATTAACTGATAAAGTAGAAATGTATCATGATATAAAATACATTTAAGGAGTGAATTTATATGGCAACGACCATCCTCAATCATGCATTAATTGATCATAAATTAACAATTATGCGTGATAAAGATACGAAAACAATCGTATTTAAAGATAACCTAGACGAAATTGCAATGTTAATGGCTTATGAGGTAACTAAAGAATTACCATTAGTTGATAAGGAAATCGTCACACCAATTTGTCCAATGATTGGAAAAGAATTGAAAAAACAAATTATTCTTGTTCCAATCTTAAGAGCGGGGATTGGTTTAGTCGATGGTTTTAGAAGAATTATACCGACTGCTAAGATTGGTCATATAGGAATGGCTCGGAACGAGGAAACTTTAATTCCCGAAGAGTATTATGCTAAATTTCCTAGTGGTTTAGAAGATTCTATCGTAATCATTGTTGATCCGATGTTAGCAACTGGTGGTAGTGCTAGTGCAGCGATTACAAATATTAAAGCCCGTGGTGCTAAAGATATTCGTTTAGTCTGTTTAGTAGGTGCCCCTGAAGGTGTTAAAGTAATTGAAGAAGATCATCCTGATGTTGAATTGATTTTAGCGACGCTTGATGAAAAACTTAATGAAAAAGGCTATATTGTGCCTGGTTTAGGTGATGCCGGTGATCGTTTATTTGGTACTGATTAATATTTGAGATACTTCAAAAGTGGTTAAAACGTCTAATTATGAAATTAATTATAGTGTTTAGTACTGAAATACTTGTTCTATAAATAAATTATCATAGTGTTAAATAATTATTACAAATTTTTATAAGAAGTTTACATAACCAAAAGACTATAGTAGAATACAAGAGGGATTATGGATCAAGATAAGAAGAAAATGTTAAAAGATTTATTCTTTTGCCTACAATTGGGTTTTCAGGTAATTGGAGCATTTCTATTAGCTGTGATTGTTGGGCTGCGCTTAGATAAGTATTTTAATACCCATCCCACGATTCTACTAATTTTATTGTTTTTAGCCTTTGGCTACGTTATTAAAATACTTTTAGGAGCAGGTAAAGAATGAACGAAAAAGATGTTTTAAAACAATCCGTAAAAGTATTTATTGGCGGATTAGTTATCTTTTCTATCGTAGGATTTGTCCTAAAACAAATTAGTTTTCCACTAGGATTTATCTTAGGATATGCGGTCAGCGTTTTATCATTCTATATTATCATTGTAATGAGTGATGTGATCTTAAAAATGGGTCAGGCGATTCGATTTGTTGTAATGATGTTTATAGCTAAGATGTTATTGTATATTGCAGGTTTCATGCTAGCAATCAAATTTGATGATATCTTTAATTTGATCAGTGTTTTCTTTGGATATTTTGTGACCAAGATTACGATCAATATTTTAGGATATATAAAACGCTAAATATTTTAAGGAGGTGAAATGGGTGACAATTCAAGTAGAATTAATTTATTCACTAGTCATTATGGTTTGTTTAGGCGTGTTCTTTGTCTATGCTGGAAAAAAAGTAGCATTGGCGGATCCAACTGTCAAACCAAAAGGAATTGTATTGGTTGTTGAAACGGGAGTTAAAGCTATTGATGATTATATGAAATCAATCATGCCTAAGAAATTTGCCAAGAACTATTATCCATATTTTGCAATGGTATTTTGTTACATATTGGTCAGTAACTTATCAAGTTTGATTGGGTTTGAATCACCAACCTCAAACTACTCTATTACCTTTGCGATGACATTTATTACTTTTATATTGATTCAATATAATGCGTTGAAGAAAAAGGGATTTTTTAAATATGTGTGGGATACTGTGTGGCCCCCAACTAATATTTTAAGTGTCTTATCACCATTAATTTCAATTTCAATGCGTTTATTTGGAAATATTTTGAGTGGATCTATTTTAATGACGTTGATTTATCAATTTACAGCATGGATTTCATTCCATGTAATCAACTTTAACTTTTTAGGTCCAATTATTGCCCCTGTATTCCATTGTTATTTTGATATTTTTGCAGGGTGTATCCAAACATTAGTTTTCGTAACTTTATCATCAATCTTAATTATGATGGAAAACGAAGACGACGAGTAAGCTCTAATCTAGGTATCCTAGTTAGATATAAATTACAAAAAAATATATAGAAAATATTGGAGGAAATTTAAATTATGACAGATGTAGGTTTAATTGCAATTGGTGCAGGTATTGCAGTATGTGCTGGTTTAGGAACAGGTATCGGAGAAGGAATTTGTGCGAGTAAGGCGGTAGAAGCTTTAGGTAGAAATCCTGAAATGGAAGGTAAAATTAGAACGTTAATGATTCTAGGGATTGCATTAACTGAAACTGCAGCTATCTATGGTTTATTAATTTCATTAATTTTATTATTTGTATACTAATATTAGCTAAGGAGGAATACGTATGCCAGATATAGCATCGAAATTATTCCCTAATGTAACTACAATTATTATTCAATTACTTTCAACAGGAGTTTTGCTTCTTGTCTTTAAAAAGTATTTATGGGTTCCCGTTCAAAATTATTTTGCTAAACGGGCAGAATTTATTGAAGGAACTGTAGACGAAGCTAAAGATATGAATGAAAAAGCTAGAGCACTGATGGAAGAAAGTGAAGAACAAGCACGCCAAGCGGCAGTTCAATATCGTGAAATTGTTAATTTAGCTAAAGAAGATGCTTTAAAAACAAAGGCAACGATTCAAGAACAAGCTAATCAGGAATATAAAGCTAAACTTGATCAAGCACGTCGTGAGATTGAGGCTGAAAAAGCGCAGGCAAAAGCAGCGATGAAACAAGAAATTGTTGAGGTTGCGATTGATGTAGCGACTAAAGTTATGAACAAAGAAATGGATACAAAGACTAACAAAGCTTTGGTTGAAGACTTTGTTGAAGAAGTGGTTAACTAATGGATGCAGTAGCAGTAAGATATGCAGAATCACTATTTGATTTAGCTAAAGAGATGAATCAAGTTGAAGCATATTCTAAAGATATTGATTTAATTAGAACTGTTTTTGAAAGTGATCCAAGTTTTGTTCCGTTCTTTAGTCATGTTTTAATAGAAGATGAAGCTAAATGTGCATTATTAGATAAGAGTTTTAAAGGACAGGTTAATGATTATGTCGTTAATTTTCTAAAACTTTTAGTTAGAAAAAGAAGAATGCGTTACGTTATGGAAATAATTGAAGCATTTAAAGCGTTAACGAATGAGCATTTTGGAATCTTAGAAGGTATTTTATATGCTAACTATGATATCAGTGTGCAAGAAGTTAAAGAAGTGGAAGATGCTTTAAGTAAAAAGGAAAATAAAACGATTCGTTTAAGAGTAGTTAATGATCCATCACTGATTGGTGGAATTAAAGTCGAAATAAATAATCGTGTTTTTGATGGCTCTATCAAAAACAAAGTTGCATTATTGAAAAAAGAACTATTAAGAAAGTAGGTGAAAATAGTGGGGCTTAGACCAGATGAAATTAGTGCTTTAATTAAAGAACAAATTAAGCACTTTGATGATGTAATCGAACTTAAAGACGTTGGAACAGTCATGACTGTTGGCGATGGTGTTAGTTTAATTCATGGTTTAGATAATGCCATGCTAGGTGAATTACTTGCCTTCCCTAATGATGTTTATGGAATGGTAATGAACTTAGATGAAGATTGCGTCGGAGCCGTACTACTTGGATCTGAAAGTACGATTAAAGAAGGAGACGAAGTTAAACGTACTGGAAAGATTATGGAAATACCAGTTGGGGATGAGATGTTAGGTCGAGTTGTAAATCCTTTAGGACAAGCAATTGATGGTAATGGAGAAATCATTACAGCACATACTCGCCCAATTGAAAGAGTTGCCAGCGGGGTTATGACAAGAAAGTCAGTTGACCAACCGTTACAAACAGGAATTACTTCGATTGATGCAATTATTCCAATCGGTCGGGGTCAACGTGAGTTGATTATTGGAGATCGTCAAACAGGAAAGACTGCGATTGCAATCGATACTATTTTAAATCAAAAAGATCAAGATATTTATTGTGTTTACGTAGCAATTGGACAAAAGAATTCAACTGTTGCCCAAATTGTTGAAAAGTTACGTAAAGGTGGCGCAATGGAATATACAACAGTTGTGTCAGCATCTGCTAGTGAACTTGCACCAGTGCAATATATTGCACCGTATGCAGGATGTGCAATTGCTGAAGAATGGTTAGATCAAGGTAAAGATGTTTTAATTGTTTATGATGATCTATCTAAGCATGCCGTTGCTTATCGTACGGTATCATTATTATTAAAAAGACCACCAGGGCGTGAAGCTTATCCTGGAGATGTCTTCTATTTACATTCGAGATTATTAGAAAGAGCATGCCGCTTAAATGAAGAGAATGGTGGGGGTTCAATCACAGCCTTACCAATTATTGAAACACAAGCAGGTGATATCTCAGCATATATTCCAACTAACGTAATTTCAATTACAGATGGACAAATTTTCTTACAACAAGAATTATTCAATGCTGGATTTAGACCAGCAATTGATACTGGACTTTCGGTAAGTCGGGTTGGTTCAGCTGCACAAATCAAAGCAATGAAGCAAGTATCAGGTTCATTAAAACTTGAATTAGCGCAGTATGCTGAAATGCAAGCATTTGCTCAATTTGGTTCAGACTTAGATGCTGCTACGAAAGCAACTTTAGATCATGGTGCAAAAGTGCGTGAGGTTTTAAAACAAGCACAATATTCACCACGAACTGTATCAACGCAAGTAATTACATTATTTGCTTTAAAATATGGATTTACTAAGACATTAGAAGTGGAACAGGTGTCTGCTTTTATGGATCAGTTAGTTGAACATATCAATATGACGCAAAGAGATATTATTGATGAAATCAATGAACAAAAAGCAATTTCTGCTGATTTAGAAAAACGCATGAAAGATGTTATGAGTGCTTTTGTAACACAATTCGAAAAAACTCAAACAAAGGGGTAGTTAACTATGCCTGGAGGAATGCAAGAAATTAAGCGGAGAATTAAATCAGTTGAATCGACTAAAAAAATTACTAAAGCAATGGAATTAGTCGCAACTTCTAAACTTCGTAAAACAAGAAATCAATTAGAACAGTCGAAACCTTATTATACTAATGTTGCTCAAACTGTAGCGGAGATCTTAGCTAATTGTAAGGGTAATAATGATAGTATCTATTTAGTTGAAAATAAAGATATTGAAAAAGAAGTATTTATTGTTATTGCTTCAAGTCTAGGACTATGTGGTGGATATAATGCCAATATCTTTAAAGAAATTAAAGGTGCAATCAAACCAGGTGATTATGTTTATAGTATTGGTTCAAAGGCAACTAGTTATTTATTAAAAAATCATCAAGGGGTAACGGATCATAAGTTTGATGATTTAAATACAACTTTTGATTTTAAAGATGTAACTAAGTTAGTTGCTGAATTAACTAAAATGTATCGTGAAAAAGAAATTAGTAAAATTAAGATCGTTTATACGGAGTTTGTTAATAACTTAACATTTAGACCAAGAATTGTTACGTTATTACCTGTTGATCCAAGTGATTTTGACCATATTGAAATCTCAAAGAAATCAACATTATTTGAACCAAGTCCAGAGGAAGTATTAGATAGTTTGATTCCAATGTATCTTCAAGCAGTGATTTATGGTTATATCATTGAATCAGCTACAAGTGAAAATGCCGCACGAAGAACATCAATGGAAAATGCTAATGATAATGCCGATGAACTTACAGAACAATTATTATTAAAATACAATCAAGCTCGTCAAACTGCGATTACTAATGAAATTAGTGAAATCGTAGCAGGAGCTAATGCACAATAAGGAGGTGCCGTATGTCACAAAATATTGGTAAAATAATTAGTGCCAAAGGGCCAGTAATTGATATCCAATTTGATGGTGATAACAATTTACCAGCATTAAATACGGCGATTGAAATCCAAAATGGTGATGAACTTCTAGTAGTTGAAGTCGCTCAACATATCGGAGATGATGTAGTTCGTTGTGTTGCAATGGGACCAACTGATGGGGTAAAACGAGGAATGGATGCTCTTAATACGGGAAATCCAATTTCTGTACCTGTCGGAAATGAAACTCTAGGAAGAATGTTCAACGTTTTAGGACAACCAATCGATGGTAAAGAAGCATTAGGTGATAGCACTAAGAAAATGCCAATTCACCGATCTGCACCGACATATGCCGAACAAAGAACAGAAACTGAAATTCTTGAAACGGGAATTAAAGTAGTTGATTTGATCTGCCCATTTATCAAAGGTGGAAAGATTGGATTATTCGGTGGTGCCGGAGTAGGTAAAACAGTATTGATTCAAGAATTCATTAATAACATTGCTACAGAACATGGTGGTTTATCAGTTTTTGCTGGAGTTGGTGAACGTAGCCGTGAAGGTAATGATTTATATTATGAAATGAAGGAAAGTGGTGTTTTATCTAAAACAACACTAGTATTTGGACAGATGAATGAACCCCCAGGAGCTCGTTTAAGAGTTGCTTTAACGGGTCTTACTATGGCAGAAGAATTCCGTGATGAACAAGGTCAGGATGTCTTATTATTCATCGATAATATTTTCCGTTTTACTCAAGCTGGATCTGAAGTATCTGCCTTACTTGGACGGGTACCATCACAAGCTGGGTATCAGCCAACTTTAGCAACCGAAATGGGTGCTTTACAAGAACGGATTACATCAACTAAAAAAGGATCTATTACTTCAGTTCAAGCGGTATATGTACCTGCTGATGACTTAACTGATCCTGCTCCAGCAACAACATTTGCTCATCTTGATGCTAAAGTAGTATTAGATCGTTCAATTGCGGCTTTAGGAATTTATCCTGCCGTAGATCCATTAAATTCTTCATCAAGAGCCCTTGATCCATTAGTTGTAGGGACTGAACACTATGAGGTAGCCCATGGGGTTCAACAAATCTTACAACGGTTCCAAGAATTACAAGATATTATTGCTATTTTAGGAATGGATGAGTTAGGTGAAGAAGATAAATTAACAGTAGCTCGGGCTCGTCGTGTCCGTAACTACTTATCACAACCATTTACAGTAGCTAGTCAGTTTACTGGTATGGATGGTAAATATGTCCGTGTTGCTGATACAATCAAAGGATTTAAAGAAATCCTGGAAGGTAAGCATGATGATTTACCAGAGCAAGCATTCCACAATGTAGGTACAATTGAAGAAGCTATTGAAAAAGCGAAGACATTAGCAAATGACTAAATTTAAGCTTAAGATAGTAACACCAAGTGGTATCTACCAAGAAGTGGAAGTTAATCAGTTAAATCTTCGCACAACAGCAGGACAGGTAGGAATCTTGGCTCATCATATGCCTTTAGCAAGCGGGATTGAAATCTCGGAGATGAGTTATATCATTGATAAACAACGTCATATATTTGCCATCGGTGGTGGATTTATATATGTTAATGATGATGAAACAAAAATAATTGCTAATTCAATTGAATCTAAAGAGGAAATTGATTTGAACCGTGCTAAAGAAGCTAAACGTCGGGCGGAACAAAGAATTAAGGAAGTAACCGAAAAAACTGACTTATTGCGGGCTGAAATTGCACTTAAAAAGGCAATTACTAGAATAAATGTTAAAGAATTATAATTATAAAAGTCTGACTTAGGTTAGACTTTTTAATATAAACGGTATTTAATTAATTATAAATTATATTTGATTGATAAATTAAACTGATTAAGTTACAATAATATCAAGAAAGTGATTAATATGTATACAGTAATTATTGGGGATACTAAGAACTAGTATTAACAGCAAGGTCGATTGCATGTTATAATAAGATTGCAGAAGATAGTGATTTTGCCGAATATTATCTGATTGGGACACTTTATAGTGTCCTTATAACAATTTTATTTTATATTATTTTGTTTAAAATATAATACAAAAGGTTTATAAAATGATTCAGGTGAGAGCCTGGATTTTTTTATAAATATGTTGAATATCCTAGTTTTATTAATTTAATTATTCTTTTTAAAGAAATTTATTATAATTATATTTTTATCAAAAATATTTAGTATATTAAACAATAAATTTTATTTTATAAAATTAGGATTGCTTTTTAAAAACTAATGATTTATAATTTAGATATTGCAAAAGGAGTTATCTATTTTGCGGGAATCTTTTGACCACTCTTAGGAGTTAAAGCCATACGGACAGCTAGGTCAAAGGCCGGACCGGCAACTTTGTTGCCTTATTGATAGAACGAAAGTTCGAATTTTATAAGTTGATGCTAAATTCCTTAGCATTGAGTTGGTGACTATACAACCGTGTGCTTAGGCACATCACACTTGTGAAACAATCAATAAGAGTAGTAAAAGTAATTCTTGCTATATAGACTCTGACGCTAATAATATAGGATATTTTTTGATGTTCTAATAATATGTCGTATTGATACTCAAGTGGGATTGTACCTGCTTGAGTTTTTTTTATGGAGAAGGGGAAACTGGTATGAATGAGAAATTAAAATTATATGGTTTTAATAACCTAACTAAATCATTAAGTTTTAATATTTACGATGTTTGCTATGCTAAAGGTCAGAGGGAACAAAAAGATTATATTGCTTACATTGATGAGCAGTATAATTCAAAGCGATTGACTGATATTCTTTATGAAGTAGCTAATATGATTGGAGCCCATGTATTAAATGTTTCAAAACAAGATTATGATCCCCAAGGCGCCAGTGTAACAATGTTATTAGCGGAAGAAGAGATGTTAGAAAGTCGTCAAGGAAAAATGGAAGAAGTTGATGATCGAGTTATTTTAGGGCATTTAGATAAGAGTCATATTACTGTTCATACGTATCCTGAATATCATCCAGAAACAAGTATTGCGACATTTAGGGTAGATATTGATGTGGCTACTTGTGGAGAAATATCACCGTTGTCAACGTTAGATTTTTTAATTAGCAGCTTTGACTCTGATATCATTACAATGGATTATCGGGTCCGCGGTTTTACTCGGGATATTAAGGGAAAGAAACTTTTTATGGATAGCCCAATGACTTCGATTCAACAGTTTATTGATGTTAAAACATTACTTAACTATGATGCTACAGATATTAATGTATATCAGGCTAATTTGTACCATACGAAGATGTTAATCAAAGAAATTGATTTACAAAATTACTTATTTAAAACAGATATCTATGAATTGCCGCCAAAGGTAAGACTTGAGATAACGAATAATTTACGACAAGAAATGATTGAGATTTACAGTGGAAGTAATATTTTTTAGGAGGCAATATGAAAGTAGATCAAAGTAGAATGCCTATTTATGAAGCTTTACAGCAAATGAAAAGAGAACGTTTAGTTCCCTTTGATGTTCCTGGCCATAAACATGGTAAAGGAAATCCAGAATTGACAGATTTTTTAGGTGAAAAGTGTATGAGTATCGATGTTAATTCAATGAAGCCATTGGATAATTTATGTCATCCAGTTTCGGTAATCAAAGAAGCAGAAGAATTAGCAGCTGATGCTTTTAGTGCCGCTCATGCTTTTTTTATGGTAGGCGGAACGACTTCAGCAGTTCAAAGTATGATTATGGCAAGTGTAAAAGCAGGAGAAAAAATTATTATGCCACGTAATGTCCATCGTAGTGCCATTAATGCGATGATCTTGACTGGGGCGGTTCCGATTTATGTAAATCCTGATGTTGATAAACGATTAGGAATATCTCTAGGTATGTCACTTGATCAAGTAGAGCAAGTAATCAAAGATAATCCCGATGCAAAAGCAATCTTAGTAAATAATCCTACGTATTATGGGATATGTTCAAATTTAAAAGCGATTGTTGCATTGGCACATAAGCATAATATGCTTGCTTTGGTAGATGAAGCACATGGAACACACTTTTATTTCAATGATGATTTACCGATGTCAGCGATGGAGGCTGGAGCAGACATGGCGAGTGTCAGTATGCATAAATCAGGTGGAAGCTTGACGCAAAGCTCTTTCTTACTGTTAGGAGAAAATGTAAATGCTGATTATGTACGTCAGGTTGTTAATTTGACACAAACAACAAGCGGTTCGTATTTATTGATGGCAAGTCTAGATATGTCACGTAAAAATTTAGCTATACATGGTAATGAGATTTTTAACAGGGTTCGTCGCCTTGCGGGATACGCACGCACAGAAATCAATCAAATTGGTGATTATTATGCTTATTGTAAGGAATTGATCAATGGGGATAGTGTTTATGATTTTGATGTAACGAAATTATCAATATTTACACTTGATATCGGATTGGCTGGAATCGAAGTATATGATTTATTAAGAGATGAGTATGGGATTCAAATTGAATTTGGTGATATTGGAAATATTCTTGCTTATATCTCAGTCGGTGATAGTGAAGCAAATATTGAGCGTTTAATCGGAGCACTTTTGGAAATACGCCGGCGGTTTAAGAAGGATCGGACAGGAATGTTTGATCATGAATATATTAATCCTGAAGTAGTTATTTCTCCTCAAGCAGCTTTTTATGGAGAAAAAGAATCGTTGCCGCTTTATCAAAGTATTGATCGAGTCTGCAGTGAATTTGTTATGTGTTATCCTCCGGGAATTCCAATTTTAGCACCGGGTGAAAGGATCACGAAAGAAATTCTAGATTATATTCAATATGCTAAAGAAAAAGGGTGCTTTATGACTGGTCCTGAAGATATGGCAATAAATAAACTTAATGTTTTAAAGGGGAGATGAAATAAATGGAATTATGGTTTACGGAGAGACATACAAATGGTGTGAATTTTTCGATTAAAGTAGATTGTCAGTTATTTAGTGGTCAAAGTGAATTCCAGAAAATTGATATTTTTGACTCAAAAGAATTTGGACGATTTTTAGCGCTAGACGGTTATATGATGCTAACGGAAAAAGATGAGTTCATTTATCATGAAATGATTGTTCATGTTCCTATGGCAGTTCATCCTGAAGTCAAAAAAGTATTAGTAATTGGAGCAGGAGACGGGGGTGTAATTAGAGAATTATGCCGTTATGAAACGATTGAAAAGATTGATATGGTTGAAATAGATGAGTTAGTTGTTGAAGTAAGTAAAAAATATTTACCGATGACAGCATGTTGTTTTGATGATCCGCGATTACAAATCTATTATCAAGATGGGTTAAAGTTTGTTAGAGGTAAAGAAAATGAATATGATTTGATCATTGTTGATTCAACAGATCCTTTTGGACCGGGGGAAGGACTGTTTACAAAGGAATTTTATGGTAACTGTTATAAAGCATTAAATGATACAGGAATTATGGTTAATCAACATGAAAGTCCTTTTTATCAAGAAGATGCTGTTGCAATGCAACGGGCTCATAAACGAATTGTTGAAAGTTTTCCGATTTCTCGAGTCTATCAAGCGCATATTCCTACCTATCCTTCAGGGCATTGGTTATTTGGTTTTGCTTCAAAAAAATATCATCCCATCAAAGATTTTCAAAAAACAAAATGGAATGCTCGAGGGATGAAAACAAAGTATTATAATACCGGCATTCATGTAGGTTCGTTTGCATTACCAAATTATGTAGAGGAGTTATTAAGAGATGTGGAATAAAAATATACAGACGTTTATTGGACTAGAGGCATCGTTTGATGAAGCTGAGTGTGTAATCTTTGGAGCCCCAATGGATAGTACCACCTCATATCGACCGGGAACTCGTTTTGCTTCATCTTCAATGCGCCAAGAGTCATTTGGTCTAGAGACATACAGTCCCTATCAGGATAAAGATTTAGAAGATATTAAAGTTTTTGATGGTGGTGATCTTGAATTACCATTTGGAAATCCCCGCAAAGCATTAGATATAATCAAAGTAACAACAAAAACAATTATTAAAGCAAATAAATTACCATGTATGATTGGTGGCGAACATCTTGTTACGTTAGGAGCTTTTGAGGCAGTATTTGAGAAATATCCAGAGATACGTGTTATTCATTTCGATGCTCATACCGATCTACGTGATGAGTATTTAGGTGAAAAACTTTCCCATGCTTCTGTGATTAGACGAATATATGATTTAATTGGTGATAATAAAATATATCAATTTGGAATTCGTAGTGGTGAACGAGAAGAGTTTTGCTTTGCTAGAGAACATACTAATTTAAATAAATTTAATTTTACAGGACTATCAAAAGCAATTGAGGCATGCCGCGGGTATCCGGTGTATTTTACAATTGATCTAGATGTCTTGGATCCCAGTGTATTTCCAGGAACAGGAACGCCCGAAGCAGGAGGCGTGACTTTTATGGAACTATTAGAGGCGATGATTGTTGTAAGTGAGCTAAATGTAGTAGCTATGGATATTAATGAATTATCACCTGTTTATGATCAAAGTGGAGGATCAACGGCAGTCGCTTGCAAAGTATTAAGGGAATTATTATTAGCAATGAATAAAGGAGAAAATAAATGAAAAGAACGTTAATTATTGGTTGTGGTGGAGTTGCAACAGTAGCGATTCACAAATGTTGTCAAAACAGTGAGATATTTGAAGAAATTATGATTGCGTCAAGAACAAAAAGTAAATGTGATAAACTAAAAGCGCAGTTAGATGGGAAAACAAAAACAATTATTCATACAGCACAAGTTGATGCTGATAATGTTGAAGAGCTAGTTGCTTTAATGAAAGATTTCCAACCAGAGGTAGTTTTGAATCTTGCATTACCATACCAAGATTTAAAAATTATGGATGCTTGTTTGGAAGCTGGTTGTCATTATGTAGACACCGCTAACTATGAGCCGGAAGATACAGCAAAATTTGAGTATAGCTGGCAATGGGCATACCGTGAAAAATTTGAACAGGCGGGATTAACAGCGATTCTTGGATGTGGTTTTGATCCTGGGGTAACTGGTGTATTTAGTGCTTACGCTTTAAAGCATGAATTTGATGAAATTAATTATATTGATATTTTAGACTGTAATGGTGGGGATCATGGATATCCATTTGCAACAAATTTTAATCCAGAAATTAATATTCGCGAAGTATCTGCCAACGGAAGTTATTGGGAAGATGGACATTGGGTAGAGACAAAACCAATGGAAATTAAACGTGAATATGATTTTGCCCAAGTTGGTAAAAAAGATATGTATTTGTTGCATCACGAAGAGCTGGAGTCATTGGGTTTAAATATTCCGGGAATCAAACGAATTAGATTCTTTATGACTTTTGGCGAAAGCTATTTAACACATCTAAAGTGCTTAGAAAATGTAGGAATGACATCGATTGAACCAATTGAATATGAAGGTAAACAGATTATTCCATTGCAATTTTTAAAAGCAGTTCTACCAGATCCTGCCAGCTTAGGACCACGAACAGTTGGCAAAACAAATATTGGATGCATTTATCAAGGGAAAAAAGACGGTCAAGAAAAAAAATATTATTTATATAATGTATGCGACCATCAAGAATGTTATAAGGAAGTTGGGTCTCAAGCCGTTAGTTATACTACAGGAGTTCCGGCAATGATTGGAACGATGCTGTTATTACAAGGTCAATGGAAGAGAGCCGGTGTTTATAATGTTGAAGAATTTGACCCGGATCCATTTATGGAAGCATTAAATAAATGGGGATTGCCATGGATTGAAGATCATAATCCGGTATTAGTAGATTAATGAAGACACCATATTATTTAATTGATGAACAATTATTAGAAAAAAATTTAAAAATACTTTATACGGTTAAAGAACGAACTGGTTGTAAAATTCTATTGGCTCAAAAATGTTTTTCAATGTTCAGTGTTTACCCTCTAATAGCTGAATATTTAGATGGGACAACTGCTAGTGGACTATATGAAGCTAAGCTTGGCTATGAAGAGATGCATAAAGAAAATCATGTTTTTAGTACCGCCTATCGTGATGATGAAATTGAAGAAATCATGAATATATGTGACCATGTAGTCTTTAATTCATTTAATCAGTGGCAAAAATATCAAAATCTAGCAAAACAAACAAGTACTTCATGTGGAATTAGAATCAATCCTGAATGTTCAACTCAAATAGGTCATGAAATCTATGATCCTTGCGCAAAGTTTTCACGAATGGGGGTAACATTAGAAAACTTTAAGGAAGAACTGCTTGAGGGAATAGAGGGACTGCATTTTCATACTCTATGTGAACAAAACAGCGATGATTTAATAACTACTATTAGGGCTGTTGAAGAAAAATTTGGTAAGTATTTAGGACAAATGAAATGGTTGAATTTTGGTGGTGGTCATCATATTACTCGTAAAGACTATGATCTTGAAAAATTAATAAAAATTATTAATGAAATAAAAGAAAAATATCAAGTACAAGTATATTTAGAGCCAGGTGAAGCTGTGGCTTTAAATGCTGGGTTTCTAGTTTCCAGTGTTCTAGATATTATCCACAATGGTATGGCTATCGCAATTATGGATACTTCAGCAGCTTGTCATATGCCAGATGTATTAGAGATGCCGTATCGACCAGAAATTATCGATAGTGCACTACCAAATGTTAAAACATACACATATCGCTTAGGAGGACCAACTTGTTTAGCTGGAGATATTATTGGTGATTATTCATTTGACCAGCCTTTACAGGTAGGACAACAGTTATGGTTTAAAGATATGGCAATTTATTCAATGGTAAAAAATAATACTTTTAATGGGATGAACTTACCTAGTATTGTTTTAAAACAAAAAGAAAAACTTAAAATAATCAAAGAATTCAATTATTGTGATTTTAAAAATCGGTTGTCATAAAAAATTAGGCTGTTAGCCTAATTTTTATCTTTAATAAGATCATCAAATAAATATTCTAACATATTTAAGACACCCTCATGTCGATTATTTTTGAAAGTAAGATAGGTAGCTTTTTTCTTTAATGAGGAAAGACCATTTTTCATAATAATCCCAATACCGGCATTGTTTAATAATTCTTCATCATTACCACTATCTCCAAAAGCTAAGACATTTTCTAAATTTAAATTATTTAACTGACATAAATATTTTACAGCATAACATTTATTGACTTCTGCTTTAACAACTTCAACACAGTAACGGTTGGTGTAATAATATTGATATAGTCCAGGAAATTTTGTTTGTGCAGCAGCTTCAAAAAGCTTTAATTTTCTAGGTGAAGAAAGTAAACAAATTTTTCCAAGTTTATTCCAAGGTACTACAGCAGTATTTTTATAAAAAGTGAGGTCGGGATAACGTTTAGTAAATATTCGAATCAAGGGGATTAAAAAGTATAGCCAATTATTTAAAATCATTTGATATTTATGATCAAAATTAGCACGTATATTTAACCGGTAATAAAGGGATAATTGAAGTAGTTCGTTAATTTCTATTTGTTCTAAAAAAGAAAAAGATCTACACTTATTGTGAGTAAGATCATAAATCTCTATTCCATTACAGCAAATCACATAGCCATGATATTTTTCCAGCTGTAATTGTTCAATGTATGGCTTTAATTCATAAAAGAAGCGACCTGTTGCAAGAACAAGAGTATAACCATTTTCTTGTAATTTAATTAAATAAGTGATTGTAGCTGATGATATTTCTTTTTTATGGTTAAACAGTGTGCCATCAAGATCACAAACAATCATTTTTATTTTATTTAACTGCTTTTTTGTTATTTTCATTATTCTCGATCCCTTTGTTATTTAATGATTCCATTTTAGCTAATATTTCTTAAATCATCAAGATAAGGATTATAAATATTATGTTAAGACAAAAACAGCGCTTTATTTTTGTATAATTGAGCGTATAATAGAGAAATAAGTTTGAAATTATATAAGAATATGGTAAACTAAACAAAGTCTATATAAAAGTTATGCTAGTCTAACAATTGAGATAGGAGTGATTTAATGGAAATATTATTAGAACCAATTCAAGAATCCCTGATGACAGTACCAGTATTATTTTTGGCCTGCTTATTAGTAGAATACATATCTAATCGTGATGTTGTCAATAAGGTAATGGAGTTTGGAAAAGTCGGTCCTTTTATCGGAGCGATTTTAGGAAGTATCCCTCAGTGTGGTTTTTCAGTTATTGCGGCCCGATTATATTCGATGCGTTACTTGACAATGGGAACTTTATTATCAATCTTTATTGCCACAAGTGATGAAGCTTTGGCTATTTTAGTAGTACATCCTGATTTATGGGAAATGTTAGTTGTTTTAATTGTTTTAAAAATTGTTTTAGGTACAGTTACCGGTTATGTAGTAGATCGTTTGAATCATCGAAGTCATGATGATTATGAATATTTACAAGTAGAGCCTTGTGATTGTGGTTGTCAAAATGGTATTTGGTTACCGGCTTTACGACATACACTCAATATTTTTATCTTTATTTTATTAACAAATATCGTCTTTACATTAATTATTGCGGGGATTGGTGAAGAAACAGTAACCAACCTTTTAAAAACAAATTGGATATTCCAGCCAATCATTGCGGGAGTTATTGGTTTTATCCCTAATTGTGCTGGTTCAGTTATACTGACACAATTATATGTGTCCGGTGGTTTAAGTTTTGGTGCATTACTGACAGGTTTAACGACAAGTGCCGGTGTAGGAACATTAGCTTTAATAAAATATAATGAGAATAAAAAAGACACATTTAAAATATTATTTATTTCGTATGTTATTGCTTTAGTGGTTGGTTATATAGCCTCATTAGTAATGCTATAGATTAAGAGGTTCTTAATTAGTAAGAACCCTTTTTGGTTACAAAATAAATTATTTATAGTTGAAAAAGAATCTATTTAAAAGATAGTGGTTATAGTATGTTATTAAATAATACTATAACCTTTTATTATACTATCATGGATTTAGAAAGATTCGTTACCACTTATTAATTTGTAAGAAATTTTATGACTAAAGAATTGTTATCCTGGTTTAATTTTATAATAAATGAGTACAATAAATTAATAGAGCATATCAAATGACAATTTTAGTAATAAATACTATTATGGTTTTGTAAGGAGGAACTAACAATGAGACAAGATGATGATTTGAAAAAGGTTGTATTAGTAGGGACTGGTTTTGTAGGAATGTCAATGGCATATTCTATTTTAAATACTGGTGGTATTGATGAACTTGTATTAATAGATGTGGATCAAGAAAAAGCAATTGGAGAGGCAATGGATATTAGCCACGGTCTACCATATAGTAAAAGTAGTTTAAAGGTTAAAGCTGGTGGTTATGATGAATGTAAAGATGCTGATATTGTTGTAATTACTGCTGGAGCTGCTCAAAAACCAAATCAAACAAGATTGGAATTAGCTAGTGTTAATGCAAAAATTATGAAATCTATTACTGAGCAAATTATGGCTAGTGGATTTGATGGAATTATTATCGTTGCAAGTAATCCTGTTGATTTGATGAGTTATGTAGTCCAAAAAGTATCAGGATTACCAACAAGCCGTGTAATTGGTAGTGGGACTATTTTAGATACAGCTAGATTACGTTATTTATTAAGTGAGTATTTGAACATTTCCTCAACAAATATTCATGCGTATATATTAGGTGAACATGGTGATTCTTCATTTGTACCATGGATGAATACTTATATTGGCTGCAAGAGTATGATGGAATATATTGTGGAAATGAATATCGATATGAACGAGATGCATAAAATTTATAAAGAAGTACAACAAGCTGCATATGAGATAATTAAACGTAAAAATGCAACTTATTATGGTATAGGTCTATCTTTAAATCGTTTAATTACAGCAATTTTAAGTGATGAAAATGCCGTATTAACAGTTTCTGCATATCAACAAGGTGAATATAAGCAAGAAGGGCTATATATCGGGGTACCTGCAATCATTAATCGTCAAGGGATTAGTAAGATCATGACACTGCATTTAAATAATGTAGATCAACATAAATTTGATCGTAGCTGTGAAACTTTAAAAGAGATGATTGATGGTGAATTAGAGGCAATTATTAATAGCTAATCTATGATATAATGAGGAAGAGTGGGTGAAATAATGAAGAAATTACTCAGTATTTTCCTAATTATGTTATGTTTTAGTGGCTGTAAACAAAATAATGATTCTGAATTAATCAAAACTGAAGCAGTTGAAGCTCAACAAACGGCATTTGTTGAAAAAGAAGGCGAAGTACTTGTTCCGGAATCTTTGCGAACAGTTCAATTACCAATCGTTGGTGATAGTCGTGTAATTGTGATTGACGCAGGACATCAACGACGTGGCGATAGCAACAAAGAGCCAATTGGACCTGGAGCTAGTCAAACAAAAGCTAAAGTAACAACAGGAGCAACGGGAATAAGTACAGGTAATTTAGAATCAGCAATTAATCTTGAAGTTGCATTAAAGTTACAAAAAAAATTAGAAGATTCGGGTTATCAAGTAATTATGGTTCGGACAAGTCAAGATGTGAATATTTCTAATCAACAGCGTGCGGAGATTGCTAATAAAAATAATGCTGGAGCATTTATTCGACTGCACTGTAATAGTGATGACAGTAGTAGTATTCATGGAACTTTAACTATGGCACCATCGGAATCTAATCCATATTGTAGTCAAATTGCTACAGCTTCTCAACGATTGTCAAAAACGGTTGTAAATAGTATTTGTAATCAAACAGGCAGCAAAAATCGTGGCGTTATTATTACTGATGTGATGAGTGGAATAAACTGGTGTCAAGTACCTGTAACAATAGTAGAAATGGGATTTATGTCTAATCCAGATGAGGATAGGTTATTAGGAGACAGTACTTATCAAGATAAAATTGTTACGGGAATTGTTTTAGGAATAAATGAATATTTTAAAAACTAGAGTTGAAAGTATTAGGAAAGTTCCGAAACTTTCAGCTTTTTTGTATAATATTTTTTTAATATAGTAATAAAATTTAGTTTAAAATAGAACTAATTGGAGAATGTATGATAAAGTTATTAAGAATTCTAAATGATGTAAAAAACTTATGATTATTTATATCAAAATGTAATTAAACAGTATCAAATCATTTGCAGTGAACTAGATATTTTGCTTTTCCTATACAATAATTCCGTGCTTGATAGTGCTAATAATATTGTTGAGCAGCAGGGGATGATTAAAATTTGTCACATAATATTTTATAATGTTTTTTAAGTTTTACTAAAAGTTATTAATTTTTTATGCTAAAATGTAGTAATGTGAGGTGTAGACATGGAAGACTTTATTCGCCCAAATCATAATCCGGAGCCAAAGTTGAAGCCAAAGAAAACAAAACATATTAGAGAAACCCTATTCATTGTTTGTATGATTGTTTGTTTGGCAGTTGGTTTTGTATCTGGTTATGTAGCAAAAAAAACAGTTCCGACTAACAGTACTAGCAAAAATGCAGAATCAATTATTGATGAAGCTTATGAAATATTAGATGAAGCTTGGTTAAATCCTAATGATAAGGATGTTGACATCAAAGGGAATACTATTACCGCCTTAGTAGAATCGCTGGGGGATATGCATTCTTCATATTTTACATATGAAGAATCTAAGACATATAACCAAAGCGTTGATGGGAACTATGAAGGTATTGGTGTAGCACAGCGAACTGTTAGTGAAGGTACAATGGTAATGCAGGTGTATAAAAATTCGCCAGCAGAAAAAAGTGGTTTACAAGTTGGAGATATTATTACAGGCGTTGACGGGAATAGTGTTGCTGGTAAGAGTGCTGATGAAATTTCTGATTTAATTCGTGGTGAAGCGAATACTAAAGTTAAGTTGACAATTATACGTAATACTGAACAACAAGAAGTTGAAGTAGAGCGAGCCAATGTAGATAGTGCGGTAACTAGTGAAATAAGAGATAATGATGGTAAAAAATTTGGTTATGTAAAAATTAATACTTTTGGAAGTACTACAGCTGATGATATTGAAGCAGCTTTACAGACTTTTACTGCTGAAAAAATTGATACTTTGGTCTTAGATCTGCGAGATAATGGCGGAGGATATCTTACAGCTGCCACTGATGTATTAAGTTTATTTATGAAAGAAGATAAACTGCTTTTCCAAATGGAAACTAAAAACGGTGCAATCGAGAAATATAAGGCTAAAGATTGTCAAAAATATAATTTTATAAATGGATATATTCTTGTAAATGGAAATACTGCATCAGCATCAGAAGTTGTTGCAGGAGCATTACAAGAAAAAATGAATTATAAATTAGTCGGGGATCAAACTTATGGTAAGGGAACGGCGCAGACGCAAAAACAGCTCAGTGACGGATCAGTCTTAAAATATACTTATGCAAAATGGTTATTACCAAGTGGTACATGGATAAATGGAAAAGGATTGACACCTGATTATTCTGTAAGTAATACGGATACAAGTGGTATTTATACCAAAGCACTGGAAACTGATATGGGATATGATAGTGTTGGTACAGCAATTGCCTCAATGCAAAAAATGTTAAGTATTTTAGGTTATGACTGTGGACGTAATGATGGATATTTTTCACAACAGTCAGTGGAAGCCTTAAAACAATTTGAACAAGCTAATAATTTAACTGTTGATGGTATTTATACTAATAGTGATCGGCAGAAATTAGAGGCTGCGGTAATCATGTATGCTAATAGTGAAAATAATGATTATCAGTATAAAAAATTAATGGAATTGATAAAATAACTATGCCTGGCATAGTTATTTTCATCATGGGCATAATTCTTTTAACTTCGCTGTTTTCTTGGTATAATAGAAAGGACTTATAGGAGGTGTTACAATGCAAAAATTTAAGCTTGTTTCTCCGTTTTCTCCAATGGGAGATCAAGAGGAAGCAATTAAACAATTAGTTGCAGGAATTAAAGAAGGAAAAAAAGAACAGGTCTTACTGGGAGGGACCGGTACTGGGAAAACCTTCACTGTTTCTAATGTTATTGCTGCTGTGAATAAACCGACACTTGTCTTGGCTCACAATAAAACATTGGCAGGACAATTATATTCGGAATTAAAAGAATTTTTTCCTGAAAATAGAGTTGAATATTTTATTTCAAACTTCGATTTCTATCAACCGGAAGCTTATATTCCTGGGCGAGATTTATATATTGATAAAAATGCTAAAACAAACTATGAAATTGAGATGCTGCGCAGTGCGGCAATGAATTCGTTAATAGAACGGGAAGATGTCATTGTTGTTGCTTCAGTTGCTTCAATTTATGGATTAGGAAATCCTGAACAGTACAAAGAAATGATCTTTTCACTGCGGGTCGATCAAGACATTGATCGTAAAGAGTTACTAACATATTTAGTTGATCGGCAATATCAACGCAATGATATTGAACAGACTAAAGGAACATTTAGAGTTCGTGGGGATGTCATTGAAATAGTTCCAGGACATACTGAAAGCTGGTTAATTAGAATTGAATTATTTGGTGATACAGTTGAAAGAATCAGTGAAGTGGATCCTCTGACTGGGCATGTCTTGGGCGTATACAATACATATACGATCTATCCAGCTTATGGATATGTAACGAAAAAAGAACAAATTTTAAAGGCTTGTGATACGATTACGGCAGAATTAGAGAATCGTTTAGAAACATTCAAAGCAGAAACTAAATTACTAGAACATGAACGTTTGGAACAACGAACGCGCCATGATGTTGAGATGCTGCGGGAAGTGGGGATGTGTCCTGGAATTGAAAACTATTCACGGCATATTGATGGTCGTGATGAAGGACAACGCCCTTATACGTTGATTGATTATTTTCCTAAAGATTTTTTAATGATCGTCGATGAAAGTCACGTTATGTTGCCTCAGGTTCGAGGAATGTATAATGGGGATCGTTCACGTAAAGAGACATTAGTTGAATATGGTTTTAGATTACCAAGCGCGCTTGATAACCGCCCATTACGCTTCGAAGAGTTTGAAAAAATTATAAATCAAGTCATTTATGTATCAGCAACACCTGGGGATTATGAGTTAGAACATGTTGAAAATAAAGTAGTTGAACAAATTATTAGGCCAACTGGACTACTTGATCCGGTTATTGAAGTACGACCAACAAAGGATCAAATTGATGATATTATCAGTGAAATCAAAATTCGTCAAGATCGTAATGAGAGAGTTCTAATAACAACATTGACTAAACGAATGGCTGAGGATTTAAGTGCTTATTTGAAAGAACTTGGAATCAAGGTAGCTTATCTACATAGTGACACAAAGACTTTGGAACGAACCGAGATACTAAGGGATCTACGACTTGGCAAGTATGATGTTTTAGTCGGAATTAATTTATTACGAGAAGGTTTAGATTTACCAGAAGTAAGTTTAGTATGTATTCTTGATGCTGATAAAGAAGGGTTCTTAAGAAGTAACCGTTCATTGATTCAAACGATTGGTCGGGCTGCCCGTAACAGTAATGGTGAAGTAATCATGTATGGTGATAAGATTACTGATTCAATGGCTTATGCGATTGAAGAAACTAATCGTCGTCGTAAGATCCAAGATGCTTATAATAAAGAACATAATATTACCCCAACAACTATTCATAAGGAAATTCGTGATGCAATTCGTGGTCAAGAGGTCATCGATGATGCTGCAAGTCTAGTTAAAAAAGGTAAGAAAGCAAGCAAGAAAGATAAACAAGTTATGATTCAAGAATTAGAAAAACAAATGAAAGATGCAGCGAAGGTACTTGACTTTGAACGTGCGATGGAACTTCGCGATATCATCATGGAGCTTCAAGGTGAAAAATAGGTATACTTTCAGTCCACTTGCTAAAAAGATCTTTAAGGATATAGACGAGCACCATGGTAGAGCTTTTCTAGTTGGAGGAATCGTTCGGGATATGTTGATCTACAATAGGGTTGATTATCATGATGTAGATGTTGAGGTATATGGGCTTAGTGTCGATGAATTGGAAGAATTATTAGCTAATTATGGCAATGTCAATAGTATTGGTAAATCATTCGGAATTTTAAAATTAGATGTTTTACCAAATTTTGATTTTGCTTTGCCGAGAACGGAAATAAAGACAGGTGAGAGTCATCAGGATTTTGATGTTACAGTAAATCAAAATTTAGATTTAAAAGTTGCGGCATCACGACGTGATCTAACAATCAATGCGTTGATGTATGAAATAAAGACAGGAAAAATCTATGATTTTTTTCATGGTCAAGAAGATATTGAAAAAAGAACATTACGAATGGTTAGTGAAACAACTTTTATTGAAGATCCGTTAAGAGTCTTGAGAACAGCACAATTTGCTTCACGTCTTGATTTCTGTATTGAGACGGCGACTAAATTAATGTGTAAAAAAATGGTTCAAAATAAAAGTTTGGATAAACTAAGTAAAGAGCGGGTATTTCAAGAATATAGTAAGCTCCTCTTAAGCCAGCAGCCTTCAATTGGGTTAACTTTTTTAAAGGAGATCAAGGCTTTGTGGCCATGTTTAGATGTATTATCGAAAACTATGCAACGGCTTGATTACCACCCTGAAGGAGATGTATGGCGGCATACTTTATTAGTAACTGATTTAGCGGCTTTATGCTGCCATAAAACAAGTAATCCATTAGGTTTTATGTGGAGTGCTTTATTACATGATATTGGTAAAGCTACAGTAACAACTAAAGACGGTCATGCTCCGGGTCATAATGAAGCGGGGGTAAAGATTTTTAATCAAGAAGTAAAAGCATTTATCCCAGATAAACAGTTACAAAAATATATTAAAACAATGATTTTCTATCATATGCATTTAATGAATATGGTCAGAAATGAAGCAAAGGATTATAGCTATTTTAAAATTCTTAAAGGAATTGATGGAATAGTTACGATTGAAGACTTAATTTTAATCACAAAATGTGATAAACTTGGTAGATACAAAGATGAACATGAAAATATTAATCGCTTTGATTATGTTATGAAAGAAAAGATGGCACGGCTATCAACCAAAGCTCAGTTGCCATTAGTTGACGGATATGATTTAAAGGCGTTAGGGATTGAACCGTCATCCAAGTATAGCGAGCTATTAGATTGGGCTTATGATCTTCAATTACGGGGGCACAGTAAAGCAGCAATCTTAAAGATGGTAGAAGGTAGGTAAAATATGGAACATGATAAACTAGTCATTAAAGGGGCTAGAGAGAATAACTTAAAAAATATTGATATCGAGATTCCAAAAAATAAATTAGTTATTATGACGGGATTATCTGGTTCAGGAAAAACATCGCTGGCATTTGATACAATCTATGCCGAAGGACAGCGGCGTTATGTGGAATCGTTAAGTGCTTATGCACGCCAGTTCTTAGGAAACATGGAAAAACCGGATGTTGATAGTATTGAAGGTTTGTCACCGGCAATTGCAATTGATCAAAAAACAACATCAAATAATCCGCGTTCAACGGTAGGGACGGTTACTGAAATTTTTGACTATTTAAGATTACTTTATGCGCGTATTGGTAAGGCATACTGTCCAGAGCATGGAATCGTGATTGAATCGCAGACAATCAAACAAATGGCTGATACAATTGATAAATATCCAGATGGTAGTAAATTACAAGTATTAGCACGAGTAGTAAAGAATCAAAAAGGTACTTTTAAGGATTTATTTGAGGATTTATTGAAAGATGGTTATATTCGAGTTCAAGTTGATGGTGAAGTTAAACTATTAGATGAAGGAATTGAACTTGATAAAAATAAGAAACATAACATTGATGTCGTAATTGACCGAATTATCAAAAAAGAAGGTTATCGTAGTCGTTTGATTGATTCACTTGAAGTAGGTTTAAAACTAACAGGTGGAGAAGTAGTTGTAGCTAATTTAAGTGATGGCAGTGAAGCTTTATTTTCTGAGCATTTAGCTTGTCCAGAGTGTGGTTTTAGTGTTCCTAAACTAGAACCAAGATTATTCTCATTTAATAATCCACTAGGAGCTTGTCCGGATTGTCGCGGTTTGGGAATAAAAAATGAAGTTGATGATGATTTATTGATTCCTAATTGGGATTTGAGCATAAATCAAGGTGGAATTAGATATTTTAAAACTTCAGTAGGAACTGACCGAATTGAATGGCAGCGCTTTTTGATCCTATGTAAAACATATAAGATTGATTTAGATAAACCATTGAAAGACTTTACTAAAAAAGAATTAAGAATTATCTTAGAAGGCTCAGATAAACCAATTTCTTATGAGATTGTTTCTAGTAGTGGTAATGTTTCTAAAACTAATCGTCCTATTGAAGGTGTTAAAACATTGATTAAACGTCGTTTTGAAGAAACGACTTCTTCTTGGTCAAAAGAATGGTATGCTTCATTTATGGCTGAACATACGTGTCCAACTTGTGGAGGACGCAGATTAAATGATCAGGTTTTAAGCGTACGAGTAGGTGGCTTAAATATCAGTGAATTTACCGATATGTCAATTGAAAAAGCTTTAAAATTCGTTGATGAATTAAAATTAAATGAATATGAAGCGAAGATTGCTAATCTTGTTTTAAAAGAAATTAAAGACCGTTTAGGTTTCTTAAATGATGTTGGATTAGGATATTTAACATTATCTCGTAAAGCGGGTGGATTATCTGGTGGAGAAGCACAAAGAATTCGTTTAGCGACACAAATTGGTTCAAGATTAACTGGGGTTTTATATGTTCTAGATGAACCCTCTATTGGACTCCATCAGCGGGATAATGATAAGTTAATTGCCACTTTACAAAATATTCGTGATTTAGGTAATAGTGTTCTAGTTGTTGAACATGATGAAGACACGATGCGAGCAAGTGATTTTATTGTTGATATTGGACCGGGTGCAGGAGTGCATGGTGGTGAAGTAATTGTAGCTGGAACGCCACAAGAAGTAATGGATTGTAAAAAGTCAATTACGGGGCAGTATTTATCAGGTCGTTTAAAGATTGATGTGCCTAAAAAACGCCGTAAAGGAAATGGTAATTTTATTCAAGTAAAAGGTGCTGCTGCAAATAACTTAAAGAATATCAATGTTAAGTTTCCATTAGGATGTATGTCTGTGGTTACAGGGGTTTCTGGTAGTGGTAAAAGTACTCTTGTAAATGAAATCATGGGTAAAGCAATGATGGCAAGAATTTATCGCTCGAAAGAAAAGCCCGGTAAACATAAGGATATTTTAGGATTAGAAAATATTGATAAAGTTATTGAGGTGAGCCAAGATCCAATTGGGAGAACACCACGTTCCAATCCGGTAACTTATACAGGAGTGTTTGATGATATCCGTGATTTATTTGCCCAAACAAATGAGGCTAAAATGCGTGGCTACGATAAAGGACGTTTTAGTTTCAATGTTAAAGGTGGACGGTGTGAAGCTTGTCAAGGTGATGGGTTAAAACGTATTTCAATGCACTTTTTACCAGATGTTTATGTTCCTTGTGAACAATGTGGCGGTAAACGCTATAATGAAGAAACATTGCAAGTTACTTATAAAGATAAGAATATTTATGATGTTTTAGAGATGACTATTGAAGATGCAGTGGAGTTCTTTGGAAACTTGCCAAAGATCAAAACTAAATTACAGACTTTAAATGATGTTGGACTAGGCTATATTAAGCTTGGTCAAAGTGCAACAACTTTATCTGGTGGGGAAGCTCAGCGGGTTAAGCTAGCAAGTGAATTACAAAAAAAAGCAACTGGGAAAACAGTTTATATTTTAGATGAACCAACAACTGGTCTACATAGCAATGATGTTGCTAAATTAATAGAGGTATTACAAAGAATTGTTGATCAAGGGGATACAGTCATTATAATTGAACATAATCTTGACGTTATTAAGGTAGCTGATTATATTGTTGATTTAGGTCCTGAAGGTGGCGATGGTGGTGGTACGATCGTTGTAGCTGGAACACCAGAAAAAGTCGCTAAATGTGAAGCAAGTTATACTGGAAGTTTTTTAAAGAAGATGTTATAGGGAGGAAACAATGATGCCAAAGTCAATTACAGTAGGTGAATTATTAAACAATGAGCATTATGTTCAGGTAACTGGAGATGAGAAATCTTTAGAGCGGCCAATTTATGTGGCTGAGATCAATCGACCTGGATTTGAATTAGCAGGATTTTTTAAACACAGCGATTTTCGACGAATTATAATTTTTGGAGATAAAGAGTCTGCATTTATTAATGAGATGTCGGAAGAAAGACAACGTGAAATATTCCCTTTCTTAATTAACGATGAAGTACCATGTATCATTGTTGCTAAAGGAAATGAATGTCCAGCAATCTTAATTGAGATTGCTCGAAAAAAAGATTTTCCAATTTTTATTACCGAATCAGCAACAGGACGTGTTTCAATTGAATTAACAAATATTCTTGACGAAGCACTGGCACCGGAAACACTGATTCATGGAGTCTTTTTGAATATTTACGGTAAAGGTGTTATTATCAAAGGTGATAGTGGTATCGGTAAATCTGAGATTGCTCTAGAATTAGTAAAAAGAGGACATTTATTAGTTGCCGATGATGCTGTTGAATTATATCATTTAGGACAAAGTATTGTGGGGAAAGCCCCAGAAGTATTAACTAATTTATTAGAAATTCGTGGAATTGGTGTTATTGATGTATCAAAGATGTTTGGAATTAGCTCAATTCTCGATAAAGATAAAGTTGATTTAATTATTCAATTAGATCGTTGGGTACCATCTCGTGAATATACACGAGTAGGGGTTGAAGAAAATGATTCAACTGAAGAAATCTTAGGTGTTAAGATTCCTAAAATTGTTGTACCTGTATCAAGTGGACGTAGTATGTCAGTAATTATCGAAGCTGCCGTAATGAATATGCGTTTACGTGAATACGGTGTTGATTCTAGCAAAGAATTCGTTGATCGTATTTTGAAGAATATCGATAAGAATAAGGGGTAAGTTATGACTTTTTTTCCAGATGGTAAGACATTCGTTCAAATCGGTTCTTTTTCCATTGCTTGGTATGCAATTTGTATTATTACCGGAGCTTTTATTGCATATAAACTAGGACAATATAATTTCAAAAAAATCGGTTATAATAAAGAGATTCTTTCAGACTATTTCTTTGGTTTAATGATTACTGGAGTTTTAGGAGCTCGATTATGGTATGTAATCTTTATGTGGAACGAATTATATGCTGAAAATCCACTTGAGATCATTATGTTTCGTCATGGTGGTTTAGCGATTCAAGGTGGGATTTTTGTTGGCTTGATTTTTAGCTGGTGGTATTTTAAGAAACATAAAATTGATTTCATGGTTGCAGCTGATGCAATTATGCCAGGTGTTTTAATTGCTCAGGCACTGGGACGGTGGGGAAACTTTTTCAACCAGGAAGCATATGGTGGAATGGTTAGTCTAGATTTCCTTAAATCATTGCATTTACCAAACTTTATTATTGAAGGAATGCATATCAATGGATATTACTATCATCCAACCTTTTTATATGAGTCTATTGCTAATATCGTAGGATTTTTATTAATCTATTTTGTGATTAGGAAGATCCAAACAAAACAAGGTGAACAATTCTTTAGTTATTTTATTTGGTATGGAATCTTTAGATTCTTTATTGAAGGACTTCGTACTGATAGCTTATATGTAATGGGTCTACGGACGGCACAATTAGTTTCCATTGTTTTTGTAATCGTTGGAATTGCAGGATATATATATTGTAAAAAATATGGTAAACCGGCGATAAAAGCGTAATCTAAATTAGGTAGTTAAAGTGAATAGCACTGAGCTGCCTTTTTTTTAATTTAATAAAGTGTGTCTATTTCTATTAGTTATAACATAGATATATTATGTTTTTATTACTATTTATAGAAACTGAATTGTTTCTCTAGTATAATATAGGGGAAATTAGTAATTTAAATAGATTTTATTATAGGTGGGAGGAAAACAAAATGAAATTAAAATATGATGTTGGAGATAAACCATTATGGGCTCAATTATTCGATATTCTTTTAGATAGAATTGTTTCAAAAGAATATAATGCTGGTGATAAAATGCCAACAGATCTAGAAATAATGCAGGAATTTGATGTTTCTCGAATGACTGTTCGTCAAGCTATGAATAAATTGATTAATGAAGGCTATATAGAGCGACGAAGAGGAAAAGGGACGATTGTTTTAGAAAAGGAAAACAAAGTAGAGACTATTCTAAAATCTTCATTTAATGGTGTGTTAGAAAAAAATGATATAAAGAATCGTCGGGTTTTAAATGTTGAAATGGTAAATGCTGGTCAAGAAATTGCAGATTTTTTTAATATTACAACTAAAGATAAAGTATTACGATTAGTTAGAGAAATCCGTATTAATAATATGGTTGTTTCAATTCACGAGACTTTTTTAAATCCTATTGTCCCTTTAGATGAACAGGGAGATTATAGTGGTTCTCTGTATGAAAAACTTATGGGTGCAGGGTATGGAATTAGTAATGTAAAGGAAAAAATAAGTGCTAGCTTAATGAATCAAAAACAGAAAGAACTATTTGAAATTAAAGGTGATGAAGCAATGATTAATAGGCAAAGGCGAGGATTTTGTCATGACTTTCCAGTTGAATTTACTAATTCTATGTATCTTTCACAAGGGTATGAATTAATTATTGATTTATGTGAGTAGGGATGTGTCATTTTGACACATTTTTTATTTTAGCTAAATATATTGACATAATAAATAAAGTATATTATCATAATGGTATAAAGTTATAACATTTGTTGAAGAGGAGGAAGAGAAATGGACAAGTTCAGCAAGTTTTTGGAAGAAAAGCTAATGCCAATTGGGCAGAAAATTAATAACATTAGATTTCTTCAAGTTATTAGAATGGCAATGATGCCGTTAATACCATTTATTATTGCCGGGTCATTTACATTAATTGTATTAAATTTCCCATTTATTGATAAGGTTTTACCAGCGGGCTTTTTAGAAATGGTGGGAAATGTTTTATCACCATTATCAGGGACAACTTTAAGTTTAGTGGCAATGTTTTTAGCATTTTTAATGGGGTATAACTATGCTAAAACAGAAGAACAAAAATGTGAGGAAGTATACGCGGGAATTACAACTTTAGTAGCTTTTTTGATTGTTTCACCATTATCAATAACAGTGGGTGAAGAAGTTATCGGAGGAGTTATTCCAACTACTTATATGGGTTCACAAGGAATGTTTGTGGCATTGATTTTATGTTACTTGGTGGCCAAAGTTTATTGCAAGATTTTAAGTAGTAAACTAAAAATAAGGTTACCGGATAGTGTACCACCAATGGTATCAAGTTCTTTTGAATCGTTAATTCCTGTAATTATTACATTAGTTTTAGTTTGCAGTATCAATTATTGTTTTACTTTAACATCATTTGGCAATATTCATGCTCTAGTCAATGAAATTATTCAAAAACCACTTTTATTAATTGGTACTGGATTACCAGCGTTATTGATTTCTCAAGGTCTTGCTCAGTTGCTTTGGTTTTTTGGATTACATGGAGATCAAATTGTTGGTTCCGTAATGGATCCAATTCTTCAAACAGCAGGAATGGAAAATTTGAGCGCTTATACTGCTGGTGATGCTGTTCCATATATAATTACTGATCAATTTAGAGCATTATTTGTTATGATTGCTTTTATGTCATTAGTTATTGCAATCTTAATCGTATCAAAAAGCAACCGATTAAAAGGAGTTGGAAAGGTAGCAGTTTTACCAGCAACTTTTTGTATTTCAGAACCCGTAGTATTTGGAGCACCAGTGGTCATGAATGCAATGCTATTTATTCCATGGGTTTTATCAAGACCAGTGTTTGGTCTGATAACCTGGCTATTTATGAAATTTGGATTATGTCCATATCCAACGGGAGTAGCAATACCATGGACAACACCACCAGTTTTATCAGGATTTTTAGCAACTAACTCGATCATGGGAGCAGTTGTACAAATAATTTGTCTAGCAATAGGAGTTTTGATGTTCATTCCATTTGTTAAAATGATTGACAAAACGTATCATCAAGAAGAAATTAAAACGAAGGAGCAATAAAATGAAAAAGTTATATAGATTACCAGAAGGATTTAAATTTGGAAGTTCTGCTTCCGCTTGGCAAACAGAGGGATGGACAGGGAAAAAAGAACATCAACGTAATTTTGTCGATATGATGTATTTAGCTGAACCAGAAAGATGGTTTAATGGAGTTGGAACAATCAAGTCTACAGACTTTTATAATCGTTATGAAGAAGATATTAAATTAATGAAAGAATTAGGAATTCAAGTATATCGGACTTCAATAGATTGGTCACGCTTTATTACAGATTATGAAACTAATGAAGTTGATCAAGATGCATTAAGATTTTATGAAAAGGTAATTGATTGTTTAATTGAAAATGGAATTGAGCCAATGCTTTGTTTAGAACACTGGGAAATTCCTGAGTATGTTATTAATAAGTATGGGACATGGGATAATCGTAAGGTTATGGAATTGTTTGTAGGTTATAGTAAAAAAGTAATGGCGGCTTTTCATGATAAGATTAAATATTGGTGGACTATTAATGAACCTGCGGTAGTTCCTAACGAAGCATATTTATTTGGAAATATTTGGCCTTATGAAGAGAATACTAAAAAATCAGTACAAATGAATTATCATCGTGTTCTTGCAACTTCTTTATTAGTCGAGCACCATGCAAAAATGGGTTATCAGGGAAAAGTAGGAATAATCTTAAATCCGTCACCATCTTATCCAAAAAGTATGAATAATCCTAAAGATATTGAAGCAGCAAAAATTTGTGATATGTTTAATTATAAACAATATACTGACCCTTTGATAAATGGAAAGTTTGATGAAGCATATTTTGAATTATTAAAAAAACATGAGTGTATGTTTGAATATGTTAAAGGTGATTTTGAAAAGATTGATGATAATAAAATAGAAGTTGTTGGAATCAACTATTATCAGCCGTTACGGGTTCGACAAAGAGAAACGGCATGGAATCCAGATAAACCATTTATTCCAACTGCATATTATGAAACATATAGTCCACGAGGAATTAAAATGAATTTTTCAAGAGGATGGGAAATTTATCCTAAAGGAATTTATGATATGCTGAAGATCATTCAAAATGATTATCGAAATATTGAATGTTGGATTACTGAAAATGGTATGGGAGTAATGGATGAAGATAAGTTTAAGGATGCTAGCGGGCAAATTCAGGACAGCTATCGAATTGAATTTTTAAGTGACCATATGGCTTGGATGTTAAAAGCAATTGACGAAGGTTGTGATTGTCGGGGCTTTTTGAATTGGACGTTTACAGATAATCTTTCACCTGTTAATGCATTTAGAAATCGTTATGGGTTTGTGGAAATTGATATGGAAAATAATCGGAATCGGAGAATTAAAAAATCAGGCGATTGGGTAAAAGAATTAATGAGAACACGATGTTTTGAAGCTGAAGATACAGAACCTGAGTATAAATAAGATTGAGTAGGAGGCAAAAAGCAAATGAGTAATTATGATAATAGCCCCTATATCAAAATAAATGGCTATGACAACGATGCATATTCTGGATATGCGCAGATTGATAAGAAAATTAAAGAATCTTTAGGAAATAAAAAGATAGTTGTTGTAGATTGTTATTTGGGAATTAATGATCGTGAATTATTAAATGTATTGATAAAAAAATTGACTCCAGCACACGTAATTTTAAGTGAAGATATCTTTTATGATGGTAAAAAATTGACAGAAATGATGCAGGTGAATCTAACTGAAGATCGTGTTAGGGGAGTAATGTATTATGGAACTATTAGAGATTATGTTGATGAAGCTAAGCTGGCTAAGATACAAAAGTTTGTTAAAAATAAAGAAGGAATAGTTCTTGTATACGGTTTTGGGGCAAGTCTAATTACTAAAGGTGATTTATTAATATATGCAGACCTAACACGATGGGAAATTCAATTAAGATATCGGGCTGGATTACCTAATTTTAAACAAAGTAATTATGATGAAGATCCTCTAATAAAAAATAAGCGTGGTTATTTTATTGAGTGGCGAATTGCCGATAAGCATAAACGAGAGATTTTTGAAGATATTGATTTATATCTAGACACTAATTGCAGTAATAAACCTAAAATGATTACTGGTATTGCGTTTCGAAATGCATTAAGAAGTGTTTGCAATCAACCATTTCGTCTAGTACCATATTTTGATCCAGGGGTTTGGGGAGGACAATGGATGAAAGAGGTTTGTAATTTAGATAAAAGTAAATCTAATTATGCTTGGAGTTTTGATGGGGTTCCAGAGGAGAATAGTATTAATTTGAAGTTTGGCGATATTGTTATTGCAACCCCAGCTTTAAATGTTGTTATGTATCAAGCTATAGAGCTTTTAGGAGCAAAAAATTATGCTCGTTTTGGGGCAGAGTTTCCAATTAGATTTGATCTTCTTGATACAATGGGTGGAGGAAATTTAAGCTTACAAGTACACCCAACAACTGAATATATCAAGAGCCATTTTGGAATGCCTTATACGCAAGATGAAAGCTACTATATCCTTGATTGTGATGGAGGTGGAGTATATTTAGGTTTAAAAGAGAATATTAATTCAGACGAATTTATTAACGATTTAGAAAGAGCTAATGAGGGTAATCAAAGTTTTGATGCCGATAAGTATATTAATTTTTTTCCAGCAAAAAAGCATGATCATTTCTTAATTCCAGCAGGAACAATTCATTGTTCTTCGGCTAATTGTGTAGTCTTGGAAGTAAGTGCTACACCATATATTTTTACTTTTAAATTATGGGATTGGGATCGTGTAGGATTAGATGGTAAACCACGCCCGATTCATGTTGAAGATGGAAAGAAGGTAATTGATTATCAAAGAACAACTACTTGGGTAGAATCCAATTTGGTAAATAATTTTACAGAAATTGAAAAGAGTGATGAATATACAGAAGTTAAAACCGGATTACATGAATTAGAATTTATTGAAACACGAGTTATTACAACTAAACAAAAGATTTATCAACAAACTAATAAAAGTGTGGTAATGATGAATTTAGTTGCTGGGGAAAGTGCAGTAATTAAAAGTCCTAAAAATAAGTTTGAGCCATATACAGTGCATTATGCGGAAACTTTTATTGTACCAGCTCAAGTAGGTGAGTTTACTATTGAACCGTTTGATAAAAATGAAATAAAAGTATTAAAAGCATATGTTAGAAACTGATTTAATTAAAGAAATAGAATTCAAAATGATATGTCCCTTGTTTACTTAAGCGGAGCATATTAAAATAGAATTCTATTTTTTTAATTATTTCTCTTTAAATTGACAAAAAAAGTAGTAAATATCGTATAAATAAGTAATTATTCTTGTTGACAGATAGTCTTTATCATGATTATTATAAGTATCATGGTCTTAATTATAAAAAGAATTTTTGATCGAACGATTTAGTTATAATAAATTATGTTGGAATAACGGAGGGATTATGAAGACTAGAGTTTTTGGGATTTTACAAAGGATTGGTCGCAGTTTTATGCTGCCGATTGCAGTATTGCCAATTGCGGGTTTATTTCTGGGAATTGGTAGTTCATTGACTAATGAAACAACTATTTCTTCACTACATTTAGAGGGAGTTTTAGGAAACGGGACTTTTTTACATGACTTTTTAATAATCTTAACTAAAGTGGGGAGTGGCCTTTTTAACAATCTACCACTTATTTTTGCTGCTGCAGTAGCGTTGGGAATGGCGAAAAAGGCGAAAGAAGTAGCCGTTTTATCTTCAATTATTGCTTTTTTTGTTATGCATACAACAATTAGCGGGATGCTTTCATTAAATGGAAGTATTTTAGATAATCAAATAATTAATCCTGATGTTTTAGATGGAACGATTACAGCGGTTTGTGGGATCATGTCATTGGAAATGGGGGTATTTGGTGGAATAATCGTCGGTCTTGGCGTTAGTTATATACATAATCGCTTTTATCAAATTGAATTACCAAGAGCGTTATCTTTTTTTGAAGGAGAACGGTTTATTCCGATAATTTCAACAATAACTTTTTTGTTTGTGGGAATCGTAATGTTTTATGTTTGGCCATTCTTTCAAAATGGTATATATGAATTAGGTAAACTTATCTCAACCTCAGGCTATTTTGGAACCTTTGTTTACGGTGTAATTAAACGGTTACTGGTTCCTTTTGGCTTACATCATGTATTTTATTTACCATTTTGGCAAACTGCAATTGGAGGTTCAATGGTCGTCAATGGGGCGGTAATTTATGGTGGTCAGAATATTTTCTTCGCACAGTTAGCTGATCCAAATATTGTGCATTTTAGTAGCGAGGCTACAAAATATTTTACTGGTGAATTTATTTTTATGATTTTTGGTTTACCGGGAGCAGCATTGGCAATGTATCAGACTGCTAAGCCGGAAAATAAAAAAGCGATTGGAAGTTTGTTGTTCTCAGCGGCTTTAACAAGCATCTTAACGGGAATAACGGAACCAATCGAATTTACTTTTTTGTTTGCTGCTCCACTGTTATTTGGGGTACAAGTTATCTTAGCAGGAAGTGCTTATATGGTTGCTCATATTTTTAATATTGCCGTGGGATTGACCTTTTCTGGAGGTTTATTTGACTTTATTGTTTTTGGTGTATTGCAAGGTAATAGTAAGACTAGCTGGGTATTGCTTATCCCTATTGGAATAATTTATTTCATGCTCTATTATTTTAGTTTTAAATATCTAATTAAAAAATTTGATTTGAAGACTCCAGGTAGAGAGATAGATAATATGAAGTTATCTATCTTTAAGAACCCTAAAGCAAGTCATCGAAAATTGTTAAATAAAGGAATTGAAATTGACAAACAGTCACAATTGATTGTTCGAGGGCTAGGTGGTCGTGATAATTTTACTGACTTAGATTGTTGTATTACCAGATTACGAGCAACAGTTAGTGATAATCAATTAGTAAATGAAGGTTTATTGAAACAATCAGGGGCAGCGGCAGTTGTTATGCAAGGAAATGGAGTTCAGATAATTTATGGTCCTAAAGCATCATCGATCAAATCAAAGCTGGACGAGTATTTAATAAATATTCCTGATGAATTAGATGATTATCAACTGGAAAAAGAGACTGATCATACTAATCTTGAATTAGGCAATATTGTTGATGGTGAGGTTTTGCCAATTGAACAGGCTCCAGATCAAATTTTTTCACATAAGCTGTTAGGTGATGGGGTTATGATCAAGCCATTTCACGGTTTGATCGTTGCCCCTTGTGATGGTGAGATAACAATGATCTATCCAACAAAACATGCAATTGGAATGAAATTAGATAACGGATATGAATTGTTGATTCATTTTGGAACTGATACAGTTAATTTAAATGGAACTGGTTTTGAAATATTAGTTAAATTAAATCAAAGAGTGCAAAAAGGTGATTTAATTTGGAATGCAGATTTAGAGTATATTAAAGAAAATGCTTTAGATGAAAGTATTTTGTTAATATTTACAAATCTATCAAATGATTTAAAGATTGAAAAAGAATATGGTAAAATAAAGAGCGGGAGTACAATTATGAAGATTTGCAACTAGGAGAGGGAAAATAAATATGTATAAGATCATTAAAGTATTAAATAATAATACTATTTTAGCTTGTAATGAGACTGAAGAAGTTATTATTATGTATAAAGGAATTGGATTTTCAAAGAAAGTGGATGATTATTTTGAAGTACCACGGAATGCTAAAAAATTTCTTATGCAAAAGGGATATAAAGCTAAAAGTGGTTCAAATGATATAATCAATTATATTGATCCAGTTTATTTAGAAATAGCATCAGAGATTATTAGACTGATAATAGAGAAATTTGGAAAAATTGATAATGATATCTTATTACCATTAGCGGATCATATCTATTTTGCAATAAAGCGAATGGATGAAAATATAATGCCTTTAAATCCATTTATCAATGATATTCGTTTGCTGTTTCCTGATGAATATGAGGTTGCATTAGAAGGACGGGAAGTAATTAATAAGTTTATATCACGAATGATCAATGATGATGAAGTTGGCTTTATTACACTACATATTCATTCAGCAATTTCTTCTAATCAAGTTGCTGAGTCAATGGAGGCAACACGAATTATTCATGAAAGTATTATTAAATTAGAAAATGATCTTAATATTGTTATTGATATTCAATCAGTTTCATATGCTCGATTAATGAATCATATTAAATTTTTAATTTTAAGATTAAATAAAAATGAAGAATTGCAGATGGATATAAGTGAATTTACTAAAGATAAGTTTCCTTTTGCATATGAACAGGCAAGTAACATGTGTGAAGCATTATCAAAGGTTTTAAAAAAGAAATTACCAGAGACAGAAGTAGGATATCTGGCATTACATTTGGAAAGAATATTGTCAAGTATTTAAAAATATATTATTTTGAAATAATAATTTTTAAATGATTTCTTGACAGAAAAGGCTTACAATGATAATATTGTTTCATAAATTGAATATTTTATAGTGTGTAACTGATAAAGCAGGCATTAACTATTTAAAAAAAGAACAAAGATGGTATTTTTGTATCTTTTAATAATAGTTTGCCTGTTTTTTTGCGTTATAAAGTATTTAAAAGAAAGGGAGGAATTTATAATGGTAGGAATTATTCTTGCTAGTCATGGTGAGTTTGCTAACGGGATTCTACAATCCGGGGCAATGATCTTTGGAGATCAAGTCGATGTAAAAGCAGTTACTTTGCAACCAAGTGAAGGACCTGATGATCTTAAAGCAAAAATGGAAGCGGCAATAGCTACTTTTGAAAATCAAGACGAAGTACTATTTTTAGTTGATTTATGGGGTGGTACACCATTTAATCAGGCTAATGGATTAATTGCTGGTCATGAAGATAAGTGGGCAATCGTTACGGGTTTAAATTTACCAATGCTGATTGAGACTTATGCTTCTAGAATGTCGATGGAAACAGCGCATGAAATTGCTAAACATGTTACTGAAGTTGCTAGAGAAGGGGTAAAAGTAAAACCTGAAGAATTAGAACCAGAAACGAAAGTAGCGGCTCAAGCTATTAATACACAGTCACAAGGAGCTATTCCTGAGGGAACTGTATTAGGGGATGGACATATTAAATATGTTCTGGCACGAATTGACACGCGTTTATTGCATGGTCAAGTTGCAACTACTTGGACTAAAACAACACAACCAAATCGAATCATCGTTGTTTCTGATGCTGTTTCAAAAGATAAATTACGGAAACAGATGATTGAACAAGCCGCGCCACCAGGAGTTAAGGCTAATGTTGTTCCAATTGATAAAATGATTCAAGTGGCTAAAGATCCACGTTTTGGTAATACCAAAGCAATGTTATTATTTGAAACACCTCAAGATGCATTACGGGCAATCGAAGGCGGTGTAGATATTAAAGAATTAAATATTGGTTCAATGGCTCATTCAATTGGTAAAGTGGTAGTAAATAAAGCTATTGCAATGGGGCCGGAAGATATTGAAACAATTGAAAAAATTAAAGCTAAAGGAATTACTTTTAATGTTCGTAAAGTACCAAGTGATTCAAATGAAAATATTGATACGCTTTTAAAGAAAGCAAAAGCAGAATTGAAAAATGTTTAAAAATAAAATGTAGGGAGGAATTATAATGTCTTTAATTACAATAATCTTAATTATTATAATTGCCTTACTAGCGGGGATGGAAGGAATTCTGGATGAGTTCCAATTTCACCAACCGTTAGTGGCATGTACTTTAATCGGTTTAGTAAGTGGTCACTTAACTGAAGGGATTATTCTAGGTGGTTCGCTTCAAATGATTGCATTAGGGTGGGCCAATGTAGGAGCTGCTGTAGCACCAGATGCAGCATTAGCTTCTGTAGCTTCATCAATTATTATGGTATTAGGTTTAGAAGGTGGAGCAACTGATGTGCAAACAGCTATTTCTACTGCAATCGCAGTTGCAATCCCTTTATCAGTAGCAGGTTTATTCTTAACAATGATCTGTCGTACTCTTACAATCCCAATTGTTCACTTTATGGATGGGGCAGCCGAACAAGGAAATATGCGTGCAATCGACATGTGGCAAATTTTAGCAATCTTATTACAAGGAATTCGAATTGCAATTCCTGCTGCAGCACTTTGTGTTGTTCCTGCGGCAGTTGTAACTGATGCATTAAATCAAATGCCACCATGGCTATCTGGCGGAATGACTGTTGGTGGTGGAATGGTAGCGGCAGTTGGTTATGCAATGGTAATCAATATGATGTCTACTAAAGAAACATGGCCATTCTTTGCATTAGGTTTTGTTCTTGCTGCAATCGGTGAATTAACATTGATCGCATTAGGAGCAATTGGTGTTGCTTTAGCAATCATCTATTTAGGATTAAAAGAAAACAGTGGCTCTAATGGTGGCGGTTCAACAGGTTCTGGAGATCCATTAGGCGATATCTTAAATGACTATTAAAATCTTGAAGGAGGAAAGAAATTATGGCAGAAAAAATTAAATTATCAAAAAAAGATCGTATGTCTGTTGCTTGGCGTCATCAGTTCCTTCAAGGTTCTTGGAACTATGAACGTATGCAAAATGGTGGTTGGTGTTATTCAATTATCCCAGCAATCAAAAAATTATATCCAAATAAGGAAGATAAAGTAGCGGCTTTAAAAAGACATATGGAATTTTACAATACTCATCCATATGTATCAGCGCCAGTCATGGGTGTTACATTAGCATTAGAAGAGGAACGTGCTAATGGAGCAGAAATCAATGATACTGCAATCCAAGGTGTAAAAGTTGGGATGATGGGTCCTTTAGCTGGGGTTGGAGATCCTGTCTTCTGGTTTACTCTTAGACCAATTTTAGGAGCATTAGGTGCTTCTCTAGCATTAAGTGGTAATATTATTGGTCCATTAATCTTTTTCTTTGCATGGAATATCATTCGTATCGCATTTTTGTGGTATACACAAGAATTTGGATATAAAGTTGGTACTTCAATTGCACAAGACTTATCTGGTGGATTATTAGGTAAAATTACTCAAGGTGCTTCAATTCTTGGGATGTTCATTATCGGATCATTAGTACAACGTTGGGTAAGTATTACTTTTACTCCGGTTGTATCAACTGTTACGCAGTCAAAGGGCGCATATATTGATTGGAATAGTTTGCCTTCTGGTGTAGACGGGATCAAATCAGCATTAGAACAGTTTGCATCATTAGGATCTAATGGTTTAAATGTTGAGAAAGTTACGACCCTACAACAAAATTTAGATCAACTTATTCCAGGTTTATCAGCATTATTATTAACATTATTATGCTGTTGGCTATTGAAAAAGAAAGTATCACCAATCGTTATTATCGTTGCTTTATTCATTATCGGAATTCTTGCACGTCTTGGTGGAATAATGTAATATAATAAAGAAAATACATGGCAGCTGTAAAGGAGGAAATATATGGTACAATCTTTAAATACTAAAGTAGATTTAACAGTCAAAGCAACTTCTTATCTTGGTCTTGCTAATTACGGAGAAGTCATGGTAGGCGATAAAGCATTTGAATTCTATAATGAAAAAAATATTAGAGATTATATTCAAATTCCATGGGAAGAAGTTAATTGTGTAATGGCTTCAGTTATGTTTAAAGGAAAATGGATTCCTCGCTTTGCCGTTGTTACCAAAAATAATGGGAATTTTACTTTCTCATCACGCGATAATAAAGCATTATTACGTGCTATTAATAAATATATTCCCTCAGAAAATTTAGTTCGATCACTTAGTTTTTTTCAAGTAATCAAGCGAGGGTTGAAATCATTGTTTAGAAAAAAATCTAGACAATAAGAAAAAGAGTCAGTTAACTAAAATTAGTTGATTGGCTCTTTTATTCAAATTACTTTTAAATAATGTAATTAGAGATGGCAAAATAAGATTACTTTTTTATACAATATAATTTAGTTTAGTTAGAGTTTATAAAACTGATATACTATATAGTAGTGAGGTGATAGGCTATGTTTCATATTCTTGTTGTTGATGACGATAAAAATACTCGCCAATTGATCAAGGCTGTTTTAGAAACAGAAAATTATATTGTTATAGGTGCAACTGATGGCGAAGATGCTTTAAAGGTTTTGGATAGAAGTCATATTGATTTGGTAATTTTAGATGTAATGATGCCCAAAATGGATGGTTATGAGTTTACTGAAATATTACGTAGAGTACAAAATGAACTACCTATTTTAATGGTTTCAGCAAAACAATTACCTGCTGATCGAAATAAGGGATTTATAGTTGGAACAGATGATTTTATGACCAAGCCGTTTGACGAAGAGGAATTACTCTTACGTGTTAAGGCATTATTACGGCGGGCTAAGATTGTAAATGAGCATCGAATTATAATTGGTGAAGTTATTTTAGATTATGATTCACTAACAGTGAAGCGAAAAAATACCTGTCAGGAATTACCCCAAAAAGAATTTATGCTTTTATATAAGCTGCTTTCATATCCGGGTAAAATTTTCACGCGAATACAATTAATGGATGAAATATGGGGTGTTGATAGCGATACTGGATGGGAAACTGTCACGGTTCATGTCGCTCGATTGCGAAAACGATTTGAAGATTGGCCAGAGTTTGAAATTATCTCAGTTAGAGGACTTGGCTATAAGGCGGTAAGAAATGATGAATCGTAAAAAAGCACCGCCACGAGCATTACTAACTTTAATATTTACGATTGTAGTATTTATAATTTTAGTAGTTACTATGATAATCGTTGGATGTGTAATATTTTTCTTAACACAAATCGGTGTATTAGGAATATCACAAACTGCATCGGCTCCAATTCATTTTCAAATTATTATCTTTGCAATGACAAGTATTGTTATTGGGACAATAGTTGCAGCACTTGGGAGTCACTTTCCACTCAGACCATTAAATACATTAATTGAAGCAATGAATCAGTTAGCTCATGGAAAATATGATATTCGCATTAATTTAGGGAAGCACCGTATTTCACAGGAATTAACAGACAGTTTTAATACAATGGCTGAGGAACTAGAAAATACTGAAATGTTACGAACTAATTTTATTAATGATTTTTCACATGAATTTAAGACACCGATTGTATCAATTAAAGGATTTGCCAAATTATTACAAAAAGATAATCTTGATCAAAAAACGCATGATAAATATTTACAAATTATTGAAACTGAATCTAGTCGTTTAGCAGATATGGCTACTAATGTATTAAATCTAAATAAGATTGAAAAACAGACAATACTAAGTAATATTACTAGTTTCAATTTATCGGAGCAAATTCGTAATTGTCTTCTTTTATTAGAAAAGAAATGGTCTAATAAAAATTTGAATCTAATTATTGATTTTGATGAACATCAAATAGCTGGGAATCAAGAGTTATTGTATCAAGTATGGATTAATTTACTTGATAATGCAATTAAGTTTGCCCCAAGAGATGGTAAATTAGGAATTAAAATTATTCATAATCAAAGTGATTATCAAATCTTAATTAGCAATAATGGACCTAAAATTACTGATGAAGAGAAAAAATATCTTTATAATAAATTTTATCAAGGAGATACTTCACATGCTACTGAGGGAACAGGAATCGGGCTTGCTATCGTTAAGAAAATTGTTAGTCTTCATAGTGGTACTATCGATGTTGATAGCAATAAAAATGAAACAACTTTTATTGTAACATTGCCTCTCAATTTGTAATACAAATACATATGCAAAGAACTAACGAGATTAAAGTTAGTTCTTTTAGTTTAGTTTTGGTTTATTTTTATTGTTTAAGATGGACTTATAAAGCGAAAGGAGATTTTGAATGATAAAAATATTTAAAAACTTTACTAAAAAAGATTGGAGCTTAATTATTATCTGTCTAGCATTTATTATTTTACAAGTATGGTTAGATCTTAAACTCCCAGATTATATGTCAAAAATAACAATGCTAGTCCAAACAACAGGAAGTACAATGGATGAAATAATTGAGTCAGGTGTAAAGATGTTAGGATGTGCATTAGGAAGTTTAGCTTCATCGGTAGTTGTAGCAATCTTTGCAGCAAGGGTAGCTACAAATTTTGCTGCTAATTTAAGAGAGCGATTGTTTGATAAAGTACAAGCTTTTTCAATGGAAGAAATTGGTAGTTTCTCAACAGCAAGTCTGATTACACGTTCAACTAATGATATTTCACAAATTCAAACACTTGTTGTAATGGGATTACAAGCTATTATTAAGGCACCGATTATGGCTGTTTGGGCAATTTTCAAGATTGCTGGTAAAAGCTGGCAATGGACAGCTTCAACGGGTGTAGCTGTAATCGTTTTATTAGTTATTGTAGGAAGTTGCATGATTTTTGCATTACCAAAATTTAAAAAATTACAACAGTTGACAGATGATTTGAATCGGGTTACTCGTGAAAATTTAACGGGAATAAGTGTTGTTCGGGCTTATAATGCTGAGAATTATCAAGAGAATAAATTTGAAAATGCCAATCAGGAGTTAACCTCAGCAAACTTGTTTGCAAACCGAGTTATGGCAATCATGAGTCCAGGAATTCAAGGAATCATGAGTGGTCTGACATTGGCCATTTATTGGATTGGAGCCATCCTGATTGAAAATGCTGCTATGATGGATAAACTAAACTTATTTTCAGATATGGTGGTATTTTCTACATATGCAATGCAAGTAGTTATGGCTTTTATGATGCTTGTTATGATTTTTATAATGTTTCCAAGAGCATCGGTTTCATCAAAGCGAATCATGGAAGTATTAGAAACAGTACCAATAATTAATGATGGTACAGTAACTGTCGCTAAACCGGGTATTAAAGGACAAATTGAATTTAAAAATGTCAGTTTTAAATATCCTGATGCTGAAGATTATGTTTTACAAAATATTACTTTTACTGTTGCTCAAGGAGAAACAGTTGCTTTTATCGGTTCAACTGGATGCGGTAAAAGTACAGTGATTAATCTAGTTCCACGTTTTTATGATGTAACAGAAGGTGAAGTACTCGTAGATGGGATTAATGTTAAAGCTTATACACAATATGCCTTACATAACAAAATCGGTTATGTATCCCAAAAAGCAGTTCTTTTTAGTGGAACTATTGAATCTAATGTTGCCTATGGTGATAATGGTAGAAATAATAATCTTCAAAACAATGTCATTGATGCCATTTATACAGCTCAAGCTTCTGATTTTGTTGAGGCTTCACCACGCCGATATAATAGCTATGTTGCCCAAGGCGGTTCTAATTACTCAGGTGGGCAAAAGCAACGGATTTCTATTGCCCGGGCAATATGTCGTCAACCCGAAATTATGATTTTTGATGATTCGTTTTCTGCACTAGACTATAAAACAGATCAAAAACTTCGAGAAGCTTTAAAGAAAGATTGTTGCGATGCTACCAAATTGATCGTTGCTCAACGAATTGGTACGATTCGAGATGCTGATAAAATTATTGTTCTTGATGAAGGGGTTATTGTAGGGATGGGAACACATGAAGACTTAATGAAGAATTGTCAAGTTTACCAACAAATAGCTCGTTCACAGTTATCAAAGGAGGAATTAGAATAATGGCAGAAGGAAAGTATTTAGAGAAAAATGATTTAAAAGCTCCTGGGGTTAATATGGGTAGTAAAGAAAAATCTAAAGATTTTAAGGAAACATGGTTAAAATTGTTAAAATATTGTAGAAAGTATTGGATTGTAATGGTTATGGCAATTATCAGTGCCATATTTGGAACAATATTAACCTTGATAGGTCCAGACAGATTATCAGAATTAACAGATTTAATTACAAATGGAATAATGACGGGAATTGATATGACAAGGATTGGTAAAATTGGTCTTACATTAGTCGGATTTTATGTTACTAGTGCTTTTTTTTCTTTATTTCAGGGATTTGTCATGACAACAGTAACTCAGTGGGTTACTAAAAATTTAAGAAGAGATATTTCGCGTAAAATTAATCGCTTGCCAATTAGTTTTTATAATCATACTTCAACTGGTGATATATTATCGAGAGTTACCAACGATATTGATATGATTGGACAATCATTAAATCAGAGTGTTGGAACATTAGTTTCATCAGTCACTTTATTAGCTGGTTCACTTATAATGATGTTAAAAACTAATCTCATTATGACTTTTACTGCAGTTCTAGCAACGGTTATAGGTTTTGCTTTAATGCTGGTAATTATGTCTAAATCGCAAAAATATTTTGCTCGCCAGCAAAAACATCTTGGTGAAATCAATGGATATGTTGAAGAAATTTATACTGGTCATACGATTGTTAAGGCTTATAATGGTGAAGTTAAGGCAAAAGAAGCTTTTACAAGACAGAATAATAATTTACGTAATAGTGGTTTTAAGGCCCAATGCTTATCTGGATTAATGATGCCAATCATGAGTTTTATTGGTAACTTTGGATACGTAGCAGTATGCATTATTGGCGCTGCATTAGCAATGAGTGGAGATATATCATTTGGAGTAATTGTAGCATTTATGATGTATATTAGATATTTTACTCAGCCATTATCACAGTTAGCTCAAGCAGCTCAATCATTACAGTCAGCGGCTGCAGCAGGAGAGCGTGTATTTGAATTTTTAGAAGCTCAAGAAATGGCTGATGAGAGTCATAAAGTAAAACGCTTGTCCAAAGCCAAAGGTGGAGTAGAATTTAGACATGTTCATTTTGGTTATGATAGCAATAAGATTATTATTAATGATTTTTCTGCTCGTGCTGAACCTGGTCAAAAGATTGCTATTGTTGGGCCAACTGGAGCTGGTAAAACAACGATAATCAACTTATTGATGCGTTTTTACGAAGTTGATCGTGGCGAAATTAGAATTGATAATATTCCAACTAAAGATTTACGTCGAGAAGATGTCCACGGACAATTCTGTATGGTTCTTCAAGATACGTGGCTTTTTGAAGGAACAGTGCGTGAGAATTTGGTTTATAATACTAAAAATATATCTAATCAGATAATTGAAGAAGCATGTAAAGCAGTAGGCTTAGATCATTTTATCAGAACACTTCCATATGGTTATGATACGGTACTTAATGATCAAGTAAATTTATCACAAGGACAAAAACAACAGTTGACGATTGCTCGAGCGATGATTGCTGATAAACCAATGTTGATTCTTGATGAAGCTACTAGTTCAGTAGATACTAGAACAGAGTTACAGATTCAAAAGGCCATGGATGAATTAATGGAGGGACGAACTTCCTTTGTTATTGCGCATCGTCTTTCAACAATTAAAAACGCAGATTTAATTCTAGTAATGAAAGATGGTGATATTATTGAAAGTGGAAATCATGAAGATTTATTAAGTCGTGGTGGTTTCTATGCAGAGCTTTATAATAGTCAGTTTGATAAAGCTGTATAAATTATTGATTTTCTTATAAATTTAGTGTTAAGAATAATTATATAATAGAATGATTTGATAGAAATATTATAAAAAATATAATGAAAACGAAGGAAAAATTCCCTTCGTTTTCATTATATTTTTTTTTACTCTGCTTCAATTAAACCAAAACGAACAAAAGCATTATACAAACCGTCTTGGTCGACATCATCAGTTATATAATCAGCCATAGCTTTGATTTCATCGCCACCACTTCCCATAGCAACACCAATATGGCAATAATCAAGCATTGGAATATCTATTTTAGCATCACCAAAGGCATATGTATCCTCAATATCTGCACCTAGATACTCTAATAAAGCATCAATAGCATGAGCTTTAGTAATATCTTTAACGCCTAAATCACCAAATAGAGCAATTTCCCCTGCACCGCCCCATGTACCAGCTTTTAAATCAGGAAATTCTTCAATTGAATCAAGATGATCTTGATAACTTTCAAGAATAAAACTAACTTTATTCAAATCATCACGATATAATTCACCATCAAAAATCATTTCTGGAAAAACATCTCGAACTTTAATTTGATCACTATGTTCTTTACCTTTACGTTTACTATATTCTTGAATTACTGGTTCTCCCCGAGTTTCAAAGTTTTCACTCGCAAATAAACCATTATTACTTTCAAGATAGAATTCAAGTCCTCGACTTTTTAACCAGTCTACGATATGTTTACATTGCTCAGCAGTAATTAACTGATGCATAACAACCGTATCCCCATCTTCTACATAACTGCCATTCCCACCAATCATGCCATCAAGACCAATATCCCATAAATAAGGGTATACCTCAGCTTTACTTCGTCCAGTACATATATACACACGATGTCCATTTTTACGTGCTTGTTTAATTGCTTTGTCTGCTGAAGCTGGCAATTTGTTTTCATAATCAACTAAAGTTCCATCAACATCAATAAAGATAATTTTTGAATCTGCCATTTTTATTTTCCTCTTTTCTATATGATATGACTATATCTTTATTATAAAAGATATAGTCATATTTACAATTCCTCAAAGAGAAGAAGAAACTATTTTATCTATAAATTATAGAAATTAGCTAAATGAAAAGATAAGTTTCTATCATTTTAATTGTAAAAGTAAAAATAATTTTTATAAATACCAAAAGTATAAATAAACTATAATAAAATAAGAAGTGATAATAACACACTTCTTACTAATAGTAATGAATTTAAAGGGTAACTTAACCTTAAATTATTTTATATTTGTTGCCATTGGTTTAATTGCTTTATATGCCAGGAGGGTAACGACCGCCCCAATAAGTGCCTCAACGATACCATTAGTAGTCACAACACCAAATAACATTGCCAGCAATGAACTATAGGCAATATTAACTGCATCAGCATAAGCAGTGCCAAAGAAAAAGTAAATTCCGCCTAGGACAAGTACAGTATTTGTAATCGTTCCAATTAAAGCACCAATCACTGCTGCAGCATTTTCATTATTAAACTTGTTTTTTATAAATTCAAAGATTACTCCAGCAAGATAGCCAAGTAATATTCTTGGAACAAGAGCAATTATAACGCTTCGCCAATCCCCGCTAATGTTTCCCACTGTAACGAATGGTGAAAAACAAAATGATGTAATTCCCGGCTGAATCGTTGCACGAATTAAACTAGTTAGTCCAAAGACCAAACCAAGTTGGGCTCCTGCCTTTTTTCCTAATGTAATCCCAGCAATGATTACAGGAATGTGCATTGTCGTAGCACTTAAAGGACCGATTGGGATATAACCAAGCGGTGTTACGACAAGGATGATTTCAATAGCAAGAAACATTGCCATGAAAGTCATGTACTGTGTTTTTTTAGATCTCATTTTTTCCTCCTACTATCACTCTTTTTAGATGTGATGTTTATTATGAGTGTCTCGCCATATCTTCCCATTTTTCTAAGAGTCATGATGATCTCTTGAAAATATCTTCTTGATACGGTTTGACGATAAGATTATAGTACAATTTATTATTGCTGCCAACTGTAATAATAATTATTTATGTAATTCTTTGTATGATTTTAAACCGTAGGCGCTGTCGGCTTTTTTTACCGCACGATTGACTGCTTTAGCCATTAAATCAGTTGCAAGAATCCCAATGGCATCTGGCATTACTTCAACTTCATTAGTACTTAATACAAAAATAGTATCGCCATCACTCATCGTGTGGACAGGCTGAATAGCACGGGCATAACCGTTGTGGGCAATCCCTGCAATCTTTGTACATTGAGCTTTGTCTAATTTGGCATTTGTAATAATACAACCAATGGTAGTATTACCACTTGGTAATTGGCGAAGTTTTTCAATTTGTTGAAAAATCACCTCGTCTGCAGGAATGATACTATTGTGTTCTGAATCATAAATTCCAGCTAACTGCTCATTAGTTTTATAGTCAACAATATTTCCACAGGCATTAACTGCTACAATTGCTCCAACTTGAAGATTATCGATCTGGATGGCTGCAGTACCTAAGCCGCCTTTCATTGCATATTGTGGACCCATGATTTTACCAACACTAGCACCACATCCGGCACCATAGTTACCCTCTTTAAGCGGTTCATTTTTTTCGCTATTAAGGCAAGCTTGATATCCCATTGCTTTATCTGGACGAATTTTAGGATCACCAACTGTTAAATCAAATAAAGATGCACCACAAACAATAGGGACATGGGCGACCTTCATATCAAAACCACAGTTATGTTCTTCTAAATATTGCATTACACCACTAGCCGCATCTAGTCCAAAGGCACTGCCGCCACTTAGCATTACAGCATTGATCTGTTGGACCATGTTGATTGGATTTAGCAGGTCTGTTTCTCTAGTTGCTGGGCCGCCACCTCTTACATCAACACCGGCTGTAGCACCATCTTTGCAGATGATTACAGTGCAGCCGGTTCCAGCTTTTTGATTTTCGACTTGGCCGATTTGAATGCCTTTAATTTCTGTTATATTAATTTTTTTCATGTTATCACCCCAATTTATTGTACAACATAATTACTATTATTTCCTTATATTTTGAAGATGACAATAATAGTTGCTAAAAATGTAAATTATAGTTTCTCGAAAATTTTTAAATATATAGTAAAATGATACTAAAATAAAGGAGGATGGAAAATGATTGGAGATAAAATTATTTTATATCGTAAACGTAAAGGATTAACACAAGAGGAGCTTGCTGATCTGCTTGAAGTAAGTCGCCAAACAGTAACTAAATGGGAGAGTGGTAGTGTGCTGCCAAATCTCGATTATATCATGGGATTATCAGTGATATTTGGGATAACGATTGATAACTTAGTTAAGGATAATGACTGTGCTAAGCAGGAAATAGAAAGTAAAATTAGTAATTATAACTGGATTGATTTTATGTTAAAGGCAAAAAAAGCAACCTATGCTAAAAAGGAGGGGAAAACTGTTTCCAGTCGACCTAACAGCCATGATTATCAATATCAAGAAAATGAATATTTATATATTGATACGTTTGTAGGCAGTGAATTTTTTGGTGGTGAAGAATGTGTCTATAAAGACAATATTCCACTTTATGTAATGAATTATTATGGTAAAGTGCTTGATGAGGCTTTTAGTGGTGATTTTTTGAAGGAAGCACTATTATTAGTTGATCGAATTTCTCCTTTTAGAGGTCCGGCGTTGTATACTAATGGTAATTATACATATCATTGTAGTTATGATGGTGATTATGAATTTTTTAATGGTAAAGAGGAAATATACTATAATAATATTAAAGTATACGAGTGTTTATTCCATGGCAGAAGTGTTAAATAATTAAATGACATCAATCGGTTAATTAATACTGGAATAAGAAAATGATTTTAGAATATTAATTAGATGTTTAAAACAGGTATCAGTAGTGGCAGAGAGGAATTTGCCCATGATATTTTAAAAGGTTTTGTTTCAGTTAAATCAGGATTTCTTTCCAATAAGCAGGAGTATTTAGATTTATCTAATATTCATATTTCAAAAGACTAAAAAAATAGGGGAACTAGAAAGACTTTTTAGCAATAAAAATATTTAAATGAGGAACCCTATAATTGTCAACTTAACTGAAAATTATAATTAAAAGATGTAACGTTTAAAAATTTATCCGTTACATCTTTTATATTCATTTTATTTAACTTGTTCACCAATCCATTGCCAAACTTTTTCACCATGTTCATCACAGTCGGCTTCATTATTATCAAAATAGATCCATGACCAGTGACCATTATATTGGTATGGGTCACCATCATTTAAATCATTATATTTACCAGAAGTATCGATGACCGAATCAAATGTGGCAACGTGTAGATTAGTTGCACCAAGATTTTTTAATCGGTTAATAGTAGGAATTTCAAATTTTTCTGGAATAATACTAGGATCATCATTAGAATAAATAAAATATAGAGGTAGATCTTTAATTTCAGAAAGTTGTTGGTCACTAATAACATCATCAGGCAGGGCTTCACAAATTGGTATTGCTGCAGCAAAATAATCTGGATAATCTAAAATTAAACGCATAGTCATATATCCACCTGCAGAACATCCTGCAAGAACGACTTTAGTAGCTCCGCATCGAGACTGATAATCTTTAATTAATTCCATAAGTGCATTAGTATAATAAGAAGGACCATGAGTTACTAATAAGTCATCATTCCATTCACCGCCATTACCATCAGCATCCATCCAAAAAGTTGGACATTGAGGAACTAAAACATATGCATTGCCAACAGCATTTTGGAAATCATCATTAAAATAAGCACTTACTTTATTTGATAAAGAGGTTACTTGTGGATTAGTATTCTCTGTTCCCCCTTCACCAGAACCATGTAACCACACAAATAATGTATTAGAAGGTTCTTTAGGGTTAAAATGACCATAATTTAATTCAATTCCATCACTAGCCTTAAATTTTTCTAATTCTAAAGCGTCAGCAGCAGTAATTTTTTTAGTATATTCTGTACTAACATCAAGTTTAGTAACTTTTTTATCGTCTACCGTTATTTCACCGTTTTTTGCTAATGAAATATTTAAATAATACGGATCACTCCATGTATTATAATGTGTTGTAGCAGAGTATAATAATGGCGAACCATCATTTGGGCTTACATATAACTCAATCGCAATATATTTAGACTCTCCATCAATTTTTTGCCCATCTTTATCACAAGAATAGGCATCATCAACAACACGCTCCAAAGTTTTTTTCAACAACTGGGAGTGCCTCATCTTCCCAATCAGTTACTTGTTTTGTTTCAGATACCATAAAATCATTTTTGTCAACATCATCAACAGCTTTGTCTAATGTCAAAATAGTTTTATTGACGCCACATCCCCAATCATATCCGGCAATATAAATTTCATAAGTTGCATCAACAACTTCTGTGCTTTGAGAACATCCGGTAATGCTACAAGCAATAAATAAGGCAAGTAATAATTTTGATAATCTTTTCATTCTCTCTTCTCCTTTCACCTTGCCTATATCTTAAGCTTATTTATAAAATTTAAATATGAAAAAAATGACCACATTAGGGTCATTTTCTAACTTTATTACGATATACTTGGGGTGTTTCATGATATTTGAGTTTAAATTCACGATTAAAAGATTTAGTACTAGAGAAGCCATTTTTCATCGCAATCTCAGTAATGGTTAAATTAGTATGAACCAAATCGTTAGTACAGTGTTCTAAACGTTGTGCAGTTAAGTATTGTTTGACCGTAATATTTAAGTGTTTTTTGAACAATCTTGCTAAATAACCATAAGAGAAGTTAAATTGGTTCGCGATTGAGGAAACATCTAGTGCTTGAGAATAATGTTCATCTAAATAAAAGAGAATTTTCATAAATTCTTGGAGTTTTTGATCAGATTGAAGAAAGTAACCAACTTTTCTAATCTTTTTTTGATACTTTAATAAAATACTAATAATTAAATATAAATAACCATTAATAGTAAGTAATTTAAATTCAGTAGTTTGTTGATACTCTAAACTCAAATTAGTTAAAAGAACGACCAGTTTTTGTTCAATTTCTGGGACTATATGATTAGAAAAATAGATATTATCAAATGCAGGATAGCATTTTTTTAGAAAATCATACTTAATTTGAATAACAATACTTTTAAAACAATCCTCTGATTCAATAATTTTAGTCGTATGTATAGCTTGTGAATTAATGATAGCTAAACCATTACGAGCAATTGAATAAGTTTCCCCATTACTCCAAAGTTCAATTGATGCGGTAAGTGGAATAATAAACTCTAAACTACGATGCCAATGTTTTGGAGGGATTAAATTAGGATCATCTTTAGCTAAAGTTACCTCAATAACTTTTAGCGGAAGTTCATCAGTAGTAATTTTTTCATAAATTATATGCGTATTATTATCTAATAATTCTTTTCCATTCAACATCCTACCACTCCTTTTATATTATAATAACATAAAAAAATTAATTTTATTAATCCAATTCATTTATTTTAATATATAAAATAGCTAAGATATTTAAACCTTAGCTATCATCTCTAATGCATATTTTTTAGCATTTTCTAAATCATTTGTATCTGGATGTGATAGAGCTGCATCAAAGTTATCAATACTAACTTGAAGCTGTTTATCTTCAGGATGCTCTTGAATCATTTTAACATAGCGATCACGTATTGATAAAGGCATCTTACCGGGACAGAAAAAGTGTCCTAATATCTTATTATTAGTATTTACAACATTATCAAATCGTTCTGCCAGTTTATCATAGTATTCAGTAGAACCACCAAATCCAGCTGTTGCAAAAAAAGCGATTTTTTCATTTGAAAGAGTAGTAAGAAAATTTTGAATCTTTTGACTACAGTTACCCTTATCGGTCCAGCTTCCAATAAAAATCAGATCTGCGTCACTGAATGTTTGAGGTTCACCGAAGTAAACAACCTCTTCGTTAATACAAGCTTCTTTAATTACATTAGCTACTTTTTTGGTATTACCTGTATGACTATCAAATACAATTGCAATTTTCATTTTAATCACCTCGTCATAAGTATAGACTTATATTCATAAATAATAAAGCATAATCTTTATCACATTTAATTACGTGTGATATACTATGATGTGTAAAGGAGATTTTATGGATACAGCAATAATATTTGATTTAGATGGAACAGTTTTATATACAGATGAATTAATTAAAAGAACTTTTATTAAAGTATTTGAAAAGTATCAGCCTGGGTATACTTTGAGTGAAGATGAATTATTATCTTTTTTAGGACCATCTTTAAAAGAAACGTTTTCGAAGTACTTTCCAGATGAAATGTTTAATGAATTGTTGAATTATTATCATAGTTATAACCATAGTCATCACGAGGATTTTGTCTATGTTTATCCGACAGTAGTAGAAACATTAGAATATTTAAAAAATAGAGGTTATCCTTTAGGAATCGTTACGACTAAATTAAAAGTTGCTGCTGATGTAGGACTCAACACTTTTGATTTAAAAAAATATTTTGATGTAGTAATTGGATTAGACGATGTTAAGGTCACTAAGCCGGATCCAGAAGGAATAATCAAGGCAATGGAATTATTGGGTGTTAAAAAAGCTGTATATATCGGTGATAATATAACTGATATTCAAGCTGGGAAAAATGCTGGTATTAAAACAATTGGTGTAAAATGGTCACCTAAAGGTTATCAACATTTATTAGAATTAGAACCAGATTTAATGATCGACGAGATGAAGGAAATCATTCCATATATAGAAGGAGCGTGTTAAGATGAAAGATTTAATTATTATTGGAGCTGGTCCTGCTGGATTAAGTGCATGTTTATATGCAACTAGGGCAGGGGCAGAGGTGTTGATGCTGGATGCTGGAGCACCTGGAGGAAAGTTGAATGTCAGTGCTGAAATCGAAAACTGGCCTGGACAAAAAAAGAAGACTGGCCCTGAGTTAGCTTATGAAATGTATGAACATGCATTATCATTTGGCGGTGAACAGGCATATGGTGAAGTAACTAAAGTAATTGATTACGGTGATTATAAAGAAGTTATAACAACGGATCAGTCATATGAAGCAAAAAATGTCTTGATTGCTACTGGAACTAAGGAACGTAAAATGGGAATTCCGATGGAAGAAGAATTAACCGGGCATGGTGTTTCTTATTGTGCTGTTTGTGATGGACCATTTTTTAAAGGTGATGAAGTAGCAGTTGTTGGTGGGGGTAATTCGGCATTAGAAGAAGCTATTTATTTAACTAAATTTGCTAAAAAAGTACATTTAATTGTTCGGCGGGATGTTTTTAGGGCTGATAAAATAATTCAAGATCATGTTCAAGCTAATGATAAAATTGAAATTCATTTTCTAAAAAAACCTCATCATCTTATTGCAAAAGATAATAAGGTTGCGGCGATTGCATTAGAAGATAGTAAGACTGGTGAAGTTAGTGAATTAGCAGTTAAGGGTGTCTTTCCATTTGTAGGATTAGATCCAATTACTGATTTTGTTAAAGACTTAGGAATTACTGATGAGCGTGGCTATATCATTACAAATGAATTGATGGAAACATCTGTCAAAGGTATTTATGCTGCTGGTGATGTTCGTCAAAAAGTACTTCGCCAAGTTGTGACAGCTACCAATGATGGTGCAATTGTTGGTCAACAAGTTGGTCAAGGCTTAAATAATTAATAATTTTTGCAGGTCTTAATAAAGGCTTGCATTTTTTTATTTATACTTTTATTTTTATGATAACAAATTGAAAAATCGCGTTCAATACTGATGTTATTGACATTAATAACTTGAATACTTTTTTCAATAACTTCATTTTCAATAATTTTCATAGGCATTAAGGCGATACCATGACCATTTAAAACTGCCTGTTTAACAGATTCCCAACTATGACATTGCCAAGCAGGCTCCAAAAAAATATTATTATTTTTTAAGCATTCATCAAGTTGATTTCTTGTCCCACTACCTTGTTCACGATCAATAAAAGGATGTAAACTCAATTCAGTTAGGCTCATTACTTTAACGTTATTTAGAGGGTAATCTTGGGCACAAACAAAAACAACTCGATCTTTGATAACGGGTTCGACAATTAAATCTTGATTGATGATCGTACCTTCAACTAAAGCAATATCTAAAGTATTATTTAATAATTTTTCTTCAATAACATTAGTATTATCAATATAAACTTGAAAAGTAATATCTTGATATTTATCTTTTAATTTCTTTAAAATAGGTGAAATAAGAGTACTGCCGATTGTCAAAGTTGCACCAATCTTTAATGGGAATTGTTTGGTTTTAGTAAAGATATGTTCAATTTCATCATATAGATTCAATATCTGGTTGGCTTTAACTAGTAATGTTTGACCCTCTTCACTGATAAATAGTGTCTTTGAATAACGTTCAAATAATTTAACCTGATACTCATCTTCAATTTCTTGGATTTTTTGAGAAATAGTTGGCTGGGAGATGTATAATAATTTGGCCGCTTTTGACATTGATTTAGTTTTAGCAACCGTTTTAAAAATGGCTAAATGTTTTCGTGTAATCATTTTGAGACCTCCTGTGCTATTGGAAAAACCAATAGATATCATTAGATATTAATATTATTATAATAACATAGAAAGTGTTATAATCAAAATGTAAGCGTAGGCATTAGGAGGAAAAACGATGGGATATAAAGTAGGTTTTAAAGATGTAAATGATATTTTGGCGACGCTATCACAAGAATATGATATCTATGGACCAAAACGCTTTGAAAAACAAGGGCGTTATTCAGATACTGATATTATTCGCTATGATAAAATTAGTAAAATTGAAGAAGTAGTGTTTGATCAAAAATCTGATTTTCCAGCTAAAGAAGTAATTACCCCAATTACTCAATCTTTATTCTATTTTACAGAAGATGAATATCGTGAAAGTAAAGTAACTGATAAAAAGATATTGATTTTTATGAGACCTTGCGATGTTAATGCAATGGAACATCAAAATAAAATATATTTAGGAAATGGCGGGTACAGTGATCTTTATTATCAACGACTTCAAGAAAAAGTTAAGATAATTTTAATGGAGTGTACAAGTGGCTGGGACACTTGTTTTTGTGTTAGTATGCAAGCTAATAAAACGGACAATTATAGTCTGGCAATTCGTCATTTAGATAATGAGGTATTAATAGAAGTTAAAGAAAGTGAATTTGAAAAATATTTTATGGAAGCCCCTAAAGATGATTTTGAAGTTTCATTTATTGAGGAAAATGAAGTAAAAGTAACAGTTCCTGAAATCAAGGACAAGGAAACGTTATTAAAATTAAAACAACATTCAATGTGGCAAACATTTAATTCACGCTGTATTTCATGTGGTGCTTGCACGATAGCATGTGCTACTTGTACATGTTTTACGACAACAGACTTAATTTATAATGAAAATGCTAGTATTGGAGAACGCCGAAGAACTGCAGCTTCATGCCAGGTCGATGGTTTTAGTGATATGGCAGGAGGTCATGCCTTTAGGCCAACGGCTGGGGATCGAATGCGATATAAGATTCTTCATAAATTTCATGATTATAAAGCACGTTTTAATGATTATCATATGTGTGTTGGTTGTGGGCGCTGTACATCAAGATGCCCTGAATATATTTCAGTAACGGCAACAGTTGAGAAGATGGCTACGGCAGTGGCGGAAATTGAAGTGAAAGGAGATAACCATGAATAATCCAATCAAACCAATTCCAAGTACAATTCTTGAGATAAAACGAGAAAGTAATTTAGAGTATACGTTTAAAGTTGCTACAAATATTAAACCGGAACATGGACAGTTTCTCCAATTATCAATTCCTAAAATTGGTGAAGCACCAATCTCTGTTTCAGCCCAGGGTGAGGGCTGGTTAGATTTTACGATTCGTTCGGTTGGAAAAGTAACTGATGAAATTTTTAATAAGAAACCTGGTGATGTTCTCTTTATTAGGGGACCATATGGTAAAGGCTGGCCTTTAGAAGAAACCTTTAAAGGAAAACATTTAGTTGTAATAACTGGTGGTACAGGATTAGCACCAGTAAGAAGTATGCTAAATGAGTGCTTTGAAAATGATGGATATGTAAAAAGTTTAACTTTAATTGTTGGGTTTAAAAATGAGGCTGGAATTATTTTTAAAGAGGAACTAAATAAATGGCAAGAAAAATTTAATACTTTCTATACTTTAGATAAAGACCAAATTGAAGGATGGAACGTTGGTTTTGTAACCGATTTAGTTGAAAAAATTCCTTTTGATAGTTTTATGGGTAATTATGAAGTTATTATTGTCGGGCCACCGATGATGATGAAATTTACCGGAGAAAAGGTTGCTGGTTTAGGGGTACCTGATGAAAAAATTTGGGTATCTTTTGAAAGAAAAATGTCATGTGCAGTTGGGAAATGTGGACATTGCCGAATTGATGAAACATATGTTTGTTTAGATGGACCAGTATTTAATTATACAAAGGCTAAATATTTAGTAGATTAGGAGTAGCTGAAGATGAATCATGATATTGATATAAAAAAATTAAGAATAAATTGTTTTAGACAGTCTAAAGTGGCTGGTGAATTCATGTTACAGATGCGGGTGCCAGGATCAATGATTGCGGCTAAATATTTGCAAGTAGTTCAAGACATCGCAGAAAACTGGGGAAACGGAACATTTCATATTGGAATGCGACAAACTTTGAATATTCCCGGAATAAAATATGAATACATTGGTGAAGTAAACAAGTATATTAAAGATTATATTAAAGAAGTAGAAGTCGAAATGTGTGATGTTGATATGGATGTTACTGATTATGGCTATCCTACTATTGGAGCTCGTAATGTTATGAGCTGTATTGGTAATACTCATTGTATCAAAGCAAATGTGAATACGTATCAGTTAGCAAGAAAAATTGAAAAAATTATTTTTCCTAGTCACTATCATATTAAAGTATCAGTATCGGGATGCCCTAATGATTGTGGAAAAGGTCATTTTAATGATTTTGGAATCATGGGGATCGCGAAGATGGAGTATCATCCAGAAAGATGTATTGGCTGTGGTGCTTGTGTGCGAGCTTGTCAACATCATGCGACTAGAGTACTTTCACTAAATGCTGATAATAAAGTAGATAAAGATACTTGTTGTTGTGTTGGATGTGGAGAGTGTGTTATTGCTTGTCCAACTGGTGCCTGGACACGTAAACCAACTAAATTTTATCGTGTTACTCTAGGTGGACGTAGTGGAAAACAGTATCCAAGAATGGGGAAAATTTTCTTAAATTGGATTACCGAAGATGCATTACTACAAGTGTTTAGCAATTGGCAAAAGTTTTCTGCCTGGGTGATGGATAACAAACCTGAATATATTCATGGTGGACACTTAATTGATATTGCTGGATATCCTAAGTTTAAAGAATTGATTTTAGATGGCGTTGAATTAAATCCTGAGTGTCTTGTGGCAGAAGAATTGTATTGGACTGAAAGTGAACAACGTGCCAATATCCATTTAAAACCGCTTGAACAACATAAAAAAGCAGGACCACAAAATTAAAACCACGATTTCGTGGTTTTTTAAAGGTTTATGGAGTTCGCAGTAATTGGTGTTAGCCACAAGCAATTAGCATTGGATAAACGTTCCTTATTTAGTTTTACAGATACTCAAAAATTAGAATTTTCAAGTTTATTATTAACCTATGGTATTGAACAAGTTCTTATTTTATCAACTTGTAATCGAAGTGAAGTTTATTTGATGTATCAAACAGATATTGATTTCTTACCATCTATTTATTTAAATTATTTTAATCAAGCTGAGGCGCCATTATATGTTAAAACTGGTGATGAAGCTTTTAGGCATCTATTAAAAGTAACCTGTGGATTAGAATCGATGCTGATCCGTGAAGATCAAATATTAGGACAAGTTAAGCAGGCATATGATTTTACTTGTAGAATGTCTTTAGGGGGAAAAGAGTTATCTTTGATTTTTCAAGAAACTCTTAATTTTGTCAAAAAGATGAAGCACAAATATCAGCAGCCGTCAATCTCATTGACTCATTTAGCCGTTGAACATTTAAAAAAAGTATCAAACTTATATAATCAAAAAATTATGATTTGTGGTGCCGGTGAAATTGCGACATCATTTATCCCATATTTATATGATAATAATGAATTAATTTTTTCTAATCGAAATAGTGGCAAACTTGTTAAATTAAAACAACAGTATCCTAAAATAAAAATTATTCCCTTTAATCAAAGAAAGATCTTGTTGGATCAAGTTAATATTTTAATAAGTGCTACAGCGAGCCCGCATCTAATCTTTAATCGTGATGATTTTATAAGTTCACAATTAATAGCGATTGATTTGACGATTCCTCGTGATATTGATAAAACTGCTTCTATTCAATGTATTGATTTAGATACATTAAACCATGAGGTTGCAGTCAATAATCAATTACGAAGTAAAGATGTAGAAAAAATAAATTCAGAAATTGATATTAAGATCAGGGAAGTAAGAACAAAGCTTGATAGTATCAAATATGATTATGTGATACAATCTTTACAGGCAAAAAGTATGCAGTTAGCTAATCAAACTTATGAAATTTTGGTTAATAAACTATCTTTAACTGCTCGTGAGCGCCATATATTAGAAAAAACATTAAAAGCATCATTTATGCAAATAATGAAAGATCCGATACATTGTGTAAAAACTAATCAAATCAATGATCTTGAAGTAATAAATAAACTATTTAGTCTTAAAGAGGATAATGAAGAATGAAAATAATTGTTGGTAGCAGAGGCTCAAGTCTTGCGTTAAAACAAACTGAATATGTAATTGAAAAACTCCAAAGGGCATATCCAGAAAATGAATACGAAATTAAAGTCATTCATACCATTGGTGATAAAATGCAACATATTGCTTTGGACAAAATAAACGATAAAGGTGTTTTTGTTAAAGAAATCGAAAAAGAACTATTAGAGCATACAATTGATCTTGCTGTCCATAGTTTAAAGGATATGCCAAGTGATAATCCTGCTGGTTTAGTATACGCTAAAACGTTAGCTCCTAGTGATTATCGTGATTGCTTAGTATTAAAGAATTGTTCTTCATTAGCAAGGCTGCCTCAGCATGCAACGATTGCAACAGGAAGCAAGCGGAGAAAATATCAACTATTAAAACTCCGCCCTGATTTAAAAATCGTTGATATTCGTGGAAATGTTAATACTCGTCTGCAAAAGATGGCAAATCAAGAAATCGATGGTCTAGTACTTGCAAGTGCTGGGCTAAAACGTTTAGGCTTGGAAGATTTAATTAGTGAGTATTTAGATGAGACAAAAATGATTCCTGCCTGCGGTCAAGGCATATTAGCAATTCAAGTTCGTCAAGATAGTGAATTATTGACGATGATCAATAATATAAGTGATGAAATTACAACAACACGAATGGAACTGGAACGTTTATTTTTAAAAACAGTAAATGGCAGTTGTCATATTCCCGTTGGCGGTTATGCAAAAATTATTGGAGATCAGGTACATTTTTACGGATTGTTAGGGAATGAAGATGGAACGGTTTTAAAAAACATTGATAAGAAATTTAGTTTAAAAGATGCAAGCGAGGAAGTAACAGCACTTGCTGAAATGTTAATGAGGGAAGTTTATGAACGGTAGAGTCTATTTAGTCGGTGGTGGTCCAGGAGCAATCGATTTATATACAGTTAAGGCGCTCGAATGTATAAAAAGTGCTGACTGTATAATTTATGATCGGCTAATTGATCCCGCAATATTAAATTATTGTAAGGAAACATGTGAGAAAATCTATGTGGGTAAAGCTTCAAATAACCATACTTTAGCTCAGGATAATATTAATCTTCTGTTAATTGAAAAAGCTCGACAATATGCACAAGTCGTTCGATTAAAAGGTGGCGATGTCTATGTTTTTGGTCGTGGTGGCGAAGAGGCCTTGGCTTTATTCAAAGCAGGAATTGACTTTGAAGTTGTTCCGGGTTTAACTTCAGCTGTTGCTGGTTTATGTTATGCAGGTATTCCAATAACACATCGTGGGGTATCTTCTGGATTTATGGTAGTAACAGCTCACCATAAAAATAATCAAGCTTATGAATGGGATTATCAACAGTTTCTAGATGATAGCTTAACGTATATATTTATGATGGGACAACAAAAACTAGAACAAATCGTTACAAATCTTTTGGTGGCAGGAAAAGATAAGACTACTCCAATTGCTTTAATTTCCAACGCAACTCGAACAGAGCAGCGAAGTATTTATGGAACACTAGAAAATATTATCGATAAATTTAAAGATAGTTATTTGTGCTCGCCTATGTTGATTGTTGTTGGTGCAGTAGTAGCACTTCATCATGAATTAGATTTTTTTCAAAGAAAAATACTACTAAACAAAAAGATACTGGTTGCATGTGTTAGTGATCAAGAATTACCAATCAGTAAGTATTTCAAAGAACAGGGGGCGGCAGTTAAACAGGTTCAGTTAGGGAAGGTCAATTACCTGAATTCTCAGCAAAAATTAGATTTAAATCATAAATTAATTGTTTTTACCAGCCAAAATGGTATTAGAGGATTTTTTAATTATTTAAAGATGCAAAGGGTTGATCATCGTAGTTTGACAACAGTTCGTTTTGCTTGTATTGGTGAAAAGACAGCCAACTTGTTACAACTATATGGATATTATAGTGATTTAATTAGTCCTAAAGCAAATAGTGAAGATTTTAATAATTATTTAAAAAATAAACGGATGGATAGTGAAGAAATGATTATTGTTCGTGCTAAGGAACATAGTAAGATAAAAAAACGAGCAGAAGATCATGAATTAATTGTTTATGAAAATAAAGAATTAATAATTGTTGAAGAAGAGTCATATCATTTAGCCTGTTTTACTTGTGCTTCATCAGTTGAACGTTTAGCAAAATATCCAAGTACTTTTAAGATTGCTTTGTCAATTGGACCAATGACGACTCAGGCGCTTAAAAAATATTATCCGCATGTGAAGATTATTGAAGCTAAAGATAATAGTTATGAAGGAATGATTGCGATTATAAAGGAGAATATTAATGTTTTATAGAGGAAGAAGATTACGTAATAAAAAGGTACCAAGAAATTTGATCAAAGAAAATCGTTTATCAGTGGAGCAATTAATCAGCCCAATATTTGTGGTTGCAGGAAATAATATTAAAAAAGAGATATCTTCATTAGAGGGAATATACCATTATTCTATTGACCGTCTTAATGAGATAATTAAAGAATTACAGAGAGCTGGAATTAATGCGTGCATTCTTTTTGGAATTCCCGAACATAAAGATGAATTAGGGACTGAAGCATACAATGATGATGGAATCATCCAAAGAGCAATTAGAGAAATCAAAAAAATTGCTCCAGAAATGTATGTGATCGGTGATGTTTGTATGTGTGAATATACAGATCATGGACATTGCGGGATTTTGGATCGTGATGGTTGTGTGATTAATGATGAAACTTTATTATATTTAGGCAAGATTGCAGTAAGCTATGCTAAAAGTGGGGTAGATATGGTAGCTCCAAGTGCAATGATGGATGGTGAAATTCTTGCTATAAGAAAAGCACTTGATGAAACGGGATTTAAAGATTTACCAATCATGGGTTACAGTGCTAAATATGCTTCCTCTTATTATGGACCATTCAGAGCGGCTGCTAATAGTGCTCCTTCATTTGGAAACCGTTCAAGTTACCAAATGGATATAGCTAATGGTAATGAAGCGATGCGAGAAATACAAGCTGATATAGATGAAGGTGCTGATATTATTATGGTAAAGCCGGCATTAGCTTTTCTCGATGTAATCAAGGAGGCAAAACTTAGTTTTAATATGCCAATCTGCGCTTATAATGTCAGTGGTGAATATGCAATGCTTAAAATGGCAGTTAAGCAGGGAATAATGAAAGAAGCAGTAATAGAGGAATCGTTATTAGCAATAAAACGAGCTGGTGCTGATATGATTATCACTTACTTTGCACTTGAATTAGCTCAAAAATGGCAAGGTGATCATCATGACTAATCAAGAAATATTTGAAGAAGCTTGTCAATATATTCCAGGTGGTGTAAACTCACCAGTCCGAGCTTTTAAATCAGTTGGTGAGATTCCAGTTTTTGCAAAAAAAGGTGATAAGGCGCATTTGTTTGGTGAAGATGGAGTTGAATATATTGATTATATTTGTTCTTGGGGACCACTTATTTTAGGGCATAATCATCCAGTCGTTCAAAATGCAATTATTGAAGCGAGTCAGTTAGGAACAAGCTTTGGACTACCAACTAAGTTAGAAGTAGCAATGGCTAAATTGATTGTTGACAGCTATCAAGGAATTGAAATGGTAAGAATGGTTAATTCAGGAACAGAAGCTACAATGAGTGCTTTAAGAGTAGCTCGAGGCTTTACTGGTCGGAATAAAATTATTAAATTTGAGGGCAATTATCACGGACATAGTGATGGTTTATTAGTTAAGACTGGTTCAGGAGCATTAACTTTTAATCTTCCAACTAGTCCGGGAATTCCCCAGGAAATAATTTCTCAAACAATAATCTGCAAATATAATGATTTAAGCTCTGTAATAGCAGCAGTAGAACAAAATAAAAAAGATATTGCCGCAATTATTTTAGAGCCTGTTGCAGCCAATATGGGAATAGTTCCAGCGACTAAAGAGTTTTTAACCGGATTACGTACATTATGTGATCAAAATGGAATTGTTTTGATCTTTGATGAAGTAATTACAGGGTTCCGTGTCTCTTATCATAGCTGTCCAGATTATTTAGGAGTTATTCCCGATATGGTTTGTTTTGGTAAAATTATTGGAGGTGGGCTGCCAGTTGGAGCATACGGCGGAAAAAAAGAAATTATGAGTTTAGTTTCACCTCAAGGGCCGGTTTATCAAGCAGGAACGCTATCAGGTAATCCATTAGCTATGTCTGTTGGTTTAGCACAATTAAGCTATTTAAATAATCATCCTGATGTTTATGAATATATAAACAAAGCAGCAAATTATTTAGAAAATGGAATTAAAACTATTTTATCTACATTATCATTAGATTATCAGGTGCATCGTTGTCAAAGTTTATTGACGCTATTTTTTACCAATAAACCAATTACTACTTTTGAAGATGTTCAGACTTGTAATACTGAAATGTATGCTTTGTTTTTTAGAGAAATGTTAAGACAGGGAATTTTAATTGCTCCTAGTCAATTTGAAGCATGGTTTGTAAGTGCTGCTCATAGCCAAATTGATCTCGACAATACTTTAAATGCAATAAAAAAAGCACTGGTGAAATGTCATGATGCCTTGGTTGATTAATTTTAAAGATAAAACAGTTGTTATAGTTGGCGGTGGTGCGGTTGCTAGTCGTAAAGCATTGCAGTTTCTTAAAGAAGGGGCTAAAGTAAAGATAATTGCTTCTCGCATTGATAGAAAGCTCGAGGCTTTAGAGGTAGAAAAGTATCTGACAGATTATCAGCCTAAATATCTTCAAAATGCTTTTTTTGTTTATATTGCAACTGATGATCGTGAATTAAATAACCAGATAATTAGAGATGCTGATGAATTAGGAGTATTGTGTGCTTGTGCTACTTCAAGTATGGCATCTTTAAAGGCCATGAAGGTAGTAGAAACGGAAAATCTGCTTTTAGGTATATCAACAAAGGGGCAGTATCCAGCTTTTACTAAAAAATTAGCTTATGAATTAGAACAATATGATGATTATTTATCTGCTTTAAGTAATATTCGTAGGCTGGTTCTTTTAAATAATTTGGTAAATAAACATGATCGAAAACAGTTTTTTAAGCAGCTGATGTATTTTGAAAAAACAGAATTAGATATGTTACTAATGTTTATTTTAGAAAAAGAAGGACGTCTATTAATTTTTACAGCACAGTGTATGAATGTGATTGATTACTTTGCTGAACAAGTATCTGCGATGTCTCTATGTTTAAAGGAAATAGATTTTCAAGATAAATTAAAAATATTAATGATGTTAAAAATAAAATGGCAGATTCAGCCAATGGTCATTTCATATGGAAAGATCTATGATAAAATATCTAAAATGTGTTCACCAAAAGAAGTAGCAGCACCACTTTTTAACAGTGAGATTCTTTTAGAACAACTTTATTCTAATAAAGTAAAACGCTTATTTATAATTCATCCACGGAGTAATAGTAAACTATTTGATATTCTTAGTAGGTATGGTTCAGTATGTGCGTTTAATACTAAAATAATAGGTGAATATGAACAAATCATTCCTTTTGTATTGTTGCCAGGATATCATTATCAAAATGACATTTTGAAGGCAATAGAAAATGTTAAAGGACAGTTAACCCCAGTATTATTAGAGGATAAACAAGTTGTAGCACTACTAACAAAAGAAATTTCAAGACGTTTTGGATTAGAAAAGGTTGCTATATAGTTAGTAATCTTTTCTTTTTGGGAATAATTAGGTTAAAATATATACAAAGGAATGATTAGATGAAAGATTTTGGAGAATTAAAACAAAAAATACAAGAGTGTCGCTATTGTCAAAGACAATTTGGATATGAACCTCATCCTGTTGTCTGGGGCAAACCTAATGCTAAGATCATGCAGATTAGTCAAGCCCCTTCATTAAATGTCCACAATACTTTAAAACCATTTAATGATTTAAGTGGGAAAAAACTTCGTGAGAAGTGGTATGATATAGATGATGAAACATTTTATGATCAAAATAATTTCTATATTGCTTCTTTGGCTCACTGTTATCCTGGTAAATCTAAAAGCGGTGGGGATCGTTTGCCGCCAAAATGCTGTAGTGAAAAGTGGTTAAGGCAAGAAATTGACATAGTTGATAACCAAATTTATATCATCATTGGTAGTTATGCCGCTAAGAAAATATTTCCTAATCAAAACTTTGTTGATTTGATTTTTAATGATCAAGTTTTTAATGGGAAACCTGCATATGTTCTTCCGCATCCTTCACCATTGAATCGGCGCTGGTTTAAAACATATCCAGAATTCGAAGCTAAACGAGTTAAAGAAATCAGGGCAGTAATAAAGAGTTTAGTTTAGATAGGGCTATTTCGATTGAAAATAGCTTTTTATTTTAGTAAAATGGTAGCAGTATGAAAAGAGGTAAGAAAAATGAGTCAAGAAGAAATATTAAGTTATATTAATGATAGTCTTGTAATTAATGGTTCTTTTTATTCAAATCAGAATCTTCCTAATCAAATTAGTAATGCAATTTATACTTTTGGTGATTATAATGTTTTTGAAATCCTTGCATTTATTGATGCTACCAAAGAACAAGATGGCAGCCGAGGAATGATCATCACTCCAGCACAAATATATTTTAAGTTTGGTCAGGCTGGGATAATTGAATATCAAAAGATTATTTCTTTAGGATTGGAAAAACATCGTAATGATTCAATAATCAAAGCTATTATCAAATTAGAGGAGATAACATATACTTTTAGTAACCAGATAATCGACCCTGAAGTATTCGTTACAATGTTATCAAAAATTACTGGTATTGAAATAGAGATGATCATGGATACTCATGAAAAAGTAGAGTATTATACGAGGATTGTATTAAATGATCTTGAAAATGATGAATATGAAGATATTGTATTAACTCCAACTCAAAACAATAGTATCAAAGAGTTTTATAAGGAATTAGAGATGGTTCAGCAATTAGCTGATGAAGATTATCAATATGAATTAGAAAATATTTGTAATCGAGCACTTGAATTTTTTGATGTATTAGGGTTAGATAGTGATGAAATTGATGGTTTATTAGAATGTCAAAATCAATTTAATCAAAAAAATATTGAAGAAGAACAAAAGATAGATAATGCTCAGCAGTTTTATAATGATATGATGAATAAGTATCAACAAGGTGATAGTGAGATGTTCAACCGAGTTAAGAGTATAATGTCATCAATGGGAATAGATGAAAATGATTTAGCAGGGAAAAGTCCAGAAGAAATCGAGGATTTTTTATGTGGTAAATTTGGTATTTCAAAAAGTATGCTTGAAAAACTAGCAGGAAGGTTTAATAAAGGTACAGTGAAACACTGATTTAATAGCAGTGTTTCACTGTTTTCATAAAAAGACCTCTTTAACAAGCAAATGCTCATTAAAGAGGAATAATTAAGTTTATTTAGTTTTAGGTTTATTATTACTGTTTTTATTAGCGATAGTACGAACAACTTCACCTAAATCGGCACCAGTTAGATCTTTTAAAACTTCAAACCCATTAGCAGCAACATCACTAACAATTTTACTAACTTTACTTCCGCCATCACCGCTACCGTTATCAATAACAGTAATCTTGTCGATTTGTTCCATTGGTTTGGCAATTTGTGCCATAATTTCTGGGAGACGTTCAACTACCATTGACATCATTGCGGCCTCACCATATTTTTCCATGGCTTCGGCTAAACGGTCTTTGGCCTCGGCTTCGGCAATTCCCTTAGCTTTTAAAGCTTCGGCTTCAGCTTCCCCTTGTGCTCGAATAGCTTCGGCTTCAGCTTTAGCTTCTAATAATTTGGCGTCAGCGCGTGCCTGAGCTTCGATTTTTAATGCTTGAGCTCGAGCTTCGGCTTCTTTAATCGATTTTATTTTATTTGCTTCAGCTTGAACCTCAGTTTCATATTTTTTAGCGTCAGCTGGTTTTTTTACAGATGCCACTAATTGTTCTTCAACTACTTGTGCTTCTTTTTTTGCTAATTCAACATTACGATCAGCAACGATTTTATTATTTTCAATTTCTTGAAGCTTGTATGAAACATCGGCATTGGCTTTGATTTTATCTTGTTCGGCACGATATTGTTCCATTCGAATTGTTTTATCACGATCACTTTGAGCAATTTCAGCTTCAGCTTCTAATTTAGCTTTTTGCCCCTCGCGTACTGCAGCAGCAGTTTTAACTTCGGTATCTCTTGCTCTTTCAGCGCTAGCAATATCAGCATCTGCTTTTGATTGGGCGATTTGAGGGATTGCCCGGTTTTCTAAATATCCCCCTTGAGTAGCAATTTTTAATACTGTATATGATAACAAACGTAATCCCATGTTATCTAATTCTCGTGTAATACTGTCTTCAATTGAGTTTTCGAATGCGACACGATCTTCATTAATTTGTTCTACGGTTAATGTAGAAACAATTCCCCGAAGTTTACCTTCCAAGATTTGTTCAACTACAGTTTTAATATTTTGAGTAGTACGATCAGCATTACCACTGCAAAATTGCTCGACTGCAATTAATACTTTCTCTGGATTATTGTCAACTTTAACAACTGCAGTACCAGCAATATCAACAAAAATTCCTTGTTTTGAAGGTGCTTCAGTGATATCAGTGGTCATTGAAACAGCTTCTAATGAAATGATACAAGATGTTTCAAGAAATGGTACTTGAATACCCCCTTTACCCGTTAGAACACGTTTCTTTAATCCGGTGATAACTAAAGCTTTGTCAGCAGGAACTCTTTTCCAGCATGTCAATAAAATAATAATAAGTAGTAGAACAATAGCTACAGCAATAACAATAGTCATGTGTTCTGTAAAGAAATTATCTGAAATCATTTTTTCTCCCCTTTTCTAAAGTGTTATGGTTTTAAGATAATCACTTTGATAATTTTGAATATTTTCAATGGTTACATCGTGAGTATAATTATCAGAGTAATATACTTTGATTTGGCGATTTGTATAATCAAGGTAACCATAATATCCCTTATTAGAATCTCTTTCTTTGATGACCATAATGTCATCATATGGCAGTTTTAAATAAGCTTGATAATAATAATGTTTAAATAAAATTTCCGCATTTGTTTCTAAAAAATCAATACTATCAACATTCATATAGATATCAATATCTGATAAATTAGTGAAGACATCTAATGCCGGATCTTCAAAATTATAAAATGCAATAGTCTCTATAGTTAATTCTTCCTCATCAATAATGGAGCAATAATAAGTATCATTAGGAACGATTAAAACATTATTTGTATAGCCATTGTCAAGATACTTGATATACAAATAATACTCAGAATCATTCCTGATTTCTAATAAATCATCATTACCTCTTGTAACACTAATTAAATCAAGATAATTTAAGCCATCTTCAACATAATTTAAATATGTGATAGCAACATTGTAATTTTCATTATTTTCAATATTATCCAGATAGCTCAAATCGTTTGAACTAGGTTCTTGCAAAACGGCATCATTGACTAGATAATTTAAATTATTATATAAATAGGTATTATTAGTAGATTCATTATCTTGATTAGAGGCAATAAAATAAATTAACCCAAAGACGACAACTATTATAATTAAAACAATTAGCCTTTTATGATTACTGCTTTTATCATAATCACGACTTTGGTGCTGGTATTTTTTTGCGGCTTGTTTAACTTCTGCCGTAGTTTTTTTGGAATGATTACGCAATTTCTCTTTACGCAACTTGTTTTGTTGTTCTTGGGTCTTTCTTTTTTGACTTTGTAGTTTCGCTTCCTGTTTTTTTTGAAGAACTCGTGCTTCTTCTTTTTCTCTGATTGCTTTTTGCTCATTAGCGATTTGTTTATCAAATTTAGACTTGTACTGGTTCATTAAGCTGTCAAAATCAGTACTTTGCTGCGGTTCGATTGCTTGGCTGCCATGCTGGTAAAAATTTAAGTATTGATCAATTAAAGTGTCGATCTTATCCTTTTTATCCATAGCCTCACCCCTCTGTATTTAATTAAATTGTATCATATAACTACATCTTTCGACTATTAATATTTCTTAAAATTAGTATCAGTTCAAATAATTATATATATGAGTTACAAAGCATAAATATACTTGCAAAAATGTCGATAATTATTGTTAAAACTTTTTAAATAAAGTACACTTATCAGTGTATTTTTGGTAAAATGTTCATAGAAAGAGAAGTGAAGATTATGGATCAAGTAGAAATAGTAATTGTAACTGGGATGTCAGGTGCAGGGAAGACTAGCGCGATGGCCTGTTTTGAAAATCTGGCATACCGTTGTATTGATAATTATCCGGTTGCCTTATTGACTGAATTTGCGGAATTAGTGCAGGATAATCCCAAATACCAAAGAGTAGCGATGGCAGTAAGTTTGGATGATGCACTTAAAGCAATTAGATTATTATCAAATTTAGATTGGATTCATCTAACTGTCGTATTTTTAGATTGTGATGATGAAGTTCTAGTTAAAAGATATAAAGAAACAAGAAGGTCTCATCCTTTGTTGATTTCAAATAAAGCGTCTTCTTTAATTGAAGCAATAGAGTTTGAACGACGTTTAGCAGAGCCGATTTCACGATTAGCACATTTAGTAATTGATACAACAAAATTAAAAGGAGCAAGATTCCAAAATTTATTAGAAGATTATTTTAGTAAAGGGAAAATTGACCCATTTAGAATAACCTTTGAATCATTTGGATATAAACATGGGGTACCCAAAGATGCAGATTTATTATTTGATGTCAGATTCTTACCAAACCCTTTTTACATTGAAGAATTACGTCATTTAACAGGAAATGATCAAGCTGTTTATGATTATGTAATTGATAAAGAGGAAACAAAAGTCTTTATTGAAAAGATGACTGTTTTATTTGATTATTTATTAAAAGAATATGAAAAAGAAGGTAAGATGCATTTAATTATTGGAATTGGCTGTACTGGAGGACAACATCGTTCAGTTTCGTTAACTAATTATTTTGCTGATCACTACAGTAAAGTTTATCAAGTTCATCGGTTACACCGTGATGCAGATCATTAAGGATTAAGATGGTATCTTTTTCAAGAGTTGTCAAAGAAGAAGTAGTTTTTAATGATTTTGAATCATGTTGTCAAAGAGCAATGTTATGTGCAGTAATTAAGATCAATGGGACATTATCGCTATCAAATCATGGTCTTTCTTTAACGATTAGAACAGAGAATGCTAAGATTGCATCAAAAATACATAAAATGTTAAAAGAAGAGTATGATCCTCAGATCGAATTTCTTGTTTCAAGAAAAATGAAACTAAAGAAAAATAATGTTTATATTTTAAAGGTTACTAAAGCAAGGGAAATTTTAGATGATTTATCATTGATGGATGGTTTGGGGTTTAATCAGATTCCTAATCCCAAGATTATTGAAAAGGAATGTTGTACAAGAGCTTATTTAGCAGGGGCATTTTTATCATGTGGAAGTGTTAATAATCCTGAAACATCAAATTATCATTTAGAAATGAGTTTTAATGAAGAAGAATTTGCTCAGTTTATTGCTGATTTAATTAATCGGTTTGAGTTAAATGCAAAGATTATTAAACGTCGTAATAAGTATGTAGTTTATTTAAAGTCTTCAGAAAAGATTGGTGATTTTTTACGGGCAATCGGAGCGAGCCAGTCAGTAATGAATTTTGAAAGTACTCGAATTGATCGCAGCATGTCAAATACTGTAAATCGCTGGAATAATTGTGATATTGCTAATGAAATGAAATCAATGGCAACAGCAAATAAACAATTAGAAGATATTGAGACGGTAGATATGTTTCTTGGTTTAGACATGCTTGATGAAAAAACACGTGCTGTTGCTTTAATTAGAAAAAAATATCCTGAATTAACATTAAATGAGCTGACTGAAGTTTATTATGAAGAAACTGGACAAACAATAAGTAAGTCCGGCTTGCATCATCGATTTAAGAAAATAAGTGAAGAGGCTAAACGATTGATCCAAATGGAGAGTGATTAAAATGGATAAAATTGAAGTTAAGTTTGGTCATCGTATTAAAGAATTGCGCTTGAAGCAAAATATTTCTCAAGAAGAATTGGCTTTTCGTTGCGGGTTATCAAAGAACTATATATCAGATGTTGAACGTGGAACAAGAAATGTTTCATTGAAATCAATTGAAAAAATAGCTAATGGTTTTGCGGTAAACCTAAAAGAATTATTTGATTTTAAATGATAAACGTGTATTATATCTATATATAAAGGAGTTGATTTGATGCCACTGTATTATGTGATTTTGATAATTTTAATCATTATTGTTATCTTAAGTTTGATTTTAAATCTACTTACTAATCCGATTGTTTGGATAATTATTGCGATATTAGTTGTTTGGTCAGCGATAAAAAGATATCTTTATACTAAACAGTTAGAAGAATATAACAAAGAATTTCAAAGAAAAACTGAAGAAAAGAAAAAGGCTTATTATAGCCAAGAAGAGTATCGTCGTGGTAGTGATGATATAATTGATGTCGATTATCAAGAATTTGATGAAGATGATAAATAATCATCTTCATTTTTTGTCTGCAATAAAACCCCCAGCTAGGCTGGGGGTCTCAAAAAGCTTTAGCGGAGTGATAATGAAAAACCTCACGTGATATAATATAAATGCGGCTACCAACTGCAAAAATAAGATATCACTGAGGAAATGACAAATGAATAAACAGTATTCAGATGACTTACATAGTTTATCACACACAAAATGGAGTTGCAAATATCATATTGTATTTGCACCAAAATATAGAAGAAGAGCATTTTATGAAGCAAGAAGGGTAGAGGTAGGAGCAATACTAAGACAATTATGTGAATGGAAAGGCGTAAATATAATAGAAGCGGAAGTATGCATAGATCATGTACATATGTTAGTAGAAATACCGCCCAAATATAGTGTTTCAGGGTTTATGGGGTTTTTAAAGGGAAAAAGCAGTCAAATGATATATGAAAGATGGGCAAATGCAAGATATAAGTACAGACATGGAGAGTTCTGGTGTCGAGGATATTATGTAGATACAGTAGGAAAGAATGCGAAAAGAATAAAAAATTATATAGCGAATCAATTAAAAGAAGATCAGGAAAGAGAACAGCTGACACTGGATTTGGAATACCCGTTTAAAAAAGGAAAAGGGAAAAACTAAATAAATACAGAGTGCACGCGGTAGCCGTAGGCATAAGGAATGTCTTGAGACATGCGCTCTGAGAGCAGGGCTATGCCCGCAAATGTAAAACCACCGGCTTAGCCGGTGGATATTTATTAAAAAGGTGGATCGTTAATCCACCTTAAAGTTATGAAGTTCTTTTTTTATTAAGATTACTGCAATGACACTGGCAATTCCTTCGGCAATAACAAATGAAAGCCAAATTCCATTAAGCCCTATTACTTTCAATAAAATATAGGCTAAAGGTAAAGTAATAATAAATTGTCGCAATAGTGAAATCGTCAATGATTGACGTCCCTTACCTAAAGATTCAAAAACTCCGGAGATAACGACTCCCATTGTAGAAAGAATAAAACATGGTGAAATCACTCGAAGACCAATAATACCAATTTCTAATAATTGTTCAGTTGCATTAAACCATGATAGGACTAATTCTGGCAATCCCATAAAAATAATTGTTCCACAACATAAGATCACCGCAGTAGAGATAATTGAAACTTTGATAATCTTTTTAACACGATCAAAATGCCTAGCTCCATAATTATAACTAATTAATGGTCGCATTCCCTGAATCAATCCATTAGCTGGCATGTAAATAAATGATTGAAGCTTGAAATATATCCCAAAGAAAGCGATTGCCGTTTGTGATACTGTCGCTAACAAACTATTAAGTAAAGCAACTAAGATAGATGGTAATGATGTCATCACCCCTGATGGGATTGCAATTGAATAGATATTTTTAATAATTTGTGCATTTGGTTTAAAATTTTTTAAAGATACTTTGATACGTGAAGTTTTTCTAAATAAGATAATTGCTAGTAAACAGGCAGTCATCTGACCGATGATTGTCGCAATTGCAGCTCCAGCAACCCCAAACTCTAAGTAACCGTTTATTCCAAAAATTAAAATAGGGTCGAGGATAATATTGACAATTGCTCCAATTCCTTGTAAAAACATTGGAATCATCATATTCCCAGTAGCTTGAAACATTTTTTCAATAGTAATATGAATAATAGAACCAAAGGTAAAGGTAATCACGATTGACCCGTATGTAATTGCATAATCTAAAACAGTTGGGTTAGTAGTAAACATCAAAAAGAACGGTTTCATTAAAAAGATACCAATAAAAACAAATAATAAAGAGTGAAGAATAGCTAAAAAAATCCCATGATCACTAATATAATTAGCTTGTTTTTCATCACTGGCACCTAAACTTTTAGCAATCAATGCGTTAATTGCTACCCCGAGACCTACTGAAAAAGCTAATGACAGGTTTTGAAGTGGAAATGCTAATGATAAGGCGGTTAATGCTTCCTCTCCCAATTTAGCAACAAAAATACTATCAATAATATTGTACATTGATTGAATTAACATTGAAATCATCGGGGGAATTGCCATTTTCATTAATAATGGGAAGATGGGCTTGTGAGCCATCATATCATATTCTTGATTCATAAGTTCTCCTTCCTTCGCAAAAAAAGCTATAACCTCCCGTTTATAACTCAGAAACGTGGAAAAGCTATAGCTTATTATTTAAGCGGTTTATTAAGTTTGCACATCAAGCATAACGTAATTTTATCATGATGTCAATTAGATAATTTTATCTTTTTAAGACTTGATCAAAGCGTTGATACAATCAAGATAGAAATGGGTAATCTGAGTCGTTGCTCTGTTCATGGTACTGTAAAACCATTTGACCAATTTCTTTACCAAAAATATCATTGATCATTTTATAGGATTCTAGAGAGTATTTATGATTTTTTTCAGCAGTTGTTAAAGGACCTGTTTTAAGCAGAATACTTGTAGGAATATTAATTTTTCAATATTGTGAAGTATGGAAGAAATTATTTAATCTGGTATCAGACATATTTAACTCATGAGCAACTTTCATTGCTAATTTTTGAACTCAAATGCAATGTTCTTTGGTATGTTAACCTTTAGCTTGAAGTATTGTCATGATTGTATTTAACATAGTGATTAGCTTTTTATGATAATATAACTCATTATTGCTGTACAATTAAAAACAGTAGCTTCAATAATTTGAAAAGGATATTGTATTGTGATTGGGGAATTATTAAAATATCACTAGGGATCGATAGTTTGTTTTTTCAACCAGATAATATTACGTAAGTTTCTGTGGCGTCTCGAGTATCTAAAGCACCAAAGACACTATGCAGGATTCGGTAACGAACTGCCTTAATGCTATTTGCACAAAAAGTAATCTAGAACCATTTTCTTTAACTATTAGTTAATCCTTTCATTGAATTGTCCTTTTGATTATTTAATTAATTGTATAAAAAGAATATTATGGTGTTGATTTATATTGGTTAGATAAAATCGTTATTATGGGTAGCCCCAAGATTATACCTTTTATTTTAAGTGAAATATCGTTATAATTAGAGTTAGGTGAAATTATGAAAAAAATTAAAGAAATAGTCGTTGTTGAAGGTAAAACAGACACAGCCTTATTAAAAGAATTATTTGAAGTAGATACGATTGAGACACACGGATTAGCATTGGATCAACAAACATTAGAATTAATTCAAGAAGCAAGTAAAAGTCGAGGAATTATTGTTTTGACAGACCCTGATTTTCCAGGGAAAAAAATTCGTGATCAAATTCAAGCAGTTGTCCCTAACTGTCAACATGCTTTTGTTGCTAAAAAGGATGCTAGAGGTAAGAAGAAATTAGGTATTGCTGAAGCTAATAAAGAAGCTGTGATAGAAGCATTAGAAAATGTAGTTTCTTTTGATGTTAATCGAGAAAGCATTACTTGGAGTGAATTTGTTGCTTTAGATATTATTGGTAATAAGCAAAGAAGATTGATGGTGTATGAGGCATTTAATTTGGGTTATGGGAATGTCAAAACACTTTTTAAACGATTAAATATGGTTGGAATCACTAAAGAACAGGTGTTAGGGAGGTTAAATGATGGATCTAGGTAAACATAATGGTTATACATTTAAAGTAAGTAATGAATTTAAAGGGGAATATCTAGTCCCGATTATTGATAATTTAAAAGTGAAGTATCGTGATTTTTATGATGACTATGATGAAGTATATCATTGTAATCAGCTAGTACATATTTTAAAAGATGACCCTAATGTTAATGTTGATTATCATGTTATGTATAAGTATGATCAATGTGTTGGTTTAGCGATGGTAACAACGGGGAATATTGATTCTTCAAAATATTTTGATAAACCAGTCTTTGAACAAGGGGCTAATGCAATTGTTCTTAATTATTTCCATATTTCACCAAAGGCACGAGGAAATGGGAATTATTGGTTAAGAAATGTAATTATTCCTCATTATCAAGATAAAGAAGATTTGTATTTAAAGTCATCACATTCTAAAGCATTTAGTCTTTATCAACGTTTGGGTGAGGAGATTGGATCGTATCAAACACTAAGTGATAATGGTGAATTTAAAAGAGCAGGAAAGATTTTTAAAATCAAGGTGAATCAGTAATGAAGGAAATCGCAACTCCCTCGACAACAAAATATATTTTAGAAAAATATCATTTGAATGCGTTAAAGAAATATGGTCAAAATTTTTTAATTGATGTAAATATAATAAATAAGATCGTGACTAGTGCAAAGATTGATCAAACAACGGCGGTTATTGAAGTAGGACCGGGAATTGGCGCATTAACACAAGTATTAGGGCGTTATAGTGGAAAAGTTACTAGTTTTGAAATTGATGAGCGTTTTATGCCTGTGTATCAGGAGTTTTTAAATCAAGATAATATTGAAATTATCTTTGGTGATTTTATGGAACAGGATATTAAACCGATTGTTGATCAGTTAAAGCAAAGATATCAAAAAGTATGTTTAGTTGCTAATCTTCCATATTATATTACAACGGCAATAATTGAAAAAGTTGTGTTAGGAAATTTTGGAATCGATGAAATGATTGTTATGGTTCAAAAAGAAGTAGCTTTAAAAATGACGGGTATTTATAAAAATCCATTATTATTGATGATTAAAGATATGGGGACAATTGAATACTTATTTACTGTTAATAAAAATGTATTTATGCCTGCTCCGCATGTTGATTCAGCAATTTTAAAAATTGAGTTAAAAAAAGCACCGGATTTGAAATTATATGAAGTATTAAATATTTGTTTTAAACAGCGACGAAAAACGATTTTAAATAATTTAAAGCAAAGTTATGAGGAAGCTGAAGAAATTTTATTGCAGACGGGAATTGAAAATCGAAAAAGAAGTGAAGAATTAGAATTAGCGGATTTTAAAAATATCACCAAAATGATTTAATTACATATAATATCATGGTGATATAAATGAAAATTGGTGATATTGTCTGTCGAAAAAAATATGGCAAAGATATCTGTTTTAAAATTACCGATATTCAAGATGATGTTTATTATTTGACTGGAATTGAATATCGGTTAGTAGCTGATAGTGATGAGAGTGATTTGGAATTAAGTGATTTTAGTAGTGAGAAAAGTGATATAATAGTAGAAAGTCGACCATGTTTAAAAGGTAGTGTGCTGCATATTGATGGAGATAAACATTATCTTGACATGTGTTTGAAAAAATATGAAGAATTTAATATCAATGTTCATGGCTATTTTATGAAAGAAAATGAAATTAAAGATCAAATTATTCCTTTATTAGAAAAACATCGCCCTAATTTATTGGTGATAACCGGTCATGATGCAATGAAGAAAAATGGTAATCGCAAAGATATTAATAGTTATTTGCATACTAAAGATTTTGTAGAAGCAATTCGTCGAGCACGTTTGTATGAGGATGACAAAGATAGTTTGATTATTTTTGCTGGAGCGTGTCAATCGTACTATGAGCTTTTATTAGCTAGTGGAGCTAATTTTGCTTCTAGTCCAAGCAGAAAAAATATTCATGCGCTTGATCCGGTTTTTGTAGTAAGTCAGATTGCTAATGCGAGTATCAAAAATTATGTTGACTTAGAGAAAATTGTGGCTAAAACTTCAAATAAGCATTTAGGCGTTGGAGGGATCGACACAAGAGGAGTAGCACGAAAAATATATCCGACAAGTAGGTGAAGTAATGAAAGTAAAAGCATACGCAAAAATAAATTTAGCACTTGATGTAATCGGAAAAAGAGAAGATGGATATCATGAATTAGAAATGATCATGGCTCCAATTACTTTACATGATTTAATCTATATTAATACTATTGCTAGCGGAATTGAAATTGATTCAAATAGCAAAATCATGCCCACGGATGAACGAAATATTATGTATAAGGTTGTTGCTTTAATGAAAGAACGTTATAACATCAAAAAAGGGGTTAAGATCTTTGTTTATAAGCATATTCCTACTCAAGCTGGTTTAGCGGGAGGAAGTGCTGATGGTGCGGCGGTAATTAAAGCAATGAATAAATTATTTTATTTAAATCTGAGCAATGAGGAAATGGCTGCATTAGGAAAAGAAGTTGGGGCAGATATTCCTTTTTGTATTTATCAAAAAATTGCTTTAGTTAGTGGTGTTGGTGAAAAATTAGAATTTATAAAGAATTCTTTTGAATGTAAAGTATTATTAGTTAAACCTAAACGAGGGGTATCAACGAAAAAATCATTCACTAGTTTAGATTTAAGTAAAGCTAGCCATCAAGACTGTCGATTAATGGCGACAGGAATTGAAGATGGTAATTATCAAATAGTCATCGATAATCTTCAAAATACTTTAGAAGAGCCGTCAATCAAGATGGTACCAGAGATTGCTAAGATTAAAGAGGAAATGATGAAAATTGGATTTGATGGAGCTTTAATGTCTGGAAGTGGATCGTGTGTTTTTGGCTTGACACGTAATAATATTATTTTAGAAAAGGGAATGAAGTATTTTAAGGGAAAATATTATTTTGTAAGGAAAACAGAAATATTGAATGATGAGGAAATTGATTAAATCAATTTCTTTTCAATTTTACGACATATTTTATCTTTTTTTCCTTTAACAAATGTAAATTTTTTGTTATTATGTTGTTGTTAATGAAGAGGTGTGAAAATGAAAACTTATGCGGTAGTTATGGCGGCTGGTAAAGGTACCAGAATGAAGTCAGATAAACCAAAGGTTGTCCATGAGGTTTTATACAAGCCGATGATCAATCATATTGTTGATGAATTGAAACAAGTTGGTGTTGATGAAATCTACGTAATTGTTGGTCACAAAGCAGAAGAAGTTGAAAAACTGTTAGACGGGGTAAATATTATTTATCAGAAAGAACAGTTAGGAACTGGACATGCATTAATGCAATGTAAAGATGCTTTGGCAGGTAAAGCAGGAACAACTGTGGTGTTAAATGGTGATGCTCCACTAATTACTAGTGAAACATTAAAAGATTTAATTGCTTATCATAACGATAACCAATTAAAAGGAACGATCATGACATGTGATTGTGATTTAGATAAAAAATTTGGTCGTGTAATTAGAAATAATGATCAAGTAACGGGGATTGTCGAATTTAAAGACTGTACTCCAGAGCAAGTTCAAATTAGTGAGATGAACTGCGGAGAATATTGTTTTGATAACATTGCAGTATTTGAAGCGTTAGAAAAAGTAACTAATGATAATGCTCAAAATGAATATTATATCACTGATGTAATAGAAATCATGAATAATGATAAACTTAAAGTCGGTGGATATAAAATTGCTGATTTAGCTGAAGTTGGGGGAATCAACGATCGGGTTGAACTTGCGGAAGCAACTAAATCATTACAATTAAAAATAAATAAACAACATTTATTAAATGGTGTTAACATTATTGATATTAATAATACTTATATTGGAGTTGATGTAACGATTGGTGCTGATACGACAATCGAACCAGGATGTATTATTAAAGGTAAGTCAAGTATTGGCAGCAATTGCCATATTGGGCCTTATTGCGAATTTGATAATGTTGAAATTAAGGATAATGTTGAAATTAAATTCTCAGTTATCTCTGATTCGATTATCGAAAATGGTGTAGATATTGGACCATTTGCTCGTCTAAGAACTAACTGCCATATTTTAGAAGATGCTCATATGGGTAACTTCGTTGAAATGAAAAAAGCAGTCTTTGGAAAAGGAAGTAAAGCATCACATTTAACTTATGTTGGTGATGCAACTGTCGGAAGTAATGTAAACATGGGATGTGGAACAATTACTTCAAATTATGACGGTAAAAATAAATTCCAAACTATTATTGGTGACAATGCCTTCATTGGATGTAATAGTAATTTAGTTGCTCCAGTAACGGTCGGTGCTAATGCCTATGTTGCAGCGGGCTCAACTATTACAGATCAAGTTGAAGATTCCGCTTTTGCAATTGCTCGGGCTCGCCAAGTTAATAAAGATGGATATGCCAAAGTATTAGAAGAAAAAAGAAATCAAAAAGGAAAATAGGAGAAGAAAATGAAAAATAAAATAACTGTCTTTGCATTATCAGCTAGTGGTGAATTAGCTAACGATATCGCAGAAAAATTAGGAACAAAAGTAGGAAAAAGTAAAGTGCATCATTTTGCTGATGGAGAAATCTTAGTTGAAATTGATGAATCAGTACGTGGTAAGGATGTCTTTATTGTCCAGTCTACTTCTAATCCGGTCACTGAAAACTTAATGGAAATCTTAGTTTTAGCTGATGCTTTAAAAAGAGCTTCTGCTAAAGAAATTACAGCAATCATTCCATATTTTGGATATGCTCGTCAAGATCGTAAGGCTAAACCAAGACAACCAATTACGTCTAAATTAGTAGCTGACTTATTAACTGTAGCTGGTGTAACTAGAGTTGTAACAGTTGACTTGCATGCAGCTCAAATTCAAGGGTTCTTTGATATTCCAGTTGATGAAATGCAGGCATTGCCACTTATCTCAAACTACTTTAAGAAGAAAGATATGGAAGATATTTGCGTGGTTTCTCCTGACCATGGTGGTGCCACTAGAGCTCGTAAATTAGCAGTAGCTTTAGATGCCCCAGTTGCAATTATTGATAAAAGAAGACCTAAACCAAACGTGGCTGAAATCATGGGTGTTTTAGGGGATGTATCCGGGAAGAACTGTATTATGGTTGATGACATGATCGATACTGGAGGAACCATTGTTGCTGGTATTGAGATGTTAAAAGAAAAAGGTGCTAAATCAGTTCATGTTGCTTGTACGCACCCAGTATTCTCTGGACCTGCAGTTGAAAGATTACAAAATTCATCTGCTGATGAAGTTGTTGTAACAGATACAATCAAATTACCTGAAGATAAAATGTTCCCTAAATTAAAGACAGTTTCTGTAGCAGGTTTACTTGCTAAAACAATCGAAAACATTGAAAACTGTTTACCAGTTTCTGATGTCTTTGAAATGTTTGATTTTGATAAATAATATTTTGTGTTTCTTAATGAAACTAGAGTCGTCTATTTGGATAAATTTAAAGGATATAATTTTTAAGATTATATCCTTTTATCTTTTTTTAGTTACAAATTATTTTAGAAAAGATGATATTTATGCCCAGAAGGAAGATGATAAAAGTAAGAAATTCCTAGACCAATTACAGCGATTAAAAATAAAATTAAGTAAAAATCAGTATAAGAATAAGTATCAAGTATTTTTCCACCAAGACCTTGACCAACAATTGAAGAAAAACTATTGAATGTAGAAACCCATGCAAGAGCACTCATCTGTAAATCAGAATCAACTATAGAAACAACGATTTTCATATTGAGCATAATAAAGATTACGGTTGATACAGCCTTAGTACCGATAGATATAATCACATGTATGATATTATAAGGAATAAAACAATATGTACCAAACTGAATGATTAATAAGATAAAAACAATTATTAACATATGACGATTTGAAATGTTATTCATAAAACGATGAGAATAATAAATAATTGGTAATTCTGAAATAGTAATCAATAAAATAATTGTAGAAACCTTATCAACTGAAATCCCTTGATGCTGAAACATTGCTGGTAAATAGGTCGTATTTAGGTTAGTTATCGCATAGAATAAGCAAACTATAATCAAATAGACGATAAAGTTTTTATTCCATAAGCCTAGGTGTTGTGTAGTCGTTTCACCATGAATATCAGAATTTTTATGTTCGTTTCTAGTACCGATAATACCTAGAAGACAAATTCCTAGGCTAATAGAAAAAAAGAAATACATACTTTCAGGTGAAATGTATTGATATATAAGACCACCGATTTGTGAACCAATAGCATATCCAATTGTTCCCCAGATTCTAATTTTTCCATATTGATATTTAGATAAGGTGGCCATTCTTTCAATAACTGGCTTAGTGCTGTTAAAGAGCCCTAAAGTAAGACTGTACAATAAAGTAATACTAAAAAGATGTTTTGCAAAAATTAGAGCTATTCCTAAAATTGCGGCAATAATTAAAACAACACTATTTACCCATTTTAAGTTAAAGTGATCATTTAGATAGCCTACTAGAGGCTGTAAAATTACTGAAACAATGTATGAAGATGCTACTACCAGACTAACTTGTGAAGCACTATATCCACGATCTAGCAGATAAACAGAAATCAGGCCTGATAATAACGCCAGTGATAAAAAATAGAATAAATACATTAATAAATAACTTAAGTAACTATCTCGATACTGCATTTAAATTGCCCCCTTTAATAATATAATCAAAATATCACAGCTATGAACGTGATTAAATATTTAAATATTATTTAGACATAATGTTCACAATTAATAGTCAATATTTATTAAAATTTGTAAATAATATTCTCATTCTATATAATGAAGATATTAGGAGGTAATGATGATGTTGTTAAAAGAACAAATGAAAGCCTACCCCTTTTCACATAATGAACGGGTAATTATTGATTATATTCTAGATAAACAGATTAATATTAAAGACTATTCTGTTAAAATGATTGCTGATGCAACATTTACATCACCATCAACTTTGATTAGAATTTCGAAGAAGCTGGGTTTTCAAGGCTGGGTTGAATTTAAAGACGCCTATTTAGAAGAAGCAAATTATTTAAATAGCCATTTTTGTAATATTGATTCTAATTTACCGTTCAGTAACCAAGATTCTATTATGACAATAGCTAGTAAAATCGTAAATTTACACATTGAAAGTGCTAAAGATACTTTGTCTTTGTTCCAACATGATTCATTACAAAAAGCAGTACGAATTTTACACCAAAGTAAAGAGATACGGGTATTTGCAATGTCAAATCTAAATTTTGCTGGAGAAGAATTTGTATTTAAATTAAATCGAATTCATAAAAAAGCCTATATTCACCCTATACAAGATAATCTATTTCATGATGCTGCAATGTCTTCACCTGATGAATGTGCTATTTGTATCTCTTATTCAGGTGAGTCTTCTAATATTGTGAAGACCGCTCAGATATTAAAAGAAAATAACTGTCCAATTATAGCTATTACGAGTATTGGGAATAATAGTCTTTCAGATTTAGCTACGGTTACTTTGCGTGTTACGACAAGGGAAAAATCATTTTCAAAAATTGCTGGATTTTCATCATTAGAATCTATCAGTATAGTTTTAAACACCCTATATGCTTGTTTATTTTCATTAAATTACCATGATAATCTGACTTATAAACTTGATATTGCTAAAAAAATAGAAAATGCTCCTATTATTAATAATGAAATTATAGCTGAGAAAGATGATGAGTAAAGTTAACACGATTAGATATCTAATTCTCTTATTGACATTCTAAGTATATCTGTTATGATATCAAAGAGCCGACGGATACATATTCCGCTTAAGTAATTAAGTGTCGGGGAATATGTAATGTTGAAAACACATTCTTTTAAGGATGTGTTTTTTATTTCAAATAAAACTATACATAAAACGAATAGTATAAATAAAATATAAGTATTAGACATAGTAATGCAATTGATTATAATGAAAGTGTAATCAAAGGAGGATAATTATTATGGATAAAAAAATACTTAGATTTGCCTTATTATCAGCATCATTATTAGTGGGGAGTGCTGCAGCGATTAATGCTAATATTCCGGCCATGGCACAACATTTTGATCAAGTACCATTATCAATGGTAGAAATGTTAACGACGGTACCGTCATTATTTTTGATGATTTCCGTTTTAACAAGTTCTTTAATTGCTAAAAGAGTTGGGTATAAGCAAACAATTACTATTGGGCTGGGAATTGTTATGATTGCAGGGATAGTACCGTTATTAATTGATAATTTTATGATTATTTTGATTAGTCGTGCAATGTTGGGATTTGGTGTTGGTCTGTTTAATTCACTATTGGTATCGATGATCAATTATTTTTATGATGCTAAAGAGCGTTCATCAATGTATGGATTACAATCAGCATTTGAAGGGGCAGGAGGAATTGCGATTACTTTTATCGCTGGTCAGTTATTAAAGATTAATTGGCAGGCTCCGTTTATTGCTTATATGATTGCAATACCTGTTTTCTTTATTTATTTTAAGTTCGTCCCTCAGGTAAAAACAGCCGATGTGATTAAGGCTAATGGTGGGGATAAAATAAAAAAAGAAAGCCATAAAAGTGCCGGCTTTTTGCCAGTGGTTTATTATGTTGGATTAATTTTTATGGCTGCAATGTTATATATGATCATGGGTATTAAGATTGCTTCTTTAATGACTGGTGAGGGATATGGAACAGCGAGTGATGCTAGTTTAGTAATTATTTTATTATCATTAGGTGGAATTAGCGCAGGACTATTATTTGGAAAAATCTTAAAGGTTTTTAATCAGCTTACTACATCGATTGGATTAATTATTTTAGCATTAGCAATGGTAATTTTAGGATTAAGTCAAAATTTAGTTATAACGTTTGTTGGTGGATATTTAACGGGGTTTGGTTTTAAAATTTTTATGCCAAGTTTGATTGATAAAATTAATAATTCAAATATTCCAAATACTACGTTAGCTACTTCATTATTATTGGTTGGATTCAATTTAGGGGTGTTTATCTCTCCTTATGGCAGTATTGTAATCCAAAGTCTTATGAGAACTGAAGCTTTACCAGCTTTATTTATTGCTAATGCTATAGGATTTATCAGTTTAAGTACAATTACATTAATTATTACCCTTATAAAAAATAAAAAAACAGTTAATATCGTTCAAAAAGTTTTAGAATAATAGTATTATAGATAAATAACTCGTATAATAAAAAGTGGTGATAAAGATGGATCTAAGAGTTCTAGAATATTTTTTGGCAGTAGTTGAATCAGGTAATGTTTCTAAAGCAGCCCAAAAACTACACTTGACACAACCGACGCTAACAAGACAATTACAGCAGTTAGAAGAAATTTATGGCACACGTTTGTTTATTCGTGGGAGTAGACAAATTACTTTAACTAATAGTGGCATAATTTTAAAACGTCGTGCGAAGGAAATGCTAGATTTGCAAGATAAAACAGCAGCAGAAATTAGAAAAAGTGAGTATGATATTTCGGGAGAAATTACCATAGGATGTGGTGAATCGAGTGGAAATAAGTTTTTACCAGTAGTTTTAAAGGAGTTCTCAAAACGTTATCCCAAAATTAAATATAATATTTATACGGCTGGTAGTAATCAAAATAAGGAAAAGATCAACGAGGGTTTAATTGATGTAGCAATTGTTTTAGAACCAATCGATAAAGACTATTACCAATACCTGGAGTTGCCTTATTTAGATAAATGGTGCTTGGTAATGAAAAAAGATGATTTATTGAAAGAATATGAAACAATTGAAAATCACGTAGTATCTAATTTAGTTTTTGGAATTGCAAATCGATTAGAAGTTAAAGAAACTTTCAAAAACTGGTTAGGTAAAGAGATAAATGCACAAACGATTTTAAATTATGATATTAATTCAAATTTAGCTTTATTAGTAGAAAGTGGTCTTTGCTATGGAATCTCGATTGATGGAGTTTTCAAAAGTAATGCTTATCCAAATTTAACGTACCGACTATTAGAACCAGAAATTGTTTCACAATCGTGTTTGATTTGGAAAAAAGGGGTAGTGACTAATCAAGCATTAGAGAAATTTATTGTTTGTGCGAAGGAATTGATTTCATCAAATCAGTAATAATATAAAAGACATATTCTTTAATAGGATATGTTTTTTATATTTTGTTGCATTATTGAAAAGCGATGATTAGTTAATGAAATCATTGTTTTTTGCACTAAAAGTAATAAATGTTGCATTACTGCAACGAAATTTATAATTGTCGAAAATCATTCCATGTGCTAAATTTTTAATATGGGTTAGTTAAGGCTAACTAAAAAAGAGAAAGGAAAAATGGACAGTAAAATGGGAAAAAATTTAAATAAAGCACTCATATCGGTGCTTTCATTGGGAATGATTGTTTCAATGTGCTCGATAACGGTTAATGCGGTTGAAACGGATAATGTGGCTAATTGGGTTACGATGTATGGAGATAATGGTAATAATAGTATTACTCCAGATACAGTCAATGATGCTGAAAGACTGATCAATGGTGATATTATTGCAACAGGAACTTTTGATGGCAATAAGGTAACAGGTATTGAACAGGCTAAAGGAAAGAGTGATGGTGCTGTTATGCTATATGACAAAAATGGCCAAATAAAGTGGGAAACTTTAATAGGTGGGAGTGCAGCAGATAGTTTTAATGCTGTAACTGAAGCTAATGATGGCAGTTATGTTGCAGTAGGGGTAAGCCAGTCTAATGATGGTAATTTAGCCAATCTTAATAAGGGGGGAAAAGATGGAATAATCGCTAAGCTAGATTCAAATGGAACTTTAATTAAGGTTGTTACTGTTGGGGGTAGTGATGCGGATGAATTGAAGGCTATTCAACCAGCTGGCGATGGTGGATTTATTGTTGCAGGTTATTCACATTCTACTGATTTAGATATGAACGGTTTGAATAAGATTGAAACTGATCGCGATGCAATTATTGTAAAGATTGACCAAGATTTAAATATTGAATGGATTAATCGAGCTGGTGGAACTGGCGGTGATAAAGCAGTCAAGAAAATGGATGAATTTACTTCAGTAGTTGCTAACTATGGCGATGGTAGTTATTTAGCAGCTGGTTATTCGAGTTCTAGTGATGGAGATCTCGAAGGATTAGCTCATGGTGGTAAAGATGCATTTGTTGTTAAGTTTAATGAAAATGGAACAAAAGAATGGGTAAAAGCTTTTGGTGGAACTGGAGATGATGTTTTTAATCATATAATTAGAGCTCATAATAAAAAAGTATCTACTGATAAAACAGAAATATCAAGCAGTGATATTGATAATGGGTATGTATTAACAGGAACGACTAACTCAAATAGTGGTATTGTTGGAAATGAAGAGGAAAATAATGTTGCATTTACCTTAAAGATTGATTCAAATGGACAAGTTGAATGGACTACAAGCCTTGCTAATAATAGTAAGACAACAGGAGATTATCTTTTAGCGATTAGTGATGGTTTTTTAGCGGTTGGAACCTTTGATACTAATGATCAAGATTTTACAGGGATAAAGACATACGGTAAAGAAGATATTTATATTGCCCACTATTCAAAGGATGGAACTTGTTTAAATATTTCAAGCTATGGTGGAGATGGAAAAGATAATCCAGAAGGAATTATTCCTGGAGCAAATGATGACTATATCGTCTATGGTAATACAAATTCTAATAGTGGCTTGTTTGAAGGAAAATTAAAAGGTAAGTATGATGGCTTTTTAGCTAGTTTAGCGGGAACAACACTAGAGCAATATGCAGAAGAAAAGTATTTAGTGCCGGTAGAAGCTTGGAAAGCTAATGAAGATAGTCTTTCAATGATGGCACCATTATTATATAAAGATGCATATGTTGAAAAAATTGGCTTTAAGTATGCTGTAACAATTTATTTTACTAACGCAACAATTATGGGAACTCAAGTTAGCGCTTCAACATTAGGGGAAGTTAGTTATGAAAAAAATGGTGAAATGATAGCGGTGTTGAAAGATGAGTACGATGAAGTAACACAAGTAAAAACAGTTACGCTTGAAGTTGATGATTTAGATACACCGGTCAAATTACATATCGATAAAGCAATGGGAGATATACGTTTATCTTTCTCTAGTAAAGATATGGTAGAAACTACCAATCCGCCATATTTTGCTCCAGTTGAAGTAGAACAGCCAGACTTTAAAACTAGTTGGAAAGTAAATATTGGTGGTAGTGATTATGATTATACTGATGATATGACAGTTTTGAAAAATGGAAATATTGTTGCTGTAGGGCAATCATACTCAAATGATGGTGATTTTCAAAATCTGTTAAAAGGTGGTTCAATAGCTTATATTAATCAATATGATCCAAAAGGAGAACTTTTAAAAACTCTTACTTTAGGAGGAACAGAGTACGACTCAATTGCATATGCAGCTAAGGTATGTGGCCTAGATGATGGTGGTTTTGTAGTTAGTGGTGGATATCAAGAAGGGGTGTATGTGGCTCCAACCGGTGATTTTGCACAGTTAGATACTGCTGGTACCGTTCATGGTCAAATGGATACTTTTATTGCTAAATATGACTCTAACAGTAAGCTGATCTGGATGAGTAATTTTAGTGGCTCAGCCAACGATCAAGTTAAACAAATTAAAGCTACGGATGATGGCGGTATTGCTGTTTTAATAGAAACAAATTCAAATGATGGCGATATGGAAAATCAAAATCGAGGATTATATGACTTAGTCATAGTTAAATATGATGCTCATGGTAAAAAAGTCTGGCAACGAGTTTTAGGTGGAAAAAATATTGAAACTTCAAGTTCGGGATTAGATATTCTAAGTGATGGCAGTTTTATTGTTGCTGGTAGTCTTTCTTCAAAAAGTGGTGATTTTGCAGATGTTGACTGGTATGGAGATATATTTGACTGCTTTGCTGCAAAAATTAGTGCTACTGGTGAATTATTGTGGACTAAAGCTTATGGTGGCGATCGCAATGATTATTGTAATAGTGTCTTAGCTACTAGTGATGGTGGATTCATTTTAATGGGTAACACTAAATCAACTACTGACACATTTGCTCCAATTGGAACAGGGTATGACAATGCATATGTTTTAAAATGTAATGAAACTGGTGAGACAGAATGGGTCAATGTGATCAAGAGTAGTGAAGCTAGTGAAATGATAAGTGCGATAGAACTTGAAGATCAATATGTATTTATTGGTCAATCAAGAGGAACAGACTATGATGTAACAGGTCTTAATAAGGGAAGTATGGATGTTTTTATTGCAAATTATGAAAAGAATGGTACTTTGAAAACAATCGAAAATATTGGTGGTTCAAAAGCTGATTATGCTTCAGAGATTATGGTATTAAATGATTATCAAATTTCATTACTGGTGTATAGTGAATCAAATGATGGAGATTTCAAGAATCTAAATCGTGGAAAGTTTGATGGAATGTTAATGACATATGATTATCGTCAAAAAGCTGATAATTCAACTACTGACAAGCCAAATCAAGATAATGTAAATAATCAAAATAATAGTAATGTGATCGAGACAACTAATTCATCAATAAAAAATAGTATTAATACTGGTGATGATTCAAAAATCATTGGTTATAGTTTATTGGGTGGGACAATGTTAATAATTTTATTATTAACTAGAAAAAAATATAATTAAAAAGTACTCTTGTTAGAGTACTTTTTTATGGAAAAAGGGTATATAAGATAATATGGGAGGTTGATAATAATTTCTATTTGATTGAGAAAAAACAGCCCCTTTAGCGTTGTGTTAATTGGAATTGTTTAGGTGTTATACCAGTTTTTTTACGGTAAAAATAGATAAAAGAATTAGCATTAGAAAAACCTAAAGTCTTAGCAATTTGAATAATTGTAGATTGTTCAGATAACAGCATACTATTAGCCATATTTAAGCGTAAATTACTAATATAGTCATGAATACTACAATGATATAAGTATTTGAAACCAGCTGTAAGTTTTTGCTCACTAATATAGTGAATCTTTGCCAGCTCCTTAATTGTTGGGGGATGCTGATAGTTAACAGTTAGATCATTGTGAATCTGCTGGATTATTTCTTGATCATCATTATTTAGTAAGATGTTTCGACCGCATTTTAGTTTAATTGTAATAGTTTTAGATTGGGGATATAGAATATTATTTTGAGGTAACAGAAAGTAGACGATCTTCATTAATTGAGCATCAAGATATAGTTGTGAGATTGCTTTATTTCTTAAAGTGTCAGATATTTCTTGCATTAATTGTAAAAGTTTAGAGGGGAGTGGTCGAAATATTTTATTTTTTTCAATTTTTTCTAGTGTTGTATAGGAATATCCATATGCCGATAATTTTTTTTCGAAAAAATCTTTTTTTATGATTATATCTGTAGAATGATAATGTTGATTTTTTTTCCAAACTTGTAATCCACTACGCTTTGAACCATTTAAATAAAAACTAGAAGGCTCTAAATGATTATTATGACTCTCTTTTAAATCATACTCAATTTCACCAGTTAGAAGCATTCCTAGCTGTAGATATGTTTCACTTATTTCAAATGATATTTCAATATCATAGGGTGCAGTAAAATCACCAACAAAAAGTTCATACATATCTGCAATATGCACATGAATAATGAATTCTTCAGGTTGTTGAGGATTTATATATAAGGAAAAGTTATCATACTGATAGTATTGGAAAGCTAGTTTATTAAAGAAAATATTATAGTACTCTGTCAAATTTCTACATATCATAATTATCACCAGTTAAATTATACATAAAATAAATGTAAAAATACATAATATTAGTGAAAATATTGTAAAAGAAATTAAGCCATGCTAGAATCACAACATAAGTTAGCTAAAACTAACTAAGAAGGGAGATATAAATGAAAAAAGTACTATCAACTATATTAGTGTTAAGTTTATTTATTTTAACTGGTTGTTCAGCTGCCACTAAAGATACAATAAGAACAGTTGAAACAGTAAAAGGAAAAATAGAGATTCCTAATGAGCCTAAACGTGTTGTAATAGATTATTTTGTTGGAGATGCACTTGCACTAGGAGTGGAGCCGGTTGGAACTACATATGTATACAAAGATTCTGTATTTGAAGAAGATTTGAAAGATGTACCTTCAATTAATGGTGATGATGCGTATGGGCAGTATAGTATGGAAGCAGTGACAAAATTAAAACCGGATTTAATTATTACATATTCTGAGGCTGATTATGATAATTTATCTAAGATTGCACCAACGGTACTAGTTGATTATTTAAATATGTCAACTGCCGAAAGAATCACTTGGATGGCTGATGTTTTAAATAAGAAAGAGGAGGGGAAAAAATTGCTTGCTGATTTCAATCAAGAAGTTGCTGGATATAAGCAGCAGTTACAGGATGCTAAAATATCTAACAAGACGATAACTTTGATGGAAACATATAGTAAAGAATTATTTGTATATGGAAATAAACAAGGTCGTGGTGGAGAAGTTTTATACGATTTATTAGAATTAAAAGCACCCGAAGTTGTTCAAAAAGAAATTATTAATGGTGAACAATATCGTTCTATTTCATTAGAAGCAATCAATGAGTATGCCGGTGATATGATAATGATTGGTGGCTGGCAAGAAGATCCTATGGATTTAGTTGGAAATAATAGTGTATGGAACTCAACTCCAGCTGTAAAAAACCAAAAGGTAATTACATATGATTCAAGTGCATATATCTATCAAGATATTTTATCAACAAAAGAACAGTTAAAAAACATTACTCAAAGTATTTTAGCACTGTATGAATAACCAACAAGTAAGAAAATGGCTGATAGTAGGACTATGTCTATTACCTATCATCATTTTCTTTTCATTAAAATTTGGTGCGGTGACAATAGGATGGGAAGATTTTTTTAAAATCATTTTAGGTAAAAAGAGTAATGGAAATGATTATGAAGTTATTATTAATCTTAGATTTCCTCGAATTTTAGCGACTGGAATCGTCGGTAGTGCATTTGCGATGGCTGGAGCAGCAATGCAAGGACTGACTAAAAATCATTTAGCTGATTCGGGAATTTTAGGAATCAATGCGGGTGCTTCCTTTATGTTAGCAATTTGCTTTGCTTTGGTCAGTCGCAGTAATTTTCTTTTAATGATGATGTATTCTTTTGTCGGAGCAGGATTAGGTTTATTTTTAACGATGACAATGGGAAAAGGGAAGTATACTAATAATTCTAAACGATTATTATTAGCTGGTGTTGCAGTCTCACTTTTCTTTACTTCGTTAAGCCAGTTTATAGCAATTTATTTTGGAATTGGTCAAGAATTAACATATTGGAATGTAGGCGGAACTGCTAATATTGGATATCAAGAACTTATTTTAGCGACATTATTATTTGTTTCTGGTCTATTTTTGCTTTTGAGGCAAGGGAAAAATATTACGATTATTTCAATGAGTGAAGAAACTGCTGTTGGTTTAGGGGTAAACGTTCCTCGTTGTAAAATACTAGTATGTTTAGCGGCACTGCTTTTAGCGGGAATGGCAGTTAGTATTGTTGGGTCAATTGGATTTATTGGTTTGATTGTTCCTTATTTGGTAAGACGATTAGTTAAAAAGGAGGATTATCAAATTATTTTGACTATGTCTGCGATATATGGAGCAGTCTTTTTAATTCTTATCGATCTTATTGCTAGAAATCTACAACCACCTTATGAAACACCACTAGGAATAATTATGGCACTGATTGGTGTTCCATTTTTCCTTTTTATGGAAAGGAGCATAAATAAAAAATGTTAAAGAAAAAAAGAATAATCATTTTTCTGATAATCATTTTATTAGTATCAAGCTTTTTGTCATTCACGATAGGTCAGATGAAAATTGAATTAAGTGAATTATTTGATCCATATACACAATTAGTAATCTTTCAATTTCGGTTACCGCGTTTGTTATGTGCCATTTTAGTAGGTGGTGGAATGGCTTTGGCAGGACATATTTTACAAACAGTATTACAAAATGATTTAGCTGATCCGGGTGTAATTGGAATAAACTCAGGAATTTCATTCTTTGTTTTGTTATATATTTTAGTTAGTGGAACAGATATATTTTTAGATTATGTTTGGATGCCTTTAGCTGGAATGATTGGTGCTGTAATAACGATTGGTTTACTAATGTTTTTGATTTATGAAAAAGAACGTGGAATAGATCCAATTCGGATGACTATATGTGGGGTAGCTCTTAATTTAGGATTCCAAGGGTTAATTCTATTCTTCTCAGCAAAGCTGAATCGTCAAAAGTTTTCGTATGTGCAATTATGGAATGCTGGTATTCTAACAGGAACAGACTGGCTAAAAATAGCTTTATTAATAACAATATTAGTGATTATTGGAGTAATATTGTGGAAATATCAAGATGTTCTAAATATTTTTTCGTTAGGAAAGGAAAGTGTAATAACCTTGGGGGTTGATTTAAAAAAACAAACAATTATTTTAATTAGTTTAGCCGGATTTTTAGCAGCTTTTACCATTGCTTTTGGAGGTTCTATTCCTTTTGTAGGTTTAATCGCACCGCATATTGCAAGAAGGTTAGTTGGTAGCAATCATCGTTATTCATTATGGGTCAGTATGTTAATGGGAAGCCTTATGGTTATTATCGGTGATAGTTTATCAAGAAGTCTGATGAGTACTGTTGAAATTCCAACAGGGATTATTTTATCATTGATTGGAGTGCCGTATTTTATTTATCTATTAAAAAAGGAGAGATCATGATGAAGGGAATTATTGAAGCTAGACAGTTAAGTACCGGTTATGGTAAAAAGATTGTTTTGAAAGATCAAAATATTGTAATTCCTAAAAATAAAATTACCGTTATTTTAGGACCAAACGGATGTGGGAAATCAACCATGTTAAAGACAATGGCTCGGGTATTACCATTAAAAGATGGTAAAATAATTCTTGATGGAAAAGATTTGAAAACTATGAAAACAGCTGAAATAGCTCAGAAAATAGGTTTTCTCTCACAAATTCTAAATACCCCTGAAGGAATAAGTGTTTATGAGTTAGTTAGTTATGGTCGTTATCCATATAAGAGGATATCATCGACTAAAGAAGATCAAAAGATTATTGAGTGGGCTTTGAAAGAAACCCAAACTTTTGAGATAAAGGATATGTTGGTTCATGATTTATCTGGGGGTCAAAAACAACGAGTGTGGATTGCGATGGTACTTGCTCAGCAGACAAATACAATTTTACTAGATGAACCAACAACATACTTAGATATTGGTCATCAATTAGAAGTATTAGAATTATTGAGTAAATTAAATAAGGAAGAACAACAGACAATTGTCATGGTTTTACATGATATTAATCATGCTTCACGTTATAGTGATTGGATCATTGCTATGAAAGAAGGCAAAGTTTTTAAAGAAGGAAGCCCAAAAGATATAATAACTTCAGAAGTGATTCAGGAACTTTATGGTGTTAAGACGCAAATTATTTTTGATAAAGAACATAATTGCCCAGTGTGTTTTTCATATGATCTTTAAGTAATAAGTAGTTAAAAATAGCTATGTTCATCATGAATATAGCTATTTTATCTTGTTTTAAAGGAATAAATACGATAATATGTTAGCATAAACTAACTTTGGAGGGGATTATGCAGCTAACAAAAGAAAAACTATCATATTTATTATTTTTATATAAACAAAGAGAAATGGATTACACAGTTACTCGGTTAGCGCAAGAGGTCGGAGTATCAAAATCAACGTTTAGCCGAGTATTGAATACCTTCTATCAGGAGGGGTTAACGACTGAAAAAGGGAAGGGAATTTTATCATGCCAGGGATGTAGAATGGCAAGGGAATATTTAAAAGATATTAATAAATTATCTGATTGGTTAAAATATACAGCTAATTTTGATGATGAAGAAGCGTATCAAGAGGCACTATCATTAGTTTTAACACTATCATCTAAAGCACGTGCTAAACTTGTTAACAACACTAGTAAAGAAAGATTATTTGAATTGATTGATAATGTAAAAGAAATTAGTGGAGATATGCTTAGTGCTAATCTTGATGATGGTCAATACCTGTTTGCTTTTACTGTTTATAAAGCTGATAAGATGGAAATATCAATGGCTAATGATGGTTTCTTTCATCCAGGAATATTGGATATAAAAATGGGACATGGAGGATTAGTTTTAAAGCCAAAAGAAGTTGAACGAGAATCGATGATGGGGAAAATGGTTCTTAAAGGGAAGCTGAGTTCTTTAAAATACCAAGTAGGAGAAGACTATCTCGAATGTCGTATGATCAAGGATGATTATATTATTCCTATTTCAAAATTACGTTTTCATTATTCAAAGGAAGAACGGATATTGCAAACGAGTGTAAAGATAAAGGTTAAACCAACGGTTGGTAAAATTCATATGCCCGAGAGTATTGCAATTATGAACGTTATTATAAAATAGTATTTCATCGATGAAACATCAAAAAATGCTGTATTTATAAAGAAAAAAGATATTTTTTGAAAAGATTGTTTCAATGGGGGCAACAAAATTAGTAGTTGTTTTAAGATTAGATGTATGTAAAATAATGGATGTAGTTAGTTTTAGCTAACATTAGCAGAGAATATATTCTCTATATTTTTTAACTAAATAGTTAGTCTTTTCTAACAAAGAAAAAGAGGGAGGAAGAAAATGAAAAAACTTTTAAAAGTAGTATTAGTTTTAATGCTGGCATTTGGAATTCAGATAGCCACATTAAGTAATGTAGATGCTGCTCAGGTAAGCGATTTACCAGATGGTAAATATACTATTCCAACAAAATTGAAGAATGCAAGTAATATTGCAAATGATTCAATGGCAGCTGGAGCATTAGCAGAAAATGGAGAATTATCAGTAGAGGAAGGAAAGTGGTATTTAACTGCTGAATTTAAAACATTAAATTTAATGGGCTTAGTTGGTAATGCAGGAAATATCCAATATTATGAAACTGATACAAAATCAGAAAAACATGCTGCTGAAGTTATTAGTTATCGCGAAGATGATCAAGGAAAGCAACAAGTAGAAAAAGTTAAAATACCTGTAGCGGTAAACAGTGAGGGTGTTTATATTGAAATGTTTGTTGACGCGATGGGTACGACAGTTGATGCGTATATTCAATACAGTACAGCGGATATTGTTATTCCTGAAGAACCAGAAGCACCTGAATATACATTAGCTGATGGTACTTATACTGTGACTAGCGATGTATTAAAAGCAAATGAAGATGTACAATCAATGGCTGCCCAAGCGGTCAAGAGCGCTACGGTTACTTCAAAAGATGGAACTTTATTAGTAACATTACAAATGGGTGCAGTTACTGTGTATGGTCAAACTGCATACGTTGATAAAATGGAAGTTGAGCAGGCTGATGGAACTTCTTATAAAGAAGTTGATATCACAGGACGTGATAGTGATGGAAATGTAAGTGAAATGCAATTTACATTAGCAAAAAATACAAAATTAACAAATGTAAAATTCTACTATGGTGGAAGTACTCATGGTTCTGAGGCGAGATTATCTTTAGGATTGGATAATCCAACACTAGTAGTACCAGAAAGTACAAGCAAATTTGCTAAAGATGGTACATATACAGTAGATGTTGCTTTATGGAATGCGACTCAAGATAAGGCTTCAATGGCAGCGGGTGCAATTGACAGTCAAGCTACAGTAGTAGTTAAAAATGGTGTAGCAACAATGTATATCACAACTAAAGAAATGACTATGGGAACAATTAAAGCATGGTTAGAGGAATTATACATTGGTTCATCAACTGATGATTATAAATCAAATCCAGCTGTTATTGTAAGTAAAAATGCTGATGGTAAAGCAACTATGTGGTCTTTCGTTTTACCAAATGAGGAAGAATTATTTGATGTTGTGGTAAATCCACATGTAGCTATGATGGGGAATAGTGATATTCCAGCAAGAATGAAAGTTGATTATAGCACATTAAAATTTGTATCTGATTCAATTGAAGCACCTAAGGTAGATGGTGAATCAAATAATAATACAAACGATACACCAAATACAACAACTCCAACGACTAACCAAACTACAGGAACATCAAGTAGTTCAGTGAAAACTGGAGATAATGCTAATATGGAATTAATGGGAGGATTATTAGTTTCATCATTAGTGGCTGCGGCATATTTAACAAGAAAAAGATTATGCAAATAAAAAAAGTATTATTAATATTGGTTGCCATCATAACGATGACAATTAATATTAAACCAGCTTTTGCCCTAGACGATGGAGCGTACTTAATTGGACGCTCCACGTCTTACGTTAATCCTCTAACTGGTAACACCGAAGATGGTGGTACTAATATTACATTAGGTGATAGCATGGTTTCAAGTATTGTAGAAGGCAATTTGTTATTAGAGCAAACTGGTGGTAAATATTATATTACTGTTGGTTTGGGATTAGCTTCAAATGTTTCAAATGTAAGATTTAAAATCATGAATAGTGGTGGTTCTTTTAATAGTGTTAGTGCTACTAAAACAGGAAGTAGTAGTGCTAATGGTGACACGGTAAATCATTATCGAATTCAAATTAATTCATTAAATGATTATATTAGTCCTATCATGTATGTCGCTCCAATGGGGCGTGATGTGCAATTTTTTATTAAATTAAATCAAGGATCTATTACTCCGGGAACAGGTGTATACACTAGTACCATGGTACCAGCCACTGCCGATAATGGAAATTCGGTAAATAATAATTCAACTACTAATAATAGCACCAGCAATAATACAAGTACGAATTCTAATCAAACTAGTGATACGACAACAAATGAAGAACAACCAGTGGTAGAAACGCCGGTAACTACAGTGGGGGAAGTGTCACGTGAAAGTTTATTTGATGGTATTTCTGGCTTATCTAGCCATGTAATTGATACAAATGGCAAAGTTAATGAAAAGAAGAAATTGACAGTTAAAAATTTATTAAAACAAAGTGAGCAAAAAAAGGATAGTAGTAATAATACGCTGTTGATTATTGGAATTGTAGCGGTTATAGCTGTCGTAGCAGGAGGGGGAGCATATTATTATGTTAAAAAAGTTAAAAAATAGTTTTCTTGTTCTTGTCCTTGCTTTGTCAATGATTGGTTGTGTAGATCAAAGTGGAAAAAGTGATAATAATAATTTGACGATTGCAGCAACTTCGGTAGCTGTTACGGAAATTTTAGAAGCTTTGGATGTTCCAGCTGATCAGGTAATTGGCATTCCGACGACTGAAAGTTATACAGTACCAAAGAAATATAAAAAAGCGACAGAACTAGGAACTGCAATGTCGCCAGATATGGAAGTATTGTCAACTTTAAAACCATCGCTAGTATTAAGCCCTAATTCATTGGAGGGTGATTTAGCTTCTAAATATGAAAAAATTGCTGTAAGTTCTAGTTTCTTAAATCTTAAAAGTGTAGCAGGTATGTTTAAAAGTATTGAGGAGTTAGGAAGCTTATTAGGTAAAGAGAAAAAAGCGAATAAATTAGTAGATGAATTTGTTAATTATATGGTTGAATTTAGAGCTAAATACCAAAACACAGCAAGTCCACGGGTTTTAATTTTGATGGGTTTGCCAGGTGGCAGCTACCTTGTTGCTACAGAATCTAGCTATGTTGGTGATTTAGTAAAATTAGCTGGTGGAACAAATGTTTATGGTAATGGTAATGGTCAGGATTTTGTCAATGTCAATGCTGAAGATATGTTACAACAAAATCCTGATATTATCTTGAGAACTAGTCATGCGATGCCAGAGGAAGTAATGAAGAATTTTGAAACCGAATTTGCTCAAAATGATATTTGGAGTAAATTCAGTGCAGTTCAAAATGGAAAAGTTTATAATTTAGATAATAATTATTTTGGGATGAGTGCTAATTTTAATTATCAAAAAGGCTTAGAAAATTTAGAAGGAATTTTATATGGAACTAATTAAAAAACATCCGCGAATATTTATAATCTTTTTAATATTAGTATTATTTATCTGTTTTTTTATCGCAATAAATCTTGGAAGTATTCAAGTTTCAATTGTTCAATTGTTTAAAGGGTTATTTATTGAATACGATGTCGATGTAGCAAGTGTATATAGTATTCGCTTTCCAAGAATTATCATCTCCATGTTAGTAGGTGGTGCATTAGCATTATCTGGACTTTTATTTCAAGTTGTTTTAAAGAATCCGTTAGCTGATCCGGGAATCATTGGAATTGCTAATGGGGCGAGTTTAGTTAGTGTACTAGTTGGTTTATTTTTGCCTCAACTATCTGCGATTGCTCCTTTACTATCATTCTTTGGAGGTTTAATAACATTTGCAATTATTTATAGTTTATCGTGGAAAGCTGGATTTAAAACAACTCGAATCATTTTGATTGGGGTGGCAATCAACTATACGATCAGTGCTCTTGTTACCCTCGCAAATAGTGCAACTGCTTCAATCACAAGTGGTGCTACGGGTACTATTTCCTTGTATACTTGGCAAGATGTTACGACCTTATTAATTTATTTGGTTCCTGTAATAATCATTACTTTATTTATGGCGAAGGGATGTAATCTATTAGGGTTAGAAGATCGAACCCTTACTTCGCTAGGAGTAAATGTGAATGTATATCGCTTTGGTTTATCATTATTAGCAGTTTTATTATGCAGTATTAGTGTAGCAGTAGTTGGGGTAATTGGCTTTATTGGTCTGCTAGTACCTCATATTTCAAGATTGTTAGTGGGAACTGAACATAAACATTTGATACCAATTAGTATATTGATAGGAGCGATTGTTTTGTTAGTTGCGGATACGGTAGGAAGAATTATTATGGCTCCCTATGAGATCTCGGCAGCCATTATTATGGCTATCATTGGTGGACCTTTATTTATTATCTTATTGAAACGGAGTATTGATGTTGATGGAAGTTAAAAAAATTAAATTTAGTTATCAAGATAAACCGTTTATTGAAGAACTTTCGGTAAAATTTAAAAAGAATAAGATTACATCGATCATTGGTCCTAATGGTAGTGGTAAATCGACTTTATTAATGCTTTTAAGTCGTATTTATAAAGCCAAAGATGGAACAATAACATTAAATGATAAAAATGTCTGGGACTATAAGATCAAGGAATTTGCTAAAAACGTTGCAGTAGTTCACCAAAAGAATCAGATTTATGGGGATTTAGATGTTAAGACAATTGTTGGTTATGGACGTTTACCATATTTAAGTTATCATCAAAATCTAAGCGAGGAAGATTATCAAATTATAGATTGGGCCATTGCAACAACTAATCTAAAAGAATACGAAAATCGTTTGTTAGCGAATTTGTCTGGTGGTCAGCAGCAGCGTGTTTGGTTGGCAATGGCTTTAGCTCAAAAAACACCTATTTTATTACTGGATGAGCCAACTACATATTTAGATGTTAAATATCAAATTGAAATACTTAATTTAATAAAAGAAATAAATAAAAAATATCAAATGACGATTATTATGGTTCATCATGATATTAATCAAGCAATCAATTATAGTGATGAAATCATTGCAATGAAAGATGGGAAAATCTTATTTCAAGGAGTTCCTGAGGAAGTAATAACTTCAGCATCATTAAAGTCTTTATATGATTATGATTTATCAGTGATTGATTATAATCATCAAAAAATAGTATTAAATTATCAATAGCTAACATAATTTACCGTTGTTAGAAGTTAATCTTAGATATTTATAATTTAATCTAGCGATATTTAATTACTATACTAAGGAATGTAGTCAGGATTGTTTAAATAGTTTTTCAATCCCTTCTCCAAATGACTACTCTTCATGATATTCTTTCCGGATATCAATAAATTTAGATAGAGTCCCACTATCTGTACTCAAAATGAAAAACAGCCATTAAACAATCTTTTATAGAAACTTCCTAAAGTAAATAGAGTTTGCTATATAGAAAAGTTAATTGGCTGTTTTTGTGTTAATTATTAACTAACAAATATTTCATTTAATTTTCCAATTGCCTGCTCATCGCCAAAAGCGAGAATATCTTGTCCGGCTTCAATTAGCGTATCTCCGTGAGGAATCATTAATTCATCATCATTGTAAATCGCAATTAAGAGAGCATTGTTTGGTAAAGAAATTTCAGAAATTTGTTTGCCGGCATATCGTGATTGATAATCAACTCGAATTCGCACGATTGAAAAATCACCTTTAGATAATTTCATTAAGGTCATAATTGATTGATAATTCATTTCATCAGCAATCATATGACCAATAATGTCAGCTTGATTGATTTTAGCATCAACTCCCATTCCAGAATTAAATAACCAGGCATTTTTAGGGTTATTAACACGAGCAATTATTCGTGGAACGTCATATTCAAATTTAGAAACCATGGCAGTAGTTAAATTGACTTCATCTAATCCAGTTACACAGACTAAGGCCTGACAAGTTCTAACGCCTGCTTTTTCAAGAACCTCAATATCTGTTCCATCGCCGATTACTAAACATTCTTCTGGTAGTCCGGCATTTTTATAGTTTTCAAGTGCTTTAGTTCTATTTTCAATAACACGGACCTCATGGTTATTTTTAAGTAGTAAACTTGTGATATAAGAACCAATTTGACCTCCACCTACTATAATTATTTTCATTTTTTTCACCTCTTAATACAAAATTTCTTTAAATTTTAATAATGATTCCTCTAGTACAGAAAAATAAATCGTATCATTATCTTTTATTTTAGTATCTTTTAAAGGCATCATTGTAATATCATGTCGTTCAATTGCGACAACTTCAAACTCACCATGAAGAGAAATTTCATCGACTGTTTTTCCTATTAAAGATAAGGATGCTTTAATTTTAATAATTTTTATTTCACTGTCTTCACCAATTTTTTTAACTACTTGAAGCCGATTACTGTCAAAATAATCTAAGATCCTTTCAACACCCAAATCAGTAATTGAAATTGTATGAATTCCCATTGAACGAAAAATCCGTGCCTTTGATTTATCATACATTCTGGCGATTACATTATTAACATGGTAAATATTATGAGCAATATTACTAACAACAGCATTAATAGCATCACTGCTTGAACAACTGATCAAAGCATCAGCAACTTTGATTCCGGCACTTTCTAGAACATCTTTATCGTACCCCATTCCCAATACTGTCCGTCCGGTAAAATTACCACCAAGATTATTAAAAGCCTCTTCACGATTGTCAATTATAGTGACATCATGATTTTGATTATTTAAATAATTTGCTAATCGGGTACCAAATTTTCCACACCCAACGATTATAATTTTCATAGGTTTCCATCCTCCTATTTGTCTTTATTTCTTAATATTTTCTTTCTTAATTCCTCAATTCCAAAAACAATAAAAGGAATTGGCAAAGCATATAGCCATTCTATTAACCCAATTGGCGCAGTATTGAAGATACCATTTAAAAAAGGAATATAGACTACGGCTAATAAAATAACAAACTCTACAACTAATCCTAAATTAATATAATGATTGGAGAAGATTCCGCGTTTAAATACTGATTCTTTTTCAGTTCGGTTGTTCATGACCATTCCCATCTGTGAAAAAACAACCCCAACTAGCATCATCGTCGTTGCTTCGTTATAGAGCGCAGTTCCTTCTGGAGCCAATGGATTATGAGGCCAACCATTCAAATAGTTTACAAGGAAATATCCTCCTAAGGCAAATAGCGTTATAATCAAGCCATACCAAATAAAACCTACTAAAATTACTTTTTTATTAAGTAATCTTTCATCGATTCGACGAGGTGGCTGATTCATAATATTATCTTCAGGATGTTCTGCCCCTAAACCAAGCGCAGGAATCATATCAGTTCCAATATCAATAGTTAAAATTTGCATGATTGTAAGGGGCATTGGGACTAAACCGCCACTAAGCAAATATAGAGCAGGGGCAGCAGCTTCTGGGGTGTTGCTATCAAAAATATAACGTAAGAATTTACGAATATTATTATAAACAGCACGACCTTCTTCGATTGCACGAACAATTGAGGCAAAATTATCATCTGTTAAAATCATGTCAGCAGCCTCTTTAGCAACATCGGTACCAGTTATTCCCATAGCAACACCAATATCCGCTTTTTTTAGAGCCGGAGAGTCATTAACACCATCACCAGTTACAGCTACAATATTTCCCATTTCTTGTAAAGCACAAACAATACGATATTTTTGATCTGGTGCCATTCGAGCAAAGACCACTTCGCCTTCTAAAACGTTTTTAAGTTCTTGATCATTCATTTTGCTTAATTCTGTTCCAGAAACTATTCGAGCGGTATCGCTTTTAATAATCCCAATTTTGCGAGCAATACTTTCTGCTGTTAAACCATAATCTCCGGTAATCATAACGATTTTAATTCCGGCACTATGGCATAATTCCACAGCTTCTTTGACTTCACTTCGTGGAGGGTCCTGCATTGCAATCAAGCCTAAAAAAGTTAGATCTTGTTCAATTAATTCAGGTGTATATTCGCGAATTGAACTAGGAAGTTTTTTATCATTATGAGCAATAGTACGATAGGCTACTGCTAAAACTCGCAACCCTTCACGAGCATACATATCGTTTGCTTTCATAATATTGATGCGGTCTTCTTCACTGATTGGACAGGCTTTACTGCCTTTAAAACAACGATTACATAATTCCATAACTTCTTTTGGAGACCCTTTTACAAATGCAATTCTCTGATTGCCTTCAAAAGAGTCTTTTAATTGATGGATCGTTGTCATTCGCTTCCGTCGAGATTCAAAAGGTAATTCTAAAATTCGTGGATATTGACTATTCAATTTATCAAGATCAATTTCAGCTTTTTTAGCTACAACTTCTAAACATGCTTCAGTAGGGTCACCTAAAACTGTATAACGTGGATTAACACTCTTATTTTGTGGTGGTACTAACTTAGCGTTTGAACAAAGTACCGCACCACTTAATAATAGTCTTAAAACATTACTTTTCTTTGCGGTAATTTCTTGTTCATCAACATAGATTTTTCCATTTGGAACATATCCTTCGCCGCTGACATCCATTTGACTATCAAGAGTCCAAAGATGATTAACCGTCATTTCATTTTGAGTTAAAGTACCAGTTTTATCAGAACAGATAACATTTGTACATCCTAAAGTTTCTACGGCTGATAGTTTCTTTACTAAAGCGTTATCTTTAGCCATTCGTTGAACAGATAAAGCAAGTGATAACGTAACAGCGGGTAAAAGACCTTCAGGAATAAAAGCAACAATCATTCCTAAAGAAAAAATAAATGACTCCAATAAGGGATCCTTAATTACAAATACAGCAATCAGCATAAACACGATTCCAACACTTAATGCAATAATTGCAATTTGTTTAGTTAGAACATTAAGTTCTTTTTGTAATGGAGATAAGCTTTTTTCAGTATTTTGAGTTAAATTAGCAATTTTCCCAAATTCACTATCCATTCCAGTTGCAACAACAACACAGTGGCAAGTACCAGAAGCAACAGTAGTACCGGTAAAGATCATATTTTCAGCTTCTAAGTATGAAACTTTTTCTTGCAGTGCCTCATAATTCTTTCTAATTGGATTACTTTCACCTGTCAAAGTTGATTGATCTACTTGGAAATCACTACAACGTAAGATTCTAGCATCCCCACAAATTCGGTCACCTTCTTCTAAAATCATTATATCACCAGGAACAATGTCCTCAGCAAATATTTTTACTTCTTTACCATCACGTACTACTCGGGCATAAGATGGCATCATCTTTTGCAACGCACTAGTTGCTTTTTCTGCTTTAAATTCTTGGAAGAAAGAAAAGAAGCCATTAATTAGATTGACACAGAAAATCGATATTCCTAATTCGACTGTTCCAGAAAGGATAGCTAGTAATCCTCCACCCCATAATAGTAATGCCATTAGACTAGTAAAATTAGAAATTAGTTTTTTAAACATTGAACTTTGTTTCTTTTTGGAAATCTCATTCTTACCATACTTTTTGAGACGATGTGATACCTGTTCTTCAGATAAACCGTCCATACTACTTTCCATTAAGGTATAGGCCTCAACCGGGGTCACATACATTATTTGATAATTATTCAATTCATTATCTTCATTAATATTCATACGACAATTCTCCTAATACTCATTCCCTAAAATTAAAAACCAAAAAATATATTTATAACGATACCCGTTATCCCTCCTCAAGGCCTGTCAAAATAAAAAAGACAGATTCTTTCTTGAATCTGTCTAAATCGTAATTTACTTAACTATCAAAATAGTTCTTTTAATCGTAAGCTTACATCGAATAAATAAAGCATTTTGCTTTATGACAGACTCCACCACTTATTCGATGCCAAAATAATAGCATAGGCAATAATAGGAGTCAACGAAACTAATCAAACGTAACCAAATCATAACAATTGTATTTTATACTCTTATCCATTAACATATTTATCCATATTTAATAGTTAATTTTAGGTATTTTTGATTAAATCTAACGATATTTACTTACTATACTGTTAATTGTAGTAAAGATAACAATTCTTTCTACAATAAATTACTCTTCATGATATCCTTTCCCTGATATCTAAATAAAAACAGATAGCTTTCCCTCTATCTGTATTACTTGAAACAAGCAGCTTTCCCTCTGCTTGTTTTTTTGTGATATTAGTATAAAAATGATTACTTTGTCAAAAATTAGGTTGTAAAATCAACTTGATTATTTTATTACGTTTCTCTACAAAAACATGGTATTTTTCTTAAAAAATTTATGTTTTATCGAAATTTGTATGTTAAAATATGTGGAAAAAGGAATATAGTAATAAAAAAATATCGATTTTATCATAGTTTTTTCTTTGCAGCTAGTGCCTTGGAGTTTAGATATTTGACAAATGTAATTGATTTTGTTAATATACAGCGGAGGTGAGATTTATGTACTTTGATACTCATTGTCACTTGAATAGTGATGAATTATATGAAGATCACGATGTGTTTGTTCAAAAAGCCCTAGATAACAATGTTACCAATATGGTTGTCGTAGGCTATGACTTAAAGTCGTCTCAAATTGCAATCGAATTAGCTAAACAATATGAGTTCGTATATGCTGCAGTTGGTATCGGACCAAACGATTGCTTAAACACAACAAAAGATCAAATGAACATCATCGACAAGTACTTAGAAGAACCTTGCGTAGTAGCACTCGGAGAAATTGGTCTCGATTATTATTGGGACAGTGTTCCTAAGGAAAAGCAGATGGAAGTATTTCAATGGCAGATGGACTTAGCTAAGAAGCACCAAAAGCCAGTTGTAATTCATTGTCGCGACGCCTATGAGGACACTTACGAAGTACTAAAACGGAATGGACATCCTGGAGTGATGCATTGTTATAGTGGCTCTGTTGAAATGGCAGAAAGATTTGTAAAACTTGGTTATTACATTTCTTTAGCGGGTCCGGTGACATTTAAGAATGCAAGAGTTCCAAAAGATGTGGCAGCAACTATTAACTTAGAGAATTTATTAATTGAAACTGACTGTCCTTATTTAACACCTCATCCATTTAGGGGAAAGTTAAATGAGCCTGCAAATGTTGTGTATATTGCCCAGGAAATAGCTAAGCTAAAGAACATGGAGATAGAAAACGTTGCAAGTGCGACAACGTTTAATGCCAAAAAACTTTTTGGTATTAAATAGGAGGAAAATTAATGAAAAAAATTAAAGAGGCTATTATTAATGCAGACCCCAGAATGAAAGGGTTACTTGTAGTAATGATTGCCTATATTGGAATTGTAGCGACAACATTAAATGCTGGAGCAACAAACCAAATTGATAACTACGTGGAAACAATTGATGTAAAAGTTCAAGATGGAAATCAAGACCAAAAGGACTATTTAATTAGACAAGCGTCAGTATCAAGTGTTCTTGATGATTTAAAAATCAGTGTAAATCCTCAAGATATTTTAAATTTAGATTTAAATTATATTGTAAATAAAGGTGATTTAATACAAATCACTCGAGTTAATCAAGCGGATATAGACGAGATGATTACAGTAGAATCAAATACGGTAAATACAACTGGATTAGAGTTATTTACTACGAAAGTTGCGCAACAAGGGCAAAACGGGCAAGTGAAAAACACTTACCGCGTAACTTATGAAAATGGTAACGAAGTAGGAAGAGAATTAATTGGTAGTCAGGTGGTATCACAAGCTACTGATACAATAATTGAAACAGGTGCAGTCCAAGAAGGAGCATTCTTTACTGGAAGACTGACTACTTATGGAGGCGACTGTGCTGGAGGAAATGGAACTTCATCAACCGGCATTAAATTAAGTCCGATTTCTGGAGTACAAGGATCAAACAGTCCTAAATTAACATATAATGGACGTTCATATTATTGCTTAGCTGCAGATCCTTCAATTCCTTTTGGAACAATTATTGAAATTACTAATCATAATTTAAGTATTGAATCAACTGCATATGGGATTGTTGTAGATCGTGGTGGTGCAATTAAAGGTAACAAGATTGATATCTTTAATGGGACTGAAGCTGGTAAATATTTTACTGGTGGAACATCAAAGAATACCCAATTTAAAATTATCTCAGTAGGAAGTGGAAAAAACTTCTGGAAATAAACTAGTCAAATTAATGACTAGTTTTTTTGTTAGGTGATACATGAACAAAAAATTATTGATATGTGTTTAGAATGATTAGATTTTATTGATTGTGAAGTAAAGCGTATTTTGCTTTTAGTAGATGAGAAAAGTTTAAAAGAGCGATTAACAAATGATATTGAAAAAGGGGTTCGCCTTGTTGATGTGGCTGTAAGAAGTATTGTGAGAATCCCTTTGTATCAAGTATTAAATAAATACGACAAATCATTAATTTAATCAATACATAAAGAAATACCGGTTTATTAAACCATAAATAAGATTAAAATCGTCATAATAAAAATACTAATAATAATACTTAAAGAGTTGATTGCTGAAGGAACTGGGGAACGACTTCCTAAACGATTTGAGAAAACTGGGGCAACAGCTGATATTGGCGAACATAAGCATAAAATAATCATTTTTTTAACAGTTAAATCAATTGGTAAAATAAAATATACAAATAAGGATAACCCCAAAGTAACTGCATAGCGGTTTAAAAGTATTTTTTTAATCAGTCTGATTTGTGATAAATCTAATTTTATTTCCAATAAAATTCCAATCATTAACATTGCTAAAAAAGCATTAGCATTACCAGCAATACTAGTAACTGTTAAAATTTGTGTAGGAATTGCAATATGAAATAAAGATAAGAAAAACAAAATGATGTAAGTGCAAAAAGGAATTGATGAAAATAATTTTTTAGCAACAGTTTTAAAGCTTTGTTTTTCTTCATTAGCTACAACTGTACTAGCAGCACTATAAGTACCTCCTAAACACATTAAAGCATTGCCGGTATCAAAAAGACAAACATAACCAATCAAGTTAGATGGAAAGAAACTTTGAACAAATGGTAAAGTAAAAGTTCCGATATTATAGCCAGATGAGTTGATCATCGATAGAGCTCTGGTCATGGGTGATTCTTTTTTTTGAATCAAGTAACCAGAAAGGTTAGTAATAACATTGCCTAAGAAGCCACAAGCAAGGGCTACTAATAGGATGGGGGTAATCTCAAGGTTATTAATTGATGAAAGTAATGAGCATGGAAGCGTTATATTCATAATGATTGTTGATAAAAAACTTCCGTGTTCACGGGTACAGACCCCTTTTGTCTTTAGTGCAAATCCTAACATAATAATTAAAATAAAGCCACCGGCCTTAATTAAAATATCAATCATACAATTCAACTCCTTTATTGGCTTTATCATAGCATTTACGACAAAATAATTTAAAATATTTTCAATTAGTGAAATAAGTTTTTAGTGTAACCATACAATTAGGTATTCATCACATATTTATTCGGTATTTTCTCGTTAAAATATCTTAAAAATAGAAAGGGATTTAAAAATGGAAAAAATTAAGAATTGGTTTTATAAACCAGCGTTTACGCTAATTTGTTATGCAATAGCTTTATTGATAATCTGTTATTTTGGGTATACTGTAAATATATCTTATCAATCTGTAGTCTCATATGTTGAAGCAGGAAGTATCTCGTGGGGCGCAAACTTTGGTGAGATCGTTGCTTATTTTATGTCAAATACATTTAGTTATTTCTTTTACGCAATGACATTTGTTTTCTTTGGTAAGGTAATTAGTATTATTAAACCTAGAGCCCCAAAGCAAGAGATTGTTGAAGAAATAAATGATAATGTTGATGATGAATTGATTGAAGCTTAAAGAAAAAAGCACTTCGGGATTTGAATGACCAAATCTGGGAGTGCTTTATTAATTCTTAAATAAGCTGACTGATTGTTTTAAATATTCTGGTGTAGATGACTAAATTAAAAATAATTTAAGAAACTGATGAAACGAGATAATTATTAAAATAGTGTTTTAAAGTAGGAATATCCTTATAATCATAATTTAATAGAGAGTTACTTTTATCAAGTGATGTATAACAAGAATCAATTTTAAGCTTTGAGTCAGTGAGTTTTTTTAATAATAAAGCATTCAGTTGTTCTTGACGAGTAGATGAATTAAAAATATCGTAGATTTCATCGAGTATAAGACCAAGACGCTTATGAAACTTAATTTGATTCATGATTAAAACTTCTTTATCCGTATAGATTCGATTTTACCATTTTTTAAAGCAGGTGATAAAATACCAGTATTATAATATTGCAGTTCTCGGTCATTGTTTTTATTGTATAGAACGTTTAGTGATCTCCTAGATTATAAATAATGATTAATAAGAAATGAATCAAAAAGCCTATTGTTGCTAAATGAGTCAAAGATTAATTAGCCGATATTTTTCTTTACTACAATGTAAAGTGTAAGGTTGACAAGTACCAGTTAAATGCAAATGAAGAGAATCTGTGTGTGAGTTATAATCAAAATTTATTTGGCTAGCAGCAATGAAATTTTCAATTATTTACTGCTAGCTTTGATAGTTGTTTAATTTATTTTCTAACAGCTATTTTTTTAATACAAAATATCTCTAATAATTGTTGGAGAATAGAATAATCAGATTAACGATAAAAACAGGTGTATTTGATTAAATTAACATTATTATCATTAATCACTTTTCTACTATGAATATCATAGGATATCTTTATCAAACCTTGGTGTCGTAGTAATATATTGCTTTTTGTCGTATGCCAAATCATGCAAACACCATTAAGTTGATACACAGCTTCCTCCTTAGATGAAATTAGTTAGGATGAGAAGTTTTGTTAAATTTAATATTTTTAGCTAATTTAATAAAAAAATGATTATCATTACGCTGATCGTAATGAGTAAGATATAAGCTTAAAATGAAACTACCAATTACAGCTACCAGCATATCGGTAATACTATCGTGAATGCCTGTTGAGTAATGATTAATTGCATCATAGTTAAAAAAGAACAATAGAGCATATTCATAAAATTCCCAAAATAAGGCAATCATCGCATTAAGGGCATTAATGAAAATAAACATCAAAAATTTTCTTTTTTCATTAGGTAAAAAGTGTTTATAAAAGATATAAGCTATCTCACAAAAAATAATTCCACTGAAAAAATGGGTGAACTTATCAAAATATGGAAGATGATAACCCCCTAAACAACTCCCCCACAAACTTGCAAAATAGACAAAAATGATATTGATAATATAAAATTCTTGAGGAACTTCTATTTTTAACAATTTCATTAATAAAGGCATAATGAATGGGGTAAGACAAGCAACGATTGTCATACTAAAATATTTTCCTCCCCAGTTAAGATAAAAAGCGTAAACTAGAGAAATAAGATAGATTAAAATACAGCTTTTATAAATAAAATTAGTTTTTTTATTTTTCATAATTATTCGACTCCTTATTATAGTATACCATAATTACTAAATTTATTTCCTGATGCCCAGAGCTAAATGGTTATTATGCATAAATTAGATGGGGTGAGTTTATGCATATATTTTCAGCAGTTCTCTATGCTGTATCCGCGAATATCGATGCTCTAAGCATCGGAATAGCTTATGGGATCAAAAAAACACATATTAATCATCAAAAAAATTTTATGATTGCATTTATTACAATGATCGGTACTTATGGTGCAATGCGCTTTGGACATTTTTTAACTAATTATATTTCTTTATCATTGGCAGACTTTTTAGGAAGCAGTCTGTTACTATTAATAGGAATCTATACTGTTGTTAAGTCATTGAAAGAGTGTGATGAAATCATTGTTACTAATCATTTATCAGCAGTAAAAAATATTTCTTTAAAAGAAACTTTAGTCTTATCATTGGTTTTAACCATTAATAATGTAGCTTTAGGAATTGGTGCAAGTATTACTGGAATGCCGGAGTTGATTACTTCTTTAACAACCTTTGTTTGTAGTTATGTTTTTATTGGAACTGGTCAAAAATTTAAGCGATTAAATTTTAAGGGAAAATACGCTGATATAATCTCAGGAATTATTTTAATTATCCTTGGTTTGTATGAATTGACAATCTAATGATTATTGTTTTAAAAATAGGAAATTTGTAGTACAATAGATTAGGATTAAGGAGGGAAATATAATGTACGATATTATAGTAGTCGGTGGTGGGCACGCAGGAATTGAGGCAGCGTTGGCACCAGCGAGAATGAATCAGAAAACAGTTTTAGTTACTTCTAACTTTGATAATGTTGGAAGCCTTCCTTGTAATACATCAATCGGGGGACCAGCTAAAGGAATTATTGTCCGGGAAATAGATGCATTAGGAGGACAAATGCCTAAAACTGCTGATAAAACCTACTTACAAATGAAAATGTTAAACACCGCTAAAGGTCCAGGGGTTCAATCTTTACGGGCTCAAGCTGATAAAAAAGTATATCCTCGATATATGCAAGAAGTATTAAAAAAACAGGAGAATCTTGATATCATTGAGGGAATGGTAGAGGATTTGATTGTTGAAGATAATTGTGTAAAAGGAGTTATTTTGGATAATGGCCAAACTATTGAAGGAAGGATGGTTATCTTAACAACTGGTACATATCTAAAAGCAGAGATTTTATGTGGTGATCAAAAGCATGCAAGTGGTCCTGATCAGCAGAAAGAATCAAAATATTTATCAGAAAAATTAGCTAATTTAGGGATGCGGATTCAACGGCTTAAGACGGGAACACCACCTCGAGTAGAGATTAATAGTGTTGATTACTCAAAGACAAGTTTACAGCCAGGAACTGATGCTAATTTGGCATTTAGTTATCAAACTAATGAGTTTATTCCTATTGAAGAACAAACACCATGTTATCTGACTTACACTAATGAAAAAACTCATCAGATTATTCGTGATAATCTACATCGTTCAAGTATGTACAGTGGTATTGTGAAAGGAATTGGACCACGCTATTGCCCATCGATTGAAGATAAGATTGTTAAATTTTCGGATAAACCACAACATCAAATCTTCTTGGAACCTGAATCAGCAGAGATGGATACGATTTATGTGCAAGGTTTTTCAACTTCATTACCACATGATGTTCAAGAAGAAATGATTCGGACTATCCCAGGATTAGAAAATTGTAAGATTTTAAAGTATGCTTATGCAATTGAGTATGATGCTATAGATCCACTACAATTATGGCCATCATTGGAAACAAAAATAATTAAAAATCTATTTACTGCTGGTCAAATTAATGGAACAAGTGGATATGAAGAAGCGGCAGGTCAAGGTTTGATTGCAGGAATTAATGCAACTTTAAAAAATCAAGGAAAAGAGCCATTGATTTTAAAACGCGATGAGGCTTATATTGGGGTAATGATTGATGATTTAGTGACTAAAGGAACTGATGAGCCATACCGAATGTTGACAAGTAGAGCTGAGTACCGTTTATTGATTCGTCATGATAATGCAGATGAAAGACTAATGAAGTATGGACATGATGTGGGATTAGTAAGTGATCAAATATACCAGGCTTATCTTGATAAAATGTCAGAAATTTTTGCAGAAATTGATCGTTTGGATACGATTCGTTTTACTCCTAAACATGAGATCAATGATGCTTTGGAGCATTTTGGTTCAGCACGTTTAACGGAAGGCATTAGTGCTAAAGAATTAATCAAAAGGCCAGAATTAACATATGAAAAAATCTTACCATATGTTGAAGCTCCAAAACTAAGTGAAGAACAACGTAAACGGGTGACTATTTTAATTAAATATAAGGGATATATTGATAAGGCTCGACGTCAGGCTGACAAGCAAGTCAAAATGGAAGAAAAGAAAATTCCGGCAGATATTGATTATGAAGATATTAGCAATTTAGCATTAGAAGCAAAGCAAAAGTTATCAAAAATTCGGCCACTAACGATTGGACAGGCATCACGTATTTCCGGAATCAATCCTGCGGATATATCCGTTTTATTAATCTATTTAAAACAGAAATATAATGAGGAATAGACATGAATGAATTAGAATTCATTAAACAATTAGAAACTAAAGGAATTACTTTAACCCCCCAACAAGTCAATCAATTTAAACAATATTTTAAGATATTGGTTGAATGGAATGAAAAAATGAATTTAACAGCAATTACTGATGAAGAAGGGGTTTATTTAAAACATTTTTATGATTCATTAACGATTGCTTTTGATTTTGATTTTACTGATCAAAATATTGTTGATGTGGGTGCTGGGGCAGGATTTCCTAGTGTACCATTAAAAATTGTATATCCTGAGTTAAAAATTACTATAGTTGATTCACTAACAAAAAGAATCACATTCTTAAATCATTTATTTAAAGAGTTAAATTTAAGTAATTGTCAAGCTATTAGCGCAAGAGCAGAAGATTATGCTAAAGATCATCGCCAAAAATGTGATATTGTTATGGCGCGCGCAGTAGCCCGTTTAAATATTCTTGATGAGCTGTGCTTACCTTTAGTGAAAGTAGGAGGATACTTTTTAGCCCTTAAAGGGTTAAAGGCTACGGAAGAATTAGAGGAAGCTGGTAAGGGCATTGTTTTGTTAGGTGGTCAAGTGGAAAAATCAATTGATTTTACTTTAACAAATGATAATCATCGAAGTAATATCATTATAAAAAAGGTAAGGGATACTCCAGCCAAATATCCACGAATGTTTGGAAAAATAAAAAAACAACCCCTATAGGAGAAGTTATGTTAGAGAAAGTATATAAACAAATTGATATTGAAAAAATTTCAGCGAATGAAAATCAACCAAGAACTGTTTTTGATGATGAAAAGATTGAGGAATTAGCAGCTTCAATCAAAGAGAATGGTTTGATCCAGCCGATTATTGTACGTAAATATAATCGTGGATATCAAATTGTTGCAGGAGAACGTCGTTATCGAGCAAGTAAGTTAGCAGGATTAAAAACAGTGCCTTGCGTTATTAAAGATATTGATGATAAACAAGTTGATACATTAGCGATCATTGAAAATATTCAGCGTGAAAACTTATCACCGATCGAGGAAGCCAATGCATATAAAACATTGATTGATACATATGATATGAATCAAACCGAATTAGCTAATAAAGTAGGGAAAAAACAGTCGACGATTGCTAATAAATTACGGTTATTAAAGTTATCAGATGATGTTAAACATGCTTTAAAATCAAAACAGATTACAGAGCGCCATGCCCGTGCAATGATTGGCTTGGAAGCTGATAAACAGCAAACGGTATTGCAAGAAGTCTTAAAAAAATCATTAAATGTAAAACAAACAGAGTCTTTGATTAGTAAACCAGTTAAAACAAAACCTAAAAATAAAAAAGGTCCAACTAAAGTATCTCGTAATTTTAAAATCGCAATCAATACAATCAATCAAGCTACAGAATTGATTCAAAAATCGGGAATTGAAGTTATTAGTGAAACTGAAGAAGCTGACGATGAATATATTATTACATTAAGGGTAAAAAAATAATGAAGATAAATGATTTAATATTAGCGATGATTGATTTTTATCAAGGGCACCCTAAACAAATTCAGCATTTGATTAAAGTCCACAGCTTTGCTAGAGTAATCGGAATTGATGAGGGGTTATCTACACAAGAACAAGAAAGATTGGAAGTTGCCGCAATTGTTCATGATATTGGAATTAAACCTGCTTGGGAAAAATATAATAGTTCTAATGGTAAGTATCAAGAAGAGTTAGGACCGGCAGAAGCGATTAAGCTGCTAAATCGTTTAAATTATGATGAAGCTTTAATAGAACGAGTTGCTTATCTTGTTGGTCATCATCATACTTATAGTGAAATAGATGGTTTAGATTATCAAATTTTGGTTGAAGCAGATTTTTTAGTTAATCTTTTTGAAAGCGAAAGTGAAGAAATGGCGATTAACAGTGCTTATCAAAAAATCTTTAAAACAAATATGGGAAAAAGAATTTGTAGGACAATGTTTATGAAGGGCTAGTAATAGTCCTTATTTTATAGATGGAGGATTATTATGATTCGAGTATATACAGCTCCAGGAAGTCAGTCATGTCGAAAAGTTATTGCCTGGTTAAAAGAGCATAATTTGAGTTTTATTGAAAAAAATATTTTTTCGTCTGATTTGCATGCTAATGAATTACGTGAAATTTTAGAGCGCTGTGAAAACGGAACAGATGATATTCTTTCTAAAAATAGTAAAATAATTAAATCAAATAAAATTGATTTTGATAATATGAAAATGGATGAATTAATCGCCTTCATTAAAGCCAATCCTTCAATTTTAAAAAGACCAATTCTAATGGATGAGCATCGTTTTCAAGTTGGATACAATGAAGAAGAAATAAGAACATTCATTCCTCGTCATCAAAGAGGATAGTTAGTCTAGATATTAAAATCTAGACTTTTTACTTTATGTAAAAAGAGCATGGTTATAATTTTTTTAAATATTTATAGAAACTGATTAAGGGAGATAATAAGAGGATTTTTGAAGAAATTAATTTGAAAGTATTATAATTTAGTAAAAAAGTAGTATAATTAATAGTTGATAAATGAAAATAAGTCTATAGGTATTATGAAGGATAATATTAAGAATTGAGGGTTATTTAAGGAGGCAGTCATGTTAATTCGTAGAGCAGAAAATAGAGATATTACTCAGATCAATAATTTGTTGAAACAAGTTTGTCTTGTGCATCATAAGGGAAGACCGGATTTATTTAAAAAAGGGGCAAGAAAATATAGTGATGATCAGCTTATGCAAATAATCAAAGATGATAATAGACCAATCTTCGTTGCAGTTGATAATAATGAAGTTGTTTTAGGCTATGTATTTTGTATTTTTGAACAATATTTAGATAGCAATATTTTAACAGATGTAAAAACATTATATATTGATGATCTATGTGTTGATGAAAATTCAAGAGGGCAACATATAGGTAAGCAGCTTTATGAATATTCCAAAGATTTTGCCCAAAAGAGCGGATGTTATAATTTAACACTCAATGTTTGGAGCTGTAATGCATCAGCGATGAAATTTTATGAATCATGTGGACTTAAACCACAGAAAGTTCATATGGAAACAATTTTTGATAAATCGTAATATGATAATTAGTAGTTTTTAAGAAAATGACATTAATTAAGAATAAAACATCCTCCTAATAAGGGGATGTTTTATTCTTAAAGAGATAACTTACAATATAGGAAGATTAATGATTCTTTAGAGCCTGCTTATATTTTTTTCCAATAGGAATGATAGTTTCATCAGATAACGTAATATTATCAGTATCTATTTTTTTAATCCGGTCATGATTAATGACATATGATCGATGTACTTGGATAAAACCCAAGGGTTCAAGTTTTTGTAAAGCCACTGATATTTTTTCTCTAACCTTAACCGTTGAATTTAATGTGTGAATTAAAAGATAATGAGCATATGATTCAACATAAGTAATATTTTTTACATTCATTCTAACTGTTTGATAACCACATTGAAATTCAAGCATTACCCCTAGGCCTTTATTGAGGTACTCAATCCGGTTGATTAATTCATCAAGATCGGCATTAATATTGGCACTTCGAATAAAGGCAAGTGGGTTAAATTCTAAAAGCTCAAACATAAATAAACCACTGTCAATTAGACAAACAATATTAGCGTTTGAAATACTTTTAATATTTTTAATGTTTTCAATGTCTTCAAGGTTTTTTACTTCTTTAATAAATAATGATAGATCATTACCCGTAAATGAATCTAAATAAGTTATTTGCTCTAAATGTGCATTAAGTTTTCGCTTTATTGTGTTGATATATTGATGAGAACATTCTAAAATAACTTTCATTTTTTATTACGTCCTTTTTCAATCGTATTAACATATTGATAAAAATCATTCTTATTCATCTTCAATGCTTTTCTAAGCATTAATTTATCAACAATTTCTACACCATTTGTTTCTAAAATCTTAAATGCAGATTCATAATCTCCTTTTTCCATTTGATCAATAGTACTTGGTAAAAATGCTAGAGTAGTTCCATCTTTCATTAGGAAAGTTATTTTAATTTGATAACCTTGTTGAGCATACATCATTAAAAATGGTACATATGATAAATTAACTTGTTCAATGTCCTTTGTTTTTAAAGTAATATCAGGGACTGCTTGTTTACCTGTAAGAATTCTAATAACTTCAGCAAATTGTTGGAAATATCCCTTAGTGTGGAAGTAGCGGACTTCATTATGATTGAATTCAATTATTTCACTAGAGCCGATGATTGGGGTTAAGAATAGCAAAACCGCAATAAAGATAAATATCATGATTAGAATATTAAGCTGATTATTTAGATGAAGATATTTAGAAATTAATCCATTATAGCCAACTACCGCAATAATTCCAAAAAATACTAAACCTAAATAGTTAAGGAACACTCCTTTTTTCGTCATTTTTTCACCAATTAAAATTTTGTCTTTCATTTTTAATTCCTCCTTACATCTATCATTATATGAATAATCATAAGATAGAAAATGAGTATGGCACGAATGTATTTTTTTATGGCATTAATGTTTTTAAGAAAAAAAGTGAGAGTATTATTTGATACGCTCACTTTTTGACGATTGTTTTAAGTTAATCATATTTACAACACTACGAATCATCGCACCAGTAGCTCCGGTTCCATCATTGTCAGCACTACCGGCGATATCAAGATGTAACCATTGTGTTCCTTCTTCGATAAAAGCTTCTAAAAAGTTCGCTGCAACACTAGCTCCGCCTCCAGGTTTACCAGCTGAGTTTTTGAAATCAGCACTAGTTGATTTTAATTTTTCAAAATATTCAGAATCAAGCGGAAGGCGCCAACCTTTTTCATCACTAATCTGTAACGCTTGGACAAATTCATCATAGTATTCATCACAATTACTGAAAACACCGGTATATACATCACCAAGTGCTGAAACACAAGCGCCGGTAAGGGTTGCAAGATCAATGATTTTCTTCACTCCAAGTTGTTGGACATATGTAATAGCATCACATAAAATTAATCGTCCCTCTGCATCAGTGCTAACGATTTCGACTGTTTTTTTAGAGAGGGTTGTAATAACATCTTGAGGTTTGTAAGCTTTGTCACTAACAAGATTTTCTGTTGTTGGAATGATTCCATAGACATTTGCTTTGGCCTGACTAGCTGCTAAGATTTGCATTACTCCTAAAACATCAGCACCACCACACATATCATATTTCATACCATAACTGTCACTTTTAAGATTATAACCACCGGAATCAAATGTTAAGCCTTTACCAATTACAGCAGTATAAGGATCGTCACTATTATTATATTTTAAACAAATCATATAAGCAGGAATATTGCTGCCTTGATTAACTGATAAAATTCCTCCAGCTTCCATTTTTTCTAAATTACTTTTATTTAAGATTGTGCATTCTAGTTGTGGATATTTTTGACTAAGCTTTATCGCTTCATCAACCAGGGTATCAGGTGTCATTAAATTTGATGGTGTATCGCTAAGCATCCGCGCATAATTAATTCCCTCACCATAAACTTTCCCTAATTGGATATCATTTTCAAGTTCAGCCTGGCTAAATATTATATCAAATTCATGAATTACTTTTGGCTCATGACCAATTTTATGTTCTTGATATGAATTTTGTAAATAACTTTCGATAAAAGCTCTTGTAATTGTATGAATATCAAGATGATCAGTGTTTATCCCTTCAAGATAAATAGTAGCATGTTCATCTAATTTAATTAAAGCAGCAATATCTCTTATTTGTTTGCTTGTTATTTTTTTTGAAGAACCTAAACCAATAAATGTAATTGTTTCAAATTTATATTTTCCTAAAGTATGAATTACAGTTAGTTCTTTAAACTTCTTATTAACAAGTTTATCAAGATTGTAATCTAGAACTTTATTTAATTGTGGATCAATTAGTTGATCTTCATAGATTGGATAAATTAAATTATTTTCTAAAGTTTCAATATTTATATTTTTTATTTGTTTCATGTATGTTACCTCCGTACTTATAAGATTATCATTTTTTCTTAATAAATGAAAGGTAAACTGCTTGTTTCTTGGTATCATTAAAATAATTACTAAAAGTTCTTTGTCAATATTTCCGCCTAAGTGGAAATATCCTGTCTTTAGATACAAATGAAGGTTTTGTATGATAAAAGCAGGAGTTGATAATATGATAAATAATACCGAGCAGGAAACAATATCAATCATACAATTAACCCAGCAAAGCAGTCTAGCTTATCAAAAGGTCTTAGCATATGTCAAAGATCAAAACTTTGTCAAGGCTAATGAATACTTAATTAAGGGTAACGAAACATTACTTGAAGCAAGTAAGATTCATGCTGGATGTTTAACAGTTTCAAGTGATTTAGATTTATTATTAGTGCATGCCGAAGATATGTTAATTTCAGTTCAGTTATATAAATCACTGATTAAAGAATTTATCGATATTTATAAGAAAATATAATTTTCCTACAATAACAGGAAATTAACAGACTTCTAGTTTTATTAGGGTATTATATAATGATATTGTAAATATGAAAGGGGATAGTTTTAATGCAAAAATTAATGGACAAGATGGAGAATGTTTTAGCACCATTAGCAACAAAGATAGGGAGTAATAAAATTTTAAAAGCAATATCAACAGCTTTTAATTTAATAATGCCACTAATTATTTTAGGAGCAATATTTACTCTGCTGAGTACTTTATCACTAGATGCATATCAACAATTTTTAGCTGACTCGGGGGTCGGAACAGTTTTAAGTTTAGTGGGTAAATTTACAACTGATATGTTAGCAGTATATGTATCTTTTACTGCTGCGTATGCCTTTATAAGAAATGAAGGCATGAATACAGATGCCATACCTGCCGGTTTGTTGTCAATTTTAGCTTTCTTTATTATGACACCACTAGCAAATATTGTCGTTGAAGAAACAACTACAAGTTATATTGCTTTTGACTATTTAGGTTCAAAGGGATTATTTACGGCCTTGATCGTAGGAATCTTAGTTGGCTATATTTATACGTTTGTTGTTAAACGTGGCTGGATCATCAAAATGCCCGAGGGTGTACCACCAACAGTTGCCAAATCGTTTAATGCATTAATTCCTGGCTTTGTTATAACGACAGTATTTCTAATCATTAACGGAGCTTTTGCTTCATTAACAGGGGTAACGTTTAGTGAATGGTTCTATGGTATTATTGCGACTCCATTATCAGCATTATCAGGTAGCCTAATTACTTATATGGTCTTAACTTTGTTAGCGTCTGTTTTTTGGTTCTTTGGTATTCATGGTGGTCAAGTAACGATACCATTCTCAATGATGCTATTTATGCAGGCTGGAGTTGAAAATCAAGCAGCCTTTGCATCAGGGGCACCAATGCAAAATATTATTACTGTTGGGTTGTTATATTTCTTAATGTTAGGTGGTATTGGTAATACGCTTGGATTATCTATTGATATGTTACTTGCTAAAAGTAATCGCTATAAAACGTTAGGACGGTTAGCAATTTTACCATCTTGTTGTAGTATCAATGAACCAATAGTTTTTGGATTACCGCTGATTTTAAATCCAATTATGGCTTTACCATATTTCTTAGTACCACAAATTAATATTTTAATTACTTATTTTGCAATGAAGAGTGGTCTGGTTTCATTACCAAGAATTGCAATGGGAGCGACAGGAACACCGGTATTATTAGATGGCTGGTTAATTTGCGGAGTATCAGGAATTATTTTAGAAATTGTTTTAATTATTGTATCTGCAATTTTATATTATCCATTTTTTAAAACACAAGATAACATCGCTCTTAAAGAAGAAGCACAGATCAAGGAATAAAATTAGGCTGGATTTCCAGCCTCTTTATCATACTTTATGATAAAATATAAACGGAGGTGCGGATGATGGATAAGAATCAAAAGATGATAATTTTGGAACTAATGAATCATGAAACTGTCAGTGGTTCAAATTTATCAAGCGTAATTAAAATGAGTACTCGTTCGGTTCGCACTATTATTAAGAATATTAATGAAGATATCTGCGGTGCTAAAATAGAATCAGGAAGTTTTGGTTATCGTTTAACAATTGAAACACCAGAAACTTTTTTAGCATATCTACAAAGAGATCAAAATGGTAAAGAGGAATCACGATTAGCTTATTTGTTTAATCGATTTATTGATTGTAATAATTATCTTAAAATCGATGATCTATGTGATGAACTTTATTTATCTCGAACACAATTAAAACAAAGTTTAAAAGAATTAAGAGAATATTTACATGATTTTGATCTTACAATTGCAACTAAAGCATATTATGGTATGTACTTAGAAGGTGATGAAATTAATAAACGACGTGCAATTGCTCATTTCGAAGAGTATCAAATGGACTTTGATATTCTTCAGCGAATTAGAGATATTGTAATTTCATCTATTGCAAATGCTGATTATGTAATTAGTGATGATGTATTAGATAACCTAGTTGCGCATTTATATATTGCTTATTATCGGGTCATGAAAAAAGAATATGCTAATATTGATTCTGAATGGCTTGAGGAAATTAAAGAAGAGAAAGAATATTCATTAGGTTGTGCAATTATGGAGTTGATGAATAAAATAATGGCAATGGAGTATCGAATTGAAGAGGTTGCCTATCTAACTATGCATCTTTGTGGTAAAAACAGTAAACAACTTTCTAATAATTATATAAATCAAGAAATCTTAGATATTGTAAAAGAAATGTTAATGATAATTGAAAAAGTTGCTAATATTCCATTTCAAGCAGATTTAAATCTCCAATTAGCATTATCTTTGCATTTGATTCCATTAGTAAAACGGATTCAGTACGGTACCTTTATGCATAATCCATTAAAGGATGAGATTAAAAGTAAGCTGATTATGGCTTATGAATTAGCGGTTAAAGCTTGTGTTGTAATCAATCAACGTTTTAACTGTACTTTATCAGAAGATGAAATAGCTTATTTTGCTTTACATATTAATTTGTCTCTAGAACAAAAAAAGTATAATTTTCATCGTAATAATATTTTGGTCGTTTGTTCTAGCGGGGTGGGGAGCGCGCGTCTATTAGAATATTTCTTTAAAGAAAATTTCAATGATTATATTGAACATCTTGAAGTATGCTCATTGCATGAGCTGGAAAACATTAGTTTAACTAAGTTTGATTGTATCTTTACGACAGTTCCTTTAGCAATTAAAGTAAATATTCCAATCTTTTTAATTAATAATCTTATTAATCAAAGGGATACAATTAAAATAACAAATAATTTAAAGCAGTTAAATCAGGCTAATATACTAGATTATTTTCCAGAACAGCTCTTTTTTACATATGAATCATTTAGTTCCAAAGAAGAGGCAATTCATGAAATAATTAATGAGTGCAAAAAAAGTTATGATCTACCTGCAGATTTTGAACAGTATGTGCTTCAAAGAGAGGCGTTGGCAACAACTGAATTCAATGATTTAATTGCTTTTCCGCATTCTAATAAACCGGTTTCTAATGCTACTTTTGTAGCTGTTACGATTTTAAAGAAACCATTATTATGGAAGAAACATAAAATTAGAATAATTTTATTATCTGCAATTGAAAATAAAGCAATTAAAGAATTAGATGACTTTTATAAAATAATTTCCAATATTATTAGCGATAGTACAATTCAGTGGAATTTAATCAATAATCCTAATTATCAGTATTTTAAAGAAATCATTGAAAGGTTAGAGAGGCTATGAAAAAAATTCTTTTGGTTTGTGGTGGTGGGATGTCGACTAGTCTTTTGGTAAAAAAAATGGAAGCAGCAGACATTTATAACGAATATCAAATTAAATGTAGTGATGTTGTCAGTGGCCAAGTTTTGCTGGTAGATTATGATATTATTTTATTGGCTCCACATATTGCATATTTACAAAATGAATTTGTGCCGCTCTGTCAAAAAGTTAATATTCCATTAATGCTGATTGATAGTTATGATTATACTAAGATGGCAGGTAAAATTGTGTTAGATAAAGCAATTATGTTATTAAATGAGTTTACTAAAGAACATCCGTTTAAAGTTTTATTATTACATAGTGTTGCTGGAGCAATGTCTGATTTGATTGTTCTAGATATGAAGAAAAAAGTAATTGGTGATGAAAAGGATTGGCAGATTGAATCGCTAACTACAGAGCAGTTTGAGGATAAAAATTATGACATTATTTTATTGGAGCCTCAAATTCGTTATGAAGAAGTAAATCTTGAGCGACGTTTAAAAGAGAATCTGACAATTATAACAGTTCCGCCTATTAGTTTATATGCTTCGTTTGACGGACGAAAAGTATTGGATTATATCAAACGAGTTTATAATCAGGAAATAGATAAAAAAAGAAAAAAAGTAAAGGAGAGTATTGAGAAATATGAAATTAATAATGAGAGCTGATGACCTCGGGTTTAGCGAGGGCGTAAATTATGGTATTTATAAAAGTGTAGTAGATGGTGTAATCACTAGTGTTGGAATGATGCCTAATATGGCAAGTGCTAAGCATGGGTATGAGTTGGTTAAAGATTTAGATATCGCATTAGGACAGCACAGTAATATTTGTGTTGGAAAACCGTTGAGTGATCCTAAATTGATTCCGTCGTTAGTCCAGAAAAATGGTAATTTTTGTTCCAGTAAAGAGATTCGGGCTCGTCAAGTAGATACGATCAATGTTGCTGAATGTGAAATTGAGCTGGAAGCTCAATTAGCGAAGTTTCGAGCAATCACAGGTAGAGACCCAGATTATTTTGAAGGTCATGCAGTATTTTCTAATAATTTCTTTATTGCTTTAAAAAATGTTGCTCAAAGAAATAATTTATTCTTTGAAAATCCTAGCTTGGATAAAGAGTGGGAAAAAGAATTTGGAATTACTGGATTAGGATTTATGAGCCTAGATGAACATGGATTGTATGATCCTCGTACATATATGGAAGAGCATTTAGATATTATTAAAAATAATCCTTGTGCAGTAGCTATTTTCCATCCTGGGTTTTTAGATCAGTATATTTTGGAACATTCGTCTTTTACTCTTATTAGACCTATGGAATGTGATTTTCTTTGTTCCGATTGGTTAAGTGAATGGTTAAATAAAAATAAGATAGAATTAGTAAATTTTAAAAATTATAAGTAAAAGTAGGTAATTTAAGATCTTCCTGCCCATTGGTTATTTAACTTGGGAGTCTTATACCTACTTTTTTATTCTGCTATTTCAATTGTAATACGAGTTAAGTATTCATCTTTGGAAGCTTCACAAATATCAAAAATAATATATTCTTCAAAAGCATATTTACCTAATTTAATTTTATGAAGCTCTGCATAATCGAGGATTCTTTGATATGAGTCACGGAGACCATCATAACTTCCATGATGATAGCCACATAAATAATTACCACCCTTTTTAACAAATATTTGTTCACTCAGATTATTAGTTGTTGTAAATAAATAAGAGTAGTTAGATAATTGATTTTTACGAATATTTTCGACATTCATCATTACCCCAACGAATTCGCCAGTAATAATATGATTATTTTCAATAAAAGATGTGTAATCATTCATAAAGTCAGCGAAGCCTTTAGAGGTAGTGTTTTCGAGATTAGCAGATAATAATAATTTAGTTTCTTTTAAATAAGTTACTTTGATTTCATCATAATTAGCATTTAAAGCATCAGTTGTAAATGTTTGAAAATTTTTGATCATTTCGTGAATCTGCTGCATTTCATTAATATACTCAAGCAATTTAGCTTCTTGTTGATTCAATAACTCTAAAAATAATTGGGGATTGCGCTGATCAAGATATATTTGAATATCTTTTAACGACATTCCGAGTTTTTTTAAAGCAATAATTACTTTAAATGTATCATATTGACGATACGAGTAATAGCGGTAACCTTTATCATTCACATATGCTGGTTTAAATAAATTAATCTCGTCATAATGAAAAAGAACATGTTTTTCAACACCGCATATTTTAGCAAAAGTTCCACATGTTAATAATTTTTCTTTCATTTAAATAACTCCTTGACTATAAGGTTACCTTATAGTTTATCATATGATATGTTGCTTCACAATACAATGAAAGGAGAAAAATATGAAATTAATCTTAAAGTATTTAAAAAACTACAAATTACTATTCTTTTTTAATGTAATTTCAGTTTTTGGATTTATTTTAGTTGAATTAGGAATTCCGACCATTGTAGCAACAATGATAGATGTTGGGGTTACTAATAAAGACGTTAGCTTCATCTATATGATGGGTGGCTGTATTGCCTTAGTTTCACTTATCGGTGTGGGTGGAACCATTGCCCTAGGATATTGTTGTTCAAAAATATCAACTGCAATTACTCGTGATATTAGAAATGATATCTTTGCTAAAGTACAACAATTTACAGCTAATGAATTTAATCAGATTGGGACATCATCAATGATTACAAGGACGAATAATGACGCTTTTCAAATTCAACAATTTGTTAACGTATTGCTTCGGACAGCTTTGATGACACCAATTATGTTTATTTTTAGTTTTATTATGACAGCGCGGGCTTCGTTACCGTTATCATATATTATTGCTGCTACAATTCCGTTGATTATCCTTGGGGTTGTCGTAGTAGCGAAGATTACTAAACCAATTTCAGAAAATCAACAAAGTTCATTAGATGACTTGAATCGTATTTCGAGAGAAAATCTTAGCGGGATTCGAGTAATTAGAGCTTTTAATAATGATCAATATGAACAAAAACGGTTTAAAGAAACAAATCATCGCTTTACTAAATATTCAAAAAAATTATTTAAAATTATGACCATGACACAGCCAATTTTCTTTATGCTGATGAATGTTGCTGGTTTGTCAATATATTGGGTAGCAGCTCATCTAATTTCTACTGGTTCTTTAGAAATTGGACAGCTTGTTGCTTTCATGGATTATTTATTCCATGCGATGTTTTCGATTATGCTTTTCTGTACGGTGTTTATGATGTATCCTCGGGCTGAAGTGTCAGCGAAACGAATTGAAGAAGTCTTCAATTTAGATCCAATAATTAAAAATAAACCTGCAGATAGCGATTTTGATGAAAAAGTAAGTATTGAGTTTGATCATGTAACTTTTGTTTATCCTGATGGTGAGGAGCCGGTTCTTCAGGATGTTTCTTTTAAAGCGAACAAAGGCGAAATGATTGCTTTTATTGGAAGTACTGGTTCTGGTAAAAGTACATTAGTGAATTTAGTACCAAGATTTTATGATGTTAGTAGTGGAAGTATTAAAATCAATGGGAAAGATATTCGTGATTATGATGTATTAGAATTACGAGATAAATTAGGTGTGATTCCTCAAAAAGCAGTATTATTTAGTGGGACAATTGCTGATAATATTCGTTTTGGGAAAAAGGATGCTAGTGATGAAGAAGTAGAATATGCTGCTAAAGTTGCGCAGGCTTATCCATTTATAATGGAAAAAGAAAATGGCTTTGATGAAGAAATCAGTGAAGGAGCGACAAATGTTTCGGGTGGTCAAAAACAACGATTAAGTATTGCTCGGGCATTAGTTCGTAAAGCTCAAATTTATATCTTTGATGATTCTTTTTCAGCATTGGATTTTAAAACAGATGCAATTTTAAGGAAAGAGTTAAAAAAAGAAATGACCGAATCAATCATGCTAGTTGTAGCTCAAAGAATTTCTAGTATTATGGAGGCAGATCAGATCATTGTTTTAAATGAAGGTAAGGTCGTAGGAAAAGGAACACATCATCAATTATTAAAGGAATGTCAAATTTATCATGAGATTGCAACTTCTCAATTAAGTGAGGAGGAATTAGCAAATGCATAAAAAATATAGTTTTAAAAAAAGTTTAAAGGGTTTAATACCATTTATTAAGCCGTATAAATGGCAATTTATTATTGCTATCCTAATGATTTTTGCTTTCAATATTTCAATGGTTTTAGCACCAACATTTGAAGGAATGATCACTACTCAATTAGCGAGCGATGTTGCTAAAAGCAGTAGTTTAACAAGTGTGGATATTAGCTTTGGGGCAATTATTAAAATTGTACTTAGTTTAGTAGTCATTTATATTATTAAAACAGTTGCTCAAATGATTTCAGTAGTTTATTTGACGAATGCAATTCAGCAAGCAATGGAAGATCTTCGAAATGCTTTACAAAATAAGATTCGTAAATTACCAGTAAGATATTTTGATAATCATCATTTTGGAGATGTTTTAAGTCGAATTACTAATGATGTTGATGCTATTTCTAACGCTCTACAACAAAGTTTTACGCAGATCGTCAGTGGAGTATTAACTGTTACTTTAGCGTTAACAATGATGTATATGATTAATCCTAAGATGGCAATTATTGGAACGATGATTATTCCATTATCGCTATTAGTAACTAAGCTAGTTGTAGGAAAAAGTCAAAAATTATTTAAAAAGCAACAAGATGCGCTTGGTGAATTAAATAGTACTGTAACTGAAATGTATACAGGATATAATGAAATTTTATTATATAATCAACAAGTGGAATCAGTTGAAAAATTTAAAAAAATTAATGAAAATTTAAAAGAAAATGCCTTTAAAGCACAATTCGTTTCGTCAACGATTGCACCTTTAAATGCATTAGTTACTTATTTAGCAATTGGGGCAGTTGCTGTAGTGGGAACTGCTGATGTAATTGCAGGAACATTTTTAGTTGGGCAGTTACAAGCTTTTATTCGTTATATTTGGCAAATTAATGATCCTTTATCGCAAATATCTAACTTATCATCACAAATTCAGTCTGCTTTTGCAGCACTAGGAAGGGTGATTGAGTTATTGGAAGAACCGGAAGAAGTACCGGAAGCTAATCCGCCTAAACATTTGAGCGAAGTGGCTGGAAATGTTGATTTTGAACATGTTAAGTTTGGTTATTATGAAGAAAACTTAATGAAAGATTTGAATGTTAATGTTAAAAGTGGTCAGATGGTTGCAATTGTTGGACCGACTGGAGCAGGAAAAACAACAATTATTAATTTACTATTACGTTTTTACGATGTTAAAGGTGGTAGTATTAAAATAGACGGCGTTGATATTCGTGATTTACCACGGGAAGAGTTACGTTCTATGTTTGGAATGGTTTTACAGGATACATGGCTATATTCTGGAACAATTTATGATAACATTCGTTATGGTCGTTTGGATGCTCGCAAAGATGAGATTATTAATGCTGCTAAAATGGCCAATGTTCATCATTTTATTAGAACTCTGCCAGATGGATATAATTCACATATAAATGAAGAAGCCAATAACATCTCGCAAGGGGAGAAACAATTATTAACGATTGCCCGAGCAATCTTAAAAGATCCTCAAATCTTGATTCTTGATGAGGCGACTTCATCGGTTGATACCCGTTTAGAAAAAATGCTGCAAGAAGCAATGCAGCGGGTTATGAAAGGGCGGACAAGTTTTGTTATTGCCCATCGTCTATCAACTATTAAGAGTGCTGACTTGATTTTAGTAATCAATAATGGTGATATCGTCGAACAAGGAACACACGAAGAATTATTAGCAAAACAAGGTGAGTATGAAAAATTGTATAATTCACAATTTGCTCATAATTCATAATCCAGAAGTATCTAAACTTAGATACTTCTTTTTCTTATTAGAAATACAAAGATAAGCTCTTAAAACCAATATGTCTTGGAGAGGTATATTGTGTTATACTATCACTGTGTAAGTGAAGGAATGTAGTATAACAATGGTAAAAATATTGATCGTAGAAGATGACAATGATATTAATAATATGATTCATGATCTATTAAGATTAAATTGTATCGAAAGTGTTAGTGCTTATTCTGGGACAGAGGCATTACTTTTATTAGATGAACATGTAGATTTAGTACTTTTGGATTTGATGTTACCGGGTCTTAGTGGTCAGGAAGTAATTAAGGAAATCAAAAAGAAGAAAGATTTACCGGTGATTATTTTAACTGCAATCGATAAAATGGATACAAAACTTGACCTATTTACTTTGGGAGCTGATGACTATTTGATCAAACCATTTGATAATAATGAACTTTTAGCAAGAGTAAAGATACAATTAAAGCATCGGCAAGTAGCTTTTTCATCAGCTCTAATTACTTATAAAGATATTATTCTTGATGAAAATAGTTATAAAGTGACTTGTAATGAGATAAAAATAAATTTATCTAAAATTGAGTTTAAACTATTAAAAATATTATTAGAAAGTCCAACTCGTGTTTTTACAAAAGATATTTTATTTGAAATGGTTTGGGACCACGAAGATTCAGGTGATGATAATACGCTAAATGTTCATATTAGTAAGATTCGTAGTAAGTTAAAACAAGCTAATCCAAATCAAGAGTATATAGAAACAGTCTGGGGAATTGGTTATAAAATAAAAGGATAACGGAATTAAGACTTATTTAAGAATTGATTAAGAGTTATTTAACTCTTTTTTTATACAGTAAAAGGGTAGGAGGGATAGTAAAAATAGGATGGGATGTATGATTGAAAGTCCAGCGTTTTATCCTAATTTATCAGCATATGATAATTTAAAGTATTACTGTATTTTAAAAGGAATTATTAATCGTCACAAGATTGAGGAAGTACTAGAAAAGGTTAAATTAAATAATACTGGTAAAAAGAAATTTAAACAGTTTTCATTAGGAATGAAGCAGCGTTTAGGAATTGCTTTAGCAATTTTAAATAATCTTGATTTTATAATTTTAGATGAACCAATCAATGGTTTAGATCCATTAGGAATTAGTGAGATTAGAGAAATGTTATTGCAATTACAACAAGAAAATATAACGATTTTGATTTCTAGTCATATTTTATCAGAACTGTATTTAGTAGCAAATAAGTTTGGAATTCTTGAAGGTGGTAAGATCGTTAAAGAATTATCAAAAGAACAGTTAGATAATGAGTGTAGTCATTGTTTATTACTTAAGGTAAATGATATAAAAAAAGCTAGTGTCTTATTAGAAGAAGAACTAAAGACAGCTAATTACAAAGTCTTAAATGATCAAGAAATTCGTCTATATGATTATTTAGATGCACAACACATTGTTAGTAAGGCAATAGTTGAAAAGGGAATTGAACTTTATGCAATTAGTGAAATTGGAGTATCGTTAGAAGAGTATTTTAAAAATATTATTAGGGATGGTGAATAGAATGTTGAATATCATTAAAGCTGATTTATTTAGGATTTTTAAAGGAAAAGGAATTTATGTTTGTCTTCTAGCAATCATCGCACTGTGCAGTGTTTCAATTTATTTAAGATCGCCAGGTCATATTGGAATAAGTGGCGGGTTAACGAGTAATTCAGAAGTAACTAAAGAAGATGATTTAGCAACTCCAGAAGATGTAAGAAAGGTAGCTGGTGAGAGTAATGAGCTATTAGATGAAGGGATGATGAAAGTTAATGGGAATCTGTACTATGTACTGATTTTTGTAGTCTTTGCAGTTATTTGTGTTGATTTAGCTAATCATACTGCTAAAAATGTTATCTCTACAGATGTTTCACGGACGACATACTATTTCGCTAAGCTCCTTTTGACATGGGGATTAGGGATAGCAATAATAGCAATCAGTACTTATTTAGGTTATTTTGGTAATATTATCTTTAATGCACCGAGTCATTATTCTAGCTTTTTAGATATAACAATAATTATGCTGCGACAGTTGCCGATCTTTTGTGGTATAATGAGCGTACTAGTGATGATTGCCGCAATAACACAAAAAACATCACGATATAATGCAATCGCAATCGTGTTAGTTATGGTATCACAGATGCTATTAATGACAATTATTACTGTTTTTAATATTGATGGTAGTATAATCATGCAATTTGAGTTTGAAACAATTCTTCGGGACATGGCAGTTATTGGACAGATAGAAATAAAGACATTGTTAACAGGAATTTTAACAGGAATTGGATTGATCATCGCTTCAAGTATGATAGGAGTAACGTATTTTAAACGATACAATATTAAATAATCAGGAGGTAGCTGAATGTTAGTAATAGTGATAATTTTGATCATTTTACTGCTTATTGCTACCTGTTATATTTTTAATTTAAAAAAAGTATTAGAAAAGCGGCTAATGATATTAATAAAATAAGTGGGCTTGATACTAATGCTTTGATTACAACAACTAACGGGAATCTTGAACTTAGAGAATTATTACAAGAAGTAAATGAAATGATGCTAACGTTTAGAAAATTAGAGATTGATATTGAAAAGAAAAATAATAGTTTGCAAAAAACAATTGTAAATATTTCTCATGATTTAAAAACGCCATTAACTTCGGCCTTGGCTATGTCGAATTGTTGCAAAAATATGAGCTAAGTGGAGAAGAACAGCATAAATATGAATCAATTATTATTGATAAGTTAAAACAGCTATCGTAATTGATAGAAGATTTTTTTACTTTTACTAAAATCATTTCCAATGAAGAAAAATTTGAATTAAAGTTATTAGATATTAATCGTATTTTTGAAGAAGAGTTAGTTTGTTATTATCAAGATTTTAATAGTCAAGGGCGGATGATCTATATTAAAGGTAATAAAAAAATAGAGATGCTTAGTAATGAACGGATCTTACGGAGAATTTTTGATAATTTAATTATTAATGCTTTGAAGCATAGCCGTGGAGATATTTATATTTCTATTAATACGGGAGCAGAAATTTGTTTTCAATTCAAAAATCGATTAGATGAGCCAATCATAGTTGAACAAATATTCGATGAGTTTTATACTTCTGATATTTCTCGTACAAAACAAAATACTGGCTTAGGATTAGCTATTGTTAAAGAATTTACTGAGATGGAAGTGTAACTGCTAAGATAAGTGAAAATAATTTAATAATCAGTTTGATTTGGAATAAAAAAACCACTTCTTAAATATTTTAAAAAGTGGTTTTAGTTTTTTATTTGATTAATTCTAAAGTTTGATCATCAAATTTTTCTTTTAAAGCAGTTTCCAATGCATTTAGATCTGATAATTCTTTACCATCACTGCCATATAAAGAAGCCCCATACCAATAATGTGACTTTTCATCTAAATAGGCAGAATCAACATCATCGACATAGATTGCGGCATAGTAAGTTTCAACGTCTTGTTGGCCACTGAATGATGAGGTATATGTTTCGTCAATTTTATATATAGCAATAACACTGTCGTTATCATCATCTTCCCCTTTGGCAAACCAAAGAGAATTAAATTCATGATTATAAGTAAAAGAATAACCATCTTTATAGCGATTCTTTATGTTTTTGTCAGCTTCTTTTTTTAATTGAGTAATAACTTTTTCTGGTATTTTACTGCTATCTTTAAATTTTTCAATTAGACCTTTAACAGTAAAAGTTTTAGAATCATTAGTTACTTTGATTTTATTTGCTTTAGCCAATTCTTCTGAGTATTTAATCGTTACAGTTATTTTATCACCATTAGATAGATCTCCAGAAAAATCATAGTCAGTATAAGTGCTGCTAACAAAGTTAGATAAATCAGAATTATTTTTGTCATAATCGATATTGCTTTCAACATCTTTTATATAACCACTTCCGTCTTTCCCGGTAAATTCAACAGTAATATTTTTACCTAGATCAATACTAGTATAATTAAAGAATGTATCATATATTTTATAACCACCAAAGCAAACAATAAGAGCAGCAGCAACACCAATCGTTATTTTTCCGTTTTTTGTTTTAAAGAAGTCTTTGATTTTTTGTGTATTGATAGTTGCCGGTTTAGTTTCAGAAGCATTAGGTTCAACCGTGTTAGTTTCAGTTTCTCCGTTTTCTTGTGTTAACTCATTATCAGCTATCGTAGAATCGTCTTCGACAGTTGTAGAATCTTCATGAACAGGTTCTTGAGCTGGAACAGCAGTTACAACTGGTTCATCAAAATTGAAATGAAACCCTTCAATATTAATAATTTTTTTAACAATTAATAATAAAACAATATTGATAATAAATACAAAAATTGATAAATACATAAAATATTTAAGGTTGCTTGCAGCGCTAGTTACGGAACTAAGTAATCGTGCTGAATCCATAGTCATAAGTGATGAATAATCACCACTAATTGCAACTCTAAGAATCTTACAAATAACATTGATTCCGGACATTGATAATAGTAATAATATTGAGTTGATACATGAAACGATGAATTCCCCTAGCATCACGTATTCTTGCTTATTTTTTTTGAAAAAATAAACTCCACTAAGAATGGCGGTTACAATGGCCAATATAATAAATAGATAAAATATAATTTGAATAATTGTAACCATTGATCCAATCGTTCCAGCTAATTCATTAATATCATTGATATTAACATTAGATGATGTTGTTGGACCGAATTTTGAGATTAAATACAATAATGTAACTATCCCTGACAAAACTGTCGATAAAATAAAAACAGTTTTCTTTTTAGCATATTTCATTAAAATATCCATAATAATTCCCTCCTATACTAATATATTATCAAAAAGATAACATATTACTAAAGATTTTGTAAATAAATAGGGAATCATGGGAATTGATAAAAAATACTATGTTATAATGATAAAAGAAGGAATAAATGAATCATAACAAAGTCATATGGAGGTGGATGAAATGAAATTTTATCAGTATATGTATTATAGTTTTTTGGGGTTGACTTTATTTTTATCACATTTATTATGTATTGTTGTGGCATATCAATATTGTTTGATTGAACATCATAAAACGACTAGTTTTCCACCGTACGTTGCCTTTTTTTCAGCGATTCCATTTTTAATAGGAATTATTGTTTGTTTAATAATAGCAATTAAATTTAAACAACATTATCAAGAAAATAAAAATAACTTATAAAAAAATCAGATGGTTCACTATAATCAACCATCTGATTTTTTTATTTAGTTGTTGAACCAAAACCGCCATTACGTTCATCAGTCGTATTGTCATCTTCAACAATACCGTATTGTAGGAAGATTCCTTGTCCAAAACCTTGACCAGCTTTTAATTCAACTGTTTTATCTTCATTACTGTCATTAGTTATTTTAATAAAAATATGACCTTCGTTGTCACTATTGAAATAATCACTATCAATGATTCCAACTGTATTGTTTAATTGTAAACGATATTTAAAACCAAGTCCGCTTCTTGGAAAGATAGCAAGAACCCACCCATCGTTGATAGAAACTCTAATTCCAGTAGGAATTTTAATTGTTTCATGAGGTTTTAAAATGAAATCGATAGGGGTATAAAAGTCATAACCCGCAGAACCGATAGTAGCGCGCTTAGGTAATTTAATTGAAGCATATATATCATTAATGGCTGCCTCATCATATTTAGGAAAACTGTCCTTGAAATCAATTATAAATTGTTCTTTAGATACTTTATGAAATTTTGCTATTGCCTGCATAATATCTCCTTTTAATTAAAATTATAGCAACATTATACACTAATTATTGCATTAAAGGAATTGTAATTGATACTGTGAAAGTACTTTCTTCATCAAGGACTGTAAAAGTACCATCGTGAATCTTGATCATTTGTTGGACACTTTTAAGACCGATTTGATTACTTTCAATATAGTTAGCACTATGTTTTTTTGTATTTTTAATCGTTAAGCCTAGATTTTCAATATCTTCATCGATCAATAAAGTGATATAAACGGGCTGTTTAATATCTGCGTATTTTAAGACATTGGAAAAAACATTATTAATAATTCGTTTGACTAAATTAATATTACCGCGAATAAAGTAATCAGAATGCTTAATGTTTTTGATTACTTCAAAACCATTTTCTTCTAAGACACCAATATTTTCTAAAATATATTCGTAAATTACGCCGAGTGACATCTTAGATAATTCAGTATCTTGATCTTTACTAAAGACGAGAAAGTATTCAAACATTTTATTTGCTAGTTCATTAATTTGATTTACTTTATCAATTGAATTTTTCAAATATAAATTATATTGATCTTCATTTTTAAATTTCTTTAGTCTAATAATATCTAAATATCCCATTAAAGAAGTTAAAGGAGTTCGCAAATCATGAGAAAGTGCTGTAACTAATTCATAATTAGCTTTGCGATTAGCTTCTTCAGTAGCAAAGTTGTCTTTTAAGGTTAGGCGAAGATTATCAATTTGATTAGATAATTCTGCAATTTCATCATTACTATTAATTTTGATTGTATGGTCTAAATCACCTTGTGACATAATTGTAACTTCATTTTTTAATGTTGTCATATAATTTACTTTACGTCGAATAAATAAAAAGGTTGGAAGTAAAAAGGTAAATAAGGCAATGACAATTGAGGCAACGATGTAAGGAACGACTAATTTAGCTAAAGCATATGAGTAAACATACATTTCAATGGTTCCATCTTTTAACTCAATTTCTGTACTATAATCGTCACCGTTATAAATTGCTTCAGTATCATATACTGTTGAACCGATGATAAAATTGTCAAGCATGGTAGCAAAAGAACCAGTAATGGCAAGGTTATCAGCCTTATTATATAGATTGACACTATAAATATCGCTAGTACCTAAGATCTTATCTAGAGTATCGACATCAGTAATTGATACATTTTGATCAATAATTTGATTTTCAATATTATTTGCATAAGCTTCAGTATTTTCAGAGATGACTCCTAAGTTTTGGGTAAATTCAAAGAAACTTTCTTTACCGGCATAAAGTAGACAAAAAGTTGCCACCCCTAAGGTTCCACAAATAATGATAATGGCACTAATTTGAATACTTAATTTATTAAAGAAATTTTTAATCACAACGATAACCCTTACCCCAAATTGTTTTAATTATTTTTGGATTTTGAGGATCACTCTCTATTTTTTTACGAAGATTTCGAATATGAACCATAATTGTGTTATTAGCACTATAATAATAAGGTTCATTCCAAATACTCTCATACAATGTTTGCGTTGAAAAAATTCTTTTACGATTACTTAATAAAAGATAAAGAATTTGGTATTCTAGGTAAGTTAATTCAATTTGTTCTCCGTTTAGATACACTGCTTCACTGTTAGGATTAATAGTAATATTATTGTAAACAATGTTGTCATCATTATTTTCTTCTTTTTCCATTTTACCTTGATAAACATAGTATCGACGCAACAATGCCTTCACTCTTGTCGTTAATTCATTATAAGAGAATGGTTTTGATAAATAATCATCCCCACCACTAGAAAAACCAAGTGTTTTGTCACTTTCTTGACCTTTTGCTGTTAAAAATAAGATTGGGGCGTTAGATTTTTTTCTAATTTCAACACAGGCTTGGTAACCATTGATTATAGGCATCATAATATCGAGAATATATAAATCGATATCATCACTAACCATATCAATTGCTTCTTGGCCATCTTTAGCCTCAATCACATCATAACCTTCACTTGAGAGCAAAACATTTAATACTTCTCTAATTTCAGGATTGTCATCGACAATTAAAATTTTATTGTTCGTCATATATTCACCAACTTTCGTATTTATTATACATCATAATGGAAATTAAGAAGATAGTAAAATGAAAATTAAGAAATATTTAGATGTTCTTTAGGTGATTCTTAAGGAATATATACGATAATGTGAGCAGGAGAATGATAGTAATGAAAAAAAAGCAGTTTTACCCAATTATATTTTTAACATGTTTAACCTTAGTGATGATCATAGTCATCACGCCTTCTTCTAGTATCTTTGGAGCTAATACTGATTGGCTATCGCAACATGTCAATCTAGCTGATTATATTCGGAAGACGATGTTAGAGACAAAATCATTTTTCCCCGATTTTGCATTTAATATCGGCGGTGGTCAAAATATTTATAATATATCTTATTATGGATTGTTTCGACCTGACATATTAATTGGCTGTCTTATTCCTGGAATAGCAATGAAAGATATTATAATTACCTATATGATAATAAATTTAGTTTTAAGTGTTAACCTGACCTATATATGGTTGAAACGCAAACAGTTTAGCACAACGCTATGTATAGTTGGAGCTGTATTATTATTATCTTCTTCTGTATTATTCCAAAGTCACCGCCAAATCATGTTTGTTGATTATATGCCTGGAGTGCTTTTGGCATTGATCGCGGTAGATACATATATTAAAAATCAAAAGCAAGGGTTATTAATTGGAGCAGTGGTTCTAATAATTGCAAATAGTTATTTTTTTGCAATTTCAGCTTTACTAACAATTTTTACATATTATTGTTTTGAAATGTATCGATTGAAAAACCTAATTACTTTTAAAAAGTTATGTTTATTTATTCAGCCGTTATTGATCGGAGTGCTTATTTGTGGAATTCTTTTAATTCCAACTGCCTATGTTATGCTGGAAAACCATCAAAGTAGTGGCGGCTCACTTGATTTGATGTCGTTAGTAGTGCCACGAGGTGATTTTAAAGCCCTATTGTATAATGCTTATGGTTGTGGATTAGGCTTTGTTGCATGGGCAGGTTTAGTTCTAAGCTTAAAATTAAAAGAAACGAGAAAATTATCGATCTGGCTATTATTGTTATTATTTATCCCGATCTTTAGTTTTGTCTTAAATGGTTTTTTATATCCTCGGGCCAAGATTTTGCTTCCTTTTACACCATTGATTATTTATGTAGTAATTCAAACAATCAATGAGTATAAACAATCACAAATTAAATTGGATTTAAAATTAATTGTGCTACTTATTTTACCAATTGTCTTATTTTATAAAGAGCCATTAGTTATTTTAGATATTATAATTTGTTTGGTTGGGATATTATTGTATCTAAGAATAACTGAACGAACTTTATATTTATTGTTGGTAATGCCTTTAATAATTAGCTATGTTAATAATCAAAAAGAGAGTTTTGTTACAAAAGACACTTATCAACAAGTTTCGAATTTAAAAAATATTAAAGTAGAAAAAGATGGTCGATATGATATTTTTAAACAGTCATTGAACACTGTCAATCAAGTTAGTAATAACGAGCTTAGAAGTTCAATCTATAGTTCCGTTAGTAATAGGCTCTATAATCATTTTTATTACGATATTATTAAAAATCCTATTAGTATTAAAAATCGTGTCGCTTGTCTATCAAATTCAAATATTTTCTTTCAAGGAATGATGGGAGTGAAGACGCTCTATAGTGAAAATGTAGTACCGATGGGATATCAAGCAATTGGTAATAATCTATATCAAAATGATAAAGTATTGCCGCTTGTTTATGCAACTAGTAATAGCTATGATGTTGTGCAGTTTGATCGTCTAGATTACCCACAAACATTAGACACTATTTATAATAATGTGGTTGTTGCAGGCGGTCAGAGTAATTATCAAAGTAAGGCAGCTACGGTTGCACTAGAAACAGTTGTAAAAGAAAAAAGCGATAATTTACAAATAACTAAATTAAATGATGGCTATCGTATTAACACTAAAAAGACGGGTAAATTAGAATTAGGGATCAATCAAGATTTAACTAATAAGATTTTAATTGTGGAATTTGATTTAGCTAAAGTTAAATTAATTAAGCGTAAAGATACGAGTATTACGATTAATGGGGTAAAAAATAAGTTATCTAGTTCAAGTGCTGCTTATCCAAATCATAATACGCATTTTACATATGTTTTAAGTCAAAATGAATTGCTTGACCAACTTAGTATTAGTTTCAGTAATGGACGTTATGATTTAAAGAATATAAAAGTTTCTACGATTGACTATGATGTAATCAAAAACCGTAATCAAGAAATTGATGCATTAGTTGGCTCGTATAATCAAGATGGCAATCTTGTAGAAGGAACAATCAATGTTAGTAATGATGGCTATTTAGTTACTTCATTACCGTATCAAAATGGCTATACGGTATTAATTGATGGCAAAGAAGTTGCTAAGGAGTGTGTAAATAAAGCATTTTTAGGAGCAAAGATTTCTAAAGGACAACACCAGATTAGAATTATATTTAAAGCTCCAATGAAAAATGTTGGTTATGTTTGTAGTGGTGTGGGTTTTATATGGTTAGTATTTCAAGGGAGAAGGAAAAAGAATGAAAAAGGATTTGAAAGAATTAATTAGTTATGTATTTGTAGGTGGATGCACAACGCTAATTAACTTTGTAATTTATTGGTTTGTGATTACAATGATGGATCAGGGCTGGCTTTTTGCAAATGTAATCTCTTGGGTTGGTGCTGTTATCTTCGCTTTTTGGGCTAATAAACATTTTGTTTTTAAAAGTGCTAATGAAACTGGAAAAGAAGCTTATCAATTCTTTATTTTAAGATTAGGGACATTATTAGTTGAAAGCGGATTATTATTTATTTTTATTCAGTTATTATCTGCAAATGAGATGTTATCAAAAGTAGTAGTTAGTGTAATTACAGTAGTTTCAAATTATGGGCTATGCAAGTTTAAGATTTTTGCTGCCAAAGGAGGACATGAATATGGACAAAATTAGTGTAATCGTACCTTGTTATAATGAAGAGGAAGTACTTCCATTATTCCATAAGGAAGTGACTAAAGAACTTGAAACGATTGAAAATATTGATTATGAAATCTTATTTATTGATGATGGTAGTCATGATCATACAATTGATTTATTAAAGATGATCTGTGCTAAAGATCACCATTGTGACTATTATTCATTTTCTCGCAACTTTGGAAAAGAAGCAGCGATGTTCGCTGGCTTGGAAAAATCAACCGGTGATTATTGTGTAATCATGGATGCAGATCTTCAACATCCCCCAAAATTGCTGGCACCGATGTATCAGGCAGTAAGTCAAGAAGGTTACGATTGTTGTGCTGGAAAAAGAATGGATCGTGAGGGTGAAGGTAGATTAAGAAATTTCTTAAGTAAGTCATTTTATAAGGTGATGCAAAAATTATCAAAATTGGATATGAGTGATGGTGCAGGAGATTTTAGAATGATGAGTCGTCTTATGGTTGATTCAATTTTAGAAATTAGAGAGTATAATCGTTATATGAAAGGTTTATTTTCATATGTTGGTTTTGAGACAAAGTGGTTACCATTTAATAATGTAGAAAGGGCTGCTGGTTCTACTAAATGGAATTTTAAAAGCTTATTTTCTTATGCTTTAGAAGGAATTTTCTCATTTTCTACTGCTCCACTAAAGATAGCAGGAATATTTGGTGTTATCCTATTTGTTGGTTCAATTATTTTATCGTTATATACAGCGATTTCAACATTGATGTTTGGAAATAGCGTAGGTGGATATACTACGATTGTCTGTTTAATTTTATTTTTAAGTGGAACACAAATGTTATTAATTGCAATATTAGGAGAATATGTGTCTAAAGATTATATGGAAAATAAAGCTCGACCAATTTATATTGTTAAAGATACAAACCGCAGAAAACGGTATAATTAGAGTGTGATTTGGCACTCTTTTTGACTTAAGAGATAAAAAAAACTATAATAAATACATTAGAAAAGATATCTTATAGTTTAGAAATTGGAACAAGGCATCTTATTGAGGAGAAAGAAATGAAGAAATTTGGAAATGTAGTATTAACAATTGTCATGTTATGTTTGATTATGCTCCTATGTGTTAATCTATCAATTAAGACAATGTCAACTAAAGCAATTACAAATGCTGTCGTTGTTCAAGAGGCAAGTAACGGGATTGAAGAAGTACTTAATCAAGCATTTCCTGATGTAAGTAATGAAAATATCAAGAAAGTTGAGGAAGCAGTAAAAAATAATAGTGCTTTAAATGATGTGACGAGCGATTTATTAGATCAAATTACAGCAGCTGTAGCAAATGGTAGTGATGTTGATACTGCTGCGATTGCTGCACAATTATCTAAAGCTGTTGATGAAAATATTCCTGCAATCGAAGAAGCAATTGGTAAAAAAATCACTACAGAGCAGCGTGAACAAATTCAAAGTAAGATTACTGATGAAAATGGTGCCTTACAAAATAAAATTGTAAGTACCGTTGAAAAGGTCCAAAAAACAACACCAGGAACACAAAAATTTATTAAAACTTATAAAACTTTAAGTGATACTCCAACGAGAATTATTTGTGTGGTGGGAATTATTTTAACAGCAGTTTTACTTGGTTTGATTAATAAATCATTTTATAAATGGACTTTATTTAGTGGAATCGCTGCTGTTATTTCAGGTATTGTAGTTGGTTTATTTATGCCATTAGTTGTTAGTGCAATGGAGTTTACTATTGGAAATCGTCTATTAGGAATGAGCATTGATATTCCGGTAGGGAGTTTACGTTTAGATGGTGCTATTTGTGCTGGTGCTGGAATTATCTTGATTGTTGCATATATCATTTTAAATAAGAAATATGCTACATTTGAACGTCATTATTATTAAGATATAGATTAGGAATTCAGGGGAAGGTAGCAGTATCTTCTCTTTTTTATGTAATTTATTTTGGTTTGATATTAAGATATAACTATTAGAACTGGTAGTTATTCTTATAATGATGAAATAAATTTCTCATAATTTTTATGTAAATAGGGCAATATATTAAAAGAAAAATTCGTTTTAATAGAAAACGATTTTTTTATATCCAAATAGTTTTTACAATGGAGTCAAGGAGGAAAAGAAAATGATTAGAATTATGTTAGCATGTGCTGGAGGGATGTCTACCAGCTTATTAATGAACAAGATGAAAGAGGAAGCCGATAATAGAGGACTGGAAGTCAGTGTTGAAGCGATTGGTGAAAAAACATTGGAACAGCATTTAGGCGAATTTGATGTATTACTGTTAGGACCGCAAGTTCGTTATGTTATTCCTAATGTTAAGAAAATATTAGCAGGGAAGATTCCGTTTGATGTTATTGATATGCGTGATTACGGATTGATGAATGGAGAGAAAGTATTAGCTGCAGCGCTTAAAATGTACGATGATTTTTATAATAAATAGGGGTGAATGAGATGAAAATATTGTTAGTATGTAATGCTGGTATGTCAACGAGTATACTTGTTCGAGAGATGGAAAAAGCGGCAAAAGAACAACAGCTTGAATTAGAAGTCACAGCAATGGGGTTTACGCAGGCGGAAAAAGTTTTATTAGATTGGGATATTGTTATGTTGGGGCCACAAGTTAGGCACCAGTTAACAGGTCTGCAAAAAGCCGCTGAGGGTAAAGTTCCCGTAGAAGTAATTAATATGCGTGATTATGGAATGATGAATGGTGCCAATGTGCTAAAACGAGCGCTTGAAATCATTAACGAATAGCTTGTCTCTAGGAGATAATTTTATGGATGAATTTTTAAGCGAGCTTTATGTAGAGTATTTAAAAAAATGGATCTTACTACAAACTAGTAAGGATTATAAATTGTATTTCAATGATAATGATTCCAATATTATACTTATTGAAGCTGAAAATAGTTTAAGTCGTGTAACCTTTAATCGTTTTAATATTATTGAGCTTTGTGTCATGAATAATAATGACAATAAATTAGAATTTTATATTCATTTTCAAATGCAAAATTTAGGACACGCTAAAAGACTTTTTGAAGAGATGATAGAATGTATTTATAACACGATCAAACAACCTGTTTTAAAAATTTTATTATCATGCTCTAGCGGTTTGACGACTAGTTATTTTGCTGAAAAACTTAGCCAAACGGCAGAATTATTAGAATTGAATTATCAATTTCAAGCAGTTGGCTGGGAAAAGGTCTTGGCAGCAGCATTGGATTTTGATGTTCTGCTCTTAGCTCCACAAATATCTTACCAATGTGCAAGGATACAAAAAATACTACCTAATAAATTAGTTTTAAAAATTCCAACGCTAATATTTGCAAGCTATGATTGTTTAAAATTATTTGAGTTTATCAAAGAATCACTATTATTAGATAAGGTAAATAACAATAAAACAATAATAAAATTATCACCGTAAATTATTAATAAAAACACTAATAATCTTACCTTATATTTATTAGTATATCAGGATAATAATAAGAATTTTATTGATTACCATCTATATGGGAAAGAGTTATTGATGATTTATGAAAAGCGGATTATTAAGGATAGTATTATAATTCAAGGTATTTATGATGTTTTAAATATAGTACTGTTACATTTTTTAGAAATTGATTGTATAGCGATTTCTATATTTGGAGTGTTTGATAATGGCTATGTCTATTCATCCTTTATTGAGGGGGATAAGTGGTATAAACTTTAAACAAATTTTAAAATGCAAATACAATAAACATATTGTAAAATATTAATCATTAGTATTTTTATTTTAGCTACAGGGTTTAAATGTGGGAATAGGGACAGTTATTAACAGGTTGTAATAACTTTGCTGGTGAAGTAAAATTTTTATCATTACCACTTGCTGAACGTGTACATTTGAGTCGTATTCCTGAAGGAACACAAAAAACGCTTAGCTTTATTGATACAAGCTATCATGAGTATTCTTTCATCACCAGTAATTGTAATTTATAATGATTTGTTGCTTAATTATGAACTATTAAAAACAGGTAATAAAATCGTTTGGTCAAGAGCTACAGTACCTTAATTTTAAAATCATTAAAGTTGAACAAACTTAAGAATATGTTTTATTAGAATTATTAGCTTTAAGAATTAAAAATAGTGATAATAAAAGAAACTAAGTATTAAATTTAGTTTTTTAGCATCATATTAAAACATAAATAATACTGTTTTTTGGTATTGTTTATTGTAAAATAAAAGTGGTGAATAAAGATGAATATATTAATGAAATTAAAGAATAGTAAAGTTCTATCGAATAATGAAAAAATCATTGCAGACTATATTTTAGAGCATCCAGATCGTATTTTAAAAATGACTGCAAAAGATTTAAGCACAGTTTGTTATGTCTCAACAGCAACGATTTATCGCTTATGTGATAAGCTTGAATTATCAGGGTTTGCTGATCTGAAGCTAAAAATCACTAGTTCTTTAGAAGAGTATTTAAAAAGTACAGAGAATTTTGACTTTAATTTTCCTGTTAAGCAATTTCAGACACATTATGAAATTATTCATAAGCTAAAAGAAGATTATGAACAAACCTTAAGTTCTACTGCTAACTTATTTAGTTTAGACCAGCTTAAGCGAGTCGTTTCAACAATGAAAAAGGCTCAAGTCATTGATGTATATACATCAGCTGGAAATATTTACTTTGCACAAAACTTTCAATTTCAAATGCAGGAAATTGGTGTGAGTATAAATGTGCCGATTGATGAATATCAACAACGACTTCAGGCTGCTTCTAGTGATAACTCACATCTAGCGATTATTGTTTCATATAGCGGTAGAGGAATTATTTCAGATATCTTATTTAGAATCTTGAAGGAACGGAAAACACCAATTATTTTAATTTCCTCATATAATTATCCTATAAAAGAAGTGAAACCAGATCATCACCTATATATTAGCTCTGGTGAAAATCATTATAAAAAAATTTCATCTTTTTCAACTAGATTATCAATTTTATATATTTTTGATATTTTATATACCTGTTACTTTGAATTAAATTATGAAGAGAATCTTGAACGAAAGTTAGATTACTATCGTTTGATTGATAAAACAAATATTAGATAAAAAACTGGATCAATGCCACTCATCGTAGCTGATCCAGTTTTCATATGGGAACATATGTCCTAAGTTATGGCAGACTTTCTTTTGAGAGGAGTAACAATCTGCTAATTCTAATTTTTGTTTGGTAAGATCATCATCAAAGGTTGGTTTCATTGGCAAGATAGGGTTAGTTTTTCGATAATAAAGACCAAAATATTTTAAATTATTAGTAATTGCTAGATCTTTAGCAATACTTGTAACAATTGCACTTGTCATCTTGTGATGCTGATGGCCGTATTCACCTTTAGGATTGTGAGTAACAACGAGATTAAAATGTTGTTTCGATAAAAGATAATTTAAATCGTCTTCAATTTTTTGATATGATGATTTCCAATTATCCCGCTTACCATTTGTCTTATCAGGATAATTTAAAATAAGTCCGGTATTCTGTGTTTTTTTCATCACCTCTTTAAATTCTTTAGAACGTATTTCGTTATCACCATTAGTTAGGCAGACAACCAAGTATTTATCTTTTAGTAAATGCATTCCACCCCAAATAGTTTCATCATCAGGATGAGCTACGATCATAACATTTTGATAATCACTTAATTGGACTTGATCAAAAATATCTTGATGTTCGATTTTATTTATTTTTGCGTTTGCGTTAGTACATCCTGTTAGGAGGACTAAACAGATTATTAGTAGTTTCTTCATACTTGAATTGTACCACTTTATTCAATTAATAAAATTAAACCTTTCTTAATATTGCTTAAGAGAAACTAAATAAATAAAAAGTTTGACAGTTAAGGGCAAACTTGGTAAAATCTTCTTGCTTACCGGAGGGTATAAGAAATTATGCTGGATAAGGTAGTGGGTCAAACCACTATTTTATCCAGCTTTTTTTAGGAGGAAAATATGAATGATGAATTATTAAATGGAAGTGTTTTTAAAAGTTTGATGCTCTTTGCAATTCCCTTCATGTTATCAAACTTATTACAAGTATTATACGGAGCTGCTGATTTATTTGTGGTGGGGCATTTCGCTACAACAAGTGATGTTTCAGCAGTTTCTATCGGTAGTCAAACAATGGCGATGCTAACTAACCTGATCCTTGGGTTTACAACAGGGATCACAGTATTATTAGGACAATTTTTTGGAGCTAAAAAGGAAAAAGAATTAGCTGCAACAGTGGGTTCTTCAGTTGTGTTGTTTACTATGATTGCTGTGACTATTTCAATTATATTATTTTTGACTAATCATCAGATTGTAGGATTAATGCATACACCTAACGATGCAATCAGTGCAACTAGAAGTTATTTATATATTTGTAGTTTAGGAACTGTTTTTATTGTAGGATATAATGCAGTTAGTGCTATTTTAAGAGGTTTAGGTGATAGTAAGACACCTCTTTTATTTGTTGCAATTGCGTGTGTAATAAATGTTATTGTAGATTTTATTTTGGTAGATAGCTATCAAATGGGAGCAGTGGGAGCTGCTATTGCAACGGTATTAGCACAAGCAGGAGCTTTTATTTTTTCATTGATCTATCTAAAATATAAAGGATTAGGTTTTAAGTTTAATCGCCAAGATATTAGTTTTAATCTTCCGATGATTGCGAAAATCACAAAAGTTGGGTTACCAATCGGCTTGCAAAGTGCTTTAGTTGGTATTTCTTTTTTGTTGATTACGGTAATCGTCAATGGTATGGGGTTAGTTGCTAGTGCTTCTGTTGGAGTTGTTGAAAAATTGATTGAATTTTTAATGTTACCAGCAATTGCCTTAGGTAATGCTGTTGCAACGATGACAGCTCAAAATTTTGGGGCCGAGCAGTATTCACGAGCGTATAAATCAATGCGTTATGGGATTGCTTTTTGTCTTTCGATTTCATTGATTGTGACAGTTGTTTGTCAATTTGATGGAAGTATTTTCACACGAATTTTTTCTAGTGACCAGGCAGTAATTAAAAATGCGGCTTTATATTTACAAACATATTCTTTTGATTGTTTATGTACAAGTTTTATCTTTTGTTATAATGGTTATTTAAATGGTGGTGGATATACTGTTTTTACGATGCTTCATAGTTTGCTGGCAACCTTTATTTTAAGAATTCCATTAACTTTAGTAATTAGTAAATTGAGCGGAATTACTTTATTTCATATGGGGATTGCATCGCCTATTGCTTCTATGGCATCGATTATCATGTGTGTCATTTATATTCGTTATTTAAATAAGAAATTATTATTTTAATTTTTTTGCTTATCTTTACAAAATATACTATATGAGGTGAGAGAAATGATAAAAAGAGATAGCTATTTAATTTATAGGAGAATGAAGTACAAAGGAAAATATAAGCGAACGGTATGTTATTACTTGTAGTTATCATTTTGAATTTTTTATAAGGAAATTATGAGGATTTTATGATCTCAATATAGTAATGGTCTGTTTTTTACAAATGTGTTAGATATATGAAAAAGCTAAGTTAGAATATTTGAATAAAATCATGAAAAAGATTGTCAACGACAATCTAAAATAATTAGGAAAATTATTAGATAGAATTAATTTCTTCATTTGAAATGACTTTTATATCAGCAGATTGATATATAATTAATCCAATAATGACGATAATACAACCAATCAATTTGTTAAGGGTGAAGACGTGATAGATATAATAGTCTAGTATCATTCCACTAAGTAATTGAGAGATAAAAGTAATTAGAGTTAGCTTGATTGGAGTAACTTTGGAAACGACGATGTTTAAAATTAGAACATTAAAGACACCAATTATTCCTCCAACTAACATTATTAGATCTATCTTTGTAAATGAAATGTTTTTGAATGCTGGTAACAGGGTAAAAAATAAGAGAATTGAACTAGTAAGCAAACCAGTAAAGTAATTAAAGAAAGTGCTTTGATAAGGACCGATTTTTTTTGCTAAATATCCATTTATGGAACGGCTTAAAACAATAGTCATACCGCTAGCTATTGCACATATTATTGCAATCATTTAACCATCACTCCAATTCCAATTGTGACAATTATTAAACTTAACCATTTAAGTGGTGTTAGTTTTCTTTTTAATGACCCTAGCCAGCCTTTAGATTCTAGGATGATAGAAATAATCATTTGACCCAGTAAGCCTAATGCTGTTAACAAAGCTGCACCGATATTATTGACAGCGATAATATTAAAAATTACAGTTAGTACACCAATTACTCCGCCGGTGTATAAAATAAAGGGTAAATGATGTTTAAAGGAAATTTCTTGCTTTTTTAAAAACATGATCAAGGTAAAAGTAATTAAACCAATCAAATGAATAATAACGGTTGCTAGATAAACACCACAGTGGGCAGATAGTTGACCATTAAAAATATTCATGGTCGATACGATTAAACCACATAAAAAAGATAATAATAAATACATAGTTAACACCTCCAAATTTATTATAAAGAAAAGATATTGCTTTTAAATACGACATATGTCATATTTAAGGTGGTGATATATATGAAAAATCGAGAGTATTATATCAATTTGCTTAAAGTTGAGCAGATGATGAGTGATGATAATTATCAGTATCTTGAATTATGTGAGTTTTCTAAGGCTGAACATCTATTACATCAAGGGCAGATATTAGAATATTTATATATTCTTGTATCTGGAAGAATTAAAAGCTGTCGAACGACTGCGAATGGAACAACAGTTTTATCAGCTTTTTCTAATCCAATCACAGTTACTGGAGAAGTTGAATTTCTAAATCATCATGAAGTCACTAATGATGTTTACGCACTCAAAAATACAGTTTGTTTTAGAATATCAGTGGCGCAATATGAAGATATTTTATTACATGATTTAATATTTATGCGTTATTTAGCACGAACACTTTCAAATCGGCTATATCATGCTAATCATAATACTGCTATTTCAATTAATTATCCAGTTGAAAATCGTTTAGCTTCATATCTTATTTCGAGTGCTCAACAATTGATCATTAAGGATAATTTTGTTCAAGTAGCAGAAATGATCGGGTGCAGTTATCGTCAGTTACAGCGAGTCTTAAATGACTTTTGTCAGTGTGGGTATCTTTGTAAGGTTAAACGAGGCAATTACTTGATTACGGATGAAAGTGCATTAAAAGCATTAGGTCAGGATTTGTATTATATATAAAAACTAGGGTGGCTATGGCCATCCTAGTTATCGTCATGAAGAATAATTGTATTAAAAGCAAGTGTTGGGCCTACTGCAATTACACGTTGATTTGCAGAACCTTTCCAATGTAATTGAGGATCTAATTGGGTAATTTCAAAGCGCCCATCAACGATTACATCAATATTTTTGATAAAATCAATCGTTTTAATATCATCAAATTGGAAACCGGTATATAGCCAAATTGTTTTATCAGGATAACGTTCTTTAATTTCTTTAATCAATTGACCAACTTCATTAATTGAGGAAGGGTGGAGCGGATCACCACCACTGAAAGTAATTCCAGAAATGTAATCTTTATCAAGTTCTGTAAAGATTTCAGCTTTAGCTTCAGCATCAAAAGGAATACCGCTAGTGACATCCCATGTTTGAGGGTTGTGACATCCCGGACATCGATGGGTACATCCTGAAAGCCAAAGAACTACTCGGAGCCCTTCACCATTTAACATATCATCTTTTGTTATATTATGATAATTCATTACATTGATTTCCGATCTGCAATTTCTGCCATTTTTGCATCATTTAAACGCGTATCCCCTTTAACTCGTGAATATGATAAATAACCGTTCATCCGATCTATCTTTGTTAAGTTTTTACTTCCACATTTTGGGCAAACATCCATATTTAATTCTTCATGGCCACAATCATCGCAATAGGATAATGATAGATTTACACCTTCATAAAAGCCTAATCTCATTGCACGTTTAAGTAAGGTTTTAAAAGCTTGCATGTTGTAATCGATTGGATATTTGACATATTGAATCTTACCGCCATTACATAAGTCCCAAAAACGTTTTTCTTTATCTTGTTTTTCAATAGGACTAATTTCTTCAGAAACATGACAATGGAAAGAGTTGCTGACATAATCACGGTCACTAACGTTTTCAATTACACCATGTTTTTTTCGGAATTGTTGCACTTGAAGACCACAGAGGTTTTCTGCTGGGGTCCCATAAATAGCATATAAACGACCATCTTCCTCTTTGAATTTTTCAACCATTTGATTAATATGTTCCATTGTTTTTAAAGCAAATGAACCATCTTCAACTAATGATTTTTTATGTGCTAACTGTTCTAATTCATTTAAAGCAGTTATTCCAAAAGAAGCAGTAGCAGATTTTAAAATAGGTTTGATTTTATCATGTAGACCAAGATGCCCACCATAGAAGCCTCCTTCACAATAAGCAAGAGGATTAACAGAGGCTTTCATCTCACCAAGATAATCATATGTTCGTAAATGTAACTTTCTAATTAAGTTTAAATAATAATCTAATACATCAAAGAAAGGTTTACTTTCTTGTTTTGCTTTAGCATAAATAAGAGGCAAGTGGAGACTGATCGCTCCAATATTAAAGCGTCCTACAAATACGGGAGTATCATTTTCATCAGCAGGATGCATTCCTCCTCGACGATACCAAGGTGATAAAAAGGCCCGGCATCCCATTGGAGAGATGATTTCTCCATATTTTTTGTAGATTGAAGCTACATATCCTTCACCTGATAAGCTGAGCCAGTCAGGATACATTGTTTTGCTTGAACATAATACTGCTGCTTCAAATAATTCTTCAAGTTCTTTACCCTCGCCATGGAGTTCTTCATCATATAAGAAAACAATCTTAGGAAATAAAACCGGTTTTTTATTTCCTTTTTTTCCTTGTCCACGTCGACGAACATGAAGCATTTCAATTGAAGCCATTTTCGCAAATTTGCCAGTTCCTGTTCCTGTCGTCATTGTAATAAAAGGGTAGTCACCTCGGCTGGATGAAACTGAATTAAATTTATATTCCCATCCTTGGAACCCTTGTCTAAATTCATTTAAAACATCACCCTCAGCTACTTTTGAAGCAGTTTCTGGATCTAATCCTAAACTTAGATATTTTTCATAAAATAAATCAAAAGTCTTGATGGCATATGGTTCTAATAATAAATCAACGCTAGGAACAGTAAAACCACCATATTGTTGACTAGCTGCTGATAAAGTAATATCACCAATTACATCGAAAGCTACGTCTAGAGTTTTAGGTTCATTATACCAAAGATTTCCCATTTCAAATCCACCTTCAAGAACGCTTTTAACATCAAAAAGGCAGCAGTTCATTGTATCACGGCGGGCAGACATATCATGAATATAGATATAACCATCACGAATAGCTTGTAGTTCTTCAGTCGTAAGGAAGAATTTTTTATATAACTCTTTATTTAATTCATTAAAAATCAAACTTCGTTTGGTCGATACTAAAGCACTATCAGTATTACTGTTTTCTTTATCTCCAATATACATGATTGATTGTGATTTTTTATAGACCTCATCTAACATTGCCACGAAGTCTTGTTTGTAGTTCCGGTAATCACGATAGCTTTTTGCTACTTTAGGGTTGATTGCATCTAAAGCACCTTCAACAACATTGTGCATTTGAGAGATAGTAATTTCATTGCTATTGAAATCTTTAACTCGGGCTTCAACAAAATCACAAATTTGTGCTTCTTCACCTTCTTTGAATTTATATAAACAGCGTGTCGCAGATTTATTGATTGCTGTTACAACTTTTTGTATATTAAAAAGCTCTTTAGTATTATCTTTCTTGATTACGTACATTCTTTTGTCCTCCATAATAAGTTTCGTAAATTAGTATATTAGAGAATTATCGACTTGAAAAGTAAAATGCTCTATTAGTAGTAAACAAATATTTTTTGTTGATATTTTAGGAAAATAGCAATTATTTTTGTTAGATGATGATAGTACTAGATGTATCAAAATAGATAATTTACTAATTTTCTAAAATTGAAAAAAACTAGAGAAATTAATATAAATATCAGTTATAATTAATATTTGTGTGCATTGCCAATTGAATATTTTAATGAGGTGATGATGCGTATTATTTTTATAAAAAAAGTTTTAGTGTTAACATAATAAAAGAGATTTTTAGGAGGGAACAGAATGAAAGTTATTAAAAGAGATGGGCAAAGCGTTGAGTTTGATGCTTCAAAAATTGAAAAAGCAATTTTAAAAGCAATGCAGTGCGGAAGCGGGATCGTTGATTCTAAATGTGCTCATGATATTGCTGTAGAGATAGAAAACTGGCATCAATTCAGTGATAATAATATTTCGATATATCGAATTGAGGGACAAGTTTTTGAAAAATTAATTGAAAAAGGACAAATCTTAACTGCTAAAGCATATGAAGGATATCGTAAAGTTCGGGAGTTTCAAAGAGAAACAAATACGATTGACAAAGAGATATATGGAATTGTAAACCAAACTAATAAAGAAGCAATGGAAGAAAATTCAAATAAAGATGCTACAGTTTTAGCAACTCAAAGAGATTTGATTGCTGGTGAATTTTCAAAAGATTATTGTCGGCGGCTATTATTACCACCTAAAATTGTTCAGGCACATGATGATGGAATCATTCATTTCCATGATATGGATTACTATATCCAAAAAATGCATAATTGCGATCTTGTCAATTTAAAGGATATGTTTGCTAAAGGAACAGTTATTAATGATAAGTTGATTGAAACACCTAAATCATTACAAACAGCTTGTACTGTGGCAACTCAAATCGTACAACAAGTAGCTAATGGTCAATATGGTGGACAAACTATCTCATTAGCTCATTTATCACCATATGTGCGTTTAAGTTATGAGAAGCACCAACGAAATGTTCGTAATGAAGGTCGTTTGATTGGAATTGACTATAGTGAAGAACAAATTATTAAGATTGCTAAATCACGCCTACAAGATGAAATTAAAGCCGGAATTCAAACGATTCAATATCAAATTAATACTTTCTCAACTACTAATGGACAAGCACCATTTTTATCAGTGTTTATGTATTTAAGAGAAGAACCTGAATATATTGAAGAAACAGCAATGCTAATTGAAGAAACATTAAAACAACGATTTATTGGAATGAAAAATCCTGTTGGGGCTTATGTGACACCAGCTTTCCCAAAACTTTTATATGTTCTTGATGATAATAATGTACCGCAAGATAGTAAGTATCGTTATTTAACGGATTTAGCAGTTAAATGTGTCTCAAAGAGAATGATGCCAGATTTTATTTCTGCTAAGATCATGCGTGAAAACTATGAGGGACAAGTATTCCCTTGCATGGGATGCCGTAGTTTCTTATCACCATGGAAAGATGAAAATGGTGAATACAAGTGGTATGGTCGTTTTAATCAAGGAGTAGTGACATTGAATCTTGCTGATGCTGGTCTGTCAGCTAATCATAAATTAGATAACTTTTGGAAAATCTTAGATGAACGTTTAGAATTATGTAAAGAGGCCTTGATGTTACGTCATGAAAGTTTAAAAGGAACACTAGCAGATGTTAGCCCGATTCATTGGCGTTATGGAGCTTTAGCTCGTTTAGAGTCAGGGAAACCAATTGATAAGCTTTTGGAAAATGGGTATTCAACAATTTCCTTAGGGTATATTGGTTTATATGAATGTGTTGTAGCTTTAATTGGTCAAACTCATACTTCTAAAGAAGGAAATGAGTTAGCAACAAAGATCATGGAACGTTTAAGAAGTGCTTGTGACAGCTGGAAAGAAGAAACAGGATTAGGTTTTGGTTTATATGGAACTCCAGCAGAATCAACTACATATACATTCGCTAGAGCATTAAAGAAACGTTTTGGAATTGTTGAAGGAATTACTGATAAGGATTATTTAACAAATTCATACCATGTTAATGTTAAAGAACATATTGATGCTTTTGATAAACTGCAAGTTGAAGCAAAATTCCAAAAAGTATCTTCTGGCGGAGCAATCAGTTATGTTGAAGTCACTAATATGTCAGAAAATTTAGATGCTTTATCAGCGTTGATTGACTATATGTATAACACAATTCAATATGCAGAGATTAATACAAAATCAGATTATTGTCAGGAATGCGGATTTGACGGCGAAATCTTACTAGATGAAAATCGGGAATGGTATTGTCCAAATTGTGGAAATCGTAATCATAAAACTTTAAATGTTTGTCGTCGTACTTGTGGTTATTTAGGTGATAATTTCTGGAATCAAGGTAGAACACAAGAAATTGCTGAACGTTTTGTTCACTTAGATAATCATCTTTATGGTGAGTAACGATGAGATATGCTCAAATTCGAAAAACGGATATTGCTAACGGAGAAGGAATTAGGGTATCTTTATATGTTCAAGGTTGTAAACGACATTGTCCAAACTGTTTTAATCCCGAAACTTGGGATTTTACTGGCGGGAATAAATTTGATTTAAAAACTGAAAATATTTTAATTAAATTAGTAAATCAGCCGCATATCGTAGGAATCACGATTCTTGGTGGTGAACCATTAGAGTTGGAAAATCGCCAGGATGTTTCCATTTTATTAAAACATCTTAAGGAACAATGTCCTAATAAGACAATCTGGTTATATTCTTCTTTCTTATATGAAGAAATCAAAGATTTTGATGTTGAGATTTTATCATATTTAGATGTTTTAATTGATGGACCGTTTGTTGAAGCATTGAAGGATCGTAAATTAAGATTCCGTGGATCCTCAAATCAACGATTAATAGATGTAAAAAAATCATTAGCTAATGATGAGGTTATTTTATATCAAGATAGCCGTTATTATAAAAATGATAAAGAGGTATGACCATATCATACCTTTTTTACATAAGTAATATTTTTAAGTGTTGAAGACATATCTACGAGATATTTAAATAGATGATTTCAAGAAAAAATGAAACTCAAATTTTTCTTTCTAGTAATTAGAATCAAGATATCTTATAATATAAGGAAAGGTTAAGGGATATTTTATGAGTAATATAAGGATTCAATTATTAAATGTAATCAATAGAGAATCATCAAATTCAATGAATTTTATTATCGCACAGTATATTTTAGAAAATCTTGATAGGCGAAAGGTAATTACTACTAAAGAATTAGCTGATAATTGTAATGTATCAAAGTCTTCAATTAGCCGCTTCTGTCGTAAAATCGGGTATGAGGATTTTATGGAGCTTCAATATGCGATTGCAACATATAACTCATTTATTGCAGAAAGATTTTCTCATATTGATGGTGTTACAACCAAAGATTATGTTGTGAACTATTTCGAACGTTCTAAAGAAATAATTAATTATTTAAATCAAAATATGGATACGGACACTCTCGAAGAGTTAGTTAAAGATATTCATGACTATAAGAGAGTAGTTTTAATGGGACATGTTCAATCTAGTTTTCCGGCTATTTCCCTTCAATATTATTTAACGATTTTACATAAATTCATTTATTCAACACAGGATCCAAATGAACAAAGAGAAATGCTGGAGACTTTAGATGATCAAAATCTGATTATTATTTTTAGTGCCGGGGGAAGATTTTTAGAAAGAGTGCTGGATCGTTTGAGTGTTATGGATAGAGAAAATGGTCCTAAAATATATATGATAACTGCAAATAAGTTAAAACATTTTCCTTTTGTTCATAAATATATTGAATTATCTGAAGAATTTAGTTATTCATCGTCCGTTATATTAGAGATGTATTCTAATCTTATTTCGCTTATTTATCATAAAAAATATACTGATAATTATTATTGATGATAAAGTAAGAGATTTAAGCAAGAGTAGTTAAATGTGTTTCATAAATAACAAAATCCAAGGCTTAAAAGCCTTGATTTTATTTTCCTGTTCATATGAGAATCAGTGGAATAGTCTAAGAAAATATAAGTCTTTTAAAAGAGAGTGAGGATATAATAGTATGACGATCAAGCGCTCAATAGCTAAGGACTTGATCAACATATTCTTATCTCTTTTTTAATAAATGACAAATAGTTATTAAAGGTAAGCTTTTGTTTCATGTTTTGAAACAGTGTGCCAGCTTGTGAAAAATCACAGATTAAGTGATTTTTTTTATTATACTAACAGTGTGATAAGACAGGTACAGGAGGACAAAATATGAATTATCCATTTAAAATGTATTGGGGAAGTGCCAGTGCAGACTTTCAATATGAAGGTGGATTTAATGAAGGAAAAAGAGGACTCATTACACATGACATTGTGACTGATGGTTCGTACACAACCCCTAGAAGGCTTACATACAGATTGCCGGATGGAACGTTAGGTTCAGTTGCATATAGAGAATCATTTCCAGAAGGTGCAGTAGGGTGTATTCACGATCATGTTTATTATCCTAGTCATAATGCGGTTGATTTTTATCATCACTATAAAGAGGATATTAAGTTATTAGCAGAAATGGGATTATCAATGATGAGATTTGGAATCTGCTGGACAAGAATTTATCCTACTGGTGAGGAAAAAACTCCGAATGAAGAAGGTTTACAGTTTTATGAAGATGTCATTGATGAATGTTTAAAATACAATATTGAACCAATGATTACAATTTGCCATGATGAGCTTCCTTTATATCTTGCTAATAAATATGATGGCTGGTCTAATCGAATAATGATTGATTTGTATGAAAAGTTATGTAATGCGTTATTTGAAAGGTTTAAAGGAAAAGTCAAATACTGGCTTACGTTTAATGAACTTAATGTACTTCAAGGATTCTCGCATCTGGGTACAAGAAATTCAGATGCTCAAACTACTTGGCAGGCAATTCATCATTTGTTTATCGCCAGTGCCAGGGCTAAAATTTTAGCAAAAAAAATTATGCCAAAAGCAATGTTAGGAGCAATGTATGCAACTAGTCCATCGTATCCTAAAACGTGTCATCCTGATGATCAACTTGCATGGATGAAACAAAGGAGAAGACTATTCTATTTTTCAGATGTAATGCTTAGAGGTTATTATCCAAGCTTTGCACGAAGTTTCTGGGATGAATATAAGGTGACTATAAGAATGGAAGAAAATGATGAAGAAATCTTAAAAGAAGGAACCTTAGACTTTTATTCATTTAGCTGTTATAGATCAACAACGATTGGGAAAGACGATAAATTAGGAATCATCGCATTACCATTCGGTGAAAATCCATATTTAAAATCTACACCCTGGGGATGGCCTATTGATCCAGTTAGTATACGATATGTGTTAAATGAAGTGTATGATCGTTATCAAAAACCAATTTTTATTGTCGAAAATGGTTTGGGCGAAGTCGATAAACCGGATGAAAATAATTTTGTAAACGATACATATAGAATCAATTATCTAAATGACCATTTCTTAGAAATAAAAAAGGCGGTAGAAATTGATAGGGTACCAGTTTTAGGATATACCATGTGGGGAGGCATCGATCTAGTATCACTAAGCACTGGTGAGATGAAAAAACGTTATGGCTGGGTCTATGTGGATATGGACGATAAAGGAAATGGCTCTAAAAAGAGATATCCCAAAGCATCATTTTACTGGATGAAAGAGTTTATTAAATCAAATGGAAATATTTTAAAAGAAAATAATCAGGGGGAATGATCATGACTTATACAGAATTAGGAAAACAAATCATTGCGTATGTAGGTGGTAAAGATAATGTAAAAAATATCATGCACTGTATGACTCGCTTACGCATGAATTTAAAAGATAATACTAAAGTAGAAATTGAAAAACTAGAGGCTTTAAAAGATGTATTAAAAGTGCAGTTTAAAAATGAACAATTACAGGTAGTAATTGGACCACAGGTAAGTGAAATTTATCAGACGATTGAAAAAGATTTCAATTTTTCTGAAGCAGATAATTTAGAAGAAAAAGAGAAACAAGGAATTGTCAAAAGCTTTTTAAATATATTATCAAGTGTATTTGTGCCAGTTATTCCTGCAATTGCTAGTGCTGGTATGTTGAAAGCAATCATTGCATTAATTAAAGCATTTGAGATTATTCCTCAAGATAATGGTGTCTTTATCGTATTTAATATGATGGCAGATGTTGCATTTTATTTCTTACCAATCTTGTTGGCAGCATCAGCATCAAAGATTTTTAATACGAATCGAATGATTTCAATTGTATTAGCAGCTACTCTCATTCATCCGACTTTTACAACTCTTGTTGCTGATACAGAAGCATCATTATCATTCTTTGGTTTACCAGTACCTTTGATTAATTATGCTAGTTCAGTTGTACCGGTAATTTTGTCAGTATGGATTTTATCTTATATATATCGTTATGTAGATAAAATAATGCCAAATGCACTAAAAGTAATTTTTACTCCAACAATTTCACTTTTAATTATGGCTCCATTAATGCTGGTTGTGTTAGGGCCTCTAGGTAACTATGTTGGTGTACTTATTTCATATTGTGTGGGAGGACTATTTACATTTAATCGCTTTATTGGGGGATTTATCTTATCATTCATTAGACCATTGTTAGTAATTACAGGTATGCATCAGGCATTTACCCCTGTTATTTTTCAAAATTTGGCAGAACGCGGAGGAGATTTCTTGCTTCCTACAATGATGATGTCTACAATGGGTCAATTTGGTGCAGTTGCCGCAATGATTTTTAAAACAAGAAATAAAGAAAAAAGAACAATTAGAACTTCTGCAAGTATATCAGCTGTCTTAGGAATCACAGAACCAGCTTTATATACAGTTCTTATCCACAATAGAAAAGCATTAATATCAGCTTGTTTAGGTGGAGCACTGGGTGGTGCATTTATTTCGATGACCGGTTTTGAACTGCCAGCATTTGCTTCTAGTAGTATTGTTAGTTTACCAATTTATTTACAGGTAAATGTTACAAATGTAATTATTGCTTTCTTGATTAGTATTATATCGTCTTTTGTTATTGCAATGCTTCTTGTGAAAACTGAAAAAGACGAGATTGTTGAAACAAATGGTATAATTTCTCCAATAGCAGGAAAATTAATTTCACTAAGTGATGTTAATGATGAAACTTTTTCAAAGGAAGTAATGGGAAAGGGGTTTGCAATTATTCCGGCAGAAGGAAAAGTTATTGCACCGTTTAATGGTACAGTAAACGCAGTATTTCCAACTAATCATGCAATCGGAATCACATCGGAATCAGGAGTAGAGCTTTTAATTCATGTAGGTATTGATACTGTGGAATTAGGGGGGGAAGTATTTTGAAGCAATGGTAAAACAAGGCGCAAAAGTTAATAAAGGTGATGTCCTGCTAGCATTTGATTTAAATGAAATTAGTAAACATTACGATTCAACTACCTCAGTAATCTTTTTAAATAAACCGGATGCTCGCTTAAATTCGGATATCAATAAGGATGTTATGTTAGGCCAAACACTAAATATTGATTTTAACTAAAACTAAATAAACACATCTAGATAAAAAGCAGGTAAAGAGTTGTTCTGAACTGCTCCCTCCTAGGTGACAAGTCATTAATTTACTTGTCTACTTAGAAGGGAGCATATCATTCATCAGTTTACCTATTTTTTCTTTTATAATAATATAAATAAAATCACTTCATAAATATATAGGAAAAGTTTGGAAATGAGACTAAATCTATAGTATAAAAATTATAACTCATAATAATAAAGATTGTTTAAAAAGAAAATTTTGATATAATGCATAGAAGTAACTAAATATTAAGAGGTGCAAGATTGATAGGGCAATTAAAAATTGGTTAGAATAATTAAAAAATATGTTTAATTAGCGAACTGCTCAATTGCTTTATTTTATATCAATTAATCAAATAAATTTAGATTTATTAAGAGACAAAAGATAGATTAATGTACCTTATTAGTTAAATATGTGCTATACTGTTTTTGTTGAAAATTTTATTAGGGAGTAGAAAAATGATCGGTTATTATAGTTATACGGTTATTCTTACATATTTGTCATTGATATTTGCAATGGCAGGGATTCATTTATCTTTTAATGGGATGTATCAATGGGCATTTATTTGCTTAATTATGTGTGGTATTTGTGATACTTTTGATGGTATGGTAGCACGTAGTAAGAAAAATCGTACAGATGAAGAAAAGCGTTTTGGAATCCAGATAGATTCTTTATGTGATTTAGTGGCGTTTGGAGTTTTTCCGGCTATTTTAGGGTATAATGTTGGATTAAGTTCAATTGGATGGCTAGCAATAGAGATATTTTATGTTCTAGCTGCGGTTATTAGACTTGCATATTTTAATGTTAAAGAAGAGACAAGACAAAAAGAAACAACAGAAAAGAGAAAGTATTATCAAGGCTTGCCAGTGACAACATCATCATTTATTTTGCCGATGGCATATGCTTTGCGATATGTTATTTTTCAGTTGGATTATCTTTATGGTGCTTTGATGTTGATTACAGGGATTTTATTTATTGTTGATTTTAAAGTTCCTAAAGTACAGTCAAAAGGCTTAGCGGCTTTAGGGGTATTAGTTATTGTAGAGTTGATTCAAATCGTGGTGACAAAATGATAGTCGTTGATCGTTTAGGGAATGTTCAAACTAACGGTGAGGGCCAAAATAACTTATTAAAGAAACTTTATGGCACATTTCTTGGTAGATGTGCTTTAAAAATCCTTGTATGCAAGTTTGTTAGTGATTTAGGTGGCTGGTATATGAATTCTAGTTTATCAAAACGAAGAATTGCACCGTTTATTAAAGAAAATAAAATAGATATGTCGCAGTATGAACAAAGAGAGTTTAAGAGTTATAATGACTTTTTTACTCGTAAAATAGTTGATGGAAAACGCCCTTTTTTAGCTGATGATAATGTTTTGATTAGCCCAGCTGATTCTAAGTTATCATGTTATAAAATTGATCAAGATAGCCGTTTTATGATTAAAGATACAAGGTATTCATTGGGGGAATTATTAGAAGACGATGAGTTAGCTAAGGAATATATGAATGGTTATTGGATGATTTTTAGATTGACAGTAGATGATTATCATCGTTATAGTTTTATTGATGATGGGAAAATTATAGGAAATAAATATATTAAAGGTAGATTTCATACAGTTAATCCTATTGCTAATGATTATTATCCGATTTATAAGCAGAATAGTCGCAGCTATACGATAATTGAATCTAAAAATTTTGGTAAAATGATTCAAATGGAAGTTGGTGCGATGATGGTTGGTAGAATCGTTAACCATGATAAGAAACAATGTTTTAAAGGTGAAGAAAAAGGTTACTTTGAATTTGGCGGTTCAACAGTAATTATTTTATTAAAAGAAAATCAAGTTGTTATTGATAACGATATAATTGAAAATAGTATGAATGATAAAGAGACCGTAGTTAAACTAGGTGAAACTATTGGGAAGAAATATTAATGAGGGAGGCTAAATAATGACAAAGATAATTGCGATTACAAACCAAAAAGGTGGCGTTGGTAAGACTACGACGAGTATTAATTTAGCGGCCGCTCTAGCAAATGCTAAAAATCGGGTTCTTCTTGTGGACATGGATCCACAGGCTAACGCAACTCAAGGGATTGGAATTGACCGCGATCATATTGAATTATCAACATACAATATAATTGTTGAAGAGTGTAATATTAATGATGTTATCGTTCCTTCATATATTGCTAAATTAGATGTAGCACCAGGTAGTATTGATCTAGCAGGGGCGGATCTTGAATTAGCGAACGTAAAAAAAGGTCGTGAACAACGCTTAAAAAAAGCGCTTGATAAAATAAAGGATAGATACGATTATATTATTATTGATTGTCCACCAGCATTAGGTTTATTAAATACAAATGCACTTACTGCGTGTAATTCGGTTTTAATACCAGTTCAGTGTGAGTATTATGCATTAGAAGGATTGACACAATTATTAAATACTGTTTTATTAACTCAAAGTGTTTTCAACCCACAATTAACAATTGAAGGAGTATTACTAACAATGCTTGATCAAAGAACCAATTTAGGGGTTGAAGTATCACAGGAAGTACGCAAATATTTTAAAGAAAAAGTTTATAAAACAGCGATTCCAAGAAATATTAAATTATCAGAGGCCCCTTCTGAAGGACTAGCTATTTTTGATTATGATAATAATTCTGAAGGAGCTCGCGCTTATCGAGATTTTGCAAAGGAAGTGTGTAAACGAAATGCCAAATAATACAACAAAAAGTGCCCCAGCAAAGATGGCGGCTAAAAAAACAGCAACTAAGAAAACAGTAACTACAACTAAAAAGCCTGCTGCTCGTAAGCCGGCAACAACTAAAAATAAAAAGTTAGGTAAAGGGTTAGATGCTATTTTTGGTGGAGATATTAGTACTTTGATTGATGATATTGAAAAAAATACACCTGAATCAAAACAGATAACAGTTTCTTTAGAAGAAATTCGTCCTAATCCTTATCAGCCTCGTAAATTATTTGATGAAGAAAAGCTACAAGAACTTGCAATTTCGATTAAAGAACACGGTGTTTTTCAACCGGTGATTTTAAAGAAATCAATCCAGGGATATGAAATTGTGGCTGGTGAAAGAAGATGTCGGGCGGCTAAAATTGCGGGATTAGTAGAAATACCTGCAATTATTGTAGATTTTACAGATCAACAAATGATGGAAATTGCATTATTGGAAAATATTCAAAGAGAGAATTTAAATTCTATTGAAGAAGCTAAAGCCTACCAAATGATGATGGAGAGATTGAATCTTAAGCAAGATGAATTAGCTAAAAGAATTGGTAAATCAAGAAGTTATATTGCAAATACGTTAAGATTATTACAATTACCTGAAATGATTCAAAATTATGTACTTGAAGGAAAAATTACAATGGGGCATGCTCGTTGTTTAATTACTCTTCCTCAAGAAAAAGCCGAAAGTTTAGCTGCTCGTTGTATTGAAGAAGGCTTATCAGTTCGTGATGTTGAAAACATTGTTAAGGGAATTGAATTAGGCAATAGTCGTAAAGATCGTCCTAAAGTTGAAAAACCAAAGGAATATGTCTATGTTGAAGGGTTATTAAGAAAGAAATTTAGAACTAAGATCAAGGTTGATGAAAAGGCTGTAACAATCAAATATACTGATACTAAAGATTTAAATCGGATTTTAGAGTTAATGGGAGTAATTGAGGAAAGTTAAGCTTCGATATCATTAAGTTAAGTATTTGATGACACGTGAGGAGTTCATAAAAACATGAGCCCCTCTTTTTCTGTGTTTGAAAGAATACTATCAAAATTAGTTAATTTGGTTATACTTATAATTAAGAATTCTAAAAGTAGTAAAGTATTTATAGGGGGTTAATATGAAGACAGGAATCTATTATTTTTCAGCAACCGGCAATAGTTTGACAACAGCAAAACTATTAGCAGCATCTCTTGATGGGCAATGTGATGTTATATCGCTTGCAGCACTTCACAATAAACAAGATATCGAAGTTGATTATGAGCGAGTGGGGTTTGTTTTTCCAATATACTATGGGGATATGCCATATCTTATAAGGGATACTATTAGAAAAATGAAATTTAAGCAGAATACTTATATTTTTATATTCACAACATATAGAGGACATCCCGGAGATGTAGCAAAAAGATTTGATAATCTTTTACAAGAAAAAAATTTAAGTTTAGCACTAAGTAAGGGAATCCCAATGCCTGGTAATAGTTATTTGAGTACTGTTGAACAAATAAAAGACACATTAGCTAATCAAAAGACAAATATCAAAAAACTTGTAAAATCAATAATAGAACAAGATAAGATAGATTATTCATTATTACCTGAAGTTGAAAATTCTGCAGTATATAAAGCTTGTAATATGCGTGGAATTAAAGTTGACGAGAAGTGTATCGGGTGCCAAACATGTATAAAAGTTTGTCCAATGAATAATATTGAGTTGATTGAAGGAAAAATTAAAATTAAAGATAATTGTATGACCTGTTTAGCGTGTTTTCATTGGTGTCCAACAGCAGCGATATATATGTCTAAAGAAAAAGAAATTGAAAGAAGAGAGAAATATCATCATCCAGATGTCCGTTTAACAGATATTATCAAGCAAAAGTATAATGAATTTGTAGAGTAAGCTTCTTATTGTTGATATTTAAAATAGCTGTTTATTATATTTAAGCACAATAATTTATTTGGTGAGTATAGCTATTTAGTGCCATTTTCTTAAAAAGTATTAATTATTGCATGAATGGTTGACAGTGCCCTAGGTCGTTAGAGTATAGTGAATATATAGACTAGGGGGAATTTGAAATGATTGAAGTAAATGGTTTAACAAAAATTTATGATGGCTTTAGAGCTGTTGATAATGTTGATTTAGTTGCTAAAGGGGGAAAAGTCACAATCTTACTTGGACCAAATGGGGCTGGTAAATCAACAACGATCAAAAGTATTGCTAATCTTTTGAAATTTGATGGAGAGATTAAAATTTGTGGTTATCCTAATGATAGTATTGAGGCTAAACGTTGTTTTGGATATGTTCCAGAAACACCGATTTTGTATGATCTGCTTACTATTGATGAGCATATTGATTTTATTGGAAATGCGTATCGAGTAGACAATTATCACGAGATTGCGAATAAATATCTTGAATTATTTAAATTAACAGGGAAAAGGAAAAGCATGGCTAAAGAGTTATCCAAAGGGATGACACAGAAGCTGAGTATGTTATTAGCACTTTTAATCCAGCCACAAGCTTTATTAGTCGATGAACCGATGGTGGGATTAGATCCAGCTAGTATTGAAGATGTTTTAAAAATTTTTACGTTGCTAAAGGAAGAAGGTTGTGCAGTTTTTGTTAGTACCCATATCATTGATATTATTAAGGATATTTATGATGAAGCTTATATTATGAATAAAGGTAAAATTATTAAACACGTTTTACGTGATGAATTAGAAGATGAATCGTTAAAACAATATTTCTTTGAGTTAACGGATGGTGAGTAAGATGAAACCGTTATTAAAACTATGGTTATTAAAAATCAAAGGGACAATCAGAAACTTATTTAAACGTAAAGCAAGTGGAGTATTTGTTATTATTATGATTCTATTCTATGGTGCAATGATCGTTAGTTTATTCAATGTGGATGCAGGTCAAATTATGGCTGTTAATAATATAGATTTGCACATGGGAATTTTATTATTAATTGGTTTTCAAGCAATTATGCTATTTGCAACATTGATGCAGTCAAAAAAAGCTTTATTTACAGGTGAGGATGCATTCTATCTTTTTACAGGTCCTTTTACTAGAAGACAAGTAATGAGCTATTTAACTTTCCAAACAATTATTCAGGCCTTTCTACTTGCTTTGATTAGTTTAGTATTTTTAGCTGCATTTAGCGGTGGTGCCGGATTTAATTTTATTTTTATTGTGCTAGCTTACTTAGCATCTGTTATCACTGTTTTGTTTTTCTTATTATTAACAGATTATCTTTATGTTTTATCAATTGGGGATAAGAAATATCGTAAGTATTCGAAAATCATTCCTGGTATTATTATTGCTTTTGTTGTAATTATCGTTTTGGTTTTATATCTTCAAACGGGTAATTATCATACTTTGTTTATGGATTTTGTGCAATCAAATTTATTTTATGTAGTTCCTATTTTTGGGTGGATGAAGTTAGCTTTGATTGCTTATGTTGAGCATAACTATTTGTTAGTAACATTAGGATATCTTTTGTTGTGTGGAGCTGTAATCTTAGTATATGTTTTATTTATTGGTTATCGAGGTAATTTTTATGAACAGGCTTTACAAGATTCTCTAGATTTATCAAAACGAATGAAAGCGGCCAAAGCCGGAGATCAGGAGGCTTTAAGAAATAAGAAAGTAAAGCTTGGGATTAAGGGGGAGTTTCGCCAAGGGGCTTATGCTGTAATGTCAAAAAATATTTTATTAATGCGTAAAACTAATAGTTTTATTAGTGTTAGTGATTTGATTTCAATTGGAATATATATTGCAGTAACAATAGCAGTTGACGTTGGGTTTGGAATGTTTATTTATATGATGGTAATTTGGATTTTTTCTTCTTTACAAAATTCAGATTTATCTAAAGAATTAAAAAATTATCAAATTTATTTAATTCCTGATAAGCCGTTTAGTAAATTGATTGCGGTAATCATTCCAACATTTATAAAGATATTTGTTGTTGCAGCTGTTTCTTTTATTGCAATGGGCCTATATTATCATCAAAGTCTAATGATGATCATTGTCTATCTATTAAATGTTATTGGTTATACTAGTATCTTTATTAGTGGAAGTGTACTATCTGTTAGACTTTTAAAGAGTCGAACTTCACCAATGATGGAGAATTTTATGCGAATGATAGTGATGTTGATTGGTGCGATTCCAAGTGCTGTAATCACTACTGCCATCTTGTTGAATAGCGGCACTACCGTGGCGATGATGGCAGCTAGCTATGTTGCACTATTTGTAAACTTTGCAATATCGTTTTTGATTTTATATGGATGTCGTAATATGATGAATGGACGAGAATTAAAAAGTGAATAAATAATATGGGTATTGATTAGTTTTGATCAATACCTTTTTAATTTTGATATTACAGATATATTAACTATTTACTGTTATTAAAATTGTATATAATGAAGTATTCATAAAACGTAGTTGAATAAGTGCTACGTTTTATTTTTAGATAAAGTAAAACTTGGAAAATAAGCTTCTTTTCAGTTTTTGAAAATCCCTTGCCTTAAAGTATAGTAGAAGATTTATAATAAGTGAGAAAATTGGGGGATTTATTATGGAAAAAAAGAGAATTGATATTTTGAACGGAAGTATTTGGGATAAAATACTGGCATTTGCATTACCGTTGGCAGCAACAAGTGTGTTGCAGCAGTTATTTAATTCTGCAGATGTTGCTGTTGTAGGACATTTTTCAGGAAGTAATGCTTTGGCAGCGGTTGGGAGTACTAGCCCGATTACTAATTTATTTATTACAATATTTGTTGGTTTATCAATCGGAGCAAATGTTGTTATTTCGCGGTTTTTAGGGGCTCAAAATGAAAAAGATACTAGTAAAGCAGTGCATACTTCAATATTACTTTCGATTATTAGTGGGATTGTCATTGCTTTAATTGGTGAAGTTATTGCAGTCTGGCTATTGAAAATTATGTCAACACCAAAAGAAGTACTCGATCAAGCTGCTTTGTTTTTACGAATTACGTTTATTGGAATGATTTTTTTAACGATTTATAATTTTGAAGCAGCAATACTAAGGGCCGGTGGAGATACAAAACGACCACTATACTGCTTATTGATTTCTGGTGTTGTAAATGTTACTTTAGGACTATTTTTCGTTGTTGTTTGTAAATTAGATGTTGCAGGAGTAGCATTAGCAACACTGATTGCAGATGCAACTAGTGCTTTATTATTATTTTATATCTTAACTAAAGAACAGGGACCATTGAAATTATCGTTAGAAAAACTAAAAATAGATAAGACTATTACTAAAGATATCTTATTTACTGGGATTCCTGCAGCTATTCAAGGGATGTTATTTAATGTTTCTAATATTATTATTCAATCAGGAATAAACAGTTTAGGAGCTGATGTTGTTGCGGCTTCAACAGTTGGTTTGAATTTTGAAATTTATGTATACTATTTAATAACTGGATTTTCACAAGCTAGTATTACATTCAATAGTCAAAATTATGGAGCAGGCAACTATAAAAGATGTATCAAATCTACTCGAGGCTGTATGATCTTAGGGACTATTTTTACAGTCTCATTAAGTATGATATTTATTGTTTTTGATCGGTTCTTTGCAGGTATATTTACCTCAAATCCTAAAATTGTCGAGTTGGCGACAATCAGAATGACATATATATTAATTTTTGAAGTTTTAAATATGACAATAGAAATTATGTCAGGTAGTCTAAGGGGGTTAGGCAGTCCTATGATTTCAACATTATTATGTGTTATTTTTACTTGCGGGGTTCGGTTAGGTTATATGTTTTTAGTCTTCCCGCATTTCAATACATATAATATGTTATTGATTATTTATCCAATTAGCTGGGCTTTAACAGCTTCATCAATTATAATTGCATATTTTGTTACTAAGAAAAAGAAATTTAATAATTTAGTGGGAGTTTAATTAAACTCCTTTTTATTTAGGTCTAAAGGTACTTATAAATTGTTATTTATGGTTTTAAAATAGAACTTTAGATACTAAATAAGGGGAATAAACAAAACCTCTAAATATTTATGATATAAATAAATGGGGTGATAAAATGGAAAAACTAATTGCTTTTAATAAGTTTGATAATGAAGATGCTTTTTTGCTTGGTTGTAATTTAGTTGAAAAAGTAAAAAAAGAAAACTTAAAAAATATTAGAATCAGAATTGTTTTAAATCAAGATATTGTTTTTCAATATTTGATGAATGGCAAAAAAGGTGATCAATGGTTAAATCGTAAACAAAACACAGTAGAACTATTTAAATTGCCAACTTATCAAATTTGGCAAGAGAATGAACGAAGTCATTGTTATCAGCAATACACTAATGATGAAAGATATGTGATATGTGGTGGTGCTTATCCTATTATTGTTGGTAAAGGGATGATTGGAAGTGTTATTGTATCTGGATTAGCTCATAATGAGGATCACCAAATAATTGTTGATGTTTTATCAAAATATCATGATGAGAAAAATAAAATATAAATATTATGAATAATAGAAAGGAGTAGTATCTGAAAATGATTAATAATAGATTAGTTTTAGCTTATATTGGGAATGGCAAAAGTGCTAATCGTTACCATTTACCTTTTGTCTTACAAAGATCAGATAAGTTTATTGTTAAAAAGATATTTGATATTAGGATTAGACATGATTTATGGAAAACTATTGATGGAGTTGAGTATGTTGAGGATGTTAATAAGATATTGAATGATCCTAAAATAGATATGGTCGTTATTTGTACAGCTCATCACTTACACTATGATTATGCAAAAATGGTCTTAAATGCTGGAAAGCATTGTTTAGTTGAGAAACCATTCATGGAAAATAGTGCACAGGCTAAAGAGATTTTTGCTCTTGCTGATGAGAAAGGGCTGTATTGCTCAGCATATCAAAATAGGCGCTATGACAGTGATTTTTTAACGGTACAAAAAGTAATAGAGAGTGGGAAATTAGGAGATTTATTAGAATTAGAAATGCATTTTGATTATTATCGTCCGGAGGTTCCAGAAAAAATCAATCATTTTGATCCTGCAATGTCATATTTATATGGGCATGGTTGCCATACATTAGATCAGGTTATTAGTTATTTTGGAAAACCTGATACAATTAATTATGATGTTCGTCAATTATTAGGAGAGGGGCGTTTTAATGATTATTTTGATCTAGATATGTATTATGGAACGTTGAAAGTGTCTGTTAAATCAAGTTATTTTAGAGTTAAAGAAAGACCTAGTTTTGTTGTATATGGTAAGAAGGGAATGTTTATTAAACAGAGCAAGGATCGTCAAGAAGAACATTTAAAATTATTTTATATGCCGACGAATAAAGATTTTGGAGTTGATACACCGGAGCATTATGGTACCCTTATCTATTATGATCAAGATGGTTTTTATCACGAAGAAAAAGTGGTTAGTGTAACAGGGGACTATGCCCGAGTGTATGATGGTATCTATGATTGTATTGTTAAGCATCAGCCTCAGATTATTACTCATGAACAAACATTATTACAAATGGAAATATTGGAAACAGGTATTTCAAAGTTAAAATAATAATTTATTTGTTTTTAGGTTGTAAAGATTACTCAGTCGAGTAATCTTTTTTATTTTATACGATTTTAATAGTACATTACAATTTGTGTAAAACTAATTGAGTATCTAATTATTTACTAAAGATTTGAAAACTTAAATAGGACTAAAAGTACGAAATATTTTACTGATAAATCTAAATAATTGAACTTTTATTCCTGTATCTAGACAATTTATTATTTATGATTATTTTTTTGCTAAGATGAATATGGCTTGAAAAAACTTAATTATCTGCTAGCGAAGATTAAGTACAATGTTTTTAAAAGAGGAGAAGAATTTTATGGATAAATTTCAAGATATATTGATGAAAGTAGGCGTTTTTGCTGCTGAAAATCGTTATCTTTCATCAATCAAGAATGCATTTCAGACTTTTGTTCCATTTACTATTATTGGAGCAATTGGTGTATTATGGTCAAATGTTATTTGTAATGATACCACGGGATTAGGGGCCTTAGTACCAGCGGTAATGAATTTAAGTTTTTTAAATCCAGCTTTTAATGCACTAAATTTTGCGACAATTGGATGTATCAGTGTTGCAATCACATTTTTAGTTGGTGGTGAAATTGGAACAAGTCGAAAAAGCAGTCCAATGTTTTGTGGTTTATTAGCAGTCGTTTCATTATTAACTGTAACTCAAACATCATTAGATATTAAAGCGGGAGGTGAATTAATTCAAACTGTGAGTGGAATCTTTACTAGTTCATTAGGGAGTCAAGGACTATTTACAGGAATGATCGTAGCGATAGTGGCAGTAGAATTATTTTGTGGATTATTTAAACTTGATAAGTTAAAAATCAAATTACCAGATCAAGTACCACCACAAATTGCTAAATCATTTGAATATTTAGTACCTGCATTTATTGAAATTTTGATTATTTCTTTAGTTGGTTTGGGGGTAAATGCGGTATCGGGAGTCTACATTAATGATGTTATTTTTAATGTTATTCAAAAGCCATTACTATATATAGGTGGTTCTTTACCGGGTGTACTAACATTTATGTTTATTAGTTTAGTATTTTGGTCAATTGGATTACATGGTGATAACATGATTGGTGGTGTTTTCAATCCTATTTTAACAACTTTAGCTGTTGAAAATCTTGATGCAATTAAAGCAGGGTTGGAGCCAAGTAATATTGTCAATAATACATTTCATCGGGCTTTCTTCGCCACTGGTGGAACAGGATGTATGTTAGGTTTGACGATAGCTATGTTAATAGTTTGTAAACGTCCAGAAAATAAATCAATTGCACGAATTGCTTTAGTACCTGAATTATTTAATATTGGTGAAGTTAGTATGTTTGGGGTTCCTATTGTAATGAATCCAACTTTAATCATCCCATTTATTTTAGCACCGCTAGTTACTGTTATTTTTGGTTATGTTCTTACAATGCTTCATATTTGTCCAATTATGTATGTCGATTTACCGTGGACAATGCCACCGTTGTTAATTGCATTTTTAGGATCTGGGGGTAATTTTATGGCGCCAATTTGTCAATTAGCAGGAATCATTTTATCTGCATTGATCTATTTACCTTTTGTTAAGCTATATGAAAAACAACAGGCACAAATTGAACAAACAGCATAGATGCTTAATAAGCATTACTACTAATAAAAACTAAGTATTAGACTTTATTTAAAGTCATCTTATAATAAAGGTATAGAGATATACCTTTATTATTGTTTAGGAGGAAATGTATGAGTAAGAAATTAGTTGCGTATTTTAGTGCTAGTGGTGTTACAAAAAAAGTCGCACTTAGACTGGCTCAAGAAGAATTAGCGGAATTATTTGAAATTTGTCCAAAGATCGAGTATACAAGTGCTGATTTAAATTGGATGGATGATAATAGTCGCAGTTCTTTAGAAATGAAGGCGCAAAGCTGTAGACCAGAGATTTTAAACAAATTGGATAATCTTGATCAATATGAGATAATCTATCTAGGTTTTCCAATCTGGTGGTATGTTGAACCTCGAATTATTGATACCTTTTTGGAAAGTTATAATTTTTCTAAAAAACAAATTGTACCTTTCGCTACATCTGGAGGTAGCGGTATCAGTAATGTTGTAGAAAATTTAAAAGCTCATTATCCGGAGCTTAATTTTGCTGATGGCAGATTATTAAATAATTATATTGATTAACGAAAGTGGTAGAAAAATCTACTGCTTTTGTTTTTCATAAGATGAAACAAATAAGAAATTAATAATCAATAGTGCTAACATTAAAATAAATTAGAATACGGAGGTCGATAAAATGACAAAACAATTTCCTGAAGGATTTTTATGGGGTGGTGCCACTGCTGCTAATCAATTTGAAGGTGGTTGGAAAGAAGGTGGAAAAGGTATTTCGGTAAGTGACGTGGCATTATTTACGGATCCTAAAAGTTTAAAAGAGTTAACTGATGTACATGGATTATGTGATATTACTGATGAAATGATTGATCAGGCATTAGCAACGGATGATGAAGTTTATTATCCCAAACGACATGCTAGTGATTTTTATCATCACTGGAAAGAAGATATTAAATTATTAGGGGAAATGGGATTTAAGGTTTATCGTTTGTCAATTGCCTGGAGTCGGATATTTCCCAATGGTGATGAATTAGTACCTAATGAAGCGGGATTAAAATTCTATGATGACATATTTGACGAGTGTGCAAAGTATGGAATTGAACCATTAGTAACAATGTCACACTATGAACCACCACTAGAGTTTGCAAGAAAGTATAATGGCTGGTATGATCGTCGAGCAATAGATTTTTTTGTTAGATATGTTGATGTAATAACTAGACGTTATAAAAATAAAGTTAAATATTGGCTTACATTTAATGAGATAGATTCAATTATTAGACATCCATTTATGACTGGTGGTTTGATTGAATCAAGATTTAAACCGGAAGAATTTGAAGAAGTATGTTTTCAGGCTATGCACCATCAATTTGTTGCTAGTGCTTTAGCGACTAAGGTCACTCATGATAATATTCCTGATGCAAAAGTGGGGTGTATGTTGACTAAATTAACGTATTATCCATATACATGCAAACCTGAAGATGTTTTAGAAGCACAACAAAGAATGCGCTCAATTTACTGTTTCTCTGATACCCAAGTTCATGGTGAGTATCCAGCATATTTATTAAGTATGTATAAAAATAAGGGCTTCAATATTAATATGACAGAAGAAGATTTAAGAATTATGAAAGAATATCCAGTTGATTTTATTTCATTTAGTTATTATTCATCTAGCTGTGTGGCTAAAGATGATACTGGATTAAATAAAACTGCAGGTAATACTGTAACTGCAATTAAAAATCCTCATATTCCTAGTTCTGATTGGGGTTGGCAAATTGATCCAATTGGTTTAAGAGTATCATTAGTTGATCTATACGATCGTTATCGTAAACCGTTATTTATTGTAGAAAATGGCTTGGGGGCTAAAGATGAATTGATTGATGGCAAGGTACATGATGATTATCGAATTGATTATTTAAAACAACATTGTCAAGCAATGTATGAAGCCATTCATGAAGATGGTGTTGAGCTAATGGGTTATACCACATGGGGATGTATTGATTTGGTATCTAATTCAACAAACCAAATGTCTAAACGTTATGGTTTTGTGTATGTTGATGTGGATGATTATGGTAATGGTTCATATAAACGTTATAAAAAAGATTCGTTTGACTGGTATAAACAAGTTATTGCGACAAATGGGGCATCTATACTAGAGGACTAAGTCCTCTTTTTATTATTTTATGATTCAAGTTGTTTATAAAAAATGATTACAATTAAAGATAAGCATCATGATAATGGATTCAAAGAGGTATAACTGAAGGTATGAGGATTGGACTCAAATTAGGAAAAGTAATCGGCTTAGAATAAGATATTTTAAAACAGGTAATTGTGAAGGATAGTAAATAAATTTAGATTGAGTTGGCTGTTAGAGAGAAAGTTTTAATAGTTTTTATTTATTAAATTTTGAACGAAATTTTCAAAAAGTAAAACTAAATATTGAATATCTTGACGTTTTTCAACCAAAGCAATTTTCTACGGTAGAACTAAAATTTGTTAGCGGTTACAATCATTCTATAAATTAAATTTTGTGCACAATAAAATTTTAATTGATAAAAGGAGAAAGAGTTATGAGTATGACTGATCGTCTTACCGAGGGGCTATTAAAGGTCGCTTCAAAAATTTCTAATCAACGTCATATGACAGCGATTAAAAATGCATTTACTGCTTTGCTGCCAATTATTATTACGGGAGCATTTTGTACGCTGTTTAGTAATGTTGTGTGTAGTACAACTACTACAGGAATCAGCTTAGCTAAAATTGATGGATTTGCTTGGCTTGAAGAATTGACACCATTATTTACCGCAGCTAATTACGCTACTTTAAATTTCTTTACGATTGGTACAGTAGTGTTAATAGCAATTGAAATGGCTAAACAATTAGGACATAAAGAGACAGTGGCACCAGTTGTTGCAATTTCTGCATATGTATCTTTGTGCGATTCGTTTACTAAAGTTGCAGTTGAGGGAGTAACTGATTTAGTTGAAGTAGTCAATGTATTGCCGCGTGAGTTTACTAATGCACAAGGATTATTTTTAGGAATGATCGTAGCTATTGTTTCAATGGAAATATATTGTCGCTTAGCAGATAGTGGAAAATTAGCAATTAAAATGCCCGAATCAGTGCCATCAAATGTTTCATCAGCATTTAATGCATTATTTCCGGCAGTACTTACAATTTTGATTATTTCGGCCTTTGGACTTTTATTTACAAAAGTAACAGGGAATTCAATTTACAATATGATTTCAACATGGATTCAAGCGCCGTTAAGAGGTATTTTGACAGGATTACCGGGATATTTATTAATATTCTTCCTTTCAACTTGTTTCTGGGTTATTGGTATCCATGGTACTCAAGTATTAAAACCGGTTTATCAAGCAACCATGTTAGAAGCTGTTATCGCAAATACTGATGCTGCAGCTAATGGTCAAACCCCACAATTTATTTTAAATGAAACATTTATTAGTTGTTTTACAACAATGGGTGGAGCAGGCTGTACGATTGGACTATTATTTGCTATGCTGCTGGCATCAAAACGTTCCGACCATCGAACAATTGCTAAACTATCTTTAGCCCCTGGGCTATTTAATATTAATGAAACAATGACTTTTGGATTGCCAATTGTATTAAATCCAATTTTTATGATTCCATTTATTTTAACACCTGTCATTACCGCAACATTTGCATATTTTATGACAGTAATTGGTTTCTGTGGAAAAATGATTTATGCAGTTCCGTGGACTACTCCACCATTACTAATTGCCTGGTTAGGTTCGGGAGGAAGTATTGGGGCAGTTATTACTCAAGCCCTTTGTGTAGTATTATCATTTATCGTTTATTTACCATTTGTTTTTGCTGCAAATAAGCAAGAAAATTAATCAAGGAGAATAGAGATGGCAACAAAAGTAATCAAACAGAACAATCGGGGATTGACTCTACGACAACAAAATATTTTAAGGATGAAAGAGGAGCTCAATAAACCAGATGAAAAAGCATTACATCCTTTCACTAAATATAAAATCATCACATATTTTTTAGTTATTTTATTTCCACCTATTGCGATGTATCGTGTTTGGAAAAAGGATTCTACTTTTGATATCACAGAAAAAATTGGGCAAACTTTGACTTGTGTGCTCTATGTTTGCTATCTAATTCAATTAATTTTTTAAATCTCCAGTTAAAACTGGGGATTTTTAATTAGTAATTTTTAGAAAATGAAAAAAATGTTGCTTCGTCAATAAAAATATTATAATGAAGAAAAATAAGATACGCGAGGATAGAGAGATGATTATTGATAAAATGAATACCCTAGAAAATCTTACTAATCAAGAAAAAGCAGTTGTCGACTACATTATTGCTAATCCTAAAGCTTTATTGGAAATGAGTGTTAATGAGTTAGCTAATGCAAGTTATACTAGTGCATCGACAATTACAAGATTATGTAAAAAATTAGGTACTAAAGGATATGCTGATATGAAATTTATTTATGTATCAGAATATCCTGAAATGATGAAATTAAAGGATTCATTAAAAGTAGTACCATTCAGTCGAAATAGTGGAATTGACGATATTATTCATACTATGCCGTTAATTTATTCACGTGCTATTGATCATACTCGCAGCATGCTCGATCGTAATACGGTTATTCGCGTAAGCAACTTAATGAAGCGAGCACAAGTAATTGATTTATACGGTGATGGAATCAATTTTGAAATTGCTCGTAATATTTGTTACAAACTTGACGAAATCGGAATTTCAGCAAATGCTTATAACAGTATCCAGTGGAATCACTGTAAAAGATTGCAGCAAGATAAAATTCCTTCATTTTCAATCTTATTATCACATACTGGTAAAAATCCGAGTATGGTTGATGCTGCGAAACGTTTAAAACAATATAATATCCCTAGTTTATCAATAACCGGGAATGTTGATAAGCGGTTATTGAATCTAACAGATTATAATTTTCAAATTATGATAACAGAAAATACCTTTGAATTTTCAACAGTAATTTTTACTATGTCATCACTATATATTTTAGATATCTTAGTAGCATCTTTAATTGTTCATAATTACGATAAAATAGAACGGCATCTTGAAGAATTGATTGGGCAGCGCTATGATTGGCAAAATGACTAATGGTTGATAATTTCAAAAAAGCTTAAAACAAATTATAATATTTGATAATTCTAACCGAAACAATATATCGATATGGGCAACTGCTGATTAAAAACTTATAATAAAATTATATAGGAGGAGTTATGATGAGAAAATTTCCAGAAGGTTTTTTATGGGGCGGTGCAACTGCAGCTAATCAAGTAGAAGGTGGCTGGAAAGAAGGTGGAAAAGGTATTTCGGTTTCTGATTGTGCCCGTCATCACCTTGATGTTGATGTTGAAAATTATAAAGCTCATAATCATATTACTAGTAAAGATATTGAAGAAGCATTAGCAAGTGATGACGATAGTTTGTATCCAAAACGGCATGGGAGTCAGTTTTATTATCATTATAAAGAAGATATTAAAATGTTTGCAGAAATGGGGTTTAAAGTTTACCGGATGTCGATTGCCTGGTCGCGAATTTTCCCTAATGGTGATGATGAACAACCAAATGAAGCGGGCTTAAAATTTTATGATGATGTATTTGATGAGTGTGCAAAGTATGGAATTGAACCACTTGTAACAATGTCACATTATGAACCCCCATTAAATTTAGTATTAAAATATAATGGCTGGTATAATCGTAAATTAGTTGGATTCTTTGAAACGTTCGTAAAAACAATTTGTGAACGTTATAAAAATAAAGTTAAATATTGGCTTACTTTTAATGAAGTGGATAGTATGATTCGTCATCCTTATACTACTGGTGGTTTGATTGAAGATCGTTTTCCAGGAATTAAATGGAATCAGGTAATTTTTCAAGCAATGCACCATCAATTTGTAGCTAGTGCGTTAGCAACAAAAATTTGTCATGAAATTATTTCTGATTCAATGGTAGGGTGTATGTTGACTAAACTGACATACTACCCTTATAGTTGCAAACCAGAAGATGTCTTACAAGCCCAACAAGATATGAGAGGTACATATTGTTATAGTGATACTCAAGTATTTGGTGAATATCCTGCTTATTTATTAGCAAAATTTAAAAATGAGGGAGTAGAAATTGTAAAAGAACCTGGTGATGATGAAGTGATGAAAAAGTATCCTGTTGATTTTGTATCATTTAGTTACTATATGTCATCATGTTCAGCTGCTAGTAGCGAAGGTTTAGATACAGCAGTTGGAAATACTGTCACAGCAGTTAAAAATCCTTACTTGCCTTCAAGTGAATGGGGCTGGCAAATTGATCCAATTGGTTTAAGAATTTCAATGGTTGATTTATATGACCGTTATCGTAAACCGTTATTTATTGTAGAAAATGGTTTGGGTGCAAAGGATGTAGTTTTACCTGATGGAACTATTGATGACCAATATCGGATTGATTATTTCGATTGTCATTTTAAAGAAATGCTTAATGCTATTGAAATTGATGGAGTCGAATGTTTAGGATATACTTCTTGGGGATGTATTGATATTGTTTCAGAATCGACAAAGCAAATGAGTAAAAGATATGGCTTTATTTATGTAGATGCTGATGATTACGGTAAGGGAACATACAAACGAATTCCTAAAAAAAGTTTTTATTGGTATAAAAAGGTAATTGAAACTAATGGAGCATGTTTATTTGAGGACTAAGGTCCTCTTTTTTGTGGATTATAAAAAACTTAATTAGATTACATTGACTTTCCCCTTAGGGCAAGGTGTAAGATGAACATAGAGATTAGTAGGAGGTACTAATTTATGTTATCAATTGGGGAGTTTTCAAAGATATGCCAAGTTTCGACTAAAACATTACGATATTATGCTGAAATTGGGCTAATTTTACCCGATGAGATCAATCTGGAAAATGGTTATCGATATTATTCTATTGATCAGTTAGAAACAATGTTATTTATTAATCGCTTAAAATCATATAATTTTTCACTAGAAGAAATTAAAGAAATTCTTGAAACAGAAGAAGCACAGGATGAAAAATTATGTAAAGCTTTAATGAAAAAGAAAAAGGAGATTGATTTAAAAATCCAAAATTATCAAAATTCTTTAGCGCAGCTGCATGAGGATATCACAACTCTCCAACAAGGAAAATCAATTATGTCGTATCTAGATAAAATTGATGTGCAGCTAGTAGAAATACCGCCTATGAATTTACTGAATATTCGTAAAATGATTCAAGAAGATGAATTTGCTGAAGCATACAGTAATAGTTTTGGACAATTGTTTAGAGAAATTATGACCGATAAGTTAACAGTAACCGCGCCACCGATGGTACTTTTCCACAGCTCAGAATTTACTTTACAAGGGTTAGATACAGAATTTGCCATTCCTGTACAAGAAACAAATAATAGAACTAGAGAATTTGTACCGGGAACATGTCTTAAAACGGTTGTTCATGGCTCTTATTCTAATTTGTCTTCGGTATATATTAAACAATGTGAATGGGCGGAAAAAATAGGTTATAAAAATGATGCCCCTTTGTATGAAGTATATGTAAATGATCCATCACAGGTTACAAGTGACAAAGAACTTATTACTGAAGTTTATTATCCAGTAAGTAAGCTTAAAGTTTGATGAAAATAAAGGAGAACTAGATGAACCAAGAGAAAATAATGCAGTTAGAAGAAATCATTAATACAAAATATGATAATATTACAGGAATTATTGGATTAAAAAATGGTGTAACAAAATATGAAAATTATTTTAATGGGGGTAACGTAAATAGTACGGTACATGTTGCTTCTGTTACTAAAAGTATTATTTCAATTTTAATCGGGATAGCTTTAGATAAAGGTTATATAGAAAAAATTGATCAAAAGATTATAGATTTTTTTCCGAATTATGTAATAAAAAACAATAATTTGGCAATTCAAAAAATTACTATTAGAGATATGATGACGATGACTGTACCTTACAAATATCAAGAAGATTCTTATATTAAATATTTTACAAGTAAAGACTGGGTTACTTTTTCCCTTAATTTACTAGGTGATTGTGGTGAAATTGGAAAATTTCAGTATGCTCCATTAATTGGGCCAGATATATTATCAGGTATTTTAGTTAATACTACAGGAAGATCAGTATTTGATTTTGCTACTGAATATTTATTTACACCACTTGGAATTGAAGTTAAAGATAAAATCACTTTTAGCAGTGAGGAGGAACAAGTAGCTTTTCTTAAAGCTAAAGATATTAACGGCTGGGTGATAGATTCATGTGGCATTAATGCAGCAGGATGGGGACTTACGTTATCAACTGGGGCGATGGCTAAAATTGGGCAATTATATCTAAATCAAGGACGATGGAATAAGCAACAAATTGTTTCAAAGCAATGGGTTATTGATTCAATAAAAAAACAAAGTTATAATGATGAACTTAATTTAGCATATGGATATTTATGGTGGCTGCATCAAGATGGTTTTATGGCAATGGGTGATGGGGGAAATGTTATTTATGTAAATATCATGAAAAAAACAGTAATATCGATTACTGCTACGTTTAAACCAGATGTTAATGATCGAATTGAATTTATTAAAGAATATCTAGAACCGCTATTTGATGAATAATTAAATAAGAACAGATAACTTTAAAGTTATCTGTTCTTTAAATAGGGGAATATAATGGACAAAATAAAAATTAGAGGTTTGATTCAAAATAATCTTAAAAATATTGATTTAGATATTTCCAAACATAAAATTGTAATCTTTACTGGGGTATCAGGGCCGGGAAAGTCTAGTATTGTTTTTGATACGATTGCCACAGAGTCAGGTCGTCAGCTAAATGAAACTTTTGCGGCTTTTATAAGGGGAAAATTGCCACAATATGCTAAACCAAATCTTCAAAGTATTGAAAATTTGTCACCAGCGGTTATTATCGAGCAATCTTCTTTGGGTGGGAATATTCGTTCAACAGCTGGAACAATTAGTGATTTGTATACTGATTTACGCATTTTATTTTCTCGTATTGGTAAGCCTTATTTTGGCAGTGCCTCGTGTTTTTCTTTTAATGATCCCGCCCAGTATGTTCGGGATTAGGAGAAGTAATGACAATTGAGGAGGTTCTTGACTTCTTTGATAATGCTAAAATTACTAAGAAGCTTCAACAATTAGTCGATGTGGGATTATCGTATATGACCTTAGGTCAGTCTTTAACAGCTTTATCTGGTGGTGAGATCCAAAGGATCAAGTTAGCTCAAGCTTTGAATAAAAAAGGGAATATATATATTAGATGAGCCGACGACAGGATTGCACCCGTGCGATATAACGAAATTGATGAAATTATTTAATTCGCTTGTCGATAGCGGTAATACAGTTATTATAATTGAACATAATCTTGATGTAATTAAACAGGCTGACTGGATCATTGATATTGGTCCTGAAGGTGGTAAAAATGGAGGCAAAGTTGTATTTCAGGGAACCCCCAAGGAAATGATTACAACTTCTTAGTCCCTTACAGCAAAGAGTATACGGGAAACGACGGAGTTATTAGAGAAAAAATAAGCTGTTCTTAAGATAGTTTATTTTATTTTAAATTTTTGTATTAAGATATAATTTTAGGGTTTCCTTTTTTTAGGTGAATAATGTAAATTATTTGGTTATTATCAGACTTTTTGTCGATAATCTCACAATTGAAGAAGTGATATTATTGTGATATAATTTTCAAGTATCTTACAAAGAATGGAGGTCTGGAAATGGAATATCAAGATAGACTGTTTAATCAGAAAAATAGAGCATCTATGGATAAAATCATTAATAATTTACCAGGTGGGATTATTGTTTTTGAAATGCAGGAAAATAAGATTAAAACATTATTTTCAAATGACGGAACTTATCAGTTATTTGGATATAGTAAAGAAGCTTTTAAAACGGTTTTCCATAGTGATGTTTTTGAAATTGTTTATCAACCTGATCTAGCACCTCTACAAGAAGAATTTTATGAAGCTACTAAGAATAGAGAATCATTTGAGCATGGCTGCCGTTGTTTTCGTAATGATGGGACATTGATGTGGACATATTTTAGAGTGAACTATATTGGCACTGAAGATGGCCGAAATGTGTTTGTTGGATTGATTACCGATAGTTCTAAAGAACGCCTGCTAGAAGAAAAATCGCGAATTAATGAGGAAATGTATCATATTGCATTTAATCAAAGTAATGTATTTTTATTAGAATATGATCATCGTAGTAAACAGGTTTCTTGTTCAAGTGAAAGTAGTGCAGCGTATTTTGATTCAGCTGCTTTTTCAAATATCCCAGAATCATTGATTGATAGTGATTTGATTCACGAACGTTCATTTGATGATTTTTATCATTTTTATCATCAGATTATTGGTGGCGTAAAAACAGGGGAAGTTAAATTAAAAATGCGTGCACTTAATAGTGATAAATATATTTGGATTCATGTTAAATTCACTAATATTTTTGATGATGACAATCAGCCGATCAAAGCCGTTGGAGTTTACCAAAATATTGATGAGCAAGTGCGACTTGAGTCACGTTATCTTCAAGAAATTAAATATCGTCAAAAATTAATGCAACGCTCAATTACAAATCTTGAAGTTAATTTAACTACTGATGAAGTGATTAAAGCACACAATGTTACATATAATCTTTTAGGATTAGATGAAAAAGCAAGTTATAGTGAATTTATTAAAAAGATGGTTACATTAGTTGCTGATGAAGATAAACACTTATTTTTAGATACTTTTGGATTGGATAATGTACGTCAAGCTTACCATGATGGTAAAGATGATCTGAGAATTAGTTTTTTATTTTATCGTCCAACGAAAAAGCGTTATGGTTGGGTATCTACGCATATGATGTTTTTATATAATGAAGAAACTAATCAGTTGATGGGCTTTTTTTATGCTAACGATATTGATGATGATAAACGTAAGACGATTGAATTGACACGGCAGGCGCGGACTGATGCTTTAACCGGATTAATTAATCGTCGTGAATTGGAACGGGTAATTACATCAGAGATTCAGTTAGTTGAACCAGGTAACTATGGAGCCTTATTTATGATTGATGTAGATAATTTTAAATTAGTTAATGATGCAAATGGACATAGTGCTGGTGATGAAACGTTACGTTTTGTTGCTAATCGATTAAAGTCATTATTCCGTGGTGATGATGTTGTCGGTCGTTTTGGGGGCGATGAATTCATGGTCTATATGAAAGAAGTAGGAGCTAAAAAAGATGTTATTTCTAAGGCAAAACAGGTTAGTGAGGCACTAGCAACGACTTGTCCAGGAAGTAAAATTGATATTTCATGTTCAGTTGGTGTCACTTTTGTCGAGACTCCTCGAGTGATATTTGATGAAATTTATCATCAAGCTGACAGTGCTGCTTACGAAGCTAAAAAGAATGGAAAAAAGAGCTATCATATTTTTGAATAAAATGCCTGCGGGCATTTTTCTTTTAAGGAGGAAATTAAGGTGAATGGTAATAAAGTTAAAGTCATGGCACAAGGTGCGATGTTGGCATCATTATTTGGTGTACTAGGAGTTATTAATCTTTATACTGGGAGTATCTTTGATATTGTTTTAGCTTATGTTATGGTTATTGGGCTTGTATATTATACTTATTTATATGACTATCGAGCAGGATTGAGTGTTTTAGCAGTTACTTTTGTAATTTTATTTTTAGTTGGTGAATTATTTTTTACATTTTATGTTACTTTTACTTTAGTGATGGGGATATTTTATGGGTATTGTCTAAAACATGAAAAGCAGAAATGTTTTTCTAAATATGGCTTAATGATCATTTCAGCAATAAAAAACTTTTTAATTTTCTTTCTATTGGGAGGATTATTAGGAATCAATGTTTATCAAGAGGGACTTGAGATGTATAGAGAGATTATTTCGTTAATACCAATGTTAAAAAATATTCTAACACCGGAAGTATCATTTGCATTGCTGTGGATATTTCTATTTATTAGTGAATCTTACATCGTTCGCGTGTATTCAAATATAATCGTAAGCAAATTGATGAAAAGAAAGTAAAATTAATGTATAATGATATTATTCTAGAGGTGGTGAGCTAAATGACAGTAAAGATGACACGAATAAAGAATGTAGTGATTGCTTTATTATTGATTGAATTTATATTTGCTTTGATGGGATATGTATTTCTTTCTAGTAATACATCTTTAGTTCTGGCTACATATATATTTATAAAGAATGTTATTGTTCTAGGATTTATCTTTTATTCATCAAGTTTGGCTAATGAAAATAATTTAAGTGTTAGTGAAGCGTTAAATAATGAAGCTAAAAATGCCTTTATTTTTGGTGGAATCGGCCTGATTAAATATGATGAAAACCGGAATATTTCTTGGATCAGTGATTTATTTACTGAGATGAAATTAAATATTGTTGGTAAAAAATTATTAGAATGGCAACCGTTATTAGCTTCTTTATTTGAAGATGATGATATTAAGGTGATTGATATCAATTCTCGTAAATTTGAGGTTTATAATAGTAAGGAAAGCCGTTTATTATATTTAAAAGATGTAAGTGATTATGTAGGGATTAGTAAAGAGTTTGAAGATCAGCAGGTTTGTGTTGCGTATATTACGGTTGATAACTATGAAGAGTCGATTGAACAGGCTGATGAACAAACAGCTGCTTCAATTCAATCAACGACACGCCAGATCGTATTAGATTGGGCAAAAGAAAATGGAATTGTTTTGAAACGCTATAAAAGTGATGGTTATATTGCAATGTTTAACGAAAGGACTTATCGTAAACAGGTTGAAGATAAGTTTAAGATCTTGGATTATTTTAAAGAACAAGCAGAGCAGTTAGGACAAATGATGACATTATCTATTGGAATTGGACGAGGAAGTAATATTCTCCGTGAACTTGATGAGCTGGCTTTTTCTGCGCTTTCGCTGGCTTATTCTCGAGGCGGAGATCAGGCTACAGTTAAATCAAATGATGAACCAATTCGTTTCTTTGGTGGAAATAGTGAAAGCTATGAAAAATCAAATAAAATTCGTGCCCGTGTAATTGCTCAATCATTAGCGGGATTGATTCGTCAGGCTAATAATGTTTTAATTATGGGGCATAAACAATCGGATTTTGATTCTTTTGGTGCTTCAATCGCAATGTATTCAATTTGTAAAGCCTATGGGAAAAAGGCACACATCATTATTGATTATGATTCATTGGAAGAAAAGACTGGGGTAATTGCTCGGAGCCTGCGTGATGATGAACGTTATCGTGGAGTTTTTATTACACCGGCTAGAATTAATGAATTTAATCACAGTAAAACCTTGCTGGTGAATGTTGATAATCATAAACCGTCATTAGCAATCGATGCTAATGCACTTGATATAATTAAAAATAAAGTTGTAATTGATCATCATCGTCGTGGTGAGGAATTTATTGAATTACCATTGCTGACGTATTTAGAGCCGGCAGCTTCGTCAACTGTTGAGTTGATTGTAGAATTATTTGATTATCAAAAAGAAAATGTTTGTGTGACTGAACGTGAAGCGACAATCATGTATGCGGGAATGTTGATCGATACTAATTATTTTAGGACACGTGTAGGAACTAGAACATTTCAGGCTGCAGCTAAATTAAAAGAGATGCAGGCGAATGTATCAGAAGCTTATAAATATCTAGAAGATGATTATGATACGACTCTAACAAAATTGTCAATTACGCAAACAGCATATCGTTATGGTGAAAATATCTTGATTGCTTTTGGACGTCAAGATAAAATATATAGTAGAACATTGTTAGCAAAGGCTGGTAATGAGCTATTAGGTATTAGTGGAGTTAAGGCGGTATTTACAGTAGGTCGTACAGGTAAAGAAGAGGTATCTATCAGTGCACGAAGTACCCGTGATGTTAATGTGCAGTTAATTATGGAAAAATTAGGTGGAGGCGGTCATTTTTCTATGGCAGCTTGCCAATTAAAGTATGAAGATGTAACGATTGCAATTAATTTGTTAGAGGAAGCAATCAACGAATATTTAGATGAAAGGACGAATGAATAATGAAAGTTATTTTATTACAAGATGTAAAAAAAGTTGGTAAAAAAGGAGAAGTTGTTAAAGTAGCCGATGGGTATGGACAAAACTTCTTAATTAAAAACAAGTTAGCAGTTTTAGAAACAAATACAAGTCGTAAAATTGTTGAGAGTCAAAAAGAAGCAGAGCACCAACAAGATTTAGAAAATCAAGCAAAAGCTAAAGAATTAGCTAAAGAAATTGAAAGCATTACTTTAGAATTTACTTTAAAATCAGGTAAAGATGGTAAAACTTTTGGTAGCGTTTCTACTAAACAAGTAGTTGAACAATTAAGAGAAAAGTATGGTATTAAAATTGATAAAAGAAAATTTATTGATGCTCATCCAATTGGAGCATTAGGATATACTAAATTAAAAGTAGATTTATATAAAGGAATTATTGCAACAATCAATGTTCATTTAAAAGAACGATAGGAGAAATGTATGGCCAATCGAGAATATCCTCATGACATAGAGGCAGAAAGATCATTATTAGGTTCAATGCTTATTTCAAAAGATAAGTGTATTGATATCTTGAATAAAACAGTTGAAGATGATTTTTATGATGACAGTCATCAAGCAATCTTTAAGGCAATGGCTGCAATCAATGAAGAAGGCACTCCAGTAGATGTTACCACGGTAACATCTTATCTTATGGATCATAGCCAGCTAGATAAAATAGGTGGTGTTGATTATTTGCTTAGATTAAGTGAATCTGTACCAACTGTAGCGCATAGTGAATATTATTTGAAGATATTACATAATAAAGCAACATTGCGAAGAATTATTCGCGAGACAACTCAAATTGCTGAAAATGCTTATGGTGATGTTGAAAATATTGATGCTTTTATTGATGAAACTGAAAAAACGATTTTAAAAGTAACTCAAGATCGAAGTGCTGGTGAATTTAGAGATATTCGAGGGGTTATTAAAAGTGTTACGGATCGTTTAAATTTACTCCAAAAAATTGATGGAAATATATCTGGGGTAAAATCTGGGTTCCGTGATCTTGATAAGATTACATCTGGTTTTCAAAAGGGAGATCTAATTATTTTGGCTGCACGTCCAGCGATGGGGAAAACAGCCTTTGCCTTGAATCTAGCCCATAATGCAGCGTATAAAGCTGAGGAACCGGTTGCTATTTTTTCCCTGGAAATGCCTGCTGAACAGCTTGTTCAGAGGGTTATCTGTTCAATGGGGGGAATAGAAGGTTCTTCTATGAGAACAGGTGAAATTTTAAAAACAAATGCAAATAAATATTATGCCGCAGCAGAACGAGTATCTAAATGTAATATGTACATAGATGATAGTCCGGGTATTAAAATCAATGATATTGTTGCAAAAAGTCGTAAATTAAAAAGTGAGCATGGCTTAAGGATGATTGTAATCGATTATTTGCAATTGATTACAACTGCTTCTAAAAATAAAGAAAATCGACAACAAGAAGTATCTGAGATTTCAAGAACGCTAAAGGCATTAGCCAGAGAACTTGAAGTACCAGTTATTTCATTATCACAATTATCACGTTCAGTTGAACAACGACCTAATAAACGGCCGATGATGTCTGACTTAAGAGAGTCTGGGGCAATCGAGCAGGATGCCGATATTGTTTCGTTTATTTATCGTGAAGATTATTATAAAGATCCTGGAGAAGAATCAGAAGATAATGGATTAACAGAAATCATTATTGCAAAACATCGTAATGGGGCAACAGGTGAAGTTAATCTTGCTTTTGAAAAGAATTATAGCCGTTTTTCTGATTTGGCTCAAATGGGTCCAGACGGAACAAGTGAAGGCGTGCGTGATCTTAGAAGTTAAGGAGGAATTAGATGTATCATCAATACCGTGAAGGTTGGATTGAAGTAATTAGTGGATGTATGTTTGCAGGAAAAACAGAAGAGTTGATTCGACGCATCAATGTATTAAGCTATGCTAAGAAGAATATTATTGTGTTTAAGCCTAAAATAGATAATCGTTATTCTGATAGTGAGATAGTTTCTCATTCTGGTGCTAAAGTACCTTGTTTAGTAGTTGAAAAAGCCCAGGATATCTTAAAGAAAATTGAAGCTGATACCGAAGTAGTAGCAATAGATGAAGTGCAGTTTTTTGATAAAGATATCGTTGAAGTTTGTGAATATTTAGCTGATAAGGGAATTCGCGTAATGGTTGCAGGCTTAGATAAAGATTTTAGAGGTGAGTCATTTGGCGTGATGCCTGAATTATTGACTCGGGCAGAGTTTGTCACAAAGTTAACAGCGGTTTGTGCTAAATGTGGGGCCCCGGCGACAAGAACACAACGTCTAGTTAATGGTAAACCAGCAGGATTTGAAGACCCTATCGTGATGGTTGGGGCTGATGAAAGTTATGAACCAAGATGTCGTCATTGCCATCAAGTTCCTAATAAACCGCATAAATTCTAATTATGAGAGATTTTTATAGTTTGGGTTATAAAAATATAAAGAAGCAGGTTTTAATTTGGTTTTAGTGCTGTCAAGTAGACACACTGGTTAAATTCAACCTTCTTTTAAAAAGTACGGCCTAAAGCAAAATAAAGACAAGTTACGTTAGTAACTTGTCTTCGTTTTTATGATTAAAGGGAGGGTAGTTTTCTTACTACACTAATATCATAAAATAGCTAGGTGAACTGAATGTGAACTAAATAATAATATTAGAAATATTTAAAAGTTTTAAAATGTAAATAAAAGACGATGAATTCAAACAAAATTTATTTTGCTTATTTAGTATGTTTATTATATAATATGAGAGGTTTGGAGGTATAAATCATGAATGAGAGTATGTTAGATCGTTTAAAAACAATGGAGAATAGATATGAAGAATTAGGACATATGCTGATGGATCCAGATATCGGTAGCGATATTAAGAAAATGACGGAAGTTACAAAAGAACAGTCATCACTTCAAGCAGCATATGATTTATATCAAGAGTATAAAGAAGTAGAAGCTGGGATCAGCGATGCTAAAGAATTAGCTAAAGAAAGTGATCCTGAAATTAAAGAAATGGCTAAAATGGAGTTAGCGGAGTTGGAAACACGCTTACCTGAGATTATAAGCAAGTTAGAAATTGAATTAATTCCAAAGGATCCCAATGATAATAAAGATGTAATTATGGAGATTCGTGGTGCTGCTGGCGGTGATGAAGGAAATATCTTTGCAGGAGATTTATATCGGATGTATGTAAAATATGCAGAGTCTCAAGGTTGGAAAGTTGAAGTAATGGAAGCTGTTGATGCCGAAGCAGGTGGCTATTCATTAATTTCTTTCATGGTAAAGGGTGAAGATGTTTATGGTAAATTAAAATTTGAATCTGGATCTCACCGAGTACAACGGGTTCCTAAAACCGAAACGCAAGGACGTGTCCACACTTCAACAGCAACTGTTCTAGTAATGCCGGAAATGGAAGAAGTAGATGTTGAAATTAATAAAAGTGATTTAAGAATTGATACATATCGTGCTAGCGGTGCAGGAGGTCAACATATTAATAAGACTGATTCTGCAGTAAGGATTACCCATCTTCCAACTGGAATTGTGGCAGCTAGTCAAGATGGACGTTCACAACACGATAATAAAGATAAAGCAATGAAAGCTTTAGTTTCACGAATTTATGATTTTTATCAGCAACAACATGACGAACAAGTTGGTAGTGAAAGAAAGAGTAAAGTTGGGTCTGGTGATCGTGCTGAAAAAATCAGAACATATAATTATCCTCAAAATCGAGTAACTGATCATCGTATCGGTTTAACGATCCAACAATTAGATCGTATTGTTGATGGAAAATTAGATGATATTATTACAGCTTTGATTAATGAAGACCAACGTTTAAAAATGGAAGGTCAACATTAATGGCAACTGTAAAAGAGCTGATTAAATTAGCAGAAAGCAGATTAGATGATGCTAGTAAAGATGTTAATGTTGCTAAAGTGCTGTTTTATCACCTTGCTGATAAACAACCGCATGAGTTATATTTAATGTATGATGAAGAAGTCAGTTCAGAACTAGAAGCCAAGTTCTTGGCAGGTATGGAAGAATATTATCAAGGAAAACCAATTCAGTATATAAAAGGCGTAGAAAACTTTTTTGGACGTGATTTCAAAGTTAATGAAGACGTTTTGATTCCACGTTATGAGACTGAGGAATTAGTGGAAAATATTTTATATCGTATTGATGACTATTTTGCTGAATATCAAAGCATTACTCTTTGTGATGTTGGAACGGGTAGTGGGGCGATTGCAACTAGTCTTGCTTTAGAAGAACCGCGTCTAAAAGTTTTCGCAACTGATATTTCTTTAAAAGCAGTTACAGTCGCTAAAGATAATGCAAAGAATCTGGGTGCTAATATTGAATTTATGGTTGGAGATATGTTAGAGCCATTATTAGAAAATGAAATAAAGGTTGATATTTTTGTTTCTAATCCCCCATATATTCCTCAAGAACAAGAAATCGAAGCAATGGTTAAAGATAATGAACCACATGTGGCTTTATTTGGTGGTAATGATGGGCTATATTTTTATCGTAAAATATTTCAGGGAGTCGAGCCATTATTGCAGGAACGGGCTTTATTAGCATTTGAAATGGGATTTGATCAACGGGAGCTTATGGAAGCAGCTCTTCAAGAATATTTTCCTAACGATCCCCATGAAATCATTAAGGATATTAATGGAAAAGATCGTATGTTATTTATTTATCGTAATCTTAAATAAGCACCGAAAGGTGCTTTTGTTGTATAATGAAATAAAGGTGGGATATGATGATCATTAATAAGTTAAACGATATTATCAATAATAGTCAAACGAGTGATCCTAGATATATGATCTCTAGCTTTATTAAACAAAATATTCTTATAATTAATTCCTTAACTATTAAGGAAGTAGCTGATGGAAGTCATGTTTCTAAAGCCATGGTCTCGAAGTTCGTTAAAGAATTAGGTTATGATAACTTTGCTGAGTTAAAAGAAAGTTGTTCGATGTATGTCGGAAGTCTTGGATTAAAGGATCGATATTTTCAGTTAGATAGTGATTTTAGAAGTAATAGTTCAGATTTAGTTGTGCGAATGAATAATTTATTAACCAATACAGTACATCAGATCAATTATAATGATCTAGATATGCTCGTAGAAGATATTAGAAATTGTTCTTGCCTATTTTTGTTAGGTCATGGAGAGGCAAAAGGACTATGTTCAATGATCCAAATTGAATTGGATGCACTTCAAATACCGATTATTGTAGTAGATGTTGATTTTAGAAAAGAATATCGAATTGGTGATCACGCTGTATTTTTAATTATCAGTGTTAATGGTAATACACTAATGTATAATCACCGAACAATTACTAAAATATTAAAGCAAAAACAAAAGACTTGGTTAATAACTTGCAATCAAGAAATTGCTTTTGCTGGGAAAAAAATTTATGTTCCCTCTGTTGATTCTACATTGAATAAGATAAATATCCGCTTTGTGACAGATTTGATTATTGCCAGATTGCAACAAAACCAAGAGTAAATATTTTAGTTCACAGTTTGTGAACTATTAAGTATTTATTCTTTTTTTATAGTAAGGTAAGGATATAGTAAAAAGGAGGAATGAAAGATGGCTTTTTCAAAAGATTTTTTATGGGGTGGAGCAACTGCTGCTAACCAATGTGAAGGTGGATATAATGAAGGGGGACGTGGTCTTGCTAATGTTGATGTAGTACCTCATGGTAAAGACCGTTTTCCTGTTTGCTTAGGAATGAAAGAAATGCTAGATTTTGAAGAGGGATACTATTATCCCGCTCAAGTTGGAATTGATTTTTATCATCATTATCAAGAAGACATTAAACTATTTGCTGAAATGGGGTTTAAAACATTTAGACTATCGATAGGGTGGACTCGTATTTTTCCTAACGGTGATGAAAATGAACCGAATGAAGAAGGCCTAAAGTTTTATGAAAATGTTTTTAATGAATGTCATAAATATGGAATAGAGCCCTTAGTAACGATTACTCATTTTGATATGCCTATTCATTTAATTAAGAAGTACGGCGGATGGAAAAATCGTGAATTAATTGAAATGTATAAAAAATTAGTTACTGTTCTTTTTACAAGATATAAAGGTCTAGTAAAATATTGGTTAACTTTTAATGAAATCAATATGATCTTACATATGCCATTTATGGGGGCAGGACTGATGTTTAAAGAAGGCGAAGATCAAAAAGAAGCTAAATATATTGCGGCTCATAATGAATTAGTAGCAAGCGCTTGGGCTACCAAGATTGCTCATGAAATTGATTCTAATAATATGGTAGGATGTATGCTGGCTGGAGGCGAATATTATGCATATAGTTGCCATCCTGCAGATGTTTGGGCTTCTATTAATAAAAATCGGGAAAATATAATGTTTATTGATGTTCAAGCACGTGGATATTATCCAAACTATGCTTTAAAAATGTTTGAACGTGAAGGTATCAATATTGGTATTACCACAGAAGATAAAGAAATTTTAAAGAATAATCCAGTTGACTTTATTTCTTTTAGTTATTATTCATCACGTTGTATTTCAACACAAGGAAATGTTGAAAAAACTTCTGGAAATGCTTTTGAGGGAACTAAAAACCCATATTTAAAAACTAGTGAATGGGGTTGGGCAATCGATCCGTTAGGATTAAGAATCACATTAAATACTTTATATGATCGTTATCAAAAACCACTATTTATCGTTGAAAATGGTCTTGGTGCCAAAGATACAATTGGAGCTGATGGTTCAGTAAATGATGATTATCGAATTGAATATTTAAGAGAACATATAATAGAGATGGATAAGGCAATTAATGAAGATGGAGTTGAATTATTAGGCTATACACCTTGGGGATGTATTGATTTAGTGTCTGCTTCAACTGGTGAAATGTCAAAACGCTATGGATTTATCTATGTTGATCGAGATGATCAAGGGAACGGTTCATTAAAACGTTCAAAGAAAAAAAGTTTTGCCTGGTATAAAAAAGTTATTGCTTCAAATGGAACTGATTTAGATTAATTAAAAGCATTGACTCATAAAAGTCAATGTTTTTAATTTTCTAAAATTTTCTGTTTTATGTATGTTTCAATCTTAGGTAGTGGAATATTTAGAAGAAGTGATATTTCTTCATGAAAAATATTTTTGGCTGCTTTAAAATATTTTAGTTCATAATTTTGAGTCTGTTTTTTTTGGTGACGAATATAGATTGTTTTAATTAGCTTGATCCACTCAACTTCATCATATTTATCTAGTGACTTTTGGTAAAGCTCTTGTCGATATCGTTCACTAGTTATGTTTAAAGTACGAATATATGGAATTCGTTCAACAATTTCCTCCATTTCAGAAGCTGTTATAACCTTTCGGACAAGTTCGGTGATATTCGTAATGATTGTTTCATTGGTTTGCCAAGTTGTTAAAATGCAAGTGTGATTGTGAATAGCGATAATTTGATAAAGATGATTGTTTTTATGAATAATATAGTCATTAATTTTATACATAAATGCTCCTTAATTTTCTTTCAAAGTTTCTAAAATAAATGGTAAAATTTGTTCTGGCTTTAAATTGAGTGTATGACAAAATTCATCATAAAGCATTTTTTCTGCGGTTTGTAAAAAATGCTGATCTTGAACATGAAATTTTTTTCCGGCTTTTTCTTGTTTTTGTTTATTTAAATACAAAGTTTTGGTCAATTTAACTAATTGTTCATGATTCCCATGATTAATAATATCATTATATTTTTGTTTTCGAATATTTTTATCATTGATCCAGATTGTTTCATTATCTGGCATCGTCTTAATTAATTCATAAATATCTTTCTTAGATAATACTTTTCGCATTTTTGATAAAGCTTCTTCATTATCTGTTGGGACAAGAATAGTTATATGATCATCCAATGGGGTTAAAAAATAATATTGCTTATCGATATTGTTAAGTTTGCGAGTAACAATATCCTTGATCTTACAAACACCTTCACGTCCATATAAAACGGTATCGCCAATTTTGTACATATAAATTCCTCCATATAATAAAAAAGTGTAGCTGCAACTGGACTTACGTTCCGCAAACTACACGTTGAGATAATATAATTATATCATTTAAAAAAATAATTTCATGTATCAATTTTAAAATCATTATCATAAATAGATTTTAAATTCAATAGTTTTTTTAATTTTTAGGTACCTATTTATGGTACTTAGTAAGTATTTTTGTAATCGCTTTCAATGAGAAAGGGTGATAAACTAAATATATCGAGGAGGAAAGAGATATGAAGAGATTAAAGAGATTATTAGCGATGGTCGTAAGTTTCGCATTAGTAGCAACAACATATTGCACCCCATTATTTGCTGTTGATGCTCCAGATACTTATAGCTGTCAATTATATGGGGAAGTGACAGATGCGGGTGAGGTCGTATCAAAAATGGTAATTGACTATGGTGCTGCTAAAAAGGTTACAGGTGTAGGGTTAGATACATTTACTGTTCATGCTAAAGCATCAACAGAAGATATTCGTCAAGGTACACAAGATACTAGCTATGGTGATTATGATCTTGACCGTAAAATTGTTAAAGTAGAAGTTGAAGGACAATATGTAAACATCTATTTTAATCAAAGTGAAGGGGCCACTTTAGCTTATTTAAGTTCAGGTAGAAATTATCCGGCTGAATTAACTTATACGGTTACACAAAATAAGCCAGTTACTTTAACAGCTGCAGATGGTACAGTTATTAACGATTCATATACCGGTAATTATACTTGTGATAATACTGTAATAAATGCAGAAACTGCTAAATTTGAATCAGTTAAAGTAAAGGATGGAATTAATTATCAATATTATGATGCAGGTAGTGCAGATTCATTGATTGTTTGGTTCCATGGTAATGGTGAAGGTGATTATTTATCTTCTGGCAACAATGTTGCACAAATGTTAGCTAATCGTGGTACAGTTGCTTGGGCTACAGATGAGACTCAAAATATTTTTGGAGGGGCTCATGTTATGGCTTTCCAAGCACCAGATACTTGGTATTATGCACAAAATGATGGTTTATTAGAAAAAGCGTATAATGAAATTAATGAAGTAATCAAAGCTAAAAATATCGATCCTGATAAAGTGTTTGTTTCAGGATGTTCAGCTGGTGGTTATATGACAACAAGAATGTTGATTGCTTATCCAGATTTATTTGCTGCTGCAATGATCAACTGTCCTGCATTAGATGTAGCAGATGCTCGTGGTGGAGAAACTCCAACTGATGCAGAATTAGCAAGTATTAAAAATTCTGATACTGCAATTTGGTTAGTTCAAGGGAAAACAGATAGCAGTGTTAAACCAGAAGATTGCTCAATCCGTTTATTTAATGCTTTAACAGATGGACAAGAATTAATTACTTCAGAACATAAACAAGATTTAAATTCTGATTTTACAACTTCTGAAACTAAAGATGGAAAATATAAATTATCTTTATATGAAACAGTAGCAGTAACAGATCCTAGTACAGGAGCAAGTTCTAATAAATTAGAATTTGCAGAAGATTATGATCAAGATGGTGTAGCAACATTAGTTCAATATAGTGATCACTGGTCTTGGATCTATACATTAAATAACAATCCTAAAGATGCTAAAGGTGTTAGTATTATGAATTGGGCTGCTGAATATGGAAAAACAGCAGAACAACCAACACCTGCACCAGTACCAGAAACACCAGCTGATACACCTAAAACTTCAGTTAAGACTGGTGATAGTGTGAGCCTTGGATTATACGCAATAACTACATTAGCAGGACTTTGTGGAATTGCATTATTAAAAAAGAGATATAATTAAAAGTAGTGAACTTAGTTGAGAAACTAAGTTCTTTTTTGATTAAATTGTTAAATTAGACTAACTTATTATTGAAAAGATGAAAAGTAAATGTTAAAGTATGTTAGATGAATATAACATAAGGAGAACGATATGAAATATCTATATTTTATGCTAGGAATAATATTTACAGGGATTGGAATGATTGGCGTAGTTTTACCAGTTTTACCAACAACTCCTTTTCTTTTAGTGGCAATGTTCTTTTTTACTAAAAGTTCTTCACGGGCTAAAGTCTGGTTTGAAGGGACAAAAATTTATCAAAATCATTTAAATGACTTTGTAACTAAAAGAGCTATGACATTGAAAACCAAAGTGATGTTGTTATCGTTTGCAAGTACGATGTTATTAATTGCATTTTTAATGATGGATAATATTTATGGAAGGATAACAATTGTTTTATTAGTAATATTTAAGTATTATTATTTTGCATTTCGAATTAAAACAATTAAAGAAGTGAGCAATGATTAATAAAAGATTAGTTAGTTATTTAAAAGAGGATAAAAAATATATTTATTTACAAGTTTTGATGCAGTGGCTGGCATTGATTGGTCAAGTAGTAATTATTGCAATTATAGCTAATATGATCAATGAACTTTACCAGGGGCATCAAGTAAATAATTTTAGTATTAAAGTCATAATCATAATTGTATTAATTTTGATTAAAGGTTATTTTGGTAAATTAGTATCATCTTTTTCTTTTAAAGCTGCAAAAAATATTAAAGGAAAATTAAGATGTGATATTTATCAGAAAGTATTATTATTAAATAATCATTATAGTGATGTAATCAGTACGGCTTCATTAACGCAATTAATGAGCGAAGGAGTTGAACAATTAGAGATTTATTTTGGTAAATATTTGCCACAATTTTTCTATAGTATGTTAGCACCACTGACACTGTTCATTATTTTGGGACGAGTAGAATTCAAAGCAGCCCTAGTATTGTTTGTTTGTGTTCCTTTAATTCCGGTATCGATCGTCTTAGTTCAAAAGTTTGCTAAAAGATTATTAAATAAGTATTGGGGTCTTTACGGGAATCTTGCTGAACGCTTTTTAGATAATGTTCGCGGCTTGACAACATTGAAAGGGTATCAAGGGGATCAAGCTAAACATCTTGAAATGAATGAAGAAGCACAACGATTTAGAAATATTACGATGAAGGTTTTGGTAATGCAGCTAAATTCTATCAGCATTATGGATCTTGTTGCTTATGGTGGTGCAGCACTAGGAATTATTATTTCACTATACAGTTATCAAGGTGGAGCAATTGATTTAGGGCAAACATTTATGATGATCATGTTATCAGCAGAGTTTTTCATTCCGTTAAGACTGCTAGGATCATTTTTCCATATCGCTATGAATGGTAATGCCGCAAGTGAGAAAATTTTTAGGTTATTAGATACACCGGTAAATGATCATAAAGAATTAGAAATTACTGAGATTGAAAAAATTGAAATTACTAGACTGTCGTTTGGATATGATGAAGAAATAGTATTGAAGGATGTTAGTTTAGAAATTGATGAACCTGGTATTTATGGTGTGGTTGGAAGCTCAGGGAGTGGTAAAAGTACGATTGCTAAATTATTAATGGGTTATTATGATAATTATCAAGGTGTTTTAAGCTACAATGGAAATCAAGTCAATCAAGTCAAACATCAAAGTTTAATGAAACAAATAACAATGGTTGAACATAATCCTTATATTTTTGCAGGAACTGTCCGCAGTAACTTAAGTGATGGGAATGATAACTGTGATGATAGTATAATGATTGAGGTATTAAAGAAAGTTAATTTATGGAATTATTTTGATGGAGTTAATGGTTTGGATAGTGAAATTGAAGAGCGTGGAAATAATTTGTCTGGTGGACAAAAACAACGTTTAAGTATTGCCCGAGCATTATTGCATGATACTAGTGTTTATATTTTTGATGAAGCGACATCTAATATTGATATTGAAAGTGAAGAAATAATTATGAAAGTAATTGAGCAGATGCGTGATGAAAAAATTGTTATTTTAATTTCACATCGTTTAGCAAGTGTCGAAAATTGTAAATGTAACTATGTCTTTAGTCAAGGGAGATTAATTGGCTGGGGAAATCATAAAGAATTGATGAGAAATAATCCAGAATATATAGAGTTAGTTAATACCCAAAAAGAAATTGAGAATTATGGAGGCCAGGCAAATGCAAAAACGGAGTAATTTAAAAGTAGTAATCAGTTTGATTGCTTTAGTCAAATCAATGCTCTTAATCATGCTTGGAGCAATTATTTTAGGTGTTATTGGCTACTTGGCTGCTATTTTTCTAACGGTAATAGCAGGAGAAATCATGATTAAAGTAATTAAGCATGAGACTTTTACTAGTTTATTATATTTATTGATTGCTTGTGGAATATTAAGGGGCTTTCTACGTTATGGGGAACAATGGTGTAATCATTTTATCGCATTTAAATTATTAGCGATGATCCGAGATATTGTTTTTGCGAAACTTAGAAAATTAGCACCAGCAAAACTTGATGGTAAAGATCAAGGAAACTTGGTAGCCATGATTACTAGCGATGTAGAACTTTTAGAAGTGTTTTATGCACATACAATTTCCCCAGTGATGATTGCTTTAATTGTTTCGATTATTATGATTATCTATATTGGATATTATCATTTTGCTTTAGGTCTTTTAGCAAGCACTGCTTACCTATTTATTGGTGTAATTATTCCTTTAATTGTTGGTAAGAAGTCGGGAAATATGGGGTTAAATTATCGGAATGATTATGGTAAGTATACTAGTTATGTACTAGAGTCTGTCCATGGTCTAAGAATTATTGATCAATTTTCCCGTGGTAATAAACGCCTAAAAGAAATAGATAAAAAAAGTGAGTTATTAAATGAGCAAAATAAAGAATTAAAAGATCTTGAGGGTCAATATCGAATGATTGGAGATATTTGTGTTAGTTTATTTTCACTAGCAATGTTTATCTTAGGATATTATTTATATCGCCAAGGATCAATTGAATTTAATGGCGTTTTAATTAGTACGATTGCTTTAATGGCATCATTTGGACCAGTCTTGGCTTTATCTTCATTAGCACATAATCTAGTTATTACTTTTGCAAGTGGAAATCGTGTTCTTGACTTATTAGCTGAAGAACCTCAAGTTGAAACTGTAATCAATGGATATCAGGGGAATTTAGGAACGATTGAAATAAATAATTTATCATTCAAATATGAAGCTGAAACGATTTTAGATAAAATCAATTTAAGTATTAAACCTGGTGAAATCATTGGAATTGAAGGACGAAGTGGAAGTGGTAAAACAACGCTATTGAAATTATTGATGCGTTTCTATGATCCTACTGACGGAGAAATTCTGATTAATGGTCATGACATCAAAACATGGCAAAGTGATTCTTTAGCGAAATTAATTAGTTATGTTACCCAAGATACATATGTTTTTAATGATAGTATTATCAATAATATTAAATTAGGGATGGAAACTAGCGATGAGGCTGTGATTGAAGCTTGTAAGAAAGCCAATCTTCATGAATTTATTATTAGTTTAAAAGATGGTTATGAAACAATGATCGGGAGCCTTTATCAGTCTTTATCAGGGGGACAGCTGCAAAGATTATCTCTAGCTAGAGCTTTTTTACATGATGCACCATTGATTCTATTGGATGAACCAACTAGTAATCTTGATAGCTTAAATGAAGCTTTAGTATTAAAATCACTAAGTGATAATCATCAAGGGAAAACCATTATTATGGTTAGTCACCGACCTTCATCATTAAAAATCTGTGATCGAATTATTAAAATAGAACAGGGGAGACAGAGTTAATGACGATTGATCAAGAAAAAGAATTAATTAGTATAATGATTAAAATCTATGAAGATGGTAATAAAGTCGATTTAAGTGATTTAAAAAATTATGCTTTTAAGCGAATTGAATTTTGCCCTCGTAAAGAGGAAAAGACATTTTGTTCATCATGCCCGATTCATTGCTATCAAAAAACATATCGGCAGCAAATTCGAGAAGTTATGAAATATTCAGGAAAAAGAATTATCTTCAAACATCCAATCATTGCCTTCAAACATGTAATAAATACGCTAAAATATAAAATAATGAGCTAAAATAAACCGATTGTACTAGGTAATGATATTATGATATGATATCTAGAGGAATCGGGGTGGCTTGATGGAAAATCTAGAAACACAACGCTTGATAATTAGAGAGTTGGAAATAAAAGATGCTATGCGTTTGAGTGAATATCGTGATAAAAGGGAAGTTGCTTTCTATCAATCATGGTGGCGGTACCCTTACCAGAAAGCCTTAAAAAGAGTAGAGTATTGTGTTAAACATCCTTTTGATGGAAGTCGTGGTAATTATCAATTAGGTGTAGTATTAAAAGAAAATAATATTTTGATAGGTGATTATTTTTTAGAGGTCTTAGAATCTAATTCTATTACGATCGGTTATACTTTTGATAGTGATTATTGGCAACATGGCTATGCAATTGAATCGATGCGAGCACTTTTATTGGAGTTAAAAAATAGATATAATTTTAAAATTGTTTTTGCTCATGTTTATGATGACAACATAAGATCTATTCGTTTGCTTAAAAATCTTGGATTTGTTCAATATGAAACATCTAAGATCATGGGGGATATTGGATTTAAATTAAGATTATAACAACTGGTGTAAAACTAGTTGTTTTTTTGTTTGTAAATCTATAAGTTTTTATTTTATTTTAAAATAAATAAAAAGTGACAAATTATTCTACTGTAAGTATCTATAATCGATATTACGAGGTGAATGAAATGGATTTGACAGTAGCAAAAACAAAAACAAAAATAAAGAATACTGGAATGACTTATGTTTCAATCTTTGGATTAACCCTCCTTCTAGGTTTAGTAAAAATATATGACACATCACTGTGTTTTGTTCTCCCCATGCTAGTAGTATCATTTATGTGCGGCTATCGACATATCATTATGTACATGACCGCTTTATTATTGGTATCATACATATCTTATGATAACTATATGCTATTATTAGTTTCGATTACTAGCGTGATAATTATGCAAGTGATGATGTACTTAAAATTTGTCAAAAGTAAGTATTTAGCCCTAGTAGTTACTTTGGTAAGTTTACTCTTTCTTTACATTTATCAATATAATTATATTGAAGTATTAGTTATATTATCCTTTACACTATTACATAGTCTACTGTACCTAGAAGTAGTGCCTCTCTTTATCCATAACACGATTGAAGTATATACCAATAAACGGATGATGATTCTTTCAACAATGATAATGTTAGCCATCATTTCATTAGTTGAGCTCAATCAAGTCTATATGATGATATTACTAAGGTTCTATTTATTACTAAGTGTCTATTATTTAGGAATTAATAGTACCATGCCTACGATTCTATATATATCAATCATATTAATGTTTATTAATCCCTTATTAAAAGAGGAAATACTATCATTAATCCTTCCTTTTAGTATTTTCTTTATGTATAAGCCGGAAAATAAATTAGTCTGTTCAACCGTTTATCTTGTAAGTCATCTAGTTCTCCCTTTCTTTATTACATATGATTATTACTATCATAGTTTTATTATTGTAGTAAGCGCAACGTTGTTTTTATTTGTACCTACCTTTAAACATAAGCCTAAATTACTTAGTGATGATTTTAAAAATATCACAAGTCGAAACAAATTAATTCAACGTGCTACCACATTCGCCTCTTTATTTAAACAATTAACAGATATCTTTCAAGAAGCAAATCGTAATGTAAATGTCGGTGAGTTTGTTGGCTATGTTTATGAGGATGTATGTTCCAAATGTCCTAGTCGGGATTTATGTTTTTATCGTGATGGGAGTGTAAGTCGATTAGGAAAATTGATTAATAAAGGATTTAAGACTAACTACACAAAAGAAGATATTAACTATATTAATAGTAATTGCATTAGTCCAAATCGCTTCTTAAAGAGTATCAGTGAATATAAGGATAGTTATGAAAAGATAAAAAGAGTTAATCAGGAAAATTCGCATTTAAAGAAAGATTTGTTTTATGAATTTTCGTTATTGAGTGAGGTGTTTGATAATTTTAGCAATTCTTTAGAACAAACGCCATTAAATGATGATAGTTTAAAAGAGCATTTATTAGGCTATCAATTTAATATTACATATTTATACCGTCATCAAATCGGTAATAATGTTTATACTTTAGAATTAGGATTAATGGATATTAGTGAGGAGGAGGTTGTTAATGAACTAGTTCCAATAGTAGAGTCATATTTAAATGAAACATTAGAAATAGTTTCTCTAAAGGATTCAATGCATCATCTTGGTTACACGTCATTAGTTTTAAAACATCAACAAAATTATTCATTGCAGTATGGTTTTCAGCAATATGCTTTAGAGCCTCTTAATTGTGGTGATTCGTTTAGCGCGTTCCATCAAGATAATCTTCATTATTTAGCATTGAGTGATGGAATGGGTCAAGGCAAGATGGCTGCTAATGAAAGTAAGTTGACATTAGAAGTACTATCAAAATTAATTTTAAATGGAATTGGATTAAAAGATACAATTGATTCAATTAATGCTTTATTAAAAATAAAAAATCGTAACGACATGTTTACGACTTTAGATCTATGTAATATTAATCTTGCTAATGCCCGAATGAAGTTAATCAAATATGGTGCTAATCCAAGTTATCATATTCGTAGTGGAATGGTTGAAAAAATTGCAACTAATTCATTACCAGTTGGAGTTGTTTCTAAATTAAAAATGGTTAGTTATGAGATGCCGCTAAAAAATAATGATTTAATTATTATGTCAAGTGATGGCACAGGAAATGATTTTGAACAGATCGTTAATGATAATGTTCACTTATATTGTGATCAGCACCCACAAGAAATAGCTACTTTTTTAATGGATCAAGTATTAGAGAAAAATAATTTAGATGATATAAGTATTATAGTTATTAAAGTGGTAAATAATTAATTTAGTGGACTTCATTAGTTTGAATGAATCAGCGATATGTACCCATAATTTTGGACATGTTTATTTATGAACTAGGCAATACATATGGATGTTTCCTTGTATCTTACAGGAGATATCCGTTTTGTTTTTCTTGAATTCTTTGGTTGTTGTAATGATCTATATATTCATCTATAACAACTGCAAATTCTTCAAAACATTTAAATTCATTTTCATAATACATTTTATTCTTTAATTTTCAAAAAAAATTAAACTAGGAAACATCAGTTGTACCAAAATTTCTATCTATGGTATTGTCAACAATCTTACTGAATAATCCTAAGTTGTACATAATGTGATGGACACGTTTATGATTTATCTGGTAAGCACAGTTAAGAAGTTCTCGATAGACCCTACACACTCCATAACGACTTTTATTTTGTTTGAATATTTTTTACTGTTTAAGCTAATTCTCTGTTTCTTTTTCTATTTTCATGGTAATACACTGCTAAATAATAAAGGCTATTTTTAGTATTATTAAAGCAAAATTTTAAAATATCTATATTTCAAAAAGTATAAAAAGATAGTGAGAATTTAGCTGAAATTTCTATTAGATGAGGTTAATTTATGGAATTGTGAATAAAATTAGTTATTTTAGAATAAATGTGTTATACTGCAAAAAACGATTAAGAGAGAGAAATAGATGAAATTTAGTGAATTAGAATTAATTGAACCATTATTAAATGCAGTAAAAGAAATGAAATATGATATCCCCTCACCGATTCAAGAACAGGCAATTCCAGCAATTATTTCGGGAAGAGATATTTTTGGATGTGCCAAGACTGGAACAGGGAAAACAGCAGCTTTTGCTTTACCGATTTTACAAAAATTATATTTACGTGATGAAAGCGAAAAGTATCCACGAACTATTAAAGCACTGATTTTGGCTCCGACTCGTGAATTAGCAATTCAAATCAATGAGACTTTTGAGGCAATGAATCCGCAGGTTAATTTAAAATCAGCAGTTATCTTTGGTGGGGTTCGTCAGGGTAGTCAGGTTACTAAAATTAATCGTGGGATCGACGTGCTGATTGCCACGCCAGGAAGACTGATTGATCTTTATAATCAAGGATTGGTGGATTTAAAACATGTAGAATACTTAGTTTTAGATGAAGCAGATCGTATGTTGGATATGGGATTTATTAAAGATATTCGTAAGATCTTAAGATTTATTCCTCGTCGTCATCAAACTATGTTATTTTCAGCAACCTTACCTGATGAAATTAAACACCTGGTTAGTGATCTACTGAATGACCCGCTTAAAATCATGATAAGCAGTGGTAATGTTACAGTAGAAAAAATTAATCAATCGCTATACTTTGTTGATAAAGTAAATAAAGCTAAGTTATTGATCAAGTTATTAGAAAATCCTCAAATATATAATGCAATTGTTTTTGTTAGGACAAAAAGAAATGTGGATACTTTATGTAAGAAACTAATTAAGGCGCAAATAACTTGTGAGGGAATCCATGGTGATAAATCTCAAAATGCACGTGTTCGAGCATTAAATAACTTCAAAAATGATAAAGTTCGAGTTCTTGTTGCTAGTGATATTGCTGCTCGAGGGATCGATATTGATGAATTAACACATGTTATTAATTTTGATTTACCTGATCAAGCAGAAAATTATGTTCATCGGATCGGCCGAACTGCTCGTGCTGGAGCATCGGGAGAAGCAATTACATTTTGTAGTTTTCAAGAAAAGGCATTATTAAAAGATATTCAAAAATTTATTAACCAAGATATTCCGGTGGTGGATAACCCTTATTACCCAATGAAAGATTTATCAATACCAGAAAAGAAACATAAAAGTAAAAAAAAGGGTGAAACACAAAAATCACGTGATAAAGCTAAGCACTTGAAACAAGGACAAAAAAAGTCATCAGTAAGAACAAATAACATAAAAAAGAATAGTAAGACAAAAAGAAGTAATTTTAAAAGAAGGCGTCCTTAAAAATGACGTCTTTTACTAATTGATTAGTGAAAAAGTCACGAAAATGATATGTTAAATTAATAATTATTTGATATAATGGTAAAGATATTGAGGTGATTAAATGGATAGTTTTAAAGATTTGCTGAAAATGCAGGAGCTGTATATCCTTGGGGTATCAGGGGGCTGTGATTCGATGGCATTATTAGACATGATGAATCAAGCTGGTTACCAAATAATCGTATGTCACGTCAATTATCATTTACGCGAAGATAGTGACCTAGATCAACAGACAGTTGAAGCATATTGTCACCGATATGATTTGCCTTGTTATGTTCGAGAAATTGATAAACAAGTTTACGGACCGGATAATTTCCAAGATCAAGCTCGGCGGCTACGCTATCAATTTTATTTAGAAATTGGAATGAAATATCAAACCCAAAAGGTGGTTTTGGCCCACCATCAAAATGATGTTATTGAAAATATTGTAATGCAGTTACAGCGCCATAACACTAAGGGATATCTGGGAATCCAAGAAATCAGTGAAGTATTTGGAGTAACTGTAATTAGACCGTGCTTAGCGGTACGAAAACAGTTTTTAAGAGACTATTGTCATGGTCATAATGTTGAATATCGTGATGATTATACAAATTTTCAAACTGAGTTTACTCGTGATTATGTTCGAAATGTTACTTTGAAAGATTATGATGAAGAAAAAATAGAGAAATTACTTAAGTGGGCACAAGAACATAATCAAAGATATGCTAGTAAGCTAAAACAATTACAAATTTATCTTGATTTATATCATCAAAAAAATAAAATTGATTATACTTGTATTCCTAAAGAGCTGTTAGATGGATTTATTTATGAAATTTTAAAAGAAGTTGTTTATCCCCCTTTGATCAGCAATGCTTTGATTAAAGAAATTATTAAACAAATAAAAAGTAATAAGCCAAATATTAATATGGATTTGCCTGTTAATATTAGGTTCATAAAAGAGTATGATAATATATGTGTTTCTAATTTGAAAAATAACCATAGCTATTGTTTAAAATATGAACATTTAGTTTATGATAAGCATGAGCACTTTTATTTAAGTGAAGTAGGTCATTTAAATGAAGGCGTCTATGTGAGTAAAGAAGATTTCCCAATTACGATTAGATCGGCACGTCCTGGTGATGTTATTGTTACTGCTGGTGGAACAAAAAAGGTTTCGCGATTGTTTATTGACAATAAAATTCCTAAAAGTAAGCGGGATACTTGGCCAATTGTTGAAAATAGCCAAGGAATGATAATTCTTGTGCCACATCTTGCAAAAAATATTGGGTATTTATATTCAAAACCCAATATATATGTGGTAAAATTAGAAACATATACGACTAGGAGTGAGATAATGCATAAGGATATAAAAGAAATTTTGATCAGTGGAGATCAAATTAGTGCTAAATGTAAAGAATTAGGGGCAATCATTGATAAAGACTATGAGGGGAAAGAAGTCCTATTAGTTGGTTTATTAAAAGGTTCAGTCCCTTTTATGGCGGAGTTATCAAAATATTTAAATACTGATGTTACTTTCGACTATATGAATGTAAGTAGTTATGAGGGTGTTGAATCCAAGACATTAGTTGTTAAGCAAGATTTAAAGGAAGATGTCAGTGGTAAAAATGTCTTGATCGTTGAAGATATTTTAGATACTGGAAAGACGTTATTTAATGTTAAAGAGATGCTATTAAAACGTAAAGCCAATAGTGTTAAAATTGTCACTATGTTAGATAAAGAAGAGGGTCGGGTTTTTGAAATGAAGGCCGATTATGTGGGATTTAAAATCCCTAATGCTTTTGTAGTAGGCTATGGACTTGACTTTAATGAAAGATATCGTCAATTGCCATATGTTGGAATATTAAAAGAAGATTGTTATAAGTAAGGAGAGTATATGAGTAATAAGAATGGATTATTAAAATCGATTCTTCCATGGGTAGTTCTATTATTCTTAATCGGTGGACTTGTTACCTATATGAATCAGGGTAATAGTAAAGAGATTAAGTATAGTGAATTCGTGGAAGTAGTCCAAGACGAAAAAATTAAGGAAGTAGAAATTGTTCCTTCAAGTTTAGTCGTTGATGTAAGTGGGAAGTATACAAAGAAAGTAGATGGTAAATCAACAGAGTATGAATTTACAACTACGATTCCTAATACTGAAGCTGAAATGCAATCATTAACTGGATTGTTAAATGAAAAGGGTATTGAAACTACGATTGTTGATGCTAATGATCGTGGTGTATTTATGAAGGTCATTATTAGTATTTTACCATATGTATTATTACTTGGAGGAATGTTCTTTATCTTCAAGATGATGGGTCAAGGTGGCGGAAATGCTAAAGCCTTTGATTTTGGTAACTCTAGAGCTAAGTTAGAAAAAAACCAAACAACTAGATTTGCTGACGTAGCTGGTGCTGATGAAGAAAAAGAGGAATTAAAAGAATTAGTAGCATTCTTGAAAAATCCGAAAAAGTTCGCTCAAATGGGGGCTCGTATTCCAAAAGGGGTATTACTTGTGGGGCCACCAGGTACTGGTAAAACTTTATTAGCAAGAGCCGTTTCTGGTGAGGCTAGTGTGCCTTATTATTCAATTTCTGGTTCAGAATTCGTAGAAATGTTCGTTGGTGTCGGTGCTGGTCGTGTTCGTGATATGTTCAAAAAGGCCAAACAAACTGCGCCATGTATTATCTTTATCGATGAAATTGATGCTGTTGGGCGTCAAAGAGGTACTGGTATGGGTGGTGGACACGATGAACGTGAACAAACTCTTAACCAATTGTTAGTTGAGATGGATGGATTTAGTGGTAATGAAGGGATCATCATTTTAGCGGCAACAAACCGTGCTGATGTATTAGATCCAGCATTATTACGACCAGGTCGTTTTGACCGTCAAATTCAGGTAGCTAATCCTGATAAGAATGCTCGTACTGAAATCTTAAAAGTTCATGCGCGGAACAAAAAATTTGCTCCCGATGTAGATTTTAGTAATATAGCACAAAGAACTCCTGGATTCTCAGGGGCTGAACTAGAAAATGTTTTAAATGAAGCTGCTTTATTAGCAGTTCGTGAAGATCACAAAGTAATCTCAATGGATGATATTGATGAAGCAGTTGACCGTGTTATGGGTGGACCTGCGAAAAAATCTCGTAAATATAGTGAAAAAGAACGCCGTCTAGTTGCATACCATGAAGCTGGACATGCTGTGTTAGGTTTAACTTTAGAAGCTGCCAACAAAGTTCAAAAAGTAACTATTGTGCCACGTGGCCAAGCTGGGGGTTATAACTTAATGACGCCTAAAGAAGAAACATATTTCCAAACTAAGACTCAATTAGAAGCTAATATTGCTGGATTTATGGGTGGTCGTGTAGCTGAAGAAATTTTCTTTGGTGATGTAAGTTCCGGTGCTCATAACGATATTGAACAAGCAACTAGAATTGCAAGAATGATGGTTACTGAATTGGGAATGTCAGAACTTGGTCCAATCAAATATGATTCTGAACAAGGAAATGTTTTCTTGGGACGCGACTATACACAACACAATAATTCTCATTCTGGGCAAATTGCTTATGAAATTGATGTTCAAGTTCGTAAGATCATCGATGAATGCTATGCACAGGCAAAAGAAATTATTGAGGCTAATAAAGATAAATTAGTAATTATTGCTGATGCTTTATTAGAATATGAAACATTAGCTGGTGAACAAATTGAAGCATTATTTAATACAGGTAAGATGTTAGATCGTCATGATGGAACAGTTGATAGTAGCTCTAATGATGATTCATCAAATGATTCTAATGCTTCAAGTACAACAACACCATCGTTTGATGATGCTGATGATCTATTAGATGATATGAAATAAAAGCGGTATCCGCTTTTTTTCATATGTGAGGTAAATGATGAACAACAAGAAAAGAAAAATATTTATCTATTTTATTATTTTGTGTATGATAATACCAATGATATTATCATCATTGATGGTATTTTTATAAGGAGAATATATGAAAGATTATTTAGTTAGAGGTTTAGTTAATAGTAAAAACTGTCGTGTTTTTGCTTGTAAAACGACTAATTTAGTAGATGAGGCTCGCAAACATCATAATTTATGGCCTACTGCTTCTGCAGCAATCGGGAGAATGATGTCAGCTACTTTGATGATGGCAAAAATGAACAAGAATCAAGAGAAAATGACAGTTGTGATCAATGGTGGCGGTCCAATTGGAACTATGATGACGGTTACTAATGGTGATGGAAATATTAAAGGATTCGTTGCTAACCCAGAAGTGCATTATACTTATAATGATACTGGTAAATTAGCAGTTGGTGTAGCAGTTGGACATGAAGGAACTTTACAAGTAATTCGTGATATGGGTTTAAAAGAACCGTTTACGGGATCAGTTCCACTACAAACTGGGGAAATAGGTGATGATTTTGGTTACTACTTTGCAGTTAGTGAACAAACTCCTTCAGTTGTATCGGTTGGGGTACTAGTAAATGATACTAATGAAGTGCTTGCTTCAGGTGGATTTATTATTCAATTATTACCTGAGGCTATTGAAGAAGATATTGATTATATCGAAAAAGTTGTCGCTCAATGTCCGCCGGTATCTAAGTTGATCAATGAAGGGAAAAGTCCTGAAGAGATATTAAAGCAGCTATTTGATGATGTGGAGATTACTGAAAAACAAGATTTGTTTTTCAAATGTGATTGTTCAAAAGAAAAAATGGGTAAGGCTTTGATTACAGTTGGTAAGGATGAGTTACAAGCGATGATTGATGAGGATCATGGTTGTGAATTAAGTTGCCAGTTTTGTAATAAAAAATATCAATTTAGTGAAGAAGAATTAAAAGAAATTAAAAATAGATTATAGTAGAATAGTGAAAACTATTCTATTTTTTGTAATTTTATGTGATTATTTTGCTACAAATGTACTATTATGGTATTTTTTAGGTAAATTTTGTGCTATGATAATGGTATAGACAAATAAAGTGAGGGAAAATCAAATGAAAAAACTATTAAGTGTAATGTTACTGGCATTGCTATTAACAGGATGTGGTGGAGAAGAAAAAACCACTACTATTTGTAAAGGAAATATTGATGAAATGACAGCAGCTGAAGTTACGATCGAAGCAACTGGTGATAAAACTGATGTCATGAAAAGTACAGTTACTTATGATTTTACTGGTTATGTAACTGAAAGTACACCAATTGATACTTATTGGCTTCCTAAAGTGAAATCTATTAATGTTGATTATGATTCATTAAAAGGTGGTTCAGCTAAATATACTGTAGATGGTGAAAAAATTATTCTTAAAATTGAATTAGATTATGGTGAAGCTGATTTTGATGAACTTAAAAAAGCTAAATTAGTTACAACTACTGATAGTGATAAGAAAATCGTGTATATTTCTTTAGAAGAAACAATTAAAGAACAAGAAAAAGGTGGACTTACTTGTAAAGAAAAATAAAAAGAAAGGCGGGGGAAGCCTTTCTTTTTTTGTTGGAAACCAACATATTTAGGAATATAACTAACTCGATAACTTACGTCTATTTCGGGGAGGAAAATAGCGGGGAAGGGTAAGTTATCTATAAATAGTATGGCTATGAAGAAATATTTTATACATTTATATTTCTTTTTTTTTAATTTATTGATAAGATACTTTTGAGGAGTGACATAATGTTTAAAATAGGAAATGTAGAAATAGAAAATCCAGTAGTAATGGCACCAATGGCAGGGATTACTAATATGGCTTTTCGTAAAATTATTAAAGATTTTGGTGCCGGACTTGTCTATTCGGAAATGGTTAGTGATAAAGCGCTATGTTATGGAAATGCTAAAACAATAGAAATGTTACAAGTAGATGATGGCGAACATCCAGTTAGTATTCAGCTATTTGGCGGTGAAGTAGAAACAATGGTTCAAGCAGCCAAATATATCGATAAACATTCTAATTGTGACATTATTGATATTAATATGGGATGTCCAGTAAATAAGGTTTTAAAGGCCGATGCTGGTAGTAAATTATTATTATATCCTGATAAAATTTATGAGATTGTTAAAGGTGTCGTTGATAATGTAACTAAACCTGTTACAGTAAAAATACGTAGTGGTTTTGATAAAGAACATATTAATGCAATTGAGGTTGCTCAACTAATTGAGAAGGCTGGTGCTAGTGCTATTGCAATTCATGGTAGAACTCGTTCGCAAATGTATGAAGGTCATGCTGATTGGGAAATAATTCGTCAAGTCAAAGAAGCTGTGAAAATCCCAGTAATTGGCAATGGCGATATCAAGAGTGTTGAGGATGCTAAAAGAATGCTTGAAGAAACAAAAGTTGATGCAGTTATGATTGGTCGTGCGGCCTTAGGAAATCCATGGTTGATTAAACAGGTTGTAGAGTCTTTAAAAACTGGTGAAACAATTAGTGAACCTACTTATCAAGAAAAAATTACGCAGTGTTTAGCACACGCACGACGTTTAATGGAAATTGAACCAGAAAAGGTTGCTATGTTTCAAATGCGTGGCCATGCGCCATGGTATATCAAGGGATTAAAGTCTTCAGCTCGTGTGAAAAATGAATTATCTAAGATTAATACTTTTGAAGAACTTGAAATTATTTTGAAAGAGTATCAAGAATATTTAGATCAGTTGGACTAAGAGTTGCAACAAGTTTATATTTTGGTATAATTGAAATAATAATTAAAGGGGGATTTGAGTAGTGATTATTAGTGGTAAAGAAATATCTGTAAAAATAAAGGATCAATTAAAGGAAGAAGTAAGTAAGATAAAAGAAACATATCCACGTCTACCTAAGTTGGTTGTAATACTAGTAGGGGATAATCAAGCTAGTCAGACATATGTTAGGAACAAAGAAAGAGGTTGTCAGTATATTGGGATTGAATCAGAAATCTTGAGACATGATGCATCTTTTAGTGAAATCGAATTATTACAAGAAATTAATGATTTAAATAATGATGATACTGTTGATGGAATTTTAGTGCAATTACCATTGCCACAGCATATTAATGAAGAAAAAGTTTTAGATGCGATTGTTCCTAGTAAAGATGTTGATGGTTTTCATCCCGAAAATGTGGCTAAATTATTTTTAGGACAACATAGTTTGGTTCCTTGTACACCAAAAGGGATGATGGTTTTATTAGAAGAAATTAATTATGATTTGGCGGGTAAAGAAGTAGTAATTGTTGGGCGCAGTAATATTGTTGGTAAGCCGGTAGCCTTATTGTGCTTACAAAAAAATGCAACTGTTACAATTGCACATAGTCAGACAAAAGATTTAAAGGCAGTTTGTTCACGTGCTGATGTACTTATTGCAGCAATAGGGAAACCGAAATTCTTTAATCACGAGTATGTTAAAGATGGTGCAGTAGTATTAGATGTAGGAATTAATCGTGATGAAAATAACAAATTATGCGGTGATGTTGATTTTGATGATGTTAAAGACAAAGTGTCAGCAATTACTCCAGTTCCAGGGGGAATTGGACCAATGACGATTACAATGTTAATGAAAAATACAATTGAAGCTTTTTATCATAGAAATGGTGACTAATATGGAATATAAATTAAATGATATTGTTGAAATGAAGAAGGCTCATCCATGCAAAAAGTCAACACAATGGCAAATTATTAGAATGGGTGCAGATATTAAAATTAAATGTTTGGGATGCGGAGCGATTGTAATGTTCCCACGCCGTGAATTTGAAAAAAAATTAAAGAAGATAATTGAGTAGTATGGATGATGATGATTTATTAGAAGATGAATTAGATAATGTCTTAGATATATATTGGCACTTTTAGTGCCAATTTTTTTGTTTGATTAATCTTGTAAAAAATATACAGTATTGGGAATAGACAATTTAAGGAAAGATAGCTATGATTGAAACAGGAGGAAAGCATTATGACGATTAAGGAATTATTGGAACAAGCTGATACAGTATTGAAAGATGAAAAGTTACGCGAAATGTTTAAACGGTGCTTTTTGTCTACGCTAGAAACAAGTGTTAAACGAGAAGGTGATAAGACTTATATTATTACCGGAGATATTAATGCAATGTGGTTACGTGATTCAAGCTGTCAAGTTAATCATTATTTAAAATATACTCATAATGATAGTGAATTACAGTCAATAATCAAAGGATTAATTAAAGCTCAAGTTGAATATGTTTTGTGGGATCCTTATGCAAATGCATTTTTAAATACAGAAGATGTTGAAAGGGAATATCATGATACGACTATTATGAAGCCGTATGTCTGGGAGCGAAAGTATGAATTGGATTCATTATGTTATCCGGTAAAATTAAGTTATCAATATTATAAAGAAACTGGTGATAAAAGTATTTTTGATCAACAGTATTTACATTTTATTAGAACTCTTTTAAATGTTTTTGAATGTGAACAAAATCATAGTCAAAATTCATCATATACGTTTGAACGAGAAGAAGCAAAAAAATGGAATTTAAGAAAAACCGAAACCCTCCAAAATAAAGGACGTGGTTTTGAAACACGTTATACCGGAATGATTTGGAGCGCATTTAGGCCAAGTGATGATGCATGTACTTTTAATTATAATATTCCTGGCAATATGTTTTGCAGTGTTGTTCTGGGATATCTCAAGGAAATTGTGGAATTAGTGTATCAGGATGAATATCTTCAAGAGCGAATTGTTGATTTGAAATTTCAAATTGATTATGGTATTGAATTATTCGGTATTGTTAGACACCCTAAATATGGGAAAATATATGCCTATGAAACAGACGGTTATGGGAATCATGTATTAATGGATGATGCCAATGTACCAAGTTTATTGTCAATTCCATATTTAGGATTTGCGGATGCTAATGATGAAATTTACAAAAATACACGAGCGTTTATTTTAAGTAAAGAGAATCCATATTATTTTGAGGGGAACAGGGCAAAGGGAATTGGATCGCCACATACCTGGTCTGAATATATATGGCCGATTGCGCTATCTATGCAAGGATTAACAAGTTTATTACAGCATGAAAGAGAAGCATTGATCCAGACTATTATTGATAATACCGGAGGTACTGGATATTGTCATGAAAGTTTTGATGTAAATGATGATACTCAGTTTACAAGACCATGGTTCTGCTGGGCTGATTCTTTATTTGCGGAGCTTGTAATCAAAACTTATTTTGAATAAATAATATCTATGATAAAATAGAAAAATGATAAGAAGATTTCGATCTTCTTTTTTTGTTTTTTGATTAGGAAAAATTTTACAAGTTCTGTAATTCTCTTATGGAAGCGCTTTGTATATACTTTTATATGAAAGAGGGAGGAAATAAAATGAAATTAATTATGTCATTATTAGAAAAGTATTTAATGCCATTTTCTAATAAAATTACATCAAACAAATTGCTTAATGCAATTAAAGATGCTTGTATTCTTACAAGTCCTTTTACCGTGGTAGGTTCGTTGGCAGGTCTAGTAAGTCAGCAGGCAAATTATTGGTTTGGAGAATGGGGAATCCCATTGGATGGTATTTTAGGAAGTATTATCAATGCCTTTACAAATATTAATACTGTGGCTATGGGTTTAACTGGATTAGTTGTTGTTATTGCTTCTTCATACAATTATGCTAATCAATTAAAAGGGCTAAATAAAGGAGATAAATGTGTTCCATTAGTTGCTTGTATTGTTTCTTTGATTGCTTATATAGCAACTATTCCTAATGCTATTAATGTAGGTGATAGTACAATTACAGCTTTTCAAATCAACTTCTTTAATTATGAAGGAATGTTTGCGGGAATGATTATTGGATTGGCTTCATCATATATGTACTATAAACTAGTTAATTCAAAATTTACAATTAAATTACCCGGACAAGTACCGCCAATGGTATTAAGTTCATTCTTATCAATTATTCCATTCTTTGTTATCATTACTGTATTTTCAGTGATAAAGGAAATTGTTGTTTTAGCAGGATTTGATTCAATCCAACAATTGATTACTCAATTTATTATTACTCCACTAAATGGGATTGGTACAGGTTTACCAGCAGTTATTTTAGTAATTATAATTATGCAATTATTATGGTTCTTTGGAGTTCATGGTTTTTCAATTATGTGGGGATTAATTTCTGTATTGTGGATGCCAATTTTCTATGAACATATTCAAATTTTTGTTGAAACAGGTTCTTTTGATAAAATTACACAAGTAGCACCAAATACTTTATGTAATGTCTATGCAATGATTGGTGGTTCTGGCTCTACTCTAGCATTAGTTGTATTATTATTAGTATTAGGGAAAAAAGGTTCTGCTGAGAGATCGATTGGAAAGGTTTCAATTATTCCTGGTTTATTTGGGATTAATGAACCTGTAACATTCGGATTACCGATTGTATTAAATCCAATTATGTTTATTCCATTTGTATTTGTACCAGTTATTAATGCAATTATTGGATATTTTGCAACATCATGGGGATTAGTTAACCATTTGGTTGTATTGAATTCTGGGGTGGAACCAATCTTTGTTAATGCTTGGGTATTGGGGGCATTTACATTGAGTCCAGTTATTTTATGTATAGTATTATTTATTTTAGATTTAGTTTTATATTATCCGTTTGTAAAATTACAAATCAAGCAAAATACTTTAGAAGCACAGAATGAAGGTGCTGCCGTTGAGTAAGATACATTTTATTCCCCATGTTCATTGGGATAGAGAGTGGTTACGTTCAACGGATTCATCAAGAATTAAATTAGTCTATTTTTATGATCGACTGATTGAAATGTTAGAGAATGATCCACAAATGAAATATTTTACATTTGATGGACAAACAGCAGCGTTAGAAGATTATTTAGCGATTAAACCATTTCAAAAAGATAGGATTTCGCAATTAGTAAAGAATCGAAAATTATTTATTGGACCATGGTATGTTCAACCAGATATGATTATTCCCTCGGGTGAGGCGCTGTTAAGAAACTTATTAGTTGGTTCTAAATATGCTGCGGGATTAGGTCATTGTATGAATGTTGGCTGGGTCCCGGATGCATTTGGGCAAAATAAGATAACTCCTTATCTATTTAAAGAAATTGGTATGAAAGGGATATTTGCTTGGCGTGGTTTTGATTATGATGTTTTAGATGATTCATTATTTATGTGGCAAGGAAATGGTGATGCATCGCTACCAACTGTTCATTTTGCTTTGGGATATGGGCATTACCGAGGATTTCCAGAGGATTATGAAGAAGTAAAAAAAGATATGACAGATTTTATTCCTAAATTAGAAGCTCGTTATCAAGATCAAGAAGTTTTATTTATGCTGGGGAGTGACTATGCTTTTCCACGGAAACATTCTTCAAAGACAATTGAACAATTGCAAAAAGATGGTTATGACTGTATTATGAATAACCCTGAGGATTATCTTGATACACTGCTTAATGCAGCAAAGAAAAATCATCATCAATTAAAAATTTATCAAGGTGAAGCAAGAAGTGCTGCACTAGGTCGAATTCACGCTGGTATCACCTCAACTAGAATTGATATAAAAAATGCAATGCGTCATTATGAAACAATGATGGCAAAAGTAATTGAACCAATGATTAGTATCTCGCGTTTTCAAGGAGGCTATTGTGATCAAGAATTAATTAATTATTTTTGGAAGATTATTTTTAAGAATCAATTTCATGATTCTATCTATGGTTCTTCACCAGATAGTATTAACCATACTGTAGAAAATCGTTTATTAAATTTAAGACATGGTTTAAATGAGCTAATCTGGATGAATTTCCGTTATTTGGCAGAATCAGTGGATTTGAGTGTACTAAAGGAAAATGAGGACATCTTAGTTCTATTTAATACTCTTCCTTATCAGCGTAATGATTATGCTTTTACAAGCATGATTGTTAAAGATAAGAACTTTGTGTTAAAACGTCAAGATGGAACAATCGTCCCTTATGAAATAATGAATGAAGTTAAAGCAACTAGCCATGATATTGAATATTATAATGGAATGGAAAATTTTCATGATGCAGGAGAAGTTTTAGAAGGAACAAAATTTAAAGTACAAATTAAGATTGCGGCATCTTTCTTACCACCAATGGGCTATGAAGTTTTAAAAGTGTGTTTCCACGAAAGAACTTCAAAAAGACCAGAAGGAGATGTTGTCATTTTAAAAAATGGTGCTGAAAATAAGTATTTAGTGATGCACATTCAAGAAGATGGAACGCTTTCTGTTACGAATAAACAGACTCAGGAAACATATCATCAGTTAAATACCTTTGTCGAAAAGGGGGATGATGGTGATGAATATAATTATTCTCCATGTATAGATGATACAGAAATAAGAATTAATGATATTCATCCAATGATTACTTGTATTGAATCATCTTCTATTGAAGTAAAGTATCGGCTTGAATATCAAATTCAAGTTCCTGAAAAAGTAGTTGATCACCATCGTGTACAAGCATTAAAACCCCTTAAAATATGTAGCGATGTCTCTTTGAAGGCAAACAGTCAAACAATAGATTTCGTAACTAAAATTAATAATCATTCATGTGATCATATCGTAAGAGTATGTTTTGAAGATATTTATAAAGCAGCAGAAAACTGTAGTCAAGATCAATTTGGAACAATTATCCGTCAAAACGTAATAAAAAATCAAAAGAGTTTAAAAGATGGTGCCACTGAGTATGTTCTGCCAATATATGCAATGCAGCGTTTTGTTAAACTAGATCATCAAAAATCAATTATGGCAGTATTAAGTAAAGGACCATTGGAATATGAAATTGAAAATAATCAAAAAATTTGTTTAACCTTATTAAGAAGTGTAGGAAAATTTGGTAAAGCGGATCTATTGATTAGACCTGGACGTTCTTCAGGATATCGTATGGATGCACCATCTTCACAATTATTAAATCAAACTATAACAAGTGAATATTCATTGTTTTTTGGAACAAAAGAACAGATGAGTAAGATGATTCAAATAGCAGAAGTAATAAATACACCAGTTCAAACACGCTATCTTAATGATATAAGTAGACGTGAAAATTTAAAACTTGATTGGTCTTATAGTGCGATTACGTTGGATGAACGAGTGGAATTTATGGCTTTGAAAAAAGCTGAAAATAGTGAAGCTTCTATCTTCCGGATTTTAAATAATCGTGAAGTAGATGTCGCAGATGTTGAGCTTTTCATTCCTATTAATAAACGATGTTATTTATGTGATGTTCAAGAAAATAAACAAACAGAAGTTGAAAATCAAAATGGAAAGGTAATCATCAAAAATCTTGTGTCAAATACTTTCGTTACTGTTATAATAGAGTAGATTTTTTCTACTCTATTTTCATATAGGAAGGGTAATGCATATGAGTTTAATTAAGAATTTTCAAAAATATGGAAATAATTTAACAGAATTAGAAATTGAATGTTTTAATAAATTATTAACGTTTCGGGATTTAGAACCAAGTTTGACGATTTCTTCTTTAGCAGAAACATTAAATGTATCTACAACGACTATTTTTAGGATGGTAAAGAAATTGGATTATAAAACATTTATGGACTTTAGATATGATCTTTTATATCATCGTCGAGACGAATATGAGTATCAATCTCCAGTTGAGAGTACATGTGATTCCTTGGAAAAAGAAATTAAAGATACGATTGAGATGTTACGCAATCTAGATATTGATGATGTCATTAAGGATATTGTTAAAGCTAAAAGTGTTTTAATCTGTTCTTCAGGAATGAACAAATATGTTGCAAAGATATTAGCAGTGAAGTTGAGTTTATATGGAATTAGAACGATTTATCCTGATGATCACTGGTTTTTATACTTAGAAGCTAATAATTTGACTCAGGATGACTTTGTAATTGTGCTATCAAGAGGTGGTGCTACTGAGGCAATTATCGATGTAATGAAAAATGCCAAACTTAGTGGTTGTAAAATATTATTGGTTACAGAAACGAGAAATTCCCCAATGACGAAACTGTCAAATTATGTGATGAATGTTTCTGTAACTAAGGATGAAGGATATGATATTGATTCACGTTTGCATATCCATTTAGCAATAGAATATTTATTAAGAGAATTAATGAATCAATACTTATATAATAAAAAATATTTATAAGAAATGAGAAAATAGAGATGATTGAAAAAATTGTAAAAGAGATGACGTTGAAAGAGAAAGTTGGTCAATTAAATCAACATTTATATGGATGGCAATGTTATCAAAAAGTTAATGGAAAATATGAATTAACAGACTTATTTAAAGAACATGTTAAGGAATATGGTGGCGTTGGAGCAATTTATGGCATTTTACGTGCTGATGCCTGGTCTCAGATCAATAGAGAAAATGGAATTAGCCGTGAAGATAGTAAAATTGTCATTACAATGATTCAAGAATATATAAAAAAACATTCACGTTTTGAAATCCCAGCATTAATTAGCGAAGAATGTGTGCACGGACATATGGCATTAGGGGCACCGGTATTCCCAACTAATTTAGCAATGGGGATGACTTGGAATCCTGATTTGATGGAAAGAATTACGCATAATGTGAGCCAGGAACTTGCTGCCAAAGGTGGAAATTTGGCATTATTTACGGGATTTGATGTTTTAAGAGATCCTAGATGGGGCCGTAGTGAGGAATGTTTTAGTGAGGATGCTTACTTAACAAGCTGTATGACAAGTGCAGCAGTACATGGATTCCAAAAAGAAAAGAACGGTGTAGCTGTAGTTGTCAAACATTTATGTGCGCAAGGGGGTTGTGTAGGTGGACATAATTCAGATGCTGCATTAATTGGACCTCGGGAGTTGCGAGAAATTCATTTACCACCAGTTAAAGCAGCGATTGATGCTGGCGCTAAGGCAGTTATGGCTGCATATAATGAAATAGATGGAATTCCTTGTCATATTAATAAAGCATTGCTTTTTGAAACCCTTAGAAAAGAATATGATTTTTCTGGCATTGTTATGGCTGACGGATGTGCTTTAGATAGATTATTGTTGTTGGATGATGATATCTTAAAAGTTGGCAGTTTAGCACTTAAAGCGGGAGTAGATCTGAGTTTATGGGATAATGTTTATTTACGATTAGATGAAGCAATAAAACAAGGTTATTTAACTGAAGAGGAACTTGATCAAGCAGTATTAAGGGTATTGAGATTAAAAGAAGAATTAGGATTATGGGAAGAACTAAATACTTATTCATTACCAGAAGCATCAGATTTATTACTTCAGGCCGCTCGGGAATGTCAAGTATTATTGAAAAATAATGATTCACTTCTTCCATTATCCTCAAAACAAAAAATTGCTGTTATTGGTCCAAATGCTAACCACTACTTAAATCAACTTGGAGACTATACTGCTTATCAAAACAAAAGTGATATTGTTACAGTGTACGATGGTATTTGCCAAAAAACAGAAATTTCCCCTATCTATGTACAGGGATGTTCAATACGGGGAAGAAAATTCGATATTGAGCCCGCACTCGTGGCAGCTAAAGCGGCGGACATTGTTATTTTAGTATTAGGCGGTAATAGTACAAGATTATATCAAGATACCTTTGAAAACAATGGTGCGGTAAAAGCAAATCAAGAAAACCAAATGAATTGTGGGGAAAACATTGATTTAGCTTCATTAGAACTAGAAGGTTATCAAAACGAGCTTTTATTAGCTTTGAAAGAAGTGAATCCACACATAGTAACAGTATTGATTCAAGGCAGGCCACACGTCATAAATACGGTTCTAAAGCATTCTCAAGCAGTTTTAGCAAGTTTTTATCCTGGTAGTAGAGGCGGTGAGGGAATTGCTGATGTCTTGTTTGGAGATTATAATCCAAGTGGGCATTTAAGTGTTTCTATACCGCAACATGTAGGACAATTACCTTGTTATTACAATCATAAACATAATGGAGCACAAAAAGATTATGTTGACATGCCCGGTGAAGCGCTGTTACCTTTTGGTTATGGCTTAAGTTATTCACAATTTATTTATCGAGATATCAAGGTACCTAAAGCCATTAAAATAACCGATTTACTTGAAAATGGAATTGATTTGCAGTTAGAAATATACAATAACAGTACCTATGATGGTGAAGATGTAATACAAGTTTATTTAAAGGATCATCAGGCTTCAGTTGTTTCTAGAGTAATTGAACTTAAGGCTTTTAATAAAGTAAAAATTCAAGCCTATCAATCAAAACAGATAAGTATTCATTTAACTTCAGATGCTTTTGCTATTTGGAATTATGAAATGAAATATCTTGTTGAACCAGGTGATGTTTCAATTTGTATCGGAGTCGATTCTAAGCATTATCAAGAATTTAAGCTTACTCTTGTAAAATAAATATAGTATTAGTCATTTTATTATTATCTAATAAAAATATACTTTATTAATTTAAAATTCACATAAGAAGAGTAAGGTAAATGTAAAAATATGGTAAAGTTTGGTGAATGAAATTTTTGTTTTAGGTCTATTTATATGCTAGAATAAATAGAAATAATAAGAAGAAAGATGGTTGTGATGATAGAAAGAATAATACAGTTAATTACATTTAAAGAAGTGATTGGATCATTGATGATATTTATTGCAGTTTTGATCGTAGCCTCAATTATTTGGGGAAATCGAACTTTTTCTGTGAAGACATTAAATCAAATGATTTTTCATTTAAAAGTTCCTATGGATGGTACAGATGATGGAATTTATACTGACTGGTTTCTTCATACAGTTCCTCAGAGTTTTGTAATTGTTGCATTCACAGAAATAATCGTTTTTAATCTACCTTTACCAGCATTTCATATATATTTAATAGCGCATATATTTGCAATTGGTTGTTTTGCAATTATTGGTTCTTTGCTCTTTGCTTTGTATAATTATCAAATTTTTGGATATGTTTTTGATATGCTTAGAAAAACACAATTATATGAAGAACATTATGTTGATCCCAAAGGGGTAACGTTAACTTTTCCAAGCTGTAAACGAAATATTATTCATATCTATTTAGAATCTATCGAAAATGCTTATTTAGCAAAAACATCGGGTGGTGGTCAAGATGTTTCTTATATGCCTGAACTTGATGCATTAGCGAATCAAAATATTAACTTTTCTCATCATAACCAAATCGGTGGAAGTTTGACCTTAGAGGGAACACAGTGGACGATTGCTTCAATGGTTGGCCAAGAAGCAGGAATTCCGCTGTTAGTACCATTTAATTCAAAATCATATAATGATAAATCGAATTTTTTTAGTGGTGTTTATACACTTGGTGAAATTTTGGAACAGCATGGTTATATAAATGAAATCATGATGGGTTCTGATAGTAATTTTGGGTGTACATCAAATTTTTATAAACAACATGGTAACTATTATATTTCCGATTACAATACCGCAGTTGAGGAAGGAAGAATTGCTAAAGATTATTTTGTTTTTTGGGGTTATGAAGATAAAAAGTTATTTGAGTTTGCTAAAGCGGATATTACTAAATTGGCTAAAAGTGGTAAACCTTTTAATATGGAGCTAGTCACGATTGATACGCATACACCTGATGGGTATGTATGTGAAGATTGTCAGCATAAATATAAAAGCCAATATGCAAACGTAATTGCCTGTCAATCAAAACAAGTGAATAATTTTATAAATTGGTGCAAGAGCCAGCCATGGTATGAAAATACAACTATAGTTATTACTGGTGATCATAATAGTATGTCAGAAAAGTTTTTTACTAATCTTGATCACGATTATGTTCGGACACCATACAACTGCTTTATTAATAGTGCAGTTACTACAAAATTTAATAAAAACCGAAAATTTTCAATTATTGATATGTATCCTACTATTTTAGCAGCAATGGGGGTAAAAATAGATGGAAACAAATTAGGTTTAGGAGTTAATCTTTTTTCTGGTGAGAAAACTTTGATTGAACAATATGGTTATAGAAAGATTAACCAAGAGGTCAAAAAGAAATCTAGATATTATCGTCATAAGTTAATTGGTGATGATATAAAAGAATGTGAACAAAAAGAATTAAGTAAACGAAGTGATTAAAATCGTACACTAAAAATAGTGTACGGTTTTAATCGTTTTTTATTTAAAAACATTGACTATACGCTTAGACAATAGTTTAGAGTAAAGGAAGAAAAGGATATTATTAAAGCATCTTTTTAATAAAAAAGGAGGGATTGGGATGCTGCAGATTTCTTTACAGATGCTATGGAAAGAGCGAAAAAAAGCTTTAAATCTTGGAATTACAATTACAATAACTTTATGTGTATGTATTATTTTTCTCCAATTCTTTAATAATCCCATAATTAACTATTTAGTAAATATTTTAAAAGATACAACAAAGTTTTATGGTTATGAAGCAATTACTGAATACGAAGTGATGCGATTTTATGATGGAATGTATAAAGGGACAATGGTCATTATTTTATTAGTGATTTTTATTTCATTAATAATGTATTCTTGTAATTACTATAATAAAACAAATTCACGGATTGTTGGTCTATTGAAAATAATGGGGTGTCGTGATCGAGAAATTTTATTTTTCCAGATGATTCAGTTGATTGTGATCACTTTAATTAGTTATTTAATTGCTGTGGGAATTAGTTTTTTGCTGATTCCATTATGTCAGGCACTTGCTTATCTTTATATGGGGGTTAGTGAAAATATCTTTTATTATGCTTTAGAAACATATGTCGATTCTTTGCCCTTGGTACTGCTTCTATTAGTTTTTATGACTTTTATGCAAATATCGTATTCTATCCGCGGAGTTATTCCTGATTTACTTAAAAATGATGAAATCGTCTCGTTTAAGAAAAGAAGGCGAATAACGATAGTAGCTAACGTTAATTATATTGTATTATTTATTATAGGTACTTTTACTATCTACATCAGTGATTTAAATCAGGGATTGATTTTTCCAGCCGGTTTATATGTAATAGGAGCATATAATTTAGGTGTTATGTGTTTTCCTAACTTATTAGAAAAGTGGATTAAATTAAAGAATATTGATGCTAAAGAAAGTCTAATTTTTAATAACTTTATTTTGAATCTGCAGCAGATGAAATCAGTTATTTTAATGTTTGTCTTATCTTCTGCAATTTTATTAACAATGATGTGTACTAATCTTGATGATTTACAGTATATGATCTTATTTCAATTGGGGTATGTGCTAACAAATATTGTTTTAAGCTTTACATTGATTAATCGTTTTAGAATTAATCAAATTAATAAAAAGCAATATTATCGTAATTTAAGTCGATTAGGTCTTAATTATGAAGAAATCAGATATATGACAAAAAAAGAAAAAACATTGATGTATGAAATGATTGCGGTCTTATCATTGGTATATTTATCAAATTTAAATATTGCTTTTGTCTATCGTGATAAAATGGGAGTTTTGTCTGCATTATTTCTTATATTAGAGCTTATTATTCCATTGTTTATTTCATATCGAGTTGCTGTATATCAAGAGGAAATGAGGATAAGAAAATGGAAGAAATAATTAAAACGGCTAATTTAAAAAAAGTGTATGGCTTAGATACACCATATCCTAAAACGGCATTAAATGGAGTTTCAATTTCAGTAAATAAGGGGACTTTTGCATGTATTATGGGGACTTCAGGTTCTGGTAAAACAACATTGATAAATATTCTATCAACAATTGATGAGGCTACTTCAGGAAAATTATTAATCTTTGATCAGAATATAGTTGGGTTGTCGGATAAAGAAAAAGCAAATATTAGAAAGAGATATATGGGATTTATTTTTCAAGATTATAATTTGATAGATTCTTTAAAAGTAATTGACAATATTTTATTTTCTTTAAAACTTAATAAAAAGAATATTATCAATGAAGCAGAAATCAAGCAAATAATTAGCAGTTTAGGTATTGAAGAACTTTTAGATAAATACCCTTTTGAATGTTCAGGGGGTCAGCAGCAGCGAATTGCAATTGCTCGTGCACTTGTATGTAAGCCAAAAATTCTTTTTGCTGATGAGCCGACAGGGAACGTAGACAGTATTAGGGCTAAGCAATTAATGGAGTATTTTACAGAGATTAATCGTAAATATGGTATTACGATTGTTATGGTTACTCATGATTGCTTGGTTGCATCATATGCATCAGAAATGTATTATGTTGAGGATGGGAAGATAATTAATCATATTTTTAAAGGGAACGATTCTTTTGAGAAATTTTATAATCGAATTGCAAGGATATCAATGCAAATTAAATTGTAAACTAAAAGGGTAGCATTTTTTGCTACCCATAAGAGTTTAACGAGCTTTTTGTAAAGCTTTTTTTAGTTTGAAATCATCAATAAAACGAAGTGGAGTTTCATAAGTTCTTTGTCCATAAACAAATCTTAATTTTTTTGCTTTTGGATATGAAACACGTTTAATTTTACGATAATCCAGTTTGATCTTACCGATCATCATTTGACGGTGCCCAACTAAGATGATTTGCTGTAAAAGAAAACCAATCGCTAGTGTTCCGATCGTTAAGACATTTAGTGGTAAATATAGGTCGTCTAATTTATTGTTGATTAGCGCTAATACCATTAAAGCAACGCTCCCCACAAATAAGGCAATATAGAAAATTGTTAGGCCAATGTAAAAATATTTACCAGTATTGCTTAGACATGATGATAGGGTACTATCATCTTTTTTTGCGCGATACATTGCTACTGCTAAAGAAATATTTGTGTATGTAAACCATAATAAGGCTAAAAATACCAAAAAAGGTAATACATTTGTAATAATATCCATTAGTCATACTCCTTCTTTCAATATCTCTATTATACTAGAAAATCATGAATTAGCCTATATAAAAATTGATAAAAGTTTAATAATCATCATAAATTTTAGTGAAAAAATAATAGCCTGAGTACTGAAACAGGCTATTTTGCATAATTTTGTGCGTAATATTCATCATATGTTAAATTACTAGCAGTCACTTTTTTAGCTAAATCTTTTCCTAAATAGCGAAGATGCCAAGATTCGTAGCTATATCCGGTAAGTGTATCTTTGTTTTCTGGATAGCGAATAATAAAGCCGTAGTTAGCTAGTTGTCCAAGAAACCACTGATATTGGGGATGCTTTATAACGTCTTCAAAACTGTAATTATCAAGTGCAATATCACAAGCTAGACCGGTCGTATGTTCGCTATGACCGGGGCGGCTACAAGTTTGGTCAGCTTTAGCAACGCTGTATGTATTCACCATATGATTATAGATTTCGGTTTGCCAGGTTGTCGAACGATAGCCACTAACGACGTATAGATTAAAGCCTTTAGTTTTACATGCTTCTTTTAATGCAATAAAATCATCATAAACAACTTTTCGCATCTGATGTTTTCGATATTTATAGGCAGGATCGCTTGTATTGGCATAAGTATCATTGATGTAAATAAGATCGTCGGGAGTGAAGTTATCATCTAATTTATAATATTTATTTACGATTGTATTTAATTCTAATGGCTTATTTTGAGGAATGATTACTTCATAGAAAGGATAATCAAGATTCATGTTAACTCGGGTAATTATTTCTTCTGTCGAAAGATCGGGATTAGTTTTTTGATAGTTTTCATAACGTTCTTTTAACGAAGTTTGATAATATTGGGGATCGTTATTAACTGTTTTTTTCGGTTGCTTTTCTTCTGTTTTGGTTGAATTACTAGGCAAGAACCAGTAGATTATAGTACCGGCAATAATAAGGGGAATAAAAACTAATAATACTTTCTTTTTATTTAAGCGTTTTTTATTCATGGATTTAGTCCTTTATAGTTATTTTATCACCAATAACATCTCTTGTTTTGGCTTTGTATTGCTGAATAATGTTAGGTTTATCATGTAAAACAAAATGTTTAGCTAATTTATCATCTGGATATTTTGCAAGAGGATAAACTTCAACAGTATTATCACCGAAATGATTGATTAGTGGTGTCCAGGTAATGTCATCTATAAAAATTTTAGCATCTTTTTTAATAAAGTTTAATGATAACATCCCTTCTAATTGTGTATCTTGAGTTTCCATTGTACTTAAAAAATTTCCTAAACTGTAAGCAATGAGTGTTTTATTCCCACTTTGGCCATTCACCCATGTAACAGGTTGAATGATATGAGGATGAGTTCCGATTACTAAATCAACTCCTAAATCAGCAAATAATTGAGCATACTCTTGTTGTTTAGCAGTTACTTCCGCCTCATTTTCATCACCCCAATGGGCAGAGACGATTATTACGTCTGCTTGTTCTTTGGCTTTTTGAACATCTGCTTTGATTGCTGCTGTATCCTCCAATAAGGGGACAGCATAGGCAGTTTGTTTTAACAACTTATAAGGATTAGTATTATATTCATTGAGACTTTGGGTATAAGATAAAAGTGCAAATTTGATACCGTTTTTTTCAATGATCCTAATTGTATCACGATCACTTTGGCTATCGTATGTACCAGTATAAATAATATCTTGATATTGGCGCCAAGTCTGAGAAGCCGCTTTAACACCTTCAAAATCACGGTCGAAAGAATGATTAGTAGCACCATTGATCATATTAAACCCAGTGTCAATTAAATTTTTAGCTAATTCACTTGGTGAATTAAAAGCCGGATATCCTGTAATTTTTAAGGTATCACCACCTAAAATTGTTTCTTGATTAATAAAAGCAAGATCAGCATCTTGAATATATTTTTTTATATGTTTATAGCAAGGGGTAAAGTCATATGTACCGTTAGTGCTGGCATATTGAAAAACACGCTCATGAATAATATTATCACCAACAGCAACCAGAGATACAGTATCATAGCTTTCTTTTTTTTCTTTAGCTTGCTTATTTTTTGTAACACCGTTTGAATTATTAAATAATGGTAAGATAGTTAAATTGATAATAAGTGCGATTATTATGATTAAGCAGATTATTACCAGTGATGCAAAGGCTACCCTCTTTTTATTGATCTTCTTCATATGATTACCTCTATACAATAGTTTTAATTTGTTTTATTATATAGTTATTATATACTGATATTTATATTTTAGTATAAAAAAAAGGAGATATTATGGAGAATATTGTTTCTTATTGCGATTTAACAATTGAATGTCAAGAAGCTGATTATCAAGGAAACTATCGAATCTCATCTTTATTATCCAAGTTATCAGATTTAGCAACTAAAAATGCTGTTGAAGTAGGAATATGGAGGCCGGAGTTAGGGGAACGATTTGGTTTTGTTTTAGCTAAAGAAACATTAATTTTAAAAAGACCAATTAAGATAGATGAAAAAATAAGATTAAAAACTCGTGCCGCAGCCTGTAAAAGAATCCAGTTCACACGTAACTATTGGGTTGAAGATGAAAACGGTGATGAAATAGCATCAGTATACTCATTATGGACTTTAATAGATTTAGAAAAACGAAGAATTACTAAACCTGATAAAGCAGGAATTATAATGCCAGAAATCAAGTCTTATGATTATACGATCGAAGAATATCATGAAATTATTAAAGAACTGCCATTGGATTATGTCATGGAACGTCAAGTTTTATATAGTGATGTTGATGTAAATCAACATATGAATAATAGTCGTTATATTGAATGGGCATTTGATGCTGTGGGTCTAAGAATATTTGAACAACATTATTTTAAAGAAGTAAGTATTTTATATAAACAAGAAATGGCTCCGGGAACAATTGCTAAAATATATCGTTATTTTGATGATAAATATGTTAAAGTTGTTTTCAAATCTATTGATGATAGTGTTATATATTTTGAAATGGGTGGCTATTTAGATAATTTTTGATAAAATTTTCATTATATGAAAATTGATTTTCACTATTTGAAAACTATTAATAAGATATTATGGTATTATAAACGTGTCCCAAATATCTATAATAGTATTCGTTTTCCCGTATAGAATACAGATATTAAAAAAAGCTCTTGTCCCAAAGGGCTTTTTTATTTTTACAAAACAGATCTTACAATTATTTTGATGCAAAAAGCGATAAATAGAAAAATTTTCAGCTTCAATTTTTTCATCAAGAACTAATTTTTTGGTAAATAATGAATTTTATGAATATAAGGCTCACTGCCAAGACAGTAAGTTAGCTCAATTTTTAAACATTTAGAATCATAAGCTGAATATAATTCAGCTTGAGGAGATAACATGATTAAATAAAATTTTATATCTTCTTTTTTAGTTGCAAACCATTTTTATTAAGAATGCTAGAAAAAGATTGTTTATTGATTAAAGAATTAGAGATAATCGTAGTTCTCTTACCGTTTTTTACGGTTTATCACATCATTATGATGATGAATATCTTATTAATTATGCTGCTATATTGGGGGTGTTGGCTCGTAAGACTTAAGGCGACAGTCCGGTTATAGGTTGTAATGATATTGAGGAGTATCTTAAATATGATAGCAGTGGCACTAAACGAGAGAATTAAAGTCATCTTAATTTTAGTTCTTTTTCTTATCTAATTAGTGACGAACTTGGACATAATAACGTATAATGGAGATATGGAAAGAAGGTGGCATGATGATTTTAGATTATCCAAAAATTTATAAAGAGAAAGAATTGATTGGTCAGGGTGGTAATCAAGATTGGTTTGCTGACTCTTGGGCTCGTAAAGCTGGTTGTGCAAGTGTTAGTGCTACTGATATTTTTATCTATTATACGAAAAGAGAACGTGAATTTGATAAATCAACGTATTTAGACTACATGAATGAAATGTTCAAGCTGATGGAACCTGGTAAGCGTGGATTTCCGTATGTCTTTTTATATGCAAGACGATTGAGTAAATTGTTAAATAATTGTGAGTATCGTATTTTTAGACGTCCAAGACTTTATGATGCTAGTGAAATTGTTAAAGAGAGTATTGAGCATGGTAATCCTTTAGGATTATTGATCTTAACACATCGACGTCGTAAGATTCGAGATGATTTATGGCACTGGGTAACGATTGTCGGTTACGAAGAAACTAAAAAGGGTCTAGATATTATCTTTTTAGATTGTGGTGATGAAAAAAGGATTCCTGCGCGGATTCTTTTTGAAAAAAGTCGTTTTAATGTTGTTAAGATGGTTCGTTTTTTTTATCGATAAAAATAGTATTAAATAACGAAATATTTTGATGAAATAATGATTTAATATAATGCAAAGAAACACTATAAAAATTTAATAGGTTCTCTTGAAATATGTTGTTAGGGGAATCATGATATCTATTTGGAGATAACAGAAGACCGATGAAATTATTAATCAGCTATATAATTATAATTAACTTGATGATGATATTATTATATGGAATTGATAAGTATAAAGCAATTCATCATCATTGGCGAGTTTCTGAGAAGATACTATTAATAGGCGCTTTGTTTGGTGGTTCACTAGGAGCGATATTAGCGATGTATGGATTTAATCATAAGACTAGGAAAAATATTTTTAAGTATGGAATACCTTTACTTCTAGGACTTCAAATCATACTGATAATAAAAATAAGCATCGGTTAATCGATGCTTGTTTGATATATTGTTATTTTAATATCAATTGTAATATCTAATCGTTCTAATTCATCAAGAACGCCCCGGCGTTCTTTTTTTATATGGTAATAATGGGGGGTCATCTTTAGTAAATTTAAAGCATCTTCACGATTATCAATTTTTACTTGATGAACTAGATCATAGCTTTCAATTGTTTCAAAATCTAAACGAATATATTTGTCACTTTTAACTTTGATTTCATCATATATTAATTCTTTTATTTCAATTAGATGATTTGGGTTGGCAGTTACATGGATAATATAACCACCCTTTTTTAAAGTACGTTTCAGCTCATCTTGATTTACGACTGTAAATAGAGCTGTGATAAAGTCTAATGAGTGATCAACGATAGGTAAGTTCTTACTATTACCGACAAGCCAATAAACATCTTTAGTATATTTAGTGGCCATATTGATAGCTTCTTTAGATATATCTAATCCATAAATAGTGTCTAGGCTAAAGATTTCTTTTAATCCTCGAGTATAATATCCTTCACCGCAACCGAGATCAAGTATATCTAGTGGGGTATCATCACGATATTTTTTTATACAGTCAATAACTGATTTTAAAATGACATCATAATATCCTTTAGTTAGATATGCTTTGCGGGCAACTAAACTTTCTTTACTATCACCAGGGTTATTTGTAGCTTTATCAGGATTTAATAACAAATTTAAATATTTAGTTTTAGCTAGATCATAGCAATGATTATTGGCACATTTATATGAATTTCCTTCTTGAACGATTGATTCATGACATTTTGGACACGCTAATTTATGCATAATTTCACCTCGGAGTTATTATACCATAAATATAATCTGTGGTATAATTTATTCTTAAAGGAGGGATAGTTTTTGATTTTAACCGTAATGATGGTAGTAATTGCTATCTTGATCAATATATTTATTGCATATCATTTTAAAAAATATTTAAATAAGCATAGAGTTGTTGCAGCAGTAATTATTGTTTTAGTTGCTGTAAGTGTAAGTATTGAAATGATAATTTTAGGATTTTTAATCAATTTGTGTATTTGTTTGATAATTGCGGATTTAATTTACCCGCTTATATTTAAGACAAAATTGAAAAGACCATATCAAAAAGTTTATCTTATTGGAGTACTTATTTGTAGTTTAAGCTTGAGTGTTTATGGGATATATAATGCAAATAATATTGTAATCACAAATTACCAAGTAAGTATTAATAAGGAATTTAAGGATAAAAAGATCATGGCACTTTCCGATATTCACTTGGGAACAGCTGTTAAAACAGTAGATCTAAAACAGCTTGTTACGCAAGCTGAGAAAATTAAACCAGATATGATTTTTTTAGTTGGGGATGTTTATGATGAAAATACCAGTAGCGATGAAATTGATGATTCGATGAAAATATTCACCCAGTTAGCTAAATCCTATCCAGTCTATTATGTAATTGGAAATCATGAAGTTGGTTATAGTAGTTCCCCATTAAAAGAATATAACATATTAGAACGATTGCAATTGGCAGGAGTCAATACTTTAAATGATGAATATGTTGAATTTGAGGATATAAATATTGTAGGACGTCAAGATTATAAGATTAAAAAGCGAAAACCTGTAGAACAGATTATTAACGGGATGAATCAGAATAAACCAGTGATCTTATTAGATCATCAGCCTCGCTCATTAGAGGAAAATAAAAAGCTAGGAATTGATTTGATGATCTCTGGTCATACTCATGCTGGACAAGTATTTCCGATGTTACCGCTTTGGAATCTTTTAGGAATTAATGAGATGAATTATGGTTATCGTCATGATGATAATTTTAATGCGATCGTTTCTTCGGGAATGGGGACTTGGGGGTTTGCCATGAGAACTAGTAAAAATTGCGAGATTGTAGTAATTGATTTGATTAGTAAATAAGAACATAAAAAACTAAACAGATTTTGTAATGTATTACTATTTTTGAAGCTTAAGTGTGCGAAAAAAGAAGTGATTTCAAATGATCTTAGTTTAGTTTTTTTATTGACAATAGTGAGATAATTTAAGATTATTTTGTGATATAATTTACTAAGGAGATGATTTTATTATGAGCTGGTTTGTTTTAATGGAGATGACTTTGGTAGCAGTTATGACAGTATATCTTGCTTATCATACACATTTGGTTTTTGCTAAAGCAAAATATCGAAAGATTATTACAACAGTTATTATTGGAATTTTAATCGGCTTGTGTTTATATAATTTGATTTTCTTTGGTTTTTTGGTTAATGCATGTATTTGTTTTGTAATCTTTGATATTATTAATTTAATTTTATATAAAACTAGATTTAATCGTTATTTTAAATTTATTTATCAACGGGGAATGGTTGCTTTGGCTGCCAGTGTTATTTTAAGTTTTTATGGAATTTATAATGCTAAAAATACTGTTATTACTACGTATGATGTAATAATCAATAAATCTTTTGTAGATAAAAGCCTAATGGTAGTTTCTGATATCCATTTAGGAACAGTTGTCACTAAGGCGGATTTAACAGAGCTTAGTGAACATGCTGAAGCTATTGCTCCAAGTGGGATTATTCTACTTGGTGATATCTATGATGAAGGGACCACCCAAGATGAATTTGATTATTCATTACAGGTATTTAAAATATTGGCTAGTAAATACCCTGTTTATTATATTGAAGGAAATCATGAAATTGGTTTCCAAGGTGGCTCACCACTTAGGGAATTTAATATTGTTAAGAAATTAAAAGAAATAGGGATTAAGGTATTGTTGGACGATGTTACTAAATTGGATGATATTTATTTAATTGGGCGTAAAGACTATGTTGTAAAAAAGCGAGAAGCTTTAAAAGATTTGACGGAACCTTTAGATACTTCTAAACCGCTTATTTTATTGGATCATCAGCCACATGATTATGAATTAAATGAACAATTGGGAATTGATTTACAATTATCAGGTCATACTCATGCTGGACAAATATTTCCTTTAAATTTCTTATTTAGTTTTATTAGGGTTAATGATTTGAACTATGGAATTGAAGTAAATAATAATTTTCATGGGATCGTGACCTCAGGAATGGGTGGCTGGGGATATGCAATGAGAACTGCAAAACACAGTGAAATAGTAGTTGTGAATTTAAAAAGCTCCTAGATATAATAAGCTCTGTTGTTAAAACAACTTAAAGGGCATTACAGCTAGGAACTGTTTGATTTGAAGTATTTTAGTATTACCTTTGTTTATTGTGAATTTGATAATTAACGAATATGTGTTTTTCCGTTAATATAATCAATTTCTAATTCGATGATATTAGTTGTATCGACCATCTTATCATTGTATGGGTGTTCTGGCGCTAAATGGCTGACTATTTTTAATAGTGCAGCTTTTTTTGTCTCAAACTCAGTTACTTCATGAACTGTTCCAAAGACAGCGACGGAATTATGGTTATGAGTTCCTGCTTTTAAATTAATACCTAGATCTTCAACTATAAGATAAGTGGCACGCTGTTCAATGCTGTTTAGTTTATAGCCGCTTTTAGCACAGTGAAAAAAAATACGGTTATCAACAATGATGTGATTTAAAGCTACGCTATAAGGTAGTCCTTCATGGGTGAATGATAAAACACCGTAATGAATTTTATCCATGATTTTATAGCATTGATTTAAAGAAATTAACTGCTTGTTTTTTCTGTTTTTAGTCGGTAGAGAAAAAGCTAATAATGATTCGAAATCATCTTGATAGTGCATTGTTATGCAGTTATTGATTGTCTGAATAGAACATTCATTTTTAATGATTGCCAAGTAATCAGTGTTTAAGTCACGTAATTGTGAACGAGTGAAAATGTAGATTAGGTCATCTTGATATAAATCTTTTATTTTATCCATTGCTATTCTCCTTTGATAAAGTTAGTATTATTATATCATGATTATACAGTTTATCTTAGAAAAATGGAGGAATTATCAATGACGAAAATTAGGCTTGCTGTTGCAACAGCTGATGATGCTGCAAGGTTATTGGAAATATATCGACCTTATGTACTAACAACAGCAATCACATTTGAATATGAAGTACCAACTTTAGAAGAATTTAGGGCAAGAATTGTTTCAACTTTAGAAAAGTATCCGTATCTTGTTGCTAAGCTTGATGATAAGATAGTAGGCTATGCTTATACATCCGCATTTAAAAGTCGGGCTGCATATCAGTGGGCTGTAGAAACATCGATTTATATTGACCTTGATTATAAAGGTGGAGGAATTGGCAGTATGTTATACCATAAATTAGAAGAAATTACGAAACAGCAAAATATTATTAATTTAAATGCTTGTATTACTGCTGGGAATCCAGAAAGTATTGTGTTTCATGAACATTTTGGTTATCAAAAGGTGGCTTATTTTACTAAATGCGGCTATAAGTTTAATCAATGGCATGACATGATCTGGATGGAAAAAATGTTAGGAGAGCATCCAGGCAAACCAGCACCAGTGATTCCTTTCGTGAAGTTATATAAACATCTCTCAATTTAAAAATAACAAACTTTTCAAAACTAAGTAAACACGCTATAATTATAAAAATAACAATGGAGGTAGTTGAAATGGGATTGTTTGGTAAGAAGAAAAAGACAGTTGATTTGCAACAGGTATTTAAAGATAAATATAAAGATATTAATCAAATTGTAAATGATGCTAATAATGAGTTAGATTTAGAAATTCAAATCTCGTTATTAGAATTAGCATATGATAAATATAATGATCTTTTAGATTTAATTGATCAAGGTGTTGATTTTGATAAAGCACATTTTTTATCAATGCAGCAGGATTTGAAAAAGCAAATTGATTTATTGAAAGGTTTATAAAATGAAAATAAAAACATATCATAAAGATTTTGATTATACATATACTCTTGGGGTTTTTGAAACGATTGAATTATTAGAGAATAAACCAGAATTGGTGATGCGTGTTTATCTCAAAAGTAACTCTTATCAAAATAAGGGTGTTAAGATTATTGAGAATTTATGTCAACAAAATAAAATTGAATTAATTGAAAGTGATAATACAATTAATAAATTAGCGAAAAAAGATAATTGTTTTGCTATTGCAATCATTAAGAAATATACGATGGATTTAGAAGATGCTAATCATGTTGTTTTAGTTAATCCCGGAGATATGGGAAATATGGGGACGATTATTAGAACTATGTTAGGTTTTAATTATACTAATTTAGCGATTATTCGTCCTGGAGTCGATGTTTTTGATCCACGAGTAATTAGGGCATCGATGGGGGCTTTGTTTAATATTAATTTTGAATATTTTAATAGTTTTGATGAATATCTAACTAAATACCCTGAACGTGAAGTCTATCCATTGATGTTAAAAGGAGCTAAAAATATTCATCAGATTACTGCTGCAAATAATAAACATTCATTGGTTTTTGGTAATGAGAGCAGCGGACTGCCAGATGATTATTTAAAATATGGGCAAAGTGTATTTATCCCTCATAGTGATAAAATTGACTCACTAAATTTATCCATGGCATTAGGAATCACGTTATGCCACTTTTCAATGATGGAATTCAAAGATAAACAGGTATTGCGATAATAAGTGGATTATAAGGAGATTGTAAGAATGTATGATTTTGATAAAATAGTCAAACGTAGAAATACAAAATGTATTAAATGGGATACTTGGAAAAAAGAAGGAAAACCGAAAGATATTTTACCTTTATGGGTTGCTGATATGGATTTTGAAACCTTGCCAGAAGTTACTGAGGCAATTATTGAACGCGCTAAACATGCAGTGTATGGGTATTCAATGGCTGGCGATGATTATTATGAGGCGGTTTGTAATTGGATGAAGCGTCGCCATCAATTAGATATAAATGCAGATAATATTGTAACAACAACGGGGGTAGTAACAGCGCTTAAAATCGCAGTTAATGCTTTTACAGCTCCCGGTGATGCTATTATCATTAATAAACCAGTGTATTATCCATTTGATTTTTCTATTGATGAAAATCAACGTAAGAAAATTGAATGTCCGATGATGTTTACTGGTCAAACATACGAACTAGATTTTGATTTGTTTGAGCAGTTGATTATTGATAATGATGTGAAAATGTTTATTTTATGTAATCCGTATAATCCAATAGGAAAAGTTTGGAATAAAGAAGAATTATTTAAATTAGGTAATATTTGTAAGAAACATAATGTACTGGTAGTCAGTGATGAAATTCATCAAGATTTTATTTATAAGGGGAATAAGCACCTTCCTTTTGTTAATGTTGATGCCTCATTTAAAGAATTTACAATTATTTGTACAGCACCAAGTAAGACTTTCAATCTGGCGGGTTTACAGACGTCTAATATATTATTTTTTAATCATAAATTAAAAGAAAAGTTTATTAAGGTTAAAAGTTCACTAGGATTTCCGGTGGAACCAACAATTTTTGGTATTGAAGCGTGTAAAGCAGCTTATAATCATGGTGATAAGTGGGTTGATGAATTAGTGGCTTATCTTGATGGCAATATTAAATATCTTGATGGTTTTTTAAAGAAAAAACTACCAATGCTCAAAATGATTAAACCTCAGGGGTTATATCTTGTTTGGGTTGATTTTAGTGCTTTGCAAATGACGCACGAGGAATTAGAAGCATTTATGGTCAATGAAGCTAAATTATGGCTTGATGAAGGATATATTTTTGGTGTTGGTGGAGCAGGTTTTGAGAGATTTAATTTAGCGATGCCGCGCTGTTTATTAGTGCAGGCTCTAGATAATTTATATCAAGCGTTAAAGAATAGACAGCTAATATAAAGATCACCGGTGGTGGTCTTTTATTTTTTTTGTTTATAATAAATTATTATTGACATAATAATAAAATGTAATATAATAAAACCGTATCAAACCTTGTTTGATATAATGAGCGCAGATTTAATATGTTATCTTTAGAGATTGATTTTTTAATTGTTCTCCAAATAGTTTAATAATTCAATCTTTTATAGATAAGGAGAAAATGTAGTTGATGTTATGTCCCGCCAGTAGCAACAAGTTTCCCACTGCTATTCATCGTGTATATCTATTTTTTAGTGATGTAGCATCATTGATGCTGCATTTTCTTTATTTTCTAAAAAAGAAATCGCTTACGACTCAGATAATGGGGTAAAAATATAGGAAATAGGCAAAAAAACTTTGTGTTACTATGGAAATTTCAATTAAATAATAGTAATATATAGGAGTAAAAAGAAAAGGAGAAATTTTATGGGATTAGTATCAGCAACAGAAATGTTAAATAAAGCAAAAGAAGGACATTATGCAGTTGGTCAATTTAACATCAACAACTTAGAATGGACAAAATCTATTCTTTTAACTGCAGAAGAATTAAAAGCTCCAGTAATCTTAGGAGTATCTGAAGGTGCTGCTAAATATATGACTGGATTCAAAACTGTATCAGCAATGGTATCAGCAATGGTAGATTCTTTAGGAATTACTGTACCAGTAGCTTTACATTTAGATCATGGTAGTTATGAAGGAGCTAAAGCTGCTTTAGAAGCTGGTTTCTCTTCAATCATGTTCGATGGTTCTCATTATGGAATTGAAGAAAATATTGAAAAAACAAAAGAAATCGTTGAATTATGTCACTCAAAAGGTGTATCTGTAGAAGCAGAAGTTGGATCAATTGGTGGAGAAGAAGACGGTGTCGTTGGTAAAGGTGAAGTAGCTGATCCAAAAGAATGTAAAATGATCGCTGACTTAGGAGTTGACTTCTTAGCAGCAGGTATTGGAAACATTCATGGTAAATATCCAGAAAATTGGGAAGGTTTAGATTTTGATGCATTAGATGCAATTCAAAAAGAAACTGGTAAATTACCATTAGTATTACATGGTGGAACTGGAATTCCAGAGGATATGATTAAAAAAGCAATTACTTTAGGTGTTTCTAAAATCAATGTAAATACTGAATGTCAATTATATTTCCAAGAAGCAACAAGAAAATACATTGAAGCTGGAAAAGATTTAGAAGGTAAAGGATTTGACCCTCGTAAATTATTGGCACCAGGTGCTGCAGCTATCCAAGAATGTGTTAAAGAAAAAATGGAAATCTTTGGTTGCATTGGTAAAGCTTAATTATAACTATAGTTAATGGGGATTTCACATATGTGAAATCCTTTTTTGTCTGCAATAAAACCCCCAGCTAGGCTGGGGGTCTCAAAAAGCTTTAGCGGAGTGATAATGAAAAACCTCACGTGATATAATATAAATGCGGCTACCAACTGCAAAAATAAGATATCACTGAGGAAATGACAAATGAATAAACAGTATTCAGATGACTTACATAGTTTATCACACACAAAATGGAGTTGCAAATATCATATTGTATTTGCACCAAAATATAGAAGAAGAGCATTTTATGAAGCAAGAAGGGTAGAGGTAGGAGCAATACTAAGACAATTATGTGAATGGAAAGGCGTAAATATAATAGAAGCGGAAGTATGCATAGATCATGTATATATGTTAGTAGAAATACCGCCCAAATATAGTGTTTCAGGGTTTATGGGGTTTTTAAAGGGAAAGAGCAGTCAAATGATATATGAAAGATGGGCAAATACAAGATATAAGTACAGACATAGAGAGTTCTGGTGTCGAGGATATTATGTAGATACAGTAGGAAAGAATACGAAAAGAATAAAAAATTATATAGCGAATCAATTAAAAGAAGATCAGGAAAGAGAACAGCTGACACTGGATTTGGAATACCCGTTTAAAAAAGTAAAAGGGAAAAACTAAATAAATACAGAGTGCACGTGGTAGCCGTAGGCATAAGGAATGTCTTGAGACATGCGCTCTGAGAGCAGGGCTATGCCCGCAAATGTAAAACCACCGGCTAAGCCGGTGGATATTTATTACTTTAAAGTTGCTAAAATCGTAAATATATTAGGGTGTAAAGGAATACTTTCAGTTAATAAAAAGATGATTGTATAACATTAATAAATTCTTTAATAATTGTATTATGAATTGAAGCATATTCATCAGTCATTTTTATGTTTGTTTATCTTTTTGCTTTAATTATTTGTAAACAGATTTGTTCTGCTTTTAATTTAATTAATCAAGGTTAGTTTGAAGTGATAATAGAGTAGTATTTTTAATGAAATATAGAAAAATTAGAAGCTATTTACATAAAGGTTTCTTTTTTTCGTTAATATTGAGTTAATATTAGTTTGGTAGATTTTTTTATGTTTTGAAAATAGAAATATATTAGATATTGTCAAAAAAATTCGAAACTTTTAAAAATACATTTTTTGGTTGTTTTTAACAATAAATTAATATATAGTAGTTACGTAGATTAAATTTTAAGGAGGACTAAAATGAGTGAAGTAATTGCCATTGAAGGTGGACACAAATTGAATGGAACTGTGGTGGTAAGCGGTGCAAAAAATGCAACGGTAGCTCTAATTCCTGCGATTGTCTTAGCAGATAGTCCTGTAACAGTATATGGGGTACCAAATATTTCTGATGTCGATGCACTAGGAGTATTGTTAAGAGAATTAAACTGTGAAGTAGATAAAAATGATGATGTGTTAGTGGTTGATCCTTCTAACTTAAAAAATATACCTTTAGTAAGTGATGCAGTTGATAAATTAAGAGCATCTTATTATTTAATGGGAGCTTTATTAGGAAAATGCAAAAAAGTGACGATGAAGATGCCTGGTGGGTGTTTTTTAGGACCACGACCAATCGATTTACATATTAAAGGATTTGAAGCATTAGGTGCAAAAGTTAGTTATAGTGATAATGGAACCTATACGATTGAAGCTGATCGTTTAGTTGGGAATAAAATTTATTTGGATTTTGCTTCAGTAGGAGCAACAATCAATATCCTGTTGGCAGCGGTTAAAGCAGAAGGAAAAACAACAATAGAAAATTCTGCAAAGGAACCTGAAATTATTGATGTTGTTAATTTACTTACGAAAATGGGAGCTAAGATTCGTGGGGCTGGAACAGATACGATCACAATTGAAGGTGTAGAAACTCTTTGTGGTTGTGATCATGAAATTATTCCTGACCGAATTGAAGCTGGGACATTTTTAGTGATGGCTGCAGCGGCAGGAGAAAAAGTAATTATTCAAAATGTTATACCTCAACATTTAGAAGCAGTAACTTCTAAACTAAAAGAAATCGGGGTTAAAATGGATATTGTTGGTGACAGTATTATTGTTCATGGCGGCCTTGATAATTTAAAACCAATTGATATTAGGACACAGGTATATCCTGGTTTTGCAACCGATTTACAACAACCGCTAACAGCGTTATTAACTCAATGTCAGGGAGCTTCACAAGTAGTTGAAACGATTTATCCTGAACGCTTTGGACATTGTTATCAGCTGAATTCAATGGGAGCAAAAATTGATCAAGAAGAAGCAATGTGTTATATTAATGGTCCTACGCCATTACATGGAGCACGTGTTTATGCGACAGATCTACGTTGTGGTGCAGCGTTGATCGTGGCAGCTTTAATGGCTGATGGTGTTACTGAAATTGGAAATGTTTATCATATTGATCGCGGCTATGAAAATATTGATCATAAGTTAATTTCACTTGGAGCTGTGATTACTAGACGTCAAGTCGAAGATTAGTGATTAATTTAAAAAAATGACTTGAAATCTAGATATTTTAATGTTATTATACTAAAGCAACTTACTTTGTAGCTATATGCTATAAGGCGGAAGGAGATTGATATTTATGAAAAAAGGAATTCATCCAGATTACAAAAAAGTAAAAATCGTTTGTACTTCTTGTGGAAACGAATTTGAAGGTGGATCAGTTTTAGACGAAGTACGTGTTGATACTTGTTCAAACTGTCATCCATTCTATACTGGTAAACAAAGATTTGCTAGTGCTGATGGACGTGTTGATAAATTCAATAAAAAATACGGACTTAAATAATTACACAAGTAAAGGAGCGCAAGCTCCTTTTTTGCTGCAAAAAAGACTTATGAAGATTCATAAGTCTTAAAATTCTAAATGTCTACGGGTTCGCTTCATTAAAATAAAAGAAGTCACTGCAGAGAAAATTTCCGCAATCGGGAAACATAGCCAAATTAAGTCTAAGTTACCTGTTAATGATAATACATAAGCACAAGGTAATAATACTAATAATTGTCTGATCAACGAAGTTAAAAGACTATATGTACCTTTACCAACAGCTTGGAAAGTTGCACTACAAACAATTGAGAAACCTGCAAAAATGAAATGAATAGCAATTATTCTTAAAGCCGGTGTTCCAATTTTTATCATTGCCTCAGAGGCGTTAAAGAAACCTAAAAGAGTTTGCGGAATTGTTTCAAAGAAGATAACACCAATGATCATCATGCCAGTAGCGTAGATCATTGCCAATTTTATTGTATCAAACATTCGTTTCTTTTGTTTAGCCCCAAGATTATAGGCAATGATTGGAATCATACCGTTATTAAGACCGAAAACAGGCATAAAGACAAAGCTTTGTAATTTGAAGTATACACCAAAAACCGCAGTAGCCGTGGTAGAAAAAGTAATTAAGATAGTATTCATACCAAAAGTCATGACACTACCGATAGACTGCATGATGATAGATGGGATTCCTACTGAATATATTTGCTTAACAATATGAGCATTAGGTCGAAACCTTTTAAATTTAAAATGAATATCATGATTAAATTTAAGATTGAAAAATAGAGCTAAAAGACAAGCAATGATTTGACCGGTTATTGTCGCAAGTGCAGCACCAGCGACACCCATTTTAGGAAAGCCACATAAACCAAAAATAAAAATAGGGTCTAAAATTATATTGATTATGGCACCTAATCCCTGAGTAACCATAGTAAACAGGGTTCTTCCAGTTGCCTGTAATAATCGTTCAAATAGAAATTGACAAAACAATCCAATTGAACAGCCAACTACGATCATTGAATATTGGGTACCGGCATTAACAATTTCAGTATTAGTTGTTTGAACATTAAAAAAGAGGTTAGACAATGTTAGTCCGGCGATCATAAATATAACCGCCGTGACAAGAAAAATAAATACTGAATTGACTGCTGTCTGGTTAACATGATCTTGATTCTTCTCACCTAAACTACGTGACAATAAAGCATTGACGCCAACTGCAGTTCCCCCGGCAAAGGCAATCATCAAGTTTTGCAATGGAAATGCTAAAGAAACAGCAGTTAAAGCGTTTTCGCTTATTTGGGCAACAAAGACACTATCAACGATATTATACATTGCTTGAACTAACATTGAGATAATCATTGGTAGAGACATTGAAATTAGCAGTTTGTTGACCGGCATTGTTCCCATCTTATTTTCTTGGGTCACTATTTTTCTCCTTTTAAAAACAAATCAGCAATGATCGTTGCGACTTCGTCGATTCCTAAATCACTGTTAATCGTTAAATCGAAATTTTTTAAATGACCCCATTTTTTTGTTGTATAGTAATTGTAATAATTACTCCGACCTTTGTCTCTTTTAGTAACGTATTTTTTATAATCATCATGTACTTCTTGATAATCCTCTTTAACTCGGCGAATTCGTGATTCTAGTGGTGCATGAATAAAAATAGATAAAACATCATCATAATCCTCAAGGATATAATCAGCACATCCATTAACAATGATACATGAATCATGATTAGCTAAATGACGAATGATTTTAGACTGCATTACAAAAACCTGATCATTTAGTGGTAATGAAAAAGCGGAAGATGACATTGTATACATAAAGCTAGATGATTTTTGTTCAGCTACTTTACGGATTGCATCAACATCCATTCCCATTTCGCGAGCTGCCAAGTCGATGACTTCATTATCATAGTATACAAGTCCGACTTTCTGAGCAACTTTTTGTGCAATTAAGCGTCCGCCAGAACCGTATTCTCTGGCAATAGTAATAATTCTAGGCATATTGAAAATCCCCCTTTATATTCTTATTTTATCATAAAATTTAAAATTAATGACAATATTTTCACATCCTGCTTTTTCCAAGACAAATTTATTGTTTTTGTGCATACAAGTTTGTATAATAAAACAATAAAAGGAGAAGACAATGGAATTTCATATTTTAGCAAGTGGTTCAAAAGGAAACAGTACCTTTATTTATGATAATGGTGTGGGAATATTGATTGATTGTGGGATTGCTAGAAAACAATTATTATATAAACTTGGCAATCTTGGTTTTCAAGAAAGTAATATTAATTATGTTTTATTAACACACGATCATTATGACCATAATAAAAATATTAGTATATTTGATCAAAGAATCTGTTTTTGCGGTAAAGGATGTATCAAAGGAATCGATAGCAGCCATGAAATCAAGCCATATAAAAGTTTTCAATTAGCTCATTTTGAAATCATGCCTTTAAGTATATCTCATGATGCGACAAGTCCGCTGGCTTTTATCATTACTGGTGTGAATGAATCTATTTTGTATATGACAGATACTGGTTATGTATCTCAAAAAAATCGGAAATATCTTAATAATCTAGACTATTATATTATTGAAAGTAATCATGATGTTGAGATGCTGATGGCAACGAAACGACCTTATTTTTTAAAACAGCGTATTCATGGTGATCTAGGCCATTTAAACAATGAATATAGTGCAAAGATGATGGTAGAGTTAATCGGTGATAAAACTAAAGAAATTGTTTTAGCGCATTTGAGTGAGGAAGCTAATACTAAAGAGAAGGCATTAGAAACCTATCGTAAGATTTTTAATCAAAATAATCTAGAGTTCGATAATATTAAAGTAGCTAGCCAAATTGATGTGGTCAGCGGAGGTAATTATGAAGATTAAAATAGTTTGTGTTGGGCGTTTAAAAGAAAAATATTTAGTGGCAGGAATGCAGGAATATTTAAAGAGATTGCAGGCCTATTGCAAAGTAGAAGTTTATGAAGTAGCAGATGAAAGTATACCGGATAACTGCTCACTGGCCAATGAAACATTAATTAAAGCTAAAGAAGGGCGTAAGATGCTTGATAAAATTAAGCAGGATGATTATGTTATTTTGCTAGATGTGTCGGGAACGCAAATAGATTCTGTTGAATTATCAAATAAGATGGAAAAAGCCATGATTTCTGGTAAAAGTACGATTGCATTTGTAATTGGTGGTTCACTTGGTCATGGTGAAGAAATGCTTGATCGTGCTAATTTTAGGCTAAGTTTTTCTAAGATGACTTTACCGCATCAATTGATGAGGCTAGTCTTAGTAGAACAAATCTATCGGGCATTTAAAATTATGAAAAACGAAACATATCATAAATAAGGTATTAATAAAAAAGAATATAGATGAAAAAACCTAATATTTAAATTAGGTTTTTTAGTTTCTTTTTATTTGATCTTTATATTGACTTAAACTTTCATTAGTGTTCATTATAAAAACTAAATCCATTTTTACCTGAATATTTTGAATTATACAGAGCTTGATCCGCATTTTTATATAGAACTTCAAAAGTTGCCCCGTCTATAGGTGCTACAGCAACTCCAATAGAACCAGTTATTAGAATTGTTTCTTCATGCCATTGATAAGGTAATCGTAATTTTTTAAGCAGGTTATTTAATGATATGATGGCATTTTCTTTTTGAACAATATTTTTCATAAATACAATAAATTCATCACCACCCAAACGAGCAATTATATCTGTTTTTCGAAAATTTTCTTTTAATATATTAGCTACCTGCTTTAATACTTCATCACCTTGTAAATGCCCTAAACTATCATTGATTTTCTTAAAATTATCTAAGTCAATGATAATAAAAGCACTCATTTGATTATTTGATTTATGAAGATATTCTACTATTAAACGCTGAGCACCAATCCGGTTATAGATACCTGTAAGGGCATCTGTATCAGCTGCTTTTTTAATAGCTTTTAGCTTGTTTTCTTGATTTTTTTGTTTAAGATATTCTTTTGTAATGTCACTTCTTCGAATAAGTACGATTTTATTTTCTTCATCATAATATTGAACAGTAATTAATTTTCTCCGATATTCTTTATTTTCATCTAACATACCTAGTTCAATTTTATAAACACTTTGTTCTTGCAGACGATTAAGTATATATTCAGGAGTCAATTGTTCGATAACTCTGTCTTGATCTTCTAAAACGGTATTTTGTCGTGTGTATTTTATCATTGCTTGAGTATAATTATTGCCTTCTTGAGGAGGAATGACAGTACCGTTATCAGTTATCGAAAAATTAGAAAAATAGCCATTTTTTGTATCAAGATAATACAAATAATCCCCTTTTTTATAAACAAATTTTTCTGTAATTGAATTAATGATATGTTCTCTATCGACATTACTAAATACAAGATATATTTTTTCATTGTTCTTGGGAAGATAGAGAGTTTTTAATTGGACCCATTCATAATTTTCTAGTTCCTTTTGGAAACGTAGGTCAAGATGTGATGTTTTTTGTGTTTTAGAAAGTAATCTTAAATTATCAATTGTTAAAAAGTTTTCTAATTCTTTTTTTTCAAAGTTGATAATTAATCTTTTTTCAAGTAGCAAAAGAAATTGTTTTAGTGAAAATATTTTTTGATCATGATCATTATTGGTAGGTAAAACAGATTTTAATATATGTAATTTTTTAGTAGCTAAGTCCACTTCAACAATTGTAGAATATAGATTAAAAAAAGCATCTAATATTTCTTCTTTTTCTTTTACTAAAGAGGAAATAGTTTTTCTATCAGAAATATCATAAATATAAAATAATAATTTTTTAATTCCCATTACTTGGGCACAAAATATTCTAGCTTCTACCCAAGTATAATCTCCAAAAATTGTTTTTGTTTTAAACTCAATTTGTTTTATCTTTTTTTTATTGATTATTTGTTCTAGAGATGCAGATACAAAAATATTATCTAAACGTGTAATATCGTTTGGGTGTGTCCATTTTCTTATAACAGAAAAAACATTATCCCCATCATCAATTTTATGATATTTTTTCTTTTTATAAAAAATAGTCTTTATTTCTAAACTATCTATATCAATTTCAAAAAGGCCTTCACAATTTTCGATAAAGTAAGGTGAATATAATCGTAATTTTTTGAAATCGATTATTTTGTGCTCATTATTTTTGATATCCATCTCAAGTTCATCTGTTATATCATGATAATAGCCTTTAAATCTTATTCCATTTTTATATGATTTATCAAGAAAACCGCCACACCGAACCCATGTCCACCCTTTTTCTTCATGTCTCCATGGATACCGTATTTCGGTTCTTTTGTTCTTTTTTATATTTTCGATTGCATCAAAAACTAATCCTATATATTCAGAATCAATTCTCTCCATACAAAATGAATAGAGTTCTTCCGGTGTCAGAGTATTGCTGTTTCCTCCTAATAACGAGTACATAATTGTATCACCATACATCTTTGGAATTCCGTCGTTAGGATATTCTATTATCCAAAAACCGATTTGCAAATCTGCTAATAATTCGGTTTTATTAACAATATCTGATACATCTTCTCTTATATTCAAATTTTCCATTATTTAAAACCTCCCCAATATAAATTTGTATCAAATAATTTGCATATTTTTTATCATTTTTCAGTTAACCATTATACAATATCAATTTCTTTTATGAAAGGCTCTTTTAGTTATATCAGTTGATAAAATGATAAAAAAGATTTCAATTTTAAACCATTATATCAAATAAAAATAATTTTTTATTTACCATGTTTGTACGACTTCACCTATTGGATTAAGTAGAAAATATAATTATAAAATAAAAATGATAGTTTACTTTAATAGCAAGCTGTAGGCTTATGAATAATCATGATATGATAAATTTGGAAGTAAGATTAATTGTAATAGAGTTTTTAATTATGATTGATATAGATGGATATTTTACAATTAGCGATGGAATAAATAGGGGATAGGGAGACTTTTTTGAAAAATATTTTCTTGTACGTATAAATAATAGACATAAATTTTTTTGATAAGGTAAAATAAATGTGATTGAGGGAAGAAAATCTTTTAAAATATGTGTAAAAAGGAGTTGACAGTCATGTTCAAAACTGCGATCCTGCCAGACAGTAGGATAGTGTCTGCTTTTTTTGCATATATCATTACTTGTTGCAGCCGGAATTCTAATTACTATATTTGTTGTATTAAAGAAAAAGAAAGGATTAAAAATTCTTAGTTTATAAATATAAATCAGCATTCTGCAGGGGGATAATATGCTAAAATGTATATAGATTCAAATAGAAAAGTTATTTTTAGTTGCTATTTCTTTTGGTATGCATAAGCATGAAACTGGCAATAATATTAATTATATTGTATCAGGGATGGGTAAAGCCATATGTGATGATGACGAAGAAAGTTTATTTGCAGGAATCTGCCATATTTGTAAAGAAGATTCTAAACATAGCATTATTAACATTGGAACAGAGGATTTTGCCATGATTACGATCGTTGTTGAGCAATAGGTGCTGATTTTATAATTTAAGACGATATCAAGCGATTAGTCGTTAAGATTAATCGCTTTTTTGTATATAAATACATGATTGATAGACGAAATCTGACGGGAGAATAGATAGTTTTATTGATTTATAAAATTTATTATATAAATCAATAAGTTAAGATTTCAATGAATGACATTTTAAATAAACCTTTTTGTTCATAATTGTACTAATGATAATTTGGCAGTATAATAAGTAAAAATATAAGAGATAAGGAAAAATTATGAAATATATAATAAGACTGGTATCAGCAACAATAGTTTTTGTGTTGGCAAATAGGTTGTTATTAGGTTTTTCAAACGTATTGTTAATTGGTTTATTAGTGGGGATTTTTATAGTTATTAATGCAATACCATATGTCCCTTATCCTAGACCTCTTTTGAAACGATATCGCATATGTAAAGCAGGGTGTGAATTATTAAAAATATTTTTAATATCTTTAATAATGACAATTGTTTATATGCTTTATTCATTTTTTAAAGTAGATATTGGCGCATGGTTAACTAATCTATTAGTGGTAATAATAGTTGAGGCTGTTGTTTTTTGGAATGGCATTATTAGAATTTATTTAACGGCTAACCAATTAGGAGCTAAATGGCGCATAATCGGGGTTGTTTGGGGATGGTTTCCACTTGTTAATTTGATTATTTTAAGAAAGCTTATTAAAATTGCTGATGATGAAATTATATTTGAAAATGAAAAAACTATTTTAAATGGAGTTAGAAAAGAACAACAGCTGTGTAAAACAAAATATCCATTGCTGTTGGTTCATGGAGTGTTTTTTAGAGATTTTAAATATTTTAATTATTGGGGACGAATTCCCGAGGAACTAGAACAAAATGGAGCGGTCATTTATTATGGTAATCATCAGTCAGCAGCTAGTGTTATTGCTAGTGGCGATGAGTTAGCAAAGCGAATCAAAGAAATTGTACAGGAAAGCGGGTGTGAAAAGTTAAATATTATTGCACATTCTAAAGGTGGTTTAGATTGTCGTTATGCGATTGCAAAGCTGAATATTGCGCCATATGTGGCATCACTTACTACGATCAATACTCCACATCGAGGATGCATATTTGCAGATTATTTATTGGAAAAAATCCCTGAAAAAATTAAACAAAAAGTGGCTCAGGGATATAATACAGCCCTTAAGAAATTTGGGGACGAGAATCCAGATTTTATTGCTGCGGTCAATGATTTAACTGCTTCAACGTGTCAAAAGTTCAATGCGGATGTTCCTGATGTGGCAGAAGTATTTTATCAAAGTGTTGGTTCGAAACTAAATGTTGCTTCAGGAGGTCGCTTTCCGCTTAATTTTTCGCATCATTTAGTGAAGTATTTTGATGGGCCTAATGATGGATTAGTGGCTGAAAACTCATTTCCTTGGGGTTGTGATTATACTTTTTTAACAACAAATACGAAAAGAGGAATATCGCATGGTGATATGATAGATTTAAATCGTGAGAATATTGCTGAGTTTGATGTTCGGGAATTTTATGTTCAATTAGTTAATATGCTCAAAGTACATGGTTATTAGTCTGGAGACACGATAGTTGCTCTGGAAGTCAAAATCATGATATGATAAGAAAGGATGAAGGAGGGTTATTTATGGAAGTCGCTTTAGTAATAGGGATGTTTGTTTGTACAGCTTTAGCCCTTAATTTTTTGGTTAATGGAAGACGGAAATTATCAGGGACTTTTGAGATAATTAATTTATGTTTGATTGTAGCAACAGCTTATCAATTTAAATTAGTTAGTTCAATTATTTGGGTTCTTGTAATTTTAGCAATCTTACTGATTGCAGGATTGATCTTTAATAAAAAAAGAAAAGATAAAAAAGTTGCTAATGAAATAATTGAAGCAAGAATAGTAGATAAAGGAGAATAGAATGGAAACAGTAAATATTATTATTGAAATGGAAGATGGCGGAGTGATGAAAGGTGAGTTATATCCTGAAATTGCTCCAATTAGTGTGGAAAACTTTTTAAAATTAATTGATCAAGATTTTTTTGCAGGGTTAATATTCCATCGTGTTATCCCAGGATTTATGATTCAAGGTGGAGGATATGATAAAGATTTCAACCATCATGAGGCTGACAGTATTAAAGGTGAATTTAGAAGTAATGGAGTAGCTAATGATTTATTACATACTCGTGGTGTATTATCAATGGCTAGAACAATGGTTCCTGATTCAGCATCATCACAATTTTTTATCATGCATGCTGATGCTCCTCATCTTGATGGTGACTATGCGGCTTTTGGGAAAATCACGGAAGGATTAGAGGTTGTTGATCAAATTGCTAATGCTCCTAGAAATATACAAGATTGCCCTAATCAGCCAATCGTAATTAAAACTATTAAAAGAGGATAAGGAAATGAAATTATTTATTTTAGAAAATTGTCCTCATTGTCGTAATGCACGGCGCTGGATTAAAGAATTGCAAGATGAAAACCCAGAATATAATCAAATTGAAATTGAATTGATTGATGAGCAAATCAATAGTGAATTAGCAGATCAGTATGATTATTATTATGTTCCAGCTTTGTTTGATGGGAATACTAAGTTACATGAAGGTGTTGCCAGCAAAGATGGTTTGAAAAAAATATTTGATCAATATTTAGGACATTAGTTTGTCCTTTTTATTTTAAATTTAATATAGTGTATGAGTAATCAAAGAATCTTATTACTATTTGATGTTTTATTGTAATATAGACAAAAAGCCTCGCTCAAGAGGCTAAGAGATTTTTAATAATTTGACCAAGTATTTTAATACCTTGATCAATTGTTTTTAGATCACAATTAGTATAATTTAATCGTAGAGTTGAAACGTTTCGTTCTTCTTCATAGAAAGGATCACCAGCAGCAATTGCGATGTCATGTTTGATTGCTTCATTTGCTAGAGCGACAGCAGTTAGTTTTTGGGGTAATGTGACCCATAAGAACATTCCGCCTTGGGGAATTGTATGTTTAACTTCAGCAGGGAAATACTTTTGAATACTAGTTATCATTTGTTCCGCTTGTTCTTTATAAAGTTTTTTTATTTTTTCAAGGTGTTGTTCAAGACTGTTATCACAAAGATATTGATGAAGGACCATTTGCCCAAAAATATTAGTATGAAGATCAACGATTTGTTTATAGGCTAAGAGCTTTTGCTTTAAATAAGAGTTTGAACAAGCAATCCAGCCTATTCTCATACCTGGAGAAACTGTTTTTGAGAAAGTTCCGAGCAGTATCGTTTGATCTTTTAGCAAGGGATAAATAGGTAAAAATGTTTCATCGTTAAAACGAAGATCACCATAAGGGTTGTCCTCAATAAAGATAGTGTTAGTTTTTTTAAGCAAATTTGCTAGAGCAATTCGGGTTTCATTGTCATAAGTTAAACCGGTAGGGTTTTGAAAAGTCGGGATAGCATAAAAGAATTTTGGTTTTTGTTCAAGATATGCTGTTAATTCCTGTAGGTCAATTCCGTGATGATTTAAAGTAACCGAGTTGATTTTTGGATTATAGAGATGAAATACTTGGAGTGCAGCTAGGTAACTAGGTTTTTCAATAAGAATTTTATCACCTTCATCGATCAGTACTGCCGATAAAATATCGAGTGCTTGTTGGGAACCGTTAGTGATAATAATATCATTGGCACTAATATCAATTCCTTGTTTCAAATATTGATGTGCAATAAATTGACGTAAGGGTAAATATCCTTCTGGAATACTATACTGCATAGCGATTGTACCATGCTGATCAAGTACTTTTTGTGTGGCTGCTGCCATTTCCTGAGTGGGAAAAGAGATGGGATTAGGTAATCCACCGGCGAAAGAAATCAAATTAGGCTTGTTAGTCGCTTGTAGCATCATGTCTAAAAAATCTCCTTGAAAATCGGGTCGGGTAGAGCGAGTTGAATAATTAAATGTTTTCATTTTAAATTTCCTCCTTTAGATAAAATAAAAACCCTAAGCACTTATGCTAGGGCGAATAGATTATCCGTGGTACCACCTAATTTCCAAATTTCTTTGGCTCTTGCTTCATGTACGGAGTTAAATACTCGATACACTATCCTGATAACGTAGGAAATACGTTGAAGTCTACTTAAGTTTCCTTGTTCGATTCACTGCTCGAAGGCTACCTTCAATAATTATGTTGTAAAGATTTTCACCAGCCATCTTTTCTCTAAAACTCCATAATTATTTACTCTTCCCTGTCATTGCATTTGTACTTGGATGTTTATTTTTACTCATAATAGTCCTATTTTAAAGAAATGTCAATTGTTTTTTATCATTGATAACTATGTCTTTTTTGAAATCTTATCATAAATGAATTGCATAAATATCCTTTTGAGTTAATAACAATTTCCCAAATATCTAATATTTTCATATAATATTTTTTACCATTTTTTAAAACTTTATATCTACTTGAAAAATCATTACCATTATAATATATTGTTTCTCTAGTAGATGAATAATTATTATTTTCAATAGCGGCTGGGCAAATATTATCATTTGCGTAAACATTTGGTTTTGATAATGGAACAACGATCCCCATTAGAACTATTATGGACAACAAAGCTGCATTAATTTTTTAACATATTATTTGATATAATATAAAATATTTGATTTATTATATCTTTTTCTTTTTCGATATTATTGATACTAGATAAATCAAATTATGAGAAAAACAATAATATTATATGAAAGTTATCTTTTGTATTATTATATAAAGATTTATACTTTTTGCATTTGTTTTTAATGTATTTCTTTAAATATAGTATATCGTAATTATTTTTTGTCTACTAACACCTTAATGTGTTCTTTCTAATTTTCGATAGTAATTTTTTTTAAAAGTAATATAATAGTTAGAGCAGGGAGATGATGTAATGGCAAAATTTGATATAAAAAAAGAATATCCAAAATTATATCGAGCAACAACTAAAAAGATAAGTAGTTTAACTATTCCGATGATCAAATATATTGCAATAGATGGAATTGGGAATCCGACAGTGCCGGAATTTAAAAATAAATCAAAATTATTATTTGAATTTAATAAGGCTTTAAAAGAATATTATTGTCAGCAAGAGATTGTATTTAGTGGTTCAAAGTTAGAAGGTATTTGGGACACCTATGATAATAGCCATTTTGATGTTACACGTAAAAAAATGATTAAATATACACTAATGATGCCACAGCCACCGATTTTAACTGATCATATTCTTGAAGAAGTGAAGAATGAAGTGTTGACGAAAACGGGTAATTGTTTAGCATTAGACGTATATCTTAAAGAGTTTGAAGAAGGTAAATGTATTCAAATGCTGCACATTGGACCTTATAATACGGAAATCAATTCAACTAAACAGATCATGGAATACATAACGGTGGCGAATCTTAAGTTAAGTGGTTTTCATCATGAGATATATTTAAATAAACCTGAAAAAGTAGCGCCAGAAGATTTGAAGACAATTGTACGATATCCAGTAGAGGAGGTTTTTCTATGAAATTAATGTTTATTTCTGATATTCACGGTTCATCTTTGTATGCTCAAAAAGCAATTGATACATATAAGCAGGAAAAAGCAGATAAACTAATTATTTTAGGAGATATTTTATATCATGGGCCTCGTAATGATTTACCTGAAGAATATGCTCCTAAAAAAGTTATTTCGCTATTGAATGCTTACAAGAAAGATATTATCGCAGTTCGTGGGAATTGTGATGCTGAAGTTGATCAAATGGTTTTGGATTTTCCGATCCGTAGTGATTTTGCAACTGTTGATGTAGATGGACATCATTTCTTTTTAACGCATGGTCATTTATTTGATGAGGATAATTTACCAGGCTTGAATGATGGTGATATTTTTGTGTATGGTCATATTCATAAACCGGTTGCTAAGGAAATTAATGGTATCTATATTATTAATCCTTCGTCGATTTCTTTGCCTAAAGAGGGAAAGAATAGCTATGGTATTTATGAAAAGGATACTTTTATGATTAAAGATTTTGATCAAACGGTAGTTAAAAAGATTGATTTTAGAAAATCGCAATAATTGCGATTTTTTATATTCTTGGGAGTAAAAAATATTTGTAATAAATTGTCTTAGTAAATAGTTATCATATTATTCGAATAAAAAGATTAAAGTGTTATAATATATAATATAGAAGGACGTTAAAGGAAAGGAGGAAATAAGATGTATAAGATACTATTAGTATGTAATGCGGGAATGTCTACTAGTATGCTTGTTCAACGGATGGAAAAGGCCGCAACTGAAAAAGGAATCGAAGCAGAAATTATCGCATTGCCAATTACCGATGCATTATCTAAGATGGATGATTGGGATGTGGTGATGTTAGGTCCACAAGTACGTCATGAATTAAAAGGTCTTAGAACTAAAACAGAAACTCCAATTGAAGTAATTGAAATGAGAGATTATGGAATGATGAATGGAGAAAAAGTATTAGAAGCAGCTATTAAAGTTATTGATGCAAAATAATAATAGTGAAAAAGTCTCGATAAGAGGCTTTTTCATTTTGAGAAAAATATACATTTAATTTAATGGTTTTTTATATCTAAAAAAAGTCCGTGCAAATTTATTAAAAGTATGGTATTTTTAAAGAGAGCTAGATAGAGGAGGGGTAGCCATGGTAAAATACATCGATATTGCTGATGATATTAGATCCAAGATAATAGAAGAGAAATACACCTATGGACAAAAACTCCCGTATGAATATGTATTGTGTGTAACGTACCATTGTAATAAAGAAACAATGAAAAAAGCACTAGATATTTTAGTTAAAGAAGGATTGATTGTAAGACGTCGAGGGGCTGGAACCTTTGTTAAAGATTATAATCCTTCGATGGAGAGTCCTAATAAATCTAATTATTTTACCAAAGGATTAACAGAACGTTTTGCGGGGATAAAGAAAATTGATAGTGAGATTATTGCTTTCGAAGTTATTCCAAGTGATGAGACGATATCGAAAAAATTGCAAATAGAAGAGGGTTCGTTTGTGTATCATATCATTAGATTCCGCAAACTAGATGATAAGCCGTATTCATTAGAAATAATTTATATGCCAATCTCAATTATTCCTAATTTAAAGGTTGATCATTTGAAGACATCAATTTATCAGTATATTGAAAATGATTTAAAGCTAAAAATTCAAAGTGCTCATAAAACTGTTCGTGGTCATTTGTCATCACAGCTTGAACAGGATTATCTAGGTTTAAAAGAAACAGAGCCATATTTTGAAGTTGAACAAGTAGCTTATTTGAGTAGTGGTGTGATCTTTGAATACTCATTTTCACGTTTCCATTACAATGATTTTGAGCTCCAAACTGTTACTGTAGCAATGTAAAGCGCTTATTTTTGTAAGCGTTTTTATTTTTTTGTAAAAAATTATAAAAAAATTTTTTGTAAGCGGTTTAGTGAAAAATGGCTATATACCAACGTTTTTTAGGACAATACCGGTTTTATTTTTAAAAGTATGGTACTTTTGAAAGTAAAAAGCATTGACTTTTACCAGTTTAAATTTTATACTAATAGTGTCAATAGATATTTTAAGGGAGGAAAAAAATATGGACAAAATGGCAGATGTCCTTGGCCGCGTTGGTGCGTGGTGTGGGCAAAACAAGTATTTATCTGCAATTAAGAATTCGTTCCAAACATTCATGCCTTTGACTATCGCAGGTGCGATCGGGGTTTTATGGTGTAACGTATTAGTTAATGCAGATTCAGGGTTAGGTATGTTCTGGGAACCTATCATGGCTTTAGAAGTAATTAACCCAGCGTTTGCAGCAATGCAATTCGCAACAATTTCTTGTATCACAGTTGGAATCACTTTTGGTATCGCTCAAGAAATCGGGGAATCAAATGGTGAAACTGGATACTTCGCAGGTTTATTAGGACTTGCTTGTTGGTTATCAGTAACTCAAAGTGGATGGGCTAACTATGCATTAGTAGATACTGCTAAACAAACTTTATCATTAACAGCTGATGGAGCATTACAAACATTTACAGGTGTTGCTGGTGGTGCTTTAGGAGCAACAGGTTTATTTACAGGGATGATCGTTGGGGTTGTTTCAGTAGAAATCTTCTGTGCATTACGTAAAGTAGAAGGATTAAAATTAAAAATGCCTGAAACAGTACCTCCAGGTGTTGCTCGTGCATTCGAAGTTTTAATTCCAGCTGTAATTACTTTAGCAATCATTGCGTTAATTGGACGTGGATGTGAATTAGCTACTGGATTATATTTAAATGACGTAATTTCAACTTACATCCAAGGACCTTTAGGTGCTATCGGTGCTACAGTTCCTGGTGTAATTATCATTTACATCATTATCATGTTATTCTGGTTAGTAGGTATTCATGGTAACAACATGTTATCTGCAGTAAAAGAAGCATTATTTACACCATTAATGTTAGAAAATATCGAAACATTCTCTAAAACAAATGATGCAAAAAGCGATGAATTACACATTTTCGCAATGGCATGGTTACAAATGTTCGGTGAATTTGGTGGTTCTGGGGTTACAATCGGTTTAGTAATCGCAATCATGATTTTCTCAAAACGTGAAGATAACCGTACAATCGCAGGTATCTCATTAGTACCAGGTTTATTCAACATCAATGAAACAGTTACATTTGGTATCCCAATGGTATTAAACCCAATCTTAGGTATTCCATTTGTATTCGCACCAATTGCTACTTTAGCAGTAGGTTATATCTTAACTGTAATTGGATTCTGTCCAAAAGCTGTAATCAATACACCTTGGACAACACCACCTATCTTACATGGTTTCTTAACTACAGGAGCTAATATCATGGGTGCTGTATCTCAAGCAATTGCAATCGTAGTATCTATCTTAGTATACGTACCATTCTTAATTGCTTATGAAAGATATCAAAACAAACAAGCTGCAGAAGCTGCAGAATAATTCAACAAACTTGTTTGATAATCGAAAGACGGGTTTCCCGTCTTTCTTTATTTAATAATATAGTAACTATAAGTTATCAATGATTGATAATTTATAATTGTTATAGTATTTAAGATACGTTATAATGATGAAGTTGAGGAAAAAGAGAGGTTATTATGAAAGAAAAAGAGTTTAAAATTAAATTGAATCCCGCAATACTATACTTTGAAATCTTTTATATGGTATATGTAGTTTATTTATTTATAATTGGACAAATGGTACCTGCGATAGTGTGTGCTATTTGTGGATTATTAATTATTGCATATTTTTCTTTATGGCGACCATATAAATATACAATTAATCGTAGAACATTGATAATTAATCGCCGTGTTGGTAAAGATAAAGAAATTAATATTATGACATGTGAAACAATTTGTGATCCTGTACCAAAGATGACAAAACTTATAACTAGTCCACGGGCATTAGAAATTTATGCTGAAAATAAAAAAAGATTTGTTGTAACACCAAAAGATAGAATGGGATTTATTGAAGCGATTGTAGCTGCTAATAAAAGAATTCATGTGCAATGTACTGAATATGCAGCTACTCATAGATCATATGAAAAGAAACGCAAAAGAGCTTTGAAAGAAGAAGCTAAAAAAGCAAATATGGATGCTGAATAAGCATCTTTTTCTTTTGTAAAAATGGAATATTACTTAGTTGTAATAAGTATCTTTAAGTAAACAGTTATAAATAATTTATCATTTTAATAAAGAATTAACAAAATGATAAAAAAATATCATATAGATATTGACACCTAAATAAAGTAACTGTATAATAACGGCATATAAACATATATTAAGTGTATGGTTATGTGTTGTTTAGAAACTAACAAGGGGGAACTTAGAATGGAAATGAATAAGTTATTAGAAGATTACGGATGCTTGGCATTTAGTGATGATGTAATGAAAGAACGGATTCCTAAATCTATTTACAAGGCATTCCATGAGTCTTTAGATAATGGTGAAGAATTATCTAAAGAATGCGCAACAGTAATTGCTAATGCAATGAAAATCTGGGCATTAGAAAATGGTGCAACACATTTTACCCATTGGTTTATGCCAATGACTGGTTTGACAGCTGAAAAACATGATGCTTTTTTGGAACCTGACGGTTGTAAAGCAGTATTAGAATTTAGTGGAAAAACATTAAGAAAAGGTGAACCTGATGCATCGTCTTTCCCGTCTGGAGGATTACGAGCAACATTTGAAGCGAGAGGCTATACTGCATGGGATTGTACATCACCGGCATTTGTTAAAGATGGATCTTTATATATTCCAACTTTGTTTTGTTCATATACTGGAGAAGCATTAGATAAAAAGACACCGTTGTTACGATCTTGTGATGCATTATCTAAAGCTGCATGTCGATTATTGCCTTTGCTTGGTGAAAAAGGAATTACTAAAGTTACTGCATCTGTTGGGGCTGAACAAGAATATTTCTTAGTTGATGATAAATATTACCAAGAAAGAATGGATTTAAAGTTAACTGGACGTACTCTATTTGGGGCAATGGCGCCGAAAGGACAAGAATTAGAAGATCATTACTTTGGTAGTCTTAAACGTAAAGTGTCTGCCTTTATGAAAGATTTAGATCATGAATTATGGAAATATGGAATTCCTTCAAAAACAAAACATAATGAAGTTGCACCGGCACAACATGAAGTAGCATGCGTATATTCAAAAGTAAATATTACTACTGATAATAACCATTTATTAATGCAAATTATGCAAGATATTGCTAAAAAGCATGGTTTACGCTGCTTATTACATGAAAAGCCATTTGCTGGGGTAAATGGTTCTGGTAAACATGATAACTGGTCAGTCATTACTAATACAGGTATTAATTTATTCAATCCAGGTGCTAATCCTGCTGAAAATAAACCATTTATTGCAACGCTTGCATGTACGATTAAAGCTGTTGATGATTATGCTGATTTATTACGGATGAGTATTGCCAGCGCTGGAAACGATCACCGTTTAGGAGCAAATGAAGCACCACCTGCAATTATTTCTATGTTCTTAGGGGAAGAGTTAGATGCTCTTTTAGCAGAAATTTGTGAAGGTAAGAAAACTAGCAAATCTGATGCGGCACGTTTTGCCACTGGAGTATCAGTAGTACCAACTTTCTCAAAAGACAATACAGACCGTAATCGTACATCACCATTTGCGTTTACTGGAAATAAGTTTGAATTTAGAGCAGTTGGTTCAAGCCAATCTGTTGCTGGACCAAATACTATTTTAAATGCAATTTTAGCTGACGCAATGGAAAAAATGGCTGATGAAATTGAATCAGGCAAATCATTTGAAGATGTAGTTAAAGAATTTGTTTTAGCTCATAAACGAATTATTTTTAATGGCGATGGATATTCAGCAGAATGGGAAGAAGAAGCAGCAAAACGTGGACTTCCTAATAATAAAAATACTGTTGATGCTTTAAAATGTTTGAAAGAAGAAAAGAATTTAGAGATGTTAGATCGTTTAGGGGTTTATAGTAGAGTTGAATTAGGATCTCGTTATGAGATATTACTAGAAAACTATATTAAAACTATTCAGGTTGAGGGGTTAACAGCGTTAAAAATGGCCAAATCTCAAATTTATCCAGCAGTTTGTGATTATTTATCAAAAGTATCTTCTGAAGTGATTGCTGCTAAGGAAGCAGGTTTAGATGTTGATTTCTTAGTTGATGATGCTAATGCTTTAGCTAAATTAGTGAAGACAATGAAAGAACAAATGACAACTTTAGAAACTAATATTGCTGCAGCTCAAGCTTCTGAAGAAGAAATTTTTGAACAGGCAGTTGCATGGCGCGATGATGTTTTTGCAATGATGCAAGCATTGAGAGAAACAGTTGATCAGCTTGAAGAATCTATTGATGCTGAATATTGGCCAATGCCAACATATTTAGATTTATTATTTGGAATTTAATAATATTTCCTTTGGGATTTATATCTCAAAGGATTTTTTTATCTATATAATATATTTTAGTGCTACAAAGTTCAACAATGAGGATGGAGGCAATAATAATTATCAAGTTGGTAATTCTATTTATGCTGATGAGTTATTTGGAGCATGTTAGTGAATTATTATTTGAGGCTGTTCAAATGGTAATTATATGACAATGGAAATGATTTTAAAACACTCAGATTATTTTGCCATAGCTTTCCCAATTTGCGAAGTGTATGAAGATAGTGTAATTACTGATGAACAGATTGAAAGTATTAAAGCTTTCCCAATTTGGTTTACTTATGCTAAAAACGATAGATCCTGCTAAAAATGCTATTTCAACGATCAAAAGATTAATTGCTACAGGTGATGATATTATTATATATAGATTGGTCTTAGTACCTAGTCTAGCAATTCTAGTTTCGATGAAAAGAAAACATTAATTAAAAGAATCTATGGAGTATATATATTCGATACTAAATAGCGTTTTATAAAATTAGTATTTATTGAATTAATAAATATTTGAATAGAATTTCTTGACTATTGTTTTAGACCATAGTGTTTAATAAAAGTGTAAAGGGGGGATAATAATGAAACACGATGTTCTGAACAAAATTAGTCGAGTTATTAATTATGAGGAAAGTGAACGTGTTCGATTAAATGTGTATGTTGACCAGCTAGGTGATCAACAAGAGGAGTATCTTTTGATTGGGGAAGAATTAATCTTAAGACTTGATAATAAAATTAGAAAGATTACATTCGATGAAATCAAAGAGATTAACGTATCGATGTGTTCACGCTTATATAATCCAGGAATTGTGGAGTCTAATCTTGAAAAATTAATAATTAAAAGGTGGACTTATGGTAGTACCTTAGCAGTCGGACAACATCTTAATTATTATGTGGATCTAGATATCATTTTAGATGATGAAAAAATAATGATTGAGGCTTATAGTTTAAAAAATATTGTTTCTATCATAGAGATATTATCAAGTAAAGGAATTACAATTAATGATCCCTTAAAAATAAAAGACATTCTTACTAAAGGTTTGGATGATACAGCATTAGAAAAATACCTTGATAATCATTTTCCTAAGCTCGCTAAAGAATATAATCTTGATAACCCGCGAGGAATAATTATTCCTTAGTAATCTAAAAACCAGATAAAAATCTGGTTTTTTCTTTTCTTAACAAAAAAATTACTTTTTCTTTAGATAAAAAAAGCTAGCATGATAGTAGCTTTTTTTAATATTGCTTATACTAAAAATAAATAAAAAGAGAAAATAAAGTAGAAATACTACAGGAGAGAATATGCTAAGCAAAGTGAATTTTAGGATAAAAACAATATACAATATTTTACGTCCATCAGAAAAAAAGGTAGCTGATTATATATTAAATTATTGTGGAAAGCTAGAAGATTTATCAATGACGTTATTGGCCAAAGAAGTTGCTGTATCGCAGCCAACTGTAATGCGTTTTGTTAAAGCGATAGGCTATGACAGTTTCAAACAATTTAAATTAGAGTTAGCTAAAAATTATGATAAAGAAAATAATATAGATATTTTATATGGTTTTTCAATAAACGCCGATGATAAAATTATGGATCTTCCAGGTAAAATTGTAGCTACAGCAACATCGATGCTGGAAAATGCATTAAAATCTCTTTCTTTAGTGAATTATCAAAAAACCGTAGCTTTAATTAATCAAAGTCAGCATATTTCAATATATGCTGTTGAGAATTCAATGGGTGTAGCTCATGATTTAATGACTAAATTAATATATTTAGGAAAGAGTGTTACTTGTCATAGTGATTACTATCTCCAAAGTATTGATGCAAGTAATCTGACAAGGGATAGTTTAGCGATTGGAATATCTTATTCAGGAAATTCTAAAAATACAGTCGAAGTCTTGAAGATTGCTAAAGATGCTGGAGCTCAAACGATTGCTATTGTTAATTTTGAAAATACCATGTTAACTCGATATGGTGATATTGTTTTATCAACAAGTAATGATCAGTTTTTGTATGGAGATGCAATTTTTTCACGAACTGCTCAAATTGCATTAGTCGATATGATCTATATGGGTGTGATTATCAGTGATTATGATAATTACACTAAAAAACTAGATCACTATAGTAGATTAATTAAACATCGTGGATATCAAAAAGAGGAGCTGTGAATGTAGTTTTTCTACATCTACCACCTCTTTTTATTAACGCTTTCTTAACCAAGTTTTAAAGAAAAAAGAATAGATAGAAATTTATTTAGTTAGCTATAATGCAGTTGTTCGAGGAGGAAAAAGAATGTTAAAACTAGAAAGGATCGTTAAGTCATTTGATGGTATAAATATTTTAAATAATCTTAGTTTGGAGATACCTAAGGGGCAAATTGTTTCAATTTTAGGACCTTCAGGAAGTGGGAAAACTACTTTATTAAATCTTATTTTAGGAATTAGTGAGGTTGATAGTGGACGAATTATTTTTGAAAATGAGGATTTAACTTATGTTCCAATGGAAAAAAGAGGCTTTAATATTGTCTTTCAAGATTATGCTTTGTTTCCTAATTTAAATGCCTATGAAAATATAACGTATGGTTTAAAGAACAAACCGGATATTTCAACTAAAGAAGAAGTAGATGAGCTGATACACTTGTTAGGATTGGAGAAGCATTTAGATAAAAAGATTGATCAATTATCAGGAGGACAAAAACAACGGGTTGCATTGGCTCGAACAATGGTAATGAAACCTAAGATTCTTCTTTTAGATGAACCGTTAAGCGCTTTGGATGGAGTAATCAAGGAATCTATTAAAGAGCGAATTAAGATTATTGCTAAGGAGTACAATTTAACTACTATTATTGTTACTCATGATCCAGAGGAAGCATTAACATTATCAGATCAAGTTTTGATTATTAATGAAGGAAAAATATCTCAGTTTGGTAAACCAGAGGAAATTATTAATCATCCAAGTTGTGATTTTGTTCAAGACTTCATTTTAAATCAGCTGGAAATAAAAAGAAGAAATATTATGACTTTGTTTAGTCCGGTGGTATAAAGAAATGAATAAAAATCGAGAAATCAAGTTTATTTATATAATTGTTATTGCTGTTTTTGGGATATTTCTGTTATTACCAATTGGGTCACTGTTAATACAATCTTTCTATAATAATGGAGGTTTAACGTTAAATAATTATTTACAAACTTATCAAACAACAGGATTTATGCATGCTTTAAAAAATAGTTTTGTTGTTTCTGGAGTGAGTGCTCTAGTAACAGTAATACTGGCATTTATTGTTGCTTACACTTTAAATTATACGAATATGTTTAAAGGGTTGAAAAGGATAATTAATAATGTTTCGATGCTGCCAATGTTGTTGCCGACCATTACTTATGGATTTGCAATTATCTATTCGTTTGGAAAACAAGGGTTGTGGACAAAGTTATTTGGTTTTCAATTATTTGATATATATGGTTTTAAGGGATTGATGCTAGGGTATGTTATATATACTTTTCCGATTGCTTTTATGTTAATTAATAACGCTATTAGTTACATTGATAAAAAATTTATTATTGTTTCCAAATTAATGAAAGATAGTGAATTTAGGACATTAATGATTACTTTGATTCGACCTTTATTAGGAACTTTGGTTGCAGCCTTTATTCAGTCATTCTTTCTAAGTTTTACAGATTTTGGGATTCCTGCATCGGTGGGTGGAAAGTATGATGTTGTTGCTAGTGTACTTTACAATAAGATGTTGGGAAGTATTCCAAATTTTGCAGGTGGGGCAGTTGTTGCAATGACAATGCTGATTCCTTCAATCATCAGTATTATTTTATTGCATCGGCTTGAAAAATATAATATTTGTTATAATAAAATCTCTACGATTGAAATCAAACAGAATCGTTTTCGTGATTGGTTTTGGGGGACATTGAGCATAACGATTAATGTAATTATTATTGCTGTCTTTATAGTAATTATAATTGTGCCGTTTGTTGGAGAGTGGCCATATCGAATTAGTTTTACTTTTCAAAATGTTATTAATGTTTTTAGTGATGCAACATTGCTAGGGGTAATAAAAAATTCATTAATCACTGCAATCTTTACAGCATTACTAGGAACACTTGTCGTATATGGAGCAGCGCTGGCTAGTGCCCGGAGCACTTTAAATAAATTTTTGAAAAAGATAATTGAAAGTATTGCTCTAGCTACTAATACTATTCCTGGTATGGTATTAGGGATAGCATACTTGTTAATGTTCTCTGGGACAGTGCTCCAAAATACTTATATCATCATTATTTTGTGTAATATCGTTCATTTCTTTTCATCGCCATATTTAATGATGAAAAACTCATTGACAAAGATGAATGGTTCATTTGAAACAACTGCGAAACTGATGGGTGATAGCTGGTTTAAAACGGTTATTAGAGTTATTACACCTAATGCAATTTCATCAATTTTAGAAGTATTTAGTTATTATTTTATTAATGCTATGGTCACTGTTAGTGCGGTTATCTTTATTGCTGGGGCGCGGACGATGGTGATGACGACAAAGATCAAAGAGTTACAGCATTTTGCTAAATTTAATGAAATCTTTGTTTTATCAATCTTGATTTTATTAATTAATTTATTAGCTAAAGGAGTATTTAGTTACTTTAGTAAGCAAAGAAGAGAAAGGAAAACATTAAAATGAAAAAGAAATTATTAAAGGGGTTAGTAGTTAGTTCGTTACTTTGTGCTTCACTTTTAACTGGATGTTCTTCATCAAATGATCAGGTTGTTATTTATTCAAATGCCGATGATGAAGCTGTAACGGCAATGAAAAATGCATTAGATAAAAATGGTTATGAGGGACAGTATTTATTTCAGACTTTTGGAACCTCTGAATTAGGAGGTAAGTTATTGGCTGAAGGAACTAATATTGAGGCAGATCTAGTAACAATGAGCTCGTTTTATCTTGATAGTGCTCAAGAACAAAAAAAGATGTTTGTTGATTTAGATTTTGATACTCAAGCATTAGATGAATATCCATCTTATTACACACCGATTACTTCACAAGAAGGGGCTATTATTATTAATACTGAAGAATTAAAAGCAAATAGTCTTGAAACACCAACCTGTTTAAAAGATTTAGCTAAGCCAGAATACAAAGATATGATCTCAGTTACGGATATAGCATCTTCATCAACAGCATGGTTATTAATTCAGGCATTAGTAAGTGAATATGGCGAAGATGGAGCAAAGGAAGTATTAAAAGGAATTTATGATAATGCCGGAGCACATATCGAAGATTCAGGATCAGGCCCAATTAAAAAAGTTCGAGCTGGAGAAGTAGCGATTGGCTTTGGTCTACGTCATCAGGCGGTACGTGATAAAGCTGATGGACTTCCAATCGATTTTGTTGACCCAACAGAGGGAAATTTTAGTTTGACTGAATCAGTTGCAGTCGTAAATAAAGATGGTAGTGAACATCAAAAATTAGCAATGAAGATGGCACAATGTATTATTGAAAGTGGACGTAAAGAGCTGTTAGAAACCTACCCTAATCCCCTTTACCAAGGAGAAACTAGTGATAGTGCAAATAAGTCAGCATATCCAAAAACTTTTAGTGAAAAATTGACTGCCGAATTATTAGAAAAACATCAAAAATTATCAGAAGAATGTAAGTAGGAGAAGAAAATGAAAGATTATAAATTATTAACACCAGGGCCGTTAACAACAACAGCAACAGTAAAGCAAGAAATGTTATTTGATCATTGTACATGGGATGATGACTATAAAAAAATTACTTTAAAAATTAGGGACCAATTATTAGAATTAGCTCATGTAAGAGCTGAGCAATATACTGTAGTACTGATGCAAGGAAGCGGGACTTTTGGAGTAGAGTCAGTAATTACAAGTGTAATTGGCGAAAATGAAAAACTGTTGATTGTCGCTAATGGTGCTTATGGAAAAAGAATGAAAGATATATGTGAGCACGCAAGAATTAATCATGAGATAATTGAGTTTGCTGAAAATGAAAATCCTAGTGCAGTAGCTGTTGCTGAAAAATTAGATGAAGAAAAAGAAATAACTCATGTTGCTATCGTTCATAGTGAGACAACATCTGGGATCTTAAATGATATTGAGAGTGTAGCAAAAGTAGTTAAAGAAAGAAATAAAGTATTTATCGTTGATGCTATGAGTAGTTTTGGTGGTGTTGATATTGAGGTAGGAAAATTAGGGATTGATTTTATTATAAGTAGCGCAAACAAGTGTATTCAAGGAGTTCCTGGTTTTTCATTTGTGATTGCTAATAAAAATTTATTACTAGCTAGTCGAGGTAAAGCAAGAAGTTTATCATTGGATTTATATGATCAATGGGAAACGATGGATAAAGATGGAAAATGGCGTTTTACTTCACCAACCCATGTTGTACTGGCATTTTCAAAAGCGTTAGATGAGATGTTGGAAGAAGGTGGAATAGCTGCTCGAAGTAAACGTTATTATGATAATAATCGTTTGCTAATTGAAAAAATGGCTGAAATGGGAATGAAAAGCTATGTTGATTTAGCTTATCAAGGACCAATTATTACTACTTTCTATTATCCTGAAGGAAAAGAATTTGCTTTTAGTGAGATGTATGATTATATAAAAGCACGTGGTTATGCAATTTATCCAGGAAAGTTAACTACTGCTCAAACATTCAGAATTGGTAATATTGGTGAAATTTATGAAGCAGATATATTAAATTTATGTTCAATTATTAAAGATTTTTTAGCGGAGGTAGCATAATGAGTAGAATTGAAGCAGTAATTTTCGATTGGGCAGGAACTACAGTTGATTATGGTTGTTTTGCTCCTGTTCAAGCATTTAAAGATGCTTTTAATAATTATGGATTAGAGCCAACTAATGACCAAATTAGAGAACCAATGGGGATGTTGAAGATTGATCATATTAAAACAATGTTAGAAATGCCAGTATTGAATGAAGCATTTAAGGCTAGATATGATCGTGAATTTAATGAACAGGATATACATAAAATTTATGATTTATTTGAGGCATCATTAATGACAGGTATTACAAAACATACAGATGTTAAGCCGTATGTTTTAGAAACTGTGGCAAAACTAAGAGAATTGGGAATTAAGATTGGCTCAACTACTGGATATACAGATATGATGATGGAGCCAGTATTAAAAAGTGCCAAGGAGCAGGGGTATCAACCTGATTGCTGGTACTCACCTGATGCTACTAATCACTTTGGACGCCCTTATCCTTATATGATTTTTAAAAATATGATTGAACTGCATATAAGCAGTGTAAAAAATGTAATCAAAGTTGGTGATACAATTTCTGATATTCAAGAAGGCGTTAATGCAGGGGTAATCGCAGTTGGTGTCATTGAGGGAAGTTCAACTTTGGGATTGAACGAAGAAGAATTTAATGCTTTAACACCTAAAGAACGGAATCGTGCAATTGAACGGGTTAAAGAAGCATATTTAGATGCTGGTGCTGATTATGTAATTAATAACTTAAGCGAGCTAATTGCACTCATACAAGAAGTAGAGTTATTTTAAAAGGGTAGATTACCCTTTTTCTATTTTTGAAAACGCTTAAAAAATAGGTTGACTAGATTATTGAAACCGCTATAATAATGCCTATACAAAAAAAGCGAGGTACTAATTAAAATGTTTAAGCGGGTAATAGTTTTGGTGTTTGGCGTTGTGGTCGTTGCATGTAGTTCAGCTCTAACCTTGAAAGCGGCCATTGGAGTAGGTGCATGGGATGCTTTGGCACAGACAGGGAGTTTAGTTACAGGGATAGAGGTAGGAACAATTGGTATGTTTTGTAATTTTTTATGTATCTTTGTTCAAGTGGCAATACTTAGAAGAAAATTTAAGCCGATCCAGCTATTACAAATTCCTGTTTGCATCTTATTAGGGCTAATTGTTAACTTCATGTTGTATGAAGTATACAGTAATTTTACGATTAATACATATTGGATGAATGTTGGATTATTAATTTTGGGATATATCGTCAGTGCTTTTGCAGTAGGAATGGTAATGGTTCTAGATATTGTTACATTTGCTTTGGAAGGAGCTTGTATGGCTGTTAGCGGAGTTACTGGAAAGAAATTCCATGTTTTACGGCAAGGGGTTGACGTAGTTTCAATTTTATTAGTAATTATAATTGTAATTATTACTGATGTGCCTTTAGCAGTACGAGAGGGAACTATTATTGGAATGTTTTTATTTGGTCCAATGATGGGGATTTTTATGAAATTGCAAAAACCAGTGTTTAAGAAATTTGGTTTAATTGATTATAATTAGTGATAGTAAACAGTATTATTTGTAATACTGTTTTTAATTAGAAATAATATACCTCATATGTAGTGCCCTCACAAAGTTGAACTTAGGAGAGCACTGCATTAACAGCAATTTAAATAAATTTTTGCAAATCTCCATATGATTTTTCTTCGAAAGCTTTTAATGTTTCCATGAGCTTAATAATATCTTTTTTAGCATGATTGTAATCAGCTATATTACGAATTGCATTGATGATTCCCATCGTACTTCCAATCATCATCATTTCTGCAATATGACTAGTTGATTTATCGGTCAGTGTTTGCATATTGATCATTAAGTAAGTAAGAATTTTTTCAAAAGAACCAATTCCTCTTTCGTCATATCCATGACTATTTAACTTTTCTTTAGCATCTTTATGGATTTTACAATAGCCTTCATATTTTTCTTTTAAATATCTTTTAAAGTCTTTATCTTCAACGATTTTTTCTAATTGCTCAATCGTTTCAACTCCCATTTGCGAGTTTTGATAAATAAAGTTTAATAATTTTACATTATCATTCATTTTTTCACCCAATAATAGTGTGTGCAGCGAAATATTAAATATGCAAAAGCCTAAGTTTTTTTTTTATTTAGCATATATTAAAATATGGGAGAGGTGAACCATGTATATACCCAATCTTGATCCGTATAGTTTTACTGGAACTGCAGTGATCTTAGGATATCTATTGACAAATGATTTTACTACGAGTGAGCAAGCTGCTTTGGGAGCATGGTTTAATGTTGTAGGTGATATTTTAGCCTCAAACTCTTCTTGGTCAGCTGTCTTAGAAGAACGCTCAACGCCACCGAGTGATGATGACAACGATGATCATCAAAATGATCTTGATGTACTTAATGATGCCATTGATAAGTTAAAAGAAAGTATTGAAAAACTGCAAAATGAAAAGAAGTCTAATGATTAATCAAAATAACTTAAGTAAAGTTATTTGATTAGTTTAGACTTCTTTTTTCTTTGCCATAAAAAGATGATCATAAGCATGATCAAGGCACCAGAAGTGTCAATTAGAACATCTTTAAATTGTCCACTGCGCCCTGGAATAAACAATTGATGAAATTCATCACTACAAGCATAAATAAATGTGACTAATAATGATAATGATAAAGTATGCTTAGATATAACGTTACTTAGTGCATAATAAAGTAAGAGTAATAAGATTGCATATTCACTCATATGAGCGGCTTTTCTAATTATAAAAGTTAATGTATCACGATCAATATTAATAACTTTTAAAATTATTTCAGCAATAAAATTACTTTGATTTGAAGAGTCATTACCATTAGTGTGTGACATTATAAAAATAAAGATCATCCAAATTAGGGCAGGAATAAAATATTTTAATTTTTTCATAATTGTTATTATAGAAGAGAAATGTCGTTTTTACAAATACTTTATTGCAAAAATAAAAAATATTTGCAATTGTATACAATTAGCGTATAATCTTAGTGTATATATCGGATGATAATGGCGAAAGAGATTCTAATTGAACACCGAAGAATTAAAGATTTCAGGTAAAAGGATCGCTATTGGACGAACCTCTGGAGAGACTTATTAAATTAAGCACCGAAGGAGCAAGCCTATTTATAGGTGAAACTCTCAGGTAAAAGGACAGTGGGATGAATAGTTTTTTTCATTATTAATTCCGACTTAATTATTTTAAGAAGGAGTTTTTTTATGCAATTTATTACAAATTTACTTACAAAAATTGATGAGCTTGTATGGGGCTTACCGCTTATTTGTCTATTGTTGGGAACTGGAATTTATTTCACATGTAAGCTAAAACTGTTGCAATTAACGAAATTGAAATTAGCGTTTTCGTGTATTTTTAAAAAACAGGATAATGATGAAGGTGATGTATCAAGTTTTCAGGCTCTTTGTACAGCACTATCTTCTACGATCGGGACAGGAAATATTGTTGGAGTAGCTACCGCGATTGCGGCCGGAGGACCAGGAGCATTATTTTGGATGTGGGTATCAGCTTTTTTTGGAATGGCTACAAAATATGCTGAAGGCTTATTAGCAATTCGTTACCGTATCAAAGATGAAAATAATCAAATGGCAGGGGGACCAATGTATTATTTAGAACGGGGTTTAGGAAGTAAATGGTTAGCTAAGATTTTTGCTTTTTTTGGAGTTGCTGTGGCGTTATTGGGAATTGGAACATTTACTCAAGTTAAATCAATTTCTGATGCAATGGAGTTATCGTTTAATGTTCCACCAATTGTTACAGCGGTTTTATTAACGATCACTGTAGGTTTTATTACAATTGGCGGGATTAAAAGAATTGCGAATGTAGCAGAAAAAGTAATTCCTATGATGTGTATTCTTTACATCGGTGGTGTTGTGATTATTTTAATTACTCATTTTAACTTAATCCCGCAGACAGTTGTATTAGTGGTTCATAGTGCATTTAATCCTCAAGCAGCTCTTGGTGGTGGTATAGGTATTACTATGACAATGGCAATGCAAAAAGGAATTAGTAGAGGAATTTTTTCAAATGAAAGTGGTCTTGGAAGTGCACCAATTGCCGCTGCTGCAGCAAAAACTGATTCATGTGTAGAACAAGGATTGGTATCAATGACTGGAACGTTTATTGATACAGTTGTTATTTGTACCATGACAGGAATTGCAATTTTACTTACTAATAGCCATACTAGTGGTTTAGAAGGTGCCGCAATGACTACACAAGCATTTAGTAATGGTTTATTTATTCCTATGATTGGGAAGTATATTGTTAATATTGGATTAATTTTCTTTGCATTTACTACTATAATTGGTTGGAATTATTATGGTGAGAGATGTATGTATTATTTAAAAGGTTTAAAAGCGATTCCATATTATAAATTTATTTATATTGTCTTTATTGCAATTGGTCCTTTTATGTCATTAGAATTTATTTTTATTCTCGCAGATATTGTTAATGGTTGTATGGCTATCCCTAATTTAATTGGTTTAATTGGATTAAGAAAAGAGGTCATAGTACAAACTCAAGCATATTTTACTGATGAAGAGGTTATAAATCAAGATGAATTAGTATATGATTAAAGGGGCTGTAACGGATTAAATGATATGCTTCCTTCTAGGTAGACAAGTGAAATAATAAAAAATTGTCACTTAGAAGGGGGGATGTCAAAGATTAAAATTTTTATTCGTTACAGTCCTTTTTTGATTTAAGTGTTTTTGCCAAGAAATAAGTTTAAGATAAAATATGCTATTTAAATAATATAATATTTGTATAAATAGACTGTTGCACTTATGTTGATCATTAATATTCTGTATCAGTAAGACTTGTTCCAGCACAAATTTTTAGAAATTGTTTTTCTTCATAATTGGCAATAGCATTCGAAATTTTTTCTTTCTCGTATAAGGTTGTTCTAGAATCTATTATTACTATAGTATTATTTTGAAAGAAATTGTATGATTTTAATAAATATTCAATTCCTCGAGTAATGATTATTATTCTATTTTTTTCAGCGTTCAGATATTCTAAATTATAACTGTTTAAAAGTAACGGAGTTATATTAATTCGATTGCGGGAAAAATTTTTTTCAAGAAAAAGATTTATCATTTCTATCTCGGACATTAAATCAGATAACAATATGATTGTTACAGGTGGAACAAGTTGTCTTAATATAAATTCAATTTGTGTTGTTAAATAGAATATACTTCTTTTATCTGTTGGATATAATATATTATTTGCCTTTTTCCATGAATTTATGATACCTGATACGTCATTATTGGTGATGTAAGTTGTAGTAGGTGTAGTATCTATATATAGACGCTGATTTGGAATTAGGCATTGTAATTGAAAAAGATGATCCTTAAAAAAATAGATTAAAATTGTTTTGAAAATGTGAGATTGTTCTAGAAATTTACCATATTTATGACTAAGACGAATATATAAATCATAAAATTTTTGATTGGAAAGAAATATTTTATAAATGTGCTCTTTACGTTCCTCTGTCCACTGGTTGGCAAAAAGGAAGTTATTAGTACAAAAATAAACTAAATACATATAATCATAGTCTTTTTTTGAAAAATCTATGTTAAGCTGATTCCCAATTACATTATGTAAATATTTTTTCAAATCATTGTATATAAAAATCTCTTTAAATTTTTCAAGCTCCTTTGGTATAGATAAATTGTCATTGTGGTCTTTTCTTTTCCACAAAAGTGACATTAGACATTCAAAATAATCATATTCATTTGTAGCGTTATTAAGAAATTCAAAAGTAATTGACTGGTTAGTAGATATAATAAATTCTTTAATAAGTTTTATTGAATATTCATCAATATCGCAACAATCTATACCGCATTTGTAGTATAAAAGAGCAATCAAAAATCGAATTCTGTATTCTTCCCCTATAACTTTATTTTTTTTAATATCCAAACCGATACTGCGGATATATTTAATACATTTTTGTCGTATTCGATATGCACTGGATTTTGCAAGATAGTTATCTTCCGCAAATATCAAAAAAGAATGGTTTGATTCATTGGTTATCATAAACTTGATACAATGCAATACATTAGAGCTTTGGTATATAGCATGGAGTAAATCAGAAAATGTAATATCTTCGTATACAATTAATTTAAGTTCCAATGAATTTGTTATATTTATTTCTGCAATTCCATTGAAATCAAAATTCAACTCGTTAATTATTGAAATTATACTGGTACTGCTAAATGTAAGTATATACTTACATTCTTTTACAGAAGTGACTCTCTTTAAATATAAGATGGAAAAAAGATATAATTTCTTTTTTGTAGTGTTTTCTAAAAAATAGTCAAGCATAATTCACCACCTACAACAGAACTTAAGCTATTTATAGTTTTTACAACTATATAATATGATAATTATGTGATTAAATTGTTCCCAAATTTTATTGATATAGGATATATTTTTGGGAAAAAATATTATTAAAAATTTAATATGATATTAAAAAGGTATTTACTTGTATATTGTATTGAAATTTTGGAGAGTTATTTTGGTTTATTTGATTGATGTATTTTTTAATTCAGTATTTATATTTAAAATGTTTGTGAATAAAGCTTGAGGGGATAGGTTATTATGCATAGAGATATTTTTAAAGATGTTGTTGATTTAGTATGTTGTAATTATATTTCAGATTTAAGATTTTTAGTAAAAGAAGTGTATCAAAAGATACATAAAATAAATTTTAAAGAATATGATATATGTGAATTGCAAAAATTTTTTTCATATGTTTTTAATATAGAAATATCTAATTATGAAGATATAGAAAAGTTCTTGAATAATTAGCAAATATATTATTTTAGGAAAATTACGAAAACAAGAATATACTACAAAATTTATCTTGCTACGATAAAAAATAGATACAATATTATTAATGTAATAGAACAAAATATCGTATAATTATTTTTTGATTAATATTAACGTAAGGCATAAAAAAGTGATATAGTTTTTGTTTTATATCTCTTTTGACGGGAAAATAATGAAAAAGATAGTAACTAAAGAGAGCATTGATACTGAAGTTAGTAGTTTTAAAATAATAGATTATAAATGTGAAAACGGATGTACTTACTTTTATGTTGCATGTCCCACTTGTGCAAAAAAGTTAATAGATTGATAGCTATAGAGCCAAGTAAAGAAGGAGATATACTTATAGAAGTAGCCGTAACTAGTGAGTAGTTTTTTTACTATTTTAGAATGTTACAGCTCTTTTTAGTTTTGTGAAAAAATTATGCCTTTTTTATAAAATAGATATGCTATGATTTTTATATAGTTTATTTTAAATAGAAAGATAAAAGGATTAAGTATTTTATCTAAGATACTAATTATATATATATTGTTTTACTTTGTAATTGGAGCAGTTCTAATTAGAGCTGTGCCAAATGATTTATATATATGATTAATAGTCACAGGTATAACTTTTATAGGAGTGATTTTAATTTCAAAAGAATACTTTAAAAATAATTTTGTGAATCATTCTATGTTGGTTATGGAAAAACAGTTTAAAAATGACAATTATTTAATTTTATCTTGTAATGATCTATAGTTTTTTAACTTAAATGAATTAATAATAACTGCACTAATATACAATAACGAGTTAATTGGAAACTTATATGCCAATAACTATTTTTATCATATATAAAAATAACAATATTTTAACAAATTAAAAAACTATGATAATATCAATGTTTTTTTACGACAAGGTAAACTGAAAATAATTAGTGATAAAAAATATCTTGCTTAATAAAAAAATATCATCTATACTTCCAATATAATCATAAATAAAGGGGGAAGAAATATGATTGATTCTGGAGATACAGGATTTATGATAATCTGTACAGCATTGGTGTTATTGATGACACCAGGATTAGCTTTTTTCTATGGCGGAATGGTTAGAAGAAAAAATGTGGTTAATACGATGATGACTTCAATTTTTGTAATTGGAATAGCAATGGTTATGTGGATATTATTTGGATATTCCTTGGCGTTTGGAAATGATCATCTAGGAATAATTGGGGATCTAAGCTTTTTGGGCTTGAGTAATGTAGGAACGACGCCAGGTAATTATGCCAGTACGATTCCGGATTTAGGCTTTGCAGCATTTCAAATGATGTTTGCAATTATTACACCAGCTTTAATTACTGGCGCTGTAGCGGGAAGAATGAAGTTTAAAGCGTTGTTTATTTTTATAATTGTCTGGTCAACAATCGTCTATTATCCTATGGCTCACATGGTCTGGGGATTAGGGGGATTCTTGGCTGAAATTGGTTCAGTAGATTTTGCTGGTGGAAATGTTGTTCATATTAGTTCTGGAGTAAGCGCGCTAGTATTGTGTATTATCTTGGGTAAACGTAAGGATTATGATCATGCGAAATATCGTATTCATAATATTCCGTTTGTTGTACTAGGTGCAAGCCTTCTATTATTTGGGTGGTTTGGTTTTAATGCCGGAAGTTCTTTAAAAGCTGACGGATTAGCAATACACGCTTTTATGACAACTGCTGTTGCTGCTGCTTCAGGAATGTTATCATGGATGTTGATGGATGTTTGGAAAATTAATAAACCAACTTTAGTGGGAAGTGTAACCGGCCTAGTTGTCGGGCTTGTAGCAATTACTCCTGGTGCAGGATTTGTTCCGATTTGGTCTGCAGTTATTATTGGTTTTGTTGGTAGTCCAATTTGCTATTTTATGATTTCTAAAGCAAAACAATATTTTGGATATGATGATGCTCTAGATGCATTTGGATGTCATGGAATAGGTGGTATCTGGGGTGGTATTGCAACGGGGCTTTTTGCTCAAACTTCAATCAATGATGTAGCTAGATGGAATGGGTTATTCTTCGGAGATACAAACTTATTAATTGCACAAATTATTAGCATTTTACTAACAATAGTAGTTGCTGTGATAGGTACTTTAATTTGTATAGGAGTTGTACGGCTATTTACACCATTACGAGTTGATAAACGTGATGAACAGATGGGGTTAGATATGTCTGAACATAATGAGACAGCATACCCATCATTTAATGGATTAGAGTAAGGAGGAGTGATTTGTGATTAAAATAGAAGCATTTGTTCGTGAAGATAAGTTTGAGGATGTTAAAGAAGCTTTAGCTAAAATTGAAGTTCATGGGATTACAGTTTATCAAGTTATGGGGTGTGGAATTCAAAAAGGCTATCGTGAAGTAATTAGAGGTAATGAAGTAGAAATAAATATGTTACCAAAAATTAAATTTGAAATTATAGTAAGTGATGAAGTTTGGGAAAAGAAGACAATCAAGGCAATTCAAACCGCAGCATTTACGGGGAATCCTGGAGATGGCAAAATAATTAGTTATGATCTAAAAAGTGCTTTGCGAATTAGAACCGGTGAAACCGATAAAGATGCAATAAATTAAAATTACTGGATGTTATTCCAGTAATTTTTTATGTAAAAATCAAACATTTAAATATTTAACTTTATGATCTTTGTATACCGTAATTGTTGAATTTGCAGTATTTAAAGCAATATCACCAATTCGTTCAATACTAGAAATAATATCAATGATGATAGAAGCAGCGATATTATCTTCACAAATACCGTCACGCATTCGGACTAGATGATTTTGACGACACTCAATTTCTAAAGCATTTAAAGTATGTTCTTTTTTGTTTAAAGAAGAAAGAAGTTTATTTGCATTATCGTGTTCATAAATATCTAGAGCATCTTGGACCATTTCTAAAGCTAATTTATACATTTTATTTAAATCATCGATTGCTTCGTTAGAAAATTTACCTTTTTCATCGTAAACAAGTTTGTAATAATTAGCTAAATTACTAACAATGTCACCAATTCGTTCAAGATTTTTGATAATTTGATAATTTTTAAAGTATTCATTAGTTTGCTTTTTTGCTAATGTGGGCTGTTGAGCAATTTTTAACAAGTATTTGGATAAACGAGAATCATATTTATCTATTAGTGCTTCAATTTCGATAATTTCATCATAATCTTCACTATTTTTAGAGATTAAATAAGTATAAGATAATTTAATATTGGCTATAACATTTCGTCCCATTCGGAGTGTATTCTTTTTAGCAACTGCTAATGCTCCGACAGGAAGTTTGTCAATTAAAGTATCATCTAGCTCATCGATATTTTCAATGAGCGTATCATGATGATCATTCCCAGGAATTAACTTTTCTAATAAAATAACACAATAGCGAACAAAAGGAATAACTAAAATAGTTGAAGCTATATTAAAAATGAAGTGTACTTGAGCAATATACATTTCTTGACTGCCGTTTAGCAGCAAATTGACCCAATTAGTTAAATTAACGAATGGTTTTAAAACGAGCATTCCTATTATTGCACCTGCTAGATTATAAACAACATGAAACCAGGCAGCTCGTTTAGTTGAAATAGATCCGCCTAAAGCGGCAATAACCGCAGTAATACAAGTACCAATGTTGGCCCCAAAAATAAATGCAGCACCAGCAGCAGGAGTGATTGAACCAGTTGTAAAAAGTTTTTGGACTACACCGATAACAGCAGTAGATGATTGCATGATGCCTGTTGCTATAGTTCCACCTAGAAGTGCCCACCATGGTTTTTTTCCTAACGTTGTCATGATACTTGTAAACCAAGGTTCTTTAGCAAAGGCTATCATTTGATCACTCATTATTTGTAGACCAACAAAAATTAGTCCAAAGCCCAGAACAACTTTGCCGATGTATCCAATCGTCTTTTTTTTAGCTAAAAACATGATTACAACCCCAATAAAGACAAGATAGTAAGCAAATTGTTCCACATTCAAGCCTATCATTATTGAAGTCACACAAGTCCCAATATTCGCTCCAATCGTGATTCCTATAGCCTGTTCCAACTTCATTAATCCGGCCCGAACCAGACTGATTGAAATAACTGTAACAGCAGAACTAGAATGGAGGATTGCAGAAATTAAAGTACCCACTAAAATTGAGGTAAAAAGATTACTTGTATATTTTTCAATATACTCACGGATATGATATCCTGCAATACTTTTGAGGCCATCGCTCATAAGATTGATTCCATAAATAAAGATAGATAGGCCTCCAATAATAAACCCAATGATCGTAATTAGTGATTCATCCATAATTATCCCAGCTTTCAAATATATCTCTTTACTTTATCTTAACATATTTATTAGTAAATATAATCAGAATAAAATTAATTAATAGCATACTTTTATCTAAACAATATTTTATGATAAAATAGGCAGGAAAGAGGTGGTTATATGTTAGCGAGATTATATGTAATTATTGAAAGTGAAGATATAAAAGATTATCAAATGATTAAAGATTTGTTGTTACAAATAAATCCTAATTTTTCAATTTCACCGAGTCGTGAGTATGCTGGAAAAAAAGATTGTAGTGAGTTTTTTGTAACAGTTAATTTAGATGTTACAGAGGTACCGCTGTTATTAGAACGATTAAATAATGATTGGGATGGAGAAATAGATGATTGCAGCTGTTATGGCTTTAATACTAGAATGTTTCATGATCTAGTTTATTATTTAGAATTTGCTTTGTTTGAGTAAGTGTGATTTTAGATCACACTTATTTATTTTTAGAAAATGAGAAAATTCTTATTTAATTATTATTGTTCTTTAAGCAACAATCGGGCAAAATAGGTTATGATATAGATGAAAGGAAGATGGGAATGGAAAAGCTGATTATTTATAAAAAACAAATTATAACAACTATAATAATAATCGTCATTAGTGTTATTTGTTTTGGTGTCTATATATTACATACAACTTTAAATAACATTAATTATTCTAAAAGTGAAGCACATGTTGTAGCATTGAAACAATTTCCAGGAACTATCGTATCTTCACAAATTGAATATGAGCATATGCAAATATTTTACCATCTTGAAATAGAGAATCAGCAGCAAGAACTGATTGAGATAAATATTAGTGCAAAAAGTGGAAAGATAATTGGATTTGAATATAAGGAGTGATGAAGATGGCAATACTGATAATTGAAGATGAAAAAAATATGTCAGATCTATTAAAGCTAGAATTAACCCATGCAGGTTATTGTTGTGATCAAGCTTATGATGGTGAAGTTGGGTTAAAAAAAGCTTTAGAGCAAGAATATGAATTAATCTTATTAGATTTAATGTTACCGCGAATTAATGGAATCGAAGTATGTCGACGCTTGCGAGAGATTAAACAAACGCCAGTAATTATGCTTACAGCTCGTGATGAGGTGATGGATAAGGTCAATGGTTTACAAGTTGGAGCAGATGATTATTTAGCAAAGCCGTTTGCAATGGAAGAATTATTAGCGAGGATAAATGCACTATTGAGAAGAATGAACTTTCAAAAAGCACTTCTTGAATATAGTTATGGAGAAGTTAAAATTGATCCAAGTAAGCACAAGGTCTTTTTCAAAGATAATGAAGTAAATTTAACAACGACTGAGTTTGATTTATTATCATTATTAGTTCAAAATGGCGGTGATGTTGTTAGTCGCAATAAGATTTTAGATCAGGTTTGGGGTTATGATGAAGATGTATCAACAAATGTCGTTGAAGTATATATCCGTTATTTACGTAATAAAATTCCCGGAATTAAAATTGAAACAGTACGTGGAGTAGGATACCGTTTATCATGAAAATTAAATCACTACGACATCAATTAGTTAGTACTACTTCAATTATTATTATGACAGTGATCGTAGTATTTAGCTTGATTTTATTACTTTATATGGGTTATTATTTATTGATTATTGGACGAATCTATGCAATGGATGAAGATTTGATAACCCCCATAGCTAGTATTGTTGCTGTAATCTTTTTGATTTTAATTATTGTTGCATTGATTACCAGTATTGCCTGTGGTTTCATGATTAGTAAACGTTTTTTACAAACTGTTGATCAATTTACAAAGAGTATTAAACAAATTAAAAATGAGGGCTTAAGTCACCGGCTTGTTATTGAGGGAAATGATGAATTAGCTTTATTAGGCAAGGAATTTAATGAAACAATCGATCAAGTGGAAAGATCATTATTACAACAAAATCAATTTGTAAGTGATGCATCACATGAATTAAAAACGCCATTGGCAATTATAAAAGGAAATTTAGATATGTTGGAGCGGTGGGGAAAAGATGATCCTGCTATTCTTAGCAATTCACTTAATGTCACTAGTAATGAAGTTGAGCGATTAATCCAATTGTGTAATGAACTTCTTCATTTAACCCGAGAGATGGATATTCATTGTGAAGAACCAACTGATCTTAATTTAGTAGTTGATGAAGTAATTACAAATTTTAAAGAAGTTCACCCAGAATTTGAATTTATTATTAAAATAACTGTAACTTCAAAGATATGGATGCGCATAGAACATTTAAAACAACTTTTAATTATTTTAATTGATAATGCAATTAAATATTCAAGAGAAGAAGAAAAGAAAATTGAATTATTATATGTTGACCAAAAATTAATGGTTAAAGATCACGGGATTGGGATAGAAGCAGATAAATTAGACTATATATTTAATCGCTTTTATCGGGCTGATGAGTCACGGGCTCAAAATAATAACAATTTTGGACTAGGTTTAGCAATTGCTAAAAGAATTTGCAGCTATTATGACTATGCAATTACGGTTGAAAGTATAGTTGATCAATATACAATTTTTACAATTGATTTTGAAAGGAGATAATATTTATGAAGAAAATAATTTTATTTGTATTAATTACAATAGCTTTAGTTGGATGTACTGAAAAAGTTAGTGCCCTAACATTGGAAGAAGCTCAAGAAATTGCTTTAAAAGAAGTAGAAGGAAAAATCCTTAAGGCTAAAGAAGATAAAGATGATGGGGTAACTTACTATGATTTTACTATTATAACTGATACAGAAAAGTATGAAATAGAAGTAGACGCAAATAGTGGAAAGGTATTAAAACGGGAAAAAGATGATGATTATATAGGTACGACAACTAATCCAGTTGATGGAACAGTTACTCCGATTACTCCTGTTAATACGGCTGTTTCTTTAGAGGAAGCTCAAAAAATCGCTTTTGATCGTGTTGGTGGTGGTTACTTAATAAAAACAGAGTTAGATTATGATGACGATGATGGAATTAAAAAATATGAGATAGAGATTAAAAATGGTAATAAGGAATATGAATTAGAAATTAATGCAGATACTGGTGAAATTATTAAATATGAAGAAGATGTAGAATAAAAGAATTGGTTACAGCCGATTCTTTTATTATTATATAGGAATAATAATTTTAGTATTAAAAACATGATGTCTTCATTAAATAAAAGTTATTTTTCTTGCTTTTTATCTCATTATTCAGATATAGATAAAGAGGGATTGTTTTTTTATTGCTGTATTATCAGCATTAAATATATCTATCCGAATCCTATTTTAAAGGAATGATTGAATTCATTAACAAGTGGGAATATTATTTTATTTGATAAAAAAATTAAGCTATTCGCTAGAAAAGTGGAAATGATTAGTTGCTTTTTCAAAGTTTTGCCTTAATAGAAAATAAAATAATGGAATATGATTTAAAATTAGCTTTAGAATATGAAAAAGGAAATGAGAAGGAAAAATAAAAATGGCTTTATATAAACAAACACTACAAGGATATAAGGATATTAAATGTTCAGAGGAAGAAATCTTGGTGGGTGAGCAGGCTTAGGCAGTTGATCAGAATAATAGATAAATTGTGATTGAAGCGTTAAAATAATTGCAACAAGAAGGTGAAACAATAATTAATTAGTTAGTTATGACCCGGTATTTGAAAAGATTGTAGATTAGCAAATTTACTTAAATTAAATAGAAAACATGTTGTTATAATACTATATTTATTAGCAAAAAAGCCTTCTATAGATTTCTATAGAAGACTTTTTAAGATTAAATTAATCTGATAAATCATCACCATTAGTGGCAATAACTTTTTTGTACCAATAGAATGAATCTTTACGATAACGATCTAAAGTTTTTAAATCAAATTCTTCACGGTCTACATAAATAAATCCATAACGTTTGACCATACCTTCATGTGTTGAAATCAAGTCTACTGCTGACCATGGACAGTATCCCATCATTTCACAACCGTCTGTGATTGCTAATTGTACCTGTTCAAGATGTTTTCTTAAATATTCAATTCGATATTGATCATGTACTTTACCGTCTTCTGTTAATTTATCATATGCTCCTAGTCCATTTTCAGTAACGATCATTGGCAGACGATAACGTGAGTACATTTCACGGATTGTTGCCCGGAATCCCATTGGATCAATTTCCCATCCAAATTCAGTAGTTGGTAAATTAGGATTTTTAAATCCACGATAGAATCCGGCTTCACCACGAGCAGTTTGCTGATCAGCTCCAGGATCCATTGTTTCAGTTCCATCACTAGCTTCACAAGTAGCAGTATTGTAATAGTTGAAACCAATAAAATCAGGATGTCCATTTTTCAATGCTTCAGCATCTCCAGGTGCAAATGTTGGGCAGGCATCATGTTCTTCTAAGTAAGCCCAAACTAAATTATTATATACACCGTAAACCGCCATATCCAAATATAACCAGTTTCTTATAGCATTATAGTTTTGTGCTGCTAGAACATCTTCAGGTTTACAAGAAGCAGGATAAACTAATGAAATATTTGGTGCAGGTCCGATTTTTGCTCCAGGAATCATTTCGTGGCATAATGCCATTGCTTTAGCTTGTGCTACCAGCATATGATGGTTTTGCTGATAGATTTCTTTGATTTCGTTTGTGCATCCTTCCGGCAAGTGTAATGTACCAATTACCGGTCCAACTAAAGTCAGCATATTTTGTTCGTTGATCGTTAGCCAATATTTAACACGATCACCATAATTTTCATACATAACTTTTGCAAAGTTTACAAACCAGTCAACCGATTCTGGATTACCCCAGCTTCCTCTTTCATCTAAAGCAGCCGGCATATCAAAATGGAACATTGTTACCAATGGTTCAATACCGTATTTTAAACATTCATTAATAACATTATTATAATATTCAATTCCTTTTGGATTGACTTCACCAGTTCCATTAGGTAAAATTCTTGTCCAAGCGATAGAGAAACGATAAGTCTTGAATCCCATTTCTGCCATCAATGCAATATCTTCTTTATAACGATGATATTGATCAGCACACACATCAAGTTCTGAAGTTCCTTCAGGTACTTTTTTGACATCCTGACAAGATGGTCCTTTTCCATCGATTAAGTTAGCTCCTTCTACTTGATAAGCAGATGTTGAAGCTCCCCATAAAAAATCACTTGGGAATGGTTTTAGTTTTTTGTGTAACATTTTATTTCCTCCTTGTTTTTACGGCTTTATTATACCTTAAAGTAATGTAAATGGAACCGTTTTCCAAAATATGAAAAAAGCACTAAAGAGGGATGGTAAAATCAAAGATTTACTAAGTGTAAGGGTAATACATATTGGCTAAATATAACCTTTAAAAATGAAAAATATGCATTTTATTCTAATAATTGCTTTATTTTATAAACTAGAGAAAAATTTTTTTATCTTGGACTAATGTGATGAATTTGTTATAATTGTAATCGTAAGAGATTTTTGTATATTTCTTTATCAAAAGTATATTATCATGGAGAGCAAGAAAGTTATTATTATTAATTTAAATTAATGTAGCTTAAATTGGACATTTTTTTAATTTATCATAGTCTGATATGGTCTGCAAAAATATGGCATGATAGAGTATAGTAAAATGGTAGAATAAAGAAAAAGGGAGAATTAACATGGAAAGTTTAGAAAACATAGCCGAGAGAATTAGTACGACTAAGAAGTCCTTAGAAGAGCACCCAAGACAAAATCTAGAAATTGCAATTAAGGAATTATTGGAAATTAGCAAAGAGCTGGATCTGGTAAAGAAATCGATTAAATAAAATTACTAAACGGTTAATAGAAAAGAGCAGGATATTTAATTATTTTGCTCTTTTTTTATTTAAATATTTGGATTGAAGAATTAAAGTATTTTTATTTCCACTAGATTAGACAAAAAAGTAATGCAATATATGGTTAAGTATAGTAGTAATGTTTTATTTAACTGACATAATAAATTATTTAGAGCATATATATGTGTTAGTTATTGTGATTTAGATAGTATCAAAGCATGAGTGAATGGCAATACTAGGAGGTATGGTTGAATGTTACTTAAACCATTAATATTAGGTGTATCAATAGATTTCGGATTGTTATCAATTGCTTTAACATTAAGATTTATAATTTATCCACTATATCAGTCTTGGATTAGTCAAAAAAATCTGGTTAATGAAAAAACAATTGTAGAGGATTTAGAAAAAACGATTGAGATACGAATTGAAGAAATTGATGGATCTGATCACTATAAACAATATTTAAAGATTTGAAAGGAGTTTTAGTATGTGTAGTTTACAGGTTGACAGCCAATATTTTGATAAAATCTGTAACGGTGTGATTAACCATTTAGTTGTTTGTAAAGAAGAGGGAATTGAGCAGGGGGATTGTGTTTCTTTACGAAAACTAGGAAAAACAAATATCAGTTGTGTAGTAAAAGTTGAGTATGTTGATTGTGAAGGCTCAGGTGTAGATGAAAATTATTGTATTCTTGGAGTTAAAAGAATATAAAAAGCCCTTATTGCAGGGCTTCCCATTCTTCCATTAAAGTATTTAACTGATTTTCTAATTCGGAAATTTCATCATTGATCTGATTATATTTCTGATAATCATTTAGAACTTCTTCACTATGAAGCTGTTCAGTTAAAGTGTTGATCTTGGTTTCTAGTATAGAAATATTAGTTTCTATCTTTTTTATTTTATTTTGCTGTTTACGATAAAGAGCATTTTGCTGTTTCATATCAAGATAATCAACATTTTCTTTTTTGAGCGGCTTAGCAACGCTTTTATGATTTAAATAAGTATCGTAATTACCATCGTAACTGATGGCTTTTGTGCTCGTTAATTCGATCACACGAGTTGCTACTTTATTAATGAAATAGCGGTCATGGCTAATAAAGAAGATTGTTCCTTCAAATTGGTTTAAGGCATCTTCAAGAACTTCTTTAGAAGCAATGTCTAAGTGGTTGGTTGGTTCGTCTAAAATTAAAAGATTTGCTTGTTTTAATAATATTTCAGTAAGTACAACACGTCCTTTTTCACCACCAGAAAGTAAAGAGATTTCTTTAAAAACATCATCGCCTTTGAAGTTAAATAAGGCAAGACTGTTGCGAATCTCAGTATTAGTCATCTTAGGAAAATTATCACTAATTTCATTAAAAATAGTTTTATCCATTGCTAGTGTGCTATGTTCTTGATCATAGTAAGCAAGGTCTACTTTACTACCAAATTTAATTTTACCTTGATAAGCATTTAGCTGATCGAGGATAGTTTTAAAAAGAGTTGTTTTACCCACACCGTTATCCCCGACAAGAGCAATACGCTCTTGTTTTTTTATATCGATATCAATGTTTTTAAATAAAATTTCATCAAATTTAACAGCTAGGTTCTCTATTTTTAAAACATCAAAACCGGACTCACGTTTTGGTTTAAAATTAATCGTGATTGTATCTGGCAAGTTCTCAGGCTTGTCAATACGTTCAATTTTAGCTAACTGCTTTTCTTTAGATTCGGCTCGTTTAACTTGTTTTTCACGGTTATATGATTTTAGTGTATCGATACTCTCTTGAATTCTTTTAATTTCTTTTTGTTGATTTAAATAATGTTTTAAATCAACAGCTCTTTGCTTTTTCTTTAAAATTGAATATTCGTTATATTTACATTTATAGCTTTTGGATTTTCCATTTTCGACTTCTACAATTTTATTAGAAACTTGATCAATAAAGTAACGATCATGGCTGACTGTGATGATTGCATGAGGATAATTTTTTAAATATCCTTCTAAGAAATTAATAGCACTATTATCTAAATGGTTAGTAGGTTCGTCAAGTAACAATAGCTTTGGTTCTTGAAGCAGCATTTTAGCAAGAGCTAAACGTGTTTTTTGACCACCAGATAGCATTGAAACTTTTAAATTGAATTCTTCTTCGCTAAAGCCCAGTCCCTTTAAAACGCCGGTTAATTTACTGGGATAACTATATCCATCTTTATCATGAAATGATTGAGTTAGACGATCATATTCATTTAAAATACGTTCACTATGATCAGTTGTCATTTCATTCTCTAATTGACGTAGTCTATTTTCAATTGTGATCAATGGTGCAAAAACATCAAGGCCAACATCGTAAACTGTTTTATCCATCGCTAAGTCATGCTGTTGTTTTAAATAACCTAGTGTTAATTCTTTATTACAAAAAAGGTCACCGCTATCATAGTTTTCTTCGCCCGCAATAATTTTTAGAATAGTAGTTTTACCAGCACCATTAACTCCGATAATTGCGACTTTATCATGATCATCAATTTTAAAGGTTATATCTTTTAATAAGGGAATCCCTTGAAATGATTTTGTTATATTTGAACATTCTATTAACATATTTTATCACCCAATGTATTCTAACATATTTTCATTGATATTTATAGTAAGGCTTTTGTTTTAAGAAGAAAAGTAGATATTTTATTTTAGGAATTCACAAATTTATTATTAAAAAAGTGTAATTAAAAATTACTCGATTAAATCAAGTAAATAATAGATTTTTATTAAAGTGTTTTATTTTTAGTACATCTTGTGGTAAAATTTGTTCCAAAGGGTTGTAATCAAGATTGTTTTTTTGTATAATTGTATGCAATATAAGAATAATGGGGGTATATCGTGATGGGTATGAATTTAGCATACAAAATTTTAAGTAGTAAACTTAAAGATGGAAATCTTGTTCCAGGAGAACAAATTGGAATTCAAATTGATCAAACACTAACACAAGATTCAACAGGTACAATGGCTTATCTTCAACTAGAAGCAATGAATATTAAACATGTTGCAGTAGAGAAAGCAGTGGCATATATTGATCACAACATGTTACAAACAGGATTTGAAAATATGGATGATCATGAATTTATCCGCAGTGTGGCTAAAAAGCATGGGATTGTTTTTTCAAAACCAGGTAATGGAGTTTGTCATCAATTACAATTAGAAAACTTCTCAAAACCAGGAAAGACTCTAGTTGGATCAGATTCACATACACCAACTTGTGGAGCAATGGGTATGATTGCTATTGGGGCAGGGGGATTAGATGTCGCAGTAGCGATGGCAACAGGTAAATATTACTTACAATGTCCTAGTGTTGTTAAAGTTAATTTGACTGGAAAAAAAGCACCATGGGTAAGTGCAAAAGACATTATTTTATATATTCTTCAGCAATTAACGGTTAAGGGTGGCGTTAATAAGATTATTGAATATACGGGAGATGGAGTTGCTTCATTATCATTGACTGATCGTGCTACGATTTGTAATATGGGGGCTGAATTGGGAGCCACTACATCAGTTTTCCCGACCGATGAAAGAACAAAAGAATATTTAGCACAACAAGGGCGAGTAGATGATTACATTGAAATGAAAGCTGATGAAGATGCTACATATGATCAAGAATTAGATGTTGATTTAAGTGCATTAGTGCCAATGACTGCTAAGCCTCATAGTCCAGATGCGGTAGTACCAGTAAAAGAACTTGAAGGAATGAAAGTAAATCAAGTTGTGATAGGAAGTTGTACTAACTCATCTTTTGCTGACATGATGAAGGCAGCTAAGATTTTAAAAGGACGCAAAGTTGCGGATCATGTTTCTTTAGTTATTGCGCCAGGATCAAGTTCAATTCTTGCGATGCTTTCACAAAATGGAGCATTAGCTGATATGGTTCAAGCTGGAGCAAGGATTCTTGAATGTGGTTGTGGACCATGTATTGGAATGGGTCAAGCACCGCTCTCAAAAGGGATTTCATTAAGAACGATTAATCGTAATTTCAAGGGACGTTCAGGAACAAATGATGCAAGCGTATACTTAGTATCACCGGAAATTGCGGCATTGAGCGCAATTAAAGGGTACATGTCAGAAGAATTTGAAGATGATATGTATTTAGAAGAGGTGCCAAATACCCCATTTATTAAAAATGGAAATTTCTTCATTGATGAATATGACGAAAATAATGAAGTATATATGGGACCTAATATTAAACCGGTTCCACGTGGAGAAAAAATTACAGATGAAATTAGTGGAAAAGTTGTTTTAAAAGTTGGTGATAATATTTCGACAGATCATATTGTTCCTTCAGATAGCAAATTATTGCCATATCGTTCAAATGTGCCACATTTAGCAAAATTTTCATTCAGTAAAGTAGATCCTGAATTCTATGATCGTGCAATTGCTAATAATGGGGGATTCATCGTTGGTGGTGATAATTATGGTCAAGGAAGTTCCCGTGAACATGCGGCTTTAGTACCAAACTATTTAAAGATTAAAGCAATCTTTGCAGTATCATTTGCGAGAATTCATCGTTCCAATTTAATTAATAATGGTATTTTACCTTTAGTTATTGAAGCTAAAGACCAAGATTTCTTCAATGACCAAGATAGTTATAAAATCGTTAATATCAAAGATGTTGTTGAACATAATGGTAAAGTAAAAGTAATTAATGAAACTACTAATGATTCAATCGAGGCTGAATTAACATTATCACCTCGTGAAAAAGTAATGATTAATTACGGTGGTTTATTAAATGCAATTAAAGAATTGGGAGGTGAATTTTAATGAAAGCTGTTTTAATCCCTGGTGATGGAATTGGAAAAGAAATATCAAAGAGTGTCGTTGATATCACTAAAGCGATGAAGCTTGACATTGAATGGGTGGAATATCAGGCTGGTGCTGAATATGCAGCTACAACGAAAGAAGTTTTTGAACCAGGACTTGTTGATGCTATTAAAGAATATAAATGGGCTTTAAAAGGTCCGACAGCAACGCCGATTGGAACGGGATTTAGAAGTGTCAATGTTGCCTTGCGACAACAGTTTGCAACTTATGCTAATGTTCGTCCAATCAAATCATTTAAAGGAATCAATTCTCGTTATGAAGACATTGATCTGGTTATGATTCGTGAAAATACCGAAGATTTATATAAAGGGATTGAGTATATGATCAATCCAAATATGGCAAATGGAATTAAATTAATTACTCGTGAAGCGAGTGAAAAGATTTGTCGTTATGCTTTTGAATATGCTAAGAACAATAGACGTAAAAAAGTAACAGCAGTTCATAAAGCGAATATTATGAAATATACAGATGGATTATTTTTAGAAGCGTTTAGAGATGTGGCTAAAGATTATCCAGATATTGAGCCACAAGAGGTTATTGTTGATAACATGTGTATGCAATTAGTAATTCGTCCAGAAACTTTTGATGTTTTAGTTGCACCAAATTTATATGGTGATATTGTTTCTGATTTATGTGCTGGATTAGTTGGCGGTCTAGGATTTGCACCAAGTGGGAATATTGGTGATGAATTTAGAATTTATGAAGCTGTTCATGGAAGTGCACCAGATATTGCTGGTAAGGGTATCGCTAATCCGAGTGCATTATTATTAGCATTTGCATTAATGTTAGAGGCATTAGGGAAATTAGATGATGCTAATAAATTGCGTGAGGCTTTAGCAGCTGTAGTTGAAGAAGGAACTATTGTAACACCTGATATTGGGGGTAGTGCTTCAACAGACGAGTTCACCGCAGCCATCATCAGAAAGTTAGGTTAAACAATGACAAAGAATTTATTAGAAAATACCGGACATGGGTCGCTTGGAAATAAAATTTTCACCGTTTTGCGTGATAAAATCTTAAATGAGGAATATACTCAAGGACAAAAATTAAATGAAGTTGCTTTGTCTAAAGAGTTGAATATTTCTAGAACTCCAATTCGTGAGGCTCTAAAACAGTTGGAATTAGAAGGTTTGGTTAAAAGTATTCCTAATAAAGGAGTTTATGTACTAGGGTTTTCTCATCGTGATATCGATGATATGTTGGAAATTCGTTATGCTTTAGAAGGGCTAGCAATCCAATTAGCAATTGAGCGAATTAATGATGAGGAACTTGAAAAGATAAAAGAAGTGTATGATTTAATGGAATTTTATGCTGAAAAAGGTGATCAAGAGAAGTTTAATGAAATTAATATTGCTTTTCATGAGGCTATTTATCGTTGTACCCAATCAAAGTATTTTGAGCAATTATTAACAGATATTAATTATTATATTCATGTAACTTCAAGGCATTCAATTCGTCAACCGGATCGTTTAATTTCAGCAGCACAGGAGCATCGAGAAATTTATGAGGCAATTTTAGCTCGTGATAAGGATTTAGCTAAAGAAAAAATTCAAAATCATATTCGTAAAACACAAGTGCTGGTAAGAAATTACTATGAAAAAAAGCAACAGGATAAGGCCTAAGGGCCTTTTTTAATTAGTCAAAAAAGGTTTTATCAAGTATAATAAATAAATGAGGTGTAAAGATGAAAATAGGTATACTAGATGATGAGCGGTCAATGCTACTTAGAATCAGAGGGTATGTAGAGGAGGCTAGAATTAAGGAACCATATACAGTTGAACTTTTTCAAGATGTTGAAGAGTTTTTTAATTGTGGTAAAAACTTTGATATTCTTTTATTAGATATCGATATGCCAACAATGAGTGGAATACAGGTAGCAAAAAAATTATTGAAACAAAATACGATCATAATATACATAACTAATTATGAAAATAAAATGCAGGAGGCGTTTGATATTAATGTAGCAGGATATTTACTTAAATCAGAATTAGAAACAAAGTTAACGCCAACCTTGCTTAAAGCGATAAATCGTAGACAACAAAATGATGATATCTGGATCAAGAAAAAGGGAGAGATTTTTCATTTTCGAAGTAGAAATATTATTTATATCGAATCAGTAAAAAGATACTTACATTTTTATACTAATGATAATAATTTCTATATTCCTTATATGACGCTTGAAGAAGTTAATCAGTATTTACCAGATAATTTTGTCCAAATAAATAAAAGTCAGATAATCAATATTAATATGGTTGTTTCGATGAATGGATATATTTTAAAATTAAAAGGTATTGATGAATCGCTAGAAATTAGTAGAAGAAGAAAAAAAGATGTATTTAATCTTTTAATGCAGGAGATCAAAGAGTGATGATTAATTTTTTTATTGAGTATTTATATACATTGATATATGTTGTTGCTTTAAGTTATGTTATTTCATTAACCTATCCATATATTCGTAAAGAAAACATGCTTAGAAATATTATGGTTATATTAAGTTATACGTTTGTTTTGAATATTGTTACGTATACTTCACCACATAATGGCTGGTTATATGTAATTGGTAATTTAATGTGTATTAGTTTGGATTTTATTTATTGTGGGGTATTGGTTAAGAGATTTAGGCTTAATAATTTGTTTATCACTACAATTTATTATTCAATTCAAATTATTGTCGGCTCAGTTATGATTGCAGTGGCGCTAGAAATTTTTGACAATACATATTTGGATATCGTATGGGGGAGTATGCGAGTTGTTTTTCCTTTAGGAAACTATATATCATCAGCATTGATATGCAAATATGCGGTTCAAAAACGTGATTTTGTGGAACATCAGTTACCTAAAAAATTTTTATATTCGTTTTGTTTGATCAATATTGTTGAAGTGATTATTGTACTGATTTTAAACGTATTATCAGTTGAACAGGGGGATATTTATATCTTTTTTATATTGATCTTAGCAGGTGTTCAAATGATTTTGGTAAATAATTATATCATCAATTCTTCCCGTATGTATTTACGTAATAAGGAGTTAGAGTTAGCAAATTATTCATATGCTACAACTCGCCGTCATATTAGTGAATTAGAAAAAGAACAAGAACGTCTTTATAAGTTTAAGCATGACATTAATAATCATTTACAAGTCCTAGAAGAAGTAGTCGAAACAGAATCAGTCGCTAACCAATATTTAAAAGCAATTAAAGAAGATTTAAATGCTCCAGTTAAATTGATACGTACGGGAAATATTTTTGTAGATGCTTGTTTAAATGCGAAGATTCGCAATAACGATGAAGTTAATTATGTTGTAGATGCAGTGATTGATCGCAATGTTAATATTGCTCAAGACAAATTATGTTCTCTATTATTTAATCTGATAGATAATGCTACTGAAGCTGCTTTAAAAACAGCGGAGAAGATAGTTGAAATCAAAATTTTTAGTAAAGGCAATATGCTTTTGATCAGCATAATAAATTCGACTAATAGACCTCTTAATTATGAAAGTAAAAAAGGAAGAGATCATGGAAAAGGATTAATAATCATTAAAGAGGTTGTAGAAACCTATCATGGAACAATGGAATATTTCTATGAAAATAACAAGGTGCATTGCGATATTTTACTGAATGTTGATAATTAAAAAGCCGTTTATGTCATAATATTGACCGTTAGTGTAGAAAAAAAGGATAAAACCGCAAGCTGTTAAGTTGTGTAGTATAATAGATTATGGGAGAGATGTAATAATAATAAAATAAAAAGTATTGTCTTTCTATACATAATCTCCAAGTTATAATATTACTACATGGCCGCAAGTAATATTTATAGCTATTTCTCACAAACGTCTATTGGATAGAAGTTTGAATTAATAATCTAATCTCTTTTTTTAAAGCTTTGTGCTATTGTCCGGCACAAAGTTTTAATTTTTTTAGAAGTATTTAATAACAAAATAGGACCGGTTAGTACATTGAAAATATTTTTAGGAAGATTTAATAGTATAATGGACATGGAGGATAGATATGAAACGTTTTTGTGAAAAAATAAGCATATTTTTATTAGATGTTGATAATGTGACTGAGGATGAAATTGATGAAGTAAGATTTGGTATTGAACTCATTTTGACTCAAATGATTTTATTTTTTTTGTTGTTAGCAATCGGCATTTTTAGAAATATGGTACTAGAAACAATAATATTTATTATTGCATTAGTTGGATTACGGACATTTGTAGACGGTTATCATGCTGATAGTTTTTATCGCTGTATGTTTTTAACGACTTTGTTATATCTTGGTACGCTCTATTTTGCGGATTTTGAAAATAGCTATCTTCTAATTATGGCAATACTTATTGCTGCTAAAGCATTTATGTGGCAAGAAAATCATGAAGCACGGAATGTGAAAATAAGTAAATTAATTTTTTGGGGATGTCTGGCTGTGATTGGATTAATTTATCCTATAGAACCACGACTAAGCATGATAATTGGTTTTACTTTATTTTTTACAGGTGTAAGTATGGAGGTGAAAAAACATGGCTATAAAGAAAAAAGTAGTTTCATTAGTGAAAAAAGTATCTAAAAAATATGCAGATAATTATTCACCGGGTGGGATGTACAAACCAACAAGAAATAAGAAATAACAAAATAAAAGATGCTTTTCCATTTGGTAAAGCATCTTTTATTATACCATTGCGTAATTTAATGAATTATTGGTAGGATATTGTGCTGGATTTTCAGTACCATTTAGAGCTTCTAAACGTACTTTCATTGGTACCTTATTATTAAATCTTTCGTTATTGTAGAAGTCAATATGAGTTTCAATTGCTTTTTTTAATTCATTGAAAGAATTAAATTTGTTAAGATAATACATCTCACTTTTAATAATTCTCCAAAATCTTTTAGCAGAACCGTTATCGATACATTTTCCAACTCTTGACATACTTTGAGTAATATTAGCTTCCTTCAACTTTTTTAAGATAATATTTTTTTCTTTAAGTTCAGATTGGTGTTTTAAACGTTCGTTTTCATATTGTAATTTTTCTAACTCATTTAATTGTGATTCCTCTTTGCGCTTACCTCTACTGTCTTTTAGACCTTCTTCACCTAATTCTAAATATTTCTTTACCCATTGATATACTTGTGAGTAAGAAACCTCAAAAAGTTCAGCTGCTGATTTATATTCTTTCTCATAATCTAAATAATATTATACAATTTTAATTATTTCTTCTAATGTTGCTTTTTTTGATTTGGTCATGTAGACATCTCCTTTAGGATCATAATCTGTTAATTTTTAGTGACTATTATAACTGATAGCCCAACTTCATAAAGATGAAGAAGAATGAGTATTGTATTTATTGCTTAAATCTCTCAAAGAATCTTTACTATTTAAATGCTCTTGAATTATTATTTGTTTTATTTCTTTAATTCTGTTCTTATACTCTAAAACTGCTTGTATCTTTTTTTATTGTATATTACGTGCCATAAGAAAAGATCCCTCTTTTCATGGACAACTTTATTTAAGTTGTCTATTTTAGAGAGATCATATCAAATTCACGAATTTTTTATTTAGTCTAAATCTCTAGCGATTTCATCTTTTACTGTAACACCAGCTGCTTCTAATTCAGCGATCTTATCAGCAAATTGTGGTAAGTGTTTTTTATGAGCAATTAATAATTCATCTAAAACACGTTTAGCATTTTCACCAGAAGGAATTTGTGGATTTAAGATAAATGCTTGTAAAGCTAATCCATAATCACCAGTTACAGCAGCTTCTTCAACACATAATTCCATATTTTTCATGCATTGTAACCAACCACGTTGAGCAGGTTCTAATGGTCCAAAAGCGATAGCTAAAGCTCCAGCTGAACCGATATGAGCAGATACTTCTACAGCACAATCAGCAGGAAGATCAGGTACAGCACCATTGTTTTTAGTAGTTACAACAAGGTGAGTATTTTTATTAGCATAGATTGATGCGATAGTTTCACATGCAGCATCTGAATAGTGAGTACCACCACGTTTAGTTAATTGTTCAGGTTTGTAATTTAAATTTGGATCTTTATATAATTCAAATAATTCTGCTTCAGTTTGTTTTACTTGTTGTCCACGAGTTCCAATTCCATTATATTCTTCAAGCCCATGAGCTAACATTTCTTGTTGACGATAGTAATATCTATGATATCCACAAGGAATTAAATTCATTTGTTTTAATTGTTCTTTAAAGAATGGGATATCATGAATATTTGCAGGAATACCAGAATCTTTACCTTCATACATTGCATCAATGATTTTTCCAGTTACATCTGTACCGTCTAAATCAAAAACGCGGTGCCAGTGGAAATGGTTTAATCCAGCAAATTTATAAATTAATTTATCTAAAGTTGTTCCGATTGTTTCTGGTTCAGCCATCATAGCCCCAACTGGTACGTTACATAAACCAATTACACGATCCCATTTACCATATTTCATAACTGCCTCAGTAACCATACCACTAGGATTTGTGAAGTTTACTAACCATGCATTTGGACATAATTCTTTCATGTCTTCAACAATGCTAAGGATTACAGGAATTGTTCTAAATGCCTTGAAGATTCCTCCAGCTCCATTTGTTTCTTGTCCTAACATACCATAAGAGAATGGAATTCTTTCATCTTTAATACGAGCGTTTAATAAACCAACTCTGAATTGAGTAGTAACGAAATCAGCATCTTTTAAAGCTTCACGACGATCTAAAGTTAAATGTACTTTAACATCGTAAGGAGAAGCGTCCCACATACGTTGTGCCATAGCACCAACGATTTCTAGTTTTTCTTTACCAGCTTCAATATCTACTAACCAAATTTCTTTGATTGGAAGTTCATCATATCTTTTAATAAATCCTTCCATTAATTCAGGAGTATAACTACTACCTCCACCAATTGTTACAATTTTTACAGGTTTCTTTTCCATCTTATTTCCTCCGTATATTTATTTTACACATAAAGCATACACGTTTATTCAAATAAATGTTTTGTTTTTTCAAGACTTGAAAATATCTATCCATCTTATTGACGATAAATCAAGGGTTTCAAGCGATTAGAAGCAGTTAAATGTACCTCGTAAGTAACAAATAAGTAACAAAAATTCAAGACTTAGGAACCTTGATTTTGTTGATTTCTTTATATAGTGTTTCAATTACGGTAGATGTATAAGTATCAAAGGTTATATCTTTCATTTTGTGACCAAGAATACGTTTTCTTATAAACAGATCAACGTTGTTAGACTGACATAATGTTGCAAATGTATCCCTAGTATCATGTATTGTATGCTTCATATTATGATTAGTTAAAAAAGAGGAGAACATAGATGAAAACTGATAGTAGGTACAGTCAATTATTCTTTTCTTTTTCTTCATCAACAGCTGTTTAACAAAAGGTTCGATAAAAGTATGAATGGGAATTACTCGATTTTTACCTGTATCAGTTTTTGATCCAGATACTAAATAGGGGAATTCTGTGTTTAAACAAATATTTTTACGCGGGATATTCAGCAGTTCATTTGCTCTTAAACCGGTGAAAATATAAATAAGTATTATTTTAGCCGTATCGCTGTTATCGCTCATCAATACTCTTATTTCGTCATTTGAGAAAGCATAATGTTTAGTGCTTTCTTTTGCTTTGCCGCATTTTATATATTCAGTGTAATCATCGTCACGATTTATATATTTGTGAATAACTGCATATTCAAATATTTTGCTAACTAAAACTTTCATATGTACTTTTGTACCGTAACCAGCTTTATCACGATCAAATATTTCCTGCAGATCGGCCAGACTTATTTGACTGATCTTGTGGTGGTATATACTGTTAAAATGTTTAATCCACGATCTATAACCTTGAGCAGCACTTTTCGATAATGTGCACAATTCTTCCTGATATATAATATCAAAGATTTCTTTAAAGGTAGGCATATTCTTTTCACGCTGATCAACAAGCTTCTGGAATGTATCGGGTGCAAGTGCTTCAGCTTCCGTATCAGTAATCTTATTTTTTTGACCAAGCCTGTATAAAGTCAAAGCATCATCAGCCTCATCCCAGGTCTCAAAGGTTCCCAGTACTGTTTGTATCTGCCTACCGGTAATAATATCTTTTCCAGTAGTTATTTTAGCGCACCAGGGGCGTCTTCGTTTACCTGATAGTTTTATTACTGTTCCTGCTTTGTTCGGCCTGCGCTTAAAAGTCTGCTTTCTAGCCATAATAAAAACACGTCCTTTCTATATTTGCCTTAGACGTGTTTAGGTGTTATAATTAAGCACGTAAAAGGACTTTTGGTTGAGTCTTTTATAAATATGAAGTATTGGTAGTACTTCATTCGACTTCACTGTTGGTAGCAGTGGAGTTTTTTTATGATTTACCTGTTAGGACTTATGAATTTTTATCTTGATAACTGTCTTATCGCAGTAATTATTGAATCTGTATTCCAACGCACAACAGGATATTGTTGTAATTCTATCGGCATACGTTCTTGTCCACGGGGAGCAACTATAATAATTGGTTTTCTAAGTTTTTTAGCAGCTTCAAGTTCGTATTTCATCCATTTTCTGTGAGCGTACATTCCGCCTAATATAATTACACAATTTACAGGTTTTATTTTTTTATCAATCGCTTCTTTGATTTGATAATCAAAAGCATTGTTTGATATCGCTAATGGTTTTTCTTTTGGAGCAGAATAATTTCTATAGTAAAAGTAAGAAGCTTTATCAAGTAAATTAATTAAATTATCATAATCATCGCCGTATAACCAAGCATGACTGATAAAAAGATCATAGGTTTTTAATGATGGCATAAATTTCACTTCCTTTCTAAAATGAATTTGGTTATAATATAAACAAAGAGGTGGTTCATATGACAAAATATAAAGTGCGTAAAAAACCAATACTAGTTGATGCATATCAAACAGATCATTCTTTCTATATAGATACTTTAGAAGGTAGAATGAAGGCTGAAAAAGGTGATTGGATTATTACTGGTGTCAATGGTGAACGGTATCCCTGTAAACCAGAAATTTTTGAGAAAACTTATGATATTATAATAGAAGAAGGTTAATCCCTCTTTTTTTCATTTAGTTGAGCCCAATTTTGATTTTCTGTTGCCATGATGCTTTCAGAGCGTTCAACAAATAAATTAAAGGCTTGATCATTTTGATAATAATCACTAGATTTTGTTAGAAATAAATATTTTTCTTGTTTTAACTTTTCACAAGTTGCTCTATATGTAAGAAAGTGTTCATGAAAATCTTTTAATTTATCTAGTGATAGCATAAAGGCAACTGAAAATCCAGCCATAGCCCCAAAAATAGAGAAAGCGATCTTTAAATCAGTAAAAATATATCCTAAAATAGTTATCATTGATCCAGATGTAGAAACAAATATGCTGCATATTGTAATAAAATTATGGCATTTTTTATATTTAATAGATTTTTTATCGTACCAGTCTATTTGATTATCAATTCTTAAAGATATGTAATCATTTTCATCCATTTTAGCCCCTCCCTATAGAATTACTTTATTCATTTAAAAACTTTGTAAATTTGTAACGCGCTTCTTCTAAAGAATGAATCATTTTATCAAGGTTTCCATTTGTTGGTTCAGTGAAACCAAAGGCCATAGCTTCGCTGTAATTTCTTAAAAATTTATTATATACAGTTTGACTTACATTTATTGGCTTTCCAACTCTTTTTATTTGCTGTAATCTATTTTTACAACTGTTTTTAAGAATTTTATATTTACTTTTTAATTCACAAGAAGGTAATTGGCGTTCGAAGATCATATTCATTAGCTCATTACATTCTTCAGCAGTACTCCTTAATTCATCATATAGTTGCTTTTCATTATGATTCATAATTTTATTCTCCCTTCGTATTTTATTTATATAAACACTATGAAGTGTATTTACCGTATTTGGTTATGTATAGATTCAATTTATCACCTTACGCTAATTATTATTTTCAATTTCTAAAGTCTGCCTATATTCTGCAGCAGTAGGAACTTTAATAAAATCTACTGTTTTATTATAATTTCTTTTTACCACATCTTCTATTTCATCGAGTGTAACCTTAAAGAATTCTTTTCTAAAATTTACTTTATTTACACTTCTTTCACGGAATGTTTGGTGCAATATATTTTCTAGTTCAGGGGCATTATCACTAAAAATCATTGCATGAACATCAAATTCAAAAGGAACAGAAGCGCTACTTAATTCTTTAATTCTGTCCATAGGCTCTAGTCTACGTGTCATACCAATTTTATAAATATTTTCTCCAAATGAGCCAATGTTAGAAATAATATATACAAATCCAGCTCTTGCGTTCATTTCCCTATCAAGAACAACTTGTTTTTCTTCTTCCAATTTTTTTATTTTTTCTTCTAATTCACGTATTTTATCCATATATAGTTCTTTTTCAGCATCATTAGAAGTTTTTTGTAGATATTTCATCATTCGTGTAACTTCATTGTTAAATTGCTTCTGGTCTTTTTCTAATTTTTGCTTTTGTTTTTCTATTTCTCTTCTTACCTTTTCTTCTTCTACCATCTGCTCTTTAATTGCTTTTTGTATATCTTTTTCATTATTTTTTTTCATTTCATATAGATATAGCGTGTTTAGTTGATCTAGTTTAATTTGTAACCAGTTTTGATTTAATTGAATACCATCAGTTTCAAAAATCTTATTTAAACTATTGAATGAACGAGTTATTTTATTTCGGGAAGTATCGATATTTTTTATAGTGACTTTATTCATTACATTGTCACATTCTGCATTAAATAAACGGGTTATTTGTTTTGTATTATTTGCTATAAACTTTTTATCCTCAATGTAAGGTGATATAGCAAGTAGGTTGCCATTTTTTAAATCATTCTCTTCATTAATACGAGAAATACTTAATTTATTTTTGTATTCTTCAGAAGTGACATTTTCAAAATCAGCAAAATCGAAATGTTTTTTTATTGCTTCTGATTTTAAAGTGTCTAGTTCATTTAATAAATTTTGTTTCTCTTCATTTAAGTTTTCAATATCAATTTTGAGATTCTTAACATTGATTGCTAAATTTTTATTTAGATCAGATTCTTTTTCTTTAATGTTTTTTTCTAAAGTTTGGACTTTTTCAGAATACTCTTTTTCTATACTGGTTATTTTTGCTTCCAAATTCTGAACTTCTTTAGAGTAATTGTTTTTTGCTTCCTCTAATTTAGAATTGTAATCAATGATACCAAAAACATATTCTTCATGACCTATTAAAGGTTGGTATTGTTGTAGTAATAGTTTAATTTTCTTTTGTCTAATGAATTGCAAAGTAATGGCAATTATTAATGGTATTCCATAAAGAACCCCAAAAAATGATAAAAAAATAGCAAAATAAGGACTGTAATACCATTTATTTAATTTTTCAAATTCTTCTTTTGTAATTTTGTTCATATAGTTGACCCCTCTCTCCAATTATTTAATTCCAAATTTCTTTTTTAATAATTCAATAATATCATGAACTTCTTTTTCGCACTGTTCGGCATATTCTTGTGGACACGTAAAATGGTTTTCAAAGATGTGAATAAGTTCATGTATAGCAGTTGTTTGCTGTTGACATTTGCAGCAGCGTGCATTAATGGTAACTAAATATGACTCACCATTATAATATGCAAATCCCCTCACATAAGAGGACATACTTTCCAGCACTAAACTAATATTGTGCCATCTTAGAAAGTCCTCAAATTCCATATAATCATCTCGTTTCTTTATTAAATGTATCGATGATTTTTAGTATTTGTTCTAGGTCTTTTGGTTCTAGTTTTTTCGCTTTATCAAATAAAATTGCAAGTTGATCATTTTTAAGTATTTCCTTATACAGTTCCAACAATTCAGGTTGATTCTTTAAATATTCGACATTTTCTTCATAGTCACCTAATTGTGAATTTTCCCACCCCATTATATAAGCAGGACTGACATTGAAAATTAATGCTAACTTTTCAATTTTATCACTAGGTATATTTGTTACTATATTATTTTCATATTTAAATATTGTTTGTCTAGATGTACCAAGTTTATCTGCAATTTCATCTAAGGTATAGTTATTTTTTAATCTTAAATTTTTTATTCTTTCACCAATTGTCATTTGTTATCACTTCCTATTATTGAATTTCAATAAAATTATAACATAAATAACTTAACGTGCAACAAAAAACACCTGAATAGTAACTTATACGTTTAAAGTTGTACAAAAAATAACTTTACAAGTCACAAAAAGAATGTTATTATGGTAACGTGATAAGTTACAAAGGGAGGTGATGATATGATTGATACACAAAAGTTAAAAGGTCTTATAGCTGAAAGAAATACTTCTCAAAGACAAGTAGCTTTTGCATTGGGAATGACAGAAAAAACATTTTATGAAAAGATGAAGATTGGTATTTTTGGTAGTGATGAAATTGATAAAATGATTGAATTACTTGAAATACAAGATCCTATGCCTATTTTTTTTGCACAGTTAGTAACTTTAAAAGTTACTAAAGACTAAAATACTTCATCGACCAAATAAATTATAACTCTAAATAAAAATAAGTGTCCTGAAAAGACACATATTAAAAGTTATAAAAACGGTGTTAAAAGAAATTATTTAAAACAGATTAGGAGGAGTGGCAGGGATGATACATCATTATATAACGAAGTATATAGAGAACAGTGAATTATATGTTGAATCATGGATTCAAGTTAATATTTTTTCACTGGTATGGTGTTTTTCTAAGAGGAAGATAAAAATCCCAAAGCAGTAGAGTGCTAAGGGATGGTAGATTATATTTTTTTCCATTTTCTACCTTTTTCTTGGGTTGGTGGTAATCTATCGCCAGGATCTATTGAAACAACTCTAGGCTTAGGTACTTCACCACCACGGGGACCGACTTCTTTATATTTTCCTTTTGGTTCATTATCGGTACCGGGTTTTACTAATTTAGTCATTATATTTTACCTCCTTTCAAGCTAATTATAGCACGAAAGGGGCAGAAGAAAAAAAGGAGGAAGTTATGGATAGAAAGCAAATTATTGAGACGTTAAAAAAGGAGATTGATATCGAATGGCTAAAAGTTTTAAATAAGTTCTTAAAATCTTATATAGATTTTTTGGAAATTATAGGCGAATTGGAAAAAGAGATAAAAAAAGAACAAAGTTAATTGTTCTTAGGTTTGTTTAAAAGTTCCTCGGCTTTGTAAACTTCTAAATCTGAATCAATAAATGCGACAACTGCGTGAATGAACGATTTTAAGTGTTGAAGATTATAATCTTCGTGTTTACGTTGATAATGAGTTTCATCGTTTCCTAACCACGAAGAAGCTTTGGCTAATGATTTTATTCTTCTATTGTCAATATAATTATCAATAACCTGAGATAGTTGCATTTTAATTATCTTATCAGTGTCACTATTGTTAAATTTAATAGCATAATCCTTAATTAAAAATTCCAGTGCTTTGCGATAGCCCATGCCACAAATTTCAGTTAAAGCCATATTTTCGGCTTTTAAAGCCTGGTTATATATGTCGATAAATTTATTCGAAAGAATCAATATGTTGTCTGAAAAAGATTCTTGACTTTGAGGATATGGATAAACAGAGATTTGATCAACTGTATGAGCTTGATATCCTGAACCGGGATTATCAACAAGATATTCAATTAGATAGCAAGATTCGCAGCGTTGACAGAAACAGATAACAAACATGTTGTCGTAACCAAAGTCACTTTTCTCTATGTAATATGCTTGAATTTCGTTGTTATTCGTCGCCGTTTCGCAATGAGGACAAACTTTTGCCTGATTTATTTCTACTGATATTTTTTCATTAAAATCATTTATGTAAAAAGCTGTAATAATTTTTTTCATTATTATTTCACCTCACTTTCTATATTGGGATTCGACAAATCAATTATAGCATGAGTGAAGGTGATGCATCAAAGGAGGTGAGAAAGATGGAAAGAGTCGAGACTATTACACCTGAAGAATGTGCTAAGCGTCTTAATAAGGATCCAGCATTTGTTAGAAATGCAGTTGAGCAGGGGGTATTTCCCGGGAGCTGTACAAAGAATGAAAATGGCCATAGATCTATCGTAATTCCTCGAGCAGCATTTGAGGACTATATGACCAAATGGAATCCAAATCCAACAACTGAATTAGTTCAAACATTAGTTGAGATTTTAAGTAAACAAAAAAGCCGACGCGGCAACGTCGACGATTAACAAAAATAAAACCATCTTCATTATAGAAGATATTCAGGAGGAAGTCAAAGTGGAAGATAAGATTAGGGCTTTAGTGAAAGAATTATTTGATTCAGGCATGACTTTAGATGAAATCATTGAATCTGTAGCATCTATTGCGATGACTGAGGACTTTAAGAGGAGTGCCAACCATGAATCTCAATAATCTAAAACCGCAAGGAATTTTAACCATTGTAGCAGCATTATATATTTTTGCTGAATTATTAGCAGGTATCGTAGGTATGGTCTTATGAAAGACAAGGTATTTATTAAATTTCTTAGCATACTTTTAGTCCTGTTTATTGTGCTAAGTGTTTATCAGGTATTAGTAATTAGAAATTTAAGGTCCAGTCTCGAAACAGTAACAGCTGATCGGGACCAGATCATAGAAAGATATAACAGAGGAGAAAGTTATGGAAGATAAAATCAAGGAATTAATCGAATCAGCAATGGAATCAGGAGCTGATATAAAAGTAGTAAAGATTAACGGCAACAAAAGCAAATCAATAAAAAAACTATTAGATGAAATTGAAGAAAATATGGAGCCGAAAACGCTGATACAGTATGAATTTAAAATCAGTCCTATTGAAAATTCAATCTGCGGAAGTCTTAGGTTTGCCATGCTCAAGTATGTTGAAGATATCAGCACCCTTACAAAAGAAGATATAATTGAAATTTTCAAACCAGTTGAGGATGTATTAAAAGAATGTGGAAAAGAATTTATAGAAAAATTAAATGCAAATAAAAGAGTTCCATCATCTGAAGAAGTAAGAAAAATTATGGATGAACTGTTGGGGGATAACAAAGATGTCAACTAACTTCAACCATAACATGTTCAGTAAGCACCTTAATGATGCTTACTTTGAAATGATTAACATGAAGCGTGAGGATCATGATGTGCGTTTTCGTATCGAAACATCTAAACATGTTCCGGATGTCAAAATTTTTGTAATAGAAGGGGGAATTACTGTAAAAATCATCACCTTTAAGGAAGGTAAGAGACATTGCTATAACGCAGTTAAGGGAGGAAATAAGAATGTCGATTAAAATTAATCAAATGAAATTAACCAACTTCCAGGGAATCAGAAACCTGGAATTAAATTTTGATGAATCAAACAAATCCATTAGAGGAGATAACGGTACTGGTAAAACAACGATCATTAATGCCTATTATTATTTATTGACTGATAAGCCGTCAGTTACTATGGCAGATTATAGTCCTAAAACAAAAGGAGTCGAAGGAGATCTTCATAATCTAGAACATACTGTTGAATGTACATTTGATGTTAATGGAATCGTTAAAGTTTTAAAGAAAACTTACAAAGAAAAATGGACACAAAAACGTGGCAATAAAAATAAGGAGCTTACTGGCAATACCATTTCATATGAAGTAGATGGTCTTCCTGTTAAGGAAAAAGACTACAACAGGGAGATTGAGGAGTTATTTGGTCCTCGTGAAATTATACAAATGCTCATTAGCCCAACTTATTTTAGTGATGTATTGTCTTGGAAAGATAGACGTAAATATCTTACTGATATTTGTGGTGATTATACTGATGAAGAAATTATTAATGTAGTAGCAGAACTGGAACCTTTAAATGAGATTTTGCTATTAAACGGATCAACAACCCAAAAACGCAGTATCGATGATCAGATTAAGCTTTTAAAAACCAATATGAGCAGTATTAACAAAGAATTAAAACAGATTCCAAGTCGAATCGATGAAGCTGAAAGAGCGATTCCAGAAACAGCAGGGAGCAAAGCGGATTATGAAAATCAGCTATTTGAAGTAAGAAAAGAAATAAGCAGTCTGAATGACCGCAAGTTAGCAGCTAAGTCCGGTAATTCAGCAGCTGTTGAAAAATCAAACCGTATAGCTGAAATCAAGCAGAAAGAACGCGAGGCACGTATTGCACATATTAATAGTTTTGATGAAGTAAATAGATTGATAAAGGAATCTATAAATAACCTTATAAATAAGAAAAATCTACTTAATGACACAATCAGCAGCAATGATATTAGAATTTCCAGATACAAAAACGATATTGACTATATGTCAAAAATGAGAAATGAACTGCTTAATGATTATAAAACTGTATCAGCAATGGAATTTGATGAGAATAGAAGAGTTTGTCAAACCTGTGGACAGTCACTGCCAGCAGATCAGCAGGAAAAAATATTTGCTACTTTTAATATTAACAAGTCAAAGAAACTTGAAGAACTTCAAAAAAAGGGTGCAGATGTAAGTAAAGACAAAATTGCTTCTAAAGAGCTTGAACTGGATAATCTTATTCATGAAAATGAACAGTTAGGTATTAAAGTAATGGATTTGTCAAGTCAAATTGAAACTGAAAAAAGTAAGATTACTGCTGTTACACCGTTTGAAGATACTGAAGAATACAGAGTTATTAAGAAGCAGCTTGCAGATCTTGAAAACACTGATAATGAAATAGATAAAGTAATTGAAGAAATTGATAAAGAAATTCATGAATGCAATGTTAAAGTTGCTGCTTTAAATACTCATATAAGCCGATTCCAGTTAGCCGAAGAACAACAGAAGAGAATTGACGAGCTTGAAGCTAGACAGGCGCAGCTGGCTGAAGATTATGATCGTTATGAGTATGAATTAAGTTTGTGTGAAAAGTTCATTATTGAAAAAGTTAAACGGATTACTAAAAAGATTAATCAGAGATTCAAGACAGTTAATTTTGAACTGTTTGAAAAACAAATTACCAATGATGCAATTATTGAATCATGTAACGTGATGGTTCCTAATGAAAAAAGCATGGTTCCATATAAGATGGCCAACAATGCTAGTCGCATTAATGCAGGTATTGAGATCATTGATACTTTATCAGAACATTTTAATATCAGGATGCCAATATTTGTAGATAATGCAGAATCAGTTACAAAGATTACAGCGACAGATAATCAGCTGATCAGGCTGGTTGTTGATGAAGATTATAAAACTTTAACAATGGTGGAGGAATAGGAAATGAGTGAAAAGAAAGATACGGCAGCAGCTAATGCAGTTGCTAAAGCTAACACGGATTTTAAGGGGTATATGATGTCTAAAGTTGACGGAGTAGCAGCTTCATCAGGTACACAGTTAAGTCCTCGTGATAAAACTTTTGCTAATGATATTATCTTAAATACGTATAAAAAAATGATGGAGGAAGGAATTAATCCCAATGAAATCAACTTCATTGGATGTAACTTCCCTGGACAGGTCAAAAGATTTGCGCGTCTGGGACTGTCTTTGAATGATAAAGAAATCTGGCTGGATATTAGAAATAATACCAAAGCTGGAAAAAAAGATATCAATATTAAAATTCAATATCAGGGCGAAGAAAAACTTTTATCTAAATTTTGTAAGAAAAATCATGGTGTTAAAAACATTATTAAGGATGTGGTTCTTGAAGGTGAGGAGCTTGTCCAGAAAAGAGATTTTAAAACTGGTGATTATGAGATCATCGATCACAAGATTCCGGATATTTTAAATCGTAACATTGATTTTAAGAATAAAGATAAAGTAAAAGGTGCATATGCAGTTGCTTATCATAATAATGGCAGTCAAACAGCGATTATCATTGATAAAGATAGAATTGATAGAGCTATGAAAGCAGCTAAAACGGCAATGGTATGGCAGTCGGATTTCAAAAAGATGGTATTGAAAACAGTTGTTCATGAGCTTTATCAGGAACTTGCAAAATTTAATGTTATTCCCGATGAACTGTTAAAAGATTACAGTGAAATGGTAATTGCTAAAAATGAAGTACAGTCAGAAATAAATGCAAATGCTAATAAAGAATTTATTGATGTTGACTTTGTTGAAAATGATGCTGCACCGGAATTGAATGCACCAAAACCACAAAAAGAACCGGAGCCGGCAACCGCACAGGCTAGTGAAAAAGCTGCTCAAACTTCTATGGATCCGTTCTAATGAAGATAACATGTATTGCCAGCGGTTCAAAAGGGAACGCCTATCTAATAAATGATGGCGTTTCCACTCTGCTGGTGGAGTGCGGTGTAAAGCTGGACATGATCAAGAAAGCTACGAATTACAAACTTAGCGAACTGGCTGGATGTCTTATCAGCCATGAGCACAATGATCATGCCAAATGTTATAAGGATTTGCTGCTTCGAGGTATCAGGATATTTGCATCAAAAGGTACTTTAGAGGGAATCGGTATATACGGACAAAGAGGCACATTTGCTTTAGATACTAATATCACCGCCGAAACAACTGTAAAAACGTTCAGCATCAGGGCGTTTAAAGTTCATCACGATGCTAAGGAACCAACTGGTTTTTTGATCCATTCAAATGAAACAAATGAGAATTTATTATTTATTACAGATTCATACTATTGCGATTATTCGTTTAAGAATTTAGATTACATTATGATTGAATGTAATTATATCAGTGAAAGGTTGGAACATCAGCTTAACAATCCAAACAGAAATCCTTTTGTTGATACTCATATTAAACGGCTTATGAGAAGTCATATGAATCTTAATACATGTATTGATTTTCTTAAATCGTGCGAACTGTACAGAACTAAGGAAATAATGCTGTTGCATCTTAGCGATGCTAATGCAGATGAAGAATTTATGAAGTCAGAGGTCCAAAAGGCCACCGGCAAGATAGTAAGAGTATTTTAACAAAAAGGTGCATATGCGACGTGTATAGAAACGTTTTAGTATTCAGTTATAAGATTACCCATTTGTACAGTTTGTTATAAAGGATGTGTCTATAAGTGTTGAAAAAGCCAAAGGAGTGATGTTATGGATGGAAACATGTTTGAAAAAATGGTTAAGGACTCAGCCGGGAAGAGAGTTAGCAGAGCCAAGGCAATAAGATACAAGTGTCTTGACTGCTGCGGTTTCCAATCAAACGAAGTAAGAGAATGTCCTGCTGTAGAGTGCCCGCTATGGCGTTACCGTATGGGACATGAAGAACGGGATGAATTTTATACCCCAAGAATAACAAATAAAAAGGAAGAAGAGGAAATTAAAAATGATTAGACAAGCAATTGAAAAAGTAGTTGAATTAGCAAATGCGAAAGAAAACGCTCAATTAGAGCAGGCAGAAATTAAAGGTATGCTTCATACGAAATTCGGAGGCAGTTTAAGAAGGGTTACAACACCAGGTATTGAAAGTATCGATACGCGTTCATTAAGCGGACTTGTTGAAATTATCAAGTCATACATCGATGTTGAAGCAAAGAATTTAAACATTCAGCTGCCGCTGATTATTCAAGCGGATGGTAATGAGATCAAAGTACTCAGTAGCGTAGATGATACATATGAACGTCAGATACTTATTCACTGTAAACCTATTGTACCCAGACTTATTTTAAATGAATGGATATCACCTGAAGAAATGATCATCAACTTAAATACATGCTATGTCCCTACAGACAATACGGATAAATTAATCTCCACTGTAAGCAATCTGTACAATTCAAAAACTGTTAAACAGGTCGACAATGGCATTGGTGTTAACCTGGTAGTTGAGAGTGATGCATTTGCCGGCGGTGCAGGCAAGGTGACTATTAACCCAATCGTTACGCTTACACCGGTTGCTACCTATCCTGAACTTATTCAGGTGGAACGTAAATTTAATCTTCGAGTTGATCAGCATGGCCGTGTTGCACTATTCGTTGCAGATAGAGGCTACTTTGAAAAAGAAGTACAAAAACTTATCAAACAGTATCTTACTGCGGAACTGCCAAAAGAACTTATTGGCAAAGATGTTGTACTGGCATTTTAGGGGGATATGAAAATGGAAGCAAAATATACAAGAAGTATTTTAGATATAAATAACGGTTCTATTGTTAAGCTTATTGATGAAGAATTAAAAAAAGTAATGGTTAATATGTTTGACGAAGGAACTGATGATAAGGCACGAACATTAACAGTTAAACTTACTTTCATACCTAAAAATGATAAAAAGGAAATGAGTGTTAAGCCGGTTATTACTTCTAAATTAAGTCCTAAAAAAAGTGAAGAAATTCATTTGTTTAATCAGGTTCAGTATGATAAGGATACTGGCGAAGTTACTGGATTCAGACTTCAGGAGTTTACAGGAGTAGTTGCAGGACAGCTGGATTTATCAGGTGATGTAGCAGAACCGACACAGCCAGTTTGCATTGAAATCAAGCCAAAGGAAAAGTAGTTTTCTACTTTTTCCTTAATGCTTTATAGAAAGAGTTCTATTAGTGGATAATGATACATTTATTAAACTGTTTCGCAGTTTTACATCATGGGAATGGTACACTGATCAGAATACTAAAGATGTCTTTATCCACTGTCTTTTAATGGCAAACTGGAAAGATAAAAAGTGGAAAGGCACAGTGATCCCCAGAGGCAGTTTTATAACATCAATTGCACGATTATCGTCTGATTTAAAGCTTTCAGAAAAGAAAATTAGAACAGCAATAAATCATTTAAAACAGTCAAACGATTTAGCAGTCAAAACGACAAACCAATATTCCCTTATAACCGTTGTAAAATATGACGTTTATCAAATCACCACAAACAAAAAGGCAAACGAATTGATAGATACAATGGCAAACGAGGGGCAAGCGGAGGGCAAACAAAAGGCAAACAAAGGGCAACAACTAAAGAAAGATATAACAATAGAAGATAAAAGATATAAGATAAAAGATAAAAGCACTTGCGTGCCTGAATTAAAAATTCATTACCTGACCGAAAGACTTTTATTTAAAAATCTTATTGCTGAAAACGAAACAGAAATCTTTGATGAAATCATTCGTGAATATCTTGCTGAGTATGATGCCGTTGATGTGAGTGTTAAAGCTGATTACGTTCTTGGACTGATGAAGGACAAGCAGATTGATAACCGTATGGCATATTTCAAAAGTGCCATGAATAAAAATCTCAAATACTCGTATCTGCCTGAAGCGGAAGATACTAACACACCAGTTTTTGATGAAGAAGTTGATCTTGATGAACTGGATGAATTTTTAGCAGAGTTTGAATAGGAGGAAAATAATGGCGAATAAAGAAAATGCTCTTATTGTAAAACATAAAGACAAAAACACAGTTTTACAGTTGGATGGTGATTATGAAGTGGTTGGCTTCATTCCAACTACTGAAACAAGAATATGCGTTATTCTATCACGCAAGGAGGTAACTGAAGATGATTAATCGAGTAGTTCTTGTAGGACGAATGACTAGAAATCCTGAACTTAGAAGAACTCAACAAGGCGACGCGGTTACCTCGTTTACTTTAGCGGTAAATCGTAATTTTACAAGCGGAGATGGTCAACGACAAGCAGATTTTATTAATTGTGTTGTATGGCGCAAACCTGCTGAAAATGTTGAAAGATATTGTTCTAAGGGAAGCTTAGTCGGTGTTGAAGGAAAAATTCAAACCCGAACATACGATGATAAAGACGGTAAAACAGTATTTGTTGTTGAGGTTAGATGCGATAGCGTGCAGTTCCTTGATACTAGAAATCAAAATGAGGCACCTATGGATACTCAAAAAGTTCAGCAGATGGCCAACGATAATTATTTTCATAATGGATCGTCAAGTCCGAGTGATTTTATGGAAGATGTTAATACATACGACATCATGGAGGAGGATATCCAATTTTAATGGTTGATTACCCAAATGGACGGAAATATAGTCCTCAACCTGAACAACATGAGCAGAAAAAAATTAAACGAAGCAAATATCATGCGGTTAAAACTGTTCTTGATGATGTCAAGTTTGACAGCAAAAAAGAGGCTAAACGGTATATTCAACTAAAACAGATGGAAAGAGCTGGGCTTATCGAAAATCTCCAGCTCCAGGTTCCATTTGTACTTGTTGATAAGAGCTGTTATGGTCGTGAAATAAAATATATTGCTGATTTTGTTTATGTTGAAAATGATGTAGAAATTGTTGAAGATGTCAAAGGGGTTAAGACACCGGTATATCGTTTGAAGAAAAGATTACTAGCTGAGCGTTACGGAATAAAGATCAAGGAAACATAATTAACCGAGGAGGAAATAGGAAATGATTGAAGATCTGAAAGACGAGATATGGAAACAGTATCGCGACACACCATATTTTGCTTCTATGTATGGACGTGTTAAAAGAATCTACAAGAATGGGAAAGAGCGATTATTAAATTCTTGGGTGAAAAAGAACAGAAGCGGTTCATGTTATATGCTTATAAAAATACATTGTAAGGAAACTAAAGTGAGTTATGTTGTATGGGAAGCATTTAACGGTCTCGTGCCTGATGGTCATGCAGTTACTCATAGAAATAAGTGCTATGGTGATAATGCTTTAGTGAATCTTAAAATTGTTACAAGAAAGGAATTAGGTGAGCTTTACGGTGGTCGAACAAGTATTCGTAGGTTGATTTACTGTTATGATAACAATCGCATTTACAAAGGCACCAGGGAAGCAGCTAATGACTTGTATATCAGCCGGCAGACCGTCAGTGACTACTGCGATAGAAAGATTCAGAAACCTATGTTTCGATTGCGCTGGATGAGAGAAGGAGAATAGTAACACGTTAATAAAAGTTAAGATTGTACGTATAGGAGGAATAGCGTATGGAACAGGAAAAAATGATACTTGATGTATGCTGCGGAAGTAAGATATTCTGGTTCAATAAGCATCATAAGAATACTATTTATATGGATATTCGTGATGAAGAATATGATGTTTATGATAAACACATTGCAGTGCATCCTGATGTAATAGCGGATTTTAGAAGTATCCCGTTCGAAGATAATCGTTTTAATCTGGTTGTCTTCGATCCTCCTCATTTAAGATGGGCGGGGAAAAAATCAATTATGAAAGCTCAATACGGTCAGTTAGGTAAATACTGGGAAGATGATCTAAAGTTTGGATTTGATGAATGCATGAGAGTTCTGAAGTGTGGTGGTGTTCTTGTATTTAAATGGAACGAGATACAAATTGATTTAAAGAAAATATTAAGTGTATTGGATGCTGAGCCGTTGTTTGGTCACAAGAGCGGTAAAGCAGCTAAGACACACTGGCTATGTTTTATGAAATTGGAGGAGTAAATGAAAGTAGAATTAAGTGAAATTTTAAAAATTGTTGCCGGTCTTGGCGGTACCGACGCATCCGACGAATACAGTAAAGGCTGGGATGAAGCTGTTGATGCTGTGTATAGTGAGATTAATAAGCTTGGTGAAGCTGAATCTAGAAAACCGGCGCATAACTATGAGCACGAATGTATTGAGTTAAAAAAACGTCTTGATGATTTAATCTGTGAAAATAAGATGTTAAGAGCTGATCGTGAAAATGAAAAAGAGTACAGCAGTACACTTGAGAGTGTATTAAAGGCAGTTAATCTTCTAACAGATACTGTTACAAAATAAGGAGGATTTAGAAATGACTAAACAAGAACTCATGAAGGAGCTGTTGGATCGTTACCAGCAGCTTGATTCGCTTGAAGGATGCAAAAGTGCTAAGGACACAGTCGTATTGTATATACGCAAGCTGGAAGTTAAACTTAAAGAAATGCTGTAGGAGGAGAATGAATGGACTACAACGAAAGGGTACAGTATTTAAAATCCTATAGGGATAAGTTAGATCAGCTTACATATGTTGATGGACAAATAATGGGGATAAAAGCTATAAGCTATGGTCCAGCTTTAGGAACAAGACAATCAATTGAACAACTATATGCAAAAAAAGAAGCAATATTTAATGAAATGGAAAAGATAGAGCATACGATCGATACTTTGAAAAACATCCAGGAGCGTCTGGTGTTGAAATATGCATATATTCACTTAATGCAGTATGACGAAATCGCTAAAAAAATGGGTTTTTCAGAGCGTAATGTGTATCGCTATCGTCGAAATGCTATAAATAATCTTGAAATTTAATAAAGTTGTCAGTCCGTGTCATGGTATGGCAGTGAAATAGGTGTTATTATGTTAATGTGGTCTTTTGGTTAAGACACACAGATGATTAATTTCTTTTTGGTTGATTCGTGTTTCTTATACTTCCCCTTGATTATACAAATATGAAAAAGCTCATTCTCCCAGAGCTTTTTTTGTCTTCAGATAAAGCGGCATCACCTGGTGCTGATACGCCATTCATTTAATGCCTCCTTTCATTAATATTTGTGGTGTCGCTTTATGTTGGATATTGTGGTATAATTGAGTATCATAATAACGGGAGGAAAGAATTATGAATGAAAAGAAACCATTCAAACCAGGAGAACAAGAACAAAAGCAACCAAAGTATGAGCCAGAGATAAAGTACAGTAACCAGGATTTTGATGTCTACCAGGGAAATTATGAGAAGAGAGATAGTAGGGATGAAACTGACTTTTTACAGATGATTAGAGGAACAGAAGATAATGACCAATGATCAGGTAAGCGCAACATTAGCTATAATTGCAATAATTATATCTGTGTTTGCTTTATATCAAACACACAAACAAAATAAAAACAGTCAAGGTCAGATAGAATTAACCATTGAACAAAGCATAGCTCAAAGTAAATATCGTCTTACTGATTTAATGCTAGCGAATGACAATAGTGAAAGATATAGTATAGCAATTAAGGCTGCAAAAGAAGAATATTTAAACACCTATGATAGTGCGTGTTCAAAATATCTAGATGATAAAGTAGATAAAGAAAGATTTAAAAAGCAGTATCATAAATGTATAAAAGACATAGTTGAAGATGAGCAGTTTGAATATAAACTTAATTCATTATCTTCACCATATAAGGCCTTAATTAAGGTATACAATGAATGGAATGATTTAGAAAAATAATGGCACTCCTCACGCAGTGCCTTTTATTATGGCAGGATATAGCAAGTAGCAGCTTACCAGGGTCCTTTCCTGGAGTTGGTGGTGCAATTCCACCTCCTGCAACCAAATTGAATATTGTAACCTTTGCAGTGCAGAGGTTTTTTTGTTTAAGAGGAGGAAGAAAATATGGAACCAGCAGAAAAAATATCAAAAGGACTTAATCTTTTTCTTGAAGGTATCGGTGAAAGTTTTCAAATATTTGCGGAATCGTTGGCAAAGTTTGTTAATGCTTTAGGAAGAACAACTACAACTTCAATGAAGTCAAGACTTCCAAGAAAATTAAAAAAGAAGTACAAAAAACTTGGAATCTATGAAGATTGGAAAAGAAAAAATAATTTAATTTAAGAAAGTGAGGTGTCGTTTATGACCGAAAAACAAAAGATATTTGCAGATGAATATTTGATTGATCTAAACGGCACCAGGGCATATAAAGCTGCCTATTCTAATATCAAGAGCGATAATGCTGCTGCAGTTAGAGCAAATAAACTTTTGAAGAAAAAAGAAATCTGGGATTATATTCAGCAGCGTCTGGATGAAATCGCCAGTAAACGTGTTGCTAAACAACAGGAAGTCATGGAATATCTAACTTCAGTAATGCGTGGTGAATCAACTTCGAGTGTACTGGCCATGTGCGGTGACGGCATGCAGGAGGTTATTGAGAAACCGCCTGATGAAAAGGAAAGTCTAAGGGCTGCTGAACTATTAGGGAGACGTTATGGAATGTGGACTGAAAAGGTTGATGTTACTTCCAATGGCAAAACGATGATAGTTGATGATATAGATGGCTAAAAAAGTTAGTTTGAAGTCAATAATTGGTCCTGCGTTTTGGGATGTGCATAAACTGATTAAGGAGTGCGAATATACCCATTACTGGTTAAAAGGTGGTCGAGGGTCTCTTAAATCATCATTTATAGGAATTGAAATTCCTTTAGGCATTATGAGAGATGCACAAAATGGCCTAATGTCTAATGCAGTTGTTATTAGAAGGGTAAAGGATACTTTGAGAGGTTCAGTATATGAACAGATCAAATGGGGTATTTATATGCTTAACGCTCAGGAGGATTGGGAAATACCTGAATCTAAACTACAAATGACATATAAGCCAACAGGACAGGTTATTTTATTCAAGGGTGCTGATAACCCAAAGAAACTTAAATCTACAAAGGTATTTGTCGGATATGTGAAATATGTATGGTATGAAGAATGTGATGAGTTTGAATCCTACGATAAGATCAGGAATATTAATCAGTCTCTTTTGCGTGGTGGTCCTGAATATTGTGTATTCTACTCGTTTAATCCTCCTGAAAGTCAAAGAAACTGGTGTAATAAGCAAGTCCTTATCAAAAGACCAGATACTTACATAAGTCATACTACTTATCTTCAGGCGCCGAGAGAGTGGCTTGGCGAGCAGTTTCTTATTGAAGCGGAGCATTTAAAGGTTATTAATGAAGAAAAGTACAATCATGATTATCTTGGAGAAGTTACGGGCACTGGCGGTGAAGTGTTCACTAATCTTGATATTAGAGAAATCAGTGATGATGAGATTGCAGTATTTGATCGTTTGAAGAACGGACTTGATTTTGGTTATGCCGGTGATCCATTAGCTTATTTAAAAATGAATTATGACAAGACGAGAAGACGTCTTTTTATTTTTGGTGAGGTTTATGGTACACGTCTTTCAAACAAGAAAGCAGTAAAGAAAATAAAAAAACTAAATCCTTTAAACAAATTAGTTACAGCAGATAGTGCTGAACCTCGTACAATTAACGAATTCAAGTTGTTGGGATTAAATATCGTTGGTGCAAAGAAAGGGCCTGACAGTGTAGAAAACGGGATTAAATGGCTTCAGGATCTAGAACAGATAATTATAGACCCCACACGATGTCCTAACGCTGCTAGAGAGTTTAATGACTATGAAATTGAAAAGGATAGGGAGGGAAACTTAAAAGGTGAATTTCCTGATAAGAATAATCATACGATTGATGCAGCTCGTTATGGATGTGAAACAGATGTTATTAGAAATAAAGCAAGAGCAGGTAAAAACCGCTCTAAATATACAAATCAAGGAGGTAGCTGATGAAAAATTTTACAATCGATGCTAATGATTATGATGAAACAAATCTAAATAAAACGATGATTAGGGATTTAATTCGTAAGCATTCTAGCGTGGCATCTAAAATTAGAAAAAATCAGCGCTATTATGATGGTAAACATAAGGTTCAAGGGCGAACTAAAAAAATAAAGGGTTCCAGTAATAATAAAGTTGTATGTAATCACGCAAAGGATATAAGCGATACTGCGACGGGTTACTTTTTAAGCTCGGCTATATCATTTTCTACAAGTGATAAGAAAATGAATATTGATAAACTTACAGACGCATTTGATTTGGCTGATGTTGACGATGTTGATCATGACAATGCGCTTGATATGAGTGTTGCAGGTGTTGCGTATGAGTATGTCTATGTTAAAGAAAATGAGACAACACCAGTATCAAAAAATCTAGAACCGGAACATACATTTCTAGTATGTGATGATACTATTGAAGAAAATATTCTTTTTGGGGTTTATTACTATCGCTTTAAAGATGCTGTTACCGGAAAGTACAAATACAAGGCTACTGTTGGAACAGAAAATTATATCTATGAGCTGCTGCTTGAAGGAACTTATGAAAATAATGTTTATGTAGATGAAGAACCAAAAGAACATTTTTTAGGTGATGTCCCGATTATTCAGATTCTAAATAATAAAAATGGAGTTGGTGATTTTGAACAACAGATTAGTTTAATTGACGCTTACAACACGTTGATGAGTGACCGCGTAAATGACAAAGAACAGTTTGTTGAAGCGCTTCTTGTAGTTTATGGGGCTTTGATGGGCGATGATGAAGAAGAAGTCAGTGAGGTAGTTAAGATACTTAAAGAAAATGGTTTACTTGAGTTACCGCTTGATGCAAAAGCAGAATACATTGCTAGAACTTTTGATGAATCGGGAATGGAAGTATTAAGAAAAGCTATTAAAGAAGATATTTATACATTCAGCCATGTTCCTAATCTTACTGATGAAAACTTTGTTGGCAACAGTTCAGGTGTGGCAATGGAATATAAGTTACTTGGTCTTGAGATGATAACTAAAACTAAAGAGCGTTATTATAAAAAGGCACTTAAACAGCGTATAACATTGTATTGTAATTATCTTAATCTTAAAGCGATTTCGATTAATCCAACTGCAATCATTCCAACTTTTTCAAGAGGACTGCCTAAGAACTTGTTGGAGCTGTCTCAAATTATAACTAATTTAAAAGGTTTCGTATCACAGGAAACATTGTTGAATCAGCTTGATTTTGTTGAAGATGCCCAAACTGAAATTAAAAAAGTTGATGAAGAGAACGACAAAGCAGTGGAACGTCAGCAAAAAATGTTTGGTGTAGCAGATAATGTACCGTTTAACAACTCAGGGGGTGAAGATGATGAAGAAGCTGATGGGGAAGATAAAAACAAAAATAAATAAACAGCTAAAAAAGATTCTGCTCCCAATAATAAAGCTGCTTAACAAATTTATGAAGTTTCTTATTGAGGTATTAGAGTGAGTAACTACTGGCGTAATAGACAGGCTGAACATATTCAAAGAGCTATGGAAATCGCAGAAGCCTCAAGTCAGGAACTGGCAAAGCTTTATCAAAAATCCTGTTATTATTTTAATGAACAGATCCAGGGTGTTTTTGATAAATACAGGAAAAAGCATAGTTTAAGTGAGGCTGAAGCCAAGGCTCTGTTAAATGATTTAACTGATCCAACTTCATATGATCAGATGCTTAAAAGATTAAAGGCAGGAGCTAAAGGTGAGGAAAGAAAAGAACTTCTTAAAGAACTAGAAGCTCCAGCGTATCGATACAGAATCAATAAGCTTCAGGACTCACAGAAGAATCTCGATGTGATGATGAGAGAAGTCTACAAGCGTGAAAAAGAAGTCAATACACTCACGTATATTGATGTAGCATATGATTCTTATTTTAACTCAATCTATAATCTCCATGAAAGAACCAGTATAGCCTTTAGCTTTGAAAATATTGATCCAGAGGTTACCGATAAATTACTTAATTCTAAATGGAGTGGTAAAAACTATAGCGAGCGTATCTGGGATAATACCCAGAATTTAGCAGACTCAGTCAAAGAAGAAATGCTGATGGGTGTGTTAACTGGTAAAAGTGAAAAACAGATGGCTGATACGATCGTTGAAAAGTTTGCTGTCGGTGCTTATAATTCCAGAAGACTTATTTGTACAGAGAGTGACTTTATTAGTAATGCTTTAGATATGGAAGCGTATCGAGAAGCTGATATTGAAATGGTACGTTTTTGTGCGGTGCATGATATGAAGACATCTCCAATCTGTCAAACACATGACCATTCAACTATACCGCTTGATAAAGCAGTGCAGGGGGTAAATGTTCCACCATTACATCCAAACTGCAGGTCATCAACTGAGCCGGTTATTAATAAGGCAATTGAAGCTAAGATGAAGCGTAGAGTTAGGGATCCAGTCACAGGTAAAGATAAAATTGTTAGTGCTAATCAAAACTATCAGAAATGGCTTAGAAATCAGCAAAAGGAATACGGTAAGGATACTGTTGAAATATTTAGAAAGAAAGTCTTAAATGCTAAAAAGGATCGTGAACAATTTAATCGTTATAAGAGTGTTATTGGTGGTATAGAGTTGCCGGAGACGTTCGCAAAATTTCAAGATTTGAAGTATAATGATGGTAAGGATTGGAAAGACTTGAAATTATTATACAAAGCGACAAATAACGGATGGATACTGCATAAACATCTTGATTATGTATGGCAAGGTGAGCAGGGATTTATCCCAACAGGGGCAGCTTTAATGAATACACATATTATCGCGGGAAAAGGTAGCGATAAAACTCTTAGAGCAGCAAAAAGATTATCGGAAAAATACGGCGGGAACATTGATAATTGGTCTAAAAAAGTTGCAAAAGTTACGTCAGATAAATATATATTTGATGTTCATTGGTATGAACATGATAAGCATCAATATGAACCAAAAGTGAAATTAAGAAAGGATAGAGATTAATATGAAAACTATAATGGTTTATCAGTGTGAACTTGATAAAGAAATAAAAATGGAATTGTATGGAAAGCTTAGATATATTGGTAAGTCATTTGGTGTTGACGGTTTAACTAACAATCAAGTTTACGATTGTGTTGGTGTTGATAGCGGAATGCTTCGCATTGTTGATGACAGTGAAGAAGATTATCTTTATCCTACGGCTCGCCCTAAAGCAGCTTATGATCATGAATATGAAGGCGGAAGATGGGAAGTTGTTGAAATTTATAATGATGCATTGAGAAAGGAACTTGAGTTATATGGCTAAAGACGACAGTTATATGAAAATAACGGAGCTAATGACAAGATGTAGTTATATTTCAAGATTAGACTAATTCTATTATTAATTTGGATAGCTATATGCACAGTATATTTGATTTATAAATTTATAAAACACGTTAATTGACTTGTAGCGTGTTTTTATTTTACCTAAAAGGAGGTGGTTAGATGGCAAAACTAAAAGTTGTAAAGAATATGATCGATAAGAATACTGGTCTTTCTTACCGTGAAGGAGCCTTAATGACAGTTGCTGATCCTAAACGCATTAAGGAGTTAGTCGGAGCGGGGGTTGCAGTTGAAATCAAACAAGTGCAGAAAGAAAAATAAATTAATCATGGCGAGAGAAATCTCGCCTTTATTATGTCCAAAAACTTATGACAAAAAAAGATGGGATAGTCATACGGACTTAAAATGGAGGAATTTATGAGTAAAGATTTATTTAGAAAGTGGCCATTAGCGTATCCACTAAATCTTCAATTGTTTGCTGATGAAGATGCCGGCGGTAGTGATAATCAAGATACTTCAGGCAAAGAAGATGGTAAAAATGATGAAAGCCAAGAACAAACCAAGACTTTTACTCAGGATGAAGTCGATAATATTATTAAAGGTCGATTAGCTAAAGAGCGTAAGTCGTGGGAAAAACAGCTTGTTGATCAACAGACAGAGGCCGAGAAATTGGCCAGCATGAGTGAAAAAGAGAAAAAGCAGTATCAGGAGCAAAAACGTGCTAAGGATCTGGAAACTAGAGAAGCAGCAATTACTCGTAGAGAATTGACTGCCCAAGCTAAAGAACAGTTGGCGGATAAAGGGCTTCCTATTACGTTGGCCGAAATTTTAAATTTTACTGATGCTGAGAGCTGCAACAAATCGATTGAAACAGTAGAAAAAGCATTTCAATCAGCAGTAGAAAAAGCAGTAGAGGACCGTATCAAAGGCGGTAAGCCGATTAAAAAAGCAACTGATGATAAAACAACAGATGCTGAACTTATTTATAAAAATATGATGGGCAAATAGAAAGGATGATTAATTTATGCCAATTAACACATTAGCAACAGCTACTTTATTTCAACAGACATTAGATTTAGTAGCACAACAGGAAGCATTGACAGGATGGATGGAAGCAAATGCCGGTCAGGTAAGATACAGCGGAGGTGCTGAGGTAAAGATTCCTAAAATTGCATTACAGGGGTTAGGAGCCTATGATCGTGATAACGGTTATCAACAGGGTGCAATTAACTTGTCTTATGAAACAAGAACAATGACTCAAGATCGTGGGCGTAAGTTTCAATTGGATCCTATGGATGTTGATGAAACAAACTTTGTAGCAACAGCATCTACAGTAATGGGTGAATTCCAAAGAATGTGGGTAGTACCGGAAATCGATGCATATCGTTTATCAAAATTGATTACAACTGCAATTACTAAAGGAACTATGGTTGAATACGGGTATACACCAGAGAAAACAACAATGTTAGAGAAGGTAAAGACAGGAATTTCTAAGATTAGAGATAATGGGTATAACGGAGATTTAGTAATTCATATGACAGCAGCAGCAAAACTGCAGTTAGAGTTAGAAATGGCGGGGAAACTTACTTCTGTTACATTCTCTCAAGGTGGTATTGATACAATTGTTCCTGCAGTTGATCATGTACCAATCATTGAAACACCACAAAACAGAATGTATTCTTCAATTACAATCTATGATGGTAAAACAACAGGTCAAGAACAAGGCGGATATGTGAAAGGAACTAAAGCGTTGGAGGCAAACTTTATTATTGTTCCAAGAGCAACACCAATCGCTATTTCTAAACAGGATGTAATGAGAATCTTCGATCCATTGACAAATCAAAAAGCAAATGCATGGGCAATGGACTATCGTAGATTCCATGAATTATGGACTTTAGAGAATAAAGAAGATTCAATTTTTGTAAATATCAAAGATGCAAAACCAACTGAATAGGGGGTGTCGATATGCGTGTTTTAAAAGAAAATGTAGAACTCATTATCGATGAAAAAGAATTTTCTAGGTTTGCAAAGCTTGGCTACAAAAGAATTGATGTATCAGAACAGTCTAATCAAGATACGGACAAAAAAGTTCCTTTATCTAAAATGAAGCTGGAGGATTTAAAGAAAACTGCTGAAGAACTTGGTTTGGATAGTGACGGGCTGAATTGTGATGAACTTCGTAAAATCATTAAGGATGCTCAAGGTAATCAGTAATGACTATCGAAGAAGAGTTTAAGAAAGTAACAGGAGAAACTGACGATATATCGGTTTCTCTTTTTCTTGATAAAGCTGAGGAAACTGTTCTTGAAAAAACTAATCGCCCGTCATTGGTGAAAGAACTTGAACATTTCAAGTTTGATCTTGCAGTTGCGAGATATGAACGAGATGGTGAATCCGGGGAGTCAAGTCATAGCGAGGGCGGAGTAAACCGCAGCTATCGCAGTGAAGATGAGATACTTTCGGGTATCGATAAATATAGACTTAGTGCTGTTGCTAGGAGGCGATTAAATGCTAAGAAGAAAGATGAAGAAATTCAAACTTAGAAAATATATCGTAAAAAAAGATACTGAACGTAATACAGCTTTAGAATATCTTGATCCTGTTGAAGGTGAAGCGGTAATCTGGCCAGCTGGTGGAAAAGTACAAGCGGAACTTTATGGGCTAAGACTAGCCTATATGCTTAACATGAATTATTATGGTGATTTAAATATAAGTGAAAATGATGCCATATGTATAAATATTGATGAGCCGGAATATAAGGTGGTTTCAATTAAGAGCTATCCCAAATTTAAATTCATTGAGTTGGAAAAATTAAGATGACATTTCAAAATGCGGATAAACTCATAAAAAAGCTTAATTTAATGTCTAATGAAGTTCAGGGTGAAATCTTAAAGAAATCAGTAAAGCGAGGTGGTCTACTTGTACAAAAGCAGGCACGTCTTTTGGTTAATTCTAAGAGCGGTAATTTAGGTAGGTCAATCAAGGAAAGAACAGAACAGAGGCCTAGTGGAGCAAGCAGTACTGTTTACACTAATCTTGATTATGGCATTTACTATGAGCTTGGAACAGGTCCCAATGGTCAGGAAAAACATGCGGGTATTTCTCCAAATGTTAATCCTAAATATTCACAAACTGGATGGATGATACCTGCTGATGCTATGAGTGTTGATGATGCTGAGTATTATGGCTTGGGTGTTGTAGAAAGTGGTGGTGAAGTTATCGGATACCGTACTAATGGTATGCCGGCACGGCCGTATCTCTATCCAGCGCTGCATGATCAGAAAAAAGATATTACTAAAGAGATGAATAGATATATTGGAAAGGAAATAGTCAAGGTGATGAAAAAATGATCAATATTAAAGATAAGATAGTTGAGCAGCTTGAAAAAGTTGTTGATAATCTGAGCGATACGTATCCTCAGGATTTCACAAATTTTCCAGCAGTCAGCTACTGCGAGGAAGAGAACTGTGTTTATGAAGTTACCGATGAAGGTGAAGCTTCATCACTAATTCGCATTAGGATTGATATCTGGAGCAATAAGAGTACTTCATCGACTGCAGTTGATATTGATAAGGTTATTGCTGAATTTGGTTTTAAACGTATTTCATGTTCAGATATTGGCGAGCCTTCGGGCATGAAGCATAAACTTATGAGATATGAAGCAATTGTAGATACAAATAAAATTTTTGCGTATCATAAAAATTAATGAAAGAGAGGTATTTATATGTTAGCAAATGGAGCAACTTTAGAGTATAAGAAAAAATCTGCTACTGAAAGTACTTATACAAAATTAAAAGGATTAAAAGAAATTCCTGAAATGGGTGTTGATCCTGAAAAAGTAGAGAATACAGATCTTGATGATACCGTTAAACAGTATGAAATGGGTATCGGTGATGCAGGTGATATCACCTATAAATTTAAATATGAAAATACATCAACAGACAGTCCATATCGTTTGATGAGAGCTTTGGAGGAGAGTGGGGAGATCGCTACTTTTAAAGAAACATTAAAGGATGGAACTACAACTGAATTTGATGGTCAGGTTTCTGTTAAAAGAACTGGTGGTGGAGTTAATGGTGTTATTGAGTTTAACTTAAACATTGCACTTCAAAGTAAATTGACAATCACTGACCCAGAAATTGCATAAGGAGGCAGCTATGGAAGAAAATAAAAGAATCCCATGGGCTACGTGGGAAGTCGATGGAGTTGAGTATAAATTAAAACTCACAACAAGTGTAATTACTAAACTTGAAGAACAGTTTAAGACTAATCTTGTTAACGTCCTGGATAATGGTGTTCCAGCGTTAAAGATTATGCTTACAATTACACATGGTGCTATGCAAAAATTTCACCACGGTATCAAATATAAGGATGTAGAAGAAATGTTTGAAAAATATGTGGATGAGGGAGGATCACAAACTGCATTCATGACAGATGTGTTTTTCCCGATTTATCAAGCGTCGGGTTTTTTCTCTGGTTCAATGGCAGAAATGATGAGCGAGAAATTGGACGAAGCCAAAGAACAACTGTAACTAATATATCAGACTTAATAAATGGGATTTACCCAAATGCAGTTGACTGCGGGATAGATCCTTTTTATTTTTGGGAACTAAGTTTAGATGAAATCAAGGATATTATTGATTCTTTTAATCGAAAAGAGATAATGAAACAAAAACAACGGGCTATAGATAACTCTATTCTGGCTGACCAAATCATCAGAGGAATTGGATTATTATTTTCTCAAAAAGAAGACAATGTTGAAATTAAGCAAATATGGGATTACTATCCTGACTTATTTAAGGAAGAAAAGAAAAAAGCAGAGGAGCAAAAAGAAATAAACGAATTAGAGGAATTTAAAGAAAAAAGAAAAAGGTTCGCTTATAACCATAATAAACAGATTGGGGCTGATGACTAAGGACAGTAGAAGAATTAAAAGTAATAATCAACGCTGAAACAAAGCAGTTTAGAGATGAACTTGCAAAAGTTCAAACTCAAATGAAGTCAGCTACCCAGAATGTTACTGCGCAGACATCTAAAATCAAATCAGCTATATCAGGTATAAAATCAGCACTTGTAGGATTAGCGGTTGGAACTGGACTGTTAAAACTTGGTAAAGAGGCTTTACAGGTTGCAAGTGATCTTACTGAAGTGCAGAACGTTGTAGATGTAGCGTTTGGCTCCATGGCGTGGAAAGCTGAAAAGTTTTCTAAATCAGCACTTGAAGCATTTGGGATGAGCGAGTTAAGCGCCAAGAAAACATCGGGCACTTACATGACTATGGCTAAAAGTGCCGGTATAAATGAAAACGCAGCCAGTGATATGGCGGTCACTTTGGCAGGTTTAACAGGTGATGTCGCATCATTTTATAACATATCTCAAGATCTTGCTGATGTGCGTTTAAAATCTGTTTTTACAGGTGAGACAGAAACTTTAAAAGAGCTAGGTGTTGTAATGACTCAAACAAATCTCCAGGCTTATGCATTGTCACAAGGTATTAATAAAAATATAAGTGATATGAATCAGGCAGAGCAAACAACTTTAAGATATAACTTTGTTTTGGATAGATTAGCCTTTGTTCAAGGCGATTTCGCAAGAACAAGCAGCAGCTGGGCTAATCAAATTCGTATCCTTCAGGAACGATTTAAACAGCTTTTGGGGATTATCGGAAACGGCTTGATTGCCGCATTAACGCCTGTAGTACAGTTTTTGAATATGATTATTGGAAAACTGATTACATTTGCGAATGTTGTAAGTGCAGTTTTTGGTAGGTTATTTGGCAAGAAGTCGGCAGGACAGCAGGCATCGAATGGTTTTACTTCTGCTAGTAACGCTGCAAAAACAGCAACAGCTTCTACAGGTGGACTAAATAATGCATTAAAGGGTACAGAAGGTCAAGCCAAGAAAACGGCTAAGGCGTTAGGTTCATTGGCCGGGTTTGATGAATTAAATACAATCAGTGCGAGTGATTCTAGTTCTGGTAGTGGTGGCTCTGGCGCTGGTACCGGAGGTGGCGGATATGCCATTGATCCAATCGACTGGGGCAGTGCGTTTGAGGAGCCGGATACGAGCGGTATTGAGGCTACTGTTGATAAGGTGATGGTCTATGTCAATAGGCTTAAAGAGTTTCTCAAGACCAATGCTCCTGTCATTACAAGTCTGTTATCTGGAGTTTTAGCGGGCTTTGTTGCTTTTGAGGTGATCAAAAATTGGGCCGCATTAACGGGCCCAATAAAAAATTTATTTACTAATATAGGTGCATTATTTGCTTTATTCAAGGATGTTGGGGTAATTGAAACATTGAGTGTTATGCTTACCGGATTAAATACTCCAATGCTTGCAATTGTAGGTGTTATTACAGCTGTAACCGCAGCACTTGTTTATTTATATCAGACTAGTGAGTCTTTTAGAAATCTTGTGAATGATGCGGTAGGTGCTTTATTAGGAATACTTCAGAATTTTTATACAAGCTGCCTTTTACCAATTTTTGATACGCTGGTAATGCTTTTTAATACAGTGCTGCTCCCATTGGGGAATTTATTAACAGATGTATTTTTAACAGTAGTAGAAGCTATAGCAAGCATTGCTTTAGCATTTTGGACTAACATTCTTGCCCCGATTGCGGATTTTCTTGTCAGTGTTTTAGGAATAGCAATACAAGCTGTGTGCGATATTCTTCAGGGATGGATGCCGGCTATTAATACTGTTATTGAAACTTTATCAAAGTTATGGAATACAATGCTAAAACCTATTGTCGAATTTATAAAGACAGCGTTTATTACGATATTTGAAATTGCTGGCTCTGTTATTAAAACCGTTGCCGATATTATTCTTGGTGCATTTCAAGTGGTAGCTGATTTCTTTGTTGGAATCTTTACACTAAATATGAGTGATACATGGGAGAAGGTTTGTAAGATATTTAGCAATGCATGGGATAGTATCTGTGAAACATTTGCGCCTTTAGGTGAATGGTTTGGGCAGCAGTGGGAAAATGTTAAAACTGCATTTTCTGATGTTGCGGAATGGTTTGGAACTATATTCGATCATGCATGGGACAATATATGCGGTGCTTTCAGCAGAACTGGGGAGTTTTTCAAAGGCGTATGGAACAATATTACTGATGCATTTGGAAATATTGTGGACTGGTTCAAGGGCAAATTCAGCGATGCATGGACAGCAGTTAAAAATGTATTTAGTACAGGAGGTGCTGTATTCGATGGTATCAAAGACGGTATTCTAAATGGCTTAAAGGCTGTTGTAAATGCAATTATTAAAGGAATCAATAAAGTAATTAAAATTCCATTCGATGGTATAAACAGTGCATTAAAATCAATAAAAAAAGTAAGTATTTTAGGACTTAAACCTTTTGACTGGATTAGCACGATAAGCGTACCACAAATTCCTTTGCTAGCCGAAGGAACAGTGGTAAACAAACCAACTTTAGGTATTTTTGGTGAGGCAGGTACTGAGGCTGTAATTCCATTGAAACGTAATACCCAGGGACTTGATCTGATTGCTGAAAAATTAGCAGATAGATTATCTTTTGATGGGGATAGTGGAAATGGAGCAACTTATGTCATTAATTTTGTTTTGGAAAATGGGAAGGTACTGACCAAGATGGTAATTGATAATATTAAAGAATATGAGGTACAAACTGGTAAACCAGTGTTTGATTATTAAGAGGAGGGAGTATATGGCAAATGAAGCATTGATTAAAGTGAATGGTGTAGCTTTGTCTACACCTTCTGATATTAAAGTTGAAATTCAGGATTTGGACGGTGAAAGTGTTAGACCAGTGGCTACAGGTGTTCTAAGAAGAAATAGAATTAGATCAAATATGTTAAAAGTCACATTGACATGGAACATAACACCAACAATCGACATCATGAATATTCTCAATGCGGTAACTCCTGCTGAGTTTGACGCAGAACTATTTATTCCAACTCATGGAATCCGTGCCACTAGAAAAATGTATGCGGGAAACAAAAGTTATAATTACATTAGGACGAAAGAGGGACTTAAAGCTAAGTCCTTTTCTTTTGCATTGATTGAGGTGTAGTCATGCTAATTAAATACGGAAACTTAGATGTGACAAGTCGACTGCTTGACTATAAGATTTCAAGTTCTTTTGCGGAGGGTTATCTTATTGGTAATGTTCCAACAATCCAGCTGAATCTTAAGTTTGATAACTATGATGGAATTCTCGATAATCTTGATACTGAAGTGTATTGGGAAATTCAAGAAACTAATGCTTCAGATAAAAGATATTTTAAGATATATGATCAACCCGAAAAGTATACTAAATCGTTGAGCCTAAAACTGTATGACAATAACTATTCTCTAGATATTGCGTATGATACAAAACTTACATATCCAGTACAAATAAAAGACCAGTTGGATGAAATAGAAAGTCTAACTGGTTTTTCTATAATCAGAACTAACATTCCTGATTATGTATTGAATAAAGAAGTTGCGTGGTATGACAATACAATTGTTATAAGAAGTTATCTAGGCTGGATAGCTGAACTTTGCGGGGCTAACGTGTTTGCAAAGGAAATTAATTCGCTTGAATTTGTAAAAGTTACAAAGGATGTATTTGCAAACACAGATACCTTAACAAATTATGAAAAGAATGAAGTTTATAAAGTGACTCGTATATATGCAGAGAATGGATTGAATCCACTTGAAGCAGGTAATGAAACAGGAAATACGATGTTTCTTAATGCAAATAATCTTTATCTCGATGAACAATTGATTGTAGATTCTCTATACGAACAGTTCGATGGTTTAACATTCTATTCAGTAAAATCTGTAAAGATGATTTCTATTGATAATTTATTACCAGGTAAATTGATTAATTATAATGATGAATTCAATTTTATGGTAATTGATTTATCAAATACATTTAAGGGTGGAAATTTTCTATTATCTGATATAGATGGAACCGTAACTACCAAAAATGAAGAACGTGTTATCAAGAGAATAAACAATACAACACGCATACGAAAGCTGCAGATAACGCAAGATCAGGAATCACTTAAACTGGATGTCATCGCAAAAGAGCAAGAAGGGCTTAATGAAAAAGTCGGGCAGCTTACAATTACTAATGAAGAAATTAACACTAAGATAGAAGAAATCAATACTAAGATAGAGGATATTGATACTTCTTTATATAGAGCTTTTATGATATCAGATGCAACTGTTTTAAATGAACAAAATAAATCAATTGTCCTGTCTTGTCAAGTTGTTAACGGGACTACTGATATTACACCTGACCAGACTGATATACAGTTTCAATGGTATAAAAATGAAGAAAAATTTAAAACTGGCAAATCAGTGACATTGACAGGCAATGATATTGATGTAAGTGCTAATTTTAAGTGTATAGTTTCTATAAGCGGAATTGAATTAGATACAGGAAGTGTAACTATAACTGATAATAATGACATTGCTAATTTAGGCAACAGTTTTCTTGATGTTACCGGTTCACAGTTAGTACAGATTTTAAATACTGACGGAACTTATAGCCCTAACTGGGAAATTAACAACATTACGATTACTCCAGCAGTTTTAGATGGATTATTAAATGTGGATTTAAGTAATTGTGATATTGTCTTTAAAAAGATAATCAACAGTTCAGAAACTGGACTTACGAATGGCGAGAATGTTAGCAATGGAATATTGAATGTAAGTAAAAATATTATGACCAAGGCTAATCCGGCGGTTACATATGTCTGTTATGTATCGTATAAAAACACAAGTATTAAACTGTTTACGTCATTTAGTTTAAATGTACTGGGTAAGGACGGTGCTGACGGTAGTGATGGAAAAGATGGAGCAGTGGGACCGCAAGGTCCAACTGGGGATGATGGTGTTAGTGTGATTAGTATCACACCTTACTTTGCAGTTAATGCCAGCAGTACGACACCACCTGACAGCGGATGGATAACTGCTCAACCGGTTAGAGCAAATGGGCAGTATCTATGGCGCAAAGATACGACAAAATTTAGTAATAATACTACCTCAACAACAATTCCATTCGTCATTACCGGAGATAAAGGCGATACTGGTCCACAAGGGCTTCAGGGACTTCAGGGTCCACAAGGTAATCAGGGAATTCAAGGACCGGCTGGACCTAAAGGAAATGATGGTTCTAGTGGAAAGACTTCGTATTTTCACATTAAATATAGCAGTGTTGCCAGTCCGACAAGCTCTAGTCAAATGACGGAAACTCCGTCGGTTTATATTGGTACTTATGTTGATTACACTGAAACCGACAGTACAGATCCAACAAAATATACATGGGCGAGATTTCAGGGAATTCAGGGAGCTCAGGGGACACAAGGAATACCGGGAACTAATGGTGTAGATGGCAAGACTTCTTATCTCCATATAAAATATTCTAATGATGGCGGGAAGTCGTTTACTGCAAACAGTGGAGAGACAGCAGGTGATTATATTGGACAGTGTGTAGACTTTAATTCTAATGATCCTACAAATGTTGACAGTTATACATGGTCTAAAATCAAAGGTGAACAAGGACCTCAGGGAATTAAGGGGGTTGCTGGAGCGGATGGAGTAAGTTCTTATTTCTATATAAGATACTCTCAAAACGCTAATGGTAACCCGATGACTGACAGTGCTGAGAATGCTGTTTATATTGGTACATGCTCAACAACATCAAATACAGCTCCGAGCTCATATGTTTCATATAAATGGAGCAAGATCAAAGGAGATACTGGAAGCAAAGGAGAACAAGGAATTCAGGGACCGAAGGGAAGCGATGGACAAACTTCGTATCTACATATTAAGTACAGTGATGACGGAAAAACTTTTACCTCAAATAATGGAGAAACACCAGGTAAATATATTGGAACATATGTGGATTTTTCTGAAGCTGACAGTGCAGTTTTTAATAAATACTCATGGGTTAAAATAGAAGGACCACAGGGCGTACAGGGACCTAAAGGAGTAGATGGGAAGCAGTATTATACATGGCTTAAATATGCGGATACACCTACAAGTGGTATGAGTGACAGCCCAACTGGAAAAGCATATATTGGTTTAGCGTATAATAAGACCACTGCAACAGAAAGCAGTAATTATTCAGATTATACATGGTCTTTAATCAAAGGTGAGAAAGGTGATACTGGAATTCAGGGACCAAAGGGTACAGATGGTAAAACAACCTATACATGGGTTAAGTATGCAACAAGTGCCAGTGGTGCTAATATGTCTGATGATCCATCGGGTAAAACATACATAGGTTTAGCTTACAACAAGACAACCCTTACGGAATCAACTTCAGCCAGTGATTATACATGGAGTTTGATTAAAGGTGATAAGGGTGACAAAGGTGACGATGGTACGGTTCATAGTGCTACTGCACCTAGTGATAAAACTAAGTTATGGTTTGATACAACTGATAATCTTCTAAAATACTGGAACGGTACTACATGGGAAGTGACTAATGATTTTGCTGGTGATATCAATGATATGAAGCAGAATATTACCACTGAATATACTTCTGCGATCAACCAGCTTAAAGAATCGCTGACTACACTGGTTGAAAAACTACAGACTTCTACTACTGACAATTCAACTTTGATAGAGCAGTTATCCAGTCAGATAGTCCAAAATGCAAGTTCAATTTCATTGATTACAAACAGTATAAGCAGTATTAATGATAATCTAACTGGTATGGCCACAAAAGAGGAAATCTCACAGTGGGCTAGATTTCAGGATGGTGTATTAGAACTAGGTGCAAGCAATAGTCCCTTTGCTGTTAAATTATCTAATACGGAATTAGGATTCTATCAAAATGGAAGCAGAATAGCATATCTGTCAAACCAACAGCTTAACATTGAATATGCCATTGTAATGACGAAATTAAATATCGGAACATTCAGCTGGAATTATGATGCTACTGATGGTCTGACATTAACTTAGGAGGTGTGTGAATGGCAACTTTTGGAACAAGTAATAAATATATAAACTACAGTGTTAACAGTCAGGAGCTGAGCTATGACATAAATTCAAACACCTCTGTTGTACGAGTTTGGATAGATGTATGGCGAACAAACACAGGTTATACTACAAATGGAACAGGTACAGTATATGCTCGTATAAACGGCGGAGTATACAGTACTGGTATAAGTACTGGACAGAAAATTACATCAACACCGATTCGTTTGGGTACATGGGATGTTACTATTAGTCATGATGCTGACGGTTCAAAAGCTATAAGCGTTACTGGTTGGATAAGTCACAGTCAGTTCAGTTCAAGCGAGCAGGGTTATACACATACATTAACTACAATTCCAAGAGTGTCAGGAGTACGATGTGATGGTGGAACTTTTGGGAGTGCGTTAACTATTTATTTTGATAGAAAATCAGATAATTTTACTCACCATCTTTATTATAGTCTAAATGGTGGTCCTGAAACTGGTATAGGTGCTGACTACAGCACATCAGCTACGTGGACACCACCACTAAGTTTGTTAAATAGTGTAACAGGTGCGGACAGTACAGCAATAATGTTTCGAGCATATACCTTTAATGGTGGAACGAACATAGGAAGCAGTACTTGTACTTGTACTGTTAAAATACCGACGAATATTGTTCCGACTTTTACAAGTATTACTGCAACACCGGTAAATCCATTTGGTTCACTCTATCTGCAAGGAAAATCCAGCATTAAATTAACAATTAACGGGGCATCAGGAGTATATGGAAGTACTATTAAAACTTACAGTATTAGTGGTAGAGATTACAGTTATAGTGGTGATAAAAATACATATACCACCGGTGTGGTTGATAAAAGCGGTGATATAACATTCACCGCAACGATTACTGATAGTCGAGGAAGAACAGCAAGTAAAACGGTTAAAGTCACGGTTACTGCGTATACACTGCCTACATTAACTTTTGAAACATACAGATGCGACAGTTCGGGAACTAAAGATATAATCAAGGGTACTTACATTTATGTTAAGCCTACATTTACTTATTGTGTTATAACTGGGAATGCAATAAAAACTAAAAGTATAAAAATCAACAATACAAGTAAATCAACTGCGTTTAACAGTGGACAAGGATATGTATTTAGTGGTTATGCGTTAAATACTACCCATGAAGTAGAAGTTTCCATTACTGATAATGTTGGAAATACAGTAACTGTAATTCACGATATAGATATTGGTAAAGTTATACTTAATATTCCCCCTCACAAAAACGGTGTCGGCTGGGGACGCTATTGCGATAAAGAAGGTGAATTTCAAATTGAGTATGACTTGAACATATTTGGAAAAATATTAAAAAATGGTGAAGAATTACCAGTATTTACGAAAAATGGAAATTATTCAGTCCCTCCAGCCCCTATTGAGAAAAAGGACATTTATTTTAAATATAGTACAGAAGAACAGTTTACGGGCGAATACTGGATAGATGGCAAAAAGATATATCAAAAATCTTACAATTTAGGTACTATTAATGCTTTTAAAAAAATAGAAAATATTGCAAATTTTGATAGAAATATAAGATATGAATTTTCAATGCGAGCGAACGATAAAATAAGTGGTATGAATGGAAATTCAAGTACTGATTTATTTGTCACTACGGGTGGAGATGTTTACATCAATACCAACGGTAATACTAGATACGATGTAGTATTGACATTATGGTACACGAAAAATTAAAGATGAAAGGACGGCATGAAATTATGATTAAAACACATGAATTAGACGTTACGGCAAGTAAATTTAGTGAACTTTTGGAATCAAATTACAAAATTATAAAACAAAATGATTACGAGCAGAATGATTATATTTTATTTAGAGAAATCGAAACTGTCGAAGAAGAAGTTAGTTATACTTCGAAATCACAGTTAACGCAGATTAAACAGATTATTAATGATGAAGGTATCAAGGAAGGCTATGTATTAGCTGTACTTAATAAAATTTAAACTGAAGGTGAGGAAAATGAAAAAAATGAATGTTTTAAATAATATGAATTACATGGACACATACAATGCGATTACTGGAGCGGTAGTCGCTTTTTTAAGCTTTATTTTTGGAGAACACTGGATTTTATTTGCTTTGTTCTTATTATTTAATGTTATTGATTGGATTACTGGCTGTATGAAATCGAAATTGGCCAATAAAACCAATTCGCAAAAAGGATGGCTAGGTGTCTTAAAGAAATTAGGCTATTGGATTATGATTCTTGTGGCTTTTGCTGCATCTGTTTTATTTATAGAGATTGGCACTACACTAGGAATTGATCTTGGCATTACAACATTAATCGGATGGTTTGTATTAGGGTCATTAGCTGTTAATGAGATTAGATCAATCATAGAAAATCTTGTAGAAGCAGGTTATAACGTACCATCCATTTTAACAAGAGGTTTAGAAGTGGCGGATAAATTAATTAATAAAGAAAGTGGGGATAATTAACATGGAATTAAATGAAACTATCGAAATGATGAATAGTAACGGTTATAAAGAGAGATTTAGAGGTGAGTATTTTCAAGCAAAAATCCGTTATGATAAATTAGATGCAATGACTGTTAAATATGAAGCTGGAACTTTAAACTTTAGACCTAGTTGTTCTTTAGAACTTTTAAAAGAGCAAAAAGGGTATATGGGTAATTATATTAGATGCTTAAAAATTCGTGCAGAAATCGAAGGAATTGATTTAAAGGAGGATAAATAATATGGCAGTATTAACAGCATCACAATTAGTGGATAAAGTAAAAGCAGTAGCAAATACAGCTACTGCTTATAAATTAGGAACTTTCGGAAATAAAACATCTGGTGGTAAAAGACAGTGGGATTGCTCTGGTTTGTTAAAAGGAATCTTATGGGGCTATCCTGATAATGGTAAATATTTAAAGAATGGTGTATTGGATCAGAATGCTGATACTATTATTAGTAAGTGTAGCGGAGTGTCTACGGATTTTAGCAATATTGTTTCAGGTGAAATCGTCTGGATGAAAGGTCATATGGGTATTTATATTGGTAATGGCAAAGTAGTTGAAGCTACTCCTAAATGGGATAATGGTGTTCAAGTTTCAACTTGTGCTAATGTTTCAAATGGATCTAAATCTAGAAAATGGACTAAACATGGCAAAAGTCCCTATATTGATTATGGCACTACTGTATCAACCCCTGCACCAGAACCTTCTCAACCTGTCGATGACTGGTTAAATAGATTAAATGCAGAAATTGCTAGACAAGGATTCTCCAGTTATCCAACTGTAAAAAAAGGTGCGAAGGGTGGTATTACTAGATTAATTCAAGAACGATTAAACAGTGTGGGATTTAATTTGGTTGTTGATGGGGACTTTGGCAAAAAGACTAAAGAAGCTATTATCGTGTTTCAAAGAAATCGTGGTCTTGTTCAAGATGGTGTAGTAGGATCTAATACATGGGACTGGTTATTAAAAGGAACTAAAATGTAAAGATTATGGAAAAGGTATACTTAAAAATAAATGCTGAAGATATTCAGGGGAACTGTTTAAACACAAGGATAGAGTATACCCTTTTGTATATGGGGCTATCTCATAGTATTATTAATAATGGGTATCGCGATATACACGTAAACAATAAATATATAAAATTCAAGCCTAGGTCACACACATTGATCTAGGCTTTTTTGTATAAAGAAAAACACAGTGACATGGGAATGAACACTGTGTTTTTAGCATAATTTTGGAATACGTACTATGCTTAATAAAAGTATATAATAATAAGTAATTATTTTCAATAAACTTTATATAAAAAGAGCACAAGCCCAAAACGGGAGAGGTGAACTTGTACTCTTTGTATACTTTCGAATATTGTTAATGGGAGAGGAACAATATTCTATTGTACAAAAATAATATTTGTACGCAATCTATTCTACTACATTATACAAAATATGCAAATGTATTAAACTTTTAAATAAAAGAGCACAAGGCTCTAGTGAGGAGATATCTCTTTTGTGCTCTTGGTTGGGTATGGCTAAGGGGAAAGGAGGACCATACCCTATTATACAACTATTGGAATTATAGTGGGGATCAATAATTGTACAATATCAATTATAGTTATTTGTCATTTTTTATCAACTTGTATACTCGATATTAATCATAATTTCTACTCATAGTGTTATAAGCAACGATTACCAGAATTTTTGCATCAATAAAAGAAATATAAAGTTTAAGCCTAGGTCTAATTGATCTAGGTTTTTTTTTCATTTTTTTGGATAAAATAGAAGTATTAAAAAAATATTACATATATATATATTAATAGTTGAAAATAAAAATAAGGGATGAAAATTGGTGTTTAAAGGAATCATATTACTTATTTTTGTAACATTTATTGCAATTTTAATCAAAAAATGTTACAAATGTGGTATCATGAAAGTGGATAAAGATGTAATAAGAAAAGGGGAGTGTGAAATGAAATCAAAATATGATGCTTTAGAATTATCAAAAAAAGTAATTTCACTTGCAGAAGAAAATGGTTTATATATTAGTAATTTACAATTACAAAAAGTGATGTATTATATACAAGGAAATTTCATGAAAGAATTTAATAAAAAGGCATTTTTAGATAATATTGAATGTTGGGAATATGGGCCTGTGATAAAAAAAATATGGAGCACTTTTAATGTCTATGGAAGAAGCCCAATTAGAGGAATAAACTCACAACTAAATATTACAGAAGACGAAAAATGTTTAATTATATCTATATTAAAGGATAAATTAAGCATGAATGTTTGGAGATTAGTGGATGAGACTCACGATGAATTGCCATGGAAAAATGCAAATCATAGCGGTAGTTCTATACTTTCAGATGCAGATATGGTGGAGTATTTTTGTAAATGAAAAAGCCTGAAAATTTTATTGATTTTTGCGAGTCTTTAGCTTTACCTTATTCTCAGGCTAAACAATATTTTAATGATGTTATTATAAAAATAGATATTTATAATGATTCAGCTTATTTTTATGATTATTTTGGAAATTTAGAATCAAAAAAACAGGATACTGTCTATAATAATTTAGTTCGCCTTTATGATGTAACTAAAGAAAGTTGTGAAGCATCAATGAAGACGTTTAAACAGCAGACAGATTCATTATATGGTCAAAAAAGGGAAATAATTAGCAGATTAAATAAAAATGATGATTTTAATGAACTGGATTCATTTATGGAAAAAATAACAAAAATAATGAATGATTATAATGCCGAATATAACAAATCTTATAAGTTATCTATTTTAAATCAGCTATTAAATACAGCTGATAATTATAGAAGAAAAAAAGAATCTGTAGATTTACTAACATGTGAGGAAAAATGCAAAAATTCGAAATCTAATCAAGATACACTTGATTCAAAATTGAAAACTATTAAAATAATAATACCAATTTTTTCATCTATGTTATCTATATTTTTCTGTTTGGGTATTTTATATATTTATTTAAAAATGGGTAAGACGATGTTTATGCAATTATTTGAAGATTATATAATTGTAGTATTTATTTTTCCAATGATTTCATCACTAGTTTACCATATTTATAACAAATACAAAAATATATAGTTAGTAGAGTCAAAAATATGAAGACAAGTATAATAAAGAACACAGTAATTTTTTAAGAAGGGAAAGATTTTGTGTTCTTTTTTTGTATTTAAAAACGTCCTAAAATGTACTAAATAAGTAACAAATAAGTAACAAATCGCCTGAAACCCGCATTCTAGCGTGTGTTTTTTTTCAAGACTTGAAATTTTTTCATGGTTTATTAAAAATAATGAGCTTTACGATTAGTCCGTTAATCGGTTAAATGACTAGTATTTATTAGGATTTGTATTATTTTTATAGATTTTGTAAATATCATTAGAACTTAGATAATATAAAGATTATTTAAAATAAAAAAATATTTTTATGATATAATAGCTTGTGGAGGAGAGGATAATGCAACAATTAAAGAAATTTATTTGTTTATTACTATTTCTTTTTATAATGACAGCCTGTCAAGAAAAAATAGCATATGATAAGGAATGGGCGGCAAATTTTGCACAGCAGCAAGTTAAGGCTATGGATGGATATCGTCTGGAGGGAGTATATTTTTATCAAGGAAATCATATTAGGGTAAATGATCAAAAGGTTGGTAAGGCAGTTGTCGTGAAAGCAGTAGTTAGATACTATGATGTTTTTAAGGATCCAAACAAATATGAGCTTGTTTCTGTTTTTGATGAATCAAACATTGATTTAGCAGGACAAGGATATATTTACGGTGAAGATGGAGATAGGTTATTAGGGGTCGATCAAATAGATGTTTATGATTCCAATCAACCAATTAAGTATCTTCGGGCTATGGATGATAAAGACATTAGTGAAGTTAATCGAAAATTAAATACTGTGCAAATAAAATAAAAAAGCATCTTTAAATTGTTCCCTATAGAGTAAACACGATAAATGTGTTTTCTATAGGGTCAGTTTAGTATGATGCTTTTAGTTTACCAATTTTTTATAATGCCTTTTACTAAAGTAACTAGGTCTTTTTCTGCTTTATTAGCCGCTTCTACAACTTCTTGGTGATTTAATTCTTGGTTTGAAAGTCCTGCGGCTTTATTAGTGATCAACGAAATTCCCAGAGTTTTCATATCACAGTGACGAGCAACAATGGCTTCTGGTACAGTGGACATTCCCACTGCATCAGCACCTAAGGCTCTATATGCTAATATTTCTGCTGGTGTTTCATACATTGGGCCTTTAAAAAAAGCATAGACACCATCTTTTAAACTAATATTATTGTCATCGGCAACTTGATGAGCAAGTTTTCCTAATTTTCGATTATAGACTTCACTCATATCTTTAAAACGAGGGCCGAATTCATCGAGATTAGGACCACGTAGTGGGCTTGGGGCAAATAAACCAATATGATCTTTAATCAGCATAATTTGTCCAGGATTTAAATCTTCACGGATTCCTCCGCAAGCATTAGTTAAAATTAAATTATCAATTCCCAGTCTTTTAAATACACGAATTGGCAGTGTAACAATATCCATGTCATTGCCTTCATAATAATGAAAACGTCCTTTCATGGCAATTACTGTTTTATTTTCTAATGTACCGATAATTAACTTGCCGGCATGTCCAATGAGATTAGAAATCGGGAAATGGGGGATATCGCGATAATCTAATTCGATAGGATTTTCAATTTCATCTGCAAGTGGGCCTAGACCTGAACCGAGAATGATTGCTAAATCAATTTTTCCATGATATTGGGTCTTAATATAGTTTGTTGCTTCATTGATTTTAATGTACATATGTCATACCTCCTAGACTCAATTATAGCATAAACTTTTAAGATGTATTATAATGAAAATAGAAAAAGTGGTGAGAACGTGGAACGAAAATTAAAGACTCGACATTTATATCGACATTTCAAAGGCAAACTATATTATGTTATGAATATTGGGTTAGATAGTGAAACATTGGAGGAAGTTGTTATTTATCAAGCTATGTATGATGATAAAAAATATTTATTCGTTCTTTAGAAATGTTTTTATCAAAAGTTGATATAAAGAAGTACCCAAATGTAGAATAAACATATCGTTTTGAGGAGTACGAGGAGGAAGACTGATGAATCAAGCGGCATATCGATTAGAACAGACGAAATTAACAGATAGTAAGGTTTTTCGTGATGCAGTACATAATTATATTCATGTAGATCAACCATTGATATTAGATTTAATCAATAGTCATGAAATGCAGCGACTTCGGAGAATCAAGCAATTAGGCGGGACGCATCAGGTCTATCAAAGTGCGGAACATTCGCGTTTTTGTCATTCTTTAGGGGTTTACTTTATTGCTCGAAAAATGATTTTTAATAGTGCAATTGGAGCCTATTTAAATGATTATGATAAGTTAACAGTAATGTGTGCAGCTTTACTCCATGATATTGGTCATGGTCCATTTTCGCATTGTTTTGAAGATGCCTTTGATTTAAACCACGAAGCATATACAATTAAAATTATTAACGGAAAGACCGAAGTACATGATCTTTTAGAAAAATTTGATCATGGTTTTTCACATAGAGTAAGTAGTGTTATTGAAAAAACACATCCTAATAAAATTTTAGTACAGATGGTTTCGAGTCAACTTGATGCTGATCGGATGGATTATTTACTTAGAGATTCTTATTTTAGTGGTACTACTTATGGGCAATTCGATTTATCCCGAATTTTACGAGTGATGGCTGTTTGTGATGGAAAGATCGTTTTTAAGAATTCTGGTGTACAAGCAATCGAGAATTATATTTTAGCCAGATATCATATGTATTGGCAAGTTTATTATCACCCCACAGCCCGGAGTTATGAACAGGTATTAATTAGTATTTTTAGGAGAATGAAAGATCTTTATGCAGCTGGTTATGATTTTGGAGATATTCGTTATTTAAAGCCGTTTCTTGATGGACATGTCGATGAAAATGATTATACTAAATTAGATGAGGGGATCGTTTTTTATTATTTTACAGTCTTAAAAGAAGGCAATGACGAGATTTTGAAAGATTTATGTACACGCTTTTTAGATCGACGATTGTTTATTTATCATGATCTGCTCGATCAACATGAAAAACAATTAGCTGAATCATTTTATGAAAAAAAAGGCTATGATCCTCGTTATTATGTTGTAAGTGATGATCAAAGCCAAGTTCCCTATCGTTATTATGGAAATACTGAAGAACTCAGTGAAATTGAAATATTAATTGATGAAGAACTCCGGTTTTTACCAGAAGTATCAGAAATTGTTGGGGCAATTGTAAATTCTAAGAAAAATAAAAATGATCATAAGATTTTCTATCCCGAAGTGTAAACTTCGGGATTAGTCTTTTTTAAACCAATAGACTGTACCATTTTCATCAAAATCACCGGTTAGTGGATTGATTGCAATTTGCTGTAGGTCTTCGGTTGGCTGATACCATGTAACATCTTTGTTTTCATTGGTATAGTTTAAAACATCGATAACGGTTTTTTTAGCAACAGTTTTGTCATCAGCTGTTTCCATTTTACGATTGTCATCGTAGCCGACCCAGCTGGCAACCAGGACTTGTGGATTATAAGCTACAGCCAGGTTATCAACATCGGTACTACCAGTTTTACAGGCGTTGATATTATCAAGTTGATAAGAAGCCATTGTTGCTTGAAGATAGGTACTAAATGTACTATTAAATGTAGATGTTAATAGCTGTGATAATTCTAAACAACTATCTTGCTCCAGCAATTGTTTATCTTCTTGTTCGTGCTGGTAAAGGACTTTACCAGCATCATTAGTAATTTTTTCAATTGTATAGAGATGATTGTATTTTCCTTCACTAGCGAGACAATTATACATATTGGCAAGATTATATATGTTTGTATTTAAAGTCCCAAGTGCCAGTGAGGCATTTGCTTTGACGTCCTTGATTCCAAATTTTTTGATTAATGAAGCTAAGTTATCAGTTCCTAAAAATAGATGTGTTTTAACGGCGAAAATATTATCAGATACAGCAATAGCTTGAGCTAACGTAACATCTTTATATGCATATTTATCGTTAAAATTACTAGGACTGTAAGTGCTGTTATCGTCAAGTTTAAAGGTAGTAGGTTCACATAAAAATGTGGTTGCCGGAGTGAAACCGTTTTCTAGCGCCAGGTAGTATAACAAAGGTTTGATTGTACTGCCGATTTGTCGATTAGCTTGAGTGGCACGATTGAATTGTGAGCTGGCATAGTCTTTACCGCCGATAATAGCAAGGATTTTACTGGTATATGGTTCAACAACGATACTCGAGGTTTCGACTTTACTATCCTTAGTATATTCACTAGCACTTTTTTCCACTACTTTTTGGTAATCTTGATTAAAACTTGTATACACATTTAAACCTTGATTCAAATATGTATTGTTGTAGTAACCAAGTTCTTCGAGTTCATCAATAACGGTATCTTTATAGTAATTATTAGCCATATTATCATCTACTTTATGCGTTTCAGCAAGATTAAGATCACTATCAAGAACCTGCTGTTTTTGAGTTACGGTAATTTCCTTACAGTCGATTAGAGCGTTTAAAACGATTGACTGTCGTTTTCGAGCTGCTTTAGCATCATTTAAGGGTGAGTAATAGGTTGGGCCATTAACTACTCCAGCCAACATACTGCTTTCATTTAAATCTAGTTCTTTAGCACTTTTACCATAAAAATATTGTGCAGCATTTTCAATACCATAAATTCCATGACCAAAATAAACGTTATTAATATATCCCTCGAGAATTTCATCTTTTGATAAACGTGTTTCTAACTGCATTGTCAAAAAAGCTTCTTTAATTTTTCGCGACCAGGATTTTTCGTTAGTTAAGTACAATAAGCGTGCATATTGCTGAGTTATCGTACTCGCTCCTTGAGATTTTTTTTGATTTGTGAAGTTTACTTTGAGGGCTCTCATGATTCCAATTGGATCAAACCCCCGATGGTCATAAAAGCGTTGATCTTCAATAGCTACAATACTTTCTTTAAAATAATTACTAACATTATTTAAAGTTACATAATGACCGGTATAGTCGTTGATCGACTGATAATAAATTTCTTGATTATCATCGTATAATTTTAAATAACGATTCTTGTTTAGATCCGGTTCCCCCATGCAATATGCAATAACATATAGTGATAGAAGTATGCCGGCTAAACTTGCTAAAATAGTTACAAATATTTTTACTAATTTTTTCATCATATCACCAAAAGTATTCTTGACGGATTTGTGTTATAATATGCACGGTGATAGAATGAAAAAAATAATTAAAGTAAATTATCGAAGTATTTTTAAATATGAAGAACATCAAGAAACTGTTAAATATGATGGTTCTGGTCATCTGGAGATAGGTGATGATAAAATTGTAGTCAGTTATCAAGATGAAAATAAAATAAAAATTGAATTAAGTGAAAATGAAGTTAAACTTCATAATGGGGCTAGTGTTTTGCATTTAGTAAGAGATCGTGATATTTTAAATCAATATGAAACTCCATATGGAGCAATTGCTTTAAAAACTAGATTAATTAGTTATGATAACGGGGATAATGTGAAAATAAAGTATGAATTATATGATGGAACTAATTTGATTAGTCAAGTATATGTCATGCTCAATTATTTAATATTGGAGAACTAAGATGAAAATACTAAAGTTTTTATCAAACCGGATCGTTGTATCGATTATTTTAATATGTGTTCAGATATTATGGCTAGCTTTATTTATGCGCTATATTTTTACTGATGCGACCTTATTAAAAGGAGTTTTTATTTTTTTAAGTGTGATCGTAACTTTATATATTATCAACAATGACGATGATGACCCCAGTTATAAGATTATTTGGTTAATTCCCATCTTATCTTTTCCGGTTTTTGGTGGTTTGTTGTATGTTGTTTTTGGTAATAAAAAGCCAGCTAAAAAGCTTCAAGAAGCCTTTGCTAATCAAGAAGAAGCTATTAGACCATTTATTTATCCAAATAAGATGGTTGAACAAATTGAGGATTTGATTGCAAAAGGACAAGCTAATTATTTAGTTCAAGAAAATTTTCCTATTTATAATAATAGTGAGATTAAATATTACCCTTTAGGTGATGATACATATCCAGATTTGTTGAAAGAATTAGCTAAAGCAAAACATTTTATTTTTATGGAATATTTTATTGTTGAAGAAGGTGAGATGTTTAATACAGTCTTAACGATATTAAAGCAAAAAGTTAAAGAGGGTGTGGAAGTACGATTTATGTATGATGATATGGGCTCTTTGACAATGCTGCCATTTCGTTATTATCAAAAATTGGAAAGTTATGGAATCAAGTGTATAGCATTTAATCATTTTGTTCCATTTATTTCGGCAGTAATGAATACCCGTGATCATCGTAAAATTACGGTGATTGATGGAAATGTTGGTTTTAGTGGTGGTTTTAATCTGGCTGATGAGTATATTAATGCTAAAGTGAAATATGGACATTGGAAAGATACGGGGGTAATGATCAAGGGTGAGGCTGTATGGAATTTAACACTGATGTTCCTAACAACGTGGAATGCATCATTAAATACATTTGAAGATTATGATAAATATCATCCTCGTCATTATATATGTCCCGAAATAAGTCCAAATGGGTATATTTTACCATACGGCGATTCACCATTGGATAATAAGCCGGTGGGGAAAAACGTTTATTTAAATATGATTAATCAAGCACAAAAATATATTTATATTGATACGCCCTATTTAATCATTAATGATGAAATTAAAAATGCTTTGTGTTTAGCTGTTCGCCGGGGAGTAGATGTAAGGATCATCACACCTGGAATTCCAGACAAAAAAATGGTCTTTAAAGTAACACGCTCTTACTATGAACCACTTGTAAATGGCGGAGTACGAATTTACGAGTATACTCCTGGGTTTATTCATGCTAAGAACTTTGTTTGTGATGATAAAATTGCTACTGTTGGAACAATTAATTTGGATTATCGCAGTCTTTATCTGCACTTTGAATGTGGAGTCTATATGTATGATGTTCCAGCAATTAAAGATATTAAAGAGGACTTCTTGAAAACGATTGCTGTGAGTAAGGAAATGACCCCTGAAGATGTCGTTAAAGGGCGCTTTAGAGGGTGGCTAGAAGCAATCTTAAGATTATTTGCACCATTGTTATAAAAACATTGACTTCATGAGGGTTTAATGGTAATTTAATTAAGATATAGTGATTAGAAGATAGGAGGGCAATGATGGCAATTAATAAAATTGAAGCGACTTTAAAAGGGGCGCTTAAACAAGCAATAATAGCGTGTGGATTTGTTGAAGAATATGATCAAGAAAGTATTACAATTGAAATTCCTAAAGATAAATCACATGGGGATTATTCAACTAATCTAGCAATGCAGCTAACAAAATTATTAAAGAGAAATCCTCGCCAAATTGCTGAGGCAATTATTGAGGCTTTAGATAAAGAAAATGCCAATATTGAAAAAGTAGAGATTGCGGGACCGGGATTTATTAACCTATTCTTGGCAAAAGATGCAATGACATCAATCATTAAAGAAGTTTTAGAAGAAAAAGAAGCATATGGTACCACAACATATGGTCAAGGAACTAAATATAATGTTGAATTTGTTTCAGCTAATCCAACTGGCGATTTACATCTAGGACATGCTAAAGGGGCAGCAGTGGGTGATAGTATCTGCCGAATTATGAGTGCTGCTGGCTATGATGTGACTCGTGAATATTATATTAATGATGCAGGGAATCAAATTCATAATTTAGCGTTATCTCTATACGCTCGTTATAAACAAGCATTTGGACAAGATGTTACAATGCCTGAAGATGGTTATCATGGTAAAGATATTATTGATATTGCAACAAAGATCAAAGAGATCGATGGTGATAAATATCTTGAAATGGATGAAGGTAAAGCAATTGCTTTCTTTAGAAATAAAGGAACAGAATATGAATTACAAAAGATTAAAGATATTTTAAATGAATTTAGAGTGTCGTTTGATGTTTGGTTTTCTGAAACATCATTATATGAAAATGATCGGGTCGTACCAACAATTGAAAAATTAAAAGCTGCTGGTTATACATATGAAGAAGAAGGGGCTTTATGGTTCAAATCAACTGAATTTGGTGATGATAAAGACCGGGTCTTAATTAAAAGTGATGGATCGTATACATATTTGACGCCTGATATTGCTTATCATCTAAATAAATTAGATCGTGGATACGAATATTTAGTTGATTTATTAGGGGCTGATCATCATGGTTATATTAATCGAATGAAAGCAGCTATTCAAGCTTTAGGTTATAATGCTGACCAGTTAAATATTGATATTATTCAAATGGTTAGAATGATGAATAATGGTGAACCAGTAAAAATGTCAAAACGAACTGGAAATGCTGTTACTATTAAAGACTTAATCGAAGAAATTGGTGTTGATGCTACACGTTATTTCTTTGTTTCTAAAGCTGCTAATACACCATTTGATTTTGATATTGGACTTGCTAAATCAAAGTCTAATGAAAATCCAGTTTATTATGCTCAATACGCTCATGCTAGAATGTGTTCGATTAAAGCACAGGCTGCTAAAGCAAACATTGATTATAGTGATAAGTATGATTTATTAGTTAATCCTAAAGAAATTGAATTAGTAAAGCATATTAATGAGTTTAGAAACGTAATTATTGATAGTGCGATCAATCGTACGCCTCACAAAATTACAAATTATGTTCAAAGACTTGCACAATTATTCCATAGTTTTTATAATGAATGTTATGTAATCGATGAAGATAATCTTGAATTAAGTGGACAAAGATTAGCTTTAGTTGAAGCTACAAGAATTACAATGGCTAATGCTTTAAATTTAATCGGTGTTAGTGCCCCAGAAAAGATGTAGGAGGATAATCAAGAATGGATAGTATGGATAAATATTATAATATGTCTATGGTTGATGTAGCATATGAATTAATGTCTAAAAAGAAATCAGCAGTTAATTTTTTCAAATTATGGGAAGAAGTATGTCAAATGAAGAAATTTGATGACGAACAAAAAGAAGATAAAGAATCTTTGTTTTATACTAATATTACCTTAGACGGACGTTTTATCACGGTTGGTGAAAATGCCTGGGATTTAAGAAGTCGTCATAAATTTAGTGATGTTCATATTGATATGAATGATATTTATGCTGATGAAGAAGAAACAGAAGAATTAGAAGAGGATGTCGATTCTACGATTGAAGATGATTATAATTAAGCAAAACGAAAGTTTTGCTTTTTGTTTAGAATTTTTTAAGAATTATTGTTAGTTTAGTTTTAGGATAGTCTTTTATTATTTAAGTATAGAAAGGCGGAACGACTTATGCTTAAATCAATAAAAAAGACAAATTTGCTCATGATGTCATCAATTATTTTGTTCATGGCATTTATTACAATATATTTATTTAGAAACTGCGATTTTAATGATGTTATTTATGAGATTGAAACACTGCCATATTTTACTAAAGTTTCAGCAATGATTGCTTTAATTGCTCTGCAGATCTTTTTAGCATTTTTACCTGGAGAACCTTTGGAGCTGGCTAGTGGATATATTTTTGGTTCATTTCAAGGAACAATCGTTTGTTTGATCGGGTCAATGATTGGAACGATTATTGTTTACTATTTAGCACGAATCTTTCAACACTCAATCATTGATAAAATGTTTGATCAAAGTAAAGTTGCAGAAGTGAAAAAATTATTTTCTTCTAAAAAAAGTAAGTTTTGGCTATTTATTATTTTTTTGATTCCTGGAAGTCCTAAAGATATTATGACTTATTTAGTTAGCTTAACAGATATTGATATAAAACAATGGCTATTGCTTACAACGATTGGAAGAATTCCAAGTATTGTGACATCTACATATTTAATGGGAGCATTAAGAGACGGCAATATTGTATTGGCTGTTTCAATCTTTGCGGTAACTGTTATACTAGTAATTACCGGTGCCGTTTATTATAAAAAAATAGTTAATTCTAATTAGAAAAAGGGAGAAGATTATGGAACATACAATTTTAATTGTTGAAGATGAAAAAGGAATCAGAGAAACAGTAACAGTTTTTTTGAAGAATCAAGGATATAATGTTTTACAAGCTAGTAATGGTGAAGAAGGGTTAGCATTAATCGAAGCAAATGAAATACATTTAGCAGTGGTTGATATTATGATGCCAGTTATGGATGGAATTACAATGGTACTAAAACTACGAGAAAACTATGATTTTCCAGTTATTTTCTTAAGTGCAAAGTCTGAAGATATTGATAAAATAACCGGGCTTAATATTGGTGGTGATGATTATATTACTAAGCCGTTTGAGGCGATGGAATTGATAGCTCGAGTTAATTCGAATCTTCGAAGATATAATCAAATTTTAGCTTTAAAAGAAAATCGTAATCTTAATAATAATCAACAGCGCTTAGTCGTGGGTGGATTAGAGCTGGATAAGTTTACTAAAGAAGTGTTTGTTAATGATCGAGGTGTTCGTTTAACGGCTAAAGAATTTCAAATACTTGAATTATTAATGTCTTATCCGGGAAGAGTCTATTCAGCTGAGGAGATTTATGAAGCTGTTTGGAAAGAAGAAGCCATAAATACTGAGACAATTATGGTGCATGTGCGAAAATTGCGTGAGAAAATAGAAGCTAATCCTAAAAAGCCAGAATATTTAAAAGTAGTTTGGGGAATAGGATATAAAATTGAAAAAGGAGTGTAAAAAATGACAAAAGCTAAAAGAATTTTTGGTGTGATTTTTGCATCAATATTACTATTAATGTCCGTTGTTGTTATATCCTTATATGATAATGTTAGAGAAAATACCCCTCGTGATGATAATTTAACGGGAATTTTAGAAGATGATCTACAGCTTTTTACTATTGCGATGGCTAAGACCCTTGATTCTAATTTTGAAGCAGTAAGCTTTGATGATAGTGTTGATGAACAGACAAGACAAATATTTTTAGATGTTTTTGACGATTATTTAAAGGGAATAACATCATTGTTTAATAATGATGGAGATTTTATTTATAAAGCTGTTAATACTAATACTAATCAAATGATTTCTCAACATAGTGAAAAAATTACAACTAATGATGATCAAAGTAAATATAGTTTCTATACTGAGGCGAGCTATGATCAAAATGGTCTAGTTTCATGTAATGGGGATTTAAGTAGTGATAAACTATCATATTTTAATATTGCTAACCTTTTAAGCTCATTTGCACATTATGATGGTGAAAATACTATATATATTGACAACTGGATGTTTGATACAAATGCAATCAAGATTAATGTTCCTAAGAATCTTCAAATTACATATATTATTCCAGAAACACCAGCCAGTCATGGATATGCTTCACAATATGTTAATTCATGGGAAAACTATAATTATTTTTCAGCTATTGCGTTATTAAGTTGTTCAGCTATATTAGTCTTATTTATCTTATTTTATCCAATTAAAATTGTAGAAGATGTTAATCCGTTTTTGTCAGTAAAGAGATGGAAAGCAGAAATAAATCTAGCTGTTTTAACGCTTATGATTACTTTTGGCGTTATGGGCTGTATGATCGTAACGGGTTATACACTTAATAATTCACTTTTAGAATTATTAAAAAGATATGACATCATGTATGTAGATTACATCGTTATAGTTATTAATTTTGTGATTTGGATACTGACGCTTTTAGTTATTTCATTAGGAATCTTCCAATTAAAGTACATTTTTGCTCGAGGATTCTGGCGTTATTTAAAAGAAGATACGTTAATTGGTAGTGGAATACGCAGTATCAAAAATAAACTTAATCAAATTGCCGATATTGATCTATCAAAGTCGTTAAATCAAACAATCATGAAATATATTTTGATTAATACAGCAATCATTATGATCATGATTACTTTTTGGGGTTTTGGATATTTCCTAGCTATTATTTATGCATTTTTAGTATTTTTTTGGGTCAAAGATAAAGTGCTGAAGGTGCAAGATGACTATGATAAATTATTGACTGCAACAAAAGAATTAAGCAAAGGTAATTTTGATGTAGAGATAGATGGTGATTTAGGTATTTTTAATGCTTTAAATGATGAATTTAAAAATATTCGAATTGGTTTTGAAACTGCTGTTAAAGAAGAAACTAAGTCTCAGAATATGAAAAATGAATTAGTAAGTAATGTTTCTCATGACTTAAAAACACCATTGACATGTATTAAAAATTATATTGTTTTATTGCAAGATGATAATTTACCAATAGAGACAAGACATGAATATTTAGATAATTTAAATCAGTATTCTAATCGTTTAACGAATTTAATTGAAGATTTATTTGAAGTTAGTAAAGTTAATAGTGGTAATATCAAGTTAAATTTAATGGAACTTAATATTGTTGCATTAATTGAGCAGGCGCATGCTGAATGTAGTGAAATATTAGATGCGCATCAATTAACTGTTATTACTAATTATCCACATAATGATATAATCCTCAAATTAGATGGTGATAAGACGTATCGTATTTTTGAGAATCTATTCACTAATATTTCTAAATATGCTCTATTTAATAGCCGTGTATATGTTGATTTAACGGAGGAAACTGAGGATATTACTATTATTTTTAAAAATATTTCACAAGAGCAGATGAATTTTAGTCCTCAAGAAATTACAGAAAGATTTGTTCGTGGTGATAAATCGCGTCATGAAAGTGGCAGTGGTTTAGGATTAGCAATAGCTAAAAGTTTTGTTGAAGCACAGGGGGGGACTTTTAATATTGCAATCGATGGGGATCTATTTAAAGCAATAATTACTTTTAAAAAGATTGCTAAGTAGTCGTAATTGAAGCTATACTAAAGGAGTAGTCCTTTGAAAGTAGGTGGAATTAGGATGAAAATATTATTTGTTGGGAATTCGCATACGTATATGAATGATATGCCAGAAATGGTGCGAATCAATAGTAGTGAAAAGTTAGAAGTGACAATGTTGGCCCGTCCTGCAATTACCTTTCACGATCATTTAGAGTCAATGGAATTACAGTTCGCTTTAAAACAAGGATATGATTTTGTTATTTTTCAACAGGCAGCACATGAGCCTTGTCCAAGTAAAGAAGCAACATTGCATGATGCTAAAGCATTGATTGAATTGGCACGTAGCTGTGGTGTTATGCCATACATTATGATTCCTTGGAGCCAACGGAATTATGATGATGATTTTAAAACAACCAAAGATATTTATCATCAAGTAATGATGGATAATTTAGTTGATGGAATACCAGTGGGTTATGTCATTAATCGTTTAAGCCATCAAAATCCCGAATTAGAATTGTTCCAAAGTGACAATCAGCATTTAACTTCATTAGGGAGTTATCTTGAAAGCATTACGATTTTAAATACAATTTTCTTTGAAACAAAGTTTCCTGGTAAACTCATTTATCCTAACCAAAGTAGTTTTGAAGAACATCAATTGGATGAAAGACTTATTGATTTTTTAACTAAAGAAGTAGTTCATACTGTAGAACGATTTAAGAGTAATTATTGTGTTTGTGGAAAGCGAGAGATTTTAGATGATTAGAAGTGTCACTAAAAATGACTATGAAGAGATTGCTAAACTGATGGTTGAAGCATTTAAAAATCCTCCTTGGAATGAGGTATGGAGTTATGAAAGATCATACCAGCGAATTGAACAGTTAGACGACGGAAAATATACAAGGTGTTTTGTGTATATGTTAGATAACAAAATAGCTGGTGTTGTTTGTGGGAAATTAATAACATATGTTAATGATCTTGATTTTATGATTGAAGATTTTTATATTGATCCTCATTGTCAAAGAAGGGGATTAGGAAAGAAAATGATGAAGGCATTAGAAGAATGTTTACCTGAAGTTGATAATTTAATTTTGTTGACAGGACGAGAATTTTACAGTGCTGATTTTTATCAGAAAAATGGTTTTAAGATTAATGATGACATGGTATTTATGGTAAAAAAATTAAAGTCTTAATAAATCTAAATTATGCCGAATTATGTTGACAATATGTGATTATATCCTTATATTATATGTAGATTGATAAAGGGGATATAAGATGCTGAATAAGTTTAAGGGATTAAAATTAAAGTGGTATCATTTTGTAGTATTTTGGCTACCAGGTGGAATGCTATTATTAACAGGTTTATTAGCATATCAATATCGTAATTCAAAAATAGTATGATTATTTAGCTTGTACAAATTATTAAATGAAAATAGATTTTAAAGACAATAGTTTGATTTAGAAGGGAAATATGTTTCCCTTCTTTTTATATTTTAGGATAGCTGATTTTTATATATTTGGTTGATCTAGACAGTTATATATTAAAAAATGACTAACTGATAATAAAATGAACCTCCATTATTTGTGATGCGTACCCTCTTTACTGGGCAAACCAGTAAGGAGGGTTTTTATATGAAATATGATTATGTATTTAAGTTGAAGTGTGTTGAACTATATAAAAATGGTCGATGGCATGAAACACCAGAAGGAATTGGACAAAAAAACTTTAGAAAAGGAATTACTACATGGGTCAAAATCGCTGACTTACATGGAATAGATGCTTTAAAACATCCTACCACCTGCACTGAGTATACTGTGGAAGAAAGATACGCTTTAGTTGCCAGGGTTCTAGCTGGAGAATCTCAAAAAAGTGTTGCAATAAGTGCTAATATTAATCACAGTCAACTGTCAAACTGGGTAAAACGATATAAAATATATGGATATAATGGTCTCGATTTAAAGAAGGGACGACATAGTAAGGAGCAGCCTCTGAAAAAATCTATAATATCAAGTGAACTTACTCCTCCTGAGAAAGAAGAACTAATACGTTTAAGAGCAGCAATCGTTAAAGAAATTCGTGAAAAAGGATATCGATTAAAGCATCTTCTAAAGGCATGAGATGATGAAACTGATAAAAGAAATCTTTGATCAAAATAAGGGGACGCTATGGAGTTCGTCGAGTTCATAGAGAGCTTCTAAATCGCGGTTATCTGGTAAATCATAAGAGAGTGTAACGACTTATGCATAATATGGGATTATTAGGTAAACGTCCTAAAGAGAGATACCATTCTTATAAAGGGAATGTAGCAGATAATATTATTAATAGAAATTTTAATGCGAGTAGACCATTACAAAAATGGACTACTGATGTATCTCAATTCAATTTTGCATGGGGAAAATGTTATATTTCTCCAATATTAGATAGGTTTACAAATGAGATTATTTCCTATGATTTATCACCGCATCCTAATCTTAAACAAATTACAAATATGCTGACTCAGGCATATGAAAAGTTTTCCATCCTTGAAGGATTGATTTTCCACTCAGATCAGGGATGGAAATATCAACATGCTCATTATATCAATTCATTAAAAGAACACAGTATAATACAATCGATGTCTAGAAAAGGAAACTGTTATGATAATTCGGTAACGGAAACTTTCTTTGGCCGATTAAAAAATGAAGTCTATTATGGGTATGAAAATGAATTGTATTCATTTTCATAGTTTTCTACTGCAATAAAAGAATACAGAAAAAACAAAATGGATGCCACCTGTTTTGTACAGATTAGCATCCATGGCATAATTTTTTTAAAACTAAATTTAAACGTGTCCAGAAAACTGGGTACACATCATTTTTTGGGGTTCACTTCATAAGTTGGTCGTTTTAAATAACTTCATCAATTAAGCCGTATTCAAGCGCTTCATCAGGTTCTAAAAAGTGATCACGATCAGTATCGATAACAATTTTATCTATGGGCTGATTTGTATTTTTACTAAGAATTAAATTTAATTTTTCCTTTTGTTTTAAGATTCGTTTGGCACTAATTTCAATATCACTCGCTTGTCCTTCAAAAGCTCCTAATGGCTGATGAATCATAATTTCACTATTAGGTAAACTACAACGCTTACCTTTAGCTCCGGCACTGAGTAAAAAGGCAGCCATACTAGCAGCCATCCCAATTACGATTGTTGAAACGTCACATTTGATAAAGTTCATTGTATCATAGATTGCCATTCCCGCATTGATACTGCCACCTGGGGAATTAATATACATAAAAATATCAGCATTGTTATCTAATGATTCTAAATAGAGAAGCTGACCAACAATACTGCTGGACATCTTATCATCAATAGTACCGGTTAATAAGATGATCCGGTCTTCTAATAGTCGTGAATATATATCATAAGCATATTCACGTTGGTTTGTTTTTTCAATTACTGTAGGAACTAAATGCATTATCTTACCTCCACATTTAAGTATAGTAATTAAAATAATAATTATTCATTTAAGCCTATAAAAGGCAAGAAAGATTGCGGTAAAACTAGGCTTGTAAAAGTCACTAAATTTATATTATAAAAGAATAATGTTAGATTTTGTTCCATTAAAGTTAAATTTATGAATCTTTTGTGAAATATTTAATTTTTTTCAATGAAACCCGTTACATTAGTTGCTTTTCTTGCCTTTCTGGAATATAATATGAGCATAAAGAACATTCAAGGAGGAATATAAAGAATGGCAGTAAAAGTAGCAATTAACGGATTTGGACGTATCGGACGTCTTGCATTCAGACAAATGTTTGGTGCTGAAGGATATGAAGTTGTAGCAATCAACGATTTAACTGATCCTAAAATGTTAGCACATTTATTAAAATATGATTCAGCACAAGGTAGATATGCATTAGCTGATAAAGTTGAAGCTGGTGAAAATTCAATCACTGTTGATGGAAAAGAAATTAAAATCTATAGTGAAGCAGATGCTTCTAAATTACCTTGGGGTGAAATCGGTGTAGATGTAGTATTAGAATGTACTGGTTTCTATGTATCTAAAGCTAAATCTCAAGCTCATATTGATGCAGGAGCTAAAAAAGTTGTTATCTCTGCACCAGCAGGAAATGACTTACCAACAGTTGTATTCGGAGTAAACGAAAATATCTTAACTGCTGATGATACAATCATCTCTGCAGCATCTTGTACAACTAACTGTTTAGCACCAATGGCTAACGCTTTAAATAACTTAGCTAAAATTAAATCTGGTATCATGTTAACAGTACATGCTTACACAGGTGACCAAATGGTATTAGACGGACCTCATAGAAAAGGTGACTTAAGAAGAGCTCGTGCAGCTGCAGTAAATATCGTACCTAACTCAACTGGTGCAGCAAAAGCTATCGGATTAGTTATCCCTGAATTAAACGGAAAATTAATTGGTTCTGCTCAACGTGTACCTGTTCCTACTGGATCAACTACAATCTTAACTTCAGTTGTTGAAGGTGAAGTTACAGTTGAAGAAGTAAATGCAGCTATGAAAGCAGCAGCTACTCCATCATTTGGATATACTGAAGAACAATTAGTTTCTTCTGATATTATTGGAATTAACTATGGTTCATTATTTGATGCAACTCAAACTATGGTTAAACCAATGGACAACGGAACTACTGAAGTTCAAACAGTTGCTTGGTATGATAATGAAAATTCATATACTTCTAACATGGTTAGAACAATCAAATATTTCGCTGAATTATCTAAATAATTAATTGAAACTTGATGCAAAAGCTGGTCATTGATCAGCTTTTTTCTTATGGAGGATATTATTGTGATCAAACGAGTTGGAATTATTGGGATGGGTGCTTTAGGAATGTTATATGGAGATTTTATTGCAAAAACATTACTAGAGAAGCAGTGACATTTATAGTTGATGAAAAAAGGAAAAAAGCATATCAGGAAACTGTATTTACAATAAATGGTGAGAAAGTTTTATTTAATTTAGTTGAGTATTTTAATGCCGTTCCATTTGATTTAATAATCATAGCAGTAAAAGGGACTGCTTTAGAAGAAGTAATAAAGGAAATTAAAAAATGTGTTGATAAAAATACAATAATAATTTCTGTTTTAAATGGGATTGACAGTGAAAAGGTTATTAGTGAATACTATGGGAGAGAAAAAGTAATTTATGCGGTTGCTCAGGGAATGGATGCAATGAAGTTTGGAACATCTCTAAAGTACACTAAAGAAGGACAGCTCTTATTGGGAATCACTGATTTCAAGCAAAAAGATAAGTTGGATAAGCTTACTAGCTTCTTCGATCAAGCAAAAATTAATTATGAAGTTAAAGGCGATATTTTACATAGTATGTGGGCTAAATTCATGTTGAATGTTGGGATAAATCAGACTTGTATGGCATATAATACCAATTATAGTGGTGCTTTAATGCCAGGGGAAGCAAATGATACCTTGATTGCAGCAATGAAGGAAATTATTGAGTTGTCACATTACGAGGGAGTTGATCTAACTGAAACGGATTTGAAGCATTATATTGAGATAATTAGGACTTTGGCTCCTCTGGGTTTACCATCAATGGCTCAAGATGCAAAAGTACGTCGTTACAGTGAAGTTGAAATGTTTGCTGGAACAGTAATTTCTTTGGCATCAAAGCATAAACTAAAAGTACCAACAAATGAATTTTTATATAAGCGAATAAGGGGCATTGAAAATAGTTATTAAAATGAATATTTAATGCTGCTAAGAAATTATAAAGAAAGAGGAGTATTAATTATGGCTAAATTTGGATATGTTAAAATCGTCTCAGGACAAGCAGCAAGACGAATTGGAAGGTTTATTGGCTGGGATGAAAAAGGGGTTAAAGCAAAAGTGGCTTTTGGTTATGATACTGATATTTTACCATATACTAATTATCATTTTTTTAGCGTCAATAGCATTACTAACAATATTACAAAACAGGACTTAGTCGATCGATATTTTGAACTTTCCCAAGCCTTAAAAGCAATTGATTTACGTGCACACCCTAAAATAAAGAAATATACAGCTGAACATACAAGTATAATTACTGAATGTAATTTGGTTCGGCATTTACTTCAAGTTTTTTTTGATTTAAAAAATCTAACTTTAAAAAATAAAGAAAAAAATATTACTTTATTAACTAATACAAGTAATATAATGTGGATAAATGAATTTGCTTTAGAATTAGAGATTCGTGGGTTTCAAGTTGGAATTCTTAATCATGAAATTATTAAAGATAATTTTAATGATGAACTTAAATATGCATTAGAGGTTTGTAATCATTATATTTTTATTGAAGAATACAATCATCAGGAATTAAAATATATAAAAGAAAATCTTAGTAGCGTTTATCAAAGTCTTACTGTAGTTGTTGAAACAGCTGTAGATGAGGACTATGAAAATGGTTATCTTTATTTTGATGAACCATTTACTGATCGGTTTGAGCAATCATTACAGCGTTTGGTTGAGCGCTTAGAAAGTCCAGAGATATATAGTCAGATATAATAAAAAGAAATCCCTTTACTCGTTTTGATATGGATTATCCAGTACATATCATTTTATTTGAATAAAGGGTTATTTTTTATAATAAATTTGCCATTAATGGTGCAATGATTACAGTTAATAATCCAGCAATAACAATTGATAAACTACTCATAGCTCCTTCAATTTCTCCAAATTCTAAAGCTTTTGATGTTCCAATCGCATGGGCACTATTACCAAGGGCTAAACCGATTGCAACAGGATGCTTAATTTTAAATAATTTACAAATACTTTTAGCAATGATAGCACCAAGGATACCAGTAATAATAACAATTCCAACTGTAATGGTTGAATTACCGCCTAGTTTATCAGAAACACCAATTGCGATTGCTGTTGTAATTGATTTTGGTAAAAGTGAATAATAAATTACAGGATCGGCTTTCATAATTAAACACATTATAAAAATGGAAACAATTCCGGCAAGACAACCACTAAATAAACTGATTAAAATAGCATCTAAATGTTTAATTAATATTTGCACTTGTTTATAAAGTGGTACCGCCAAACAAACAGTAGCTGGGGTCAATAAAAAAGTAATGAATTGAGCTCCCTTATTATATGTATCAAAATCAATATCAAAAATGATTAATATACCAATTGAAATAACAGCACTGATCAATAAAGGATTAAAAATTGGGTAGGGCAATAATTTTCTTATTTGAACTGCAATCCAATATGATAATAGACTGATAACAATCCCAAAATATACTGTTTCAAGCAAAAAACTATCCATTATCATTATCCTCCTTTCGTTCAATGATTACTTGTGCAACTTTTCCTGTAACGATCATAACAACGATGGTACTAATTAAAGTGACAATTCCAATAACTAGGAGATCTTTAATAATAGCATTACCAACGTTGATTAGACTAACAGCAGAAGGAACAAATAAAACGGGCATGATTAAGATCAGCCAATCAGCTACTTCCTCGATTTGATTTAATTTAATTACTCTAGTAAATAAACAAATTAGCATTATTGCTAAACCATAAACGCTTGCCGGTATTGGCAATGGCAATAACAATCCCAACAATTCCCCAATAAATGAGATTGTCATAATAATTAAAAATTGATGTACATACTTCACACTATCCCTCTTTTCTTGTAGATTATAGCACTAAAATAAAAATTATTAAATCTCTAATATCAATGTTATCGTTTTCAATTAAAATAAAAAATATCTGGTCTTTAAAAGCTGCTAATTTTAAAGACTATTTAATATAAATATTAAAAATTATTGACGTTATAGTTATAGAAAAGTATACAGTTTGATGAAAAAGATGGTATTGATATGAATAACGAATATTTTATTAGATTGATTTGATGATATTATGATGTAGTAAACCTTTTATAATTATAATGAAGGGATAATAATTTTGAAAACAAGTTTTCTTTGTACTATCAAATTTTAGAATATTATTAGATAAAGAGTATTATTGATCGTTTTTTGAAAAAATGTTTCTATGGAAAGAATAATTGTTATATGATATTTAGCGAGATATTGCTAACTCAATAAATAAAGATAATACGCTGTTTTTGGGTGCATATCTAAGAAAATGTTAAAAAATTCCTACTTTCGAGTCTGCAACTCTAAAAATAGGAATCTAATTAAAAAGTTATTTTTCTTGATTTATAAGCAGTTGTTCAAATTCTTTGATTGGTCGTGGCTTAGAAAAGATATATCCTTGGATCATATCACAATCAATCATTTTTAAAAATTCCAATTGGCTTGGGGTTTCGACACCTTCAGCAACTGTTTTAATATTAATAGTTTTAGCCATTTCAACAATAGCTTTGATGATTTCTTGACTTCTTTGAATATCATAACTGTTGATTAAGAAAAGCCGGTCTAATTTTATGACTTCAAATGGTAAGTCTTTTAAAGAATTTAATGATGAGTAACCTGAACCAAAATCGTCGATTGAACAAGTAAAGCCATTATTTTGTAGTTCAATGATAATGTTTCTAATTCTTTCAATATTATCAAGTAAAATGTTTTCGGTTATTTCTAATTCAACTAATTTATCAGGTAAACTATATTTATTTTTTATTTTACTGTAGCGTTCAATAAAGTCATCTTGATAAAGATGTAATCTAGAAATATTAATCGATATAGGAACATTTGGCAGGTTTTCGATAATTCGTTGATAGAGAAACTTACAAACACTTTCAAATATATATTCATCCATTTTAAGAATAAAGCCATTTTGTTCAAAGATTGGAATGAATTCACCAGGCATAATGAGATTTCCTGATGGCTCAAGCCAACGAACTAGAGCTTCAGCTCCTAACATGACTTGTCCATTTGGCGCATACTTTGGTTGTAGATAGAATGTAAATTCGTTATTCAGTAAAGCGGACTCCATGTTATTTTCAATCTCTACTTTTCTAATCATTTGATCATGCATTTTAGAATTATAGAAGTAATAGTTATTGGTTTGGCCAGGTATATATGCATTTAAAGCGAGGTGACTACAGTCAATTAGACCATCAATACCTGAGATTGTTTGATCATCTTCATAGCAGCATATACCAATTTTAACTATAGTATTATTTTTATTATCAAGTGATTCTAAAAGATTACAAAATTTTTGATTGATTTCTTGGCATAAGTTTTCCAGTTCGGTTCTATCATGATATGACTGCATGATTAAAAAATTATCGGCATTTACTCGGCACGTAAGTCCTGGGGCTATGACCAATTTTTTTAAAATATTTGCCAGCTGCGTTAAGATCTTATCACCATATTTATAACCATATAATTCATTAATTATTTTAAAGTCATTAATATCTAAATACAGAACTGCAAGAAGAGTATGATTACGTTCCAAAAATAATTTTTCCCCCTCTGTTTTAAACTTTTGATAATTATAGAGCATGGTCAAATGATCATAAAAAGCTAAGTTCTCTAACATTCTTTTGTGTTTACGGCTATCACGGATATATAGCAAAACAACACAGCTGATTGCACCAGCAATACCACTACATAAAATTATGGAGGAAATAATAATGTTATTGGCCTGCTTCATGATTACATTATTAGGAATAATTGAAATAATAAACCAGTGATTGTTTTGTTGTAATGGAACATAGCAAAATACATTGGAACTATCTTGATAATTAAATAAGGCAACACCTTTATCTCTTTTAGATAAAGATGCTTTAAATGATTCAATGGTTTTTGCATCATTACCAGACAGATCGATTAAATCAAATAAGTTTTTAAAAGTACGATTTGAGTTACGATGTTTGGAACGAATTAAAATTTCACCATTATCTTTAACAATATATGAAAAACCTAAATCGTTATAAAACGAAAGTGAGAAGTTTTCAATAATAAAACTTAATTGAGTTTCTTTGACAATGACACTTTGACTATCGCTTGTTTTTACATAAGTTGCAAAAGTCTTAATACCTGTTTTTGAATTAAGATAGGGCTCTAAAAATCCTTGTGAATTATTATCAGCTTTTATTTGCTGAAACAACTGTTCATCACCTAACGGATAATTACCATTTTCATCATAGTAGCAGTCATTGGTATAGTCGATATATAAATATTTAGCTTCTTCACGATTAGATAGATGCTGGAGATACTGCGGAATCTTAGTTTGTAGATAGGCAATATTAGTAAGGATGTTTTGGGAGTTAGTCATTTCTTTAGTCATATAGACATTAAAGGCTTTTTCCTCCTGAGAGGTTGTTTCTAAAATATCATTGATTGACTTATCCCAAAGAGAATCTTGAACATAATTAACATAAATGAACATGGAAAAAACAACAAAAATCACAGCACTAATTCCCCCGACAATCATTAACGATATTTTTTTATTTTTCATTGGAATCATCCTCACTGTTCATAATTTTTGATTATTTCTAATGCACTATCAATACTGTTTCCTGTTAATAATTGGGTGATTCCTTCATGGGTAAGTGACCAAAGGGGAAGATTTATATTTGAATCACTACCTAGAATTGTTTTCTCTGAGGTTAAATAAGGGCTTAATTCTTGAATCTTAGGATCATCAGCAATACGTTGTTCTTTCAGAGGACTAAAAGAGGACTGACTATTTACAAATTTCCACATCACATCTTCTTGACTTAAATATTCAATAAATTTTTTTGCTTCAGTAATATGTGGACCTTTAGCATTAATACATACACGGGTATCAATATTTGAAACTAGAATTGCTCCATCGTCTAAAATTGGATAAGGGTAAACTTTAAAATTTAAATCTGGTGAACTTTTTTCAACTCGAACAGAGGCCCAGGCACCAGTTAACATAAAAGGGTTTTTATTTTCTTCAAACTGTATTAGATCGTCTGCAGTTTTTTCTGTTTTTAAAGTTGTGGCTGCATCAATGAATTTATTGTCGATTAACTGTTTAACATATTGATATCCTTCTTTAAGATAATTACAAAGAATGCTAGGATCTTGATTTAGTGAAGCGATTATTCTATCCTTTTCAGGTGATTGATAGATGGGATAAAGACCTTTAGCAAGAGCAATTGTTTTTAGAGAAATATCATTATTAGCGATGATCGGAGTAATTCCTTGCTCAATAAAATATTGACAAACAGCCATAAATTCTTGATTATTTTTAGGAACTGACTGATGATGTTTTTCTAGTAAATCAAGATTGCAATATAATCCAAATGCTGAAATAGAAGTTGGAATATAGGGGATCGTATTATCTGGTTGCACCATTTGTTCCAATGAGTTTGTGTTAAAGTTTTTTATTGTTTTTAGCTTTGATAAATCTTCAAAATAATTATAATTAGTTAATTGCTGTAAATTATCTTCATCGATCATAAAAATGTCATCATAGTTATTAGAGGCCAAACGTTTTTTTAGTATCTCATAATACTCAGTTCCTTTCACACTTTCATAGGTAATGGTAATATTGGGATTTTTATCCATATAAGCTTGTAAAATTTCTTCGATTGCAACAACATTAATTGCTTCCGTTTTATATCCATAAAAATTTAGTTCAATCTGATCATTATTATTTGTATCAACAATATTTATTGATTTAGCTTGACAGCTGGTATTAAAAATTATTAATAAAAAGACTAATAAGTAATGAAAGAGGGATATTATCTTTGCTTTCATGCTCATTTCCCTCCTTTGTTTTCTAACTTTAATTATAGCATAGTAAATTTTAAATAGGATATAAATATAACATAACGCTCATATATTATTTGGATAATTATCGCCTAAAATAAAAAAGGACAAGTATTGTAGTGAACTACAAAATTTGTCCTTTAAAATATCTATTATTTACTAACACGTCTAATTGTACTTATTCTACTATAGTAATATGATCCTGGTTCAATTGAAGATACTTTAACATAAGCTTTTGGATTATCACCGTGTGTTGATGAATCACCACCACCGGCATGAACCATTGATCTGGAACCATCGCTGTTTACAACAATGATTCCAATATGATAAGCTGGACTACCAAAACATACTAAATCACCAGTTTTAGAGTTTGCAAAACTTACAGCTGACCATTTTCTGGAGTAACCAGCAGCAGTATCTCGACCACCACTAACACCTGCTTGTTTTAATGACCAATATACTAAACCAGAACAGTCAAAGTATGTGGGACCTTGAGCTCCCCACCAATAACGCGATCCTAATTTAGCATAAGCAGCAGCATAGATTTTTTCACCAAGATTATCTGATGTGCTAGAATCATTATTATTGTTTCCGCCATTGTTGTTATTTCCAGAATCGCTATTGTTATTATTGTTGTTGTTATTATTGTTGTTGTTACCACCGGAATTATTATTGTTTCCACCATTATCAGGTTTTGGAGGCGGTGGTGTAGGAGTTGGAGTTTCATATGCTTCTTCATTAAATTTTTTAATTGCAGCATCCAGGGTTTCAGTCATTTCACCATAATCATAAATCGTGTTTTGAGTAGATGCAATTGATTTGTTTTGTTCCTCTAACAAAGCTGTATATTTTGTTTTTAATGTTTTTTGTTCTTCTTGCTGAATAACTAAAGTGGCTTTAGCTTCTTCTAAAATAGTTTGTTGTTGTTCAACTTCTTTTCTTTGTTTATTAAGTTCTTCAATCAACTCTTTATCACTTTGTGTAAGTTCGTTATAACCGTCGATTCTTGAGAACATTTCCGTGAAGTTGCTTGCACCAAAAATAAAGTTAATATATGTATTTTCATTTGCATAAGATTGCATTGCATACATACGATCTTTTAATAATTGAGTATTCTTTTCAATACTTGCTTGAAGATTGGCAATAGTTGTATTTAAATACTCAATTTCAGCTTCTTTATCGCTGATTTGTTTATTAACTTCATCTAATTGTTTTTGAACGCTTTCTAGTGTTGTTTTAGTGTCACTAGCAGCCTCTTTTTGTTCGGCCAATTTTTTAGTTAATTCAGAATTTTTAGTTTTAAGATACTTGTTGAATGCTTCACAAGTTGATTTGTTACTACTAGATAAATTCGAAGATGAGCATAATGTCATATATTTACTTTCATTACCATCAAATTCATCGGCTGCCACAGGGGCTGCATAATAACATGCACTTGTTACTATTGTCAGCGTTAAAGCTGTAGATATAACTTTTTTTATTTTCATACAATCACCTCGATACATAGTAATTATCCTATATTTTTCTTAATAAGTAAATACTAATTTAGATTTTTTCTAAGGATATAAAGCTAATTTTCTAAAAAATATCACATTTGTTATGGAAATAATGAAATTAATTTATGAATTTCATATATATGTGATAAAAAAGATGAGCAAGCTTGCTCATCTAATTGTATTAATACAATCTACGAACGTCATACCATTCTTTTTGCCAATATGAATAACCAAGATCCGCTACTTGAACAGGTTTACCTGTTTGTGGAGCATGAACCATGTTACCACCACCGATATAAATACCGACATGGTGAATTCCGCTGGTACTTCCATTACTGCTAAATAAGATGATATCTCCGGCCTGCATGTTATTACGAGAAACAGATACCCCTTTACTAGCTAGCGATTTGGTATTATTAGAACCAATGTTGACACCTGATTGATAATAAGCCCAGTTGACTAAACCTGAGCAGTCAAATGCAGTGTGGTTTGGATTAGCGATTTCAGACATGCTGTGACATCCACCCCATACATACATATAACCAACGCGAGTTAAAGCCTTTTGTGCAATTGCGTTTCCAACTGCAGAATCACCAGAAACAACGCTTCCGCCAGAAACTTGTGATTTTTCAGTAGCAGCTAATAGTGCAGCGATATTATCAGTGATTTTTTGACTTGAATCGGCCGCTTGAGCAGCTGCTTTTTCTTGCGCAATCAAATCAGCGTTTTGTTTTTCAAATAGAGCTTGATATTCTTGTTGTAGTGCCTGCTTTGATGATTTTTGACTTTCAATATTAGCTTTGGCAGTAACAACCGTAGCTTTTTGTGTTTCTACTTGTTCTTTTTCATCAGCTAGTTGTGCAACTAATTCATCATCATACGATGTTATTTCATTAACGCTGTCAATTCGGGCAAACATATCAGTGAAGCTAGAAGCCCCAAAGATAAAGTCAATATATGAATTATTGTTATTGTATGATTGCATTGAATACATACGTTCTTTTACTTCTTCTTCTTTTTTAGCTATACTTGCTTCTAAATTTGAAATTGAAGTTTGTAAATATTCAATTTCTTTTTGTTTTTCAGCAATTTGATCATTTAATGCACTAATTTCACTTGAGATACTATTCAAACTATTTTGAGTATCAGATACTTTGCTTTTTGAATCACTTACTTGAGATTTCAATTCTTTATTTTTATTTTTCAAGTATGTATTGAATTCTTTACAAGTGTTCAAGTTATTAGTTGAAAGATTTGAAGATGAGCATAATTTCATGTACTTATCTTCTTGCCCGGAAAAATCAGTTGCCTGAACAGGAGTGGGAATAGTTACTAATGAAAGCATTGTACAGACTCCTAAAGCAGTGACGAATACTTTTTTCATTTCATCGACCTCCAATTTATATATATTATTTAGTTTTATATTCAGTTTTAAAGATGGCGTATTTAATCCATACCAATGTGATTATAACATAATATTCATTGTTTCGCATTAAAATGATAAAAAAGTCTAGAAAGTCACACATTTTTGACAATTGCTCATATATTATTAATGGAGGTGGAAGAATGACGACACATGGAATTGATGTCTCACAATATCAGGGGGTAATTGATTGGGAAATTGTTCAAGATCGAGTTGATTTTGCAATTCTTAGATGTGGTTTTGGTCAAGATCGAACAGATCAAGATGATCGTTTGTTTAAAAGAAATGCAGACGAGTGTACACGATTAGGAATACCGTTTGGTGTTTACTTATATTCATATGCTAAAAATAGTAGTGATGCTAGAGGGGAAGCACAACATGTTTTACGTCTAGTGAAAAACTATAAGATGGCATATCCAGTGTATTATGATTTAGAAGATAATAATACGACTGGAAAGCAATCAAATGATGTGATTGCAAATATCGCTAAAACATTTGCTGATGAATTAGAAGCCAATGGATATTATGTTGGGATGTATGCTTCACTATACTGGTGGAACACTAAATTAACGGATCCGATTTTTGATAATTATACACGGTGGGTTGCTAACTATGCTGCTGAGTTAAATTATGATAAACCGTATGATATGTGGCAATATAGTTCGACTGGATGGGTTCAAGGGGTACCAACAATTGTTGATATGAATTATTGTTATGCTGATTTTCCAGCTATTATTAAACGTGCAGGTAAGAATAATTTTGATATTGATACAGCAGTGGAACAATATAAATTAGGTGATACAGTAAGATTTAGCTATGTCTTTTTAACTAGTGAATCTTCTAATCCGTTACGGCCATATCGTAATGTTGGAAAGATAACTCGAATTGTAAAAAATACTCGAAATCCTTATTTAATAGGTAATGATCAAGGCTGGGTCAATGACCAGGTAATTGAAGGTAGGGTAAGCTATTTGTCAAATCCTAATTATGTTGGAGATAGTTTAGTTGGAGCCCTTCAGCAAATTAATGTTGATACAAGTTTTGAAAATCGTCAACATTTAGCAAAACTTAATGGAATTACTAATTATGTAGGTAGTGCGGCGCAAAATTTACAATTATTGCAATTATTAAAAGAAGGAAAACTAATTAGTTAGATTATCTAACTAATTTAGTTTCCCATTCTTTTAAAACCTTGATATGCAGTTCTTCATCTTCAATGATTCGATTTAAAATCGCAACAATATAGGGATCTTTGATGATGCTAGCTTGATACATATACTTATCAATTGCCTGATATTCAGCGTCTATTGCTGTTTTTAGTACTTCCTCTAGTGAATTAGGATAATTTAAATATGATGGTGACCAATAAGTACATTGATCATTTAGACAGCTCCACCAGCGGGGGTCTAAACCTAATTCTAAGGCAAGGGTCATGAAGATGTCTAAATGATGCATCTCGACCATAGAAATATTTAAAAATGTTTTTTTTAGTTCTAAAAAATCTTCGCCAGCAATACTATGGTTATAAATATATTGACAAATTGCAGATGTTTCAGAATTCATCCCACCGACATTATCAAGGATCATTAAACCATAAGTTTCATTTGGCACAGTTACTTTTATTTCGGGGTAAGGCTTATTTACTTTAGTATCCATGTTCTTCACCTCATATAAAAATATGCTGAATACAATAAGATATGAATACAAATGAAATAATTTTTACACTTAAAGATATAAATATTGAAAATAACTAAGATAATAGTCAAAATTATTGTAATTATCAAGTTACTAACAGAAATATTATATGTCATAGTAATATTTCTGTTAGTAAAAAGAATAATGGGGTTATAGTCGCTCAAGCTATTAAAATCATTTAAAAACAAGCTGAGAATAAGGAATGTTTCAACTTACAAGAGACCACTATAATTATTTTTTATGCGGACATTCCTTAAGAAAATTAATCCGATGATAAATATACCAAATACTCATAAGGCTATTAATGCAATTAAAAGATTAGCGATAGTACTGGTAAAATAATAACAACTATACCCATAGATAATAATTGCACTGATGATATATATTAATATTCTCACTCCAATATCACAATATAATTTATCAAAATTAATGATAGCGAATCATAGTAAATATTGATTAACTTAATCGACTGCTGGTATACAAAAATTAATAATTAAAATAAGGTTATAATATTATTGAGCTTACATAGAATATGATGAGGGGGGATTATGTGTTTTATCTAAAATCATCAGATAATGCCAAATTAGCGGTAGAGGATATTAATCCAGCTCATCAAAAGACAGTAGTTTTAGTGCATGGCTGGCCAATTTGCCAAGAAATGTATGAATATCAAAAAGATATTTTAAACGATTGTCGATACCGCATCATTAGTTATGATATTCGTGGATTAGGAATGTCACAAGTTATGGGCAGGGGCTATGATTATGACCAATTAGCGATAGATCTGCATAGTGTTTTAATAACCTTAAATGTCCATAATGTGACATTAGTAGGATTTTCAATGGGTGGGGCGATTTGTGTTCGTTATATGAGTAAATTTGGAAAAGAACGAGTAAGTAAACTAGTTTTGGCTGGTGCTGCAGTGCCTTCATATACTCGTACAATTCATAATCCCGAAGGACAAAGTATCGATGCGGTAAATCAACTGATTGAGCAGTGTTATACTAATCGACCTAAAATGGTTCATGATTTCGGACAAAATGTTTTTGCATTAAATCATGGCAGTGAATTTATGAACTGGTTTACATCAATTTGTTTAAAGGGATCAGGAATAGGAACGATCCAAACAGCAATTTCTTTACGAGATGAAGATGTGTATCAAGATTTGTTTGAGATTAAGGTCACTACTTTAATCATGCATGGAGTGCTTGATAAAATTTGTCCTTTTTCGTTTGCTTTAATCATGCATGAATGTATAGAAGATTCGATTTTATGCAAGTTTGAATATAGTGGACATGGGATTTTTTATGATGAACGAGAACGTTTTAATCAAGTATTAATTGATTTTATTGAACAATAAAACCTGCACTTTGTAATGCAGGTTAAAGAATTTTTTCATATGCTCGTCGAGTTTCTTTATTTTCTAAATAAATAGTGCCACAATATTCAAATCCATATTTAATCAAGAAACGCTGCATCGAAAGATTATCATCATGAGTATCCATACGGATACTTGGTTTTTTAGGATAAAGTTTTAATCCTTCATCAATAATGATTTTTGCCAAGCCTTTACCTTTTTGATCATTTCGTATCGCGATGCGATGAACTACAATGTATGCATTATCTTGAAGCCATTTCCCTTCTATATAATTATAACTAGGTTCAAGCTCTTTAGAGATCATCGCAGTTGCGACTATTTCTCCGTTATCTTCAAGCACATAAGCTTCATGGCGGCTAATATCATTAATAATAGTTAATTCATCAGGATAACCATCTTGCCATTGGTTGATTCCTTGCTCTTTAAAATATACTTTAGCTTGATTGATAATTGTCATGACAGCGGTTAAATCATTAGTAGTAGTTAATCTTAATTTCATCTAATCACATCCTTGTTTATTAATATAACATAACCATATAAAAATAGAAATTACTATTTAGAAAATAGTAGAGAAATGCTGTTAAAGAGCATATAATGATAGCTGGAGGTGGTTAGATGATAGATTTAAAAAATGCTAAAAGATTGTTTGATGAATATGTAGCGAATTATGATAAAGATAATCCTAAAGTTGCCTTAAAGATAGAACATACTTATCGTGTTATGGAGGCCTCAAAAAATGTTGCAGTGAGTCTCGGGTTAGATCAAGATGAAATAGACTTAGCATCATTAATTGGATTATTACATGATATTGGGAGATTTGAACAATTAAAACGTTATAATTGTTTTATTGATAGTAAAACAATTGATCATGCATTATTAGGTGTTCAAATTTTATTTGATGATAATTTAATTAGTAAATTTGATATTGATCAAAAAGATTATCCACTGATCTACAAAGCTATTTTTAATCATAATAAATATAAAATTGCTGAGGGATTAAGTGAACATGAGATGCTCCACTGTAAAATAATTCGTGATGCTGACAAAATCGATATCTTTAAAACAGGTTTGTTAGAAACGTTCGAAGCATTTTTGGATGCTGGACAAGAGATTTTAGAAAATGACATCATTACTGAATCGATATATGAAACATTTATGAATAGTGAATCAATTCTTAGTACCACTCGTAAAACTGACTTGGATCGCTGGGTATCCTTTTTGGCCTTGATATTTGATTTGAATTATCAGTATAGTTGTAATTATGTTTATCAACAAGATTATATTACAAAATTAGTTAAACGACTTAATTATCAAAATAGTGATACTTTTAAGAAGATGTTAAATATAATGAACCATGCTAATGAATATTTAAAAGAAAAGAGTGATCTTAATAATTAAGATCACTTTTTTGAGGTAAGTTAATGATAAAAATAGAGTATGCATATAAAGAATTTAATACTTATGTCAGTGAATATGATTTCGATGTCTCTTTATTATTTTAAGATAGGTTGATTGAAAAATTTAGTGATATTTATAATAATGAGCAAATTATTTATAAAGCAATCATAAAGCACAATAAATATGTGATTTGAATGGGATTAGATACTCATGAATTACTGCATGCAAAGATTATCCGTGATGCTAACAAAATCGATAAGCTGGAAATTAATCTACTCTCCCGCTAGAAACAATTTATTATAAGGGAAAAGAAGAAATAGAAAAACAATTGATTAGTGAGAGCAGTGTACCAGTCATTTTTGAATCATGAAATGATTTTAAGCAGCTGTCAGCAAAATGATTTAGATATTTGGTTACCACATTTAGTATTTGTATTTGATTTGAATTTTAAATATAGTTTTCAAGAGGTTTTAAAACACCAATATATTGATAATTTGTATAAACGTTTAGACTATCAAAACATTGATACTAAAAAAAGATGAGTATTATCTATTAAGTGGTAATGAATTATACATATGAACATGCTAAATAGTCCAGAAGATCTTCTGGACTATTTTTTAAAATAAACTCAATTGTTCCGATGATGCAGTTTGTTTATAACCATTTATAATATCTTCCATCTTATAAATGATATTATATTTGTGACATTCTTCAATAAATATATTTTTTAATTCATAAAGTCGTGGGCTGTTGCATAAATAAGTATTACCGAATTGTTTTATATAGCGTTCCTTACAGCCGGGAAATAAATGATCTAGCTGCGTATAGAAATAATCACGTTGATGATCTCGTAAAGTCACACCAAACATAGGATAAACAAAGCTGGCATTGGCTAAATGTGCGCGATAGATGATTTCTCGAATATTTTCAGGGGTATCGTTAATAAATGGCAAAATCGGTGTCATTAAAACCCCAGCATAAATATTGTGTTGGCGTAATTGTTTAATTGTTTCAAATCGTTTTGATGAAATTGAAACATTTGGTTCGATCAATTTTGCTAATGAATCATCACCACAAGTAATGGTCATACAAATTAGGACAGATTGTTTATCATTAATTTGTTTTATGAGTTCAAGATCGTTAATGAGCGTATGACTTTTAGTCGTTATCATTACACCAAAATTGGTTTGCTTTATTATTTTTAAAGCTTGATGAGTTATCTTTAATTGTTGTTCATAATGATTATAGGGATCAGACATGGCTCCAATTGCAATCACCCCTTTTCTTTTTTTAGAACAAAGTTCTTTAGAAAGTAGGGTGAGTACGTTATGTTTTACTTTAATTTGATCAAAGTTTGAGATTTGATAACAATCACTACGACTGTCACAATAAATACAACCGTGATGACATCCTTGGTAGAGATTCATGTTGTAGTCAAAACCAAACCAAAAATGATTTTTATCGGCTTTGTTTTGAATGATTGTCTTAGCTTTTATTTCGGGTATTTTCATTAATTGTGCCCTCCTAAAAAAGACTATAACATAAAAAAATGACGATTAAAACATAAAAAAAACGAAAAAAAATATTACTTGAAACACCTTGATTTTACTAGGTTTTGGGTTAATTCGACAGTCTTCGATAAAAGTTTTGAACATCAAACTATTTACAAATGTTTTGATTTTGTTATAATGTGACCGTAATATACACGAGGAGGAATATAACGTGGAATTTGAAAAAGTAAAAGAAATAATTGTTGATTCTTTAAGCTGTGATGAAGATGCAGTAACTTTAGAAGCTAACTTAAAAGAAGACTTAGATGCAGATTCATTAGATGCAGTTGAATTAATCATGGCAGTTGAAGAAGAATTTGATATTGAAATCCCTGATGATAAAGCAGCTGAAATTAAAACAGTTCAAGATATCGTAGATTATATCAAAGAAAATGCATAATAAATGCTGATTTTTATTACCCAGAATAGCTGGGTAATAATTTTTTTAAAAAATTACTTTGATATTCAAAATAAAGGAGAGTATTTATGAAAATAGATTTAGTAAAGCAACTTATAAATGAATTTGAAAACTCAGAAGTTTTTAAAATGAAAGTAGAGATAGATGATATTAAATTAGAATTAGAAAAAACGCCAGTAGCACCGGTAAATGTTGTAAGTACACCGGTAGTTTCTGCTCCAACGCCTACTTTAGCGCCAGTGGAGCAAGTAGCAGCTAATGAACCAGCAATCACCGGAACACCGGTTAAATCACCAATTGTTGGGGTTTATTATGCATCTAGTTCACCAACTGCTAAACCGTATGTAGAAGTAGGCACTAAAGTAAAAGCAGGACAGGTGTTGTGTATTGTTGAAGCAATGAAGGTAATGAATGAAATTAAAGCTCCAATTGATGGAACAGTAACATCAATCATGGCAAATACTGAAGATTTAGTTGAATTTGATCAAGTGTTAATGATCATTGAAGGGTAGTTAAGATGTTTAAGCGAATTTTAATTGCCAACCGTGGCGAAATCGCGGTAAGAATAATTCGAACATGCCAAGAATTAGGAATTGAAGCAGTTGCTGTTTATTCAAATGTTGATAGTACTTCATTGCATGTGCAATTGGCTGATCATGCGGTATGTATAGGTCCTGCCAAGGCAGCGGATAGTTATTTAAATATGAAAAATATTTTAAGTGTAGCGACTGCACTAGGTTGTGATGCAATTCATCCAGGATTTGGCTTTTTATCAGAAAACTCAACTTTTGCTCGTTTAGTAGAAGAATGTGGAATAACTTTTATTGGGCCTAGTGGCGATGTTATTGATATGATGGGAAATAAAAGTATGGCCCGTCAAAAAATGATTGAAGCAGGTGTGCCGGTAGTTCCTGGGAGTGATGGGAGTGTAAATACTTTACAAGAAGCTAAAGAAGTTGCAAATCAAATTGGTTATCCAGTTTTAATTAAAGCCTCAGCAGGTGGTGGTGGTCGTGGAATGCGAAAAGCCTTTAGCGAAGAAGAATTTGATGATGCTTATTTAACTGCTAAAGCAGAAGCTAAAGCATGTTTTGGTGATGATGATATGTATTTAGAAAAATTAATTTTAAATCCTAAACATATTGAATTTCAAATTTTAGCCGATAATTATGGAAATGTTATTCATTTAGGAGAACGCGATTGTTCTATTCAACGACGCAATCAGAAGATGATTGAAGAGGCACCAAGTAAAGCCTTAACACCGCTGCTCCGACAAAAAATGGGGGAAGATGCAGTTAAAGCGGCTAAAGGAGCAGGTTATCGCAATGCAGGAACGATTGAATATGTTTTAGATCAAGATGGAAATTATTATTTTATTGAAATGAATACTCGAATTCAAGTTGAGCATCCAATTACTGAAATGGTGACCGGGGTAGATTTAATTAGGGAACAGATTAGAATTGCCGCAAATCAAAAATTAACTTATAAACAAAGTGATATTCATTTAAATGGACATGCGATTGAATGCCGAATCAATGCTGAAAATCCACGTGAGGGATTCAGACCGTGTCCGGGAACTGTTAATAGTGTTCATTTACCAGGAGGTTTAGGGGTGAGAATTGATACAACTTTATATCAGGGGTATAAAGTTTCATCACATTATGATTCCATGATTGCTAAAGTTATTGTTCATGGTTCTAATCGCTTAGAAGCAATTAGAAGAATGCGTAGAGTTTTAGCTGAATTAGTTATTGACGGAATTGATACTAACCAAGAATTACAATATTTGATTTTACATACGGGAGAGTATGTAAAAGGAAATTTTGATACAAGTTTTATTGAAAATAACTTAGATAAGTTGGTGGGATAATAAATGGAAGAGTTATTTAAGGCACGAAAAGAAAAATTGAATTTATTTAAATCTATTCGTAATAAAATGCAAGATAAAAAAAGAATTGATGTACCCGATGGTTTATATACAAAGTGTGATTCTTGCGGAGAGTCGATTTTAAGTGAAGATTTGAAAGAAAGTTATTATGTTTGTCCTAAATGTGGAGCACATTTAAAGATGCGGGCATACACGCGATTAAATCTTTTGTATGATGGGGGAAAATATAAAGAATTATATAAAAGTATTAAATCAAATGATCCATTAATGTTTCCTGGTTATAAAGAAAAATTAGTAAAATTAGAAGAAACAACAAATCTTGACGAAGCGGTTGTTTGTGCTACAGGAAGAATTGATGGAAGAAAAGTTGTTGTTTGTGTGATGGATTCTCGTTTTTTAATGGGGAGTATGTCAGGTGCTGTCGGAGAAAAGATTACTAGAGCAATTGAACATGCGACAAAACGCAAATGTCCAATCATTATTTTTACAACTTCTGGGGGAGCTAGAATGCAAGAGGGAATTATTTCACTAATGCAAATGGCTAAAACTAGTGCTGCTCTAGCCAAACATCATGAAGCCGGATTGTTATATATTTCGTATATTACTCATCCTACTACTGGTGGAGTTACTGCTTCTTTTGCCATGCTTGGGGACATTATTATTGGGGAACCTAAAGCATTAATCGGATTTGCGGGACCAAGAGTAATTGAATCAACAATTAAACAAAAATTACCCGAAGGTTTTCAAAGAACCGAGTTTATGCAAGATCAAGGATTTATTGATATGATCGTAGAACGTTCTAAAATGCGTGAAACGATTATCAAATTATTAAAAATGCATAGCAGGGGGGCGCAATAATGTCACTGCAAGAAAAAGAAATAAAAATTAAAGAAATAGAATTAGAGTTATTAAAATTAAAGGATGACCAAGAGATTGACCACACTTTACAAATTCAAGATTTAGAAAATACAAAAGCAAAAATTGAAGCTGAAGCATATCAGGATATTAGTGCTTATGATCGAGTTTATCTTGCTCGTAAAGCTGACCGTCCTAATGTCCGTGAATATATTGATAATTTATTTGATGATTTTATTGAATTACATGGGGACCGTCTTTACAAAGATGATGGTTCAATTGTCGGTGGATTAGCAATGTTTAATAATATTCCCTGTACTGTAATTGGACATTTAAAAGGACGAACTTTAGAGGAAAATCTACACTGTAATTTTGGAATGTCTTCACCAGAAGGGTATCGTAAAGCGATGCGTTTGATGAAACAGGCGGAAAAATTTAATCGACCAATTGTTACATTTGTAGATACACCAGGTGCTTATCCGGGTTTAAAAGCTGAAAAACATGGAATCGGTGAAGCAATTGCGCGTAATCTAATGGAAATGTCACAGCTGACGGTGCCTATTATTGTGATTGTAATCGGTGAAGGCGGCAGTGGTGGAGCTTTGGCACTAAGTGTTGGAGATCGTATGGTAATGCTTGAAAATAGTGTTTATTCGGTTTTATCACCAGAAGGCTTTGCATCAATCTTATGGAAAGATAAAGATGGTTCAAGAGTTCATGAAGCTGCAGAGCTAATGAAATTGACTGCAAATGATTTATATGAAATGAAGATCATTGATAAGATCATCAAAGAACCTCGAGGTGGAATTACAAAGAACCGCGAATATGTATACAAACGTTTAAGAATCTATCTTCGAAATACTCTTGAAGAATTGATGAAATTATCAAAAACATCATTAGTAAATAAACGTTACAATAAATTTAGAGAAATGGGTCGAATTACGAATGACTAATCGCGATATTTTAAATCGAGAATTAATTAATCAACTGTTTGTAAGACTGTTTAATCAAATTTTGGATATTGAAACCCAATATATGGTAGGACATGGAGTGGAAGATTTAAGTTTATCAGAACTGCATATTATCGATGCAATCAGTTCGCTTTCAAATCCCACGATGTCAACAATTGCTTCTCAGGCGACTTTAACTAATGGAACAATTACGACAGCAATAAAAAAGCTCGAAGCTAAGGGATACGTAAAACGTCGTAAAGATGATAATGATCGACGCATTATTCGTGTAGAGCTGACAGCTAAAGGCAATCGTGTTTGCAAAGTACATCGAGACTTTCACGAAGAGATGGTAAGTCGTGTCTGTGAAGATAGTCATGTTCTTGATGATGAGTTACTGATTAAATCATTACAACAGTTATTGTATTTCTTTGAAGATATCAAAGAAAAATATTAGGAGATTATATGAGTGGATTAAAAATATTATCAACTGGTTATTATGCACCACAAAAAGTACTTGATAATTTCGACCTTGAAAAAGTGGTTGAAACATCAGATGAGTGGATCGTCTCTAGAACCGGGATAAAAAGAAGACATATTGCTGAAAATGAAAGTTGCGTAGAACTTGGGTATCAAGCAGCTTTAAAGGCAGTTGAAAAAATAGATAAAAGTAAGATTGGATTGATTATCTGTGCAACAATGACACCCGATTATTTTACTCCCAGCACTGCTTGTTTGATTCAAGAAAGATTAGGTTTGAATGATCAAGAAGTAATGTGCTTTGATTTAAATGCTGCTTGTAGCGGCTTTGTGTATGCCTTAACGGTAGCCCAGGCATTATTACAAAACATGGAAGATAAATATGCTTTAGTCATTGGAAGTGAAGAAATTTCCAAAATAATGGATTTCAAAGATCGCAATACTTGTGTTTTGTTTGGTGATGGGGCTGGAGCCCTTGTAGTTGGAAATGGTGATGGTATTTTTGCTAGCTACAGTAATTCAGCGGGAAATTTAGAAGCATTAAAGGCCCCGGCAATCAGTAAATCTAATCAGGATCATTATTTAACGATGGCTGGGCAGGAAGTGTTTAAGTTTGCAATAAAAGTAATTCCTGAAAGTATTAATGCAATCTTAGAAAAAACAAATTTAACTCTTGATGAGATTGATTACGTTGTCTGTCATCAAGCAAATTATCGGATTATTAAAAATGTATATAAGAAGATGAAGTCTTCAGAAGATAAGTTTTATATGAATTTGCAAGAATATGGGAATACATCAGCAGCTAGCATTCCTTTGGCTTTAGGTGAAATGAATGAAAAAGGAATGTTAAGACCAGGTGACAAAATTATTTGTGTTGGTTTTGGTGGTGGTCTTACTTGGGGCGCAACATTAATGGAATGGAGTTAGAAGATGAAATTAAATAAATTATTAAATATTGAATATCCTTTGATTCAAGGAGGAATGGCAAATATCGCTACCGGTGAATTTGCAGCTAGTGTATCTAATGCTGGCGCACTTGGTTTAATTGGTGCCGGTGGAATGGACACTGCTACATTAAAAAAGAATATTGAAATTTGCCGTAATTTAACTGATAAACCTTTTGGTGTCAATATCATGTTGATTAATCCTTGTGCTGATGAGATGGCACAATTAGTAATTGATGAAAAAGTGCCGGTCGTAACAACTGGAGCAGGAAATCCTGGTAAATATGTTGCTGCATGGAAAGCAGCAGGAATTAAAGTATTGCCAGTTGTTCCAAGTGTAGCTTTAGCAAAGCGCCTTGAAAAATATAACGTTGATGCAATTATTGTTGAAGGAACTGAGGCAGGTGGTCATATAGGTGAATTAACTACAATGGCATTAGTACCTCAAGTAGTTGAAGCAGTTAGTGTTCCTGTTATAGCAGCTGGTGGAATTGCGAGTGGAAAACAGGTATTGGCAGCGTATGCTCTAGGGGCTTGTGGAGTACAGGTAGGAACTTGTCTGCTTGCAAGCGAAGAGTGTCCGATTCATGAAAATTATAAACAAGCTGTAATCAAAGCTAAAGATACAAGCACTACAGTAACTGGAAGAATCGCAGGAACACCAGTACGGGTAATAAAAAATAAAATGGCTAAAGAGTATGTTAAGCGTGAAAAAGAAGGTGCTGACATGATGGAACTTGAAAAATATACATTAGGTTCACTACGTAGAGCAGTTTTAGAAGGTGACGCCGATACCGGTTCATTAATGGCTGGCCAAGTAGTCGGAATGATCAATGAAATTAGACCTCTAAAAGTAATTATTAAAGAATTATTTGATGATTGTGATAAGGCATTTAAGAAATTAGAAAGCGAGTTTTAATTATGAAAAAGGTAAATATCGGAGATATGACTCTTGATGTACCAATCATACAAGGTGGCATGGGAGTTGGTATTTCACTTGGAAATTTGGCTGGAAATGTTGCTTTAAATGGTGGTATGGGTGTTATTTCAACTGCTCATCCTGGTTATCGTGCTGATGATTTTGAAAAAAATCCGCTAGAAGCTAATAAACGTGAGCTAGCTAATGAAATAAAGAAAGCTAAAGAGATTGCTAAAGGTAAAGGGATGGTTGCAATTAATGCAATGGTCGCAATTACTGACTATGCAGCTTTAGTTGAAGTAGCTGTAAAAAGTAAAATAGATGCAATTATTTCGGGTGCTGGATTACCTATGAACTTACCAAGTTTTGTTCAAGGAACAAAAGTTAAAATTGCCCCAATTGTATCAAGTGGTAAAGCCGCTAAATTGATTTGTAAAACTTGGGATCGTAAATTTAAGGTAGCTCCAGACTTTGTTGTCATTGAAGGAAGTGAAGCTGGTGGTCATCTAGGCTTTCATAAAGAAGATGTGTTAAATAAAACAACGGCTAAATTAGTAGATATTTTTAAAGAAGTAAAAGAGACTGTTCAACCATTTGTTGAAAAATATCAAAAGGATATTCCTATTTTTGTAGCTGGTGGTGTTTATGATAGTGAGGATATTCAAAAGTATTTAGATTTAGGTGCTGATGGTGTTCAAATGGCAACACGGTTTATTTGTACTGAGGAATGTGATGCAGATATTAAATATAAACAAGCATTTATAAATGCTAAAAAAGGAGATATCGAGATTGTTAAATCACCAGTTGGAATGCCGGGAAGAGCCATCATGACGAAGTTGACAAAAAGACTTAAACAAGATGAAAGGATTCCAGTAAAACGCTGTTATAATTGCTTAATTCCTTGTGATGTTAAAACTACGCCTTATTGTATTAGTGGTGCATTGATCAATGCTGCTAAAGGTAATTTGGATGAGGGATTAGTATTTAGTGGAAGCAATGGATATCGTAATGATAAAATTATTTCAGTAAAAGAATTAATGGATGAATTAAAGAGAGGACTAAAATAATGGGTAAGATTGGATTTGTATATGCTGGTCAAGGTAGTCAGGTAGTTGGAATGGGTCAATCATTCTATGATAACTATCAAATTGCTAAAGATGTTTTTGATAACATTGACTTAGATATTGATGTAAAGAAATTATGCTTTGAAGGTCCCCTTGAAGAACTTTCTTTAACAAGAAATACACAACCATGTATGGTTGCTGTTGCTGTAGTAGCAACTAAGCTATTAAAAGAAAATGGAATTGCTCCAGATTATGTAGCAGGATTAAGTCTTGGTGAATATTCAGCTTTAAATGCAGCAGGTGTTTTAGATGATCAAACAGCAATTAATTTAGTACGTTTCCGTGGTCAAGCGATGGAAAGAGCGGCAGCAGGAATTGAAAGCAAAATGATTGCAATTATTGGCTTAGATCGCGAATTATTAAATGAAGCAGTTAAAGAAGCTAGGGCTTTGGGAGTTGTTTCAATTGCTAACTATAATTGTCCAGGACAATTAGTAATTGGTGGTGAGGCTGAGGCAGTTACTAAGGCTAGCGAATTAGCATTAGAAAAAGGTGCTCGTCGGGCAATTCCTTTAAATACAAGTGGACCTTTCCATACAGAATTATTAGCACCAGCTAGTAATGAACTTAAAGAAAAGTTTGTAAGTGTTAATTTTAATGAAATGCAAGTTCCTGTAATATTCAATAGTTCGGCTAAAGAACTTGAGTCTGGAGTTAGTATTGCTCAAATGTTAGAGAAGCAAGTAATGTCTTCAGTATATTTTGAAGATAGTATTCGTTATATGTTAGAAAACGGGGTTGATACAATTATTGAAATCGGTCCTGGTAAAGTTTTAAGTGGATTTATTCGTAAGATTGATAAGACAATTAAAACTTATCAAGTTGAAGATCAAGCATCATTAGAAAAAACATTAGCGGGATTAAAAGGAGAATAAGATGAAATTAAAAGATAAAGTAGTTTTAGTAACTGGTGGAGCCCAAGGAATTGGTAAAGAAATTTGTTTAACTTGTGCTCGTGAAGGTGCTAAGATCATTGTAAATTATGTTAATTTTGGTGATAATAAAAAAATTGCTGAAGCAACTAAATCAGAATTAGAAGCAATCGGTGCGACTGTTATGTTAGCTCAAGCTAATGTTGCTTCGTTTGAAGAAACAGAAACAATGTTTAAAGAAATCATTAAAGAATTTGGTCGAATCGATGTTCTTGTAAATAATGCTGGAATTACTAAAGATGGATTGTTGATGCGAATGAAAGAGAATGATTTTGATGCAGTTATTGATGTTAATTTAAAAGGAACATGGAATTGTATGAAACATGCGACTAAAATTATGATGAAACAACGTTATGGTCGTATTATTTCAATGTCATCAGTAGTTGGGGTAATGGGAAATGCTGGTCAAGTAAATTATTCAGCAAGTAAAGCTGGAATTATTGGAATGACAATGTCATTAGCGCGCGAAGTTGGTAGTCGGGGAATTACTGTGAATGCGGTAGCACCAGGTTTTATTCAAACTGCAATGACTGATGTTTTACCTGAAGATATTAAAGAAAGTATGGCTAAACAAATTCCTTTAGGAACTTTTGGACAAGTAAGAGATATCGCTAATACGGTAGTATTTTTAGCAAGTGATGATGCTAGATACATTACTGGTCAAACTATCCATGTTGATGGCGGAATGGCAATGTAAGGAGAGAGACAATGGAAAGAAGAAGAGTTGTAGTAACAGGGCTTGGAGCAATTAATGCAATTGGTCATAATGTTGAAGAAACTTGGAAAAGTATTAAAGAAGGTGTTTGTGGAATTGACGAAATCACAAACTATGATAAAGAATTAACAAAAGTAAAAATTGCAGGTGAAGTAAAAAATTTTAATGCTGCTGATTATTTAGATAAAAAAGCAGTTCGAAAAATGGATCGCTTTACTCAATTTGGTGTAATTGCTGCTAAAGAGGCTTTTAAGGATGCTGGTTTAAAGATTGAAGAGATTGATGCTGACCGTTTTGGTGTAGTTGTGTCAAGCGGAATTGGAGGGCTTGCAACAATTGAGAAAGATCATACTAAGGGGTTAGAAAAAGGTTATGATCGTGTTTCGCCATTCTTTGTGCCAATGTCAATTACAAATTTGGCAGCGGGAAATATTGCAATTGAATTAGGGGCAAAAGGATTATGTACTTGTCCGGTCACAGCTTGCGCTGGTGGAACTAATGCGATTGGTGATGCGTTTAGAAATATCCGTGATGGTTATCAAGAAATTATGGTTGCTGGTGGGGCAGAAGCTAGTATTACTCCACTTGGTATTGGAGGCTTTTCATCAATGAAAGCTCTTTGTGATAATAATGATCCGAAACGGGCGTCAATTCCTTTTGACGAGGAACGTTGTGGATTTGTTATGGGTGAGGGTGCTGGAATTGTTGTACTTGAAGAATTAGAACATGCTAAAGCTCGTGGCGCTCATATCTATTGTGAAATGGTCGGATATGGTGTCAGTTGTGATGCTCATCATATTACTGCACCTTTAGAAGATGGCTCTGGTGGGGCTAAAGCGATGATCAATGCAATCAAGGATGCTGGTTTAGTAGCTGAAGACGTAACTTATATTAATGCACATGGAACTAGTACCCCTTTAAATGATAAAGGTGAAACAATGGCAATTAAATCTGCTTTAGGTGAAGCTGCTAAAAAGGTTGCTATTTCTTCGACGAAAGGAAATACGGGGCATTGTTTAGGTGCTGCCGGGGGAATCGAGGGGGTAATTTGTGTTAAAGCAATCGAAGAGGGATTTATTCCAGCTACGATTAATTATCAAAAACCAGATCCATTATGTGATTTAGATATCGTTCCAAATACTGGTAGAAATCAAGATGTTAATGTAGCTATGTCAAATTCATTAGGATTTGGTGGTCATAATGCGACTATCATCTTTAAGAAATATGGAGAATAAGAAAATGGAACTAAATAGTAATCAAATTCAAGAAATCAATCCGCACCGTTATCCTTTTGCTTTAGTAGATCGAATTACTGATTACCAGCCTGGACAGTGGGCAAAAGGAATTAAATGTGTCAGTGTTAATGAAATGCATTTTTGTGGTCATTTTCCTGAGCATCATGTTATGCCAGGAGTATTGATTGTTGAGGCATTAGCTCAAGTTGGGTGTATTGCAATTCTTTCTAAAGAAGAAAATAAAGGTAAAATTGCTTTCTTTGGGGGCATTAATAAGTGTAAGTTTAAAGGTCAAGTAACGCCTGGTGATGTTTTAGAAATGGAATGTACTCTAACTAAACAAAAAGGACCAATTGGAATTGGTGATGCTGTTGCTAAGGTAAATGGTAAGGTAGTTTGTAAAGCTGAACTTATATTTGCTGTTCAATAATAATTAATTGGATAACGAAAGTTATCCTTTTTTGTTGTAAATCATATTAATTGACGTAATGGTTATAATAGATATAATCATTATAGTATCTGGAGGTGCTTATGAATAATATCCGTAAAGGGATGATGTGTATAATTTTAGCCGCTTTCTTTTTTGCAGCAATGAATGTATTTGTAAAATTAGCTGGCGATTTACCATCAATTCAAAAAAGTTTTTTTAGAAATTTGGTAGCTGCTTTATTTGCTTTTTTTATCCTATTAAAAAGTAAACAGGGATTTACATATAAACAAAAAGATTTACCGATGCTTTTATTACGCTCAGTCTTTGGAACGTTGGGAATTCTTTGTAATTTTTATGCAGTTGATCATCTTTTAGTTAGTGATGCTTCGATGCTTAATAAATTATCACCATTTTTTGTAATTATTTGTTCCTCTTTGTTTTTAAAAGAAAAAGCGACAAGAATACAAAAAATATCAATTATCGTAGCTTTCATTGGAAGCTTGTTTGTAATCAAACCATCTTTTAATCTTTTAAATAATGTGGATTCAATTATTGGTGTTTTGGGGGCATTAGGAGCAGGAATAGCTTATACTTGTGTGCGGAAGCTAGGTAAGCAGGGGGTAAATGGTGCAAAAATTGTATTTTTCTTTTCATGCTTTTCTTGTCTCAGTGTGTTACCATATTTAATAATTAATTATCAGCCGATGAGTTTAGAACAGTTTTTAATCTTACTAGGTGCAGGGTTAATGGCAGCTGGTGGTCAATTTGCAATTACTGCGGCGTATAATAATGCAGCTGGCAAGGATATTTCAATCTATGATTATAGTCAAATATTATTTGCAGCGATATTAGGATTTATTTTCTTAAATCAAATTCCTGATATATGGAGCATAGTTGGATATATCATTATTATTGGTGCTGCTTTAGGAGTTTATTTATATCAACGAAGAATAGCTAATTAGCTATTTTTTTTATGCAAACATATTGACATTTATTTTTTTGCTTGACGGAGTATTTATAGTGTGTTAAGATACTTTACATAGCAAACCTATCGATATAGTAGGAAAAGAAGAGGAGCGAACGATGATGTTAAAAAGCAGAAGAGATATGATGTATATGTGTATGTGCAGCTGTATACAAAAGTATAGGGTACATTTTCGTGTATGCAAATATTCTTAATACTATATTAAATGGGGTAGTGGGATGTTTACATAAACATCCCACTTTTGTTATTAAAAAGGGGGAATTAGAATGGAAGACGACAGTTTACAAAAAGAATTAGAATATCAATTTGAGTGGTTTCATCGTAATCCGGAATTATCTTATGAGGAATATGAAACTACTAAAAGAATTAAAACATTATTACAAGAGCATGATATTGAAGTTTTAGATTTACCATTAAAAACTGGATTAGTTGCAGTTATTAGAGGTGGATACCCTGGTAAAGTAATTGCTTTACGAAGTGATATTGATGCTTTACCAGTTAATGAGGAAACGACATTAAGCTATAAGTCAGAGATTGAAGGAAAGATGCATGCTTGTGGTCATGATTTTCATTTAACAACGATTTATGGTGTTGCTTTATTGTTAAATGAAAATGCTGCTCAATTACATGGAACAGTAAAATTATTATTTCAACCGGCTGAAGAGTCTTCATTAGGAGCTCTAAAAATTATTGAGACAGGGGTTTTAGATGATGTTAATGCAATTTTTGGAATTCATAGTACTTCGCAGTTTGAAGTGGGAACAATTGGAATTAAAGCGGGGACAGTTTCAGCTGCTGTTGATCGATTTAAAATTAATTTGAAGGGCTTTGGAAGCCATGCAGCCCATCCACAAATGGCTAAAGATCCAATCGTTGCAGCTGCTGCATTAGTTAACAGCTTACAAACGATCGTTAGTCGAAATATGGATCCTTTTAATAGTAGTGTTTTAAGTATTACACATCTTCAAGCAGGGAATACGTGGAATGTTATTCCTGAACAAGCCTTAATTGAAGGGACTGTTAGAACGCTGACTAGCGAGGAGAGGGAGCTGTTTGGAAAACGATTAAAGGAAATAACTTATGGGATTAGCCAAGCCTATGATCTTGATACAGAAATTGAGTGGATAGCGGGGCCTCCTGCAACCGTCAATGATGAGGAATGGAGTAATTTTGCTAAAGCAATTGCTCAAGCAGAAAAAATTGCTATAGGGATACCCGAAGCAACTTTAGGAGGCGAAGATTTTGCATTTTATCTTGAAAAAATCAGGGGAACATTTATTAAAATCGGAACCGGAAAGACCTATCCTAATCATCATCCGAAGTTTAAGGTAAATCCTGCAGCTTTATCGTTAGCTGCAAAATATCTTAGCCAATTGGCGAAACAGGCTCTTTTAAAATTGGAGGCAGATGAGAATGATTAAAATTGAACACGTAAATAAGACTTTTACAACTAAAAGTGGTGAAGTTCCAGCATTGCAAGATGTCTCTCTAGAAGTAGAAGCGGGTGATATTTACGGTGTAATCGGTTATTCTGGGGCTGGTAAATCAACGTTATTACGAATGGTAAATTTATTGGAACGTCCTGAAAATGGGGCAATCTATATTAATAATCAAAATATTATAGATTTAAAAGAACGAGAATTAAATATTTTACGAAAAGATATAGGTATGATTTTTCAACAGTTTAATTTATTAGAATCACAAACAGTCTATCAAAACATTGCTATCCCATTGATTCTTTCAAAACTGGATAAAAAAGCTATTGAAGTAAGAGTTAAACAATTATTATCTTTTGTGGAATTGGAAGATAAGCGTGATACTTATGTATCACAACTGTCTGGGGGTCAAAAACAAAGAATTGGTATTGCTAGAGCATTAGCTACAGAACCTAAGATTTTACTCTGTGATGAGGCAACTAGTGCTTTAGATCCACAGACAACAGAAGCAATTTTATTGCTGCTTAAAAAAATTAATTGTGAACTTGGGATAACAATTTTGTTAATAACTCATGAGATGAATGTAATCAAGAAAATTTGTAATAAAGTAGCGGTAATGAAATCTGGTAAAATCATTGAGAAAGGTGATACTTTAGAGGTTTTTAGTAATCCACAACAAGAAATGACAAAGAGATTTGTTGAAACAGTTATTAGCAATGTAATTCCAACCACACTTTTAAAAGAATTAGATTATCGGTATCCGGTTTTAAAACTTACTTTTTTTGGTGAAAGTACAAAGCATGATGTAATTTCTAAAATTAATAAGCATTTTAAAATTATAACAACAATTTTATTTGCTTCAGTTAATGAAGTAGGAGAAGATATTTTAGGAATTTTAACAATTCAGTTAAAAGGTGAACAGGATGAAGTTATTCGAGCGATAAATTATATTCAAAAACAAGATGTGAAGATAGAGAGGGTGGAATTGAATTATGATTGAAAATTATTTAAATATACCTGCTGATAAATTACTTGAAGCGGCAGGCCAGACAATTTATATGTTGGGAATATCATTATTTTTTGGAACCTTGATAGGAATACCGCTAGGCTTACTTTTAGTCCTTACTAGAAAAAATGGAGTTAAAGCCAATCATACAATTCATTTTCTTGTGAGTGGGTTAGTAAATATTGTTAGATCTGTGCCATTTGTAATCTTATTAGTATTTATTGCTCCGCTAACAAAAGTGCTGGTTGGAACAAGAATAGGAACAAAGGCTGCAATTGTTCCATTAGTATTTTATATTGCACCATATTTGGCTCGTTTGATAGAAAGTTCTATATTAGAAGTTCAACCGGGAATTTTAGAAGCTGCTAAAGCAATGGGGGCAAATACTTTGGAAATCATTCGTTATTTTTTATTACCAGAGGCGAAAGCTTCGTTAGTTTTAGCACTTACTACTGGAACGATCGGTTTATTGGGGGCAACTGCTATGGCTGGAACAATCGGCGGCGGTGGTGTTGGTGATTTAGCATTAACTTATGGTTATCAGCGTTTTAATAATACTCTAATGTTTGTTACCGTAATCATTTTAATTATCTTTGTACAATTAATTCAAACATTGGGAAATCATTTATCTAAAAAAATTAGAACACATGAATAGGGGAAGAAAAATGAAAAAGAGAATATTGAGTTTATTATTAGTGATGGTTTTTGTTTTGGCCGGATGCCAAAGTAGTAGTGATAAAAGTGAAGATAAGACAACAATTATCTATGGTAAGGCAGCGGGGCCATATACAGTCTTATTTGAAGATGCCATTATTCCAATTTTGAAAAAAGAAGGTTATCAATTTAAATGCATCGAATTTTCAGATTTATTGCAAAATGATACAGCCTTAAATGAAGGCGAGATAGATGTCAATGTTGAGCAGCATACAGCTTACATGAAAAATTTTAATGAATCACAAGATGGTGATTTAGTAGCTTTGACAGCAATTCCAACTGTACCTGCAGGAATTTTCTCAAATACTCATAAAAGCTTAGAGGAAATTAAAAAGGGCGCTAAGATTGCTGTACCAAACGATGCTTCAAATACATCTAGAGCATATGTTTTATTACAAAAAGCAAAGTATATTACTTTAGATCCAGATGTGGATATTAGTTCCGTGACAAAAGATGATATTATTAAAAATCCTTATGAAATAGAGTTTACAGAAATGGATTCAACAATGATTCCTCAAGCTTTAGATGAGTTTGATTATGCTGTAATCACCGGCAGCATAGTTTATAATGCAGGAATTGATGCTTCGAGTGCGTTATTACAGGAGGATGTTTTAGAACATTTATTGTTACAAGTAGTTGTAAAAGAAAAAAATAAAGATACAAAATGGGCTAAAGCAATTGTTGAAGCTTATCGTTCAAAAGAATTTAAAGAATATTTAGATAAAAATAATAATGGTTTATGGTATGTACCTAGCTATAATTAAAAGGGGATAAGTGTGAAAGAAATTTATAAAAAAAGCCGACCTAAAAAATTAAAAATTCATGATGAACTCGTTTGTTGAATAGAAGATAAATTGATTTGGCTTATATCAATATCCATGGATTTCAATAATTCTAATGCTTGATGAGTGGTTATCTTCTGGTTGCCTGGTTTTGGATTTTTTAATGATTCATAATCAGATGGATTGAAGTTTTCACCAGTTTTTGTCATATGGTATATAGAAATAAGAATCATTCTAGCGGTCGCTATAATAGCTTTCTTATGACCACGTCGTTTCTTAATACGATTATACTTGATTCTGAAATATGTTTCTTTTTCACTCTTGATAGCCGAAAGAGCACATTGAACAAGAAGTGGTTTCAAATACTAACCAGTTTTGAATATATTCGTCAAGATTATTCATGTGTTTTATAGTGCAGTTGATTTTGAATCTTTGGTCAGATTCAATGTGAGAATTCTGAATGGCTTGAAAAATTTGATCAGATTTCTTTGAAACAGAACCCTTGAGAATTTTCTTAAGATTGTCTTCAGTGATAATATCACTTTTGAGAATCTCATCCATGGCAGCTTTACAATTCTTTCCTAAATGATCAGTAGAGACAGAAGCTAAGGCAATATTAGAAACAGTCATACAGTTTTGATAACGATTGCGTTCAGAAGAGCGCTTATTGACAAGTTTAATGCGATAATGTGATATTTTTCTAAGTTCTCTAATGTTTTTAGGTGGAATAAAAGAGTACTTGAGAAGATCTTGTTTAAAGATGTTAGCAATCCATTTTGAATCTTTCTTATCGGTTTTCTTACTTCTAATCACCTTCACGTATTTAGGATGAGTAAGAAAAATATTGAGTTCAGATTCAAGGATATTAAAGACAGGAATCCAGTACTTACTGGTAGATTCCATGCAAACATCAAAACAGTTGTTTGATTTAAGCCAGTTTAAAAGATTCAACAAATCAGAGTTAAAAGTAGAAAACTGCTTTTGAATATAGGTCGTGACATTATTATCACCAGAAGCAGCGATGGCCGCTACAAAAAATAAAACCTCCTTTCAAAGAAAGAAGAAGTGGTACTGACTGTCATCTAGCAATATGACCAAATTGGTAATATATCAATAATAAGTGTCCAGGCTCTGAGTCCTAATTATTTGTGCTCGAAAAGATGACGGCGACTTATAATTATACAAGATATTCTAACGAGTAGAATTACCTACTCTACTTCTCGTGCTCTGTAGTATACTACCTCCCTTTCATTATAGCAGGGGGTAGTAGAGTAGAAGGAATCAGAATGTCTTTCAAGAAATATTTGTGTCCATGCGCTTAGCGTGGGGAAATGGAGAAAAGTATGAAATATGAATTTGAAACTCGTTGTATTCATCCTGCAAATTTAGAATTGAAACAGCATCCTTATGGTGCTGTTTCAATTCCAATATACCAAACAGCAATTTTTTCTCATCCTGGGATTGGGGAAAGCAGAGGGCATAACTACTCTCGTGAAAGTAATCCAACAAGAGCTTATTTAGAAGAGATTATTTCCAATTTAGAGGGCGCAGTTGATACAGTTGCTTGTTCTAGTGGAATGGCAGCAATTTCATTGGTACTAGAACTTTTTAGTAGTGGTGATCATTTGATATGTTCAAATGATTTATATGGCGGTTCAACTCGACTATTTACTTTGCAGCAAAATAAAGGTTTAAAATTCAGTTATGTTGATACAACTAATTTAAAGAGTTTTAAGCAGTATATTCGTCCTCAAACAAAAGCTGTTTTTATTGAAACGCCGAGTAACCCAACAATGCAAATAAGTGATTTAAAAAAAATTAGTGCCTTGTGTCAAGCCCACAAGCTGTTACTAATTGTTGATAATACCTTCCTTTCACCATATTTTCAAAATCCATTATTATTAGGTGCTGATATTGTAATTCATAGTGCTACTAAGTTTCTAAGTGGGCATAATGATATTATTGCTGGAAGTATTTCGACTGGTGATCATAAACTAGCTAAAAGGATTAGAGAAGTTTCAAAGACAGTTGGAAATAGCTTGTCACCACTAGATTGTTATTTATTGATTCGGGGGATCAAGACGCTGGCAATCAGACAAAAATCGCAACAAGAAAATGCGCTGAAAATTTCAAACTGGTTAAATCGGCATCCGCGGGTTAGCAAAGTTTATTATCCTGGTTTAATAGAGCATCCAGGATATGAAATCAATAGAAATCAAGCCCGCGGCTTTGGCAGCATGATAGCCTTTAGTGTTGAAAATCATTTTTTAGCAAAAAAGATTTTAGAAAATGTACAATTAATTACTTATGCAGAAAGTCTTGGAGGTGTGGAGTCATTGATTACTTATCCAATGATTCAAACCCATGGTGATGTTCCAGCAGAAATTAGAGCTAAATTAGGAATTACAGATAATTTTTTGCGATTATCAGTAGGAATAGAAAATATTGATGATTTATTAGCTGATTTGAGGCAGGCTTTTGGTGATAATGATGAAATCTAATTTTGATTCAATAATAAACCGTACTAATACAAACTCCTTAAAGTATGATTTCACTAGTGAAAGAGAACGTCCTGATGATATTTTACCGTTATGGGTGGCAGATATGGATTTTATCGTTGCTCCAGAAATACAACAACGATTATATGATGTGGTAAATCATGGTATTTATGGATATAGTGATAGTAAGGATGGTTATTATCAAGCTATTTATAGTTGGTATCGGTCAAAATTTAATTACGAAATAAAAAAGGAATGGATAGTTAAGACGCCTGGTGTTGTATTTGCTTTAGCACAAGCAGTGCGGGCATTTACTAAATTGGGTGATGGAGTAATTATTCAAACACCAGTATATTATCCTTTTAAAGAAGTAATTATTGATAACGGAAGACGTGTTATAACAAATTCTTTAGTTTTAAAAAACGCTCATTATGAAATAGACTTTGATGATTTTGAAGAGAAGATTAAGAAAGAAAAAGTAAAATTGTTTATTTTATGTTCGCCACATAATCCAGTTGGTCGAGTTTGGAAAAAAGATGAGCTATTAAAATTAGGGCAAATCTGCCTTAAAAATGATGTTAAAATTATTAGTGATGAAATCCATAGTGATTTTATTTATCCGGGGCATCAGCATCATGTTTTTGCATCATTAAAGACAGAATTACAGAATATTACAATAACCTGTACGGCTCCTACTAAAACTTTTAATTTGGCCGGATTACAAATTTCAAATATTTTTATTGCCGATGAAAAATTGAGATTACAATTTAAAAAAGCTATTGCCAGTACTGGTTATAGCCAGTGTAATTTGTTTGGATTAGCAGCTTGCCAGACAGCTTATGAATCGTGTTCAAGCTGGCTTGAAGATTTAAAGCAATATTTATTTGAAAATACACGGTTTGTAGATGAATATTTGAAAGAACACATACCATTGATAAAGTTGATTATCCCGGAGGGAACTTATTTGCTTTGGCTTGATTTTAGAAGATTACAAATTTCAGATAAAGAATTAAATGATTTATTGATTGAACATGCTCGATTATGGCTAGATAGTGGAACGATGTTTGGAAAAGAAGGAAAAGGGTTTCAAAGAATTAACATTGCTTGCCCAAGAGCATATTTAAGACAAGCTTTGAATCAATTGAAAAATGCACTTGAAGAAATTGAATATTAATATTTTAAGTATCAATTTCTTGAAATATTATTAAAGTAATTATTGGTATAGTGGTTAGTTAGGTATATGACTTGTAAAAATGATTTATTATAAAAAACAATGCTCTAACTGAAATGTAGAATAGATTTGTTTTAGTTGATTTGATAAAGATTTCTAAATCTTTGTAATAGAGATTAAAAGTATAATATATTTAGACTAAAATACTTGAAATCTAGATTTCTTTTGGAGAAACTAATTAAAGTTTAATCAGATTAAATGCTTATTTTTTTAAATATGCTATAATAGTCATATAAGGTATCACGGACCCTCTCCCATATAATTCGTGATACCTTTTATTTTGTTTAGAATATATTTTCAATAAAATAATATTGCTTAGTATTTATGGTATAAATATAGTACATTTTACTACTATCAGACTGTTCAAATATTTTCCGATAATAAAGTTCATCAAAGTTTGGATGTGTGTTGCCAGGGACTGATAAAGAATGAAATAGATCAAGAATTTGCTTTTCTAAATAATGATTTTTAGATGTATTGAATCCATGATAAAAATCCATATAGTTTTTATTTGTAAATACGTAATGACTAAAAAATCAATGTACTAAAAATCATGAAAATAATTATTTTATTTTTTCGATTTATGTTATTGTAACTGTTAATACGATTGTGAAGATTCATTTCATAGTAATATTGATTATCTTGAGTATTGAGATGTTCACCAGCTAATAATTCGTTAATAGTAATGCCTAAGATATCGCGAAAATCGTGATAAAATGAAGCATCGATAAAATTTCGACCATTTTGATATAGCTTTATTTGTTACATTTAGTTTTTCAATCTGGGTTAAGTTTTTTCTTTACAGCATGTCGCAATAAATTTTCCAATTTTAATACAATCCATCTATTGATTTCTCCTTTATATTTTGATTATAACGAGTTTTAATTAATTTATAAATCTACCAATAGTTGATTTATAAAAACTAATAATAAAATTATTTTTTAAATAGGAAGATTAAGTGATAAAATTATTTGTAAAGGAGCTGATATTATGAATAGCCAGTATAAAATAGGGGATATTTCACGATTGTTTAATTTATCAAGTGAAATGATTAGGTATTATGAAAAAATGGGAATTATTGATCCTATAAGAGATGAAAAGAATGGGTATCGCTATTATAGTATTTTTGACATATATATTTTATTAGAATGTTTACAGTATCAGAATTTAGGAATGAAAATAAAAGAAATTCCTAATTTTATTAATTTTAATTATAGAGAAAAGCTTCAAAATCAGTTACATATTTTCCAAAGGCGACTAAATAAAGAGATTGATTATAAAGTCATGTTGAAAAAACGAGTCACAGAGTTGGCAATGCAACTGGAGGTAGCTGATTTAAATTTATCAAATTATTGGGTAAAGAAAATTAATAAAAAATATGCTTTTGATTTTGTAGATGGAATTGGTGATGATTATGATAAAGTTAATACTAGTGAAGATAATATTCGATTTTTATTAAATGATAAATATATTAATTTTATTGATAGTTATGTTTGTTTTAATAAAGATAAAGATGAATGGTATTTTGCTATTGATGAGGAATATTTTAATGGATTAAGTATTTCTTATAAAAAGAAGTATACAATTATTCCGGCTCATTATTGTTTATGCACGGTAATAGAAATGGGACCGTTAGGACAGTTTAGTCATGAGTGTTATGAAGCAGCAGTAATGTATGCTCAAGATAAAGGTTATCATGTACAGTTACCAATACGGGGGATTATTAGGGGGCGTGGATATGAAGGTGATCGTTTTAAACGGTATTTAGAAATACAAATTCCGATTATAAAAAACTCTCAAATAGCTTGAGAGTTTTTTATGTTGTTTTAGTAAAATATATGTGATTAAAAAAGAATATGTGAATAATATCACATATAATAAATTAGAGTTGACCTTCAAATCATTTGATACTGTAAAATAAAGTTATAAAAGGATTGGAGGATATTAAAATGGCTTTAAAAAAATTATTTACCCCTTATCAAATAGGAACTGTAAAAATTCCTAATCGTTTAGTAGTTCCGGCAATGGTGACAAATTATTGTACGATTGAAGGTAAAATTACTGAGCGTTATATGAAATATATTGAAGAAAAGGCTAAAGGCGGCTGGGGTTTGATTATTACTGAGGATTATGCAGTTCAACAATATGGTAAAGGATATCAAAGAATTCCCGGTTTATATAAAGATGAATTGATTGAAGGAAATAAACAATTAACAACGATGGTTCATAAGTATGAATCAAAAATCTTTTGTCAAATGTATCATCCAGGTAGACAAACTACTAGAATTGCTAATGAAGATCATATGCCAGTTGCTCCTTCAGCAATTGAATGTCCCTTATGTCAAGAACAACCAAGAGATATCACAGTTGCTGAAATCAATCAATTAGTAAAAGATTTTGGTAGTGCTGCTAAACGCGCTAAAGAAGCTGGTTTTGATGGAATTGAGCTACACTGTGCCCATGGTTATTTATTAGCGGAGTTTTTATCACCATTTGTCAATAAGCGAGTTGATAACTATGGTGGTTGTCTACAGAATAGAGTACGAATAGTTGCTGAAATTTATTTAGAAATGAGAAAACAAGTTGGTGATGATTTTCCAATTATCGTCCGTCTTTCTGGTAATGAATATGTTCATGGTGGAAGAACTGAAGCAGAAACTTATGAATTATGTATGATTTTTGAAGAATTAGGTTTTGATGGTATTCATATTTCTAATGGCTCTTATGCTTCACCTGGAAATAGAGCAGTAATTGCTCCAATGTTTACGGAACATGCATTGAATATGGAGATATCAGCACAAGTAAAGAAATTGGTTGATTTACCAGTAATTGTAACTAATCGAATTAACGATCCGCAAATGGCAGATACATTAATTAACATGGATAAAGCTGATTTTATTGGAATGGGGCGTGGTTCATTGACTGATCCAGATTTACCTAATAAAGCAAAGGCAGAAAAATATGGGAATATTAAAATGTGTATCGGGTGTCTACAAGGATGTGAAATGCCATTATTTTTTAATCAAGAAGTCACTTGCTTAGTTAATCCACGGGTAGGACGTGAATATGAAAATTCAATGAACATTGTAGAAAAAGCAAAAAAAGTAATGATTGTTGGAGGGGGACCTGCTGGTCTGCAGGCGGCTGAAACTGCGGCAATGATAGGTCACAATGTAACTGTTTATGAGGCTCAGGAAGAAGTTGGCGGTCAATTTAGATCTGCAGCTTATCCAATTGGTAAAGGAGAATTAACAACATTAATATCTGTATTTAAAAAGAATTTAGAGGATCTGCATGTAAAAGTACATTTAAATACTTTAGTAACAAAAGAGATGATTGAACAAGAAAACCCGGATGCTATTATTTTGGCTACTGGAGCAAGACCGCTGGTGCCGGCAGTCAAAGGTATCGATAAAGAAAATGTAGTCAATGCTGAAGATGTGTTATTAGGAAAAATCGCTACAAAAGTTGAGCATATCGTTGTTTGCGGAGGGGGCGAAGTTGGTTGTGAAACTGCCACATTTATTGCTCAAACGCATCGTCATGTAACAGTTCTAGAAATGAAACCAGCTGTTTTGACTGATATGGATCCCATTAATATGAGCTGTCTATTACCAATTATGAATGAATCAGGAGTAACTGCCAGAGCTAATTGTACTGTGACAGAAATTTTAGATGATGGAGTGGCATTTATTAATGAACAGGGAGAAAAAGAAGTTATTTCTGCTGACTTAGTTGTCTTAGCATTTGGATATAAAGCCTATAATCCGTTAGAAAAAATTGCAAATGAATTATGTGAAGATGTTCAAGTAGTAGGTGGCGCAATTAAGGCAGGTAATGCTTTACCAGCAGTTAAAGAAGGTTATGAAGCTGCTTTAAATATAAAATAATTATCTAATAGCATAATTTAAATCTTAAAAGAAAAAGAGCATTCGTTATGAATGCTCATTATTATTTATTTCTTTTTAAAAAACTTAAAGAATTTTGAAAAGTTTTCACAATTGAAATATCCTTCATCACGAACCCAAGTTGGGCAAGTATCAAAGTTGTCAGTTAGTACGTAATATCCATAAGAAATGTTCATGTTATGTCCCTCCTAGATGTTCTATTTTTAATACAATTATATTATATATTAATATTTTAATAATTATAGAGACAGAAATAATAAAAAAATAAGATTTATTTGTGCATCATGCACAAATAATGGTAAAATAAATATAAAGGAAGTGAGTAAAATGGGATTTACGATTGAAGATGCGTTAGTACAAACTCAAGAGCAATATCATTTAAAATTGTTAGCTGGTCGTGAGGGCTGTTCAAATGCGATGAGTTGGGTTCACATGATTGAGGATACGACAATTATTCAACAATTATGGGGAAAAGAATTGGCAGTTACAACAGGTTTAGGATTTCAAAGTCACGATTCGTTATTTGATTTTATCAAGTGTTTGGTTAAATACCATAGTGTTGGATTAGTTATCAATACAGGTAAATATATATTTGAAATTCCTCAAGATATAATTGACTATTGTAATGAGCAGGATTTTCCGCTGTTAACGACACCCTGGGAAGTACACATGGCAGATTTAATTAAGGATTTTAGTATGCGCTGTTTATATTCACAACGAGAAGACAATCAGATTTCAAAATTATTTCAGAATGTTTTTACAACTCCTCAAGTTGTTGAGGAGGTTCGGCAGCAATTGTTAGGTGCATTTGATGTGGATGGTTTTTTTCAAGTTGTTTTAATTGGAATTGAAGATTCTGATCAGTTTGATGCAATTGAACGACGTAGAGTTTCTTTTCAATTGGAATTATGTTTTGAAAAAATACAAAGCCCATATACATTTTTTTGGTTTGATGGATATTTTGTATTAATTGTAAATAATTTAGATCCGGATTCATTAGAGAAAATTACTGATAAAATGTATAAAAGAACAAAGAAGCGAATGCCTTCAAGATTTATTCACTTAGGTATTGGAACGCCAATGACAGATTTTAGACAAGTAATCTTAAGTTATAAACGAGCTCGAGCTGCAGTTGCAATGGCAGAACAATTTAAATATCCGATGATTCTTTTTGAAGAGATGGGAGTTTATCAAATCTTATTTTCAATCGAGGATAAACAAATTTTATCAGGAATGTATCAGCATTTATTAAAGCCTTTAATAGATTATGATCAAAAACATCATAGTGAATTAGAAAAGACATTGTTCTATTACCTGATTCATGATGGCAGTCAAGTAGCGATGGCCAAAAATTTATATATGCACCGAAATACGATTAATTATAGAATGACTAAAGTCAAGGAATTATTAAATTGCCAGTTAGATACATTTGAAGAAAAAATGCCATATATGTTAGCTTTATATATCAAAAAAGTCATTCAAGAAGATATTAACAAAGATAAAGATTTATTTGCTGCAATACAATAATCATAGCTAACAGTTCATATTAGATTTCTATGTTTCATTTTTTGACACAACCAAAAATTATATAGTATTTATATTTTTTTTAACTATGATAACTTTAAAGTGTTAAGAAATGAGGGATTAAATAATGAAATATTTATGTTTAGATTTTGGTGGCACCGGAGTTAAATATGCAATTATTGATGAAAACTTTCAGTTATATGATGTAAATAAAGAAAATAAAATATTTCAAAGTCATGATGAAATGATTACCTGGGTAGTGGATTTATTTAAAACTATACACATGAAATTATCCGGAATTGCGATTAGTTATTGTGGGGAAATGAATCCCTTTACAGGTTTAATAAAAAATGGTGGTAGTTATAGATTTAATGATAATAAAAATATTAAACAAATCCTTTGGAGTAAATGCCACGTACCAGTTTCGATTGAAAATGATGGTAATTGTGCGGCATTAGCAGAATTGTATAGAGGCTCATTAAAAGAAACGAGTAATGGGGCAGTACTAGTATTGGGTACTGGAGTTGGATGCGCAATTATTATTAACGGGGAATTATATCGTGGGTGTAATTATTTTGCTGGAGCAGCTACGTTTTCTTTAATTGATTCTAAACATGACTTTGATTGGCAAAATACATTTGGATTGATTGGCGGTGTAGGTTATTTAACGAGAAATTATGAAAAACGATTTGCATTAGAGCGAAATTCGATCGATGGATTAGCCTTTTTTAACAAGGCTAATCATAATGATATTGCTAGTTTAGAAATACTACGGGATTATACTAAAAATCTTGCAAGATATATTTTTAATATGCAAATGTTATTAGATTTAGAGAATATTAGTATTGGTGGAGGGATTAGTACTCAGCCGTTATTATTAACAATGTTAAAGAAAGAAGTGAGTGATTTATTTGATTGCATCCCAGTTCCGGTAACTCCACCAGAGATCAAAGTGTGTCATTATTATAATGATGCAAATTTGATTGGAGCTTTTTGCTGGTACAAGAAAGCTAATTTTTAAATGAATAAATTTAATTAATATTATATAATGGTAATAATGAGTGGAGGAAGATAATATGTTTATGTGCTTAGCTTATTTTTTATCAATTGTTAATAACTCTAATAATAAAGATTTAAATTATTATATTGCCAAATATATTATAGAAAATATTAATCATATAGGAAGTATTACTTTACAAGATGTGGCTGATGGCTGTTTTGTTTCAGTTCCAACAGTAAAACAGTTTTTAAAAAAATTTGGTTATTCTAATTATTCGATTTTTAAAGAAAGATTAGAAAGTGAATTGGATGTTCGTAAAGATCAAATATATCGAGGTTATAAGATTTTTAACAAAAAACGATTAGCTGCGGCGGTTTCACATTTAGTTGATTATCCATTAGAATTCAATGATAAAATGAAATTAAAGTTGATCATTAAAGAAATAGCTCAAAGTCAGAGAGTTATTATTGTTGCTTCCCCTACGATAACTCCAATTCTTTTTAATTTTCAAATTGATATGATTTCAATGGGGAAGACAGTGATAATGTCGTCTTTATTAAAAGATAATTCTATTGAAATAGAGGATAATGATTTAATTATATTGATTTCAGGTACTGGTAGACTTTTTTTATCTGATGATAATTTAGTGTCGATTTTAGGAAATAAAGCTAATAAAGTTATTATTTTTTCAGGCGAAACAAAAATAAATTTTCATTACAATGTTTTTGAGGTAATTAATATATTATCTAATAATGAAATGTTTGAGACTGAGTATTTGTTGTTGTATTATTTTGATTTGATTAAATTTTATTATCACGAGATTATTTATCAGGAGCAGTGATAAAATGATCGATATACTTTTAGATATATCAATGAATGCAAAAATCAATAATACGGATCAAATTCTTGTTAAATATTTTTTAAACCAAAGGGAAAAGCTAATAGAACTATCTTTAGAGGATGTTATTTATGATACCGGTCTATCTAAATCATCAATCATTAGATTTTGTAAAAGTATAAAAACTAGTCATTTCACGGATTTTAAAAAGACTTTTGTAAGAGAATTTAATGCTGTGATTTGTGATTTTATTTATTTGCTCGATGATCGTGATAAACTTGATGATTTAGTTATAGCATGTAATCATTGTCATCAAATTATTTTATTTGGTGAGCGAGAAGCAATGTTGATTTGGAAAATGTATTTGAAATATTTTTATGTATTAGGTTATGATATTTATATAATTAATGAAGAAGATAACAATTTAGCTATTAATATGGATGAACATACGTTATATTTTTATAGTCATCTTCAGATAAGTTTAGAAAAATACTATGATTATAATATATCCAATGCTTTGATCAGGAATATTTATAGACATTTAAATGACGAAAATAATTATATCATATCTTTAAAGAGCTCGTATACTCATAAACGTTTTTTAGAGATACACGAACAGCCAAGGATTAAGAAGAAATTTGAATTAATGAAGATTATTGAAAGCTTATTAGCAAGATTAAATAACCAAGGATAAGTATTAAAGTTTCAAAAAATGAAACCTTAGCACTTATTTTTTTTATTGGTTTTTATTTTGGACTAATGAAAAGTTTTATGTACTCTTAAATGATTATACTTCTAGATAAAATGTAGTTATAAAGTTAGGAGGAGGAAAAATTATGAATGATTTTATCCAAAATAAAGTTATACCTTTTGCACAGAAGATTGAAAACAATTTTATTTTAAGTGCAATAAGTGGCGCATTTATGAAAGTGATGCCAGCGTTATTAGGAGGAGCTGTATTTTCATTATTTCAGGGTTTACCATTGGGAGACTGGTATACAAATTTTTTATCGTCTACTGGAATATCTGATGCTTTAGCTGTAGGGGTTGCTGTTTGTAATTTAACAGCATTATATTTCATTTTTGCTTTAGGTTATAATTTAGGTGAAAAGTTTAATGTTAATCCATTTCAAACAGCAATTGTTTCGTTATTATCACTATTGTTGGTTACACCATTTTCTTATAACAATGTTGATAATACAAATGGAGCTGTAACATTGATAAAAAATGTTATCCCAGTTGATAACTTAGGTGCTAGTGGTATCTTCACTGCCATGTTATGTGGGATTATTGGGGCATATGTTTTTGCTTTTGCCGTTAATCATAATTGGAAAATAAAATTACCAGATTCGGTACCGGAAATGGTTTCTAAACCATTTGAAGCTGTTGTTCCAGCATTTTTAGTATCAGCCTTGTTTTTATTGGTAAGGTCTGGATTTGCTGTAACATCTTATGGAAATATTCAAAATTTTATTTATACTATGGTTCAAGCGCCTTTAGTAAGTTTAGGTAATAGTTTTCCAGCCATGTTGATTAGTATGTTAATATTATTGCTGTTATGGTGGGTTGGAATTCATGGTACTTCAGTTGTACTTTCTGTCATGATGGTAATTTGGATGGAACCAGCAATTACAAATTTAAATAATTATATGGCCGGAGAACCTGTAACCTTAGTCACAACTTATATGTTTTTCTTTGTTTTTTGTCAGTTTATTGGTGGACCAGGATGTTTATTTGGGCTTACTTGCGATATGGCAATATTTGCTAAAAGCGAACGTTTTAAAGCGTTTGGAAAAGTGTGTTTTGTTCCGGGGATGTTTAATATCGTAGAGCCTGTTATTTTTGGTTTTCCAATCGTATTAAATCCAATTATGTTTATTCCGTTTATTTTAACACCACTTGTATTTATGATTATTGGTTATTTGTTGATGGTTACAGGTGTTGTGAATATTCCCGCCTTAATGTTAAGTGTAATGACAATTCCAGGTCCAATTGCGGGATTTATTTTAGGTGGGGGAATTAGTTTAGGAATCATGATTGTAATTATGTGCTTGTTATCATGTATAATTTATTACCCATTTTTTAAGATTTGTGACAATCAGGCTTTAGAAGCAGAGAAAAAAAGTAATCAAGAAAAAACACTTGAAGAAAACAAAATCTAGAAATGAGGAAAAATTATGAGCAACGTAAAAAGATTGATTAATGCTTCAAAGAGTGAGATAAACAAAATGGGTCCTTTAGAATTAAAAGAATCTATCTATAAATCGGAAGGTCGAGTTATCATGGGACAACATTTAATTTTTGCTGGCCCAGGGACGGTAATGGGTGTGACAAATGCTGAATTGCTTTGTTCGTTTGGTGCAGATATGGTTATGCTTAATACTATAGATTTAGATAATTTTGAAAATAATCCAGGATTGTGCGGCTTAACTATCAAAGAGCTTAAAGAAAAATGCAATTGTCCAATTGGTGTTTATTTAGGGTGTCCTAAGAAGGGAGAAAAGCGTTCTGATGAAAAAACACTTTACCGATTGGCTGGAATGTTAGCAACAAAAGAACATATTTTAAAAGCAGTTGCTTTAGGAGTGGATTTTATTGTATTGGGTGGTAATCCAGGTTCTGGAACATCGATTGAAGATGTAATTGAAGCAACCAAATTAGTAAAAGAAATATGTGGAGATGATATTTTCTTGTTTGCTGGCAAGTGGGAAGATGGTATCGAAGAAAAGGTACTAGGTGATCCTTTAGCAGCATATGATACCAAAGATGTTATTAAAAGACTTATTGATGCTGGTGCTGACTGTATCGATTTACCAGCTCCAGGGACTAGAGCAGGAATCACAGTAGATATGATTAGAGAATTAGTAGAATATATTCATCGCTATAAACCAGGTACTTTAGCCATGAGTTTTTTAAATAGTTCGGTCGAATGTGCCGATGAGGATACAATTCGGCAGGTTGCCCTTTTAATGAAACAAACCGGATGTGATATTCATGCTATCGGGGATGGAGGCTTTGGCGGATGTACTTGGCCAGAAAATATTTATCAATTATCAGTATCAATCAAAGGAAAAAATTATACGTGGTTTAGAATGGCTAGTAATAGTAGATAGTTAATAAGAATAAAAAAGAATTAATCTTAAACATTTAAATGTTATGATTAATTCTTTTTAGTCTAGATAATAAGAGTTTTAAATACTGTTGGCTGCTAAATAACCTTGAGTAATGGCATTATTAATATCAGCAGCTTTTTCATTGCAGTCACCAACAAGATGAATATCAATATTGTGAGCTGTTAATTCACTGACATCAAATGGATTAGGTTTAGCTCCAGTAGCTAAAATAACATAATCACATGGAATCGTTAATTCACCATCGCCATTAGCAGCTTTGATACAATCGTTTTTAATTTCAATTACCTTTGTTTTAGTCAATAATTTAACTTGATGTTTTTCAAAATCTTCAAACATTACTGGCTTTACAGTTGATGATTCTTCTTTTGCAATTTCTTCAAGCATTTCTATGACAGTAACGTCCAAGCCCATTTGTGCTAAAAATTCTGCAGTTTCCGCTCCGACTAGACCACCGCCAATAATCGCTACATGGCCACTAGGGAATTGTTCATAGTTAAGAACTTTCCAAGCATCTAACACATGAGTTAAATCACTGCCAGGAATTGGTAGGGAAGCATTATTGGCACCAACAGCGATGATAACACTATCAGGATGTTCGTTTAATATATCTGTACTAGTTGCTTTTTTACCTAATCTTAAATCAACATTCAATATTTTCATTTCATTTGATAAGTAATTGATAGCCCGATTCATTTCAGCTTTACGTGGTGGAATCGCTGCAATATTAAGTTGACCACCTAATCTAGTGTCTTGTTCAAATAAAATAACATCATGTCCTTTTGTTTTTGCTACCCGAGCAGCTTCTAAACCTGCTGGTCCCCCTCCAACAACTACAATTTTTTTCTTTGTTGCTGCTGGGGTAATTATTCGTTTGTATTCATAACCATTTTCAGCATTTAAAACACAGCTTAAAAATTGTCTATTTTGGATTGCATCGGTACAGCCTTTATTACACATCATACAATGACGAATTCGAGCAGCTTCATTATTTTTTAATTTTTTAACATAATCAGGATCAGCTAATAATGAACGACCTAAACCAATAATGTCACAAATCCCGTTATCAATCAAGGATTCACCATTTTGGGGAGTAAGGATTCGTCCAACAGAAGACACTGGAATCGTAACAACATCTTTAATTTGTTTTGTATATTTATTCATAAAACAGTATGGTTGAGTTCCCATTGCAGGAATGGTATCATTCATATTTCCAGTATGATTGGCTTGACCAACATGGATCATATCAACTCCATGAGCCTCTAAGATAGTAGCCAATTTAATAGCTTCATCAATTTTTAGGCCTCCTTTACCACGAAGCGGATTTTCAGTGATAATTGGCAGTTTATAATCGATGCAAATATCTGGAGCATTTTCTTTAATTACTTTGACAACTTCGAGAGCAAAGCGAATACGGTTTTCAAATGAACCACCATAATTATCATTTCGGTGATTTAGAATGGTTGAGCAAAGGGAACCGACAAGACGATCACCATGAACCTCAATAACATCCACCCCCGCGGCGGCAGCACGCTTAACACAAGCGCCGATTTTATCAATAATTGCTGTAAGCTGGGCTTCAGTTACTTCATCGATATAATGTAGCATGTCATGATGTAATTTAGCACGTGCAGCCTGCATATCACCTTTTCTAAATAATTCTGCTAGAGCATCAACATCATATTCAGGATGAAAGATTTGAATCCCTAGTTTGCAATCATACTCATGTAAGGCATCGCTTAATTTTTTGAAAGCTTCGATTTGACCGTCATGAAAAAGTTTAGGTGTAGGGGAAACAGTATTGACTGGAGCAACATCACCTAAAACAATATAAGCAACATCGCCTTGCGCTAAACGTTTATAGAAATTAAAACTTTGTTCACCGATTGAACCATCTCTTTCTTCATACCCGGTTGTCATTGGGGGAAACATAATTCGGTTTTTTAAAGTAATTTTTCCAACTTTAATAGGTTTTAGTAAATTCATATATTTTCTCCTTTGATTAAATATTTTTACATAAATGATATGCGTCACTTATAGCATTTTTAATTTTTCCTGGGGTTGCAGCGTCACCTAAGACGTTGTAGCTAAGTTGCATTTGATCGAGGGTTTTTTTTAACTCATGATCAGCATAATAACCAGTAGCTTCAATGATTGTATCAACATTCTCAATTGTAATAGTATTGCCATCTTTTTGATATTCGAGAGTTGTTGGTGTAACTTTAACGACTCTACTATCAGTAATAATGTTCACGCCTTTATCAGCCATCCTTTGAACTAAAATACTTCGTGATGGTGAAGTATCATCCATAATAATATTTGATTTCATTTCAATAACAGTTACTTTTTTATTATTTGGATGGCGGTCATTAACTAATGGGGCAACAAAATCAGCAACTTCACAGCCAACAGAGCCTCCTCCAACAACGACAATATTTTTACCTGTCCACATTTTGCCAAGAAGCACATCTTGTCCGGTACCAGTATGAGGATGATTTTTAAAAATATCAAGTCGTAATGGTTTGGCTCCGGTTGCGACGATGATATGATCATAATGATGCTGTGATAAATAGGCTTGATCAACAATCGTGTTTAATTCAATTTTGATATTACAATCGATTACTCGTTTAATGAAATATTTAGTAGTTTGAGCAAAGTGCTGTTTAGCAATAGGATAACCTGCAACGATCATTGCGCCGCCTAATGTATGATGACGTTCAGCAAGGGTAACTTTGTGTCCACGCTTTGATAAAATATAAGCTGCCTCTAATCCAGCTGGACCTCCTCCGATAACTAGGATATTTTGGGATATTGTCGCAGGTGTTACAGTTTCTTCATTCTCACTTGTCAATGATGGATTAATTCCACATTCAACATGATCTTTTAACATGGTCGAGCTTAAACATCCCAAGCATCCAATACATGGACGAATATCATCTTCTTGACCATTTTTGATCTTATTAACAAAATCAGGATCACATAAGAGTGAGCGACCTACCATACATACGTCTGCTAAATCTCTTTCTAAAACTTCTTCGAGAATCCAAGGTTCATTCAAACGTCCTACGGTTGAAACAGGGATATTAACACATTTTTTTATTTCTCGTGCGCTGTCAATATGACTCGCTTGTGGTGTTCCAGGGGGTGCAATTGAGCTGCCGCGGTGGATAGTAGTTCCCCCAGAAACATGGATCATATCAACTTGAGCAGCTTCTAATCTTTTAGCAATATAACATCCTTCGTGTAATGATTGTCCGCCGGCTTCATAATCATCACCGCTGATACGAACAATAATAGCGAAATCACGCCCACATTTTTTTCGAACATTTGCAATTACTTCTAAAAGTAGACGAATGCGATGAGTTATGTCACCACCGTATTCATCAATTCGTTTATTATAGAGTGGAGATAAAAATCCTCCTAGTAATGCATGTGCGTGTGCAGCATGAATTTCAACACCATCTATTCCTGCTTTTTTTAACCGTAAGGCACCATCACCAAATTGTTCAACAATTATACTGATTTCTTCTTTTGTCAAAGGTCGCGGAGGAGTTTTAGCATAGTATGGACCAACCTCACTTGGACCAACTAATTGTGGTGTTTCCGGGAAAGGAATTGCCATATATGCTGGGTGTAGTAGTTGGGCTACGACCTTACTATCATACTTATGAATTTCATTAGCTAATTTTTGCCATCCTTCAAGATAGGAATCATCTTGAACTGATAAAGTATGAGCAATATATTTGTAGGTTGGCTCAATCATTGTTACTTCAGTTACAATCAGACCAACGCCACCTTTTGCTCTTCTGCTATAGTAATAGATCATTTCATCAGTAACATACCCATCTTTTGTTGCAAAGTTTGTTGACATTGGCGACATAAAAATTCGATTTTTTACTTCCAGCTGATTAATTTTTATTGGTTGAAAGAGTTTTTGATATTTATTTTCCAAATTCATACCTCCCTTATAAAGATATGATAGCACTTACATATATATAAAACATATTATATCAATTAAAAAACATATACATTTTCGTATATGCTTATAATAACTTAATATTTTTCTTATATTCACGTGGACTGACCCCTGTGATTTGTTTAAAAGTTTTAGATAGATGATAGGCTGATGAATATCCCAGGTCATTTGCAATCATTGTAACACTTTTACCATGAGCCAGCATTCTTTGAGCATAGAGAACTTTTTGTTGATGAATATAAGTTAGTGGAGGAATTGCTAAAATTGCAATAAAAGATTTATATAACATACTTGTTGAAACACCTAGTTGTAAAGCCATTGCGGTTAGTTTAATTGGTTCATGAAGATGGTCATGAATATACTTAATGGCATCATTAACTAATTCGATATGTGGTAAATCTGTTATTTGTGAAATATGGTCATTATTCCTTTTAAGCTGAGCGCGGATTATCTCTACAACAACTCGAATCAAAGCAGAGGTTATAATGCTTGAATAGCCAATTTCTTTTTCACTAGCTTCGATTAATAAACGTTCTAGCATTTCTTTGAAGTCTTTTATTTCTTCTTTATATATTAAATGCCCGTGTTTTGTTAAGAGAGTAATAAATTGTTGGCGCAATGATAGGGGTTCAATATCAAAATGAAAAAAATAATAGCTGTAGTTAGTATTTCCAGTATTTATTGAAGTGTTGAGCTTATAGGGTTCGATGATGAGAAAGCTGTGGGGTGGGCAGGTGTATTTTTTATTGCCAATGGTTGTAATAGACCCACCTTCTCGATAATAGACAATTTCAATATCATCAGTAATATAATTTGCTCTAGTATCGTGATTACTTTGCCAAAGTCCAAATTTATTGATAGTAAAACTAATCTTACCAAGTAAATCAGTTAACTCATCACTTTGGAATTGGGTATATTGATTTTGGGTTTGAATATACATCGTCATAATTACACCACCTTTGATTATTATTGTACTACTTTTTTAGTGGAAGGAGAATTTTTATCATAAAATTAAGTTGATTTGTATTGATGTTTTAAGGTTGATATGTATAAATAAAGGTAATAGGAGGGATTGGATGTTAGAACAAATTTTGCATTTCAAGGGCACTTGGCGCAGTTATCAACAACGTGTTCTTGATAAATATGACCGTTATAGTCAAGATCGTAAAATTCATATTGTTGCTGCACCTGGTTCAGGAAAAACAACTTTGGGAATTGAATTAATAAAAAGAATCGATTACTCGGCTTTAATCTTAGTCCCATCAATAACGATTCGTGAACAATGGGTAGAGCGTATTTGTGAAGCTTTTTTAGTTAAACAAGAAAATCGCGATCAATATCTTTCTCAAGATTTAAAAAAACCAAAATTAATTACTGTCGTGACATATCAGGCACTACATAGTGCGATGAGTCATTATTGTGGTGAACTAGTAGAGACTAATGATGAATTTAAAACAGTTGAAGAAGTTGATTATCATAATTTTGATGTAATCAGTAATTTTAAAGAATGCCAATTAGGAACTTTATGTCTAGATGAATGTCATCATCTTCGAAGTGAGTGGTGGAAATCATTAGAAGAATTTAAAAAAGCATTTAATAATATTTTCACAGTGGCTCTAACAGCAACTCCGCCATATGATTCTAATCTAAGCATGTGGACTAGGTATATGGATATGTGTGGTGATATTGATGAAGAGATAACAGTTCCAGAATTAGTTAAAGATGGTACTTTATGTCCACATCAAGATTATGTTTATTTCAATTATCCGGCCTCTCAAGAAAAACAAAAATTAAGTATCTTTGAGGAAAATAGTCAAAGTATTTTGGAGCAGCTAATACAAGATGAATATTTTTGTAAGGCTATTATGAGTCATCGCTTTTTTACTGAGGAAGTAAGTGATGATGAGCTATTAGATGATCCGAGCTATTTATCAGCAATGATAATTTTTTTAAATACTAAGGGAGTGTGCAGTGCGAATAAGTATCAAAAGCTTTTAGGATATAAATCGTTAGAACCCTTATCACTTAAATGGTTAGAAATTTTACTGCAAGGCTTTTTATATGATGATATTGCTTCATATCGAGTTGAAGAACAATACCGTGATGAATTGATTCGTGAATTGAAGTCTAAAGGTTTAATCGAAAAACGAAAAGTTTCTTTGTGTTTAAATCAAGCAATTGAAAAAATGCTAATAAATTCGGTTGGTAAATGTGAAAGCATTAAAGAAATTGTTAATTATGAATATAAAACGATGAAACAAGAATTACGACTTTTGATTCTTACTGATTATATTCGAAAAGAATACGAACGGGCATTAGGTGATGAAAGCAAAGATGTGAATAATTTAGGCGTTTTACCATTTTTTGAACAACTAAGGCGTGATAGTGCTAAAAATAAGACAGCAATTAAATTTGGTGTTTTATGTGGCACAATGATTATTATCCCCAAGGATGCTCAAACAGCATTAATAGAATTAGTTGAAGAACCTAGTAAAATCAGCTTCCATCAAATTGGAAAATTAGATGATTATGTAAAAGTTGAAATTAGTGGAAACCGTAATTTTATAACAGGGGTAATCAGTGAGGTATTTGCGCAGGGTTATATGCAAGTTTTGATAGGAACTAAATCTTTACTTGGAGAAGGTTGGGATTCACCGTGTGTTAATTCGCTTATTTTGGCTAGCTTTGTAGGCTCATATATGTTAAGTAATCAAATGCGTGGACGAGCTATTAGAGTTTTTGAGAAAACGCCCAATAAAACAAGTAATATTTGGCATTTAGTTTGTGTTAGACCAAAAGAAAAGTTAACGGGTCATTATGATGATGGCGGTAGTGAAGATTTTCAAACGCTTGCAAGGAGAATGGAACATTTTTTAGGGTTGCATTATCAGCAGGATATAATTGAAAATGGAATCTTGCGACTTAGCGCAATTAAATTGCCATTTAGTCCAGGAAATATAAAAAAAATTAATAGAGATATGCTTAAACTATCTTCAAAGCGTAGTCAATTAAAGAAAAGATGGGAAGATTCGTTAGCTGTCTATGACAAAATTGAAATTGTTGAAGAAACTGAAGTTAAAGAAGAATTTATAACTGTCGTTATGTTTATGGATGCTTTAAGAACTTTACTGATAATTGTTTTTAGTGGGATTATTGGTGCTGTCATTGGAATACCATTTCTAAAATCATTGACCTTGATAGATATTTTAGAATATCTAGTGGTGATAATTTATGTTGGAATATTTGTTATGAGTATTCTTTTGAGCATCAAAAAACTTTATACATTAGCAAATCCTTTAGGTCGTTTAGAAATATTTGGCAAAGGAATTAGAAATGCGTTAGAAAAAACCAATCAGCTGGATTCTTTGAATAGTCGCGTTGAAACAGATTCTTTTAATGCGATACATGCAATATATTTATTAGGGGGAACAGGGCATGATAAGGCTTTGTTTGCCAAATGCATCAATGAATTTTTTGCATCTATTGATAATCAACGTTATATTCTTTATAATCCTAAACGAAAAAATAAATTAGATTGTTATTTTGCAATTCCTGATAGTTTTGCTAAAAGAAAAGAAGATGCGCATATATTTGCTGGCTATATGAAGCCGTTTATTGGTAATTATCAGGTTATTTATACTCGTAATGAAAGTGGTAGAAAAATACTGCTAGAAGCCCGGGTTAGCGCTTTAGCTAATCGTCAAGATCGTTGTTTCACTAGAAAAAAAGTAAAGGGTGCATTAGAATAAAACTTTATAATAAATATTTGTTGTTTTCCTAAATTTCTAATATAATAGAAGTATAGTAATGGGGTGATATTATGAGTTATATTGAATTAGACGAAGTCGATTCTACAAATGATTACGTAAAACGTAATTTAAATAAACTTCCTAATCTAAGTGTAGTTCGTTGTAATTATCAAACAAATGGTCGGGGTCGGAATGGACACGTTTGGCAAAGTAAGAATGGTGATGACTTGCTGATGAGTATTTTGGTAAAAGATTTTAAAAAACCTCAAGACCTTCATAAAATGACACAGCTAGTTGCTTGTAGTGTGGCGGGGTTACTAGATCGTTATGGAATAAAAGCTAAAATTAAGTGGCCCAATGATATTTATGTTGATGATTTAAAGATTTGTGGAATCTTAGTAGAGGCAATCTATCAAACTGATTTAGAAGGGGTTGTAGTTGGAGTTGGATTAAATGTTAATTCAATAAACGGTGATTATGCTTCAATGAAGATGAAAACTGGCCAGACATATCAAGTTAAATCACTAATGATAGCAATGTTAACATATTTTAAGATATACTATAGTCTTTATCAGCAAGGTTCGTATGATAAAATTCTTGATTATGCTAATGATATTGCTTATTTAAAGGATAAACAGGTTGAATTTCAAGATTATGGTTTAGTTACATTTACTAAGTTGAATGAAAATGGTACAGTTAATTTTGTGGATTCAAATCATCGGGAACATAATATTTTAATAAATGAAATATCTTTGCATAAAGATTAAAAAGTTGTAATGAATAAAGCATTACAACTTTTTTAAACATGATTTTCTAAATAAACTGATAATTCATCAAATGTTTTGATTTTCAACATTTCATCAAAAGACTCATCATCTAATAAAAGATCAATAATTGAAGAATAGATTGTATTGAAAGTCATTATGTCTTTTTCATTTATTGAAATAAGCATGACTAAATGAACGGAGGTATCACCCCAAGGAATTGCTTTGTCATTCAATAAAAAAGTAATTCGGGTTTTTACATCACCAAAATGAATTGCATGAGGAACTGCAAATTTATTAAAAAATGAAGTTGTTGATATTTTTTCGCGTTCAAATACACTATCAACAAAATCTGTTTTAGCATCACCATGTTTTAACATTTGACTGCATAAAAATAAAATAGCATCCTTTTTACATGTAAAATCAACATTTCTAAAAAAGAGTTTAGGATCAATGTATTTAGATAATTCCTTTTTTAGCAGATCTTTTTTCTTTTTCTCTTTTAATAGATTGATTTTAAGATTCAATTTATCAATATCTTGTGATAATAGCAAGGGGCTGATTACCATACAATCGGGGCTTTCATAGTCATTAATAGTAGAAATCAAAAAATCAAAATGATAGTCTTGAATATTCTTTTTAGAAGAAATAAAACTAATTAATTGTACATTATCACCAAAGTTTAATAAAAATTGATTGGCAAAATGCTTTCGTAAATCATTATACTCTGGACAAATACATAGTGCTTTTAAATATTGTTTATTTTCTTCATTGGATTGAATCATTAAACCTAAATGAATTGCCAATAGGCCAATTTCGTTAATATTCACTGTAATATTGAAACTTTCTTGAAATTTATAGGCAAAATAAACAGCTAACTCATAAATGAAAGGATGGGTATTTTTAAGGTTATTATGGAAGTCATTTTGAAAGTAAAGCGAAGAATGATTTCTAAAAAATAAACGATGAATATGTAAAGCAAAATGATTTAAAGACATTTGATAATTAAGTTGCAATGAAAAGTGTTCAACAAGATCATCGAGAATTTCTTTAATTTTATAAACAAAACTATAATCATTATATAAAATTTGGGTTTCATAATTTTCTTCGTTTATTTTAATCGAGCCAATACAAAGGACTTGCATATATTCATTATCTGTTTGAGCAAAATGAAGATTAAAATATTCTTCTAGGTTATGACATAGGTCTTTGGACAGCTGGCAAATAATTTCGTCATTTGATAAGGAGTATGAAAACGGCAGGGGTTCGATGTCGCTTCCAACAAAAATTCTTTGAAGCGTGATAGATGTATTCATCACAAGATTTTGATAGTGAATATCGTCAACTCGAATATTATATTTCTTTAAAACAGAGTCGATTATAGCTTCTACTTCAGAAAGATGAAAATCTTGAAAATACTGTTGAAAGTGTTGTAGGCTAGTTATTGGTTGTGAAGCTTCAATCCCAATTAAATGAGCAAAAAGAGCTCTTTTATCATATTCACTACCATGTAACGAAAAAATATCATTTTTTCGTTCAACTGTTAGATGATATTTGTTTAAAAGCGGTTTGATTGTTTTAATACAGCGAGCAACACTGGATTCACTCATATAACAATTTTCTGATAACTCTAATAAGTGACATGATGGGTGATTAAGCAGATATTGTAAAATTATATTGGTAGACTTTGATTGTTCGGATATTTTAATATCATTTATAAGCATATGGGCATTTTCGCTTAATAAAGTTAATTGATAGCCATTTTTGGATGAAGAAATATGAAAATCCTCAATATTTTTATTAATTTGAAAAATATCGTTTCTAAGTGTTCTAGGACTAATATCTAGTAATCTTGATAGCGTATTAGCACTTAGTGGAACGGTATTTTTTTGTAATAGACGAATAATTAAAAATTGTCTAGAGGTAAGTTCAAGCAAAATAATCACTCCTTTATCATATTATAACAAACTTCTTGATAGAAATCTTAAAATTGTGATTCAGCTTTTGCCATGATCGTGGCAAAAGCTGGTTTGGATGCAAAAGCTATTTGACATACAATAAGAGAGCAAGGAGGAGTTAGAAAATGAATCAGTATTATCCACATTTATTTCAACCATTAAGAGTTAATACAATGATGTTGAAAAATAGAATTATTGCATCAACGATGGGGATTCCCAAGAGCCATGAATTATTATCTACGACTCACTATGGAAATGTTAGTATTATAGATAAGTCTGTAGGTGGAGCAGCAATGACTTTTGTATCAATTGAATCTGCGGCTAATGCCAATGGTGAATTTCCAAAACATGATCGCGATGGTATTCGTGAATCTATTTCAGTAGCCCGTCAGTATGGGGCTAAGGTTGGAACTTGGTGTGTACCACGACTAAAACAAGATGCAGCTAATGATATTCGAGCTCATTATGATGGTAAGCAGGTTTTAGCACCATCACCATATTTAACAAGAAGTGGCGCTCGTGCAGTTGAATTAACGCTTGAAGATATTCAGGGAATTATGAAACAGGCAAGAAATGATGCATTGGCAATCAAACGATTTGGTTTTGATTTTATCTATTTGTACGTTGGATATGAAGAATTAACAACCCAGTTTTTATCTCCAGTATTTAATAAAAGAACAGATGAATATGGGGGTTCGCTAGAAAATCGTATGCGCTTTACAATAGAGCACGTTAAAACGATTCGTAATGCTGTTGGCACAGACTTTCCAATTGTTATATTGTTAGGAGCGAGTGATTATTTAAAAGGGTCTTATCAATTTGAAGAAATGTTGGAATTATTAAAAAGAATCGAAGATGATGTTGATTTGATCAATGTATCAGCTGGGATGGATATGATTCCAGGATATTTTCCAGAAGATCAAATAATAGAGCCTGAATTAGGATTGGAAGCTTGGTATAGTGTTAATGGGAAACATTGTCAAAGTATTTTTGAACCGCATCTAACTAATGTTCATTGGGCAAAATTAGTTAAACAAAACTTTCCTAATAAACTAGTCGGTGTAATTGGTTCAATAATGACGCCAAAAGAAGCTGAGCAATTATTACAAGAAGGTGTAGTTGATATTATTTCAATGGGTAGACCTCTAGTCGCAGATCCATTTTTACCACGAAAGGCAATGCAGGGGCAAAGCGATGATATTGTACCATGTATTCGCTGTTTACAATGCTATCATAGTGCTACAGAACATACAAATGTACAATGCTCTGTAAACCCTCGATATCGTCGGGAACATCGGGTACCATTAAAGTTAGAAAAAAGTGAGATTATTAAAAAAGTGATTGTCGTTGGTGGTGGTCCTGCTGGTTGTAAAGCTGCAATAACTGCACATGATCGGGGACATCAAGTTATTTTGATTGAACAACGTGATAAATTGGGGGGACAATTAAATTTGGCCCAACATGAAATGCATAAACAGGAATTAAAAGCATATCGAGATTATCTAGAAAACCAAATTAACAAGCGAGATATTCAAGTTATGTATAAAACGACCGCTACTAAAAATTTATTAGAGCAACTAAATGGTGATGTGGTGCTTGTTGCCATTGGAGCTTCACCAATTCGCCTCCATTTCCCAGGGGAACAATTAGAATATGTTGATTATTTTGAAAACATTTATCCTAAATTGGATTCTTTAAAAGATAATGTTTGTATTGTCGGCGGAGGACAAGTTGGAATAGAGTTAGCAGTAGAGTTATTAGAACGTGGAAAATTAGTAACAGTAATAGAAATGACTGACCAAATAGCTAGTCAAGGGCATATTTTATATCGAGCAGGATTAAGGCGTTTGTTAAAACGATTTGAAAAACAGTTGACCATTTTAATAAATAGTCAATGCTTAGGATTTAGTGAAAGCGGAGTTAAAATAATAAATAAAAATGGCGAATCTATTATTAAATGTGATAATGCCATAATTGCTGTTGGAATGAAACCAAATCGTGAGGAAGCTTTTAAATTGTATGGAATAGCTGATGAAACGATGATGTTTGGTGATTGTGAAAAGTTAGGACAAGTAGTTGGAGCAACTAATGATGCGTATTTTATTGCAGCAAATATATAGGAGGAAAATAAAATGAAAAAATTACAAGATAAACTTATTGAAGTGGGCAATAAGTTAGCAACACAAAGGCATTTGCAATCGATTAGTTTTGGATTAATGGCAATAATGCCATTAACGATTTTTGGGAGTATTTTCCAGCTTATTTCAGCATTACCAGATATATTTCCATTCATACCTAGTTATAGTGAGACGATAAAGGATGCAATTTTATTCCCGTATAATATGGTTTTCGGTTTATTTGGAGTCATTGCAGTATGCGCTATCGCTTATTACCATGCACGAACATATAAACTTGATTTATTACAAGCGCCGATTGTATCGCTGTTATCATTTATTGTTTTGGCAGCACCAATTGTTGATAATAATATGGATGCAACTTATCTAGGATCACAAGGAATCTTTTTAGCAATTTTTGTTGCTTTGGTAACCGTGGAAATCATGCAATTACTAAAGAGACGTAATATTCAAATTAAATTACCTGATAGTGTTCCTCCAGCAGTAGCTGCTTCATTTGATGCGATTATTCCGATGTGCTTGATCGTTGCTGGTTTCTATGGATTATCTTTACTTTGTCAAAATTTTACAGGGATGCTATTACCATCTTGGATAATGAGTTTATTAACACCGGCGATTCAAGGTTCTGAATCATTATGGTTCTGTATGTTGATGGCATTTATTATTGCATTTTTACAATTCTTGGGAGTACATGGGTTTAATGTTGTATCTGGAATAATTCTTCCGTTATTGATTGCCAATACAGGTGCTAATGCTGCTGCTTATGCAGCCGGAGAAACTGCTACAAAAATATTCACTTTACCAATGTTCCAAATGTCTGGAGTATTTTGTTACATAATTCCTCTATTATTCTTAAAATGTAAAAGTGAGCGATTAAGATCAATGGGGAAAATATCGATTGTTCCAGCAATTTTTAATATTGCGGAACCAATTCAATATGGAGCTCCAATTATGTTTAATCCAATTTTAGGAATTCCATGGATTGCTTTTTACACAATCAATATGGGAATAATTTGGTGCTGTATGAATTTTGGCATTATGGGTAAAGCTGTAATTGCTGCTAGTTCTAATATTCCGATGCCGTTTTTCCAATACTTGTGTACTTTAGATTGGCGTGCGGTGCTTATCTTTGTTGTAATGTTCATTGTATCTGGCCTTATTTGGTATCCATTCATCAAAGTATACGATAAGAAATGTCTTGATGAAGAAAATAATTTGCAGGCTGAATAATGAAGCGGATATATATCTTTTGTGCACAGGGAGTTTCAACAAGTATTTTAGTTAATTGTATGAAAAGGTATATTAGTCAAGAGGGGTATAATTATGAAGTATATGCTTATCCAATCTTAAAAATTAATGAATTGGGGAAATATGCTGATTATATTTTTATTGCTCCTCAAATAAAACATGATTTGTATCGAGTTAAGGAATTATTGCCAGAAAAACCGATCGAAGTAATTGATCCATTCGTTTATGGTCAGATGAATGGTCAAGAATTAGTAGTTCAAATAGTTGAAAAACTCGGAAAATAATAAAGATGTCTGCTTTTTTATAATAAAGCAGGCATCTTTATTTTTAATCAAATGTCACATATTGGTTTTTTAATGGAGGGACTACATCGAGGTGCTCCACTGTTAATATAGGAACATTCATTTGATATTCCGGATCATAATCAACTGTAATTTTTCCTTCAACAACGATCCATTCTTCAGGAATCAATTTATTTGCTAGCTTACTAATACAGACAAGCCCAATCAATGAGGTATCTTCTTCACAGCATACCATAGCTTGACGCCCTAGGACAAAACCATCTTCAATGACACGATCTAGACCGATAAACTTACCTTTAATTTTGACTGTTTTACCATTATATTTATCAGGATGATCCATAGCGTCCATACAAAAGATTCCAAAATCATGATCTTGTATATCTAAATGTTCTTTATTAATATCAAATGGTAATTCTTCTTCAGGATTCATTGTATCTATAGTGCCGTTAGCTAATTCATAAATGATTTGAGCATTACTGTTAATCGCTTTAATATTATTTCTTAACATGGATTTTCTAATATTTGGATCGTAGCGATTAAAAATAACAAGATCACTAAAGACAACCTGACTATATACAAGAGAACGCATATTATTTAAATACATTGAAAAAGTAGTAGTATCAAAAGTTGTTAATACTTGGACCACTTTCCAGTTTTCAGGAATCGTTTCTTTTACAAAAATATTCAGGTCCATCATTCCATTAGCTTCAATCATGATTTGAGTAGGACGATATTCTAATTCTAAATGTTTTAGATCATAGGTGGTAAAATTTTCAAAATCTAATGTTACCAATGAAGTATTAGATTTTTTTAAATAAATATCATTATAGGCAACTTCACCTTCTTCAAAACTAATTAATAAGGTGTCTTCTTCACTATAAAAATCAGGATTCATTAAAGTATCATTAATAAATGAGGTTTTACCACTATCTAGAAAGCCTGCGAAAATATATACTCTTGTTTCCATTAAGCGACCTCATCGAATAATCTATCTAATTTTATTTTATCTAATTTTTCGCCAATGACACAAATTCGACCTGTAAAGTCAGGTTTTCCTATACGAATTTCATATTCTCCAGGGACTAAATCAAAATACCACCAATCACCTTCAATACTATCGACATATCCTTTAGCTCTTAAAATATTTCCATAGGCGGAACTGTCACTTAGTTCTTTTAAGATTTTTTCTAATTGAGATTTAGAATATTTTTTAGGTGTCTGTTTACCCCAACTGGTGAAAACTTCATCAGCATGATGGTGCTCATGACCACACTCACAATTATGATCATGATGATGTTCGTGATTATGATGATGTTCGTGATTATGATGATGTTCATGATCGTGGTGATGATCATGATGATGGGCACATATAGGACAAATATCTAATTGTTCCAACAATTCATCACGAAGATTATCACTATTACTAAAGGCATTAGTTAGTATTTCTTTGGTAAGCTGATCCCATGGGGTTGTAATGACATTAGCTTGATTATTATGTTCTTTAATAATTTTTAAACACTCATCTAGCTGAAATTCTGTTATATCTTGAGTTCGGCTTAAAATAATAAGTGAGGCGTACTCGATTTGATTATTAAAAAACTCTCCAAAATTCTTTGTGTATAATCGACATTTTTTAGCATCGATAACAGCAATATAATTATCAAGTTCTAATTCATGACTATGTACATCACTAACAGCTTTAATTACATCTGACAATTTTCCAACACCAGAAGGTTCGATGATAATTCGATCAGGATGATATGTTTCTAATACTTCTTTTAATGAAGCTTCAAAGTCACCAACTAGACTGCAACAAATACACCCTGAATTAATTTCAGTTACTTCAATTCCAGCATTATTCATAAAAGTTCCATCAATTCCAATTTCACCAAATTCATTTTCAATTAAGACAATTTGTTCTCCTGGATATACATCACTAATTAATTTTTTTATGAATGTAGTTTTACCAGCTCCAAGGAAACCAGATATAATATCTACTTTTGTCATATAGTTCATCTCCTTTTTGTCTTTATATTATAACATCATGTATTTTATGGTTCAAATATTGTAGCCTATAGAATTATGTCCTTTTTTTTCTTAATAAGACAAGAAACTATTTTAATTGGCAATTATCTAATAAAAATGATATTCTTTATAAAGAGAGTGAATGGAATCTTTTAGAGAAATAATTTTCAAATTATAAAGGGGGAAAAATAATGCCAACAGGAGTCATTATTAATAGTTTATCAATTGTATTAGGGGGAATATTTGGTGCATTATTAGGTCATAAATTAAGTCATAGACTTAAGACAGAAATAACCTTGATTTTTGGGATTTGTGCTATGGCTATGGGAATCAATGCAATTGGATTAATGGAAAATATGCCGGCAGTAATCTTTTCAATAATTATTGGAACTATTGTGGGATTATCACTGCACTTTAGTGATTGGATCAATAAGGGAGCAATTTTAATGCAAAAGCCAATTGCCAAAATATTTAAAAATAATGGTAGTGATTTAAGTTCGGAAGAGTTTCAATCTACTTTAATTACTATTATTGTGTTATTTTGTGCTAGTGGAACAGGAATTTATGGCTCCTTAACTTCAGGAATGACGGGTGATAATGGAGTTTTGATTTCTAAATCAATTCTTGATTTTTTTACTGCTGTGATTTTTGCTTGTAATTTAGGGTATGTGGTATCTGTAATTGCCATTCCGCAGTTTGTAATCTTTTTTATTTTATTTTTATCAGCAAAGTTTATTTTTCCATTGACTACACCAGCAATGATCAATGATTTTAAAGCTTGTGGTGGCTTTTTAATGATTGCTACAGGATTTAGAATGATCAAGGTTAAAGAATTTCCAATTGCGGATATGATTCCTGCAATGGTTATTGTTATGCCAATTAGCTGGTTATGGGTCAATTATATTATGACGGTTATATAAAAGTATTGTGATTGTACTAAAAGTACAAAAATCACAGTATTTTTTTTATTTTCTTAGTACTTTGTTTCCAGAATATTATAAATATATTTAAATAATAAATAGTTATGTTATAACAAGGAAAAGGAGGCAAAATCAATGAATTTTGGAATTATTGGATTTGGGAATATTGCAAGAAAATTTGTTAAAAGTATTGAATACACTGACGAAGGAAAGATTTATGCAATTGCATCTCATTCCTTAACAAGTGATGATGAATATGTAAAAGCTCACCCAGAAGTTAAAATATATCAAGATTATGACGAATTATTACAGGATCGAGAACTTGATGCTGTATACATTGCCTTACCTCATAAATATCATAAGGAATGGATCTTAAAAGCACTTGATAATCATATTGCGGTATTATCAGAAAAACCAATGGTATTGACAGTTGCAGATATTGAGGAGATTAAAACAAAAGTATATACGGAAAAAGGATATTGCTTAGAAGCATTAAAGACTAAATTTAATATTGGTTTAGAACATTTAAAACAGGATTTATCATTGATTGGTAAAATCAAACAAATTGAAGCTAATTTTTGTTTTGATGCTACTGCTCACCAAACTACCTCATATTTATTTAACGTTGATCAAGGTGGGGCACTGAATGACGTAGGAAGTTATTTGCTTGGTTTTGTATTAGCTTTGGTGGATTCAGATATAAAGAATGTTAATTCACAGATTGATATTGTTGCTGGAGTTGAATGGTATTTTAAAGCAAAAATTAATTTTAATAATGAATGTACTGCGATTGTGGAAGGGGCAATTGATCGTAATAAAGAGCGTTTAGCAATTATCGAAGGTGAATTTGGAAAAATAGAGATTCCAATGTTTAATCGTATTATTGATTATAAAATCATAAAAAATGATGGTACTGTGGTTGAACGCAATTATCCAATTATTGGAGATGATATGACTATGGAGATTCAGTGCTTTATTGATGATGTACGAGCTCATAAAACTGAGAGTGCACTTCATAGTTTGGAAGATACAAAAAGGATATTGGAATTAACAGAAATAATTAGGGAGGCAAATTAAATGAAATTAGGTATTTTAGGAACAGGGATGATTGTTAAAGACTTATTAACAACTATAAATAAGTTAAAGATTGAATCAATTTCGATTTTAGGGACTGAACAAACTAAGAAAGAGACTACTATTCTCGCTAAGCAATATCATCTAGATCATTGTTATTATGACTATGATGAAATGTTGCGAAGTGAAATCGATACAGTGTATGTTGCCTTGCCAAATCATTTACATTTTAGTTTTGCTAAAAAAGCTTTATTAAAAGGTAAGCATGTAATAATGGAAAAACCTATTACTTCAAATGTTAAGGAATTGGAAGAATTAAAAGAAATTGCTCAAGAAAACGATCTAATTATTTTAGAAGCAGTTAATATCCATTATTTACCTGCTTTTAAAAAATTGAAAGAAGATATAAAGAGAATTGGAAATATTAAAATCATGAATTTTAATTATAGTCAATATTCTTCACGATATGATGCTTTTAAACAAGGAACAATTTTACCGGCATTTGATTATCATAAATCAGGTGGAGCTTTGATGGATATCAATGTTTATAATGTTAATGCAATAATAAGTTTATTTGGTCAACCAGTAAGTATTGGGTATATGGCAAATATTGAGAATCAAATTGATACAAGTGGTATTCTAATGTACGATTATGGTTCGTTTAAGGGGATAAGTATAGGGGCTAAAGATTGCAAAGCACCGATTATTTCAACGATTCAAGGTGATAAAGGGGTTATTAAAATTGATAAACCTGTTAATCAGATGACCGGATATCAAATTATTTTTAACGATGGCACTGAAGAAATTTATCGAGTTGATGATTGTGAACATCGCTTATATTATGAATTTATTGAATTTATTAGAATCATTGATAATAATGATTATGATTTTGCTAAAAAGATGCTGGAATTAAGTTTAATAGTAGCTAAAGTCATGAATGAGGCAAGAAATCAAGAAAAAATAGTATTTACAAATGATAATTAAAGGAGAAGACAAATGGAATTTAAAAGCTTGATGCATGTATCTTTTTTCACTGATCAAATGGATGTGATGAGAGACTTTTATGAAAATAAGTTAGGATTAAAAGTTAAAATTGTAACAAGGGCGGGACTTTATAAAGGACTAAATCGTGGTAAATATAGTGAAGTAGCTGAAGTTGATCCAAACAGAATTATCATTGTTTATATTGAAATTGCCCCTGGACAGTTTATTGAACTATTTCCAAAGGATGAAGGACAAGCGCCACATGATGAGTGGAACCAGAGGCTGGGGTATTCACACTTTGCGTTATTGGTTGAGGATATAGAAAAAACTTATCGAGAACTAGTTGAATGTGGAGTTGCAATAGATACACCTATTTCTAAAGGTCCATCACATACCTATCAAATGTGGGTGCATGATCCTGATGGTAATAAATTTGAAATTATGCAGTATACTGATAAGTCATTTCAAGTAGTGGGGCACATTGAAGAAGAGATATCTGAAGATTAATAGTAGGTATAGTTTGGTAACAAACTATACCTTGTTTTTATTTATGAAGAAATAATAATGAGAGAAGGAATTGATTAGTATTTTGCTTTAGTTATGTTATACTGTTGCTAGGTGATAAAATGAAATGTTTAATAGAGAAGAAATGTGGTAGCTGTAAATACATTAATACTGATTACCAGAGACAATTAAAGATTAAAACAGATTATTGTAAGAAGCTGTTAAAAGATAATAAATTAGACATGTATGAAGTCAAGGATACTATTGGAATGGGGCATCCTTATGAATACCGTAATAAAATAATTGTTGCTTTTAATCATAGATATGAATTTGGCTTTTATGAAGAGGATAGTCATAAGATTATTCCTTATGATCGTTGTCTTCTTCATGAAGAACTCAGTGATATGATTATTAAGAAGATTCAAAGCTTATTAAAACGATATCGAGTTAGTATTTATGATGAAAATCGTAATCGCGGATTATTGCGTCATGTATTAATTCGACGTGCTCTTGTTACTAATCAGACAATGGTAGTACTAGTTTGCAATGATAATGTATTTAAAGGATCCAAAAATTTTTGTAATGAGTTGATTAAAAATTTTCCAAGTATTAAGACGGTTGTATTAAATGTAAATAAACGTAAAACGAGTGTGGTTTTAGGTAATGAAGAAAAGATTCTTTATGGTAAGGGATTTATAGTTGATGAATTGTGTGGTTTGAAGTTTAAGATTTCGCCAAAATCATTTTATCAAATTAATCATCAACAGTGTGAATTACTGTATTCTAAAGCTCTAGATTTATTGAATTTAACAGGTCAAGAAAGAATTATAGATGCTTATTGTGGAATTGGGACAATTGGAATGATTGTAGCTAATAGAACTAAGGAAGTTACTGGTGTGGAATTAAATAAAGATGCAGTTAAAGATGCCATCAATAATGCTAAAATGAATAAGATTGAAAATATTAAATTTATTAATGATGATGCTTCTGCTTTTATGATTAAATTAGCTAAACAGAAGCAAAAAGTTGATTGTGTAATTATGGATCCCCCACGCAGTGGCAGTACGCAGGAATTTATGGATGCTGTAAAAATCTTGAATCCTAAACAAGTTGTTTATATTTCTTGTGATCCAAGTACTCAGGTAAGGGACATCAAGTATTTTGCAAAAATTGGCTATCGTGGTGAGGTAATGTATCCGGTTGACATGTTCCCTCATACTAGCCATGTTGAGACAATCGTACTGCTATCAAAAATATAAAAGTTTAGAGCGTAATTTAGTTGCGCTTTTTTTATTAAATAATGAAAATAAGTGAGAATATAAAAAATCTTTATTTTAATAGATATGAAGATTATTCTTTTATTAGGATTAATTATTAGATTAAGAAGGATTGTGATGATTTATAATATTGCAAATAAAATGATTAAATATGCTAATGGAAATAACTATAACATTAAACATTTCTTAAAAGTGCATGCTTATGCTAAAACATTGGTGAATTAGTAAAACTGAATCAGCAAGACTTAAAAGCTCTTGAAACAGCAGCAATTATTCCGTTGAAGATATAAGAAATTTTATGGAAAAAATATTTAAAACAAAAACGGGTATTGAATTATTAAAATCGATACATCAAGTATAAGCATAGTAATTACAAAAGAATAGAAGATAAAAATTTATGACGTCAGTAATACAACAAGCAATGGTATTTATTTTGATTATCTTTTTAGCATGTTTTATAAAATTAAGAGGATATATTAAAGAAAGTGATTCGTATGTTCTTGCTTTACTTATAACAAACATTACATGTCCATGGACATTGCTTGCGGGAACCGTGAGATTCGATTGACATCAAATATCATGCTTTTTATTATTCTAGAAATTTTAAATAATATAATTATGGCGGTTGTTGGCTATCATGTTAAATTAAGAGATTCCAAAACAATGAAAGGTGTCTCTATGTTAAATGCTTCTGTATATAACATTGGAAGCTTTGTTTTGCCGTTTGTTCAAGCGATAATGCCATCTTTGACAATAACTTATTTAAGTACTTTTAATATTGGAGCAATCTTCATGGTGCTGGTAGCATCTATGTGATAAGTGACTATGTTGTAAATGGAGAAAATCATTTTAGAATCAAATCTTTTTAAAACATTGTTTTCATCAATAGCTTTAGATATTTATTTGATTGACTTTATTCTAATGATTATGAGGATAGAAATTCCAAATTCAAAAAAGGCATATTTACTCTCACTGGTATTTTGATAATTAGATACATTGGAGCTGTTTTACTTAGTCTCTTTACCTATGTGTTTGTGCTTTTACTTTTAATAAGCAAAATATTGTAAATAGTTTTATTTTTTGAAAGCCCTTGCAAAAAATAAATTATATGATAAAATATAAGTGTCAATTAAATATGGCTTGTTACCCGGGAAAAACAAGGGGCAATACCAAAAAAGAATTTAGCTTCTTTTTGGTATTGCCCTTTTTATATTGGCAAATTAGAGAGGAAGAGAGGTAAGAAAATGATCAGGTTTCCAAAAGATTTTTTATGGGGAGGTGCTACAGCCTGTTTTCAATATGAAGGTGGATATAAAGAAAAAGGAAGAGGCTTATCGAGTCATGATTTTGAAACTGCTGGTGACATAGATAAAGAAAGACAAATTACTTTAAAATTAAATAATGGAACGAGAGGGAGTATTGATTATCGAGACTCAATTCCCGATGGAGCTATACCGTATATTTATGATGATATATATTATCCGAGCCATCAAGCGACTGATTTCTATCATCATTGGAAAGAAGATATTGCTTTGTTTGCAGAAATGGGATTTAAAGTTTATCGTTTTTCTATTTCATGGAGTCGAATTTTTCCAAATGGTGATGAAGAAAAAGCAAATGAAGATGGTTTGAAATTTTATGAAATGATAATTGATGAACTTTTAAAATATAATATCGAACCAATGATTACAATTTGTCATGATGAAGTACCCTTTCATTTATGTGAATTATATGATGGTTGGGCGGGGCGAGAAACGATTGGATGCTATGTAAATTATGCAACAACACTATTTAACCGATTTAAAGATAAAGTAAGATATTGGATTACTTTTAATGAAATAAATAATTTAGGTGGGTACGCTCAAATGGGAACCCATAGACAAGATAGTCAGACGAGATATCAAGCAGTTCATCATATGTTTGTAGCAAGTGCTAAAGCAATTAGTCAGGGAAAGAAAATTATGGGAGACATAAAATTCGGAGCAATGTTTGCATTAAGCGAAATTTATCCAGCTACATGTAATCCTGAAGATGTTTTTGCCACTTATTGTAAGCAACGTGAAGCATTATTTTTCGTTGATGTAATGGCTCGCGGGTCATATCCAAATTATACAAAAGATATTTTTAATAAGAAAGATGTCAAATTGAAAGTAAGTGAGGAAGATCGAAACTTGATTAAAAAACATACTTTAGATTTTATTTCATTTAGTTATTATCGTTCTTCAATTGTTAGTGCTGGTTCTAAAGTTGATCATATGGGTGGGGAACCCAATCCGTATTTAAAAAAGACCCAATGGGGTGCAGGAATAGATCCATTAGGTATACGCTATTGTTTAAATGAAATTTATGATCGTTATCAAAAACCATTATTTGTTATTGAAAATGGAATGGGAGCAGTAGATATTTTAGAAAATGGAAAAATTCATGATTATTACAGAATAAAATATGTGGCTGAACATTTAAAACAATTGAGAGATGCTATTGTCATTGATAAAGTACCATGTTTTGGATACACTATGTGGGGATGTACAGATCTAATATCTTTAGCTAGTGGACAAATGAAGAAACGCTATGGTTTTATATATGTTGATATGAATGATTATGGACAAGGATCATTACAGCGTTATAGAAAAGATTCATTTTATTGGTATAAGAAGGTAATTAAAACAAACGGGTCTGATTTAACATTTTAATAAATGTAGAGGATTAGATATGAAAAATAAATACTATAGAATTAATAAAATCTTAAATAATAATGCCATTGAAATATTAGAAAATGGAACAGAAATAATTATTATTGGTAATGGCGTAGGATTTAATCATAAAGTTAATGATTATATAACAATGAAAGAAAATTACAAGCTTTATACGTTACAAAATAATTTATTGAAAATTCAATTTAAAGCCTTACTGAATGAAATTCCATTTAAATGTATTGAATTGACCCAAGAAATTATAGATATGGCAAAAACTGATTTAAATAGAAATTTTAATCAAGGATTATTAGTATCGCTATCAGACCATATTAACTTTGTTTCCAAAAATTATCTAAAGGGTTATGGTAGTTATAGTTTAGTTAGTGAAGAAATAAAAAGATTCTATCATGAAGAATATGAAGTCGGCCTTAAAGCATTAGATTTGATTAATAGATATTATCAAATAAATTTAAATAAAAAAGAGGCAAGTGCTATAGCATTTCACTTAATTAATGCTGAGTTTAATAATAATGTAAGCAAAACAACGAGTATTTTAAAGAGCATAGATGATATTTTAAATATAATTGAAGCTAATTTTGGTCTTGAACTACCGGAAGATTCACTGTATTACTCTAGGCTAGTGATTCATCTTAAATTTTTTATGCAGCGGGTGATAAAGGGTGAAAGTGATGATGAGAATTTTGAAAAATTAATAATAAGTGCTAAGTCAGATATTAATAAAAAAATAGGTATTACGTTAGATTCAATCGAAAGATATTTAAATGAAGAATTTGATTATGTACTATCAGAGGCGGAACGATTTTATTTATTAGTACATATTTCAAGAATAATATAGAGGAGAATAATATGGATTATAAAGAAATAGCCGATCAAATCATTATAGCGATTGGCGGACAGGATAATGTTAAATATGTAACCCACTGTGTTACAAGATTACGATTTGTATTAAAAAATAAAAATCTAGTTAATCAAGATAAGATTAATGAAATTGATGGAGTATTGGGCTCAACCTTTGGTGCCGGTCAATTTCAAATAATTATGGGGAAAAATTTATCTGCGACATTTACTCAAGTAGTTAAAAATTATAATTTTGAAGTAGCAGAAATTATTGATGAAATTTTGGATGAAGATATTAAAGAAAAAGATGATTCGCCAATTTGGAAAAGAGGAATAAAAAATATTTTCAATTTCTTATCTGCATGTGTTACACCAATGATTCCTGGGCTTACTGTAGCTGGATTAATAAAAGTATTTTTGGTACTAACCTCATTAGCGTGGCCGGAAATTGTTGATAATCAAACATATCTAGTTATAAATGGTATTGTTAATACTTCTTTCTACTTTATGCCTGTTTTTGTAGCATACGGTGCAGCAATCAGATTAGGAAGTACACCTATTTATTCAATGATAGTAGCTTGTCTACTGATCCATCCAGATATTATTGGGATGTTAAGTGCTGAAGAGCCCTTAAAAATATTAGGCTTCACAGCTTATTCAGCAAGTTATGCTTCATCTTTTTTACCAGCAATATTATCAACTGTAGCAGTTGCAAATATTGAAAAGCTTTTGAATAAGTATTTACCGGGAATGTTTAAAGGAATTTTTGTTGGTGGATTAACACTTGTTCTTGCAAGTCTTTTAACCCTTACTGTATTAGGCCCAATTGGTTTTTTTGCTGGTGAATATTTTATTAATTTCTTAGTTTGGATGCAAAGCACGATTGGTCCATTTGCGCTTGGAGCTCTCGGTGGTGTATTGCCATTTGTAATAATGTCAGGAATGCATACTGTTTTTGGCCCTGTAATGATGCAAAGTATTGCATCATTAGGTTATGAAGGTTTTTTAAGGCCAACACAATTTGTTCATAATGTTGCTGAGGGAGGAGCTTGTTTTGGGGTAGCACTAAAAACTAAGAATCCAGAATTACGTTCACAAGCGATTAGTAGTGGTGTCGGGGCTATTCTAGCCGGGGTATCAGAGCCGGCTATCTACGGAATCAATCTGCGTCTAAAAAAGCCAATGTATGGTGTTATGGCTGGTGGTGCAGTTGGCGGTTGTATTGCTGGATTTTTTGGAGTAAAGGCATTTGCTTATGGTAATCCTAGTATTTTGGCACTTCCTATTTATGGGGAAACGATTATTGGCGTCATTATCGCAATTATTGCGGCATTTGTTGTATCTAGTGTGGTGAGTTATTTCTCAGGATTTGAAGATGTTCCAGTAAAAAATAAAAACTTCCAACAAAATAGTCATTAGCAAATTTAGGAGTTAATACTATGATAAAGATATTTAAATCATTAAAAAATAATCAAAAAAATACAAATAATGTATATGCAGTTGTAAATGGAGTCAGTTTTAATCTTGAATATGTTGATGACAATGTATTTTCAAAAAAAGTAATGGGAGAAGGGGTTGCTATTGTTCCGACCTCGTCAGAGGTCTGTGCCCCTTGCGCAGGAGTATTAACGACATTATTTCCTACTGGTCATGCTTTTGGAATTACACGAGATGACGGTGTTGAAATCTTGGTTCATATTGGACTAGATACCGTTAATTTAAAAGGAAAAGGATTTACAATATTAAAAAAGAAAAATCAAAAAGTTGGAGCTGGTGAAAAAATTATTAAACTAGATCTTAATTATTTAAGAAATGAAAATATTGACTATACAATTATGATTGTTTTTCTAGATACTAAAGGAAAAACATTAAAATTAGAAAAATATGGTAAAGTAACGGCTGGAAAGTCGATTATCACGGTTATGTAGGAATAAAGAGAAACAAGGCGGTAGCTTTGTTTCTTTTAATAGTTGCCAAAATTAATGTTTAATTATGATTTTTATAAAGATTAAATTGGAGATTAAAAAGAAATTTATTTCTTTTTATCCTTTTTTTATATTAAATTGAAAAATTATTATCAGAATAACGGCAATTGGTCTCTTTTCTATGAATTTTATAATATAATAAAGGTATGTATAATCAGGGACTATTAAAATCATTAGAAGATAAAGGAGTGAAAAAATGGATGAATTCTTGAGTGAAATTTATATAGAGGTATTTAAACAGTGGATCTTAATGCAAAGTAATAAAAATTTAGCTATAAGTCTATCGGATGATTATAAAACGATTGCTATTAAGAATAAATATAGTACTAGCCAGGTTAATTTTTATAATATGAATATAGTTGAATTTTCGGTTGAAAATTTAATAAAAAAAGAAGTTGAATTTTATCTCCATTTCCAAATTAAAAATATCAAACATGCAATTCAATTATTTGATGAAATGTTAGAAACGATCAAGCAATTAACAAATAAACCAGCTTTAAAAGTTTTACTTTGTTGTACTGGTGGGTTAACGACAGGTTATTTTGCTGATCGGATCAATCAAATAACAAAGTTACTTAATATCGATGTTCAAGTGTCTGCGGTTAGCTATAATAATCTTTATAAGGCTAGTGAAGATTATGACATGATTATGTTGGCACCACAAATCTCATATATGTATGCAAAGGTATGTGAGATTTTAAAAAATAAAATCGTTTTAAATATCCCGCCTGCTATATTTGCTAAATATGATGTAAAAAAGATGTTATCGATTATTGAAGAGGAGCGTAATTATAAACGAACCTTGGCAAAAGGAATGCATAAACCGTTGAAAGCTAAAAATATGCAGCCTAGTGGTGTTAAAACATTGTGTCTTGCTTTAATTAGGAATAGTAATCGTGTTCATATTGTGTACCGTTTATATGATGAAAATAATAGTATTTTAGAAAATAATGAAATTATCAAACCTACTTTATCAATCCAAGATTATTATGATGTAATCGATAGCATGCTGGCTAAATATGTAGATATTAAAGTTATTGGATTATCGACTCCGGGAATTATACGTGGTGATCAGATTATCTCAATGAGTATAAAGGGGCTAGAGAAAATTTCAATTACTCATGATTTTACTTTGAAATATTCGCAAAAATTTGTTTTTAGTAATGATGCTAATACAATTGCTTTAGGCTATTATAGTTCTAAAGAAAACTGTTCATCACTGTCATTTGTTTTTCAACCGGTTAGTTCGAACTCAGGGGCAGGACATATTGTAAATGATCGTTTGATTGCTGGACACCATCATGTAGCTGGAGAAATACAATATTTGCCATTATCATATTCAAAAGATGTTTTAGAATTACATCAAACACCAGAAGGAGCCATTGAAGCAATGGCTAAAACTGTTACATCAATAATCAGTTTTTTAGATCCGCAAATTATTGTTATATGTTGTTTTTTAATTACTAATATTGAAGAATTGAAAAAAGAGGTAGCTAAATATATTCCTAAAGATTATATTCCTGAAATTGTTTTAATTGATTATCTCCAAGAATATATGTTATTAGGTACGCTATTATTATGTCATCAAGATTAAAAGATAGTAGTTTTATATGAAGAAAAATTAATTATTTATTATTAGCAGCGATGCTGATTTAAAAAAATAGAATTTATGCTCTAGTTGAGTTTAAATTCTATTTTTTCTTAATCAACAATAGGGTGCAATTTTTGTAACTTTTTCTTTCATTTGTTTTATCTTATGTCATTGTGACTAATTGAATATGATATATGTGTAGATAGAAACAAATACCTATCTCATAAATCAAAAGTCGACATTTGATTAATTGCTAAATGATGAGGAGAAGATAAAAATGAATAAAAAAGTTACAATTAGAGAAGCAGTTAATTATGTAATTAATTCAAAAGGAGAAAAACATACATTACTTGGGATTGGACCTATGTCTGAAAATTTTTTACGGGCATCTTTAGAAATTTCAAAAGAAAAAGATTTTCCATTAATGTATATTGCAAGTCGTAATCAAGTTGATGCATATAAATTTGGTGGTGGATATGTATTCAACAGTGATCAAAAGTTATTCAAAGAAAAAATCGAAGAGATTGCGCAAGAAATTAATTATGATAATGTCTATTATTTATGCCGTGATCATGGTGGACCATGGCAAAGAGATAAAGAAAGAGCAGATCATTTACCGGAAGATGAAGCTATGGCAATTGCCAAAGAGTCATATAAAGAAGATATTTTAAATGGTTTTGATTTATTACATATTGATCCAACTAAGGATCCTGATGAATATTGTAAAGTAGTGGATATAGATGTTGTCTTTAATCGTACTATAGAATTAATTGAGTATTGTGAGCAAGTTAGAAAAGAATATGGAATTGAACGTGAAATTGCATATGAAGTAGGGACAGAAGAAACAAGTGGTGGTTTAACTTCGATGGATCGCTATGAAAATTTTATCCAAAGAATTGAATCTTATACTCAAGAACATGATTTACCAATGCCAATTTTTATCGTTGGTCAAACTGGAACGTTAACACGTTTAACTAAAAATGTTGGGAATTTCAGTTATGAAAATTCTTTAGAATTAAGTGCAATATCAACTAAATATGGAGTAGGATTAAAGGAACATAATGGTGATTATTTAAGTGAAGCTAAATTACTAGCACATTTACCTTTAAATATCACAGCAATGAATGTTGCTCCAGCTTTTGGAACGATTGAAACGATGGCTTTATTAGAGTTAATTGAAGTAGAAAAACAGTTTGCTAAATTTAATATGATTAAAGAGCCATCAAATTTAGAAAATGTTATTAAGTATGAATCAATTCATTCAATGAAATGGAAAAAATGGCTTACTGATGAAGTAGATATGTCGGATTTAGATAATTTAGATGAGCAAACAACATTACAAATTACAGAATTATGCGGTCATTATACTTATTCTAAACCTAAAGTAGCATTAGAAATTAATAAATTATATGAAAACTTAGCAAGCATTAAAATTGATGGAAAAAGATTTGTTATTGAAAAACTAAAAGAAGAAATGCAAAAACATGTTAGATGTTTTAATATGGAAGGATTAACATCAAAGATGCTTGCTTGTAAAAAAGGATAAGGGGAATGATTATGCAGGAAAAAGCAATTCATAAGGAAATGGTCTTCTTAAAGCAAGCTTTATCGACTAAAGATGATGTTATTGAATTATTATCAGATCAGGCTATTAAACTAGATTTAATTAATAGTAAAAAAGATTTTAAAGAAGCGGTTTATAAACGAGAAGAAATGGCTTCAACTTCAATTGGTTACCAAATTGCAATTCCTCATGGAATTAGTCATACTGTTAATCGTGCTTTTATTGGATTTGTTCAAATAAAGGATGCATTTCATTGGAATCATGATGAGAAACAATCAGTCCAATTGATTTTCCTTATAGGCGTGCCCCAAGATAATCAAAATAATATTCATCTTAAATTTATTTCTTTATTAAGTAGAAGACTTTTAGATGATAATTTTAGAAAGCAATTGATTGAAGTAGAAGATGTTGAAGATGCATATCGTGCATTAAATGCAATCAATGAACAATTATAGGAGGAAATGAATATGAAAATTGTTGCAGTTACAGCATGCCCAACCGGTATTGCGCATACGTACATGGCTCAAGAAGCAATTGAAAAAGAATGTCGTAATCGTGGTTACGAAGTAAAAGTAGAAACTCAAGGAAGTATGGGGATTGAAAACGAATTAGAACAAGAGGAAATTGATGAAGCGGATGCTGTTATTTTGGCAATTGCAGTGGGGATCGATGGTGAAGAACGTTTTGAAGAAAAACAAGATGCTGGTAAAGTAATTCAAGTCGAACCTGGGGATGTAATTAAAGATGCCGTTAGGGTTATAGATCAAGCAGAAAACTTATAGGAGAAGAAGTTATGAAAAATAATAAAGTATGGAAAGATATTCAAAAAGCCTTTAATACTGGGGTTTCGTATATGCTTCCTTCAGTTGTGGTTGGTGGGATTCTATTAGCGGTTGCTTTAGCAACAGGGACAGCAACGGATACTGGAATGGAAGTAACTAATCCTTTCATGAAAAATTTAAATGATTTAGGATCAGCTGGTTTTGCTATGATGATTCCAATTTTATCTGGGTATATCGCTTATTCATTGGCTGGAAAACCTGGGATAGCTCCAGGGATGATCTTAGGATATGTAGCAAATAATCCAATTGGTGAATCAGAGGTTAAAACAGGATTCTTAGGCGCAATGATTTTAGGGTTAGCAACTGGTTATTTAGTTCGTTGGTGTAAAACATGGAAAGTTTCAAATACGATTAAAACAATCATGCCTATTTTAATTGTTCCTATTTTTACAACATTTATTTTAGGAATTATCTATATTTACGTTATTTCTGTTCCGATTGGAGCTTGTATGGACTGGCTTGTTAAATTTTTAAGTGGAATGCAAGGAGGAAATGCAGTTCTCTTAGGTGCAATCATTGGTGCAATGACAGCAGTTGATATGGGTGGACCAATTAATAAGACGGCAACGGCATTTACTCTTGCGTTGATGGCAGAAGGTGTTTATGCTCCAAATGGTGCTCATCGAATTGCTTGTGCAATTCCGCCATTAGCATTAGCTTTATCTACTTTTATTGATCGTAAAAAATATAGTGCAGATGATAAGAATTTAGGAATATCGGCATTATTCATGGGAACGATTGGAATTACTGAAGCAGCGATTCCTTTTGCGGTAAAAGATATGAAAAGAGTTTTACCAGCAATTATTATTGGTAGTGCAGTAGGTGGGGCACTAGGGATGATGAATGGAGTCGAAGCATTAGTTCCTCATGGTGGTTTGATTATTTTACCAGTAGTCAATGGCAAATTATGGTATGTATTAGCGATGCTGGTAGGAGTATTAGTATCCGCAGCAATCTTACATTTTACAAAGCCAAATTTAGATATAGCAGAAAAAGAAGAAAAATAAACGGAGGAAATTGGGATGATTAGTGCTAGAATGTTTAAAATTATTAGATTTTTAAATCAAAAAAAAGAATCTAGTTATAAAGAAATCGGCAATGCTTTAGATCTTAAAGAACGTAATGTACGTTACGACATAGATTGTATTAACGATGCTTTGAGTTTAAAAGGATTGTCTGAAATTGAAAAGCGTTCTAAAGGACAATTAATTGTCCCAATTGATTTAGATTTAAATATTTTATTAGAAGATAGTGAATTTATTTTTTCAGCTGATGAGAGGATGCAATTATTACGTTTTATTATTATGTTTGATGTTCATAGTCTAAATATTAAAAAGTTAAGTGAAAAATTTCAAGTATCGCGTCGTTCAATTCAAAATGATTTGGATACTCTTATTAAAGAATTTAATCAGTATGGTCTATCGCTAGTCTATAATCGTCATTTTCATTTAATTGAAGATGATCATAAGGGATATCCTTTAAGGGTCAATGAGTTAAAAAAATATATCTATTTATTTAGTAATAAACTTTCTGAATATAATACATTTGAATTAGAATTAATGAAATTGTTATATAGAATCTATAATTTTGATATTCTTCATATTTATGACTGGATCACTAATAAAATGAAAATGATGAGTTGGACTTTTAGTGATGATTCGTTTGATTGGTATGTAGCAAATATATTAACTACTTGCTGGTATATTATAAAAGAGAAGCAATTGCCATCTTGTCCTAAAAAAATTGATGTAGAAGATTATTCACTCCAAGAACTGGAAATGATAATTAATAAACAATTAGATGATAATCAAAAAAAACTAATTATGAGTTATTCTAGTTATACTAATAAATATGGTGAGGTTGATATCAATTTGGATTTAATAATGACTGAAGATATTATAATTCAACTTGTGACAATGATGTCTGATGAGTTAGGAGTATTTTTTTTACGGGATATGATTTTAATAAAAGGATTATTGAATCATGTGGCACCGATGTTGGAACGAATAAAAAATAATATTCGAGTTTATGAGTTAAGTCAAACAGTGATTCCACAAAGTTATGAATATGTATTTGAAGTTTTAAAATCAATTGTATTGAGTATTCAACCGTTACAAGAGATCAGTCAAGAAGAATTAATTTATATTACTATTCATTTTATTGCAAGTATTCAAAGATTAAGAGCAAATGACTATAAAAATATTTTACTAATATGTGGCTTAGGTTTTGGCGCTACAGCACTTTTAAAAGATACTCTAAGAAATGAATATCAGGTTCAAGTGATTGATAGTATTCCAGCGTATGATCTAGAGCATTATCAGAAATGGGAGCAAATAGATATTGTTATTTCAACGTCAAAGTTAATCCTCCCAGTAAAAAAAACTTTGATTGTTGTAAATGCAATTTTTGATAATCATGATCATAATAAATTAGAAGCGGTGGGAATTAGAAAAAAGAATGTTTTAACGAATTATATTGCAATTGAAAAAAGATTGGGATTTTTAAATTCTCCTGAGCGTGAAAAAGTACTTGAAATAATTAAAGAAGAACTTGGCTATAAAGATGTTAGGATTCCTAAGAAATACTATAATATAAGTGATTTATTAGGTGAAAATTGTATTCGTTATGTTAAATCATTTAGCAATTGGAAAGATGCAATCAAACTTTCAACTGATATTTTAATACAACATGGATGTATTAAATCTGAATATTATGAAGGCTTGATGAGTGTCATTAAGGAATCAGGGTTTTATGCTGTAACAGATAGTAAATTTGCGTTATTTCATAGTGGGAACACATCATCGGTTAAAATAAGTTCAATGAGTCTGATTGTAACTGATGAACCCGTATGGTTCGATAATAAACAAGTTAGGGTTATCTTTTGTTTAGCGAGTAAAGATAAAAAAGAACATATTCCTGCAATTGTTAAATTAATGCGAATGGTCAATGATGCAAAGCTGATTGAAAAGCTGGAATCATGTAATAACCAGAATAATATTATAAAAGTTATTAATGAATGTGAAAAAGAAGTGTTATCACAATATATATAAGGAGAAAAATAAAATGAGATTTTTTTTAGATACGGCTAATGTCGAAGAAATAAAAAAAGCAAATGATATGGGGGTTATTTGTGGTGTTACTACCAATCCCTCTATTATTGCTAAAGAAGGTCGAGACTTTAATGAGGTAATTAAGGAGATTGCTGCAATTGTTGACGGTCCTATCAGCGGAGAAGTCAAAGCCACAACTGTTGATGCTGAAGGCATGATCAAAGAAGGCCGGGAAATTGCAAAAATCCATAAGAATATGGTTGTTAAGCTTCCAACTACTGCTGAGGGCTTGAAGGCATGCCGGGTACTGTCCGGTGAAGGGATCAAAACAAATCTGACATTGATTTTTAATGTTCCGCAGGCAATCCTGGCAGCCAGAGCCGGAGCAACCTATGTTTCTCCATTTGTTGGAAGAATCGATGATATCTCGATGGACGGACTGCAGCTGATCAGAGATATTGCCGCAATATTCAAAACGCATGATATCAAAGCGCAGATCATCTCAGCCAGTGTCAGAAACGCCTGTCATGTTATCGAATGTGCTAAAGCCGGAGCGGATCTGGCAACTGTTCCTTACAGTGTTATTGAACAAATGCTGAAACATCCTTTGACTGCTGAGGGGATTGAAAAATTCCAAAAAGACTATCGAGCAGTATTTGGAGGCTAATATGGAAGCAGTTGATAGAAAAACAGTCAGTACCATTAGAGCATTATGCGCTGATACTGTTGAAAAGGCAAATTCAGGACATCCGGGACTACCTTTGGGTTCAGCGGCGGCGGCCTATATCTTATGGGGAAAGGTCATGAAACATAGTGGAACACATCGGAAGTGGGTCAACCGGGATCGCTTTATCTTGTCGGGAGGACATGGATCATCACTGCTTTATAGTCTGCTTCATTTGTATAACTATGGATTAACGATAGAGGATCTAAGACAGTTTAGACAGCTTGATTCACTGACTCCGGGGCATCCTGAATACGGACATACTGTAGGGGTCGAGGCAACGACAGGACCATTGGGAGCAGGGATGGCGATGGCAACAGGAATGGCAATGGCCCAGGCACACTTGGCAGCGATTTTTAATAGACCGGGATATCCAGTATTTGACAGCTTTACTTATGTACTAGGCGGTGACGGCTGTCTGATGGAAGGAATCTCGTCAGAGGCATTTTCACTTGCAGGCACTTTAAAACTGGAGAAACTGATCGTTTTATACGATTCAAATAATATTTCGATTGAAGGAAGCACGGATATTGCCTTTAGAGAAGATGTTCAGGGAAGAATGAAGGCATTTGGTTTTGATACATTCACGGTTGAAGATGGAGACGATCTTGACGAAATATTAAGTGCGATAAATCAAGCTAGGGTATCTCAAAAGCCGGCCTTTATTGAAGTGAAAACCAGAATTGGAAAAGGATGTCCGGCTAAAGAGGGAAAAGCCAGTGCACATGGAGAGCCACTGGGTGAAGAAAATGTCAGGGAATTAAAAAGGACACTGGGACTTGATGAGGATAGGACATTTGCGATAGATGAGGAAGTTTATCTCAATACAGCAAAACAGCAGGAACGCAGCGAGGTAATCTATAAGATTTGGAAGGATATGTTTGATGACTATCTGGTAACATATCCAGAGATGAAAAAATTATGGAAGCAGTATTTTGAGGTGGACTATAATAAAGTACTTGAAAACGATGTGGAATTCTGGAAATTTGAAAATAAACCTGAATCAACAAGAAATTCGTCGGGAACTGCGATGAACCGGATAAAGGAACTATTTCCAAATTTCATGGGTGGTTCAGCAGACTTAGCACCATCTACAAAAACATATTTAAATAAAGTAGGAGACTTTAGTGCCGAGAATTACAGGGGAAGGAATTTACACTACGGAGTAAGAGAGCAGGCGATGACAGGGATTGGAAACGGAATAATGCTTTATGGTGGATTGAAGACTTTTGTATCAACGTTCTTTGTATTCAGCGACTATGTCAAACCGATGGCTAGATTGTCAGCTTTGATGAATCTGCCACTGATATATGTATTGACGCATGACAGTATCGGTGTAGGTGAAGACGGACCAACTCATGAACCGGTAGAACAGCTGACGATGCTGAGAGCGATGCCGAACTTCAATGTATTTAGACCGTGCGATGCACAGGAGACTAATGCTGGATGGTATCTGGCGATGACATCAAAAACAACACCAACAGCACTGGTTTTATCAAGACAAAATCTACCACAGATCAAAGGATCTAGCCGAGAAGCATTAAAAGGAGGATATGTTATTGATGAGTGTGAAGGAACACCGGAAATAATCATCATAGCCTCAGGATCAGAAGTGACACTGGCAGTAGAAGCAAAGAAACGGATCAGAGGCAAAGCGATAAGGGTAGTAAGTATGCCGAGTATGGATATATTTAAACAGCAGAGCCGGGAATATAGAGAAAGTATCCTGCCGCCAGGTATAGAAAAGAGAATCGCAATTGAAGCGGGTTCAAGAATGTCCTGGGGAGAGTTTGTTGGCTTAAAAGGCAAATATATAACAATGGATAGCTTCGGAGCTTCAGCACCTGCTGATGAACTGTTTAAAAGATATGGTTTTACAGTAGATAATGTTGTAAAAATGATTAATAAATTATAAACGGTAAAAAGATGAAATTCTATTTTGATGTTGATGACACGCTATATGATCAGTTCATTCCATTTAAAAAGGCATTTATTGAAATATTTCCTAAAATAAAGACTTTGCCTATATATCAAATTTTTATCAAATTTCGTAAATATAGTGATAAAATATTTGAGGCAAGCCAGTCTGGTCAAGTTACAATAAATGAAATGTATATCTATCGTATCCAAGCAGCCTTAAAAGAATATTATCTTGAAATTGATGAAGCACATGCTTTAGCATTTCAAACAAAATATTATGTATATCAACAAGACATTACAACTAGTAATGCAATCAAAGATATATTAGATTTATTAAAAGATAATCATATAGGAATAGGGATAATTACTAATGGACCTGCTTGTCATCAAATGGAAAAATTACGTAGACTAAAGATGAGCAACTGGGTTGCTCTCGAGGATATCTACATTTCATCGGTTGTTGGTTATTCAAAACCAGATCCACAGATATTTAATTTAATTACGGATAAAGATTGTATCTATGTCGGTGATTCTTATGAAAATGATGTGATTGGGGCCAAAAATGCTAATTGGAAATGTATTTGGTTAAATAAAAAGGGACTTAAAGCAATGGATATTAAACCTGATTATGAAGTTAATGACGAAGAAGCTTTGTTAAATTTGATTTCTAAAATAGTAAAAGAATATGCACAAAAAATGTAGGCAAACAATGGTCTGCATTTTTTAGTTAGTAGATAATATTAGTTTGGTCATGAAATAAATATTTCACTGATTAAACTAATAAGTTGATTTTCTATTGCTGTTTTAGTATCTAAAAGAACCATCGATCGATATATTTAGCGCACTGTCAATATTGATAATTTATTTATATTTATATTCTGGTAAAAATAAACCGAAGTACCTAATAATATTTCAACTAAAATAGTATCTTCATTAGGAATAAAATATTGAATGGAAAGTGAAATACCAATTAAACGATGGTCAATCTATCTTACTGTTTTAACAAATTCTAGTTGGATTAACGATATTACAACAATAAAGGTTTTTAGCTAAAAAATACTGTCACCATCATTGCTAAAGCAAGCCCTAATGATATACGAAACATGTAAAACTGTTGAAATTATTAACAAGATTTAAATAGTAAAATCAAATATAAAAAGATGTAGTCTTTAGCTGCATAAAAAAGAAAATTTAGTATATTTTAATTACTTTTGCATATAGTAACTAATAGTGCGGTATAATAGATATATTAAGCATATACTTAATAGAAAGCTAGGTGGTTATGTGTATGAAAAAGGAGATTTGATTATATATGGTAATCAAAGTGTTTGTAGGATTGAAAATATTGGAGTAATTAGTATTGGTAAGCAGCCCAATTCCCGAAAGTATTATACTTTAAATCCTATTTTTATGGACGGTAAGACGTATGTGCCAATTGATACGCAAGTATATATGCGTCATTTGATTTCGATAGAGGAGTTAGAACGATTATTGACCAGACATCCTAAAGTACAAAAAGAGATTATTGAAAATCAAAATTTAAGACAATTAACAGATTATTACAAAGAAACGATAAGTCAATATACTTGTGATGGCTTGATTCAATTGATTTGTAATCTTCAAGCAAAGCAAAAAAATTTATTGTTACAAAATAAGCGATTGAGTCAAACTGATGAGCGGTACAAAAAAGAAGCAGAAGATCTACTGCATCAAGAATTTGCAGCGGTATTAAATATCCCTAAAGAAGCAGTAATGGCATATATTGAAAATAAAATAAAAGTAGCAGGATAAAAATTTAGGGCTGTTAATTTGGTAAAGAAACATTATTGAAGATAATAATGTTTTTTATTTTTTAATAAAGATACTCTAGTATTAGTCAGATTTGAAAAATTTATAAGTAGAAAATAAAAAATATTTTTATTTTAATCTTTTGTATATGATTATGCATAATTGTTTTATAAAAGAACCAAAATATTATTGAAGGAGGAATTTTATGAATCAACCACCAAAAATGATATCTACTAAAGATAGTGGCTCTTTTAATGATCAATTGAATAGTTTATATGTATTATCGAAGAAGTTAAAAGCTTACGAAGAAAGTGTTGAAGATAATGATATTAAGATGACTTTAGGACGTGTTAATAGCACAATTAAAAATCATTATAGTGAATTATTGGGGTGTTTAAATGGATAATCAAAATTATTCAAATCCAACGAAACAACCAATTTTACCAAATGAAAATACGTTTAATGATTATGATAGAATCAATGATGTTCTATTATGTTTAAAATCATTATTAAGTGATTATACGACTTTTATCATTGAATGCTCTCATCAACAACTAGCAAATAAATTAATAGATATTCAAAAAGAGGTATATCAGATTCAACGTGAGGTCTTTGATCTTATGTATTCTAAAGGCTGGTATCCATTAGAACCAGAAACTCCACAAAAGATTCAAAAAGTAGTTCAAGAATACACAACCAAAGAATCACATTTAATGTAATCCTTTAAAGACTGGTAAAACCAGTCTTTTTATGATTGTTTGCAACATTGGTTATTATTTGATAGAATGATACCTGAGGTGATTTTTGTGGATCAAGAGCGATTTGATAATATGATTAAAGTAATTGACGAAAGTTATGATTTAATACAAGAATATGATAGTAAACCTCGACAATTTGGCAAAGTGATGCTTTATCCAGTAGAAACTCACACTCTTGCAATAATTGGAAATCACCCTGGAATAAATGCTTCGATGATTGCTAAAGAATTAAAAAAAACATTAAGTGCCAGCAGTCAAATTTTAAAGAAGCTAGAACAAAAAGGATTAATTTCAAGAACCAAGAATCCTCATAATAATCGTGAGTATAATTTATACTTAACGGTTGGCGGGAGGCAGATTTTTGATTTACATGGTCAGTTTGATAAGAAAATTATGAAACGTTATTTTAAGAATTTAATTAGTTTTAGCAATGAAGAAATAGATATTTATATTAAGGTTCAAAGAGCTTTAAATAAAGAATATGCACAAGACAATGAAGAATCGTTATGATTCTTTTTATTTGACTTTATAAATTGTGAGAGTATACTATTATTAAGGTACTTAACTATATAGGTGCTTAATAATGGAGGTAGAGAAATGAAATATGATTTTGAAACATTAGTTGATCGGAGTCAAAATGGTTCTGCTAAATGGAACGGGATGAAAGATCATAATCCTGCAGTTGCTAAAAATATAGCTCCACTTTCAGTCGCTGATTTAGATTTGAAATTAGCACCAGAGATTGCTGAAGGGATGCTTGAATTTATGCAGAATAATCCTGTATTTGGCTATACAAATGGAACAGCAGCTTATTACGATGCAGTAATTAACTGGATGAAGGATAAACACAATTATCAAGTTGAAAAAGAATGGATCGTTTTATCTAATGGTGTAGTACCAGCGTTAAGCGATGGGGTAACTGCATTTACTGAAGAAAATGACGGAGTAATTATTTTTACGCCAGTTTATTATCCTTTCTATCGGGCAATTGAGTTAAATAATCGTCGAGTACAAAGATGTCCTTTAATAAATCATGAAAATAGTTACCAAATTGATTTTGATAAATTTGAAGAACTTGCAAAACAAGCAAATACAAAGTTATTGATTCTTTGTAATCCTCATAATCCTGTAGGGCGTGTATGGAAAAAAGAAGAGCTAGAAAAAATTGCGGATATTTGCTTAAATAATGGAATTATAATTCTTAGTGATGAGATTCATGAAGATTTAACTATGCCGGGGTATACACATTATCCAATTGCTGTTTTAAGTGAAGTGATTGGAGATATTACTGTAACATGTACAGCACCAAGTAAAAGTTTTAATATTGCAGGTTTGCAAGGATCTAATATTATTATTAAGAATAAAGAATTAAGAGCTAAATTTATTGCGCAACAAGAGAAAAAAGGATTTTTTACATTAAACACATTATCTTTTGAAGCAACACGGTTAGCTTATACTAAAGGAGATGCATGGTTAGCTGAATTTAAGACATTGATTCATCATAACTATGACATACTGGTAGACTTTATCAAGAAAAATTTTCCATCAGTTACAGTATATCCATTAGAAGGAACATATTTAGCTTGGCTAGACTTTAGAAATTTAGGTTATGACTATCTAGAATTAGAGAAGAAAATGATTGCTGCTGATCTATATTTAGATGAGGGATATGTCTTCGGTCAAGAAGGAGAAGGGTTTGAAAGAATTAATATCGCTTGCCCTACTTGGGTCTTAAAAGAAGCTTTAGAACGATTAAAAAATGCCTTTAGTGGACCACAAGTATCAAAATAAATTATAAAAATAATATATAAATGAAACACTGGAACAACAGTTTACGAGCCTGTTGTTTCTTTTATTTTCTGATGTTAAATTAAAAGTGTAGAAAAAAGGATTTGAAAGGAGCAAACAGATGTCTAAGTGTAAAATTACGGTATTACGAAGAGAGTATTATCAAGATTTAGCGGATCAATATTTAGCGGATCCGCAAGTTGGTAAATGTCCATTGTTTAAAGAGGGACAGGAATTTATTTTGGAGCGTGGTAATGGCAAAGATGATTTTTGGAATATGATGAATGGAAAGTTTTGCAGTGAGGCTTGGGATGCCGTCAGTCGCTATATTTATGCAGCTTTGCAAGGTGGCTCAATTATGAAAGGCTGGACTAATGATGAAAAGATGATGATTGCTTGTTGTAGTGATGGGACAAGACCAGTAATTTTTAAAATTGAAAGAATTGATGAGATGGAGGAAAATTAAAATGATAAGAATTTTATTATGTTGTGCTGGTGGAATGTCAACTAGTCTATTAGTTACAAAAATGGAACAAGCAGCACAGGAAAAAGGAATTGAAACAAAAATCTGGGCAGTCGGAGCAACAGAAGTAAAAAATCACAGCCAAGATGCAGATGTTATTCTTTTAGGACCACAGGTGCGTTATCTAGAAAAAAGTATTGCGGATGATGCTAATGGAGTACCAGCATATTTAATAGATATGCGCGATTATGGCAAGATGGATGGAAAAGCGGTATTGACTTTTGCACTAAATAAATTGCAAGAGGTGTAGTCATGAAGATGGTAGAAAAAAATTTTCCTAAAGGATTTTTATGGGGTGGTGCAATAGCGGCTAATCAGTGTGAAGGCGCAGTCTTAGAAGATGGCAAAGGTTATTCAACGGCTGATGCTTTGCCTGAAGGGGTATTTGGTAATGAAGCAATTCCGCCATTAGATAATTATTTAAAGAAAAATGCAATTGACTTTTATCATCGCTATAAAGAAGATATTGCATTGTTCGCTCAGATGGGATTTAAAGTATTACGCTTATCGATAGCATGGAGCCGTATTTTCCCGCATGGTGATGAGACGGTTCCTAATGAAAAGGGTTTGCAGTTTTACGATGATGTTTTTGATGAATTAGCTAAATATGGAATACAACCCCTAGTTACATTATCACATTACGAGATGCCTTTATATCTAGCGACTAATTATGGAGGATGGGTGAATCGTAAAGTAATTGATTTTTATCTTAACTTTGCTCAAGTATGTTTTGAACGTTATTGTAATAAGGTTAAGTACTGGCTAACATTCAATGAAATAAATGTTATTCTTCATGCCCCCTTTAATGGTGGTGGGATTAAAGGAAAAGCTGATCAAATTAATCCCGAAGTTTTATATCAGGCAATTCATCACCAGTTTGTTGCAAGTGCTCAAGCAACAAAAATAGCTCATAAAATCAATCCGAATTTTAAAATTGGTTGTATGATTGCAGGGAGTCCAATCTATCCATTGACCCCGCAGCCTGAAGATATTCAGGAAACAGTCCGACGTGATCGGGAGTCACTATTCTTTGCTGACGTCCATGTTAGGGGAAAATATCCAGGATACATGCTACGTTTTTTTGAAGAAAATCATATTCATTTAGAAATCACGAAAGAAGATGAAGAAATTTTAAAAAATACAGTCGATTTTATTTCTTTTAGTTATTATATGAGTTATTGTGCTACAGCTGATGAGAAACTTAATCAACAAGCTCGGGGAAATGTAATGAGCGGAGTTAAAAATCCCTATTTAAAAGAATCTGAATGGGGTTGGCAGATTGATCCTAAAGGGTTGCGATATATTCTTAATCAATTTTATGATCGATATCAGCTTCCGTTATTTATTGTTGAAAATGGTCTTGGAGCAAAGGATATTTTGGTTGTAGATGAACAATATGGTTATACAGTAAATGATGATTATCGTATTGATTATTTAAAAGAGCATTTAAAGCAGGTTTTAGAAGCAATCAAAGATGGTGTAGAAGTACTCGGTTATACAAGTTGGGGTCCAATCGATATTGTTGCTAATACAAAATGTCAAGTATCTAAACGTTATGGCTATATTTATGTTGATGTGCATGATGATTTTAGTGGAACGTTGGCGCGTTATCCCAAGAAGAGTTTTTGGTGGTATCAAAAAGTTATTGCAACGAACGGTGAAAGTTTAAATGATATTTAGCTGTTTTGTAAAATGGAGGAGGATTTTCAATCTCCTTTATTTTAATTAATAAAAAGATAATTGATTAGTTCAAATTTGTTTCATCTTGATATCTATGTCATAATAGGAAAAGATGAGGTGATAGTGATGATCTTAGAGAAGCTAAGGGAGAGGAAACGCTTTACTAATAGCGAAAAGCTAATTGCAGAGTATGTTTTAAAACATACTGAACAGTTATATCAATTATCAGTGGAAGAATTAGGAAAAGAAACTTATACGAGTAAGGCTACAGTAATACGTCTTTGTAAAAAGCTGGAGGTTAATAGTTATCAAGAATTTAAACGCCAGGTTGAATTTGAGTATAATGAATTAAGTCGAATTAGTAGTCTTTTAAAAGATGAACCGGTTGATGAAAACAGTACATATCAAGATATTGTTAAAGTTATCCCAACTATTTATGATAAATCAATAGTACAGACAAGGCTGGATTTAGATCAAAATAAAATGATTCAGGTGATTAATCGTTTATCTCAAGCTAAACGTATTTCTATTTATGGAACAGGAATTAGTTATACGATTGCCAGTCAAGCTGCTTTTAAAATCATGACTTTAGGAAAAGAGTGCGATGCACATAGTGGAATCAATGAACATTTCATTTTATCACAAAAAAATAGTCGTCAATGTGTAGCCATACTTATTTCTTTTACTGGCAATAATAGTGAGATGATCAAGATTGCTAAATATTTAAAAAAGGCAGGAATCTATGTTATTGCAATTGGTGGTAAAAAGGGTGAATTACAAAACTATTGTGATATTTACCTCAATGTTTACTCGTCACAAGATATCCTTAGTTTAGAAGTGATTACATCATTTACTGCAACAATGTATGTTCTAGATGTCATTTTTGTGTCTTTACTTGTAAAGGATTATCAAAGTAATGTTACTACTGCTTTAAAAGTAATTGACTTTGAAAATAAAAAATAAATTATGTAAAAAATTTTCATAATTTAATATTTAAAATTGCTAATTTTGAAAATACTATCCTGAATTATATAAATTTATATTTTTTTATAAAACAATGGAGTATTATATTTCCACAGGCTAGTTGGCTTGTAGAAATAGTCGCTACTCTCATAAGATATCTATTGACAGTTCATATTTTAATTTAGTGACTATTTAATCTAAATGATGAAAAGTCCAAAAGGGCTTTTTTATTTTAGAAAAATCAAAAAAGAATAGTGTTAAAATAGTGTTAAAAAAGACTAACATGCCCTTATTAGTGTTATAATGGAAAAAAATTTGGGACAATATTTATAAAGTAATTCGGGGGTAGTTTATGAGTTTATTATCAAAACTGGAATACAAAAAAGGATTTAGTGACATTGAAAAAGGGATTGCTAATTATATAATTGATCATAAAGAAGAAGTGGCTAATATGCGTTTAGTTGAGTTAGCTGAGGCGACTTTTACTTCAACAGCGACGATCAGTCGTTTTTGCAAGAAACTGGGTGAAAAAAACTACAATAGCTTTAAGATCAATTTTGCTTCATCAGTTTTAACTAGTTATCAAACTGATGTTGATTACAATCGACCTTTTAAAGAGAATGATAGTATTCAAGAAGTCACAAATCAGTTAGGCGAGTTATATAAAGATACGATTGAGGCGACTAAAGCATTACTCGACTATGATGTACTTAATCAAGTAATTGAAAAGTTATTAAAAACATCAGTTATTGATATTTTTGCTGTTGGAGCTTCGTATCTTTCGGGACTATTATTCGAGCATCGGATGATTTCGATCGATCACTTTGTTAATTTTAAATCTTCACCAAATGATCAAGATAAGCGTTCTTTATTTGTAAATAAAAATACAGTTGCAATCGTGATATCTTATTCTGGTGAGAGTCATGAAATAAAAACGATAGTTGATCGGATTGTGGATAATAAGGGAACTATTATTGCAATTACTTCAATAAATGATAGTTATTTAAGAAAACGGGCGAATTATTGCTTAACAATGTGTAGTAAAGAAAATATTGTTTCGAAAATAGAAACCTATTCTTCAAAGTTAAGTAGTGATTATTTAATGGATCTAATCTTTTCAATCTTATTTCAAAAAGACTATTATCCTAACTTAATTAGAAAGATAAATTGTGAACAAAAATATGAAAAAAAGACAGATCATGATATGTAATAAATTTACATATCATTTTTAAATATTTTAAAAAAATTGTAAGACTCTTACAGAATGTGGGGAAAGCGTTTCCAAGTATTTCACCCTTTGCTATTATTAGGTAGTCAATAAGGGAGGAAAAGAATTATGGACAAAATGGCAGATGTCCTTGGCCGCGTTGGTGCGTGGTGTGGGCAAAATAAGTATTTATCTGCAATTAAAAATGCGTTCCAAACATTCATGCCTTTGACTATCGCAGGTGCGATCGGGGTTTTATGGTGTAACGTATTAGTTAATGCAGATTCAGGGTTAGGTATGTTCTGGAAACCTATCATGGCTTTAGAAGTAATTAACCCAGCGTTTGCAGCAATGCAATTCGCAACAATTTCTTGTATCACAGTTGGGATTACTTTTGGTATCGCTCAAGAAATCGGTGAAGCTAATGGTGAAACTGGATACTTCGCAGGTTTATTAGGACTTGCTTGCTGGCTAGCAGTAACTCAAAGTGGATGGGCTAACTATGCATTAGTAGACACTGCTAAACAAACATTAGAATTAACAGCTGATGGAGCATTACAAACATTTACAGGTGTTGCTGGTGGTGCTTTAGGAGCAACAGGTTTATTTACAGGGATGATCGTTGGGGTTGTTTCAGTAGAAATCTTCTGTGCATTACGTAAAGTAGAAGGATTAAAATTAAAAATGCCTGAAACAGTACCTCCAGGTGTTGCTCGTGCATTCGAAGTTTTAATTCCAGCTGTAATTACTTTAGCAATCATTGCGTTAATTGGACGTGGATGTGAATTAGTTACTGGATTATATTTAAATGACGTAATTTCAACTTATATCCAAGGACCTTTAGGTGCAATTGGATCAACTATTCCAGGGGTAATCATTATTTATATCATTATCGGATTATTCTGGTTAGTAGGTATTCATGGTAACAACATGTTAGCTGCAGTAAAAGAAGCATTATTTACACCATTAATGTTAGAAAATATCGAAACATTCTCTAAAACAAATAATGCTAAAGGTGATGATTTACACATCTTCGCAATGGCATGGTTACAAATGTTCGGTGAATTTGGTGGTTCTGGGGTTACAATCGGTTTAGTAATTTCTATCTTAGTTTTCTCAAAACGTGAAGATAACCGTACAATCGCAGGTATCTCATTAGTACCAGGTTTATTCAACATCAATGAAACAGTTACATTTGGTATCCCAATGGTATTAAACCCAATCTTAGGTATTCCATTTGTATTAGCACCAATCGTTACTTTAATGCTTGGTTATGTATTAACTGTAATTGGATTCTGTCCAAAAGCTGTAATCAATACACCTTGGACAACACCACCTATCTTACATGGTTTCTTAACTACAGGAGCTAATATCATGGGTGCTGTATCTCAAGCAATTGCAATCGTAGCATCTATCTTAATTTATGCACCATTCTTAATTGCTTATGAAAGATATCAAAACAAACAAGCTGCAGAAGCTGCTGAATAATTTGATAATAAAAAGTGTATCTTTAAAAAGATGCACTTTTTTAAATTTCAAAAATAAATAAAATAATTTATAAAAAGGTTGATTAATTCATATTAAATTAACATTCATGAGAGATTATAATAGTGCAAGGTAGATAACTTGTATAAATAGTCACTACTCCCTAAAATATCTATTGACACTATTTGTTTTAATCAGTGACTATTTTTATTTTTTTATTAAGCCGTATAGGCTTTTTTATTTTAGTAAAATAATCTTTTCTTGGCTTTTAATAAACTGAGTTGTTATAATTCGAATAATCAAGTAACAGTAATGTGTAAATCTAGATATTGGGTTTGCGCATTTTTTATTTGCATTTTCAAGTGAGGACGCTTAAGCAAACGATTGGGGTATTTGAAAAAATAGTAGAGAGTATAAAAACTGGTTATACGGCCACTAATTAGAGTACTGCTCAGTTGTACTGGTGGATTAACAACTAGTTCTTTACGATATCTTATAGTAAGCTATTTGCAGTAGGAAATCACTATGATGTAATTGTTTTAAGCACCACAAATTTTTACTAAATATGATGCTAGACATGCTCTTACATTGATTGAAGATAAGATTGATCATATTGAGGGAAAAAGTTATATCACTTGAACCCTTGTCATTGAAAATGGCAACCCATAAAGGTGTTAAGATCTTATGTATCTCAGTCATTAGAATCAGTGAGCGGGTTTGGTTGATGCATCGTATTTATGATGAACAAAATATTATTATTCTTGATGAAGAACTTACTAAGAATTGAACCATTTTAGAAGATATATATGATATTTTAAATGTTATATTAATAAAATACCAAGATATTAGAAAAATTGGGATAAGTATGCCAGATATAATTAATCATGGCAGTCTTCTCTTATTTCTGGAAGATTTTGATTGTTAGTGTCTTAGAGCCGGGGATTATTGCTTTTTCGTGTTAACTTACATTATAGGTAGATAAGTTAGTTTATGAAATGGAAAAATATATCTTGGAAATTGTGAAAATCGTTAGTTTAAAGGAGTGTATTTTATTAGGAAAAATGATTTTATATGTATAAGCAATGAATAAAAATGAGATTACTAAGTATTATTAAAGTAATTGTGGTAATGATAGATGCAAGGAGTGAATGGAATGTGAAAGATGGACAAACTAAGTTTTATGAATATTATTTAAAAAGAGTGAAACCTGAGTATCAAGATGCAGCACAGCATTTATTAAAAGAAAGTTTCAAAAGACAAGCTGATGGAAATTTTGATGATAATTTTATTAATAAATTTGTTAAAGAGACTCAAGTTTATATTGAAACAGATAAATTAACAGAAGTTTTAGAAATAATTGAACATTTTTGTACTGGACATTTTAATAACTGAATCAAAGTAAAGCCTCCGGTTATTAGGAGGCTTTACTTCTATTCAAAATCTGATTGACTACTAATATTTTTCCAAGTTTCGATTTCTTGAATTCTTTCTTCTAAAGCACTAGCTACGATCTTGGTAGCATCACTACCTAAGAGAAGACGGAAAGGATAGTTGTCTTTTTCAATTGTATCAACAATAACTTGACCACCTTTATCAGGATCACCAGGTTGATTTTTATGATTAACGACATTCTCTTTACGAGTTTTCCCAGCTGTTTCGTTATAATCATCGATCTTATTTTTAGTCCCTTTTAGTGAAGTATCATAAAAATTAGTTCGGAAAGAACCTGGTTGTGCTATCATGACCTTGATTCCTAGCGGTTTTAATTCTTTAGCTAGACCATCAGTCATTAATTCTAAAGCAGCCTTACTAGCAGCATAATAACCAGAACCTACACCCGATCTAACCGCTGCAATTGATGATACGTTGACAATAGCACCGTTTTTGTTAGCTCGCATTTGTGGTAATACTTCTTTAATTAGTTCGATTGGCCCAAAGAAGTTAGTATTAAATAAAAGATTAACATCATCTATGTCACCTTCTTCAACTGAAGAACGATATCCATATCCAGCATTATTGATCAATACATCAATTGTTCCAAATCTTTCTTGTGCTTGTTTTACTGCAGCACTAATACTCTCTTTTTTGGTAATATCTAGAGCCACTCCTAAAGCTGTATTTGGATATTGATCGACTAGATCGGCAATTTTACTTGTATCACGAGCAGTAACAACAGCATTATCCCCTTTCTTTAATACCGCTTTAGCAATGCCGCGTCCAATTCCGCTAGAGCATCCTGTAATTAACCATGTTTTCATTTTAAGTCCTCCTTCATGTATTTATCTTTTCTACATTTATAGTATAGAACTTAGAGTTAACTATAAGTCAATATAAAAATAAAAAAATTAAATATTCTCTTTTTGTCAGTTGCCCAAAAGACATTTTTATCATATAATAATGAATGTGTTAATGACGTACTTGAATTAAAAGCCCTTTGGAGACAAAGGGTATTTTTCTTTTAAAAATACTGATATAATCAAAAATAATTGAAAAGGGCTGATAAATGTGAATAGAATTGGAACTGGAAAACTACGAGATTTAAATGATCAAATCATTTTGAAATTGTTATTAAGACATCAAGAAGTGACAAAAAAAGAACTAGCTAATTATTCAAGATTGACAGTAGCTACAGTAGGAACGATTCTTAATGATTTTTTGGATAATGGAACTGTTGTTGAAAAAGAAATTATTTATTTAAAAAAAGGTCGTCCTACTAAAAAATATGGATTGAATCCAGAATATTTTCATTCATTGTGTTTATTTGTACAAAGAAAAAGAGGCAGAGATTATCTTTGCTGGCAAATCATTGATGCCCTTGCAAGTGTACTAAAACAGGGTAAAGAATTAGTAAATGATTTAAAATTAGAGGATATTTTAAAATTCATTAAATATCTTTTATCACAAGATTCGAGAATCCAAATAATTGGTTTAGGGGTACCGGCAATAATTTCTAAAGAGATAGTAATTGAATCAGATATTCCTAATTTAAAAAATGTAAATCTTAAAGCTGAAATCGAGAAGGCTACAGGATTAAAGACAGTTGTTAAAAATGATATGAATTATACTGCTTATGGCTGCTATTTACATAATAATAAAAAGGATCTTTGTTATGTGACGTTTCCATTAAATTCTGGACCTGGCTGTGGGAGTGTTATTAATGGTAAATTAATAGAAGGAGAAAATAGTATTGCTGGTGAAATCTTATATTTACCATTTTTTAAATACCTAAAACAAGAACAGTTATGCTTTGATTATTCACCAGAAGATGTGGCTTTATCATTATGTTGTGTAGCATCGATAATAAATCCTTCAATCGTGATTTTAACAGGTGAAGCTATTGAGGCTGATGATATATTAAAAATCAAGAAGATTTGTTTAGAGTATTTACCAAGTGAATTTATGCCTGAATTAACGTATTGTGCTAATTATGAAAATGATTATTTATTGGGAATACAGGAAGTTATTAGAGAAAGTTTCATTAAACAAGACAAATAAAACAACTGTTATTGATATAAAAACCTCCTAGATAGTGTAAATAATTAAACACTGAATAGGAACTTTTATATTGTTGAGGGGACAAAAGTATGCTAAAGCGTATAAATTAGAAATTGTCAAAGAACATCTAAATAATCATAAATCTTTCCTTGAATTGAAAGAGAAATATGGATTTATATGTTTGTTGGACGAACAGTATTATCATCAGATTTATCAGTTTGATGTTCAATACCAGAAAATAAAAAGATTATGAAATATGAGACTGAACACTATAGTAATAATATTTGCATAGCTTAACCTGTTTATTTCTAAATAATAAATGAAGTTATTATTTTTGATAACTTCAAATCTAATAATTTGATTGTTTCATCTATTTATTTGATTAGGACGGTTCAAGGACAGTTGTTTTATTTGTTGACTTTTTTATTAGATAACTTATAATTATTAATTAATAAAAGACTTTTAATAAATAAGGAGATAAGTGTGAAACCAAAAAAGAGAATTCTTCATGAACGTTTGGCAGCAGTTGTTGCTAGTCTGCGTCATGGTGAGATGTTATTTATTGCTGATGCTGGCAGTGGAACATCTAGTAAAGCCCTATACCCACTGGATTCAAGTGTTGAATATATAGATGTAGAAGTAGTGACCGGTTCACCAAGTTTTGAGGATATAGTAACTACACTAGTTGCTTGTGGTGATTTTGAAGGAGCAATCGTCACAGAAGATATGATTGAAGTAAATCAAAAAGATTATCAGTTACTGGTTGATTTGTTGGGAAAGAAAAATATTCATTCGATGCATTACATTCCTGAATATTATGAAATGCGTGATCGTTGTAAAGCAGTGGTACAAACAGGTGATTATGGTGTACATGCACAGGCAATTTTAATTGCAGGGTATCCTAGTGCAGAGATTAGTATGAAATGGTTAAAAGAAGGAATAAAGGGGAAATAAAAATGACAGAACGTGAAAAAATGGAATTAGGAATGTGGTATGATGCAAATAATGATGAAGAATTATTAAAACAAAGAGTATTAGCTAAAGATTTGTGTTTTGATCTAGATCACATAAAACCTAGCAGTTATGAAAAAAGATTAGAAGTGATTACAAGTTTGTTAGGTTATCAACCTATAAACATAGAGCTTATAAGTCCCTTTATGTGTGATTATGGAAATAAGATTAAAATTGGTAAAAATGCTTTTATTAATAGTAATTGTTATTTTATGGATGGTGGTGGAATTGAATTAGGAGATAATGTTTATATAGGACCTTCATGTGGTCTATATACTGCTATTCATCCTACCGAATATAAAATTAGAAATACTGGTTTAGAACAAGCGCTACCAATTAAAATTGGTAATAATGTGTGGTTAGGTGGTAATGTAGTTATTTTACCAGGGGTAACGATTGGCGATGGCTGTGTAATTGGAGCAGGCAGTGTTGTGACTAAAGATATTGCTCCTAATAGTGTTGCTTGTGGAAATCCCTGTAAAGTAATAAGATCAATCGAAAATTAAAATATCTGTTTTAGAGGTTATAGTGAGAAGTCATTATAACTTTTTATTATGAAATAATCTGATGAAAGTATTTGTTTATTGACAGATTGGTAACTAGTTACTATAATAAAAATAAGTAACTAGTTACGGATATGGAGAGAATGATGAAAAAATCAAGTTATGAATTATTAGGACAGGATCCTAAATGGGTCAAAAAACTGTTATTTGCGGGTGTGTTTATTCAGGAGAATAAGTTACATGCGATATTTGATCGTTACAATGAAATGACGAGTAAACAATGGTTATTAATGGCTACGATGACTTCATTTACTGATGCTCCTGATTTAAGCATGTTAGCAAAAGTGATGGGGTGTTCACGACAAAATGTAAAAAAATTAGCACTGAGTTTGGAAAAGCAGGGATATGTGATTTTAGAGAAGTCACCCAAAGATGCACGTTCGTTATGTGTGGTAATGAGTAAACAGGGATTGCGCTTTAGAAAAGATATGGAAGAATTAACAGATGAGGTACATCAAGCTTTATTTAGTGAATTTAGTAATGAAGAAATCACTCAGTATTATCAGTTATCAATTAAATTAATGCATGGGATCGATCATTTAGAAGTATTTTTTAAAAATCGTCAAAAGGGGGCAGAAGGATGATTGAAGTAATATATAAAAGTAAAAAGAATAATAAGAAAATTGCGAAGGCAATTGCTGACGAACTTCAAGTCGATGCTAAAAATATTAAACAAGTGCAAGATGTTAAAGCAGATATTTTATTTTTAGGATGTCCAATTTTAGGAGGAAATATTCCTGAACAAGTAACTAGGTTTGTAGCACAACTTGATGCTAATAAAGTTAAGAAGGTTATTTTATTTTCTGCTAACGGTTTTGGAACAGATCAATTTACTAATGTTAAAGCACAGCTTAAAGAAAAGGGAATAATTTATGGACCGGTGTTTTCATGTAAAGGAAGTGCTTTTATTTTTAAAAACTTTGGACATCCTGATAAAAAGGATATCCAGGCAGCTAAAAAGTTTGCTAAAGAAGTTCTAAAATGGAGGTGAGTCGAATTAAAGATCTATATTATGTTTTAATGAAGAATAAACTAGGGAATCACAAGATATGTAAAACCTTGATTAGGCATGGGGAAATTAGGGTGAACGATCAAGTAATTACAGATGTTCGTTATCCAGTAAAGGCGGATGATATTATTATGTATCATCATATTCAATTAAATGCCCAGCCATTTGTTTATTATATGATGAATAAACCGGCTGACTATCTTTGTGCAAATCATGATAAATATCATCAGTGTGTAATTGATCTGATTGGGCGAGAAGATTGCTATTGTTTAGGGCGTTTAGATATTGATACAACAGGGCTATTGATAATTACTAATGACACTTCACTATCAAAAAAATTATTATTACCACAAAATCATGTTAATAAAAAATATTATGTGACTACTAAATTTCCGCTTAAAGATGAATTGATTAAAAAATTCTTTGATGGTGTAGTGATTGATCACAAGGTTCAATGTTTACCTAGTTTATTGGAAATACTTGATGAATACCATTGTTTAGTAACTATCAATGAGGGGAGGTATCATCAAATTAAAAAAATGTTTAAATCATGTCAAAATGAAGTGTGTACACTTAAACGAATTGCTTTTGCAGGTATAGAACTTGATCAAAAATTAGCTTTAGGGGAATATCGAGACTTGACCTCAACAGAATTGATAACTTTGTTTAAGCATTGTTAGACTAATAATTTGTTTTTAGACCTCATTTGTGAGGTTTTTTTGCTTTTCCAGAAAATGAAATTTACTTTGTTCAAAAGAATATGGGCGTATAATAGGTAACTGTAGGGGGCGTGAGGAATGTTATTTGATAACAAAGCATTAAAAAAATTAATTATTCCCTTGGTTGTGGAACAATTATTAGTAATTACTGTAGGTTTTGCAGATACTGTTATGGTTGCTAGCGTCGGCGAAGCAGCAGTATCAGCAGTTTCGCTGGTTGATGCAATTAATATTTTATTAATCAATATTTTTGCTGCATTAGGAACAGGGGGAGCAGTAGTTGCAGCCCAGTTTATTGGACAGGGTTCTAAAGATAAGGCAAAGTATTCAGCAAAACAGTTGATTTTGATTACAGCATTATTGTCAGTAATTATCATGGTGATAGTTATTGCATTTAATGTGCCATTATTACACATGGTTTTTGGAAATGTTGAAGTAGATGTAATGAAAAATGCAGAAATCTATTTTTTATTTTCAGCAATGTCGTATCCTTTTATTGCATTATATAACTCTGGAGCAGCATTATTTAGGGCAATTGGTAACTCTAAAATATCGATGATTAATAGTGCAGTCATGAATGTTATTAATATTATTTTAAATGCAATTTTTATTTTCGTTTTTAGATGGGGGGTATTTGGTGCCGTATTAGCAACGCTGATTGCCAGAGCAGTAGCTTGTATCGTAATTTTAAAGATGTTAAGTCATCGGGATAATGATGTATGTGTAAATGATTATCTTCATTGGAAATTTGACTTTATGTATATAAAAAAGATTTTAGCAATTGGGATACCTTCGGGATTAGAAAATGGGATGTTTCAGCTAGGGAAAATCTTAGTACAAAGTTTAATTGCAACTTTTGGGACATATTCAATTGCAGCTAATGCTGTTTCGAATAACTTGGCTCAAATGCAGATTATTCCTGGGATGGCAATGTCTTTGGCGATGGTGACGGTTGTAGGTCAATGTGTAGGTGCAAATGATTATAAACAAGCAAAATATTATGTTAAAAAGTTATTAAAAATTACTTATCTTTCAATGGCTGGATTAATTGTAGTTTTAATTATTGCAACACCTTCAATTTTAACATTCTATTCATTATCAAAAGAAACGACGGACCTTGCATACCAATGTATCTTTTTACATGCAATTATTGCAGCATTAATCTGGCCTACGTCATTCACATTTCCAAATGCTTTAAGAGCAGCAAATGATGCTAAGTTTACGATGATAGTTTCAGCTGCATCAATGCTAATATTTAGATTATGCTTTAGTTATGTTTTGGGACAATATATGAATCTTGGATTAATTGGTGTTTGGATTGCAATGTTTATTGATTGGGGAGTTCGTTGTATTTTCTTTATCTGGCGCTATTTTAGTGGAAAATGGATGAATCGGCAATTAGTTTAATAAAAAAAGATTGACTTAAAGTAATGTTTAAGGAGTATAGTACTATCGTAGCAAAGTAAGTGATCATGTAGATTATTTTTCTCTCCCAATATAAAATATTACATGATCATTTCATTTGCTGCTAAAAATGAGAGTTATATTGTTGTTTGAAAAGGAAGAAATTCCTTTTTTTAGTAAAAAACAATTCATTATGATAGTTGTTTAGGTAGTTTGGCTAAAATAATTTGGCCTAAGATACCAATGACACTACCTGTAATAAGTGATAAGATTATTAAATAAGGTAGATAATAAATAATATTAAAACCATAGAAAATTAAGGCTACTAGGATTTGTCCTAGATTATGAAAGATTGCGCCGGAAATACTAATGATCAAAGTTGAAAAGAGTTTGGTTTTTTTTAAAAGAACCATAATGACTAAACTTAATAAAGCACCGCTTAAACTATATAAAAACATATAGTAGTTAGTAAAAACACTGGCAATAATAAAAACTCGCAGGAGAGTGATGATTAAAGCGTCTCTAAATCCAAAGCGATATAGTGCAATTAATCCGATGAGGTTAGCAAGGCCGAGTTTTGCACCAGGAATTCCAAAGTTAATAGGAATAAAGGTTTCAAGATAACCGAGAATAATTGCGATTGCGATTAGTAAAGATAAATAGGTAATTCTTTTAGTCATTGGGGCCTCCTATTTGGATGATGAATCAACATCGTTATATTGATTAGAAACAATTGCAATAACAACTTGATTAGGCAAACAAATAATTTGTTCACCATTTTTAGATATCGTTCCTTGTTTGATACATAATTTATCAGGGCAAGTAGCATCTTTCATATGTACACTTCCGTGATTGATCACGATCATATTTTTATCACTAATCTTAATTGTCTGATCAATCTCTAGAGGAACAGTACGATATACTTGATTATTAACGGTGATTTTCACGTAAGCAGCTTTTTGACTGAAATAAAAATGATTAAAAAGCAGTGCCCCGATAATAACGACAAAAATTATGAAAATAATAATGAAGTCTTTCTTCTTAAACATAGCTACCTCCAGAATGAAAGGAAATGACATGAAAAAACGTTGGTTTATAAAAATTTTAATAATCTTAATTATATTTTGTGGATGTACGAATAAACAGCCTCTAAGTCAAACGCAGCTTCTTTTAGATACGCAAGTTACGATTACTTTATATGATCGTGCTTCGTCTAATATTCTAGATGAATGTTTTGCTATTTGCAAGGACTACGAGCTTCTCTTTTCCCGGACTAATCCCAAAAGTGAATTATATCAGCTCAATCATCAAGATAAAACTAAACTAATTAAAATATCCAAGGAACTTGCTAAAGTTATAAATATTGGTTTGGAATATAGTAAGTTATCTAATGGTACTTTTGATATTACAGTAGGACAATTGATTGATTTGTGGGATTTTAAAGCTGATACTCCAAAATTGCCGGAAACTTCAGCAATAGCCGGTGCTTTGACGTCGATTGGATATAGGGGAATTACTTTAAATGATAGTACAATTAGTTTTAGTAATCCTAATACTATAATAGATCTAGGGGCTGTTGCAAAGGGATATATTGCTGATAAAATTAAGGAATACTTAATTGAGCAGGGAGTAGACAGTGCAATTATCAATTTAGGTGGTAATGTTCTTTGTGTAGGGAAAAAGAATAGTGATGATTTTACAATTGGTATTACTGATCCTAAAGGAAGTAGTGATATTTTAAAATTAAAAATTAATGATCAGTCGGTTGTAACTTCAGGAATTTATCAACGTTATTTTGAAGTTGAAGGGAAGTATTATCATCATATCTTAAATCCGAAGACGGGATATAGTTATGATAATGGGTTAGCTTCAGTTACGATTATTAGTAATCATTCAGTTGATGGTGATGCATTAAGCACAGTATGTTTTACTTTAGGTAAAGAGCAGGGGTTAGCATTAGTAAATCAATTAGCGGGGATAGAAGCCGTGTTTATTGATACAAACAATGCTCTTTATTACAGTGATCATGCAAAAGATTATGTGATTCAGTAATTATTTTCATAATATTAAAATATCTCATAAAAGATATGAATTTCTTTATACTTAAAAGAAGGAGGAGCATTATGAATACGAAAATAGCGTTTTTTGATATTGATGGGACATTAGTTAATGTACCTAATGGGATGTTACATCCAACTGATGAGACAATAAGGGTTTTAAATGAATTTAAAAATCAAGGTAATAAGATCGTCATTGCAACAGCTCGGGGTGAAGTACCTGAAAGTGTGGCAAACATTGAATTTGATGGGTATATTTGTAATGATGGACATTATATTCGTTTTAATAATGAGATTTTGATTGATGAACAATTTGATAATGGAATGGTGCAGAAGCAATTAGATGTATATGCAAAATATAATGGTCGTTCAATGTTTAATGGTCGCGGTGGTGCATGGTGCAGTTTTCTTGATGATGAATTGGTTATAAAACATCGTGCTATGTTTCAGGGAACAACTGAAAGACCAACTGATGTTAATGAGGTATTTAAAACTAGTGATGTTAAAGCGGTAAGCTGTTGTGTTTTATTTGATAGTGCAGCACAGTTGTGGGCAGCTTATCATGAATTAGAAGATGAATTTACGATGATTCCGTATGATACAGGTTTGATTCGAATGGATGTTTATTGCAAAGGGTTCACTAAGGGAACTGCTTGTGAATATTTATATCAAAAATTAGGAATTGATTATGAAAACACGTATGCTTTTGGTGACGGTATCAACGATGTAGAGATGTTACAATTGGTTAAACATGGTATTGCTATGGGGAATGCTATTCCTAAATTAAAAAGTGTAGCAAGTGAAATAACTGATAGTGTTGATAATGATGGGATTGCTCAAAGTTTTAAAAAGCATTTTAATATTTAACAGTAAAGTCAGCAGAATGCTGATTTTTTTGTAAGAAAAATGTAAGAAATAAGTGGGAATTTTGTGATTTTTTCTTATGAAGAAATTAAAAAATGAAGAGCGTTTTTTTTATATTATAGATTTATCGAAGGAGTAGTAAGGAAGGATATAATATGAAAAGAAAAACAATAGCTATTTTATTTGGAGGAAAATCAAGTGAATATGAAGTGTCGCTACAATCAGCAGCTGCGATTATAAAGAATTTTCCGCAAGAAAAATATGATCTTTATTTAATCGGGATTACGAGAGCAGGACAGTGGTTTCATTATGATGGGGAAATTGAAAAAATTAGTAATGATACTTGGAATCAAGAACTGCTTAATCCAGTGACGGTATGTTTAGAACCAGAAAGACAAGCAGTGATGGAAATAGTTGATAATAAAATAATCTATCAGCAAATTGATGCGGTTTTACCGGTCTTGCATGGAAAAAATGGTGAGGATGGTACTGTTCAAGGATTAATGGAGCTTGCAAAAATACCAGTACTTGGCTGCGGATTATTAGCATCAGCATTATGTATGGATAAATATCGAGCTCACCAGTTAGTCAAAGCAGCAGGGATAAAGGTTACTAGGTCTGTGCTTGTACATAATATAAATGATTTTAATGTTAAAGCATTGAATTTTCCATTATTTGTTAAACCATTAAAAGCTGGATCATCATATGGAATTAGTAAAGTTGTCAAAATGGAAGAATTAACAAAAGCACTTGAATATGCCTTTAATTACGATAATGAAGTAATTGTAGAGGAAGCTGTTGAAGGGTTTGAGGTAGGTTGTGCGATTATTGGCAACGATGAATTGACTGTTGGTGAGGTAGATGAAATAGAATTATCGGGAGGTTTTTTTGATTATGATGAAAAGTATACTTTGAAAACTTCAACAATTCATATGCCCGCTAGAATTGATGAAGTAACGGCAAGGAAAATTCAAGAAACTGCAAAAATTATTTATCAGACATTAGCTTGTCAGAATTTTGCTAGGGTAGACATGTTTTTAACGCCAAACAATGAAATAGTTTTTAATGAGGTTAATACGATTCCTGGTTTTACTGATCATAGCCGTTTTCCCCAGATGATGAAAGGAGTAGGTTTTGAATTTAGTGAATTAATAGATAAAATTGTTGCGATAGGGCTTAAGTATGCAGATGGTAACTTTAAATAAAGATGATATTTACCAAGGTCCATTAGTATTGGTTAATCATAATTATCCAATTGCAAATAACTATCAAATTACTAACTGTTCGACTGCCAAGGATTCAACAATATCATTAGAAAAAACGGCTATGGAGATGCTAACAAAAGCATTACAGGAAATTAAAGCAGAAGATAAGATTGTTTTAGTCAGTGGTTTAAGAAGCGGTCAAGAACAAGCTATGATCTATAATCAGGCTATTCAAAATCATGGAAAAGAGTTTGTTGATAAGTTTGTTGCTAGAGTGAACTGTAGTGAGCATCAAACAGGTCTAGCCATTGATTTAGCAGTAAAAAATGAAACAATTGATATCTTTTGTCCTGATTTTACAAGTCAGGAAATCTGTCAACAATTTCGTGATATTGCAAGTGATTATGGCTTTATTCAGAGATATTCTAAAAATAAAATTGATTTTACCAAAATTAGTGAGGAACCATGGCATTTTCGCTATGTTGGGATTGTTCATGCAAAAATTATGGAAGAAAATCAGTGGTGTTTTGAAGAATATCATTTATATATAAAAAATCATTCTATTTTCAATCCATATGTTTTAGACTGCCAAGGAAAGTTAGTTGAAGTATTTTATGTTCCAGCAGTTAATGAACAGACTAAGTTAAACTTAAGTGATCATGGTAGTTATCAAATATCGGGAAATAATTGTGATGGTTTTATTATTACATCATGGAGGCCATATGTCTAAAGTAAAAGGTTATCCCTTAATCGACTGTTTTAGGATAATTGCTGCAATTTTAGTTGTCACGATTCATACTTCACCATTAGATACAATTAGCCCAACTTTAGATTTTTATTTAACTCGTGGATTAGGACGTATTGCAGTACCATTCTTTTTTATCACAACTGCTTATTTCTATTTTCTTAATCCCAGTAAAAAACGACTATATAAGATTATTAAACAGACACTATTGATTTATTTAGCAGCAATAATTATTTATTTACCATTAAATCTTTATAATCATTATTTTAATCAAAGTAATCTGATTTATGAAATAATTAAAGATGTTTTGTTCGATGGAACTTTCTATCATTTGTGGTATTTACCAGCAACAGTTCTAGGATTGATCACTGTTGCAGTATTAGATAAACGGGTATCTTTATTAACGAGTTTTTCAATTGTGGTACTACTTTATTTAATTGGATTAGGTGGTGATTCGTATTATGGTTTGATACACCCATATTGTAAATGGGGGTATGACTTGATTTTTTTAATAAGTGATTATACACGAAATGGTATTTTCTTTGCACCGTTATTCATTTGGATTGGAAAACTTCTTGCGGTAAAGCAATTTAACTTTAGTTTAAGAGTAATCGTTATTAGCACGATATTAGCAATAAGTTTGATGTTTATAGAAATATCACTGTTGAAAGGTTATCAAGATGCAGCAGATTATGTTTTTGTACGTCATGATTCAATGAATATCTTATTGCCGGTAGTAATGTTTTGGCTATATCAGGGACTTTTACGAATATCAGGCAAACGAATATCTAAATGTAAAGATCTATCGTTAGCTATTTATCTTTTTCATCCCTTGATGATTGTTGTTGTTCGTGGAATAGGTAAATTATTGAAGTGTGATCATTTAGTTGTTGACCCGCTGATTCAGTTTATTAGTGTATTGATAATAACTGTTTTATTTTCAGAGATTTTATTGAAAGGAAAAGAGAAGTATGGTGAATATTCGCACAAGTCGCAGTTGGATCGAAGTTGATCTAGATGCAATCACGCATAATCTTGATGAATTGAGTTCATTATTAAATAAAAATAGTTCATTAATGGTAGTTGTTAAAGCAGAAGGATATGGTCATGGGTTAGTAGAAGTTGCGAAACATTGTCAAAAAATGGGAATTGAAGCTTTTGCAGTTGCTACTATCGATGAAGGTATCAAACTTCGAGAACATGGGATATATGGCGAAATTTTAGTACTTGGTTATAGTCATCCCATTCGTGCAATTGAATTACATAATTATCGTTTGATTCAAACCATTGTAAATCGTGAGCATGCTCGGCAATTAAATGAAAGTGGGCATATGATCAATGTTCATATTAAGATTGATACTGGAATGCATCGTTTAGGTTTTGATTTAAGCGATTATGAGAGTATTAAAGAAATATATGATTACCAGTTTATTCATATTCAGGGTTATTTTACACATCTTTGTGTTTGTGATAGTAAAAGGAAAGTTGATCAAGAATACACCCAAAAACAAATAGCTGCTTTTTATGATTTAATTAATGAATTAAAATTAAGACATTATGATATAGGAAAGGTTCATCTTCAAAGTAGTTATGGATTAGTAAATTATCCTGAAATCAATGCCGATTATGCTCGGGTTGGGATTTTAATGTATGGAGTGTACTCAACGTTCAATGATTATTCAAAAGTACAATTAGATTTAAAACCAGCTTTAACAATTAAAGCACAAATTGCAATGCTGCATTATTTGACTAAAGGCGCGAGTCTTGGTTATGGCTTGACTTATAAGGTTAATCGTGATAGTGTAATTGCCGTTATTCCAATTGGCTATGGTGATGGATTGCCACGTATACTTTCTTCAAATGGAAGTGTTTTGATCAAAGGTCAAAAGTGTCCAATAGTTGGAAGAATTTGTATGGATCAAATGCTTGTAGATGTTAGCGAGATTAGTGATATCAGTGATAATGATCTAGTCACCGTAATTGGTCAAGATGGTACAGAAGAAATTAGGGTAGAAGAAATTGCACTTGAAGCTAATACAATTAGTAATGAGATTTTGAGTCGTTTAGGAAGTCGACTGCCAAGAATATATCGAGGAGGATAATAGGTTGAAAAGAAGCAGTTACATGTCGTACAATGAAAAGAAAAAAATCCCTTATAAAGTAATCATTAGTGTATTAATCGCTATGTTAATACTTGGGACATTGATTGCATTTAATTTTACAAGAATTCGGTTAATGACGAAGGGCTATGGTTGGTCTGAACAAAGCATTATTTTACAGCTAAATGATAATGAGATTGAGCGTTATTTGGATGCGGAAAAGGTCAGTGATTTAAGTTCCTGGAATGAATATAAAAATAAAAAACATTATTTAGAGTATCAGACATATCAAAAAGAACATCAAGATTATTCAAAAAAAGAAGTAATAAAATATATTGATACTTTCTATCAGGATTATTATCAAGATCTCAAGGATTTAAAATATAGTTATAAACAAGTATTATCTTTAATGAAAGTTGCAGAGCTGTCTGATTTTAAGGTAATCGTCGATAATAAATATACATATTCGCAAATTAAATCTTATTTAAAGATTAATGGAATGGTCTTTGAGGATCTGCCTAAGTATCTTGCAAGTAATCAAGAGCCAATAACAGCTGTACTTACGGTTACTTACCCATTTATTGATGCTAATAATGCTGTTGGATCAGAATATGAAGTTTTAGATCCTAGTAATACACTTCTGTTGATTAAAAAGGGTTTTGTGTTACCTAAAGATTATGTCCCTGCTGATCTTGTTGTACCTGATATACCAATTGCTCCTGATAATAACCATAATAAACTTCGAAAAGATGCAGCTAAAGCATTAGAAGATATGAATAAAGATGCTTTAAAAGAAGATTATCATTTAGTTTTAAATAGTGGATATCGCTCATATGATGAACAAGTAGAAATTTATAATGATTATTTTAACCGTTATGATGAAGTCACTGCTAGTGGTTTAGTTGCGAAACCTGGCTCAAGTGAACATCAATTAGGGTTAGGAGTAGATTTAACTAGCCAAAGTGTAATTGATAAAAAGAGAATGGTTTTTGGTGATACGGATGAGTATAAATGGGTTGCTAAAAATGCTTATAAATATGGCTTTATTCTTCGTTATCCTAAAAATCGTTCGGATATTACTGGAACTGCTAATGAGCCATGGCATTTACGTTATGTTGGTAAGAAAGCAGCTAAAATAATTTATGATAATAATTGGACTCTAGAAGAATATATTTTAAAATATGGTTTTGATTATGAATTAAAGAAAATTGATTAAGCATCCTTTGGATGCTTTTATTATTTTCAATTAAACTTTTAATATGTTAAAATCATTATCATAAAAAGAGGAGTTAACAATGGATATATATAAATTTTTAACACAGTTAGGTATTGATTATCAAAAAATTAATCACCAATCAGTTAGCACTGTTGAAGAAGCAATGTTTATTAATGAGCAAATTGATGGAGTAGCATGTAAAAATCTATTTTTAAAAAGTAGTGATAAACAATTCTTCATTTATATGATGACGGTTGAAAGGCGTGCTGACTTGAAATATATAGCTAAACAAATTGGTAGTAAGCGGCTAAGCTTTGCTAGTGATGAAGAACTTGTAGAATTGTTAAAGCTAATTCCAGGATCAGTGACACCATTAGGAATAATTAATGATAATAAGCGAGTAAAAATATTGATTGATCGTGAATTAAGAGCACAACGATTATTAATTCACCCTAATATTAATACAGCAACAATATCAATTACCTATGATGATTTGTTATTGTTTATTAATGCTTGTGGAAATGAGTATTTAATTATTTAAAAATTTGATTATGGCAGTAATAAGAAATTTATTGAAATAAATACTTGCTGCAAGATTACATCTTTATAACTCTATGTATTTAGTTTAGTCATAATGGTTAGAGTCGTAATATTAATGAATATTATTCGATATATGCTATAATTTTAAAGAAAATTAGGAGGTGACTGGTAAGTGCTTGTAACTGACAAAGAATTACATAGAATCGTAAGCAGTGTTAGAAATCTAAGAACAGGACGAATATATTATCAAAAAGATTATGTTAGAGAAATCACAATTACTTATGATCGACTTTTTGATGATTATACAATTGAAGGCATTGTTGATAATGGTAGTTATGAAAATGTGTGTAAAATCGTTATTGATCAAGATAATAAGATTACTGACTATAGTTGTAATTGTTATTGGTGTGATGAACTCTCGGCTTGCGGTCATATTGGGGCTGTTTTGCTGAAGGTTCAAGAGTTATCACCTGATGATTTTCCATTTAAATATAAAAGTAAAAATGGTAAGATAAGTTATTTCGACAAGTTAGTACAAATTCGTCAGCAGCAGGAAGAAGAACTGCTAAAAAATGAATTAGCAGTAACAAAAAACCTAATAGCATCATTTAAGACTGCTAAAGCAATTGATTTTAATCAGGTTAAACTAAATCAAAAGTATGATCTTGAAGTCCAGATCAAGATTAATTATGGGCACCCATGTTTAAAATTCAAAGTAGGAAGTGATAAAAAGTATATAATAAAAAATATTCCTAATTTTTTAAGTGCATTAGCAAATAATGAATATGTTGAATATGGTAAACAATTAGCGTTTGTTCATAATCAAAAAGTATTTAGTGATGAAGCACTGAAGATTATTGAATTAATGAAATTTTGTATGATCACTTATGAGCGGTATCAACAGGAATATTATTACGATATATCGCATGTGACAAATGAGATAAAGATTATTCCCGAAAGTATTGAATATATCTATGAAGTATTAAAAGATTTAGAAAAAACTAATCAACATTTATCAATTTATCAATACAATTATCAGCCTACTTTACATATAAGGAAACTTGAAAAATATTATTCGCTTGAATTAAAGGATTTTGATGAATTTTGTGGTTATAAAAATCTTTATAAGATTACTGAAAATGAAATAGGTATGGTTAAGCTGGATGATGAAGGAAAAGCAATCAAATTTATTCATAATTGCGAAAGTAAAGACAAATTATTATTAGCAAAAGAAGATGTAAATGACTTTGTTAAATATATTTTAAATGATATTAAGCAATATTTTAATTATACTGGGGACTTATTAACAAGTGAAGTTGTCGAAACAGAAATATTGACACTCTATGGCGATATTAATGAATTGGAACAAATCAAAGTTTATCTTGAAAGTAAACAAGGCCTAGAAACGATTTATTCATTTCAACAGTCGAGAAAGCAAACATCAATTAATTTTGATTTAATTGAAGATTATTTAAAAGAGATTGGTGATGTAGTTGATTTTGAAAAACATTGTATGTATTTGAATTTAGAAAGTGAAAAAACTTACTCCTTTTTAAATGAAGGTTTGCCTTTTTTAGCTAATTATTGTGAAGTGATGGTTAGTGATGCACTTAAAAAGATTGGGAAGAAAAGTCAATTTAGTATTAATGTAGGAGTGACTTTAGAAAATGACTTATTGGCAATTGACATTGAAAGTATTGATATTCCTAAAGATGAATTAGCGTTAGTCTTAAACTCATATCAAAAGAAGAAGAAATTTCATCGGTTAAAAAATGGTCAACTATTATATCTTGATTCTGATGAGCTGGAAGAATTAAATGAATTTATGACTGATTATCAAATTAGACCAAAGATGCTTGAGGATGGACATTTAGAAATGGATGTCTATCGGGCTTTTAGTCTTGATAATAAAGCCGAAACAAGCAATTATTTAGTATATGATCGTAGTACCGTATTTAAAGAAATTATTGATAATTTTAAAGATATAGCTAAACAGAGTTATCCCTTAACGCCTAATTATCAAGAAATTTTACGCGATTATCAGAAATTTGGATATCAATGGCTTCAATCAATTAGTTCTTATGGCTTTGGAGGAATTTTGGCCGATGATATGGGGCTTGGTAAAACCTTACAAATGATTGTTTTACTGGATCAAAATCGGGATGATAAAAAAACTAGTTTAGTTGTTTGTCCATCATCATTGCTATTGAATTGGCAAGATGAGATACATAAATTTTCTAATTCTTTATCTTGTACTTGTATTCACGGCAGTCTAAAACGACGAAAAGAAGCAATTAGAAAATTTAATGAGGTTGATGTGCTAATTACTACTTATGATTATATGCGTCGTGATGCTAATCTTTATGATGGTTATCAATTTGAAAATATTATTTTGGATGAAGCGCAATATATTAAAAATCCTAAAACTAAGAATGCGATAACAGTAAAATCGTTAAAAGCTAAACATCGTTTTGCTTTAACCGGAACTCCTATAGAAAATTCTTTGGCGGAGTTATGGTCAATTTTTGATTTTTTAATGCCAGAGTATTTGTATAGCTATCATTATTTCAAAACTAATTATGAAACACCGATTGTTAAAAATCATGATGAAAACAAACAGCAGGAACTAAAAAAATTAATTACACCATTTATCTTAAGACGTAATAAAAAAGATGTATTGACTGAATTACCGGAGAAGATTGAAAAAACATTATCAATTGAATTTAATGAAGAAGAAAATAAGTTGTATTTAGCTAATTTAATTCAGGTCAATAAAGAACTGCAAGAACAGCTTAATTATGATAATGTAGATCGTATTGCTATTTTAGCAATGTTGACAAGATTAAGACAAATTTGTTGTGAACCACGGATAATATATGATAATATTTCGAATATTTCATCAAAATTATCGGGATGTCTTGATTTAATCCGAAATTTCCTGGGAAATAATCAAAAAGTGCTATTATTTTCTTCTTTTACTTCCGTGCTTGATTTAATTGCTAAAGAATTGGAGAAAGAAAGTATTACTTATTATCAATTAACAGGTGATACAAAAAAAGAAGAACGTCATCGATTAGTTAATCAATTTCAAAATGATGATACAACAGTATTTTTGATTTCATTAAAAGCTGGGGGAACAGGATTGAATTTGACTGCTGCTGAAGCAGTTATTCATTTTGATCCTTGGTGGAATATGTCAGCACAAAATCAGGCGACTGATCGTGCTTATCGAATCGGGCAAGAAAATGTTGTAACGGTTTATAAATTGGTAATGAAGGATAGTGTTGAAGAAAAGATCTTAGAACTGCAAAATAAAAAGAAAAACTTAGCTGATAGTTTTGTGGAAAATAATGAAGGTAGTATAACAACAATGTCTACTAATGACATTATTGAGTTATTTAAAGTATAAATGAAATACTCCAGTAAAAACTTACTAGAGTATTTTTATCGTTGTGCTTTATTAGATAATTATGAACTAACAATTTATAATCATAAGGATAAAAGCAGTAATATAAACTATTTGATTACATAAGGAAACATACTTGATTTATATAATATTTCATTTATTTACAAAGTTTAGTACTTCAAGTATACTTGAAATTAATAAAGCTAATCAATATAGTCAAAAAAGTTATTTGATTGTTTTAAAATGATGGTATTGTAACTATGCGATAAGATTATAGGTTGGAGTATATAATGGAATATTTTGAATATAGCGATATTGAAATTGAATATTTGAAAAGTAGGGATCCTGTTTTAAAACAAGTAATCGAGCAGATTGGTATAATTAAACGTGCGGTAATACCTGATTTATTTGCAGCTTTAATTAATTCGATTGTTGGTCAACAAATTTCTACTAAAGCCCATCAAACAATTTGGCAGAGAATCAACAATTCTTTTAGTCCGATTACCCCAGCAAATTTTAAATCACTTTCAGCTGAGGAATTACAAAAATGTGGCATTACGATGAAAAAAGCACATTATATCAAAGAAATAACGAGACGGATCATTAGTGATCAATTGGATTTGGAGCGATTAGCTGATCTATCAAATGAAGAGGTTATAGAACAGCTTTGTGAGTTACCTGGAATCGGGAGATGGACAGCAGAGATGATTTTAACATTTTCATTACAACGTAAAGATATAATTAGTTATAGCGATTTAGCAATTTTACGGGGAATGCGCATGGTCTATCATCATCGGCGAATTACACCTCAACTATTCACTAAATATAAACGTCGCTATGGACCATATGCAACAATTGCCAGTTTGTATTTATGGGCAGTTGCTGCGGGAGCAATTCCAGAATTGAAAGATTATGCACCGAAATCAAAAAATAATGTTAGAATATAAGTTATATTGAGAGAGTTGATATTTATCTTGTCATGGAGGATAATATAATGAAATTTGAAGAACGGGTCTTACAACAAGAGTTTACACTAAACGATACAGATGATCTAATTGTTGATTATATTCGTAAAAATAAAGCAAATTTGGAACATTTATCAATTCAAAAGGTAGCCGAAGATCTTTATCTTGTTCCCAACTCAATCATGCGTCTTTGTAAAAAGTTAGGGTATAAAGGCTTTGCAGAGATGAAATTTTTAGTTAATAACGAAGTATCAGAAAATTTAGATATTCAAAAATTATTATCAAAGAATTTGTATAAATCAATGGAACTAATTAATTATAAAACGTTAGAAGAAGTTGCCGCTAAGATCAAGAATGCCCGAACATGTCACTTTATTGGTGTCGGTGAGTCATTATATTTTTGTGAAATGATGGTCGATAATTTGCGATGTTATGATTATCGAGCTGAATATTATCAAACTTATCGTGAAATTGAATATCGAATCAAGCATTGTGAAGAAAAAGATATTTTGTTTGTAATTAGTGCAAGTGGTGAGAATGGTCGTTTGAATAATTGGGTAGAAGAAGCAAAACAGAATGGAATTTTTGTTATTTCGGTTACCCATTTTAATGAAAATCGATTGGCTGGTTTAGCACATATTCCATTATATTATTGGGGTGATGAACAAAAATTGAATGGCTATAATGTTGCGGATCGAACAGGGATGATGATGCTGCTTCGAGAGTTGACAGAGGTATTTTGGAGGATGTACTGTGTATAAATACACGGTACATCCATTTTTTATTTAAAAATAAGTGTATGATTTTCCAAATTGAAAAGGGTTACAAAATAATATGCTATGATATTTTTGTAATCAGGGAAAGACATGTCAGTGATTAATAAAATTAAAAGAAGAGGGCAGAAGAAATGGAATTATCTAAATTAACAAGTGAGCAGCTTATTACTTTAAATAGTGATTTGTCATCAAAAGATGAAATAATTAAATTCTTAGTTTCTAAATTATATCAGGCAGGAAAAATTAGTAATGAGGAAGATTTTTATCAAGCAGTATTAGAACGTGAAAGCTTAACACCAACAGGGATTGATAATGGTCTGGCCATTCCTCATGGAAAAGATGGAGTAGTTAGAGAAGCAGCTTTTGCGGTTGTAACTTTAAAGAAACCTGTGAAGGATTGGGAAAGTGTTGTTGAAGGTAACAAAGTACAATATGTTTTTTTACTTGCAATTCCCCAAAATGATAAGAATTCGGTTCAAATGCAATTATTAGCAGAAATGATGACGAAGATGGCTAATCATACATATACAGAAAAATTATATGCTTCTAAAACAGTAAAAGAATTTTATCAAAATCTGGATAATGGGGTTAATAGTGATGAAATAAAATCCTTTGATCGCTCAATCGTTGCGGTTACTGCGTGTGCCGCTGGTATTGCCCATACTTACATGGCAGCAGAAGCATTAACAAAAGCTGGGCAAGAGTTGGGAGTAAATGTATATGTAGAAAAGCAGGGGGCTAATGGAATTGAAGATCGTCATACTAATGAGATGTTAAAAAATGCAAGTGCAGCTATTTTTGCTGTCGATGTAGCGGTTAAAGAGGAGGAACGTTTTAGTCATTTACCAACGATTAAAACAAAAGTATCTGCACCATTAAAGGATGCTAAAAAGATTATCGAAACAGCGTTAGTTAAAGCAGAACAAACTGCTCGTGGTGAGTATGTAGAACATTCACGACATCAAGAAGCCGGATTTTTAGAAACAGTTAAGGAAGCGGTTATGACAGGAATTAGTCATGTTATTCCATTGATCGTGGCTGGCGGAATGATTGCAGCAATTTGTGTAATCTTTGCAAGAACCTTTGGTTTTACAGATTTGATGAATACCGAAGGAAGTTGGCTTTATTTGATCAAATCAATGGGAAGTGGATTGTTAGGAACCTTGATGGTACCGGTATTATCAGCTTATATGGCTTATTCAATCGGGGATAAACCAGCTTTAGCTTCAGGGTTTGCGGCTGGATTTTGTGCTAATACCGTTGGCGGTGGATTCTTACTCGGGATGCTTGGTGGGATCATTGCTGGGTATTCAATACGCTATTTAAAGAAATGGATTCCAGCTAAAGGAACATTTGCCGGTTTTGTGAGTTTTGTAATTTATCCTGTATTGTCTTGTTTGATTGTTGGAGTCTTATTGTTAGTCGTATTAGGTAAACCAGTTGCAATGATCAATACAGCATTAGTTGACTTTTTAGGATCAATGGCAGGAACAAATGCTGCTTTACTAGGGGCTGTTTTAGGAATCATGGTTTCTTTTGATTTAGGTGGACCAGTAAATAAAGCTGCATATGCTTTCTGTGTTGCTGCAATGGCGGAAGGAGTTTTAATGCCATATTGTGCTTTTGCTTCAATTAAAATGGTTAGTGCATTTGGGGTGACATTTGCGACAAAGTTTAGAAAAGATTTATTTACACCAGAAGAACGTGAAGTAGGAAATTCAACCTGGCTATTAGGTTTAGCAGGAATCACAGAAGGGGCAATTCCGTTTATGATGGCAGATCCAATTCGTGTAATTATATCCCTATGTACTGGTTCTGCAGTTTGTGGAGCGATTGTAGCGATGTTTAATATTGGTCTTGATGTACCTGGGGCAGGAATATTCTCTATTTTCGTATTAACTGCTGATAATATTCCATTAGCGATGATCGTCTGGTTTGGAGCGGCAGTAATTGGAGCGATTATTTCAGCGGTGCTACTTGTAATTACTCGAAAACAGAAATTAGCTAAGGCAAAATAGGAGGAATAGCATGGCAAATCAAGTACACATTGTCCCCCATATGCATTGGGATCGTGAGTGGTATTTTTCAGCCGAAGAATCAAAGTTATTATTACTAAACAATATGGAAGAAATATTAGAAATGTTAGAAAATAATGAGGATTATCCTTATTATGTTCTCGATGGACAAACAGCTGTACTTGAGGATTATCTAGCATTAAAACCAAAAAATTTATCACGAATAGTTAATTTAGTGAAAAAAGGTAAATTAATTATTGGGCCTTGGTACACTCAAACTGATGAGATGGTTGTAGGTGGAGAGTCGATTGTTCGTAATTTATTATACGGTCATAAAGATAGTCAGACTTTTGGAGAACCTATGAATATTGGTTATTTACCAGATTCATTTGGTCAGTCAGGCCAAATGCCAATGATTTTAAACGGTTTTGGAATTACAAGAAGCATATTCTGGCGGGGAACGAGTGAGCGAATGGGTTCAAATAAGACAGAGTTTTATTGGACTAGTGACGATGGTTCAAAAGTCTTAACTCAACTATTACCACTTGGTTATGCAATTGGAAAATATTTACCCACAGATCTTGATGAATTAAAAAAACGTTGTGATAAATATATGCCAGTGTTACAAAAAGGAGCAACTAGTGAACATATATTAATTCCTAATGGTCACGACCAAATGCCATTACAAAAAAATATATTTGATGTCATTGAGCAGTTAAAAAGACTTTATCCAGATAAAAACTTCTTTTTAAGTAACTATGATCAGATATTTAAAGAATTAGAGAAAAAAGATAACTATGATATCCTTCATGGTGAACTGCTGGATGGTAAATATATGCGTGTACATCGTTCGATTTTTTCATCACGGGCAGATATCAAAACAATGAATACCGTAATTGAAAATAAAATTACCAATCTGCTAGAGCCATTGGCTTCCATTGCTTTTAAATTAGGGTTTGAGTATTTTGATGGGATGATGGAATCGATATGGAAAGAGATAATGAAAAATCATGCCCATGATTCAATTGGATGTTGTTGTAGTGATAAAGTACATCAAGAAATAAGCAGCCGTTTTACGATTGCTAATGAGAAAGTAGAGCGAATGATTGACTTTTATAAACGAAAGATTACTGATGCAATGCCTAAAGATATTGCGCTTGATAAACTAACGGTCTTTAATTTACTCCCTTATCCAAGAAATCGAGTGGTTCGCAGTGAAGTTATCACGAGAATGAAAAGTTTTAAAATTGTTACTAGTGAGGGTCATGAAATAGATTATCAAGTTATTAATAAAGAAATCATTGATGCTGGGTTAATTGATCGTCAGATTGTTCATTATGGGAATTATGATCCATTTATAAAATATACAATTGAATTTAAAGATAATTTTCCTGCGATGGGGTATCAGGCTTATTTAATTCAAGAAGCAGTAGAGCCAAAAGAAATTTTATTAGATAAAGTGGACTTTCTGGAAAATGAATACTATCAGATTAAAATTAATAGTAATGGAACTTTAAAAATATATGATTTAGTTAATGATCATACTTATGATTCCGTTTTATTGATTGAAGATGGTAGTGATGAGGGTGATGGTTATGATTATTCACCATTATTGGAAGATTATATCATAACTTCTAAAGATGCTAAGGCAGATTATCAAATCAATAGATCCAGGTATTCTACTACAGCTCATATAATTGTCGAAATGAAAGTACCAAAAGATTTAACAAGTCGTAAACAAAAGAAATGTGATACAAGTTTAAAAATTGAATTTCAAATAGAATTAAAACAAGGGGAACGAAATCTTGACATTACAACTAATATTGATAATACAGCTAAAGATCATCGACTTAGAGTACTTCTTCCAACTGATATTTGGGCTCAGGCCTCAGTTAGTGATAATCAGTTTGGGATAATTGAACGCCCAGTAAAAGATATGGCGATAGAATCATGGCAAGAAGATAATTGGAGCGAGCGGCCAGATAGTATTTATCCAATGCTTAGTTACGTTGCAATCAAGGGTTGTCCATTAGCTTTACTCACTAATTCAGTTAGAGAATATGAAGTAATTGGGGATAATTATAATACCCTGGCAATTACGTTATTTCGATCAGTTGGCTATTTAGGTAAAGAAGAATTAGTTCGGCGTCCGGGACGACCATCAGGAATTAAGATGCCTACACCAGATTCACAATTATTAAAACCATTAGAGTTTAGATTTGCGCTTGTTATTGAAAATGATCACGCTAAATTATCACGTTTAGCTAAAGATTATTTAACGCCATTAATTAGTTATAATAAAATGCCGTACAATGCGATGAAGTTAAATGAGGTTGATTTTAACACTCCATATACTTTCTCTCTGCTTCATGAAAATAATGAACTTACTACACTAAGTGTTTTAAAAAAGGCAGAATCTTCAAATAAATTAATTTATCGAACTTTTAATACTAATAATAAAGAGGTTTTAATTTCTTTAAATCATGATCTTAAAGATTTTGTTGATTTAAAAGAAGAGATAGTTAAGACTAATAATAAACTAAAAAAGAATCAAGTAAAGTCATTTATTTTAGATGATTAAATAAAACCGTAGTCCAAATGACTACGGTTTTGACAGTTACCTAAAGGTGCCTACTATTAAAAGACTAGATAATCAATATAATGATATATAAGGAGGAATAAGCAATGTTAGGTGAAGAAAAGTTAATTAATTTTACGAAAACAAACTATCAAAAGAAAATTACTAAAGTTAATGAACGGGTATATCATTTTTTGGGCTATGGACATAGTAATGCAATTGCGATTATTGGGGAAACTTCAATTATATTAATTGATACTCTTGATTCTGATTATCGTGCAAAAGTGATGAAAGATGAACTAGCGAAAATTAGTGATAAACCGGTTAAAACAATTATTTATACTCATGGACATCCTGATCATTTAGGAGGAGCAGGTACTTTTCGGGATACAGTTGTAGAAGTAATAGCATTTAAACCTCGAAAACCAATTTTAAAATACTACGATAGAATTAGTAAACTACTAAATCAACGAGGGATTTATCAGCATGGTTATGGATTAACAGATCAGGAAGCGATTAGTCAAGGAATTGGAATCCGTGAAGGAAAAGAAATTAAAGAAGGAAAATATGATTTTATAAAACCGACGACATATTATGAGCAAAAAGTGGTTGAACGAGTAATTGATGGAATTAAATTAAAGATGGTTAGTGCTGTAGGTGAAGCAGATGATGAAATCTATGTTTGGTTAGAAGATGATCAGATAATGTGTTGTGGAGATAATTATTATGGATGCTGGCCTAATCTTTATGCAATAAGAGGAACCATGTATCGCGATGTTGCGACATGGATTGATACTTTAAATGAGATTTTAAATTATCCAGCTGTTGCATTATTACCAGGACATACACGAGTTTTATGGCAAAATGAGATTAAAGCAATAGTGGGAACTTTTAGGGATGCCATCGAGGATATTTTATTTAAAACATTAGATTGTATGAATCAGGGAATGTCTTTGGAAGAAACTGTTAAAAATGTTAAATTAGCACCAATATATCAGGATAAAGAATATTTAGGTGAGTATTATGGTACTGTAGAATGGTCAGTGAAAAGTATTTATAATGGTTATGTAGGATGGTTTGATGGGGATCCTGTGAAGTTATTGCCACATCCAACTGAGGCTTATAATCAGGCGGTACTTGCTTTAATTGGTGATAATGATAAACTAATATTAGCTATTAAAAATTATATGGCACAAGAAGATTATCAAATGGCATTGCAATTAATTGAGTTATTGATGGTGCAAGATAATTCATTACAAATTATAGAACTGAAAAAACAAGCCTTATTGATGCGGGCTAAACAAGTGACATCTGCTAATGCTCGTCATTATTTAATTGCATGTGCTAAATCATTATAAAGTAAGGAGAGAATATGACAAAAAAGATTTTGGTAACTGGAGGAACAGTTTTTGTAAGTAAATTTGTTGCAACTTATTTTAAAAATCATGATTATGATGTTTATGTTTTGAATCGTGGAAATCGAAAACAGATTGAAGGAGTAAAATTAATTAAAGGTGATCGACATCATTTGGGAAATTTGTTAAAGGGATATGATTTTGATGTGGTTTTTGATGTTACTGCTTATACTAAACAAGATGTCAAAGATTTGTTAGAAGGTCTAAATGGGGTCAAAGATTATATTTTGATTAGTTCCAGTGCTGTTTATCCGGAAAGTTTATCACAACCGTTCAAAGAGGAGCAGAAGGTTGGAAGAAATTCTATCTGGGGAGATTATGGAAGTAATAAAATTGAAGCTGAAAACTATTTACTAAGTCATATTCCTCAAGCATATATTTTAAGGCCACCATATTTATATGGACCAATGCAAAATGTTTATCGCGAACCTTTTGTGTTTGAATGTGCATTAAAGAAACGTTCTTTCTATCTACCTAATGATGGTAAAATGTTATTACAGTTTTTTCATGTTGAAGATCTATGCAAGTTAATGGAAACCATTATTAAAAAGCACCCTCATGATCATATCATGAATGTTGGAAATAGCGAAATTGTTGATATAAATAAATTTGTTGAGTTATGTTATCAAGTTGTAGGAGTACCGCTAAATAAAGTATATGTAACTAAGCATGATAATCAACGTGATTATTTTAGTTTTCATAACTATAATTATGTTCTTGATGTAACTAAGCAAAATCAGCTGTTGCCAAGTCAAAAAAGTCTTTTCGAAGGATTAGAGGAATCATATCAGTGGTACCTTGATCATCCAGATGAAGTTGTTAAGAAAAATTATATAGAGTTTATTGATCAAGAGCTTATTTAAAATAATCTTAAATTTTATATCTAGGAGAATAATGTAGTATGTGGATTATCTTTGGAAGCTTGAGTATTATCTGTACTTTGATGAGCTGTCTGTCTATATTTAAAAGTCAAGAGAAGCTGAGGGCTTATTGGTTTTCGATTTTAGGACTTGTTTTTACCGTGCTTACTCTTTTAGCAGGGTATCAATTAGTAAGTAATTGGGTAAAGCATGAAGATTGGTCAGCATTATTGGATGTAGTACCGTCAATGTTTACAATTCTTACAATATATGTAATTACGATGTTGACTGCAAATATTATTGCACTTATATTAATAAGAGGTAAATCAAAAAATACAAATGATAACTTAATGAAAAAAAGATAGTTATTAATTAAATAACTATCTTTTTTACGTGATTATAGTAAAATAAAGTAAATAATAACTATTTATATATTGAAAGAAATAATGATAAATCATTTTAACAAATGTTGGAATTGAAAAGATTATGAAAAAATATATTAAACGTGTAGTTGCTATGGATGTTTAAAAAATTTATAATGCAGTATATTTATTTAAAGGATTTCTTTGAGTAATAAAGGAGGAGCTAATGGAAATAAAAAGAGTATTTGAACGAGACGAACAGTTAATTAGTTCACTTGTTACGGTTTGGGAAAGTTCGATTAGAGCAACTCATGATTTTTTTAGTGAAACTAATATTCGAGAAATAAAAAAGTATGTTTTTCAAGCAATTGAAGAAATTCCAATTTTAGTAGTTGCTGTTGATAATAAAGAAACATTGGCTTTTATGGGGATTGCTGAGGATAAATTAGAGATGTTATTTATTACAGCACAACGTCGAGGACAAGGTATTGGTAGGAATTTATTAGAGATAGGAATAAATGATTATGAGATCACTGAAGTCTGTGTAAATGAGCAAAATCCTCAAGCTCTAGCTTTTTATGAATATATGGGGTTTACTATTTATCGGCGAAGTGAATTAGATGAACAAGGGAATCCATTTCCAATTTTGTTCTTACATCGTCAATAAGAATTATAAATAGATATTTAGAAAGGACAAATTATGAAGTTGTTGTCATTAACTGAAAAGATAAAGCTAACTAAACAGCAAGAACTTGAATTTATTGATGTTCTCGAAGATGATATTAAGAAGTATTTTAGGATCCCGATATTTTTTATTATGTTATTTCAAATCTATAATATGGTCTATGTAAGTGTATATACGGATTTTACCTATTATACCAAGTCAAGTAAGATTTATATGCTTTTATACACACTCATGTTTATCATCTGTGTCTTAGGGTTGATTTTATTGCATAAAAAGAATGTTAAAAAGGGTTTATTGTTGAAAGTTCAAAATTACTATATTGTTTTTTTAATCATGTGGTCGCTAGCAGTAACGATATATGATAATCGTGTTTCTAATAACATTAGTGTGCATATTATTACAATGTTGAGTATTGCTATTCTTGTTTATTTACCGCCAAAATTATTTGTTCCTCTGTATTTGTTCTCTGATATTATTTTGATTACTGGAATTGAATTAGTGAAACATGGTGAACCATTGGGGAGTCATTATAGTATTTATGTTAATAGTACCTGGTTAACGATTATGGCTCTATTTGTTGGATATTATCATTATCAATCAATGCGACAAACTTTTTTAAATCAGAGTATCATTCTAGAAAAAAATAGGATGATTGAAGAAAAAAGTGCGGAATTAGATTTTATTGCCCATCATGATTCTTTAACGGGGCTTCAAAATCGACGTTATTTAGCTAATTGTTTAAATAATATTTATTTAGAGAGTCGCGATAGTCAGCTTAAAACAGGTGTTTTTATAATTGATATCGATGATTTTAAATCTTATAATGATACTTTTGGGCACATTAAAGGTGATGAATGTCTAAAGAGAGTTTCTAATGCTTTAAATTTATGTTTGAGTGAAGGGTTTTTGATTCGTTATGGTGGAGAAGAATTTGTTTATTTATTAAAAAATACAGATTTAGAAGAAATGCAAAGAATTGGTACAGAACTTTGTCATACTGTTGAACGTCTGCATTTATTAATGCCAAATACTTCAAGTCGTGAATATTTAACTGTAAGTATTGGTGGGGCAATAGGTGTTTTAAATGGAGAAGAAAGTTGGCAAGCAGTTTTAGAGCAGGCGGATCAAGCCTTATATAAAGCTAAAAATACTAATAAAAATAAATGTATATGTGCAGTCGAGTAATATATTTTATAGTTGGGTTATAGATTTGTTTATTAAAAATAGTTTTATGATTGGATAGGAGGTTTGAAAGAGACCTCTTTTTTTATTTAGTGATATTTTAAATTAATAACATTAAGTTTTTATTGACTTATAGTTAACTCTAAGATTTATACTATGTTTAAAGATAAATAAGGTGAGATGGAAATTTTAATTATTTAAAAAACCATATTTAACTTTTTATTCTTATCGATACAAGTGCATAATTTATAGTGCACTGTTAATCAGATAAAGATTTTTAGTATATAAACTAAATATATTTAAATGTAAAAGATTATGATTGAATCTTGAATTTAAAAATCAAATTATTAAAACAAGATTATTGAGACTAAAAATATATGGCTAGAATAGGGGGAAAAATAATGGAATATATAACTTTAAATAATGGTGTAAAAATGCCCATGGCAGGATTTGGAGTTTTCCAAATCAAGGATAAAGAAGAATGTGTAAGGGTTGTCCTGGAGGCAATTGAAACTGGGTATCGTTTAATTGATACAGCACAGTCTTATGGTAATGAAGAAGCTGTAGGAGAAGCAATCTTAAAAACTAATGTACCTCGAGAAGAGTTGTTTGTTACAACAAAAGTCTGGATTACAAACTATGGCTATGAAAAAGCTAAGGCATCGGTGGAGGAATCTTTAGAAAAGATGAAACTCGATTATATTGACCTAGTATTATTGCATCAGCCTTTTAAAGATTATCATGGTGCTTATCGGGCTTTAGTTGATTTATACAAAGAAGGAAAAATTAAAGCGGTTGGTGTATCTAATTTTTATCCGGACCGTTTAGTAGATTTATGTTTAGATACAGATGTTGTTCCTGCAGTGAATCAGGTGGAAGTAAATCTATTTCATCAACAGAATCAAGCATTAGAATATAATCAAAAATATGGTGTTCAATTAGAAGCATGGGCACCGTTTGCAGAGGGAAAGAAGGGAATCTTCACTAATGAAACATTAATGGAAATTGGTGAAAAATATAACAAATCAGTAGGTCAAGTAATTTTAAGATGGTTAGTCCAAAGAGGAATTGTGCCATTAGCTAAAACGGTGAGAAAAGAAAGAATGTTAGAAAATATTGATATTTTTGATTTTCAATTAAGTGAAGAAGATATGAAAACTATTACAAATATGAATAAAGATACGAGTTCATTTTTCTCTCACTATGATCCAGCAACTGTTGAGATGATCTGTGGTTTAAAAAGATAAATTATTAAAGCAAGATGAAAGCTAGATAGCTTTATAGTGAACTAGTCAGAATCTACAATATACTAGGAGGTAAAATATTAATGAGAATAATTGAATTGAGTAATGGTGTGAAGATGCCGATCATTGGTTTTGGAACAATTGGACAGTTTGGTAAACAAGTAGAAGATAATGTTTCTTTTGCTTTACAAAATGGGTATCGTTTGATCGATACAGCTAATCGCTATACTAATGAAAAAAGTGTAGGTAGAGGTATTAGTAAAAGTGGATTGGATAGAAAAGAAATTTTTATTGAGACAAAATTAGCTCCGACGTTTTATGAAAAAAGTAATGCTGTTGAGCAAACATTAGAACGGTTGGGAGTTGAATATATTGATCTGATGCTGTTGCATCACCCTTTAAATAATTATATTGCGGGTTATCAAATGATGGAAAAAGCTTATAAGGAGGGGAAAATCAAAGCACTAGGGTTATCTAATTTTAAGGTTGAACAAATTCAAGAAATTTTGGATATTTGTGAAATTAAACCAGTAGTAATGCAAATTGAATGTCATCCTTATTATCCGGCTGAAAAGGTAAAAGATTTTTGTTTTGAAAATGGGATTATTCTACAATCATGGTATCCTTTAGGGCATGGTAGTAATGAATTGTTAAATGAACCGTTATTTAAAGCATTAGCAATTAAATATCATAAGACAACGTCTCAAATTATTTTGAAATGGCACACGCAAATGGGGTTTAGTGCAGTACCGGGAAGTAGAAGTGCTAATCACATTTTAGAAAATATCGAGTTATTTGATTTTGTACTAACAAATGAAGAAATGTATGAAATAGCAAAACTAAATAAACATTGTCCATTTTATCAAATAACTGAAAAATCACAGCATATACTGGCAACAACAATTCCAGATGTTGACGGTGAGGAATAATAAGGGGGATAAGATTATGGAATATATTATTTTAAATAATCAAATAGAAATGCCAATTTTAGGTTTAGGGGTATTTCAAGTACCGGATAAAAAAGAATGTCAAGAAACTGTATTTCAAGCAATTAAAGCGGGGTATCGATTAATTGATACAGCAGCTTCTTATATGAATGAAGATGCTGTAGGAAATGCTGTTAAGCAAGCTATTGAAGCGGGAATCTGTACGAGAGAAGAGCTGTTTATTACATCAAAATTATGGGTGCAAGATATGCGAACATATGAAACAGCAAAACAGGGAATTGAAAATTCATTGAAAAAAAGTGGATTGGAATATTTTGATTTATATTTACTTCATCAAGCAATGGGAGATTACTTTGCTGCATGGCGGGCTATGGAAGATGCATATCATAAAGGAAAGTTAAGAGCTATAGGTGTTTCTAATTTCTATCCAAATATATTAACGAATTTTTGTGAAATTGTAGAAATTAAGCCAATGGTTAACCAGATAGAACTGCATCCATATTTTACTCAGGAGCAAGCAATAGAGACAATGAAATATTATGATGTTGTTCCTGAAGCATGGGCACCATTAGGAGGCGGTAGATATAATCCTTTTGAAGATGAGATGTTAAAAGGAATTGCTGAAAAATATCATAAGACAGTGGGTCAAGTATTACTTCGGTGGAATATTCAAAGAGATGTTGTTGTAATCCCTAAATCAACTCATATAGAGAGAATTATTGAAAATATTAATGTATTTGATTTTGAGTTGAATAATGATGAGATGAAAAAAATTTCATCCTTAGATATGGGATATAGTGGTTCACGGGCTAAACACTTTGAACCTGATTTTGTAAGGATGGTTGTTCATAGGAAAATCCATGAATAAAAAATAGATTATTAAAGGAGTGAAAAAAATGAGTATATTATTTATTAACGGAAGTCCTAATAAAAATGGTAATACGGTTGCTTTAAGTGAGCAATTTCTAAAGGGTAAAAATTATCAGACATTGCATTTAGTAGATTATAAGATTTATAGTTATGGTCAGCATTTTACAGATGATCAATTTGATGAAGTTGTTTTAGCGATGAGTAAAGCTGATACAATTGTAATTGGCTCACCGCTTTATTGGCATAGTATGTCTGGAGCTGTTCGTAATCTATTAGACCGGTTTTATCAACATGTTGATGAAAGTTTATTAAAGGGTAAAAACATGTATTTTATCTTCCAAGGTTATGCTCCAACGAAACAACAATTAGAAGCAGGGGAATATACAATGCAGCGTTTTGCAAATTTATATGGAATGAATTATCGTGGGATGATTACTGAATAAGAAAGGATAATGCTATGATGATAAAAAGACAGTTAGGGAAAACGAATATGTATGTCAGTCCGATAGGATTAGGCTGTATGGGATTTTCTCATGCTTATGGCTTAGCTGAAGATAAAGAGAGAGCAATTCAAACTATTAAGCAGGCTTATAAAATGGGTTATAATTTTTTTGATACGGCTGAATGTTATACTGGTGAGAATACTGATGGAACTATTTCTTATAATGAAGAGCTTGTAGGTGAAGCATTAAAGGAGGTAAGAGAACAGGTTGTTATTGCAACTAAATTTGGAGTTGAACATAAAGGGGATCATTTAGAATTAGATTCCTCACCAGAAAAAATATATGCATCGATAGAAGGATCATTAAAGAAATTACAGACTGATTATATTGATTTATATTATCAACATAGGATAGATCCTAAAGTTGAACCTGAAGTAGTGGCTGGAGTTATGAAGGAATTGATTGCAGCGGGTAAAATTAAAGCATGGGGAATTTCGGAGACAACAGAAGAATATTTAAGAAGAGCACATGCTGTTTGCCCAGTTACAGCTATTCAAAATAGATATTCAATGATGGCTAGATGGTATGAAGATTTATTCGTTGTTTGTAAAGAGTTAGGAATAACTTATGTAGCTTTTTCTCCAATGGCTAATGGATTACTTTCAGGGAAATTTACACCAGATTCTACCTTTGAAAAAGGGGATTTTAGAAATAATATGCCTCAATATCAAAAAGAAGGGTATGAAAAAGCAAAAAAATTATTGAATTTGTTAAAAGTATTATCAGAAAAGAAAAATTGTACTATGGCTCAACTTTCAATAGCATGGATGCTAAGAAAAAAGGATTTTATTGTGCCTATCCCGGGAAGCAGAAAATTAGAACGTTTAGAAGAAAATTTTAGAGCAGGGGAAATTGAAGTTACAATTGATGAAATCAAAGAAATTGATGCTTTATTAGATACAATTGATTTTGATGTCTTCGGCGGACATTAAAAATGAATATAAGTTCTAATACTACTATTCAAGAAGTATTAGAACTTCCAGCCTTTAAAACATGGGGAAGGTTACTATTTCCAATCAATAGACCGATAGCTCTAAATATGACGATTAAAGAATTAAGTTCGTCTAAAATTTATTTATGGTATAATTATATAGATGTGAATAAGACAATTGAGATTATAAATACACTCAATCACGATGCTCAAAATCATTCAATATTTTATAACATTTATTCTAAAGAAGAATTATTAAATGATGCTTCAAAAAGAGATGTAGGATTGTTCTTTTTTAAAGGAAGTAAAGATGCGCCTTTTGCAATATGCAATGCTGGTGGTGGTTTTGTATATGTAGGAGCAATGCATGATAGTTTTCCACATGCTTTAGAGTTAAGTAAGCGTGGGTACAATGCTTTTGCTTTGATTTATCGTGTTGAGCATCCGTATGAAGATTTAGCTAAGGCTATTTCGTTTATATATAATAATGCGAATATGCTGAAAATAGATAAAAGACACTATTCACTTTGGGGTGGGTCAGCTGGTGCTAGAATGGCAGCAGTATTGGGAAATAAAAAGTTTTTATCTTCATATAGTGAAATTGCTGTCCCTTCAGCCGAAGCTGTCATTATGCAGTATACAGGGTATGATTATGTTTCAAATGAAGATGCTCCAACTTATGCATGTATTGGAACAAACGATTATATTGCAGATCATATTCTTATGAAAAAACGGTTAGAGCACCTAAATAAATTAAATATTCCAACTGAGTTTCATTGTTATAAGGGTCTATCACATGGATTTGGCTTAGGCACAGGAACAATAGCTGAAGGTTGGATAGATGATGCCATTTACTTTTGGCAAAGACAATCGTAAATATGTTGAATAAAAAAGACTTTACAATTAAGTTAATTAATATTGTATCGTCTTTTTATTTGGTCATAAAGATAATGTTATTTGATGTTCATTATTATGGATGTTAAAATAAAATTATAAAGAGAAAAGAGGGATAAAATGACTGAAAAAAAGGCAGTTTTTGATTTTAAAGGTTGGATTCGAGAGCATCATAATACTCCATATGAGATTCGTTTAGAAAACGATGATCTTATTAAATTAGTAACTGAATACGGTGAGGCATCGATTCAATTTACAGTAATTGAGGAATATACAATCGTTGAATTTAGTATTGTTTCAAATAAGGATCATTCTGTTAAATTCTATCTTCATTTTGAACTCAATGATGAAAATCATGCAAAGCAATTATATGATGAGATGGTTGAAACATTGATTGGGTTAAAAGAAGAAAAAACTTTGCGTGTTTTATTATCATGTTCGGCAGGACTTACAACTTCTATGTTTGCTGATAATTTAAATTCTGTAGCAGGAATGTTAGGGTTAGATTACCATTTTGATGCAGTATCTTATATGAGTATTTATGAAGAAGCAGAAAAGTATGATGTAATTTTAATTGCACCACAAATTGGGTATATGCTCAAACGTTTAAAAGAGAGTATCACAGAAAAGCCGGTATTACAAATACCAACATCGGTATTTGCTTCGTATGATGCTTTAGCTGCTTTAAAGTTTATTCAAAGTGAGCTTGAGATTTTCCGCCAAGAAAAAAGTAATGAGCAAGCGCATGAATGTACCCATTGTGCAGAATATGAAAATCGTATCTTATCAATTGTTATTTTGATTAGTAGAGAGCAGACACGTATTTATTATCGGTTAAATGATAAATGTGAAATAATTGATAGTAACCTTGTCATTAAACCTACAATGAATATATACGATCTCTACGATATTATTGATACCATTTTATTAAAACATTCTTACATTGATATGATTGGAATTGCGACACCGGGTATTGTTAAAGATGAAAAGCAGTTGAAAGAACCAACAGATGGAAGAACTATTGATATAAAAGCTGATTTTGAAGATAAATATGGAATTGATGTTTTTGTTTATAATAATGCAAATGCAGCAGTTGTAGGTTTTTCTTTAGAACATCCAGAGTATGATAATATTATTTTCCATTCACAGCCATTTGGATTTGGGGTAGGGGGACAAGGAATAATTTCTAATGGTAAAGTAATTAGAGGGAAAAATGGTATAGCAGGTGAGATAAGATATTTTATCCGACGGATGCAATTATCTGATGATGTTCATAAACTGGCTTGGACACAGCATGGAGCCGTAGAGCTCGTAACAAAATCGTTACTTCCAACTATTTCGCTCATTGGACCCGAAGCTGTAGTGATAAGTTCACCAATGACACCGGATATGGATGAAGTAAAAAATGTGCTATCCTCTTTTATTGATAAAGAATTTTTACCTGAATTTTATTATATTAAAGAAGCCAGCTCTTATATGTTAAGCGGAATTACAAAATTATGTGTTGATTTTATTGAAGAAGAGTAGGATATTTCTAATATAGAAATAAGTCTTTATCTTTTAGTGACAAAAGATAAAGACTTATTTTCTTAAAGTGGTAATTATCAAAGCTATTTACTCATTTATTTCAATAAGATTACTTGTGTACCTGCATTTTCCTTCAAGTACGTCATCGTAAAAGCTTTGTTTATTATCGATATATTCAATACACTCATTTATTTCTGCAATTCTTTTTAACAAATGTTCTTTTGTTTGGCTAAGCATATCTTTACGTTGGGGAATTGAAGTTGGCCCTTGTAAACAATAATTCATATATATTTTTATTTCACTTACGCCTAATCCACATTTTCTTAAACATTGAATTCCTTTTAACCAGGCAATATTTTTCTCATCAAAATTACGATAATTATTTTTATCTCGTTTTACATTAGGAACAAGACCTTCTTTACAATAAAACTTTAATGTTTCATAATTCATACCAATTTCTTTACATACTTCTTTCATCGTACACATAATAAATACCTCTATTTTTGATTTATTTTAAAAAATTATTGACCGGTAGTAACTACCGAGTATTACAATATAATTGTAAGATAAATAAAAAGAGAAATCAAGGAGGATAGAAAAATGAAAGTTATTTTAATTAATGGAAGTCCAAATGCTAAAGGATGTACGTATACAGCCTTAGAGGAAGTATCAAAAACCTTAAAGAGTGAAGGGATTGAAACTGAGATTATTCATGTTGGTCATAAAGATATTCGTGGATGTATCGGTTGTCGTCAATGTAAGACGAAAGGGAAATGTGTATTTAATGATATTGTTAATGATATTGCACCAAAATTTAAAGAATGTGATGGTATTGTTATTGGTTCACCAGTTTATTTTGCGTCGGCAAATGGAACCTTAGTATCATTTATTGATCGGTTATTTTATAGTATGACTGCTGATAAAACAATGAAAGTTGGGGCGGCTGTAGTTAGTTGTCGTCGAGGGGGTAATAGTGCTACATTTGATGAATTAAATAAATATTTTACTATTTCTCAAATGCCGATAGCCTCTAGCCAATATTGGAATATGGTACATGGTAATTCACCAGAAGAAGTACAGCAGGACCTTGAAGGACTACAAACGATGAGAACTCTTGGTAAGAATATGGCTTTTTTAATTAAAAGTATTCAATTAGGTAAAAAGGAATTTGGATTACCGGAAAAAGAGGAGCATAAATTCACTAATTTTATTCGATAAAAAGTAAGACGACAGTATGGTAATGGATTTGTTCCCATATTGTTGTTTTTATTGTAGATTGTGAAGTTCTTTAGTAAGCAAGGCTAAATTATCAATTGTTTTTTTATTAAGAAAGTGTTCAATTTTCTCAACTTGTTCTAGTTCGTTATGACTGTTATTGAGTAGACAGAGAAAGTTATTTAATACCTGATGACGATATATAAAATATTCACCCCATTGTTTACCTAATTCAGTTAACGTGATAATTCCATATTTTTGATATTCTAAAAAGCCTTCTTGACTTAATTTAGTTACCATTTTAGAGGCGGATGAGGGTCTAACATTAAGATTATTGGCCAATTCGTTGATTCTAACGAAGGGTTGTTTTTCTTTTAAGCGAATGATCATTTCTAAATAATCTTCCATTGAAGAAGTTAAGTTACTGTCATTATTCAATTGATAGCCCTTGAAAGTAAAATAGGCATTTTCATCGTTATTCATTTTTTTCTCCTTTTTAGTAACGCTTTACTAGTAATTTAATATTATAGTATTAGGAAACAAAGTTTCCTTAATCTAATATACGATGAGGAGAAATTTATTATGATAGAAAATAGATGTTTAAATGATTTACAAATGGGTGAAGTAGGAGTGATTACTTCATTAATGGCACAAGGGAGTATTAAAAGAAGACTTTTAGATATTGGCTTAGTTGATGATACGGAAGTACAATGTATTTTGAATAGTCCAAGTCAAGATCCTAAAGCTTTTTTGATCAGGGGTGCAGTAATTGCTTTACGGAATGAAGATTGTCAAAATGTTTTAATTAGAAAAGATGATGTGAATTATGGGCTTAACTAACAAATCTACAGGAATTAATGCAAGTGAGACAAAGTTAGTAATAAAAAAACAAAGTAGAAATGATAAAGTTGTTGCCATTGCAGGTAATCCTAATGTTGGAAAAAGCACTGTTTTCAATGGGCTAACAGGCCTTCATCAACATACTGGTAACTGGCCTGGTAAAACAGTTACTAATGCTCAAGGCTATTGTCGAGGAAAAGAAAATTCATATGTTTTAGTAGATATTCCTGGGACATATTCATTATTAGCACATTCAGCGGAAGAAGAAGTAGCACGTAATTTTATTTGCTTTGAGCATCCAGATGTAATTGTTGTTGTATGTGATGCAACTTGTTTAGAACGTAACTTAAATTTAGTAATTCAGACAATTGAAATTCATACAAATGTAATAGTTTGTGTTAATTTGTTAGATGAAGCTAAGAAAAAAGGAATTGATATTGATCTTGAGCAATTATCATCTTGCTTGGGAGTTCCTGTAATTGGGATTACTGCCAGAAAAAAGACAGATTTGCATAAAGTTATTGATTCTTTAGATCAAGCAATCGATAGACCAGTTAATTACAAATCCTTAAAAATAGCTTATAGTGATATTTTATTACAAGCAATAAGAATTGTTGAGGAAGTATTGCAAAAGAAAGTAACTACTTCTTTAAGTTATCAGTGGCTTAGCTTAAGATTGATTGAAAACGATCCTTCCTTAATGATTGAAATGTCAAATCAATTAGGACTGGACTACGATGATCAAGAGCTTAAAGAAGCTATCGACCAAGCAAATGAATTATTAGCACAACATGATATAAATAAGGATAATTTACAAGACAAGATTGTTGTTTCATTTATTCACAGTGCTCATTTGATTTGTCAAAAAGTGGTTCACTATCAAAAGCAAGATTATAATCAAAGGGATCGTCAGATAGACAAGATTTTAACAAATCGCTGGACGGGGTATCCAATCATGATTTTATTACTTGCTTTAATATTTTGGATAACTATAACAGGGGCAAACTATCCATCGCAGTGGTTATCGGATTTCTTATTTGGATTAGAAGTACCTTTTAATCAGTTCTTTCATTTTATTGGGACGCCGCTATGGCTTAGTGATATGCTTGTATCTGGGGTATATAGGGTGTTAGCTTGGGTTGTAAGTGTTATGCTGCCACCAATGGCAATCTTTTTTCCATTGTTTACTTTGATGGAAGATTTAGGCTATTTACCAAGAATTGCTTTTAATCTTGATCATGCATTTAAAAAATGCAGCGCTTGTGGTAAACAAGCTTTAACGATGTGTATGGGATTTGGATGTAATGCTGCTGGAATAGTAGGATGTCGGATTATTGATTCACCACGAGAGAGATTAATTGCAATGATTACTAATAATTTTGTGCCATGTAATGGTCGTTTTCCAACCTTGATAGCAATCTTAACAATGTTCTTTATTGGAACCGAAGCAACTATGCAAAATTCTCTATTATCAGCAATATTTTTAACAATGTTAATTGTTTTAGGAATAACTATGACTTTGATTATTTCAAAGTTATTATCTAAAACTATATTAAAGGGAGTCCCATCTTCATTTACTTTAGAATTACCACCATATCGTAAACCTCAAGTTGGCAAAGTGATTGTTAGATCAATTTTTGACCGAACATTATTTGTTTTATCTCGAGCTGTGGCAGTAGCTGCTCCTGCTGGTCTTATTATTTGGTTAATGGCAAACATTAGTGTTGATGGTATGACAATTTTAAATATTACTTCTAATTTTCTGGATCCCTTTGCTAAATGCATTGGTCTAGATGGCGTTATTTTGTTAGCATTTATTTTAGGGTTTCCCGCTAACGAAATAGTAATTCCTATCATGATTATGGCATACCTCGCTAGTGGTAGTTTGATTGAAATGGATAATTTAGTAATGTTAAAAAGTTTATTAGTAGAAAATGGCTGGACGTGGATCACTGCAATTAATGTAATGTTATTTTCATTAATGCACTGGCCTTGTTCGACAACACTTTTAACAATAAAAAAAGAAGCTAATAGTTGGAAATGGGCGATTGTATCTTTCTTAGTTCCAGCTGTAACCGGAATCATAATTTGTTCTATCTTCACTATGTGTGCTAATCTGTTTATCTAAATGATTTTTAATAATAATGAAATTGAACCTCTTAGTTGGATTTCCAACTAAGGGGGTGAACTATATAAAGATGATATATGGTTTTATTGAGATAAATAGCTATAGATGATATGATATTAAAAGACAGGGGTGGAGAATATAAATGACACGTCCAAATTTTAATGATATTCAAAGTTTTGATGAATTTAAACAGTATTATTGGTATCGTGATGAACTAAAACAAATTTGTAAAGAACACGGAATTACTCATACAGGTACTAAAACGGAACTGAATGATAATATTAAAGCCTATTTTAATGGTGAAATAATTAAACCAGTAAAACGAATGAAAATAAGGAAGCAAGATGTGCCTTTAACCTTAGAAACAAAATTATTAGAATGTGGCTTTGTTCTTAATGGACGTTTTCGTGAATTCTTTGGCGAAATTACAAAAACACCTAATTTTAAGTTCACCGCAGATATGGCAACTGCATTGAGAAGGGTTCGAAGTGAGGGGAATGTTCATTTCACGCTCAAGGATCTTTTAGATGTGTATTATGGAAAAAGTGATTATGCTAAATATGATAATTCAGCTTGTCAGTGGAATCAGTTTTTAAAAGATTTTTGTCGTGATGAAAATAATAAAATTTATTATAATAAATTGAAAGCTGCTTCGATATTGTGGAAGGTTATTAGAGATCAGCCAGGAAAGAAAGTATATTCAGCTTCATTATTAAAGAAACATCAAGCTTTGCTAAGACAATATAAAGGGGAAAATAAATGATAAGAGAAATAGTTAGTGATCAATTTAGACTAAGTCAAAAATCACTTCCAGCTACTAAAGAGGATTTACCGGTTGTTCAAGATTTATTAGATACGATTATAGCTCATGCTACAGGTTGTGTAGGAATGGCAGCTAATATGATTGGTATCAATAAAAATATTATCATTGTAAACGATGATGGTAATTATTTAGTAATGTTAAATCCAGAAATTATAAAAACTATGGGACGTTTATATGAAACAGAAGAAGGATGTCTATCACATATTGGAGTGAAAAAGACAAAGCGATACGAAAAGATAAAAGTAGCATATTATGATGTTGATTTCAAAAAGAAAATAAAAACTTTTAGTAATTATACAGCTCAGATCATTCAACATGAAATAGATCATTGTAATGGAATTTTAATTTAATTAAAGAAGTAAAAGGAATGATATAATTGCAGTTTACTATATAAATATTTAATGGTAATTTTAAATATGATTATGCGCCAAAATGATGATGGAAGGATTATTGTAATTCATTCAGTTGTAATGAAAGATATTTCAGCATATTCTGTTATTGGAGAGAATTCGGCTCATTTTAGACAAGAATGTTTTGGTAATGAAATGATCGAATTGTTGGGATGGTTAAAATGATAAGATTATGAATAAGAAAAACTATGTGATCTCTCCCTTTATTACGTAAGGAAGATTTAGGTGAAGTAAAAAAGAGAGTTTATAAAATTATTAATGGTGAAATCGATGGAAATTAGAAAATATCAGTCTTCGGATTTAAAAGTAATTTGTGAATTGTTTTATGAAACGATTAATACAATAAATAGATATGATTACAATAATGATCAAATCAAAGTATGGTCAAATCGGAGTAATTTTCTGCTGACTCAAGATGACTTTTTTAACTCTATGTATACTCTTGTAGCTGTTGAAAATGAAAAGGTTTTGGGTTATGGTAATATTGATAAGAGAGGTTATTTAGATCATTTATACGTACATAAAGATTATCAAGGAAAACAGATTGCAACAAAGCTATGTGATAAGTTAGAACAGTATTGTAAAGATGTAAAAAGTTTAACAGTTCATGCTTCCATAAGTGCTAAGCCTTTTTTTGAAAAAAGAGGATATAAAGTTATTAAAGAACAGTCAGTCAAAGTGGATAATGTTTATTTAACTAATTATTTGATGGAAAAGACTAGATAATTTGATTTAGCAGTTTAAGATGCCGTTAGGCATCTTTTAATTCGTGATAGATTATTGATTATGAGATAATATAATTAGATTGAGGATATGGATAGTGATTGTCTTTGTTTTAGAATTAACTAAGGATGGTAAAGTAATCAAGCAAGGTAATTTTACTTACAAAATTAGAATATCTTTGTTTTGTTATGATTAGCAATATATACTTATATCGATAAAGGAGTAATTTGAAAAATGAGAATTTGAGTCAAATGGTCTTTTTAAGATATATTTTTATGATGAAGAATCGTTAAGTGATAGAAATGATGAATCAGCTAATTAGGGTGTTATAATAAATTAAATTGTTTAAAGACTATTTTAATCAGGATTAAAAGGAAAGGGGGATTACTGAAGATTTTGGAATTTATTATCAACAAATTATAAGAATAGAGAAAAGTCGTGATGCAATTGCATCATCAGCTAATTCTTTGGATCGGCTCAATATTGTTACAGAGCAAAAAGATTTTTATATTTCTTTACAAAATAATGATCTATTTATTAGTCAAATTAGAAAATTTAAAAGAGAGTTACAGTATAAATAATTTTAATAAAGAAATTAAAATAGTAGAAAATCTTCAAAACAGTTATATATTTGAGGACAAGACTGGGATATGGAATAAAAATAGGTGAACTTTTATATTAGTGCTTATCATAGAAATTTAAATGATTTTATTGAAAACTATTTGTTGAAGGATGAAAATAAATCAAACTGTTTAAACAAATACAAAAAGCTGGTTATCGCTATTGTGGAATCCAGCATGGTAATTTTAATTATTATTTATTTTGCGGGGAGGGAACACATATCTTTTAGCTGTATACATTGTCATAATAAAGTTAGAAAATATGATTATTTAGTTTAATTTGTTAAATATCTAAATATTTTATAGCAGTAAGGTAAAAATGGATAATTAAAGATTTTTAGCAAAACAATATTTTTGCAATCGACAGGCAAATACTGTGACTAAGTTTGGTTTTATCAAAGAAATTTATAAGAAGTTATTATATGATGTTCTTGAAATTAACATGAAATAGGGCTATATTCATACATATAGATTGGGGGTATTCAATGAAACGAACAAAATTAGATGATCGAGTATTACCCGAGTATACTCGAGGTGAAGAAATTTTTAATATGGTTACTCATATTGTAGGTGGAGTTTTTGGAATTGCCGTATTAGTACTTTGTATTGTTTTTGGAGTATTGCGCCATAACAATTATGGTATAGCTTCAGGAATTATTTATGGAATATCAATGATCTTGCTATATACAATGAGTAGTATTTATCATGGGCTTTCCCCAAATACTAAGAGTAAAAAAGTGTTTCAAATTATGGATCACTGTTCAATTTTTGTATTGATTGCTGGTACTTATACACCTATTGTGTTGTGTTCGATAAGACCAGTAGATTCATTTTGGGCTTGGATGATCTTTGCTGTTGTTTGGGGCTGTACGGTTCTAGGAATCATTTTAAATGCAATTGATATTGAAAGTAATGAAAAGTTTTCAATGATTTGTTATTTAGCGATGGGCTGGTGTATTATCTTTAAATTCAATCTATTGCCGGAAGCTATTGGATATAATGGAATTTGGTTACTTGTGGCTGGTGGTGTAGCTTATACGATTGGTACCGTTTTTTATGGTTTGCAAAATAAGTATCGCTATATGCATAGTATTTGGCATTTATGGATCTTATTAGGAAGTGTGTTACATTTCTTATGTATAATTTTATATGTTATTTAAAAGGTATCATTTTAAAAATGATGCTTTTTTTACGATAATATAGAGAAAATGGGGCTAAAGAGTATCATAATAGTGTGGTATTAATAATTCAATGAGGAGATGATAGGTATAAATCTATTTTATCCATCAATTATTAAGTTTGCTCGTTTTAAAATGCAACCAAAAAGTAATGATATTTTTACTATTCTCGAAAATGTCCACTAAGTAGTTGATATTCCTTATCAAGATGACAGGAATCATAATCATTTACTAGATATTTATTATCCTTAATCCACGACTAAGCCATTGTCTATGATCATTGATGTTCACGGTGATGCCTGGATTTATGGTGATAAAGGAGTAAATAAAAATTTGCAGTTATGCTAGCTGCTAAAAATTTTACTGTTGTGAATATAAATTATACTCTAATACCACAAGCCTCGTTGAAGCAGTAAGTTCAGGAAATTATTATGACTTTAAAGTTTGTTGCTAAAACAAAGAATAAATATTTTTGGAATATTGATCAAATTATTTTTACTGAGTGATTCAGCTGGTGGGCATTTAGCAGGATTGGTTTATGCAATCATAAAACAGCCTGAGCTCTGTAAAGTATATAATGTTCAGCCACCAGAAATTATGATTAGAGAGTTTTGTTACATGGTGGAGATGATTTAATAAGTTTTGACTAACAGTAAAAATTTTGTTTATCAGTAGGTTAGTGTTATGGTTCAGGGAGTTAACAATGAAGATTCAGACATATATCGAAAAGCTTGCCTTATTGATGTAATTGATAGTTACCGCCACTTTCAACACGTATTATTAGTAGTGAGATAACTTACATTTTTAGTCAATAAAGGCTAAAAATGTATTGAAGGCTTATAACTGGTATGTTTGAACCGTGTGTTGCTCTAAGGAAAACATTTAGGACATGTTTTTGAAGTTCTGTATCCTGAATATCTTGAAACTCAGTCAACGATTGAACGAATTAAATATTTTATTAATAACTAATTATAATGAAGGTTTTTAAGTAGTTATTGGCCTTGCATTTTAGTTTAGAAAATGGACAGCGATGATATAGGTGGTTTATCTTTTTTTCTTATTAAAAATGAGCTAAACTATTATTAACTATAAATAGGAGGGGAAAGTGATGAAAAAAGAAGTTGGATTATTACATTTGGCTGTTATGTTATTTGGCTTAGCCGGAGTAATTGGAAAATTTGTCACACTACCAGCTATTTTGATTACCTTTGGACGAGTATCTTTTTCTTCAATTTTTCTATTAATAATAATTTTAATAAAAAAAGAGAAAGTTAGATTGAGTAATAAAAAAGATTATATTCTAATCATCGCTGCTGGTATTGTTATGGCACTTCACTGGTTCACTTTTTTACAAGCAATTCAATTATCAACTGTTGCAATTGGAACAATTACTTTTTCAACTTTTCCACTTTTTGTGACTTTTTTAGAACCGCTAGTATATCATGAAGAGCTTAGAATAAAAAATATAATGATTGCGCTAACAATGTTTGCTGGGGTAATAATTACAATTCCAGAGTTCTCACTTAACAATCAAATAACACTGGGAATCTTTATTGGATTAATCGGATCTTTAAGTTATGCGGTGTTATGCTTGATGAATCGCTATTTTGCAGGTAAATATACAGGGAGAACGATTTGCTTATATGAACAAGGAATTGCTGCGATTATATTATTACCGTCATTGCTGATAGTTAAAGCTTCAATAACAAAACTTGATTTATTTGCGCTTATTTTTCTAGGAGTTATATGTACGGCTGTTGCTCATAGCATTTATGTCAGTAGTTTAAAGAAAGTAAAGGTGCAAACTGCAGGGATAATATCGGGAATGGAGAGTGTGTATAGCATTATTTTTGCGATATTTTTGTTACATGAGATTCCTGGAGTAAAGGAACTGCTTGGAGGAGTGATTATTTTGGGGGTGGCTTTTTATGCCACTGTTACTAATAATAAAAAGTTTTAGTTCTAATTTGAAATGAACTTCCATTATTTGGACACCCAATGATGTGTACCCTCTTTACTGAACAAATCAGTAAGGAGGGTACACATTACAAGTAATGGAGGTTCATTTTATTATGGCAAAGATTCTTTTATTTCCATTTTTGATATAACTGTTCAACAAGTTTAATTGTTTCAATAGTTTTTTCTTTATTCATGATAGGACTTTCTAATCGACCATTATTAATACATTGATGAATATGTTCAATTTCATAAACAAATTCACTTTGATAAGGAAAATCATAATGACTATGACTGCCATCATCGAGATAAAGATCTAACTGATTAGATTTCCAATAATTAGGAACAACGATATAACCTAGTTCTCCATAAAAAACAGCTTCATTTTTTAATGCCACATTCATAGCGATTGTTGAAGAAGCAAGAATACTATTATTTATCTTCAATTGGAAATTACATATTTCATCTGCTCCAGTAGAGCACTTGATACATGTACCATCAATTGTTAAATTTGGATGATCAAAAAGATATTGGAGATATTCAATTGTATAAGTAGCACTTCCATAAAGAGCACCACCACCTAATGATAGATCATACATCCAGTGATCGTAAGTAAAGCGACCTGGAAACCCAGCCTTAAATTCTAAGTATTTAATTTTTCCGATTATCTCACTATTGATTAATTCTTTAACTTTACTTGTTGTGGGAAGATAGAGAGCCTTTTGTGCTTCCATTAAAAAACAATTATTTTTTTAGCTAATGTGAATAATTCTTTAGCTTCTAAGACAGTTAAAGCAAAAGGTTTTTCTACAATAACATGTTTATGGTGTTTTAGAGCTTTTTTGCAGTTTTCATAGTGTTGACTGTTAACTGTAGGAATATAAACAATATCAATATTATTTGCACAAAGCAATTCACCATAACTGCCATAATAATTTTCAATGTTTAATCGTTTTGCTGCTTTTTTGGCAGTTTCTAAATTTCTTGATGCAATTGCTTGAACATAGCTATCTTGGCTTTCTCTAATCCCTGCAATAAAACGATCAATGATTGAAGCAGTGCTTAATATACCGTATCTGAACATAATAAACCAATTATAGTATAGGATTTTTTAGACAAAAGGACAAATTTGTTTATATTATTTTATTTTTTGAAGACTATAATATAAGTATAGAAGGTGATAGAGATGTTAAGATTTAATGATGATTTTGATTTTCGAAGTGAATTTGTTGGAAAGTGGAATAAAAAGATTCACTCATTAAGAGTAGCAGGAATTATTGTTGCTATTTTAATGATTATTTGTGCTATTCTATGCATGATTTATCCAGTAAAATCAGTTACTATAATTGGTACGATTGCAACCGGGTTAATTCTTATTTTAGGAATTTATCAGATCATTGATTATATAGCGGCACCACCATTATTTCGTGGTCCAGGTGGCCTTGTAAGCGCTATTTGTAATTTATTAATTGGTCTTTTGTTGATATGTTCACCAATTGAAATGACAATTAATACATTTGCTTTTATTTTTGGATTTATTTTAATGGTTTATGGGCTTAATAAGTTGAGTTTTGCTCATCAATTAAGCTTTTTTGGAATTGAAAGTTATGGTTGGGTTATATTTACGGGTATAATCAATGTTTTAGCAGCTTTAGCATTTATTATTGCGCCATTGATGTCAACCGTCGTATTAAATTATATTGTAGCTGCTTATTTACTTGTTGGTGGTATTGCTTTATTGGTCGAAGTAATTGCCATGCATGATTTAAAATTATAATTTTTAGATATTTAAAAAGCATTTCGGTAATCGGATTATAAATTATCGAGATGTTTTTTGTTTGCTTGTTTTTAAGAAGGTGCTAAAATTAAATAAAGAAATGATAATGGAAGCTGCTGTTTTATGTTTTAGTGAAAGGAGTGATGGTGAGTGTTTGATTTTTTTAAAAAGAAAAAAGATTCAGTCGAAGAGTCAGGAAAACTAGAAATGAATAAAGAAATGTTTTTAAGTACGATGAAGGTGATTACAGACTATACTCAAAGAGATGTTATTAAAATTGAATTAAGTAATGATGAGTGTAGTATTTTTGATAGTAAATTTGGGGGATTACCATACTTAGGAGTAGATGACGAAGTACCATTAAGTACAGATAATAAACAATTACGATTGCTGGGGCAAATTAATTTTGCTGATTTACCGATGAATAGTTATCAATTAGAAGCAGGGTTATTGCAATTTTGGGCTATGGATAATGATCTTTATGGTTTAGATTTTGAGAATATGATATCGCAAGCAGAAAGTCGGGTTATTTATTATTCAAGTATTGATAAAACTGTATCTGAAAGTCAGATACTTAATAAATATCATCCTGAAGGTGAGGGTTATTTTCCAATAGTTGATAACTTTAAGCTGCATTTTATTGGTGGCGAAGAAGGAATAAGTATTGGTGATTATCATTTTGATGGTTTATTTACACAAGAATGGAATAACTTATACCCAAATAATTTAATTTCATCATATTATGATTTACCGGATGAAATTTTGTATGAGGATGAATTTAATGAATTTAGCGGTTTTGGGCATAAAATGTTTGGATATCCTGCATTTACTCAAGAAGACCCCCGCAGTAGTGAAAAGTACGATGATTATATTTTATTACTACAAATTGATAGTGTAGGTATTGGTGATAAAGAGATTATGTGGGGGGATAGTGGTATTTGTAATTTCTTTATAACAAAAAAAGACTTAGAGAATAAGAATTTCTCAAAAGTCTTGTATAATTGGGATTGTTATTAAAATCGATGTTCTATTGCTTCTAAGACAGCTGTTAAATCACGAATATAAGCAGCTTGCTGTTTTTTTAAATATCTTTTGACAAAGGGTTTCATGAAGAATTTTTTAGGTGTGATATTTTCTGTAAAATCAATTGAAGTAATACCATTGTGAGATGAAAATAATCCTATCCAGTGACCTTTCATATTACTGTTTTCCATACTGAATTCATAACGCTGGTAGGGTCTAAAACAGGTAATCGTAAAAGTTGTTGGATAACCATTTTTAGTGTATTCGATAAATTGCTCTTGTGATTTGATAATTTCCAGTTTTGAAAGATCACTGCGCCAAGTATAATTATCTAGGGAAGTAACAATATTCCAAATAGTTTTTATATCGTTAGGAAAAGAGGCCTTAATATTTGTAATTACCATAACATAACTCCTTATTTTTTTATAATTGGTAACCAGTATTCGTAAATGGCATCATTTGGATCGGCTTTTAGATAAACTTCTATATCTGGGATATTAGCATATTCATATCCGGAAGTAGGCAACCACTCTGTAATAACACGACGCTGAAGCTCTTGAAGAGTTCTATTTGTTCCGTGACCAGAAAAGATGGCCCAGGTAGCGCTGCCGATATGATATTCTTCAAAATTTTGATTATGATTAGTTGAACTAACAGCAATGAAATAACGCCAGTCTTCGTGTTGATGAATATTGACTCCTAATAATCCTAGCGGAGTCTGATTATTAAGTCGATAAAGTTGGTTAAGGGTTCCATCATTTAATGCTTTGTCCCATTGCTTAGGGATTTGGACAAAGTTTTCTAGTAATTCTTTACTTAAAAGAGAGCTGATTCCTAGGATTTTAAAGCTATCCTTTTTTTCAATTCTAAAACTTAATTCATCAAGACCTTGAATTGAAAAGGTAAATTTTAGAGCTGGGAATGACTTGATTTGAACATTTTTCTTTCTAACAAGTGAGGGTGCAATTCCATGAACTGCTTGGAAAGCACGGTTGAATGCGGTTGGTGATTCATATCCATATTTTAAAGCTATATCAATGATTTTGTCTTCTCCTGTTTGTAAATCAACTGCAGCTAAAGAAATACATCGTTTGCGAATATATTCTGATAATGAGATATTAGTCATGTAAAGGAAAGTTTTTTGAAAGTGATAACTAGGGCAGCCAGCTATTTTAGCGAGCTGCTCATAATCAATTTTTTCTGTTAAATGATTTTCGATATATTCAATTGTTGTATTTAGCCGTTCAATCCATTCCATTTATATTACCCTCTTTATTATAACTTCTTATTAATGATCAATCCTCGCTTTTTATATAAATAAAAAACGAGATTACACTTTTTTATTTTATCTTGACTTAGAGCTAACCACAAGATTTATTCAGGATTTAAATGATTTAGATTATCTTAATAAGATAGTAAACTATCATTTTAAAGTGAAGCAGTATCGTTAATCGCTTTATTTAACTTTTATGCTATAATATAAACATATCTTGGGAATAAATATTGATAGGAGGTAAGATATGAGCGATATATTTATTAAAAATATTCCCCATGAACAAATAACTACATTAGCATCGCAAGTGGAAGTTCAAGCGGGACAAGTAGTTAGTAAGACACTAGCACAAAATGATGCTTTAAGTATTACTATTTTTTCTTTTGATAAAGGTGAAGAAATTGGAACGCATGGCTCTAGCGGAGATGCGATGGTAACCGTGCTAGAGGGTGTTGGAAAGTTTACAGTTGATGGTCAAGAATATGTCTTAAAGCGTGGTGAAACATTAGTTATGCCGGCTAATAAACCGCATTCTGTATATGGTCAAGAAGCATTTAAAATGTTATTGGTTGTGGTTTTTCCACAAATAAAATAGTAAAAATAGGAGACTGATCGGGTGAAGAAGACTCTATATTTAATGCGTCACGGGCAAACGCTATTTAATGCTCGTAAAAAAATTCAAGGGTGGTGTGATGCCCCTTTGACAGAGTTAGGAATTAAACAAGCTAAGATAGCAGGAAAATATTTTAAAGACAATAACATCGTTTTTGATCATGCTTATAGTTCAACTTCTGAGCGGGCGTGTGATACTTTAGAGTTAGTCTGTGATTTACCTTATCACCGAGTCAAAGGACTAAAGGAATGGAATTTTGGAATATATGAAGGTGAAAGTGAAGATTTAAATCCGCCGCTGCCATATGGTGATTTTTTTGTCAATTATGGCGGTGAAGGAGAATTACAGATGCGCCAAAGAATTGCTGATACATTATTAGAAATTATGCAGAAGGAAGATCATAAAGTTGTGCTTGCAGTTTCTCATGGTGGGGCATGTCGTGGTTTTATGAGATATTGGCAGGAAACTAGTCAAGTTGACCAAAAAGGCGGCTTGAAGAATTGTTGTATTTTAAAATTTGAATTTGAAGATAATGAGTTCAGATTATTAGAAATTATTAATCATAATTTTGATGAAACGAAAGGTTAAAACCTTTCGTTTTTTACTTGACTTAAAGTTTACTCAAGGGAGTATAATAAAAATAGGAAATGTCGAATTGTAGGAGGATGAAAATGGAAACAGTAAGATTGGGGAGAACAAATATTGTTGTTAATCGAAATGGTTTTGGGGCTTTACCTGTTCAACGAGTAAATATGGAAGAAGCAAAAGTTATTTTAAAGAAAGCATATGATAATGGAATTACTTTTTTTGATTCTGCTCGGGCTTATAGTGATAGTGAAGAAAAGATTGGTGAGGCTCTTAGTGAGGTACGCCAAAAAATTTATATTTCAACAAAAACGATGGCAACGACAGTAACGGATTTTTGGAAGGATTTAGAAACAAGTTTATCGTTATTAAAGACAGATTACATTGATATTTATCAATTTCATAATCCGTCGTTTTGTCCTAAGCCAGGGGATGGATCAGGTTTATATGAAGCTATGCTAGAGGCTAAGAAACAAGGAAAAATTAGATATATTGGTTTAACCAATCATCGTTTACATGTAGCAAGAGAAGCTGTTGAGTGTGGTTTATATGATACTTTACAATTTCCTTTTAGTTATTTGGCTTCAAAAAAGGAAGAGGAACTAGTTGATTTATGTAAAGAAAAAGATGTTGGTTTTATTTGTATGAAGGCTTTGTCAGGTGGTTTAATAGACCGTTCTGATGCGGCATATGCGTATTTAGCGCAGTTTGATAATACATTGCCGATTTGGGGAATTCAAAAAGAATCAGAGTTAGATGAATTTATTGAGTATAATGATAATCCACCAATTATGAGTGAAGAAATCAAAGCGATAATTGCTCATGATCAAAAAGAGTTATCTGGTGAATTTTGTCGGGGTTGCGGATATTGTATGCCATGTCCAATGGGAATAGAAATTAATCAGTGTGCTCGAATGTCTTTGATGTTACGACGAGCTCCTAGTGCAGGCTGGTTGTCAGAACATTGGCAAGAAGAAATGAAAAAAATAGAAAATTGTATTAATTGTGGCAAATGTATGTCGCATTGTCCGTATGGATTAAATACACCTGAATTGTTGAAAAAAAATTATGAAGATTATAAAACATTTTTTAAATAATTAGATATACGATTCCTAGTTAAAACTAGGAATTTTTTAACCAATATTAGAACTATCTTATGTTATAATGAAATCAAAGTGCTTAAAGAAAGGAGAAATTAATGCGTGAGATAGATCGTTTAGTCGAAGAAATCCGTCATTTACAGTTTGATGATATCGAGAAAATGTATCAAAAATGTTTGCAGTTAAAAGAAATAGCACTAGAACAAAAAGATGATTACATATTATGTTTAGCTAGTAATTACATAATCGATTACTATTATTCTTGTAAATCGCAACAAGAAACAGTTAAATTAGCGAATGAGATGTTGGCTCTAAATGAAGAAAAAGGGTATCCAGATTTATTGATGCAGGCTTACAACCTATATGCTATTGCAGTATGTAATAATGATTATTCTCTTGCTACTGGTTTTTATCTCAAAGGATTGAAGTTAGCTGAGCAGTTAAATGACTATATAATGAAAGCAAAATTTAACTGTAATTTAGGAGATGTTTTTGTTAATTTAGGTCAATTTGATTTAGCGTTACCTTATTTTTTAGAATCGCTTGAACAGATCAAAAAGATTTCTCCTAAACTGCCGGAATATAAAATAAAACGTTTTGTGTTATGTTATCTTATTATAATTTATTGTGAAAAAAGAAGATTGGATCAAGCAATTGCTCTAATGGAAGAAAATAAGGATTTATTTAATGATACTTCATTTGATCCGATTGATCGGTTATGGCAAGCATTAAAAGCATTAATTTGCTATGGGCATGGTGATGTAGCAAAAGCTTTAGAGTTTATTGATAATATATTAGGGAATGAGATTCATGGTTTTCGTGCAAATGAAGCAATTTATTTTATTCATCATATTTTATTGTATATTACTTTTGCAATCAAGGATAAGGAGCGGACAAAATGTCTTTATCTTTTATTAAAGGAGAATGATTTTGGTAAAACTGGAATGCGTTATCAAATTGAAATGTTAGAAATGAAGATAAAGTATTGTATTGTTTTTGAAGAAAAAGAACAGTTGCCTAAATTATATGAACAATATTATTATTTGATGCATGAAAATCAAAAAGAAAGTATTGATTTTTGTTTAAATAGTGTTTTATATAAAATTGAACTATTTAAAGCAATGGAAGAAAAAAAAGATATCGTTAAGGAGTCTAGACTAGATGATTTAACTAAGATTTATAACCGACGATATTTTCATTATAAATATAGTGAGTTTAAAAATAAAAGTCGACTATTAGGAATTATTATTTTTGATTTGGATCATTTTAAAGAATACAATGATAGTTTAGGTCATTTAACTGGTGATCAAATATTAAAGGATTTTGCTGATAGTTTACAACAAGATGATGATAGAATAATTTCTTGTCGTTTTGGCGGTGATGAATTTATTTGTATTTGTGTAGATTGTAATGAGCAAATGATAATTAGTTTTATTGAACAAGTTTATAGTAAATTTGAGTTATATGGGTATGATAAAATCACTATTTCATCTGGATATTATAATTCTTTTAGTAATTGTTTATCTAAAGAGGAATTAATTAATAATGCAGATTATTATTTATATTATGTTAAAGAGAATGGAAAGAATGGATACTATGGCTTTTCAATTGAGTGATTGTTTAGACTCGACAGTTAGTAATTTTAATGTATAATATAGTTGAATTAGGAAGATGATAATCTTCCTTTAATATTGCAAGTTGAGGTAGAAAATGAGTATATTAAGTGTGGAAAATGTCAGTCATGATTTTGGTGGAAGAACTATTTTAGAAAATGCAAGTTTTAGATTATTAAATGGCGAACATATCGGTTTAGTAGGTGCTAATGGTGAGGGGAAATCTACTTTTTTAAATATTATTACTGGTAAGATTGCTCCGGATTCAGGAAAGATTGAATGGTGTAAAAGAATTTCAACAGGTTATTTAGACCAACACACAGCTTTACACCCAGGAAAAACTATATATGAAACATTACAAGATGCTTTTAAATATTATTATGATCTAGAAGCGGAGATGTTATCGATGTATGAACAAATGGCTGATTGTGATGATGAAACGATGAATCAGTTGATGGAAGAAGTTGGTGAAATTCAAGAAATTTTAGATCATGGCGGGTTTTATACAATTGATGTTAAAATCAAAGAAGTTGCAGGTGGTCTAGGGTTGAATGATATTGGTTTAGATAAACCGGTTGATGCGCTATCTGGTGGGCAACGTTCAAAAGTTTTACTAACTAAATTATTATTAGAGAATCCAATGATTTTAATTCTTGATGAACCAACTAACTATTTAGATGAGCAGCATATCAATTGGTTAATCAATTTTTTAAAGAATTATGATAATGCTTTTATTTTAGTCAGTCATGATGTTAGTTTTTTAAATCAAGTTATTAATATTATTTATCATTTAGAAGATGGTGTATTGACTCGTTATAAAGGTGATTATGACTACTATTTACAACAAGTTGAATTGAAAAAACGTCAGTTAGCTGCTGATTATCAAAAGCAGCAAAAAGAAATTGCTGATCTTGAAGATTTTATCGCACGTAATAAAGCACGGGTAGCTACTCGTAATATGGCTAGTTCACGACAAAAGAAATTAGATAAGATGAATCTTATTTCTAAACCAAAGGAAAAAATAAAACCGACTTTTTCTTTTATAGAAGCTAGAACACCAGGTAAAGTATTATTTGATTGTAAGGATTTAGTGATTGGATATGATAGTCCTTTAACGAAAGAAATGAATCTTGTTTTTGAAAGAAATAAGAAAGTTGCTATTAAAGGTGTCAATGGTTTGGGAAAGACAACTCTACTAAAGACGCTGATTGGGATGCAAAAACCTTATAGTGGAACAGTAGAAAAAGATCCATTTGTTGAAATTGGTTTTTTTAAACAAGAAGAATCTGCAGTTTCCCAAACTGCATTAGACTATTTGTGGGAGGAATTTCCAGATCGAAACAATGGTGAGATTAGAGCTATGTTAGCTAAGTGTGGTTTAACAACTGATCATATTGAATCTTTAATGAAAGTTTTATCGGGTGGAGAAAATGCCAAAGTTAGATTATGTAAGATTATGAATCGTGAAGCTAATGTTTTGGTGTTAGATGAACCGACAAATCATTTGGACGTTGATGCTAAAGATTCTTTACAAAGCGCAATCAAGGCTTTTAAAGGAGCTGTTATTTTAGTTAGTCATGAACCGGAATTTTATTTACCAATTGTTGATGAAGTAATTAATTTAGAAGAATGCTCAACTAAGATTATTTAGAAATGTTCTTTATTTAGAACATTTTTTGTTTTAAATATTTTCACATTTTAAGGGTTGTTGACATATATTATAGTGGTGAAATATATGATAACTATTAGTGTGTGTATGATCGTAAAAGATGAGGAAATGGTATTAGAGAGAGCTTTAAAATCGGTTGAAAGGATTGCAGATGAAATAATCATTGTGGATACCGGATCGACTGATCGAACTAAAAAGATAGCATTGAAATATACTGATAAAGTATATGATTTTGTATGGTGTGATGATTTTGCTAAAGCAAGGAATTATTCATTTTCAAAGGCAACTATGGATTACTGCATGTGGTTAGACGCGGATGATATTATTTCAGATAGCGATCAAGAAGGTTTGATTAATCTTAAAAAAACTTTATCAAAAGATACTTCTGTAGTTATGATGAAATATAATGCAGAATTTGATCAGAATAATAAGCCGACATTTACGTATTATCGTGAAAGATTATTAAGAAGAAAGGATAATTTTTATTGGGAAGGATTTATACATGAAGTAATAAGTCCTAGAGGTAAGGTGCTTTATAGTGATCTTGCAATTACACATAGTAAGGTGAAAAATAGTGATGTTAATCGTAATTTAAGAATATTTAGAGAAAAATTGAATGAAGGGGTAATGTTTAGTCCACGAGAAATTTTCTATTATGCTCGGGAGCTGTTTTATCATCAATTGTATCAAGAAGCAGTAGCTGAATTTAAAAGATTTTTAAATACCAAGAAGGGATGGAAAGAAAATAACATTTCTGCCTGTCAATTTTTAGGCTATTGTTTTTACAATCTTGGTGATATGCAAGAAGCAATAACCTGGCTTTTAAATAGTCTTTGCTATGATTTGCCAAGAGCAGAGATATGCTGTGATTTAGGTAAGTATTTCTTTGAATTGAAGCAGTATGAGCAATCTATCTATTGGAGTGCAGTAGCATTATCGTGTGAGCGTGATGATACATCTGGAGCATTTATATCTCCAGATTGTTATGATTATATTCCCTATATGCAATTATGTTTATGTTATGATAAGCTAAGTAATTATAAAACAGCAAAATATTACAATGAATTGGCAGGAAAATGTAAACCAAATGATCCATCATATTTGCATAATAAATTGTATTTTAATCGTATTGAAAATGATGAATAGAAGTAAAAAAAGATTTAAAAGGGACTAATCCTTAATAAAGGAGTAAGTCCTTTTATTATAATATGATAAACTATTATTTTTTATAAGGCGTTAAGGGTATACGATTTACATATGTATCTAGTAACTTTTTTATTTAGATAATTACTTTAGAAGTTTAATGAAAAAATTAGTCTTTTATTTTTTATGAGATTATTGACACAGTAGTTATTAAAATATTTGCGTATATTATATTAGATCACATAAAGGAGGTGATAAGATGAAAGACTGTAATTATAATGGTTGTATATGGTGTCCATGTTGCCGATGCAGGCCACCAATTATTATTAGATGTCCAACCGGACCGACCGGAGCAACAGGAGCGACAGGGCCAACCGGAGTAACAGGAGCGACAGGACCAACCGGAGTAACAGGCGTGATAGGACCGACTGGAGCAACAGGAGCGACAGGACCAACCGGAGTAACAGGCGTGATAGGACCGACCGGAGCAACAGGAGCGACAGGACCAACCGGACCGACCGGAGCAACGGGAGAAGACGGAGCAACAGGAGCGACAGGACCAACAGGATCAACCGGAGCAACAGGAGAAGACGGAGCAACAGGACCAACAGGACCAACCGGAGTAACAGGAGCGACAGGGCCAACCGGACTGACTGGAGCAACGGGAGAAGACGGAGCAACAGGACCAACCGGACCGACTGGATCAACAGGACCAACCGGAGCAACGGGAGAAGACGGAGCAACAGGAGCGACAGGACCAACCGGACCGACCGGAGCAACGGGAGAAGACGGAGCGACAGGAGCGACAGGACCGACCGGAGCAACAGGAGCGACAGGGCCAACCGGACCGACCGGAGCAACGGGAGAAGACGGAGCAACAGGAGCGACAGGACCAACTGGACCGACCGGAGCAACGGGAGAAGACGGAGCAACAGGAGCGACAGGACCAACTGGACCGACCGGAGCAACGGGAGAAGACGGAGCAACAGGAGCGACAGGGCCAACCGGACTGACTGGAGCAACGGGAGAAGACGGAGCAACAGGACCAACCGGACCGACCGGAGCAACGGGAGAAGACGGAGCAACAGGAGCAACAGGACCGACAGGAGCAACAGGAGCGACAGGGCCAACCGGACCGACCGGAGCAACGGGAGAAGACGGAGCAACAGGAGCGACAGGACCAACTGGACCGACCGGAGCAACGGGGGAAGACGGAGCAACAGGACCGACAGGACCGACTGGAGCAACGGGAGCGACAGGACCAACCGGACCAACCGGAGCAACGGGAGAAGATGGAGCAACAGGGCCAACCGGACCGACTGGATCAACAGGAGCGACAGGGTCAACCGGACCGACTGGTACAAATGGTGCAAACGGAGATAGAGGACCGACAGGACCAACTGGGATAACAGGAGCAACCGGAGCAACCGGAGCAACAGGGTCAACCGGACCGACTGGATCAACAGGAGCAGCTGGAGCTTCAGCAATAATACCATTTGCATCTGGTTTACCTGTATCTTTAACAACTATTGCTGGTGGTTTAGTAGGTACCCCTGCATTTATAGGGTTTGGTAGCTCAGCACCAGGAATATCAATCATTGGTAATACAATTGATTTAACCAATCCATCTGGCACGTTAACAAACTTTGCTTTTACAATGCCAAGAGATGGAGTCATCACTTCAATCGATGTATTCTTTTCAACAACAGCAGCATTATCATTAGTGGGAAGTACAATTACGATTGAAGCAAAATTATATGAATCAATTGCTCCAAACAACACTATGACTGTAGTGCCTGGAACAACTGTAACATTAACGCCTTCACTAACAGGTGTAATTTCTATAGGAACGATTTCTAAGGGAATATTAACTGGCTTAAATATTAATGTTCCGGCGGGAACAAGATTAATGCTTGTTTTAACTGCACGGGCATCTGGATTGAGTTTAGTCAACACTGTTGCAGGTTATGTAAGCGCAGGTGTAGCAATAGACTAGCTAAAAAAGGAGTCTCTAATAACTTATAATAAAAAATATAGTTTTTGTGAAATGTAATATTTATGATTATAGGTATCTCGCAGTTAAAAAGTTCTTATTAAAATGAAGTGCACCCCAAAGTTTGATATATACTTGGAATCTTGGACATGTATATTCAAATGAAAGGGGTGCATCTTAATATGTAAAAATTATTTAAATAATTCGTTTATAAAAATATTTTTAAAATCATAAAAAGTGTTTTATAGATAAGAATATAAGACTATGTCAAGTATTATACTATTTAAATAATTACAATCAAATTAAAGGGAGTAGTTTCTATTCAATTCAGAAATTACTCCTTAATTTATATTAGTATTTAATTTATTGCAGAAATCTTTTATTTCTGCAATTGATAAGTTTGATTACACAAAGTGTTAGATAGCCGCAAAAAGTATTTTTATTTTGAATTATTAGTAATATTGGGAGTTCTCTTATAATCTAATTTTATAACAAAATATTAAATAATAGTTTTTTATTATATTATTGAGATATAAGAATTATTTTCTAGTTTTAGTATTTACATATTTTTGTGCAATTTCTTTGATTGTTTCAAATTGACCTTTAGCTGCCAGTTTGTTTAACTCTCCTCCAATGCCAATAGCATCAATACCAGCATTAAACCACTCAGCTGCATTATTTAGGTTAACACCACCAGTTACCATTAAGGAAACATACGGTAAGGGCCCTTTGATTGCGTTAATATAGTTAGGACCAAAAGCACTTCCTGGAAATAATTTGATAATTTCACAGCCATATTCCATAGCAGTAATGATTTCTTTAATGGTCATACAGCCAGGAATATAAGGAATACCATAGCGATTACAAATTATAGCAGTTTCTTGATTAAAAGCTGGTGATACTATATATTTAGCTCCAGCCATAATAGCGTTTTTTGCAGTTGGTGCATCTAAAACAGTTCCAGCACCAATTAAAACAGTATTATTATTTTGATAATCACCTGATAATTGTTTAATAATCATGTCAGCATTATTGTTAGTATAAGCAATCTCAATAGCTTTTAAATTTCCTTTAATACAAGCGGTGGCTGTTTGGTGACCTTCTTCATAACTTGTTCCTCTAATTACTGCAACTACACCTTGTTTTTTAATTCAATAATTGTATTTGATTTAGTCATAATTTTCTCCTATCTTGATATTTCCTGTTTTGATTTTAATAAATTATTTATTCATTAAAATCAATTTATAAAGTAATAATATTTCTAGCTAGTTAGTAACATCGACTTATTACTAACTTTTTTTACATTCAGTAATATAGATTTATCATAACTTGTTAATAATATTTATGCAGATATTTTTATAATACTGCATAAATTTAGGAGGTTTTAGTTTATGACAAATATTTATGGTTATGCAAGAGTTTCTTCAAAAGACCAAAATGAAGCAAGGCAAATTATTGCTTTATCACAATTTCCAGTAAAAAAGGAAAATATTTATATTGATAAGTTTAGCGGTAAGGATTTTGATAGACCCAAGTACAGTGAATTAATTAAAATATTGAAAGAGCAAGATATTTTAGTGATTAAAGAGATTGACCGTCTAGGTAGAAACTACGAAGAAATCTTAGAGCAATGGCGAGTCATTACAAAAGAAATAAAAGCAGATATCGTTGTTTTAGATATGCCACTACTAGATACTAGAACAAGAAAAGAAAATCTTACAGGGACATTTATTGCAGATCTAGTACTTCAAATTCTTTCATATGTAGCCGAAACCGAGCGACAAAGTATCAAGCAAAGACAGCGTGAAGGAATCGAGGCTGCTAAAAAAAGAGGTGTAAAATTTGGTAGACCGTGCATTCCTGTTCCAGAAGAGTTTTATGATTTAAAGGAAAAATGGTTAAATAAAAAAATCACCTCAAGGGAAGCAGCCACTACTATTAATGTTTCTCAAGATACATTTTTAAGATGGGTTCATTTGAAGTGATGATTATTATGAAAATAGTAGACTTATTCATTCGAAAAGATAAAGCTTTATTTTTAACGAAAAAACTATAAAAACACACAAATTTCTTTCTACTATGATTAATTTTGATGTACTATCTGTCAATTTTCATTATACATTTGTTGAACGATAAAGTCTACTTTATGCGGACGAATTTGTACTATGTGCAAGACAAATATAAACACAATTTTACATTATTAGTACTAGAATTATTGAGGAGGGATGAACGAATAAATGAGGACACAGTTATGTTGTTCAATTATAAATTTGTTTATCTGCTTCTAAGCTTAAAGTAAATTCAATTAATGAAAAAGACTAAAAGTCTAGTTGGCAGAAAATACGGTAAATTACTCGTCTTGGCTGAAACAAATAAATTAGAAGCTCGATATAAAGTATGGGAATGTAGATGTGAGTGTGGAGAAATAACATTTGTTAATACAAAAAAACTGAAACGAGGGACAATCACTAATTGTAGCTGTATTCCTAAAAACAAGGCTAAAAAAGGACAGAAGTTTGGCGACTTATGGCAATTTCTCCAACAGAAAAAAGAACACAGAAGTTAGTGAAACTGGGCTAATGCACGGGCAGTATGTCGGTTGTGGGTGTAGAAAAAAGAGATTACTGAAAGTGTTTATAATAATCTTCATTTGGTTGATGGTACATGTATAGAGTTTATTAACTCACAAAAATTAAAAAGAAATAATACTAGTGGAGCATGCGGTATTTATAAACTGAAAAATAATAAATATCGAGCTAGTATTGGTTTTAAAGGTAAACGTTTTGATTTAGGAACATATTCAAATTTCGAATCGGCTCTAGAGACTCGAAGAGAAGCTGAAGAGCTGGTTTATCAAACTTTTATTATTGCTTATGAACAGTGGAATTTAAAGGCTGCTGATTTAGTCTGGTTCCAGAAAAATCCGTTTATTTTTGAAGTTAATAAGGTCAATGGGAAATTACAAATCAAGCGGAGTTAGGATAAAGAGAAGAAATAGATATATGACTTGAAAGGATGGTTAATTATGCAAAAAGATATTTTTGAAGATGCTGTAAAACTTATGCGGTGTTACTTTATTTCAGATTTACGGATTTTGAAGAAAGAAGTATATGAAATGCTGTATATTGTGGATTTTAAACAATATGATATACCGAATTTGCAGCAATTTTTTGCTTATGTTTTTGATCGAGAGATTTCAAGTTATGAAGATATAGAAGAATTTTTATGGAATGAATCAACTTTATAAATAATAAACCATCTCTTGATTCTAAGAGATGGTTTATTATTTAGTGATTATTTTTTTGATAGTAATATAATGAGTATAGAAAAAGTAAAATACAAAATATAATATAGAAAATAAATAGTTTATTTTGAATACCTCCAGATAGGATAATCAATGAGCCGATAGTTGCTAAAATCGGGCAAACTAAACCTTTAAATTTACTCTTAATTTCCTTATCAAGATACATTTTAAATACCCTTATATATAATAAAGTATAGAAGATATAGGATATTCCGATAGCTCCCTCAGATACATCACTATTATATAATAGGTTGTATTTAGTACATAAATAATGGACGAACATCCAAATCGTACAAATAATCAAGCTACAGATAGCTGAATTTAAGGGCATTTGAAAACGTTTATCGATTTTACGCAAATGTTTAGAAAAGGGAAACATATTTTTACGTAAAGATAATGAATATGGCATGCGAATATAGCCAATGACTAAACCATTAACAGTTCCAATAACCGAAATAACTATAAAAATGATAATCATTTTACTAAAGGCTGGACCAAATAAATTTTGTGCTGCCAAACTGACATGACGATCTCCCAAAGTCATAACTACTTCAGGTGTAACATAACATGAGATACCAATAAAGTATAAAACATAGATACTTAAAACGATTAATGGGCCTAGCATTAATGCTTTAGGCATATTTTTCTTAGCATCTTTTAGTTCATGAGATATAGAAGTTGTTACGATCCAGCCATCAAATGAATAGGCAATGGGACCAAGGGCAGAAATCCACCCAGTACCACTTAGTGTATTGATACTAGTATTTGCTAAACCATTAATAGGATCACCAAAAATAATTCCCAATATTCCTAAAATAAATAAGGGGAGCAGTTTTATTAGGGTTGTACTATTTTGGATAAAAGCACCAAATTTTGGTAAAAGAATATTGTAAACAAAACAAAGTAGTAAAAAGATATAACCAATTAAAATTTCAAATTCTAAACTGGCTTGTAAATTAAATAATATGTTTATATAAACTCCAATGACCCAAGCTACAACAGAAGTAATTGTAGGATAGTAAACAAAGGTTTGAAACCAGCCCATAGCACATGCAACTTTACGAGTTAAAAACATTTCAGCATATGAGATTAGCCCTCCAACTTTATCAGTGCGAGATGCTAATTCACCGATTGTAAGACAACCAAAAATGATTGAAATTGCGGCTAAGATAAATGATAGCACGCCTAGTGCAATACTGCCGTTTGTAGCAATTAAAACATTATCACTTTTAAAGAATATACCCGAGCCAATACAAATTCCAACAATCATTGTAATGGCTGTAAATAATCCATATTTTTTTGTTACATCATTATTATTGTTATTCATTTTAAATCTCCTCTAACATCTTGAAACATTGTACTAAAAACTAAACAATATTAAAAGTAATATAATTTATTATTTTAGCTGCTGGAAAAAATATTTAAAAAGTTAAATATGATGAATGAGAAATTTTAACTGGGATAGTTTTTTTGTGTAATATTTGCTTATTCTTATAAGCATGATAAAATAGTTAAAAAGGAGAGAATGATGATGGTAAAAAGGTGTTCATGGGTAGATGAAAAGTCAGAAATTTATAAAAATTATCATGATCATGAATGGGGTGTACCGGTTTATGATGATGAAAAATTATATGAGATGTTCTTATTAGAAACATTTCAAGCAGGATTATCATGGATAACTATTTTAAAAAAACGAGAAGCTTTTAGAGTGGCATTTGATAATTTCGATGTAATTAAAATAGCTAACTATGATGATAAAAAAGTAATGGAGTTATTAGCAAATGAAAAAATAATAAGAAGTAAACGAAAAATTGGTGCAGCAATTAATAATGCTAAAATTTTTATAAGTATTCAAACTGAATTTGGTAGTTTTTCTGACTATCTTTGGGGTTTTAGTAACCATCAAATTATTAAAAATAAGGATAATAATTTTAAAACAACAACGAAGTTATCTGATGATATTTCGATGGATTTAAAAAAAAGAGGAATGAGTTTTGTAGGCTCAATAACTATTTATTCATATTTACAAGCAATAGGTATTGTTGATGATCATGAATTAGAATGTTTTTGTTATAAGCATTAAATGGAGCTGGTTTTATGGGGTAAGTATTGTAAATGAAAAGAAATTAACTGTCATGGATTTTACTGGTATTTATGAGTTAGAAAGTTTTTATAAGCATAAAAATATTAATTGGATTGATTGTTTAGATATTAAGGGGACACGTGGTTATTGCAGTGAGGAGGCAAAAGCGAAGATCATTAAAAGAATAGGTGATTATCTGCCTGCAGGAATACATTTTATTGATTCAGGTAATTTTCATTATGTAAGTGAATTTTGGATAAGGAAGATAAATTATGATTTTATTTTAATAGTCTTTGATCATCATAGTGATATGATTAAACCGATGTTTGGGGATATTTTAAGCTGTGGATCATGGATCTTAAATGCTTTAAAAAATAATCAATATTTAAAACAGATCATTTTGATTGGAATTGCACAAGAACAAGTTGATTTAATCGATCCTAAGTATAGGGAGCGCGTTATTTATTTGTGTGATAATAATCTTGGTGATTTAAAAGTTTGGAAGATAATTGATGAACTTTTGAAACAATATCCTGTTTATTTTTCAATTGATAAAGATGTTTTAAGTGAACAAGTAGTCACGACTGATTGGCAGCAGGGGCAGATGCGGTTAATTGAATTTAAATTAATTTTAGCAGATTTAATTAAACGTGGCGATGTTATTGGGATTGATATATGTGGTGAATGTTGTAATGAAGTTGCCATGTTAAGTGAGATAAAAAATGATGATTCATTAAATGCGCAAATCTTAGAGTTTTTAAAATGTGAATTGGTAAAATAGGAGATTATTATGTGTGGCAGATATTTTTTAGAATTAAAAGCCTTGATGGAATTGGAAGAAAGAATTGACTATACATTTGAACGTGATTTATTAATTGCTAAAGATTATTATCCAAGTAATATTGTACCAATCATTATTGATCGAGATAATAAATTAGAATTAAAAAAGGCAAAATGGGGCTTTAGTACTTTTGATAATAAATTAATTATTAATGCGCGAAGTGAAACTTTATTGGAAAAACCATTCTTTAAAAAAGAAGTGATTACTCATCGTTGCCTTATTCCAGCTAGTGGCTTCTATGAATGGGACGGTCATAAACATAAGTTCACTTTTGAAAACGAAAAACGATCGTTATTGTTAATGACAGGAATTTATCGAAATGTTAACGGGCAAACAGAAGTGACTATTGTTACAACAAAAGCAAATAAAAGTATGTGTGAGATTCATGATCGAATGCCATTGATTTTAGAGGAGCATTTAAATCATGACTGGTTAGAAAATCGTCATATTGAAGCACTTTTAAGGACAGTACCACAGTCTTTGACGATTACTTCAGGTTTTTTGCAAAGTAGTTTATTTTAGGCATATGATTTGTTATTTTGATATTAGAACAGTATACTTATGGTGTGCCTAATACAATATTATAGAGTATAAGTTTGATTATTATTAGAGCTATAGCTATGAAGTTGTACACGACTAGCTATAGTTTTTTAGTTTCGTTAAAGTAACTAGGTTACAAAAAAGTGCCTTCTTTCATATAAAAATCAACTAGTGTATATTAAAGACGAGCGGAGGTAAGAGTGATGAAAGTTAATGATTATTTAAATGAACTTAGAAAAATAAAAGATGTAGCAATGGCAACTGTAGACAGTGACGGCTATCCACAAATTAGAATCATCGATGTAATGGCTGTGGAAAATAATAATTTGTATTTTTTGACTGCTCGGGGGAAAAACTTTTATCAAGAATTACTTGATAAAAATTTCGTTTCATTAGTTGCGCTAACAAAAGATTATGCATCGATTCGTTTAAAAGGAAAAGTTAAAAAAGTCAGTAATCAAAAAGAATGGTTAGAAAAAATATTTATTGATAATCCGAGTATGAATGAGGTTTATCCAGGTGATAGTCGTAATATTTTAGAAGTATTTTGTATTTTTGATGGTGAAATTGAAATATTTGATTTATCAAAAGTACCAATTGAACGTTCACAATATGATCTTTGTGATAATCGAATTTTTAATAAAGGATATCTGATTAGTAATAGGTGTATTGCTTGTGATCGCTGTAAGCGTGAATGCCCACAACAATGTATTAAAAGTGGAAGCAAGTATAAAATAATGCAAGATCATTGTTTACATTGTGGTTTATGTTATGAAAACTGTCCGGTGCGGGCAATTGAGAAAGCAGGTTAGATTATGTTAAGAGATATGCTATCTTTATTACAAGAAAAAGGGGATTTCTTTTTAAAATTATTAATTGAACATATGCAGATATCGCTAATTGCAATTATTATTGCGACTGTTATAGGCTTGATTTTAGGAGTAATAATCAGTGAATATAAAAAAAGTTCTAAAACAATTTTAGGAATTATTAATTTTATGTATACGATTCCCTCTATTTCACTATTAGGTTTTTTAATTCCTTTTTCTGGAATTGGTAATAGTACCGCAATCATTGCATTAAGTGTTTATGCATTATTACCAATGGTGAGAAATACATATACTGGAATTATTAATATTGATGATAATATTATTGAAGCTGCAACGGGGATGGGATCAACACGTTGGCAAATTTTATACAAAATCAAGTTACCGTTGGCACTTCCAGTAATTATGTCTGGTTTTAGAAATATGGTAACTATGACAATAGCATTAGCAGGGATTGCTTCTTTTATTGGTGCCGGTGGTTTAGGGGTAGCGATATATCGAGGAATTACTACCAATAACACGGCAATGACTTTGACAGGTAGTTTATTGATTGCAATACTTGCATTAATTACAGATATAGTATTAGGCTTTATTGAAAAGTTATTTACCATTCGAAAAGCTACTTTAAAATCTAAAAGAAAGTATGGCTTAGTAGTAATTGTGACAACTTGTGCAGTCTTGATCATATCAATGATTTCAGGCAATCTTAATCAAACAGTAACTTTAAATATTGCTACTAAGCCTATGACGGAGCAATATATTATTGGAGCAATGTTGAAAGAAATGATTGAACAAGATACGGATATTGAAGTTAAGATTACTCAGGGAGTAGGAGGAGGAACTTCAAATATTCAACCAGGAATGGTTAGCGGTGAGTTTGATTTATATCCTGAGTATACGAGTACGGGTTGGAATACAGTTTTAAAACATGAAGGTTTTTATAATGAAACAATGTATGAACAGCTAGTTAAAGAATATCAAGAAAAATATCAATTTACCTGGACAGGGCTGTTAGGGTTTAGTGATGCATATGGTTTAGCAGTAAGAAAAGAGATTGCTGAGCAGTATAATTTAAAAACTTATTCAGATTTAGCAGGAATATCTAATCAATTAGTTTTTGGAGCTGAATATGATTTTTATGAAATTCCTGAGGGTTATGATGCACTATGCCAAAAATATAATTTTACTTTTAAGAATACTATGGATTTAGACATTGGTTTAAAATATCAGGCAATAAATGAAGGTAAGGTTGATGTCATGGATGTCTTTACAACCGATGGTCAACTATCAACAGCAAATGTTGTTGTCCTTGAAGATGATCAACAATTCTTTTCAACTTCGATGGGGGCCTTAGTTGTGCGCAATGAAATTCTTGAACAATATCCAGAATTAAATAATGTTTTTGATAAACTTACTGGTATTCTCAATGAAACAAAAATGGCACAATTGAACTATTTGGTTGAAACAAAAGGACAAGATGCTGAAGATGTGGCTCACGAATTTTTAGTTAGCATTAATTTAGTGAAATAGGAGGAACATATGGATACAGCTATTGAATTTAAACATGTAAAAAAGGTTTATGGTGAAAAAGTAATTATTGATGATTTTAATCTAAAAATTACACCTGGTGAGTTTTTAACTGTAGTTGGTAGTTCAGGGTGTGGAAAAACCACTATTCTAAAAATGATCAATGGTTTAATAATTCCTGATGAAGGACAAGTTCTTGTACATGATCAATGTACACAGGCAGTTGATTTAATTGAATTAAGAAGAGGAATTGGTTATGCAATTCAAGGAAGTGTCTTATTTCCGCACATGACAGTAGCTCAAAATATTGCTTATGTGCCTAACTTATTAAATAAAAATGATAAAAAAAGAACTTATGAAGCACTATCAAAATGGATGAAAATAGTAGGGTTAGATGAAGAGTTAATTCATCGATATCCTAGTGAATTAAGTGGTGGGCAGCAGCAACGAGTAGGGATTGCTAGAGCACTAGCTGCTTCCCCAGATATTCTTTTAATGGATGAACCATTTGGTGCTGTTGATGAAATCACACGGTCTACTTTACAAGATGAGATTTTAAGAATTCATCATCAAGAAAATATCACGATTATTTTTGTAACACATGATATTAATGAAGCTTTGAAATTAGGTAGTCGGGTTATGGTAATGGATCAAGGTAAAGTCGTACAATTAGCATCACCAAGAGAAATTTTAGAACATCCTAAAACAGAATTTGTTAGAAGATTAGTTCAGCGTAAAGACGATTTTCTTCAATAACAGCCTTTTGGGCTGTTTTATTTTACTAAATCGATAAAAAAGTAAAACAATCGATTATAATGAAAGTATAAAAAATAATTATTAATGCACCCGTTGAACATTTTTAATCGTATTCATAGTGGAAGGGATCGTTATGGAAAAAGAAAGATATGAAGAAGTTGTATATCAGTATAGTGACATGGTTACTAGAATTGCTGTTATGAATGTTAAAAATTATGATGATGCTAAGGATTGCTATCAAAATGTATTTATGAAATTATACTGTTACAACAAGAAATTTGAAAGTGAGGAACATTTAAAAGCTTGGTTGATTAGGGTAACTATCAATGAATGTAAAGATTATCAAAAACAATTTTGGAAAAGGGAAATTGATATTGATAAGTTGATTTTAGGTCAAGAAGATCAGCGTTTAATTATTCTACCAATTGTAATGAATATGCCAAGTAAATATCGTAATGTTTTATACTTGTATTATTATGAAGGATATTCAACTAATGAAATTGCATCTATTTTAAAAGAAAATCACAATACGATAAAATCACGATTAATTAGGGGAAGAAAATTGTTAAAGAAAAAGTTGGGAGATGATTTTTATGAATAAATTTAATGAATTTGACTTAATAAAAACTCCTAGAAACTGGATCGATGAAGTGACTGCAACTAATTTTGAACCGACAAAAAGAGCGAAGGTGATTAGAATTAAGTATATATTTGCAATTGTTTTAATTGTTATGACAATAGGAATTTCTTCATTGGGAATTACTTATGCATTTTCTGATTCATTTCGTACTTGGTTGAGTCAGCGATTTAGCAGTAATTTGAAAATTAGTTCAGCTCTTGAATTTTCTTCAATCAACAAAAATACTCCCACATTAAAACTAGATTATGGGCATTGGCGTGCTGAAAATGAATTTTTTGGAATCATTGATGAGGATTATAATTTTCTTAAAGTTTTTACGTTAGAAAATGAACAAATAAGAGAATGTCCTATTAATGAGTATTACGGGAGTATAGCTGGTCATGAATTCAGTTTTAAATATGCGGATTATCAAGAGCGAATAGTTGCATTTGATTTTAATGGATGTATATATAGTGTTTTGCCTAAAATTATTAATAATGATATTTATGTTTGTGTCGATATTAATGATGGAGAGCAGCGTGCTTTAAATATTGCTAAGATTAATTTAGAAAGTAAGCAAATAAGTTTTATTACTAATGATAATATTTCAGTAAATCCAATTACTTCACCACAACAAACTAATATTTTAATTAATAAGAGTGATCAGGGGTGGGAAAATTATAATATTGAAACTGGAGAAACCAATCTCATTAAAAATATCGATCCATATATGCATAGTAATTGTATTACTTTTATTGATGAACAGACTGTTGTTACTTATGATGAAAATGGACATTCTTATTTAATTAATATTTTAACAAATGAAGTTAGAACGTTAGATAAATATCCTTTGGAAGGAACGATTGTCAATATTGAATATAGTGATGAAACGATTAAGTTAACAAATATTATTACAGGCGCTGTTTCAAGAATTGATTATCATTTTTATGGTACTAATTATATGGGAACTTATTGTAGCATAGATTATCTTGTTTTATTTAATAATGAAAAACTTTATCTTTATGATATTGAAAGTAATCAGTTAGTTGATTTGGATCCACAAAAAGAATTAGATGAGCAATTAAAAGAAGTAATGATCATTGATCAAAAACATTTATTAATTACTACAGATAAAAGGGCATATATAGTTGCTAATGTAGGGAATAATGGATAAAATATAAGTTAGTGTAGTGGAGGACTTATATGAATAAAAAATATATTTTGTTTGATTTAGATGGAACCTTAACTGATCCGATGAAGGGGATTACTAAATCAGTACGTTATGCTTTAAATTATTATGGAATCGAAGTTAATGACTTAAATGATTTGTTACCTTTTATTGGACCACCTTTAAGAGATTCTTTTCAAGAATTTTATGGTTTTGATGCTTTAAAAGCCGAAGAGGCAGTAGTTAAATATCGCGAATATTTTTCAACCAAGGGAATTTTTGATAATAAAGTATATCCGGGAATTGAAGTGTGTTTGCAAACTTTGAAAGATCAGGGAAAAGTATTGTTAGTTGCTACTTCAAAGCCAGAAAAATTTGCTAAAGAAATTATAGAACATTTTGGTTTAGCTAAGTATTTTGATTTTGTTGGCGGTAGTGAGTTTAATGGACGAGAAAAAAAGGCTGAAGTAATTGATTATGTTTTAACAGCAAATATGATTGATAAAGATGAAGCGATTATGGTTGGGGATCGAAAGCATGATGTGATTGGAGCCCATGAAAATGATTTACCTTGTATCGGAGTGTTGTATGGTTATGGGACAAAAGAAGAATTGATGGCTTGTAATAGTGATTATTTAGTTGCGGACATTAATGCATTGCAAGAATTACTTGGATAATGGAAGAAATTACTGTTTATTCTTTGGACTATTATCAAATGTCCAAAGAAATAAAAAGAGAAATTGTACATCTTTTACATGTTGTTTGGCCTAGTGATGATTGTAATGATGCCCATAACGAAGAACTTACAGTGCAGTCATTCTATATCATGAAAGATAATCAGGTTGTTAGTTACGGAGCAGTTCTTCGGATGGAAACAACGATAGATAATGAAAAATATCAAATTGGTGGATTGAGTTGTATTGCTACCTTGCCAAATTATCGTAGGCAGGGATTAAGTTCAAAAATAGTTCAAACAGCGACTAAATGGATTGAGGATAATTTAGATTTTGGAATTTTTACGTGTAAACGAGAGCTTGAAGATTTTTATGCTTGTAATGGCAAATGGCAGGTGGCAAATAATGTTGTTTTAATTGCTAATCGTGATAATAATGCTCTATCTAGTAATAAACTTGCAGTTATTGTACTAATACGTCTTTTTTCAAATAAAGCTCAAGTTAATGGACAAAAAATTTTAAATGCGAGAATTTATCTGGATTTGCCTCAAGGTCAATTTATTTAAAGAAAGGGTTGAGTAATATTGCTCAACCCTTATTTTTATTACTGATATGCTTGATCCAAGGCATTTTTTAAATCACTAATCAATAATTCACTATCTTCAAGTCCGATATACATGCGAAGTTGTCCTAAAGATAGACCACGTTCTTTTATCTCATTAATATTGTTTCCTTTATAAACTGACATTACTAAACTTTCAAAACCACCCCAACTATAGGCTAAAGTAAAATGTTCTAATGAATCGATAAAACGTTTAATGATTTCTGGATTTGCATCTTTTAAGACAACCCCTAATAAACTACCATATCCTTTAAGATATTTATGAGCAAGTTCGTTTTGTTGCTCTCCGTTACAAAGAGGATGATAAATTCGTTCGATTCGAGGATCCTCTTGTAGAAAATTAATTACTTGTTGAAGTGTTTCTTGTTGTGATTTTAGACGAACCGGTAATGTTCTTAGACCACGAAGTGCTAACCATGCATTCATTGGTGACATCGTTGCGCCTAGTAAAACTTGTCCAAATTCAACTATTTCATCAATAATTTTTTTGCTGGAAATTACGACTCCACCGACTATATCACTATGTCCACCAATATATTTGGAACATGAGTGAATAACAACATCAATTCCATGAACTAATGGATTTTGTAATAATGGTGTTGACCAAGTATTATCGATTATCGTGAAGATACCTTTATCTTTGCTAAATTTACTGATTAGTTCTAAATCTAACATCTCAAATTTTTGTGATGATGGACTTTCAAAATAGATGATACTGGTATTGTTTTTGACATAATCAAAGATTTCTAAAGTATCACTGACATCAATTTTAGTACTTTCGATTCCAAATTTTGATAATTGTTTGATTAATTTAACTGATGAGCCATAGACTGTATTAACAATGATAATGTGATCACCAGCTTTTGCTAAGGTTAAAATTGATGCTGAAATAGCGCCCATTCCTGAGGCGAACATTTGAGCTGCTTCACCTTTTTCTAAACGTGCTAATTTTGTTTCTAGTAAATTAAGTGTTGGATTCCCGTCCCGTGTGTATGTATAAGCAAATTCTTCTTTAGCATTCACTTTCACATAGTGGTCAAAATTTTTAAATTTAAATGATGATGTTAAAACAATATCTGGACTAATTGGACTATAGTTGTCGAAATCTAACTCATCAACTTCTAAACATACATTTTCAATATCTTTCATATTCGTTCTCCTTACAGTTAAATCTTAACCGACAAAATGGCGAATGTCCATTTTTTTTCATATATGGCAAAAAAAGAATGTACATAAAATTGTACATTCTTATTGCCATGGGTTAATAATATATTTACCTTTATTTCTTAATTCTGGTTTTGAAAGAATATCGGCTAATTTATCTAAACTGCAAATATCACAAACCATTGAACTAACATCGATTTTTTTACTATTGATTAAGTCTAAAGCTCGTTGTTGAGTATATGGGTTGATGAAAGAAGCTTTAATTTCAATTTCCTTTTGGAAAATTTCAAATGGTTTGATAGCCACTTCATCATCAGGTTTAGTTAGCCCAAACATCATTACTACAGATTTATTACCAGCTAAGCTGATTGCTTGTTTAATTGTTGCAGGTAGACCAGCACACTCGATAACAGTGTTGATACGATGAATTCCTTTATCAGCTAAAAGAGCTGGAATATTGTCATTGATTGGATCGACGGTTAAAGTAGCACCCATCTTAAGCCCCATTTCACGTTTAACAGCAACTGGCTCTGACAAGATAATTTCATGAGCACCAGCTAATTTTGCTAATTGAACCATTAACAAACCAATCATGCCACCACCAATAACAAGAACTGTACTAGCCGGAGTAATGTTGCACATGTCAAGACCATGTAAGCAGCAGGCAACTGGCTCGGTCATTGCCCCTTCTTCAAATGATGTTGTATCGGCTAGTTTATATACTTGAGACTCGTTGACTGCACAATATTGGGCAAAACCACCATCCCGTGTTGTTCCGATGCCAATCATATCTTCACAAAAATGACCAATACCACTACGACAATAGTAACAAGTTCCGCATAGTTGATTAGGATCCACACAGACACGATCACCAACTTTTACATGTTTTACTTCATGTCCCACAGCTTCGACGATTCCAGCAAATTCATGTCCTAAAATAGTAGGAGGAGTAGTATTTGCTGCTCCTTTATCACCCTCATAAATATGGACATCAGTACCACAAATTCCACAGGCCATAACTTTGATTAATACATCTTGATTACCTAATTGTGGCATTTCTACTTCTTCAACCTTAATATCATGTTTTCCGTAAAATACTGCACTTTTCATTTTTCTTCCTCCAGACATCTTATATAAAATAGTTTTATAAAAGTATTTAATGTAAGTATAAATGATGATTAATATGATGTCAACGGTTTTAAAATATATTATTTTTTTGAGCTAACTCTTTGATGTAAAGTTGAAAACAAATTAGAGACCTTGAAAAAGGTCTCTAATAATTATATTTAACGATTATCAATTTTCTCAGGATATAAATCATGATTAGCTAAACGGTTGAAAGCAATGGTTTCCCACTTTGTTTCTGGTTTTCCATAATTACAATATGGATCAATTGAAATACCTCCACGTGGTGTAAATTTTCCCCAAACTTCAATGTATTTAGGATCCATTAATTTAATCAGGTCTTTCATAATGATATTCATACAATCCTCGTGAAAATCACCATGATTCCTAAAACTGAATAAATACAGTTTTAATGATTTACTCTCTACCATCTTTTGATTAGGAACATAACTAATATAGATAGTAGCAAAATCAGGTTGTCCTGTAATGGGGCATAGACTAGTAAATTCAGGGCAATTAAATTTTACAAAATAATCATTTTCAGGATGTTTGTTATCAAAAGTTTCTAATACTTCAGGGGCATAATCATCTTTATAAACAGTGTTTTGATTACCTAATAAGGTTAAATTTTTTGTCATTTTTATTCTCCTAATAATGGATCTTTGATTCCATTTTTCAAAAAAGCATTTTGGCGGTCAATACAAGTACCACATGTGCCGCAAGGGGTATCATTTCCTTCGTAACATGACCAAGTTAATTGATAAGGTACGCCTAATGAAAGACCGATTTTAACAATATCTGCTTTGGTCATTTCAACAAAAGGGGCTTTGATTTCCAATTGATGGCCACTGCCTTCATAAATAGCTTGGTTCATCGCATTATTAAAAACTTTACTACAATCAGGATATGCGCTTCCAGCTGCATCATCACTATGAGCACCATAATAAATAATATTACAGCCTTTAGAAAGGGCAATGCTAGCAGCGCTAGATAAAAATAAACCATTTCTAAAAGGCACATAAGTAGAAACAGGATTGCCATCTGTTTTATTTAATTGCTCATTGTACGATTCGTGGGGAATCTCATTATCTGAATGTTGTAGTAATGAGCAATTACTATAAGTGAAGATTTTTGCTAAATCTAAATACAAGTGTTCAACTTGATAAAATTGGGCAATTTTATTTGCGACTTCTATCTCTTTGGTATGTTTTTGACCATAACTAATTGAAAGAGCAACTACATTGTCCTTTCCGTGTTCTTGGATTGCCAGTGCTAATGCAGTGGTGGAATCAACTCCACCACTAAATAATACTAATACTTTCATCTTACTACTCCTTAATGTAAATAAATTTGCAGCTTACTATCAGTTTTAAAACGACCGGTTAGAGTACTTGTGACAGTAGTGCTATTAACTTTTTTGATTCCACGAGATGACATACAGCTATGTTTACCTTCAATGATTACAGCGATATCTTTAGAGTTTGTTACTAGACTAATAATTTCAGCAATATCTGTTCCGATTCGTTCTTGAAGTTGTAGACGTCTCGCTGCCATATCAGCAATCCGTGCAATTTTACTAAGACCAATTACTTTACCACAAGGAATATAAGCAACCGTAACTTTCATGTCATACATTAAAGCGAGGTGATGCTCGCAATAACTAAAGATATCAATATCCTTGATTACAACAACCTCTTGATTATCGAAGTCTAAATCGTCAATAAATGTTTTATCAAACATCGTTGCAATTTCTAGATTACTATAGTTCATTCCAGCAAAAACTTCGCCATACATCTTCGCCACTCGTTTAGGCGTATCTTTTAATCCTTCGCGTTCTGGATCATCACCTAAGGCTTTAAGAATACCGTAGATGTGTTCCTCTATTTTTTTAGTATCAATCATTTTAGACACCTCTTTGATTAACATCCCAAATGAATTTGTGCATTTGTAGTTGCATATTAATACCATTTAGATGATGTTTGACCATATAATCGACGATCATCCGTGGTTCAATCTTACCAAAGACTGGGCTAAAATAAACTTTGGTACGATTGACAAGGTCATAAGTATCAATTATTTCTTTTGCTTTATTTAAATCACTGAGATTGCTAACTACAAATTTAACAACATCATTTTTAGTCAAATATTGATAGTTATTTAAGCACATTTCATTTTCCATTGTACTGCTAGGTACTTTATAATCTAAAGTAAAGATTGGTCGAGTTTCTTTAATAAAGGGTTTAATATCAATACTACCATTAGTCTCAATTTCAACACTAAAACCATTTTTAAGCAGTAAATCAATTAAATAATCAATATTTTGTTGAAGTAATGGTTCACCACCAGTTAAAGTGACATTAACGACTTTATTTGCTTTTAAATAATCTAGGATATTTTGAGCACTTAAAAGTTCATAATTGCTATTTGAATCATTAGCATACCTAGTATCACAATAACTACAATTTAAATTGCAATAATGAAAACGAATAAAGGCGGCTAATTGACCTGCACGACTTCCTTCACCGTTAATACTAATAAATTTTTCAACAACCTTATAATTATTCATAATTTACCTCGATAACTTGCACAGTTATTTGGGGTTTCATATACATCAAGACAATCAACTAAATAATTTTTACTTAAAGCCTCGTAAATATACTTAGCTAAATTTTCAGCAGTTGGACGAAATGGTAAGTTGATTATTTTGAAATTTTCATCGATCAGTGCTTGGTATAGTTTTTCTGATAAACTGCCTGTTTCAATAATTAAAGCATGATCAAAACTATCTGCGATAATTTTTAAATCTTTTTTTAAATCTCCAAAATCAGTTACCATTCCTTTATTTTGGGGATCTTCTAGCAGTTTTTCACTTTTGATAGTTGCAATGACTTTCCAGCGATGACCATGAATATTAGCACATTTACCATGATAACCAGCTAAAAAATGTGCACTATCAAAACTTTGTTCCGTTTTTAAAAAATACATCTTTCCTCCTTCTATACCATCAAATAAAAAAGCAGGCTCACTAAAAAGCCTGCTTAAAAACAACATAAAAAGCATAGCCCTAGTTTTGTTTATAGACAGGATGGTACAAATGAACTGTCTATAGTAATAGTATCTTAAATTGGAGGATTGTCAAGAAAATTGAATAAACTTAATAAAATGCGTAAAAATATGTAAAGAAAAGTTAAGAATTTGTTAACAATCTTTGCAGTATGTAAATTTTATGTTAAAGTAACCGTGTAACAGGGGGAATAAGATGGAACTTACAGATTTCTTTGCTATGTTTGGTGGTTTAGCGCTATTTTTATACGGGATGACGATGATGTCAAATGGTCTCGAATTAGCAGCTGGAAACAAAATGAAAACAATTTTAGAAAAACTTACGACGAATCGCTTTCTAGGCGTTGGAGTAGGAGCAGTTATTACTGCAGTAATCCAATCATCATCTGCAACTACAGTCATGACTGTTGGGTTTGTTAATGCTGGGTTGATGAAATTGGAAAATGCGGTTTGGGTAATTATGGGTGCTAATATCGGTACTACAATTACAGGTCAATTGATCGCAATTGATATTACAGCTTTAGCACCAGTTATTGCATTTGTCGGTGTTGCTTTAATTGCTTTTTTCAAAAGTAAAAAACTTGATGCAATTGGTGGTATTATTGCGGGACTCGGAATTCTCTTCATGGGAATGGAAATGATGTCTAGTGCGATGGTACCGCTTAGAAGTTCACCGGAATTTGTTAATCTTGTCACTACGTTTGAAAATCCATTAATCGGTATTTTAGTTGGTGCTGGATTCACAGCGATAATTCAAAGTTCTTCAGCTTCGGTTGGGATTTTGCAAGCTTTAGCGATGAGTGGCGTAATTACTTTACCATCAGCAATATATGTATTATTTGGTCAAAATATTGGTACATGTATTACTGCCGTTTTAGCTAGTATTGGAACAGGGCGTAATGCAAAACGTACAACGATCATTCATCTTTCATTTAATATTATTGGAACGATCGTCTTTGTTTTTATTAGTATGTTAACACCGTTTGCATCATTTATGCAGTCATTGACGCCAACAAATATTCCGGCACAAATTGCTAATGTACATACGGTATTCAATGTTGTTACAACATTATTATTGCTGCCATTCGGGGCGCAGTTAGTTAAATTGTCATATTTGGTTTTACCTGAAAAAGAAGGTTTTGAAGATAAATTATCTGTTAAGTTCTTGGATAATAGTATCTTTACCAATGATTATCACATTGGAACTAGTGCAATCGCTAACACACAATTATTTAATGAAACACAAAATATGTTAAATATAGTTCAAAAAAATGTTCAAAGAGCTTTTGATTTAATTATTAAGTATGATGAAAAGACACATGAAAAATTATTAAAAGATGAACAATATATTGATTATTTAAACAAAGAAATTATTCAGTTTACAACCAATGCTATTTCTAATGAATTTCCAATCGATGATTCTAAATCAATTGGCTTATTCTTAAAAACGGCTGGAGATTTAGAACGAGTTGGAGATCATGCGGTTAATATTGCTGAACGTGCTGAGAAATTATATAGTGAAGATGAACATTTTTCAGATGAAGCGATGAGAGAAATTAAAATTATGAATGACCTGACAAGAAATATCTTAGAGGAATTAAATGTCTTAAATCGCGATGAACTTCATAACATTGTTGAAAAAGTTGATGTTATTGAAGATAGTATTGATATTACAACACATGAATTTTCACTTAATCAGTTAAGACGTTTGCGAGATAAAAAATGTACGCCGGAACATAGTGCATTATATACAGAAACATTAATTGATTTTGAAAGAATTGGTGATCATGGTTTAAACATTGCCGTTGCTTTTGATGAAATAAAAGATGATTTAACAGAAATGGCTTAACTAGCTGCTTATGCAGCTAGTTTTTTTATAAAAATAAAATCATATTGAAAGGGTAGATGATCTTATTTATTTAATAATTTATTTAATAGACCGGCACGATTATTAATAAAGAGTTCTGTTATTTGATAACTCTCAGTATCTTGATAATCAATAGGTGTTATCTCTTTTGAGTCAAAATTAAGTATTTTTGCCTCAGGGATTCCTAATAGGATCGGTGAATGACTAGCAATAATAAACTGTGAGCCCTGCTTTGCTAATTCATAAATAGTAATTAATAAAGTTAGCTGGCGCTGGGGTGATAATGAGGCTTCAGGTTCGTCAAGAATATATAGACTATTCTGATTAAAACGATTTTGAATCAATGTTAAAAAACTTTCACTATGTGATTGCTGGTGTAATGATTTACCACCATAATAGCGATAGGGATTAAAAACATTTTTTTCATATCATTCTAATTGTGTTGCGACATTATAAAAACTTTCTGCCCTTAAAAAGAAGCCTTCATCAGGACGACGATAACCACGATCAAGGATTATTGCATGATGCAAAGATGAATGAGTATTGTTAGTGTGAAAATTAAAGTTCAAAGTTCCCCCCTCAGGGTTAAAGCCATATTTAATAGCGATTGCTTCTAATAAAGTGGATTTTCCTGTGCCGTTTTCTCCAACAAAAAAGGTAATCGGATTATCAAAAATCAAAGTATTTAATTGTAGCAATTGTATTTAGATAACTGTTTCGCTCGATTAAATCATGATCAATAGTTATACGATTTATAAAATAGGTACTCATTTCATCACCTCTAGTTTAATCATAATACAATTTATTGTGATAATCTATTTTTAATTAATAGATAGTACATATTTTAATGATATAATAAAAGAATAAATAAAGGTGGGAGGATATATTATGAAGATTGATCGGACATATGCAATTTATTTTTCACCAACTTACACTTCCAAGAAGTCAGCTGTTAGTATTGCTCGTGGACTTGAGGGAGAGTTAAGTGAAATTGATTTAACACTAGAAGAAACGATTCCAGAGATGACATTTAGTCGTCATGATATTGTAGTTTTTGGTTTTCCGGTTTACGGTGGAAGAATTCTTCACGAGGCTTTGGAACGGTTAAAATCATTTCGGGGTGATCATACATCATGTGTAATTACTGTTACATATGGAAACCGTCATTATGATGATGCATTATTAGAATTATTTAATACTGTTAAGGAGCAAGGATTTATTCCTATTGCTGGTGCAGCTTTAGTGGGTGAACATACTTATGGTCAAATTCAAGTGGGTCGTCCTAATCGTGATGACTTATATCGTGATGAATTGTTTGGTAGTTTGGTGCGGCTAAAAATTAAAGATGATAATTTTTCATTTGTTTCAGTACCAGGGAAATACCCATATAAAGAAGGAGGAACTGGGGGAAAATTTCGCCCAGAAACTAATGAACAGTGCAGCGGCTGTGGGGTTTGCGTCAATATGTGTCCTACAAATGCTATTGATATAGAAGATTGTAAGACAATTAATAATGATTGTATTGCTTGTTTTAGATGTATTCGTATTTGCCCAGTCCATGCTAAGAGTATGAATAACAATCAAGAATATCAAACATTTGCAGAAAGTTTTAGCAAGAAACTGGCAACACCTAGGGAAAATGAATACTTTATTTAAATTTTTGAGTTTTTTATTAAGCTTTAAGAGATTTTAAAATGTCAGAAAGATAGGCTTTTATGAAACTGGTGAGAAAATTATTTTCTTGCTAGTTTTTCTATTTGTAATCTATGTATAATATATCTATGAAGATTAGACGGAGGAAATAATAATGAAAAAATTAAATTGGGGAATTATTGGCAGTGGTGTAATTGCTAATGAAATGGCTCAGGCTTTGTTGGATGTAAATGGGGAGATATATGCGGTTGGACATCGTGATATGAATAAAGCAATTGATTTTGCAATGAAATATAAAATTAAAAATGCTTATGGAAGTGTTGAGGAATTATTAAATGATCCTGATGTTGATGTTGTTTATATTGCAACACCCCATAATAGTCATTATGAAATCATGAAACAGGCTGTAGCAGTGAAAAAGCATGTTTTATGTGAAAAAGCAATTACTGTAAATGATCGTCAATTGGAAGAAATAGTTGCTTTAGCTAAGAAAAATAATGTTGTTGTACAAGAGGCTATGACAATTTTCCATATGCCGCTATACAAAAAATTAAAGGAAATGGTTGCTGCAGGAGTAATTGGAAATGTAAAAATGATTCAAGTCAATTTTGGCAGCTGTAAAGAATATGATGTTAATAATCGTTTCTTTTCAAAAGAATTAGCTGGTGGGGCATTATTAGATATTGGTGTTTATGCAACAAGTTTTGCCCGGTACTTTTTATCATCAAAACCTAATGTTGTAATTACAACTGCTGATTATTTTGAAACTGGGGTTGATGAACAATCAGGAATCATTATGAAAAATCAAGATGGTCAAATGGTTGTAATGGCTCTAACAATGCGTGCAAAACAACCGAAGCGTGGGGTCATATCAGGAGAATTGGGGTATATAGAAATTAATAATTATCCGCGGAGTAATCAAGCAACGATAACTTATACTAAAGATGGTCATCAGGAAGTCATTGAATGTGGTGATGATAAACAGGGACTACAATACGAAGTTATTGATATGCAAGATTATATTATAAATAATCTTGGTGAATATGAATTACAGTTAACTCGGGATGTAAGTTCACTGCTAAGTCAAATTCGGACTCAATGGGGAATGATTTATCCATTTGAATAATTTAACATTTAAGAGGGGATGATGATTAAGAATTATTATGCATGATTAGTGTACTGATTTTTGCTGATATTTTCATTGTTACATTTATTAGTGTGGCACTTCAACATCAAATGAAAGCTCTAAAAATATATCGACTTATAAAAAACAATTGTTAGTTTTAGATAGCAGTGATAATTTTTGGAATGAGGAACGAATAAAAAAAAGTAGAAAACCGTTATTATGCGATTTAAATGTCATGGTCAAATCAAGATCATGAAACATTAAAAGATTATTTGCCCCCACATTGTTAGAAAAATGGGAAACTAAGAAGGAACGTATAAAAAAGATTAAATTATTGGATATGGTTGTTGAACTATACGATAGAAAATGATAATGAGGATTGTTTGTGGGCTTATATTGAGGAGAAAATAGAGTAATTACGTGTGAAACAAAAGCTTTTGTAGAATACTGGAAATTTATAAGAAATAGTAATAATATATGTTTAGATAAGTTTGAAAATTGATTGGAAAGAATTGTTATGAAAAGTTCAAATCAAAATTTGAATATAGTAATAGGGTGTTTGAAAAGGTGCTATTTAATTATAAAATTTATCAATTTTGTATAAGTAGTCTTGGGAAAACTGTGAGCAGGATAGTTTTATGATATATTATTTAAATTTTGAATAATAAAGAATAGACGTGTGAAATATTCGCACGTCTATTTATATAGATTTGGTTTGATTATTTTGTTATGAATGATGCGTTCAATATATTCGTATACAGTAATACTGCGATCGTTCATTGCTAAAACTAAATGGTAGGGATCTTTAAAGTTTTTTACATGACTTTTAAGAAGATTAGCTAACTCAATAATATGCTCATTATTTGAAGTTAAATCTGTTTTAATAACCATCTGTTCATTAATCTTAAAATAAATTGGATGAGCGACTTCACTTCCAAATGAGTGTATTCTAAATGTTTGATTATACCATCCAATTTCACATTTTTTAATATCCTTAAAGGCAATTTTATCTTGATACATTTCTTTATTAAAAAGCGTATTAATAATTAATTTAAGGATATTAAAATAACTTGTTGATTTATAATAATATATATATTGATTATCATATCCGTGCTGGCGGTAAAATAACGCTCTTACAGTGAAGATGAAGTAAGTGATAAAGAAAATTATTCCAATTGTAATGATGGCTGGAGCCCAATAAGGACTATTTAAATTTTTGGCCCAAGTACTTTTAGCTGCGAGTAAGACAATGATCAGCATGATACTCCATAAACCAGCTAATAATAATAAAGATAAGATTTTTTGTTTAGATGCTTTTGTAGATAGTGTTTTCATTTTTTTAGTTTCCTTTCTGTAAAAGAAATAGCATGTTTTTTTAACACTACAAGTAAATCTTGATATCTTCTTCTTGAAATAGCAATATCTTTATTTTCGTAGTTTTTCATAATTACATTTTCACTGTTTAAAGTAATTAATCTAAAGATATTGATAATTGCTGAACGTGAGATTTTAAAAAAGGTTTTTGGAAGCATTTTTTGTAGATATTCAAAGTTTTGAATAAAAATGCGATATGTTTTGTCTAATGTGTTTAGATATGTCATGCGATTTAAATATTCAAAATAAACAATATCATTTGTTTGGGTATTGACGATGCCCTGATCACTTTTAAATAGTAGTAATTTTCGTTTATCAAGATAATCGATGATATCTTGAATTGCTGGAACAAATTTCGCTTTAATATCTTGATAGCGCAGATAGCTGGAAATATTAATACCTACTGCATCGAAAATAGTTGAACCGTCTTTTGAGATAATTAGTACAAGCATATCATTATTATTTTCAATTAATGTTTTAGCATAATTGATTCCTTGATTATCAAAAGAATCTTCAATAATACAGAAATCCATTTTTTTTGTAAATAACATTTCCTTATCATGAATCTCAATGATACGATATTCACTGTCAATATTTTTAATGATTAGTTCCTTTAATTGTTTGATCACACTATTATCAACAACCATTAATCCAATTTTTTTCATTTAGAAATCTCCTTTATTACTTGCAGTTATCTTTTACACCTTTATTATAGGGGCTTACTTTTAGTATATTTTAATTATTGTATGAATGGTATAGTTTATTGTATGAATGGTATAAAAAATATCTTTTGGACAATAAAATTAGTGATTTCTCATTACTTTTCGCTTGTAAAGTAGTAAAATTAAAGTATAGATAATGACTAAGATTAGGAGGAGGTGCAGATCATGCGCAAGAACATTATTACAATTAGCCGTGAATTTGGTAGTGGCGGTAGAACAATTGGTAAAGAGGTAGCAAAACGATTAAACATACCTTTTTATGATAAGGAATTAATTGAAAAAGTAGCTCGAGAGAGTGGATTAAATGTGAATTATATTGAAGAACATGGTGAATATGCACCATCTAGTAATCCTTTTGCTTATGCTTTTTTAGGTCATTATATTGATGGGATGTCAATGAATGATTATATTTGGATGATGCAAAGAAAGATTATTTTAGAATTAGTGCAAGAAGGACCATGTGTAATCGTTGGGAGATGTGCAGATTATATTTTAAGAGATCGAGATGATTGTTTTAATGTCTTTATTTGTAGTGATCTTGATAAAAAAGTGGAACGGATCGTCAGATTATATGGGGAAACAGATGAGAAGCCTGAGAAACGTTTAGCTGATAAAGACAAAAAAAGACGAGCAAATTATAAATATTATACTGATCAAGTTTGGGGGTTAGCGCAAAATTATCATTTATGTTTAAATAGTGGTGAAATTGGAATCGATAAATGTACTGAGTTGATTGTTGATTTAGTCAAATAGTAGTTAAGATAAAGTAACTATTACTTTCTCTTTTTATGAATTGAAGGATTACATATGCTATACTGTATTGGAAAACATTATAATAAAAAGACGATTATTTTATTATGTTAAGAACTAAAAGATAAAATAATATGAGGATAAGTAGATGATAAAAGCAATTTTTTGATATTGATGGAACACTATTGGATCATGATACACACTTAATGCCATCTAGTACTTTTGAAGCATTAAAAAAATTACGGAAGAATGGAATTAGATTATTCGTTGCTACTGGGCGGCCACCTAATAATCTTAAAGTGATTCAAGATTGTTTCGAGTTTGATGGTTTTCTCACAAGTAATGGACAGTATTGTTTTAATCATGAAGTGGTTATTCATGAAAAATATATTGAAAGAGAAGATATTAGAAATTTATTACCATATATTAACAAAAATCAGATTCCCGTATTATTTGTAGAAATAAATGGTAATTATAGTAATATCCAAAATTATTGTCTTGATGAAGCTGCTAGATCACTGAATAAAGAGGGCTATCCCATTAAAGCTGTTAATGAAATAATTGAAAGTAAGATAATTCAATTAATGGCATATATAGACGAGACTAAAGATAGTGAACGATTATCATATATGCCTAATTGTAAATCAGCACGCTGGACATCGCTCTTTGCGGATATCATCCCTATTGATGGCGGAGAAAATAAGGGAATTGATCAAATGATAAAGCACTATCAAATTAATTTAGGTGAAGTAATGGCATTTGGCGATGGGAATAATGATATTGATATGTTAAAACATGTTGGAGTTGGTGTTGCTATGGGGAATGCTAATGATTTAGTTAAGGCAGCTAGTGATTTTGTTACTGACACGATTAATGATGATGGCATTTTTAAAGCATTAAAAAATTTGAATTAATTTGAAAGGGTGAAAATGATGGAGCAAGAATTAACAAAATTCTTAACTTTTTGGGATCATTTAAATGAAAACGAAAAAGAGTTATTAAAACAAAATGCCACTCTTCAAACTTATGCTAAAGGCATAACAATGCATCGTGGTAGTGATGATTGTTTAGGTGTGGTTTTAGTGAGAAAGGGTCAATTGCGGACATATATGTTATCACCAGATGGACGTGATATTACACTATATCGTTTATTTGCAGGTGATGTATGTATTCTTTCGGCATCATGTGTTTTAGAAACGATTACATTTGATGTTTTTATTGATATTGAAGAAAATAGTGAAATCATTACAATCACGGCAACTTTATTTCAACAATTGGCGAAGCAAAATATTTATGTTGAAACATTTGGGTATAAAATGGCAACCAATCGTTTTTCTGATGTTATGTGGGCGATGCAGCAAATTTTATTTATGTCTGTTGATAAACGCTTAGCTATTTTTCTTAAGGAAGAAGCTGAAAAGAATAATTCTTTAGAGTTAAAAATTACTCATGAACAAATCGCTAAATATATGGCGACGGCTCGTGAAGTTGTAACTAGGATGTTAAAATATTTTAGTCAAGAGGGTATTGTAAAAATATCACGAGGAAAAATAACAATAGTTGATAAACATAAATTAGATAAACTAACTATTGATTAATTATGGAATAATCATTATGATTATTCTTTTTTATTCAAGTTAATTAATTTTTTTTCAAGTGATTATGAGTTGAAATTCAAGCTGACATTAAAGATAATAAATCTATATCAGTAATAGTAATTTGTTATATAAAAAATAGCTATACTGCTAGAAATAGAATGGGAGGAAGAAGTAATGTTACGAAAAGATTTTTTATGGGGTGGGGCAGTTACAGCTCATCAAAGTGAAGGTGGATATACACTGGATGGTAAAGTACCAGCGGTTTGTGATTTAACAGTTACCGGTGAATATTCTGATTTTAAAGACGGAATCGATAGTTACCATCGTTATGAAGAGGATTTTGATTTATTTCAGGAAATGGGATTTAATGCTTATCGTTTTTCACTTGATTGGTCACGTTTAATGAGCGATGAAGGAGTATATAATGAAAAAGGATTTGTGTTTTATGAACATTTTATTGATGCACTGCTTAAAAGAGGAATTCAACCAATTCCAACTTTATATCATTTTGAAATGCCAGCATTTTTATATGAGAAGTATAATGGATTTTATAGTCGCAAAGTAGTCGATATATTTGTAGAACTGTGCAAAAAGATTGTTGATCGTTATCATGATAAAGTTGAAAATTGGATTATTTTTAATGAACAAAATGGAATTTTACAGAAAGGGCCAAAAATGTTTTTTGGGGCAGTTTGTCCGGATGGAGTTGATACTCAAACGTTTGATAATCAAATTATGCATAATACTTTGATTGCTCATAGTCTTATTAATGAATATATTCATCAAAAAGGTGGTAAGGTTATGGGAATGGCGACAGTGGTTCAAAGTTATCCAGAAACTTGTCATCCTCTTGATACACTTGAAAGTATGAAGGCTCAAAGTGAAGCTTATGTTTTTTTAGATGTTTTTGCAAGAGGACATTATAATTCATATTATTTTGCAAATATGAAAAATGAAGGAACAATGCCTGAAATCTTAGATGGTGATTTAGAAATATTAAAGAAAGGGATTACGGATTCACTATCTATTAGTTATTATATGTCGACAATTTCACATTATGGTGAGGAGAGTCTAACAAATATTAATGATGTTGTAATTAAAAAGAATCCTTATTTGGAAATGTCAGAATTTGGCTGGACGATTGATCCAACTGGTCTTAGAATTACTTTAAGACAATTGTATGATCGTTATGAAATGCCAATATATATAGTGGAAAATGGTTTTGGTTATAATGATCAAATAAATGCAGATGGCCAAATTATCGATGATTATCGTATTGATTATATGAGGAAACATCTTGAGGAAATGAAATTAGCGATTCAAGAAGGCGTTGATTGCCGTGGTTACTTGTCATGGGGACCGGTTGACATTTTAAGCAGCCGGGCACAAATGAAGAAAAGATATGGTTTTATTTACGTCAATCGTGAAAATGATGATTTAAAAGATATGCGTAGAATTAGAAAAAAATCATTTGCCTGGTATCAACAAGTAATTGCATCAAATGGAGAAGTACTATAATCGAGGAGCATGTGCTATACTATTTAATGAGGTGAAACAAAGATGAAAGTGACGATGAAAGATATTGCTAATAAATTAGGAATTTCAATTAATGCCGTTTCAATTGCACTAAATGATAAACCTGGTGTCAGCGATGAAATGCGTTTAGAAATTTTAAAAATGGCTGATAAAATGGGTTACATTAATCAAAAAAGACAATATCTATCAGTTTATTCTAAATCAAATATTTGTATTTTAATGCAAAGTTATTATGCAGATACAGGACACTTTTATTCGATTGTTTTACGGTCAATCGTTGAACAAGCAAAAGTATTTGGTTATTTTTCAATTTTAAATTATTTTGAAGAAGGGCACTTCGTAGTACCTGAATGTATTGAAGAAAGGAAAGTGGCTGGAATATTAGTTGTAGGCAAAATATCTGATAGTAACCTGCTGCTGCTTAAAAATATTGGTGTACCCGTTGTTCTAGTAGATTTTACATCATTATGTACACCGTGTGATTGTGTTTTGACGCATAATAAACAAGGTAGTTATATGATGACTACGCATGTTATTAATAAAGGGTATCAACGGATTGGTTTTTTTGGAGATCTTGATTATTCCTTTAGTTTTGAGGATCGTTTTATTGGATTTAAACAGTCACTGTTAAAGAATAATATTGTTAGTTATTCAAAGGTTGATGAATATATTCAAAAATATTCTTTTCTACAAGGAATTGAAGAATATGTTTTAACTAATCAAATTGATAAAATAATTGAAATTTTGAATACTAAAAAATTACCAGAGGTCTTAGTATGTGCAAATGATTCTAATGCATTTGCTGTGATTACTGCGTTAAAAGATATGGGCTTAAAAGTCCCCAAGGATATTAGTGTCGTTGGATTTGACGATACACCGTTGTGTGTTAAATCAGTACCGCAGATCACAACAGTTCAAGTTCAAAAGGAACTGATGGGCGAGGTGGCGGTATCTAATCTAATTGATCGGATTCATCGTAAAGATAATATTCCGATGACACAATTATTAAGTGTGAAAATAGTTGAACGAACGTCTTTAAAAATTTAAAGACGTTTTCATCATTTATAATTCAACCATATTCTACTGATTATAAAGGTTTATAAAAAACTTTTTCAAGTGATTTTTCGTTGAAATTCAAGTGATAATAACTAAAAATAATAGATGTAGTAAGCGTTTTCAATATTATTTAAAAGGAGGATATTATATGATTAAAAAGGCATTGAGAATAATCCTGTCATTAGTTATGTCTTTTGGGCTTGTTTTAAGTTCCATGAATGTAACTTATGCAAGTGAGAGTGATTTTGCAACAATCAAAACGCGTTTAAAAGATTACTTTTTAACTTTAGACACGATTGATGATGGGTCAAAAGTAGAAACATGCTATGTTTCAAAAGCAAAAGATTATCTTGATTTGATTCAAGAAGATGGTGCTTTTGGGGATGTTGACTACAAAGCGACATCAAGTGCTGCTAATGGAACAGCATGGTCACCTTATTTAGCTCTTGATCGTCTACAAGCAATTACAGTTGCTTATCATAAAGAGGGAAACGCTCTTTATCATGACGAAGAAGTAATTAATAAGCTAAATAAAGCAATTGTTTATTGGGGAAAAATGAATCCATCTTCTTCTAACTGGTGGGAGAATCAAATTGGAGTTCAATTAAGATTTTCTAGAATTGCTTTATTTATGGAAAGCATTGTAAGTAAAGATGCAATGGATATTATGCTTAATAAATTATTGGAAAAAACACCAGTTAAATATGGTACAGGTCAAAATAATTTATGGTTTGATCAAAATTATGTTTATTACGCAATTATTACAGAAAATGGGACTAAACATACCAATTCTACAGGATTTAAGAAATTAGATTTAAAAGAACTTGTAGATGATTATTTAAGTTATTGCTTAGTTGTTCAAACTGATGATAATACTGCTGAAGCAGTTCAGGTTGATAACAGTTTCTATATGCATGGTAGGCAGTTCTATTCTAATGGATATGGAATGTCAATGTTTAGAGATATGAGTTTTTGGATTTATATGCTAAGAGAAACTAGTTATGCATTTGAACAAGATGTCATTGATTTAATGGCTGATTATATGATTGATGGGACAAGCTGGACAATCAGAGGAGATATTATGGAGCTTTACCTTGGATATCGGCCATATGATTATGATGTTGGCTATGATAACTATGCAGCAGAGTATATCGATCCACTTAAGAGAATGATTGAATCAGATCCTGATCGAGCTGATGAATATCAAGCAATCCTTGATAACATCCAAGGAAAAAATACAGTTAATGGAAAAAATGGTAATTATTATATGTGGCGTTCTGGTTATGCTTCTCACATGCGAGATGGGTACGGAGTTAATATTAAAATGGACTCTAACCAAATCATCGGTGGTGAATGGCGTGGCAGCTGGTCAGGTTATGATAAAGACGGAGGACAATTAATTTATTGGACATCATCAGCAGCTTCAACAATCACAGTTGACGGAGATGAATATACTAACGTTTATCCAACATATGATTGGGCTCATTGTCCAGGAACAACAACAGCAGCACGAATCGTTCAAGATTATGCTAATGCAGGTCGTTTTACAAATGGAACTGAACATACAATTGGGGTATCCAATGGTAAATATGGAAATACTGCTTATGATATGAATAAAAAGGGGACTCAAGTAAAGAAAGGATATTTCTTCTTTGATGATGAATTTGTTGCTCTAGGTTCGGGGATCAATTCTACTGAGGGAGTCAATATCCATACAACATTAAATCAATGCGAAGCTGAAGATGTAAATGTTGGTGGTCAAAGTGTGGCTGAGGGAACGAAAGAACAAATTTATAACACTAATTGGCTATATAATGGAAAAGTTGGATATGTTTTCTTAGAAAATACGGATGTAGTTGTAAGTAATAGTGTTCAAACTAATAATCCGTCATTATGGGATGAAGCAAAAAAGAATGAAACTCCGGCTACTTTTACAGCCTATTTAGATCATGGATTAAAGCCAAGCAATGATAGCTATGCCTATATTGTCGTACCAAATACCACAGCAGGTGCAGTTAGTCAATATGCCGGTAATACACCAGTTACTGTAATTGCTAATAACGAAAAAGTTCAAGCGGTAAGACATGACGGTTTAAAACAAACTCAAATTAATTTCTATCAAGCTGGTTCATTGGAATATAAAGATGGCTATATAATTACTGTTGATCAACCTTGCAGTATTATTATTGATGAATCAGAGGATACAAGAAAAATCTCTGTAGCAGTCAATGATACAGCAGCCAATCAAACTGTAAATGTAAATTTAAATTATGATAATCAAGAAACACAAACAACATTTGTTTCAGGAGCATTACCATATGCTGGACAAACAATGACGTTATCAGAAGGCTCAGATAATCGTTATCATACTAATTCTTCAATGATTGGACACGAAGTCGAAAAAGCTTTTGATGGTGATGAAAATACATATTGGCAAAGTGAAGAAACGCAAAATGAATGGATCAGTATGTTTACTGGCAATAATAAACATTTAGCATCTATGAATATTCTTTGGGGTGATAATTATGCTAGTGCTTATGATGTTATGGTTTCTCAAGATGGTAAAAATTATGAATTATTGAAATCTGTAAGTAATGGTGATGGTAAGACAGACACGATTGAATTAAAAGGAGTCTACCCATATATTAAGATTATCATGAAAGATGGAAATGGAAATTGTTTTGAAATTAAGGAAATTACATTTAAAGCAAGTGATTCAATAGCGCTTAATAAATCTGTTGAAGCAAGCAGTACGTCAACAAATGACCCTGGAAATACTAAAGAATTAGTTGTAGATGGTAATACAAGTACAAGATGGAGTTCATTACGAAATGAAGATGAGAACTGGATCATGGTTGATTTGGGACAATATTCAGAAATTAATGCTATGAGCATTCAATGGGAATCCGCTTGTTCTGATGATTATGATATTCAGGTCTCTAGTGACAAAAATAACTGGATAACGGTTAAAAATAGTATGGCAACTGGAAGTAGCTTATTGGATGAATACAATTTTGATGAACCTGTATATGGGCGTTATGTTAGAGTTTCGTCACATAAATCAAGAACTTTAAAATATGGTATTAGTATTTATGAAATTTCTGTGTATGGTTCTTATAAAGATGAGGATATTGCAGCTAATAAAAATGCATTTTCAAGTACAATAAAGGATTTGAACTTACCGACTCATGCAATTGATAATAAAGCCAATACGTCTTGGATTTCGAGTGCAGCCGGTGATCAATGGATCTATGTAGAATTAAAAGGAATTTATAAAATTTCAAGTATGCAGGTTGATTGGGGAAATAATTATGCACCTAATTATGAAATTCAGATTTCTGATGATGCACAAATGTGGCAAACAGTAAAAACTATAATTGATGGACAAGGTGGTAATGAGAACATTTCAGATTTAGGTAATCAAGAAGCACGATATGTTAGATTAAAATTAAATGGTTCTAGTGGCTCATCATACCAAATCATCCAGTGGTCAGTTTATGGCGAACTTGTTGAAGCAGAAAATTTAGAGAATATTGCTTTAAATAAAACAGCAACAGCTTCTTCAGTTTATAACAATGTTTATACTGCAAATAGAGCTATTGATGGAAGTTTTGAAAATAATGGTGGAAATGATCAATCAAGATGGGTTTCAAATAGAAATTCGAATGATGAATATATTCAAATAGATTTAGAAGCGAATTATGATTTAACGGGTGTAAAACTTTATTGGGAAGGAAATGGTGCTAAAAAATATCAAATTCTTGTCTCTGAAGATGGAAAAACATGGCAAAAGGTTTATCTAGAAGAGAATGGACAACCTGGAATTGCAAATATCCCATTTAATGAAACTGTTACTGCTCGGTATGTTAAAATGCTAGGTATAGAATGTGCTTCTAAATACGGATATTCATTATGGGAATTTGAAGTGTATGGAAAATTACACCAAGAACCAGTGGTGCCTGAAGTAAATATTGCATTGAATAAAACCTCTAAGGCAAGTAGCGAGTTTACTGACCCTAATGATGGTAATAAAACATATCAATCTTTATTAGCGTTTGATGGCAAAGGTACAAATGAAACAGTTGATGGAAAGCAATCACGCTGGGTATCTTTAAGAACAAAAGATGATCCAACAGCAACATCACAATGGATCTATGTTGACTTAGAAGCTGATTACGATATTTCTAAAGTTGTTCTTAACTGGGAAGGAAATGGTGCTAAAGAATATAAAGTGCAAATTTCTAATGATGGTCAGAATTGGACAGATATATCACATATTACAGATGGTAAAGGTGGTATTGATGAACTGACATATAAAAATACAACAGGCAGATACGTAAGAATGTTAGGAATCGAGCCTGGAGGAATTTATGGATATTCATTATGGGAATTTGAAGTTTACGGGGAAGCTGTATTAGAACCTGAAAATCCAAATGTAAATTTAGCTTTGAATAAATCTTCGAATGCGAGCTCAGAATATGTTGATTCGAAAGATGGAAATAAAACATATGAATCTTCGCTAGCGTTTGATGGTAAAGGTACAAATGAAATAGTTGATGGAAAGCAATCACGCTGGGTATCTAATCGGAAATCTAATGATGAGTGGATATATGTAGACTTACAAGATATTTATAATATTTCTAAAGTTATTTTGAATTGGGAAGGAAGCGGTGCAAAGAAATACAAAGTGCAAGTTTCTAATGATGGTCAAGTTTGGACAGATATATCAGATATTAATGATGGCGATGGAGGTCTTGATGAATTATCATATAAAGATGTAACAGGACGATATGTAAGGATGTTAGGGATTGAAGTTGGAAGTGATTATGGGTATTCACTATGGGAATTTGAAGTTTATGGAACAACTTTAAAATCTAAGTTACAGGAAATTTATAAGAAATATAAAGATTTAGATATTTCATCATACACCCCTAATAGTATTGCGCGATATCAAGAAGCATTAAATAATGCTGTTAAAGTTTATAACGATGATGATGTTACATCTGAAGATATCTTAAAAGCAATTGATCAGTTGGAAGATAGTGTTAAAGGACTTACTAAGATTGTTGATAAAATGGAGTTGGAAGAAACAATCAATTCAGCAAGTAAACAATTAGATACAGCTAAATATACCCCTCAATCAATTGAATTACTTACAGTCACTTTACAAAAAGCTAAAGAAGTTTTCAATGATGATAATGCTACGAAACATGAAGTTGATGAAGCAATTAATAAATTAAATGAAGTAGTCGCAGCATTAGTTGAAAAAGCTGATAAAAATAATTTAATATCAATTTTTAATACTGCATTGAAACTTGATAAAGAAAAATATACTTCTGAAAGTCTTACTAAAGTTGAAGCCTTGTTAGAGAAGGTAGAATCAATTATTGATGATGAAAATGCTGCACAGGCAGAAGTCGATGAGATGTATGACCAATTGCATCAAGCGTTAGATCAATTAGTGATAAAAGAAGATGTAAATACAAACGATAAAGTTGAAGGTGATGTAACAGTTATTCCTACGCCAGAAAAAGAGATACCAAAAGATGATAGTACTTCAGCAGCTAAAACTGGTGATTCAGTATCTATTCAAATATTGGCGGGAACATTATTGATCAGCATCTTAGGAATTGGAATTTTAAGAAAAAAGAAACAATCATAAAAAGGAGACTTGGAATTAATTCCAAGCTCCTTTTGTTATATAAATAGTGACATATCAGATTCTTCACCGTTAGCTAACATAGTAGCAACTCCCGATAATGTAACACCATCAATCAATTCTTCTTGTTTAATGCCCATTACATCCATACTCATCGAACAGGCAATTAGTTCAACACCATTATCTTGAGCTAGTTTGATTAAATCTTCTAAACTGTCAATATTTTTATCTTTCATAATAGTACGGATCATTTTAGCTCCCATACCACCCATATTCATTTTTGAAAGCGATAGTTTTTTTGAACCACGAGGCATCATCATTGCAAACATTTTTGAAATAAAATTTTTTTTGATTTTAACCTTTTCTGGTCGTCGAATGATATTTAGTCCCCAGAAGGTAAAGAACATTGTGACTTTTCGTCCCATAGCCGCTGCGCCATTAGCAATAATAAATGATGCAATTGCTTTATCTAAATCTCCAGAGAAAACAATCATATTTTTATTATTTTTATTTCCGTTTGAGATACTGTTCTGTCCTTTCTTTATTTTAGCACTGCTAATTCCTTTATTACAGCTAAGTTCTATTAGTTCATTACCAGTACGACGACAATAGCCATCTAGATCTGTAGCAAAAGCCGGGTCCGTAGTTTGAATTTCAATAATATCGCCATCTTTAGCAGTTTCTAGTGATGCTGATAATTTTACAATCGGACCTGGACACTGAAGACCGCAGGCATTAATTTTAATTGTTTCTGGATTTTCTATGGGACAAGCAGGATGCATTGTCTTGATTTTGGGTTCATCATGTTCTTGATTAAAAATTGTATTATATAAGCGATATCCTCCATTGAGATTATAAGTATCAAAACCATTTTGACTTAAAATCCGTGATGCTATATAGCCTCTAAGTCCAATCTGGCAGGTTACATAAATAGGTTTATTTAAATTAAGCTCATGAAGACGAGTTCGCAAGGAATCCAATGGAATATTAATGTAACCATCGATGTGACCATTTGCATATTCTAATTCAGTACGAGTATCTAATAGAATCACACTGCCATCACGGGGCAGTGATGCAACATCATCCCAATTATATTGTTTGATCTTGTCAGTAAGAATATTTTCAATTACAAAACCAGCCATGTTAACAGGATCCTTTGCTGATCCATATGGTGGAGCATAGCAAAGTTCTAATTCAGTTAAATCAAAACCCGTCATTTTGGCACGAATAGCAGCTGCTAAAACATCCATGCGCTTGTCAACCCCATCATAACCAACTATCTGAGCCCCTAAAATGGTTCCCGTTGATTTATCAAAAAGGACTTTTATTGACATATTGACCGCACCTGGATAATAGCCGGCATGATTAGCTGAATATGTGTAGACTTTATCGTAATTGAGATTTAATTCCCTAGCAGTTTTTTCATTGATTCCGCTACTTGCAACAGTTAAGTCAAAGACTTTTAAAATTGATGAACCTTGTGTTCCTTGATAATGGCGATCAAAACCGCAAATATTATCAGCTGCAATTCGTCCTTGTTTATTAGCTGGGCCTGCTAGGGGTACATAACTTGCTTTATTAGTAACAAAATTTTTGATTTCAATAGCATCGCCTACAGCATATATATCTTTGATTGATGTTTCCATCTTATCGTTGACGATGATTGCTCCGCGAGAATTAGTTGCAATTTCTGTATTTTTTACAATCTTAGTTTCAGGTACCACACCAATTGCCATAATTACCATATCTGTATCTACAGTTTGATTATTTAGAGTAACTGTCAGCTTGTTATCGGCTTCATTAATAGCTTGAAGTTCTGTTTCTAAAACTAAGTTAATTCCTTTGCTTATAAGATGTTGATGAACTTCACAAGCCATCTCATAGTCAATCGGAGAAATGACTTGATTAGCCATTTCTACAATCGTTACATTTATTCCAGTTGAATGTAAATTTTCTGCCATTTCAATACCAATAAATCCCCCACCTACAACAATTGCATGTTTTGGTTTATGGGTATCAACGTATTCTTTTATTGCATAAGTATCAGGGATATTTCTAAGTGTAAAAACTTTATTTGAATTGATTCCAGGAATATTTGGCTTGATTGGTTTTGCTCCCATTGAAAGAAGTAATTTATCATAACTTTCCTGATATTCTTTTTGTAATTGATGATTATATACAGTAACGGTTTTAGTTTCAGGAGTAATAGCAGTAACTTCGTTAAAGTTGCGAACATCGACATTAAAGCGTGCTTTAAAACTGTCAGGAGTTTGTAAGGTTAAAGCCTCTTGATCAGTGATTTCACCACCAATATAATAGGGTAAACCACAGTTAGCAAATGATATATATTCATCTTTTTCAAACATAATAATGTTGGCAGATTCATCTAAACGTCTTAGACGAGCAGCAGCTGAAGCGCCACCAGCGACTCCGCCTACGATAAGAATTTTTTGATTAGTATTCATTTTTTTCCTCCATAATTATTAATCTATGATTCATTTTCAAGATTATTATAATTTTAATTTAAAATTAGTTCTGTAACTAGGTCACACAATTATAAGAATAGTGGTTTAGTAAGGAAAATTATTTAATAATGAGATATTCATGTATTTTGAATTATGTATACATTTATTATCTTCAATATTCAATGAAGTCAAGTATTGATTTATATTAGAAGTAAGATTGTTATCTTTCAATAATGTTAGGAAAGCTATACTAAAACTAAATATTTTGATAATTATCAAAGAAGTGATAAATATTTGTAATAAAAAATACAATTATTTTTATCTATTCAGAATAATTAATTAGAGTTTAGGATATGAATATCAGCGTTATTAATAAAGTAATTTAGAAGCTAGATAATTATCTATATTAAATTGATTGACTAATTTGTTGATGTAATGTAAAAAATGGATTGTTGATATTAAATTAGACAAGACCAAAACCATTCATATTAGACACTTCTTAATGTCATATAGGCAGTTTTTTTTGATTTTGTTAAAATGTTCATTGGAAATAAAGATAATCTTTAGTTAGGCATTTTAGAACTAGCTGAATAAATAAGAAATCAAAGGTCATTATTAGATTTAGTAACCGGGTTTTGTCTTAATATACGAAATATCCAATAATTCCTGTGATAATCATTAGGGCAATCGGATTAGGTTTCTTTTTTTGTAACCATAATAAAGAAATTACAAAAATAATTATTGCTAAAAAGTTGATAGAGTTATTTTCAACAAAAGTTAGAATTAAAATTGTTGCACCAGCAGACATGATCAAACCAACTGATGTAGCTTTTAAAGTATTTAGAATATTTGTAATTATTTCTAGTTTTTGATATTTAGTAAAAAGAAGATAAAGGATAATTGAAATTGTTGCTCCAGCAAAAATACAACCAATTGTAGCAACGATAGCACCACTAATTCCAGCTAGTTGAATACCCACAAAAGTAGAGGTATTAACTGCTAAAGGGCCAGGTGTCATTTGCGAAATTGTGATAATGTCAGTAAATGTATTGGCACTGATCCAATGATAGTTATTGACGACCTGTTCTTGAATCAAAGGAATGATTGCATAGCCGCCACCAATACTGAATAATCCAATTTTAAAGAAAATTATAAATAAATTTAACATTGGCAGTACCTCCGGCGATAGTATAGTTGAGCAGTGGCTACGATAATTGTAATTAAGATTATTACAACGATATTAACTTTAAAGATATAGCTGGCAATGAAAGTAATAGGAATCATCGCGGTTAATAATTTTGAATGTTGTTCATTAATAGCTCTTGTCATTCCTATTAGGATATCCACGATAATAGCAGCAATTCCGGCTTGCATTCCTTTTAAGATAGCCATAATGATGTGATTTGTACTAAAAACTTGATACCATAATGAAACAACTGCCAAAATAGTAATTGGCGGAATAATCGCTCCAATGCAACTAACGATAGTTCCAATGGTACCGGCAACTTTATAACCAGCTAATGCCGCAAGATTGATTGCGATTGCTCCAGGTGTTGTTTGGCTAATTGCCGACATGGTGATTAAGTCACTTTCATTGAAAATTTTTCTTTTTTCAACAAAATACTTACGAACCATTGATACAACCACATAACCACCTCCAAATGTAAAGCTGCTAATAAAAATATTGATAAAGAACAACCATGTAAGGTCTTTTAGTTTATTTGCTTTCATTAATATTCTCCTTTATATATCAAGATTATATAAGTTGTATATACATTAGTAAAATGATATAATTTAATGAAATACATTACTTTTATTCATGATAGGAGAAAGCTATGAACCTTAGACATTTATTAATATTTAAAACAGTAGTTGATACAGGGAGTTTTACTAAAGCAGCAAAACAATTATTTATTACGCAATCTGGAGTATCGCATGCGATTAGGGAATTAGAACAACAAACAAATGTTGTCCTATTCGATCGTTTATCAAAGGCAATTATATTGACTCCTGCAGGGAAATTATTATTGGAAAAAGTTATTCCAATTTTATCACTATATCATGACTTAGAAAAACAAATAGATGTTTTGGAAATGAGTGCGCCTCTAAAAGTTGTTTCAAGTATTACTATTGCAACCTTTTGGTTACCAAAGATTCTAAAACAATTTGCAAGCAGCTATCCTAATATTAAGGTTGAGGTGCAAGTGGTCAGTGCAAAAGAAGCATTGGCAGTTTTGGAATGTGGAGAAGCCGATCTTGCTTTGGTAGAGGGAGTAGTTCCACCAGGACCCTTTATTGTAATAGATTTTTCTTCTTATCAATTAAACGTTTTATGTGCACCAGATTATTTTGCGGATAATGAAATTACATTAAAAGAACTTTGTACTCATGATCTTTTGCTTCGTGAAAAAGGGAGTGCAACTAGAGATATTATTGATAGTTGTTTATATTTGCGAGGATTGGCAGCATATCCTAAATGGACAAGTGTAAATTCAAAGGTCCTGATTGAAGCATGTAAGGCTGGATTTGGTTTTGCGGTTTTACCTACTCTTTTAGTTACTGAGGAGTTAAAGCATGGTACTTTAAAAACGGTGGAAACAGATGAATTGCTTTATAATAAAACAAAGCTTTTATATCATCAAGAAAAATATATAAGTGAACCATTGGCTAAATTAATTGATATTATTGGAGAGGCTGAATAAAAGAGGCTATAAGGAATAAAGTTTTTTAAACTTTTAGGTGTTATAGCCTCTTTTAATGTATTTAGAGTAGAAGTAGTAGTCTTTTTATGGTTGATGATTTTATCGATATTTTTATAATAAGTTAGAAATATTAATAAAAAACAGTAAAATATTTATTTTTTACTTTAAATCACTAATATTTATCATTATAATAAAAAAGTATTTTGAAAGGATAAAGGGTAGGATGTTTAAAGATTATGTATTAAGTTTGAAAAAAGAATTTGCAGGTTATAATGGTCAAAAGCTAGTAATGGATATTTTGGCAGGATTAACCGTAGCTGCGGTTGCGTTGCCGTTAGCTTTGGCTTTTGGGGTGAGTAGTGGTGCTGATGCTGGGGCTGGTTTGATTACAGCGATTATAGCAGGATTATTGATCGGTGGCTTATCTGGGGCATCGTATCAAATTTCTGGACCAACTGGAGCAATGTCAGCAATTTTAATTGGATTGTCAACTACATATGGTTTACAGGGGGTGTTTGTTGCTAGTTTTATTTCTGGGGTAATGTTATTAATTGCTTCATTATTTAAGTTTGGTAAGATAGTATCATTTATACCAGCTAGTGTAATTACTGGATTTACGAGTGGAATCGCAATAATTATTGCAACTGGACAAATTGATAATTTTTTTGGAGTTACTTCGAAAGGAAGCAATCCGATTGAAAAAATCTTATCTTATCGTATGTTAGGCTTTAATGTAAATTTAGAGGCACTGTTTTTTGGGATACTAGTAATAGCAATTATTATTTTATGGCCTAAAAAATGGGGAAATATATTTCCGGCTTCATTAGCTGGAATTATTATTGCTTTGATTATTAATTTAGTATTTAAATTTAATGTAGCAGAGGTCGGGAGTATTCCATCTACATTATTGCCTAAAGCTCGTTTGTCATTGAATAGTTTAAATTTAACAGCAATAACAAATCTAATTATTCCTGCATTTAGTATTGCTATGTTAGGAATGATTGAATCACTTTTATGCGGTGCTAGTGCTGGAAAAATGAAAAATGAAAAGTTAAATGCTGATCAAGAACTTTTTGCACAAGGGATTGGTAATATGGTTATTCCTTTTTTTGGAGGTGTTCCTGCTACAGCTGCTATTGCTAGAACGAGTGTTGCGATTAAAGCTGGCGGTCAAACGCGTTTAGTTAGTATTTTTCATGCAGCGGCTTTACTAATTTCAATGTTTGTTTTAGGTCCATTTATGTCAAGAATTCCTTTATCAGCTTTAGCCGGTGTGTTAATTATGACCGCCTGGAAAATGAATGAATGGCATGAAATTAAACAATTTTTTTCGAAACGAATAAAAACAAGTATGACACAATTCTTAGTAACAATGTTAGCGACCGTTGTATTTGACTTGACAGTTGCAATTGTAATTGGAGTGTTTATATCTATGATTTTATTTGTAATCAATAATTCTGATTTAGATATTGAAACAAGTGATATTGAACCACAACGACTTGATAAGGAGTTAAATTATGATCATCAAAGGACTAAAGTAATTTATATGGCTGGTCCATTGTTTTTTGGAAATCAAGAACAAATAATTACAAAAGTTAATGAGATTTTAAATGAATGTAATAATATTATTTTTTCAATGCGTGGTGTACCTTCAATCGATGATTCAGGGATCCGGGAGTTTATTGATGTAGTAGAATTATGTCGCCAAAATAATATTAATGTTTTATTTGCTGGAGTCCAAAAAAATGTAATGAAACAATTCAAGCGACATCATTTCGTAGAATTAGCACAACCAAATAATTTTTGTTGGGATGTTATTAAAGCATTAGATAAAATTGAACAAAAAGGATAAAAAAACTTGGATTTAACCAAGTTTTTTTTCATCTTTAATAATTTCATTGATTGTATATTGAGCATTTTCCGCACGTTCTGCTTCATCGCTATTATATGTGATCAGGGCCTTCCATAAAGCCCAGCCACAAGCACGATCAATCATCCCTTGATCTAGTTTTTTTAAGAATCGCTGTCGGCTTTCTTCTTCAAAAAAAGTCCAAGCCATTGCATAATCACAAGAAGGATCTCCAACACCTAAAACACCAAAATCAATTACTGCTGCTAATTTACCATTTTTAACAAGTAAATTGCCAGGGGCTATATCGCCATGAACCCAAACATTTAAATCAGATACTGATGCATTAAGGGCACGTTGCCAGATTTTCAGTAGCAGCTCAGTTGGTAAAACGGTTTTAAGATTTTCTAAAGCTTCGATTGTTTCATTGTGATATACTGCTAGATAACCACCACGATAATAGTTGTGAAGTCCTGCTTGAGGACCATTGGTTGTATCAATTTTCTGAAATTCTTTTAAGAATTTAGCTAGGTCATCAGCAAATTCATTTAAATTATTAATGTTTTGCTTTGTTAAAGTATCACCTTCTATATATTTGTTGATTGACCAAGAAAATGGATATCCACAGCTTGGATAACCTTTAGCTATTGGCGAAGAAATTGTCATGGTTAAATGTTTTTGGAGATAAGGTAGCCATGTAAGTTCTTTTTCAACTTGGGCTGCATAGCCTTTACCACTAGGCAAACGGACAGTCATCTTTGATCCTAAATGAAATGTTCGATTATCATGTCCGCTTTTAGCGACTGGTTCAATTACTAAATCTTTCCATTGAGGAAATTGTTCATTAATTAAGTTTTGTACTAGTTTTTTATTAATTTCAATCATATCATTATTCCTTTATAAATTTATGTTCATTAATCATAATTTGTAATTCATTAATAAAATGAGAAACATGGTAAGCACCACATAATTGATGATGTACTCTAATTGATAGTGATAGAAGAGTTTTATCATTTTGTTTGTAGTATTTACCAATTGCGAAAATTGGTAATAAGTAATGTGGCTTATCATTAATTGTTAAAAAAACTCATTGAATGTTACCTAGGGTGGACAGGAAAAGTTAAATGAATTAACAGATTCTTGTTTAGGAAATATTTTTTAATTTCACCGTAAGTTTTAAGATTATTTAAGTAATTTGGATAGAAATATTTAAATTTATAATTATATTCACTCCATAGGATAGAAAAAGTTTCATCGTCGAAATGAAAAATAGTATAACTTAGATTCATTGTTTTATATGTTCCTAAAATTCCTTGATTTATATATAGTTAGTTTTTCTATTTTAAGAAGGCTGATCTTCGTGTTCTAATCATATTTATTTACCTCGCTTTTCTTATATTCTATCAGATAGTAACCTAGAGTAAAAGTTTTTTCACTTTAGTGTGAGTTTAGCAGGGGGCTTTAGGCTATTAAATAAATACAAAAAAGTTTGTAGATAACAATCGACAAACTTTAAATTAATTATGGTACAGGAAATGGGACTTGAACCCACACGAGAAAATCTCACTAGAACCTGAAACTAGCGCGTCTGCCATTCCGCCACTCCTGCATTATTAATAAGTACAATAATTGTTGAGAAGATCTTGAGATAATTTGATTGCATGGAGGATAGTTAATATTGAGAAAAAAGAGTAAGCAAAAACATATGTTTTAAAAACAAAAACCATTACTAAACCAATGAATCCTTCTACAAGAAATATAATTAAATAAATGTAAGGGAGGCAGGTTATTAAAAATGGTTTGCTAATGGCAATGTTTTTTAACAAACTGAATTTTTTTTAGTATTAGCAAGACAATATATAATCCATAGCTAGATATTGACCATAAAACTGTTCTAAAGATCAAATCAAAAAGAATTGTTTCTATTTTGAAAAAAGGATAGCACCAAATATAACCTAGACACATTATAATCAAATAAATACTGCTTAGTATTAATGCCTGTCTTTTCATTGGCTAGTCCTCCTAAAAGCTATACATGATTGTGATATTTAATGACAGGTTAATCTAAATTAAAATAATTATTAAAGTCCTTTAATAATATTATTATACATCATTTAATTTGATTTGTTAATTAGTTAAACATTTTGTTATAATAAAAATAGTGAAAATGGAGGTTAGGTATAATGGCTGTTTTAGACACAGAGATTTTAGTTAATTATTATTTTGAGGAAATTTGTAAAATTCCCCATGGCTCTTATAATGAAGAAAAGATTGCTGACTTTGTTGAAGCATTCGCGAAAGAAAAAGGTTTTAGATATCATCGGGATCACTTAAATAATATTGTTATTTACAAAGAAGCTAGTCAAGGATATGAAAATCATGAAACACTGATGTTGGAAGCACATATGGATATGGTCAATGAAAAGAATAAAGATAGTAATCATGATTTTGAACATGATCCATTAGATTTGTATCTTGAAGATGGCTATGTTAGTGCTAATGGGACGACATTAGGAGCAGATGATGGCTATGGAGTTGCTTATATGTTGGCAATCTTAAGTGATCCTAATGTTAAAAATCCACCTTTAGAGTGTGTTTTTACAGTTGCCGAAGAAGTTGGTCTTGATGGAGCGTTAGGTTTTGATGCAAGTTTATTAAAGGCGACAAGAATGATTGGGCTAGATAGTGAAAATGAAGGAGAAATTTGCACAACTTCATCAGGAGGCTGTGATGTAATGATTACTAAGGAATTATATTTTACTAGTAATGAAAATCCAACTTATACATTATTAATAAAAGGATTATCAGGAGGACATTCTGGAGGTGAAATTCATCGCGGTAAAGGAAATGCCAATAAATTGGCTGCTCGAGTTATGTATGGTATGATCAAGGCAAATTTAGATATCCAGCTAGTGGATCTAAATGGTGGATTAAAAAATAATGCGATTCCCCGTGAATGTGCAATTGTTTTTGCTAGTACAAGTGATTTTAAGTTACTTCAGGAAGTGGCAGATGAGTATCAAGATTATTTTAGTGAAGAATTTGAAATTAGTGATCCTGGTGTTAAAGTTGAGTTATCATTAAATAATGATATTGCACAGCAAACGTTGAGTATAAAAGAATCAAAAGATATTATAAAATTAATGATGGCAGCTAAGAGTGGTTTTGTCGAACGTTCATTAGTGATTGAAGATTTGACAACGGTTTCATTAAATATGGGTGTAGTATCAATTAAAGATAAACAATTAAAAATAGATTATTTACTACGTTCACCAATGAAAAGCGCTGTGATGAACATGGTTGATGAATTAGATATTATTGCAGATGCCTTTGGTGGCACAATTACTCCAGCAAATTATTATCCTGGTTGGAATTACGACCAACATTCAAAATTACGTGATTTATTTAAAGTATTTTATTTTAAACGTACTGGAGCAGAAGTAAAAGAAGTAGCTACTCATGGTGGACTAGAAACGGGAATCTTTAAAGGAAAGATGCCAGCGCTAGATATTATTACGATGGGTCCTAATATGGCAGACATCCACACTCCAGATGAACGTATGGAAGTTGCATCATTTGTAAATTGTTACGAAATATTAAAAGATTTTATTGCGACATTATAAACCAAGTGTTAACTTGGTTTTTTCATTCTTTGAAAAGGGATATTGTTGAAAAGTGGCGATAATAGGAATACAATAATATGAGTTATAATAGATAAAAGAGGGAAAATTATGTTTAAAATGAAAGTTGATTTAACCAAAGATCCAATTTTAAAATCATTGTTGATCTTTGCGTTTCCATTATTTGTGGCTAATGTTTTTCAACAACTTTACAATACCATGGATACGATGATCGTAGGAAACTTTTTAGGGGATACATCATTGGCGGCAATTGGAGCATGTGGTGCTATTTATGAATTATTAGTTGGTTTTGCTTTAGGGGTAGGAAATGGATTAAGTATTGTTACAGCACGAAGTTTTGGTGCTAAAGATGAGAACTTGTTAAAAAAATCAGTTGCGGGATCAATCGTAATAGGAATCTTGTTAACTATTATTTTAATGCTTTTTTCACAGTTTTGTTTATATCCGCTATTAGAATTATTAAATACACCAGCAAATATAATTAATGAGGCATATGATTATATTTTTATGATTACTATTTTTGTTGGGGTAATGTTTGCTTATAATTTGTGTGCTGGATTATTGCGAGCAATTGGCAATAGTGTAATGCCGCTTGTTTTTTTACTTATTTCTTCAGTCTTGAATGTAGGATTAGATTTATTATTTATTACTCAATTTAATATGGGAATTCAAGGTGCTGCTATTGCAACTGTTATTGCTCAAGGAGTTTCGGCAATTCTTTGTTTTTATTATATTTATAAAAAATGTCCTATTTTGCTTCCTCACAAAGAGCATTTTAAAATTAGCAGGGAACTATATCAAGAATTGGCAGGGCAAGGTTTTTCGATGGGATTAATGATGTCGATTGTTTCTACAGGAACTGTTATTTTGCAAACCGCCATCAACAAATTTGGTTATTTAATTATTGCTGGACATGTTACTGCTCGTAAATTAAATAGTTTTTGTATGATGCCTGCAGCAACATTGGGTCTAGCCCTATCTACTTTTGTTTCACAAAATAAAGGGGCAAATCAAGGATTGCGAATTCGACAAGGGGTCCGTTATGCTAATTTAATTGCAGTAGGGTGGAGTGTTATTGCAACAGTTGTATTATTCTTTATTGCCCCAACTCTAGTTCAATTATTGTCAGGGTCAAGTAGTGCAGTAGTAATTGATAATGGTTCATTATATTTAATGCTAAATGCTCCATTTTATTGTATGTTAGGAATCTTATTGAATCTTAGAAATTCTTTACAGGGATTGGGGCGTAAGATTATTCCTTTAGTTTCAAGCATAATTGAATTTATTGGGAAAATAGTATTTGTTTGGCTGTTTATTCCATTGTTAGGATATTTTGGGGTTATTATTTGTGAACCGGTAATTTGGTGTTGTATGTGTTTACAGTTAGCTTATTCTTTTTATCGGGATCCATACATTAAAGAATATAGAAATATTAAGAAAGAGGCTGTAACGGGTAAATAATTATGTTGTGGTTTTGTCTTGTGCAAAAAGCACTCTATGATGAACGCTTTTTCAGACTTTTGACAAAGTGATACTCCAAAACGAGTATCGCTTTTTTTATATTGACTAACTTATAGAAAAATAGCGTTTTTGGATTACATACAGTGTTGTTCCCCTATCTTGCTATTATTTTTAGAATGTGATACGCAAAAATCATTAGTCCTTGATGCTGATTCTCCTTAAGACCTTTTTACTCTTGTATATCTCAAATTGTGATGTTTTTTGCAATTCTATGGATTTAATTTGTATTTCCTATATCCTAACTTATTTGTAGCGCTGTATTCTAAAATCTTTATGTTGGGACATACATATTCATATTTTTTAATGTAGCTTTTTTTGTGATTGATCTTTTATATGGTGCATACATCTTTTGTTTGTTTTCTAATATCGTCTTACAAATTGTCAGTGTGATATATTCTGGATTTAAACATATATTTTTTGTCCTATCTTTATATTCTTCATTTAGTAACGCATACGTTGGAAAAACGATACACTGTTATGCACGTTGCCTGTGACGCAATAGTTTAATCCAACCAATCTGTTTTTATCACAAAATGTTTGATGGGAATATACTATTCATATAGATATGCCGGGAAACCGTAACAGCTGTTTCAAAATAGATCTTGATGTAACATTTATGCATATAAAATACGATTACTATAAGCATACAAATGTATTTAAATCTGAATATAATATCCAATTTGGGATAAGTGATGGAATTATAAGAATTATATATATCAGCGTAACGGTAATGATTTAAAAACATATATACCATCGATGAAAAATATGAAGCAATCTATGGAAAGCTTCCTAAAAGAACACCAGCAGGTGTAAAATTAGAGATATAAATTTTTTCAAAAATAAGGTAATTCTTTTAAAATGCGTCAAAAAACAGTAAATTAATGAGGAAAAGACAGAGTAAAAAGGCTAAAATTTTATCATTTATTTTAATTTACAAAAAAAGAACTGTAATACTCTAAAATAGCTAAAAAACTACACAATCATTACAGCCACTTTTTATCATATGTTTTTTTATAAAAAAATAACAATTCAATGCAATTAATTTTAGATAATTCCTTTGAATTAAAATGTTGTCATCTTAATTTGATGGTATTGGTAAAATTATTTTCTTTATATATATTTCTTAATTCTATTTTGATAATTTTGTTTTGAATATCAAACAAAATCTTATTATATAAATTTACAACTTATTGAATATTAGTATAATTAAAGTATAAAGACATTTTCGTTGCACTGCTATTGCAAGGAGGTATGATGTTTATGAATGATACCATAAAAACAATTAATCACAAGATACAAGAAATGTCTTTTGAAGATTTAAGATTGATTTGCACAAAACATAGTATTGATATTTCAGATGGAAATCTCAATGCAATTTTGTCACTCATAAAAAATAATCCATCAACTATTATGTTTGCTGACTATCATCCAATTATCTATATTCAGATTTTGAATAAATTAGATGATAATATTTTAAATATATTCAAGCCTCTAATAGAGAAGGATTATTTAATGCATGATATCAAAAAGTTGTGTAAAATCAATTAAGGATTTATCATTTTGACGAAGAATGTCTTTAGGTATGATAATAAATGATATATAATTTAATGCATATGACAATTTTAAAAATGTTGCAGTTTGACATTGTTTGAAATCATCAGATTCAGACTAATTTGACTATCATCGATATGGAATACTAAGATAGAACTGAATAGTATAAAATAGTAGTTATCATTCCATATATTATATTAATCTAGCTTACAGATAAAGAAAAAATATTATGATTGTTATATCTGCTGCAAAAGCATCTTTAAAATTTGCTAACATTTTTATAATATAAAATTTCTCTTTAGATAAACAAAACTAAAGAGATTTTTTGTTTTAATATTCTAAAAGCAGTAAATAAATACATATTTTGATAGAATACAATTGGCGGTAATATAATGTATGCAGCTGATTATTTATTAAAAAAGGATTGTAGCAATATGAGTTTTGTAGGCATACATAATACAAAAAAACAATATAGAGGATTGTATAGGATTAATACTTACTGCAAATATAAGCTATATTGAGTTCTTTTCTTTAATGCATAAAGCTATTAAAAAGAATATTACTGAGTATAATGATGGAATATATAATTTTATTGTTGATTTAATAGATGAAAATAATGATTATTTTGTACAAAAAGTTCAAATAGATGCTAAGGATGATGCTCCGAGATTTTCAAATAAAGATTAGCTAATAGAAAATGGGACTAAAATTCTAAAACAGAAGATATTGAAATTAGTTGGGCTGTTTGGACTTGATGTAAAATATAATCTAGTTGAGCTCTCGATAAACACTCTAAACTTCTATCCAAAAACACAATATATGAATAATTGCTAGTATAAAAGAACATGGAGCGCAGCTTCATCAAAACTAACTACATTTAAAATCATAAGAGCTCCTTTTTGATATAGCTGTTAAACTAAGGTATTGTCATCCTCTATACTCATTGTATCCATTTGTTCTTTTGTGATACCATTTCTGTTTCCATATTTAATCCAATATTTTGTTGATGCTTTAATAAATAATTTTGGGGTGAGCGGCATTGTTATATGGAGTGTTTTATAGTTTTTTGATAGGATTGAATTTGCTAATTTCTTTACTTTTCTTGTTACAAATATTTTGAAAGGGGTTTTTAGGATTGCTTCTCCACTACCAATTTTTAAAACAGATCCAAACTCACAATTTGTTTTCTTACAAAACAGCTCTATCATTTTAACTGCTAAATCATTTTGTGTATATTCTAAAAATCCACAATTTATTATTACTGAAATTACTGGTTTTTTATCTGGTAAGTTGTTTTCAAGACTTTTAAGAAAATTTAAAAGTGTAGCAGGAATCCCGTCAGCATATAATGGAAAAACCAGTAACATATCGGAGAAATCATTCATTTTAGAACATAATTTATCATGATTTTGCTTTGTTATATTGTAATATTCAATGTCTTTATTATATTTTTTTGAAAAAATGTCTGCATAACATTTAGAATTTGATTTAGGTGCTCGCGGACTTCCGTTTAATATCACTATTCGCTCCATTTTATCATCTCCGTTTTCACAGTTTTTTCTAGGTTTTGTTCATTTGTAAATAATATTTTATAGTGTTTAAAATTCATGTTTTTAGCATTTCTTTCAACCAGAGCTTTAAATATCTCTTTTTCTTCAGTGTCTATTTCTCCATAGGCAATAATTGTAGCATTTTTCAATTCTACACTTCTTTGAACATGATGTGTTTCTCCGTTTAGTATTCTAATAAATGCCTTTTGAATCGGAATTGCACGTTCAAGCATTGTCTTCATAGGGGTATCATAACCACCATATAATATTTTACTGATATAAATTAAATTATCACTCTTGGCAATGTACGGATATACTTTTGTTGCATCGTCACGTATAACACATTTCCCCGGTGTCTTAGTCCAACAGCCAAAGCATCCAGTGCAGTTAGCTATATTTAATGATGATAGATCTATAAATTTTGTATTAGAATGATCTGATACGTCAAGATTTAGATATTTATCACTTAATATTAATTTCATTTTTACCTCCTTTTAAAAAATACTATAGCAATTGATAAAAATATATCCCATTATATTATTATGTCCCAAATATACTGAATAATTTTCCAAAATTAAAATAGTAAACTTACATTACAATTTAAACTTTTTCAGTACTTATTATAGCATGGTATTTATTTCTTGTCTTTTTTGATTATTTAGAAATTATATAGTGAAAATAATATCAAAAAATCGTAATTATAGCGATAGTGGTAACATTACTCTTTGAGATAATTATAGAAAAAATAACTACCTTACTCACAAAAGAAAAAGATAGTTATTATATTAATCCCAAAATCCAAGAAATAATTGTTTATCAGCTGTATCGCTATTCATATACACTGTAATCTATATTTTAAATAAGATTAAATATCAAAATATATACTTAAAAATACATTATTTTTATTATCTTATAAATCTTATGGCATGTGATTTCAAACAAGTAATCAATTCCCCATTATATTCAAAGCCCCATATAAAAGGTATGTATCTTCTCCTTTATAATTTTTCTAATATATTAATGAATAATGTTTTTCTTAGGTACATACAAATTTATCTGTTTTTAATTGTAATAAATTTTATAATTTCAAAATACATTTTAAATTAATAATAAATATGATATGGTAAAGAAGAATTACCATCTTAAAAATGGTTTTAAATATAAGTTTTAGGCAATTTTTCCTAACTTCTTGGAAACTTTTCTTACTTTCTTTTTAAATTTTTTAGAGGTCATTGCCGCATTTCCGGAGATAGTATTCATCTCCGAATTTATTGTATCGTAATTCAACAAATACTTGTATTATAGATACCAGTATTTGCATTATTTTTGTTCCATTGCATTTTTTGCCCAACTATCATCTTTTAGAATAGCTCTACCAACACCAATTAAATCTGCTTTGTTTAATTGCAGTAGTTTTTCAGCATCCATGGCATTAGTTATTCCACCTGTCAAAATAACTGGAATAGAAACTTTTTCCATAATATGCTCTGTCATATCTGAAAAATATCCTGGCTCTTTATTCCATGGAATCATATAGCGATTTATTCCACCAGTTATATCAAGGATATCTACACCATAACTTTCAAGCATTTGAGAGGCTTTAATGGAATCTTCAATTGTTGAGCCGCCAGCCATATAATCACACCCACCTAAGCGTAAAGCAATTGGGAAGTCTTCTCCAACTTCACTTCGAACTGCTTCAATAACTTCCTTATGAATTCTCAATCGACCTTCAAGTGTTGTACCAGTATATTCATCTGTTCTATGATTGGTTATTGGCGAATAGAACTGATTTAAAAGATATGCATGTGCAGAATGAATTTCTACCCCATCAAAACCTGCTAACTTTACGCGTCTGGCTGCATCAGCAAATCTTTTTACTATATATTGAATCTGTTCTTTACTCAATTCTTCTGGTATTTCGATATTGGATTCTTTCATTGTTATTGGTATTGTATTACTTGCACTAACAGTAGGTAATCCTGTTCCTCTTGCCATTGAACCGGCATGATTTATTTGAGCAAACGCCTTGCTTCCATTGTTATGAATTATATTTACCAATTGCTTTAATCCTTTTATATCGCTATCCTTTGCTACTGACATTTGTTTAGGATTGGCCATTCCTTGAATATCAATGTAACTGTGTTCAGTAATGACTAATCCAATATATCCACCTTTTGTTTTCTTATCATAATAATCAAGAATTCTTTGACTTACTTCACCATCATTAGCACTTGATGTTGCCATTGGGGGCATTACTAATCTGTTTTTTAACGTCAATCCGTTGATTGAAATTGATTTATCTAAATTTCTCATCATCATTACTCCTTTTTTCTTTTTATTAAGTGTAATATAGCACTACCTTAACAAAAATAACAGTATGCACTTTTAGGTAAGATACTATCTAAAAGGAGAGTTTAAAATGGAAGAAAAAATAAGTATAGATGTAAACAAATGGAGCAGTTAATTCAAAACCATCTTGAATATACAATGTCAATTATAGGTGGCAAATAGAAGATGAATATTTTATTTTAGCTTTGGAAAACTGAATTAATGCGATATAGTGAATTAAAACGTCCATTGGGGACTATATCACACAAAATGTTAAGTACACAATTAAAAGAACTCGAGGCTGATTATTTCATTATAAGAAAAGAATATCCTTAAATTTCTCCAAAAGTAGAATACTATCTTTCAAAGCGGGGGAGTCTTTAATGCCTGTTTTGCAGGAAATATGATATTGGGGTGATATGTATATAAATGATTTAATAAATAAGTATTTTAAATAGCTAAAAACTGGACTCTTTGTTAGAATACTTTTGAGGTAAATCTATATGATAGCTAGCAGTTCTATTAAGAAAGGAAAGTGATATGAGCTTTGTAGGCATGAAGGGCTGATTGCTTTTTTTCATTTAACTGGTACAGTTTTTATTCTAGTATCACATTTCTTGAAAACCAACATAGAAAGTATCGAAAAGAGAAATAATTATTTATAATAGTTAAAAATAAAGATATTTACATTACATTTATGAATATCCAAAAACAGTTGAAATAAAAAAGAGGTATAACCCCTCTAGAATAAATTTATTCTATTTAGTTACAGCCTATTTTTATATTATTAATAATATAAAAATAAGAATTAAGCAGCTTAAAGTAAAATAGATGGTATTATATAAGTAAAAGGGGTGAAAATATGGAAATAATTAAGTTAACATCTAATTTAACCTATTATCGTCAGCAGGCAGCTACATTATTGATTGAAGCATTTCCATATGCATATAAAGATTGTGCCGAGCTAGAAATAACAAAATGTTTATCGACAAATAGAATAATGCTGGGGGCAGTTGAAAATGATATATTGATGGGGTTGGTTGGGGCTATTCCCCAGTATGGAATCACTGCTTGGGAATTGCATCCTTTGGCGGTTTCTAAAAAGTGGCAAGGTCAAGGTATTGGTACAAAGCTTTGTACAGCATTAGAAAATGAGCTTAAGAATTGTGGCTGCTGTACCATTTATTTAGGCAGTGATGATGAATTTGATAAAACAACATTGGCTAATACTAATTTATTTGATGATCTATATTCAAAGATAAAAAATATTAGGAATCTTGAACGACATCCCTATGAGTTTTATCAAAAGATAGGATATCAAATAGTTGGGGTGATTCCTGATGCCAATGGTTTAGGAAAACCAGATATTTGGTTAGCTAAGAGTTTAGTAAGATAGGATGATGAAAAGATCAAAATATTTCATTTTGGTCTTTATTTTTTGGACTATTAAGATTGCATAAAGATTGATACGAGGGGTTGTTGAAACGAGTCAATTTGCTATAATTTAATTAATCAAGTCAGTCAAAGGGGTGATAAAATGAACCAAAAATTCTTTGAATTAAACGAAGAAAAAAGACTGGCCATTATTAATGCAGGGTTAGAAGTATTTAGTAAAAATGATTATAAACATGCATTAACCGATGATATTGCAGCCAAAGCGGGAATATCAAAGGGACTATTGTTTTATTATTTTCACAATAAACTAGAGTTGTATCAGTACTTAGCACAATATAGCGCTAGACTAGTGATGAAGTTATTTGAAAAAATGAATATTATAGATGGTAAAGATTTTTTTGATGCAATTAAATTAGCAGTGTTAGGCAAAATGGAAATGATGTCTAAATATCCATATATTTATGGCTTTTCACTGCGCTATTACCAAAATCGTAAGGAAATAGTAGGAAATAGTTATGAACAATTATATGCAGAGGTAATAGCATCATATAATTTAATTAAACGTGCTGATATTAGTAAGTTTAAAGCAGGAGTTGATCCTGAAGAAGTTTGGAACATAATTTATTGGATGTCGCAAGGATATATGGATAGATATCAGGATTTAGAAAATGTTAATATGAAAGAGATTCAAGATGAGTATTTTAGATATTTGGATATTATAAAAGAGAATTTCTATCGGGAGGAATTTATATGAGTGTTGTTGAGATTAATGGTTTAACAAAAGATTATGGTAATGATAAAGGAATATTTGATGTCTCTTTTAAAATCGAAAAAGGTGAAGTTTTTGGCTTTTTAGGACCTAATGGTGCTGGAAAAACTACAACAATTAGACATTTGTTAGGGTTTATTATTCCTAAAGAAGGAACCTGTTTAATTGAAGGGATGGATTGTAGTAAGAAAATTGCAGAGATTCAAAAGAAGATTGGTTATATTCCAGGAGAAATTAATTTAATGGAGGAGGTTACTGGAATTCAGTTTATTAAATTTATGGCTGAGTATCGGGGAATGAAGGATTTGGGGCGTGCTGAAGAAATAATTGAACGCTTTGATCTTGATCCTCATGTAAAAATCAAAAAGATGTCAAAAGGGATGAAACAAAAGATAGGTTTGGTAGTAGCTTTTATGCATGATCCAGCTGTTTTTATTTTAGATGAGCCAACTAGTGGACTTGATCCTTTAATGCAAAGTGAGTTTATTAATTTAATTATTGAAGAAAAGAAGCGTGGTAAGACTATTTTGATGTCCTCACATATGTTTGAAGAAGTAGAGAAAACATGTGATCGGGTAGGAATTATTCGTCAAGGACGAATGGTGAGTATTGAGGATATTGACACATTAAAGAAATCGAAACAAAAGATATATATAATAACATTTAAAAATCATCAAGATGCTTACAAATTTCAAAAAGAATCTTTTACAATTAGAAATGCTGATGATAATGTTGTTGAGGTTGTAATAAAGCATGAAATTAATGAATTGATCAGTTGTTTAAATAACTACGAATTAATGAATTTTGATATTGCACACCAAAGTTTAGAAGAAATTTTTATGCAATTTTATGGAGGAAATCAACATGTTCAATAAAGCGCTATTTAAATTAGAATGGAAATCTAATTATAAGATACTAGTTATTTTTTGTTTGATTTTGACAATGTATACAACGATCATGTTAGCAATGTATGATCCTAAGCTAGGAACAGCGCTAGAAACATTTGCTAAAAGTATGCCTGAAATAATGGCAATGGTAGGAATGAGTGGTACCCCGACAACACTGATTGATTTTCTCTCTACTTATTTATATGGTTTAATCATGATTGTTTTTCCTTTGATTTTTGGAATTTTACTAGCATTACGTTTAGTTGTTCGAAAAGTTGATAATGGTGTGATGAGTTATTTATTATGTAGTGGCGTTGAGAGTAGATCTGTGTGGTTTACACAAATGCTGGTTATCATAACAAACTTATTTGTTTTAATTGCTTTTTGTACAGGTTTAGGGCTTGGATGTAGTGCTTTGATGTTTCCTGGTGATTTGGATATTGGAGCTTATTTGGTTTTAAATTTAGGAGTTTTCATTTTACAGTTAACATTAACAGGAATTTGTTATATGTGTTCTTGTATTTTTAATGAGTACCGCTTAGCATCGTTATTTGGAGCGGGAATCCCGATAGTTTTTATTATGATTCAAATGCTTTCGAATATGCAAGGAAGTATGGAAGGACTTAAATTTGCAACATTATTAACTTTATTTGATCCTCAAAAATTGATTAACGGTAATAATGAAGGTTATTTAATGTTAGGAGGATTACTTGTAGTAATGATTGTTTGTTATGGGGGAGGTGGAATAATTTTTGACCGTAAAAGTATGTCTTTATAAAAATAACCGGTCCCGGTTATTTTTATGTGTCTAGACATTTAAAGAGAATTCCTTTTAATTAAGATATTTAATTGATATAATATAAAAAATGGAGGGAATTTATGAAGAGACACGAGCAGTTGGGATTTAATTTTTTTAGATATTGTAATGAAAATCTTTCTAATACTAATGAATACAATATTGCTAGAATTATCATTGAACATATTGGTGATATTAAAACCGTTTCATTAGAGCAGATTGCTCAAGAAGCAAATATTTCTATTGCTTCGGTTAGTCGCTTTGTTCAAAAGATAGGATACAGTTCTTTCCAGGATTTTAAAGATGGTTTAGACTATTTTATTCGTAATTTAAATATGGTAAGAACGGTATCTAATATGCAGCAGTTTATGCGTACATCATTGGATAATTTAGCTGATTCTTTATATGTTGAAGCTATCAGCAATCTTCGTCAGACAAAACTTAATTTGGACATGGAAAAACTTGTTGCTATAACCAAATTATTGCTTAATAGCCGTAGTGTTACATTTATTGGTGATACTCATGAAATGATTGACTTTTATACTGTGCAGTTAGATTTGGTGGCGAATGAAGTTCCTGCATATTTATTTGATTTACAGGAATTTCAAGATATTCATAGTGATTTTTTTAAAGATGGAGATACTTTGGTTTTGTTAAATGTGTCCAATGATTTTTATAGTGAAATTCAAAAACGAGTAGTAGAGAAAGCGAGTCAGAAGAATTTAAAACTTGTTGTTTTTGCTCAAGATGATTTAGCTGAGCAGAAAATATTTGATTATATTTATCAATATGGCATTCCTAAATCAATTAATGATGGCTATTATTCGTTATTTTATTTAAGTCAAATTATTTCTGAATTAATTTATAAAGTACGAGTAATAAAAAAATCGTAAGTTTGATATCTTTTTTGTTAAGAGATATCATGAACTTACGATTTTTATTGTATTTAGTAATGTTTTTTTATAACTACACCAGTTGTCACTGAGATGATGATAAATAATCCAGCAACAGCAAGATTTAAATCGTCACCTGTTTTAGGTGCAGTAGTAGTATTTGTTGATGAAGCAGGTGTTTCTGGTTTAATAACAGGAGTTTCACTAGGCGTTTCTATCTTAACATCTTTAGTCCACAAGTGATCTTTTACAAAGTTAGTGAACGATTCACGCCAAACGTACCAGTCATGAGCACCATTTAAAATTTCTAATTTGTAATTGGTTAGATTTAATGTATTTAGCTTATCTACGAATCCAGTTGTAGTACGATCGCTCGCAGTATTATAACTATCATTCATTAAGGCCATATCGATGCAGCCAGCAGTAATATATAAGTTTGGTTGATCAAGATGTGCAACTTTACTTACATCAACTGGAACATTAGCTCCTGAAAAGCAGCCAAAATATCCAAATTGATCAGGATGGGTCTGGTATAAAGTCGTAGTTGTCATAGATCCCATTGATAATCCACAAAATGCCCGATCGTTTACTTCTTTTGATACATTGTAATGTGTTTCGATATAAGGCAAAATATTATTAAATAGGTTATTAATAATACGATCATAGTCCCAATTGAAGTATGTATTATCCATTGTAACAACAATTGCTTCTTTAGTTAAACTATCAGCAATTAAATTATCCATGATATTTGGAACTGCACCAATAGTCATCCATTCTACCTCATTACCCCCGCCACCGTGAGAAACATAGATTGTTTTATATGTTTTATTAGCATCATAACCATTCGGTAGATAGATTCCTAAAGGTTGAGTAGTTCCATCTTCAGCTAAATAATTGACAAATGAGTAAGTACCTGTTTTACCATCGGTACGAGGGCTGATATATTCTTGTCCTTTAGTCTCACCATTACCTACATAAAATAGGCTCCATCCAGCATCTGAACCATCATTAGCAAGTGCGGGATTAGCAGGATCTTTGACATTAGTTTCACTACTGCCATCTGAATATTCAATATTGAAAGCATAAAAGTATTCATTTGCAGGTAAAGGGATCGTTACCTCAAAGATTTCATCTTCAATTTCAGTCATTGAATAATTTGCGGCATCACCATTAAGATTGTACCCTCCAGCGAACATTCCATCTTGATATTGATAAGCATTATAACATGGGATATTAGCCCCGTCACCAGTATTTGCAAATGACTGTACTTCTTCGGGTTTATAAAATTGGAAACCACCGCTTACGCTAACATTTGTTGCATCACGCGCATCTTTATCTTTGTAAATGAAGGTTGCTGTATAGTCTGCTTCCCATTTTGGATTAGTATTTTTCTCTACCGTCACACCGGGTGTGTATGTTTGTTGTGCTGATAAAGGGGTGGCAACTATTCCTAGCATCATTGTAAGTGCTAATGATGATGTTGCGATTAAGTTTCTTGTTTTCATGATATTCTCCATTCAATCATATTTTGCAACTAGTTGTTTTAAACATATATGTTAATTGTATTATAAAAGTAAAAATTTGATATTTAAATCTTTTCTTGTGTAAATCACTTGATAAAAATGTAAGCGTTTTACAAAAAATGTAAAAATGAGGGCATTTGCTTGTTTTATCCTAATGATTAGCATATCATTAAGGTGATAGGGTGTGATAGAGATGAGACTAAAGAGATTGGGGTTACCCGCTTTTTTATTAACATTAATACTATTATGCTCAATATCAGTTCACACTTTATATAAAATTCGTGATTATGGGACATTGATTAATTATGTTGGGATTGTTCGTGGTGCGAGCCAGCGTTTGGTCAAATTAGAATTAACTGATCAGCCAAATGACGAATTAAAAGATTATATTGATGAGATTCTTACAGAGTTAGATATGGGAGTTGGTAAATATAGTCTAATTAATCTTGATGATGAAGATTACCGGACAGATTTAAATAAATTAAAAAATATTTGGGAAGCAATCCAAATGGATATAGTTCTAGTACGCGAAGGAAATGGTCATGAGAAACTGCTTAGTGATAGTGAAGATTTATTTGAGATAGCAAACGATACTGTCTTTGCAGTTGACTATTATACTACGACACAAAGTAATTATCTATTAATGATGTTGATGATTTTATCAGGAATTTCATTAGTGACATGGTCTATAATAATTATTTTTTATTTACGAAGCATGATAACATTGCAACGCAAAAATAATACTTTGAGTATCGTAGCTTACCGTGATAACTTGACCGGGGTAAATAATCGACTTAAATTTGTTTTAGAGGCAAGAAATATTATTAAGAAAACAAAAGGTCAATTTGCTTTTTTGTATATTGATATAGAGCATTTTAAGTATATTAATGATGTCTTTGGATATCAATTTGGTGATAAAATATTAAAAAAGTATGCAGCTGTATTAGCAAATAGTATTGATAAAAATGAAACTTTTGCTCGAAATAATGCTGATAGTTTTATTATATTGCGTCATTATGAGAGTAAAGAAATGTTAAAACAAAAACAAATAGAAATTGATCAAATTTTGATTGATTATGTAAAGAAAGCAAAGAATGGTTATCAAATCAGGCTTTGTTGTGGTATTTGCTGTTATGAAGATGTTATTGAAAAACTTACTATCGATGAGTACATTGATCGTGCTATTTTTGCTCAAGATACTATAAAAAGAACTTCTGAAGAACACTATGCTTTTTATACTGAAGCAATTAGAAATAAATTGCATATGGAGAAAATGATTGAAAATAGGATGCAAACAGCTTTAGACAATCAAGAATTTCTTGTATATTTGCAACCTAAAGTCAATATTAAAACTGGTAAAATCGCATGTGCAGAAGCATTAGTTCGCTGGAAGAGTGAAGATAGATTGATTTATCCCGATCTGTTCATCCCTATTTTTGAAAAAAATATGCATATTAAGGAGATAGATAAATATGTATATCGTGAAGTTTGTAGCTGGATTAGAAAACGAATTGATGAAGAGTTACCATGTTATCCTGTTTCGGTTAATGTATCTAAAGTGCAGTTTTACAATTCTAAATTTGTGAATGAGTATTACCAAATAAAACAAGAATTTGGTATTCCCGATCGAATGATTGAGATAGAATTCACTGAAAGTGTTGCTTTTGAAAGAACAGATTTACTAATTAAAATTATTAATGATTTAAGAAATTATGGTTTTATTTGTTCTATGGATGATTTTGGAAAAGCGTATTCTTCATTAAATTTATTGAAAGATCTACCAATAGATGTTTTAAAGTTGGATAGTGCTTTTTTTGAAGATTCAGATAATCCGGATAAAGTTAAATTAATTATTAAAGATATTATTAAGATGGTCAATAATTTAGGAATTAAAACGGTTGCTGAAGGTGTAGAACAAGTTTCGCAGGTAGAATTTTTGCGTGAAGTAGGATGTGATTTGGTTCAGGGATATGTGTACTATAAACCAATGCCTATAAATGAATATGAAAAATTGATTGATAAAAATAGTTAGCCCATATGAATGATATGTATCATTTGTAGGGGCTGTTTTATTAAAAGATGAATTTAATTACTTTTTTTACATATGATTAATATAAATAATAGTTATTCACTTAAAAATAATTATAATAATATTTGTAATTTAAAAAATGTAAGCGTATACTTAAAGTAGATAAAGAATTTAGTGAAGGGAGGATTTGGAAATGATTACATTTATTAAAAAAATTATTTCCGGGCAGAAAAAACTGTATTTAGGGATATTAGCAGTTTTATCACTGTTATCATCATTCGAATTCATTTCGGTTGTGATGTATTCAACTAGTAATATTGAAGTGGATTTTGCAAATGGCTATATTCTGCAGTTAGTCACAGGAATTGTAATCATGATTGCATTTGCATTGACCTTGTTTGTGAATAATTACATTATTAATAATAAAAACGAGGAGTTTTCATTATTACTGCTTTGTGGTCGAAATATGAAGCAGATAATTCGCTATATTTTAATTCAATTTGGATTGCTATTTCTAATTTCCTATGCGCTTGGATTTTTAATTGGCTGGGGTTGGGTTTATATGTATAGTGCTATTTATGATGCTGTGATTACAGTTGACCTAACGAATATTTTAATTATTTATGGCGCTTTATTCTTAACAAAAATGATCTATGTGGTCGTTATTGATATGGGAAAATTTATGAGGATCAAAACTGATATTGCTGGCTATATGAATCATGTGCCACGAAAAACAACTAATTTTAATCCATTTAAATTAATGTCAAGTGGTTTAGCTTTAAAGGGGGAAAAGCCAAAAACTATTGATATGCTTCCAAAAGGAAAAATATTATCAACAATACTAGGAATATTACTAATATATATAGGTTTTACGCCAATGTTAAGATCAATTGAAAATAATAATTTACCTACTTATTTTGCTTTTTCATTATTAGGTGAGGTCCTCATCATTGATAATACATTTCCTTTATTATTTGACTTATTGCATAATAAAGTCTTACTAAAATCAAAGAACTGGATCATATCACTTAGTAATCTAAAAGATCTTACTGACGTAATGACAGCAATGATCAATATTTCAGCTGTTGTTGTACCAATAATTATTAGTTTCTTATTCTTGCAGTCAGTTTCGATTGACGTGCAAAATGCAATGATGATGAGTTTTTTTGCATTAATGGCGTCAATGTTCCTTTGTTTTATTATTCGCTTTATGATCTATTTGCCAACCCGAGCTTCAGTAATTGCAACAATGCGGGCTTTAGGTTACAACAAAAAAAGTATTTTTAAGATTCATTACCAAGAGATGATGCTGTTTATTATTTTAATTGTGATATTCCCAATTGTTATGTATGGATCCTTATTATATCAAAGTTATTTAGTTAATATGATTACTTACAATACTTTTATCACAATGATTGCAATTTATATTATTTTATATACATTTATGTCAATATATATGATCGTCAGTTATCGTAAATTAATCAAGGAGGTGTACGATGATGTCAGATATCTTAATCACGGCGAATAATATTAGTAAAATATATGATCAGGATATTTTATTAAAACGTGGCGCTAATTTTTATGCATTGCGAAATGTCGATTTCATCTTAGAGGAAGGGGATTTTATTAGTGTTATGGGGCCAAGTGGTTCCGGAAAATCAACATTATTAAATTGTTTATCAACATTAGATGAAGTAAGTAGTGGAGCAGTTAAAATATTTAATCGTTTTGTCGGTGAGATGAATGATGCTGAACTAAGTGACTATCGTAATCGATATTTGGGATTCATTTTTCAAAATCACAATTTAGTTCCATCATTATCTGTTTTTGACAATATTGCTACACCTTTGATTTTAAATGAAGTTTCTCCACAAGAAATTAAGGAACGCGTTAATGAGATTGGTGAACGCTTAAATATTAGCCATACTCTATATAAAAAGCCAAATGAATGTTCTGGTGGAGAACGGCAGCGTGTTGCTATTGCTAGAGCAATAGTAACGAAGCCAAAAATTGTTGTTTGTGATGAACCAACAGGGAATCTGGATTCTAAAAATTCACATGAAGTACTAGAAATCTTAAGAGAACTGAATCAACAAGGAACCTCAATTATCTTAGTAACTCATGATAATATGATTGCCAGTTATGCAAAGAAATTTCTTTATTTACGTGATGGACAAATTATTAATCGGATTGATTGTCAAAATGGCAGTCAAGTTGATTTTTTTAATGAGATTGTTAAGATAACAACACAGGATAGTTTATTAAAATTGTTTAATCCTCAAAATAATCTTAAAAAGGAATCTAAAAAAGAATTTCAAGAGAGGGAAATAAAAAATTCTGTTGGCGAAAAAACAGAAGATAGGAAGAATGAAAATACTACCAGTCAAGTAAAAGTTGAGACGTTTGAGCCCAAAAAATCTACTACTGCACGATTGATTGTTTATGCAATTTTTGATGGATTGGAATATGATGAAGCGTCTGCATTACGTAATCGTGTTTTAAATTTCGATAAGGATGCTGTCAGGTTCAATAATACTAATTATGAGGAGATTGAAATTCCTTACGGTGAAATTAAGAGTACAAAAATCTCAATGTGTTCAAGATCAATAATTTCATGGCCGATGCCAGAATTTAGATTTTATCTTGATTTAGATATAATTACTAAAGATAATAATATATGTCGCTTTGAAGTGTTAAATCAAAGAAATGCATTAAGTTTATTTGATACATTGGAGAATCATCAAATTGTAATGGAGGATCCTTATGGAATTGTAACATTGTATCGTAGTAAGCCGGATGATTTAGTACGTCATCGCTACCTTTTATATAATTTCAAAAAAATTGCTAAAGAATATAATCTTGATAACCCAAGAAATTTATAAAGGTAGTCAGCAGCTAATAAAATAAGATTAAAAAAATATTGAATTGATAGGATAGAAATATATTTGATACTAGGTATACTCTTATACCTAGTTTTTTTATGATTATTATCTAACTAATGGGGTATAATAAGATATAATTTTCATATAATTTAGTATTAGTGAAGGAGGAATTTAGTTGCCAGAACATAAGCTAATTTCTTTGTGCTTAGAAACCTCAGATAGAATAGTCGTGAATGTAACGTTGTTGAAAGAAGCGTCTCATTATAAAATGAGGACAGAGTATTTAAAAGAAGATGATAAAATCAAAGAAACTAATGATGAAGTAGCAAGAAATCTTGTTTATCAGCTTTTTGGTAATCTAGAAATAGCTGATTTTGAAGGGTTAAATGATCTAGAAACTAATTCTATTGGTAGTTTAAAAGTCTATTATGGTAGTCATGATTATTTGGAAAGACATTTTGACCAAGAAACTTTAAAGAAGTCAAATGAGTTAAAAGAAGTAATTATTTCTTTATTAGAATTTGTAGATAATAGTATTGATAAGCAAATGTTTTGATATTTTACCTGTTATTATAACAGGTTTTTCTTTATTTCCTGGGCAATATTTTAGCGAAAATAAGATTAAATATAGGAAATTTGTTACAAATAAGATACAATGGGTGTATAAAGTTTGGAGGATAGATATAAATGAGTGGATTTTTTGGTGTTGCATCAAAAGAAAGTTGCGTTTTAGATTTGTTTTTTGGGATTGATTATCATTCCCATTTAGGAACAAGACGAGGAGGAATGGCAGTTCATGGAAATAATGGTTTTCAAAGATCGATTCATAACATTCAAAACTCGCCGTTTCGAACTAAATTTGAAAAAGATATAGAAGAATTTGAAGGAAACTTAGGAATTGGTTGTATTTCTGATAATGAAGCACAACCGTTGTTGGTTAGATCCCACGTAGGATCTTTTGCCATTACAACAGTAGGTAGAATTAATAACTTGGAAGAGTTAAAAGATGATTGTTTTGCTAAAGGGGCAACTCATTTCTTGGAAATGAGTTCGGGTGAAGTCAATCCTACAGAATTAGTAGCGGCATTGATTAGTCAAAAGGATAGTATCGTAGAAGGAATTAAATATGTTCAAGACGTTGTTAAAGGCTCAATGAGTATTATGATATTAACATCTGAAGGAATTTATGCTTCACGTGATAAATTAGGAAGAACACCAGTGATTATTGGGGAAAAACCAGAAGGATATTGTGCGACATTTGAAAGTAGTGCATTTTTAAATTTAGGATATCATCATTATCGTGATCTTGGACCAGGGGAAATTGTTTTCATGACACCAAGTAAAATTGAAGTTAAACAAGGTCCTGGAGATAAAATGAAAATTTGTTCATTCTTATGGGTTTATTATGGATATCCAACATCAACTTATGAGGGAATCAATGTTGAATGTATGCGTAATCGTTGTGGTAATTTATTAGCAAAACGTGATGATGTACAGCCAGATAGCGTTGCTGGGGTACCGGATTCAGGAATTGCCCATGCAGTAGGTTATTCAAATGTTTCAGGTATTCCCTTTGCTCGTCCATTTATCAAATATACACCGACTTGGCCACGGTCATTTATGCCATCTAGTCAAAGTCAAAGAAATATGATTGCTAAGATGAAATTAATTCCGGTTAAAGAATTAATTAAAAATAAAAGTTTATTATTGATTGATGATTCAATTGTTCGGGGAACACAATTAGGTGAAACAACAGAATTTTTATATGAAAGTGGGGCTAAAGAAGTTCATGTTCGTCCTGCCTGTCCCCCAATCATGTTCGGGTGTAAATATTTAAATTTTTCACGCTCTAGTTCAGAATTAGATTTAGTGACTCGTCGTGTTATCCAAAAACTAGAAGGTGATAATGTTAGTGATGAGATTTTAAAAGAATACGCTGACCCAGATAGTGAAAGATATAAAAATATGTGTGAGGAAATTCGTCGCCGCTCTAAATTTACATCATTGCGTTATCATCGTTTAGATGACATGATCGAATCAATCGGTTTAGATAAATGTAAATTATGTACATATTGTTGGGATGGGAAAGAAGATGAGGATTGCTAAGCAATCCTTTTTGTGAGGCATGATAATGCAGCATTTATATGAAGTTGTTGAAACTAGCTTTAAATATCCTATTAAGATTTGGAATCATCAGTTTAATCGCAGTAAAGTAATGAAGCCGCATTGGCATGACGAAATAGAGTTAATTTATTGTAATCAAGGTTCTTTTGAACTATCAGTGAATGGGGAAAAGAAGTTTGTTAATACTAAGCAGTTAGTATTGATTAATAGTAATAGTATTCATAGATTAAGATTTTTAGAGGATCAAACGAAAATAATAACATTACTTTTATCAACTGAGTTATTTGATGAATTTAAACTGGTACAATGTGAATTTGATTTATCTTTAATAAAGGATCAAGAGCAATTAGAACAGCTAATTATTTATTTAGGTGATCATCTTGATCAAGAAACTTTAGTTATACATAATCGAATGATGCAAATATATGAGCTGCTGCTGGAAGAATGTAGTGTTTATAAGTTGGCAATCACAAAAAAGAAACTACCGATAATTAAACAAATCGTCACTTATATTGAACAGCATTATGATGATGAATTGAGTTTGACGATTTTAGCTAATCATTTTCATTTTAGTGAGGTTTATTTATCAAGAATGTTTAAGGAAAAGACGGGGATTACATTATTATCTTATATTAATAAAATTCGTTTAAATCATGCTTATAATGATTTGATGAATACTAGTCTCACAATTAATGAAATTGCATTAAATCATGGGTTTAAAAATGTGAAAGCATTTAATAAAATATTTAAAGAATATTATCACGATATTCCTTCAAAATATCGAAAAGGTTAAAATTTTGCCTATTATAGTATAAAAGGGCCAAGATTTTGACCTTTTGTTATGTTTAAATATAAAAGAGGTGAAGGATAATGCAAAAAAGTTGGTGGCAGGAGGCTGCTGTTTATCAGATTTATCCGCGGAGTTTTCAAGATAGTAATAACGATGGGATTGGAGACTTGCAGGGAATTATCAGTCGTTTAGATTATATTAAAAATTTAGGGGTTGATGTTATTTGGTTATGTCCAGTATATCAATCACCAAATTATGATAATGGTTATGATATTAGTGATTATCAGGATATTATGGCTGATTTTGGAACAATGGCTGATTTTGAAGAATTATTGAAACAAGCACATCAAAAAGGTTTAAAAATTATTATGGATCTAGTTGTAAATCATACTTCATTTAAGCATCGCTGGTTTGTTGAAAGCCGTAAATCTAAAGATAATGAGTATCGTGATTATTATATTTGGCGTGAGGGGAAAAATGATCAACCGCCTAATCTTCAGCAATCGGTTTTTGAGGGATCAGCCTGGCAATATGATGAAGATACAGAAATGTATTATTTACATTTATATACAAAGGAACAACCTGATTTGAATTGGGAAAATGAAAAAGTTAGAAATGAAGTATATAAAATGATGGAGTGGTGGCTAGACAAAGGTATCGATGGTTTTAGGATGGATGTTATTAACCAAATATCTAAAGATTTTGAAAAAATGGATAAAGCCATTATTAATGATCCGCATATGTATGAAATTATTTCTAATGGACCACGAGTACATGAATTTCTTCAAGAGATGCATGATCGTGTTTTAGCTAAATATGATACGATGACAGTGGGAGAAACAGCTGATGTTAGTGTAGAAGATGCTCTATTATATGTAGGGTTTGATCGTCGTGAATTGAAGATGATTTTTCAGTTTGAACATATGTCGTTAGATAAAGGACCAAATTTAACTTATCAGCGTCCTAAATTAGCAGATTTAAAAGTAGTTTTTGAACGGTGGCAAACAGGTTTGAATGGTAAAGCATGGAATGCTTTATATTGGGATAATCATGACCGCCCACGTGCAGTTTCTAAATATGGTGATGATTCAACCCCTTTTTATCTTGAAAAATCTGCGAAAATGCTAGCATTATTCATGTTTTGGATGCAAGGAACACCATATATTTATCAAGGTGAAGAAATTGGAATGACAAATGCATATTATCAATCAATGACACAGTATCGCGATGTTGATGCATTAAATAAGTATGAAGTTTTTAAACAGAATTATGATGAAGAAACGATCATTGCTTATTTTGGTAAACGTTCCCGTGATAATGCTCGGATGCCAATACCGTGGGATAACAGTAGGTTTGGAGGTTTTAGTATTGTTCAGCCGTGGCTCGCTCCAAGTCAAAAATATACAAATATTACAGTTGAAAACGCTTTAAAAGACCCTAACTCGGTATATTATTTTTATCGTGATCTACTGCGATTAAGAAAAGAATATGAGGTATTGATCTATGGTGACTATCAGCAGCTTTTAAAAGAACATCTCCAAGTTTATGCTTATCGAAGAACATTAAACGAACAACAGGTTATAGTTATTTGTAATTATAGTAAAGATGAAGTGGAAATAGATTTAGAATTTATTCAAGGAACTTTGCTGATTAGTAATTATGAAGATGATTTAAAACAAATATTAAGAAGCTATGAAGCAAAAGCTTATTTGGCAGGGAAGTAAACTTCCCTTTTTTACTTGCTTAAATTTTTGAATAATCATAAAATAAGATTATATAGAGGAGATAATTATGTTGGAATGTTTAGCAGTTGGAATTGGTGGCTTTATTGGTGCTGTATCAAGATATTTAATGGGATTAATTATAATTAAAGATACTACTTTTCCTTTTATGACTATGATGATCAATATCATTGGGGCATTTGTAATTGGATTAGTTGTAGCGTTAGCAAGTAAGTATAATCTTGAATCACGCTGGATTTTATTTTTGAAAACTGGGGTATGTGGCGGCTTTACAACATTTTCAACTTTTTCACTAGAAAGTATGAATCTGCTTAGTGATGGTAAGTTTTTGATGGCGGGAGGATATATTTTACTGAGTGTTAGCTTATGTTTATTATTTGTTTATTTAGGAAATTTATGTGTCAAAGTGTTATTATAATGATACGAGGATAAGGGGGCTGAGAAAATGAATATATTTAGTCGATTGGATAATTTAACAGATTTAACTACCAATGAACAGACTTTAGTTGATTATATGAAAAATAATCCAGAACGCTTTATTAATATGAGTGCTGATGAAATTAGTGCTGCTTGCTTTATTTCAATACCAACGATTTATCGTCTGTGTAAAAAACTAGAGCTTAATGGTTTAGCACAGCTTAAAGTAATGGTATCAACATCAATAAGAGATTATTTGAAAGAAAAGAAAACAATTGATTATAACTATCCATTTTCACAAAATGAGACGCAGTATCAGATTACAATGAAAATGAAAGAATTATACGAGCAGACTTTGATTGCCTCGAATAATCTAATTGACTTGGATCAATTACGACTGATTGCTTCAGCTCTAAAAAATGCTCAGTTCATCGATATGTACACTTCAGCTGGTAATCTTTACTTTGTTGAAAACTTTAAGTTTCAAATGTCAGAAATCGGTCGTTTTGTTAATGTTCCGGTTGAAGAATATCAACAGCTTTTAGCAGCTGCCTCAAGTGACAAGGAACATATTGCAATTGTTGTTAGCTTTGAAGGACGGGGAATGATTGTTGACAAAATTGTTAAATTGTTGAAAAAGAACAATACTCCAATCATATTAATTTCTTCAACGACGCTAAAGTCATTAGTTAGTCTTTGTGATTATAATCTTTACTTAAGTCCATATGAAAATCATTATAATAAGATTTCTTCATTTTCAACAAGGTTATCATTACTTTATTTGTTAGATTGCATTTATACATGTTATTTTAAATTAGACTATGATAAAAATGTTAAATATAAAACAGAAACATATTTGAAAATGACAAACCATGACGAATGAATGTAACGATTATAACAGGATTGTTTTAAATTAAAAAGAAACATTGAAAAAATATTTTCAATGTTTCTTTTTTAATATCGCCTGACAACAAAGATTGTTATAGTATAAGTGTAGAAAAGTAAATATTTGCTTGAAGGGAGAATTGTGTTATGGGTGATGTATTGTTATCAAGAATTATTAAGTATTTAAATGGCACTTTATTTTATGACGGTTACTATCAATTTTGTACTTTTGTAATTGCAAATTATCATCGAATGATTGAATATACATTTGCACAAGTTTGTAAAGAAAGTGATCTTGATCCACGAACGATCCTAGGATTTTTAAATTATCTTGGTTTTGATAACTATGAGGACTTTCATCGTAAGCTGGTAGCTGATGATATTTTACGTAATGACCAAATTCGAGCAAGATTATTAAGTATGAGTTATCGTGATTTATTCAGATTGATTGAAGTAAATGATTATGATATTTTTATGGATAATATTGTTTCTATATGCCATGATATATATGATGCTGATCGAGTAATTATTGTTGGAGGACTGTTTCCAACTAGTATTGCTGTTGAATTTCAAACTGATTTAATTACATTAGGTAAAAATGTGGTTCAATATCATGCTTATGATCCAAATATTAAATTTGATGAAAATGATTTTGTAGTATTCTTTTCATCTACTGGGCGTTCATTAAGAGATTTCTTAGCGAAAAAATCTTTAGGGCACTTAAGCAAGAGTAAGACATTATTGATTACCCAAAATCAACTACTTGAGAATGAGAACTTAAGTTGTATTAAGTATTTCTTTAGTTTACCGGGTAAGTTTGATGGAATTAGTTTTAATTATCAAATTATGGCAATCTTAGATTTAATTAGAATTATTTATTATCAAGAGTATTTTGTTGAATATACAGAAGAGGCATTGGAATCAAGATAGATTGTAGAAAAAAATAAAAATAATTGAAGATTATTAATAAACTATTGACATCATTTTATATCCGTTTTATGATTTTAAGTATAGTAAATTCGATAATCTAGGAAGAGTAAACAGCTAATCTTTATTTAAGAGACTTGGTGGCTGGTGAGAGCCAAGATAAAGATACTGATGAATGGGCCTGGTTAGAAGCAAAATGAAACTTAACTGGAGTAGTGGCGCCGTGCTTTTCGCGTTAAGAAAAACAGACATGATGGTGTCTTACAAGGTGGCATAATGGTTTTTATCCTTGAGGATAAAAGCCTTTTTTATTTAATCAAAGAAGGAGATTTATATGAAAAATATTATTTTAACAGGCGATCGTCCAACAGGAAGATTACATTTAGGACATTATGTTGGTTCCCTAAGACGACGAGTGGAATTACAAAACTCAGGAGAATTTGATGAAATTTTTATTATGATTGCTGATTCTCAGGCTTTAACAGATAATGCTGATAACCCTGAAAAAGTCCGACGAAATATTTTAGAGGTTGCTTTAGATTATTTATCAGTTGGTTTAGATCCTGAAAAAACCACAATGTTTATTCAATCTCAAGTACCAGCATTATTTGAGTTTACGGCTTATTATATGAATTTAGTTACAGTTTCAAGATTACAACGTAATCCAACGATCAAGGAGGAAATAAAACAGCGTGGATTCGAAACAAGTATTCCAGTTGGTTTTTTAAATTATCCGGTTTCTCAAGCTGCCGATATCACAGCTTTTGATGCCACTTGTGTTCCTGTTGGTGAAGATCAAATGCCGTTAATTGAGCAGACTAAAGAAATTGTTCACAGTTTTAATCGGATTTATGGTGATGTTTTGGTAGATCCAAAAATTATGTTGGCTGAAAATGAAGTTTGTCAAAGATTGCCGGGAACAGATGGCAAAGCAAAAATGTCAAAGTCAATTGGAAATTGTATTTATCTTGCGGATACTAGTGAAGATGTTCGGAAAAAGGTAATGAGTATGTATACAGATCCAAATCATTTAAAAGTTGAAGATCCGGGAACCGTTGAGGGAAATACAGTGTTTACTTATTTGGATTGTTTTTGCAAAGATGAATATTTTGAAAAATATTTACCTGATTATAAAAATCTTGATGAATTAAAAGAGCATTATCGTCGTGGTGGTTTAGGTGATGTTAAAATAAAAAAATTTTTATTTAATGTTTTAGAAGAAACATTAAATCCAATTAGAGAAAGAAGAGCTGTTTTACAAGCTGATATTGCTGCTGTTATGAAAGTGTTAGAAGATGGTTGTGTTAAAGCTAATGAAAAAGCGAATGCAACACTTAAACGTGCTAAAGATGCAATGAAGATCAATTATTTTGATGATAAGGATAATATTACTGAATATTTTAAATAAAAGCCGAATAGGCTTTTTTGTTTGAGGTTTGTTTGGTAAAATATTGGAAGAATATGGAAATTGAGGTACGATAATGAATTTTTTTATATTAATAATGCTTATTTTGTGCTTGATTGGCTTGATTGACAAGATCTTGAATAATAAGTTGGGACTAGTAGCTGCTTTTGATAAAGGGATGGATTCGATGGGTGGAATTGCCATGAGTATGATTGGGTTTTATTGTATCGCAATTACATTGATTCAAAATAATGTAGATGTGATTACTAAAATAAGTGCCGATTCATCATTAGATCCATCAATTGTTATTGGGAGTATTCTTGCACCTGATATGGGTGGGTTTTCAATTGTTTCGGGACTTGGTAATAGTACTTTTTTGATTTTTTCAGGGGTTATTTTGACTGCAACATTAGGACAAACAATTAGTTTTCAATTACCAATTTTTTTAGCATCTTTAAAAAGGAAGATTTAAATCCATTTATTAGTGGATTAGTTTATGGGATTTTAAGTTTACCAATAATTCTAGTGGCAGTTGCCTGGTATTTACAAATTCCTAATTTATTAATTAACTTATTACCAATAATTATACTTTGTGTTATCTTGGTAATTGCTCTATATGTTTCTTATGATAAAACCATTTTTGTTTTAACATTATTTGGTTATTTGATTAGAATTATTAGTATCTTGTTGTTTGGAATGGTTGTTTTACAGCTGTTTTTTGATACATTGCCTTTTACTACAACTGCTTTAATTAGTGATGCAATGGTAATTGTTTTACGGATGTGCATTGTTGTGTGCGGATCAATGATTTTAAGCGATTTGATTATTAAACGTTTTTCACGAATGATTTTCATGATTGGTCAAAAGTTGGGTGTCAATAGTGCTAGTGTGATAGGACTACTATTAAGCCTTGGGACAAGCATTGCAATGATTCCATTGTTTTCACAAATGGATCGTAAAGGGAAGATGATGAATGCCGCTTTTAGTGTAAGTGGAGCTTATGTTTTAGGGGGACAGCTAGGATTCATTTCTAGTGTAGTCGATGGTAATGGCGTCATAATCTATATGATTAGTAAGATAATCGCAGGTTTACTGGCAATTGTTTTTGTATTGATATTTTATCGAGAGGAAAAAGTGTCAGTGGATGCGATGGAAAAATAAGTTGAATAATATTGCAGGAGTAAATAATGAAGGTTTTATTGAAATTATAAGTAATTGTTTGAATTATGTTGATTCGCGATTGATTGATCATGGTTTACGAGTAGCTAATATGACATATCGTATGCTTGAGGCTCAAAATAGTCATGAACAAAAGTACTTGCAAGATGTTTTTATGTTAGCAATGCTACATGATATTGGAGCATATAAGACAGAAAAAATTGATCAAATGTTTATTTTTGAGACAAAAAATATATGGCAACATGCTATTTATGGTTATTTGTTCATAAAGAACTTTTCACCACTAGATAAATTGGCACCTGCTATTCTTTATCATCATCTTGATTATCAAAAAATGATTTATATTGATGACGAAATTAAAAATATCTCTCAGATTATTAATTTGTGTGATCGAATTGATGTATTTTTACAAACTTCAAATGATTATAGCATGCTTAAAGATTACTTAGATAAGGAGTCAGGAACTAGATTTGTAGAAAATTTGGTTACTACTCTTTATTGGCAGGTTGATCAAGTCTATCAATTTACAACTAATCCATTTTCAAAATGGCAAAAAGTAACTAGTTTAAATATTTCGCTTTCATTAGAATAGTTGGATAGTTATTTAAATATGTTAGTTTCTCTAATTGATTTTCGTAGTTATTTTACAGTTACACATACTATTACCACATGCACGATATCTTTAGAGTTAGCAAGATTATTAAGCTTAAGTTCTGAACAGACAAAAAAGATCTATTATGGTGCAATGATGCACGATCTTGGTAAAATTGGAATTCCAATTGAAATATTAGAATATCCGGGTCAACTGACTCAAGAGCAAATGATAATAATGCGTAGTCATGTTCTTAAAACAAGAGAATTATTAGAAGAAAAAATAGATCAAGAAATTTTAGAAATTGCGTGTCGGCATCATGAAAAACTGAATGGTTCAGGTTATCCGCATAGTTTATGGGAAAACCAGTTGACTCAAGAGCAGCGGATTGTAGCAATAAGTGATATTGTAAGTGCACTATGTGGAAAGCGCAGTTATAAAACTTCTTTTAGTAAAGAAAAGACTTGTGAAATTTTAAATCAAATGGCACAAGCAGGAGAAATAGACTCAATGATCGTTGCTCAAGTAATTGATAACTACGATTTAATCGAGGGAAAAATCTGGAAAGAGGCTGCGGCAGTTTTAGAAAAGTATAATACTATTATTAGTGATCTATTGAACAGAAAACAAGAGTTGATTGAAGCAAAATGGCTATATTTAGTTTTTCGATATTCAAAAACTGGAATTGTCAATTTAAAAATTGATTGATGAAGTATTCTTCTTTTGGAAGGATATTTTTTCTTTTGTTGAAAAAGAACTGATAATATCAAGTAATATTGTAAAATAAAGAAAAATAAGGAGGGTGTTTATGGCAAAAAGGTTAGGATTATATTTTTTAGGGATATTGATTTTAGGATTTGGAATTGTCTTAAATACAAAAACTGGTTTAGGGGTTGCAGCAATTAATTCAGTTCCATTTGGAATTAGTGAAATGACTAATTTATCATTAGGGATGGCAACAACTATTTTATATATTATTTTTGTTGGAGTGCAATTATTGATTTATCAGAAATTAGATTTTAAAGTTTTATTACAAATTCCATTTTCTTATTTTATGGGATATGTTTTAGATTTTTATAATAACTTATTAAATTTTACAGTTACTTCATTACCTGTTGCATTAGTTCTATTAGCGATTGCTATTTTAGCTACTGCTTTAGGAGCATATGTTGTTGTAATGTTAGATTTAATTCCTAATCCTGCTGATGGTATGGTCAAAGCATTAAGCCAGGTGATTGACAAAGAGTTTGGTAAGACAAAATTATTATTTGATTGTGGAATGATGCTTGTCACAATTATTACTACATACTGTTTGGCGGGGAAAATTATTGGAATTGGGATAGGAACAATATTATCTGCTGGATTTATTGGCCAAATTATTGTGATTTATAATCGTTATTTCACAAAACATTTAACATTGATTGTTGAAAATAGTCGAGCGTGATAATTATTTATAAATCCCTTTTATCTTCTCAATATAAAGGCGTTACTTCAATAATATAATTTGTTATAATAGTTTATATAGAACTGAGGAGATAAAAGATGAATGGATATCAATTGAGGATAGATGTGGAGGGGTGTGCGGATCCTATATGGCGGCGTATTAAAATACCTGCAATAATTAGTTTTGAAGATCTGCATCAGTTAATCCAAACTTTATTTGGTTTTGAAGATTATCATCTATATGAATTTAGGATCAAGGAATTAGGGATCTGGATTCCTGGTGGTGAAACAGATATTGAAAATCAGATAAATGATGACGTTGAGATAGTTGATAATCTTGAACGGATTGCGGATTATTTAAAAAAAGAAATGGTAATTTACTACCATTATGACTTTGGTGATGATTGGCAACTTTTAATTACGGTTGAACAAGAGTTAGAGGGCGTTGAGCACTATCCTGTTGTAGTTGAATTTTGTGGTAATAATTTGATAGAGGATTGTGGGGGAATTGAACGTTATCAAGAAATTATATTAAGTCGAGATGATCTGGATATTAATTTTGATCTAGAAGATATTAATAGTTGTTTATCATTGTTAGGGGTTGATGAAATATTAAATAATAGCCCGTTAAAAAATGAGTTTATTGAAATTTTAGAGCAGTTAAAAGAATTAGTGAAGAAACGTGAGTTTACTGATAATCAAGTGATTAAACTAGTATCTAACCAAACTACATATTGGGTTATTTTAAAAACATTAGAAGGTTATGTGATTGAATTATTTGAAACTTATAATGATCTTTTAGAGGGTTTTTATAATCTTGCTAATGAAGGAATAAATAATGCATTTTGCAACTGCTGGACTATTTTATTATCTGAACAGGAACTTGATTTTGATGTGGCATTAGATGAGGATAACTATTTGGCTGCTTTTCGTAATGAAGCGGGATATATTCCATGCTTATTAGAAGTTGAGGAAGCAAGGGTAATTTTAGAATTATTAAAAGAATTTGCAAATGGGATTAAAGAAGATCAAAATCGTAGTGAGTCTGATGAAATTATTGAAATATATGTTGAAGATGGTAAATTTAAGGAGAGTGCTATTTTTGTTCATGAACCACAAATTGACTTAAATCGCTATGATTTTGGCTATTTAGGTGAACATGAGCTTGAAACTAAGCGTGAAAATACAGAACGTTTATGTGTTGATGTTGTCTGTTTACCAATGACTAATACAGATAAAACCAATGAGTTAAATGTTTATGCCGTAATTGCCGGAGAAAGCGATTATTTAATTAAAGAAGTTGATTTTCCTAGTTTACAAATTATTGGTGAAGCTTTAATTGATGGATTGCTTGAATATGCTAATCGTTATGGTAAACCACAACGAATCGTAGTAAATAATTTAAATGTTCTTTTCTTAGTCTTGAATTTTATTAGTCAATATGATATTGATTATTTTGAAGATGAGATAACGCTAGAAATTGAAGGGGCGATAATGGATGCTTTTGGCCTTGAAACTGCTGATGAGGCATTTAATGATCCTTTTATTCAAGAATTGTTGGAGCAGTTAGATGGTAAAAGTGAAGAAGAAATTGAAGAAAAAATAAATGAGATATTAGCTAATATGGAGCTGCTAAACTAATCTTTGAGGGATAATAGTTTAGGGTTTGGAAATAATATAAGCATCATATTAGTAAAATTAGAATATTAGGTTTATACTAAAAGTGATTTAGGAGGCTGTGATGATGAATTGTATTAGAGAAGTAAATGAGAATGTTTATTGGATTGGCGGGAATGATCGTCGCTTAAGTTTATTTGAAAATATTTTTCCAATTCCAAGGGGAATTTCATATAATGCTTATGTTGTGTTAGATGAAAAGACCATTTTATTAGATACGGTTGATTGGTCGATTGGACACTTATTTTTTGATAATCTTGAAACAGCATTGCAAGGAAGATCATTGGATTATATTGTTATTAATCATATGGAGCCTGATCATTGTGCATGTTTAAAAGAAGTGATAAATCGTTATCCTGAAGTCGTGATTGTAGGAAATGCTAAAACATTTACAATGATTGATCAATTTTTTGGGATTGAGATCAATAAGTTAGTAGTTAAAGAGAATGATACTTTAACTACAGGAAAACACACTTTTACTTTTGTGATGGCACCACTCGTACATTGGCCAGAAGTAATGGTGACATACGATAGTTATGATAAAACATTATATAGTGCTGATGCTTTTGGAACATTTGGAGCATTAGACGGAGCTTTATTTAATGATGAAGTTGATTTTGAACATGAATGGCTTGATGATGCTAGGAGATATTATGCTAATATCGTTGGAAAATATGGACCACAAGTTCAAATGTTATTAAAAAAAGCTAGTAGTTTAGAAATTGCCACAATTTGTCCGCTTCATGGACCTGTATGGCGTAATAATATTGATTACATAGTTAGCAAATATGATTGTTGGTCTAAATATGAACCAGAAGAAAAAGGTGTTGTTTTAGCTTATGGTTCGATCTATGGTAATACTGAAAATGTAATGGAAATAATTGCTTCAAAATTGAAGCAAGCCGGGGTAAAAAATGTTAGAATGTATGACGTATCTAAAGTGCATGTTTCTAATTTAATTAGTGAAGTGTTCCATTATAGTCATTTGATTTTAGCAGCGCCAACATATAATAGTGGAATTTTTCCACCAATGGAAAACTTCCTTAGTGATATGATTGCTTTATCATTAAAGAAAAGAAGTGTAGCGTTATTAGAAAATGGAACATGGGGAGCATTATGCGCAAAACACATGCGTACTAAATTAGAGACGATGAAGGATATGGAAATCATCAACGAACCAATCACAATTAAGTCAACTTTGAAAACTGAGCAAGTGGATGATATTGATAATTTAGTTACTACAATAGTTGCTTCAATTGGATAATAGAAAGCCGGTGATCATTATGATCAGGCTTTTTTATTATGAGACAAAAAGGCACGTGCTATTGAAATGGTTATGATTTTAAACATGGGCTAATAATTGTTCAATTCGTTCTCCTTGACAAAAACGTCTTTTTAATTCTTGTGTGCATTTTTTATATCGGTCAAAAGTACAGAGGGTTTGGGGAACATGGCTATATACTTTCCAATATCCAATATATTTATAATCAGCACCGTTGATAAACCCTTTAACATCAGTCAAAGGGTACCCCAAAAACAAACCGATTTCATGAGGAAATTCACTACTATTCATTCTAATCTTTAGCCAATTTATTAGACTGTCGATATCTTGATAAGGGTAATGATAATTATTTAGAACAGCTCTAAATTTATGGTTATTAAAAAGGTTATTTAATTTTTCTTTTTGATAAACATAAATCATTTTTGAATTATTATTTTCATGAATAATCGAAATGTATATTCCTCTTTGATTGCATAGTTGGTTGTAATAATTTAAACACTCTTCTAATTCATTGAACTCATTGCTAATATTAAAAATATTTCCAGCTTTCATTTTTAATAAAGTAGGACTACAAAAAGTAACAAGTTTAGATTCAAATAATAATGCAGTTGATGGCATATAATCACTCCTTTTATATGGTTAGCTATGACTAACTATATAAAAGATATCATAAATATAAGGTGATTTCAATTGTTTTTGTAAGAAGCTTGTTAATGGAGTTAAAATTATTATTAAGTTTAAATAATTAAAATTATAAGATTAAATTTCTTTATTTGAAAATAAATATTGACTCATTAATTTGACGGAGAATACACCTAAGTATATACTAAGAGTGGATTAAAAATTAACTTAAGGAGAAAATTAAGATGATATATACAGTAACGTTAAACCCAGCAATTGATTATGTAATTAAAGTAGATAATTTTGAAACCGGAATTGTCAATAGAACAAAACAAGAAAACATGTTTTTTGGTGGTAAAGGAATTAATGTTTCTAACGTTTTAAAAACTTTAGGTGAAAAAAGTACGGCGTTAGGATTTATCGCAGGATTTACTGGCAAAGCAATCAAAGAGGGATTAGAAGCTAAAGGATTAAAAACTGATTTTGTTGAAGTTGCCGGATTATCAAGAATCAACGTGAAGATGAAATCTGATAATGAAACTGAAATTAATGGGATGGGACCACAAATTAAAGATGCACAAGTTCAAGCATTATTAGGTAAGTTAGATAATTTAAAAGATGGTGATATTCTAGTTTTATCTGGAAGTATTCCAGGCAGTATGCCGGATGATATATATGAAAAAATTATGGAATATGTAAAATCAAAAAATGTTTTGATCGTAGTCGATGCAACTAATAATTTATTGATGAACTGTCTAAAGCATCATCCATTTTTGATTAAGCCAAATAATCATGAATTAGCTGAAATTTTTAATGTTGAAATTAAAAATAAAGAAGATGTCGTTGTTTATGCTAAGAAATTACAAACAATGGGAGCTAAAAATGTGTTAGTTTCGATGGCTGGAGATGGAGCAGTATTAGTCGATCAAAATAATGATGTACATATAACATCTGCTCCTAAAGGTGAGGTTAAAAATTCAGTTGGAGCGGGTGATAGTATGGTCGCTGGATTTATTTACGGTTATATTAAGACAAATGATTTCAAAACGGCTTTAAAACAGGCTACAGCTACTGGTAGTGCAACTGCATTCAGTGAAGATTTGGCATCAAAAGAAAAAATAGATGAATTATTAAAAACAATAAGTGAGGATGAATAATGAAAATTACAGATTTATTATGTCTGCAGGGAATTGATATGAATGGGGAAGTTGCTAATAAAGAAGAAGCGATCGATCACTTAGTTGATTTAATGGTGGGTACTGGAAATATTAGTGATAAACTAGCCTTTAAAAAAGGTATTTTAGCTCGCGAAGCTCAAAGTACAACGGGAATTGGAGAAGGAATTGCAATCCCGCATGCCCAAGTAGCAGCAGTAAAAAAACCTGGACTAGCAGTAATGATAGTTAAAGATGGTGTGGATTATCAATCATTAGATAGTCAACCAGCACGGTTGTTTTTTATGATTGCAGCACCAGTTGATGGTGGTAACATTCATTTGGAAACATTAGCAAGATTATCCGGGATGTTAATGGATAATGATTTTAAAGAAAACTTAATTAATGCTAGTGATGCAGTGGAATTTTTAAGATTAATTGATGATAAAGAAAATGAAATAGTGAAAGTAAAAGAAGAAACTGACGGTACTAATTATGAAGTTTTAGCAGTTACCGCATGTCCTACTGGAATTGCTCATACTTTTATGGCAGCAGAAAGTTTAGAAGCAAAAGCTAAAGAAATGAACATATTATTTAAAGTAGAGACAAATGGGGCAACAGGGCCTAAAAATGTTCTTACGGCTGAAGAAATCAGTAAGGCACGATGTATTATTGTGGCAGCAGATAAACAAGTGGAGATGTCACGTTTTGATGGTCGGCCTGTAATTATAACTAAAGTAGCTGATGGAATTAATAAAGCAGAGGAGTTATTGTCGCAAGCAATAAATGGTAATGTAGAAATTTATCATCATCAAGGAGATAAAGTGGTTAGTAGTTCTGCCAATGAGGGAATTTGGCGAAAATTATATACCCAATTGACAGATGCTTTAAGTAAAATATTGCCAATCATTATTGGATCGGGTGCATTGATTTCAATTGCTTCATTAGCAGCAAGTTATAATTTATTTGGAATCAAACAAATTTATGATAGTATTTGGCTAAGTAACAGTTATATTCTGGGGATAACCGTTAATGGGATGATCGTTGCTTTATTTGCTGGCTTTATTGGTCAGGCAATTGCAAGTCAGCAGGGATTTGCAGTAGCTCTTGCTGGCGGGGCTGCAATGTTATTAAATAATATGTATCTACAAAATATGCCTAGTCCTGGTATTTTAGGTGCAATCATAGCGGGCTTTATTGGTGGATATGTTGTAATTTTATTACAAAAAATTTGTCGTAAATTGCCAGAATGTTTAGATGGTATAAAGCCAACAGTAATATATCCGATTTTTGGGGTCATGATTACGGGTGTTTTATCATATTTGATTAGTCCTTATGTTGGAAGTCTAAATCAGACTATTAGTGTATTTATTGGTAGTATGGATATTGTTTATAAACTAATTTTAGGAGTTATTGTTGGGGGAATGATGTCTGTTGACATGGGTGGCCCAGTTAATAAAATTGCTTATCTTTTTGGAATAGCTCAAATTGTTGAAGGTAACTTTGATGTTATGGCTGCTGTAATGGCCGGCGGAATGGTACCGCCATTAGCAATTGCAATTAGTACAACTTTCTTTAGAAATAAATTTACATTAACTGAACGTAAACTAGGTTGTCAAAATTACTTAAAAGGCTTAATGTTTATTTCTGAAGGGACAATTCCTTTTGTTCAAAAAGACCCCCGCTTAGTAACATTAGCTTGCATTGTTGCTTCAGCAGTAGCTGGTGGTTTTTCAATGCTTTATAATTGTGGAATTAGAATTCCTCATGGTGGAATCTTTGTATTACCATTAATAGCGCATCCCTTTAGATATATTGTTGCTTTATTAGCAGGAAGTCTTTGTGGAGCTGTTATTTATGGATTCTTTAAAGAAATTGGAGAAGAATGATATGAAATATATATTTTTTGATATCGATGGAACTTTGACGGATAATACAACTGGAAAAATTGTTCCAAGTGCCCAAGAAGCCCTAGATAAATTACAAGAAAATGGTAATTTTGTAGCTATTGCAACGGGACGCGCTTATTATAAAGCTAAAAACTTTCTTAAAGAAGTTGGTTTAAATAATATGGTTTGTAATGGTGGTAATGGTCTTGTCATAAATCATCAGTTAGTAAAAAATGCACCATTGGATCGGCAAAAAGCATTGGCTGTTATTGATGAAGCAGAAAATTTAGGCTATGGAATCCTAATAGCTCCATTTGATAGTATTGATGTATACAGTAAAAATACGTTATTTTTAAAACAAGCAGGTTATCGAAAAGAACCAACACGTTATACAATTGATAGTGAAATAAATTATCATAATTTAGAAAATATTTATAAAATTTATATTTCTATTCCAGCTAGTGAAGAAACACGATTAACATTAAAAGATACGTTAGGTTCATTACGTTTTGAACAAGAATATTTAATGTTTCAGCCAGATGATAAAAAGCAGGGAATAGTTGATATGATTGCGATGATAAAAGGAAATATTGATGATGTTGTAGTATTTGGAGATGATTATAATGATCTTGTTATGTTTGATGAACGTTTCTATCGAATTGCGATGGGTAATGCCTGTGATGAATTAAAAGCTAAAGCGGATTATATAACTGATCGCAATACTAGTGATGGAATTTATAATGCTTGTAGGGTGCATGGTTGGATCAAATAATCGAAGGATAAAATTTCTAATTATTTGTTTTAGATTAGTTCACATTTAATTCATAGAGTGATGCTAGGATAATAGTGTCGAAAGACAAACCATAATAATATGTAAAATATATTAATCCCCTCATATATGTTTTACAACCTGAATGATGGATGATTCCCTCTCCCAAAAACTCATCCATCCTATAAGGAGTCTCCCCTGGCTCCTTTTTTATTTTAAAAAATTATACGGTTCACATTTAATTCATAGAGCGGTGCTAGGATAATAGTGTCGAAAGACAAACCATAATAATATGTAAAATATATTAATCCCCTCATATATATTTTACAACTTAAATGATGGATGATTCCCTCTCCCAAAAACTCATCCATCCTATAAGGAGTCTCCCCTGGCTCCTTTTTTTATTTTATTACTGTACTTTTTTTTAAGAATTGCATATAATCATAAAAAAAGAAGGGGTGATAAAGATGATTGACGGACATATGCATTTAGAATATGGGGATCTAAATAAAGAATATGTATTAAAGTTTGTTGATGCAGCTGTTAAAAAAGGTTTGACAAAGATTCAAATTTTAGATCACACACATCGTTTTAAAGAGTTTGAAGAGATTTATACAGAATTAAAAGAAGAGCCATTGCAAAAAAAATGGCTAGAGAATAAAGCAATGAAATTTAAGGATACTTTAGATGATTATGATAAATTAATTGAGGAAGTTAAAGCATTAGATTTGCCGATTGAAGTTACATTTGGTTTAGAAGTATGCTACGTGCCTAAACATGAAAAGAAGATTGGAGAAGTATTAGCTAACCATAATTATGATTTTGTTGTTGGGGCAATACACTCAATTAATGGCAGATTATATGACATGAATTTCTCTAAAGATATTTTATGGAATAAATTTGATGTTGATGATATTTATCGTGATTATTATGAATTGATTTTTTCATTGGTTAAGTCTGATTTATTTACGCAATTAGCACATCCAGATACAATAAAAATGTTTAATTATTATCCAACCTATGATTTAACACCAACTTATCATCAGTTAGCTGATTTGTTGGTTGAACATAATGTAAAAGCTGAAAATAATACAGGATGTTATTATCGTTATAATCATAAAGATATGGGATTAAGCGAAGAATTGTTAAAGATATTAAAAGAACATGGAGTATCGATGATTACAGCAAGTGATGCTCATCAACCAGATCATGTTGGAACTAACATTGCTGATATTTATGAAAAGACGATGTTATAATTATAAATTAAATTTTATTAGTTAAACAGAAGCGATAGTTTGTTGATTATTGTTTCTGTTTTAATTTTATCGTATTACGATTATAAAAATGGATTTATCACTGCTGACGATGTAAGATGCAAAGAATCCCTAAATAATTAGCCATTTATAGCATTCTAACTTTCCCTATGCCATAATTTTTACTCGAGGAGGAAAATATAGAATGGAATATAACAAATATGGATATATACGGGTATCAAGTAAAGACCAAAATGTTGATAGGCAGATTACAGCTTTAAAAGAGGTTGGACTTACAGGGAGCCAGCTTTATATTGATTATCAGTCCGGTAAAGATTTTAATCGTCCTCATTATCAAAAACTTCTTCAGGTTTTAAAACAGGGAGATATTTTATACATTAAATCAATTGATCGTCTTGGACGTGATTATGATGAAATCATTGAACAGTGGCGTTATATTGTCAAGAAAATCGGAGTAGATATTGTGGTAATTGATTTTCCTTTATTAGATACACGTGAAAAGCATGATGGAATTACGGGTAAATTTATTGCAGACTTAGTATTGCAAGTGCTTTCTTATGTTGCTCAAATAGAACGCGAAAATACACGTCAAAGACAAGCCGAGGGAATTCGTGAAGCTAAACGTAGAGGCGTACGATTTGGAAGACCAAAATTAACGATTCCCGACGATTTTGAAGAAATTTATTATTTATGGCGAAAAAATGTAATCAGCAAAGCTGAAGCTTCGCGTCGTTTAAGTACAAATAATCATACCTTTACTAGATGGGTAAAGGATTATGAATCAATATAAATAAAGTTATTTAAGTAAAAACAGGAAAAAATGTAGACCTTTTTTCCTGTTTTTTTCAATCATAATATTTGTGAAAATTAAGAAAATATCTTATTTAAGTTTGTTTATTTAATTATATATTCTATGTGAGAAAAAGTCTACTTTGCTTCCTAAAAAGAAATACTTTATATTACAAAACACTTGAATACAAACCCTGATATTTGTATTCGTAAACAATATTTAATTATTTTCAAGTTTACAGAAAATAAAGTATGTTTTAATGTAATGACTTGAATGGTGGAAAGGATAAAAGAAGTGGAAAGAATTATTATTAGAAAAGATATGATTTTAACAACTATTCTTATTTTATCCATAATTCCATTTTCATTAATTATGATAAGCATTCCAATAGTAGCTTCAGGATTTATTTCGAATGTATCATCAGCTATAATGATATTTTGTTTATTTATATTTGGGGTGCTAGAGTTCTTTTCTTTGGTAATTGTAATAGTTGGAACTATTGAATTATTAGAATTGATATTTTTTGGAATGAAAAAGTTTGTAATTGATAAAGATGGTATCACTTCTTATAGGCTATGGAAAAAAGTGATTTTATGGCAGAAGGTTGCGGAAATTCAGCTGCACCATGAGCCTTTTTATTTTCTGATAATTCTTGAAAAGAATGGTAAGAATATGGAAATAAATCTAGCTAGTGCTTCGTTAATGATTTCAGAACAAGAGATATATCAGTATTGTTTAAAAAAGTGGAAGATTGCACAAAAATAAAATAATTAAAAAGATTATTATTTTATGTAATAATCTTTTTAATTATAGAAAAAGGTGGAAAAATTCCACCAGTATTTAATTTAAGATTCTACGATGTTTCATTATTGGGAATGGTAGGCGTTTCTGGTTGTGCTGGAGTTGTAGGTTCAGTTGGTGCAGGCGTAGCTGGTTCAGTTATTTTCATAGTACCTCTTAAAATAATTTCCTCATGTCCTTTATATACACTATATGCTTCTTCATTTGATGAAATTAAATTGCCATTAGCATCATAAACATAACGCCATGATTTTGCTTTACTACCTGGAGTTCCTTTTTGTTTTACTTTTGTCTGTCCTTCGGGTAATGTAGGATCGTCTTCATATTTAGTATTATAATTAGTTGAAGCAAGTTTTTGACTTTTTAGCTCAACACGAATATTATTAACATTAGTACCTAAAATTTTAGTTGTTAGACGACTATTTTCATAAGAAGCGATGATCTTAATAGGATAAGCCTGGTCATTTTTAAATTTAAAATCAGGGCCACCCCAAGATACTGTAGCATCACGACCGATTGGAACATAGCCAGAAACAAAAGTATGATTAGTCCGCTCAGTAATCTTTAGATTAGCGTACAATACAGCATTATACAAAGTTGATGATGTCTGACAGATTCCACCTCCAACTTCTTGCACAGTCTCTCCATTTAAATAGGCTGCAGCTTCACCGAAACCATTTTCTTTCGTTCTTTTGCCAACAACATTATTATAAGAGAATTCCTCACCTGGCAATAAAATAACTCCATTGCATTTATCACCAGAAAGTTTAACATTATTTTTACGAACTGAAGTACCGCTGACGTTAGTCGCATATTCACCTAAAACATCTTTAAATAAATTTTGTTCTAACATTTCTTTGGTTATTTCAGGTTTAATGATCGTAGCATTTAGGGTAAACTGTTTACCTTCAGTAGTTTTATTGTATTTAGCAACAGCATCTTCTAAATCAAATTTAGCACCTACTTGGCTATCGATGATTTCATAATTGTTATTTTTATCTAGAGTAGCATTTTTAGCTTCCTTTGATAAATTTTCATGAATTAGTTTTATTTCTTCATCATTAAGTTTATGTTCTACTGGAGAATATTTAATTTTCCCTTTAAAATCATAATTATTTAATGCCTTATTAATTGTATTGAAAACTGATTCTAATTCTGCTGTTTTACCGGATTTTCCTTTAGTGAAAATAATTTTATCATCTTTAAGTTCATAGTTAGTAGGAGTCAAAGTACTATAATTTAGAATTTGACTATTAGTAATTTTTTCATTTAAAAGATCTTTATTTTTTATTTTTACCCCAACTGTATAATCATGATTAAACAAATAGTTATATCCTCGTCTGAAGAATGAACTATTAGACTGTTTAGAAATTTTATCTACAGCTTTTTTACTATCGAATGTAAGATTATCAGTTAAATCAACTGGGTATTCTTGTTGATCGAGTAATAAAGTTAAAGTAGGGGGATTTAAATCATTTTGATATTGTTGTTCTATAGCCTTACGTGCTTCTTCTTTATTCATATTACCAACTTTAATACCATTGATAGTTGTATTTGAAACAAAATTGTCTCCCCCTGTTACTAAACATAAAATAAGGTATAGTATAAGGGCAGCTAGGATGACGAGGCCACCAATAACAAAGTAAGCTTGTTTTTTCAATTTTAGTTTTTTTCTTTTCATTTTTTCTCTCCTATATGTACCTTTTCATCATATCTTAGAAATGTATTTAATTCAATTTATTTTATCGTAAATGTAGTTAAAATATCGTGAATTTATCAAATGTTCCAGCATATAATGAAACTGATAATTACTAAGAAAAATAGCTTTTTTATGAAACGATGTATAATTGTATACAATTTTTTACAAAATCCCTTTACAAATTAGATTGTATACAATATAATAGACTTCACATACAAGAAAGGAAAGGTATATATATGACTGAAAAGAGAGTACTGAATTTTTCTGCAGGTCCTTCAATGTTGCCTGAGCCAGTTTTAGAAAAAGCTGCTAAACAAATGTTGAACTATGAAAATAGTGGGATGAGTGTTATGGAGATGAGTCATAGATCCTCTTCCTACTTAGACATTTTTGAAAAAACAAAAGGGTTATTAAAGAAAGTAATGAATATCCCTGATGATTACAAAATTGTGTTTATCCAAGGGGGAGCAACACAACAATTTTCAATGGTTCCATTAAACTTATTAAAAAATGGTAAAGCTGATTATGTTGTAACTGGAGCTTTTAGTAAAAAAGCTGCAGCCGAAGCAAAAAAATTTGGGGAAATTAATATTGCTTATGACGGAAGTGAAAACAATTTTAAACATATTCCAACTCAAGACGAATTGAAATTAGATCCTGAAGCATCTTATGTTCATTTATGTGCAAATAATACAATTTACGGAACTGAATGGAAATATATTCCAGAAACTAATGGTGTTCCTGTAATTGCGGATATGTCATCAAATATTTTATCAAAACCAGTGGATGTTTCAAAGTTTGGAATGATTTATGCAGGTGCACAAAAAAATATGGGGATCGCTGGATTAGGAGTAGCAATTATTAAAGAAGATTTATTACAAAAAGTTGCTGCGACAACACCAGTATTATTAGATTATAAATTGATGATTGAAAATGATTCAATGTATAATACTCCGCCGGCTTATGCGATTTATGTATTAGGACTAGTTTTGGAATGGATCGATAGTATGGGTGGACTTGAAGTTATGCAAGAAAGAAATATTAAAAAAGCTAATCTTCTTTATGATTATCTTGATAGTAGTGATTTCTATATCGCACATAGTGATAAAGATAATCGTTCTTTAATGAATGTTACTTTTACTACACCAAACAAAGATCTTGATGCTAAGTTTGTTAAGGAAAGTATTGCCGCGGGTATGACTAATTTAAAAGGTCACCGTTCAGTTGGGGGAATTAGAGCATCTATCTATAATGCTATGTCATTAGAAGGTGTTGAAAAATTAGTTGCTTTCATGAGAGATTTTGAAGCAGCGAACAAATAGGAGAATAATTATGTATAACATAAAATTATTAAATAAAATATCTAAAGTAGGATTAGATGGATTTGACGAAAATTATGCTTATAGCGAAGAAATGACTAATGAAGATGCTATTTTGGTTAGATCAGCTTCTTTACATGAATATGATTTTGGGGAAAATCTAAAAGCTATTGCAAGAGCAGGAGCAGGAGTAAATAATATTCCACTTGATGATTGTAGTGAAAAAGGAATTGTTGTATTTAATACACCGGGAGCAAATGCTAACGCTGTTAAAGAACTTGTATTATGTGGATTATTTCTCTCTTCAAGAAAAATTGTTGAAAGTATTCGTTGGATTGATGGTCTAAAAGACGATCAGGATATTGCTAAAACAGCAGAAAAAGGTAAAAGTAATTTTGTTGGACCAGAAATTGAAGGAAAAACTTTAGGGGTAATTGGCTTAGGTGCTATTGGAGTAAATGTTGCCAATGCAGCTATTAAATTAGGAATGAAAGTAAAAGGTTATGATCCGTATATTGGCGTAAATGCGGCCTGGGCTTTATCTAAGCATGCTCGTCATGCAGCTTCTTTAGAAGAAATTTATCAAGAATGTGACTATATTACAATCCATGTACCTAGTACTAAAGAAACAAAAGGTTTCATGAACAAAGAAGCATTTGCACAGATGAAAACCGGTGTCAGAATTTTAAATTTTGCTCGTGGTGATTTAGTTAATAATGAAGATTTATTAGCTAATGTTGCAAGCGGTAAAATTAATAAATATATTAGTGATTTCGCTGCACCAGAATTAATTGGACAAGAAAATATTATTATTCTTCCACATTTGGGTGCAAGTACACCAGAATCAGAAGATAATTGTGCAAAGATGGCGGTTGAAGAAGTTTGTGAATATTTAGAAAACGGAAATATCATTAATTCAGTAAACTTCCCAGGAGTCAATCAAGCAAGAATGTCTAAAACAAGATTATGTATTATTAATAAAAATGTTCCTAATATTTTAGCAAATATTTCTAAATTATTTGCTGATCATAATTTGAATATTGAAAATATGGTTAATCGCTCTCGTGGTGAATATGCATATACACTAATTGATACAAATGATGAAGTTCGACCTGATATTATTGAGCGGATTGAGTCGGCAAATGGAATTATTAATGTCCGTGCTATAATTGATTAATAATGATTAAATACTTATCTGATTATAGATAAGTATTTTTTATTTAGTTGATTTTTATAAATAGTTTTATTGACAAAGATTGTAAAATACTGAGGTTTGACATATACTAAAAGTATATAAATTAGTTAAGGGAAAGATATAATGAAAAAAATTAAAAATTTAACTATAGGAAATAAGATTGTAATTGTATCAGTATTACTAGTCATAATAGTTGGTGGAGTAGCAACATATTTTTTAACCCGCTCACCGATAGTCTTTAAAGCGGATATTATCAAAGTCGAGATTAATGATAGTTATGATGTGATGAAAAATATCGCAAGCGTACGCAATGGAAATATTAAAGATGTAAAGGCTGATATTTCTAAAATAGATTATAATAAGTTGGGAAGATATCCAGTAATCTATATATATAAAGATAAAAAATATGAAGCAACGATCGAGATAGTTGATACTAAAAAACCACAGTTTGATGTTGTTGATCTTGATATTGATTTAGGAATGAAAGTTGATCCTGCAAGTATGGCAACAAATATTAATGATGCAACAAAAACTGAAGTTTCTTTTAAAGAAGATTATGATTTTAGTAAAGAGGGAACTGTTGAAGTAATTATTCAGGTTAAGGATAAAGGAAATAATGTAACTGAAAAGAAGGGAAAAGTCAAGGTTACTAAAGATAGTGAGCCACCCCAAATTACAGGGTTAGAGCCTTTGACGATCGTGATAGGGGCAAAAACAGATTATAATAGTGGTGTCAGCATTAGTGATAACCGTGATCCCGAACCAAAATTAACGGTTGATTCTAGTAATGTGAATATTCAAAAAGAGGGGACTTATACACTTATTTATATAGGGATAGATCGTTCTGGAAACAAAATAGAAAAGCAGCGTGAAATTAAAGTAGTTGAAAAGAAAGCAATTGGAAGCAATAATCAAACAAGTGATAAAATCGTTTATTTAACTTTTGATGATGGTCCATCAGCTAATACCCAAAAGATTTTAGATATTTTAGATGTTTATGGAGCAAAGGCGACATTCTTTGTTACTGGGAATAATAAACCTTATAATCATTTAATTAAAACTGCTCATGATAAAGGACATACAATAGCGTTGCATACATATAGTCATGACTATAAAACTGTTTATGCTTCACCAGAAGCTTATTTTGACGATTTAACAAAAGTCGGTAATATGGTGAAGGATATAATTGGGTTTGTACCCAAATATGTACGCTTTCCTGGAGGTTCTTCAAATACGGTATCACGTAAATATTGTCCAGGTATTATGACTGTATTGTCAAGGGAATTAATCAATCGCGGTTATCAATATTATGATTGGAATGGCGATTCTACAGATGCTTCAGGAAATAATGTAGCAGTCAGCAAGTTAATTGCTAATGCTACTGCAAGTAAAGCTAATAATATTAATATTCTATTTCATGATACAGCTGCCAAATCAACAACTGTTCAGGCTTTACCGGCAATAATTGAAAATTATAAAGCACGTGGTTATCGCTTTGAGGCAATTACAGATAGTTCGTTTGTGCCGCATCAAGGAATTAACAACTAATTTTTGATATATATGATTGGTAATTGACAATTAATTTTGGAAGTGCTATCATAAAATTACAAAGATTGTTACTATTCAATTAGGCTAAACTTTGATGGATATATATTTCTTATATATATTATTTGAGTTTGGCTTTTTCTATGCAAAAAAGGAGGTGTCTTATGATAATTCATAAAATTATTAATAATAATATTGTAAGCTCACTTGACGAAAATCATAATGAAATTATTCTTATGGGAAGAGGTATTGCATATCAAAAATCACGGGGAGAAGTTGTTCTAGATGAAATGATTGAAAAACAATTTTATTTAAAAAATGATAAACAAAACAATCGCTTCCTTGAATTGATTAAGGATATTCCAGTCAATGTTCTTAATGTTACTGATGAAATTATTGATTTTGCACGGAAAGGATTGGATAAAGAGTTAAATGATGGAATATATATAACTCTTACTGATCATATAAACTATGCTATAGAGAGATATTTACAAGGAATTAATGTTCAAAATCCGCTTTTATGGGAGATTAGGCAATTTTATCAAGAGGAATATAAGATCGCAGCAGAAGCTTTGAAAATAATTAACCAAAAATTAATGGTTAATTTATCAGAAGATGAAGTTGGTTTTATTGCTCTACATTTTGTCAATGCTGAACTTAATAGTGAAATGGAAGAAGTAACTCAAATTACCAAAATTATTCAAGAAATACTTAATATTGTGAGATATCATTTGATGAGGATTCTCTAGACTATCATCGTTTTGTGACACATTTAAAGTTTTTTGCAAAGCGGCTGATGTTTGGTGAAAAAGAAGCTAAAAGAGATGATATATTATTTGACATCGTTATTGAAAGATATCCAGAAGCATTTGAATGTGTAAAAAATATAGAAAAACATGTTCAAAAAATTTATAAAAAAGATTTAAGTCAGGCGGAAAAATTGTATTTAACTTTGCATATTGCAAGATTAAAATATTAGGATTGTTATTGCTTTGGCAAGCTAAACCTAGAATAAAAACATGATTGAATACATGTTTTATTCTAGGTTATTTTATTAGGAGGAGAAAAAAATGAAATATGAAAAATTAGCAAGATTTATTATAAAAAATGTTGGTGGCGAAAAAAATATAAATATAGTACAGCATTGTGCTACTAGGTTAAGATTTGAATTAAAAGATGAGGAGAAAGTAAATAAAGTAAACTTAGAAAATAGTTCAGAAATTCTTCAAGTGTTATTTTCGGGTGGACAGTGTCAAGTGGTTATTGGTACCCATGTTGCTGATGTATATAAAGCAATCTTGGCAACAGCTAAAATAAGTACTGTAAAGGAACAGTCAAATAAAAATAAGAAATTATTGGATAAGATATTTGCATTATTTTCAGGCATATTTACACCATTTGTTCCTGTTATGGCAGGAGCAGGTGTATTGAGAGGATTGTTAACCATATTTACTAGTATGGGAATATTAACAACTGAAAGTGGAACATATATGATTTTATATGCTGCCGCAGATGCAATCTTGTATTTTATGCCGTTCTATTTAGCGATTAGTGCATCACGGTACTTTAAAATAGATGAATTTATAGGAGTCACTTTAGCTGGAACAATGTTATATCCAACCTTATTGACAGCTTTTAGTGAAGGTGCAAAGTTATCTTTCTTAGGACTTGATGTGATTTTAATTAAATATGCATCTTCTGTAGTACCGATTATTGTTGCAGTATATGCTGCATCATTATTGGATAGGCTGATTCGTGATAGACTGCCTTCAATAATTAGAAGTTTTGTTACTCCATTGATTGATTTAATTATTATGGCTCCATTATCATTATTAGCAATTGGACCAGTAGTGACATTTTTAACAAATGTTTTTACAGATGGATTATTAGCAGTTTATAGTTTCAATCCAATTATTTTTGGATTTATATTTTGTGCATGTTGGCAGCCATTAGTTATTTTTGGTTTACATCGTGGATTTATTCCTGTCAATTTAAATAATCTTGCAACAACTGGTAGAGATGCATTGTTAGCAATGACGATGCCATCAGCATTTGCACAAACTGGTGCTGCATTAGGGATTGCTTTTAAATCAAAAAATAAAAATTTTAAATCGGTTGCAGCAGCAAATGTAATTCCCTCAGTTTTAGGAATTACAGAACCACTGATTTATGGAACTACTTTGAAGGCTAAAAAAGCTTTTTTCATGGCATGTCTAATGAGTGGTTTCGGGGGTGCAGTTGTTGGTGGGGCTGGATGCTATACGACGGGGTTGCCAGCAGGTGGAATTTTATCATTACCATTGTTTGCTGAACATGGGTTTGTATGGTATATTGCCGGTTTATTAATTTCATTTATTGGAACTTTAGTATTAGTATTATTATTTTGGAAAGATGAATTTGTTGAAAAAAATGATGATGTAATCAAGGAAACTGATCAACTGCTTGAGGTTGATACCGAGATATTAGGTGCTGTAGGGACTGGTAAAGTATTGCCGTTAGAAATAGTAAATGACAGTACTTTTAGTTCGTTAGCATTAGGAAATGGGGTTGCTATTATTCCTGATGAAGGGAAATTATATGCTCCCTGTGATGCTAAGATCGTTGCTGTATTTCCGACTAATCATGCAATTGGGTTAAGGTCAATATTAGGAGCAGAAATATTATTACATGTAGGAATTGATACAGTTAAAATGGAGGGAAAAGGTTTTTATGCTTTTGTAAAAGAAGGTGATATGGTCAAGAAAGGACAATTATTACTAGATTTTAACATTGATGAAATCAACCATGCGGGATATGATCCAACTATTATTGTTATTGTAACAAATACTAATCATTATAATAAAGTCGAGCTGTTAAATATGAATACAGTAGTAAATAATGATGATATTTTGCGATTGGAGTAAGAGATCATAAATCAATAATAGAGAAAGGAAAGGTGTTCGGTATGTGTGAATTAGATAAAGATTTTCTGTGGGGTGGTGCAAGTGCTGCCAATCAAATGGAAGGTGGATATGACCTTGATGGGCGTGGAATGTCAATAGCCGATGTTTTTATGTTTTATGAAAAGAAGGAACGTCATTTAGCTAAAAAGGAATTAACCATTGAAGAAATTAAAAAACTTAAAGAAAATAAAAGTAATAATTTTCCCAAAAGAAGGGGGAATGATTTTTATCATCATTATCAAGAGGATATTGCTTTACTGGCTAAAATGGGAATTAAAGCTTTTAGAATGTCATTTAGCTGGTCGAGAATTTTCCCACGAGGGGACGAGAAAGAACCCAATAAAGCAGGACTGAAATTTTATGACAATATTATTAATGAATTACTTAAATATAAAATTGAACCAATTATAACTTTATCTCACTTTGAAACACCACTAGTTATTGCGACTGAATATGGTGGCTGGTGTAATAAAGAAGTCATTAAATTTTTTCAAACATATTGTTATACAGTTTTTACACATTTTAAAGGACGAATAAAATATTGGATGTCATTTAACGAGATCAATGCGGCATTAGAAATACCATTTAAAGGTTCAGCAGTTCCCTTTAGTCAAGATCAATTATATGAAACACGAGTGCATCAGGGACTGTATAACCAGTTTTTAGCAAGTGCATTAGTAACTAGAGAGCTAAAAAGAATTGATAAAACTGCTAAAATGGGTTGTATGATCGCTTCATTTACAACTTATCCAGCAAGCTGTGATCCGCATGATATTCTTAAAGCAATGAGAGCAAATCAAGAATATTATTTATACGCAGATGTTCAGGCTAATGGGAATTATCCTAACTGGTATTTAAAAAATTTAGAAAAAAGAGATATTCATTTAAATTTCTCAAAAGAAGAATTAGACATAATCAAAAATAATACAGTTGATTACATATCTTTTAGTTATTATTTATCATTAGTAGCATCTCATGACCCTGCTAGAAAAGTAGGGGAAGGTAATTTAAAAGGTGGTGTTGAAAATCCATATTTGGAAAAATCAGATTGGGGTTGGGCTATTGATCCAATTGGTTTAAGAATTACAATGAATGAGATATACTACCGTTATAATTTACCTATTTTGATTAGTGAAAATGGTTTTGGTGCTAATGATATTTTGACTGTAGACAATCAGATTCATGATGAATATCGAATTAAGTATCTTCAAAAACATATTAATGAGTTAAAGAAGGCAATTGAGTTGGATGGAGTCATATGCTTAGGATATTTGAGCTGGTCACCAATTGATATGATAAGTGCAGGTACTTCAGAGATGAATAAGCGATATGGTTACATTTATGTTGACTACGATGATTATGGAAATGGAAGTGGAAAGAGATATTTAAAAGATAGTTTTTATTGGTATCAAAAGGTTATTGCTAGTAATGGAAAAGTCTTATAATAATTATAAAAATGACAAGAACAAACAGTCCTTGTCATTTTTTATTCAACGATCCATTTAAAATAGAACATTGGCATTTTACTAAACATTAGATATCGTGGTAACAAGTACTTATCATCATGATAGGTCATCGTTCTATTTTGGTTATAACCAAAAGCTAATGAAACATTAGCTTTTATCAATGCTTCATTAGCATTGTCACATGTTCGACCATATGGAAAGGCAAAGTATTTACTAGAAACAATATTTTCATTTTGTTTAAAATCATTGATTATTTCTTGTGTGGATAATGTTTCAATTAGTTTGGTATTAGGATATTTAGTGTTATGATGAAGATTATAAGAATGTGAATAGTATTCAACATATTCGTCATTTACTAAATCACTTTTTCTTAAGTATTGATGCTTATAAGGGTTTTGGCTATTTTTTACTGTAGTTTTATAGCCAATAACAAAACAAGTAGCTTTAAAATTATATTTTTCTAAAATAGGTTTAACAACTGTTTTAAAGTTTAATAAGCCATCATCAAAGGTAAGAGCAACACTTTTTTTGGGTAGTGGTGTATGATTTTGATAATAATCGTTGATTTCATCCATTGTTAAGGTATGATAATTATTTTGATTTAAATACTTCATCTGAGCTTCAAATTCACTCAATGACATACAGTATGGATAATTAGCAAAGTATTTTTCTTTATCTTTATCTTCGAGGACACCATGATAACCTAGGATTGGTAAACCATCAATATTTTGATAATGAATGATAACATCTTTTCCAATCCAAAGGGAACCTAAGACTAAGTAGAACGATAATATAAATAAAAACATTTTTGTGATATTCTTCATAAACTTCTCCATGAATATCATTATAATATAAATTATATTATTTAAAAGAAAATATTTTAATTTAATCTAAAAATGGATAGATAGCATATAACTATCTATCCATAAACTTATGCAATATGACCTTTATGTTTATCGATTTCATCAAAACAATGAGAACGAGAAATCATTAAGAAAGCAATGACAAAAGGAATCAAACAAATTCCGAACATTATAAAACTTCCCCAAATTTCATAAACTACTCCAAAAATGTAACCATAAATGGCTTTACCAATTGATAGTGTCGCATTAAGTAATGTAATAGCGGTTCCTAAAACTGCGGGATCAACGGAATTTCGAATATAGGTTAAACTTGCTACAGTTGCGATGGCAACGCCGATGCAATGTACGATGCTTATTGCTAAAAAAGCATATTGATTGGGAATAAAAGCATATACCCCAAAGCGAAGCATCATTGATACACAGGCAATCAAATAGAATTTTTTAAAGCCGGTTTTATTAAGAACTTTGATTGCAATCATCAAGAATGCAACTTCGGGTAAAACTGTTGCAAAAGTCATCCAGCTTATTGCTGAGGCACCACTATTTAAAGTAACAGTTAAGTGATTTCCGCCATATGTCATAGCAGAATCGACAACTGTTGACATTAATAGTTGTAAAAATAGAATAAATAAGAAGTTTTTATTAGTTAGAAGTTCTTTAAAACTCCCTTTTTTTACTTTAACTTCTTCACCATCTTCTTTCTTTCCATCATCTTTAGGAAAGCCGAAGGAAATCGAGAAAGCCAAGATTAATAAAACGGCATATGTTGCAAACATTGCTCCATCAAGACCAAAAAGATCAGCTAAAAATCCTACAGCCATTCCTGCCAGCATATACCCTAATGAGCCCATTCCTCTAATAGAACCATAGTTACCACCAGTTTTATGGCAGTAATTAGTTGCCAGCGTGTCGGCCATCGGCATTGTTCCTAGTCGTGATACTTCAAGTGCGATTGCACAAACTACGATAGCAGGATAAACAGCGGCTTTATAATAGAAGTAAAGTACTACTAGTGCAGCCATAATTGATAACTTTAATAGTGCACTATATTTTCTGGTCTTATCACCAACGACCCCCCAAATAGGAATCACGCATACCCCTAAAACAAGACTGATGGCTGTAATTAAGCCAATTTGTGAACCGCTTAAGCCGGCATTTTTTTCTAAATAAGTATTAATGTAGGGAATAAAAGAGCCAATCGCGCCCAAATAGATTAAATAAAAAGCTTTAAATGATAAACTAAAACGATCTTTCATATAGTGTGTTGTCCTCCCTTAGTTATCTTTTATTATACCGCAAATATAAGCACTATCATAAATGTTTCATGAATATGAAAAAATAAATTGTATAGACTATTTATTTGGTATAGTATAATTATATAAAATATAGAAAAGAGGATAATTATGGTAAAGCAGTTATTGATACGTGGTGATGATTTAGGATATAGCGAAGCAGTGACATTGGGGATGATTTCAGCACATCGAAAGGGATTGGTAAATAGTGTTGCTTTGATGGTTAATATGCCGTATGCAAAAGAAGCAATTAAATTAGCAAAGCAGTGTCCAAATCTGTGTTTAGGATTACATGTTAATGTAACTAATGGATATGCATTAGCACCAAAAGAGATGATTCCTAGTCTAGTTGATGAACACGGGATATTTTTATCGAGTACGATTCGTCGAGCACAAATAAAAAATAATGAACCATTATTTAGTGAGGAAGATGCTTACATCGAAGCTAAGTATCAAATTGAAAAATATATTGAATTAGTTGGCCAATTGCCTGAGTACATTGATTTACACGTTTTAGAAGTAGAACCATTGATTAATGCAGTGGTAAGAATTTATCATGAATATAATGTTCCAGTATGTTATTACGGAATGGACTTGGAGCAGGGGATTATTGATCAGACAATGAAACAATATGATTATTATGAAGAACATGATCATGACTTTGAAAATATGTTCATTGATGGTTATTATCAAATTAAAGAAGGTTTGAATATTTTAGTAACACATCCTGGTTTTATTGATTATGATGTGGCGACTACTTCTTCGATGTTAAAAGAAAGATTATATGATTATTCACTCGTAACAAGTGAAAAGTTAAAACAGTGGCTTCGTGATAATGAAATAGAAGTAATCTCATTTAGAGATGTAAAGAAATAAGAACCATTACCCCATGGTTCTTATTTTTTATCATCTTTTTATTGAAACAAAATTATGAATAAGATTTATAATGTTTAGCAAATTTCATAAATCAATGATTTCTTATAAATTATAAGTATGATTTTTTGTTGATTAAGCCAAAATAGCTTAATTCAACAAGTTATACAAATATTATTATTATCAAAGAGAATATGAATAAAAAAGAAATGATAATTCTGCCAAGTTTTTTAATAATTGAAAAAAATATATATCAATGTGTTGATATATGAATGAGTATTTAAAATGATGTAAATTAGATAATCTTTTAAAGAATTGAATTATCTTTGAAATTTGTTATAATTACTCATTGGATATTTAAAATAGATGAAGGGAGTAATTAAAGTGAAAAAGAAAAAAGAGGCTGATTTAGGTAAAGATAGCTTAGGTCCATTATTATTAAAATTAGCTTTACCCGCTATTTTAGCACAAATAATAAATGTGTTATATAATATGGTTGACCGCATGTATATTGGACATATCCCCAAAGTAGGGCCTAGTGCATTAACGGGGGTTGGAGTAACAATGCCTGTTATTATGGCTATTTCAGCATTTGCCGCTTTAGTTAGTATGGGAGGTGCTCCCCGAGCATCAATCATGTTAGGCCGTGGTGAACACCCAAAAGCTGAAAAGATTCTTGGTAACTGTACTGTGATGTTAGTAATTATGGCAATTATCTTGACAGCTGTTTTTTTAATCTGGGGTGAACCGATTTTAATGGTCTTTGGAGCTAGTGAAGCAACTATTGGTTATGCGCTTGATTATATGAGAATTTATGCCTTAGGTACAATTTTTGTTCAATTGGCTTTGGGGTTAAATGCGTTTATTAATGCTCAAGGGTATGCTAAGATTGGGATGATTACAGTTGCAATTGGAGCTTTATGCAATATTGTGCTTGATCCAATTTTTATTTTTAGTATGTCAATGGGGGTAAAGGGTGCTGCTTTAGCAACTATTATTTCTCAAGCGATATCTTCTATCTTTGTTGTTTATTTTTTAACAAGTAAGCGTAGCGGCTTAAGAATAAAATTAGATAATTTAAAATTAGATTTTCAAGTCATCTTACCATGTTTAGCATTAGGGCTATCACCGTTTATTATGCAGTTTACAGAAAGTGTCATCTCAGTATGTTTTAATACTTCATTATTAAAATATGGTGGAGATATCGCGGTAGGTTCAATGACTATTTTGACTAGCGTGATGCAGTTTTCAATGTTACCGTTACAAGGGCTTACTCAAGGAGCTCAGCCAATTATTAGTTTTAATTATGGTGCTGAAAATATTGATCGAGTAAAGCGCGCTTTTAAACTTTTATTAAAAATCTCATTATCTTATTCAATGCTCTTATGGGCAGTAGCGATGTTTATACCAGATACTTTTATTTATATTTTCACAAGTCATGGAGAACTGGCGACGTATACACGTTGGGCGATTCGTATTTATATGGCCGCTTCAGGAATTTTTGGAATTCAGATTGCTTGTCAACAAACTTTCATTGCTATTGGAAATGCTAAAACATCAGTATTTTTAGCCGTTCTAAGAAAGGTTTTAGTTTTAATACCATTGATTTTTATTTTACCAATGTTTATAGAAAATCAAGCATTTGCAGTATTTTTAGCAGAGCCAATCGCTGATACGATTGCAGTTAGTGTTACAGCCACATTATTTTATCAAACGTATAAACGTTTAGGAAAAGAAACAAAAGCATAAAATGAAAAAAAGATTAGGAAAGCAAATTCCCTAATCTTTTATTATATTCTTAAATTTATTTGTTAAGGCTGCTGCAATAAAGATTTTAAGTACATCACCAGGTAAAAAAGGCAGGACGCAAATAATTAATGAAGCACTAAAACTCATCTTCATTATATACATAAACCATAAAGTTCCAATTAAATAACAAATTATTGTTCCGAGTATTAAAGCGCCAAACTTAAAAATAGTGGTACTTCGATAATGGACAAGGTAACTGATTATTAAAGCTGTAATTGGAAAACTAAATATATAGCCACCAGTTGGTCCTAATATAGTACTTAAACCGGCACTAAAGCCGCTATAGACAGGCAGGCCGATGGCTCCCATTAAAATATATATCAAGGAACTAATGAAAGCTATTTTAGGTTTTAACACCAGACCAATTAAATAAATCCCGAGTGTTTGTAAAGTGATTGGGACTAGACTTGGTAAGGTAAATCGAATTTGTGCCAAGATTGCAGTGATACATGCAAACATTGAACAATATATCATGTTTTTTACTTTGAGATTCAAACTAATTCCTCCTAGGAGGATTCTAGCAAACTTTAGTTAATTATACAAGCGTATATAGTAGTAAAGCGATTAAATATTCTTCTAAAAAAATATTACTAATTAAAGTTGTTTCGATTTCTTCGTTATTATTTAATGAGTGATAAAAAGCACAAATAGCATCTTTACTGCTTAATTTTTTTATTTTGGAGAAGAGTTCTTTAATAGGTATGTCGACAAACCGTTTTTCTAAAATATCATAGCGTTCCTGATATTCTTCTTTAAAAGTGTTAAATATTTCGTGACACACTTCATTTAGATCATAAAGAAGATCACTTTGATAGTGATAATGATCCATAGTGATTTCAACCGCTCGAACAAAGTAATCTTCGGTTGTTAGTTCCTTTAAATAAGTATTATTCTTTAGCAGATCACTCAAGGGAGTTGAACTGCTGGTAATTGTTTTACTAACAACATTTTTATTTATGCTATCTTCATAGTTTAAAATTAAACGATAGAATTTATGGGCTAATTCGTGATTGATTTCAAAATTTTTAAAGTTATAACGATAGCCTTTTAGCTGGTTAAATTTTTTTAAAGTATCGTGATAGCCAAGTTTAATCCGCCAATCAAGAATTTCGCGACCAAAATCAAGAAATCCGCCAAGATCATAGCTAGGACGAATAAATATGATATCAGGACGATCGAGGAAATAATCATGAGTAGCATCTTGATTTAATTCAATTGCAATAATTTTATCAGCACCCATTTTTAACGCTAGCGAAATAGGAAGATTATCATAATAACCACCATCGATATAACCTTGTTTATCAATATGATGCACTGGAAAAGCGGGAAAACATGAAGCTGAAGCAATTGCATATTCAATGGCTGGTACAGGCTTCATTTCTTCTTTAGTTATTTCGATAGGAGTCAATTTAGGATATTTTACAGCTACAACACCATAATCTATTTTATTATTAAAGGCTTTTTCTTCATTATAAAGAGCATGGAGAATGTTTTTTAAAGGAGTGATATCAGCACCTTTTTCATTGATATATGATTTAAAAAAAGGTTTGATTAAATTGGTTTGTGAAAGCATTGAGTCAATTGAAAAATTAAAATTGACAGGATCCTCTAAAACTTCACTAATTGTGATTTCATCCCATAATCGATAAAGAGTGTTATAATCTTCTTGAACGACTAATAGGCCATTGAGAGCTCCAATCGAAGTTCCGGTTACTAGATCAAAATCATAGCCCAATTCTTTTAATGCTTTAATACAGCCGGCTTGATAAGCTCCCTTAGAACCTCCGCCTGCTAAAACTAATCCACGTTTCATTTTTAGTCACCTCATTTCAATTATACGCGCGAACAAATAAAAATCCACCAATCAGTGGATTTATTTACATAATTCATATGTTAGTTTACCTAACTTAGCAATACCTGTTTCTATTTGCTCCATTGTTGCACTAGTAAAAGATAATCTAAAACCATTCATTTTATCACGTCTGTTAACGGCAAAAGTTTCCTCATTTACAATTGCGATATGCATAGTGGTAGCTCTATTCAAAAAAGTCCTAGCATCAGCATATTTTGGAAGTTCAAACCATACGAACATACCACCTTCTGGGGTAGTGAATTTTACATCAGGATGAAAAGTTTTTTTCATCATTTCAACCATAAATGTACTTTTCTTGCCATATACAGATTGTAAATGAGCAAGATGCTTATCCATATCAACTGTTTCTAAAAAGCGTGCAATTACATGTTGTGACCAATTAGTTACGGCTCCAGCACTAGCCCCTTTAAGAATATTAAATTTATCAATAATTTCTTTATTCGCAATTATTGTTCCAAGCCGGATACCCGGAGAAATGATTTTTGATAGGCTTGCACAGTAAACAACGATTCCTTCAGTATCGATTGATTTTAAAGTCGGGATGGTTTTACCTTTAAAACGCAATGTGCCATATGGATTATCTTCAAGAATGATGATATTATACTTTAAACATAAGTCATATATAGCTCTTCTTTTTTCTAGTGAAGTAGTGATACAGGTAGGATTTTGGAAAGTAGGAATAATATATAGTAGTTTGGGGGCAGGAGTGCTTTGCATTGCTTCTTCTAATAATCCTAAATTCATTCCATCACTTTCAACAGGCACACCAAGCAGTTTAGCATCATTGCTAATAAATCCATTCAGCGCTCCGACAAATGTAGGATCTTCGACAATGATACTTTCTCCTGGGTTTAAAAATACTTTGGCAGCCATTTCCAGTCCTTCTCCTGAGCCGGAAGTAACCATTAGATCATCATTTTCTGTAAAAATTTTTTCTTGACGATTAAAGAAAGCTTTTAATGCCTTTTTTAATGGTGGATAAGTGGTACCTCTGGAATATTGCAAGATAGTATAAATATCTTCCTTAAGAACATCTTGTGAAATCTTTTGAATATCATTAGCTGGAAAAGCATCGTTATCAGGAAAGCCCGGTGAGAAGTTGATCATATCGGGTCCCGCTGCTTTTTCTAGTACAGCGCGAATACCACTTGGAGTAATGTTATTAAATCTAGCTGCAAATGTATATTTCATAGTCGTGCTATCCTCCTTTTGTATTGTCAACATTATAGCAAAGAATTGTAATAAGTCAATAATAAATTATCACAGTGATAAAAATAGCAATATTTTAATTAATAAAACTTTAAAAATAGTGATTATTTGTTTATAATGATTTAAGGAGGATATTAAAGATGAAAAATGTAGTAAAAACAGATAAAGCACCTGGAGCTATCGGACCATATAGCCAGGGAATTAATGTTGGTGATATGTATTTCTTTTCAGGACAAATTCCATTAGTACCAGAAACAGGGGAAATGCCTGAAGGAATTGAAGCACAAGCTCATCAATCATTAAAGAATGTTCAAGGATTATTAGAAAGCCAAGGTTTAACATTTGCAAATGTTATTAAAACAACTGTATTTTTAGATAATATGGATGATTTTGTTACTGTAAATGACATTTATGCTCAATATTTTGTTGAACCATTCCCAGCTCGTAGTGCTGTAGAAGTAGCTAAATTACCTAAAGGGGCTTTAATTGAAGTAGAAGTTATTGCAACTAAATAATTATAAAAGAGCTTAAGTTATTGTATTGAACCTTAAAAATCTAACGATTGCAGGTTGATGCATAATACTTAAGTTTTTTTATGAAGTTGACCAAAAATTGACAAACTTAAGTATAATAAAAATAACTATAGGGGGAAAAAACAATGTATAAGATTCTTATGATTGATGATGAAAGAGACATTTTAGAAATGCTGGCATTACAATTTCAATCTGAAGGATATTTAGTTTATTTAGCTAATGATGCTAATGAAGCTTTAAAACAATTATCAGTTTTACCTGACCTTATTTTATTAGATATCAATATGCCGGAGATGAATGGTTTAGAATTATGTACGATGATTCGGGAACATGTGAATTGCCCGATTATATTTTTAACAGCACGAATTTCTAGTCGGGATATGATCAATGGTTTAATGCTGGGAGGCGATGATTATATTACAAAACCATTTTCGATGGATGAACTTTTCGCAAGAGTTCAAGCTCATTTACGTCGTGAAAAACGCAGCTCCCATAAATCACGAGGACATTTTACTAGGGAACTGATTATTGATTATAGTCAAAGAACCGTAATTATTAAAAATAAAAAAATTGATTTTTCTAATAAGGAGTTTGAAATTATTAAATTATTATCTATGAATGCTGGTCAAATATTTGATCGTGAAAAAATTTATGAAGTAGTATGGGGCTTTGAAGCTAATGGTGATAGTGCTGTAATTAAAGAACATATTCGTAAAATCCGAATGAAATTATCCCGGTATAGTGAAAATGAATACTTAGAAACAGTGTGGGGCGTAGGGTATCGATGGAAAAAATAAAACAGCAATTTTATAACATGTCTTTAAAAAAATCATTATTATTAATATTAAGTGTAGCTTTATTTTTAATTATTATTTTGTCTTCTACAACAGTTTTGTTGACTTCATCATTACGACAAATGATTCTTGATAATCGGACTATTCATATTGCAGTAGATACCGCTATTATTAGTGAAAATATTACAGGTACGTATGAAATCTCGCCCTCAAATGATGAGTATCAGTATAGTGAATTGGCTAATCAAGATAAATTTATTTATCTTAGTGCGACAGTAGCGATGATCGCATTACCAACATTATATCTTGTTTTAGGGACAATCTTTATTGTAAAGATATACTATCGTTTAAAACTGGCGTTGCCGATTGAACAATTAAATATAGGAATCGCTAATTTAACCAATAATAATCTTGATTTTCAAATAACTTATAATTCTAATGATGAATTAGGTCGGTTATGTAGTACTTTAGAGGTAATGCGTAATGAACTGATTGAAAATAACCAAAAAGTATGGGAACTTTTAGATCAGCGAAAAGCTTTAACGGCATCAGTATCACATGATTTAAGAACCCCGATTACAGTATTGAAGGGATACCTTGATTATTTATTAAAAAATCTTCCAGAAAAGAGAGTATCTGATGATGTTTTATTAACGACCTTAAAAAGTATGGCTCATTCATCAGCTCGTTTAGAGCGATATGTTGAATGTATTCAAGATATCCAAAAAATAGAAGATATTGAAATTAGTAAGACAATGGTTGTCGGCAAAGATTTTCTAGAAGAAATTAATAATGATTTTATGATTATCGCTAAGAATAATCATAAAGATTTAGTATTAGAAGCAAAAATAGTGTCTAAACAATTATATCTTGATAAACAGATTATTTTTAAAATATTAGAAAATTTGTTAAATAACGCTTTCCGCTTTGCTAATAATGGGGTTAAGTTAACGATTATGGAAACTGTGGGTTATCTTGAATTTGTTATTCAGGATGATGGGCCGGGTTTTAGTAAAAAGGATTTAGAAAATGCAACTACATTATTTTATTCATCACAGACTAATAAAGGAAGTTTTGGAATTGGATTATCGATTAGTAAGATCCTTTGTGAAAAACATGGCGGTATTCTAAAATTATTAAATAACGAAAATGGAGCTTGTGCAATTGTTCAAATTAAAAAGTGAGAGATGGAATTCTTACTTAATAATAGTTTTTAGTAAAAATAACTTTGCCAATTATCTTTATTGGTAATTCTAGGATTTGGTGAGGATCAAAGTATTTATCAATAACCATCGAATTACTTGTGATTAAAGTAAATCAATGGTATTTTTTTATTGTAACTTCATCATCAGCTATTAACTGGTTTTTAGCATGTTGGAAAGAGAATAGTTCAATGTGATGAAAAGGCCGAACGTGTAAAATAATTTTATCTTATGATCCACTAAAAGGATTTAAAGAATTGTTCAGGGCTAAATTGTGGGTCATTATCGAACGAAAAAGCTTGCTCTTGATGCAATAGAAGAGTTGGACTGGAAGATTAGGTAGCTTAGAAGTGAATAAATGATCGAAACTGCTTATTATGCTCAAGATAATTATGCAATTCTCAAGGATATACTTACAGCCTTTGATCTATACAAAAAAATAATCAAAATTGATGGTAAAGAAATGAATATTACAGATATAATTAAAATTAATAGTAAAAAAAACAGTTTTTTGAAATGAACTTTAATGGAGAGACATTTCATTTTAAACTGTTTTACAAAAATAATACGGCTAAAATACCAACTACTAAACAATATAAAGAAAAGACATTTAATTTCTTTTTATCTAGTAATTTAAATAATAAGTGTAGAGCCAAATATGTAACGATTCCACTTATAATAAAAGCAACTAAATAAGGAAGCCATAAAGCACCAAGTGTGCTGGATGTTAAAAAGTCTTTTAGTTTTAAAATAATTGCTCCAAAACTAACAGGCATGAACATAAAAAATGAAAAATCACGAGCTGCCTTTTGTGATAATCCCCCTAACATTCCTCCTGTTAGGGTAGAACCACTACGAGAGATTCCTGGAAGTAATGCAAATAACTGAAAAATCCCCATTCTTAAAGCGTCGAATAAGTTTAATTTTTTTGCTGTCCGTTTTCCTTTGTAGCCAAATTTATGGATTGATAATAAGAAAATCGCTGTAACCAGTAACATGCATCCAACTAATTTAGGGTTAGAAAAAGCTGCTTCAATTTTATCATTAAATAAATATCCTCCAATTGCTGCCGGAATAGTTGCAACAATCAATAAAATACAGTATCTAAAATCACCTTCGTAATAGTTTCTTTTTTTTGGTTTTCGAATATAGCCAAAGAAAGCTGTGAATAATCTAACAATATCGTGGCGATAATAATACATGATCGCGAGTAGTGATCCAGTATTGACGATTACTTCAAAAGTAACATCGTTCATTTGAGGAACCATTAGTCCCATTTTTTCAAAAATACTTTGAAAAATAACTAAATGGCCGCTACTTGATATGGGAATTGGTTCACTAAAACCTTGAATCGCTCCAAGAATACCATAAATGATGATATTTTTAATTAATTCCATGTTTTCACCTCAGGAATCATTATATATTAATTAAAAATAAAAATATACTAAAAACATGATTTTATAAAATAATCATATATTTATATGGGAGGAAGATATGAAAGATATAATTGTAAACTGGGTTAAAGAAGATGAAGAATTATTAGAACCATATGAATGGGATGAAGATGATGATCTAGAAATCATTTCAAGAGTAGATATTTATCATGTTGATGAGAAGACTTTGCATGATTTTATTTATGGCTGTATCAATATTTATGATAGTCAATATTTTAATAACATCTTTATTGTTGGTGATGGGAAATATAGTGTAGTCGTAGAAATAAATAATAATGGTAAATTAGTTTATCGTTCATTAACGATGATGAAACAGCGAACATTAATTAATCATGAATTAAAAAAATTACCGATAGTAAAGATCAATTATCACATGTATGATGAGGGTTTAATCAAAGAATATGGCTTAACACGCAATGAACGAATTAAAAAACAATATGTTGAAAACATGGTTGATCAATTATATGTTGAAGACTATGATAAATTTCTAAATGTTTGTAAACAGTTGGAAATCAATGATGATAAAAGTATTGGTAAATATCTTCATCTAAAGAAAAAATTAGAAAAGGGATATTCTTTTATTCATGAACTTCTTTATAATGAATTTGTGAAAAAATAAATAAAAAGATTTTTCTATGTAAATAACTAGAAAAATCTTTTTATTTTGTTTTGAGTCATAAGAATAATTGTATTGACAATACTATAAATTCGTGTTACTGTATTAGTGTATTAATACAGTAGGAGGAGAGTTATGAGTGAACTATTAAAGATTACTAATGTAACCAAAAAATATCATCATTTTAAGGCTTTAAACAATGTTTCGATGACATTAGAATCTGGTAAAATAATTGGTTTATTAGGTCCTAATGGATCAGGAAAAACAACATTGATTAAAATTATTAATGGGTTATTGAAAGATTATGAAGGTGAAGTATTAGTCGATGGGAAAAATGTAGGAATTGATTCACGAAAAATTATTTCATATTTACCGGATGAGAATTATTTTCAAGATTGGATGTATATTAAAGATGTCTTAAGTATTTTCAGTGATTTATATGAAGATTTTGATAAAGAAAATTGTTTGACTCTGATGAATCGTTTTAAATTAGATAAGGGAATGAAAATTAAAGAGATGTCTAAAGGAATGAAAGAAAAATTCCAACTATCATTGGTGATGTCACGCAAAGCTAAATTATATATTCTTGATGAACCGATAGCTGGTGTTGATCCAGCTGCTCGTGAAGTTATTCTAGATGTTATTTTGAATAATTATGAAGAAGATGCTCTGGTACTTATTTCAACACATTTAATCAGTGATTTGGAAACTATTTTTGATGATGTCGTGTTTTTAAAAGATGGTGAAATCGTTTTGCATCAATCAACAGAAGATTTAAGATTAGAAAGAAAACAGTCAATTGATGAAGCCTTTAGGGAGGTATTTAGATGTTAAAATTATTAAAATATGAGATGATTCAATCGTATCGTCAATACTTTTTAACTTTAGGAATATTTTTGATTTTATGTGTTTTGGCACCGTTGTTGCCAGATTTTATTAGTCAAGTATTGAGTTCATTGATGATTTTTGCAATGTTAGGTATATCAATTGCAGTTTTGGTCAATGTTATTACAAATTTTAATCGTTCAATGTATAAGCGACCTGGTTATTTAACCTTGACGTTGCCTGTAAGTACTGAAAAATTGGTTGGGGCTAAATTTATAGGTAGTTTAATTTGGGTGTTTGTTAGTTCGATTGTTTTATCACTGGGAATATTAATTATTGTATTTTTAATTGGTAATGTTCCTTTGAATACTTTATTTGATTTATTTGGTGAGTTGTTAAAGGCTTTAGGTAATAATTTTGGTTTAGTAGTAATAAATTTAATTGATTCAATTGCGATGGTTAGTTCAATGATATTATCATTTTATGCTATTATTACATTAACAAAGACTAAATATATTCCTAAACACAAAACTGTTATTGGAATTATTGTTTATGTAGCACTTTTAATTTTAGGAAGCAGCTTATTAATGTGGCAGCCAATTGAGAGCTTTGTAATGAGTTTGGATAGTACTGCTTCTGTTTGGTTTAGCATTGTTTTAAATTTAGTATTAGCAACAGCATTTTATTTCTTCACTGTTTATTTAATTGATCATAAAATTGAAGTAGAGTAGGTGGTAGAATGAAAAATGACTTCGATCCTAATTTACCAATTTATATTCAGGTCATGGAAGAAATAAAAAAAGAGATTTTTGCCAGTGAGTATTTACCGGGAAGTAAGCTTGCTTCAGTAAGAGAGCTAGCGTTGGAATATGGAGTTAATCCCAATACAATTCAAAAAGCTTTAAGTGAATTAGAAAGAACGGGAATAATTTATAGCAGGCGAGCTTTAGGACGTTTTGTCAGTGAAGACAGTAATTTGATCAGTGAATTAAAAAAAGATGTTTCACTTGATAAAGTTAAAGTTTTTATTGAAGAAATGAGGAAACTAGGTTTTTCAAAAATAGAGGTAATTAAAATGATCGAGGAACTTGATTAATCCAAGTTCCTCGATTTGCATATTATTTTACTATGATTAACGAAAATGATAGAAAAATAATAAAAATAATGTATAATAGTGAAGTAAGGGAGATGGTATTATGATTCGTATTTACACAGCACCGAGTTGTGCATCATGTCGAAAGGTTAAGTCTTGGCTGAAAGAACATAATATTCCTTATGTGGAAAAAAATATTTTTTCAACCTTGCTTAGAGAAATTGAATTAAAAGAACTATTGGAACGAAGCGAAAATGGAACAGACGATATCATTTCTAAGCGAAGTAAAATCATTAAGGAAAATGATATTGACATTGATAGCATGTCAATTAGTGAGCTGATCAAGTTTATTCAAGAAAATCCATCAGTTTTAAAACGCCCAATTATGATTGATGAGCGAAGATTCCAGGTAGGTTATAATGCAGAGGAAATCCGGGTATTTATTCCTCGTGAGTTACGTAAATTAGCAGAATGTCCAAGTAGTGAAGTTTGTCCACAATTTATTAGTGAACCATGCTCAATTAAAGAGGCTTATTTTAAAGATAGATAGCAGTGTTATGAAACGCTGCTTTTTTAGTTCTAGTAAAAAAGATGATTATTTAATCATCTTTTAAACTATCCATTAAACGTTTTACCTTGCTAGGACAATTACGAGAATACTTTAAATTATATTGACCAATAAAGTCTAAAAATATTTGTTTACCATGATGATAATCAAATACTTCGTATTCTAATTCATAATCAGTAATTCCGTTATAAAGACTTTGATCTAGACAAATCAAGCCATCAGTAGTCTTAATTTCACAACGTGTAGTAGTAAGTACACAGTCTGTTTTAAACATCGTACTATCTAATCCAAGGGGTTTTAGAAGGTCAAAAATTTCATTAGTAACAAAATCGTGAGTAATGATTTTCTCTTTAGTTATTTTGTCAATCTTTAGATTAGTTTCTAAATTTCCATATGATTGTGGTTGCTTTAAGGTTAATTCATAATTCTCTTGTTTTTGACGGATTCGCAGCATATATTTTAATTCAGTTAATTTAGGGTGAATCAAATAGTAATTAGTTTGACTATATTGATGGTCGATGTGGTGATCGTTATAGATTTGCTGGTATATTTCTTTGTCGATCAATACTTTAAATTCTATTTCTAAGTTTTCTTCCATAGTAGCCTCCATTAGTATATACTATAGTATATACGCTAAGGTTGGTGAAAACAATGAAACAATATGCATTAGTAGTAAAACAGGATGAAATGTCTGCTAATATTGCTGAAAAAATTAAGAAAGGGTTAACCGGAATTATGGAATATAATCCCGATGATCCTGATTTGGTTATTAGTGTTGGTGGTGATGGAACAATGCTTTTGTCAGTGCATCAATATATGGAGCAAAAAGTTAGTTTTGTAGGTGTTCATACGGGAACCCTTGGTTTTTTTACAGATTATCAAAAAGATGAAATTACTGAATTGATTGCGGCTATAAAAGCTGATCATTATCAAATGACGCCCCGACATTTATTAGAAGTTGATGTGTATCATAAAGCAGGTAAAGAAACATATTTAGCATTAAATGAGATGCGCATTGATCATGGGTATACAACTCAAGTAATTGATGTCTATATTGATGATGAGCTTTTGGAAGTATTTAGAGGAAATGGTCTTTGTGTTTCTACACCATCAGGATCGACGGCTTATAATAAGTCAATTGGTGGAGCTGTTATTTATCCAGGAAATCCCTTAATGCAACTGACAGAAGTCGCCGCTATACAACATAATGCTTATCGAAGTTTGGGTGCTAGTTTAATTTTAGATGAAAATAAGGTGATTAAGTTAAAAGGACAGCATTTTAATCGAGTTTATTTGGGAATTGATCACTTATCTTATCATCTTGATGATGTTGAAAAAATTGAAATTAGAATTTCTAAGAAAGTAGTAAAGTTCATAGAATATAAGGAAATGTCTTTTATTCAACGAATTAGAAGGGCTTTTATCAGCGAATGAAATTTATTATCGCAATGAAAGAAAGCGGAATGTTGTTAAGAGAATTTCTTAGTCAACAGGAGCTTAGTAAAAAAGCTGTTAAATTAATTAAAATGCATGGGAAGATTCTTGTTAATGGTCAGCGTCAAACGGTACGATATTGTTTGCGGTACGGTGATGTTGTTGAATTATTGTGGCCTGAAGAAGTTAGTACTATGGAACCATATCCGCTAGCTTTAAAAATTTGCTATGAAGATGAAAATTTTTTAGTAATTGATAAGCCGGCAGGATTACCAAGTATTCCTACAAAGCGTTATCCTCGAAATACTTTAGCCAATGCAGTTGTTTATTACTATCAAAGCCAGGGAATAAAGGCAACTGTTCATTTGGTTAATCGATTGGATAAAGATACCCAAGGATTATTGTTGATAGCTAAAAACAGTTATGCTCATTATTTATTGTCTAGAGATATCAAGCAGGTACGCCGTGTCTATCACTGTGTAGTAGAGGGAGTATTGACGGGACAAGGAACGATTACAGCGCCAATTATTAAAGATAAAAAAAGTGTTAAAAGACTGATTCATCCAGCTGGGAAATTTGCTGTAACCCATTATCGGGGACTGGAGGTAAGTGCTAATCAGAGTAAAATAGAGTGTATCTTAGAAACAGGAAGAACTCATCAAATTAGGGTTCACCTATCTAGTATCAATCATCCGTTAGTTGGGGATACACTTTATGATTCGATTTATCAAGAATCTTACTATTTGGATAGTATAGCATTAAGTTTTATTGACCCTTTTACACAACGTCTGATTGAAGTAAAGAAAGATTCAAAACAATTTGAAAAGAATTAAAATGATTCCTCATAAATGGATAGCAAATAGCTGAAATTAAATGAAGGAATCTTTTTTATCGAAATAAAAAGATGATTTATCATTTAATAAATCATCTTATATAATTAATAAGTTAATAGCGCTTTTTTCCTTCGAGGATTCGCGTTTGTCGTTCCATATCTAAGAAAATTCCCATTGCAATCATATATGAAAGAAGTGATGAACCACCGTAGGATAGAAATGGTAAGGTGATTCCAGTAATTGGAAATAGTCCTAAAACCATTCCGATATTCCAAACTTGCTGGAAGATAAGTAGACCAAAGATTCCGGCTGTGAGATATTTATCCCGATTATTTTTAGATTTAAAACCAATTCTAATTAATAAGGCATCAAGTACACAGACAACTGCAATAGTGAAACCGCCACCGACAAATCCAAATCCTAAGGCAATAACAGCGAAAATAAAGTCTGTTTGTGCCTCAGGAAGATTAATGATAGCTGTTCCCATACCATGTCCCCATAGGCCGGCAGTTCCATATGATAACATTGCATTAAACAGTTGGAAACCTTGATCATTATAGGTACCCTCGGGATCGACCCAGCCATAGAAACGATTTAATTTATGGTCTCCTCCCATTAAACTAGCAAAAATATCATGTTGGTATAAGAATAGATAAACTCCAATCCCAAGGATGATTGCAACTACAATCCCCCCTATGATAAACCAGCCGGCTTGAATACCGGACATAAAAATAACGAATACTACTGATGCAAGCATGATCATTGTTACTCCGGCATCATTTTGTAAATAAACGAGGATACAAGGTGGTAAGGAAATAGCTAAGAGCTTACCAATCAATAAACAATCATTATGAATATTATGTACTAAATAGCGATTATTATGTTTATCGACTGTATCTGCCATGACAACCACCATGATGATTTTCATAAACTCTGATGGCTGGAGATCAAATACTTTGAGATTGTACCAGGATGTGGCACCACCCGCCCATTTAGCTAAAGGAACAATATGTATTCCAAATCGCGTAAATGCAAAGTGATCAATAGCAAGACCAACTAGTAAAACCATTAAAATTCCATAAATGATCCACATCGATGAATAGATTCGATCGTTGGAGACTTTATAAACGATAAACATCAAGATAAATGATATTCCATAAAACATTAGCTGTTTAATCCAATAGCCACTTGGATTTCCTTTAGTAATCAAAGGAGTGGCGCTTTTAATTCCCAGACAGCTAATGAAACAAAGCAATAGTAATAGACCGATTAATGGCCAACAGATAACGGATTTTTCTTTTTCTTCCACAAAATCCCTCCTTATAAAAATGATAGTTTTTTCTATCATGGTATAGTATACTATAATTAAATGGTAATTAATAGGGGGTATATTTTAATGAATGAATATTTATTATATGGAATAATCGCACTGATTGTAATCGTAATATTAGCGTTTATTTTCCTAAAAGTAATGAAAAATAAGCAACCAAAGCAAGTATCAGCTGCTGATATTCCAGTTGATGTAAATAGTATTATCGAAGCTGTCGGCGGTAAGACGAATATTAAAGAAACAACAGCTACTTCTTCAAAAGTCACTTTCTTTGTAAATGATGATAGTTTGGTTGATTTAGATAAGTTAAAAGCACTTGGTGCTTCTGGAATCGTTCAAACAAGTAACAAGGTTAGTGCAATTTTAGGAAAGTATTCAAAAGAGATATCTCATATGATTAATGGACAGTAAGCAGATAACAATATCTGCTTATTTCTCTATCGAAAGGAGGTAAGTATGGATATAAAAGATCGTGTTAAAAGTTATGAGCCGTTATTTAATCAATGGTTGTTTGAAGAACTGGTAGAAATTCATGATCAAGAATCATTGATAAAAATTAAACATCAAGCGATTGGTGTTGAGAAAACGGCTCTTTTAAAAGTAATAACATTATATGATCAAGATAATAATATTGAATTTTTAGAAAAACGTGTAGAAGAGATTAAAAATAGATTAGGATTGCAAGTAATCAATGAAAGTGAATATTTAGATTATGAACAATATCTTATTGAGGATAATCAAGGAAAGATAATTGGTATTGACCTATGTCTTTTGATGGTTGATGAAGTTGATCGTTTACAAAATATAAATAATGTCAGTGGTAAATTATTGTATGAATTAGGTTTGAAATTATTTGATAAACATGAATATCTTGAAGCTTTAGAGTATTTTAAAAAGGGAGCAGAGGTGGATAATAGTGATTGTGTTTGCATTATTGGTTATTTATATGAACGTGGACTAGGTGTCGAACAAGATCATTATCAGGCTTTTCGTTATTATCAATCAGCAACAAGTTTAGGAAATGTTGTCGCAAGCTGCAATTTAGCATATTTCTATGAGTTAGGAATCGGTGTGAAACAAGATTATCAGAAAGCTTTTGAGTTATATGAATTTGGGGCTCGAGCTGGATTTGCTCGTGCTATTTGTAATTTAGGCTATTGTTACGAATACGGTCATGGAACTGCTGTTGATCTTCCACGTGCTGTTAATTATTATTATCAGGCGGCTAAACTAGGGTATAGTGAGGCTTTGTATAGCTTAGGAACTTGTTTAGAATTTGGTGAAGGAATTGAACAAGATATTGAACGTGCTTTCAAATGTTACGAAGAAGCTGCGAACCAAGGGCACGAACGTTCTCAACACCGTCTGGGTTATTGTTATGAAAATGGATTAGGAACAATTCAAGATTTTGTTAAAGCATTTTATTGGTATTATCAAGCTAGTCAAGTTAATTACGCTCCTGCTTTAATTGCGTTAGCGTCGTGCTACGAATTAGGTCAAGGAACTGATATTGATTTAAAAGCTGCACGTCAAAATTATTTAAAAGCTGCACGTCAAGGATATTCGCGAGCACAGTTTTGGTTGGGTTATTTTTATGAGAATCATCCTGAAATTAAAAATGCACCATATCGCTGTTCATATTGGTATCGTCAGGCAAGTAAACAAAATGATGTTCAGGCAATCGTAGCACTAGGTTACTGTTATGAAAGTGGTTTTGGAGTTAAACAAAATTTAATCAAAGCAATTGAACTATATAATAAAGCAGCTAATCAAGGGTATGCTCCAGCCCAATGTAATTTAGCATATTGTTATGAAATGGGAATTGGTATAGATGTCGACTTAAATGAAGCTGTCCGCTATTATCGCTTGGCTGGAGATGCAGGTTATCCGCGGGCTTTATGTAATTTAGGTTACTTATACGATCATGGAGAAGGAGTGGATGTTGATCATCATCAAGCTTTTAAGTTATATCAAAAAGCTGCAGAAGCTAATTATGCTCCGGGTCTTTATCATCTAGCTTTGGCATATGAAGAAGGTAATGGAGTGGATGTTGATATTGATAAAGCAATTGAGTATTATGAATTAGCAAGTCATCAAGATTATGGAATTGCCCTTTATAATTTAGGTTTGATCTATGAGCATAATGAACAGTATCATGATGATTTAAAGGCAATCAAATATTATGAAGCTGCAATTGATCAAAATGATGTCCGAGCTATGTATCGGATGGCTTTATATTTAGATGAAGGTAAAGTAATTGCTAAAAATCTAGATAAAGCTTTTACTTATTTGCAGATTGCTGCTAATCAAGGCTATGGACCAGCTATGAATATGTATGGAATATATCTTGAAAATGGAATTGGTGGATATAAAAATTTAGATGAAGCTTTCAAATACTATCTTGCTTCAACAAGTGATGAATATGTACCGGGAATATATAATTTAGCACGTTGTTATTTTTATGGTATTGGAACAACAGTTGATAAAGCTTCAGCTTTTAAATTGTTTTTAAAGGCTAGTGAACGTGGGTATTATGATGCTAGTTTTATGATTGGCTATATGTATAGTTATGGAGATGGAATTAATCAAGATAAACAAAAAGCCAAAGAGTATTTTAAGCAGGCTGCCAATAAAGGAATGAAAGAGGCGATTGAAGAGTTGAATAAGCTCGATAAAGAGGTATAAAGAAGTTTAGATTGATTATAATAAATTGATGGAAAGAGGTAGATAAAGATGTCGTTTAAAGAAAAATTATCAAAATATGCACAATTGATCGTTAAAGCTGGTTTAAATGTTCAGCCAGCTCAAATTGTTGTAATCGATGCACCTGTTGAGAGTGTTGAATTAGTACGTTTAGTAACTAAGGAGGCATATGCGGCTGGAGCTAGGGAAGTGGTTGTAAAATATAATGATGAAGTTGTTTCACGATATAAATATAAATATCTTGAAAAAGAAGCGTTTGCTCATGTTCCAACGTGGTTTAAAGAATTTAGAAATGATTATGCTGCTAAAAAGGCTGCCTTTTTAACAATTATTAGTGATGATCCTGAAGGTTTTAAAGGAATCGATCCTGCAAAGATCGCATTGTGGTCAAAAAGTGTATCAACTGCTTGTAAACCATTTTATGATAGCCTTGATTTGGGGATAAATACATGGTGCATTGTTGCTGGCAGTTCAATTAAATGGGCAAATAAAGTATATCCTGATATGTCTGATAGTGAGGCAGTAGAGGCGTTGTGGAATGCTATTTTTAAAGCGGTTAAAGTCGTAGATGATGACCCTTTGACTGCCTGGCAGGAACATCGTAAAAGTTTTGAAGCTCGAGTAGCATATTTAAATAAATTGAATTTAAATACATTGACTTATACTAATTCGCTTGGAACAAACCTAACTGTTACCTTAAATGAGGGTTACCTATTTGCTGGTGGGGGTTCTTATACGACTAAAGGACAATATTTTTTTCCAAATATGCCAACCGAGGAGATTTTTACAAGTCCATATCGTAATGGGACTAATGGGGTTGTGTATAGTTCTCTGCCATTAAATTATAATGGTAATTTGATCGATGAATTTAAAATGGAATTCAAAGATGGTCGAATTATTGATTTTGATGCAAAAATGGGTAAAGAGGTTTTAAAAGAGATGTTGAGTATTGATGAAGGTAGTCTTTATTTGGGTGAAATTGCCTTGGTACCATATGATTCGCCAATTTCTAATATGAAAACATTATTCTATAATACTTTATTTGATGAAAATGCTTCATGTCATTTAGCAATTGGAAAAGGCTTTAGTGAATGTATTCAAGGTGGTTTAACAATGACTAAAGAACAATTGTTGGAAAAGGGAGTCAATGATTCATTAACTCATGTTGATTTTATGATTGGTACTAGTGATTTGAAAATTGTGGGAGAAACAAAAGATGGTCAAGTAGTAAGGATATTTGAAAACGGAAATTTTGTATTTTAAGAAATGACGATATAACGGTTAGGTTATATCGTTTTCTTATTTACTATACTCGCTTTTTGTAATAGAATGAGTTCTATTGAGGTGAAAATGATGGAAGTAAAGAAAAGTATTGTTCCCCAGATAATGACGATCTTGCTAGTAGCTTTAATGATCTTGATGTCAGAAGTGTTTCATGAAAAAGAATTTATTTTTCCAGAAATTACGGCATTGACGATTGGAGCATGGTTAGCGCCTAAACAAGTATGGAAAACTAATAAAATTAAATTGGTTTTTTTAATTGCGGCTTATGCGTCGTTAGGGATTATTTTGGTTAAATATGTAGATATTGATATTTATTTTAAAATTTTAATTGGCTTTGTAGTATGTGTGACGGGATTATTTTTATCTAAAACGACGTTTGCTCCATTGATATCTGCAACGATCTTACCAATCATTATTAATAGTGAGTCATGGTTGTATCCGCTTTTTGCTACTGCAATGAGTATTTTGATTGTAATCGGGCAACAATATTTAGAGAAGGGCGGCTATCGTAGTGTTCAGGAATATCATCCGGTTACTGCAGCAGTTAAAGAAACCTATAGCTTAAATTTAAAACGGTTATGTGCATTAGCATTAACGGCTTTTATTGCTTTACAATTAAAATTACTGTTTTTGATTGCCCCACCCTTGATAGTTGCTTTTGTTGAATTGAGTAGTAATCACCCAAAGTTGCGTCATAATTCGATTAAATTAGCATTTGTTACCTTTATTTGTGCATTTAGTGGTGCTTATGGAAGAATTTTGATAAGTGAGATTGGTGATTTGCCATTAACTATTAGTGCAATTATAATTGTAATGATCATGTTGAGCATTATGAAAATTACTAAATTATATTTTCCGCCAGCTGGTGCCTTAGCAATTTTACCGTTATTGATTGAATCGGGAAAATTAATAGTTTATCCGTTTGTGATAATCGGTGGATTTGTAATCTTCACTGTCTTTGCTTTCATTATTACGAAGACTCCGTTAAACAGTCTGAGTAAATAGATTTCGGTTGACAAATTCATTATAAATCTATATGATTAATCCTTGCAAGGAGATATAAAAATGAGCGATTTTATCAAAGAAGTTGAAAAAAGAAGAACGTTTGCCATCATCTCCCATCCCGATGCTGGTAAGACAACATTAACAGAAAAATTCTTATTATACGGAGGGGCAATTCAACAGGCAGGTACCGTAAAAGGAAAAAAGAACAGCAGACATGCAACAAGTGACTGGATGGAAATAGAAAAGCAAAGAGGAATCTCTGTAACATCATCTGTATTGCAATTTAATTATGATGGTTTTTGTATTAATATTTTAGATACACCAGGTCATCAGGATTTCTCTGAAGATACTTATCGTACATTAATGGCAGCTGATTGTGCAGTTATGGTTATTGATGCAAGTAAAGGGGTCGAAGATCAAACTCGTAAATTATTTAAAGTTTGTACGATGCGTAATATCCCAATTTTTACTTTTATCAATAAAATGGACCGTGAAGCTCAAGATCCATATAATTTAATGGAAGAGATCGAACAAGAATTGGGGATCGATACTTGTCCAGTTAACTGGCCTATTGGTTCTGGAAAACAGTTTAAAGGTGTTTATGAACGGCATGATCAGGAAGTAATCCGTTTTATCCCTGTTGATGGCGGGCGTAAAGAAGTTGATACTAAAATAATGAAATATGATGATCCTGAATTAATTAATGAATTAGATGAAGAATTATATAATAAGCTGCAGGAAGATATTGAGTTATTAGATATGGCAGGAAATGATTTTGATTTAGAAAAAGTGCGTCAAGGTAAACTTTCTCCAGTATGCTTTGGTTCTGCTTTGACTAACTTTGGAATCGAACCATTTTTAAAACATTTCTTAGAAATGACAACACCACCATTACCACGAAGTACTGGTGAAAAAACAATCGATCCATTTAGTGAAGATTTCAGTGCCTTTGTTTTTAAGATTCAAGCTAATATGAATAAAGCACATCGTGATCGAATGGCTTTCTTTAGAATTTGCTCTGGTAAATTTACTAAAGGGATGGAAGTATATCACTATCAAGGTGGTCGTAAAATAAAATTGAATCAGTCAAAACAATTGATGGCTGATGAACGTCAAGAAGTTGATGAAGCTTATGCTGGAGATATCATCGGAGTTTTTGATCCAGGGATCTTTTCGATTGGAGATACGATTACAACAGGTAAAGCTAAATTTGCTTTTGAAGGTATTCCTACCTTTGCTCCAGAACATTTTTCATTGATTCGTAATAAAGATACGATGAAAAGAAAACAATTTGTTAAAGGTGTAGAACAAATTGCTAAAGAGGGAGCAATCCAAATTTTCACTGAATTAGGCGGTGGAATGGAAGAAATTATTGTTGGTGTCGTTGGGGTACTTCAATTCGAAGTATTAGAATATCGCTTAAAGAATGAATATAATGTTGAGATAATCAAGCAGCCGCTACCATATCAATATGTGCGCTGGGTTAAAGAGGGATGCGATTTAAAAGCTTTAAATTTATCTAGTGATACAAAAAAAGTACAAGATTTAAAAGGACAACATTTATTATTGTTTACTAATGATTGGGGCGTTCGTTGGGCTACAGAGAAGAATCCTGATTTAGAGTTATTGGAATTCAGTAAGAATTAGCAGGGCTAATTCTTACTTTTCTTTTAATTATCATGTTATAATGAATGAGAAAAGAGGTGATTACTATCGCAAATACAGGAAAACGTCGCGTGTGTCGTTGTATCAAGACAATGAATATTGTAATTGGTAAAGAACAGCGGGATCTATTTACTAAGGGCCAAGTTTACGATTGTGTGATTCGTGATAGTGGTCAGCTTCAGGTAAATTATAAAATATATGGTAAAGAGTTTGATTTGTCATGTACTAAAGAGGAATTTGAAGAAAACTTTGTTTTAATAAATAAAAAAACGGGGGTTAGAAAATGATATTTGAAGATTTAAAATTAGCAGAATTTAATGATTTTTATAAAGTTATTTTAGGAAATTTTCCTAGTAAAGAAATCAAAGAATATGATTATATGAAAGAGACTTTTATTAATGGTGATTTTAAAGTTTTGACTTTAAAAGAAGATGATGAAATTAAAGGTATTTTATCACATTATGATGGTGGAGAATTTGCTTTTGTTGATTATTTTGCAATAGATGGTAATCAAAAAGGCAAAGGTTTGGGAAGTAAGATGTTAAAACATTTTATGGAGACGGCAGGGAAACCGGTTATTTTGGAAGTTGAACATCCAGAAGATGAGCAAAGTCGTCGACGGATTGCGTTTTATCAAAGAAATGGCTTAGTGCTAAATGATCAGCATGATTATTTTGTACCACCTGTGCGTAACTTAAAACATCGTCTGTATTTTCATTTAATGTCTTATCCAACGGAAATTGATGCATTGCAATTTGAACGTTATTATCCTCAAATTTTACAGTTAGTTTATGGTGTTAATGAGTAGAGTTGGAATTTTTTTGAAGATATGCTAAAATTAGGTGACTATTGGAAAGGAGATTACTATGGCTCGTAATTTCTATATTGATAATATAAATGATAATGATAAATTAAATGAGGTCAGCCTCCTCTTAAACGAAATGGAAGAAGTTTCACGAATCAAGATTGGAAAAACAGGTATTTCATTTTATTGTGAAGATCCTGAAAATGTGCAGGCGGTTTTGAATAATCATGATGAAAATCTTGTTTTAAAAGAGGAAATCAACTCACGTAAGCGTGAATTCGTGGCACCAGAACAAAAAGTAGAACATATTTTTATGTTTACTAATTTAGAGACAGAAGAAGAGGCAAAAGAAATTGAGGAAGTTATTTCACGATATTCAGCCTATGAAAATGTTAGTCTTGATTTTACTAATAAGTTACTTAAAGTCACAACTAGTCAAAAGAATATTTTAGTGCGATTAAATCGTCTAGTTGATAAAGTTAATCCTAAAATTGATGTGGAGCAATGGAAGAAGCCATTTAAATCACAAGATATTTTTCAACAAAAATATTTAAATACAATGATTAGAATTGCAGGATTATTTGTAGCTTTAGCACTTGGATTAGTTACAAAAGATGATCCTAATTTTATAACTAATATTGCCTGGCTGATTGCTTTGATTATTTTTAATGAAAAGACCTTGGTTCAAGCATATAAAGATTTAAAAGTTAAACAATTCTTAAGTGAAAATATTACAATTAATCTAGCTTGTTTATTTGGATGGGCTTATGGTGCTTATATTGAGGCTATCGTGGTTTCTTTGATTTACCAAGTTGGAGAACGGTTATTGATGCGTTTAATCAATTTAACGATGGAGAAAATTGATGACGAGATCAACCCAATTCAATTGGGACGTCGAGAAATTGGTGAAAATGAATATGAGATGGTTTCTTTAGAAGATTTTGATATTGGTGATGTGATCGTAGTTTTACCTGGAGAAACGATACCTCTAGGTGGCAAGATTGCTTCGGGTGAAAGTGAATTAGATATGTTTGCCATTAATGGATCAGATATTTTAGAGCCAGTTAAAGCCGGAAGTGAAGTTCAAAGTGGAAGTGTCAATGTTAAAGACACTTTGAGAATTAAAATTTTATATACGTATGATCGCAGTGCAATGAGCAGAGTCTTAGAAATTGCGACAATGGCACCTGTTGGTTCTTCAAGAACGCATAGGCTGGTAGAATTAATCAGTAAGATTGATACAGTTCTTTTAGTCGTCGCAGGAATTCTTTGTGCAACATTAGTGCCAATTCTTAATTTTGAAGCAAATTTTAAATATATTTATTTAGGGGCTATTTTAATAACAATTTCTGGTTCTTTTGCTTACAAGCAGGCTTCTTCTTTTGCTGTTCTATCAGGAGTGGCTAAAGCTTTTTCTAAAAATATTGTTATTAAAGAAAATAGTGGTTTAGATGCTTTGAATTTATGTCGAACAGTTATTTATGATCGTTTTGATGGAGTTGAAGTAACTGAAGAGGAAATGGAATTATTCGCTAAATTATCAAAATTACATGTTGGCTTGATTATTTTCAATGATGGACCAGTTGATCTTGAAAATGATCAGTATCGAATCTATAATAATTTGGCAGTTGATGAAAAATTAGAAGTAATGGATAAAGCAAGTATTGCTGGACCAGTTGCTTATATTGGTGATAATTCAAAAGATATTGCATTATTGCAAAAAGCTTATGTAGGTATTAGCCGTGGTGGCATCAAAGATAAAAAAGTGATTGAAAATAGTGATATTATGCTGATGAATTCTGATCTTAATACCGTTATTGAAACATTCATGATTTCTAAGAAACAAAAATATATTACGATTGAAAATATTTTTGTAGGATTGTTTATTAATGTAATCTTAATGATCTTAGCTGTTTTATTTATTATTCCTTGGTGGCTGGCATTAGTAATTTATTTAATAGAAGTTGTAGTTGTATTATTTAATACTCATCGAATCATTGATATGAAATAGGTTACTTTAGTAACCTTTTCTTATAAGGAGGAAAATATAATGGATATGATTGAAGTAAGTACGATTGATTATTTACCCGGATACCGAATTACAAAGAGTCTGGGAATCGTTTTTAGCAGTAAAATCATGAATCAGGCAATTGCTAGTGATAATACTAATATTGAAGAAATGTTAGATACAGCAAGACAAGAAGCGATGGCAGAAACAGTTGCTCAAGCTTCTCGAAGACATGCTTCAGCAATCATTAATGTTCGCTTTACAACAACAAACCTTGGCAACAATATGATTGAGTGTCAAGTTTCTGGAATGGCAGTTAAGGCGGAAAAAATCGATGAATAAGTATTTAGTGAAGACAGATTCTACGTTAATGGAGTTTTTATTAAATCACTATAATAAAAAGAATGTTAAAAATTTACTTAAATTTAAGCAGGTGTCTGTCAACGGGCAAGTGATTAGTCAGTTTGATTATTCATTAAAACGGGATGATGAGATTGTTGTTGATCGTAATCCTAATAATAATTCAAGTCTAGATATTATTTATGAAGACAGAGAACTGATCGTTATTAATAAACCGGCTGGTTTATTAAGTATGGCCGGAGGAAATGAAAAAGAAAAAACAGCTTATCATTTAGTTGGAGAGTATCTTAAAAGTAAAAATAAAAATGCCCGTGTTTTTATTGTTCATCGACTTGATAAAGAAACATCGGGGGTACTGTTGTTTGCTAAAAATGAAATAATTAAAAATAAATTACAAAATAATTGGAATGATATTGTTTATAAGCGTGGTTATTTGGCAATTATTGAAGGAAAGCTTAAAAAGAAGCATGGAACGATTAAAAATCACCTTGATGAAAGTAAGACACAAATGGTTTATATTGCTAATAATGGTAAAGGTAAATTGGCGATTACAAATTATAAAGTATTAAAAGAATCACGATATAATTCATTGATTGAAGTATTTCTTGAAACGGGTCGTAAAAATCAGATTCGGGTCCATATGCAATCATTAGGTCATAGTATTGTTGGGGATAAAAAGTATGGTGCTACAACTAATCCGATTAAACGAATGGGACTTCATAGTCATGTATTCGCCTTTGTTCATCCGGATACAAAAGCTAGAATGGAATTTAAAGCGGTTGTACCAGAAGAATTTAAAAAAATGTTTAAATAATGTCTTGTTATGATAAGTAGCAAGGCATTTTCTAGCTTCTATTTAGTCGATATGCTATAGTAGCAAGAGGCTGTGGGCGCAGTATAATTTGACACAAGAAGAACTAGGGGGCAAGCGGTCGCTAAGTGAGAAATAAATGGTGGTATCTTGATATTGAAAATATTAAGAATTTGGCTAAGTTTATATTTATTAATAAATATAATTGCTGTAGAATGGAAAGTATTTAAACATAATCATAAAAACAAGTAATAATTTTATTGGGATTACATATATTATTAGTGGTGATGAAATGTTTGCATTAATAGTATTGATAGTCTTTTCGGTGTTTGGATACTTTAAATATTTACAAATAGATGAAGATGAATAAATCTTTTAAATATGGGTTGACTTTAATTAAATAAAATGATAATATACTCAAGTAAATGAAAAGTAGTGGAAAGAAGAAGTGCCTACTTCTCGCCTGATTGATTATGTCGATAGGCAAATGTCGCTAAGATAAACTATCTTAATGTCAATGTGTGGGTACTCAGTGTGCTCACTTTTTGTTTAAACTACTAAAATGGAGGTGGCTTTTATTAGCAGATTTGATAACAGAAAACCAAAACAACCGGATGAGTTAGTAAACGAAAAAATTCGTTTCAAAGAAGTACTAGTCATTGATCAAAATGGTGATCAATTAGGTGTCAAAAGTCGTAACCAGGCAATTGATATTGCTTATGGTGCAGGACTTGATTTAGTGTGTGTTGCCCCTAACGGTAAACCACCAGTATGTCGTATTATGGACTTTGGTAAATATCGTTTCGAACAACAAAAGAAAGCTAAAGAAATGAAACGTAATTCTAAAGTGGTTGCTTTAAAGGAAACTCAATTATCGGTAACTATTGATGTTCATGATAAAAATGTAAAATTAAAAAGAACATTGAAATGGTTAGAAGAAGGTAACAAAGTTAAAATTGCAATTAGATTTAGAGGAAGACAATTAGCTCATATGGATCTTGGGAAAAAAGTTATTGATGACTTCGTAGCTGAATGTGCTGAAGTTGGTCAAATTGAAAAACCAGCTAAGCTAGAAGGTAGAACTCTAACTGCAATAATTGCACCAAAGAAAAAATAATTTAGGAGGAATATATCATGCCAAAAATGAAATCACATAGTGGTCTTAAAAAACGTTTAAAAAGAACAGGTAGCGGTAAATTAAAACGCAGCCATGCTTATGTATCACATTTATCTCACAATAAAACTCATAAACAAAAGAAACACTTAGCTAAAGCTACTTTAGTAAGTGCATCAGACTACAAGAGAATTAAATCTAGATTAGCAAAATAATTATTGACATAGGAGGAAGAAACAAATGGCAAGAGTAAAAGGTGGATTTACTACAAGACGTAGAAGAAAAAAAGTATTAAAATTAGCCAAAGGATATTTTGGATCAAAACATACATTATATAAAACTGCTCATGAACAAGTTATGCATTCATTAGCATATTCATATAGAGATAGAAGACAAGTAAAAAGAGATATGAGAAAATTATGGATTGCACGTATCAATGCTGCTGCAAGATTAAATGATATCTCATATTCAAAATTAATGCACGGATTAAAATTAGCTAACGTTGAAGTTAACCGTAAAATGTTATCTGAAATCGCAATTTGTGATCCTAAAGGATTTACTGCAATTGTAAATACAGCAAAAAAAGCATTAGCAAAATAATTATTTAGAGAAAGTTCGCTTTCTCTTTTTTTATTGTGTTATAATGGAATCGTGGAGGGCTCAAAAAATGAAAAGAATAGATATGACAGTTGATTTTAAAAGTGAAGTAGCAGCAGTTTTTAAAGTAATAACTAATTTAAAGGATTGTTCATGGCGTAGTGATTTAACACGGGTTGAGCAGATTGGTGATAATCGATTTATTGAATATGATCGAAAACAGCGGGAAACGAAGATTTTTGTTACAGATTTACGTGAAAATATTCAATTTGACTATGATGTTGAAAATAATAGTTATCGTGGTCATTGGAGCGGACAATTTGCCCCTTTGCCTGATGGTGGATGTCGCATGTATCTAAATTTTGATTTTGAACCTCAATCGATATTAGGAAAATTTGTTCGTGTAGATAAATTTGAAGAAAGATATATTGAAGATTTGAAAAAAGAGCTGAATGAATATTAAAACTATACTAAGGTATAGTTTTTTTAGTCAATTAGAATATGTAGCTTACTACATATTTTAATTGACTATTAATATTAGTCATCTTATAATATTAATATGTAGCAGGCTACATATTAGGGAGGCGGAAATGAAGGATTATGAAGTAATGTTCAGTTTAAATAAACTGGCAGGAAATATTGCTAATTATGCAAATGCTCGTTTAAAGCCATATGGATTAACTTTTACACAGCTTAGTGTCCTGATTTTTTTAGCCGATAATCAGGATCGAACGATCAATCAAAAAGATATTAGTATGGAATTTGATGTCTCACATGCTACAACAGTAGGAATAGTTGCACGAATGCATGGCCGTAGTCTTGTTAAGGTTAAAGCGTGCGAATCTGATCGACGAATAACCAATGTTATAATCACAGATCATGGTAAAGATATGATAGTTCAGACTAGAAAGGTACAAGAGGAATTAGTGCAATTATTTTCTAAATGTTTAGATGAAACAGAAATGACTAATTTTTTTAAATTGATCAATAAAATTAATCAAGTTTTTAAAACTTAGATAGGAGAAAAGTATGGGAAATTTTAAGTTTGCAATGACATTACTGGTGAAAGAGTATAAAAAGAGTGCTTTTTATGCTTTGACAATGGTTTTTGCTATTGCAGTTTGCTTTATCTTTTTTAATATTATGAATAACGACTTATTAGCTGATCCTGGTGCTGTCGTTGGTGGTACTACATGGAATCAAGTCAATGTACCGCTTTCTACAACATTATCTTTTATCATAATTTGCTTTTGTTGTTTTATGATTTTCTTTGCAAATAGCTTTTTTATTTCTCGAAAAACTAATGAAATTGCCATTATGACATTATCGGGAAACAGTTCTTTTAAATCTACTAAATATTTGATTTATCAGACATTTGTATTATTACTGATTGCAGCACCAATTGGTCTTGCGTTGGGGATGGCAGTTACACCAATCTCAAATTATTGGATGTTTCATTATTTGGGGATTGAGGCATCGATTTATCATATACCTTCAGCAGCATTTATGCAGACCATAGTTGTAGTTGCAATGATCCTAGTTGCACTTTGTGTTTTTGCTAGTGGGTATATTTATCGAAATGATATTTCAAGTTTGTTACAACAAGAAAAGGCAATGGATTTTAGTGATAAACGTAAATTAGTAATTCCATCAGCTGTTTATTTATTTTTATATGTATTTGGAATAGTTATGATGTTTATGAATGAGCATAGTGCTACCGCTTATATCGCACCTACCGGGGTAGGGATCGTTGGGGCTATTGGTTTGATTAGATATGCGCTGCCAGAGTATATTAAGAAGTTTAAAGAAAAGAAATTATTAGAAAAGAGATATGCATTGATTTATGTTTCTAACCTTGGTTATTCAATTCAGCGAGCTATTTTACTAATTAGTTTAATGATGATTTCTGTTACAGGGATGATTGCGGCAATCGCTGCTAATCAGGGAGCACCTCGTGAATATATTACTGGAGTGATTGGTTACATTGTAATAATCATTTTGTTAATAACTAGTATCGTTTATAAATTTTGTATGGAGGCCCAGACAAGAAAAACTTTATTTTTTAATCTTTGGAAGATTGGGTATACACGAAAAGAAATAACTAAAATAATTAAGTATGAGGTATTTTATTTTTATTTAGTTTTATTATTAATTCCAATGATTTATATAATTATTATTTCAGGATGTTTTATTTATCATGGGGAGATGTCGGTTGCTTTTGCGTTAGGAGTAATTGGGGTCTACTTTATTCCTGTTGTTTGTTCAGGTTTAATTACTTACTATAATTATAAAAAAGCGGTGGTAGCACCGATTCATGGAGGAAAAAATGATGGAAAATAAAATTTTAGTTGCTAAAAATGTAACAAAAATATATGGTGTAGGGACAAAAAACCCCTATACTGCGTTAAGTGATGTTTCTTTAGAAATGTATGAGGGAGAATTTGTTTGTGTCATGGGTCCTTCAGGAGCTGGTAAATCGACTTTTATTAACAATTTATCAACAATCGATATTCCAACTAAAGGTTTTGTTTATATTAATGGTAAAGAGGTACGACAAATGTCGGAGGGAGAAATTGGTAAATTCAGATATGAAAATTTAGGATTTATTTTTCAAGAATTTAATTTATTAGATTCACTAACGATTTTTGAAAATATTGCTGTACCGCTGACGTTAGCAGGAAAATCAAAAGTAGAGATAAAAGCAGCAGTTGCAAAGATTGCAAAACGGTTAGATGTCGAGCAGATTTTGAATAAATATCCAAGTGAGTGTTCTGGGGGACAAAGACAAAGGGCAGCAATTTGTCGGGCTTTAGTTACTAATCCAAAGATTATTGTAGCTGATGAACCAACTGGAAATCTTGATAGTAAAAATTCTCATGAATTGTTATCGTTGTTTAGAGATTTAAATATTAATGACGGTGTATCTATTTTAATGGTAACTCATGATTCTAAAATTGCTTCGTATTCATCGAAATTATTATATATTAAAGATGGTGTGATTGATGAAACAATAGAGCGAAAAGATATGAGTCAAAAAGAGTATTTTTACAAAATCGTTGATATTAATTCGACAGAATCGCAAGCGTTGTTTGACTAATGGGCTTAATAAAATTAGCAATAAGATCTTTAAAAACTGATTTTTTAAAGAGTTTATTTTATTTTCTATCTTTTGTTTTAACAACGATTTTTATTTTTTTATTCTTTAATCTTACACTTAATCCTAGTACAGGGATCAATCTTGGTGGGAATGATGCAAAGTTGATTACTACGATAGCTGCTTTTGTAATTTTGATTGCAATGGTTTGTGTATTTATGGCTAATGATTTTTATGTTTTAGCGAAAACTAAAGATGTGTCAATTGTTTTGATGTCAGGGGCATCTGTTTATCAAGTTGGGATTTATTTGCTTTTACAGAGTACGATTATCATGTTTTTAGCTATTCCAATTGGTTTTGTCATTAGTTATCCTCTAGTTCCTTTAGTAAATAATTTACTTTTTATGGTCTTTGATTATCAAGGAAGTTTAAATTATATTTCGAGTAATACTTTTATGGCAACTGCTATCATTTTATTTTGTGAAATTGGCTGGTGTACGCTTTTAAATATGGGATATTGTTATCGTACCAGCATCAATAAGATGGTGACTGCAAATGTTAAAATTGAAAAATTTGGAATAGGCGTAAAGAAACTATCAAATCGAATATATCTTGTTTTGTTTATTTTACCAATGATCGTATTTCCTTTTCTTAATGATACAGCTAGTCATTTATTGATTGCTCTTATTGGAATAATTGGTGTTTATGGCCTAGTTAAGAATATAATTCCTGAATTCATTGAAAATCGGCAAACTAATGAATCGTTAGAAGACCGCTGTTTATTAATTACGCTGGGAAATGTTCGCTATGATCTAGAAAAAGTTAGAATGCTTGTTTTAGTAATAACCATAGCAGCGATTATTTTGATGTGTACAACTATTTATACTTTAGATACCCCATTGATTAGTATGGTTACGTTGATGTCATATTTTAGTGTCATGGTATTGTTATCGATTACAACTATTTTTAAAGTAGGAATGGAATTGCAAGGACGAAAAAGGAGCTTTCTTAACTTGTATCATATGGGGTATGATCTAAAAGATTTAAAAAAGATAATCGATTTGGAAATGATTATCTTCTATGGTTTAATTATTGTTATTCCTTTGTTGTATCAAATAATTATTTTAATTAAATTGTATAGTTTAGGATTGATTAATTTTTATCTAGTGGGGGGATTGTTATTGATTCAAATTATCCCAATGCTAGTTTGTATGATTATTTGTACGCTCATGTACCAAAAAGTTTTGCCGGAACCGATTATTTGAACCATTTTTTATAAAATGGTTCTTTTCTTTTAGGACGTTCCATTGGGGAAAAAGGGTCACATGGTTCTAATGTCGTGACATCATAAAAAGTACTTTTTTTTGTCTTAGTATCAAAAATACAATAAGTTGGATTACGATACTGACCTCTAGGATAACAAACACTACCAGGATTAATAAAAGTGATTCCTTCATGAAAATCGTAATAAGGTCGATGAGTGTGCCCGAAACAAACTATATCAGCTCCCTTTTCTTTTGCGATATGGGTTAAATAATCTAGGTTATAATCAACATCATAGCGATGACCATGGACAATATAAAATTTTAAATCATCGATTGTAATAAATAATTCATCAGGAATATTACCAAAATCGTTATTACCACGGACTAAATAAAAACTATTAAGATTGATGCCATCATAAGTCATATAAATATCACCGCAGTGAATGTAATAGTTAACAGAGTTGTTTTTTAAAAGGGTTAATAAATCGGTTTTAGAAACAGAATGAGAATCTGATAAAATCATTATTTTCATAATAGACCTCCTAATTGATTTAATTTTAGCACGATTTTTATGAAAATTCTTGTAATATGAGTAGCATTATTTAATTTATTTATTAAAAAAGTAGAAATTGGATTGAGAATAGTTTCGTGATATAATTATGTATATGTTTTAATTAGAAAGGTAGTGATGATAAATGAAAAGTTTCATTACATTTAATAATGTTAAAAAGACATATAAAGTTGGTGATGTCGAAATCAATGCATCAGATGGTGTTGATTTTGAAGTTAATAAAGGTGAATTTGTAGTAATTGTTGGGCCTTCTGGTGCTGGAAAAACAACTATTTTGAATCTTTTAGGGGGAATGGATAAAGCAACAAGTGGGCAAATTTTAGTTGATGGTCAAGATGTTGCTAAATATAGTGAAAGACAGTTGACGCAATATCGACGAGATGACATTGGTTTTGTTTTTCAATTTTATAATTTGGTTCAAAATCTGACGGCTTTAGAAAATGTTGAATTAGCTACCCAGATATCGAAGAATCCTTTAGATGTGAGAATGGTTTTGGAACGTGTAGGATTAAATAAACGGTTAGATAATTTTCCGGCTCAGTTATCAGGTGGTGAGCAGCAGCGGGTGGCTATTGCGCGAGCAATTGCTAAAAATCCTAAACTGCTTTTATGTGATGAACCGACAGGAGCATTAGATTATCAAACCGGTAAAGCGATTTTAGGATTACTACGGGAGATGTGCGATAAATATACAATGACAGTAATTGTTATTACTCATAATAGTGCTTTAGCTCCAATGGCAGATCGAATCATTCATCTTAAAAATGGTCAAGTAGCTTCAATGAATATAAACGAACATCCTAAGTCAATCGCGGAAATTGAGTGGTAATATGAAAAAGAGAGCATATGTAAAAAATCAAATTCAAATAATAAAAAAAACTAAAGCACGTTTTTTGTCGATTTTTTGTATTGTCTTTTTAGGTGCTGCCTTTTTTGCAGGACTCCGGCATACGGCTTCAATTATGGAAATAACGATGGATAGTTATCTTCAAGAACACGCTTTCAATGATCTTAATTACGTTGCAACACTAGGATTTACAAATGAGGATATAGAAGCTGTTAAAAAAATTGAGCAAGTCGCTCAGGTTGAATATGGAAATCGCTTTGATGCTTTGATCCAAGTTGGTGATAATGTCAAAGGAACGACAGTATATACAAATGAGAGTTTTGATAATAAGGTCAATAAAATTGAATTAGTTGATGGTACAGTTCCAGTTGCTGATGATGAATGTTTGGTGGATAATAATTATGCTTCAAGAAATAAAATCAAAGTAGGAAGTAAGATAACATTAACTAATGATAATGGTGAAAAGAAATTTAAGGTTGTTGGATTGATCAATGATCCTCGTTATTTTAGTACGATTGAACGGGGGACAAATACTCTCGGTGATGGAACTAATGAGGCTTTTGTTGAAATTTTAGCTCAAGGCAATGAATCATTAGCTTTACCGCAAGATCTATATGATCTTCGTAATGGAACTGTTTTTAATGAAATTCGAGTGACTTTAAAAAACAGTGATGATAATAATATTTTTAGTGATGATTATTTAAGTTATGTAAAAGATGTTAATAAAGAAATTAAAAAAGTTCTTAGTGGTAAAGTTGCTCAGGTCAATGAGGAATTAGCGGGTGATGCTAATCGTGAATTAGAAAAAGGCGAACAGGAATATAATGATGGTATCAATGAATACCAAGATGGATTAGCTCAATATAACAATGGTCTTAGCCAATATGAAAGTGGCTTAAAGCAGTATCAAGATGGTTTAAATAAATACAATGATGGGTATCGTCAATATCAAAATGGTCTAAAGCAATATCAAGATGGAAAAGCTCAGTACGATCAAGGAGTCAGTGATTATCAGCTGGGAAAAGCTCAGTATGATCAAGGAATCAGTGCATATAATGAGGGGATAAATCAATATAATAATGGACTGAATCAGTATAATGTGGGAATTGAGCAATATAATCAAAGTGTAGTACAATTACAATATTTAATTGAGAATAATTTAATTACGCCAGAAGATGCTGCAATAATGCAAGAAAAGTTGAACGAGACTAAAATTCAACTGGATGCAACTAAAAAAACTTTGGATGCGAGCAAGCTGGAATTGGACAATAATGGTGCTGTTTTGGCTGCTACAGCTAATCAATTGGAAAGTGCAAGAATTACGTTAGCAAATACGAAAGTTACTTTAGACAGCTCCAAAGCCCAGTTAGATGAAACAGCGATAACTTTGACTAATTCTAAAAAACAACTGGACGATTCTAAAATTACATTAGACAAGACAAAAGTTTTACTGGATGAAACAAAGATTAAATTAGATGAAGCGAAAACATCGTTAGATGATGCTAAGATAAAACTGGATGAGGCTCGCAGTGCCATTGATGATATTCCAACTGGAAAACTGATTAGTTTAACACGTGAGGAAAGTGCTAGTATCTTAAGCTATGATTCTGCTTGTCAATCAATGAAAGCCATTGCAGTAGTCTTTCCACTGATCTTTTTCTTGGTCGCTGCATTAGTTAGTTTAACAACAATGACTCGAATGGTTGAAGAACAGCGAGTCCAAAGCGGAACCTTCAGAGCTTTAGGATATGATAAAAAAGATGTAATTAATCAATATTTGATTTATGCTTTTTTAGCTACTTTCGTGGCTAGTGTATTAGGAATTATCGCAGGAGTATATTTCTTCCCAAGTATTATTTATTTCTTGTATCGTAAAATGTTGTTTAATGTCGGTGCACCAATCAAGATTTCATTTGATACTTTTATTTGTATCCAAACATTTTTGATTTCAGTAGCGATTACTTTATTAGTTACTTACATAGTGACACGTCAAGAATTAAGTGAGATGCCAGCTAGTCTGCTTAGACCTAAGGCCCCTAAAATGGGAAAAAGAATTGTTCTAGAAAGAATAACATTTATTTGGAAACGTTTGTCTTTTAATCAAAAAGTTACGATGCGAAATATTTTTAGGTATAAAAAGCGTTTCTTTATGTCGATTATAGGAATTGCTGGTTGTGCGGCTTTAATTGTTACTGGATTTGGGATCAAGAATTCGGTTTCTACTTTAGCAGATAAGCAATATGGTGATATTTTTACTTACGATGGAATGGTTGTATTTGATCGTAATCTAAGTAATGATCAATTAAAAAAAGAAAAGGATGAGTTTGAGAGTTTAAGTAGTGTAAAAGATTGCAGTAGTTTTTATCGAAAAACGATCACAGTTGTAGGAAGTAAAGATCATTATGGTACATTAGAAGTATTTAAGAATAATGAGGAACTTAGCAAATATACAAATCTAGAGAATTATCAAACAGGTGAAAAAATTAAATTAAATAATCAGGGGGTTGTTATTTCAGCTAAATTATCAGAATTATTAGGAGTAACGATTGGAGATAAAATAAATATAACGATTGATGAAAAAGATTATCAGGTTAAAATTACAGGAGTAATGTTATTGTATTTTCAACACCATATATATATGAGTGAAGAATTTTATCGAGGTCTAACAGGTGAGACACCAGTTAATAATTATGCGTATTTTAATTTAGAAGATGATGGCAATCGTAAAACTGTTACTAACTATTGCGACAAGGATAGCAATATTGATTCATTAAATTATGTTAAAGGAATTAGTCAAGCATTTAGAGATCAAATGGGCAGTATCGATAGTGTTGTTGTGATATTGATTGCTTGTGCCGGGGCCTTAGCTTTTATTGTCTTGTATAATCTAACAAATATTAATATTCAAGAACGTAAAAGTGAAATTGCAACTATAAAGGTATTAGGCTTTTATCCACGTGAGGTGTATGATTATGTATTTAGAGAAAACCTAATTTTATCAGCAATCGGATCAATTGTAGGATTAGGAATTGGGAAAGTTTTACATATGTTTATCATTAATGCGGTAGAAGTTGAAGTAGCTATGTTTATTAGAAGTGTTAATTTAATGAGTTATGTTTATGCAATAATTATTACAATGATCTTTACTTATTTAATTGATTTTGGAATGCGAAAAGTTTTAAAAAATATTGATATGGTTGAGTCATTAAAGAGCATTGAATAAGGTATTTTTAGTTATAAATTCTGGATAATATTATTATTAATATTTATGTTTATGGTAATTTCTATTTAGGACTATGTAAAATCTTATAAATTTCTTAAGAAATCTTAAAAAAATTATTCTCTTGAAAGCTAAGCGGAGCTTGCGATACAGCCAAAGGACAAAAATGAAAGAGCTTTCAGGGCTAGATTTTTCTAAAAAATAGTAATATAATAACAATTGGATATATTATTGAAAGGAGGTAACGAATGGATAGAAATATTAAGACAAGCTTTAAAAATGTAGTTGACGAGTATATCGTTAATCGTAAAGCAATGTTCATTCCGATTGCAGCTGTTGCTAGTTTTATGCTAGTTGGTTATGCAGCAGCAGACAAAGAAAAACCTGAGATTAAGTCTAATCAAATCGATCTTGCCTATGGTGAGAAATTTGATGTAGATAGTATTGATATTACTGATAATAAGGACAGTCGTGATTTAATTGAAGTATCAGCTGACACTTCATCATTAAATGTAACACAATTAGGTTCTTATAAAGTATCAGTTACTGCAACTGATAGTGGTTCTAATGTTGCTACAAAAACAGTTCAAGTTAATGTAGTAGATAATGAGGGACCAAAATTTGAATCATTAGGTTCAAATCAAGGATACACAATTGATGTTCCTGTAAAAGGAAGTACAGATTTCGCTAGCTATGTTAAGGCTAATGATAATGTTGATGGTGATGTAACTCCATTTATCGAGGCTAATACCCCATTAAATACAGAGGTTAAAGGTCAACAAGATATTACTTTAAAGGCTACTGATAGTTCAGGTAATGAAACTGTTAAAACTTTTACATTCGCTGTTAGCGATTTAGAAGCTCCGGTTATTAATTTAACCCAAGGAGAAAATGTTACTGTAGATTACGGAAGTGGTTTTGATTTAAATAATTTTGTAAATGTTACAGATAACTTAGATGGTACTTTAGTACCAACTGTTGAAGGATCTATTGATACTTCAAAAATTGATGAAACGCAAACATTGAAAATTTCTGCAACTGATAGTTCAGGAAATGTTAGTGAGGCTAACTTAAATGTTGTTGTTAAAGATTTATCAGCTCCTGTAATTAGTTTAACAAAATCTTCAATTACAGTTAATGCTGGTGAAAATGTTGATTTTAATGCATATATTGCTTCAGCAATTGATAACAAAGATGGTGATGTTAAAGCCAATGTCAAAGTTGATGCTCCTAGTACAGCGAAAGCTGGTACTAAAACAGCTACATATACAGTAACTGATGCAGCCGGTAACACAGGTACCGCGAGCTTATCAGTAAAGGTAAATGCAGTTTATGGCGGGGCAGCAAGTAATAACTATGGTAATAGTGTTTTATCAGCTGCTTATTCTAGATTAGGGTGTCCATATGTATGGGGAGCAGACGGTCCAAATTCATTTGACTGTTCAGGTTTTGTCAAATGGTGTTACTCACGTGTAGGAATTTCACTTCCACACTCATCTTCAGCTCAAAAGAATGCAGGTACACAAATTAGTATTTCCCAAGCACAGCCAGGAGATATCTTATGGAAATCAGGACATGTTGGTATTTATATTGGTAATGGTCAATATATTCATGCCCCAAGAACTGGTGATGTAGTTAAGATTTCATCTGTGTCTGGTTCAGGATTCGTTTGTGCTGTAAGAGTAAAATAAAAATTGAATATAACAACTAATTAAAGATTACGATTTTAAATTCGTAATCTTTTTTGATTCTATCAATATAATTAGTATTACCGCACTTATAAATAAAGTTGACGTAATTAAAAATACAGTGCTATAATGAATATGTTATTTTTATAAAAAAATTAGAATCGAGGATCATACTTTTCCTGCACGGGAAAGAATAGATTTTCGTGCACAAAAAAAACACATAAATTTGGGTCTATTTACGTGTTTTATATTTATGCAACGAAAACGTATAGTTAAACCAAGTGGTAAGAATTTATCACTAATAAATTACTATTAAATAAAAATAATGGGCTAATACTGTAATGGGGTTTTAGAATATGACTATTTTGGTGGATAAATTTGTGGGCAAGTAACATATCTTGAAAAGTGAGGGAATTAGATATGGCAAATGATAAGATTAACGTAAATATGTTTGGAACGTTTTCACTTTCACGTGGAAATGTAACAGTTGATTTAACCAAATTATTAGGAAAACAGTTGATTAATTTATTCCAATTATTGCTGCTTCAAAAAGGAGTTGTAATATCTAAGAATAATATTATTGATATTTTATATCCGGATAGTGAAAATCCAAATAGTGTGGTTAAGTTTTCTATTTTTAGACTTCGTAAAGATTTAAAAGCATCAGGTATTTTTAATGAGGATGAAGAAGTTATTTTAACTGTTAAAGGTGGTTATCAAATCAATCCCAAGTTGGAATGGGTGATGGATACTGAGGAGTTTTATTATAACTGGGACAAAATAAAATATATTGATGATATAAGTGATAAGGACCTAGCATATGCTCAAAAAGTAAATCATCTATATAAAGGTAAATTATATATAACGACTAATCATTCTATTTGGATTGAACAGATGCTAGAATTTTTTCGCTCAGCATATGTTAACTGTGTTATCAAAATTTGCAAATACTACATGAAAAGAAAACAGTTTGAAAAGATGATGTCAATAAATTATCATGCTATTCTATTAGAACCATTTTACGAAGGTCTACATTATTATTATATTAAAGGCCTGATTGAATTAAAGGACTATCATAATGCGTTAAAATATTATGATGACCTGAATGAACGCTTTTATAAAGAGTTGGGAACAGGATTATCACCGCGGTTTAAAGAGCTTTATGATGTCATTACAGAAGATATAGAAGAAGATTATATTATTAATACTGAAAATGTTAATGAAGATTTGATTATTAATAATGCTGATTATCGAGGGTTTTACTGTGGATATGACATGTTTAAGCATATGTATGAAATTTTACTTAAGAATGCACTTCGAGATAATAAGAAATATTTTTTGATTATTTTTGATCTTAATGCTAAAACTACAATAGAAAATCAAGTACATGTAATGAACCAGTTAAAAGAAATGATTGCTTCATCATTAAGAGTGAATGACTTGTTTGCTAAAATTAATAAGAAACAATATATTATTTTAGTAGCGTGTCAGGAAATGGACAATGCATATACAATCATTCAAAGAATAAATAAAAAGTTTTATGCAAAATATAATAGTACTACATATCGTTTGAATTATGATGTTGCAAAAGCAAAATTATTATATAAAAAACCAATAGAGTCTTCAGTTCAGAGTTAAGTTTTAGAGATATAACTTAACTCTTTTTTAGATTTTAAAAGAAAGTTATTATCTAAAACAAAATATAACCGCTTTAAAACCACCATTACATATAATATGGATGTAATGTGGGAAAAGTATCCACCGATCAATATTAAAGCAAAGGAGATAATCATCATGGAAAATAAAAAAAATAAGCTATTAATATTAATGATTGTTCTATGTATCATGGTTCCAATTGGAGGCGCAATTGCCTATTTCCGTGCCGATACTTCTTCAAGTAACAAACTTAGTTCAGGGAATATTGGAATTGAATTGAGAGATGCTACAACAAATGAAGATGGTCAAATAACGGATGAAGGTATTAACTTTAATTTTGGTTATCCTGGAGCTATAAAAGATAAACAAACATTTGTAAAAAATACATCAGAAAATGATTTATATACAAGAATTGCTGTTACCAAATACTGGGAAGATGAAAGCGGTAATAAGGTGATCGATGCTAATCCTGGTTTTATTGAAATCATTACTAATGATAAAGATAATTGGATTATTCAAGATAGTGATGAAAATAAAGAAGTTGTTTATTTCTATTATAAAAAATTATTAGAACCAGGGGCAGTAACAGATTTATTTGTTAATCAAATCAAATTATCTGGCAATATCGATAACACTAATGCAATGCGTTACTCTGGTTTAAGTGCTCATTTAAGTTTTGAAGCTGAAGCAATTCAAAAAGTTGGTGCTGAATCTGCAATTTTGAGTGAATGGGGCTTAGAAGTTAAAATTGATAATAATGATGTTATTCAGTATGTAGAAGAATAGTCGTGGAGGAGGTCATTAAAATGCGAGGTAAAAATATTTTAAAAACATTAGTTGTAACAACAGTACTAGCACTATCTATGACTACTATTCATGCAGCTGATACTAATGTATCATTTGATGGTGATGCAGAAGACTTTATTTTTTTGGATGGTAGTCAGGATTTATTTGATAATTTTAAAAATATTATGCCTGGTGAAGTTCGAACACAAAATATTGTTTTAAAAAATGATGATCATCGAGAGTTAAGATTTTATTTGAGTGCTGATGTCTTAGATAGTCTTGATACTGATACTTCGGGATTAAGTGTTTATAATATTACAATTACTAATGAAGGTGAAGAGTTTTATAATGGAACACTTGATGATCTGGCTGCTTTAAGTTCTGGAAGAATGAGTGAAGATACGTTACTTGCTAGTTTACAAAAAGGTGAAACTACTACAGTAACAATGACATTGGAAGTTAATGGTGATTCAATGGATAATACGTATCAAAATCGTGAAGGATTGATCAAGTTTAATTTTAGTGTTGAAGAACTTGATGATCAAAGTACTATTGTTGAAGTAGTTAGAAATGTTTATGAAAGTATCAAAACTGGTGATGCAACTGTAATTGCACCATTACTTGGATTGGTAGCAGTTAGTGGATTTGCAGTTATATTCTTATTGAAGAAGAAAAAGCATAAGGAGGATTGCAGTCATGAAGAAAATTAAAAAAGTCATTATTGTTCTAGCTATGATGATTGCAATGGTCGGCTTTGTTAATCCAATGACAGTTGATGCTAGTAGAACCTATAAAGTAACATTTAGGGCAGGAGCTCATGGTACATTTGCTGCTAATGGTGAAAATAAGATTACTATCGATGTAGCAGCAAACGAATGTTTTCCGGATATCCCTGATATCAATGTAGAAGATGGCTATTATTTAATGGGATGGAATAAAACCCTTCCAGCTAGTGGTGAGGCTGTTACTGGTGCAATGACATTTGTAGCCAAATATCAAGTTTTGACTAATGGACGCGAATATTCGATCAATTATGTTAATCAGGATAATGTTCAAATAGCCACAACAAAAGTTATGACAGCGCCACTTGGCAGTACAGTGAACGAGAGAGCTAAAACGATTGCTGGCTATGAATTGATTGGAGCTGCTGATTTATCAATTACAATTGGTGAAACAGATAATTCAATCACATATGTATATCGAGATTTAAATGTAACACAGGAATATGTTGAAAGTGTTGTAGTGATTCCTGTAGGTTTACCTGCTAACACTGCAGTATCAACTGCAACTGGTGGAGCAGGAACTGGTGGTACTACAACTAACCAAGGTGATGATACCGAAAATGTGACTGATTCAGAAACTCCGTTATCACCTGGGGATGGAACAGAGGAAGTTCCTGATGATCAGACGCCTTTAAAAAAAGGTGAAGAAGGAATTAATTATACTTATTTGTATATTACAGGTGGAATTGTTTTACTGTTAATTGCTGCTGGTATCTTTATTCTTAAAAGGAAACAAGCAAGTGAATAAAATAAGAAAAATTAATAATATTGTTTCAACGATATTATTGATCTTATGCTTTATATATTTGATTATAACACTTGGCCCAAGATTGCTGGGGTATGAGGTAAATGTTGTATTATCGAATAGTATGGAGCCTGTTTATTCAACTGGAGAATTATTACTAGTTAAACCAGCTAAAGCTGATGAAATAAAGGTAAATGATATTATAAGTTTTAAAGGCTCAGGTGTAAGCGGTAATGTGATAACTCACCGAGTAATTAAAATAGACCAAGAAAAACAAGTATTTATTACTAAGGGTGATGCTAATAGTAGCCAAGATTCAAACCCAGTTGCCTTTAGTCGATTAAATGGGATAGTAAAGATAAATATTCCTTATATAGGATATATTTATGGAATGATCCAATCAATGATTGCAAAAATAATTTTGGCTGGTCTAGTGTTGATTTATATAATCGTTAATCTGGTAACAAAAAAGAAGCTTAACAGTAACGTCAGTGAGGAGGAAGCTAAATGAAGATATCTAAAAAAAGAAAACAAAATAAGTTTACTAGAAAGATAAAAACACTGGTTTTGGCATTAGCGATGATAATACCAGCGGCTGGAACTAACTTAATTGTTGAAGCGGAAAATAACCCTGGCTCTACTACTAGTAGTGATGGCCTAGTTACTGTTAATAAAACTTCAGAAAGAGTTGGCGATAATCGGTATAAAATCAATTTGGATTTAGCTACTGGAAAAGCCCAGGATAGTGTTGAGGCGATTGGTAATGATATTGTTCTAGTATTTGATATTTCAAATAGTATGGCTGAAGATGAACATGGAAATAGCACATCTTCAAATGATAAAAAACGTCTTACTAAAGCTAAAAACGCTGCAATTGAGTTTTTGAATAATAGTAAAATTTCTGGAAATAAAAAGAATCGATATTCAATTGTGACATTTAATTACTATGGTACAGTAGAACAAAATCTAACAAGCAATCTTGAAACCGCAAAACAAGCAATTAGAGATGTCGAATTAGGAAATAATTCGGATGGTGGAACCAACATTCAAGCAGGGCTTTATAAAGCTAGAACTGTTTTAAAAAATGCTAAATCAGAAAATGGAATTATTATTTTATTAAGTGATGGTGGTGCGACAGGAAGTTATAAACTAAATAATGAACGCAATAATGGTTATTTAGTTAATGATTATAGCGAAGCGACCGCTACTGATAAAGCTTTAGGATATAGTGGTAGATATACTTTTGGGGAAAATGCAATCAATTATGATAGTGTAATTAAGGGCGGAAGAAATGATTTTACATTAGACTTATATTTAAATAATAGTCACTATTCTTTAAATAATGCAGCTGCTACATTAGCTGAAAATGAAGCATTATTAGCAAAGAAAAGTGGAAATACAATTTTTACGATTGGTTACACAACTGGAAGTAGTGTTAATAGTTTCTTGAAGAATGTAGCTACTCAAGGTGAAGGATATGCCTATAGTTCCTCTAGTGATTTAAGCGGAATTTATGAAAATATTGCTAATGAGATTGTGACTCGATATGAAACAATCATAAAAAATGGGATTGTCAATGATCCAATGAGCCAGTATGTTGATCTTTTAGATTTACCTGATGGCCGTTATGATAACTCTGTAGCTGATAAATTAATATTTGATCGTGGTTATGTTATTGTAAGTACAGAAAATGGTCGAAAAAAAATCACTTGGTATGTAGGTGATGTTGAAAAAAACAGTCAAGCTCATTTAGAATATTATGTAGCAGTTAAAGAGGAATATAAGGATGGTACAGATTATCCAGCCAATGACCCAACCCAGTTAGTCTATAAAAATTATATTGATAAAGATTCTACATTGGATTTCAATGTACCAACAGTTAATGAAGAATTGCCAATTACAAGTGCAACTCTTACTGTAAAAAAGGTTGTAAACAATTCTAGTGAAGATAAGACATTTATTATTCATGTGGTTGGTCGAGATAGTGAAAATGCAGTAATTTATAAAACAGATTTAATCTTAAAAAATAATGAAGAAGTTCTTTTAGAAAATTTACCGTTTGGTAAATATACCGTAACAGAAACTGTTCCAATGGAATATAAGCTAGAAAGTACAGAAAGTGGTTATGCTCAAACAAACTTATCTAGTGGAAATATTATCGAACTTAGTCAAAATAAAGATGCAGCTAATGGTTATGTGACTCTAACAAATTCATTTGGTCATGTTGGATTCTTTAAAGCGACTGATGAAAAGACTAATTATCTTCCTGCTGGAAGTGAAACAATCAATAACTATGAATATAATGTAAGTGGAAATGTTAAATCTACGACAGTAAAAGCCCCACAAGACGTTGTCTTGCTATTAGATAAATCAGGCAGCATGGATGAGTCAATGAATGGCAGCAGTCGTCTAACCCATTTAAAAAATAATGTAATTAAATTTATAACTAAGTTATATGAACATAATCCTGACAGTCGTGTATCAGTAATTACTTTTGCATATAGTGCAGATGGTTCGATCACTAATAATAATTTTGTGAAGTTATCAGATATTAAATCAGGTAATGAAACATGGTACACATATTTAACTAAAAATAATGGTGGTATCAAAAATATTAAAGCTTCAGGAGGAACGCAAATTGATTTAGGTTTGTATGAAGTTCGTAATCAATTATCAAGTGCAACTGGAGAAAATAATCGTTCAGTAATCGTCTTTACTGACGGTCAACCAGGAAATAAGGGATTTAATACTAGTTATAATGATTATGATGATAATGGGTATCGGGTTGGAGCTGAGGCTTTAAATCAAGCTGATTTTATTAAGTTTAGTGGAAATTTAACAGGAATCAATAATTACATTGAAAGTAGTAATGGATCAAAGTATTATGGTCATAAAAATGATGATATTACTAAAAATCGTAGTAACAATAATTCTAATGATGCAGGCAATAGAACTAATCGTTCTGGTAAAGGTTTAGGTAAGACGATTTTTACGATTGGTCTTAATTCCAATAATTCATCATTATTTGATAGTTTCTTAACGCGTTTAGCTAGTGAAGGACATTATACAAAAGCAAATAACAGTAGTGCGATGGAAAATGCATTTAATAGTATTTTTACAAGTATTACAACAATGGATACCGATGTTGATATTCGAGTAAAATATGATGCTAATAAGTTTGAGGTAATTGATGCTCAAGGTGGTAAGCTAGGTGGCAGTGGTACTAATGCTTATATTGAATGGAAAGATATTATTGATGAAACTACTGGAAAATTTGTAATTGAAGGAATTAAATTTAGAAATATTGTGGCTGATGCAGGAGAACCACAGTTAACTGTGCAAGGTTATAAGGATGGTGTAACTACTGATTTAGAAGCTGCAGAAATAAAAAAAGTTGGTAATTAATAAAGAAGGTGAGGGATGACGCAATGAAATATTTAGGTAGAATTAAAATGAAACGACCATTGATGGTATTGATGGTAGTGGTGACAGTCTGTCTTACTGCAGTGGGCGGAATCTACGCATGGTCAAAACTAAGTGCATCTGTCACTAATAATATTAAGACACCAACAGTGGATACTGAAGTAGTAGAAAAGTTTGACAAAGATTCAACTGTAGACTGGTTTGATCAAGTAGAAAAAGAAGTACAATTCAAAAATACTGGAACAGCACCAGTCTTTCTAAGAGTTTCTTATGCGGAGTTTTGGAAAGATGCTGATGGCAAGGTTATTTCTGGGTTAGTTGATGGCAATGAAGTTGTTAATAAGAACTGGACTGAAGCATGGCAAAATGACTGGTTTGATGGTGGTGATGGCTGGTATTATTATAAAAAAGTTCTTCCAGCTAATGAAATGACAGCTAAAGTTTTAACTAGTCTTAAATTTGATAGCAATTATGCCGAAATTTATCAAACAGCAGATTATACTTTGAAATTTGTTAGTGAAGCAGTACAGTATAGTGATGACGATAGTGTTAACCATCGAGCAGTACAAGCAAACTTTGGTCGTGATTTTAAAGTTATTTCTAACAATGTAATTACTTGGAATTAAATGGAGGTGAAGATAAAGTGAAATTTTTAAAAATTAAAAAGACGAAGGTAGCTTTAATCTTTGCTTCAGTATGTTTGATTGTTGCGATTGGATATACAAGTGCTTACTATAATAGTACCGTCAATGTAGAAAACAAAATGGCAACGCAAGAACCGGAGATTGAATTGATTGAAAAATTTAATCAAGATTCACAATTTTTACCAGGAGAAACCGTTGATAAAAAGGTTAAATTTGCCAACAGTGGTGAAATTGATGCTTTAATCAGGGTAAGTTACAGTCAAAGCTGGATCAATCAAAATGGTGATTTTGTAAATGGTGACGTTGATAGTGTTGAAAAGAAATGGACATCTGCCTGGCAAGATGAATGGGTGGATGGAAATGACGGCTATTTCTATTACACTAAAGTATTAAAAGCTAATACAACAACTAATATCATTTTGGATAGTCTGGTTTTATCGGAGCAAGTTTCAAATGATACTCATGCGGTGGATTATTCAGGAATAATCTATCAAATTACATTTAATTTAGAATCATGTAAAGCTACAACTGAAGGGGCACAAAGCACCTTTGGTAAAACTGCTGCTATTTCTGGAAATAATGTAACATGGAGTGATTATAAGGGTAATAGTAATCAACAGAAATCTGGAGAAGATTTTTAATAACTAGGATAGGAGGCAGGTTATGAAGATATTTAAGAAAGTGGTTAGCTATTTATCAATATTATGTTATGTAGTGATAATAGCATTAGTGCTTATACTTGCTCCTATGGTAGTTGGCTACAAGCCTGTAGTTGTATTATCTGGAAGTATGGAACCCACATATCCAGTTGGAAGTTTGATCTATTACAAAGCTGCTTCTTTTGAGGATATTAAAGAAAACGATGCAATCACATTTCGAGTAGATGATGATACATTAGTTACTCACCGAGTGATAGTGAAAAACGAAATTTCACAAACTTTTGTTACAAAAGGCGATGCAAATCCAACTAATGATACAAATCTGGTAGAATATCAAAATGTAGCCGGAAAGACATTAGAATTCTGCCTCCCTGTTGTTGGAACGATCTTTGCTTCATCAGCAAAATATATTGCGGTAGCAATTATTGGTGGAATATTGTTATTAAATATTGTTTTGAGTAACCTTGTAGCGGATGAAAAAGAAAAAGTGACAGTCTAAAGATAGGAGTGTAGCGAGATGAGTAAAAAGAAAAGAACCATAATGAGTCTAATAGTTTTGCTAGGTTGTGTACTTGCTGTATCCGCCACACTGGCATGGTTTACAGATAGTGATGAGACTAAGAACCGGATTAGAATTGGTGAATTTGGAATAGATGTTATCGAAAGCTCAACTAATCCCGATGCCTCTGTGAGTGAAGATGGAATTAAGTATGATGATCCAGTAGTGATTGGACAAGAAAAATCTAAAATTGTTGATATAAAAAATACTGAGGAACTAGATGCTTTCATAAGAGTGACGGTTGAAAAGGTATGGATGGATGAAGATGGAAATATCTTGAGTGATAAAGATCCTGATAAAATTGTAATTCGTGGAATTGATGAAGATAAATGGATATATAAAGCTACTGGGGAAAAGGGTAAATCTTATTACTATCTAAAGATGCCATTAAAATCTAATGAGACTGTCAATTTATTTAAATCATTTATTATTGAAAATAATTTTACCTCACATGAGGAAACAATGTCATATGCTAATCTTAAATCTAAGATTATAATCACTGCTAATGGTGTACAAGCAGATGACGGTGCTAATGCAGTTGCTACGCAAAATTGGGATTCAATTATTGTTGAAAATGGACAATTAGTTTCTATTGATTAAATCGTGAAAGAGATGTATTTTTATACATCTCTTTTTGTTTTTGAATATTATTTTTCGTTTGTGAATATAACCGGAAAAAAACCAAATAAAGATATACTGTTAATTGTAAAAGAAAAGTTTTCTTCGATAGTTATATTAATAGAATAAGAGTTATAAATATAACCAGAAGCAAACCATCAATTGTTATCATTGATTTGTAAAATGAAATAAAAAATAAAAAGGAGTGGAAATCATGAAAAACAAGAAAAGCGTAGTGGCATCAATTGTATTATCAGGGGCATTGGTAGTTGTAGGAACTCTAGCATATTTTACTCAAACACATACAGTTGACAATAAATTAAAAACAAAAGGGTTTGGCTCTGATATTGTCGAAAAATTTACACCTAAAGAATTTAATCCAGGAGCAACTGTTACAAAAGAGGTACGAGTTGATAATACAGGAGATTATGCTTTAGTAGCACGTGCTAAATGGGAAGAATCATGGACACGCAACGGAGAAGAATTTAAAGCAGTAGCTTATCCAGACACTAATAATGAAAGTGTTGTTGATAAAAATGGTATGAGCGATAAATGGGTTGACGGTAATGATGGATGGGCATATTATAATGAGATGATTGGAGTAAATGGACATACAGAAAATTTCCTAACTTCAATTACTTTAAAAAATAGTGCTGATGTAGTTGGAACAGATATTAAAAACTTTTATTATACAACTGCAGCAACTGAACCGGATAAAACATCAATTGGAACTGACTCAAAAACTCAATGGGTAAAAATTTCTGAAGAAGAATTTAAAGCATTAGATGATGAAAATAACAATATTAAAGCGACATTTAAACGTGCTGAAGTTAAATCAAATGGTTTATATGATAACGCTGAGTATACATTAACAATTACTGCTCAAGTTTCACAAGCTAATAAAGAAGCTGCTGCAACTTGGATCACTGATGCAACAAATCAAACTGTAAAAAATTTCTTAAATGGATTACCTACAGTAAACAACTAATGAAGCCACGAACACTCTAACAATTGTTAGAGTGTTTTTCTTTATAAGTTAAGACAATTATTGATTTTTAGATTCAATAAAAACATTAAAATAGAATATTAAGGAAAGTGAAATATAACCAGAAGCAAACCATGATTATTTATAATAATGTTGTAATATGACAAAAGTATATTTGTTGGTTATTAATACCACATATCGGTTATTAAATATTTGAGAAAGGGGTACGAAAATTATGAAACGAAAAAAGAGTTTGATTGCAATTATTTCGTTATCAGCATTTTTAGTTATAGGTGGGGCAGTTGCTTATTATAATAGCACAACGAATGTTGATAACAAATTAAAAACTGGACAGTTTAAGTCAGAAGTTGTGGAAAAATTTACACCAAAAGATAATTGGGAACCCGGAGATAAAGTTACTAAAGAAGTAGGTGTTGAAAATACTGGAACTGGTAATATTGTTTCTCGAGCAATGTGGAGTGAAACATGGAAAACAGCTGTTGGTGAAGATATTACAGTTACAAGTGCTGATCCAAGAGCTAGTGTTGTTGAAAAAGAATATGGTAATAAATGGATATATTCAAATAGTGATGGATATTTCTATTATGACGGAATAATTTCTTCGGGTGGTAGAGCCGAGGATAAGTTTTTAAAATCAATCATGTTAAGTGGAGATGTCGATTTTGCTGAAACTAAGAAAACAGTAGTATATTATTCGACGATGACAACTGGTGAACCAAGCAAAATAACTAATAATCCTGAAACAGGATGGGCAGTTGCCCCAAATACAGGCATTCCCAATAATGCAACTTACAATAAAACAGTTGTAACTGGTAATGGTAAGTATGCTAGTGCCAACTATACTTTAACGATTACAGTTCAAGTTTATCAAGCTAATAAACAAGCAGTCGCAGGAACCGCTTTTGAAACTGTAGTTCCTGAAACGTATGCATTATTAGATTAAAAAGAAAGTGAGTGATAGAAATGAAAAATAAGAAAAGCCTATCTGCCCTTATTTCATTAGCTGCAATTGTATTGGTTGTAGGTACATTGGCTTACTTTTCTAGAGACTTAACTGTTGAAAATAGACTTAAGACGGCAAAGTATGATACAACGATCGAAGAAGAATTTATTCCAACTGATAAGTGGGCACCAGGTGTTGAAATTAATAAAAAAGTTACAGTTAAAAATACTGGAAACGTTGATATTGTGGTAAGAGCAAAATTAACTGAGCTATGGAAACGTAGTGAAAATCTGATGGATCCTAATGATCCAGATAAAATCTTGAGCGAGGAAGGTGAAATTTTACCAAATTCATTCGTTGATGAAAACGGCATTTCACATGATGCGGCAATTAAAAATTTTGTTCAAAATATGGTTTATGAATATGAAGATGTTAAAGATAATCTAGCAGATTATCATAATAAATGGATTCATTATGGTGATTATTACTACTATTTAGGTGTAATTGGTGAAGATGAAGCATCAAATGGATTATTAAATAGTGTGAAGATGAATCCGTTATTAGATGCAACAGTTAGCGGCAGTCATACAGTCGTTGAAGCAGATGAACAAGGGACTACAACTGTAACTAAAAAATATCAATACGGAAAATATGGATATGATAGCGCAGATTATACTTTGACAGTTGAAGCGCGGACAGTCCAAGCTTCAAAAGCAGCAATTAGGGATGCGTTTGGTGATAATGTGATGGCTGTGTATTTAGCCGATCATTTTGCTACGATTGCTGAACAACAATAAAGAAAAGGAAAGGTGAAGAAGAATGAAAAATAAAAAAAGTTTAGGTGGAATATTATTATTAGCATTAACAGTAGGAGTAGTTGGGTCGTTAGCGTATTTTAGTCAGGAATTGACAAAAACAAATGAATTTAAAACAGCAAAATATGATACTACAATTGAAGAAGAATTTACTCCACCAACTGATTGGTTACCAGGAGTTGAAGTAAATAAAGATGTAACAGTAAAAAACAGTGGTAATGTTGATGTAGTTGTTAAAGCAACATTAACAGAGTCATGGACCCGCGGTGATGAAACTTTAAGCAATACATTTACTGATGAAAATGGTTTAACACAAAATGCGGCTTTATTGGCATTGCCAAATGTTGTGAAATATACTGATGATATAGAGTTGGCGGCACAAGCAGGTAAATGGGTTGAATATGAAGGAACTTATTATTATATGGGAGCAATCAAAGGCGGTAATAGTTCAGCTTTATTATTAGATAACGTTACTTTAAATCCACTATTAGATGTAACTGATAAGAGTGTTACTACGGTTGTAACAACTGATGAAAATGGAACAAAAAAAGAAATTACAACTACCGAAAAAGGTAAGTACGGATATGATGATGCTAATTATAAATTAACAGTAACTGCAAATACGATTCAAGCAACAGCTTCAGCTATTAAAACTTGGGGAAGTAATCCAGTTGTAGATTACATTGTTGCTAATTATGCAACAATTGCTGAAAAATAAGATATAAATATAGAAAGAACGAACTGTACCCCTCACTTCAGTTCGTTTTTTCAATTATATAATGAGTAACAAAAAGATTATAGGATTAATGCTTCTATAATCTTTTTGTATTCTTTGATTGTTGGGTATATAATTATCTTGGGGTGGGAAGATGAAATTGTTTAAAAGATTATTAAAGTATTTTAGTAGACTAGAAAAAGAGGAAATTATAGATCTTACGCCAATTGTTGAAGATAAATATAATGAAGTGGCGATAGGAAATCTAGTATGGGCTTTGATGCCGTTAAGTAATGATGAGTTAGAACGTATAGAAGAAAGTCATCGAATTAGGCCCTATTTGGTCGTTGCTAAGGACGAAAATTATTTTTATGGGTATTATTGTTCTACAAAACAAAAGTCCCGTTATTTAGCTACATTTAAGCTTGATAAGAATATATATGACCATCGTAAAAATACATATGTCTATTTAACAAACACTTATAAGATTCCGCGAACTAATTTTCGAGATATTTACAATCGGATTGGAATTAATAATTTAATAATGATTGAGCGAAAACTGATTGTTAATTCACGCTACCTAGAGGGATTGATTCATTTTGATGTTCCGATTATTTATTGCGTTGGTGATATTATTAGAGTGGGTGATCAATTATATTATATTTATCAAACAGATAATTCAAACTTATATGTTAATAAGACTAAGTTTGTTCGTGAAGCAGCATTACGATATGAATTTGATTACAGTGAAACGATTATATTTGATTGTAAAAAATCTTATGAGCTGGTTAATATGCTATCACCAAAACATATTGAAATAGTATATGAAAATAAACGAAAATATAAGCATGAACAAAAAAGAAAGCAAGTTAAGCAGTATAAAAATGTTTTTAATTATCCTCGCGGAAGTGTTTTTGAGGATTGTAATGGTGATAAGATAATTTATTTATATAGCCGTTCTAATCATCATTATGGAATCAATACAAAAATCAATGAATTTTTTCCATATATATGTGATATTCAAAATATTGAAAAAGCGAATATTATCGGTACTATTAATGATGGAAAAATGATGATCATGCTGGAACGTCTGTTAGACCAAAATATTAATCCACATAATATTGTTACAATGATTTATCAAGAGATAATGGATGAGCGTCCTAGAAGCAGAGTGTAGAAATCTGCTTTTTTTATTTTTTTTGCTTCTAAGTAGGTTTTTATGAATAATTGCTTTATAATATAAACATAAGATTTTATAGAGAAAGTAATGGTGATAATATGTATGTTGCAACAAGTAGACAAATGAAGGCTTACGATCAGGCTTTATTAAATGAGGGATATTCAATCGAAGAACTAGTGGATAAAGCTAGTAATGCCATTTTACCGCATTGTTTGGGTTATAATAATATCGTGATTGTTTGTGGACCGGGAAATAATGGAGCTGATGGTTTAAGTTTAGGGATTAAACTACATATTCGAGCACGAAATGTGAAGTTATACTGTTTTGGAAACCCTAATAAATTTTCTCAAGCAAATAATTTTTATATTGAGCAAGCGCAAGAGATGGAAGTTCCAATTACTTTTATGGATGAAGAAGATATATCTTTATTTATAAGTGATGCACAAAAAGCAGATGTGGTAATTGATGCAATGTTTGGTTTCGGATTAAATGGTGAAGTTCGTGGAGTAGCTAGGATATTAATTGAAGAAATTAATAATTTATATGATATAGACATCATCGCAATTGATATTCCAACTGGATTAAATCCTGATACAGGAATACCTTATGGTAATGTGATTTGTGCTAGTAAGACAATTACTTTAACAGCAATCAAACAGGCTTTTTTAAATGAAGAGTGTCATATGTATACAGGAGAGATTGCAGTTGAAATATTGGATGCTAAAGATTTACGTCAGGAGCAGGGGCTTGCTAAATTGGTTAGTCCATCATGGATCAAATATCATTTAAAACCGCGTGCTTATTATGGACATAAAGGAATCTATGGCAAGATTTTACATTTAACTGGATGTGATTACTATCGAGGAGCTGCTTTATTAGCGTCAAAAGCCTCGGTTTATAGTGGAAGTGGTGTTGTATGTGTTTGTTCAAGTGAAAAAGTAATTGATGCGCTAGCAATAGTTACTCCTGAATGTACTTCTAAACTTCGTAATAGTAAACTGGAACAAGAACTTTTTTATGACCGTGATGCAATTTTGATTGGTTCAGGTTTAGGGTTAAATGAACAAAGCGAGCAGTATGTAATTGATACTTTACAATATGCCAATTGTCCAATCGTAATTGATGCTGATGGTTTGACGATTGCAGCTAAACATTTAGATTTATTAAAAGAGTGCCCCGTTCCTATTATCTTAACACCTCATTTTGGTGAATTTAAGCGTTTGTGTGCTTATGATGATGAATTAGATATGATTGATAAAGTTGGTGGTTTTGCTCGAAAATATGGTGTTACTGTTGTTTTAAAGGGTCCTAACACATTAATTACAGATGGTCGAGAGACATATCGTAATATTACAGCTAATAAGGCGATGGCTACGGCTGGAATGGGAGATGTTTTAGCTGGGATGATCGTTAGTTTTGTTGGACAAGGCTATACACCTAAAAATGCAGCTATTTTAGGAACTTATCTACATGGCAGCTGTGGGGATGTAATAGGGGATAATTCTTATACAGTATTACCTAGTAAATTAATTGATTTGATTCCACAAGTAATGCATGAAATTATTAATGAATAATTAGAACTTGAAATCTAAATTTAATTTTAATAGATTTAAAAATATATGTGAAAAAGTCATCAATAGTGATGACTTTTATAATTAGTATTTAAGCAAGATAAAAGAATGTATTAAAATCAATAAAATAGAAATTTTTTGATACAGGGTATTTAACTATGATGCATTTATAAAAAAAGATAATCACGTAAATTAGTTTTATGCTCATCTGCTTTAGAACTAAAAAACTATCTTAGGATTATCTTTGTTTTAGTGTCAATGGGGGTTAGTGATGCCAGAAATCTTTTTGAAATCATCTTCAGATAAAGGCTTATTAAGATAATAGCCTTGAATAACATCACAAGATAAATCTTTTAACACTTTTAGCTGTTCTTTAGTTTCTACTCCTTCAGCGACACAAGTTATATCTAATTGTTGACACGTATTAATGATATTTTTGATTACTAATTTAGCACGGTGATCATGATAAATATCGCTTACGATCTTTCGATCAAGTTTAAGTGAGCTTAAGTGCAGCGAGTATAGTATATAAATATTGCTATATTCAGCACCGAAGTCATCTAAAGCAATTTTATATCCTTCAGCTAAAAATTGATTAACAATATTTTTTAAACTAGCAGAATCAATTGATCCAATGGATTCAGTAACTTCTATTTCAATTAATTCTTTAGGAATATTATAGCTTTCAACGATTTTATTAGTTTCTTCTAAAATACCAGGTTCTAAAATAGTTGCTCGAGAATAATTTATTGAAATTGGGAAAGGCTTCCAAGTAGTTTTTAACCAGTTACTGAGAATTCGGCAGACATCTTTTAGAATAAATAAATCTATATGTCTAATTAATCCTGCTCTTTCTATTTCTGGAAGAAAACGCCCTGGTGGAATAATTCCTTTTTGAGGATCGTTGTATCTGATCAATGCTTCAGCACCACAAATTTGATTAGTTTTAGTATGAGCCTTAGGTTGTAAAAAGGTTAAAAATTTTCCATTTACAAAAGCAGTATTTAAACGCTCTAATATTTTTGCTATCGACTGATCAGATTTAGCTAACTTAGAGTGTATTTTTTTATTTACAGCATGTCTTGTTTTTTCCTCTAATTGCTCTTGCATTGTTTCTAACACAAGTGAATTCTTTTCCCAAACTTTTTCACAAATGATCCATTGATCATAAAATTCAATTAGCTCTTGGTAAAAAGTATCATATATATGAATGAAGTTTTCATACGTAATATCTGGACAAAGCACTATAAAATGGGCATTACTGATCCGATAACATGATTTTTTATCAAAAAATTTAGTAATTGTTTGTGCGATGAACTGTAAGATTTCATCACCTTGGACGATGCCATACCGCTGATTATATTTTTTTAGATTAATGATAGTTATTTCAATCATTCCAAAAGTAGAATAAATATCAGTATTTATATTTCTTATAGTCTTAATATAAGAATCGTAGTTAGATAAACCGGTTTTTTGATCATGAGTAAGGGCATAAGTATATTTAGTCTGCAAATTATAAATAGTGGTAATTTTACAAATAACATCAGCAATCACCTCAATAGATTTTGAAGCGTTAATATGTTGTTTAACAGTTTCCACGAGCAAGCATGATACAAGCTTGTTTTTGTTATAAATACCGATAAATAATAATGGTAGTGGTACATCCTTTTCAAAATATAGTTCTGTAATATTTTTATAACAAAAATGGTTTTTATCTAATATTACAAAGTATTTTTGTGGTGCGACAGCACTAACAATATTTTCAAAGTGTTCCTTACTGAAATGAGTATTTTTAATATTAGAGATTTGATTATTATAATTCCACTTTGAAGTCAGAGAAAATTTTTGTTGATTATCGCTTTGATGAAATAAGAGAACATTTTGGGCATTAAAGAATGTTCCTAATTGTCTAAGAATATTATCAAAAGCATTTTCTCGTTGAATATTTTTATCTATATTTTTCCAGCTTATTTCTAAAAATTGTTGTAAATCTGAATCCTGATTTTCATATGCTAAGTTAAAGGGAATATCCTGCATTTCAATTTTTCTTACAGTATCGCCCTCATAATGAGACAGCTGTTCTTTAACATACATAAGTTTATCGATTTTGGATACAAAACATTCACGCATATTTGTTTGTTCAAAGTCGATTTGTTGAGAACAAAATGGGCACGGTGATTTACGATTATGTAATAATTCATAACATTTTATTGGCTTTTTAACTGGGAAAATACAATTAAATATGATTTGTCCAGTCGGGCTCATCGATAAAATTGTAAAATCATTAGGGTTAATAATCATTTCAATCTTGAAATTAAATTCAACTTTTTCAATTTCTTGATAAGATAGTATCTGGTTTTTTCCGCGTCTTTTAGCTGTATCTAAGGCATGGAGTGCGCATTGATGAATTTGACTATAGCTCATATTTTCTGAAAATAGATAGATTAAACCACCGGTGAGAGTTAACTGGGTCTCAATATCTTGAAAATGATAAATACTAGAAAGCTTTTTTTGAAGTTGTAAGGCTGCTTGATAGATAACTTTTTTTGATTCAGCATTATGATAAAAAATAGAGAATGTATCACCATTGATTCGTGCTGCAATACAGCTGGAAGAAATACTTTTCTTGATCATTTGTCCCATTTGACGAATGATTTGGTCACCGAACAAGAAATTCCCACTGTGATTTATCTGTTTAAAATTATCAATATCTAGCAAAAGAAAAGCATTGACTTTCTTAGGATCATATTCTTTCTTCAGCAATGTTTCAATCATTAGCTGTGAAGTAGACTCATTATATAAGCTACTCATCTCATCAATTTCTGCTTTATTTTGCAATGCTAATTCACGTCTTTTTTGGATATCAATATTTTTGGTATAAATAAATAATATTACATCGTTATTTTGAGGAGAAATAGTTGTTTTCATATTTAAGGATACCCATAATATCATTCCATTTAAATATTTCTGCCTAAATTCAAAAGTTGGAATATCGGTAAAAGTACGGATATAGTCATTAATTTGATTTTTAGAATATTTTTTCTCAAATTTTTTTTGATCATCCTCATTAGCAATAGTCTGTAATAAATATTTATAAATATCATCGTATGTGTAATCAGAGAGCTGTTTTTCATACTGTTCATTGGAATGTAAAGAAATATCTTCGATAAAATCACGAGAAAAATTTAAACGGATGTTTAATATAATATCTTCATTCAAAACTTTCCTTAAACTTTCTTCATTATAGATTCTTGTCTCAATTTCTTTTTGTTCTGTAACATCTTCTGATATGCCAATTGCCCATGCTGGTTTTTCATCAATATGCTGGACAATAGTATATGTTATTTTTTCCCAAAGATATTTATCTTTCGCATCTTTTTGTTTGACCCTGATTGTAGCAGAAAGGGGAGCAGCTCCTTTTTCTAAGCGTTGATATAAATTCTTAAGTTCATTAATGCTTTGAGGATGGATCAACCCTTGTGCAATTATGCTTTCTGGGATATTGGCAGTAAGATTTTGATAGCTGCGGATTACTGCAGAATCGGGATTGCCAATTACTTGTTTGTTTTGAATATCAAACTCCCAAATATTTAAGCCGGTTTTAGTTTGTGCAACTTTAAACAACTGCTGTGAGCGATATAACTTATCTTCTAGTTTTTTTCGTTTAGTAATATCCATGACCATTCCAATCATAATAATTGTTTGATCAAGCAGCGAAGTAAAGCTGGCACTAATATGAATCCAGGCAATTGAATTGTCTCGTTTTTTAATTCGATATTCAAGAATAGCTTGTGACTGATTATTTTTAATTAAATCCGTTATTTGGGCTCTTATTCTTGCTTTATCTGATTCATAAATGAGATTTTCAGCACAATCATTTAAATCATGGTGAAATTGTTTTTTGGTATACCCATGTATTCGATAATATCCGTCATTAGCATATAAAATTGGAAAATGTTCAATTAATGCAGCTTTAAAAACTCCGTCAAGGCTATTTTCATTAATGAAACGTAGTTCTTGTTCATTATTCATTTCATGGGAAATATCAACAAAAAAAGACAAAATTAGTTTTTGACCATGCCCATCGATAACGTATTTTCCTCTTTCATATACCCAAAGCAAATGGCCTCCGTGGCAAACTATGCGATAACGAATTTCATAAATGTCATTTCTTTCAAGCTGTTGGAAAATTTCTCTTTCAACAAATTGACGATCTTTTTCATAGATAATATTTGAAAATTTTCCATTTGTTATTTGACATAATTCTTCATAAGAATATTGGGTATATTCTAAAATGGCTTGATTAAAGCAATAGAGTGGAAAGCCAGAGTGCGCTTGGACAGCTAGTATTCCTCCCGGAATATTTTTATTTACAAAATCAAGTAAGTCAGTTTTTGTTTTTAAATCATTTTGCTGATCAAATATGTTTACAAAGTAAAAGCTTTTTTGAAAAAGAAAATTATTTTTATTGCTTTGATTTTTCTCATAAATATAATACGAAGTATCTAAATAAGTATCTAAAGAATTTGGCTCTAGAGAAGCTTGTTCTCTATTTTTATCCAAATTACGAATTGTTCCAGCAAATAAATCTGGATTACCATTTTTATCTCTAATCATTTTTCCTTTACAAAGCAAGGGAATCCAACGGTTAGAGGCATCTTTTGCACGATAATAAATTGTATGCTGTTCAGCTCTGCCATCAGCAATTTCTTGATTACTTCTTAAAAATCCTGCTTTATCATCAGGATGAATTTTTTCTCCCCAAAATGCTGCAGCATTATCAAGAATTTGATTTGGCAAACGAAAATCTATCATCATCTGACGTGAGTACATGAATTTACTTGTCTTTAAATTTCCAACAAATAAGTAGTCATCAATTGTTTCTGATAAACTTTCAAAAAGATGATCACGATTATATTCAAATAAAGGAATAGAATTATACTTAGGTTGTGAATTTGTTAGCCTTTTTTTATTCATAAGAATATGATAATCTCGTTTTTGGATATACATTTGTGAATCAGCAATAGATAATACATCAGAAACAGTTAAATTTTCATCTACATGGATATTAGCAATTCCATAACTAAAAGAGGTATCATAATCAATGTTTTCTTTGATTCTTTCTTGATTTAAAGTTAAAAGAATATTATCCATCCAAACTTCTACACCTTTAACAGTAGTATCTAAAAAAACAATTATAAATTCATCACCACTAAGGCGAAAGATAAAGTTTGGCTCTTTCAAACGCTTTTTTATATTTTGGGCAACAAATATTAATAGGCGATCGCCTTCAAGATGTCCATAAGTATCATTAACCCATTTTAAACCGTTCATGTCATATAAAACTACAACAAAGTCTTCGTTAAGATATTCAGCAGTTAATAGTTCTTCAATTCGTTTTTTACCGGCATTTCGATTAAAAATACCTGTTAATTCATCAATTGTTGCTTCTACAGATAACTGTAGTTGTTCAGTAACGTCAATCGAATTTTGGATATGATAAAGTTTGTTATCCCAAAGTTCTAAAGTATCATGATTTAAATATGTTTTTTCTGTTATCGTGTTCTTTTCATACCATACACAAATTTTTTGTGAATTAGATTCTTGAAGTTGTTTGATTTTACAAAACTCACATCTTTTGTTCATTCCAGATTGTAAAATCTGCCAGCATTTCTTTCCTTCAGTGTTAGAGACTTGAAACGTATTTTTCATATAATCGTTCATATATACAATTTCATCAGTTTCAACATCGGTGACATAGATATTAGAGTTAATTTGATCAAGAATCTTCTTGTAGAATGCTGAATTAAAATTTTCATTCATCGACAAAATCACCTCAATTATCGTTTATATATATTACTTTTATTATATCATTCATCGAGAAACATATAAAAAAATTAACAAGTAAAAAGATAAGTTAATGTAGTTAAAATGTGATTTTGTAACTGATTTATAACCAATTTATGTAATTTTATGGAAAATTTAATTACTAAAAAATAAATATTAACAATTAAAGTAGAAAAAACTGATTTAATAAATAAAAAGGGCTATAACGCCTAGAGTGATATGCTTCCTCCTAGGTAGACAAATAAAATAATAAAAACTTGTCATCTAGAAGGGAACATATCAAAGATTGAAAATCTTTATTTGTTATAGTCCTTTAAGCTTGTCTTTTTATGATTGTGATATTTCTGCCACTATCTTTATATTTACGATAGCTATAAAATAACTTGTCATTTTCAACAGTACAATATGGCGAAACAGTAATATTTTTTTTCAATAAACCTAAATTTAATAACATTTGTCGGTTTAGACCTTTGTTATCAAGCAAATAATGTGTAGTATCTGTTTGTTTATAGTACGGAGTAGTATCGAAATCCATTTGTTTAACTAAGTCGATGACATTATCCATTACCTCAAGACAATCTTGGCAGATGCATGGTCCAATATAGGCAAGCATCTCTTTAGGATCACAATGTTCATTTTCAATTAGATGTTTTGTGACTTTTGAAACAATTTGTTTAGTTGTTCCTAGCCAACCAGAATGAATTGCAGCAATTATTTTTGTTTTAGGACAATATAGTAACACTGGGGTACAATCTGCATGAAATGATAATAAAAAGAGATCAGTATCTTTTGTATAAAGAGCATCAGTATTGTTAAAGGCATCATCTTGGCAGTACATACCTCTGCCACCGTCTTTAAGAGATACTTCTTTAAAGTTGGCTGAGTGTGTTTGATGTGGTGCCACCATGTGCTCTAAATCAGTTTTTAAAAGTTTGGCTAATTGTTTACGATTATTGAGAATCAATTGTTTGTCCTCGTTATTATAAGACATATCGCCTAATTCTTTAGTAATTGTATATGCTTCAATGTTTTCAACAGTATTCCATTTGATTAATTTCATAATTTAGACCTTTCTGTGTAATTTGCCTTAGCACCAAATTTAATCGAACATATAGTATATTAAAGGAGGTGGAAATGATGTTTTGTAACTCAGGATGTGGTTGTAACAACAGCTGCGGATGTGGAGGATGTAACAGTGGAATGAACTGCTGCCGTGCTACTCCAATCGTTGCACCAAGAAAAGTTTGTACAAGCTGCTCTAATCAATATGTTGAACAACCAATTATTTGCCCAATCGAATGTCGCCATATTAATAATATCGTTTATTACCCACGTTATTATCCACGTTATGAACGTACTTTCATGACTCAAAGTAATGGAAATCCATTCGCAAGTGCTGCTAACGCTACTCCATTTAACGGAGCAGGTACAGGATTTAACGCAGCTAATAACACAGGTGACTCTGTTATTAATGGAATGTATAACAACGCTAATAACGGAGGAAGCGGATGTGGATGTAACCGCTAAAAAAGATAGATGCCCAGGCATCTATTTTTTTTGTAATTCATCGAGGCAATGTTGATCAGGATCAATATAAATAGTTTTATAATTATCTAAGATTACTTGCCCAGGTTTAGCGCCATGAGGCTTTTTCAATGTTTTTATTAAAGTATAATTGACAGGAACACTACTACTGTTTTTCCCTTTTGAATAATAGGCAGCGATATTACTAGCTAATCGAATCGTATATTCATCTAATTGATCACCTTTAACGACAACATGACTACCAGGCATATCTTTAACATGAAACCAGGTATCATAGCGATGAGCATGTTTAAAAGTTAGATAATCATTTTGAAGGTTATTCTTCCCAATACATATTTCAATACCATCTTTAGTATAATATGTCTCAAAAGAAGGTTTTTTATTTTTACGGATCGTATTAGTTTTCTTTTTCTTTTTTAAATATCCTAGATTTTCTAATTCTTCTTTTATTTCTAGGGCATCATAGTATGAAGCATTATCCATTAGTGTTAAAAGAGTGTCAAAATATTCAATTTCTTTTTTGGTTAAATCAATCTGCTCATGCAGAACATTGATTGAATTTTTTGCCTTTTGATACTTGTTATAATATTTTTGAGCATTACTTTTAGGATCAAGTTTTTCATCTAAATCAACCATAATCTTAGAACCATCATAGTAATTATCTAGTTCAACATGACGCATTCCTTTTTTTAATAAATGTAAGTTTGAGTATAAAAGATCGCCAATGATTCGATATTCATCACTATTGTTCGAATCTTCTAGAGTTGATTCTAATTTTGCAAGTTTAGTAACATTTTTTTGATATTCATTATTAATAAATTTCAAAAGATTTGATGTTTGTTGTTTTATACGTTCTTTTTGATCGATTAAATTAAAATGTTTATCCAGACCATCGAATAATGAATAAGACTGTGCCTGCTGATTTAGATGAGTTAATGGAATTAAATGAAAATATTCTTTTTCATCAACTCTACTTATATAAAGGGTATCGCTATTTTTTATTTCATCCATAATCTCTTTAAAATCTATACCATTATCATGACGATAAAGAATTTCTTTAGATAGGATTGGAGACATCCCTTGATATATTTTTGTTAGATTATTGTTTTCAATAAAATCACTAGTGAAAGGATCAACTTTATTTTGATTCATTGGTGGCAATTGGTACATTGCCCCTGGTTGTACAAAACGTTCACTATTAATGTTAGGGGTAATTCGTTTTAAACAATCAAGAATTTTTTTATCTTGATTGCAAAGAATAATATTAGAATGTTTACCCATAATTTCAATATAACAATGGTATTCAACGTAATCACCAAATTCGTTATGACAGCCAAAAAGAAAATGACAAATTCGATCTAATTCGATTTGTTCAATTTTTTTGATATAACCACCCTCAAGATGTTTACGAAATAACATTGTTAAAGGATTCGGACTTTCCGGAGTAGGATAGTCTAAATTAGTCAGCTGAATTCTTGCGTACATTGGATGGCAGGAGAGCAGCAGCTTGTAATTAGTTCGATTATTACGAACTTGAATCAATAATTCATATTTTGAGATTTGGTAGATTTTGTTGATTCTACCACCAGTTATTGTTTTGTTTAAGTCATCAATTACTTGATGCATCATTATTCCATCATATGCCATTTTTTATCACCGTTGTAAGTATAACATAGATTAAAAATAATTGACATTATATAGTTTGAAAACAATTGACAATATAAGACGTATTTTGTATGATGAACTTATCAAAAAAAAGGGGTGTAGACAGTGCAAAAAGGAATGTTGATAATTCTTAGTGGGCCTAGTGGCGTTGGTAAAGGAACAGTAAGAGAAGAATTATTCAAAGACGATAGTTTAAATCTTGCTTATTCGATTTCGATGACAACAAGAAAACCACGTCCAAATGAAAGAGATGGAATTGATTATTTTTTTGTTGAAGAAGAAGAATTTAAAAGTAAAATTGAAGAAGGAAAGTTATTAGAGTGGGCGCAGTTTGTCGGTAATTATTACGGAACACCCAAAGATTACGTTGATCAATTATTAAATGAAGGTAAAAATGTTGTTTTAGAAATTGAAGTTCAAGGGGCCCTTCAAGTAATGGAAAAATGTCCAGATGCAACAACAATCTTTTTAGTACCACCTAGCTTAGAAGAACTCGAACGACGAATTCGTGGACGTCGTACAGAGGAAGAAGAGATTGTCCAACAACGTTTATCAAAAGCAAGAAAAGAAATTGCGACTAAAGATGAATATAAATATGTAGTGGAAAATGATGACGTTATGGCAGCAAAAGATAAAATTGCTGAAATTATAAAAAATCATCAAACAAATCAGGGGTAAATATCCCTGATTTTTAGTAGGAGGAAAAATGGAAAAGTTTAAAGAGTATTTTAAGGTGTTTGCGTATATTTTTTATCCAGGAATGGTTTTAATTTTATATTTGGCGCAAGGGTTAGAAGGTAAATTAGGACTTGATTTAATTTTTTGCCCAACCGACATTATTGTGTTATTAGCTATTTTGGGAATATACATGTTGTTAGATGCATTTAAAGTATTTGATGCTAAAGTGTTTGATTTTATGAAAAAAAATGATGGACGGCTAAAAGTGCCATTTTTACTAGCTTTTTTATTAATTATTGCAGTTTTGATGGGACTATATGATGATTTAAAAGTATATTTTTATTTGAATAATGATGTAAGTATTAATTTATTTATTATAATCGCATTAGGTTTAGGGTTAGCAGGAATAGCTTTCCTCTTAAATAAATCTGAAAAATAAGTTATAATATGGTTGCTAAGATAAAAACACGAACTTGTTGGTAGTCAAGTTGTGCATTTTGCATCAGTAACCTGCCCTCCTGAGGTTGTCCGTTCTTAGAAGTAAATTTCAAGGAGGATAGCGATATGTTGGATGTTGGTTTGGAATTAAATGTTTTATTTGATGATCCGTTTTGGATTGGAGTATTTTATTTAACAAATGGAGATAAGTGTTACGTTGAACGAGTTGTGTTCGGTCAAGAGCCAAGTGATGGTGAGATATATGTTTATTTTTTAAATAATTACCATAAACTTAATTTTGTTGCTGAGTTCAAAGCGAAACATAAAGATAAACCAAAAAATCCTAAGCGATTACAACGGATGATTAGAAAACAATCTATGAACTTACAAACAGGTACTAAATCGATGCAAGCGTTGAAACGACAATATGAGCAAAATAAGGCAAAGAATAAAATTATTCGTCGTGAGCAGCGAACGGCTGAAAAAGAGCATCTATTTGTATTGAAACAGCAAAAACGTAAAGCGAAACATCGGGGCCATTAGGCCCTTTTGTTACAATTTCCCGGGAAATGTAAAATAATGAGGTAATAAAATGGTCAAACGAGTAATAATTGGATTTGGAATATTGAATCTACTAGCATTTTTATTAGTATTTAAAAAACCATATAAAAAACAGCGTTATAAAAAATATGATTGTGCGATTATTTGTGGTTATCCTGCTAATATCGATGGTGAGCCATCAACAATTATGAAATCACGGGTTGAAATGGGTGTTACTTTATATAAAAAAGATAAGATTAAATTTTTAATCTTATCTGGTGGGGCAGTTAAAAATGAATATCAGGAAGCGAAAATAATGGCTTCATATGCAATTAGTTTAGGGGTAAAAAAAGAAGATATCCTTATCGAGGGACAATCTCGAAGTACATATCATAATTTGATGTATAGCCGCGATATAATGCAGATAAATGGATTGAAAAATGCTCTAGTTGTTACAAATAGCTGGCATTTACGAAAGGCAGATCATTATGCTCGGAAATTCAAATTAGATTATGCCATGGTCAGTGCTTCAGCACCGAAATCATACTGTTGGATTAAAGTCGTGGTTCTGCATCTAGGAACTAATATAAAAATGTATTACAATTTATTCAAAGGATATTATTAATTATTTATTCAGATATTTATTATTTTCAAAAACGAGTGGCAAACCGTCATTTTCATCTCCTTTGAGATCGTTTCGAGTTAATAAATACGTTTTTAATTCACTTCGGCTATTAAATTTTGTCACCTGATAAGGATAAAAACAACCGTATTTTTCAATAAAATATAAACCGTCATTGCTATCAATTAAAACACCACAGTGGCTAACAAAGCGACGGTTATCTGCGGAAGAGTGAAGCCACAAGGTAATCAATGATGCTTTTTGGTTTTGTTTTACGCTAAAGTCACGATCACTAAATGTTTTTTCAATTTGATTGATATGAGAAATTTCATTATTTTTTATGCCGGTAACAGAAATGCTGTTAAAAGTAGTAATGAATTTTAAACGATCTTCTTGGCTCATTGAATACTGATCAATAGTATCAATTAAATTTAAATTAAACATAATATATGAGTCATCTGCGTGACCGCTATTATTAGTATAAATTAGGTTTTTTATTAAGATAAATGAAGGAATTAGTGAATTAGAATCGTTTTGATCACTTATTTCAACTGGGCTATTATATTTAAAATATTGGTAATCTGGTTGTTCTCTTTCTAAAGTTTCAAAATCACCAATTAAGGGTGTAGCGTGCTGATTAAAGGTATTAACATAGGAAAAGAATTGTTTAATATTCTCTTTGGGGAGGTCAGCTTCATTTAAAATATTAGTAAGTTTATTTTGACTGGCTTGATTACCAAGATTGCTATATAAAATTGGCTTGTCTTTAGAGCATCCTGTTATCATAAGCAGGCATAGTAAAATTATTGATAGTTTTTTACACATAAACAGCCCTCCTTTTATCTAAATTATATAGAGTATTTTTCTTAAAAACAATTATCTATATCTTAATATTCATTAAGTCTGTGATATAATATCCTTATAAAAAGGGGGATAGTATAATGAATGAAACAATCAATAATTTAATTACACGTCGAAGTGTTCGAAGCTTCCAAAAAGAGCAAATTAGCGAAGAACAATTGAATGAAATTTTGACGGCTGGAACATATGCAGCCTCAGGAATGGGACGTCAATCTGCAATTATGGTAGTTATTCAAAATCCTGAGATAATTAAGCGGCTATCAAAATTGAATGCGGCAATAATGGATAGTGAAAACGATCCTTTTTATGGAGCACCAACAGTGGTAGTCGTTTTAGGGGATTCAACGATTGGAACATATTTAGAAGATGGTGCGTTAGTAATGGGGAATCTTTTAAATGCAGCCAATGCAGTTGGCGTAGATTCTTGTTGGATTCATCGTGCCAAAGAAGTTTTTATGAGTACTGAGGGAAAAGAATTGTTAAAGCAGTGGGGCATTGATGAAAAGTATGTAGGAATCGGTAATTGTATTTTAGGTTATGGTAAAGAACCGAAACCAGAAGCTAAACCGCGAAAAGATAATTATATTTATCATGTCTAGGAATCGCAAAGATTCCTTTTTTTAAAAGAGAGTGAATGCAATGAAGTATGTATTAACTCATGCAACTGTTTTTGATGGTTATCATGATTATGTGTTGAAACATGATCTTAATATCTATCTTGATGAATCATCAATAAAAGCTTTTAGTGTCATCAGGCTAGTTTAATTTGCACTTTATTACCAGCGGTGTTACTCGCTAATTTTTCGCTAGAACAGATGTTTGTGGTAAGATGATAGATCATCCAAAAATAAAAAACGTGGGAGAGCAATTAGATACTTTGCTATAAAGATATAAGAGTTAATCGACTCTTTTATTTTATCTTGTAGATGTGGTAGAATAGAAACAAATTGGAGATGATGATGGTGTATATTGTACAAGTATTAGTAGAACATCCAACCCATGCTCTTGACACTACTTTTGATTATTTAGCAAATACTGAAATTGCTAGTGGGGTTAGAGTGACAATTGCGTTTGGATATCAACGAATAATCGGATATGTAACGGGATGTCGTTATAGCAATTCAACAAAAGAGGAATTAGAAGCAGCAGCAGGATTTAAATATCGCTATATTAGTGAAGTTATTGATGAGCGCCCCTTATTAAATCAAGAATTACAAGAGCTGTCTTTGACATTAGCAAAATTAACTTTGTCACCACGAATTAGCTGTCTTCAAGCAATGTTGCCACCTCAATTAAAACCAAGTACAAATAAAAGTGTTGGAATTAAGTATCAAAAAGTAATTAAAGTTATTAATGAAGATGCTACTCTTAAAACTGTTAAACAACAAGAAGCGTATCAATATTTAAAAACACATCCCGACACGCCACTAAAAGCATTTCCTTATAGCCGTGGACTGCTTGACAAGCTAATTGAACAGAGGGTAACGGTAATAATCGAACAGGAATTATATCGTGACCCTTATTTAGATGATCAAAAAGAGGAACATGAGTTTTCTTTAACTGTTGATCAACAAAAAGTAGTCAATGGAATCATGAGCAAAATTGATACTTATCATACTGCTTTAATTCATGGTGTGACTGGTTCTGGAAAAACCGAAGTGTATCTACATTTATCTAAATATGTGATTAGAAATAATAAAACTGTCTTAATGTTAGTACCGGAGATTTCTTTAACACCGATGATGGTCAATGCTTTTAAACACAAATTTGGGAAAGAGGTAGCAATTTTACATTCAAAATTATCTGCTGGTGAGCGTTATGATGAGTATCGGCGAATTTTGAATAGTGAAGTTAAGATTGTTGTTGGTGCTCGAAGTGCGGTATTTGCGCCTTTGGAAAAAATAGGATTGATTATTTTAGATGAAGAACATGATCCTAGTTATAAACAGGAAAGCAAGCCACGGTATCAAACGACTCAGATTGCTCGAATTCGGGGGCAATACCATAACTGTCCCGTTATTCTTGGTAGTGCTACACCGTCACTAGAATCTTATAGTCGAGGACAAAAAGGAATTTATGATCTATACGAGCTACCAAAGCGGATCAATCAGTTTCCCTTACCAAAGATTGAATTGATCGATATGGCTGATGAAATTAGAAATAAAAATTATTCACTTTTTTCAAAAGCGATGAAGGAACAAATTCAAACCTGCCTGGATCATGATGAACAAGTAATTCTTCTATTAAATAAACGTGGTTATGCAACATATGTTCGTTGCCTTGATTGTGGTGAAGTAATTAAATGTCCTCATTGTGATGTAACCTTAACATATCATAAGGCGGATCACAAATTACGTTGTCATTATTGTGAACATCAAATTGAAATGCCGCGTCTTTGTCCACATTGTTCAAGTGAACGATTAAAATTAGTTGGAGCAGGAACACAAAAAGTAGAGGAACAGCTGGAGACTATATTTGATGGTGCAAAAGTGATTCGTTATGACGTTGATACAACTAAACAAAAGGATGGGCATCAAAAATTATTAGATAAGTTTGCTCGCAAAGAGGGTAATATTCTATTAGGAACACAGATGATAGCAAAAGGATTAGATTTTGAAAATGTTACTTTTGTTGGTGTTTTAAATGCTGATATAAGTTTAAATATCCCTGATTTTCGTGCTAATGAGCGAACTTTTCAACTGCTTGAACAGGTTTCAGGACGAAGTGGACGTGGTCAAAAAGAAGGTACAGTAATGATTCAGACATACAATCCTGAGCATTTTGTGTTACAATGTGTCAAGAATCACGACTATCTTCGTTTTTATCAGGAAGAAATGAAAACACGAAAATTAGCAGCTTACCCTCCATATGTTCATTTAGTGAGCATTTTAATACAAGGAAAAGATGAAGAAGTTGTTAATCAAAGTGCGGTGCAAATAAAAGAGTATTTACAAAAACAACTTGATAAAATGGCAATTCTTGGTCCGGCAAATAGTTTGATCTATCGGATGCAGGATATTTATCGTAAACGTATTATGATTAAATTTACAAATAGTAAACAATTATATCCAGTATTAGAAAAGATGAGTGATTTTTATAATAAAAAAGGAAATAAAGTTCATGTGGTTTGTGACTTTAATCCATATAATCAAATATAGGAAGGACTATTTATGGCAAGAACGACTGCATTAGATGTATTAATAAAATACCAAAATGAGCAAAGTTATTTAAATATTACTTTAAATGACTATTTAGAAAAAAGCTTATTATCTAGAAATGATAAAGATTTGGCTACACGAATTGTATATGGAACGATTCAAAATAAGTTATATCTTGAATATCAATTGGCGCCATATATTCAAGGGAAAAAAATTAAAAATCGTGAGAAAATGATTTTATTGATGTCATTGTATCAATTAATTTTCTTAGATAAGGTTCCGGATTATGCTGTAATTGATGAAGCTGTCCGTTTAGCAAAGAAACGTGATAATTTTGCGGGGAAATTTGTTAATGCTATTTTAAGAAATTTTTTACGTAATGGAAAATGTGAGATTGATGAGAAGGATGAATTGAAAAGAATTTCTATTGAAACAAGCCATCCCTTATGGATAGTTAAGATGTTAAGTAAACAGTATGATTTAAATATAGCCAAAAAGATTTGTCAGCATGATAATACACCACCAACCAGAGCAGCGAGGGTCAATATTTTAAAGACTACAAAGGCTCAATTATTAACTGATGAAAATTTTGAAGCAGGGAATCTTTCTCCCGATGGACTCTTGTACAGAGCAGGAAATATTGCTAACACTGATTATTTTAAAAACGGGTTAGTCACTATTCAAGACGAGTCAAGTCAGTTGATTGCTCCGTTGCTGGATCCTCAGCCAACGGATCTCGTTCTTGATATGTGTTGTGCTCCAGGAAGTAAAACTACACATTTAGCAGCTATTATGAATAATCAGGGTAAAATAATTGCATATGATTTATTTGAACATAAAATCAAGCTAGTTGAAGCTAATCTAAAACGCTTAGGTGTTAATAATGTAGAACTGCATGTTGGGGATGCCACTTTGTTGAAAGAAAAATATTCAGAAGAATCATTTGATAAAATTTTGCTTGATGCACCTTGCAGCGGTTTAGGAGTAATGAAACGTAAACCGGAGATTAAATATCATGATTCTGGTGCAATGGATACAATCATTCCTTTACAAGCAAAATTGTTAGACAATGCCTACTATTTATTGAAGAAAAATGGTAAAATGGTCTATAGTACGTGTACAATCAATAAAAAAGAAAATGAACAAATGATAAAACAATTTCTTGATAAATATCCAGATATGAAGATAATTGAAGAAAAGAAGATTTTACCGTATGTTTATGACAGTGATGGATTTTATATGTGTAAATTAGAAAAAGGAAAATAAGATGAAAAATATTTATGATTACTCACTAGAACAACTAACTGAATATTTTGCTTCAATCAAACAAAAGCCATTCCGTGCTAAACAAGTTTTTAGCTGGCTTTACCAGAAAGATGCTCGTAGTTTTGATGATATGTCGGATTTATCAAAAGATCTACGAAATCAATTGAAAGTAGAATTTTCTTTAGATGTTTTAAAAATTAAAGAAAAACAAGTATCAAGAGATGGGACAATTAAATATCTGTTCGAATTATTAGATGGAAGTTTGATTGAATCTGTCTTAATGATTCATGACTATGGTAAGTCACTATGTGTAACTAGCCAAATTGGCTGCAACATGAAATGTACATTTTGTGCTAGTGGTTTATTACGCAAACAACGTGATTTAACACCAGGTGAAATTGTTGCACAAATTATTAAAGTACAACAAGATATTGATCAACGAGTTAGTCATGTAGTCGTAATGGGGACGGGTGAACCATTTGATAATTATGATAATGTGATGGAATTTGTACGGATCATTAACCATCCACATGGTCTAGCTATCGGCGCTCGGCACATCACTATTTCAACTTGTGGATTGATCAAAGGGATCAAGCGATATAGTGAAGAAGGAATTCAAACTAATTTGGCGATTTCGTTACATGCTGCTAATGATGAAATTCGCGATGAATTGATGCCGATCAATAAGGTGCATCCAATGGATGATTTACGTGAAGCTATCAGTGAATATATTGATAAAACAAATCGGCGTGTTACTTTTGAATATATCATGTTAAAAGGTGTTAATGATGATATTGTTTACGCTCGTCAATTGGCACACTATCTACGTGGATTAAATGCATATGTTAATTTAATACCATATAATAGTGTTGATGAGCATGGTTATCAACCTAGTGATAAAGAAACAGTAGAAATATTTAAAAATGAGCTATTAAGATTACATATTAATGTAACTTTAAGAAAAGAACATGGGCGCGATATTGATGGTGCTTGTGGACAATTAAGGGCTAAAAGAAGTGGGGTGAAATAATGAACTATTATGCATTGACTGATATCGGTAAAGTACGAAATAAAAATCAGGATCAGGCTACTGTTATTGCAAATGTAAAAGATCAAGTTATTGCAATTGTCTGTGATGGTATGGGTGGTCATCGTGCTGGTGAAATTGCTTCTCGGGTGGTGATGGATCAATTTGTTAATTGTTTTGACAGTATCCCCCCATTTGATAATGTTGATGAGTTGAAAAAATGGGTAAATGAAACAATTTATGAAGCTGATGCGATTGTAAAAAGAATGGCTAAGCAAAATGTTGAGCATCATGGTATGGGTACGACAATTGTCGTGGCAATTTTAATGGATAATGTGATATATATTTCTCATGTCGGTGATAGCCGTGCTTATGTTTTGAAAAATGATCAATTAATGCAATTGACTAAAGATCATACTTTAGTTAATGCTTTAGTTGATCGTGGAGCAATCAGTGAAGAAGAAGCTGTTAATCATAGCCAAAAAAATGTTTTGACTCAGGCAATTGGTGCAGATACTGAATTAACCCCATCTTTTATCGAATTAGAATTTGCAGATAGTTTATTGTTGCTTTGCAGTGATGGATTATATAATTGCTTAAATGATGAAATAATTAAAGAAATTTTAAAAAAGAATATAAAAGTATCTCAAAAAGTTACTGAATTAATTGATCGAGCTAATGAAAATGGTGGACGTGATAATATCGGAGTAGCTATCATTGATAATCGGGAGGAAAAATAGGATGGCAAAAATAATTGCAGAACGTTATGAATTGTTAGAACTAATTGGTCAAGGCGGAATGGCAGATGTTTATTTAGCTCAAGATATTATCTTAAATCGTACTATTGCGATTAAGATTCTTCGAACTAGCCTTGCTAAAGATCCAATATATGTAACTAGATTTCAACGTGAAGCTAGTGCAGCAGCTGCACTTTCTCATAAAAATATTGTTGAAATATATGATGTTGGTGAGGATGAAGATAAATATTATATTGTCATGGAATATGTGCCGGGTATGACGTTAAAAGAGTTGATTTTAAAGCGTGGTGCTGTTCATGTAGTTGAAGCAATTGATATTATGAAACAAGTAATTAGTGGAATTTCTAAAGCTCATCAGCTAGGGATTATCCATCGTGATTTAAAACCGCAAAATATTTTGGTTACTGATAGTGGAGTGGCTAAAATTGCCGATTTTGGAATTGCTTCAATGCAATCTCTAGCGCAGGTAACCCAGACAGATGTTATTATGGGCTCATTGCATTATTTAGCTCCAGAATTAGCACGTGGTGAAAAAGCGACTGCCCAAAGTGACGTATATGCTTTAGGAATTGTTTTTTATGAGTTGTTACGGGGAGAAGTACCATTTAATGGTGAATCACCAGTTAATATTGCATTAAAGCATATGCAGGAAGATCTACCATCATTGTTGGAGTTTAATCCTTCAATTCCCCAGTCTGTTGAGAATATTGTAATTAAAGCTACTGCTAAAAATCTTAATGATCGTTATAAAAGTGCAACAGAAATGTTGGATGATATAAAGACTTGTATGGAGCGTCAGGATGAAGAAAAATTAGTTTTTTCACATGACCAAGATACTGATCCAACAATTGTTATTGATCCTCGTTCCGCATTTACTAGTGGCAATACTGCACCAATCGTAGATCCAGTTGAAGAAAAAGAAGTGGCAGCCCCTAAAAAAGAAGGTTTTTTCAGTAAATTAGTTAATAAATTTAAAGGTTTAGATACAAAAGCTAAGGTGGGAGTTGGTGTGGTTACTGCTTTAGTTATCGCGGGAATTGCTTTTGCGATTTATCTTGGAGTGAAGCCAGATACTAGTCTAATGCCTGATTTAACAGAAAAAACAGTTGAACAAGCAAAAGAAATTTTAAAAGAATATAATGTTACTATTAGCGATGATATTACTGAAGAACTATCTGATGAATATGAAAAAGGTGAAATCATTGCAACAGACCCTAAAAAAGGAACGACGATCAAAGAAGGTGATGTCGTTAAAGTAACAGTATCGAAAGGCAAATATATTGTTCTTGAAGATTACACTGGAAAAAAAGAAGATGTTGCTAAAAAGGCATTAGAAAAATTGAAATTTGAAGTAGAGATTGAATATGAGATATCTTCTAAAACTAAAGGAACTGTAATTGATCAAAGTATTGAAAAAGGAACTAAAGTAGATCCAACTGAAAAAGATCGTAAAATTATTTTAACAGTATCAAAAGGTGATTATGTAGTTCTTGGTAATTATGTAGGAATGGATCAAAATAAGGCCAAAGAAGCACTGACAAAACTTGGGTTTGATGTTACGATCAAAGAAACTAGTTCAGAACAAGCAGTTGGAACAGTTGTTGAACAGAGTTTAAAAGAAGGGCATAAGGTTGATCCTGATGAAAAAGATCGGACAATTACATTGACTGTTTCTTCGGGAATTAAAATTGAAGTACCAAATGTTAAAGGAATGGATATTGATGCTGCTGCGACCTTACTAACAAATAAAGGTTTTTCAGTTAAACGGGAAACATTGCCAACACCTACAGATCCAAATGAAATTGAAAAGATTACTGTAAATCAAGTAGTCCGTCAAAGTTTAGATGCCTTTACTACGGTAACTAAGAAGAATGAATCTATTACACTTTATTATTATAATTATAAACCTGAAATACCTACAGATGATTAGGAGGTAGAGATGTCACAAGGAAGAATTATTAAAGCATTAGCAGGGTTTTATTATGTCGAAGATGATCATCAAATAATTCAATGTCGTGCTAGGGGGAAATTTCGTAAGGATGAGATTAAGCCCCTGGTTGGTGACTTTGTTGAATATGAAGTCGAAGGTGATAATGATGGCTATGTAATGAATGTATTGCCTCGTCATAATTGTTTAGTTCGACCACCTATTTGTAATGTTGATCAAGCTCTGATTGTTAGTTCTTGTAAGGAACCTGATTTTTCATCAATATTATTAGATAAATTTCTTTTAGTAATTGAGCATTTAGGAATTGAACCAATTATTATTATTTCTAAAATGGATTTAGATGAAGATGAAAGCGTTAAACAATATGTTAAAGATTATCGTCAGGCTGGATATCGGGTATATGAAATAAGCTCAAAAGATAATCATGGGCTTGAGGAATTAAAAACAGTCTTTAAAGATAAAGTATCAGTGATTACTGGACAAAGTGGGGTAGGCAAAAGTAGTTTTTTGAATGCCTTAGATATTAATTTAAAATTGGAAACAAATGAGATATCAAAATCTCTTGGGCGAGGAAAACATACAACTCGTCATGTTGAACTGCTCAAGATGTATGGTGGATATCTTGGAGATACACCTGGTTTTTCTTCATTAGAATTGGAAATGACACCGGAAGAACTAGCTGTAGCCTATCATGATTTTGCTCAATTTAGTCATGAATGCAAGTTTAGAGGATGTTTACACGATAGTGAACCTAATTGTGGGGTAAAAAAAGCCGTTGAAGATGGAAAAATATCTAAAGAACGCTATGAGCATTATTTAATGAATTTACAAGATGTAAAAAAGAAAGAGGAACGGAAGTATGGTTAAAGTAGCACCTTCATTATTATCAGCTAATTTTGCTTATTTGAAAGAAGAGATTAACGCAATCAAAGCGGCAGATTGGATTCATTATGATGTAATGGATGGACATTTTGTTCCAAACATATCATTTGGATATAGTATTTTAAAAGATGTTAGTAAAGTAACGGATATGTATCTTGATGTACATTTAATGATTACTGATCCAGCTAAATATGTGGATAATTTTATTAATAGTAATGCGTCATTAATTGTTTTTCATTATGAAGCAGTTGCTGAAGATAAGATTAATGAATTAATCGCTCATATTAAGGAGCATGATGTGGAGGTCGGGCTATCAATTAAGCCGGATACACCAGTAGAAGTACTAAAACCATTTTTGAATGAGTTAGATGTTGTTTTAGTAATGTCAGTTGAGCCCGGTTTTGGTGGGCAAAAATTTAATTCGGCAGCTGTTGATAAAATTGCACAGCTGGCAACACTCAGAAAAGAAAATAATTATCATTATTTAATTGAAGTAGATGGAGGAATCAATGAATCGACTTCCAAGTTATGTAATGATGCTGGAGTTGACGTTTTAGTGGCCGGCAGCTATGTTTTTGGTAGTGATGATTATACGAAAGCAATAGAGTCACTAAAATGAAGATAGGTATTTGTAGTGCACTGGCTTGTAAACTCGATGACAGTTTAAAATATATTGGTGTTGATCATGGTGTTGAAATATTACTTAAACAGGGGATTAAGCCTGTCTTTGCAATTGGTGATTTTGATTCGATTGAAAACGAGAATGTTTTAAGTGAGTTAGATATAGAAAGATTGCCAACTCGTAAAGATGTGACCGATACACATGCAGCTTTAGAATATGCTTTGGAGAATGGTTATGATGAAGTAGATATTTATGGTGTGACGGGCGGTCGCTTAGATCATTTTCTTAGCGTTATGTGTCTTTTGGAAAAATATGCAGATAAAAAAATTAGAATTATTGATCAGCAAAATGTTATTCAATTATTATTGCCGGGAACACATAAGGTGTATCAAGATGAATATAAGTATTTTTCATTATATGCACTAGATGATGCTTATATTGATATTGATGGTGCTGAGTACCCATTGAATCAGTATTTTTTACAACGACAGGATCCATTATGTGTATCCAATCAAGTAAGTTGTGAAATTGCAACTATCACAAATAGTAAACCAATCCTTCTGGTTAAATCAAAAGATGCTTGATAAATCCATTTTTTGTAATCGCTTTCTTGACAGGGGATAATTGTCATGATATACTCGTGAAGTAAATGGATTGTTACTATTAGATTAGGCAAGACCGATGTACAGATTATTTTCTGTATATCGGTCTTTTATTTTTCTAATCCATTTGACTAAATCTTAGGGAGGAAAAAGATGGCAAGATTTTGGGACAAAGCTTTAAAATCTTCATTAGCAATGTTGGTTGTATTTAGTACACTATTTTTTATGTCACCAAATATAAAAGTAGAAGCTAAAGAAACAAATTATGAAATTTATCCAACACCACATGAAATTACTTATCAAGATAAGGATTATGTTATTCGTTCACAAGTTAATGTGGTATATGAAGATGGAATTGATGCTGCTACTAAAAAGAGAATGACTGAAGTATTAGAGTCAAAAAATAAACAAATTAGCACATCTAAGCAGAAAGTAGACGGAAAAACAAATATTTTAGTTGGTACATATAAATCTGGAGGGTATGTTGATGGCTATGTTAAATCCAACTATAGCGTTGAAGAGAGTCTATTTAGTAAATTTGGGGCGCATTTTGTTGCTTCAAATAATGGTGAAATTGTTATTTTAGGAAAAGATACTGATGGGGCATTTTATGGAATTACCTCATTAAAACATATTTTTAATCAAATGGATGGATCAACAATCCGTAACTTTGTAATTAAAGATTATGCTGATACCGATATTCGTGGTTTTATCGAAGGGTACTATGGGATTCCTTGGTCAAATGAAGATAGAATGTCATTAATGAAATTCGGTGGTGATTTCAAAATGACTTCTTATGTATTTGCACCTAAAGATGATCCATATCATAAAAATTTATGGCGTGAATTATATCCTGAAGAGGAACTCGCAGCCATTAAGGAAATGGTTCAAGTAGGAAATGATTCTAAATGTAGATTTGTATGGACAGCCCATCCATTTATGGGTGGTTTCAATGCATCTAAAGTAGATGAAGAAATTGCTTCATTACTTAAAAAGTTTGATCAATTGTACGATGCTGGGGTACGCCAATTTGGTGTTCTTGGTGATGATGTTGGTAGCCTAGACCGTAGTGTTGTAATTAAAATGATGAATAGTGTATCAGCTTGGGCAAAAGAAAAAGGAGATGTTTATGATTCTGTTTTCTGTCCAGCAGGATATAATCATTCATGGCAAGGGGATTATTCTGAATTAAGTGATTATGATGCTGGATTCCCTGAAGATGTGAAAATTTTCTGGACTGGTGAAGCAGTGTGTCAACCAGTTGAACAAAAAACATTAGATCATTTTAAAAGAAACAGATTACCAGAAGGGGCTGACGAAAGAAGAAGTCCACTGTTCTGGTTGAACTGGCCTGTCAATGATATTAACGGTTCACGTTTAATGATGGGGAAAGGAAGTTTATTACACACTGATATTAATATTGATGATTTAAGTGGGGTAGTAACTAATCCAATGCAAGAAGCTGAAGCTTCTAAAGTGGCTATTTTTGCGGTAGCTGATTATGCATGGAATGTTAAAAGCTTTAATGATGATCAAAGTTGGGCTGATTCATTTAAATATATTGATCAAGAGGCAAGTGAGGAATTACATACATTAGCTAAGCATATGTCTAATCCTCAACCTAATGGTCATGGCTTAGTTTTAGCTGAATCTGAAGAATTACAACCATTAATTAATGAGTTTAAAACTAAGTTAGCTAATGGTGATTCAATTATTGAAAGTGGAAAACAATTAATTGCAGAAATGAATGTGATTATTGATGCTTGTGATGGTTTCCATGCAAATAGTAAAAATGAAAACCTGAAAAAAGAATTATTATCTTTTACCGGTTCTTTAAAAGATTTAACGACAGCAATTAAACATTTTACAGAATCAGCAATTGCAATTGAAGAAAATGATATGGTTACAGCTTTTAATCAATTCTCAAATGCATCATCAGAATTAATTAATAGTCAAAATCATATCCGTAAATTATTAAATGGAACAGCTAAAGTTAGTCCTGGATCAACACATTTGATTCCTTTGGCAAAAGCTTTACAAGATAAACTTTCAGGACCAATTAATGACTATATTGCTAGTGGAGAAACAGAACAACCATTAGAAATTAGTGCTTCATCAAGCTTTACTACTTGGCATTCAGGTAAAATAGCTGATATTGTTGATGGTAATAATGATACTGCAGCATGGCATAATGGATATGAAAAAGCTGGTCAATATTTCCAAGTGGATCTAAGTAAACCAACGACTATTTATGGTGTTCATATTTTAAATGGTGCTAATAATAGTGATAAAAAAGAAGATACTTTTGGTTATGCAAAATTACAATATTCTACTGATGGAACAACTTTTAAAGATTTAAATAAAGAAGTATATGGTGAATATGCATCACAAGTAGATGTTACTAATATTGAAATTGAAGATGTTGTTGCCGTACGTTATGTATGTAGCGAAGTTGGTGGCGGAAACAAATGGCCGGCAATGCGTGAATTTACTGTTGTTACACAACCGGCAGAAGAGGAACAATTTACTAAAGAAGTGATCCGTACTACGGATGGATGGAGTATTTATGGTGGTAGTGATGCTAATCTTATTGATGGTGATTTAACTACTAAAGTACATTATAATGTTAGACAAAAAGGGGAACCTGCAAATACAACTATTCCAGGTGATTATGTAGGGGTTAAATTATCTAAACCAATTACTTTAGGTAAGATTAATATTCTTCAAGGTAACACTGATAGCGATGGTGATTATTTTAAAGATGCTGATTTACAATATTCATTAGATGGTAAAACTTGGACAACAGTTGAAACATATAAAAATACAATTAATATTGTGACTGATTTGTCAGATCAAAATATTACTGCTCAATATGTCCGATTGGTTAATAAGGTTAATCAAAACACTTGGATTGCTATGCGTGAATTTGATGTAGCAGCTAAGGTATATCATAATGGTAAAGTATTTACTAATGTTAGTGAATATAAGAGTTTAACTGCTGATTATTTAGATGAAAGTGCTAAAATCACGCCAGCTAAAGGGATTACTTTAGCTAATGGTGATTATGTAGGTTTAAAACTAGATCGAATTCATGAATTAAAAGATATTGTTAGTGAATTAACAAATGATAGTTTGACCATTCAAGTTTCTAAAAATAGTTATGAGTGGCAAAACGTAAATGCTGGTAATGTAAGTGCTGATGCTCGTTATGTTCGTATTATTAATAATAATGAGGCTGAAGTAACTTTTGATCTTAATAAATTTATTGTAAATACAGTTGAGATTAAAGAGAAATCAATTACAAGTAGTAATTTTTCAATCGATAAACCATTGAATGTATTTGATGGTGATCTTACTACGGCTACTGCTTATCAGGGATCACAAAATGTTGGCAAGTATTTCACATATGATTTAGGTCAAGAAATAACTTTAAATTCATTTAAAGCTATATGTACTGATAGCGAATGGGATTATCCACGTCATGGAAAGTTCTCAGTTTCTACTGATGGTGAAACTTGGACAGAAATCATGCTTTTAGGTAATCAAAATGAAAATAACCCAGGTGAAGCTGAAAATACTGATGAAATTGGTTTTGTTTTACCAAGTCATGAAATTTCATATAATGCAAAAAAAGTAGATGGTTTAAATCTGCAAGCTCGTTATTTAAAATTTGAAATTACTAGAACTAAAGTTGGAGCTGATAAATGGGTTAGATTCCAAGAATTAGAAATAAATAATGGGGAATTTATACCTTCACAAAACAATCCAACCTTCACATCTAGTAGTCAAGAAACAAGAGATGGATTATTTAGTTATATGGTTGATGGGGATATTTCAACAATGTTTATTCCTAAAGATGCTAATGGTTATGTGAACTATAGTTTATCATCTAATAACCAAGTAAACACAATTAAAATTATTCAAAATAGTGCTGTAATTTCTAATGCAGTTGTTAAAGCAAGATTATTTACAAATGCAAGTGCAGAACAATGGGTAACTTTAGGAACATTATCACAAGCAATTAATGAATTTGTTTTACCTGAAAATACAATCTTATTAGATATTAAGGTTGAGTGGGGTGATGTGATTCCTAATATTACAGAATTATCAACATACAAATCTGAGGTCACTACACTTAATGTTGATGCGCTTAAAGCTTTAATTGATAACAAGGAAGATTTATCTTCATGGACAGCTGCAGCAGCTGCAACATATGGAGATGCTTATAATGCAGGTAAGCAAGTACTTGAAAGTGAGTATGCTTCACAAACAACTGTTGATAATGCCGTTAGAGCAATTAACAAGGCAATTGAAAATAAAGTATTAAAAGGTGATTTAAGTAAATTGGAAATAATTATCGCTAATGCACATACTGATCAAAATAATTACACTGCGCCTTCATGGTTAGCATATAGTAAAGCTATTGAGGCAATTAATAAGTCAATTGCTAATGGTGATAATACTTCAGTTGCAGATGTTGATAAATTAATTGCTAATTATGATCTAGCAAATACTAATTTAGTATTTAATCCTTCAAATCAAGAAGAAGCAATTATTACAATTGAAGGAGAAAATGATTTTGTAGCTTCGGTTACAAATCCAGAAAAACTTTACACAATCAACTCATGGAAAATGTATCTAGAAGCTAAGGCAAAAGTTGAACAGTTGATTATAGATAATCAAAGCACTCCTGTACACCCTGATGAATTTGCGAAAGCTATTAGTGAATTAGCTGCTGCTAAAGAAAAATTAGTAGTTGTTGGTGATCTAAAAGATATTTTAGATACAGCTAATAAAGTTAATCAAGAATTATATACAACTAGCAGTTACAAAGGATTAGCTGATGCAATTGCTGAAGCAACTGCAAGATTAGAAAATGGAACTGCTGAAGAAATTGATGCTAGTATCAAAGCACTTGATAATGCACTTAAAGCTCTTGTAGTTCGTGCTAAAGCTGATGAAGTAAAAGAATATATTAACAGTATTACATTAGTGGATTTAAGCAAATACACTGAAAGTTCTGCTAAAATATATCAAGAGGCATATAATGTTTTAAAAGCTATGCTTGATAACTTAAGTGATATTTCTGCTAAAGAATTTATTGAGGCTAAAAACAATTTTGAAACAGCGGTTGCTAAATTAGAAGAAAAAGCAACAGTAGCCCCAATACCAACACCGACTCCAAACGAACTTCCTGCTAGTGATTCTGCGAAAACAGGTGATGATGTAAATATTTTTGCCTATGTAACAGGATTAGGCGTTGTTGCTATTGTTGGTATATACTGGCTGTTAAGAAAAAAAGAGGAATAATTTAATAGATGTTAAAAAGCGAAATTTAAATTTCGCTTTTTATACTGTAAATAAAAAAACGAGCCTAATTTTTGAAATGAGGCCCCTTATTTGGTTATCCAAATAAGGGGCTTCATTTAATTTAGACTCAATCATTTATAAGTAAAAATGGTTTTACCAGTTTCAACAGATGAAGCAGTAGTAAATGTTTTAATAGGGTGAGATTCATAGTTGCAAACAATAATAGGGGTAATAACCTTATTATTTAGGACTTTTAATAAATTATCGCTTAGTGTAACAATATCTGCTCCTAAAGAAACATAGTCACCGGCTTTTACATGATACTGAAAATTATTAGCATCTGGCTTTGCTCTATTGATACCAATATGTACTAGTAAATGAAGACCATTAGGAAGGGTCATAACAAATGCGTGTTTAGTATTAGCAATAACACTAATTATTCCCTCACATGGTGCAACAAGTTTATTATCGGTAATTTCAATTGCAAGACCATCACCGACCATTTTGTTAGCAAATGCTTTGTCGGGGATATTTTCCAGACGAATAACTTTGCCACAGGCAGGAGCACATACTGTATTTTTTTTATTTTTTAATAGTCTAGTAAAAAAATTCATTCATTATCTCCTTTTAAATATAGAAAAAGGCATTAGTGATATCAAAAAATAATCACTAATGCCTAATTTAATAGTAACATCGTTATATTTATAATATCGACTAAATAATTATATGTCAAGAATATCTTTAAATATTCTTATATTATACCAATTATTTTATAAAATGATAATATGTAGTTATGATTTAATGTATATAGCCACAGATATATCTATTGACATGATTTGATAATAAAAGGTATAATTTCTTACATAGTGCGAACTTAGTTCGTTGTATTTTTTTTAACACAAAGTAAGCGCTTTAGTGATACAATAGGTTTGGATATATTATTCTGCACGAAAAATAGTACATTTTCGTTCGGACAAAAAAAACACATTAATTTACTAATAATCAATGTGTTTAGAAACATAAATATATTGAATGGAAAGGTACAGTTAAATCCTATATTGATTGGGGGGATGGGAATGATGAAATACATGCAAAGATTGGGAAAATCATTGATGTTGCCTGTATCAGTGATGCCAATTGCTGCATTATTAAAGGGAATTGGTTATTGGATCGACCCAACAGGATGGGGAAGTAATAATGCTATTGCTGCTTTTTTGATTGAATCTGGGGGAGCGATTATTGATAATTTACCAATTTTATTTGCTGTAGGAATTGCTATTGGAATGTCTCAGGAACGAGAGTTAACGGTAGCTCTAAGTGCGGTTGTTTCTTATATGATTGTTTCTAGGCTGCTTTCACCACCGGCTGTAGCATTGATAAAAGGAATTCCCGAAGCAGAAGTTTCTGCTGCTTTTGAAAATTCTGCAAATGCATTTGTTGGAATAATTTCAGGTCTTGTAGTGGCATATAATTATAAAAAGTTTTCGAAAGTAAAGTTACCTGATGCGTTATCTTTTTTTGGTGGAAAGCGTTTTGTCCCAATAATATCGACTGCTTCAATGCTAGTTATTTCTTTATTATTACTAATTGTTTGGCCGTTTTTTTATGAATGTTTTGTATCATTTGGAGAAATGATTTCGAAATTAGGACCAGTTGGAGCTGGATTATATGGATTTTTTAATCGATTATTAATTCCTACTGGATTACATCATGCACTCAATTCTGTCTTTTGGTTTGATGTGGCAGGAATTAATGATATTGGCAAATTTTGGGGAACAGTGTCTGGAGGCATTAAAGGAGTAACTGGTATGTATCAGGCTGGTTTTTTTCCAGTAATGATGTTTGGATTACCAGCAGCTGCAATCGCTATTTACCAAAGTGCTAGACCTGAACGAAAAAAACAAGTTGGAACGATTTTATTGTCTGCTGCTTTTGCTTCATTTGTTACTGGGGTTACAGAACCATTGGAGTTCTCTTTTATGTTTGTTGCACCAGTATTATATTTTATTCATGCTCTATTAACAGGAATAATGCTATTTGTGGCTGCGGTATTTAAATGGCTTGCGGGCTTTGGCTTTTCGGCAGGATTGATTGATTATATTTTGAGTATTAAAGCCCCGTTCTCTAACGATATATTTATGCTGATTCCACTTGGATTGATTTGTGCTTTTATATATTATTGCATTTTTAGATTTATGATAGTTCGTTATAATTTAATGACACCTGGTCGGGAGACTGATGAAGATATAATTGAAATTGAGGAAGAGGAATACAATATTACATTAGAAAATCAAGACTATGATGAGATTGCAATTGTTTTGATAGAAGCTTTGGGGGGGCGAAATAATGTGCAGTTTGCAGATAGCTGTATTACACGATTACGTGTGGAATTAGGTAATCCTGATTTAGTTGATGAACAAGCTATATTAGCTACTGGAGCAACAGGAATTATAAAAATTGGAAAAAATAATTTACAAATTATCATAGGCACCGAAGTACAATTTATTGTCGATGCCATGAATGACATATTAATGTAAATGGATGGAGGCAATAACATTGAAGATACTCAAGGTTTTTAATAATAATAGTGTTGCAGCAATATCAGATGAGTTAGGTGATATAATTTTAACTGGTTCGGGGATCGGTTTTCAAAAGAGAATTGGTGATGAAGTTGACGAAAGCAGGATTGAAAAGACATATTTTTTTAAAGATGATCAGCAGAAACGATTTGAGCAATCGATTGAAACAGTACCTGCTATATATTTTGAAATAACTAATAAAATTGTTAATCAAGCTAATAAGGAATTAGATACAGATTTTAGTGGTGAAATATTTTTAGCGATAAGTGATCATATTTCATTTGCAGTAAAAAGAAAAAAGGAAGAGATTTATCTTCCTAATGTTGTTTTGAGTGAAACAAAAGTATTATATAAAAAAGAATATAAAGTTGGTTTATGGGCACTTGATTATATAGAAGAAAAAACGGGGATACGGTTAGATGACGACGAAGCAGGTTATATTGCTTTACATTTAGTAAACTTTTCACTCGATAATAAGGCAAATAATGCAACGAAAATTGTTACTTTGACAAAAGAAGTACTAAATGTGATTAAATTATCAATGAAAGTTGACTTAGAGGAGGATTCTCTAGGTTATGCGCGAATTTCAACTCATTTAAAGTATTTAGCGGAAAGAATTTTTAGGGATGAAATTGATGAATTGCAAGATACTACAGCGGATATCCGGGAAATGTTGAAAGAAGATTTACGATTGTCTCTGTGTATTAATCGGATTGTTAAATTAATTCGTGATCGTTATGATTATGAATTATCACCAGACGAGCAAACTTATTTATGTATACATATAAAAAAGAACGCAAAATTATAATGGAAGCGCTTGACGTTTACTAAATATTTTGCTAATATTTACTTGTAAATACGGATTGTTACTCTAAGCAGGCAAGACCAAATATGTATTATGTTTTTTAGCATAATTATATTTGGTCTTTATTTTTGTTTAAAATCTGTATTGATTTATTTATATAATGTATAACTAATATTGATAATTTTTGGGAATGGGACTCGATATTAACTATACGGGAAAGGAAAAGGAGATAATGAGAAAAATTAAAAAAAATACTCATAAACTGATGTCTATGTTTTTGGCAGTACTAATGGTTTTCGGTTGTTTTAGTGCATGGCCAACACAAGTTAGTGCTGCTGAGTCAGATTATGAAATTTATCCTAAACCACATTTGATGGAATATCAAAGTGGTGATTACGTTATTCATCAAAATATTAATATTGTATATGAAGATGGTATTGATGAATATACTAAAGCTAGAATGAATGAGGTATTGGCAATCAAGAAGATAAATGCTACTATCTCAAATGAAATTAAAGAAGATCAAACTAATATCTTAGTAGGTATTAAAGGATCAGATGGATACGTTGATAAACATGTATCTAAAAATTACACATTAAAAACAAGTGGATTATATGATAAATTAGATTCATATTTATTAGCCTCAGATAATGGGACAATTACTGTATTAGGTAAAGATACTGATGCTGCATTTTATGGAATCACTAGTTTATATCATATCTTTAACCAGATGGATAGTTATTCAATCCGTAACTTTGTAATGGAAGATTACGCTGATGTAGCTAGTCGAGGATTCATTGAAGGATATTATGGAAACCCTTGGTCAACAGAAGATCGCTCTGAATTGATGAAATGGGGAGGATATTATAAATTAAATTCATATTTTTATGCTCCAAAAGATGACCCTAAACATAATTCTAAATGGCGTGAATTATACAGTGATGAAGAAATTGAAACAAAAATAAAACCGTTAGCACAAGCTGGTAATGAATCAAAATGTCGTTTTGTTTTTGCATTGCATCCGTATATGAATAATGCAATTAGATATAACAGTGAAGAAAATTATCAAGCTGATTTAAAAGTAATGCAGGCTAAATTTGCTCAAGTAATTGAAGCAGGTGTTCGTCAAATTGCAATTCTTGCTGATGATGCTGGAAATGTTGGTGGAGATAACTACATTAAAACTTTGAAAGATATGACTGCATGGATCAAGGAAATGCAAAAAACATATCCAGATTTAAAATTAACATTACCATTTTGTACTCAAGAATATATGGGTAATGGCCAAGGTTACTATACGAATTTCCCAGAAAACGTTCAAATTGTTATGACTGGTGGACGTGTTTGGGGTGAAGTTTCAAATAATTTTACAACAACTTTTACTAATAATGTAGGTCGTGGACCATATATGTGGATCAATTGGCCTTGTACTGATAATTCTAAAAAGCACTTGATTATGGGTGGATATAGTACATTCTTACATCCGGGGGTTGATCCAAATAAGATCCAAGGTATTGTTCTAAATCCAATGCAACAATCTGAACCAAGTAAAGTGGCAATTTTTGGAAATGCATGTTATTCATGGAATATTTGGGAAACTAGTGAAGAAGCAGATGAAATTTGGGAAGATTCATTTAAATATGTTGATCATAATAGCGCAGAAGTAACAGCTGCTTCGGATGCCTTAAAAGAACTATCAAAACATATGATAAATCAAAATATGGATAGTCGTGTAACGCCATTACAAGAGTCAGTAGAATTAAAAGATCGTTTGAATCAATTTAAAACTGCTTTAAATAGTGGTAATACAATCAGTGATGATTTATTTACCGATTTAATTAACGAGTTCACAAAATTACAAACAGCTGCAAAAACTTATCGTAATGAAGCAGGTGACACTCGTATAAAAGATCAAATAATTTATTGGTTAGATTGCTGGGATGATACTACTGAGGCAGCGATTGCTTTAATTAATGGTGTCAAAGCAGTGCAAGATGGTGCTGAAAATGACCAAATTTGGGACTTGTATGCTCAAGGTCAAGCTGCTTTTGAAAGATCAAAAACACATAATTTCCATTATGTTGATCATGATGAATATGCGGAAGTAGGGGTACAACATATTGTACCGTTTATAAAAACAATGGAACAATACTTATCTGATGTTGCATCATCAATTATTGATCCATCAAAACAGGTAACAAAATTTATTACAAATCGTGATGATACACCTACTGGAGCTATTTCAAATGTTTTTGATAATAAAGCCAATACGGAAATTGTTTATAAAAATCCAAATTCTATAAATGAAGGTACATATGTTGGTGTTAGTTACACAAAAGCTATTGATGTAGATAAAGTGATATTTAGATTAGGTACAAATAGTAATTCTAAAGATACTTTTGCAAAATCTAAAGTGCAATTTACTAATGATGGCAAAGAATGGAAAGATTTGGATGGAACTATTTATAATCTACCAAATGAAGTTGTTTTAGAAGATTTAGAATTACAAAATGTAAAAGGAATTAGAATGATTGCCACAGAAGCGAAATCTAATACTTGGTTAGGAATTCGTGATATTGTTGTAAATCCAACAGATGAACCTATTGTAGATAATGATATGGGAACATTATCTATAGATAAATTGTCATTACAAGGCGGTACTCTTGCAAAAGTAACAGATGGAGATAACTCTACATTTGCTCACTTTGCTGAAGATCCGTATAAAGGTGGCACAATTAAAGATTATATACCTATTGATGCCTCATTGATTTTAACATTCAAAAATCCTAAAAAATTAGGAACAATTAATTTTGTTCAAGATAGTAAAACTGATAAAATTACAAAATATGCGCTTGAATATACAATTGATGGTAAAAATTGGCAAGAAATTGCAAAATATGATGGTCAAGCAGCAGTTAATGAGGATGTTTCAGCATTAAACTTAACGGTTAAAGCAGTTAGAATTAGAAATTTAGAATTAAATTTACAAAATGATAGTGCTGGTTTTTGGTGGAAAGTTTATGATTTTAGTGTAAGCAATCCTGCAGCTATAGAAAAGACATTTATGTATACTGATACATGGGAAGTCTACAAAGGAACAGAGTCAAATCTAACGGATGGAGATAACACTACAGCTTTAGATTTTAATACTAAGCCTGGTGATACTAGCCGCGTTGGTGATTTTATTGGTTGGGATTTTGGAAAAACAATTCAGATAGGAAAAGTTCATGCTGTTATTGGTGGAGATCGTAATGCGGGTGACAAGTGGCTTAAATACAGTTTACAATACTCTACTGATGGTCAAGATTGGACAACATATAAATCATATGAAGGTGTTACTAACGGCAAAGATGTTATTGATGAGAATTTACGTGGAGTAGAGGCAAGATATGTTCGTTTAGTAAATAATGAACAGAAAAATTCTTGGGTAATTTTCTCAGAATTTGATGTTGCTCAATTTGATCCTATTAAAGATTATGATGATACAAATGTATACACAAATACAGAATATAGATTGATAACAGAAAGTAAAGAAGATTTAACTAAATTGATGTATGATGAGGTAATCACATTAACTCAAGGTCAATATATTGGTGTTGATTTATTAAGAATTAAAGATATTAGTGAAATTGTTGTTGATATGAATAAAGATAATTTGACTATAGAAACATCTAAAAATGCACTTGAGTGGACTACTGTAAAAACTAAAACTAGTGAATTACCTGATGCTCGTTATGTAAGAATAATTAATAATACTGATTCTGCCATTACTTTTGATCTTAATAGATTTGAAGTACATTCAAATGAATTATACGCTCCTTCATTATATGAAACAACAATGGGAATTAATAGTTCATGGGGAGTAGCAGAAGATAGTCGTAATAATGGTGCGGCTTTTGATGGTAATATTGATACAACAACAGAATTTGCAGATCTGCCACAAAAAGGACAATACATTATTTATGATTTAGGACAAGAAAGAAATATTTCTAAAATTCAAATGTTCTGCCAAGATTCTGCAGTAAATTATATTCGGGATGCTGATATTCTTATTTCTAATGATTTAGAAAATTGGACAAAGGTTATAACAATTGGTGATGGAGTAGAAAATAAAAATGATGCCTCTGTTACTTGTATAAATTCTGATGCAGGTTATAAAGCATCAAGTACTTATCCTAATAAGGTATTGGTTGAAGGGACTGCTGATAATGTTAAGGCTCGTTATTTAAAAATTTTAATGACAGCAACAAATAATAATCGTGCAGTTTTATTCAATGAAATTGTAATTAATGATGGTGAGTATGTTCCGGTATCAAATGATCCTACTTTTGAATCAAATGCAGTGGAAGTACAAGGATTTGTACCACAAAATATGTTTGACGGTGATTTAACTACAGCATATAAACCAAATACTACTGATGCAGGGTATATTACATATACACTTTCTGATAATTTAGATGTTAAGAAAATAAATATCGTTCAAAAAGGGACAGTAAGTAATGCTAAGGTAATGGCTTTAGTAATGGTTGGTGAAGAAAAACAGTGGGTACAAGTAGGCACTTTAAGCAAATCACTAAATGAGATATATTTACCATTTGATATGACTTATGAATTGAAGATTGTATGGGAAGCAAATAATATCCCAACAATTTCTGAAATTGTAAGATTAAATGATGATGAATTTTTACCAGAATTAGAAGCATTACAAAAATATGTTAACTCATTAAATGTTGATGAAAATAATTATACTGCGTCTTCTTATGCTAAGTATGTTAGCAAATTGAATCAGGCAAATGAAGTTTTATCAACTGCTTCAGGAGATAAGAAATTAATAATCAAAGCATATAGTGAATTACAAATTGCTTATACTAATTTAGTTACTCGTGGTAATGTCCAATTAATTAAAGATGAATTAAATAAAATTGGTGCATTAGTTGCTGATGATTATACTGATTCAACATGGGAGGCATTACAAGATAAAGTTAATGAGGCTAATACTTTATTAGCTAAAGGTGAAGAAGAATTGAGCGTTAAAGAAGTTGCTGATATGGTCAACATATTACAAGTAGCTAAATCAAACTTAATTACAAAAGTTTCAGTGAGTAAAGAAGTATTACAAAATTATATAGATACAAATGAGTTGGATAATTTAGATACTAGTAAATATCTAACATCTACTGCAACACCATTTGTAGATGCATTAAAGGTGGCACATGACCTAATTGCCAGTGATGATGCGACAGTTAAACAATTGGAAGATGCTTTAACAGCATTACAAGAAACACGTGCGGCATTGGTTTTAAAAGCAACTGCTGATGAAATTAATGCTATAAATGGATTAATTGATAGTTATAAAGAAAATAATTATACTGCTTCTACATGGAAAGAATTTGTTAAAGTACTAACAGAAGTTAAAGATGCTTTAAATGATGAAAACAGCAGTGAAGATATAGCTGAATTAACAAAAACTTTGAAAGCTGCTGCTGAAAAACTTGTAGAACGAGGAGATTTAACAGATCTTAATATTTTATTAGAAACTGCTGAAGCACTTGATGCTAATAGATATACTGAAGAATCTTATAATAAATTATTGGATATTATTAAAACTATCAAAGTAGAGTTAAAAGATAGTTCAGAAATGCTACAAACTGATGTAGATAAACTACAGGCTAAGTTGCAAGCAGCAATTGATGCATTAGAAATAAAACCATCAGTTACCCCTAATGAAGATGGTATAATTAATGGAAACACTGCATCAGATACAACAACTAGTTCAAAAACTGGTGACGATGTAGTTATTGGATCATTCTTAGTATTAGGAATGTTAAGTATTGCTGGATTATGGCTATACCGTAAAAAAGAAAATTGTTAATAGCGATATATTTCTCTCTCTCTTTTAGAAGAAGGCTGAATAAAAATTCAGCTTTTTTTCTATTTAGGTGAGTATATATATTGACAAAAAATTAAAATATGATATATTAATATCAGTAATCATTACTGTTAATTATAGGTGATGATGAAATAAATAATATAAAAAGGAGATAATTATAATGGCTAAATTTGTATGTTCTGTATGTGGATATGTTTATGAAGGAGATGCAGCTCCAGAACAATGTCCAGTATGTAAAGTTGGGGCTGACAAGTTCGTTGAACAAACAGGTGAAATGACTTGGGCAGCAGAACACGTTGTAGGTGTTGCTAAAGACGTAGATGAAGAGATCAAAAAAGAATTAAGAGCAAACTTTGAAGGAGAATGCTCAGAAGTAGGAATGTATTTAGCAATGGCAAGAGTTGCACATCGTGAAGGATATCCAGAAATTGGATTATATTGGGAAAAAGCAGCTTATGAAGAAGCTGAACATGCAGCAAAATTTGCAGAATTATTAGGAGAAGTAGTAACTGATTCAACAAAAAAGAACCTAGAGATGCGTGTTGAAGCTGAAAATGGAGCAACTATGGGTAAAACAGAATTAGCTAAGAAAGCTAAAGCATTAAACTTAGATGCAATTCATGATACAGTGCATGAAATGGCACGTGATGAAGCACGTCATGGAAAAGCGTTTGAAGGATTGTTAAACAGATATTTTGGTAAATAATAATTGGATATTAGATTAAACTAGGGTGACAAACCCTAGTTTTTTACATCTAGACAGAAGTAGATTTAAAAATAAATATTTTAATTTTTTAGCACTTTAACCTTGACAGTGCTAAAAAGAGATGTATAATATAATTAGCACTTAGGGATATAGAGTGCTAAAGGAGTGATAGACATGAATATTGAAAAATGGACTGCCAAGATGCAAGAAGCAATTCAAAAAGCAATAACAATGGCTAGTGAAATGGGTCATCAAGTAGTTGATGTAGAGCATTTTCTATTAGCTTTGCTGGAAGACAATGCAGGTATATTATATCGAGTCTTAAGTAAGGCAAATGTCAATATTGCCGATCTACAAAATAAATTGAACGTAAGGTTGCAAGGTAAGCCGATTGTAAGTAATGTGGATATAAATAGTATTCGAATCTCATATGATTTGAATCAACTGCTTAGTTTAGCGGATAAGCAAATGCATAATTTTAAAGATGAATATCTAAGTGTAGAACATTTAATTATGGCATTATTTGAATTAAATAGTAGCTGGTTAAAAGAAATATTAAATGGTTATAATTTAAATAAGAAAAACGTAAAGAAAATTATTGATGAAATGCGAGGTGGAAATATGGTCGATAATCAAAATCCTGAAAACCAATACGAAGTATTGGAAAAATATGGACGTGATTTAACAAAAGATGTTGCCGATGGAAAACTTGATCCAGTTATTGGGCGAGATGAAGAAATTCGTCGTGTGATTCAGATCTTATCACGAAAAACAAAAAATAACCCAATTTTAATTGGTGAACCTGGTGTGGGTAAAACAGCAATAGTTGAAGGATTAGCTTGGCGTATCTTTAAAAATGACGTGCCAGTTTCTCTGCAAAATAAAACACTATATGAATTAGATCTAGGAGCACTAGTTGCAGGAGCTAAATATCGTGGTGAATTTGAAGAAAGATTGAAAGCCGTTTTAAATGAAATTAAGAAGGCTGAAGGAGATATTATCTTATTTATCGATGAAATCCACCAATTAGTTGGTGCTGGTAAAACTGATGGGGCAATGGATGCTGCAAACTTATTAAAGCCAATGTTGGCTCGTGGTGAGTTGCATTGTATTGGAGCAACAACATTAGATGAATATCGGATGTATATTGAAAAAGATGCTGCCCTTGAAAGACGTTTCCAAAAAGTTCAAGTTGATGAACCAGATCAAGATGATACAATTGCCATTCTTCGTGGTTTGAAAGATTCATTTGAATCACATCATGGAGTACAAATTACTGATAGTGCAATTATTGGTGCTGTTAATATGTCACAACGATATATAACTGACCGTTTCTTACCTGATAAAGCAATTGATCTAATCGATGAAGCTTGTGCTTCTATTCGTATGGAAATAGATTCATTACCAGAAGAGTTAGATGTTATAACACGTGAGAAAAATCGATTAGAAATGGAACGAATTTCAATTGAAAAAGAAGACAAAAATGAAGATAATGAAAAACGTTTAAATGAGATTAAAAGTCGGATTGCTTCTTTAGACGAACAAGTAAAAGGTTTAACTGACAAATGGCAAGAAGAAAAGAAATCATTGGATCATATTAAAGAATTAAAAGACCAAAAAGTAAGATTAGAAGCTTTAACGGATAAATATCAGACAGAGGGTAATTTGGAAGAAGCATCAAGAATCAAATATCAAACATTACCACAAATCGAAAAAGAAATTAAAGAATTTGAAGCTTCTAAAAAAGAAGATGACTTATTACAAGAAAAGGTCACTGTAGATACAGTTAGCGAAGTAATTGCTCGCTGGACAGGAATTCCAATGAATAAATTAATGGAATCTGAACGTGAAAAATTATTAAAGTTAGATACTGCGTTAAAGGTACGGGTAATCGGTCAAGATGAAGCAATTGAAAAAGTTAGTGATGCAATTTTAAGATCAAGAGCAGGAATCAATGATGAAAATCGTCCAATTGGAAGTTTCCTATTCTTAGGTCCAACTGGAGTTGGTAAAACAGAAGTAGCTAAGTCATTAGCTGAGCAATTATTTGATACAGAGCGAAATATAGTTAGAATTGATATGTCAGAATACATGGAAAAATTCAGTGTTTCTCGTTTAGTCGGAGCGCCACCAGGATATGTTGGATATGAAGAAGGTGGACAATTAACAGAAGCTGTGCGTCGTCATCCTTATAGTATTGTTTTATTGGATGAAATTGAAAAAGCACATCCCGAAGTATTTAATATCTTGTTGCAAGTGTTAGATGATGGTCGAATTACTGACTCTAAAGGAAATCTAGTCAGCTTTAAAAATACGATTATCATTATGACTTCAAATATCGGTTCAAATTACTTATTAGAAGGTAATAATAGTGATACAAGAGCAGCGGTTGATAATGAATTGAAAGCACATTTCAAACCAGAATTCTTAAATCGTATTGATGAGATTGTTTATTTTAACTCATTAGATCAAGCGGTTGTTAATAAAATTATTGATAAATTTATTAAACAACTATCTGATCGTTTAAGTGATAAAAAGATCACTATTACAGTAAGTGATAGAGCTAAAGCTGTAATTAGTGAACAAGGTTATGATGTAACATTTGGTGCACGACCACTAAAACGTTTTATTCAGTCACGAATCGAAACATTGGTTGCTCGTGAAATGATTAAAGGTGATATTAAAAATGGAAGTCATGTATTAGTTGACTTTGATGATGATTTTAAATTAGCGATTCAATAAGTTAAAGGTGTTCTTTGAACACCTTTAACTATTTTTTTGTATGCATTTTTGTGATATAGTTAACAATAAAGAGGGATGGTGGATTATGGAAAGATTTCAAAGAGTTGTAATGAAATTTATTTCGCCCCAGGGAAACTTGTTTCGTTATTCGTTAAGTTTTTGTGTTTTGTTAGCTTTATTGCCGGCACTGATTATTTTTTTAAAGGTTTTTCAAACGGATATTTTAAGTGCGCCTAATTTAATTAATTTACTATATGATTATGTTCCTGAAACAATTTTAGCACCTTTTGTTGAGTATGTAATGTCACAAGAATATACAACATTTGTATCATTGATTATTTCAATGGGATTTTCTATTTATTTAGCGAGTAATGCCTTTTATTCTTTTATGTTGATTTCAATGACTGATGAAGGTTTTGATACTTATGCGATTTTAGTGCGAATTAAAGCTATCGTAGTTTTTGTTTTGTTAGTAATTGGTTTAGTAGGATTAACATTATTTAATTATTTAGTACCAATTAACAGCACAATTGTTATGTTGGCTGGTTTATTTATTGTATTTTACTGTTTTTATCGATATTTATCATTTGAAAAAAAACCATTATCATATGGCTTGATTGGAGCTGCTTTTACTAGTGCATGCATTGTTTTAATTGGAGTATTCTTTTTCTATATTGTCAATCATTATACACGATATAATGCTTTGTATGGGCCGCTTGCCAGCTTAGTAATCATGCTGATTTCAATTTATTTAATTTCTAGTGTAATATATTTTGGTTATTGTTTAAATCATGAGTATGGTAAGTCTTTTTCTAAAAGAACTTACAAACATCAAAAGTTTTATGATTATGGAAATAATTTTTTGGATAAAATCGTAGAAAAATTTGGAAAATTAATTTGAAATTTTACTGAAATTGGATTATATTTTTATTAATGGTTTCACTAAAAATATTGATAATATTCATTTCCGTGTTATATTTATACCATAGAAGGATTGTTGCTTTGAGGAGGTAAGACCAGATATATTTTTGTGTTTTTAGGCAAAATTATATTTGGTTTTTTTATTGGGAGGGAGTGATAAGAGAGCTGTGATATCATTAGATGGCAAAGGGTAACTCCACACTCAGACAGTTAAATTATTATCTAAAGTAACGAATGAAACAGTAGGTCATCATTTATGACGGAAAAGAATGCAATGATAAAAATTTCTGCTAAAGAAACAGAAATAACTGGTAAAAATGCCAAACCACAAATAATTCCAGAGTTACGTGAATAGGTAGCGAGTGACTATCGAGTTTTAACAAGTTGTGAAATTGTAATAGGGGACAATAATAATTTAAAAAAGGTGATATTTGTAGTGAACTGAATAAGTTGTGGTCCAACTTATTCAGTTCACTACATTTTGCTTATGGAAATCAACTTTTTAATTTACTAAATTAATACTGATAAAAATAGAAGAAAAAAGTAAAAAAAGTGATGTCGTTTATTGCTTTTCTCTGTCGATAATTCGTGTTAGAATGTTAGCGGAGGTCTATTATGCAACGATATTTTATAAATGAAGATTTAACAAGTAAACAACAACTAATTTTACCGGATGATGATTTGCATCATGTTAAAAAGGTAATGCGAAATATAAATGGTGATGAAATTATCTGTATAGATAATGCTGGACAAGTATATTATGGCGTAATTGAAGATATTGAGATAGGTTTAGTTAAAATTGATAAGCGGCTTGAAGAAAATAATGAATTAGATGTCGAGATAACTTTAGTTTATGCTCTACCCAAAGGGGATAAATTTGAATTAGTATTACAAAAAGCTACAGAACTTGGTGTCAAGCGTATTGTTCCAATTCAAACAAAGCGTTGTGTAGTAAAGATGGATGAGCAAAAGTTTGCTAAAAAAATCACTCGTTATCGAAAAATATTAAAAGAGGCTGCAGAACAGTCATGGCGTAATTTTATTCCAGAAATTACTAATGTAATCAAACTAGAACAGCTTGATCAATATTTAGGTGATCATAATCTAGTAGCTTTTGAAGAACTTGCTAAACAAGGTGAACATATGGTGCTAAAACAAACATTAGACCAATTATCTTCAGGTGATAAAATTACTATTGTAGTTGGAAGTGAAGGCGGCTTTGAACTTGATGAAATTGAGATGATGAATAAATTAGGAATTAAAGCTTGTTCACTAGGAAAAAGAATTTTGAGAAGTGAAACAGCTCCATTATATTTTTTAAGTGTAATTGGTTATGCTAGGGAGATTGGATAATGAGTATATTGGATTTATTAAATAAATATCGTTATGAAATAAAATTAAATAAGACAGGATTATATAATTTTGTGACTGGTGGTAATAAAGAGCTGGCAGGAGAAGGCTTTAATTATAAACTAAAGACACCGGAAGATTTATTTACATATGAAGTTATTTTAAATGGAATTAGGACAAAAATAGCGATTGATGAGTGTTATAATAAATTTATGGCAGCTAATTATGATATTTTTGAATATGTGAATTATGAAGAAAAAAGAAAAATGTTTAATCATGATGAAGAAAAGATAATTAATAATTTCCCAAGTTTTCAAGATCATCAAAGTGGAGAAATAATTTATATTCCTTATTTAGAACCGTTTATAAACAGATATTATGCTAATGATTATCAATTAGTAACACTAAAACAACATCAAGTTTATTTAAATAGTTATGCTAAAACAATAGATAAAGTTATTGAATTATATGGAATACAACCATACAATTCACAATTTTCATCGTTGCAGCTGGTTGGTCAAGATGATGAAAGTTATTATTTTTATCATGATGATTTTAAAACGGTATATCAATTTAATGGACAAAATTATCGTATTGCAAATGAAATTAATTTAATTGATCGATATACAAAAGAATATCCTAATCTTAATTTGATTAAGGAAGCAATGGTTAAATTAGCTAATAGTCAGGATGATGAAGAAATATTAGAGTTTTTATATGAGAATAAATTTGTTGGTGATAAGACCTACAAAAAATTAATAAAGAAATTAAAAAAGGTGAGTAAATGAAGACAGTAGCATTTCATACATTAGGATGTAAAGTAAATACATATGAATCCAACGCAATGTTGAAGATTTTTAATGAAGCAGGATATCAAGAAGTTGACTTTAAACAAGTTGCTGATGTTTATGTTATCAATACTTGTACAGTTACAAATACGGGTGATAGTAAATCACGTCAAATGATTCGCAAGGCAATTCGTAAGAACCCTAAAGCGACTATTTGTGTAGTTGGGTGTTATAGTCAGACAGCCCCGGAGGAAATTGAAAAAATCGAAGGTGTTGGTGTTGTTCTTGGAACTCAATACCGTAGTGATATAGTCAAATATGTTGATGAGCATTTGGGAACTGGAGAAATGGTCATTAAAGTTGATAATGTAATGAATCTAAGGAAGTTTGAAGATCTAAATATTGATCGATTTAAAAATACACGGGCATTTTTAAAAATTCAAGATGGATGTAATAATTTTTGTACTTATTGTATTATTCCTTATGCTAGAGGAAGAGTGCGTTCAAGACAAAAAGAAAGTGTGTTAAACCAAGCCCAAAAGCTAGTTGACAATGGATATGTTGAAATTGTCTTAACTGGAATTCATACAGCTGGTTATGGTGAGGATCTAGATGACTATAGTTTTTATGAACTGCTAGTAGATTTAGTGAAGATCAAAGGCTTAAAGCGATTAAGAATCTCATCGATTGAAACAAGTCAAATTAGTGATGAAATTATTGATTTAATCGGCTCAAATGAGATTATCGTAGATCATTTACATGTTCCTTTACAAGCTGGAAGTGATGCTACTTTGAAGCGGATGAATCGTAAATATACAACAGCTGAATATTTAGAAAAAATTAATAAGATTCGCAGTTATTTACCAAATATTGCTTTTACGACAGATGTAATAGTTGGTTTTCCTGGAGAAACGGACGAGGAGTTTGAAGAAACATATAACTTTATTAAACAAGTTAATTATAGTGAATTACATGTTTTTCCATATTCACCACGAAAAAATACGCCAGCAGCTAAAATGAAAGATCAGGTAAATGATCAAATTAAGCATGAACGAGCTAATCGTTTATTGCAGTTATCGAAAGAGCTAAATCATGAGTTTGCTTTAAAACAGATTGGAAAAACTTTAAAAGTTTTATTTGAAAAAAGAGATGGAGAATATTTAATTGGTCATGCTGGTGATTATTTAAAAGTTAAAGTTAAAACAGCTGATAATTTAATTGGTGAGATCGTAACGATCAAAATTGATAAATATGATGAAATTTTGGAAGGAAGGGTTGTTTAATGAAACGCTTAAATGAATTGTTTGATACTGACAACGATATGAAAATCTATTCAATTCATAGTGATTCAAGATATGTAAAACCTTATTCGATTTTCTTTTGCATTGAAGGTTTAAGTGTTGATGGACATCGTTATGTTGAAGATGCTGTTTTTCAGGGTGCAAAAGTAATCGTTCATTCCAAAGATCTTAATTATTACCATGATAAGATTATTTATTTTCGGGTTGAGAATACTTTAGTAGAACTTAATCGTGTTTCAAATCTTTTTTATGATTGTCCAAGTAATAAAATGAAAATTATCGGAGTTACTGGCAGCAGTGGTAAGACGGTAGTTGCTTCAATGATTAAAGATGCTATGGCAAAATATTGTAGTAGTGGATATATAGGAACGATTTCATTAGAATATAATGGCCGTAAAGAGGAATGTCCTTATACCACTCCAGAAGCTCTGTATTTGCAACGAAAATTGTTTGAAATGAATAGAGCTGGGGTCAAAGTTGTTGCAATGGAGGCATCAAGTCATGGTTTGGCTTTAGGACGTGTTGACGGGATTAATTTTAATATTGCTGTAATGACTAATATTGGGGCTGAACATTTAGATTTCCATGGAACAAAGGAACAATATGTTTTAGCTAAACAAAAATTATTTGAAATGATTAAACCGACGGGATGGGCGATTTTAAATAGTGATGATTTAAATTTTATGACTTTAAAAAATAATACCCAAGGACGCATTTTGACTTACGGAATTGAAATTGAAAGTGATATTATGGCTAAAAATATTCAATTACATTTAGATCATAGTGAGTTTGATATTTCATTTAAAGGAAATACTTTTCATGTTAATTCCCCAGTAATCGCAATGTTCAATATTTATAATGTCTTGGCTTTAACCGGTGTGTTGATTGCTATGGGATGTGATGATAAGATGGTCATTGATGCAGTTGAAAATGTAAAACCGATCGAAGGGCGAATGGAACTGATTCAAACAGAACAACAGTTTGCAGTTATTATTGATTATTGTCAACACATTAGTAATTATGAAGCTATTTTTGAATATGTTGATGGAGTTCGACAAGGGCATGGGCGAATTATTGCGGTTTTAGGGGCTCCTGGGAAGCGTAATTACAAATTACGTAAGGAACTTGGGCAATTAGCGAATCGATACTTAGATCATGTTATTTTGACACAATTGGATGATCGTGGTGAAGATGTTTATGAAATTTGTAAAACGATTCAAAAAGAAATTGTCGATATTAATAGTGTAATTATCGAGTCACGTCAAATTGCAATTGAACAGGCAATCGAGATAGCTTGTAAAGATGACATCATTTTGATTCTTGGTAAGGGACATGAAAAGTTCATTTCACTCGATGTAGGACAAGTAGATTATCCTGGTGATAGCCAAATTGTTAAAGAGGCACTTGAAAGAATATATTATAAAGGAGAAGATGAAGATGAATTATAATAAAATGATTGACCACACTGTATTAAAAGCTGATGCAACTAAAGCAATGGTTGCTAAAATTATTGATGAAGCAAAAGAGTATAACTTTGCTTCAGTATGTGTTAATCCAACCTGGGTAGCTTATTGCGCTCAAGCTCTAGCTGATAGTGATGTTAAAGTATGTACTGTGATTGGATTTCCTTTAGGAGCTAATACAAGTGCCGTTAAAGCGTTTGAAACAAAGGATGCTATTGCTAATGGTGCTGATGAAATTGATATGGTTATTAACATTGGAGCACTAAAAGATGGGAATACCGATCTAGTCTTTAATGACATTAAGGCAGTTGTTGATGCTGCTGCGGGTAAATGTGTAAAAGTGATTATTGAAACCTGTCTTCTTACCGATGAAGAAATTGTTACAGTATGTAAATTAGCTAAGGAAGCTCAAGCAACATTTGTTAAAACATCGACTGGTTTTTCAACAAGAGGGGCTACACCTGAAGCTGTTTCTTTGATGAAACAAACTGTTGGAGATGATTTAGAAGTAAAGGCATCTGGTGGAGTGCGGACAATTGAAGACATGGAAAAAGTTGTAGCTGCAGGAGCTACAAGAATTGGAACTAGTGCGGGATGTAAATTGGTTAAAAATAATAATTCATAACACGAATAAGTGAGTTGGTTATTTTAAATAAATAAAAAATATCTTCATTTATTACTGTTTAGTTAGAAAACTGACTAAGCACAACGAAATGAAGATATTTTTATTTAGATATTTATTTTATTCATCGATGCGATTATTAGCAACAACAAAATGTAATGCGATAAAAGCTAATTCATCATCATCGAATGATAGATTTAAATCATGTCTAACAACATCATTTAAAATCTTACTATAATTAAATTCCTCTTGATGACGTTCGATTATTTTTTCTTTTAAAGGATTTTCAACAAGTTGACCATTTGCAAGACGTTCTAAAGCTGGTTCTAAATGTAAACCGATAGCAACGAATAATTTATCATCATTTCTAAAGTCTTTATGATAGTCTTGATAAATTGTATACATTGTTTCTCTTAAAATCTTAAAAACTTGATCGTCAAGTAAATCAAAACCAGAATTTATTTCTAAATCTAATTTTTGATTTTTTGATAGATACATGGAAACCAATGAAATCTCAGCTTCAGGAAAATCAATTTCAAATTCACGTGCTAAACGGTCGCATAACATTTTTGCATATGGATAACTATGATCTTGTTTATATGAAGCGATTTGACTGTTACTCATGGGAATATAATTATTTGATTTGATCCGGATAATTGCAATGGTTAAATGTACTGAGAGATTATTGATTGAATTTTCTGAAAGAAATAAATCATAGTCATCAGCAGTATTTTTAATGATATTAGTAATTAGTACTTTTGTTTGATCAAAATCAGTATTGGTGTTGAATGTTAAATCCATTTTGTACCCTCCTAACAACTAGATATTACTATATAATAAATTGAAAAAAAAATCTACTATTTAATAGATTTAATTTTTAATGTAAAAATATTTTTATTTTATTAAATAGATAATAAAATCGTGGTAATATAATATATTCGTTTATTTTAAATTTATTAATAAAAATCTTTAAAAGTTAAAAAAAAGTATTTGTAAGCGCTAACAAAACAACTGTTTCATTATATCTTAAAAAATGATTAAAATTTGTTGAAAATAATTTGTTTTTTTGGTGCAAATGACTTGAATTATAAAAACAATTTATAATATAATGCAGTCGTGGATAACAAAGGAAAATAAAGTTATTTTCCAAAATATAGTGTGTGTTATTCTTATTATGTAAGTGCATTACGATAGTAGTAGAATATTAGTCTTGATGACATCCCTTGCAAATCCATCAGATTATTATTTAAAACTTAAGTAAGAAACTTAACTAACAGTTATTAAATTTCAAGGAGGAAGAAAGAAACATGTTAGAAAAAGATCAATGGAATGGCTTTAAAGGTAGACTTTGGAAAGAGGAAGTGAACGTACGTGACTTCATCCAAAATAACTACAAGCCATATGATGGTGATGAATCATTCTTGGCTGGACCTACTGAAGCTACAGATAAATTATGGGGTAAATTACAAGAACTTCAAAAAGAAGAACGCGCTAAAGGTGGAGTATTAGATATGGAAACTCATGTGGTTTCTGGATTAACTGCTTATGGTGCTGGATATATTGACGAAGAACTTAAAGATTTAGAAGCAGTTGTAGGGTTACAAACTGATAAACCTTTAAAAAGAGCATTTATGCCTTATGGTGGTATCAAGATGGCACAACAAGCTTGTGAAACTTATGGATATACACCAGATCCTGAATTAGGAAGAATCTTTACAGAATATCATAAAACTCATAACCAAGGGGTTTTCGATGTATATACACCAGAAATCAGATTAGCTCGTCGTAATAAAATCATCACAGGTTTACCAGATACTTATGGACGTGGACGTATCGTTGGTGATTATCGTCGTGTTGCTTTATATGGTATTGATTTCTTAATTGAAGAAAAACAAAATGATTTAGCACATTGCGGAAGTGGATCAATGAGAGATGATACTATCCGTCAACGTGAAGAATTAGCTGAACAAATTAAAGCATTAAATGGTATGAAGAAAATGGCTGAAGCTTATGGTTTCGATATTTCTGAACCAGCTAAAAATGCTAAAGAAGCAGTTCAATGGTTATATTTCGGATATTTAGCTGCTATCAAAACTCAAAATGGTGCTGCTATGTCAGTTGGACGTGTATCAACATTCTTAGACATCTATCTTGAAAGAGATTTAGAAGCTGGAATTATCACAGAAGCTGAAGCTCAAGAATTAATTGATCATTTAGTAATGAAATGTAGAATGGTTAAATTCGCTCGTATTCCTTCTTACAACCAATTATTCTCTGGTGACCCAGTATGGGCTACACTAGAAGTTGCAGGACTTGGAACTGACGGACGTTCTATGGTTACTAAAAATGATTTCCGTTTCTTACACACATTAGAAAACATGGGGCCTTCACCAGAACCAAACTTAACAGTATTATATACTGCTGCATTACCAGAAAATTTCAAAAAATATGCAGCTAAGATTTCAATTGATACTAGCTCAGTACAATATGAAAATGATGATGTAATGCGTCCTGTATGGGGTGATGATTATTCAATTTGCTGTTGTGTATCTGCAACTCAAACTGGTAAAGAAATGCAATTCTTCGGAGCTCGTGCTAACTTAGCTAAATGTTTATTATACGCTATCAATGGTGGTATCGATGAAAAAACAAAAACTCAAGTAGCTCCAAAATATCGTCCAATCACTTCTGAATATTTAGATTACGAAGAAGTAATGGAAAGATATGACCAAATGATGGAATGGTTAGCTGATATTTATGTAAATACACTTAACTTAATCCAATATATGCATGATAAATATTATTATGAAGCAGCTGAAATGGCTTTAATTGATACAGATGTAAGACGTACATTTGCAACTGGTATTGCTGGATTCTCTCATGTAGTAGATTCATTAAGTGCAATTAAATATGCGAAAGTTAAAACAGTTCGTGATGAAGATGGTATTGCAATTGATTACGAAATTGAAGGAGACTTCCCTCGTTATGGTAACGATGATGATCGTGCTGATGATATTGCAGTATGGTTATTAAAAGAATTCTTAAATAAACTTAAAAAACATCACACTTACCGTGATTCAGAACCAACTACTTCTATCTTAACAATTACTTCTAATGTTGTTTATGGTAAAGCTACTGGTTCATTACCTGATGGACGTAAAGCTGGTGAACCATTATCACCAGGTGCTAACCCTTCTTACGGTGCAGAACAATCTGGTTTATTAGCTTCATTAAATTCTGTTGCTAAATTACCATACGAATGGGCATTAGATGGTATTTCTAATACTCAAACAATCAGCCCTGATACTTTAGGTCATGATGAAGAAGAACGTAAAACTAATTTAGTTCAAGTAATGGATGGATACTTTGCACAAGGTGCTCATCACTTAAATGTAAACGTATTTGGAACTGAAAAATTAATTGATGCTATGGAACATCCAGAAAAAGAAGAATATGCAAACTTCACAATCCGTGTATCTGGATATGCAGTTAAATTCATTGATTTAACTCGTGAACAACAAATGGATGTTATTTCAAGAACTTGCCATAAATCTATGTAATAGTTATTGAAAAATAAGCATAACAACAGCCTCTTAATTAAAAGAGGCTGTTTTAATGAAAAAGGAGATTAACATGGAAACAGCAATCAAGGGTTTTGTACATTCTATTGAAAGTTTCGGTTCAGTTGATGGTCCGGGAATACGCTATATAATCTTTCTACATGGATGCCCGTTACGCTGTAAATTCTGTCATAATCCAGATACTTGGGCTAATGCTAAGTCGACAATGGAAATGACACCTCAAGAAGCAATTGCTAAAGCACTTAAATACAAGAGCTATTGGGGAAATGATGGTGGAATTACAGTTAGTGGTGGTGAACCATTATTACAAATTGATTTTTTAATTGAATTATTTAAATTAGCGAAAAAAGAAGGAATCAATACTTGTATTGATACTAGTGGTGGTAATTTTACTAGAGAAGAACCGTTTTTTTCTAAATTTAATGAATTAATGAAATATACAGATTTATTATTAGTAGACCTTAAACATATTGATAGTACACAGCATCAAGAGTTAACAGGAAAAGGTAATGATAATATTTTAGATATGGCAAAATATTTAAGTACGATAAATAAACCTGTTTGGATTCGTCATGTTTTAGTACCGGGTATCAGTGATAAAGATGAATATTTAACAGAATTAGATAAATTTATTAGTACTTTGAATAATGTTAAGAAAGTGGAAGTTTTACCTTATCATACACTAGGAGTATTTAAATGGGAAGAACTAGGGATTCCTTATCAATTAGACGGAATTAACCCACCAAATCAAGAGCGTATTGATAACGCTAATAAATTATTACATACGGATAAATATAGATAGTTTAATACTATCTATATTTTTTTAGATGAAACGTAGTTTCATGAATTTGATGATTTTACGAAAACTTATGAAACATCTTGTCAAAAGTTTCTGTTTTTGCACTTAAACTATTCATTTGTATAGTAAATTAAGCTATAATGGAAATGTAAAAATGAGGAGGAAGAATAGATGAAATTAGGTGCAATTGAAGCTGGAGGAACTAAATTCGTAGTTTGTATTGGTGATGAATTTGGAAATGTAATAGAAAGAGATTCTTTCCCAACTGAAACTCCAGAAGAAACAATGGCGAATATTTTTAAATTTTTTGATGGAAAAGATATTGAGGCACTTGGAGTCGGATGTTTTGGACCAATCGATCCAGATTTAAACAGTCCAACTTATGGATATATTACAACAACACCAAAACCAGGATGGGGTAACTTTAATATCATGGGTGCTTTAAAGGAACGTTATGATATTCCTATGGGATTCGATACTGATGTTAATGGTGCTGCTTTAGGTGAAGCTTATTTTGGTGCAGCCAAAGGTTTAGACAGTGCTTTGTATATGACAATTGGTACAGGAATTGGATGTGGTGCTATTGTTGAAGGAAATTTAGTTCATGGGTTATTACATCCAGAAATGGGACACATGAATATGATTGTTCGTGAAGACGATACTTATGCAGGTAAATGTCCTTTCCACGGTACGTGTTTTGAAGGTTTAGCAGCAGGACCGGCAATTGAAGCACGTTGGGGTAAAAAAGGTTTTGAATTACCGGCTGACCATCCTGCTTGGGATTTAGAAGCTTACTATATCGGTCAGGCTCTAGCAACTTATGTTTTAGTTATTTCACCAAAGAAAATCATCTTAGGTGGTGGGGTCTCAAAACAAAAACAAATGTTCCCATTAATTCATAAATATTTAAGAGAATTCTTAAATGGATATATTCAAAAAGATGAAATTTTAACGGATAAGATTGATGATTATATTGTATCACCTGCTTTAGGTGATAATGCTGGTGTGTGTGGTGCTCTAGCATTAGCAAAACAGGCATTAGAAAAATAAATAAAAAGAGCTTAGGCTCTTTTTATTTAAATTAATTAGTATATTAAATATGATAAATATCTATACATAGATTAAAAAATGACTATTGGGTTATTGAAACCAATAGTCATTATAATCATATTTAAAGACACGATAAACGAATTTGCCCCCGGTTGTTGTGAATTTTTTGATCAAAGTACCAAATTGATCATATTCGCCCCATGACATTGCCATTCCGCTATCAATAATAATATTGTTATCAAGTTCTTGGACACTGCTTACATAACCAGAGTAATCAACGGGGATTGTATTAACCAAAGAAACAGTACGGTTATTTTCATCAATTAAATATTTATAATAATAAGAAATACCGTTTTTAGTATCGTAAGAAACATTTTGATAATTATTATCTTCTTTCCAATTATAATCGCTGCGAGTTGTACTGACTGCTAGATTATTATTATATAGATATAAATAATATTGTCCGCTGGCAAGAGTGGCATCTTCAACATAGGTAACACAGTGCTGTCCTGCCTGCAATGAAAAGTCACTTGTCTTAGTCAAAAGTAAATCATCGTAACCACTTTCTTGCCAGAAATTATTAGAACCGATCATATAGTCAACTGTTGGATTACTATAAATATTATCTAACTTCATAATTGTTGAAGTTTCTCGTGAACTAATGATCAAACTATCTTTTCCAACTAGTTCAAGTGAGTTGATATGCATCCAATCTAAATCATTTGCAGAATCTGGCTTGGCGGTAGTTTTATAGTAATCTGGAAAGAGTTCAATTAAATCAACAAGTTCTGTGATAGCTTTAGTATTATGATCAATCATAATGATTTTATCTTCACTAGTTACCGCATTCTTTTTACTGGCTAAAACAATTAAGTTATTTTGACTGTCGAAAATATAGTCATGATGCAATTTGTAATCACCAGTAGAATAAATTGTCGAAACATAACCAGTTTGATCAACTCCTACGATCTTTGTGCTTGAAACACTTAAATACATAGTATTATCTTCGAATAAAATTCGATGACTGCGGTATGAAATGATAGGAATTTCACTTCTAATCACGCCATCGTTATCATATAATCGCATATAGGTCTGTTCATCATTTTCTTCGGTTACATCATTACCTAAAACGGTGTATAAACCGTTGCTTAGCGCTGATGTAGTATCATAACTTTCAGTTGCAACGCTGAGATATTGATCACCGCCTGATAATTTAGGTGCTTGATAGCTCCACGTAATAGAATCAACTTGTTTGCCATTGGTATCCGTTAATGTAACAGTAATAGTGTTTTTAGCATCGGGAATAGATCCGATTAGCAAATATTCATGTTCTTTAGAAAAGCCGCTTAAACTATTAGTATTAAGTGTTCTGGTGAAGTCTTCGTATCCTTCGCAACTGATGGTATATGTCGCAACGCATTGATAATCAGTTGTAAAATACATATAGATTCCTGTGGTGTTTGTTCCATAAGGATTTTCAATTAACAAGGGATTGTTAAAAGTGTAATTATTTATTTGTTTAATCTTTTTAATTTGCTGATAAATATTTTTTTGATATTTATCACTGTAAATAGTTTCCGGATCACTAGTGGTATTTTTTAATTGTGTATAGGGACGACTATTTTCATCATCACTAGAGGCCTCGGTAACTAAGGGACCGTTAAAGATAAAGCATAACGCAATAATGCTAAATACTAATAGTCCAATCAATATATTTTTAACCTTCTTCATTATTACCTCCTTGAAAATATTATTAAAAATGAATATGTGAAAAATATCTTAAAAAAAACAATAATTAACAAAGTGATAAAATTTTATTTATGTTAATAGCCTATGGGAAAACGTTGATGAAAATTGCAATGTCATAATTTTAAAATTTGATGATTGTAAATCATGAAAAGGAATTATTCAGTTACGATGAAATACATCTTATTTTAAATAAGCGGAATATTATCAGATGGGCAGTGAAATTAAATTTTGAGAATGGATAAGATATTAGTGCTTTTATTTGTTATAATCTAAAATTCTCCAGAATTTTCAAATGGCTTCATATACAAGCAGCTTAATTATAGTAATCGCTTGGGATGTGATAAATATTGGATAGCGTTATTAAAAGTTTGGGCAATTGAGAATCAATGCGATGTTTTGGAGGTGAATCGTGTTGGTTATAGCGTTTTATTTGAGCTATGAGACATTTAGAACAATGAAATTACTGATAGAGGAAAAATTATTTATACATATATTGGATATGTATGTTAGAAATAACAAAAACTTTAAAGAAATTTAAGGAAGGAGTACATACCTGTAACTAATGAGAAACATCAAATGATGTTTCTTTTTTTATAATATATAATAATTATATATTATTAGTTGACAGATAATACTATATAGAATATAATATTATTGAAAGATAAATATGAAAGGAGCTGGGCTTATGATATTTAATACAGGAGCTGCATTGCTAGATGCAATTGTTCTTTCAGTAGTTTCCAAGGAGGCCGAGGGAACTTATGGTTACAAAATTACACAAGATGTTAGAATTGCTCTTGATGTTTCAGAATCGACCTTGTATCCTGTTTTAAGAAGATTATTAAAGGATAATTGTTTAGAAACATATGATCAAGAGTATGGTGGGAGAAATCGACGTTATTATAAAATAACGTCACAAGGACAAGCTCAACTTGAGATGTATAAAGGGGAATGGCATGAGTATGTGCGTAAGATCAATAAAATTATTGAAGGGGGGAAATAATTATGAATCGTAAAAAGTTTATTGAAGAACTAGCATTTTTACTTCAAGATATTGAAGATGCTGAACGAGAAGAAGCTATGCAATATTATGAAGATTATTTTGATGAAGCTGGTCCAGAAAATGAACAGCAGGTTATAAATGATTTAGGCTCTCCTGAACGGGTTGCAGCGATCATTAAAGCTGGTTTAGATAATCAGTTTGATCAGGATATTGAGTATAGTGAAAAAGGGATGGATAATTCAAATTATAAACAATCTCGTGAAATTATTGATGCTAAAATTATTAGTGAAGAGGAGACAGCTGCTGATGATAATAATGATTATCAAAATAATAAACGTCACAAGAATAATTTTAGAGGAAATTCCGACCGAAATCGAATCTTATTAATATTTATCATTATTGGGGCTGTTTTTCTAGCTTTACCAGTAGGTGGTGGGATTCTTGGTTTAGGATTAGGTTTTTTTGGAGCTGTATTTGGCCTTGGAGTTGGTATTTTGTGTGGTGGAGCCGCTTGTTTGATTGGTGCGATAGTCTGCTTTGTCAAAGCATTTATGATTATTGCAGCGTATCCAGGCGCAGGATTGATTACCATGGCGGCAGGATGTGCTTTAATTGCTTTAGCATTCGTCTTTTTCTGGTTAGCTAAAGGTTTGATTAAAATAATCCCTGCTGTTATTAGAGGAATCGTTGATTTTTGTCAAAATATATTTAATAGGGTAGGTGATCGGCGATGAAAAAAATAGGGTATGTGGCATTAGGAGCGTTGTTGCTTGCAATTGTATTGTTCATCAGCGGTACGATGATTGGTGGTTTTTCAGAACTGGAAACTCTTTATGATAAGGGTGATTTTACAATCAGTCTACCTATTACTAAAACGATGGATGTAACAAAAGAATTTACAGACATTAAAAATTTGGAAATTCAAGCAGAAGCTGGAACTGTTGAATTAATTGAATATGAAGGTAGTACAATTAAAGTTGAAGCAAAAAATGTGAGCAAAAAAATTAAATTATATCAAGAACAAAACACTTTGATTGTAAAGGATAGTTTTAGATTTTGGCATCTTATAAATGTTACCGATATAACAACTAGAATTAAAATTTATATACCGAATAGCTATGAATTTAATAAAGTTGAATTAGAAGTAGATGCTGGAGAATTGATTGTTCCTAATTTGAAGGCTAATGATGTTGAAATTGATGTGGATGCTGGAAGTTTTAAGGCCGAAAATATTATTGCATCATATACTAAAGTAGACGTTGATGCCGGGGATGCACGGATTAACTTGTTGAATAGTTATCGAAGTGAATTTAACTGCGATGCTGGAGATATTGATGCAACAATGGTAGGTAGTGAATCAGATTACAGTTATGAAGTCGATAGTGATGTTGGTGATATTAGTATTGGAAGTTATCGAAGTGACGGACTGAGTGATGAATATAGTCATAGTGGCGGTCAACGTAAAATAGAAGCTGATTGTAATGTTGGAAGTATTAGAATTAAGATGGAGGTGTAAGAAATGAAAAGAATTTATCGATCACGACAAGATCGGATGGTTTGTGGAGTATGTGGTGGAATTGCAGAATACTTTGATCTTGATCCTTCATTGGTAAGATTAGGTTGGATTATTTTCTCTGCTATGGGAGGCAGTGGCTTTATTGCTTATATTATTGCCGCAATAGTAATTCCCAGCAGATAAAGGCAAAAGCGAGTTCTCAAGAGAATTCGCTTTTATTATTTTGGTAAAAAGAATAATTTTTTAATCAAAGTTGTCTTCATAAAATATTGAAATGATTATAATAATATACCTACCTTAAATGACTGATTTTGTTGAATTTGAGGAGTTTTTCTGAAAATTTAATAAATTGGGGTCACAGAAGTATAAAACGGTTTTAAATCAGCAATATTTGCCATAATAAGTTATTTTTAAACTAAAAGAACCTGTTTAAAACAAGTTCTAGTCAGTAAAGATTTCAAAACCAGTATTACTCTTAATCGTATCTGCCATTTCATAGACGATATTTGATAAAACATATTGACCATTATTAATATAAATTTCAATAATATCCTGGTCATAGTAGATGTTTAAATTACAGTGATCGATTTTTGGTGAACGTAGCTCTTTTAATGCCGTATCAGATTTAAACACATTAGAACGATCGATACAAAGACAATCGTCATACTTGATAAGATAACCTCCAATATTTATGAAATCACCTGTTTTTAAATTAGTCACGATCTTGCATGCCTGCGTAGCTTTAAACTCAGTTGCAGGCTTTTTAAAGAGACTATCGACAGATGGATGAATATTCGTAAATATAGCATCATTTTGATATGTGATTACACGTGGATAAGTAATTAATCCAATCCAGTTAGCTTCATCGGCAACAGGCATACGCATCCAGCCTACATAAATTCTTCGTCCGGCTTCGTCAATCGTTGTTTGGGGAGCATAAATATCTAAACCATAGTCAAGATAATTTAGTTCACCAGTAATCTCTAATTGACAGTTTTGATGATCAAAATTAGCTGTTGTAATACGTGCGTGAGATGGATAGCCGCTATCATTAGTCCGTTCTGGAGACATGATCAATATATCCTGATGGGCAACTGTAAAAATATCTGGGCATTCCCACATATCACCGCATTTAATGCCGCGATAATTATTAGCATAATGCCATTCAGTTGCATTTTTAGAAGTATAAAATAATAATTGACCATTATAATCATTGTTATCATCTAAATACTTACTTGCTAAAACCATATAGTAAGTATCTTGGAATTTCCATACTTTTGGATCACGTGTATGAACAGGATGACCGACTTCGCCATCTTTAAATACTGGAATGATCAATTGTTTTTGATTAAGATTATCGAAGTTAAATCCATCATCGCTTATAATCATACTTTGGCTAGAATAAAAATCATAACCTGGGGCAGTTTTATGAATATTTTCGGGATTGACTTTTTGATAAACAACAGACGTATAATATAGATACATTTTTTTATCAACTTCTAATGCTGAACCAGAAAAACAACCATTTGCATCAAAGTCTTTACTAGGGTATAATGCAATTCCCTGGTCAACCCAGTTTACTAGGTCTTTACTAGTAGCATGACCCCAGTGCATTGTTCCCCACTTATTTTCATAAGGAAAATGCTGATAAAATAAATGATAATTATTTTGGTAATAAATAAACCCGATAGGATCATTGATCCAATGTTTAGGGGCTGTTAAATGATATTTTGGGTGCATGTAATTTCCTCCTTGATGTACAGATAGATTATAATATAAATTAAATAATCAAACAATAAAAAAGGAGTCTGTTTAACAAACTCCTATGGTACTAAAATATTGATAGCTTGGCTTATTGCTTCAATTGTCACTGGCAATGGTGACCCCTCTTCACCATCAATATCAATTACAACTTTTTGTTGGCTGTAAATCTCAATTTTTTTTGCTTGAACATAAGAAATAAATGGGCTATTAGCATGTTTTTTCAACAAATAATCTTTTGATAGAGCAACTAAATCAGTAACAGAACATTTTTTTATTACGATTAAATCAAGCATTCCATCTTGAATATCTGCATAAGGGATAATATTTTCAAATCCGCCAACACGATTTGTATTTGTAACCATAAACATTTTTGCTTCTGTTTCTAAAATATTAGCATCATCTAAAACAATTTTTAAATTAATATTAGTATTTAATTGACTAGGAAGATTAGCAATACCGTTTAGATAGTAAGCTAAGGGACCTAATCTTTTTTTATCAGCTTTGCTAACGGTGAATGATACATCACTGAACATTCCCCCGGCAGCCACATTCATAAAATAGCGTTCGTTGATTTTACCTACATCGCAACAGACAGTCTTAAAATTATTGATTAAATTACAAACTCCTTCGATATTGCTAGGTAGGTTCAAATAATTTGCGAAGTCATTGACAGTTCCCGCTGCCAGTATACATAGTGGAATTTTTTTATCGCTGGCAACCATCCCGCTAACTACTTCATTGATCGTTCCATCACCGCCAACTACTGTAATGAAATCATAGTCTTGTTCGTCAGCATTTAGTGCTTTAAAATAAGCATCATCTTTTTTTAAGGTGTAGAAAACATCAATATGATTAATTAATTGACGCAAAGTAAGCTGCCCAATTAATTTATCTAAAGTGTTTTGAATAGTCCGTTGTCCCGAAGACGGATTAATAATGAATAAACAGCGTTTCATAAAACTACTCTTTAATCAGCTCTTTTAAAATTTCAACTGATTGTTTCATCATCGTGAGTGAAACAAATTCAAATGGACCATGGAAATTATCACCGCCGGTGCCGATGTTTGGGCAAGGAAGCCCCATAAATGTTAAGCGAGCACCATCGGTACCACCACGGATAGGACTAGCAAAACCTTGGATTCCAACACTATTCATTGCTTTTTCTAATCTTTCAATTATATAATAATTTTCTTTGATAACTTCTGCCATATTTAAATATGATTCTTTAATATCTAGTTTGATCAATTCATATCCATATTTTTCATCTAAATATTTTTTAATACGTTTAAAATCATTGATTTGTTTTTTGGCTAATGTAAGATCGTGATTTCTAATGATGTATTCTAAAGTAGCTTTTTCACAACCACCTTCTAAATGGTGAAGATGATTGAAACCATCATAACCATCAGTAAAATATGCTTTTTGCTGAGCTGGCAGCATGTTTTCAAATTCAATTGCAACATTGATTGCACTAACCATTTTATCTTTGGCATTTCCTGGGTGGATTGATTTTCCGGTTATTTCAACTTGAGCACTATATGCATTAAAGTTTTCATAATTATATTCTTCAATATCCCCACCATCTAAAGTATAGGCATATTTGGCTCCAAATTTATTAACATCGAAATTATCAGCTCCACGCCCGACTTCTTCATCAGGAGTAAAAGCAATTTTAATATCATTATGTTTGACTTCAGGATGTTCATACAAATAATTTGCTAAATCCATAATGATAGCAACACCAGCTTTATCATCAGCTCCTAATAAAGTAGTACCGTCAGTAGTGATTAAATCATGACCAACCATTTTCTTTAGACTAACAAATTCTTCAGGGTCTAAAGAAAGTCCTAATTCTTTATTGATTTCGATGATAGAACCATCATAATTATTGATTTTTTGAGGTTTAATATTAGTTCCGCTAGCATCTGGAGAAGTATCCATATGAGCAATAAAGCCGATGATATCCCCGGTACCACCATTCCCTTTAATTGTTCCATAAACAATACCGTATTCATCCAAATGTGCATCTGTGATTCCTAATTCCAACATTTCTTTAACTAATTCTTTTCCTAAATCTAGTTGTTTCAGCGTTGAAGGGGTAGTATCTGAGTATTCATCTGATTGTGTATCAATGCTTACATATTTTAAAAATCTTTCTTCAATATCCATATTATTTCTCCTTTAACCTAATACATTAATTATACTCATTATTGATAAATAGACAACTGTTGAGGGCTAAGGAAATTAATTTTTCTTACTTTAGTACCCTTTAAGTTTCTTTACTAAATAGAATTTCTAGTTTAAAATCATTTTATCAATTATTAAAGGAGAAGTTATGGCTAAATATTATGCAGTAAAAAATGGTCGCAAACCAGGAATTTATTCATCTTGGGATGAATGTAAGAAACAAGTTGAGAAATTTAAAGGAGCAATATATAAATCATTTACTTCATTAGAGGATGCAAAAGTATTTATTAAAGAAGAAAAGATAGAATTTGATGGGGGTTTAATTGCTTATGTTGATGGCAGCTACAATATTAAGACACATGAATATGGTTTTGGATGTGTGATTATTGAGGAACAAAAAGTAATCAAAGAAATGTATGGTAAAGGTGCTGATGAAAATTATGCTTCGATGCGTAATGTTGCGGGTGAAATTTTAGGCAGTATTTGTGCAATGGAATTTGCTAAAAACAATGGTTATAAACAAATTTGTATTTATTTTGATTACGAGGGAATTGAAAAATGGGCAAATGGTATGTGGAAAGCAAACAAACCAGGAACACAAGAATATCAGCGTAAAGTAAAAGAGTATCGTCAAGATTTAAAAATTGCATTTGTCAAAGTATTAGCCCATAGTGGTGATTTTTATAATGAAAGAGCTGATGTATTAGCGAAAAAGGCGGTTGGAATTAATGGCTAAGAAGATTAAACTAACAAAAACACAACAAAAGAAATTATTAAGATCATGGCTTGGAATCATAGTTATCTTGGCGGTAATTGGTTACAATTTTTATCAGCAGAACAAATCAATTCCCACAGGCGAACGATTTGAAGTAACTTTAGATAGATGTGTTGATGGTGACACAGCATGGTTCAATGTAGATGGTGAGAGTACAAAAGTTCGTTTTTTATATATTGATACACCTGAATCAACTAAAGAGATAGAGCCGTATGGTAAAGAAGCGAGCGATTATACAAAAACACAATTGACGAATGCTGCGAAAATCGAATTGGAATTAAATGTAGATGGTGATAGTAAAGATAAGTATGGGCGTTTATTAGCATGGGTCTTTGTAGATGGTGAATTACTTCAAGAACAAATTGCTCGTGAAGGTTTAGTTGAAAAGTTCTATGATTACGGATATGACTACACTTATAAAAATGAAATTATTGAGGCAGCAAATAGTGCTAAAAGTATGAGAAAAGGGATTTATTCTGAAAATTAAATTGTATGCGCTTTAATACAAAATTAAATAAATTATTGACTTGATAATAAATTATTGGTATAATTATCGCAGAAATCAATTAAAGTATGGTATTTATAAAAAAATTTTAATACCAACAAATTGTGTATAATCGTATACAATTTGCGGTTTTTGGGCGGAATCCCTAGGGGCTCATGGGGTTAGCGTGTAAAAAAATGTTTGAAATTTGATACATATTAAGGTATCCTAGTAGATATATAGTAAAGGAATAGGTGATTAAATGTTTAGGTATGTTTTAAAGCGGGTGCTCATTGGTATCGTAACACTGTTCTTACTTTCATCAGCAACATTCTTTTTGATGAAGGCAACACCAGGGTCGCCAATTAGTGGTGAAAAATATAAAAATGAAGCGGCACGCGAAATTGCGATTAAAAAGTACAATTTAGATAAGCCAGTATTTGAGCAATATACTCTATACATGAATGATTTGATTCATGGTGATTTAGGGGAAAGTATTGTTCGTCCTGGACGTGATGTAGGTACAACAATCTCACAAAGTTTCCCAGTTACAGCGAGACTAGGTGCAATTGCTTTTGCCTCAGCACTAGTGATTGGAGTTGCACTAGGTACTGCAGCTGCATTATCAAAACGTAAATGGCTTAACAATCTTTGTATGTTTATTGCAACAATCGGGGTATCTGTACCATCATTTTTGATCGGGGTACTTTTAATGATTGTTCTGGGGGTTAAATTGAAGCTGTTCCCATTTGTGGGGCTGACTTCACCGGCTCATTATGTTTTACCAGCCTTGTCATTGGCGTTTTATCCAATTGCCATGGTATGTCGTTTAACTAGAAGTAGTATGCTTGAAGTTATGCGTCAAGATTATATTATCTTAGCGCGGTCAAAAGGAACACCTTATAAAAAGGTCGTTATTAAGCATGCGTTAAAAAATGCATTGATTCCAGTTATTACATATGCAGGTCCTGCGTTTGCCTACATGTTAACAGGAAGTTTCGTTATTGAAACTCTATTCTCAGTACCAGGAATTGGACGAGAAATGGTTTCAAGTATTCAAACTCGTGATTATTCAATGATTATGGGATTAACAATATTCTTAGGATTCTTGGTAATTTCATTTAATATTATTACTGATTTACTATCAGCAGTAGTAGATCCACGAATCAAATTAAAATAGGAGGAAGCAAGATGGAAGAAAATAAGGTAATGAACATCGAACTTACTCCAGAAATGTTTGAGAAGTTAGATGATTCGAAAAAGAATAGCGAAAAAATCGCTTACGAAAGTAAAACATATATTGCAGATGCTTGGAATCGTTTCAAGAAAAATAAATTAGCATTGATTGGGTTATGCTTTTTATTGGTAATGGCAATTGGATGTATCTTTGTGCCAATTTTCTCATCATACACTTATGATGGACAAAATATGGCTAATACTTTCGCTGGTCCATCAATGGATCATATCTTTGGTACTGACCGCTTTGGTCGTGATGTACTGGTTAGGATTATGTACGGTGGGCGGATCTCACTTGCAGTTGGATTCTCAGCCGCAATTATTTCTTTATGTGTTGGGGTTACTTATGGGGCTATCGCTGGATATGCTGGCGGAAAAGTCGATATGATTATGATGCGTATCGTTGATGCCTTATATTCTATCCCAGATATGTTATACTTAATTATGATTACAGTTGTATTGGGTTCAAATTTCCAGTCGATCATAATTGGGATCTGTATTTCCTCATGGATGGGGATGGCTCGACAAGTACGGGCTCAAGTAATGACTTTAAAAGAACAAGAATTCTCATTAGCAGCCTTTGTTTTAGGAGCTAGCAAAAAAAGAATTTTATTAAAACACTTGATTATAAATAGTATGGGACCAATTATTGTTTCATTTACAATGTTAGTTCCAAGTGCAATTTTCTATGAAGCAACATTAGGATTCTTAGGTATCGGTTTATCAGCTCCACAAGCCAGCTGGGGGACTTTAGCTAATGATGCACGGGCGATGATCAGTTCACAGCCATTACAGGTTGTATGGCCAATTTTAGCAATCTGTTTAACTATGTTAGCTTTAAACTTTATTGGTGATGGTTTAGGGGATGCCCTTGACCCTAAGAAGAAGTAGGAGGGGAATTATAGAATGAAGATGTTAGAAGTAAATGACCTTACTACTGAATTTAGTACCGAAAATGGAACAGTTAAAGCTGTTCGTGATGTATCATTTTATGTAGATAAGGGCGAAGTGTTAGGTGTTGTTGGTGAATCTGGTTCAGGTAAATCACAAACAATGTTCTCAATTATGGGATTACTAGCTGGAAATGGTAGTGTAACTAATGGGTCAATTAAAATTGATGGTGAAGAAATAGCACCGACTCATTTTGATAGTCGTAAAAAATATGAAGAAACAATGGATCGAATTCGTGGTAATGATATGGCAATGATCTTCCAAGATCCAATGACTTTCTTAAATCCGACATTAAGAATTGAGACTCAATTAATTGAACCGATTATTAATCATAATCCAAAAATTTCAAAAAAAGAAGCACGTGATAAAGCGATTGATTTAATGCGTAAAGTAGGAATTCCTTCACCAGAAGATCGAATTCGTCAATATCCTCATCAATTCTCTGGTGGGATGCGTCAAAGAATCATCATTGCAATCGCTTTAGCGTGTGATCCAAAAGTAATCATTGCTGATGAACCTACAACAGCGTTAGATGTTACAATCCAGGCGCAAGTATTAGATTTGATTGGAAGTTTAAAAGATGAAATCGATTCAAGTATTATCATGATTACTCATGATTTAGGAGTAGTTGCTAGTATTTGTGATCGTATTGCTATTATGTATGGTGGTAAAATTGTAGAAACTGGAACTACTGATGAAATTTTCTATAATCCACAACATCCATATACAAAAGGATTACTTTCATGTATTGCCAATCCTGAAGATTTAGAGAAAAAAGAATTACATCCGATCCCTGGATCACCACCTGATTTATTAAATATTTCAGAAGGATGTCCATTCCTTGATCGTTGTGAAAACGCAATGAATATTTGTGTTGATCACATGGATGAGTATCGTAATTTTTCAAGTACTCACTGCAGCTCATGCTGGTTAAATAATCCATATTTGAAAAGGAAAGGGGAATAGACAATGAGTGAACCAATTTTAAAAGTAAAAGGACTTAAAGTTCATTTCCCAGTATCTGGTGGATTCTTAGCTAAAAAACAAGTTGTAAAAGCAGTTGATGGAGTGGATTTTGAGATTGCTCCTGGTGAAACTTTTGGCTTAGTTGGAGAATCTGGATGTGGTAAAAGTACTACTGGACGTGCTTTGGTTAAAATTTATGATCCAACAGAAGGGCAAGTCATTTTTGAAGGTGAAGATATTACAAAAATTAAAGGAGCTAAATTAAAAGAGTTCCGTCGTGATATGCAGATGATTTTTCAAGATCCATATGCAAGTTTAAATCCACGAATGACTGTTGGGGAAATTATTCGTGAACCAATGGATATTCATGGGGTTTATGATACAAAAGAAGAACGCGAAAAAAGAGTTCGTGAATTATTAGAGATCGTTGGTTTGAAACCAGATCACATTCGTCGTTATCCTCATGAGTTCTCAGGAGGACAAAGACAAAGAATTGGAATTGCGAGAACCCTTGCATTAAATCCAAAGTTTATTGTATGTGATGAACCGATTTCAGCTTTGGATGTTTCGATTCAAGCACAGGTTATCAATTTACTTGAAAAGATTCAAAATGAAATGGGAATTGCATATTTATTTATCGCCCACGATTTAAGTATGGTTAAACATATTTCTGATCGTATTGGGGTAATGTATTTGGGAAATATGGTTGAAATTGGGGATGCTGATGATATTTATCATGAGCCACTTCATCCATATACTCAAGCGCTGTTATCTTCGGTACCTATTCCGGATCCTAAGGTAGCACGCAACAAAAAACGTATCGTATTGGAAGGTGAGCTTCCAAGTCCGATAAATCCGCCTAGTGGATGCGTCTTCAGGACACGCTGTCCAAAGGCAACTGAGAGATGTGCACAAGAGAAACCAGCTTTAAAAACAGTTGGAAATCGTCAAGTGGCATGTTTCTTATATGAGAAATAGTTGAAAGGGGAAAAAACATGAAAAAACTATTAGCTTATGGTCTTAGCTTCTTAATGGCTCTAACTTGTTTAACAGGTTGTGGTGGCGGAAGTGAAGCCGATTTACGAGTTGCAGTAGGAAAAGACACTGCTGACTTAGATCCTGCAATCGTTGATGATTCAGTAACTGCTAACATTTTAGCGCAAGTTTATCAAGGTTTATATACACTTGATACTGATGGTAATGTAATTACTAATTTAGCAACTGATATGCCTGAAATCAGTGAAGATGGTCTTACTTACACAATTAAGATTTCTGGGGATACTAAATGGAGCGATGGAGAAAAAGTAAAAGCTTCTGACTTCGTATATGCTTGGAAACGTGCGGTAACTACTGGTGGTTACTACACACAATTTATTTGGCAATATATTGATGGTACTTCTCATATGGTAAAGGATAAGAAAACAGGTAAAGAAACTGACACTCCTTATACTACTATGGATGAATTAAAAGACTTTGGAGCAACTGCTTTAGATGATACAACTATTCAAATTAAGTTAAAATCTAAATGTGCTTACTTTACTTCTTTATTAACTAACACTGTATTCTATCCAGTTAGAGAAGATTATTTGAAAGAAAATGCTGAAGATATTACAAAATCTTCTTGGGGTAACAATTCTGATGTTCCTTACAATGGAGCATTCAAAGTAACTTCTGTAAACACTAAAGATGAAGTGTTATTAGAAAAAAATGATGAATATTATGATGCTAAAAATGTTACTTTAAATTCTATTTCTTTTAAAGTAATGTCAGATATGGATGCACAAACTAGTGCGTTTGAAAAAGGTGATTTAGATTTCGCTACTTCTTGTAACATTGATACTATCAATAGCAAGGATGAATTAAAGAAACAATCTTGGAAAATCGATCCTTTTGTATGTAACTACTACGTATTAATCAATGCTGGTGATGAAAATACAAGAGAAGAATTAAAAGATGCTGATATCCGTAATGCAATCGGATTATCAATTAACCGTGCTAATGTTTTAAAAGCATTAGGATATGGTGACAATGCTTATGAATTAAATGGATTAATTCCAAAAGGTATTCCTGGAGCAACTGGTGACTTCCGTGAAGAACAAGATGCTGTAGAAAAATTAGCTACTTATAACTTAGATGAAGCAAAAGCTATCATGACTTCTAAAGGTTATAGTGAAAGTAATATGTTAAAATTAACATATACTTACAATGATAACACTATGCATAAAAACGTTGCTCAAGCAATGCAAGCATCTATGAAAGAAGCTTATATTGATCTTACTTTAAGTGCAACTGAAGGTGAAGCATTCTTTGATGCTCGTGACAAAGGTGATTTCGAAATCTGTCGTCATGCCATGACTGCTGACTTCATCGATCCAATGGCTTATTTATCAATGTATGTTGGTTCAACTACTCCAGGTAACACAGTAGATGATGCTAAATACGAAGAATTAGTAGCTGCTGCTAATGCAATTGATGATAAAACTGAACGTATGAATGCTTTACATGCTGCAGAAAACTATTTAGTTGGTGAACAACATTATGTAATTCCATTATTTGGATATGCTGAACCATACTTAATGTCTTCTAAAGTAACAGGTGTAACTCATTCACCAGAAGGACATTATCAATTAGCTTATGCTAAAGTTGAAAAATAAGAAATAAAATAGGGTACACTTTGTGTACCTTATTTTTCTAGGAGGAAACTATGAAAGAGATTAGATCAGTAAAAGAACAATATCAAATTAAAGATGCTTGTTTGAAAGAACGATTAGAACTTATTTTACCTAAAGTAATGAAAAAATATGATGTTGATATGTGGATCAGTGCTTCTAAAGAATATAATGAAGATCCATTATTTCATGCAATTACACCAGCTAATTATCCAACTGCACGAAGAATTTCATTGTTTGCTTTTGTTAAAGAGGGGGATAATATACATCGTTTTTCTCTCTGTATGCCAAGTGAGGAATTAGCGCCATATTATACAAGTTATTGGACTGATTTTAATAATGAAGATCAAATGGCTTGTTTAAATCGTTTATGCAAAGAATATGATCCACAAACAATTGCAGTCAATGTTTCAAATAATTTTGCTTTTAGTGATGGATTGACACAGGGGTTATATGAAATGATTACAGCAAAAATGGCTCCAGAATATGCTGAACGAATCGTACGTAATGATATGTTGGCAATTAAGCTGATGGAGTTGCGTACTCCATTAGAATTAGAATTACATCCAGAAGTTATGGAGGTTGCTTTTTCTGTGATTGAAGAAGCTTTTAGTTCAAAAAGTATTATTCCAGGGGTTACTACTTGTGAGGACTTACAATGGTTGATGATGCAGCGTGTTAAAGATCTAGGATTAGATTATTGGTTTGAACCAACTGTTGATTTACAACGACCTGGTTTAGATAATCCCCGATATTTTGGTGTAATTGAAAAAGGTGATTTATTACATTGTGATTTTGGAATTAAATATTTGAATATTTGTACGGATACTCAAAGATTGGCTTATATTGCTAAAGATGATGAAGAGAGTATTCCACAGGAATTGCTTGATGGAATGAAGGTTAATGATCGTTTTCAAGACATTGTGGCTGAAAACATGGCTGATGGTAAAAGTGGTAATGATGTTTTGATAGATTCTTTGAAACAAGGTAAAGATGAAGGAATTGAAGCTGTATTATATTCTCATCCATGTAATATTTATGGTCATGGGCCAGGGACAACGATTGGTTTATGGAATAATCAAAAAGCAATTCCTGTTAAAGGTGATGTGTTAATGTCATATGATACAACATATGCACTTGAATTAAATACAAAGAGCAAAGCTTTTGGCCAAGATTATTATTTCTATACTGAAGAAACAGTAGCATTTACTCGAGATGGATTAATTTATTTACATCCGGGACGTAAAAATATTTATTTTATTAAGTAGGTACTAAGATGAAAAATAGAATGAAAAAAGAGTTTTTAGGGTTTGAAGGCGGGCTATTCAGCGAGGTAGAAAAAGCGGATGTTGGTGATAGTTTTGCTAAATTAGCTGAAAATGGAGTAGCATTAATGGGATGGGCCGATCCTTTTATGCCTGACTTTTCAATTCCTGAGCATATTATGGAAAAAACACTTGAAGCAATAAAATCTCCTGTAGCAGCGCATTACACTGCTCCAACGGGAAATATGGAGCTTAGGGCAATGATTTGTCAAAAAGCCAAGAAAATGTATGGGGTAGATTTAAATCCGGCTAGAAACGTAATTATTACGCCTGGAAGTGATAGTGCTTTATTCTTTGCAATGTATCCTTTCTTGGAAAAGGGTGATGAAGTAATCATTCCTTGTCCAAGTTATCCTAATAATATGCAAAATATTACAATGATGCAGGCTACGCCGGTAGTTCTTGAATTAAATGAAGCTGAAGATTATCAAATTAATCAACAAGCATTAGAATCACTAGTTAGTAACAAGACTAAGATGATTGTTTTAACTCATCCTAATAATCCGACTACAACAGTCTATAATCATGAAAGTCTTATGGCAATTAGGGAAGTGGTTTTAAAACATGATTTAGTACTTGTTTGTGATCAGGCTTTTGAAGATTTTACATTTGAAAATGAGTTTATTGCACCGATGGCTTTAGATGGTATGTTTGAACATACAGTTACCGTTTGTTCAATTTCTAAAGGGATGGGATTAAGCGGTTATCGAGTTGGCTATATTATGGCAAGTGATGTAATTATGGATGTGATGTATGGTTGTGCGGTAAGTGTGATTGGGGCAACTAATACTGTTAGTCAAATTGCTGCAATTGAAGCTTTTAAGCATCCTGAATTTATGGATGAATTCAACCGTGCTTACGATATTCGTCGTCATCAAGCTTACAATATTTTAAATACAGTACCTGGGGTTTCAATGGAATTGCCAGCCTCTGGTTTCTTAGCCTGGGTTGATGTTAGCGCTTTAGGCGATAGTAGTGCGATTTGTAAGCGTCTTATTAGTGAAGCTAAAGTGGCGGTTAATGATGGAATTAATTATGGACCCGGTGGAGCAGGACATCTACGTATTGTATTAGGTGTTTATCGTGATGATCAACAAGTTATCGAAGCATTAACTCGGATGGCAGCAACATTAGATGCAATTGCTAAAGAAAAAGGTATAAAATAAAAACATGAATTTGAATTCATGTTTTTATTTTGCTGCTTTTTTTGATTTTTTATTACAGATGTACGCAACTGCAATAGTAATTACAGCAACGATAGGTAGGATCCATAAGAAATTACTATTAATGTATTTATAATCTCCTGACCATACCGAAGTCCATTCACCGATTTTTTTAATTAGAATAGCAATAGCATAAGAAGTTGTAACAACTTGTACTGCACCAACTAATAATTTAGTCCATTTAGGAAAGACTTCAGTGAATAAAATTAAAGAAATAATACATACTGCACTAATAAAACAATTTATTACGAAATACATAGCAATTCTCCTTTAACGTATACTTAAATAAAATACCATAAAATCGTCCCAAATGCAATATCAACTATATATTATGCCATAAATATGCTAAGATATAACTAAGAATATAAATGGAGGCTATTATGAAGTTATTAACTATCTGTATTCCTTGTTACAACGCAATCGAGTATATGCACAAAGCATTGGGTTCCTGTTTATTATTAAAAGATGAACTAGAAGTTATTATTATTGATAAAAATTCAACTGATGAAACTTATGAAGTAGCAATGGAATATCAAAATGAATACCCTGATACTTTTAAAGTTATTAAAAATACTGAAAATATCGATGATATTAAATGTGCTTATCAGTATACCACCGGATTATATTTTAAACTCTTGAATAGTTATGACTGGTTTGATCAGGCATCTTTAGTACGGGTCATTGAAACATTAAAAGATATTATTCGAGTACAAGCAAATCTGGATGTTTTAGTAACCGATTATTTTTGTTGTTATGGAAAAAGACCACGCAAAGTAAGCTATCGTTCGCTTTTGCCAAGTGATAAAATTTTTGGCTGGCATGAAATAAAACATTTTAAAAAACAGCAATATTTATTAACACCGGCATTAATTATAAAAACTAAGATTATTAAAGAAGTGATTGATAATTTTCCTCTAAATGCAACTTTTTATATGGAGATGTTTGCCTACGCTCCTCTTCCATATATTAGATCATTTTGCTATATCGACATGCCTTTATACTGTTTTGGCCGTAATCCATTTGAAAATGTTATTAATAACGATATTTTTATTCCTGCATTATTAGATACAGCACGTGAATATATTGATTATTATGATATTTATACACTGCGCTCTCGTAAGCAACGTCATTATATGATCAAGTATCTATCAATGATTACTTTGATAACTTGTGCTCTTTTATCTCATGATGGTTCACCTGAGAGTATTCAAGATAAAGATGATTTGTGGAGTTATTTAAAATATACCAAGCCTAAATTATACAAGGAACTTCGAAAAACTACATATGGACGCTTATTCTCGATTGAAGGTCGTTTATCTAAAAATATTATTGATAAAGCTTATAATGTTATTTTAAAACTATATGGAATTTAAAAACTGCTTAATAGCAGTTTTTTATTTGAATAGTGTATAATTGTATACAAATTTATGATTTTCACTTTATAGTTTATGAATATACTAAAAAATAATAAAAAAATTAGATTTTTTCAATATTTATATTGACATTTTTCTTATAGAAGCTATAATCTATTTATAAATCAATTAATGATTTATGTAGGGGAAGAAAGATACACACTATAATAGTATCTAATAACGTTTAAACAGAACTCATGGGGGATGAGTTCTGTTTAATTTTTGCCTAGAAAAAAAATAAAAAATTTCATAAATATAATATATATTAGTTGCATTATTGATGATTTATCGATATATTAACTAGAAGGAGTGAGAGTATGGAAAATAGGAGTTTAATAAAAAAAGTACTAGAGACGGATCCGGCTGCGAGATATGCCTTAAATGTGATTATTAATTATCCTGGGGTACATGCAATGTTTTGTTATCGGATCAATAGTTTTTTGTGGAAGAAATTACATTTAAAATTTTTAGCACGGATGTTTAGCCAAATTGCAAGATTTTTTACGGGAATCGAAATTCATCCTGGGGCAACTATTGGAAAGCGTTTATTTATTGATCATGGTATGGGGGTAGTTATTGGTGAAACAACGATCATAGGTGATGATTGTGTTTTATATCAAGGTGTTACTTTAGGTGGAGTTGGAACTGGTGAACACAAAGTAAAGCGCCATCCAACGTTATTGAATAATGTCATGGTTTCAGCAGGAGCAAAGGTTATTGGTGATGTTACGATTGGTAATAATAGTATTATTGGAGCTCAAACAGTTGTGTTAAAGGATGTCCCTGATAATTGTACAGTTGTTGGGGTACCAGCATTTATAGTTAAAGAAAATGGCGTTAAAGTTAAAAAAGAATTATAAACAGTGGTTTTTTTTAATCCCATTAGCTTTGTTTATCCTTGATTATTTTCTAATTATGACTGGAATAATTAAACCAATCGATAATTTTGTTTATCAATTGCTGCAAATACTGATTAATGAAAGAGTAACACCAATTGTAATTATGGTAACTCATCTAGGAAGTTTTATCGGGATTATTGGAGCAATCTGTGTTTCATTTATAATCAGTAAAAGAATTGCTCTAGTTTGCTTAGCAGCGTCATTTATCCAGCAGCTGCTTAATCGAATTATAAAGTTTATTGTTAAGCGGCCTCGACCAAGTGTTGTGCATTTAGTCAACGAAACTAATTATAGTTTTCCTAGTGGACATGCAATGGCAATAACTTGTCTATATGGATTATTTATTTATTATTTGTATCATAGTAAGTTGAAATATCGCAAGTTGTTGATCAGCGGATGTATAATAATTATATTATTTGTGACATTAAGTCGTATATATTTGGGAGTCCATTATTTTAGTGATGTATTTGGCGGTGTAATGCTTTCTTTAAGTTTGATCATGTATATGAGTAATATTCCCTCTTTTAATGCATAAACTGCATTGAGGAGGGTTTTATTTTGGAAAAATTAAGTGAATACGGTCTAACTTTAGTTGTTATTAATGATGATTTCCATTTATATGATCTAGTTAGTAAAGAGGTTTATGAAGTAATGACGTTGTCGCATATAGAGCAACTTTTGGATAAGTGGAATAAAAAGGGGAAATGCCTGCATAATTATGGTATAATTAGGATAACTATCTAAGGAGAATTATAAATGCAAAAAGATAAATTAAAACAATATAGTGGACTGTTAATAATCGGAATTTTGTTAATAGTTGTTTATAAGGTATTTGAACCATCATGGTTTTCGGTATTATTAAATGCGTGCTTCCCGATTATTATAGGTGGGGTACTAGCCTATTTTTTAGAGCCGTTAGTACAGATGGTGACTAAACTGTTTGAAAACTGTCAAAGCTCATTTTTGAAAAAGCATAGACGTGTATTAAGTGTTTTATTAGTGAGCTTGGCAGTAATTTTAATGATTATTTTGTTATTGACCTGGTTAATTCCTATGGTTATGGATTATGCAGTAGAATTTGCTAAAAATATTGATACATATGTTAAGAGTTTTGAAGCATCGATAAATAGTTCTTTTGAAGATCCTAATTTAGCTGGAACGATTATCCAGGTGGAGCAGACTTTTGTTGATTCTATCAAAAGTCTTAGCGCAAATGATTTTATGGAAGTAATTGCTTTTGCAGGTAAAACGGGGAGTACGTTATTAACTATTTTGATGGGCTTGATCTTTTGTCCATATATTTTGATTGAAGCAGAAAAACTTGCACGTATTTTTGATCGTTTTATGCTTTGTTTTATTAGTCAAGAAAATTTGGATTTAATTCATGGTTATGCGATTAAATCACATCGTATTTTTGGTAATTTTATTTATGGGAAATTCATTGATTCAGTCATTATTGGATTGATTGCACTAGTCGGATTTGGACTGATGGGCTTACCGTTTTTCCCATTATTAGCTTTTGTTGTTTTTATTACCAACATGATTCCTTATTTTGGACCATTCATAGGTGGGGTGCCTGTAGTTTTTATCGTATTATTAACAAATGGGATAATGCCAGCAATCTGGACTGCTCTTTTCATTTTTGCGTTACAGCAGTTTGATGGCTTAATTTTAGGACCGCGCATTTTAGGCGATAGTGTAGGAATATCACCATTTTGGATTATTTGCTCGATTACCATATTTGGGAGTCTCTTTGGATTCTTGGGAATGTTTTTAGGAGTTCCGTTAATTTGTGTAATTCGGATGTTCTTTAATGATTTCCTAGAATATCGAAAAAATCGTATTAAAGATTAATGAGCAGAATCATTAATCTTTTTTTGTGCCAGTAAATCTCAATACGTGCCATAAGTATATCATTTTAATAATAATTAGATAAAATAAAATTAGGAGGAGATGGACGTGAAAAAATATGTAATCGGAAAACCGCGAAGGATTTTAGCTATTGTCAATATGTTGATATGGGTACCATTTGCGACAATGTTGATTGTATTTGAAGTTCAATACCATGCTTCAATCGTCAATGGAATTTTTTTAGGCCTTGTTATTTTAATTATTAATTTTTTTATTGCTGGTCCAATAATTTATAGCTCTGGAATGTGGTGGAGTATCGATGAAGAGGTATTTAAATATAGTTCGTTTAGAAAATTTACAGCTAGAATCAAAGCTTTTTATCTTCCTAAACAGCAAAATAGCTATTTCCTCGCTTTAAAAGTTCAACAGATGGATAGGATTGATTTAGGTTGGCATGATGTTCCAATATTTCCTTTTGGTTTAATTGGGCATCCTATAACTTTTACAATTACAATGAAAGATGGTACTACTGTAGAACTAGAAGCACTTTATACAAGAGAATCACAAAAGTTTGTAATGGCTTGTAAACATATTGAGTCTCTTGGAATAACGCTTAATGATCCATATAATTTATTAGAAGTTATTGCTAATCCTAAACGTATGGTATCTCAATATATCGATGAAATTGAAAGCGGGGTTCATCATGATTAGGATCGCAATGGCAATAAAAAATCAAGATATCAAAAATATCTTAAAAATAGAACTGCTTAAGTTATGTGATGATCTACAAATCATGGATTACCAAGAAGCAGTTAATTATGATGTTTATATGATGGAAATTAAAAATATTGCTGAAATTGAAAATTTAAAGAGGATTCGTTTAGAGGATTATCAGCAAATCATCGTATTGATTGGTTTAGAAGATTTAGAGCTAATAAAAAAAGGTTATGAGTTAGAAGCCTTTAATTATATTCGAACCAATAAATTTATAGAAGATATTGATAATCTCATGAGTCAGCTTGGTGATGTCATGGTAAAAAGATTTAAAACTTATCAAATTCAAAATAGCGGAACTATTTCTAAAGTAAGAATAAGTTCAATTAATTATGTTGAATCCTTTAGACATTACATTCATATTCATGCTAATAGTGGTGAATATATTGAAAGAAAAAATATAAGCGAGTTTGTCTGCCAAATGAAAAATGAAAATTTTATTCAAATCCATAAATCTTATGCTGTTAATCTTCATGCTGTTATTAAAATCGCTGCAAATTGCGTAGAACTGGTAGATGGTTCCATATTGCCAATTGGAAATAGTTTTAAAAAGCAATTAATTGAGTTGTTTGATAAATAATCCTTGACTGTATTCTTAGTATATAGTGTTAAATGTTAGGTAGAAGGGAGGTTTTATTATGACAACACACGAGGTTGAAGTGATTTTTGGCATAACTAAACAAACACTAATTTATTATGAAAAAGAAGGCTTAGTTGTTTGTCAAAGAGATGCAAATAATTATCGGAATTATTCATCTAAAGATCTTGATACATTAAAAATGGTCTTACTATTACGTTCAATGGAAATATCCATTGATGAGATAAAACTAATAATGAATAGTGAACTTTCAATTAGATATGTACTTGAAAGAAAACAGGAGTATATTGAACAATTACAAATTGAGTTAAAAGATATTGATGAAAAAATTAAAGCATATATACAACGGCATAAAGTAGAGGTTATTTTTGATAATTCTATAAATCATGAATACGAGGGTCTGTTGATTAATCAAAATGAATTTTGTTTTAATGAAGTGAAAATTAATTGTAATGACATTATGCAGATTGATTTATCGATGTGTAGTTCAAAGGGGTGTGATGGTAAGGCATATTTCTTTTTGAATTATTATGTTGATCTTGATATTCATACTACTAGTGATACGTATTCTTTTCAAATAATGAATAATAGTCAGATAAATAATCTATTTAATTATATAGTTTCATTATCTGTTCCGATCAATGATCCATTAGGTCTTATTAGAATTTATCGAGATAGAAATGATCCAGTAATGTTAAATAAATATTTAAATAAACATTTTAGCAGTTGGTCCCAAGAATATAATTTAGATAATCCTCGTGAGAATTATATTTCAATTATGAAAGAGAGTTATATTTATCCATTAAAAGAATTAAAGGATAATGAGCATAGTATTGATAAACTTGTAAATGAACAATTTAAAGCTTTAAAAACACCATATACTGAGATATTCAAAAGAGCTAGCAAAAGTATTAATAAGTGTTTTACAAAGTTAATAAAAAGAGGAGATTGTAAAGATGATTAAAATGGCATTGCACTTATTAAAGTTAGAAAAAAAGAGTGCTGTTGATTTATGTATTTGTATAGCTTCAACAGTAACTGTTTGTTTATTATTTATGGAAATTCTAAAATCACCAGAGATTAGTGGTAATTTAGATTTTTTAAATATTCAATTTTTATATAATGCGTTATTAACGTTTTTTATGATCTTTATGTGTGTCGTTTTAATGGTATATTCAAGCAATTATTTTATTAGACTTAAATCTAGAGAAATGGGGTTAACTGTCTTATCAGGGCTAAGCTTTTTTAAACGAACTATATACAGTTTGGTTCAAGTATTATGTATTGTCCTTTTTTCTTCAATGATTGGAATTATAGTTTTTTTGGGAATAAGTCCAATTGTTAAAATGGTGATATACGAAATTTTAAGTGTTGATGCAAATATTTTTGTCCTTAGTTTTGATGCTTTGATGCAGGGATTAGCAGTAATTTTAGCGATGATATTGGTAATTATGTTATTTAATAGTGGTTTTATTATGCGTACTGGAATAACAGAATTACTTGAAAATCATAATATAATTAGTTATAAAAAAGATACTCGTGCAATAAAACCGCCGGATTGGATTTATCCTCTTATTTATATATTTGGCTTAATATGTATGTATACTGGAAATAATCAAGTTGGTGGATATATCTTATTTTCATTTTTTGGGGCAGTCGGTGCCTATGGAGTGTTTCGGCATTATTTACCACATCACTATAATAGAAATGCTTTAAAGTACTGCAAAACGGCAAAAGACCTATTAATTAAAGAAGATGTAAGTTTGATTATGCAACAGTCAAAATCTTTTATTTTAATCTTAATGGTAGCAATGATCGGAATCGTGCCATTCATTTGTGGGACTATTGATAATAGTTTGTTCAATTTTGAGATGCATCTTGCATTTGTTATTACAAATATATTATTGAGTTTGACGCTTATAAATCGTTTTAAAATTGATCATATACAAAGAAGAGAACACTTTCATGCCATCTATCAACTTGGCTTTGCAAGAGCAGAAATTGATTTTGTTTATATGCAGGAAATAAAATATTATTTTCGTCATCTTTGGATATTGTCAATAATTTATATTTTTAATATTTTTATTGTCTTTTATTTTAATCAGGGAATGGGAATAATGACAACTTTTATTATTATGGCTGAATATCTAATTCCTTATATGTTAGCAGAAATGATTATTCTATATGAAAGAAAGGAGGAAATTAAAAATGACAAATATTATGCTTGAAGTTAAAAATTTAAAGAAAATATATGATGAACTAGGTCCTTCACCAAAAATTGCTTTAGATGATCTTAGTTTTGAAATTAAAAATAATGAATTTGTTTGTATTATGGGGCCTTCTGGTTCTGGAAAAACGACCTTAGTAAATATTTTATCAACAATTGATAAAGCAACTTCAGGAATTGTTAATATTTCAGGTGCAAGTATTGTTGGGATGAGTGGGGCAGTAAAGGCAAAATTTAGAAAGAAAAAGTTAGGTTTTATTTTTCAAAATTATAATTTACTTTATTCTTTAACGATTCGTGAAAATATTCTTTTTCCGTTAATTATAAATAGTATCGGTGAAAAAGAATGGCAGGAAAATTTAGAGCAGGTTACACAGATTTTAGGTATTAAGGACATACTCGATAAACATGTATATGAGTGCTCTGGTGGGCAACAGCAGCGAGCGGCAATTGCAAGAGCCCTAATTAGTAAACCTGAAATAATTATTGCTGATGAACCTACTGGTAATCTTGATAGTAATAATTCTAGAGAATTAATGGAATTATTTTCGAAAATCAACCATGATTCTCAAACAACAATTATTATGGTGACTCACGATGCATTTGTTGCCTCGTATTCAACTAAAATGTTATATATGAAAGATGGTAAGATCGATAAAATTTTAAATCGACATGGTCTAACACGAGATGAATATTTTAATGAGATTGTTAAAGTTAATGCAATATTATCTAATAATTGAAAGGAATGATTGAAATGATGAGGATCAAGCTTTATTTAGGAAGTCAGGAACTAGAGAAGTATTTAAATAAAAAAGTACAGCATAATTATATTTTGGAAACTATTATTCCTTTTGGTCTTTTTCAACCTTTAAGATTAGATGTATTAAAATTTAAAAAGAAAAAGGATTTGCAACGTATCTATATTGTTGATTCCAATGACTTAGTATTAATCAAACGTAAATATCAAAATTTGGGATGGCAGTATTTTGAAAATAATTACGCTAATGATGAATTTAATAATGATGCAATCTTCTATTATGATAGTATTGATGAAAAAGAATTGATGAAGATGAATATTAAAGAGTCATGTCATCAAAATGATGTATCAGCGAGTCTAGTAAAAGGTTTATTTTTCGGTACAGTATTTTTAATTTTTTCAGTTATTTGTCCAAATCTAATGATTCATGTAAATAATAATGGTTTAGATTTTATTTTGGGGAATTTATATATTATTACTGCTCTCACATTAATAGTGATGGCTGTAATTGGAAAATTAAGAAATAAAAAGCGAAAGGAATAAGTTTCCTTTCGCTAAGTTTATTTTAATAGTTTTTCTAAACAAGCTAATTGCACACAGATACATAGTAGTTCAGCGGCTTTTGATAATTCATCAACTGAAGGATATGATGGAGCAATTCTAATGTTAGTATCTTGTGGGTCGATTCCATATGGGTAAGTTGCTCCGATAGTTGTTAAAACGACACCAGCATCTTTACATAATTCCCCAATTCGTTTAGCACATCCAGGCATTACATCGAGACTGATAAAATATCCGCCATTTGGTTCAATCCATGAAGCAATTCCTTTACCGCCTAATTCATTATTTAAGTGTTCGATTACACAATCAAATTTAGGTTTTAATAAAACTGCTTGTTTTTTCATATGAGCTTTTAAACCAGCAACATCTTTAAAAAAGTTCAAATGCCTTAATTGATTCATTTTATCTTGCGAGATAGATTGAATCGTTAATCTTTTTTTTATGTCCACAATATTATTTTCACTGGCAACAATACATGATACACCCGCTCCAGCAAAACTGATTTTTGATGTTGAAGCGACCATGATGACCATATCTTCATGCTGATATTTAGGCAATTCGTTAAATATATTTAAAAGGGTATCGCCATGCTCATTCAAATCATGAACACAGTAAGCATTATCATATATAATTCTAAAATCTTTTGCTGCTGGTGTTAAACTGGCAATTGCTTTAATAATATCATCACTATATGTGATTCCTTGAGGATTAGAATATTTAGGAACACAGAACATTCCCTTAACACTTTCATCTTGAAGATGTTTTTTTATTGTCTCAATATCAGGACCATCACTATTCATCGGAATATTGATCATCTCAATTCCGAAATGTTCACAAAAAGCAAAGTGACGGTCATATCCAGGAACTGGACATAAAAATTTTACTTTATCTAACTTTGACCATGGAGTATTTCCCATGACACCAAATAACATAGCTTGACTAAGATAATCATACATCAATGTTAGACTAGACGTTCCACCTACAATAACATTTTTCTCATTTACATCTAATAATTCACCAAAGAATCTTCGCATTGCTGGTAAACCTTCAAGGCCACCATAATTACGGCAATCAATACCATCAATCATATAATCTTCTTGTTTTAATAAACCGAGTGATAAATCTAATTGTTCACTAGCTGGTTTACCGCGTGACATATCTAATTTTAAATCTCTTGCTTTGAAATCAAGATATCTTTTTTCTAATTCTTTTTTTAATTCACATAACTCATTATTGTTCATTTGTGAAAATGCTTTCATTGGCTTTTCCCCCTGTAATCAGCTTGTATATTTAAGACCGTATGTATTGTACCATTATATGTTAATTTTTCAAGATTATTTGCTTAAATTTATCAACATTTATATCTATTTAGTAAAACGAGTAAAATAATGTATTTTACGAAAAACAATCTATTAATTTTATGAATAAGGGAGTTGTTCTTTTTTAGTTAAAACTATTGACTTATAGTTGACTCTAAGTATTAGGATGTATTTATCAAAGATATTGGAGGAAGAGAAAATGGAAACAAGAAAACTCGGTAGTAATTTTGAAATATCAGCAATTGGTCTAGGATGTATGGGAATGACCCATGGTTTTGGTGATGCGAGTGATCAAAAAGAAATGATTGAAGTAATTCGCGGTGCTTATCAAGCAGGAATTACAATGTTTGATACTGCAGAGTGTTATCAAGGTGTTAGTGAAACAGGAGAAATTTTATATAATGAAGATTTAGTTGGACAGGCATTGAGTATCTATCCCCGTGATAATTATCAGATCGCAACTAAGTGTGGAATCAAGGTGATTGATGGAAAGCAGGTTTTAGATGCACGTCCTGAAGTAATTCGCACTTCTTTATCAGAATCACTGAAACGTTTAAAAACAGATTATGTGGATTTATATTATTTACATCGTGTTGATCCTAAAACACCGATTGAGCTTGTTGCTCAAACAATGAAAGAATTGATGGCGGAAGGAAAAATAAAGCATTGGGGATTATCAGAAGCAGGCGTTGAAACAATAAGAAAAGCTCATGCTATTTGCCCACTTACAGTAGTTGAGAGTGAGTATTCGATGATTTTTAGAGAACCTGAAAAAAATGGATTACTTGATACATTAAAGGAATTGAAAATAGGATTTATTCCATTTGCACCATTAGGTAAAGGATTTTTAACAGCAACGATCGACCCTAATCAAACTTTTTCTAAAAATGATACTAGAAGTAAACAACCACGATTTAAAAAAGAGAATATGGCAATAAATCAAGTACTAGTTGAATTGATCAAGAAGTTAGCAAAAGAAAAACAGGTAACTCCAGCTCAAATCGCTTTAGCTTGGGTAATGGCTCAAGGTGATTGGATCGTACCTATTCCAGGAAGTCGAAAGCTAAGTCGGATTGAAGAAAATATTAAAGCCAGCAAAGTTATTTTAGATGAGGTTGATTTGAAAAATATAAAAAGAGCATTAGATAATATGGATTTAAAGGCAGAACGTTGGGATCCAAATTCTGATAATGCTAAACGAGTAGGAAAATAGTCGTGAAAGAAAAACTTTGGACAAAAAAGTATCTATTATCAGTAATAATTCTTTTCGCAATATGCCTTTGTTCCAATATTGTATTGTCGGTTCTAACGATTTTTGCTAAAAATTTAACTGGATTAGATACATACGCAGGATTGATGACATCAATTTTTACTTTGGCAGCTTTGTGTGTTCGTTTTATTGCGGGTATTTTGTTAGATAAATTTGGGTGTAAAAAAGTAATATTAGGTGGTATAACGTTGATGATGGCTGCAGCATTTTTCTTTATTGACTGTAAGCAAATTGAATTGGCGATTATTTATCGAATAATGCAAGGGATTGGGTTTGGAATAGCTTCAACTGGGGCTAGTACATATGTTGCCAAAATGTGTCATCCTAATCGATTATTAGAAGGGGTTAGTTATGCTTCTATTGCCAACAGTTTAACAGGGGTAGTAGGACCATCGATTGCTTATAGTATTTTAGGAGCTAATTATGATCGCTTTAAATTGCTTTTTATTGTTTCATTATTAATTTGTATTTTAACTTTTGGGTTAATGCTGCTGGGTAAAGATGTATCAATTGTTAGCATAGAAAATCAAAATAAAGAGAAAGAAACTATTAATTGGCTTATTTTAATTGTTCCGATTTTAGTATTATTCTTTAATTCCTTGACGCAAAGTGCAATTACCTCATTTGTTTCTCTATATGCAATTAGTCTTGGATTTGCTGGAGCAGGAATGTTTTTTTCAGTAAATGCAATTGGAATGATTAGTTCGCGTTTTATTATGAATAGACTAGTTATTCATTTTGGTGAGTTCAAAATGTTGTTATTAAATTCTTTATTATTTTTTATTAGTGTATATTTAATTGGTCAAGTAACTAGGATGTACCAACTCCTGTTTTTAGCGCTTCCCGCTGGATTTGCAACTGGAGCTGTTGCCCCGATTGTTAATACATTTTTAATTAAGCGAATGCCGGAAAGTAAAAACGGTATTGCTAATGCGACATATTATGCTGCAATGGATATTGGGTATGCAATTGGTTCAGTTGTTTGGGGAATTATTGCTGCCTTTAGTGGTTATCGGATGATTTTTTATCTTGGGGCATTAATGCAAATAGTTGGTGTCATTCTTTGCTTAGCTCAAATGAAGATTTATCGATTAAAATAAAAATTGAAGGTCTACAAATTATGACTTATAATTATATAAAGAGGGTGATGAAAATGACAATTGCAGAAGTTAGTAAAAAATTTGGGATTAGTTCGACAACATTACGATATTATGAAAAAATTGGATTAATGAATCCTGTAGCAAAAAATATTAGTGGTCATCGAGATTATCAGGAACCGGATTTGCGTCGAATCAATTTTATTAAATGTATGCGGGCTGCTGGAATGACAATTGAGCAAATAAAGTTGTATGTAGATTTATTTAATGAAGGAGAGCATACGATTTCTCAAAGAAAAGATATTATGATCGAACAATTAGGAAATTTAGAAGCACAAGTTGAAGAATTACAGTCGATCATCAGCTATTTAAAGCATAAAATAGATAATTATGAAAGTACTCTAGTAAAAAGAGAAATGGAGCAGCGGAATAAACTAAAAGGGTAGTTTGTTTTTAAAGCTGGATTGGTAGAAAAAATACTTATCATATGATAGAATATAAATAGTAAATGAATTACTTCCCAGATCTCGTAGAATGTTATTATTCTACGGGATTTTCTTTTTATAAAATGTTATAATTTAGATGATTAAGTAAAAAAATTATTCAAAGTCAAATTTGTTACTAATAATAAGGTAAAGTTTTTTTAGTTAAATTGATATAGTCGGAGGTAGAAGAATGAATATTTATTATATTATTGGGGCGGTTGCAATCATTTTAATCTTATTATTTGTATATTGGTATAGTCACCGTAGTAATAAAGAACCACATGAGTATATTTTAGTTGTATCATTTGACGATGGCTATTATTATGATTTATGTGAAGATGAGAGATTTAAAAAATTAGCTCAATTTGAAAAGAATAATAACGAATTTATTGCCAAGACAAAATTAAATGAAGTTTATTTAAAAAAGGAAATTGGTAAAATTTTAGAGATGGATCTAGCTAAGCTGCATGTAATTATAAAACGTTGGTAATCACAGTATTTACTGTGATTTTTTTGTAATTCAGGCTAATTTAATGCAATTTAGACCAAAAGGCATGAAACAATCTAAATTATTAGATATACTTGAAGTAGAGAGAGGTAATAATTATGGGAATTGGTTTAATCGCATTAGCATTTATTTTTATGTATGGTCTTAAATTAACGATCAATGATGTAAATTTAATTCCTGCCTATATTTCGGCTCTTTTGATGATTTTAGGACTTTTATGTATCCGTAAACGGTTAAGAGAAAAGTATCTTGATTATGCATTAATTTTAACAATAGCTTTATGTATAGTAATTTTTATTGAACCAAGGTATTGATTTTAATGAATTTGTTTTTGTTAAAGGATTGATTAGTTTTGCAATGTTATATTTTGTATTAAAAGGAATTGAGAGAATAAGTAGCGATTATATTGAAATTGAAAAATATCAAAAACATATTAAAAACTTTATAATTATCAATTTTATTTTATCATTTCCGATATTAAATATTTTATTCGTTTCGTTACTATGGTTTTCTATGATTGGAATCTATGGATATATATTTTATAAGGCTTGCTGCATTACGTATCACTTAAATAAGATAAATCAGTATTTAAGTGAGCGATATACGAAAATTTTAATCAAGCGAGTTCACCCACGAAAGAAAACATATTGGCTAATTGCAATCATAGCTTTGATCATGAGTATAGGTGGAATAACTTTTTTATCTGATCCGATAATGTATCGTTTAGAGGATCGAAGTGTTTTTACAAATTATGCGATTTATGCTTATCGAAATGATGATGTGATCATTGAATATTGTTCTATTTGGAATGAGAGTAATAATAAAACAGGAACACTTAAAACGACCAATACTAAAACTGTTGCATACCCAGGTATTTATATTCGTGATGAACTCATTGAAATTTCTAAACAAGTGAGTATTAAAGTTAATGATAATTCAGTATTGCCGGATGATACTATCGATATTACTAGTGAAAATAATGTATTAAAGAAACCAGACATTCATTTAAAAAATACTAATTTTAAAATACTGAAAGCATATTTGATTCAGGGAAATCATGAATATCAGCTGTATTATAATGAAAAAATTAAGAACAATTATATTTCTGGTTTACCATGTGTTATACCAATTAAAAACGATAATGAGCTAAAAATAAAAATAATTCTATATGATGAAAATAATAAAAGCAAAACATTGTTATATCAATTGGAGCTAAAAAATTGAAATTAATATGTAATGAGAAACATCGTCAAAAATTAGAAACATTTTTTGCTCGTTATCAAGAATTAGATATTATTTTAGTGGAACAAGGAATAGAATATGCAGGGTTATATTATACTTTTACACTCAATAATTTAAAAAGTGTTGAAAGTGATTTAAATGAGATGCTCGAACGGTATTTAATTGGTTATCTTGCTGAGAAGATACATAGGATTAATTATCAAGATATTGTCTATATTGAAGGATTTTCCAAAGAGGCCTATTTAAACACACAGACATGTCAGTACCTATGTCATTATAAACTATATGAATTAGAGCAATTATTAGATAAATATAGCTTTATTCGGATAAATAGGTCGATAATTGTAAATATTAATTATATTGAGTATATGCTGCCTGAACTGAATTCTCGTTATACCTTGTATATGCAAAATGGAATCATGCTAGTCCTAACAAGAAGTTATTTGAAGAAATTTAAAGAAAGGTTAGAAATAAGGTGATTGAAGTGCTAGAAAGAATAGGCATAAATCTATCGTTGAGCTTTATTTATATCTTATTATTTAGGCATCTAATTACTCCTACAGTGATTGTAAACACTGATTTTCAAGTGATTATATTATATTTTTTGTTGGCCCTTTTAATCAGTATTTTTTTAGAGGCATGGCATTATCTAATCATTGATTTAATTGAATATCCTAAAGTAACATTAACAGTGATAGCTATTGGAATGATCGTTTGTTTATTTATAAAAACTAATTTATACATGTTATTTTGTTTAGGGTATGTAGTTATTATGATGTTGACTGATTTTTATCGTACTTATAAGATACAGCAGGCGCTGATTTTATTTAAAAACAAACATTAAAAATTGACGGCAAAGTAGAAAAGTCAACAGTTTTTAAGGGTGATGGGCATGCCATATATCTAGGGTGAAAGTCTCTCGTGAGCGTAGTTGTCGACGAATCATATAGTGATTTGCAAGTTTCACATCATGAGGTGTGGGAGAGCAGAAGTAATAGCGAATCGTTGCTCAAAGGAGATGAACTAAATAACAAATCATATTAAGCGGATGAGTTGCCTTAAAGCAACAAAGTCCAAAAGGCAATCCTGGCAGCCAGAGCCGGAGCAACCTATGTTTCTCCATTTGTTGGAAGAATCGATGATATCTCGATGGACGGACTGCAGCTGATCAGAGATATTGCCGCAATATTCAAAACGCATGATATCAAAGCGCAGATCATCTCAGCCAGTGTCAGAAACGCCTGTCATGTTATCGAATGTGCTAAAGCCGGAGCGGATCTGGCAACTGTTCCTTACAGTGTTATTGAACAAATGCTGAAACATCCTTTGACTGCTGAGGGGATTGAAAAATTCCAAAAAGACTATCGAGCAGTATTTGGAGGCTAATATGGAAGCAGTTGATAGAAAAACAGTCAGTACCATTAGAGTATTATGCGCTGATACTGTTGAAAAGGCAAATTCAGGACATCCGGGACTGCCTTTGAGGCTTCAATTCTAATTGATAAATTGTTTAAAAGATCTGGTCTTAAGTTGATAATATTATTGGGAAAATAAAGAAATTAGTCTTTTAATCGGTGATTAACTGTAATAAATAATATAACGAAAAGATGACCAGCTTATTTAACTAGTCATTTTTTTGTTATATAAAATAAATATCGAAATTTATTACCTGGGAAATTGTATTTATTTTCAAAAAGTTGTTATTAGTTCAATAACTCAAAGGATAAAACACCTTTTATGAGTTGATTTTTAATATATGTAAAAATATGATTTTAAAATAGTAGAGGAGTTGGAATAAAAATAACATGATATAAAGGTGATTATTTTGGTTTTGGAGGTTTTTTTAGTGAAAATAAAATTGTTTTTTTTATAATACATTTTTTAAGCAAACTTTTTGACATTATCACATAGTCATTGTATAATCATGGCGTTCATAAATATGGCAAACTCTTTGAAAAAAGAAGTACGCAAAGCTATAGGGCCTTCATCAATTATGATATGGCAGCCAGTTGCATTCATTCGTGTATGTGTACGCTATTTTTATGTGTGCATTTTTTTTGTGCGCATAAAATAGAAACAGCACAGTAAAAATAAATAACGTAACATTGATTTGCAATGCGAGTTAAGCCCATTAAATGGACAAAAATAACAAATAGGAAAGGAGAATTACAATGAAGAAAATACTTGCTTTTTTTCTTGTCGTAGTTGTTTTGCTGGGGTCAACACAGTTAACTATTTATGCTGATAATGAAAGTCAGGGGCAAGAAATAACTACATCAGTTACAAATGGTGAATCAACAAAAAATGAAAACGATTCTTCAATGATAACTAATGAAAAAACAGTTAATAATGAATCAACGTCGCCAGAAAAAACAGCTGATGTTAAGAATTCTTCAATAACGGGTAAAGTAAAACTGATTATTAATACGCAGTATTTTAAAAAGAATATTAGTACTTTGTCAGCACAATTAGCTAATATTGAACAAACTTACACTGGAGAATTAGATTCGACTAAAGAAAATAGTCAAATCTTTGAATTTAAGAATATTGTTAATGGAACATATACTTTAACAATTCAAGGTGATGGTTATGAAACTGTTAGTAAAGAGGTTGTTGTTAATAACAATGAAACTACTGTAAAGTATGTCAATACAAACTCAGTTGCTGATAATATTGAAGGCAATGGATTTGGTACATTTGCATATGGTGATTTTAATAAGGATGGTAAAATTGATAGCAAAGATAAAAAAATATTATCTACTGCCATTTTTAATAATGATAGTTCTAATTCTTTATTAGATATTGATGATAATAATAAAATTGATTTATTAGATTTACACACTTTTACATATGCTTATAGTGATAATGGAACTACTCAAGTTACAAGATTGGAACCAGTTATTGAAACTCAGCCATTGTTAGTAAACAATGTCTCATTAAATAATGATGAGTTACAAGGAACTTTAGAGGGAAAAATAGAAAATATTTTTAGTGAGACAGCTCAAGAAGAAACGCTTAAGTTAAAGCCAGAAAAAGATGAAGAAATTTCACAAAGTAATCCGATTCAAATGAGTCTTGAAGTTAAAAAGCCAGTAGCAGTTACACAGTTGACGATTCAAGGCACTAAAGAAAATGCAATAACAGAAGGTAGTGTAATTGTTGTCGCTGAGAATGGAGAAGAGATAGAAGCAGTTATCAGTACAGCTAAATCACGTGCTCGCATGGCTTCACGACAAGCAATCGTTCAGGCTGATGGATCAATTGTAATTGATTTAGGAACTCAAATTGCAGTAAAAAAAGTTACGATTAAAGTAACAGGAACATCTTCTAAATCATTAGCAGAAATTTCTAAAGTAGAGTTTTTAAATGGGATGGAAGATCATATTCCTGCTCCAAAATTAGATATTCCGACAGGAATTACAGTTGATGAGTTAGATGAAGAACTCTATATTAAGTGGGATGCATTAAATAACGTTACAGGTTATAAAGTAAAAATAACCTATAATGGTAAGACTGAGGAGCATGCCTCTAATGTCAATTCATTTAATTTAAAATCATTTAACGATAAAGATCTATTAAATGGTAAAACATATAAAATTAGTGTTAAAGCGATTAATGATGCTGATAAAAATTCACTTTGGGAATCAGATTATTCAGCTGCAGTTGAGGCTACACCACAAGCTTCAAAAGTTCCTGATGCACCTGATAATGTAAAAGCAGTTGGTGCTTATCGCTCGATTAATGTATCTTGGAAAGATATGAAGAGTACAGATTCTTACAATGTTTTTTATCGTGAAAAGGGGAATGGAGAGTATATTGAGGCTGTAAGTAAATACGAAGGAACCTCATATACAATCACTTCTTTAAAGGATAATACTAAATATGAAGTATATGTTACTGGTAATAATAAAAAAGGTACAGGGCCAGCTTCTTTAGTAAGTGAAGCAACGACGGTTAATATTTTACCTGCTCAATTACCACAATATAAATTGCTTAATACTTCAAATGGTGAAGGGAAATTATCAAATCATATCAATAATGTTTACTACGGAAATAATGGAGTTACAGAAATCGTAAATAGCCCGTTAGATGAAGTGAGTACGACAACTAATAGCGCTTTAGCTTTAGTAGATGATAACTATGATTCTTATCTACAAATCAATGACTGGGATTTTGGAGTTAGTTATCACCGTAATTGGCGTTTGACGTTTGAATTTGATGATACCTATGAAATGAACTATATTTCATTTGCTGGACCAGTTAATGATAGTAGTATTAATAATATTGGAATTTCATATTATGATGAAAGTGGTAAAGAAGTAGACGCTTCGATCGATGCTTTCAGAAGAAAAACAGATGATAACGGAAGAATTTATTTTATCGCTCATCTTGCGAAACCAATAAAAACTAATAAAGTTAGATTTGGAGTACAAAGTTCAAATCGAACAATGCGTATTTCAGAGTTTAATTTTTATTACTATGATTCATTAGAAGAAGATGTCAATGCTTTATTTACAGATTCATTCCATTTAACTGTAAGAGATGATGTTACTTCTACAACGCTTGATGATTTACAAACTAGATTGAATACACCTGACGAGGTATCACAAGAATTACATCCATTTAAAGATTTAATTCAGTTAGAGCTTAATCAAGCAAGACAAGTTGTTGAGGGAACTGCACTACAAAATATGCAAGAGATTCATAATGGAATTGCAGCAAGTAAACAAGGAAACCTTGGATTTGGAGGATTAAACTCTTGGCAACCGTTAGGATATGTTACATATCCTGGTGATACATTTATCGTTTATGTAGGTCAAGAAGGAAAACGTAATGGACAAGCTGTGAATTTACAACTTGTATATTCGCAATATCATGCTGAATCAGCTTCGTTTGTTAGTAGTCCAATTAGCTTAAAAGTTGGTAAAAATGAAATCAGTATGAAAGAATTACAGTCTATCGGAGTTGAAAAAGGTGGATCTGTGTATGTTCAATATACTGGTAATTCTAATGAAAAGATTGCTGTTAGAGTATCAGGCGGTGAAAAGATTGCTACATTAGATTTATATCAAGTTAGTGATGAAAATGAACGATTAGAAAAAGTAAAAACTTATCTTCAAAGTTTACAAACACAAATTAATAAAATGGCTTCAAAACACGAAGAACTTCATCGTGATGACAATAGTGTTAACTATGATTATGACGAGAAAAATTGTATTTTAGGAGCTACTGAGATTATGCTTGATCATATGCTGTACTCAGTATCAGGTAAACAAATCATGGCTGGTTTAAAAGGTACAACATTAGATGAAAAGGCAAATCAATTATTAAATTCATTAAATGCAATGGATCAAATGATGGAATTATTCTATCAAAATAAGGGGCTTAATGAAAATGCAGCTGCTATTAATGATCGCTATCCTGCTCAGCATTTAAATATCCGTTATCAAAGAATGTTTGCTGGTGCTTTTATGTACGCTGGTGGAAATCATATCGGAATTGAATGGGGTTCAGTATCTGGTTTATCAAATGGAATTCCATTTGAAGCAGCAGAAAATGGAAAATATTTATCGGGTTCTTTATTTGGTTGGGGAATTGCCCATGAAATTGGACATAACATTAATCAAGGAAGTTATGCAATTGCAGAAATAACTAATAACTATTTCTCATTATTATCACAAAATCGTGATTCTAATGATACAACAAGATTTAAATATCCAGATGTTTATGAAAAAGTAACTTCAAATACGGTTGGAATGTCAAGTAATGTCTTTACACAATTGGCAATGTATTGGCAATTACATTTAGCTTATGATCAAAATTATCATTATAAATTATATGATTCACACGAGGAACAATTAAATTCATTGTTCTTTGCTCGAGTAGATTATTATGCTCGTAATCCTGGGAAGGTGAATATTCCTGAAGGTGGTACTGCATTAAAATTAAACAGTGATGCTCAACAAAACTTTGTACGTTTAGCTTCAGCAGCAGCTAACAAAGATTTAACAGATTTCTTTACAGCATGGGGAATTATTCCAAATGAAGAAACTAAAGCATTTATTAGCCAATTTGAAGCAGAAACAGATAAAATACAATATTTAGATGATGATTCAATGGCTTATCGTTTAGATGGTAAAGCTAGAATGTCTGTAGACACTGAAATTAATGCATCATTATCAAATGACAAAAATAGTAATCAAGTAACATTAACTATTTCTAACACAAATAAAGTTGATGGAGCAATGTTAGGTTATGAAATTTTAAGAAACGGTCAAGCAGTTGGATTTGTAAATGCAGAAACTGGTGAAACAACATTTACAGATACTGTTTCAACTGTTAATAATCGTGTTTTTACTTATTCAATCATTGGATATGATAAATTATTAAATCGAACTGCAGAGTTGACTTTAAAACCAATCAAAATTTCTCATGATGGAAGTCTTGATAAAGATCAATGGCTGATTGAAACTAATCTTATTTCAGATAATGATGAAGCAGTTGGTGATGAAGATTCAACACCATGTTTACCAGAACAAAAAGCAGTAAACGATTTAATTGATAACAATTATCAAAATGTTTATAAAGGGAGTACAGATACAAAACAAGGTGAATTTATTGTTTCACTAAATACTTTGGCTGACATAACCGGGGTTAAATTAACTAACCCGTCATTTAATCAAGTACAGATTTATGTAAGTGATGATAAGGACAACTGGACTTTAGTAAAAGAAGACTCATTAAAAACAGGTGAAGAAAATAAATTATATTTTAGCCAGATTGTTAATGATGAATTAGAAAATAATAAATCATTGGTTTCATATTCAAGTAGTTATATTAAGATTGTTGCTGTTGATGAAAATGATATTAGTTTATCGGAAATTGATGTCTTAGGACCAACAGGTGATAATATTGATATGTCGCAAGAAAATAGTATTGGTATATTAAGCGGTGATTATAAACTAGATGCAAATAATACAATTCCAAAGGGATCATTGATCTTTACAGGAACATATGCTGGAAATCCAGCTTATAATGTTGTGGAATTAAGATATAATAAAGATGAAATTTTAAGTGGCTATCAAGCTATTTTTGCAGAAGATCCTGGAGATGGGGATCTAGCTGATGTTAGTGAAGGAACTTGGATTTATTATTTAATTCCTGAAACTGATGAAACTGGAAAAATCATAGAAAATAGCTTTGGATATCAAGATGATGAAGGAAATTTTGTTAAAGTTGAACTTCCTGGCTCAATTAAACCAGAGTTGTATCGCGTTAACGATGCTCAAACAAATGCTGGTCAACGTTTAGTAAGTGATTCTTTTGAAGTGAAAATTCCAACTGAATTACCTTCAATCACAATCGGAAATCAAAAGAGAGGTGGTAAATAATGAAAAAAATATTTCAATTTTTTATAGCTGTAGTAATGTGTTTATCTTTATCAACTAATATTTATGCTATTAATGATAATGAACACGAAATTACAACAGATAAGCCACATATTATTTTGACACCTAATCAAGCTGGCGATGAGTTGACAGTAAAACTACATTTAAGTCAAGAAATGTTTGAACGTCAAATTGCAACGATGCATTTATCTATTAATACGTCAAAATCAATTCAAGAATATCAAAATGCATTTATGTTGGACGAAGGATTAAAGAAGCTAGCTTCAATATATGATTATAATCTTTCCGAAAATAAAATCGATTTGTTATTATCGAATAAAACTAAGTTATTTGAACAGCAAGAGATTACTTTAGGAACAATTAGAATTGATAGTAATAAAGATTTTGAAATAGAATTTACACCAGCAAAAATTACATATGTATATGTAAATGATAAAGCTGAAAATAGTATAGAATTCGATTGTCCAGCAGTAATATTATCAAGTGTGTCTGGTGGTGACTCAGGAGATAATGGACAAGATCCTGCTGATAAAATAACTGTAGAAACTGTGGTTGAGCACTTAGGTGGGAGTAAATTAGAGCTTGCTGAAGAATCGCAAAAAGTAGTTCAAACAAGCGTGATGAGTTATTTAAATAAACACTATGCAGAAATTTTAGGAAATTTACCTGAGGGAACTGTTATTAAAGCTCAACTTTCATTGAAAAATCTAACAGAAAGTGACATAACGATAGATCAGAAAGATAAGATTGAAAAAGTTTTAGAGGATGGAGCGAAAATATTAGCTTATTACGATATTTCTATTACGGCTACAGCTTATTCAAAAGATGACGTGATCATCCCAGAAATAAATGGTGTAGAAATTAGTGAAATGGCGTCTCCAATCAAATTATCTATGACAATTCCTAGTGAATTTATTAAGAAAAACCGTCAATTTGGAATAGTTAGACTGCACGATAATGAAGCTAATGGCTTAAAATCTAGCTTAGCAAATGAAAATATTATTACTTTTGAGACTGATCGTTTTTCAATCTATACATTAGTCGCTAAGGACTATACACAAGCAGAAGTAAATAAAGATCCAGATGTATTAAATAATTCTATTGTTAAAACTGGTGATGACACTTCATCAATGTTACCAATGATTTTTATGGCAGCTTCATTGTTAGTGATTATTGGAATTTTAGAAATGAAAAGAAGAGAAGTAAATAGACAAAAGTAGTTATAACGAAAAAGAGAAATTATGCTAAATAGGCATTTCTATTTCTCTTTTTTATTTTAATTAGTATTTTTAAATTTCCGACCAATCGGAATAGCTATTTTATTTTTTAAAACTATTTCATTACTTTTTCGAATAACAATGTGGTTTTGATTAACAATATAGCTCTTGTGAACTTGAATAAATTGATTAACAGCTAATTCACCGAGTAATTGACTAAGTTTTTTCGAAATTTATATTGACCAAGCTGAGTGTGGATAATTAAATAGTAACTAATGATTCAATCCAAATTATTTGATTGATTTTTATTTGAATATAAGAATACCCAATTTTAAAAGTTAAAATTTGTTCAATATTTTTATGCAGGTTTAATAACAAAGAAATAGCGTGATTAAGCTCTGTTTCTAAATCATTTTTTTCCAATAAAGCATAAAGGATGGTAACTTAATGAAAGGAACACTAATTCTTGATTATCAATGATAAATATAATTGAGTGGCTATCCATTTTGGGTGGAGAAAAATTTTTTTCAGGTCATGAATAGATGTAATTTCTTTAAAAATGATTACTTGTTTTTTCAATATATTCAGCAAAACGCATGTCTTTATTAGCTAAAGCTTCTTTTAAGTGATAGGGATCCTGGATTTTAACGCCTTGAGCCTCAATAAATTTGATTGCATAGTATATAAATATCACTGTATGATAGGGCAATCTTTGCAATATTAACTAGCGGTATTTGAATGTCAAATGTTGGTTCCCAGTTAAAAATAATGAGGTAAAATTGTTGGTAATTAAACCATAAATTTTGATTACTGCAATATTTAAAATATTTTTTATCAATGACAATAATTTGTCGATTTCCGTAACCGGCAGTGACAATGATTATTGCAATCATCATAAAAATAATGGTCGGTGAATACAATTCTGGATTTTGTAGATAAAAAATTAAGCTTTTTGAATGTGTTTGAAAAAATGGCATAGAGTAGATCCAGACCCAAAATACTAATAATAAATTCAACTAAAATTCGTTTGCGACTTACTAAACAGCCAATTGTTTTAATAATAATCCCTCCTTACACTTATCATTTTATTACGTTTAATAATTTTATTAATAACTTTGACCTCAATTACTTAAGTATAAGCTAAACAGTGGATAAAAAGATAGTTAAAAAAGGGGCTGAAAAGTATTAGGCATATTTATAAATTTTATAGTCATTGTATTTTATTTTAAATAATGGCATAATACTAACAAAGAAGGGATGATCATGATGTTACAACAAGAACGGCATAATCAGATTATTGCTAAACTAGATTTAGAAGGGCAAGTAAGAGTTAGAGATTTAAGTAAGGATTTTAATGTAACCGAAGATTGTATTCGTAAAGATTTAACAATACTAGAAAAAAATGGAAAATTAAAGAGAATTCATGGTGGAGCAACACAGATACGAACTAATCTTCATCGTGTTAATGTCGGTGAGCGAATTGGTTTAAATTCACCTGAAAAGAAGCTTATTGCTCAAAAAGCAGTTGAAATAATTGAGCCGGGAACAATGGTTTTTTTAGGAATTTCAACAATTAATATTGAGTTGGCAAAACTTATCTATCAGCGTGATATGAACGTAACGGTTGTAACTAATATGATTGAATTGATCAATATTTTTAGAGGTGAATGTCGAGCAAGATTGATTTTTATTGGTGGAGAATTTAATAATCCTAAAGACGGATTCTTAGGTGCAATTACTATAGACCAAATAAAGAGTTATAAATTTGACTTGTCATTTTTAGGTGTGGTTGGAATTGACTTACATTCAGGAAATATTACAACTTATGATATCGATGATGGATTAACTAAAAAGCAAGTGATTAATTCTAGTAAAAAGAGTTATATGTTGGCTGAAACGGCAAAATTAAAATTAGACGGGAATTATGTTTTTTCTCATATAGATGATTTTACGGGAATTATTTGTGAAAAGGCGGTAACGCTTCAACAACGGGAACTTATTAATAAATATGGATTAGATATTTTATGATAAAGTGGTTTAAAGCCACTTTTTTATTATTTTTTATTGAAAATATATTGAAAAATATTGTATATGTATTATAATTCAATTACAAACAATAAAAAACGATAAAAAATGAGATGAGGAGAATTAGCTATGGATAATTTAGAACAAACTCCAAGAATTACTTTATTAAAGGAAAAAATGTTAAATGAACCACGTTATGTTTCAATTGAACAGGCACGAATTATAACGAGGATTTATCAAGAAAATGAAAGCTTATCAATTCCTAAAAAAAGAGCGTTATCTTTGAAAGCAGCATTAGAAGAATTAGAAATTGGCGTAGAAAAAGAAGAGTTGATTGTTGGGAATCGCACTAAAGGTGTTAGGTACGGAGTAGTATTTCCAGAAAGTGGATGTTCTTGGGTTAACAAAGAGTTTGAGACTTTACCAACAAGACCACAAGATAAATTCCGAATAAAAAAGGAAGATGTAAAAGAATTTAAGGAGATAATTTATCCATATTGGCAAGACCGTTCATTGGAAGATGTCATAAAAGAGAATTATGGTGAGGAAATTAATGCAATTGCTAAAGTTGTTAAAATTAATCAAAAAGATCATGCTCAAGGACACATTTGTCCAGATACGAAGACTTGGCTAGAGCTTGGACCAAAAGGATTGATGACAAAAGCTTATGAAAAGTTAAAAAATTGTGATGAAAATCAAAAGGAATTTTATGAATGTACAATTATTGTTTTAGAAGGTGTCTGCCATTTTATGATGCGTTATCATGATTATATTTTGACAATGTTGGAAAGTCTGGAAGATGATAATAAGAAATCTTTACAAAGGGTTGCAGATATTTGTGCAAATCTTGCTAGTCGACCTGCTCAGTCATTTCATGAGGCTGTACAATCACTTTGGTTTTTATTTGTTGTTCTACACATGGAGTCTAATGCATCATCATTTTCTCCTGGAAGAATGGATCAATATCTTTATCCTTATTATCAAAAAGATATTGAAAAAGGAATTATATCAAAGCAAGAGGCATTAGAAATATTAGAGTGTTTGTGGTTAAAGTTTAATCAAATTGTGTATTTGAGGAATCAGCACAGTGCAAAATATTTTGCTGGTTTTCCAATCGGATTTAATATAGCGATTGGTGGAATTGATGAAAATGGATGCGATATTTATAATGAGTTATCACTACTGTTATTAAAAGCACAATACCATCTAGGATTACCACAACCTAATTTATCAGTAAGATTAAATAAAAATTCTTCACATGAACTAATACAGGAAGCAATCAAAGTAGTTGCTAAAGGTAGTGGGATGCCACAGTTCTTTAATGATGAGGCAATTGTAAATAGTATGATTAAAGATTTAGGTATTGAAGAAAAAGATGCAAGAAATTATGCAATTGTTGGATGTGTTGAATTAACGACACATGGAAACAATTTGGGCTGGTCTGATGCTGCAATGTTCAATTTAAATAAAGCGCTGGAATTAACTATGAATCATGGAAAATGTCTTTTAACTAATGAACCAATAGGTTTGGATCTTGGAAGTATTGAAACCTATGAGAGTTTTGAGGATTTGGAAAATGCTTTTCAAAAACAAATTGATTATTTTATAGAAAAAATGATGAAAGCTGAGATTGTTGTAGAAAAAGCTCATCAAGATTGCTTGCCGACAGCTTTTTTATCAACGGTCATTGATTCTTGTTTAGAAAAGGGAGTAGATGTAACACGTGGTGGGGCAAAATACAATCTTTCAGGGATCCAGATGATACAAATTGCAAATTTAGCTGATTCACTTGCAGCAATCAAGGTACTCGTATATGATGAAAAGATGATTACCAGACATGAATTATTAGAAGCATTACAAGCAGATTTTAAAGGATATGAAATTATCCAAACGATGCTTTTAAATAAAGTACCGAAGTATGGCAATGATGTAAAATGGGTCGATGAATTAGGTGCTAAATGGGCTGGTTATTTTAGGGAAAGAATGAAAGATTATACAAATTATCGCGGTGGTCTATATCATACCGGAATGTATACAGTAAGTGCTCATGTTCCAATGGGTGAAAATGTAGGTGCATCACCTGATGGTAGAAATGCTTTGACACCATTGGCTGATGGTGGAATGTCACCAGTTTATGGAAGAGATATGGCAGGACCAACTGCAGTTTTAAAATCGGTATCACGTATGAAGGATTCGTATACAACAAATGGGGGCTTGTTAAATATGAAATTTTTACCAGAGTTTTTTAAAACTGAAACAGGAATGATGAAATTTGAAAACTTTTTAAGAGCATTTGTAGATTTAAAAATTCCACATATTCAATTCAATGTAGTACGACGTGAAGATTTGTTGGATGCGAAGCTTCATCCGGAACAACATAGGTCATTAACGATTCGGGTTGCAGGATATACAGCTTATTTTGTAGAACTGGCTGGTAAGCTGCAAGATGAGATTATTGAAAGGACGGCTTATGAAGATATCTAAAGCTTTAGTATTTGATATCAAAAGATTTGCTGTTCATGACGGATATGGATTAAGAACAACAGTTTTTTTTAAAGGCTGTCCATTAAGGTGCAAATGGTGTCAAAATCCAGAAGGATTATCATCTCAAAGAAGACCAATATATTTTGAAAATAGTTGTATTCATTGTCAAAGATGTGTGGAGTTTTCTAAAAAAAATCAAATTAAATATGAAAATAATCGTCCGTATTTCAATTTGCAATATGAAGGAACTTTTGATAATTTGGTAAAAGCTTGTCCAGGTAATGCTATTCGTTATGATAGTGAAGCGTATGATATAAAACAATTAATGGAAAAAATCAAGGAAGATAGAGTGTTTTTTAGAGATGATGGTGGTGTGACATTTTCTGGAGGGGAACCGCTTATGCAAGGAGAATTCTTGTATGAGATTTTAAAAGCTTGTCAAGAAGAGAAAATTCATACTGCGATTGAAACAACTATGTATGGATCATTAGAATTAATCAAAAAAATACTCCCATATCTTGATTTAATATATATTGATTTAAAAGTTTTTGATGAAAAGAGACACATGGAATTAACTAACGTTTCATCAAAAATGATAAAACAGCATATTGAATATATTTTAGAAAGTGAATATAGAAACAAAGTTATAATCAGAACACCATTGATACCGACAATGACGGCGACTGATCATAATATAAAAAGTATTGCAAATTTTCTTGTTAATATTTATCCAGAAGTTAAATACGAATTGTTGAATTACAATCCATTAGCTTTTGCAAAATATGAATTAGTTGATCTGGAATATGAAGTTGATAAACAATTGAAGATGTTTGATAAAGAACAGATGGAACATTTTCATCAGTTAGTTTATCAAACAGGTTTAAAAAATTTAATCATAGAATAAGGAGAAGATAAAAATGGAATTTATTATTGATACTGTGAATTTAGAGGAAATTAAAGATGCTATAGATCATATGCCGATCGTAGGGGTGACAAGCAACCCTTCTATTGTAAAAGTAACTGCACCAGAAAACTTCTTTGATCACATGAGAAAAGTAAGGGATATTATTGGAAAAGATAGAAGCTTACATGTTCAAGTGATTTCTAAAAATTGTGATGAGATGGTTAATGAAGCACATCGAATTTTAAAGGAAATTGATAATCGAGTTTATGTGAAGATTCCTGTATCATATGAAGGAATCAAAGCTATCAAGATTTTAAAAGCAGAAGGCATCAATGTTACAGCAACTGCTGTTTACGACCTGATGCAGGCATATATGGCATTGGCAGCCGGGGCTGATTATATTGCTCCATATGTTAATCGAATTGGGAACCTTGGTAGTGATCCGTTTGAATTAATCAATGAGTTGTCAAATCGAATCGTGATGGATGATTATGATTGTAAGATTTTAGCAGCCAGTTTCAAAGGTGTCCAGCAAGTAAGAGATTCTTTTAATAGTGGAGCCCAAGCAATTACAGCACCAGTCAGTGTTCTAAAAGCGATTTTTAATAATCCAAATATTGAAAAAGCTGTAGATGATTTTAATCAAGACTGGTATAGTGTTTATGGAGAAAATAAAGGAATTTGTGATTTATAAACATCCTTGAATAAATAGGAAAATATACATATAGAAAAAGCGCTCAATTATAGTGAATTACTATAGATAAGCGCTTTTTTTATTTTTCGCAGAACACTATATTCTACGAAAAAATCAGAATCTTAAAAGAATATCAATTTATTATTGCTATCTCAAAAAGAATAAATATTTCATTTATCGTTAATTTTGGATAAAATGATTAACACAAATAAATTTATTATGATGAAAATAAGAATTGATTAATTTTATCTAACGATTTTCAAATATTTTTTCATTATTAATTTGTTTTTTAAACACATCGAACTATAAAAACATTAGTTATTTACTGTTAAAATCATCGGATAAAACAGACTATTATCTTAATAGCTCAAATACCTGATAATTACTGTCAATTCGTCGCTTTTTTATTTGAAACAACAACAATTTATGATATAATTCGGTTCGTAGAATATAGTGTTCTGCGAAAATGGAAGGGTTGGAGGTAACAATGTATTGGTACGTAGCCAGATTCAAAACTGGTAGAACTAAAAAACTTGTTAGTACTTTAAACAAACAAGTGAACATGAATGCCTTTATACCGAAAAGTGAAAGATGTTTTGGTAGAGGGGAAACAGCTGAGTTTATAGTTAAGGAAATATATCCTGACTATGTATTTATCAAGAGTGATCTTGATCAAGAAGCTTTTGATGAACAATTTAAAGAGTATTTTAAAACGATTAATGGATTAGTAGATTTACTTGAGTATAAAGATACATATCCATTAACTAGTGAAGAGCAGTCTTTACTAGTTAAGTTATTAGATAATACTGATACGATCAAACATACAAAAGGAGTTATAGTGGATCGAAGATTCGTTCCCACTGATGGTCCTTTAGTAGGTTTAGAAGATATGATCAAAAAAGTTGATAAATATAGAAGATTTGCAACATTAGATACAGAAATTCTTACTGGAAAACTACTTGTTGCGATTGATTATTAAGATGAACTGGTATGTCTTATATGTATTCAGTAATAAAACTAATAAAATACTATCTAATTTGAATCAAAGAAAAGAACTTACTGCCTTTATTCCTAAAACTGAAGTATTTCATAGGCAAGCAAAGAAAAAGACTACTAAAGATATGTTTGATAACTATATCTTTGTAAAGTCAGATTTAAAACAAAATGATTTTAATGATCTTTTATTGTCTATGAAAGATAAGAATGATGGACTGATTAAACAATTAGAGAATGCTGAAGTATCTGCTTTAAGAGAAAAAGAAATAGAGTTCTTTAATAATGTATTAGATAAAGATAATGTCGCTAGAGTATCTGTTGGTTACCAAGAAGAGGGTAAGACGATTATAACAGAAGGTCCCCTACTACATTATCAAGATTATATCGTTAGAGTCATGAAACATCATTGTACAGCACAACTAGATTTACCTTTCTTTGATAGAAAGATTATTCTAGGAGTTGAACTTATAAGCAAGAATTAACTGTTACTCAGGTTAACTTGATAACACATTAGTTCTGAACATAAAGTCTAGATTATTTGGGGTAAGGGGGAATTGTATCTTCTACCTCATAAATATGACTAAAACAGGCGATGAACCTGTTTTTTTATGTTCAAAAAGGAGGTATAAAGAGTGACTAAAATATTAGAAAAAATAGAATCAGAAGTGATATGTATTATTGATGATAAACAATACCAATATACAAATGGTAAAGAGGCTTATCAGCAATTAACAAACAACTACTCTATTACATCTATTAAAGCTTTTAATAATCAAATCATCATAAACTTAAATCCAAAAGAGAATAACAAAGAACAAGATTGGCAAGAAGAATATAAGAAACAATTTGGTGTAGAACCAAGTTTCTTTTAAGGGAGAGTGAAAATGAATCTATTAATTATAGGAGCAGGCGGACATGGTAGATGTTGTCTAGATATAGCTAGAGATATGAATATCTTTGATAAGATATCTTTTCTTGATGATCAAAATATTAATGAAGTTATAAATGATTGTAAAATCATTGGTTCTATTGATGAAATGAGTTCTTATTATCCCGAGTATACTCATATTCATATTGCTATTGGCAATAACAGTGTTAGAAGCAAACTGCTTTTACAAGCTAAAGAAATAGGCTATTCATTGCCTATACTACAACACTCTTCAAGTGTTGTATCAAATTATGCTTCTATTAATGAGGGAACAATTATATTTCCTCATGCAGTAATAGAACCTAATGCAACTATTGGTAAGGGATGTATTATTACTGCAAATACAACTATTAATCATGATGCAATGATCAATGATGGCTGTCTAATATATAGCAATTCTATAATTAGACCAATGTCAGTCATAGGAAGTAACACAAGAATAGGAAGTGGATGTACGATTACTTTTGGTACAGACATAAAAGAAGAAACTGATATTAAAGATGGCTCAATAATTTGATCATCTTTTTAATTGAAATAAAACAGGGAGGGAAAATATGATTACTGATAAACAAAAAAAATATCTGCCCCTTAAAAGAACAATAGATGTTGTTTTAAGTGGTGGAGCTATTGTTGTACTAAGTCCAGTATTAGGATTATTAGCGTTAGCTATAAAACTAGATTCTAAAGGACCAGTACTCTTTAAACAAAAACGTGTGGGCAAAGATAAAGAACTATTTGAAATCTATAAGTTTAGAACTATGAGAACAGACACACCTAGTGATATGCCTACTCATATGTTAAAGGATCCAGATCAATTTATTACTAAAACAGGTAAGTTTTTAAGAAAAACATCTTTAGATGAATTACCACAAATATTCAATATCTTTACAGGAAAGATGTCCATAATAGGTCCTAGACCAGCTTTATGGAATCAAGATGACTTGATTGCAGAGAGAGATAAATATCATGCGAATGATGTAACTCCAGGATTAACTGGCTGGGCACAAATTAATGGTAGAGATGAATTAGAAATTGATGTGAAAGCTAAGTTTGATGGTGATTATGTTAATGAAATGGGCTTAAAGATGGATATCAAATGTTTCTTAGCAACTATTGGTTCAGTACTATTAGGAGATGGTGTAGTAGAAGGTGGAACTGGTGAATTAGAAGAAACTGTTGATACACAAATAGTAGATCCTGAAAAGATTGAAAAAGAAGCAAAGATTGGTGCTACAGTAGTTGGTACTGCAGGAGCAGTAGGTCTTACTGGTTTGGGACTTGTTTGTAAACATATTAAGAATAAAGATGGTAAGAAAGATAAGAAATCTCATAAAGGATTATTATTAGGTTCATTAGCATTCGGATATACAGTATATACTGCATACATTAATGTAAAAAGAAAAGTACAGTTACAAGATAACTTTATTAATGAAAAAGAACCTAAATCGACTAAAGAGGATAAACATCTTCTATTAAAGAAAGTTTTAATTACTGGTGCTAATAGTTATATTGGTGAGTCAGTAGAAAAATGGTTAAACGACTCAAATAACGAATATGAAATAGATACATTAGACATGTTAGATCCTAATTGGAAAGAGTATGACTTTTCTAAATACGATACTGTATTTCATGTTGCAGGAATAGCTCATGCTGATGTAGGAAATGTATCTGAAGAAGTAAAACAAAGATACTATAAAGTAAATACAGATTTAACAATAGACTTAGCAAATAAGGCAAAAGAAGCTAAAGTAAAACAATTTATCTTTATGTCTTCAATGATTGTCTACAGTGGTTGTGGAACCACACACATTACAAAAGATACTAAACCTAAAGCAGAAAACTTCTATGGTGACAGTAAATTACAAGCTGATTTAAAACTACAAAAAATGAATGATGAATCTTTTAAGGTTGTAATAGTGAGACCACCAATGATTTATGGAAAAGGTTCTAAAGGTAATTATCCACAATTAGCAAAACTAGCAGCAAAGTTACCAGTATTTCCGATTGTCAATAATAAAAGATCAATGTTACACATTGATAATTTGTGTGAATTCATTAAGTTAATGATTGATAATGAAGAATTCGGTGTATTCTTTCCACAAAATGATGAATATATAAATACATCGGACATGGTACAAATGATAGCAAGTATTAAAGGTCACAAAATTATAATGTTACCTGGTATGTCCTTGTTTATCAAACTATTAAAAAAATTGCCTGGTAGAATTAGTACTATGTCTTCAAAAGCATTTGGCGATTCTTATTACGATATGGAAATGTCTGATATCAATTTAGATTATCAAAGTCAGACTTTTTATAAATCTATTTTAAATACAGAAGGTGATGAAAATGGAAAAATATAGTGTTTTAATGTCCGTATATATAAAAGAAAAACCAGAGTTTTTAGAAAAAAGTATAGATAGTATGATTAACCAAACGGTTAAACCAGATGAAATAGTTATTGTTAAAGATGGACCTTTGACTAGTGATTTGGATTTGGTAATTAAGTTTTATAATGAAAAATATCCTAACATTTTTAAAATATTAGCATTGGAAAAAAATGGTGGATTAGGAAATGCATTAAATGAGGGGTTGAAAATTTGTAAAAATAACCTTGTTGCAAGAATGGATTCTGATGATATTTCCTTTCAAAATAGATGTGAATTACAATTAAAAAGATTCGAAAAAAAGGAAGACTTAGCTATATTAGGTGGTCAAATAATTGAGTTTAGTAAGACAGTTACTAATACAGGTAAAATGAGAGTAGTTCCATGTTCAAATGATGAAATTACGAAATTTAGTCATAAAAGAAGTCCATTTAATCATCCTACTGTAATGTATAAAAAAGATATAATTATGACATTTGGGGGCTATCCAACGGTTAAAAGAAAAGAGGATCTTGGATTATTTGTTCGATTGGCAAATTCTAATTTATTATGTGAAAATTTAAATGAATGTTTGTTATATTATCGGACAAATAATGATAATTTAAAACGAAGAAAATCATTTGTTAATTGTAAAGAGTATATTGATATTATGCATAGATTTTATAAAGAAGGAATTATTAACATTTTTGATATGACTTATATTGTGTTAGGACAACTATCTTTATATTGCTTTCCGTCGACAATAGTTAAATTATTAAGTGAAAAAATATTAAGAAAAAGTAAACATTAAATACTTGTGTTTTAAAAAAATATGAAAGGATGTGAATTTTTTGAACAAGCTAATAAGCGTGATAATACCTATCTATAATTCTGAGTTACATCTTAGGCATTGCCTAGACAGTATTTTAAATCAAATTTACACAAATATAGAGATAATTTTAGTTAATGATGGTTCGACAGACAATTCATTAAGTATTTGTGAAGAGTATAAACATCAAGATGAAAGATTTAAACTGATTAATATTAATAATTCTGGTGCAAGTCATGCACGAAATATTGGATTATCTAAGGCTAAAGGACAATATGTTTCATTTATCGATTCTGATGATATGATTGATAAAAATATGTTTCATGATATGTTAGGGTTAATTGAAATACATAAAGCGGACATGGCGGAATGTGAAATAAAATATGTTCGAAATCATAAAACCAATAAAATTAATAATATTGAAGAAATTAAATTAATGAACAAAGATGATATGTTGAATAGATTCTTTCGAACTTCAGGTGAAAAAGATACTCATACATTGTGTAACAAACTAATAAATATTGATATATTGGATGATTTCAAATTAATTGAAGGATATATGAATGAAGATGTTAAAGGTGTTTATGACATTATAAAAAAATGCAATAAATGTATATATACTTCTAATAAATACTATTTATATTATAGAAATAGTAGTGGAGTAACTAATAAAAAATTTAATAAAAAACATTTAGATTTACTATATATGTGGGATTTAGTTGTAAAAGAAGTAGCAATTGATTTTCCAACTTATTATCAATACGCCATTATAAATCGTAAAAGAGCATATTTTACATTATATTTAAAAATGATAAGAAATGGATACAATAAAAACGATATATACATGTGTAAGACAAAAATTAAATTAGAAAAAAAGGTTTTGGACTATTATCCTGAGTTAATAAAGTGGAAAATAGCATTTAGTAGAAAAATTTTATTGTACTTAATATATATTTTTAGAAAGGAATAGTTTAATGTTAAAAATATCGAGAAGCCAGATTAAAAAAATGATATTATATTTGATAATAGTAATCTTTGTGTTTTGCTCTGATGATTCACTAATTTTTGGGACAAACCAAAATACAGTATTTGTTAATATTAAGTACTTTTTATTTGCGATAGTATATATTTTTTTAATAATAAAAAATTATAGTTTGAAAAATACTTATAATAAAAAAGATTTCATTTACTTGATTACATTTGTACTAGTAATAATATGTAGTATGTTGTTTAATGCAGATTTTCGTTTTGGATATATTCAAAAAGTGTTAGTAATAGTAGCAAGTTATATTTTTTGTAAGAGATATTCTTTGCAAACATTTTCTGCTATATTTAATAAAATTATGTCATTTGTTACTGTTTTTTCGCTTGTTTATGAGGCGGCGTATATTCTATTGCCCCAATTATCTAAAATATTTATATTAACAAATATTGGGGGACAAAGATTCTATACTTGGCTTGTTTGTAGTTTGCCTATAGAACCAGGTGGAATAATTAGAAATTTTGGATTTGCTAGAGAACCTGGAGTATTTGCAATTTACATTATTATTGCTTTGATATTTGAAACTTTTATAAATGAAAATAGTTCGGTGAAAAGAATAATTATATTTACTATTACATTAATAACTACATTTTCTACAACTGGATTTATTGCATTTGGATTCTATCTTATTGCTATCCTTTTTAATAGTAGCAATACAAAAAGCAAAGCGGGTCTTAATCAAAATATCAAAATAATGTTATTATTGGTAATATTTGTAGTATTCTTTGTATCATTTAATAATGACTTTTTATCAGGAGGTGCATATGGTGCTATATTTGGTAAAATGAATTCAGATAATATATCTTTCAATTCTAGAGTTGCTTCATTAATTAGTAATACTAATATAGGATGTAAAAATATACTGGTTGGTAAAGGATTATCTTATGTAGAATTAAATTTTTCTGTGATAACAAAAGAATTATTGGGAATTAGTTTAATTCATAATGCAAATACCTGGTTTATTCATTTTGCACAATTTGGGTTAATTTTATTTTTGACACAATTTGTCCTACTGTATCGAACAATGAAAAACCTTTTTAAATCTAAACTTTTAGTAATTCTATGTATGATAATATATATTGTTGTTTGTATGGGACAGTCAATGTGTATGTCACCTATTTTTTATATAATGTTATTTTTAAGAAATGAGAGGCTTGGATATGAGTAAAACTAATTATATTATGGTGTCGTCAACGTGTAATGATGATATGTATAAATATGTTTCATCAATAAAAACTAAAGATAAAGTTAACCCGTCTCAGAAATATTATAAATTATTAATGGAAGGTATGGCTTCAGCAGATGGATGTACTGTAACTTGCGTATCAATAAGAAGTGTTAATCCTGCCACTTCTTTTATAAATATGATTGAAGAGGATAATTACTTTGAAAATGGTGTAAGTTATAAGTATATTAAAATTAGAAATAAGAGAATAATAGTTTACGTTGATATGGTATTTAATACTTATAAAACTATCAATAAGTGCATAAAAAGTTCAAATGATAGAAAGGACACAATTATTTTTACAGATGTTCTTTCAATTTGTGGGGCTTTTTCTTCGTTGCTGATATGCAAAATAAAAAAAATTAAGTGTTGTGCTATAGTCACTGATTTACCCAATCTTGTTACAGCAATCAATAAAACAGCTAAAGTGTCTTTGTTTCGAAAATTCAAGGACTCTTTTTTAAATTTTTTAATAAAACGATTTGATTCGTATTGTTTTTTGACTGAATCCATGAATGAAATAAATGCATCAAATAAGCCATATATAGTAATAGAAGGTATTGCTACTGATACTGATGGCTTGTTAAATAATTCATGTTTTAACGAAAAAAAATCCAATGAATTTGTTGTGCTCTATGCAGGAGGATTATATGAAAAATTTGGACTCAAAAATCTTATAGATGCAATTGACTTTACAAAAAACAAAAATATTATATTACATGTTTATGGAGAAGGTACTATAGTTCCATATATAAAAGAGAAAATAGAATGTAATCATAGAATAGTATATGGAGGAATATTACCTCCAAATATAATATTTGAATTAGAAAAAAAAGCATCTCTTCTTATAAACTGTAGACCAACTTCTGATTTGTTTACTAAATATTCATTTCCCTCAAAAACCATTGAGTATTTATCTAGTGGAACACCTGTGTTAACCACTAAATTGGAAGGAATACCTAAAGAATATATGGAGCACTTATTCTTGATTGAAGATGAATCACCAAAAGGAATTGCTAAAACACTTGATAATATTAGTTCAATGCAAATGAATGCATTACAATCTAAAGGGAACTTAGGGAAAAAATACGTTTTAGAGAATAAAAATAAGGAAATTCAAGGTGAAAAACTTATAAATTTTGTGAGGAATCTAAAATGAAAATATTGCAAATAAATCTAGGTAATTATGGTAGTACTGGTAAGATAATGATGGGAATTGAAAAATCATCAAATAATAACAATACTTTTTGTATGGTATATCCAAATACCAAAAATAATGTTGAATACTCAGGTGACAAAATTTTGATATCAGGAATTATCAGTAGAAAAGTAAACCATTTTTTAGAAAAATGTACTGGCTTTCAAGGCTGTTTTTCAATATTAAAAACTCATACACTAATTTCCAATATAAAAAAATATGATCCTGACATTATTCATTTACATAATATTCATGGTATAGAAATTAACTATCCATTATTATTTAAATATATAAAAAAGAATAAGATAAAGATTATTTGGACACTCCACGATTGTTGGAGTTTTACAGGTCAATGTCCACATTTTACTATCATTAAATGTGATAAATGGAAGACAGGGTGTTTCAAATGTCCACAGTATAAAGAATATCCAGAAGCTTTTGTTGATAGAACAAAAATGATGTGGAAACTAAAAAGAAAATGGTTTAACAACGTTGAAAACATGACTATTGTCACACCTTCAATTTGGCTATCAAATTTGGTTAAAGAATCTTATCTTAAAAACTATCCTGTACAGGTTATCAATAATGGAATAGATTTGAGTATATTTAAACCTAGAAAAAGTGAATTCAAAACTATAATGGGTTTAGAAGGAAAAAAAATTATATTAGGTGTATCCTTTACTTGGGGAAAGAAAAAGGGATTAGACGTTTTTTATGATTTATCGAAAATAATTAATGACGATTATGTTATTGTACTAGTTGGTTTGAACAATGTGGATGAATTGAAAGATTATGAAAATATCTATGCAATTCCAAGAACAAATAACCAAATTGAACTTGCTGAAATTTATACATCCGCTGATGTTTTTGTTAATCCTACAAGAGAAGATAATTTTCCAACGGTAAACATAGAGTCTCTTGCATGTGGAACCCCAGTTGTCACTTTCAATACAGGAGGAAGTCCTGAAATTATTGATTCTAGTTGCGGATTGGTAGTAGAATGTGATGATTTAGAAAAGCTAAAAAATACCATTGTGGATATTACTTCTTTAAAAAAAACACTGGAGAATTCTTGCGTATCTAGAGCGCACTGTTTTAATATGTATGATAAATTTAAAGATTATTTAAAATTGTACGATACTGTATGATGTTAAAAATCAACTTATATAACTTTATTTTAAAATAATATATTAAATATAAAATATTTAGGAGGAAAAAAGAATGATATCTTTTAAAGACAAAACATTATTAATTACTGGAGGAACTGGTAGCTTTGGAAATGCGGTGCTAAACCGCTTTTAAAATACAGATATAAAAGAAATTAGAGTATTTAGTAGAGATGAATTAAAACAAGATAATATGAGACATGAATATCAGGCTAAATACCCTGATGTTTTTAATAAGTTAAAGTTTTATATCGGGGATGTAAGAGATATACAAAGTATTAAGAATGCTATGCATGGTGTAGACTATGTCTATCATGCAGCCGCATTAAAACAAGTACCTAGTTGTGAATTTTTTCCAATAGAAGCAGTTAAAACTAATGTATTAGGTACTGAAAATGTGTTAACAGCTGCTATTGAAGCAGGAGTTAAAAGAGTAGTATGTTTATCAACAGATAAAGCTGCTTATCCTGTAAATGCTATGGGTACTAGTAAAGCTATGATGGAAAAAGTAATTGTAGCTAAATCTAGAACAGTAGATCCAGAAAAAACAAGTATTATGTGTACAAGATATGGTAATGTATTAGCTTCAAGAGGTTCAGTTGTACCTCTTTTTATTAACCAAATAAAAGCTGGTAATGATTTAACTGTAACTAGTCCAGATATGACAAGATTTGTTATGACATTAGAAGAAGCAGTTGATTTAGTATTATTTGCTTTTGAAAATGGTCAATCAGGAGATATTTTCGTACAAAAAGCACCTGCTTGTACAATTGGTGTACTCACTGAAGCAGTAAAAAGACTAATGAAAGCTGATAATGAAGTAAAAGTAATTGGTATCAGACATGGCGAAAAAATGTATGAAACATTATTAACTGATGAAGAATGTGCTAATGCGATTGATTTAGGTGGTTTCTATAGAGTACCTGCGGATAAGCGTGATCTTAATTATGACAAATATTTTAATGAAGGTATTGAGGAGTCTGCACTTACTCAATTCAATTCAAATAATACTCACTTAATGGATGTAGAAGCAGTAATGAACAAACTAATGGAAGTACCACTAGTTAAAGAAGAAATCCTTAATTCAACTAAATAGGGAGGATTAAATAATTGAATAGAAATAAATATTTACTCAAGAATACTTTTTTATATTCCATATCAACTTTTAGTACAAAAATAATTACTTTTTTTATGGTAAGTTTTTATACTGCAGTACTTAGTGCAGAAACATATGGAAAAATTGATGTTATATTTGCCACTATTAATTTATTGATTCCTATAGTGGCATTATCTATTAATAATTCAATTTTAAGATTTTCACTTGACAAAAATATAAATAAAAACAATGTGTTTTTTATAGGCTTTTTTGTTACATCTTGTAGCTCTATACTTATCATTATTGTTTCGCTTATAACCAATATCTTTATTAATAATCCCTATTTTATATTATCAGCACTTCTTTTGATTTTTGAAATATATTATCTACTATTATCTGAGTTTATTAGAGGATTGGACAGAAATGGAATATATGTTCTTTTTAATGTATTATTGGTAATAATAATCTCATTGTTAAATATATTCTTTTTAGGATATATGAAGCTACAAATATTTGGATATTTATACGCATACCTAATTTCGTATGGATTATGTTCTATATTTTTAATAATGATCATAAAGCCAGTAAAATTGTTAAGGAATATAGATAAATCTTCAATCGTAGATACTTTTAAAATTATGTTGAACTATTGTGTTTATCTAATACCTAATTCTATATTTTGGTGGATTACCACTAGTTCGGATAAATATATAATAGTATTTATAATTGGTAATGCATTTAATGGGGTATATTCAGTTGCAAATAAGATACCAACTATAGTAATTTATACTTTTCAAATATTCATTCAGGCATGGCAATTATCTGCTATCAAAGAAAAAGGTGCAGAAAGTGAACAACAATTTGTCAACCAGATATTTAAAATATTATTTGTTTGTATTTCATTAGCAATATCTTTCATATTACTGATTCTAAAGCCATTTACCCTTTTTTATGTGGGCAAATCATATTATGAAGCTTGGGAATCAGGAGCTATATTAGTGTTTACTGCAATGTTTAATATTCTCTCATCATTTGTTGGGATTCGTTATGTAGTGGAAAAGGATAATAAAATGAATATGTATACTACATTACTTGGGGCTGTTATAAATATTATTTTAAATATAATTCTAATACCACATTATAAATTAATAGGAGCTGCGATTGCAACTTTGATTAGTTACATATTTGTTTTTATGGTAAGAATGTATGATACAAAAAAATATTTAAAAATAAATATGTTGAAATTTAATTATTTAATAATATTTATTTTGGTTTTTCAAGTTTTAACATTATTTATATTCAATGACTATTGGATGATATGTGGGATTATTTCATTTTTTATAATCTCATTAATAAGTATACTGTTCATTAAAGATGAAGTTAAAAAAATTATAAGGAGTAGAAGATGAAGAAACTAATTCGAAAGATAATTAAAAATATATATATTAAACGTGATTTTTTACATATCCAACAATCTATTAATATGCGAATCAAATATTTCTTGAGAAACATATACAATTCTTGTTGGAATAAAGATAACAAACTTAATTATCCAAAAACATTGCAATTTCCGATTACAAATAAATGCAATTTAGATTGTATTATGTGTAATATTCATGGCAATGATATAAAAAATGAAATGAATATAGATGATATTAAAAGAGTATTAAGTAATTCAATATTTTGCAAAGTAGAATCAGTCGGAATTAATGGGGGTGAACCATTTATTTTAAAAGATATAACTAGTATTATTGAAACTATTCTTGATACACTTCCCGCTTTACGTAATCTCTATATAATTAGTAACGGAACTATTCCAAATTGTCCTGATAAAATAAAAGAAATATATAACTTATGTAAAAAACATAATGTTAAATTTACTTTGAGCTTTTCTATTGATGGATTTGATGAAATGCACAATGAAATGCGTGGAAGACCAGGTACCTTTCAAAAGTTAATACATACTTTAGATATAATAAAGTCAAATATAAATCTATATTGTGATAGCATAAATTTCATTTGCACATTAACAAAAAAAAATATATATAGTGTGAATGAATTAGAAGCTTTTTCTCAAAAATACGGTATTCAAATCACATATAATGTAGCTACTGAACACGAACGATTAAAGAATGATATTAAATATCAGTATTATTCATTATTTACTGATAAAGAAGCGAAAATGCTTGCTAGGGAATTTCTATACTCAAAATTTAAGCAAACTCATTCCAAAACATATTACGGCCTTTTTAGGTATTTAAAAGATGATGAACCCAAAAGAATATCAAATTGTCAATTTTTACATAATGGTATAACACTTACGCCAACGGGTGATATCTGTTATTGTGCTACACATAGTAAAGCATTAGTAAATGTTAAAAATAGTAATGTAGATATAAAGAAAATATATTTTGAAAATAAATTATATAATGATGAGATAAAAAATACTTATTGTGATAAGTGTTCACATTATATGGGTGCATTGACAAATGAAGGTTACAAAGACTATATGGATGAGATATTAAAATTCTCAAAGAGACCTATGAAAGGATAGAACTATGAATATTTGTATTTTAGGATGGTATGGTACTGAAACTTTAGGAGACAGAGCTATTATTGAAGGTATAATTAAAATCTTTGATAGTATTGAAAAAAATGATATTAGTATTGGGTCATTGTATCCGTTTTTTACTGAAAGAACATTAATTGAAGAACAAGAAGCATTAAATATTATGGGTATAACTAGTAATATTTATTGTTTTGATGTTTTGAATAGCAAAACCTTAAAAAAACAAATTGAAACATCTGATTTAGTTATTATGGGTGGAGGACCGTTAATGGATCTTTCTGAACTTGATATTATTGACAAATCTTTTCAATATGCAAAAAAAAGAAAAATTCATACAGGTATTATTGGTTGTGGAATTGGCCCTTTAAATAAACCAGAGTTTAGAAGAAGTGTATATAATATACTTATAAATAGTGATATTTCTATTTTTAGGGATACTAATTCACTGAGTGAAGCTCAAATATTGAATAATCAATTTGGAAATAGAATTGATGAGACTACTTTATATGCTTCTAACGATCCTGCAATTATACCAATTGGATTTTTTAAATGTGAGAATAACGTTAAAGATAGATTGGTAGTTAATTTTAGAGACTTAGGATTTCAAACAGATAACAGTTTATTAACAATAGTTGATAATAAATTGATTTCTTTATTAAAAAATATGTCTAATCAGTTTAAAGAGATAGTATTATTGCCAAATCATATTTTTTCTATAGGAGGAGATGATAGATTCTATTTTTCTAAACTTAAACAAGAATTAATGGATTATGAAAATATTGTTGTAATACATAAACCTTTATCCTTATTCCAAACATTTGAAATAATTAAGAATTCGAAAGCTGCTATTGGAATGAGGTATCATTCGATTGTTTTCCAAAGTTATTTGAATGGAAATAATTATATTTTAGATTATACAGAAAAGAAAAAGGGAAAAATTATATCTTTTTTAAATGATAATGATCCAAATGAATTTTTTGCAGATAGATATTATAGCTTAATAGATTTGAATAAAGGAATTGAGTTTAAAATTACGAAAGATATTTTTGAGTATGATAATAAAATATTTGAAAAAACATTAGAATTTTACGTAAGTATTATAAAAAGAAATATATATTAATTTTTAAAAATTACAAATATTAAAAGTTTATTTTAATATTTTATTTGTAAAGAAAGAGGAAAAATGAAAATATTAGTTACTGGATCAAAAGGTTTTGTTGGAAAAAATCTTGTAGCGTCATTAAAGAATATAAAAGATGGTAAGGAGCGTACGAAATCTTTTTTTGTTGAAGAAATCTATGAATACGATATTGATACTGATTCATCATTATTAGATACATACTGCAAAGATTGTGACTTTGTCTTCAATCTTGCAGGAGTAAATAGACCTAAAGATAATGATGAATTCATGCAAAGTAACTTTGGTTTTGCTTCTACATTATTAGATACATTAAAGAAACATAATAACACTTGCCCTATTATGTTATCTTCTTCAATTCAAGCTACATTAATTGGAAGATATGGAACAAGTGATTATGGAAAGAGTAAATTAGCAGGAGAAGAATTATTCTTTGATTACTCAAAAGAAACAGGTGCTAAAGTACTAGTTTATAGATTTCCTAATCTGTTTGGTAAATGGTGTAGACCTAATTACAATAGTGCTGTTGCTACATTTTGTAACAACATTGCTAATGATTTAGATATTCAAGTTAATGATAGAAGTACTGAATTAGAGTTATTATATATTGATGATTTAGTTGAAGAAATGCTAAGTGCATTAACTAATGATGAACATCATTGTAACTATGATGGTTTAAATGTTGTTGATAACAATACTGGTAAGTATTGTTATGTTCCAACAACACATAAAGCTACATTAGGTGAGATTGTTGATTTATTAGAATCTTTTAAAAATCAACCCAATACATTAGTAATGCCAGAAATACCAAATAATAGTTTTGCTAAAAAACTATATTCAACTTATCTGTCATATTTATCTAAAGAAAAAGCTATCTTTGATTTAAAAATGAATAAAGATGATAGAGGAAGTTTTACTGAATTATTAAAAACGGAAAACTGCGGACAGTTCTCTGTTAATATATCAAAACCAGGAATTACTAAAGGACAACATTGGCATCATAGTAAATGGGAATTCTTTATTGTTGTATCAGGTAAAGCTCTAATACAAGAAAGAAGAATAGATAGTAATGAAGTAATAGAGTTTGAAGTATCAGGAGATAACATTCAAGCTATTCATATGTTACCAGGATATACTCATAACATTATTAATCTATCAGATACCCAAGATTTAGTTACTGTTATGTGGGCTAATGAAGCCTTTGATCCAAATCATCCAGATACATTCTTCGAGGAGGTATAAGTAGAATGGAAATTAAAACAGATTATAGTGATGTAAAGTTCCAAGATAATGGAAAACTTAAATTATTGATCATTGTAGGTACAAGACCTGAAATCATTCGTCTTGCCGCAACAATCAATAAATGTAGACAATATTTTGATTGTGTGTTAGCACACACTGGTCAAAACTATGACTACAACTTAAATGGAGTATTTTTCCATGACTTAAAATTAAAAGATCCAGAAGTATATATGGATGCAGTAGGTGATGATTTAGGTGCTACAGTTGGTAATATCATTAACTGTTCATATAAACTAATGAATCAAATCAAACCTGATGCATTATTAATTTTAGGAGATACTAATAGTTGCTTAAGTGCTATTAGTGCTAAAAGATTACATATTCCTATCTTCCATATGGAAGCAGGTAATAGATGTAAAGATGAATGCTTACCTGAAGAAACTAATAGAAGAATCGTAGATATTATTTCTGATGTAAACTTAGCGTATAGTGAACATGCAAGAAGATATCTAGCAGAATGCGGTCTTCCTAAAGAAAGAACATATGTAACAGGTTCACCTATGGCAGAAGTATTACATAATAACTTTGAAGATATTAAAGCTAGTAACATTTTAGAAAAACTAAACCTTAAACCAAAAGGATATATGTTATTGAGTGCCCATAGAGAAGAAAATATTGATACAGAAAAGAACTTCTTATCACTATTTACCGCTATTAATAAACTAGCAGAAAAATATGATATGCCTATTCTATATTCGTGTCATCCTAGATCTAGAAAAAGATTAGAATCCACAGGATTCAAATTAGATTCTAGAGTATTTATGCACGAACCATTAGGATTCCATGATTATAATAATCTGCAAATGAATGCATTTTGTGTAGTATCTGATAGTGGAACACTTCCAGAAGAATCGTCATTTTTTACATCAGTAGGGAATCCATTCCCTGCAGTATGTATTAGAACATCTACAGAAAGACCAGAAGCATTAGATAAAGCTTGTTTTATCTTAGCAGGTATTGATGAAAAATCTTTATTGCAATCAGTAACCACAGCTATAGATATGGTAAATAATAATGATAATGGTATTCCAGTACCAAATTATACAGATGAAATAGTATCTACTAAAGTAGTTAAGATTATTCAATCTTATACCGGTGTAGTTGATAAGATGGTTTGGAGAAAAAATTAACAGGAGAGATTATAATGACAAAATACTTTGGAACAGATGGCTTCAGAGGAGAGGCTAATATAGATTTAACTGTAGAACATGCTTATAAAGTAGGAAGATACCTAGGATGATATTTCTCTCAAAATCATAAAGCAAGAGTTGTAATAGGAAAAGATACAAGAAGAAGTTCATATATGTTTGAATATGCTTTAGTATCTGGTTTAACGGCATCAGGAGCAGATGCCTTTTTAATGCATGTCACAAAAACTCCATCAGTTGCTTACATCGTAAGAACTGATGAATTTGATTGTGGAATCATGATTAGTGCATCTCATAATCCTTTCTATGATAATGGAATTAAAATCTTAGATAATAAAGGTCATAAGATGAATAATGAAGTAGAAAAAAAGATCGAAGATTATATTGATGGTCTTATTGATGAATTACCACTTGCTAGAAAAGATACAATTGGATGTGCAAGTGATTATTCAGTAAGGAGAAATAGATATATTGGTTATCTTATGTTTATTCCAACACGTGCATTTAAAAATATACGTGTTGGTTTAGATTGTACTAATGGAGCTAGCGGTGCTATTGAAAAAAGTGTCTTTGATTCTTTAGGCGTAACGACGTATGTTATTAATAATGATCCTGATGGAATTAATATTAATACAAATTGTGGTTCAACACATATTGATGTTTTATCACAATTTGTAAAAGAAAAAGGTTTAGATATTGGCTTTGCTTATGATGGTGATGCTGATAGATGTATTGTTGTTGATGAATTTGGTAGAGATGTTAATGGAGATTTAATCTTATATGTATGTGATAAATACTTAAAAGATCATTATGAATTAAGTAACAATACCATTGTTACATCAATCATGAGTAATCTTGGTTTATATAAAGCATTAGATAAAGCAAATATTGATTATGTAAAAACTGCATTAGGGGATAAATATGTTAATGAAAACATGGTAGAAAATAATCATTGTCTAGGTGGAGAAGAATCAGGACATATTATCTTCTCTAAACATGCGACAACAGGAGATGGTATCTTAACGTCTTTAAGAATCATGGAAGCAATCATTGAAAGTAAACAAACTTTAGCTCAATTAACAGAACCAGTAACTATCTATCCTCAACTTACAAAGAATGTAAGAGTTGAAAACAAAAAAGCTGCGAGAGAAGATGAAGCAGTTGTTAAAGCTATTAAAGAAGTAGAGGAACTTTTACGTGAAGAAGGAAGAGTCATTGTAAGAGAATCGGGAACAGAACTAGTTATTAGAGTCATGGTTGAAGCATCAACAGATGAACTGTGTAATCAATATGTGAATCATATTGTATCAGTTATGACTGAAAGGGGATTAGTGTTATAAAACACGTTTAAAATAATTTAATCGGAGGTGAAACAATGCAATTAAATACAACATTATACCAAAGTATTCTAAACTCGTTATGTAACGAATTAAAATTAAATGAACAGTTTATTTTAAATACTATTGATTCTGGTTATTATATGTTTCAACAAGATCATCAAATACTATATATTGATGATTTATATGAATGTTACTTCAATATTGTGAAGAGAAATTTTAAAGGAAATATTGATAAAGTGCCTTTTTATAGTATATCTAGAAGATTAAAAGATACTGATAATGATGGATTAAGCCTGTTAGAATTACTAACAGAAGAAAATAGTTTTTCAAACTATTTAAAGGAATATGGTTTAACATTTAAATTTAATGATGAAATTGAGATGTATGTTAATGGTAACAAGGTTGATATTCCTGATGAAGGCAAATATAAACCCTATCTAAAAAATAGATTCTCATACGATTACTCATTTAAAGGTTATGCTTTTGATGATCAATTAATGAATAATGAGATATTAGAAAGAGTTAAGTATGGTCCAGAGTTCTTTGGACATCTTTTTAATTACGTAGATAACGATGATGAGATCATTGATAATTATCTAGAACAAAGTAAATTGTACAAATTTGAGTACTTAGTACCTATTGAAGATATTTACTTTGAAAATTATGAGGAACTAACTAATGAAGAAAAACAATATCACATCTTAGCGATGATGATGTTAAGATTGTATTTCTATAAATATGATAAAGATTTTGTAGAAACTGATGAAATGAATCCACTAATGGTAGTGGCTAATTATAAGTCTCTTTCTAGCAAATATCTTGTAAATAAAACTGAGTTAGATGATGAGGCACTAGGCTATTAGTCTAGTGCTTTTTTATTCTATATAATATCTGAAAATTATGAAAAGATCCATTTTATATAATTGGAAGTTTTTAAGCATATTTACTTTAATTAGGAACAATAGTAACAAATCACCAATGAAGATTAGAAAACATTATGAAAGTATTAATTAATGCAAAAGAATTAGAGTTATCTAATTTGGCTTTATACTCTAATCAAAGAGAGTGTGCTGATTATTTAAAAACTTAATTAAATATTATGAGTTATAGCTAATATTATGATTGTTATATCGTAACGGAGCCATGTTTTTTAATGAATGTATAGTTACTGTTCTAGTACCTAAGCATCACTTCTTTTCATACTTAGAGCCACTGGAAGGTGGCTCTTTTTAAATATAACGTGTATGTCATACATCTAGGGTGATAGGGTGAAAGTTTCTCATAAGCATAGTTACTAACGAATTATATATCGACTTGCAAGGTTTCAGATAGTCAGGTAAATTGAAAGGGGTATAAAAATATAACAAGAATAAAACATTATCATCTATATTTTTAGAGTCCCTTGAGAAATAATGATTAGTGTATTTTTACCTGACGAATGTTTTTTGTGTAAATCAACGCTACTTTCTTTATTAAAGAAAACCTTGATAGCTATATATATTAAACTTCATTATTACACATCTTTTTGCTTATATTTTATTTGAATTTTAATATTCATAAGCTTTAAATATTATCAGATGTTATTCCTTTATTTCTAATCTTGCTGAGAAATTATCTTTCATACTCGATATATCTTCTATTCCTGAATCAATACGACCTAATGAAATTAAAGAATCGGAGTATCTAAAATCTTTATAAAAAATAGATAAATTTCCCCAAGGAGCATATAAGCACAAATCACCAATGTGTGGTTCAAATCCATCGGGTTCATTTTTTGTTGGTAATTTCTTATCCAAATATGCTATTTTTTCAATATGATTAAAATCTTCAAAAGTCAATTCAAGAGGTAACATATCATATAACGCATTTGCCGCGGGAGTATCATACAGTGTAACATCATATCTAATATCATTGATGGTTAAAATAAGTTTTTTCTCCATTGTCTCTTCCTCGTTTTCTTTTAAAATTGTATGTTTTTGGGGTGACGTCTTTTCTTGTAAATCATTTGTATTTGTTTTCTCTTTATGTGCTAAACAACCTGATAGCAGTATACAGTAACTAAACAGAATTATTAGAATTACTTTTTTTATCATTATACTGCCTCCTTTTGTTTAATAATATTTTTGTTCCATAATGAGCAATGAAAACACATAGACTTATAATCGCTAAGTAGTCAATATAGAAAAATAATTGAAATTCACTAAAATTCATAAATACAAATTCACTTTTTAAAAAGAGATAGGTTAAAAAATCTCTTTTTAAGAAAGCATATATCCCATATAATGCAATGATCATTGAAAGTATAAATGACAATGCTGATAAATTTATAGATAAATATTTCTTTATTTTTATTCGTTTAATAAGGGTATTCCAATGTATACCTAAATGTAGTCCGATTAGTATAAATCCCCAATAAGCACCTAAAATATGTAACTTTCTTACTGTAGATATATGTCCAGGAATATTTAGGGAAGTTAATATATACTGTGACATAACAATTCCACTATACATTTGAACCAGCATAGATATAAGAACAAGTATATTGATGACAAGATAAATTATTCGTATTATAGAATATCTACCTTTGATTATTTTAGAATACCAATGGAAATTAAGAACATTATGAATAATAAAAAGAATAAACATTACCATTCCTAGCCATTCATGCACTTCTTGTGTAAAAAATTGATAGCCGCTTAGTATAAAAAGACAAAGTATCATTAATATATCAGTAGTTATCTTTACTTTTTGTTTCATTCATCCAGCGCCTTTTTTATACATGTTATTGCATTTAAACAACGGGGATAGCCAATATAAGGTAAGCATTGTGAAACAACTCTCATTAGGAATTTATCATCATTACCTAAATTCATATTTCCTTTTGCATGAGCAACTAATTGCGGCTCACATCCTCCTTGCGACATTAAAAAGCAAAATGTAATCATTTCACGATGAACTAACGATAATCCTGTCCGAGTATAGTAATCTCCAAAACAATTTTCTGCTAGCCAGCGATTGATATGATTTATTTTCCAAGCATCTTCCATGTGTTCACCAAATATTTGGACTTGAACATCAATTCCATTTTTTAAACGTGTTTCAAGGGTAGTTGTAGTTTGGGATTGTAAGGGTAATGAAATTGATCTTTGGGAAAGTTCATTATTTGTAATTTCTAAAAATGGTAACATTTTCCCAAAACCTAAATAATCACAAGACTGATAGACAGTTTCTTTGATCATAATAGGTGATACTTTTTTATCTAAAGCTTTTGATAATATAAATTGAAATGCTTCTTTTGCCTGACTGCCTAAAAGTACTGCTAGAATAGCAAGATAGCGAGTTTCAACATCTAATTCTTGATTTTTTTCATTAACAACTTCATCAAAGGCAAAGTATTCAAATCTTTCCATAAATTCTTTATCAGTTTCATATAATTTTTTTATGTCCATTTTATAAACCTCTTTCTATGTGATTTTTGTAGTACATATTTTATTACATCCATTAAATATCAATAAATATATTTATTTTGTAGTAAATAATATTAAAAATTAAATTATACTTTTTGACTTCCTATTGACCAAACATGCTCTTCTTTAGCTGTTGCAGTAGTATTTTGTGCCATAACACCAACTAATTGATGTGGGACATAAAGTTCTTCTAAGTAGGCTATATCTTGATTACTAAGAGTAAGATTAACTGCTTTTACTGCACCGTCGATGTGATGCATTTTTGTAGCTCCTACAACAGGAGAAATAACTTTTGTTAAAAGCCATGCTAAGGATATTTCTGTCATAGAAACATTGTATTTTTGCGATAATTCAATCACACGATCAATAATAAGTTGATCTTGTAAAGCAGTTGCATCGTACTTTAAACGAGCATAACTGTCTTCCACTAAGCGTTTAGATGTCTGATCTGGCAATTTTGATAAACGTCCTCCGGCAAGAGAACTGTAAGGCGTCATTGCAATATTATTTTCTGCACAGTATTTTGCCATTTCACGTTCTTCTTCACGAAAAATCAAATTATAATGACCTTGAATAGAAATAAATTTTGTAAATCCTTCTTTTTCTGCCAACGCATTGGCTTGTGCTAACTGATATGCATAACAGTTTGAAATTCCAATATAGCGAATTTTTCCAGCTTTTACCATATCATCTAAGCCCTCCATAATATCATACAAAGGTGTTTGATAATCCCACATATGATAGATATAAAGATCAACATAATCCATTCCAAGATTTTCTAAACTTTTATTTAATTGATTTTTAATATGCTGCTGGGCAGTAATACCATTTTTTATTTCTTCATTTGTACGAGGTAAAAATTTGGTCGCAACAACAATGTCTTTACGTTTAGCAAAATCTTTCAAGGCTCGACCCAAATACTGCTCGCTTGTTCCACTTTGATAGGCAATGGCCGTATCAAAAAAGTTAATACCTAAGTCGAGCGCATGTTTGACAATCTCACGTGTTTTCTTTTCATCAATTGTCCATGAATGCTGACCGTTTTTGGCATCACCAAATCCCATACAACCAAGACAAATTCTTGAAACTTTTAAATTTGAATTTCCTAATTGAATATATTTCATTTTATTGATTACCTTTCTTTAATAACCAATGTTTTCTAACCATTGGATAATTTCTTCTTTTGAATCATTGATTTCATTTCGATAGACTCCAATAACGTTCGTTTCTAGATGTGCAGAATTTGGGAGTTCACTTTGAATATCTTCTACACTTCTTGATAATCCACCTGTACCATGGCAACAAAATAAAACAATATTTTTATCTGATAGATTATTTTCATCAATGAAAGTAAGCACAGGCATAGGTACTGAATACCACCAATTTGGATACCCAATAAAAACAGTATCGTAATCATTTAGATTATCCACTTTTTCTTTTAAGACAGGCCGCGCATTTTTTGTTTTTTCATCAGCTGCACGATCTAAGCATTCATCATAATTGCTTGGATATGGTATTGTGACTTGGATAGAAAATAAATCACCACCAATATTTTCTTGAATCCATGTTGCTATTTTACCTACATTTCCAGGTTGTAAAATACTTGCGGAACTTGTGGCATCTACATTATCATTTTGATCACCAATAGATTCATAATGTTTAAGTGCGCTTTCTATTGAAGCTTTTTCGTTTTCTACAACTGTATTATCTGCCCAACTAAAATAAGCGATAAGTATTTTGGATGATTCTTTGTTGTCAACAGGGCTTGTTTCAGTAGTGGTGTTTGGTATCTTAGTACATCCTGTAATCATAAATGACATTAACAGCAAAACAACTAATTTTTTTATCATAGATTAGCTCCCCAAATTGATTTCCTGTAACCATTGTCTAATAGTATTATCAGAATTATTTACTGAAGAACTTCCAATATGTAAACCATTTGTCACTGCAGCATTTGGTTCTAAATTTTTGATTTCATTAACAGTATTAGATAGCCCGCTTCCGCCACTTGTACAAAATGGAGCAATTGTTTTATTAGATAAATCATAATTATCAAAAAAAGTATATAATATCATTGGCATATCACCCCACCAGTTTGGATAGCCAACATAAATCACATCATATTCATTAATATTTTCAATCTGATTTGTGATTGCAGGTCTTGCATCTGCACGTTGTTCTTCCTGAGCTAAATCCACAACAGTATCATAATCATCACCGTATGGAACTACGGCTTCTATTTCAAAAATATCTGCATTTGTTTGAGATTGTATTGTTTGTGCAAGATTCTTGGTATTGCCAGACCATGAGAAGTAGACAATCAAAGATTTTGTATCGGTCTTAGCTGGTTGCTCTATAACTGACTGATCAGTTGAATTTGATGGTGGATTATTTTTTTCTTTACTGTTGTTTTGACATCCTCCATAAAGCAGCATAAAACTTAATATAATTAAAATCGAAAATATTTTTTTCATTTTAGAAGACTCCTTTCATTTTTAGGTACTAGCATCTGTAATTGGACCGGTACTTGTGAGATATTCGATGATATTTTCAATCTTTGTTAACTGGTCATTATTCCCTTGTTTTTTTAATTCATCTTTAATCTCAGTAAGGTCTTTAATCATTTGTTCTCCTTCATTTTTGTCTAATAGCCATATCCCTCCATTTCTTTGTGAAGAAAGTTGAAAAGAGAGCAAAATCGGTTCATCAAGTGATATATAATCGATTTCTCCATCAGAGTAATGAATTTCAGTATTACTCATTAAACTATAATAACCGTCTTTATTGACTTGAACATCAATATTCATATTTTCATAACTTTTTGTTTCATCTTTAGAAACTATTTCTATAGGTTTTTTCAATTGCAAGTCGTTAATATTTTTATCTTCATCAGCGTGAACGACAAGGGGTAGTGTAAATAGAAGTAGAATAGTAAGAAAAATATATTTTTTCATCATATCTATTGGATAAAATGAATATGATGTAAACGTTCTACTTCTGCTACACTCTGCATATCTAATATTAAATTTATATGAGTATTCACTTGTTCTATTTGTGTCATTTCTCCTAAAGATAGATTAAAATTTTGAATAGCATAATTTTCTTGTGTACGTTCAAAATATGCTGATTTTAGAATTGCAATAGTTTTATTTTGATTAAGCCATTTTAAAATAATTTGGGCAGATAACTTATTGTAATGATTTCTAAGACTCTGTGATGTTTTGTTATAAAAAATATCATTTTTACCTTCTGAAATATAATGATCATTTTTAAGGGCGTTAAGTACACTTGTTTTACATTTATCTTGGTTTGTAATTTGAAAAACATCAAACAGAATTTTCACACTGTTAGATAGCGGTATAGTTTTCATATATTACCTCCTTATTTTTCTAGTTTTAAGCATTGACCGATAACATTACCAGTTAAAAGATATTGATATGTAGGCATTTCAAACAATACTGGTTTTAGTAATGAGTAGTCTAATTTTCCAGTTTCATTTAAAATATTATCTTCTGCATGAACAGCAGTAATTTTACAAATGTAATTTTCAAAGCCTGATGTTTCATAGATATCATCTACTGTGCATTCCATAACAACAGGAGATTCGTCAATAATTGGTGTTCTAGTTATACCAATGTGATATTGAAATACATTTGATTTATCGATCTTATATCCACTTACTGAACCTACATAGTCAGCTTTTTTTAACATAGATCGATCTACTAAATTAATCGTTAAGGCTCTATTCTCCTTTATTCCACGGTTTGTATAATGGTTAGAGGCAAGGCTGATCATCACATGATCATGACCCATGATTCCCAAATGTCCTACTAGCAGATAATTTGGTTTTTTATCAATCATGGCTCCAACAACAACTAGTGGCGTTGGATATAGTGCTAAGCTTTTTCCAATAGTTTTTTTCATATTAATCTCCTAATCAAATATTTTTTTCTTTATTTATTTCGTATCTTAAATAATCCAATCGAGAAATTTGTTTTTCTTTCAAATGCACCTCGTCAAGGATGCCGTTTCTTTTTTTATTTAACATCTTTATACGTTCTTTTTCACTTATTTTTCCTTGCATCATCAAAAGCATATATTTCTCAATTTCTTCATTGGTAAAACCAATATCGTGAAGTGTTATTATCATGCTTAAACGTTCAATATCACGATCATCATAATGCCAGGAACCCATGACTTTTTTTACTTCTTGACATAGTCCCCAATTCTCATATTCTTTAAGAATTTTGATGGGAATATTATATTTTTGACTAGCTTCATCTATTGTCATTTCATTGAACTCCTTTCTTACAAAAATAAATAAAGGTATTCCAACTGGGAACACCTTCATTATATAGTTTCATTATTTGTAATGTCTAATGCCTATTTTTTATGTATAGATATGCTTTTAAAGTATTTCTTTGAGAATTCTATAAATGTTTTTGTTGCTAAAGGAAAAACTTCATCTTTTTTCCAGGCTAATGCTGTACCATGTGTTAGTCTAGGAGAAAAAGGTATGAAAACTATATTTTCGTAACTATATTTTAGTTTTATACCAACCACGGCTCCGACATGACTCTCTGTTAGTAGTACTTCATTATATTGAAGATTACCAATTGCAATAACTTGAATTTGATTAGAATATTCGCCAAGCCATTTTCTTACCCGATTACTTTGAAAATTGCCGTCAGGTAAAATCAAGGGAACTTCTACTAAATCTTGAGGTTGAATAGATTCTTTATTTGCTAGTAGAGAATCTTTTCTAACGAGTAGACCCCATTGTTCTTCGGTAGGCATGCTGATAAAATTAAATTTTTGAATATCAAATGGTTCTGACATTAAACCAACATCTAATAGTCCTCTTTCGATGTTGTCATAAATATTTCTTGCATTACCACTGTAAAATTCATAGGTTACCCTTGGATATATCTCTTTAAAAGCAGCAATGCAATCTGTAAGATAGTGGGTTGACTGATATTCTCCGCATCCAATGGAAATGACCCCTTCTAAATTTTCTTTCTTATGTAAAAAATCTTGTTTAGTTTTATCTGCTAATGCAAGAAGTTCTTGAGCACGTCTTTTTAAGAGCATCCCATCTTCTGTCAAAATAATATTATGATTACTACGTACGAATAATTTTACTCCCAATTCTTCCTCTAATTGTGCGATTTGACGAGAAAGTGTTGGTTGAGTAACATGCAGCTGCTGTGCAGCCCTTGTAATATTTTCTTCTCTGGCGATTGCTAAGAAGTAATTTAAGACCCTAAGTTCCATTTTTAAACACCCCAAATTTAGTATAGCATATAGGAAATGATTTTAAAGTATATCTAAACAATAGAAATATTCTCTTTTAATCTTATTCATCTTTTCTTAGTATCTTATATATCCTATAATGATTACAAGAGGTGAATGAAATGTTTTTGATACAAAAGATAGAAGAGCTTATGGTTAATCATCCAGATGCTAGATATGCTGTTGGTGATTTTGTTTTGCATGAACAAAAGAATCTTCATAATTATACAATTAATGAAGTTGCTGAACACAGTTATACATCTAAAGCAACTGTTGTTCGTTTCGCGAAGACTTTGGGGTTTGAAGGCTGGCGTGAATTTATGAAAGTTTTTATTAGCGAGATGAAATATTTAGAACAGCATCAAGGGGATGTCGATGCTAATTATCCATTCACTGAAGATAGTTCAGTAGATGAAATTATCAATAATATAAAAAAAGTACAAATAGAAAGCATTCAAGATACAGCTGACTTAATCGAAACAGATATGTTAGAAATGGCAACAAGTTATTTATTAAAAGCTAAGCATATTGTAATTTTTGGATTAAGTCCTAATATTTTTTTAGGTGAGTTGTTTCGTCGTAAGATGATAACAATAGGAAAATCAATCGATATTGCAAAGTTAGGGGAAATGGGGATTATTTCAAGAACGCTTGGATCAGACGATTGTGCAATCATGATTTCTTATTCTGGGAATAATGAAAAAGGGGAACCGATGCGTTATTTACCAGTCTTATTAGACAATCAAGTACCTGTTATTGGGATTACAAGTGGTGGAGATAATTATTTAAGGAAGAAATTATCTTGTGTATTGACGATATCTTCTAAGGAAAGGCTTTATACAAAGATTTCTAATTTTGCGACAGAGGAGTCTATTCACTTTATTTTGAATTGTTTATTCTCATGTTATTTTGCGAGAGATTTTCAAAACAATAATCATTTTAAGTTACATCACTCTAAAGTTTTAGAAACACATCGTGTGGCAGTTTTAAATCAAATGAAAGATGAAAAATGAAACTTCTTTTTCTATGATCGATAGAAAAATGGAGTTTCTTTTTTTAATGAGTAAATTCTAATAAAAGTTTCATGAAGTTTCATAAAAAACAAAGAATGAATAAAGGATTTTAAAACTAATTTTCTGATTTTTTAAATTTATTGAAAGCGGTTTTTAAAGGTGCTAAAGTGGGGGAGTGAAAACAAGAAAATACTTTGTGATGGATAATTATAAAGACCGGTCAAATACATTTGTAGTGATTATCTTTCAAGAGGATTTGAAAAAGAGAGAGGATATGAAAATGAGTAAGAAATATAATTCACTAGCAAAGAAAATTGTTGAATTAGTTGGTGGAAAAGAAAATATAAATGAAGTTTATCATTGTGTAACAAGATTACGTTTTAAGTTGGCAGATGAACAAAAAGCGGATGTAACTAGATTAGAGGAAACTGATGGAGTGACAAAAGTTATTCAAAATGCTGGGGTATTTCAAGTAGTGATAGGAACACATGTGAGTGAAGTTTTTGAAGAGGTCGAAAAATATGTTGATATAAATTCTAAAAATGTAAGTGAAGTAACAGAAAAAAAAGGAATTGTTAATACAATTATTGAATTTGTTGCTGGAACATTTCAGCCTGTAATTCCTGCTTTATCTGGAGCAGGTATGGTAAAAGCTGTTTTAGCATTGCTTGTTGTTTTTAATGTAATTACCACGGATTCACAAACGTATACATTATTAAATATATTTGCAGATGGAGTTTTCTTCTTTTTACCTATGATATTGGCTTATACAGAAGCACAAAAATTGAAATGTAATCCGATTTTGGCAGTTGGTGTTGCAGCTATGATGTTACATCCTAATTGGATAGCTTTGGTACAGGCGGGAGAACCGGTACACTTTTTTGGAGCAATTCCTTTTACACTTGCAACTTATACATCGAGTGTTATACCTATTATTCTTGTGGTTTTAGTTCAATCTTATGTAGAACGTTTTTTAAATCGTTGGATTCCAAAATCAGTTGAGCTTGTTTTTGTTCCAATGTTGACATTCTTAATAATGGGTACTTTAGCATTTTCTGTACTAGGTCCTATTGGAAGTATTTTAGGTGGATATCTTGCTGATTTCTTTACTTTTTTAAGTACGAATGCAAGTTGGGCACCAGCATTATTGATTGGTGGTTTTCTTCCAATTATGGTTATGTTTGGATTGCATAATGGGGTTGCACCATTAGGTGTCATGCAAATGGGACAATTGGGATACGACAGTATTTTTGGACCTGGATGTGTATGTTCTAACATTGCTCAAGCAACAGCATCTGCAGTTGTTGCTATTCGCACTAAAGATAAAAAATTAAAACAAGTTGCAACATCTGGTTCAATTACAGCTTATATGGGAATTACAGAACCTACATTATATGGTGTTAATTTGCCAAAGAAATATCCTTTGATTGCTGCAATGATTGGTGGAGCAAGTGGTGGACTCTATGCTGGATTGACTCAGACTCATCGTTTTGCAACAGGATCTTCTGGTATCCCAGCAGTCTTATTGTATATTGGTGATAATACGATGACTTGTTTTTATAACATTTTAGTTGCTTTATTGATTTCAATTGTAGTAACTGCCGTTTTAACATTGTTATTAAGTTTAAAATTTGAAGGAAAAGAGGATCAAGAAGTAATTACTGATTTAGATAAAAATATAATTTTATCACCTATTAAAGGAGAAGTATTGCCATTGAGTCAATCTGAAGACGAAGCCTTTTCATCAGAAAGTATGGGAAAAGGTATTGTCATTGTTCCCCGTGAAGGAAAAGTTATTGCTCCTTGTGATGGAACTGTATCAGTTTTATTTCCAACAAAACATGCAATTGGAATTATATCAGATTCAGGTGTAGAAATATTAATTCACATTGGAATCAATACTGTCAATCTCAATGGTAAAGGATTCAAAACATATATTAATCAAGGTGATCGTATAAAAGCTGGAGATTTATTAGTAAGTTTTGATATCGATGAGATTAAAGAAGCCCACCTTTCAACTCAAACAATGATTATAATTACAAATTCAAATTCATATGAAACTGTAAAATCAACAGATGCTAAAAATATTGATTTCTCAGATCAATTACTAATAATTCAAAGATAAGGAGATTATTATGTTTTATAAAAATTTAAAACCGTTTCCTCAAAACTTTTTATGGGGAGCTTCAACTTCGGCATATCAAGTAGAAGGTGCATATAATGAGGATGGAAAAGGAATGTCTGTGCAGGATGTTCATAACCCACCTGAAGGAATTACAGATTTTAAGATTGCAAGTGATCATTATCATCATTTCAAAGAAGATGTGAAGTTAATGGCTGAGTTAGGGATGAAAGCTTATCGTTTTTCAATTGCCTGGACACGAATCTTACCAGATGGCGATGGAGAAGTAAATGAACGAGGAATACAGTTTTATAATGATTTGATCGATGAACTTATTTCTTATAATATTGAGCCAATTGTTACAATGTATCACTTTGATCTCCCCTATGTTCTTCATCAAGATGGTGGATGGTGCAATCGTAGAACAATTGATGCATTTGAAAAATATGCAAAAGTTTTATTTGAAAATTATGGCGATCGCGTCAAATATTGGTTAACGATCAATGAACAAAATGTTATGATCAATCACCCTAATGCCATGAATCCTGGAAGAATTCCTACTAAAAAGGAACTATATCAACAATGTCATCATATGTTTGTTGCAGCTGCGAAGGCAACACTCTTGTGTCATGAAATGGTTCCTTGTGGAAAAATTGGACCTGCACCAAATATTACAGCCATATATCCAGAAAAATGTAATCCAAGTGATGTGATTGCTGCAGATAACTGGGAAGCAATCAGATGCTGGTTATATTTAGATGTTGCTGTTTATGGTCGTTACAATTCTCTTGTATGGTCTTATTTAGAAGAAAAAGGATACACCCCAATTATAGAAAAGGGGGATATGGATATAATTGCCAAAGCAAAACCGGATTTTTTGGGTGTTAACTATTATGCTACTGCAACAGTTGCAGCTGCAAAAAATGATGGAACAGATTGTCAACCTCGTAATGGGGATCAACAAGTCATGATTGGTGAAGAAGGTGTTTATCGTGCTGCAAAAAATGAATATCTTGAATTAACTGATTTTGGATGGATGGTAGATTCAATTGGAATGAGAGTCACCTTAAGAAGAATTTATGATCGCTATCATTTACCACTACTTATTACAGAAAATGGTTTGGGAGCTAAAGATAAAATATCAAAAGATGGTTGTATTCATGATGATTATCGAATTGATTACTTAACCAGGCATTTTTATCAAGCACAATTAGCCATTACTGATGGGGTCGAATTAATTGGATATTGTCCATGGGCATTTATAGATTTGGTTAGTACACACCAAGGGTATGGAAAACGCTATGGATTTGTGTATGTTGATCGTGATGAAATGAATTTAAAAGAGCTTAAAAGAATAAAAAAAGATAGTTTTGAATGGTACAAAAATATTATTATTCAAAATGGTCTAAAATGATAATTATATATTTTAATATGGCTATTCATTAATTTAAAAATATGGAAAATAAATGCTAAATCAAGAAGTTTTATCCTAATGTGATACATATTGTTCTTGGTTTAGCTTTTTTCACATCTTTGACAAGCATCCATAATGGATAAATTATTAATAAACAGCAGTATTTTAACGTTTAAAGTAAAATATAGAGAATACATAGTTAAATAGAGATAGTGTCAAAGAAATGTATTTAGTGTCAAATATAGCGTATTTTTACTTGATGAATGTAAATAAAACTAATTTATATACAAATATTTAGACACTGTAAAATTATTTTTTTGTAATTTGTTAATCTAGTTACAGGGAGGTGAGGAAATGTTAAATATTGTTTTACTTTCACATGGACATCTGGCATCTGGAATGAAAAATACAATAGAATTAATAGCCGGGAGACAAGATAATCTATTTACTTATGATGCGTATGTAGATGGCAATAGTGATATTAAAGCTTTTTTATTAGATTTTTTAAAAATACATTTAAATGAAAAGGTAATTGTTATTACTGATTTTTTAGGCGGTAGTGTCAATAATGATGCAATTGAATGTAAAAATAATTATGATTTTTATTTAATTACCGGTATGAATGTTTTGTTAGTATTAAATTTAGTTTTAAAGTATTGCAATAGTGAGCTAGATTCAGTTATTAGAGAAAGTATTCAAGAATCACAAAAAATGATTTTGTCACTTGATCATAGTTATGAAATAGAAAATGAAGAATTTTAGGGGGAATAAAAATGATTAAATTATTAAGAGTAGATCATCGGCTTTTACACGGACAGGTCGTTTATTCCTGGTGTTCGCAAATTAAGCCTAATTGTATTTTAGTTGCCAATGATGAAGTAGTAGAAAATGAGATTAGAAAAGCAGCTTTGAGACTGGCTAAACCGAATGAAACAAAGCTAGTTTTTAAAAGCATTAATGATTCTGTGACAGCTATAAATGAGGGAAAAACAGATAAATACGATTTGATGATAGTAGTAAATAATATTGAGGATGCAGTTAAATTGGCTGAACAATGTCCACAAGTTAGTAGTATAAATTTAGGGGGAACTAAAGCTAATGAATTAACACATGCTATTTCCAATATGGTTAATGTAACAACTGAAGAAGAAGTGCTATTAAAAAAAATTGTGGCACAAGGAATAGAAGTATTTTTACAGGGTGTTCCAAGCGAACAAAAAAAAGAATATAGATAGGAGTGAGAATAATGGAACAAGCTATATTAGTAGGTTTGGTAGCTTTATTTGGTTATTTAGAGGTTGTTTTTGGTAATTCAATGATACAACGCCCTATAGTAATGGGACCGCTGGTAGGTTTAGTGTTAGGTGATTTTAAGACGGGACTAGAGGTTGGAGCTACTTTAGAACTTGCTTTCATGGGAAGTGTGGCAATTGGTGCAGCATTACCACCTGAAATTACAGCTGGTGGATTACTAGGAACTGCTTTTGCAATAAGCACTGGTAATGGAACTGAGGCAGCATTAGCTTTATCGTTGCCAATTGCGACAATTTCTTTGTTAATAACAAATGCATTTTTTTTAACAATAAGAGCTTATTTGCTTCATAAATCAGATTCATATGCTGTAAATGGCAATGTGAAGGGAGTTAATCGTATGCATATTATTAGTTCGTTGTCATGGCCTATTTTTATGGCTGTATTAATGGCAGGCTCATTTTATGTAGGAGGTCCAACTGTTCAAGCAATATTAGAAATGATACCAGATTTTGTTAATGATGGGTTGTCAGTTGCTACAGGAATTTTACCAGCTTTAGGATTTGCCTTATTAGCTAGTATGTTGATTAATAAAAAAGTAGCACCATTCTTTTTATTAGGTTTTGTTCTATCGGCTTATTTGGAAATGCCGATTCTAGGAATTACATTAATTGGAATTATTATTGTAATGTTGATGATTACACAAGAACGAACAAAAGAAAATATTGTTATTGAAGGAGATATTGATGATGATTTCTAAAATTACTAAGAAAGATATAAATAAATTATTTTGGCGATCTATGTGTGTAAATGCATCTTTTAATTATGAACGACATATGAGCCAAGGAATACAATATGCACTTAGTCCAGCATTAACAAAATTATATGATGACAAAAAAGATTTATCAAAAGCACTAGTCAGACACTCAGAATTTTTTAATTCAACGCCTGCATTATGCCCATTTATTTTAGGCGTGACATTAGCTCTTGAAGAAAAAAATGCCGAAGATCAGGAGTTTGATGAAAGTTCTATTAACGCAATAAAAGTAAGTTTAATGGGTCCGCTAGCTGGAATTGGCGATTCTATTTTTTGGGGTACATTACGCCCCCTTGCAGGCGGTATTGCATGTTCGCTGGCATTAGCTGGGAATTCTTTTGCTCCGATTATTTTCTTATTACTTTTTAATATACCGCATCTTCTAGTTCGGTATTTTGGTTTAAAATTTGGCTATAATTCAGGGATGAAAGCTTTGGTAAAATTTGAGGAATTAGGTCTAACTGAAAAAATATTTAGTGCCGCTTCTATTTTAGGGCTACTAGTTATTGGGGGGATGGTTGCATCAATGGTTAGTGTCAATTTAGCATTAACTATCGGCAGCGGTGATTCAGCAGTTGCAATAAATGATATCATTAATGGAATTATGCCAAAAATGTTATCATTATTAACTACGTATTTGATCTACGTATTAATAAAAAAAGGGATTAAAGTTAATTATTTGTTAATTGGGATTGTAATTGTAAGTATTTTAGGAGCTTTAATTGGAATATTTTAGGTTTTACTAGGAGGATATATGGAAGAACGGCAAATATTAAATACTAAACAGGAATTACAAATTTATTTAAAAGAGATTACTGCAAAAATAAATTTTATTGATTTTCAACAGTATACAACTATTGCAATTTCTAAGCAATTATTGCTGAGTCGTAATTTAACTAGCCATTATCTTAATGAGTTTTTTAAAGAAGGAAAATTAGTTAAAATAAATTCAAGACCTGCATATTTCTTTGATAAACAAGTATTATTAGAATCTTTTAAATTACAAAATATTCAAAATGAATTTTATGATTTGCAAGAATTGATAGTACTTTTGGAAAAAGAATTAAAAAAGGAAAATGTATTTAAACAATTAATTGGTTTTAATTCTAGTTTAAAGAAGGTTGTGGAAAAATGTATAGCTGCCATTAATTATCCTCCGTTTGGTTCACCATTATTATTAATCGGTGATTATGGTTCAGGACGTTCATATATTGCACAATTATGTTATTTACAAGCAAAATATGAAAATTTAATTAGTAAAGATAACTTATTTTATGAGTTGGATGGTTTAGAAATAAATAAATATAGTCATGAAATCCAATGTAATATGATTAAGGAAATAATTCTAAAATGTAATAGTAATGATTTTCTTTATTTAAAAAATTTTGAATATTTGTCAGAAACTATACAAACTACAGCTATTAATGAAATAAAAAAGAATAATACGGTTGATTTAAGAATGGTTATTTCTAGTACAAAAGAAATAAAGATTTTGAGTTCAATAAAGGATACTTTAATTGAGTGTATGATTCCTAATTTTTCCTCCCGGTCAATTCAGGAAAAAGAACATCTTGTTGCCAGTTTTTTTGAAAATGAAGAAAAACGAATCAAAAAACATATTAAAATTACTGAGCGAACTTTACATATTTTGTGTACATACGATTTTAAGACAAATATACAAGGTCTAAAAGAATGTATTCAATCAATATGTATTCAAAGATATCCATTAGCAAAACAAGAAAACTGTTTGAAAATTACAGTATTTTCTTTACCAGATTATATTTTAAAAAATGCCTCATTGAACCACAAAGATGAGACTAGATTTCTTAGTATAAATGAAATAAAAAATAATATAATGTTTGGTGATGAAAAAATATTATGTAAAAATATAGTAGAATTGGCAAATAATTACTTAAAAAATAATTTAAGTTATACATATTTTTTACAAGCTGCATATCAGCATATTAATGATTATGATGATTTAATTATTTTTAAAAAAAATCAAAAAGATGTTAAATTAAAATATATTGAACATATATTAATTAGACTGTTTGATGATATTGGTGATATTTATAATATAAATATGCCTAGAAATTTTGTTTTCTTTGTAACCAGATGGATCTATTATCATGCAGAATTTTCTAATGAAATTTCACATTGGAAAGATGCCTATCATGTTACTATTGAAACTACGCTTGAATTAATAAGTAAAAAATCATTATTTGAATATAATGTAATGAAAGACTTGGTAGCTTTGATCTATAATAATTTAGAAGTTAAATTATTACCATTTGAATGTCTGTTGATTTGTATTTTATTTACTACGATAGAATATACCAAACAAAAATTACCGATTTTTGCAACAATAATTTGTCATGGCTATGCGACCGCTAGTTCAATTGCGGACGTATGTAATAAAATGTTAAAAAGACATGTTTTTAATGCCATAGATATGCCATATACGATGTCAATTAGAGAAGTTTGTAATCACTTTAAAAAAATAATTTATTATAATAATGATCGTGATATTTTATTATTAGTTGACCTTGGTTCATTAGAAAATATTATGCAATATATGAAGGATATCCCTAATGTAAATTTAGGAATCATTAATAATGTTTCAACAAATCTGGCCTTGGCAGTAGGCAATGAAATAATTAAAGAGAATAATTGTCGTGATATTTTAAGATTGGTACAAGAACAAACAATAATAACATATAAATTTTTTGAAAAAAAGGAAGCCAAATATTTAATTATTTTTGTTAGTGAAATTGGTAGTGACATTGCGGCACAAGTAGCTCAATTATTTATGAAAAGTATGCCTAAAGTTATAGAAGTTGAAGTGAAATGTTTTGATTCTTTAGCATTTATCAATTTATATAATCAAGGTGAATTTGATAAAAATCAAATATTATTCATTGCTACGACTATAAATTTAGGAATCGATTTTAAAAGTATAATTGCAATTGAGGATATTGTTACATTTAATAATTTAGATTTAATCCAAGAAAAATTATCAAGCTTTTTTTCAAATGAGGATTATCAAAAATTTGAAAAACAGTTAATGAAAAATTTTTCTCTACAAAATGTAGTTGGGGAATTAACGATTTTAAATGCTGATAAAGCTCTTAATGCTGTTGGAATGATGATTGATGAATTACAAATACAGTTACATCAAACTTTTTTAGCAAAAACTATTATTGGTTTGAATATTCATCTTTGTTGTTTGATTGAACGTCTAATAAAAAAAGAAGAGATAGTTTCACATATTAATATTGTTGATTTTGAAAAAAATAATCAAGAATTTATCAATGGAGTTAGAATTAGCTTTAAAGCGATTGCTAATCAGTATAATATAACAATACCAATTAGTGAAATTGCTTATATTTATGATTACGTTTTAAATAATTATAAAACAGATATGTCAATTGATGAGATTTAAAAAGAGTAAAGGGGTGTTTTATTATGGCATTAGTACAAGTAAATTTTATTTCTCAAAGTTTAAAAAGAACAGTTTCAATGAATGTAATATTACCGGTTGATAAATTTCTTTTTAAAGGAAATTGTCAACCAGTTAAAGAATATAAAACTTTATATTTATTACATGGTTTATTAGGAAATTATACTGACTGGGTAACACGAACAAGAATACAAGAATGGGCAGAAGCAAAGAACTTAGTTGTAGTCATGCCATCTGGTGATAATTCTTTTTATGTGGATCAAGAAGTAAAGAACAATGACTTCGGTATATTTATTGGAACTGAACTTATTGAAGTTACTAGAAGGATGTTTCATTTATCTAATCGTCGGGATGATACTTTTATTGCCGGACTTTCAATGGGTGGATTTGGTACTCTAAGAAATGGGTTGAAATATTATCAAAATTTTGGATATATTGCAGCTTTATCAAGTGCTCTAAATATTTTCGAATTACCAGTTCACGATGAATCAAGATGTGTAATGGGTGAAGATAGTTGTTTTGGTGATATTGATGAAGCATATCTGAGTGATAAGAATCCAAAAGTTTGTTTGGAAAATTTAATTCAGGCAAAAAAAGAAGACAATACTATTGTTTTTCCTAAGATATATATGGCTTGTGGATGTGATGATGAACTAATTGGAGTAAATCGAAAATTTAAAGGCTATTTAGAAAATGCTGGTTTTGATTTAGTTTATAAAGAGGATGTAGGAAGTCATAATTGGGATTTTTGGAATAAATATATTCAAGATGTATTAGAATGGTTACCTTTGGATCCTTATGAAGAAGGAATTAACAGCGGTAATGTTAAATAGGCAATGTTTTTTTATTAGAATTATATATTTATAATTAAAAGCTATATTTACTTGGTAATAAAGAACGATAATTGTGACAGGATAAATTATAACTAAAATGGTAAATAAGGAATAAATATTTCAATTACCAGAAATATGTTTTGATATGAATAGTATAAAACCCATTATAATATTGACTTTATAATGGGTTTTATTAATTTAGATTACAATCGAATAAATTTTTTGTCAGCAGAAGTTATGTTTTCTTCATTAGAAGTATAGCGTTCTACCTTCATATGAAGATCATATTTATTTCTTAATTCTGTAATTTGCTCCATCATTATAGTAGCATGATGAGCATCAATTGATTTTTGATCTTTCCAACTATCAATTAAAAGTATGGTTTCTGGATCATTCATGGAAAAGAAATACTCATATCTTTCATTTCCTTTTTCTGCTTTAATAGCATCAACAATACCGCTGGTCACCATTTCTTCTGCAAATTTTCTAGCATTTCCGTTTATTCCAGTGTAATAAATGTTTACTGTGATAGACATATTAATTATCTCCTTATGTATAAAGATTATCTTATTTAATTATAGCATATTTTAAAATAATCTATCATATTTTTAAAAGCGCTTCTTATTTGTAAAAATAGTTATTCTTATCTAACAAAATAGAACGTATTATTCGAATACTTGATGGACAAGGGGTATAATAAGGGCAGGAAAAGGAGGTGCTCTTAAATGAACACAAAACAATTAGAGCGTATGCAATATGGAAAAGGTTTTATCGCAGCGTTAGATCAAAGTGGTGGAAGTACACCAAAGGCATTAAAATCATATGGTATTGATGAATCAGCGTATAGTAATGATAAAGAAATGTTTGATTTAATTCATCAAATGCGTAGTCGTGTTATTACTAGTAAGGCTTTTACCTCTAAGCATATATTAGGTGCTATTTTGTTTGAAAAGACAATGGATTCTCAAATTGAGGGTGTAGATACTGCTGAATATTTATGGTTAAAGAAGGAAATCGTGCCATTTTTGAAAATTGACAAAGGATTAGAAGTAGAAAAAGATGGTGTTCAGTTAATGAAGCCAATTCCTGAACTGGAAGCAATATTAAACAAGGCAAGAGATAAATATATCTTTGGTACAAAAATGCGTAGTGTAATTTTGGAAGCCGATCCAGCAGGTATCAAGAAAATTGTTGATCAGCAGTTTGAATTAGGATTACAAATTGCTAAAACTGGGCTTGTACCTATTTTAGAGCCAGAGGTATCTATTTTAAGTACCTCAAAAAAAGAGGCTGAAGAATTGTTATTGAAAGAAATTAATGAGCATCTAACTTTATTAGACAATGATGTTAAATTTATATTTAAACTGTCCATTCCAACCATACCTGATTTTTACGCGGAACTTATGAAAGATTCCCATGTAGTTAGGGTTGTTGCTCTATCTGGCGGTTATGATAGAGAGCAGGCAAATGGGTTATTAAGGGAAAATCACGGGCTTATTGCGAGTTTTTCTAGAGTATTATTATCTGATTTATCAATAAATCAGACTAGTGTTGAGTTCGATACTTGTTTGGAGAATGTGATTCTTCAAATATATAGGGCATCTATTGTATAATGATGTTAAGCTTATCTATCATGTAATTAAATGACAAATAATCAAGATAAGTTATAAAATATTTTTAATTAAAGGGAAGATTTAAAATAATTGATTATATCAATGAAATTAAATCTTCTTTTATTATTTATTAGTTATAAAATAGTTTGTAAATTCCTTAATATATTTTTCTTTTAGATTTTTGTGATAAGTTATTCCATATTCTATTGTCATTTGATCATCCATAAATGGTAAAGCGACAATTCTTTTAATATGTGTTGGAATATATATTTCTGGTAAAATAGCTACACCGTAATTACATTTAGCGAAAAGAATAGCAGCCTGGTCATTTTTACATAAAAGATGAAAATGATTTTTTCATGGAGAGCAATAAATTCTTGTAATTTATCTCAGTATTAAAATGGGATAAAGCGGGGATGCAAAGTAGTAAGTGGTGTATCATATAAATCTATAAAACATATTTCTTTTTCTTTAGCAAACGGGGAATTTTCAGCTATGATTGCATAACTGGAAATGTTTTTTATTTTTTTAAATATATAATCGTGAGCCTCAGCAATCATCTCTTTTGTACTGATTAAAATGTCTAATTGTTTATTATCAAATAGAGATTTTAGAATAAAATAATCCTGAATAATAATCTGGGGATAAACAGTTGGAAATTCTTCTCTTAATTTTATTAATGGTATTTCTAATATCTCAAGTTCTACTTGACTAGAACAGCCAATTCGTAATATCGAAATTTTTTGACTGGCTAGTTTTTTAACTTTTTTCTCAACCATATATATTTTTTGGAGAATATCTTTTGCTTCACTATAGAATAATGAGCCTGGCTCAGTTGATTTTACCATTTTGGAAGTTCTGATAAATAATGACGTATTTAATTCTTCTAAATTTATGATATGATGGGCAACTGCTGGAGCAGTAATATATAATTCTTCAGCAACCTTTGTAAAATTCAATTTATCTGCTATTCGCACAAAACATTCTAATTGTTGAGTATTCATGAAATATTCTTCCTGACTTGTAAATATAGTATTTTTGGCAAATGGGGTGTAGTCTTAATCTTTTGTGTTACTTTAGGAGTTATTTGTGGCATGTTATCAGGAAGTTTTTGTGCGATAGCTTCAGCTGGATTTGCTCAAAATCTAAGACAGAATATGTATTATAAAATTCATGAATATTCTTTTGCAAATATTGATAAGTTTTCTACTTCAAGTTTGGTAACAAGATTAGCGACTGATGTAACTAACGTTCAAAATGCACATATGATGACTATTCGTGTGGCAGTGCGAGCACCATCATGCTGGCATTTTCACTAGCTGTTTCATTAATGATAAATAGGGATTTATCATTAATATTTTTAATTGCAGTTCCAGTTTTAGAGGCAGGTCTTTATTTTATTGTTAGTCGTTCACATCCATATTTTGAAAAGGTATTTCATATCTATGATGAATTGAATAGTGTAGTACAGGAAAATTTGGCAGGAATTCGGGTAGTTAAATCATTTATATGCCTATAATGCAGTTTATGGCTGTTTGTTGTTTCTTTGCTGGTTTGGAGCAAAAATTATTATTCTTATAAATGCATCAACGATGACCACAGGGGACTTATCAAGTATGATTGCCTATGCAATGAATATTTTGAATTGTTTGATGATGTTATTACAAGTATTGGTAATGATCAATATGGCAAGAGCATCATGTGAACGAATCATTGAAGTTTCAGATGAGAAGGTTCTTTAAAAAATGGAAGGGAACCTATCTATGAGATGCAAAATGGGGCAAGTTTATCTCGAAGACAAAGGCAATTGTTTTCTATCGCTTGTGCGGCTGTTGCAAATTTACCAGTTATGATCTTAGATGAAGCAACTTCTTCGATTGATATTAGGACAGAAGTGCTTGTTCAGCAAGGAATGGATAATTTAATGAGAGGTAGAACAACCTATGTAATTGCTCATTGATTATCAACGGTTTGTAATTCTGAAACTATTATTGTTTTGAATTTTGGGAAAATTATTGAATGGGGGAGTCATGATGAACTCATTTCAAAGCATGATGTTTATTATAGTTTCTATACTGATGCTTTTGAACTAGAGTAATATGTTATGTCAAAAGTGCTTATGAAAATCCTATTTTTGTATAGGTATCTTTGAAAGAAATAGTAAGTATGTGTTCTGATAGATTATAAAAAGTTAAATATTCATATAAAAAAGGTGGATTTAAAAGGTCTATAATCCACCTGATTTCAATAATATATTTTTATAAATTATAATTGGCGTCCCCTGCAGGAATCGAACCTGCACCTAAACCTTAGGAGGGTCTTGTAATATCCATTTTACTAAGGGGACAGAACTAGCTTATTATATTACAATTTTTATTTATTGCAAATAAACTATGCTCATAAATTTTACCATTACTATTAACAAAATGCAAACCAACTTTTACTTAAAAATAACAATTAATGCTTTTGGAAAAGTGTTATAATAAATATACAAGTAAGGAGTTGATAAAATGGATAAAATTGTAGAAGTATGTTGTGGGAGTTATTATGATGCATTACAGGCACAATACGGTGGAGCTAGAAGAATAGAATTGAATAGTGCATTACACTTAGGTGGCTTAACCCCCTCATTAGCAACTTTATTAAAAGTTAAAGATAACACAGATTTAGAAGTTATTTGTATGGTTAGACCTCGTGGTGCTGGTTTTTGTTACAATGATGAAGATTTTGAGGTAATGAAACTGGATGCGGAAATATTACTTGATAATGGTGCAGATGGGATTGCATTTGGATGCCTTGATGAAGAAGGAGATATTAATATTCCACAAACCCGAGAAATGATCGATATTATTAAATCATATCACAAAACCGCAGTATTTCATCGTGCTATTGATTGTGTTAATGATATTGACGAGGCAATGAACATTTTGATTACTTTAGGGGTAGACCGTATTTTAACGAGTGGCTTACAAGGTAAAGCAACTCGAGGAAAAGAAATGATTAAATATTTGTATGATGCATATGGTGAGAATATTGAAATCTTAGCGGGAAGTGGAATAAATGCAGGAAATGCGAAAAAAATGCTTGATTATACAGGAATTAAGCAGCTTCATAGCTCATGTAAAGATTGGCATACAGACTCCACTACAAGTCGTGATGAAGTCAATTTTAGTTATCACGGTGATGATTATGAGGTTGTAAGTCAAGAATTAGTAGAAATCCTAGTAGAGCTAGTTGAAGGGGAATAGGGGTTGACATTATCTTTAATAGTGTTAAACTATAAGCGATAAAAGAATCGGTAGGTGAGACTACCATAGGGATACGGGTTGCTACCGCAAAGCAGTGGAGACACTGTGCGCTGGTCAACAGTTCTTGTCGTGAAGGCAAAAACTAATGCAATTACATGGCCCTATGATGTTGAAGCTTGAACGAGATAAAGTTATTTTCATGCCTTGTCGCGTTTGAGCGATGAGGCTTTTATTTTGTGGAGGTGAAGAAAATGGATGATTATTTATCGATGAATTTTAAAAGATGGCTTTTTGATGATGGGATAATTACGTCCATTTTCGCCTAGCCATCTTAATGATGGCTTTTTCTATATCTAAAATTTTGAAAGGAGAAAAAGAATGGAAGAGCATGGCCGGTATGACAATGATGTTTATAAGTCCCGAATAATGGCGATGCCATTCTTTAGGATAGTTTTGTCATACTCTAAAATTTAATTTGGAGGGTATAACAATGAGAAGATTTAATTCAATTAATGAGAGATTAGTTTTTGCGAGTGAGAATAAAACTAATCAAGTTTTAGATAGTTTTGAAACAAATAAAATGGGAATCACGAATGAAACAGTCAAACATCATAGTGATGAATTTGGTAAAAATATTATTACTAAACAAAAAAAAGATTCTATATTAAAAAAAATATTTAACGCTTTTATAAATCCATTTACTGCAATTTTATTAATACTAGCAGTAGTATCTTTATTTACTAATGTGATTTTTGCAGAAACTAGTGAAAAGGATCCAACTACAGTAATCATTATTGTAGTTATGGTAATGATATCTGGAATATTACGCTTTATTCAAGAACAAAGAAGTGGGAGTGCAGCAGAGAAGCTGATTGCAATGATTTCAAATACTACAAATATTAAACGATATGGACAAGAAGCAAAAGAGATTCCAATTGATGAAGTAGTTGTTGGTGATATTGTATATTTGAGCGCAGGAGATATGATTCCTGGAGATTTGAGAATTATTGAAGCTAAAGATTTATTTATTAGCCAAGCAAGTTTAACAGGTGAAAGTGAACCAGTTGAAAAATTCGCAATTGAAACAACTGTAGGGACGAATGTGCTTGAAGCACAAAATCTGGCTTTTATGGGAAGTGATGTAATTAGCGGAAGTGCTGTCGGTGTGGTAATTGCGACAGGTGATGAAACTATGCTGGGAAGAATTTCTATTGATTTAAATAAAAAGAGAGAATTAACAACTTTTGAAATTGGAATTAATTCTGTATCGTGGCTTTTGATTCGTTTTATGTTAGTTATGGTACCTGTTGTTTTATTTATTAATGGATTTACTAATGGAGATTGGTTAGATGCAAGTTTATTTGCATTAAGTGTTGCTGTAGGTTTGACACCTGAAATGCTTCCGATGATCGTCACAACTAGTCTTGCTAAAGGCTCTCTTGCAATGGCTAAGGAAAAAACTATAATTAAAAATTTAAATTCAATTCAAAATCTTGGTGCTATTGATATTCTTTGCACAGACAAAACAGGAACTTTAACACAAGATGAAGTAATTTTAGAATTTCCTTTAGATGTTCACGGGAAAATTGATTTAAGAGTTTTGCGACATGCATTTTTGAATAGTTATTATCAAACAGGATTAAATAATCTAATGGATAAAGCAATTATTAATAGTACGTTGGCTGAACAAGATAATGATTCGAGCTTAAAAGATTTAACAAACAAATATGAAAAAATTGATGAGATTCCATTTGATTTTCAACGACGAAGAATGTCTGTTATTATTCAGGATCAAGATGGTAAAGTACAGATGGTTACAAAAGGAGCAATTGAAGAAATGCTCAGTGTTTGTAGATATGTTGAGTATCTTGGTAAAGTTTGGCCGTTAACACAAAAATTAGAGAAAATAATTATCAATCAAGTTGAACAACTTAATGAAAAAGGTTTACGGGTCTTGGGAGTGAGTCAAAAAACAGATCAGGATTTAGTACAAAAATGTACCGTTAGTGATGAAAAAGATATGGTTTTAATTGGATATTTAGCTTTTCTAGACCCTGCAAAAGAATCAACAGCCCCAGCGATAAAAGCATTGAAGGAACATGGTGTAGCAACAAAAATTTTGACAGGAGATAATGAAAAAGTAACTAAAGCAATTTGTCAAAAGGTAGGATTGAATGTTGAAAATATTTTATTAGGCCAAGATGTTGCAAAGATGGGCTTGGATAAACTGAAGGAAGTTGTAGAAACAACAACAATTTTTGCAAAATTATCACCGGAACAAAAGGCACTGATTATTAAAGTTTTAAAAGAAAATGGACATAGCGTTGGATATATGGGCGATGGTATTAATGACGCATTAGCTCTAAAGGCAAGCGATGTAGGAATTTCTGTTGATAGTGGAGTAGATATTGCTAAAGAAGCAGCTGATGTAATTTTATTAGACAAAGACTTAATGGTTCTTGAAAAAGGATTGGTTGAAGGCCGCAAAGTTTATGCTAATATGATTAAATATATAAAAATGACGGCCAGTTCTAATTTTGGTAATATGTTTTCAGTTTTAATTGCAAGTGCATTTTTACCATTTTTACCAATGGCACCAATTCAGTTATTGTTGCTAAATTTAATCTATGATATTGCTTGTATAACCTTACCGTTTGACCGTGTTGACGAGGAGTATTTAAAAATCCCTCGAACATGGGAAGCATCATCAATTGGAAGATTTATGTTATGGATGGGACCAATTAGTTCAATTTTTGATATTATGACATATGTATTGATGTTTTATTTTATAGCCCCAATAATGGCTGGAGGAAGTTATCAATCATTAACAAATCCTGATTATTTCATTGCAGTTTTTCAAACGGGCTGGTTTATTGAATCAATGTGGAGCCAAATTCTTGTTATTCATTTAATTAGAACAGCAAAAGTACCATTTATTCAAAGTAAACCTGCCCTATTTGTAACGATTTTTACATTATTATCTGCATTTGTTTTAACGCTTATTCCATTTAGTCACTTAGCTAAAGCAATTGGGCTTACTAGTTTGCCAGCTTATTATTTTGGATTATTAATAATAATTGTTATTTTATATATTGTATTGACAACAGTAGTTAAACGTGTTTATCTAAATAAATATCACGAATGGTTATAAAATGTATGATAAATATGTTATAATCAAGCGGAATAAGGAGTGATTAGATGCGTAATTTTAATTTAGATGATGATTTGAAACGTCATGTTAAACCTGGATTGATAATTTCAGCGTTTACAGTTTTTTTGATATATTTACTTATGAATTTAGGTAATATTTATGGAATGATCAGTACGTTGTTAGGGACGCTGGTATATTTGTTTTATGGGATTATTATTGCATATATTCTCAATCAGCCTATGAAGCTGATTGAAAAACAAATTACAAAATATTGTACAAAAACTAGTTTTTTATATCGAAAAAAAAGAGGTTTATCAATAATTGCAACACTGATACTATTTATTTGTTTAATTGTTTTGATTGCTAGTATCGTAATTCCAAATTTAATAAGCAGTTTAATTTCATTGATCAGTAATACTTCTGCTTTTCTAACATCAGTATTTAATAACATCGATGATATATTTATCTATTTCAATATTGATTTTAGAATGGAAAATATTGCTAGTGTTAAAGATTTAATCAATATGCCTTGGCAAGATATGGTTGGTCAAGCACTAGACATCCTAACTAGAAGTGCTGGGGGAATCATGAATAATGCAACAAATTTTTTATCTACATTTGGAGTAGTATTTACAGGATTTATTTTTTCTCTATATTTGCTTGGAAATAAGGAAACTTTTTTACGACAATTAAGAAAAGCAATTGGAGCACTTTGTGGTTATAAAGTTACTTGTGTAATTTTTGATTATGCACATAAAACTAATGAAGTTTTTTCAAATTTTATCAGTGGTCAATTGGTTGAAGCTTGTATTTTATGGGTGTTGTACTATGTAACTATGAAGCTGTTTAATTTTCCATACCCTGAATTGATTGCTACAATTATTTCAATATTTTCATTTGTTCCATTTTTTGGTCCAATTGCCGCAATGTTTGTAGGTGCAGTCTTAATTTTATCAAAAGATGCTTTGATGGCAATTTGGTTTATGGTATATTTTCAGATTTTATCACAGTTAGAAGATAACTTCATTTATCCGCGTGTTGTTGGAAACTCAGTTGGCCTACCTGGAATTTGGGTTTTATTATCAATTTTTGTTTTCGGTGATTTATTTGGTGTATTTGGAATGGTCATTGCGGTTCCTAGTGCTGCTTGTTTATATTCATTAGCCAGTGAAGTAATTAATATGATTCTAAAGAAGCGGAAGCTAGTTATTACTGAAAATACAATTGAACAAAAATGATTACCTGCATAATTTGCAGGTTTTTGTTTATTTAGATAAAAATAAGAGTTTGTTTAGTTTATTCAAGCAATCAATATGATATAATCATGAAAAGGAGAAAAACGATGGAGTATCTAAAAATTAATTCAATATCTGATAAATTACCTTTAGACGTAATTGTTTCAGCGCCGGAACACCCAAAAGCAATTTTTCAGATTGTTCATGGTATGTGTGAGCATAAAGAGCGTTATTTAGATTTTATTGAATATTTAAATGACTGTGGATATGTTGTTATCATACATGATCATCGTGGACACGGAAAAAGTGTTTTAGATGAAACTGATTTGGGTTATTTTTATGGTGAAGGTGCCCGTGCAATCGTTGAAGATGTTCACCAATTAACTAATTATATTAAGAAAAAATATCCAAATTTACCAGTTTGTTTATTTGGGCATTCAATGGGTTCTTTAGTTGTAAGAAATTATATTCAAAAGTATGATCATGAAATTAATGCATTAATAGTTTGTGGCAGCCCAAGTAAAAATAAATTAGCCGGATTAGGAAAGTTATTATGCAAAGCGATAGCAATGGTCAAGGGGGATAAGTATCATAGTAAACTATTACAGAAAATGTCTTTTGGTGCTTTTAATAAGGGCTTTGATAAGCCAAATGAATGGATTTGCAGTAACAGCCAAGTAGTTGATGAATATAATAATAATCCGCTGTGTACCTTCACATTTAGTGTAAATGGATTTTATAATTTATTAAGTTTAATGCAAAATACATATAAAAATATAGATTATGAAGCAAATAAAAAACTACCAGTCTTATTTATTTCTGGCAAAGAAGATCCTTGCTTGATTAATGAAAAAGCATTTAATAATGCTGTAACTCATTTAAAAAAACAAGGCTATCAACATGTGATTTCAATTTTATTTGAGCATATGCGCCATGAAATTCTCAATGAAAAATATAAGGAAACTGTGTATTCAACGATTACGACTTTTTTAGTTGATACAATGGAGGAAAATGATGCGTAAAAGATGTTTATTAATAATTGATGTTCAAACTGCTTTGACGAGCCAGTATCCAGTAGATGAAAATAAGATGATCGAGCATATTCGAAAACTAATCAGGGTATGTCATAATCAACATCTCGAAATCGTCTATGTTCGTCATCATGATGAGGAATTGATTTTAAATAGTGATGGTTGGCAAATAGATTCACGGATTACTCCGAGACAAGATGATAAAATTTTTGAAAAGGAATATAATAGTGCATTTAAAAATACAAATTTAGATGCATATTTAAAATCACAGGGAATTCAAGATCTGATTATCGTTGGTATGCAAAGTGAATATTGTATTGATACTAGTATTAAAGTAGCATTTGAATTAGGATATAGAGTTATTGTTCCAAAAGATGCTACAACGACTTTTGACAATGATATAATAAGTGGAAAAGTGTTAAAGCAATATTTAGAAGAAAAGATTTGGAAGAATCGATTTGCTCAAGTTATAGAAGTTGATACATTATTAATGATGATAGAATCTAAGTTGGATTTTAAATTTAGTTATGGTAAAACATCTTTTAAAGATGCAGCTTTAATTCGCCAAGCTGTATTTGTTGAAGAACAAGGCTTTGAAAAGGAGTTTGATAAGCTTGACAATACTGCGTATCATCTGGTGATTTATAAGGATGAGCAGCCGATTGCGGTTGGACGAATGTATTTTAAAGATAAGACAACAATGATCTTAGGAAGAATTGCAGCGATCAAAGAATATCGTGGGCAAAAATTAGGAAGTAAGGTTGTCACTGCTTTAGAGAACAAAGCTAAAGAATTAGGCTGTCTTGAAACTGAGTTGTCAGCTCAACAGCAGGCTCAGAAATTTTATGAAAAATTAGGATATAAACCTGATGGAGATATGTATTATGATGAGTGGTGCCCGCATGTTACAATGAAAAAGATACTTTAAATCTTCTATCATTGACTTATTTAATAAGTTAACTATAATTATGTAAAAAGAGGGATAGAAGATGAATATGAAAGATAAAACAAAGTTATTTAATATACCAAATTGCTTATGTTATTTTAGAATTTTATTAATACCAGTATTTTTATTTGTGTATTTTAATGCACAATGGCAACATCATTATATTATTGCAGCATTTATTCTTGTGCTTTCAGGTATTAGTGATTGTTTAGATGGTTATATTGCAAGAAAATATAATATGATTACAGATTTTGGAAAATTAATTGATCCGATTGCTGATAAATTAACACAATTTACAATTGCGATTACTTTGTTATTTACATATCCCTTAGCTTGGGTGTTATTAATAATAATTGTATTGAAAGATGGAATGTTAGGAATTGTTGGATTATATTTATATGATTATGGCTTAAAAATAAAAGGAGCTTCATGGTGGGGGAAAATTGCAACAGCTTATTTTTATTTTGTTGTAATAATTCTTATTGGGTATCACATTCCTGATACTTTTGCTAGTCAGTTAATGATTATCACTAGCAGTGCATTAATGTTATTGTCATTTGTGTTATATGCAAAAGAATTGAAACAAATGATTAAGGAAAAGGATAAGCTTGTAGATGAACAAAAGAGAAATTAAAGAAGAATGTTACTTGGATATGCTTGAAGATGAGTTAAATAGTGTCGATGCCGTTTTGAATCATATTGAAAAAGTTGAAATAAAAGAAGGTATCTTTGATGAACATGTTATCCAAAAAGATTTAATTAGAGCATATTTTGATTTAGAATTAGCGTTAGCAAGTTTATGCATTTTACTTAGAAAAATGTCTGAAAACTTGTTTATTCATATTGATGAGGACATACGTCGGGATATTAATAGTATTATTCATTCTAATAAATTTGAATATCATGATCATGATAGAATTTATGTATATTCACAAAAAGGTAAAGAACCTGTAGATGTAAATAATTTATTACGGTTTGCACGTTCTATCCTCTAATCGACAAATTCATTTGATTGCCCTTGCTATGATAATGGGGGTGATTAAAATGGACTTTAGAAAGAATGCGGGAATTGTATTAATTATTTTAGGAATGATTTTAACCATGGATCGAACTAAAGACTTTCAAGGAATAGTATCAACGATTGCATACTATATAAAAGGCTACTGGCCTTTGATTCTCTGTTTTATTGGAATGTACATTTTAAGTTCGCCAAAGAAAAAGAAAAAATGAGGCCTAGATAAATTCTAGACCTTTATTTTTTAACCTAATTTTTCTACTTTATAACCGGCTGCGCTTAACGATGTTATTAATCCTAAATCACCAACAACATGACCTACACCAACGCCGATGAAAACGACTTTATTTTGATTTAAATATTCTATTATTTTAGCTTGCATAGTTTGGTTACGGTCAATTATTAATAATTGTTGATAATTTTGATATTCTTGTTGATATTCATTATCTGGTAGTTCTTGATAGCTGTATATTGTCGCTAATGTATCAAGATCATGATTATAATAACTGTCAAGGATCAATTTTGTACTTTTGATTAATTGTTGTCGATCTTTTAAGGATTCTAAAATTGCGTGAGGTGATTCTTTAGATAATTGTGAAAATAATTGCATCTGAAATTCAATTCCTTCCATTTCTTCAAAAGGAATCTTTTTACTTCTGGTGAGATTAAAAAGGTAAGCATCAATGGAAGTGCTATTATTGCCATCTACTTCGTCTAGAATATCAGAGGTTACTAAAGAACTTACTGCCATAGCATTAAATTCATTAACACGGTATTTTTTTAGTGTAGGATAGTTTTCTTTTAATTTAGGAATATAGTTAATCAAATCTAGTTCACCTAAACTGTTTTCTAAAAGATAATTTTGATATTTAGCAGTTTCATTTTGATCTAATGAACATTCTAAAACAATACTTTGACTATCCTTGATTGCTTTTTCGGTAGTTATATCAAGTTTATCAATTTGATCACGACCAGGATGACAGGTTCCTAATAGATAAAGATAGTGATTATTATTGTCACTAATTTTATAGAGATATGGACTGACATCAACAGTTTTAGTAGTTGCTCTTTTATCAATACTACAACCACACAGCATAAAAACGAGTAATAAACATAATAATTTTTTCATAGCATTTCCCCTTTATTATTTATATTATAATTATATAACTATATTATTTATATATCAATATATTATAGAAATATAAAACTATTTTAACTGAAGAGATTTTGTTAGTAAAAAGTTATTAAATTTAGATTATTTCAAGTATTTCTTGTTTGATTATTGTAGTTAAACAAGTTATAATGGTTCATGAAAATGGAGGAATTAGATAATGAAAAAAAGACCAATTGTATTATGTATTTTAGATGGATACGGATTAAGTGAAAGAATTGATGGAAATGCAGTTAAACTTGCAAATACACCAAATATAGATGATTTAGAAATGATTTATCCAACAACAAGAATTAAAGCTTCTGGAATGCCTGTCGGATTACCTGATGGACAAATGGGTAATAGTGAAGTTGGACATTTAAATATTGGAGCTGGAAGAACAGTTTACCAATCATTAACTTTAATCAATAAAGCTGTTGAAGATGGAACATTCTATAAGAATGCTGAATTCTTAAAAGCAATTAATAATGCCAAAGAAAATAATACTAAATTACATATTTGGGGATTATTATCAAATGGTGGAGTGCATTCTTCAAATGAACATATCTATGCCTTATTAAAATTAGCTAAACAAGAAGGTTTAGAAAAAGTATATGTACACGCATTTTTAGATGGTCGTGACGTTGCTCCTGATAGTGGTGCTGATTTTGTTAAAGAATTAGCAGATAAAATTGAAGAAATAGGTGTTGGTGAAATTGCAACTGTATCTGGTAGATATTACGCAATGGATCGTGATAAGAGGTTTGATCGTGTTGAATTAGCGTTTGATGCTATCGTTAATCATAAAGGTGAAAGCTTTGAATGTCCTGTTCAATATGTTAAAGATTCATATGCTAAAGAAACTTATGATGAATTTGTAATTCCTGGATATAATAAAAATGTTGATGGACAAGTAGCTGATGGTGATTCAGTTATCTTTGCAAACTTTAGACCTGACCGTGCGATTCAATTAGCAACAGTGATGACTAATGATGGATTCTATGACCATGCATTTAATAATGTGCCAAAAAATTTAACATTTGTTTGTATGATGAAATATGCAGATAGTGTTAATGGTGCGATTGCTTTTGCTTTACCAAGTTTAACTAATACACTTGGTGATTATTTATCTGCAAAAGGTATGAAACAATTAAGAATTGCAGAAACTGAAAAATATGCTCATGTTACTTTCTTCTTTGACGGTGGTGTTGATAAGGAAATTGAAGGTGCTACTCGAGTGTTAGTAAATTCACCAAAAGTAGCTACTTATGATTTACAACCAGAAATGTCAGCATATGAAGTAAAAGATAAATTAATTGAAGAATTAGATAAAGATATTCACGATGTTGTTATTGTTAACTTTGCAAACTGCGATATGGTTGGACATACAGGAATTATACCAGCAGCAATTAAAGCTGTGAGTGTTGTTGATGAATGTGTAGGTGAAGTATACAATAAAGTTCTTGAATTAGGTGGAACAATGTTAATTACTGCTGACCACGGTAATAGTGAAATGTTGTTAGATGAAGATAATAACCCATTTACAGCGCATACTACAAATGAAGTGCCTTTAATTGTAACAAATTCTCATTTAGAATTAAAAGAGGGTGGAAAATTAGGAGATTTAGCGCCTACGATTTTACAATTATTAGGACTTGAAATTCCAGCTGAAATGGATGGAGAATCTTTACTTAAATAATGAAAAAATTATTAAGTTTAATTGTATGTGTATTAATGATTAGTGGATGCCAAGACGCATCCATTAATCGTATAAAAAAAGACAATAGTTTATCAGGTCTTCATGAAATTACTTATGATGAATTAGAAAACAAATTATCTAGTGATGATACTTTTGTTTTATATATTGGTCGTCCTGATTGCGGAGATTGTAAAGAGTTTCATCCGATTTTAACATCGTATTTAGAGGAAAATAAGGGTACTTATTTATATTATTTAAATATTCAGGCATTTCGTGATGCTGCCATGCAAGAGGGGGCATCTGAAAAAGAAATTGATTTTTATAAAAATATTCGTGAGGAGTTAGATTTTAATTGGACACCAATTTTAAAATTAGTTAATAAAGGTGAAACAATTAGCGAGTATACTTATCTAAGTGAAGAGTATTATGAAATAAAAGATGATACAAAAAAAGCCCAGGCAAAAGAAAAATTTGTGGAAAACTTTAAGACCTGGATGGCAAATATATATGAGTAGGTGATTGCATGAAACAATGTCCACATTGTAAAAAAAATATTCCTGATAGTGCCAAAGTTTGTCCTCATTGTGGTACACGCTTAGAAAAAGGCTATCAACCCATGAAAAGAACAAATACATTTCCTAATTATTTATACGGTATTTTAGCTTTAGTATTGATTTTCTCACCGCTGATTTCATCAATGTTATTTGGTAATTTTTTAGGTGACGGAACTGCAAGTAATACTGTTACTACACCGGATAAAGCAATTACACTAGGTCCACTAGGTGAGGTTAATATTAATAAAGAGGTAACAGAATATCAGTTTGGGAGTTTAAAAGATTTTGATAAACTAGTAACTAATAGTGATAGTTATGTTAAGAAGATCAAGCAGTTAGAAAATGATTTAACTGCAATTACTGATAAGTATGGTAAAACAACGATTGATAAAGATTATGATTTTTATGTAACTGATCAAAATAATGTTTATACAAGTCTGAATTATGATTTAAAGATTGGTAAAAATGAAACAATGTCAATTAGTTTTTCATATGACTTATCAGGAACAACTAATGCTGTTAATATAGGTTATACTATTAACGGCTTTAAAGATTTTGAAGCTATGAAAATCAACGAGCAAAGTTATCCGATGTTAAAAGAAATTGTTAAATTGATTAACGGTGATGATATGTATGTAAGTTTTAATAAAGCTGGAGAGAAGTTTAATCAATTAGAAAATGATTTTAATGAACGAAATGAAAGTATTGGTAATTATGGAATAGGAATCACTCAATCAGAAGATGATACAAAAGTGTCAATGAGAATTCTTTCAAGCGAAGATGGTTATCGATTAAAAATCACATATAAAACTAAAGCTGATATGAATAAATTAGTGGGTAATAGTAAAGGAACTGAATAATCAGTTCCTTTTTTGCTGTGCTGCGCACGACATAAAACTAGGTGATGAAAGCCCGCTGTGGAGGTTTCGTGCTACCAACCACCAGCCAAAGACAAGGCTGCAACATAAACTGTTGTAGTATTATTTTTTGCAAAAGCTAAATATTAAATTTGGACTATGTTATAATCATTGATAAGGAAGTGGTGGGAAGATGAAAAAGAAATATTTAAAAATTGATAATATCCCTGCAGTTATCTGGGGAGCAGGGAGTTCAAAAGTTTTTCTTGCAGTTCATGGGAATAAATCTAATAAAGAAGATATTGTTATAGAAATGCTAGCAAAGACAGCAGTAAATAGAGGATATCAAATAGTTAGTTTTGATTTGCCAAAACATGGGGATCGAGTATATGAAGATACTTTGTGTAATGCACAAAATTGTACAGAGGAATTATTAAAGATATATGACTATGTTAAAGGAAAATATGAAAAGATAAGTTTATGGGCCTGTAGCTTAGGAGCATTTTTTAGTTTATTAGCTTATCAATGTGTTAAATTTAATCAGTGTTTATTTTTATCACCAGTTGTTGATATGCAACGTTTAATTGAAAATATGATGATTTGGTTTGAAATAAATGAAGAAAAATTAAAAGAACAAAAAATGATTGAAACACCTATTGGGGAAACATTGTATTATGACTATTATTGCTATGTTAAAGAACATTCAGTCACCGAATGGAATAGTCAAACAATGATTTTGTATGGTGAAAATGACAATTTATGTGAATATGAATATATAAAGAAATTTGCCAGTCATTTTAATTGTGATTTAAAAATCATGGAAAATGGGGAACACTTTTTTCATCTAAAGAATCAACTAGAGTTTTATCAAAATTGGTTAGAAGAGAAAGTTAAATGAGGTGAAAAAATGAAAAAAATCGCAGTATTAACTTCTGGCGGTGATGCTCCTGGAATGAATGGAGCAATCAGAGCAATTGTCAGAGTAGGAATAAAACATGGATTTGAAGTTTATGGAGTATATGAAGGCTATCGAGGATTAGTAGAGGGTAAAATAGCACGCTTAGGCTATCGAGATGTTTCTGAAATTCTTGCAAAAGGAGGTACTATTTTAGAATCATCACGTCTACCGGAGTTTACTTTAGATGAAGTTCAAGATAAAGCAATAAACAATTTAAAAGAACATGAAATAGATAGTCTTGTTGTAATAGGAGGTGATGGTAGTTACCGTGGGGCACAAGCGTTAGCAAAAAAAGGTATAAATTGTATTGGAATACCTGGAACTATTGATAATGATATCAATGGTACTGATGAAACGATTGGTTTTCATACTGCATTATGTAATATTATTGATGCAGTAAATAAATTACGTGATACTTCAAGTTCTCATCATCGTTGTTTTGTAGTTGAAGTAATGGGTAACAATGCAGATAATTTAGCTCTTTATGCAGCTATATCTTGTGGAAGTGAACTTGTTATCACCAATAAGACAGGCTATGATGAAGAGCATGTAATCAAAGAATTGATTAGGAATGAAATTGTTTATAATAAACGCCATGCAATTGTAATCGCAAGTGAAAAAATTTTAGATGTTGAAAAGCTAGCACAACGAATCAGTGAAGAAACAGGATTTTCAGGTCGCTCGATTGTTTTAGGACATATTCAACGAGGCGGCTCACCGGTGCCGGAAGATCGGATATTAGCTGCAAGGATGGCAAATAAAGCGATAGAACTTCTTCAAGATAATCAAAGCGGTAAGTGTGTATGCCTGCAAGATGGAAAAATTGTGGCGAAAGATATTGAAACAGCGTTACAAGAAGTAAATAAAAGTAATCAAATGCTTTATCAGCTCTTTGATGATTTAGTCTAAACTGTTATAATATGGCTATATATTGGAGGATTTTATGAAAAAAATACTATTTTGTGATATGGACGGAACAATTATTGATTTAGATGGGTTATTATATCCCCCGGATAAAGAGAAAGTGGAAAAGCTTCACCAGGCTGGGCACTTGTTTGCTTTTAATACTGGGAGAAATTATGAAGAAGCATTACGCAGTACAAATAAATTAGATTTATATTATGACTATTTAGTTTTAAATAATGGAGCTCATATTGTTGATCGTAATGATCAAGAATTATTTAAACGAGTTATTTCAAAACAAGCTGGTATTGATATCATAGAACATTGTTTGAAATATGATGATATGTGGATATATTTTTATGATGGAAAAAAGACATTAGGGTATTTGAGAGGTCAAACATATATTTATGATGAGGTAGGACGTAGTATTGTAACGAATGAGCATGATTTTATAAAAGAGTATCCAAATGTTGAGGAGTTTGATATAATAGCGATAAATCAAGACAACCAGCAGATTGATGAAGTTTTAAAGATTCAAAAATATATAGATGAACATTATGCAGATGAAGCGCATGGTACATTAAATATGCATTATTTAGACATTACGCCAAGTGGATGTACGAAAGGAACTGGAATTAGCAATCTAGTTAGTTTACTTAATGAAGATGTTGTAAGTTATGCGATTGGGGACTCGTATAACGATATTAGTATGTTTGAGCACGCGGATCATGGTTACACTTTTAATCGAGCGGATGAACTGATTAAAAAGCATAGTGATAAACAAGTCGATTATTTATCGGAGTTGATTGATGAAATGCTTAAATAAGGGGGAATTATATGAGTTGGCAAGATAAATTGCGCGAGGTTGAACCATATGTAGCAGGGGAACAGCCTAAAATTGTGAATATGATCAAGTTAAATACAAATGAGAATCCTTATGGACCTAGTCCTAAAATTAAGGAAGTATTAACATCTTTGGATATTGATCGTTTAAGGTTATATCCAAACAGTGATGCTGTTGATTTACGTAAAGAATTAGCTAATTATTATGGACTTGAAGAAGAACAAGTATTTTTGGGGAATGGTTCTGATGAGGTACTTGCGTTGATTTTTTTAACGTTCTTTAATGGAAAGGAACCAATTTTATTCCCGGATATTACATATTCTTTTTATCCGGTATATTGTGAATTATATCAAATGGCATATAAACTGGTTAAATTAGACCGTGATTTCAAAATTAATCTTAATGATTTTATGCAGCCTAATAGTGGAATTATTTTTCCAAATCCTAATGCGCCAACTGGTTTGTTAGTTGATTTAGATTTTATAGAAACAATATTAAAAAATAACCCTGACAGTATTGTAGTCATTGATGAAGCGTATATTGATTTTGGTGGAACTAGTTGTGTCTCTTTAATTGATAAATATGATAATCTAGTTGTAACACAAACATATTCTAAATCACGTTCTTTAGCTGGAATTAGACTAGGAATAGCTTTAGGAAGTAAAGAGGCAATCAGACATTTGTATGATGTTAAGAATTCATTTAATTCTTATCCAGTTGATTATGTCGCACAACAAATTTGTTTAGCGAGTATCCTTGACGATCAAGATACAAAAGCAAAGTGTGCTAAAGTAATTAAAACAAGAGAAATGACTAAAACAAGATTAAAAGAATTAGGTTTTATTGTACCTGACAGTTATGCAAATTTTGTTTTTGTAAAACATCCTGATGTTGAAGGCCAAGAATTATTTACAGCATTGCGGCAAGTAGGAATAATCGTTCGTCATTGGAATACTAAGCGAATTGATCAATACTTAAGAATTAGTATCGGGACAGATGAAGAAATGGAAAGAATGATAAATTTCTTAGAAGAATATTTAAATAAATAAAAATAGATGGCACGCCATCTATTTTTATTATAGCTTTTTATATGTTTGTTTTCCATTTCTAATGTAAACATAATTATCGTTTGTTGATAATTCTTCATGATATATATAGCCATCAAACGTTAGACGTTTTAAGCTATCAAGATCACTAATCTTATTTTTAACCATTAAATCAAGCATTTTTCCCCGAGCTTGTTTGACATACATTGAATTGCGTACCATTTTACCTGCTTTATCTTCAACAAAGTCAATGTTTATGATATGGGGATGTGATAGCATCTTAGTAAATTCTTTAGAGGCTAGGGAAATAATATAGTCTTCATTTTTAAAATAATTATCAATTTCATCTTGCCAAAATTGATATAAATTAAAATCAATCTTCATAATCATATCTAAACGATATGGGGTTATTGCACTATTGTATTTCAAGATGCCATAATAAGCCGATAAAATATTTAAATACTGTTCTAAGTATACAAAATCGTCTGCATCATAGTCTTTCAAACTAAGCTGTTTAAAAACAGTACCTTGATAGCAGTATAGTGCAGGAACCGCAGTATATTCATTGTGGAAATAACTATAGACAGTATCCGCCATTTTAAAAGATATTTTCATTATGTCATGGAGTTGATCAAGATTAAATTTCATTAAATAATTATGTAGCTGTGTAGTCTTGTCTTTAAATAAGATATCTGTAGTTTCAATATTTACTTGTTTTGTTTTCATCACCTTTGCCGGTGCGATAATAATTTTCATTTTAATCACCAAGATTATTATATCGTATTTCAACAAAATATGATATACTTAACCGTGGTGATGAAAGAATGAATAATACAATTATAATTGATAAGATTTTGATTCATATGTTGGATTTGGAACATAGTAAAATTATTTACTCAGATACATTTATTAATTTAACTGAAGGAACAACTGAGTATTATGATAAAAAAATTGAAAAATGTTTAGAAAATTCTGGAATTAAAGAATTGGTAACCGGTAGTGAGCATCACTTATTACAAGCTGGTAAAAAAATGATTGAAAGTAATGAGGCGTTTAAAGAAGAATCGATTAAAATAACGCAAGATTTATTTGATTTATGTACAAAAATTGAAGAAATGCCAAATGCTAATTTAATGTTTGTAGAATTAAAAGTAGATGGTAAGAAATTTGTTTTAATTATTAAGTTAAACTATAAAACTATGCCAATGAGTTTAATTGAAGAAAATGATGGTATACGTAGTATTAGATTTATTAATCAACAAATTTTACCAAATAAAACAACAGCTGTTGAAGAAGCAATTATTATCAATGTTGAAGATAATATTTTGTCGATTATTGAAAAACGTTATATGATTGATGGGAAACCAGGATATTACTTGAATGAACAATATATTAAAGGTGAACCAAAATTAACAGATAAGCAAAAAATGAGTATTGTTAATAAAGTTGTAAAGAAAGTTGACAGTGAATATAATGTTGTTGAAGGGGATCCCCTACCATTAGTAAAAAAAGAACTTGTTGATTTAGTAATGGATCATCGTCCGGTAAAACCGATGGAATTGGCTAAAAAAGTTATGGGAAACGACTATAATGCAACTGAAGAGGTTGAATTAATTATGCGCGATCTGGGAATTGAAGAAGATGATGAAATTGTCAACGTTCCAGTATCGCTAGATCGGATGTCACGTTGTAAATTAGTTTTAGATGATGATCGAATTATTGAATTAAATGTTGAGGATTATCTTGAAGGTGTAGATATCGTCAAGGAAATGGATGAGGGCGGTATGACGCGAATCATCTTAAAGAATATTAAAGATATTGTTGTGAAATAAAAATGGGTTACGGATAACCCATTTTTAAATAGTTACATATTTATTAATATATAGATAATAAACGATTGCCTGGATATTAGCTTGTGGGAAAACACGAGCTAATATTTTTTTGTAATAATCCATTTGCGGCTTATGTAAAGAAATCAGTATTTCTTTACTAGTGTTTTTATTCAAATTATCAGTCTTATAATCGATAATTGTTATTTGATTATCTTTAATACAGACAACATCAAAAATTCCATGAATAATTTGTCCGTTTTCAAGCATAGAAAATTCTTTTTCACGATAAAGATAGTCAGCATTAACCATTAACTGATAAACTGGGCTAGTAATAAAGTTTTCAAGATGTTGTTGATATTTATCAATTAATTGCCAGGCTTCATTGTCATAAAGGTTTGCTTGTTTGAGTTTATTTAAGTTATCTGATAAATCTAAATGAACGTCAATATCAAGATGTTCAAGCACACTATGAATAATTGTTCCACGTGTTCCAGCATCAACTGGGGAATCATCAAGCTCATAACTTATATCCTTAAAACTTCTATCGCCATCTTCAATTTTACGAGTTACAGCAATGGATTTTTCTAGGTTAGTTGGGTATGGATATTCAAAATTACTATATCGATGATAGCTGCTTAAGTCAAGAATAGTATCACTTTTATTTGAAACGATAATTTGTTCTTCAACATCATGATGACTAAGAATCTTGATAGAAAATTTACTATGTTTAGTATTTTCTTGAATTAAATGCTTATTTTGATGAATCAAAATAGTTTGAAAATTTTGTTTTATTTCATTAACAAGATCATCTGTTTGATCATGGTCTAGGAGTTCTTTTTTTAGACCTTGATTAATAATATTACTGTGACTCATTAAAGAAATTCCTAACCAATCTAAATAGCTATTTTGCTTACGTGCATTATGATAAAGAATTACTTTATCTTTACAACGTGGATTTATCATTGAATCTTCACTATTATTAATTACATATTTTTGCCATTTGATAAGATCTTGGGGTTCCTTAATTAAGCCAGTCATAATTAGTTTTTGTGAAGCTCTAGTCAATGCAACATAAAAAATTCGCATTTCTTCGTTGATTGCTTCACTAGTCTGTGCTGTTGCAATTACTTTTCGATATTTATTTTCGTATTCAACAATAACGTCTTGATAGGGTTCTAAATCACATTTTACTCGCGGTTTGATCGCAATTCCTAATTTTTTATCACTAATGATTCGTTCTCGGGCATCTTGCTGATTAAATTTATTTTGCATATTAGAAACAAAAACAATTGGAAACTCCAATCCTTTAGATTTATGGATAGTCATAAAAGAAACAACATTATCATCATTACTTGAAACCATTGCGGGAGAGAGATTGACTCCATTATTGATCATATCATCAAATTTAGTAGTTATTGTATTTAAAGAATCATCATGCATTTCATCTAACTTTTGAATCATTAATTCAATATTTGCAACTCGTTGAGGACCATTGACTAATGAAGCTAAGAAAGGTAAATAATTACTATCCTCAAGGAATTTCATCAAACTTTCTTTAATAGAATGACTATTAAAATAGTTTCGCATATCTTGATAATAATTTATAAATGTTTCTAAAGCTTCATAATTATCTAATTTTTTTTCAAGATAATTAATACAATTATCAAACATTGAGATAGTTTCATCAATTTTAATTTGCGCTAAAAAATTCTCACTAAAATGACTTATTACATAATTGCCCTTTAGTAAACTTGTAAAGGCGATGTCATCAAGGCGATTATTAAAAGCTTTTAAAACATTAACGAGATTAATTATTTCTGGAGCTTGTAAAAAACCTTGAGATAAAACAATATGACTAGGAATATTAAATTTATTAAATATCTTTTTAAAAGCTATAAAGCTGCGAGTACTACGCATTAAAACAACAATATCTTTATAATCTGCCAGTCTTTTTGTGCCGTTAAAATTATCCAATTCTAAGTGACCAATCATATCCTGAATTTTTTTAGCAACAATTTTTGCTTCTAATTCAGCATCATTGCTTATAGTACCAGTTTGATATGATAGGATGACTTCGCTAGTAAAGCGTGCTTCTTCATCAAGACGTTGTGATGCTTTGGCGGTGACTTCTGGCAAATCTTCTAATTCTTTTGCACCTTCTTTACGTAAAAAATCATAATTCAATTTGGCACTTTCATCTAAGTAATAATCAAGACCGCCAATATCCTTATCCATGATTTGATTAAAAATATAATTGACACTGTCAAGGACAATTTTATTTGATCGGTAATTAAATTTTAAGTCAATACGTTTAGTTTTAGGTAGTAGATTAAAAGTAAGATATTTCTCATTAAAAATTTCCGGGTCAGCCTCTCTAAAACGATAAATCGATTGTTTCATATCTCCAACCATAAAGCGATTGATCTTGGGTTCATGAAGATCTGCAATTTTATTAATTAGAGTTTCTTGAATCTGATTAGTATCTTGGTATTCATCGATCATGATCTCTTTTAATTGTTGGTATAGAAGTGTAACAATTCCGTATTTGGGTTCTAGTAATTCTAATGCATTAGCTTCAAGATCATTGAAATCTAAAAGATTATGAGCTAGCTTATAATCTTGGTAGGCCTGTTTAAACTGTTTTAAATAAGTAATTAATTTTTCTAAAGGCTCTAAAGAGGTTGATAAAGTTAATTTAAACTCATCAAAATCATCGTATACGATATCATTAAATTTATCGCGATAAAATTTGATGATATTATTTTTAAGACGATTATATTCTTTTTTATAAAGTTCATTATCCTCATTAAATAAACCTCTACTATCATAACTTTTCATCAAACTAGCTTTACTAGCGGTAATGATATTCGTCATGTTTTTACTTTCTATTGCCTTGATGACATCGAAGTAATATTTTAAATGACAATCATATGGGCTTGGTAAATCTGCTTTCTTAGGCTTATCACCAAAGGGATTTTGATAGTAAAAAGACAAATTATGGGAACTGGCATAACTAGCTAATTCATAAACCTTATTCAATCCCATAGTAGCTTGTTGATGTAATAGTTCGATAATTTTATTACTGATAGGCCAATTGTTTATAGCATCATCATCGTTGTTAATAATGTGATAATAAATATCTTTTTTGACTGCATCAATATAATTATCAAAGTCATAAATAGTATTGCTTAAATTTTCAAATTTGAAAATAGCGTTCTTAAAGTTGTTAAAATAGTATTCTGGAAAATAAGTACTGATAAAATCAATAAATGTTTGATCTTCTGCCCATGTTTCAATACAGTTATCGAGAATTTGGTGTTTGATGAGTGAAGGATCAGTGCAAATATCAAATTTACTATTAAGGTTGATCAAATATCCATATTGTTTCAAAAGAGTACTGCAAAAACCATGGAAATTAGTAATATAAGCTTTTGGTAATAATTGCTTTTGCTTTAATAAATGTTGTTCCAATGGCTTATTGATATCTTCTTGAAGACGTTCATCTAATGCAACTTGAAGACGTTGTTTCATTTCAAGAGCGGCTGCATTAGTAAAGGTTAAGACAAGCAGTTGATCGACATTATAACCATCATCTTCAATTAAAGCCATGATTCGATTAACAAGAATTTTAGTTTTCCCTGAACCAGCTGGAGCTGAAACAAGAATGGAACATCCGCGGGTTACGACAGCTTCATACTGACCATCATTTAAAGAATTAATTGGCATCGCTATTATCCTCCTCAAGCAAGTGTTCTAAATTATTACTGTCAACTAAAGTATATTCATTATAGAAGACATCGAAATTACATAGACTACGATAGTTACAGTAAGTACATGGATTAACTTTAGTGAAGACCGTAGCATCATCACTACCTTTAGGATTAATTCCAATATTTCCGTTTGCTAATTCATGATATAAATTTTCGATATGTTGACTAACATAATCAATTAAACGTTCAAAAGAGAAACTACTTAAAATATTTCCTTTGTAACAGTCATCCTTTTTAACAAATTTTGCTTTAATGATTGCTGAATCTTTATCAATATTGTTATCAACTTCTTCGACTACTTCACTATTAACATAACCATTCATTCGATATAATTTGAAAAAGTTTTCACTAAGTTCAGATTCATTGATTTTTAAAGAACTAGTAAGGATTCTTTTTTTAGTATTAAAGTATAACAAAGCACCTTTATCAAGTTTTTTTTGTTTTGTTAAAGTATCTAAATATAAGAGCATTTGAATATTAAAACCTTGAATTGCCAAAGAAAGGTCAAGGTCTTTGTTACTTGACTTATAATCAATAATCTTTAAATATTGATTATATTGATCTACTCGATCAACTATACCGCTAAATTTAAAATCAGGATAATTCCGATAGATATCAACTTCACTACCAACAATATAAAAATCAGATGCTTTCATTTGGTTGATAAGAACGATTACAGTATTAACTAGATCATGTTTGACCGTTTTAATAATATAGTTATTAGTACCGTAATTTAAGCGCTCAGTTAAACCATGTTCATTTAAATATTGCTCGACATGTTGGTTAATAACTGTTTCTAAATCATCGACTTCAGCTTTACTAGCAGTAATATTGTCAGTAAAGAGGGCTTGAGTTTTTTCAAGTACGTAATGGATGATCGTACCAATTTCATTTATTTGAAAAAGCGGTTGTTTAAAAGGGTATAATTTTAATCCATATTGATTAAAATATTTGTATGGGCAACCATTGTAAGTTTCCAGCTTACTTGCTGAGAGATGATTCGAAAATAGTGGAACAGTTAATTTATCTGGTTGGTTATTAGTTTGTATATAGTGCTTAATCATTGTATTTAGTGATGATAATTCAATATCCTTACCACCATGTAGATATAAATTGGTTTTCAGGCTATAGTGATAATAGTCATTATTTATATCAATATTTGAAATTTTAAACATTTGTTTTAATTGGTTATACAAAGAAGATTTTAATAGCGGTTGACCATCAATTGTTCCATTACTAAAACATATTGCTGTAAATTCAGTTTGGCTGTTTAAGACTTTTAGAATATTATTTTGATCAACACTAATTTGATGATTTAAATCAGGTAATTGTAGAATTTGATAGTCTTGATCTAGTAATATTCCAGTATCTTTATTTTGTTTTGGAACAACAGTTTCATTGACACCAACCAAATAGATTTTTTTGCATTCTAAGATACCGCTGTAACATTGTTGATAATTTAATAAATATAAATGATCATTACATGGTTTGATATCTTCTTTTAAAGACGGTTTTAATTGGTTTACTAAACTATAAAAGTCGGCAAGTGTAAAGGACTGGGGACTTGTTAAATTAGTAAAGAAGTTTATTAGCATTGTCTGATTTTGTGAAAAAAGCATTTCTTGATTAATAAAATTAATCATTACTGATGAATAATCATCTAGTGATTGCGCTTTTTCAAAGTTATATAGGGTGCTAAAGGGATCTTCAAGATAACCTTTTTCAAGATAATTTTTCTTAATCAAATCAAGATAGTCAAAGTCATTATATCGACTTAAAACTTTAGTATCCAATAAATCTAAAAGATCATTATTATCATGATTTAAACAGTATCTAATCCATAATAAACAAGCATCCAATTCTTTGAATATTAAGCTTTTTTTAATATTATGGGGAATCTTAAAATTATTTAGAGTATCAACTAATAAGGTTAAATATTCTTGGTTGGGGTAATAGATAGCATAATCGTGATAGTGCATGTGATTATCTACAATATCTTGATAAATATTTAATACTACACTTTCAATTTGAGCTTTTGGTGTAGTCTGAATAATTGTATGTAGTGGTGTATGATTTTCATACTTTGGTGATCGTAATGAAAATAAGTATTTATTGAGATGGCTCAAATAAGGATTATCATTTTCAAAGACGTTTTTTTGATCACCATGATATTTATTAAAAGGTTTATTCAAATCACGTGAATCGCTACTATTATTAACCAAAATTGTTACATCATTATAAAGTGATATTTTTTTTATTAGTTCAAAGCGACGTTGTTTGAAAATTTGTTCACTAATAAAAATATAATGATCTTCAACATTAGAATTATCGATTTGTTCAAATAATAGTTCTTCATATTTGTAACATGTATTATTAGGTAATGAAGTGGTTAGCTGCTGGTAGAGTCCGATAATTGTTGCAATTTTTTGTTTCGCTAGGGGGGGCAGCTGCTCTAACTCTGAATTACTAAAACTTTCAAGAAAGAAAAGATCGAAAATATCAATCAATTCATAGATTAAATCCATTTTACTATTAGTATTGAATAAGTTATTAGAATTTTCAATAAGTTGTTTTGTTATTAGGATTTTATCTAATTTGGATAGTTCTTGATAAGAGTATAGTTGATAATGCTCTAATAATTTTTTGATCAAATCATTGTATGTAATGATTCTAATATTAAAAAGTGTATCAGTATATTTAAAAAAAGCTTCTTCAAAATATAATGGATCGTCAACAATAAAATAATAATTTATAAAAGGATTTTTCTGAGCTTGATTAATGTGATTGATAATTGTATTTTTTATTTTTAAACTATAGTCTAAACCATGTAATGTTTTCATTGGTAAACCTCCATATGGAATTATTTTATCATAGATAATAGCTCTAATGCGAATGAAAAAAGAAAGTGAAATCCGAAAATTTCACTATAAACTATTTTTTTGATAAATTATCTCAGCTTTACCATAGCTGGCGTAGTAGGCTTGGTTGTCATCAAATGTTGGAGCTGAGTTTTTTATACCAGTAATCTGACTGTTTATTAATTTTAGGCATAGTTGTTCAAGATCTTTCATTAAAACAAAATCTAACTTATTATATGCAGAAATTTTTGACTGAATTTCTTGTTGATTGTGTCCACCCCAAAAATGCCAAGTATCGTCTACTCTTTGTTTTTCAAGATAGTCAATAGTCTGCTGGAGAGCGGTATGATACGTTTTTAAATCAAGGCTATGGAATAATTGTAGCCAAACACCACAGCCGGAACCAATTGCATCACCAGTGTAAATACACTTATTTTGACGGTCTAGAAAAATCATTGATCCCGGGGTGTGACCAGGAAGAGCAAGGACTTCTATTTCAAAGTTACCAAGCTCAATTTGCTGATGATTTTTTAAATCTTTGATTTGGTTGAAGTCAATCAAAGAAAGTTCCTTAATAATATGAGCATTATCATAATAAATATCACGGTCTCGATGAGATAAATAGATAGTTTCTTCTTTAAATTCTTTGATTGTGCCAATATGATCAAAGTGACCATGAGTACATACTATAATTAATTCTTTATTAGTAATATTTTTAATCGTCGGTAAAAGTGGTTCTTTAAATAGGCCTAAATCAATTAATAGAGCATGGGTATTTCCTATTATTAGATAACAAGAGTCACCATCCTCATCGTTGATATAATAGCTGTGATTGTTAATTTTTATGGTATTATATAGTTTCATATTTAACCTCGAAGTTCTGGTGCAACATCATATATGTTTTCTAATGCTATTCTTAATTCTTTTTTCCAGTCAAACTGACCTTTTTTTATGCACCACATTAATTCATAACCTGTAAATGCATATGCTGAAGCTTGATATAGTATTTCAGGATCGTTTTGATTTCTAATTTGTTTGGTGGCTTGACCCTTTTTTATAATTGCAATAGCGATATTGGTCAAATGATCTCGAAAATCAAAACTACCACGGTCTTCTTTTAAATTCATAATAAACATTTGACTACTTAAGTCATAGCCGAGTTTTATTGATTCTTCCATTAATGTTTCAAAACAGATCAATAACTGTTGCCAATAATTTTCTGCCATGATTATATTAGCCGTATTAGCAACGATTGCTTCTGTAATGTCATCATAAAAATGTGCTAAAATATCGTCTTTAGATTTTATATAGGTATAAAAAGTTGGTTTTGTGATTTTACATTCTTTACAAATATCGTTGATTGTAACATTATTATATCCATGTTTGAAAAACAGTTGGTAAGCTGTTTCAATAATAATATCTTTTGTAATCTTTGTCATCGTATTCCTCATTTCTAATAATTAAGTATAAATCATCTAGTAAAAAAAGCAAGTAATGTAATCATAAATGTAACCCTTTACATTTATGATTATTATGTTATACTTTACTTGAGTAAAATAAATATTACCGAAGTAAAGGAGGAAAATTATGAATAAATTATTTGAAAAAAGTTATATCGGTAAAATGAAATTAAAAAATCGGATCGTGATGGGACCGATGGGAACAACTGGTGAAGCAGATGGGGCATATAATATCGATGCAATTAATTATTTTACTGAAAGGGCAAAGGGAGGTACCGGCTTAATTATAACTGGTGCAAATGTTGTATCCACTAAATATGAACCTCGGCCATGTACGGAACTTAGTAATTTTCATCATGTTGAGCGTTTGAATATGTTAGTAGAAAGATGTCATAACTATGGCGCTAAAGTTTGTGTTCAAGTATCACCAGGATTGGGAAGACAACAATTTACTGATCCATTTACACCACCATATTCAGCTAGTGATTGTGGGGCGTTTTGGTTTCCTGATTTGAAATGTAAGCCATTTACAAAAGAAGATATAAAATATATCGTTGAAAAGGTTGGATATGGTGCTTCTTTAGCAAAAATGGCAGGAGCAGATGCGGTGGAATTACATGCTTACGGCGGATATTTATTAGATCAATTTCATTCAAAACAATGGAATACACGTACTGATGAATATGGCGGTTCATTAGAAAATAGAATGCGTTTTACGCTTGAATGTATTGCCGCGATTAGAACAAATGTAGGACCGGATTTTCCAATTTTAGTTAAATTTACTCCGGTTCATAAAGTTGAGGGATTTAGACAAATTGATGAAGGAATTGCTATGGCTAAAATTCTTGAGGATGCAGGGATTGAGGCATTACATGTTGATGTAGGATGTTATGAGGCTTGGTATAAAGCTATTTCAACTGTTTACAACGAAGAAGGACACCAATTAGATGTAGTTAAAGCAATTAAAGAAAATGTATCATTGCCAGTATTGGGGCAAGGAAAGTTATTTGATCCAAAAAAAGCACAAGAAGTAGTAGCGCAAGGAGTTTTGGATTATGTTGTTTTAGGTCATCAAATGCTTGCTGATCCACATTGGGCTAATAAAGTAAAGCAGGGAAATACAATGGATATTGCACCATGCGTTGGCTGTAATGAATGTTTATTAGCAGGTTTTTCTGGAAAACATTATTATTGTGCTGTAAATCCACTTTGCTATGCAGAAAAAGAATTCGCACTGCCAAAAGTTGATGGAATTAAAAAATCAGTACTAGTTATTGGAGGCGGTCCAGGTGGAATGTACGCTGCTATCACAGCAAGAAAACGTGGATATGAAGTCGACTTATATGAAAAGGAAGAACGATTAGGGGGTACACTTTGGGCGGCAGGAATGCCTACCTTTAAGCATGATGTCTTGAAATTGATTACTTATCTTGAAAGACAATGCTTGAAAACTGGTGTGAATGTTTATTTAAATACAGAGTTTACGCTCAAAGACGCTAAAAAAGATTACGATAAAGTTATTCTATCAGCAGGGTCATCACCAATGATGCCACCAATTCCGGGAATTGAAAAAGCAGGTTTTGTAAGTGAATTTTTGACTGACCGTAAAGAAGCAGGAAAACAAATAGTAATTATTGGTGGGGGTCTAGCAGGATGTGAGGCAGCATGTTATCTTAAAGAAAATGCGGAAACGGTAACTATTATTGAAATGCAGGAAGATATTTTATTTGGTTGTGACCACTGTTTAAATAATGATCAGGCGTTGAGACAAATGCTTCAAGATAATAATATTAATAAAATTACAAAAGCAACTGTTACTAAAATTGAAGATAATCGAGTTACATATCTCCAAGATAATCAGGAGTATACAATCGTGTGTGATACAATTATCAATGCAGCTGGATTTAAACCAAATGATCAATTAGAAGATGCTTTAGAGGAAATTTATGATGATGTTACAGTGATTGGTGATGCAAAAGCACCAAGAAAAATTTTAACAGCAATTCATGAAGGATATCATGCAATTCGAGTTATGGAGTAGAGTTCATTGAACTCTACTTTATTTTTATTGTATAATAATGTAATGGAGGAACTATTATGAGTAAAAAAATATTCTTTTTTGATATTGATGGGACTTTAGCAGTAAAAAATATTATTCCTGAAGATACAAAAGAAGCTTTAAGAAAGTTACAAAATCTAGGGCATTACGTTTTTATTTGCACCGGTAGACCATATATTTACGCAAAATATCATTTTGAAAAATATGTTGATGGTTTTATTTGTGCAAATGGTCGATATATCGTGTATAAAGAAGAGGTATTATTGGATGAACCATTGACTAGGAAACAGGTTAGTTATTTTGTGGATAGTTTTGATAAATTAGAATGCGGATATAATTTTAATGGCGTTAATCTTGGCTATGCTCATGGAATTGATTTTAATAAGTTAGCTGATATGCAAACAGATTACGAACATCCATATTTTATTGAAGATTTTAAAACAGAGGAGATCGATGCCCACATGTTTGATGTTCATTTTAATGATCAAGAACATTACCAAAAGATTGTTTCCTATTTACAAGATACAGTAGTTTTAAATGAGCACTTTGGTCATAATTCTGCTGATGCAACAATTATTGGTTATGATAAAGGAATTGGAATTAAAAAACTATTGACGATTTTAAAAATAGAACGTGATAATAGCTATGCTTTTGGTGATGGTTTTAATGATGTGTGTATGTTCAAAGTAGTTGGGCATCCAATTGCAATGGGAAATGCTGTTGATGTGGCAAAAGAAGCTAGTGAATATACTACAAGTGATATTTATGATGGAGGAATTTATAAAGCTCTGCTTCATTATGGAATAATTGAATAAAAAAGAAACCCGATTAACCGGGTTTCTTCTGGTTATTAAGCTTTAACAGTTACGTTTTGAGCTTGTGGTCCACGATCAGATTCGTTGATATCGAATTCAACAACTTGACCTTCTTCTAAAGTTTTGAATCCTTCAGCGTTGATTGCTGAGAAATGAACGAAGATATCTTTTCCATCTTCATCATTTGTAATAAATCCAAACCCTTTTTCTTGATTAAACCATTTTACTTTACCTGTACTCATTAATGGTACCTCCTTGAAAGATGTGCAAAAAGGAAATACTCTATGTAACTCTAAATCACAAATATCGGATTGCGGCGGTACATAAAGGTAATACAATCTTCTAATACTTGTGATACTTTGAAAATTATATTGCTACTTTTGCTCTTATATTTTAACATAATCAAAAAAAGAAATCAAATCATTTATGTAAACGCTTTAATAAATTTTATTAACTTCAAATTAAGATAGCTAATAATTTGTTAACATTGGCTATAAAAAGTGTTAAAATATCCTTAATAAAAATAAGGAGGAAAAATATATGCCATTTATTTCATTTACAACAAATCATAAATTAACACTTAGGCAAGAAAATGAAATTGCTAAAAGAACTGGGGAGCTGATTACAATCTTACCTGGTAAAAAAGAAGAAAATTTAATGTTACATTTAGAAGATAATCAAATTATGTATTTCCGCGGTGATGACATTCCTTGCATGATGATTGCGGTTAAATTATATAATACAATTGATTTTGATGCTAAAAAGAAATTTACTGAAGAGTTAGTAAAAATGATCAAAGAAACAACAAATATTGAAATTAATGATGTTTATGTTTCGTTTGATGAATATCCAAATTGGGGTAAACAAGGAACACTGTTCCAGTAATGGGAAAAAAGACGAAAATTGCATTAACTGGTAGTTTAACTATGTTGGCAGCTGGAATTGGTAGTTTAACTATGTTGGCAGCTGGAATTGGTAGTTTATTTTATGCTGGTAATTATTTATATAATTTGGCATTAAATAAACAGGCTAATAAAGATGCGATATTTACTAATCCCTCAACAAATAATCAAATACCCGATAAAGATAGAACCGATATAAATAAGAAGGGAGATAGTAGCAATTTTTTTGATACTATTCATTATCAGGATGTATTCTTAGACAGTGATGATGGATTAAAACTGCATGCTTATCAATTTTTGAATTACGGGCATGATTATGTGATTATTGTCCATGGATATACATCTGAAGGTAAATTGATGCATGCGAGTGCTAAACATTTTTATGAGCAAGGTTACAATCTTTTGCTTCCTGATCTTCGAGGTCATGGGCAGAGTGAAGGTGACTATATTGCAATGGGCTGGCTCGATCGTTTAGACATAATTAACTGGATCAAATATTTAATTGATAATGATTCAAAAGTTAAAATTATCCTGTATGGAGTATCTATGGGAGCGGCTACAGTAATGAATGTAACAGGGGAAAAATTGCCTGTCAATGTTATTGCTGCTATTGAAGATTGTGGATTCACTAGTACATGGGAGATGTTTTCCTATCAGCTAAAAGAAATGTATAATTTGCCAAGTCGACCATTTTTAGATATTGCAAATATTGTGACTCAGATTCGAGCCGGTTATTCATTTGGCAAAGCTGAAGCAATCGAACAAGTGAAAAAATCAACTACGCCAACATTATTTATTCATGGCGATAAGGATCGTTTTGTCCCTTTTAAAATGCTCAATCAATTATATCAAAGTGCTAATTGTCCTAAGGAAAAATTGGTAATCAAGGGTGCCGGACATGCTCAATGTGAAAAAATTGGTGGTCAAGTTTATTGGAGTAAAATTGATAGTTTTATTAGAAAATATCAAGACTAATTAATAAATTAGTCTTTTTTATTGTCATAAATTTGTCATAAACATATACTTTTTTGCTGGATAGTGAAATTAATTTTATGTATACAATTTTATACACCAAATAATTGGTTTTTATTATATTTACTAATTTTACATATTTTGGAAGATAAAGTAAAATATAGAGTATGGAGGGTTGAGGAATGGGAGATATTAGTAATGGAACTCGCATATTGCTAACGCAATATTTATTAAAAAGATTAACAGACGAAGATCATGCTTTATCACGTGATGAACTAATTAAAAGAATTGGTGGGTTAGGAACGACGATTTCTAGCAATACGATTAAAGCAGATATTGAATCAATAAAATCTTATAATAATTTGATAAAAGATTGTCAAGATGAGTTGCTTACCCCTTTTATATGCAATGAAAGTGGTAGTATTAATTATGCAACAAAACAAAAAAAAGGTGCGTACGTTGAAAAGACATATTATACTGATGCTCAATTAATTTTATTGACAAGGTTATTAGGTCGAGGATTACATTTAGAAAGTCAAAATGATTCAAAATTATTAGAAAAAGTATTATCAGATAGTTCTTTGTATAAAATAAATCATTATCATTTGTTAGATAATATCAATTCAACTTATGAAGATAATTGTATTACAGTGTATTTAGAGCAAATTATTAAGGCTATAAATACATTTGCTTGTGTATCATTTAAAGAATTGGAATATAGTGTTGTTGAAAACAAAGTTATAGATAGGCCTAGTCATAAAACAATTTTATTATATCCAACTAATATTGATATAAAAAATGATCAAGTATATTTAGTTGGTTACCTAATAAATAGTAGTGAAGATTTTGAATTGGCATATTATCGAATTGATCGCATTGATCAATTGAAAATAACTCGTACCCCTAAATATATCCAAGCAAAGACTGAGTGTTTTAAGGAGCGAATCTGGTTATCTAATGATCCGCTTGATATTGGAAAAGATAATTTGATCAACATTGAATTACGTGTGTATTTAGGAAATGAGAATATTTTTGAAGCTTTGTATCAACGATTTAAGGGATGTACATTCACAGTTGAACAATTCCGTCGATTTGTAAATGTTTCAATTGAACGGGTTCCTGATGATAAAAAGTTAGTCAGTGGCTTTTTACAATTAGCTAATCATGTTGAGGTTTTTAAACCGTTGGAATTAAGAGATAAGATAAAAGAAGAAATTAATCAAATGTATTTGATGTATCGCAGTTAAAAGGAATTCGTAGAATTTCTTTTTTATTTTAAAAAAGTTGATTATTTTTAGAGTCTCTTTACATTTTTTGAAAAAATATGCAAATTAATTTTGATATTTATTTAAGTTGATAGTTCTATTAATTTTTGTGTTTACAAATGATAACTATATCTATTTTTATTAGTAACGATATTCACAATTCCCAAACCCTAATATTAAAATGAACAGTGGGTTGAAAACTAACAAGCCAAGTCCGAACATTATGCCTTTTCCAAATGCAAAAGAAAGTTTAAAACTAATAACAATGTGATAAAAGATAATAAAGTACATATTAATAAGGGGAATTAAAAGAAATAGAAGCCAAAGTGGTGAAAGTTTTACAATTCGACATAATGCAATATCACTATAAATTGGAATAAAAGCACTGATTCCCCAACGTCTAGCTTTAGTGAATAAACGCCATCGTGCAATTATATTTAAGAGGATGAAAATAAATATAAAAATAGTTGTAGTGCTGCTAGTGGAATAGCTATACTCAAAGTAGTTCATTGAAACCTCCTTTTCAGAATTAATTTGAATTAATAACTTGTTGAAAACTACATAATCAATATATTAACAAGAAAGTATCTTCCTTACAATAAGGAAGTGATCTTTATTTTATATAGTTATAATTTCTGATGATTTGCGGTTATGCAAGAATATTAGTTTCATTTTCTGTAACTAAGTTTCGTTTGTAAACGTATACAGAAAGTGGTTGGTTTGTTATTCTTGGTTTAGGAGGAAGAAATATGAGACAAGTAAAAAGATGGATTTTGCAGATAGGAATTTGTTTTACACTATTGTTATCTTTGGGTGTATACTCAATGAGTAATGTACATGCTGTTAATGAGGGAATAACTATTACTGATAACACAACCGGCCTTAGTGAGGCAAAGTATCAAGTAACCTTTGTTGTTGACAGTACAAAATTAGGGGAAAATGTTGAAAATATCCAATTACAAGGAGGCTTCCAATTTATTAAGAGTTCTGAAGCTCCCTGGTATCAAGAAAACGGGGCAAGCAATGATGGAATAAGGTGGTATTCGGCTTATGAATATGAGCAGGGAATGTATCCTACTGGAGGATGCGGAAATACTGAACGAACTGAGTTTAATTATAATGGAAACTATATTCTCTATGATATGGTAAAAGATGAAAATTTATATTCTGTCACCTTACCATTACCAGCAACAGAATATTTTTATGGATATTTTGTAACTTATAGTGATGGATCTGCAGTAGTTGTGCAGGATCCTGTTAATCCTTCAAAAAAGAATGAAATTAATAATCATGATGCTACTTGGTCTTATTTTTATGTTGGAAATAGTTCAGATGCATTAGCGGGTCAATCTTATATTTATCCAAGAAATAATAATATGGGTTCTTATCAATACGATACATACATCGCTTATGATGGAACTGAAAATTGTCTTGGGATTTATTTACCGAATGGTTATAGTTTAGGGAATAACTATAAAACGATTTATTTAGCACATGGTAATGGGGGCAACGAAACTGAATGGTGTCAATTAGGATCAGCAGGTAATATTGTTGATAATCTAATTGCTGAAGGAGAACTAGCTGATAGTATAATCGTGACATTAAATAATTCGCATTTTAGCGGGACAGGATTTGATATTAAATCGAATGTCATATTGGCTCAAGATGTTGTTAATAATGTAATTCCTTTTATTGAAAAGAATTATAAGGTTTCAACTGATCCTAAGGATCGAGCTTATGCTGGATTGTCAGCTGGTGGTGTTGCGGCAAGTACAGTAATGGAAATTGCACCTGATAGTTTTGGATATTTTGGTATTATTTCAGCAGCTGTTCAAATTGATGATGAAGTATTTACAGACGAACTTATTTCAAAATTACAGACAAAGAAAATCTATCTTTCGGCAGGAACAGTTGATTTTGGGTTGATTAATTCTTTTTTTAAGGCCTCTATCTTAGATTTTATGTTACCTAAATTAGATGCTGAAAATATTGATTATACTTTTGAAATACAAAATGGGGGACATGACTGGAATACGTGGCGCGGAGCTTTTACAACATTTGCTAAAGATATCCTATGGAATCAAGAAAATATTGAATATTGTATAACAGATGGAGCTAATAAAAATATTAAACAGGGAGAAGAACTTAAAATAAAGACTGACATACCATCGTCATTATTCAAAATGCTCATAATTGATGATCAAGAAATTGATAGATCAAAGTATACTGTTTCTGGTGATCTAATAACCATTATTTTACCAAAAGAACTTATTTCAACATTAACAATTGGAGAACATATATTAGTAATAATCGCAAATGAGGGACAAGCAGCTACAATGTTTAATATTACTGCTGATACTAATGTTCTAGATATAGTAGAGAATGATCAGATAACTAAACAATCATCACATACTGCTGTGCTGGCACCTAAGACGGATGATCCTTCGCTGTTTGAAGTTTATTGTCTATTTATTTTGTTAAGTGGGGGAGCAATAGTTGTAATAAAGAAAAAGTATTTTAATTGATATGAGTCTAATATTTTGAAGACTCATATTCTTTTATATTATCAAGATGTTATAATATAGGGAAAGGAGCTGATAAAAATGGATGAGGAAATACTAGAAAGTTTCTTAACCTTTATTCAAAGATGTAACAGCGAAGCTGTTAATAGTAATGATTATAATATTATTCAAAATGTATTTAAGTATATTGGAAAAAAAACATTCCCTTCTATTAATGAATTAGCTCGAGAGGCGAATGTATCTAAGGCAAGTATTTCAAGATTTATAAAAAAATATAGTTTTGAAAATTATCAGCAATTTAGAACCCTATTATCAACTCAAACAACACTCTTAGATTATAATTTGAAAGTATTTTTATCACAGAATATTCTTTTTAAAAGTAATGAAGAAATCAGTGAATATCTTTTTCAACAGTGTCTTGATAATCTTGTTGCAACAAAAGAGAATCTTGATTTAGCAACGCTTTTAAAAATTGTTCAGTTATTTAAGGAAAGCGAGGATATTACTTTTCTAGGTGATGAGCATGATCTTGATGAATTCCTTTTGTTGCAAATCAAATTATTGACTTCGGGGAAGTGCGCATATCTGTTTAAAGTCAGTGAAACGAAGACGGTTAGGAGCTATTTTTTTAATGAAAATTCAGTTGTTGTTATCATTAATGTATGTGACGGTTTTTTTCACTACCATGATGCGTTAGAAAATGCAAAAGAAGTTGGGGCTAAGGTTATTTATATAAGCCAGGATTATAATAAAGAGGTTGCTGACAAGGTAGATATTTTTTATCGTTACGGAGTAGAGTGGTCAATAAATACTGGCTATGTATCACTGTATTATATTGGTGAGTTACTGGAAAAATTATGTATTCGTAATTTTTAGACAAATAATTTATAATGATGTAAGCAGCCTCAAAAAATATAACCCTAATACTAAGTTATAATGATAGGGTGTGCTTATCTAACCTTATTTCGTATTATTTTTAAGATTTGTGATTATTAGATATATAATCAATTATAATTATATTGAATAGATTTATTTTGGTTATCTAGGTATGGCTATAGAAGACCTAATCATTATTTAGGTTGAAAATAATTTAATATCAGTATTTAATTTTTAATAGAATTTTTGGTTGTTTTAAATCAAATCCTTTATTTTGAAAGCGTTGACAAATTTTGCGAGGAATGATAATATAAATATGTAATTTATGGATAGTTATTGCACATATGAGGCAACACTAAACCTGTTTACAGATATTTTTCTGTGGCAGGTTTTTTATATTTATACAGGGGTGAATGAATATGATTATAAAGAAAATTTTAAATAATAATGTTGTTATTACAACTAACTATCAAATGGAGGAAATTATTGTTATGGGGAAAGGCTTGGCTTATGGAAAACAAGCCGGTGATAATATTGATATGAATAAGATCAATAAAACTTTTGAAGTAAGTTTAAAACCAAGTCAAAGAAAAATGATTAATATGTTAAAGGATATTCCTCTCGAATATATGGAGATATCTGATTGTGTTATCAAAGAAGCAAAAGTAGACTTAGAAGTCGACGATTCTCTTTATATCAGTTTAACAGATCATATTCATACAAGCATAGAGCGGTATAAAGAAGGCGTTTATTTAAAAAATCATATGTTATTTGAAATTAAGAATTTCTATCCTAAAGAATTTGAGTTAGGTTTATTAACTTTAAAACTTATTAAAGAAAAATATGGAATAAACATGGAAGAGGATGAAGCGGCATTTTTAGCATTACATATAGTGAGTAGTGAGGTTGATAGAAATATCAGTGATATTTATGAAATGACAAATTTCATATTAGAGATTATTGGTATTGTAAAAGATTATTTTAAATTAGAGTTGGATGAAGATTCTTTATCTTATCATAGATTTGTAACACATTTAAAATTTTTTGGATTACGTGTTTTTAATAAAATAAAGCAAGTGGAAGATATAACCTTAAATAATGACTTGCTTGAAATTATGAAGGAAAAATATGTTGAGTCATATCTTTGTACTTCAAAAATACAATCGCATATTGAAAAGACTTATCATTATGAATTAAATGATGAGGAAGTTTTATATCTTACGATTCATGTTGCAAAAATTATTTCTAAAAAATAATTTGCAAATAGATATTTGTTGGATGGTAACATTAAGTTGGCCAAACCTTCACATTTTGAAGTTTTCAAAAGAATGGAGGAAAAGAGAATGAAATATGAAAAACTTTCAAAAAACATTATTGAAGCTGTAGGAGGGAGTAATAATATTGTAACTTTGCAGCATTGTATGACGCGTTTGAGATTTACTTTAAAGGATGAATCAAAAGCAAATGATCAAAAAATTGAAGCAATTGATGGAGTTTTGTCATTAATCAAGAAAGGCGGTCAATATCAGGTTGTTATTGGTACACATGTTCATGATGTGTATCTTGATGTATGCCAGATTGCAAATATTAAAGAAGATGAAAATTTTGGAAACAAAAAAGAAAAAAAAGGAATTTTTAATTCTATTTTTTCTGCAATTATTGGCTGCGTCGGTCCAATTATTCCTATTTTAGTAGGAACAGGGCTGGGGAAATGTATTTTATTATTTGTATCAATGATGGGATGGGCAAATGCCGAAACATCAATGACTTATTATGTATTTAATTTTGTATTTGATGCTGGCTTTACTTTCTTGCCGGTATTTACCGCAATGGCAGCTGCAAAGCATTTTAAATGTAATATGTATATGGCAGCTTTACTTGGCTGTGCGCTGGTTCATCCACAATGGAGTGGTATTGTTTCAGCGACTGATCCAAAATTTATTGGAGATATGTTTGGTTTCTTACCTTTATATGGAATGCCGTATACATCAACTTTAATTCCAGCTATTTTAATTGTTTTTGTTATGAGCAAAGTAGAATTTGGATTGAATAAAGTATTGCCAGAATTGGTTAGAGGGATGTTAACACCGTTATTTACATTGCTGATTATGACACCGTTAGCATTTGTTGTATTAGCGCCAGCTATGGGGATTATTTCAATTTATTTGGGTAATGCATTGTTATGGTGCTATGATACATTTGGAATGTTTGCTATTGCAATTATGTGTATTATTTATCCATGGATGGTTGCAACGGGTATGCATGCTACTCTAGCAATTGCAGGAATTCAGATTTTATCACAATCAGGATATGACCCATTTTCAAGAACTTTAACTTTAACAGCGAACATGGCGCAAGGTGCTGCTGCTTTTGCTTGTGCGGTTAAAACAAAAAATAGAGATTTTAGGAATACCTGCTTATCTGCCGGATTTACTGCTTTCTTTGCAGGAATTACAGAGCCATGTATCTATGGTGTGTCAATTCGTTTGAAAAAGCCTATGTATGCAGTTATGATTGGAAGTTTTACTGGAGGATTATATGCTGGTTTTTGTGGATTAAAAGCATTTGCTTTCATGACTCCTAGCATTATTAATTTACCAATGTGGGTAGGGGGGAACAACCCTAATAATCTTATGAATGCTATTATTACTATGATTATTTCAGCTGTTGTAACGTTTATTGCAACTTTAGTTATTGGTTTTGATGATCCGAAAGAAAGTGAAGTAAAACACGATGATAATAAATTAAATCAAGTGAATTGTCCTGTTAAAGGGAAGATTGTTCCATTAAACGAAGTTAACGATGAAATGTTTTCAAAAGAAGTTTTAGGGAAGGGTGTTGCTATTATTCCTGTAGAAGGAAAAATCTATGCTCCTGCTAATGGGATTATAAGTGCAACTTTTGAAACAAAACATGCAATTGGCTTAACAACTGAAAATGGCTCTGAAATTCTAATTCATGTTGGAATTGATACCGTTAAATTAGAAGGAAAACCATTTATTCAATATGTTGAAAAAGGTGAGTATGTAAAAGCGGGGTCATTGTTATTAGAATTTGACTTAAAAATGATTAAAGAAGCGGGCTTAGACTATACAACTATGGTTGTTGTAACAAACTCTAATGATTATTTAGAAGTTATTCCAACAAAATTGAAAAAAGTAACAAAAACTGATCCAGTTTTAACTATTATTTAAGGATGTGATAATATGGTGTATGCAGATTTACATGTTCACACTGCTTATAGTGATGGTATTCATTCTATTGAAGAAACGATCAAATTAGCTAAGGAAAAAGGAATTAAAGTGATTGCAATTACTGATCATGATACTGTTTTTCATTTCGAAGAAGTGCAAAAGGTATGCCGGCAAAATGGTTTAGAAACAATTCGTGGGGTTGAAATGAGCTGTTATGACTACGATGTACACAAAAAGGTGCATGTTGTTGGTTTGGGGTTAAATAACCATCCGTATCATGTTGAAAAACTATGTCAAAAGACTTTACAATGTAGGGATGAGTATCATCATGAACTTATTGAAATATTAAATCAAAAGGGCTTAAATATTACTTACGAAGACGCTAAAGAATACGCTCCGTATAATATTGTCTTCAAAATGCATTTATTCTTGGCGATTGTTCATAAGTATCCTGAGTATAATGATATTAATAAGTATCGAGAATTGTTTATGAGCGAGACTTCGCTAGATGTAGACTCTAAAATGGGATATATCGATATTAAAGAGGGGATAAAGGCAATTCGTGAGGATGGAGGAATTGCTATTATTGCCCATCCTTGTGAATATAAAAATTATGATGAAATTGAAAAATATGTCAGCTATGGCTTACAGGGAATTGAAATATCACATCCTAGTATGGAATCTGAAGATTATCCTTTAACACAGGAACTTGCAAATAGATTTCATCTTATAAGAAGTGGTGGCAGTGATTTCCATAATATCCATTTAACTGCAATTGGTGATTTTGGATTAACTAAAGAGCAATTTGATGAATTGAAAGAGGAAATGGGTAGATAAGATGCGAATAGTTAATATTAAAAATTTTAGAGATATTAAGGGATATAGCTCTCAAGATGGTTTTGTAATAAAACCCTACATGATTTTTAGGGGTGGTGCTTTAGATAAATTAACTATAAAAGAACAAAATCATTTTGTTGATCATTTAAAAATAAAATATATTCTTGATTTTAGAGATGAAGCTGAAGCAAGCTTAGCACCGGATAAGCAGCATGAAAATATTTTATATGAACGTATCAGTGCTCTTAAAATGCAATCGCATGATCAATATGGTTTTGATTTTGGTACTATGCTGCAAGGAGAGATGACTAAAGAAAAATACAACTATCTAATGTCTTATATCAAAGCAGGATATAAAGAGATGGCTTTTAATAATCCTGCGTATCATCGCTTGTTCGAATTGTTATTAAGAAATGATGGCTATGTTTATTTTCACTGTACTGCTGGAAAAGATAGGACTGGAGTTGCCGGCTTTTTGATTATGATTGCTCTAGGAATGAGTGAAGAAGATGCAATCCAAGAATACTTGTTATCCAATATTTATTTAAAAGAAAGTAATGATGAATTATGTCAGCAGCTACAAATTCCTGAGAAATTAAGGGAGGAATGTAGACCCTTATTATATGTTCAAAGAGAATTGATTGAAATAATGATTCAATCAATTCGGGTTAAATATAGAAGTTATGATGAATTTTTATTACAAGAATATAATTTTGATAACGAAAAAAGAAGAAGATTGAAAGAAATATATTGTGAATAGGTGGTGGGAATTTTGCCATTTGATATTAAATTCTATATAGTAAATCATGGAATATGGGTTATAAGAATTATGATTGCTGCATTTTGCGGCTGTTTGATTGGCTATGAACGAAGTAGTCGAAATAAGGGGGCGGGGGTGCGTACACATGCTATCCTTGCTTTGGGGTCTGCTTTAATAATGTTAGTATCAAAATATGGTTTTATAGACATAAATGAAATAGATGGTTCTCGTATAGCTGCCCAAATCGTAAGCGGCGTTGGTTTTTTGGGCGCAGGCGTTATTTTTGTAAAGAATGGTAATGTTTCAGGTTTAACAACTGCTGCTGGAATGTGGGCAACATCTGGAGTAGGAATGTGTATTGGTGCAGGATTATATGATATCGGAATTATAACAACAATTATTTTGATAGGATTACAGATATTGTTTCATAGGGGGTTCTTTTTAAAGGTCACACAAAATAATCAAAACATACAAATGGAAATCTATTATGAAGATTATGCATTGAAAGATATTCGTGAAGTTTTTGATAAATATGGTATTGATATACATTCTATGAAAGTTGAGAATCTAAAAAATAAATCTATGTTTTTAGAAATGGAGACTTATGTGAATAAAGGGTTTCAAAAAGAATCACTAGTAGAAGAAATGATGAATAAAACATATTTTAAAATGTTGAACTATTATTAGAAGAGAGAAAATCTCTTCTTTTTTATATATTTTAATTGAGATAAAAATAATTAATGAAAACTATTTTTTGATTTCTGAATATATGCATGAATCGGCTTAAACTGGTGAAAATTATATTTAATGATTTAAAGATTGAAATGTTCTTTATTTTGAATCATCAAGATTTTTTAATACCTATCTAGATAGTACTGGCAAAAAATAGTTTCCATTTAAGGAAACTATTTTGATTAAAAAAATTGTATTATCTATAATTTAAGTAAAGAGAGGGGAGGATATAAGGCGATTTATAATAGAACTGATCAGGTAATTTTAAATCAAATAGTGCACTCCATTTTATACAATATTTGTATGACTCTTTTTAAATGAATGACTTGGTGAAAAGGAGGAAGTAAGTATGCAAGCTTTAAATAGTTTTTTTGAAAGATATTTTATGCCCTTTGCAACAAAGCTTAATAGTATTAAAGGGCTTATTGCTATTCGGGATGCTTTTGTTCAAATATTCCCTCTTACATTTGTAGGATCAATTGTTGTTTGTATTAATGTTGTTTTATTAAGTTCATCAGGATTTATTGGTCAATTTCTTGTTAAAATAATTCCTGATTTAGATGATTTTCAAGCAGTTTTATCTCCTGTAAGTAACGGAACAATTAATCTCATGGCTGTTTTTATTGTTTTCTTAATTGCAAGAAATATGGCAAAACAGTATGAAGTAGATGGATTAAAAGCTGGATTAACTGCTTTAGCTTCATTCTTTGTATTATATCCACCTAAGGTTGATGGAATGTTAACGGAATCTTATCTAGGGGCAAATGGAATTTTTGTTGCTATAATTACAGGGTTACTAGTTGGATATGGTTTTAGTAAGTTAACAAAGATCGATAAACTTCAAATTAAGATGCCGGATCAGGTTCCACCTGAAGTATCAAAATCATTTATGATTGCTATTCCTACCGCAATCATCATTATTTTAACCTCTGTTATTGCTTATTGTATTTCGCTGATAGAGCCTCAAGGATTAAATGCTTTAGTTTATGCGATTTTACAAGCCCCTATTCAGTCTTTAGGAGCTACACCGTTTACACCTATGATTCTTATTTTTATGGCAATGATCTTATGGTCAGTAGGAATTCATGGAACCTTTACTGTTTCTCCGATTTATATTACTTTATATGCTTCTATGAATATTGCTAATATTTCTTATGCAGCACAGGCAGGAACAACTGCGGGCTCTCCGTATCCATATACATGGTTTGCCTTGTTTGAAAACTATGGATGTATTGGTGGGACGGGTAATACATTAGCGTTGATTGTTGCTATTTTGATTCTTTCGCGAAAGAAGGGATGGAAAAGAGCTGATTATACAAAAACTGCAAAGATTGGTCTTATTCCAGGATTATTTTGTATCAATGAACCTATTATCTTTGGTTTGCCAATCGTATTAAATCCAATCCTTGTAATTCCGTTTATCTTAAGTCCAATTGTTTCAATGGGTCTAGGCGCATTGATGATTTCTACAGGACTTGTTTTGCCTGGAACATTAGATGTTGGATGGACAACACCACAGCCTATTAAAGCGTTTTTATCAGCTTCAGGTTCGTGGGAGACTGCTATTTCAGTTTGTTTTGTATTTATAATTTGTGTTTTGATTTATTTACCATTTGTTGCCTTGGCGAATAAACAACAGACTAATCAATAGAAAGGAGTTATGTTATGAGACGATTTCCTAATGATTTTTTATGGGGTGGTGCAACAGCTGCTAATCAATTAGAGGGAGCGTATAATGAAGGTGGTAAGGGATTGAGTACAGCCGATATGGTAAAGTTTGTTCCTAGAGAAATAAGCTGTGGCAAAAATACAGAAACTGTTACTTATGAAGAAGCAATAGAAATAATGAATGGAAAGCACGATAATGAATATTATCCCAAAAGATGGGGGATTGATTTTTATCATCATTATAAAGAAGATATTGCTTTAATGGCAGAAATGGGATTTAGATGCTTCCGTATGTCAATCAATTGGACAAGAATATTTCCAAACGGGGAAGAACAAGAGCCAAATGAAGAGGGATTAAGGTTTTATGATAATGTGTTTGATGAATGTTTAAAATATGGGATTGAGCCGCTAGTTACATTGTCGCATTATGAAACCCCTCTTCAGCTTGCTTTAAAGTATAATGGATGGGAAAATAGGAAAATGATTGAATTCTTTGTTCATTATGCGGTAACAGTTTTCAAACGCTATCGAAATAAAGTAAAATATTGGATACCTTTTAATGAAATCAATATGTCTTTGCATTTACCTTATACAGGCGGTGCTATTTTCATTGAAAAATCACAAAATGAATTAGAAACTATTTTTCAAGCTTTGCATCATCAATTTATTGCTAGTGCGTTAGTAACAAAAAAAGCACGGGAAATTAATCCTAATTTTCAAATAGGATCAATGTTAGGTATGTCTTTATATTATCCAAAGACAAATAATCCAGAGGATATTTTGGCTGCTCAATGGGCAAATCGTGTAAATTATTTTTTCTTAGATTTATTATCAAAAGGTGAATATCCTGAATATGCATTTTCTTATATGAAGAAAAAAAATATTGAATTGAAGATGATGGAAGAAGACTTATCGCTGCTTAGAGAGAACACAGTCGATTTTAATTCTTTTAGCTATTATTATTCTTTATGTACGTCTGCACATCCTGAAAATGAAGAAGGGCTGATTGCTTTTGTTCCTGAAAATGAAGTTATTGATGAATTTCATCCAAGAAAAGTTCGTAATGAAAATTTAGAAGTTACAGATTGGGGCTTCCAAATTGATCCAATTGGACTAAGGGTGGCTATTAATGAGGTATGGGATCGCTATCATAAAGCTATTATTGTTTCAGAAAATGGCTTAGGCACATATGATACTCTGACAATAGATAAGAAAATCCATGATGATTATCGTATTAAATATCTAAAAGAACATATTCAGCAAATGAAGATTTGTATAGATGAAGGAGTTAAAGTTATTGGGTATACGTCATGGGGATGTATTGATATTGTCAGTGCAGGGACTTCTGAGCGCAGTAAACGATATGGATATATTTATGTTGATAGTGACGATTACGGTCATGGGAGCATGAAAAGATATAAAAAAGATTCTTTCTATTGGTATCAAAAAGTTATCAAAACTAATGGAGAAGATCTTGGTTAGTAGTTTAAACTGAAAACTCTTACTATGTATGAGTAAGAGTTTTTCGTGTATAATAAAAAAAAGGGGATGGCTATTATGATGGTTGATAAATTAAATGATGTTCTTAATCATGTTGAAACATATACTACGATGTATGTGTTTTGTTCTTATACCAAATCCCATATTCATGATATCGCGGATATGACTATCGAAGAGGTCGCAAAAGCTTGCCATACCTCTAAAGGACAGATTTCAAAATGTGCTAAAAATCTTGGCTTTACTTCTTATTTAGAGTTTAAAGACGCTTGTATTGATTATATACATTCTTTTCAAGATAAACCGTCATTCTTTTCAAAAGAATGTGATCTTCCTCAAAATACAAAAATGTTTGCTCAGTCTATGTCAAAAACAATTACATATGTAGGGGAGAAGATTAATTATTCACATCTTAATCATCTGATTAACGATATTTTAAGAAGTAAAAAGGTTTATCTATATGCTCAAGGAGATAATCGCTCTCTCTGTAATGTTATTCAAGTAGAATTAAGTACTCTATATATTCCGGTTGTAATTTGTGATGCAGATTTCATAAAATCATATCAGTTTAAAGAAGAGCATCTTTTGATTATTTTAAGTACTAATGGGACTATTTTTCAGCTGAACAAAAGAATCATTTCACGTTTAGTTCATGCAGAAGTTAATACTTGGCTAATTACTTGCAACTGTGATATTGAGTTTTCTAAAAATAAGCTTATAGTTCCTTCGTGTAAAGCAAAATATAATAAATATGCAATTAGGCATGTGATAGATATTGTGATTGCAGCAATGCGCTTTGTTCAGCAGTTATAAATTGATAAAAGCTGAGTTTTATCTTAACTATAAAACTTATGTAACTATTAAAGACAGCTGATCATGTCACAGTGAAATAAAAAACAGTGAAAGTTTTATTGTGGTAAAATATTGCGTTTTTAAATTAAGCAAGCTGCGATTATTAATTAAAACGCAAAGACTTTTTTGTAAACTCTCACTATTAATATCTTTTATTTATTTTCCATTTTTTTGAAAAATCTGAATTTTCAGATTCATTATGTCCTCTATGTCCAAAGACTTGATGTTGAGCTAATGCTTTTTCTAGTTTTTTAAATTCTTCGTTGCTCAAAGTTATAGAAGAAGCCTGTAGATTTTCTATGATTCTATCTTTGTTTTTTGAACCAGGAATAGGTACAACATTAGGATATTTATGCAACATCCATGCTAATGAAATTTGAGCTGGTGTTGCTTCTTTCTCTTTTGCAAACTGATGAAGTATATCTATAATAGGTTGATTTTTAACAATGTTTTCTTGTGTAAGCTGTGGAAGAAACTTTCTTACATCATCACCCTCAAATTTTGTTTCTGAAGTTACTTTTCCTGATAGTAGTCCACTTGCAATTGGAGAGAAGGCGACAACACCAATCTGATTATCTAGACAATATGGAAAAACATCGTCTTCACAGTCTCTTTCTAATAATGAATATAAATTTTGTACTGCTGTAACTGGTGTGAGTTCATGGGCTTTTTGTATCGTTTCTTTTGTAACTTGTGAAAGGCCCCATCCTCTAATTTGCTTTTCTTGAATTAACTTTCCCATCACTAATGCAACATCTTCAATAGGAATATCGCGATTTATTCTATGTAAATAATAAAGATCGATATAATCTGTTTTTAAATTTTTCATTGATTTTTTTAAGTGCTCTCGAATAACTTTCTCTAATCCATTATTTTCAACTTCTTGGGTATTTAGATATAATTTTGTTGCAAGAGTTATATCTTTTCTAAAAGGCTCAACTGCTTTTCCTACAAGATGTTCGTTATGCCCTGCTTCAAACATTTCTTTACCATAAGTTTCAGCGGTATCAAAAAAAGTACAACCTTCTTGATATGCATTTCTTATTGCTTCAATTGCATATTTTTAACTTGGCACTTGACCATATCCATGGGAAAAACCCATGCATCCCATACCAATTTGTGATACTAATAAATGACCAGTTTCTCTTTTTTGCATAATTTTCTCCTTAACTATAATATATTTTTATTGATTTAAGTTTAAGAAAGGATACTCAAATCTTTACATGTATTATTTCACAAGATAAAATAATAATTATATAATATAACATTTTTATAGGGCTATAAGTTTTATTTATAAATTGGAGGAGAAAATTATGGAGTTATCACAACTTGAATAATTTATTGCTATTGCAAAAAATCAGACTATGACAAAAGCTGCACAACAGCTTCACATATCACAGCCAGCCTTAAGTATTGGATTAAAAAAGTTAGAGGAAGATTAATTGAAAAAATAGATTGCTCTTAAAATGCTTAGTTATTGTAATTATTTTATTAGGGCTTATTCAAAAGATACAGAATCAGAGAATTAACCGTCTCAAAGAAATACTGAGTATTATAATGAAGATAGTTCCAGTAATCAAGAGAATGGAGCAAATAACGTTTTGAATGATGCAGATTATATTGGATACATTACGATCTCAAGTTACTTTCTGTTCTTCTATCCGTTTTTCTGATAGATATAGTATTTATGCGGACATTCTCGATTTTCTTTCCCTTTTTTTATAAACAAGTTATTTGATATTAGGGTAATTAGTATGATGATCAAGGCTTTAATTATAAAGATTTTATAATCAGTACAATTATAATTAAGGTTCTCAATCAAAGCTATAACGGTGTTATATAAGTGTATATATTTACTAGGATTCTTTTATTTTAGTATTGTTAGTTTCATAACAGTAGTGAGAGATGAACTACGAACCATAATCATAATTTTCCTACTTTATTTGAAAGTATAGTGTTTATCCAGATAGTAAAAAATTATATATAAAACTATATAATTATTTACTAAATATTGAGAAATATATTGAAATATTTTACTAAATTTTATATATTATATTGGTACTAGTTATTTGAAAACGATTTCAGTGGCATAATAGGTGAATAACTATTACAACATTCTATAAAAGGGAGATTATATATGAAGTCAAAGTTTTTTAAAAGTGCATTAGCACTAACCTCGGCTCTAAGTCTTTTAGGAATAAATATGTTTTCAGCCGTAGCTAAAAATCTTGATACTACAGGTTTAGAAACAGAGTATGAAATGTTAGAACTTGAAAGAACTAAACCCGGAACAAATTTAATTAAGAATGGTGGATTTGAAACTAATAAAGGTCAATACTGGAGTACAACAGGTGATGGTCAAATTACTGATTACCCAGGTGCGGCTCATAACAGTAAAGTTTGCGGGTTATTACCATCATTCAGTAAAAATGCATCAGTATATCAAACATTATCATTAGAGAAGAACAAAGAATATAAAGTAACAGCCAAAGTTTTAAGTGCTGATGCTGCTGCACAAGCAATTGTTGCTATTAAAACACCAAATGTAGAGAATTTAAATCCTGCTATAGAACAAGCAATTACATTTAATGAAGCTTGGCAATATCAAGATTTAACATTTACATTTAATAGTGGAGAAAATAGTGAAGTAGCATTAGCTTTTATTAAATGGACAGAATCAACTGAGAATGCTACATATAAATCACAAATCTATATTGACGATGTAACATTGAGTCAAATAGGTACTGAGACTACTCCAAATGATGAAAAATATGAAGTAATTTGGAAAGATGAGTTCGATGGAACAGGTGCTATTGATAACAATGGATTAGATAACTCTAAATGGGGTTATGAATTAGGGTGTATTCGTGGTGTTGAACAACAACACTATACTAAAGATAAAGAAAACGTACATGTTGATGACGGAAAACTTGTCTTAGAGGTGACAGATCGTGCTAAGGAGTCACAATATAAAAATCCACGTGGAGATCGTCAAGTTATTTATAATTCTGGAAGCGTTAGAACACATGGCAAACAAGATTTTTTATTTGGGCGTATTGAAGTATTAGCAAAATTACCAGAAGGACAAGCAACTTTCCCAGCATTCTGGACATTAGGGTCCGATTTTACGTTAGATGGATCTATTAACGGTGACCAAGGAGATGGTTGGCCTTTATCAGGAGAAATTGATATCATGGAATCGATCGGTGATCCTAATTTTGTTTATGAAACGTTACATTACAGCGATACCAATAAACCAGGATATACACCGGGAGCAGATAATGGTAAATATGCAGGGAACGGCAAAGGGTCAAAAATTACTACACCAGGTGTTGTGATCGATGGTGAAACGTACCATGTATTTGGTATTAACTGGTCTGAAGGTAAAATGGAATGGTATATTGATGACCAAATTGTAAGAAGTGTTGATTATAGTGATGATCCTGCTGCCAAAGCAGCATTAGACCGCCCTCAATATATTCAATTAAACTTTGCTACTGGTGGAAACTGGCCAGGAGATGCAGGTTCAAACTTAGCAGGACAAACATTTAAAGTTGAATATGCATACTATGCACAAAATCAAGAGCAAAAAGCAGCGGCAGAAAAATACTATGCTAATACTGCAGCTCTCAATGTAAAAGATTTATCAATGGTAGAAGGTGTTGTACCAGATTTATTAAATGAAGCAACATTAACAGCAGGCAGTGAATTAGTAGACTTATCAGAGTATACAATTGATTACTCAATAGATAATGAACATATGTTTACTACAAACCCTGACTTAAACGATAACTCTCAAAGCAATGATCAAAATCAAACTAAGGTAGAATGCTTAATAGATGGCGCAGCTAGTAAAGAAAAAATTGCTAAACTGGCACCAGGTGAATACAATATTCATTATTCCGCAATGCATGATAGTAAACCATCAGTACGTAAAACAGCAAAGCTAACAGTAGTTGAAAAACCACTATTACCTAGTGATATGGATTTAGAAGGTGTTATTGGTAATAAATTAGAATCAATTGCATTACCTGAAGGATGGGGATGGGTAAACCCAAATATGGTAATTGATACTCATACTGGAGAATATGAAATTATTTATACTAAAGTAGACTTTTCTAATCCAGTAAAAGTAACAGTTAGAGCAACTGAAAAAGCAGATGTTGATACTATTGCACCAACAGAAAAACCATCTAAAGATAATACTTCTGTTAAAACGGGTGATAATGCGCTTGTTGCTACTTTCGCAATGTTAGGAACAATCTCTTTAGCAGGAATTACTCTACTAAAGAAGAAAAACTAAATAGTACAATTATGCCACAACAGACAACCTCCGGCTAACAATCGGTGGTTGTTTTATTTAATAATAAAATGATAAATGCTTATAATTAATATTCAATATGGTGATGTTAATTATGAATCAATAAAAAATTAGATTGTCTAATAAAATATTTATTAAATTTTAGGTAAAATGTATAACTGATGTGTTGCGTTACATGATTATTCAATGTAATTTCCCCTCATCTAATGAAGTTTGGCTTTACACAAAATCACTTACAGACTTCGCCTACAATCCATAAATTGGAATCAAATCTTTCTTCATTACAATATTTTTTCAGTAAAATTATACTTTTATAGCCAAGACTACTCTATAACTGAAAGATATTTTTGTAGTCAAAGATATAAACCGGACATGTATATATTTGCTGCTATAATAATATATTAATCAGCAGTATCATGGTCATGTTGGTCATTCGCTAATTTTAAATTGTTCAAATCGATTATAACAACAGTTAGATTTTCTTATGATCGGGTTATTACAATCTGTCTCATATGCATTTCGATTTTTGAGACCAGTATTTAATAACTCTAATTTTAGAATGCATCTTAAAAGAGGTATTAGATATATTTAATTTGCAAAACAAATAAAAATTTCCTATTTAAGACTTTATACTCTACTTTGATTATCCACATGGCTAGAATCAGTGAATATCTTATTCATTTTATGTATTAGCAGCATATGCTCGAGTAAATGTCCTATCAGAAATATCAAATAACAGATTTTTTATATCTATAGGTGTTGCATACAACGGATTTTATTTTACTGATTTTCAAGTGTAACAGAGATGTTTTTTATGAAATCTTTATTCTACACTAACAATGATGTACCTTTATATTTAAATAGATTAAAAAAACAATTTTTATCATTTATAGACATAAGTATGTAATTTTATGTTAAAATTTAGTATAAGCCGGTTGGCTAATTTGATAGCAGGAGGGATAAATGTATTATAGTTTTGATTTATTGCTAGTAGGATAAGTTGATTGCATTTTTGGAGGAAATAAATATGAAAAAAATTTTAACATTTGCTTTGGCAGCATTAATGATTATTTCTATGACTGGATGTGCTGGAAACGATAACACCCAGAAAGAACAGGAAAAGGTAGTTACATCTTTTTTTGATAATATAAAGGAATACAAGCTAGATGAATTAGAAAAGCTGGGAACTGATGATTATACTGATGTACTTGATATTAGTTCTATAACTGATGGATTTAAGAATTTTGAAGATGAAAATGTTTATGGTGAATCCTTTGTGAAAGAAACCGAAAACTTTGTTAAAAAAGTCTTTGATAAATTAATAAAAGAGTATAAAATAACTTTTGATGACGAAGAAGAAAATACCGTACTGGTTAAAGGAAAAAGACTAGATGAAAAATCAATCGATATGACATCAGCACAAGAAAATATTAATGAACTGGCTCAGAAGTATCAAGAAGAAAATATGGAAGAGTTATCTAAAATATATTTAGAACAAGGACAAGAAGCAATGATGAAAAAGATTTTTGATGATTTGTCAAAAGAGTTATATAATCCGTTATATAAAGAATTAGACAACGCTAAGTATACCGAATTTACATTTAAATTTGAGATGGTAGAAAAAGATGGAAAATGGCTAATTGATAAAATTAGTAAAGAAAAATAGATTTTTAAATATTGGCAATAATCAAACACTTGTGAAATATGATTATTTATTGAAATAAAGACAGTATTTTTTGTCGTGTTTTTTTAATGTTATAAGCTGATATACTAATAATGAGGTGAAAGAAATGGTATTAGAGTTAGAGAGTTTAAATATTAAAACAACTGAGCTTCAGATAGCTGTTGTAAGGCTCCCAGAGGTATTTCTAGAAAAATCAATATCACCAGCAAGCCCTACCATTTTATTTGTCCGGAATAAGAGAAAATCAGTATAGCCGATTGGGTTGTTGTTGAAGTAAAAAGGAAGACTCATAATAAAAATATTGACATTTAGGCCCAATTCATTTGTGGTATACAAATTAGAAGAATCAGATAAATTTGAAAAAAAGATGTATAAACATTTTTGGAAAAACAAGCAGTTGATATAACTGCTTGTTTTTTGTCTGCAATAAAACCCCCAGCTAGGCTGGGGGTCTCAAAAAGCTTTAGCGGAGTGATAATGAAAAACCTCACGTGATATAATATAAATGCGGCTACCAACTGCAAAAATAAGATATCACTGAGGAAATGACAAATGAATAAACAGTATTCAGATGACTTACATAGTTTATCACACACAAAATGGAGTTGCAAATATCATATTGTATTTGCACCAAAATATAGAAGAAGAGCATTTTATGAAGCAAGAAGGGTAGAGGTAGGAGCAATACTAAGACAATTATGTGAATGGAAAGGCGTAAATATAATAGAAGCGGAAGTATGCATAGATCATGTACATATGTTAGTAGAAATACCGCCCAAATATAGTGTTTCAGGGTTTATGGGGTTTTTAAAGGGAAAGAGCAGTCAAATGATATATGAAAGATGGGCAAATACAAGATATAAGTACAGACATAGAGAGTTCTGGTGTCGAGGATATTATGTAGATACAGTAGGAAAGAATACGAAAAGAATAAAAAATTATATAGCGAATCAATTAAAAGAAGATCAGGAAAGTGAACAGCTGACACTGGATTTGGAAGACCCGTTTAAAAAAGGAAAAGGGAAAAACTAAATAAATACAGAGTGCATGCGGTAGCCGTAGGCATAAGGAATGTCTTGAGACATGCGCTCTGAGAGCAGGGCTATGCCCGCAAATGTAAAACCACCGGCTAAGCCGGTGGATATTTATTGCTTTGAATAGTGCTGAAACTTAGTATTTATACTATTTTAGAACTACTTATGGCAATTATTTGATGTTTTCGTTATCGTTATTTGTATCCTCTTTCGTTTCAGCTATTTTAGAAGTGTTTTCTTTGATAGCTTTAATTATTTGATCTGTTTTGATCCAAAAGATTATTATAGGTATAATCCAAAATATAAATCCAATCATCGTTACCCCTCCTCTTACATTTTTATAATACCATAATTTTATAAAAAATAAAAAAAGCGTTGATAAAATAATGCTTTTTTTTGATATCATATAAATGAGGTAGGAGTTATAAATCAATTGCTTTTGCTGGCATAATCTTATATAAGGAGAGGTATATATTATGAAAAAATCTATAAAGTTGTTTCTTTGTCTAACTTTAATATTTGTTTGTGCGTTCATGTTTCCTGTTGGAGTTAATGGTGCATCAGATTCTTCAAGTGAAGCTGTTTTATACGAGGCTGAATTCAGCCTGTCTAATCCAAATGAACAGACTAAAACGTTTAAAAATGGAGATAAAACAATTTGTTTAAAAATGGGTGAAGATTTGTCTTTAAAAACAAGAGAAACAATTCCAATCGGCTCATTTAACAGGTACTTTACTTATGATGATGGTATAATTACAATGAAAGCAAGGTATACTGGTTCGGTAAATCCATACAATTCTTTCATAACTGAAGTAAGTGATGGTAGATATAATTCTTTGGCTGGGACAACATTTATACGTGACAGGTATAGTTGGGGAAGCCTTAGTTATGCTCCATCTAATGCTTATGGTAAATATGAGGTTGATTACACTTTACCGGTAATAGGAGGAACTAAGACACACACATTAATGGTAAGTATCAAACCAACTTTTTCTGGTGGTGTTGTCAAAGTTACATTGGGATCTAATATTTAAAATTGTAGTTTATAAATTACATACACTATACTAGCACATAGCAATCTGATTTTAACTTAATAAAAAGGCTTTAAGTGTTTTGAATCATTAAGTTTCATTTAAAATTAAATTGATATGGATAAGGATTGAGGCCTATAGTCTAAAGGTGTTAATCCTTTTCTTTTTAAATTTTTTTCTTTCGTAGTTGTGATAACGAATATATTATCTTATAGCTGCTTATAAATCATATGATTTATTTAGAGCTAAAAATGTAAATAATCATTTAAAAGAACAATTGTACTGAGAAAGTCTGCGTTATGAACAGGTACAGTGTTTAACCGGACTAATTACAGAAGTAAAGAATAGATGCAATAAAATTTGAAAAAATATTGAAATATTATTCAAAAAAAATGTAGAATAGAATTGTACTGTAGGAAGGCGTGGGTAATGCTCTAATCCAAATATTCCATCTGTGGGGAGTGATGAACTATATGTTCGTTACTCTTTTTTTGTAATGATTTAATTTGAAATTGTTGTATTGTGTCGCTCCGCGCGGATTATATGTATTTAGCGTGTATCAGATGTTTATCATTCAATTTTAAATTTGATTGATTTTATTTAAAGGCTTATTTCTATATTTTTTGTTCTGTGAACTGTATAATATATATTTATCTTACTTTGAGTTAAAAAATATATGGATATAGTATTTTTTTGTTGTGTTTTTTGATTTTATAAGCTGATATACTAATAATAAGGTGAAAGAAATGGTATTAGAATTAATATTGAAACAACTGAGCTTCAGATAGCTGTTGTAAGGCTCGCTAGAGGTGTTTCTAGAAAAATCAATATCAACAGCAAGCCTTATCATTTTATTTGTCCGGAATACGAGAAAATCAGTATAGGTGATTGGGTTGTTGTTGAAGTAAAAAGGAAGACTCATAATAAAAATATTGAGCATGATTTCGGGGTAGGCCGTGTTGATGAGATCATGACATGGACGGATAAAGAAATATTGACATTCAGGCCCAATTCATTTGTGGTATGCAAATTAGAAGAATCAGATAAATTTGAAAAAAGATGTATAAACATTAACAATAAGAAAAAATCTTTGTGGGCTAGGTATAATGCTGTTGATTGTAAGATAAATCCAGATAAAAAGGTAGAAGGGGTTCCTATGAATATATTTGATAACTTGCTTGATAATACTGGAAAACTTCATTTTACAAGCTTAATAAATACTCCCATAAAATGACTTCAGAAAAAAAGAAGATAAAGAAAAAACGCCAGCTTGAATAATATTCTGGTAGTATAATAAATCAGTTTAATGTATTATTAAAGCTGATTTTTTTATGGGAGGAATGTATTATGACTTTAAATGAATTATTTGACATATATATCGAAGATGTCGATATGATCAATCAGGTTACGACTACAGATTCTATTAAATATCGTTATAAATCTCATTTGAAACCTGTATTTGGAAATATAGAATTAGAAGCTATTGATCCAAAGTCCATTAAGAAGTTTCAAAAGGATATGGTTGAAGGTGTCTATGGAAGTAGAAGTGGTGATGTATTTTCGGTGTCATATATTAATTTAATTGTAGAACTGCTTAAACGATTGATTAAATATAGTGTTTTAATGAATTGCTTTACACCGACAGTTGAGCAGTCATGAGGATAAAACGTAGCCATACTCTTGTTGACAAGGAAAAACATAAAAAATGTTAAATTATATGGAGTATCGGAGATTTCAACAGGTTTATAAGTCATGTTGATGAAGAAAAAATTCTATGTACTGTTTAATGTTTTTTTCTATACTGGACTGCGCAAAGGCGAAGCACTGTCTCTGATGTGGAAAGATGTAGAACTGATAGAATAGACAATAACAATTAATTCTACTGCCTGTCGCGTAAGAGGTAGAGGTCAGGTTGTTAAAGAACCAAAATCTTTCAGTTCACATCGTATTATTTATATTAATGACAGCCTGAATGAAATACTGCTTAATTATTACCTTAATAAGAAGACTGAATATAGTTGTAACATTAATCATCATTTTGTCTTTGGTGATACAAAAATGCTGTCGTATTCTACTCTTGATCGTTTTTTTTATTAAATATAAAGAGTTATCCAATGTTTCTAATATGAATCTGCACGGTTTTAGACACTCTCATGCTACCATGATGTTGGAAATAACCAATGATGTCTACAACGTTTCAAAACGTCTTGGGCATGAAAATATAGAAATTACGGATACGTATTTACATGTGAATAATAAAATTCAGAGAGAAATGGCTCAAAAAATTGAAGATGTTATTAAAAGTGAAGAAAAAAATAAAATTGAGGACTATTTATATGATCTAAAGGTGAGTTTAAAAATGCAGATGACTAAAGGCAGTTACAGTAAAAAAGATATTAGAAAATTGAAAAAAATATATGATTATATTGCAGAACTGTAAATTATGTATAATTTCTAATATTATGTGGGAAACTATTTAAAATTCAAAGAGATGTAATATTAAAAGTTAAATTTTGGAAGGAGAAGCTAGAAAGCAATTTAGAAAGTGGGATAATGTGAAGTATATTGCAGAAAGTACGACTAAAAGAATGATATCCAAAGATTCATATAGAAATAAAAATTGGGGAATGGAAATAAATACAAATAATAGATTAAATCCCAAAGATGGTATAGGTATTAGATAATTCTTTAAACAGATTGATGATTACAGATAATAGATCTAGTGAAATGGTAAGTACTGTAGAATTCTTGATTGTGATAATTATATTTTTTCAATTGCTGCAGTAGAATTGTTTTGAATATTGATTTCGCAATATTTAAATTAAACAGGGAACTGATTGCTATGGGAGAAATGAAGGAAATGGGATCAAAATGAAATAGAATAAAATTACATATCTCAATTACTTTGCAAGGATATTATGGAAAGAATTGACGGTAATAAAATATATGATAAAAAATGGTATAAACAGTAAAAAATAGATATACTTGATATTGAATAGATTAAATGTTATAATCTATCTGTAAATCGGGCATTGTTATATCACAATGCAAACAAAAAGGTAAGGAATGCACTCCTTACCTTTTCTGGTTTTTACAGTGAACTTAACACTAGGCTAGTTATCGTTATAAATATTTGTCTAACTATTTGCATATGTAATAAACTATTACACCTGCCATGACAGAAATAATCAAATCGGACATTATTATACCACCTCCTCTCCAAACAGGAGGGACGATAACAAACGTATTATATCAAATAAAATTTTGTCTAACAATTTATTATTGAGAAATATTTTGATTAAAAATAGAGTTGTACTCTATAAACTGATATATGAGTATTTAAAAAATGTTTAAATTATCAAGCAGTGGTATAATTAATATCGTTATTTTTTCAATTTTTTATTTATTTTTATGTTTTCAGGTGATATACTTAAACAGTCGAAACAACTAAATAAAAAATCCTGTTTCACTACCAATGAAACAGGATTGAGCATAGTCATTTAGCACTTAACTATGACACATATGATAATAAATCATATAATATATAAATATGGTTTGTTTATATAGAAATTTACCATATTGGAAAGATAAAATCTAGTAGTTATATGCTTAAATGACTGTGAAATCAAGTATAAAGTATATAACTTTATTTTGTATGATTTATCTTCTTATTTTATTTTTTTAGATTATTTAATAAAAATGGGGCGGTCGATGGGAATCGAACCCACGAATGCCAGAGCCACAATCTGGTGTGTTAACCACTTCACCACGACCGCCATATTTACTTTGTTAAGAGGTTATTAACTCTCAACGCAAGAATGATTATATATAAAAATTTGATAAATGTAAAGAGAAAATGTAAAAAAAAATAAAAAAACTCAAAGTTTAAATTCTTTGAGTTTTTATTCTAATAATTCTGAGATATCTGTTTCAAAGTTATTGGAATTTTCACGACTGAAATATGTTGTATAACTCTCGCTTTTTTCATCATTATCAATAATTGTCATAACAAATTCACACTCATAGCACAATTCCATGATTGTTTGCATCCCTTGATAAGTTATACTATAAGTCTGATAATTATCATTTTCAGTATTAATTTCTAATTTAGCACGACTTGGATAAATATCCCAGTCGATTAGATTTCCATCAACTCCCCAATCTATTAGAATAAAAGAAATAGGATCAATAATTGAATCGTCAAATTTGTCACTTGCCTTAATGGTAATATATAATTTACTAAACATAATCACCCCTCCATTCAATAGTATACTAAATTAATTATCAATAAATGTGTGAACTATGTGGAATATTTAAGATAATATCATATCTTTCAAACATCCAAAAAATTCTCTTAAATAATAGTGTGGAGCAGTATCTAAATTTTCTCTAGCTGCATATGTATGAGCTTCTAAACCGTGTTTATTTGCTAATAGTTTACTTCGGTAGCAATGAAAACCATTAGTTATTATAACTACTTCATAGTCTTCAGTAGGCGATGTTTCAATAATTTTTTTACTATAGATAATATTTTCATTTGTATTAGTACTTTTATTTTCTTCGATAATCAATGATTCATCTATTCCTTTGTTGATTAAATAGTCTTTCATAGCTTTTGCTTCTGTGATGTTCTCGCCGTGGCCTTGTCCTCCGCTTACAATAATTGGGACATCAGGAAATTTTTGATGATATTCAACAGCTGCATCTAATCGATAACGTAATAGTGGTGCAGGTTTGTCGCCGTATAAACGAGCACCAAGAACAATGAGGAAATCACTGCGTTTGTTATACTTATTATTAACCTCATGTATAATTAAACCCTCGATAATTATAAATACAATTACACTAATAATAATAATTCCTTTAATTGAATAATTAAGAATTTTAGGTAATGAGGATAGAATACTTTTTCTAAAATGTAACTCATATACAGCATAACACATTAATAATGCTGTAAAAATCGGATAAAGTATATAGGCATTGATAAACCGAGAATTAGTGACAACTATAATGAAGTAGAATAATGATAGCAAGGCAAGAAATAGTAGTATATAGTCAAATAATTTACAATTCTTTTCCATTATAAAATAAACTCCTTTTTTATATCATAACATACAAGAAGAAATATTTTTCTTAAAAATATTTAAATATGGTAAAAAAAATGGTGAAATAGTATAATGAAAGTATGTTGTAGGATATTAGGAGGACTTTAAATGAAAACAAAAAAGTTTGACAATTTAGGGATTGAACCATCATTATTGGGGTTTGGCTGTATGCGTTTTCCATTAGATGAGGATGGGAAAATTAATGAAAAAGAAGCAGAAAAAATGATTGATAAGGCAATTGGATCAGGGGTTACATACATTGATACTGCTTTTCCTTATCATAATGGCGATAGCGAACCGTTTGTTGGTAAAGTGTTAAAAAAGTATAAACGTGAAGATTTCTTTTTAGCGACAAAATTACCAATTTGGAATGTTTCGAGTAAAGAAGAGGCAAAAAAAGTTTTTGAAGATCAATTAAAAAGATTAGATGTTGAATATGTTGATTTTTATTTATTACATGCTTTAGATGCTGATAAATGGAGAAAAGTATTAGAATATGACTTGATTGGAATGTGTGAAGAATTTAGAGAAGAAGGGAAAATCCGTAATATTGGATTTAGTTTCCATGATGAATATCCGGTTTTTAAAGAAATTCTTGAATATCATGATTGGGATTTTTGTCAATTACAATTAAATTATATGGATATGGATATTCAAGCAGGGATGAAGGGCTATTTATTGGCAGAAAAATATAATATACCAATTATAGTTATGGAACCGATCAAAGGTGGTTCGTTAGCAAAGTTACCAGAAGATATCGAAAATAAATTTAAAGCATATAATCCTGATTTAAGTATTTCATCATGGGCACTTCGCTATGTTGCCAGTTTGCCCAATGTGAAAGTAGTGCTTAGCGGGATGTCAACTTATGAACAGGTACTAGATAATTTAGCTACTTTTAAAAATTTTGAGTATTTGAAAGCTGAAGAAGTTGCTTTGATTCAAGATGTTCGTGATACATTAAAAGCAAGAACTCAAAATGGTTGTACAGGATGTGCATATTGCATGCCGTGTCCATTTGGAGTGGATATTCCAAATAATTTTAAATATTGGAATAATGCTTTTGTATATGATAGTCATGATCAATTTAAAGCAAAGTTAGAAAAAATGGTTTCAGAAGCTAAAGCTGAAAATTGTAAACAATGTGGAGCATGTGAAAAGATGTGTCCACAACAACTGCCGATACGAGAAGATTTAAAACGGGTATGTGAATATATGAAAAAATAATTATGGTATTAAGTGAACCTGATTATTTAGACTAAAAGTAAATATAAATACTACTTAGATGTTAATTATTTTAATTTGTAGGTTGAACAATAAAAAAGGAGATTTTAACTTAATTAGAGTAAAATCTCTTTTTTATTGTTTAGTGGGTGTATTCAATTGTTTCTTTTGAAAGTAACCAGTTGAAAAAATAATTATTACTCCAATTATTGTAATTAAACATGCAAATATAAACATCATATTTAAACCATATTGATCTTGTAAAATACCGCCAAAAAGATTTCCTATAGTAGATCCTACCCCAGAAGTCATAATCCCTATCATTGTTTGACCCATCATTTGATCATGACTTTTGAGGTTATATGTTACATAGTAAGTTATCACTGCTGTTAGTAATCCATACGATAAACTTTGCATCATCATTCCAATGAATAAAACAGGGAGACTAGGTGCTAGACAAATAGTAAAATTTCGAATAATATAGAAAAAAGCTGCAACCATAATTAAAGTGATACTGTCATATCTTCTAATTAACCTTGGAGTAATTGCCATAACAGGCATTTCGCTAGCTGCCATGAAGAAGATTGCAACACCGTACAATGAAGTATTACCGCCAAGATTTTTAACGACATTGATTAAATAAGTTGATAGCGAAGTTGCAGCAGCAAACATAAAGGAGAAGCCTAAGAGAATGAAAAAGAAGACTTTATAATTTTTAATAATTGTAAAAATATTCCCTTCTTTTTTATGGGTCGCCTGTTTAACATTGGTATTTGGCAAAGAATATAAAATTACTAAATCTAAAATTGCAGAAATGACGAAGACATATGCTAAAATAGTCGGGTTAAAAAATTCAATGAACTGACCCAAGAGCACAGCACTAACAGCATAAGATATAGAACCCATTCCTCTTGCTAAGCCAAAATTTATTTCTTTTCCGTCTTGAATATAGTTCATTGCAATCATTGATAAAAAAGGAACTGTTGAAACAATTAATGACATCATTGAAACATATAAAAGCATGATTAGAATAACTGATAAATCAACTAAAGCTAAAGTTAAAAAAGCTCCAGCAATAATCAAATAAATAATAGATAATAGCTGCTTAATTGTTAGGCCTTTTATTTTTGAAATTAAAGATGTGACAAACGGAGATAAAAAAATCGTTAAAATACACCCGCTTCCAGAAACAATGCCGATTTCAGTGTTGCTCATTCCTTTATATTGAAGAAATACGGCAACATATCCGTAAATGCAACAAGTTGCCATCCAATATAAAATATGCAATAAATTATATTTCATTTGTAGTTTTTTCATTTTTCTTGTCCTCATACTCTCCATGAAAAACAAAATAGCTCTCGAGATGATACTCAAAGCTATTCGTTATTTAGTTGTAAATCCATCATATTTTAAGATTAATATAGCAATTTTTATTTCTTCGAGCAAGAAAAATAGAGGTTTTTCAAAGATTGAAAAAATAAATAAAGATATTGATTTTTTAAGAACCAATATCTTTATTATAAAATTAGCAATACTTATATTTTAATAGTGTGAATTATGATTGATCAATGGCTTTAACAACACGACAGGGATTACCAAAAGCTAATACATTTGGTGGTATATCTTTGGTAACGACACTACCAGCGCCAATTACTGAACCATGCCCTATTTTTACCCCTGGTAAAACAACGACATTACCTCCAAGCCATGTGTTATCACCAATTTCAATTGGCATTGCTTTTTCTAAACCTTGGTTTCGACGTTTATAATCAAGCGGGTGAATAGCTGTATACAGGCCAACAGAAGGTCCGATATATACGTTACTACCAATATTGATCTTGGCTCCATCCATAAAATAAGCATTGGAATTAATAAATACATTATGACCAAAGGTGATTAAATTACCACAATCACAAAAGAAAGGTGAGATGATTTCAAGATTGCTATTCTCATTTTGGAATAGTTCATTTAAAATTTTTTGTCGAATATCCTGGTCTAGTGGGTCGGTATGATTATATTTAAAACAAAGGTGATGGGTATTCAGACGATCTGTTAAAACTTTTTGATCGTTATTAGCATCATACCACATCCCTAATAAAGCTTTTTCTCTTTCGGTAATGTTAGAAACATTAAAAAGGTCTAATAATGTTTTTAAAACGCCATAATGATTATTTGAAGGGATAATCTTATAGGCAATATTTTTAATACTTTGATTGGCATTTTCCATTACAAAACTATATTTTGCTTTTTTTAGCATTTCTAGGTCATTTGGACTATCCCCAAATACAGCACATTCCTCTAATGATAGGTTATAGCGCTTACATAATAGCTCAAGTGCAGTACCTTTATTATATCGTGGATCAATTAAGTCAATACTTTGATGACCACTGGAAACTGGTTTAATGATATTTCCGATATCATCAGTTAGCCTATTTAAAATATTTTTAGAATCTTCAGCTGGAACAAATAAAGCAAATTTTACAATCGTGTCATTAATTTCATCTAACGATTCAATCATTTCAAGTCGGTGATAGTATTTAGAATATACATTATAAAATTCATTTGACGCATTCAATAAATAAGCTGATTTAATTCCGCATAAACATATTTGAATACGAGAATCCTCTTGTAATTTTTTAGTTATTGTATAAATATCTTGTTTATTGATTTCACAGTGAAAAATTTCTTTTTTATTTTCAATGATATATGCACCATTTTCACTAATGTAAGTAATTTCATCTTGATAATCATCAAAAAAAGATTTTAATTGATAATATTGATTGCCACTGGCAACTACAAAATAAATATCATTTTCTTTAAAATAATTATAAATTTTTCTAAAAATTGTGCGGTTATAATGCATTTGGTCATCTAAAAAAGTACCATCCATATCAACTGCAACCAGTTTAATCATAATTTCACACTCCTTGAAAATAGTCTAACATAAATCAGTAAATGATGAATTCTATTTTTAATACGTGAAAAAATTAATGTGAGTTCAAATAAAATGTTTTTAGATGCAATAACACTAGAACGATAAATTTATAATTTGATCACACTGTTGGTATTCGCTTGGTTTATGGGAAATCATTAAAATTGTGTGTGTCTTCTTTAATTTAATTAATGTTTGAAAAATTTCATATGAAGTCTTTTCATCAAGAGCACTAGTTATTTCATCAAATAATAAAATTTTAGAATTTTTTAGAAGTGCTCGAGCAATTGCTAGCCTTTGTTGTTGTCCTCCAGAAAAATTTAAAGCACCGTCACTTAAAATAGTATCGTATTGTTTTGGTAGTGACATAATATATTCGTCGATTTCTGCCTGTTGACAAGCTTTTTTGATATTATTGATATCAGGATCAATAAGTGCAAGGTTTTCATAAATTGACATATTGAACAAATACGGATGTTGGGCAACACAAGTTAAAATCTGTGAATATTTTATCCTAGAATACTTGTCTATTGGATGTGTACCAATCAATATCTTACCACTAGTTGGTTTTTCAAAGCGCAAAAGTAAATTGAATAAAGTACTTTTTCCACAACCACTGGGACCGATTATTGCAATTAATGAATTTGACTTTAGGTTTAAATTGAAGTTTTGAAAGACTGTTTTTTCACGATAAGAAAAAGTAACATTTTTAAATGTAATACAAAATTCATTTGGTTTGATCATATCATCATTAAGAAAATATTCATTACACGATGAATTAATAAAATTATCATAACGATCAATTGATACATTTTTTATTCTGAGTTCACCTAAGGTAGAAATAAAGTCACTTAAAGAGCTGAATAAAGTTCCAAAATAAGACTGGATAATGAGTACTGTGTCAATTTCAAACTTGCCATTTAGACAATTATAGCAGGCATAGAACATTAGAATAATTTCTGTACACATTGTGATACTAGGACTAATTATGTTACTGATTATTTTATTGTTAATTTGTTTATCGTGAATGTTTAGATAAGCTTTGTTCAACAATTGATATTTGGCATGTAACTGATCAAGAATACTGAAAATTTTGATATCTCGTAAACCGTTAAGCAGTTGACTGTAAAATTGCATTTCATCATCAGCTTTCAATTTTCCTTCTTTGGTTAGAATTTCAAATTTATCATTATATATGTTTAAAATATAGATAACGATACTATTGATGATACATCCTAAGATCATTAAGCTGATACTAATTTGACTAAGAATAATAATTGAAATAATAAAAGATAGAAATAGCAAGATAGCTTGAGATAGCCAAGTACCAAACTCTGCGAGTAATTTAATATCACCATTAATGATATTAAGAATTTCTCCTTTGCTGTGATTAGTAAAGTATTTCATATTAATAATATCTAATTTTTTAATCATATCATTTTGTAATTTTAGGTAGACATCATTATATAGCTTTTTTTCAATATTATAGCTGATAATTTTAAATAACTTTGATGCTATTTTAAGAACAAAATACAAGATCATGGTAATTATGACCATTTTACTATTTTGTTTAGTTAAATAATTAATCGTTAAGCTAAACAATAAACTTGTAAACATATAAGGACCATTTGCTAATAAAGAAGCTAAGACCAGTATAAAGGTTATTTTTTTATTAGCTTTAGTAACTTGAAAATATTTTTTAATAATTCTTAGATTTTTCATTTTAGAAATTTATTTATAGCATTTTTTAAAAGAGTTTGGATTTCTTCCTCTTTTAAAGCCATGTTACCACCATATATTTGAGTTGCAATTCCATGGGTATAAAAACGAATATCACGATAAAGTATCTCACTTTCTTTAATTGTAATACCAAATTGTTGTGCTGAATATTCAATCGTTTCACGATTCCAAGCGGAATGGACGACTTCTTCAATGGAACGAGTTTTGATAAATTCATTGACAAACAATGCTCCAAATAGATTCTTTTCTTTGATGGCAAAATCAATATAAGCAAAAGACATCGTGTAAAGATAATTATTTTTATCAAGATGTGCTAAGATGAAATCGTTGTAATATGCATCAATTTTTTTCTTTAATTCAAATTTTAATTCATTCATATCATTAAAAACCTTAAAGATGGGCATTGTTGAACAGTTTAGTTGTTTAGCGAGATAGCGTGCATTTAGATTTTCAATCCCCTCGGATTTAGTAATTTCAAATGACTTTTCAATAATTAACTCTTTTGTTATTCTTGTTTTTGGTGGCATAATTGACTCCTTTCATATAAAATAACATATGTTATATAACAATTGTTATTTTATATAAGAACATGTACTTTGTCAATATACAAGGGATAAATGTTTAATAAACATATTTTACATATACTGCTCTTTTTTATCTAATCATACTATAATTTATTTGAGTTACTTTAGGTCAAGTGTTTTTATTAATTATTTTTTTAATTGTTTTAAAATAATACAAGCAGCCTTATTAATAAAATTATATATTATATAATAGTTGTATATATTTAAAAAAAGGCATGATAAGTGGTGAATATGGTTACAATAGATACGCTAATAATATAGATAGAATGTTAGATTGTAAATTACTTGAGAAAAAGGTGATATTTTTATAAACAAATGGTTTGTGATATAATATGTGCAAGAATTGGAGAGTGATAATGATGAAAATAGTAGCATTTACTGGTGCAGGGATAAGTAAACAAAGTAATATTCCAACCTTTATGGAAAGACCAGATGTTAGAGAAAAGTTATTTAGAAATTATGCTAATAACCATCATGAAGAATATAATGAAGTAATCAAACAATTAAAAGCTAACATGAATGGGGCTGAGCCTAACGATGCCCATATTGCATTAGCTGAATATGATATTCCTATTATTACAATGAATATCGATGGTCTACATAAACAGGCTGGGAGTGATGCCTTAGAATTGCATGGCGGATTGCCGGAAGAAGATGAATTGAGTATAGCCTGGTCATTATTTAATAAACCAGTATTATATGGTGATCCGGCACCTAATTATCAAAAGGCCTATGAGATGGTAGGGGCATTAAAAAAGAATGATATATTTATTGTTATTGGCTGTTCGTATCATACGGCGATAGCTTGTGATTTAAGAGAAGTGGCGAAATCAAGAGGGGCTAAGATTATTGAAATTCAAGAAGATGCTGCTCATAATGTTAGAAAAGTGTTAAAAGGACTATTAAAATAATTATATTAATTGACATTTTGATTATTTATCGGTATTATAAGTTCATATAATAAATACGATGAATTGAAAGAGTAAACTAGGCGTTTAGGCAAAGAGAGTATCGGGTTGGTGTGACGATATCCAAATAAATAGTTGAATACATCAAGGAGTAGAATGTTGAAGTAAGTAGGCATCTCCGGTGACACCCGTTAATGTGTAAGAGTATGAACTATAGTTGTATAGCGTACTTGATGAGGCTGATAGAGTGATCTATTAGTGAATAAAGGTGGTACCACGAAGATATCTCGTCCTTTGATTAGGATGAGTTTTTTATTTATAGGAGGAAATTAAAATGATTATTGTCTTGAAACCACATACTAGTGATGAAAGTATTAAAAAAATTGAAGATGTGATTAGAGCTAGGGGGGCTGAACCACATGTTTCTAAAGGAGAAATCCAAACAATTATTGGAATGGTTGGAGATACAACTCAAATTGATCCTAAAGCAATCGAAGTAGAACCATGTGTTGAGAAGGTCATGAAAGTATCTGAGCCATATAAACTTGCTAACCGGGCTTTTCATCCTGATGATACGATCGTTGATGTTGCTGGTGTTAAAGTTGGGGGTGACAACCTTGCTTTGATTGCTGGTCCATGTTCTGTTGAAAGTGAAGAACAAGTAATCGAGATTGCTAAAGCTGCCAAAGCTGCCGGTGCTAATATTTTAAGAGGAGGCGCTTTCAAACCAAGAACTTCACCGTATGCATTCCAGGGAATGGGGTCTTCTGGTCTGGATATTCTTGTTGCAGCTAAAGAAGCAACTGGATTGCCAATCTGTTCGGAACTGATGGATGCCCAGTATTTAGAAGAATTCAATGAGAAAGTAGATCTAATTCAGATCGGGGCAAGAAATATGCAAAACTTCGACCTGTTAAAGAAAGTGGGGGCAGGAACAAAGAAACCAATCTTATTAAAGAGAGGATTAAGTGCGACATTTGAAGAATGGATCATGTCAGCGGAATATATCATGGCAAACGGGAATCCGAATGTAATTTTATGTGAACGAGGGGTAAGAACATTTGAGACATATACAAGAAACACGTTGGATTTACAGGCTATACCGGTAGTAAAGAAATTAACACATTTACCAATCATAATTGATCCAAGCCATGCAGGAGGGAAATGGTGGTTAGTGGAACCAATGGCAAAAGCAGCAGTAGCAGCAGGAGCAGATGGGTTAATGATCGAAGTGCACAACAATCCGGAGAAGGCACTGTGTGATGGACCACAGTCATTAAGACCGGAAAGATATGAAGAATTATTAAAACAAATTTCTAAAATAGCTGAAGTTGTTGGAAAGAAAATGTAAATTATTTTAAATAATGGATATTTTTCCTTATTTTTCTTGCAATTACCAAGAATTATATATATAATAGGAACGTAATTTAGAGTTAAAGGGGGGAATAGTTCGATGGCAAAAACTGTAGTAAGAGAAAATGAATCTTTAGATGACGCTTTACGTCGTTTTAAAAGACAAGTTTCTAGAACAGGAACCCTTGCAGAAGCTCGTAAGAGAGAGTTCTACGTAAAACCAGGTTTAAAAAGAAAATTAAAATCTGAAGCAGCAAGAAAGAACAACAAAGGTAAAAGATAAAAAATGGGGCTAATGCCCTTTTTTATTTTAATTCATGAAAGTTATTAAATTATAAAAAAGTTAATATTGTGTCTTTTACTAAGAAAAGATAAAAACAGACTTTAAATAAATCTGTCTTTAAGAATCAATCAGTATCATAGTATGTATAAATTACTTTTTTATTAGAAAGGTTAATCATATTAAAAAATAAACAAGCCATCATCTTGTTTATTTTTTTTCACAATGAAAATGTCCGAAATACCAATGCTTATGGCTTACTTGATTTTCAATCAACTGTAAAAATTCTGTCAAATCAAGCTCACCGCGTATAGGGAGCAGGTTCATATAATAGACAGTGCTTTTAGGACACGTATGAGTTAAAATATAATCGATTTTAAAATTATGTGCCTTAAGATTTAATAATACTTCTTGATTGTTTGGTAATTCGGTTTCCCATCAATTATATCCTTTGACTCCCATCTGCCAAGTTGGTGAAAATGCTTTTCCGAAAGCAAAAAATGTATGTTTTTTATTGTAAGGATTTGTCTATGCATCAAATGAATAATATTTGATCTTAAAAAATGGACTTTTCCGCCATTCTATATTGTAATGGGTAATTGATTTAGATAGTCGAAGTTTTTGTGATTTCCATCAATAAAACAGATTTGATAGGGGAGTGCTGCTAATTTATTTAAAAAATCCAGCTCTTTTTGATTGTTGTGAAACACAAAGCCGAAATCTCCAATAATAAAATATCACGTTTAGTTAAATAGTGATTAAACACATTAAAACTACCTTGATGGTCGAGGATATCTCCGGTAATATAAATCGTTTTTTCTCCTTAAAAAATCTATTGCTTTGATTAAAAATTGCATAATAAACATATTGATAATTTTATTAAGCAAGATTAAATCATGAGTATTTGACGATTAACTAATAATGTAAAAAATGCAAAATTAATTTCTTCAAAATCTATACTAGTATCACTATCATTTTTTATCATTACATATAAGTTTAAGCTACTTTTGTTAATAGGTATGTCATATGCATCTCTAAAATGATTTTAGTATAAAAATTATTATAGTGAAACTATTTTATTACACAATTAAACGCATTTACTAAAAAAATATTCATATAATTAGTTAGGTGATTCGATGATCTATATGGAAAATAAGTGTTTAAGTGTCAAATATTATGAATGTGTGATGCTTTTAGAAAATAATGTTATTGAGATAAAGATGGCTAATAATACTCTTAAAGTAACTGGCGCAGATTTAGAAATAAGATATTATAGTGATCAAGAAGTAATAATTTATGGAAAGATTGATTGCTTAAGATTTCTATGAGATTAGGATATGATTTATGTGAAGTCGTCAGTGAGGATATAGTAGGGTTATTGAAATCATTTAAAGAGGACCATATTACAGTATTTCAATTAACAAAAGTCGATGATTGTACATATCGATTCTATTTGCCTATTTATCAACGGATAATGGTTCGTAAATATCATTTAACAATTATCAAAAGTGTTGGAATACTGTATTATTTAATTTTAATATTTTATCGTAAATTGAGCATCGTTGGAGTTGTCAGTTTTGCAGTCACTGTGATTTTATGTAATCAATTTATTTTTAGAGTTGAGATTATCGGTAATAATCCTAGTACAACTAAATTAGTTAATCAGGTTTTAGCTGAAAATCATATTGATGTTGGTGATAAAAAAAGAACTTATCAACAATTAAATGATATTTATGATGATTTAAAAGATAGTTTTAAAGGGAAGATAGATTATTTAAATATTTATCAAGAAGGTGGCGTATTATTTGTAAAATATACAAATAGTGTTGGAGCTAAAAAAGTAGAAAAGAATTTTGAGAATATTTATGCAAGTAAAGACGGAGTAATTCAAAAAATTGATGTTAGCAGTGGAAATATTTTGGTTAAGTTGAACCAGTATGTAAAAAAAGGTGATCTGCTAGTTTCTAATACGATTACTTCGACTAGTGAAGTAGATAAAATTATTGAAACCGAAGGAACGATCAAAGCATATACGTATACTACCTATGAGGCGAAGATCGATAAGAAAAAAATGGATGATGGTGAAGCATTTAGCTATCTTCTCCATACAATTCGTAGTAAACTAGGTTCAATCGATAAAATAGATAGAGAAAAAGTTTTATCTTATGGTATAATTGATAACAAAAGAGTATTAAAGGTACAATATATTTTGATAGAAGATATTGCATCCAAAGAGGAGAATTAAATGACAGAACAAGTTAAATTAGAAGAATATAGTATTGCGCAATTAAATAATATTTGTGGAAATCATGACGAGAATTTTAAAATGATTGAAGAAGCCTTAAATGTGAGTATTTCTCTTAGAGGTGATGAACTCAGCATTACAGGTGATGATCCAGAACATTTTAAAGAAGCAAAAAAAGTAGTTGCTGCACTTTTAGGATTAGTCGCAAAAGGAATTACGATTACACGCCGTGATGTTGTTTATGCATTGAAATTAACAAAAGAAGATAATTTAGGAAAAATTAGTGAATTATACAATATTAGGATTACTAAAACAGCGAGTGGTAAGATGATTTATCCTAAAACAATGGGACAAAAAGATTATTACTTTGCTCTTAAAAATAATGATGTTGTTTTTGGAGTTGGACCGGCAGGAACAGGTAAAACTTATTTAGCAGTAGTATTTGCGGTTGACGCACTGAAAAATAATATTGTTAAAAAGATAGTTTTAACAAGACCAGCAGTTGAAGCGGGAGAAAATTTAGGTTTCTTGCCTGGCGATTTAAAAGAAAAAGTTGATCCATATCTTCGTCCTCTATACGATGCTCTGCATGATATGCTGGGTGTTGAACAAACTGAACGTTTGATTGAAAAAGGGGTTATTGAAATTGCTCCTCTAGCATATATGCGTGGAAGGACTCTAGAAGATGCATACGTGATTCTAGACGAAGCACAAAACACTACTGATAACCAAATGAAGATGTTTTTAACACGTTTAGGTTTTAATTCAAAGATGATTATTACAGGTGATATTACACAAATTGATTTACCTCGTGGAGTTGAATCCGGATTAATAAAAGCACTAAAAATCCTAAAGGGAGTTAAAGGCATTTCATTTATTCATTTAACTGCTATGGATGTTGTTCGTCATCCAGTTGTTCAAAGAATTATAGAAAGGTATGAAGGGAAAGATGAATAAGTTATTAATTATCGAGGACGATGTTTCGATAAACAAGATCCTTTGCCATGAATTAACTAATAAAGACTATCAGGTAGATAGTCTTTATGATGGAAAAGATGCTTGTAAGCAGATTTTATCAAATGAGTATGATTTAGTACTTGTTGATTGGATGCTGCCATATAAAGATGGAGTTCAAATAATTCAAGAATGTCGTAATAACGGATATATTAAGCCGATGATTTTATTAACTGCTCGCAGTGAACAAGAAGATATTATAAAGGGCTTAGAATCAGGGGCTGATGATTATTTAATGAAACCTTTTCAAGCTAATATTTTGATTGCTCGAATTGAAGCTCATTTAAGACGGTATCATAAACATTTTAAAGGAATTATTAAATATTTAGATATAAAAATGGATTTAAGTAAGCATGAAGTATTTGTTGGTGATGAACTGATTAATCTTACTAAAGTAGAATATGACTTGTTACAAATGTTTATTGATAATAAAGAAGAGGTTTTATCACGTCAAGAGCTCTTGATGAAGATTTGGAATTTTAATTATGATGGTGATACTCGTTTAGTGGATATTCATGTATTTAAATTAAAAACAAAATTAAAAGATAGTCAGGCTTGTTTCCAGTCAGTGCGTGGCGTTGGATACAAGTTGGTGAGCAAAGATGAATAAGAATTATCAAAAGGTTATTTTTTCAGCAATCATTGTAATTATTTTAATGATTTGGAATTTTAATTATAGTTATATTTATTTGATTGGATTTATGATTGCGATGTTATTTATCGTTTATGATACAAATCGTTATTATCAACAGCAAATTAATTTTTATAAACGTGAAAAAGAAAATGAAATTCGTGAAGTTGAAGGAGAAAAAGATTTTAATCATAAAATCTTAAATTCTCTAATCAAAACAATGAATTTACCGATGATTTTTGTTAATAAAGAAGGAACGATTATCTTCACTAATCAGAGTTTCCGTGATGCTTTTAAAATCAAACATTTGCGAGGTAAATATTATAAAGATATTTTTACAGATCAGTTATTAAATATTGTTGATCAAAGTTATATTTTTGAAAGAAAGTTTTCAACTGCAGTTTGTATTGATGAACGTTATTATCAAATTGAAACAACACCTGTATTTCGTGATGATGTAGCATTCGATGGAAGTATTATTCTTTTTACTGATGTTACACAGGTAAAAGAGATCGAAAAGATGCAAAAACAGTTTTTTTCAGATATTTCTCATGAATTAAAAACACCAATGAGTGCAATTATTGGTAGCGTAGAAATTCTTCAAAAAGAAGGAATAAAAAATAAAGATACTTTTAACGAATTTATGGGTATACTACTAAAGGAAAGTTATCGGATGCAGAATATTATTGGAGATATTTTAGAATTATCTCGATTAGAACAGCCTCAAGCGACTCTAAGTCCTGCACTGGTAGATATTGATTCACTGATCAAAGATACAGTGGAATTATTTGAGCCTTTAGCAAAAGATAAACAATTGTCATTAGTATATCAAACAAAAATCAAAGAAGAATTGATGTTAGATTATACGACCGTTAAAACGATTTTAAATAACCTGGTTTCTAATGCTATTAAATATTCTAATGCTGGGGTTATTTCAATTAAATGTAATTATAAAGATGATAATTTAATAATTGTTGTTCAGGATGAAGGGGTAGGCATTTCTAAAGATAATATCCCGTTTATCTTTGATCGCTTTTTTCAAGTGGACCGTTCTAGAAGTAAGAAACTTGGGACCGGTTTAGGATTGAGTATTGTTAAAAAAATGGTGGAATTAAATAATGGGACCATTGATGTAGAAAGCACTCCTGGAATTGGGACTACTTTCACGGTAACTTTGCCAATTTTGTAGAAAATATAATTTCTTTTACAAGTAACACAATTTTTCACACAATATAAAAATAATTTGAACAAATTATTTATTTAAGATATGTGTGTAAAGTAAAAGGAGTGGTATAAATGGAAGAGAGAAATCCAATGGAAGAACAAGTAGAAAAAGAAGAAAATAGTAACCAACCTGAATCAAGAATGGGAAAACATAATAAAAGAAAAGTGACTGTAAATACAAATGGTTTATTTAAGATAGTTATTACTCTTTTAGTGGTTGCCTCTTTAGGAATGAATGTTTTCTTATTTACAAAAGTTAATAAGAGCTCGTCAAGTGGTTCTTCATCGAATAAGAATGCAACTGTGGAAAATGTAAATTATGATGTGAAGAGCTCTACAACTGATGTGATTGAAAAAGTGAATAGTAGTGTTGTTGGAGTATTAGTCTATGCTAATGGAACTGCTAGTGGTAGTGGTAGTGGAGTTGTTTATCGTGTTGATGGAAAAACAGCATATATTATTACGAATGCCCATGTAGTAAGTGGAGCTACTGATGTGCAAGTAGTATTTTCAAATAAAGAATCTGTAAATGCAACGATTGTTGGTAGTGATACTTACAGTGACATTGCAGTACTAAAATTAACTGCTGATTTTGATATGACCGCTATTAAATGTGGAGATTCTAGTTTATTGGATCAGGGAGAAACTGTATTAGCGATTGGTAGTCCGCTTGGAATTGAATACGCAGGGACAGTTACTCAAGGAATTGTAAGTGGAATTGATCGTACTGTTTCAGTGGATTTAAATGATGATGGTCAAGAAGATTGGGATATGAATGTTATTCAAACTGATGCAGCAATCAACCCTGGTAACAGTGGTGGTGCTTTGGTAAATATGGCTGGTGAATTAGTCGGGATTACTTCAATGAAATTATCTAATACTTCAGTAGAAGGAATGGGATTTGCTTTACCAATCAATGATGTTATTACTTCAGTTGAACAAATTATTGAAAATGGTAAAGTGACACGTCCACAAATTGGTATCTCAGGAGTATCTTTATCAGGGTATTCAAGCTATCAATTACGCTATTATCGCATTAATACTGATTTGACAGATGGTATTTATGTATCTCGAGTTACTTCTGGAGGAGCAGCTAGTAAGGCGGGTATTCAAGAAGGAGATATTATTGTTAAGTTTGACGGTAAAGAAGTAACTACTTATAAGAGTTTCTTAACTGAATTATATTCAAAAGAACCTGGGGATAAAGTTTCTGTTGTGGTTAACCGTAATGGTACTGAAAAAACAATAGAAGTGACATTGGGTGAACAGTAAGAATAACTGACACCAGCTAATAAAGAGCTGGTGTTTTTTATTTGTGGAAAATGGAGATTTATAATATAATGTAATTATAAGTTATAATTAGGGAAAGGTAACTTAAAAATGAAATGAGGGAAAATTATGAAATGTAAAAAATGTGGTCAGGAATTAGAAATAGGGGTGAAATTTTGTCCTAATTGCGGTGAGGATTGTGTAAGTCAAGATACTGGAATACCGGTAAAAGAGTCTGTTGATAAAACAAAAAGTGCAATTAATGATTTTGGGGAAAATATGCAGAAAAAAGAAGTTGAAATTTCAGGGAAAAAATTCAACATGCTCGAGGTACTTACGTTTGGGTCGGGTATCTTGGCAATAATTTCATGCTTTTTACCATTTGCTTCAGTATCGATTTTTGGATATAGTCAAAGTGTTAGTTTAATGGATGGTGGAGATGGTATTATTTGCATTGCTTTAGTTGTTGTTGCATTGATTTTATCCTATCTTCATAAAGACATTGTAGCGTTAGGCTTAGCTGGTGCAACTGCAGTTTTGGCGGTATATGAAATTTTTAATGCTAAATCAGTACTGGGTGGTTATGGGAATATTTCTATCGGAGCATATTTATTGCTCTTGGCTGCTATTGGATTGGTTGCAGGAATCTTTTTAGTTTATAATAATACAAAAAAACAACAAAACTGACAGAATAACTAACTGTTAGTTTTTTCTTATTGAAATAGTAGGAATACTATGCTATATTATATAGGAAAAGAAAGTCTTCAGGGCAGGGTGTGATTCCCGACCGGCGGTAAAGTCCGCGAGCATAAGCTGAGTAGGTGAAATTCCTACACCGACAGTATAGTCTGGATGGAAGAATGACATTTTTTAGTTAATAATTAATGCCTTTTTGTCATGGAGATTAGTATTTTCATGATATTTTTTATTATAAAGGAGAAATTATTGTGGAAACTACTAAGACAAGAAAATTAGTATTATCAGCAGCGTTGGCGGCATTAGGGATGATCTTGGGTTTGTTGGAGATACCATATCCCTTAGCCCCTTGGCTAAATCTTGATTTATCAGAAATTGTTGTAATTATGGCAATTTCAATGCTGGGGTTTAAATCAGCATTATTTGTGTGTGTATGTAAATTCTTTGTTTCAATTTTATTTAAGGGACCGGTAGGACCAATTGCAATTGGTCAGATTACTGCTTTGATTGCTTCATTGACGATTTGTTGTGTTTATTATTATTTATCAAGACATTTAAAATTACAAAAAGAATGGCAGTCTTATGCCGTGAACATGATTATTACAATGTTTGTATTTGCAATGGTAATGTTTATTTTGAATTACCTGTTTGTAACTCCAACTTATTTAACTCAAAAACCAACTTGGTATACAGATTTACCATTTGTTTTAGATATTAATTCATTCAATCAACAATATGGTACAAATATGTCCGTACCGGGCTTTTTGAATTTCTTATCGCCTTATGGTCAAGCCATTTTTATCATTTATTTCCCATTTAACTTTATCAAAGGGATTATTTCTGCTATTGTATATTATATAGTAAGACCAATTGAATCAAAGTTTAAGGAGGCATAAGATGAATATTGCTTTAATTGCTCATGATCAGAAAAAGGGCGAATTGATTGATTTTGTTAAAGATAATGAAGAAATTTTTGCAAGACATAATTTATATGGAACTGGAACGACTGGTAAAAAGGTCATGGAGAATACAAATTTAGAAGTAACTAGATTTTTATCAGGACCTTATGGCGGAGATCAACAGGTAGGAAATTTAATTGCGCTAGGACAGATGGATATGGTTATTTTTTTTCGGGATCCTTTGACAGCACAGCCGCATGAACCAGATATTAGCGCGTTAATGCGTTTATGTGATGTACACTATATTCCTTTAGCATCTAATAAAGCAACAGCATTAATGTTATTGAAATCACTGTAGATATAGCTCTTGCTATATCTATTTTTTTAGTTTATAATATGAAATGTACTTCACGTGAAGTTAACTTCATATTATGGTGGTGGAAATGAAAACAAGAATAAAAGAAATGCGCTTAATAAAAAATATGACACAACAACAGTTAGCCGATCTGGTTCATGTATCATCTAGGACAATCATTTCGATAGAAAAAGAACAATATAACCCATCACTAATGTTAGCGTATCGAATTGCCGAAGTTTTCGATACTACAATTGAGGAATTATGTTGTTTAAAAGAAAATAAAGAATTGGAGGATCAAAAAAATGCATAAGATCAATCCCCGGTATATTATTAATGGGACATTGGGAATTATTTTAGTATTTGCTACAGCCTATGTTATTTGGCAAAAGGGCTTTGTTTTAAAATATGGATTAGCTTTGCTAGTTGCTTTTGTTTTAGGGGTTTATAATTTATATCATTGTTTTGATAATGATTGGGAAGATGAATTGAAAAATAATACAGATGAACGAGATTTGTTTATTGCGATGAAGAGTGGTCAAAAAACAGTACAATTAATGAATTTATTACTTTATGCAGGTAGTATTATTACAATTGTTTTGTATGGAATCACAAAGAAAATGATGTTTATGATAGCTGGAACCACACTTGTGAGTGTGGTTGTGGTGATGTTTGTAATATTTTTCGTAATAAACAATTATTATGAAAAACATGGATAAATGGAAAAACAAGGAGGCTGTGACGCATTAAAATAATGTGTTTGTCTAAAAAATTAAACAGCACTTAGACTCAAATAGAGTTTAAGTGCTGTTTTTGGTATAATTAGATTATGAAAAACATCGAACTGTTAGAATCTAATTACCCTATAGCCAATGGTAATTATGACACATTTCAATGCAGACTTCCACTAGACTTTTTTATTGTTATACCTATAGATGATCCGTTGACATCATTCGTAGAGATTATGAAAGGTATTAATACCTCCAAGTATTTTGACTGCTCTCACAGAGGCGATAAAGGCTCCAACCCCAATATGATTCTTTAGGTTATAAAGTCTTTCCTCAAGGGTACACATTTAATATTGAATAGGAAGAAGTATGGAACACCAGAGGTGATTACTTACAGATAAGCAGAGTGTTTGAATATAGACATTGCAATGAATGCTTAAATAAAGAAAAATACAAATTAATTACAATCTTAATAAACTTCAGTCAAAAGTAGATGAAAACTTGAGAACAGCTGATGGGATAGAAATGAAAAAGCAAAGAAGCATTCAGGCTGAAGACACATTTGGAGTTATTAAATAGGAGATGAATTATACAAGACTGAGAAAAAAAGGAAGTCTAGATGTGAAAACAGAGCTTTTTCTGATCGGAATAGTATATAAATTTAAGAAAATATCATAATAAAAAGCATAAGAATAGAAACAGCATAGTTTCTTAAATATCAAAATTTTAAAAACAGAAGAGCGATATTTTTTATAATACTCAAAAAGTCATACACATACGAATAATTTTATTATTCTAAAAACTCAAAAAATAAAAAAGGCATAACGCTTAAAGGTTTAAAAACCTTTATTCGTTACAGCCTCTTTCTATCGATTAATCTTCTACTTCGATTGCTTCTACAGGACAAGACTCAGCAGCTTCTTTAGCTGAAGCAACATCATCGCCAACAACAGATGCTAATCCTTCATCATTCATTTCAAAAACATCTGGTGCAACACCTGTACAAGCACCACATCCGATGCAAGATTCGTTTACTGTAATTTTAGCCATTATAAATTCCTCCTTTGTTATGTATCTATTATATCCCAAATAAATATATTTTCCAATATTTTATAAAGGAAATAATGAAAAAGTATGTTATAATGTACGACGAAAGGGTGATTTCGAGTGAATAGTTCACGTGTAAACAAATATCGCGATTTACGAGCTGGTTTAAAAGATGAAGCAGGGATTAATCGTGAAAATATAGAGGATACAATTGATATCATTGATGATATTGAAGATGATGATTTTTTAGCGACAATAAATCGTTCTTTTAAACAAGAAGAAAAAGACTTGCCAGATATTAATGACACTTTGACAGAAGCTAAAACTTTTGAACAAATGCGTCAAGAAAGCAGTGAAGAAATAAACCGAGCTTTGCGAAGTGCTAAGGTCAGTGTTGGTAAAGAAGCGCAGTACAATACAAGAATGGATATTTTAAATAAAATTAGAGAACCAGAAAAGCAAGTAGTTCATATCGATAATCTGGATAATATCAATACTTCAGAATTTTCTAAAGGGTATTTTGTAAATCAGGAGGAATCGGTTGTTACAAAAGCTGAAGAAGAAAAAAAGGCTGCTAAAAAGAAGATGACTTTAATGGAACGACTTGCCAGCATGTCACCAGAAGAAGATGCTAAAAAAGCTAAGCTGGTAATGGACGAAGTTCAGGAAGAAGCAGAGCAAAAAGAAAATGAACTTGAAGAAGCATTGAAAAAAGATACAGGTGTTGTGAGTTCTGGAACAGCTGAGGACACTTTAGAAGATGAAGAATTGGCAAAAATTGAACAAACACGTTCGTTAGAGGAAATGCTTCGACAGATTAAAGAGAAAGATCAGCGAGAGGTTGAAAAAGTACTTAAACAAAAAGAAGACACAGCAGATTTAAAAGTGATTAAAAATCAAACAAATGATAAAACTATAGATAGTAAATCAAAGGCAAAACAATCTCGTAGTGATATTGTTGATGAAAAGAAAAGTGATCGAATCGCTACTATCTTAAACTATGTAATTATATTCCTAGTAGTTGTATTTATTGGATTGTGTGGTATGATAGGATACCAGTTGTTCTTTTAAACTAAGGTTACCCTTAGTTTTTTTCAAGGAGTGGAGGATATTATGAAAAAAATTTCTATTGCCGTTGACGGGCCAAGTGCGGCTGGTAAAAGCAGTATTGCAAAAATAGTTGCTAAACGATTAGATTATATCTATATTGATACAGGGGCAATGTATCGTTGTGTAGGATATTATTGTCTTGAAAATAATATTGATTTAAAAGATGAACAAGCGGTATCTCAGGCTTTGAAACAAATCAAAATTGAAATGGATAGTAATAACCATATCTTTTTAAATGGGCAAGATGTTAGCCAAGTGATCCGTCAAGATCAAGTTTCTATGTCTGCTAGTGTAGTATCAAGTTATCAGGCGGTTCGTACGTTTCTTGTAGAACAGCAGCGTCAGATGGCAAATGTTGGTGGTGTGATTTTAGATGGGCGTGATATTGGGACAGTTGTTTTGCCAAATGCAGAATTGAAAATATATCAAATTGCTAGTGTTGATACCCGTGCTAAACGTCGTTATTTAGAAAATCAAGAGCGAGGATTAACAGCAGATTTAGAGCTGATCAAAAAAGATATTGAACAACGTGATTATCAAGATATGAATCGCGATATTTCACCGTTAAAACAGGCAGAAGATGCCATCGTATTAGATACATCAGCGATGACTTTACAAGAAGTTGTTGATGCTGTTTTAAAATTAGTAGAAGAAAAAATAAAGGAGGTATAATATGGCAGGTGTAGTAGCAATAGTTGGACGAGCGAATGTTGGTAAATCAACTATTTTTAACCGAATTGTTGGAGAGCGTATTTCCATTGTAGAAGATGTTGCGGGTGTTACTCGTGATCGTATTTATGCAACTGCAACATGGTTGACAAAAGAATTCCGTTTGATTGATACGGGAGGAATTGAATTACAAGATGCATCTTTTACTGCCCAAATCAAGATGCAGGCAGAAATTGCCATTGAAGAAGCAGATTTAATTGTTTTTGTTGTTAATGGACGTGAAGGAATAACTCGTGAAGATGAGTATGTAGCACGTCTTTTACAAAAAACAAGTAAGCCGGTTTTATTGGCTGTTAACAAAATTGATGATAATGCTTTTAAAGATGATATTTATGAATTCTATAATTTAGGAATTGGTGACCCAATTGCAGTATCAGGAAGTCATGGAATTGGAATTGGTGACTTATTAGATGAAATCATTAAGAATCTCGATTTTGTTGAAGAAGAATTTGATGAAGATGAAATTCGTTTCTCAATTATTGGACGACCAAATGTCGGAAAATCATCGTTGACGAATGCGATTCTTGGTGAAGAAAGAGTAATTGTTTCGAATATTGAAGGGACAACTCGTGATGCGATTGATACAGCATTTGTTAAGGATGGACAAAAATATCGTGTTATTGATACTGCCGGAATGCGAAAAAAAGGTAAGGTATATGAAAATATTGAAAAATATTCAATTTTGAGAGCCTTATCATCAATTGAAAAAAGTGATGTTATCGTTGTTGTTATTGATGGGAATCAGGGAGTTATTGAACAAGATAAACATGTTGCCGGTTATGCTCATGAAGCTGGTAAGGGAGTAATTTTAGTTGTTAACAAATGGGATTTAGTTGAAAAAGATGAGAAGACAATGCAAAAGAAAGAAAAAGAATTGCGTAGTCAGTTTAAATATTTGGATTATGCGCGGATTATTTTCTTATCTGCCAAAACTCATCAACGAGTTCAACAATTATTCCCATTGATTCAAGAGTCATTTGAAAATTCACATAAACGTGTTCAAACTAGTGTTTTAAATGATGTTCTTGTTGATGCTCAAGCAATCAATCCAACAACTACGTTCAATGGTGGACGCTTAAAAATCTTCTATGCTAATCAGGTTAGTATTTGTCCCCCAACTTTTGTTCTATTTGTTAATGATCCTCAATACATGCATTTTAGTTATAAGCGTTATTTAGAAAATCGTTTAAGAGATTCTTTTGGTTTTGAAGGAACGCCAATTCATATTATTTGTCGTAAACGTGATTAGTCGTGCTATTAATTAATTAGTTTGGTATAATATTGATACAATAATATAAGGAAGTGTAACAATGAGTAAAATTGCGGTACTAGGAACTGGAAGTTGGGCAACAGCTTTAAGCAGAGTTTTGATCGATAATCAAAATGAGATAATGATGTATGGTATTGATCAAGAACAAATTGATGATATTAATTTTAATCATCAAAACGAAGCTTTTTTTCACAATATTTCTTTAGAAAGTGAAATTAAAGCGACAAATAATTTAGAAGAAGCCTTAATGGATATGGATTATTTATTAATTACTATTCCAACACAATTTGTTAAAGAAACATTAGAACAAGTAAAACCATTAATAAAGAAAAAGATTACAGTTATAAATGCAGCTAAGGGTTTTGATTTAGGGACAAATATGCGTATGTCTGATACGATTCGTAGTGTGCTTGATGAGAACTTGATTAATCCGGTCGTTTCATTGATTGGTCCAAGTCATGCTGAAGAAGTAGTCGTTCGAATGTTAACGACAGTGTGTGCTGTTTCGTTAGATGATGATACTGCCCGAGATGTTCAGACGTTATTTTCGAATGATTATTTTAGAGTCTATCGATTAAATGATGAAGTTGGGGCTGAGTACGGGGTTGCTATTAAAAATGTTATTGCAGTGGCGGCTGGAGTTTTAAGTGGTTTAGGCTATGGTGATAATACTAAGGCAGCATTAATTACTCGGGGTCTGGCAGAAATGGTTCGTTATGGAACGAAAAAAGGTGGTAAATTAGAAACCTATATGGGACTAACAGGTGTTGGAGATTTAATTGTCACTTGTTCATCGGTCCATTCGCGGAATTTTCAGGCTGGTCTAGAAATTGGTAAAACCAATGATGCACGTGCTTTCATGAAAAATAATAAAAAAACTTGTGAAGGAATTCGTACTTGTCGAGTTATTTATGAAGATGCTAAGAAATATACAGATATTGAATTACCTATTATAAATGCGATTTACAATGTTCTATACAATAATCATGAACCAAAACGTGAGATTCAACAGCTGATGCGTCGAGAATTGAAAATTGAGGGGTAACGTTATTTAAATATTATCATAGTATATAGTGGTGATAATATGAAAGATGAAGATGTTTTATTAGATAAGGTTGTAAAGAAAACTAATGTTAATAAAGGAGAAATATTAAAATTAGCTAATGATTTACAGTCTAAAGATTTAAATAATGAAAATGATATTAAGGATTTTATTATGAGTGTGGCTAAGGTGACTAATAAACCAATCACTCCTAGCAAGGTTGATAAATTAGTTTCGATGATTAAATCAAATAAAATTCCTAAAGATATCGACAAGATGGTCTAAGACAATATAGTAAAATAAACGATAAAAACAAGTATTTTTTAGGTTGACTTATGGTATTATTTTATATATAATTGTCATTGCGGTTATAGAAGGGTGATTATTTTGAAATACAATTTACAATGGATTGTTAAGCATCGTGGAAAATTTGATTTTGAAGAGGGACTAACTTTTCCTTCGGAGTTATTTGACCAGTATGCTCAAATTAATGACTTGAAGGACATTATTGTCTCAGGAACCGGAGATCTTGATTTGAAAGATAAACGTTTATATGTTGATCTTAATATTAAAGGAACTATGATTCTTCCTTGTGCTATTACACTTGAAGATGTTGAGTATCCTTTTGAAATTAATTCAACTGAAGTGTTTGCTTTTGAAAAACCTGATCCACTTGAAGATGTTCATGAAGTAAAAAAAGATATTGTTGATCTTACCCCAGTGGTATTTGAAAACATTATGCTGGAAGTACCGATGAGGGTCGTCAAAGATGATGCTAATATTAAATCTAAAGGAAAAGGTTGGAGAATATTAGATAACAGTACTAGTGATAAAGATGATGATTATATCGATCCTAGGTTAGCTAAATTAAAAGATTATTTTAAAGATTAAATAGGAGGTTATACTGATGGCAGTACCATTTAGAAGAGTTTCAAGTACAAGAAGAAATAAGAGAAGAACTCATGATAAGCTTACAGCACCAGCTGTAGTTGTATGTCCAGAGTGCGGTGAATACAAAATGTCTCATAAAGTTTGTAAACATTGCGGTACTTACAAAGGACAAAAAGTTTTATAAGAAACGGCGTCTTAAGGGCGCTTTTTTTGTTGTTTAAGGGTTGATTAACGAAATTTTACGTTAATTGACCCTTTTTTTGTTTAATTGTCGAAATCTTCTTATTTAAAGAAAATGCTATACAAAGTATCGACCAGGGTATATAATGGTGGTAAGAAGTGTTAATTTGTGTTACTAAGTGTTAAAGAGTGGGTGATATAGATGTTCATGGGTGAATTTAGGCATAATATTGACGCCAAGGGGCGTCTTATTATTCCTTCAAAATTAAGGGAGCAATGTGGCGAGAGTGTTGTAATCACTCGCGGTTTTGATGGTTGTCTAGCTTTATACACCCAAGAAGGCTGGAATGACTATTATCAAAAACTCCAAACACTGCCAAAAACTAAAAGAGAGGCACGTAACTTTGTTAGAATTATTACTTCAAGAGCAAGTGAATGTGAATTTGATAAATTAGGGAGAGTAAATATTCCTAATGTTTTAAGAATAGAAGGTAAATTAGAAAAGGAATGTATCATCGTTGGCGTTGGTGATCATGTAGAAATCTGGAATCAGAATATTTGGGATGATTATTATGATGCCAATAAAGATAACTTTGATGAAATTTCTGAATCGTTAGAAGGTTTTGAATTATAGGAGAGAGCGATGTTTGATCATGTAACAGTATTATTGAAGGAAGCCGTTGAGGGCTTGAATATTAAAGCAGATGGAATTTATGTTGATTGCACCTTAGGCGGAGCAGGACATAGTTGTGCTATTTTAAAGCAGCTTACGACCGGTCATTTGTATTGTTTTGATCAAGATCAAACGGCAATTGAAGCAGCTCGTCTACGCCTTGATGCAGTTGGTAACAACTATACAATCATTTATTCTAATTTTGTAAATATTAAAGAAAAATTAAATGAATTAGGTGTAACAAGAGTCGACGGAATATTGTTTGATTTAGGTGTATCATCTCCTCAGTTCGATACAGGTTCTAGAGGCTTTAGCTATAATTATGATGCTCGCCTTGATATGCGAATGGATACATCAAATCCACTTGATGCTTATGCAATCGTTAATACGTGGCCGTATGAAAGGATTGTTGAAATTTTATATAAATATGCTGATGAAAAGTTTGCTAAACAGATTGCACGTAAAATTGAACAAAAACGACAAATACGACCAATTGAAACAACTTTTGAATTAGTTGATATTATTAAAGATGCAATTCCTGCTTTTGCCCGACGTAAAGGAGGTCATCCTGCTAAGCGGACTTTTCAGGCCCTTAGAATAGCAGTTAATGATGAATTAAATGTCTTTGATCGAGCCTTAAAGGATTCACTAGATTTATTGAACGTTGGGGGTAGAATTTCAGTTATTACTTTCCATAGTTTGGAAGATAAAATATGTAAATATACATTTAATGATGTAACTAAGTTAAAGGATGTGCCACCGGGATTACCAGTAATTCCTGATTACTTACAGCCGAGATTTAAATTAATTAATAAAAAAGCAATGGTTGCTTCAAAAGAAGAGCTTGAAGTTAATCATCGCGCGCATTCTGCAAAACTAAGAATAATCGAGAGGGAGTTTGAAAATGAGACATAAGACTAAAAAAACTAAATTTGAAGCTTTTTCACAAAGATTTCTAGTAATTTCAATGGTAATTTTTGTTTTTGGAATTATTGGCGTTAAGTCGATGGAATCATCATATAATCGAACAGCTCAAGTTCTAGAAAAGGAAATTAAAACGATAAAGAGTGATATTGATAGTTTAGAAATGCAAAAACAAGAATTAGCATCTTTTTCACGCCTTAGTTCAGTAGCTAATGCTAAAGGATATACATATAGCAATGATTCAGTAGCTGCCTCTACTCAAGCACAACAAAATCAATAATGAATCAATTTAAAAGTGCAAAGATAGCTTATGTTGTCTTTGCATTAGTTATTTTTTCCCTTGTTGCTAATATTGTTTATTTAGGAGTGACAGGTAAGCATTTAATCAGTGGGGCTGATATCGCCACATTTGCTAAAAGTAGAGGTAAGGCAAAAACGATTGATTATGCAACCCGAGGGGAAATTTATACTAGTGATAATGAAGTTGTAGCTTCAAATGTAAAAAAATATAAATTAATCGCTATTGTATCAAGTAGTAGAATTAATCATGGCAAAGATGATGCATATGTTAAAGATATTACGGCTACAGCAAATGCAATAGCACCAATTATTGGGATGGACCCAACTGTAATGGCTCAAAAACTCCAAGAAAAGGTAGATGCAGGAGCATATCAGGTTGAATTTGGAACCAATGGTAATGATCTAAGTGCGGGTGTCAAAAAACAAATTGAGGATACTGGATTACCAGGTTTAGAATTTATTGAAAGTAATTCTCGTAATTACCCATATGGAGATTTTTGCAGCTATATTATCGGTTATGCTAAAGGAACTGAAACGGATGGAGTCAAAGGACTTGTCGGTGAAATGGGTCTTGAAGCAATTTATGACAAAACTTTATCCGGTGAAAACGGTTATAAAGTCTATCAAAAAGATTCAAAAGGATATGTTTTACCGGACGGAATCTTGGAACAAAAAGACGCTGTTGATGGAGATGACATTTATTTAACGATCGACAGTTCATTACAACGAGATCTTGATTACCAGCTGGCAACTGAAGCAGCGGCGGCACAAGCTCTTAAAGCATCATGTGTAATCATGGAGGCTAAGACTGGAAAAATTTTAGCTTTATCAAGTTATCCTTCATTTAATCCAAATGAGCGAAATATAGAGGACTATAAAAATTTCTTTTTTGATACTGCTTATGAATGTGGTTCGGTTTTTAAATCATTTGTTTATGCTAGTTCGATTGAAAGCGGCTTATATAATGGTGCAGCTACATATGAATCTGGTAAATATGATTATGGTGGTTCAAGACCGATTCGCGACCATAATAATGGTGCTGGATGGGGGAGTATTAGTTATGATGAAGGTTTTTATCGTTCAAGTAACGTTGCAATTTGTAATCTGCTTGAACGCGGGTATACTAATCGTGATGAATTACTAGATGTATATGAAAAATTAGGTTTTTTCCAATCAAGCAATATTGATGGCTTTGATTCAGTTGCAGGGACAGCGTTATACAAAACCGATAAAAGTAGAGCGGCCTATTTAACTACAGGATTTGGGCAGGGCTCTACCGTTACAGCTTTACAACTATTGCGCGCATATAGTGTCTTTGCAAATGATGGAAAAACTGTTGAACCTTATTTAATTGAAAAAATCGTTAATAAAGAAACAAACGAAGTTACATATAAAGGTAAAACAGAATATTCAGAGCAAATATTTTCTTCACAAACAGTTCAACATGTTCGAGATCTACTAAAAGGAGTAGTAACTGAAAGTATGGGAACAGCAAAGAAATTTAATCTTGATAATGGTGTTCAAATTATCGGTAAGACCGGAACGGGACAAGTAGTTGTTGATGGTGGTTATTCAAGTACTATTTATACCAAATCCTTTTCGGGAATGGCACCATATGAAGATCCGCAAATAATTGTTAATATTGTTTTCCAAGGTGCTGATAATGATACAACTCAACATCAGGCAAATGTTATTAAAAGTGTAATGCCGGCAGCATTATCAATCGTAAATAAATATAATGCTCCTGAAACTACGACAGTATCTAGTGATTATAAACTAGATTCATATGTTAATCAGAGTGTTAGTTTTGTTAAGTCAAAATTAGAATCAAAAGCTGTAAATGTTCAAGTAATCGGAAACGGTAATACAGTTCTTGAACAATATCCAGAAGCTGGTTCTAAAGTAGCAAAAAATGATCGTGTTTTTATTAAGACGGAATCTAATGATATTGTATTACCTAATTTTACTGGCTGGTCACGTAAAGATGTTTTAACTTTTGGCTCGTTATCAGGGGTTAATATTACTATTGATGGCGGTAACGGTCTCGTCGGAGCTCAAAGTGCGCCAGAGGGAACTGTTGTTCACAACGGTGATGCTCTAACAATTACACTTCAGTAAGGTCTAATGACCTTACTTTTTTCATATAGTGTAGAGGGTGATTAGATGATCTATGAGATAACAAAAAAGAAAATCAAATGGGTAAAAGTAGTAACAGTTTTGATTGTAATTGCAATAATTTTAAAAGTTGGCTATATTCAAATTATTGATCGAGTCAATATTTATAATAAAGCAGTGGATTTATGGCAGCGTAGTTTTCCAGTTGAAGCTAATCGTGGATTGATCGTTGATAGTGATAATAACGTTCTAGCAACAAATCTAACAACTGCTTCACTAGTTGTTGTTCCTAGTCAAATTAAAGATGTGGCGGCTACTGCTGATAAAATTGCAAATATTTTAAATGTTGATGTTAAAGTAATGCAAGAAAAATTAAGTAAAAAAGTTTCAATCCAAAGAATTCAGCCAGAAGGACGACAATTAGATGATGAAGTAGCAGCACAAATCGATCGTTTAAAATTACCTGGGGTATATTTAATTAAAGATACTAAACGATATTATCCCAATGATAATTATTTAGGACAGACTCTTGGCTTCGTAGGAATTGATAATCAAGGATTATTAGGTTTAGAATTAAAATACGATAATTATTTAAACGGAAATAACGGGAGTATTGATTATTATATGGATGCCAAAAGTAACCCGTTGTCACTGTATCCAAGTGTTTATAGTGCTCCAACGAGTGGTTTTAATTTACAATTAACGATTGATGGTGATATTCAGGATATTGTTGAAAGAGAACTGAACAATGCATATGACACTTATAATCCTGATGGAATCTGGGCTTTAGCGATGGAACCAAGTACTGGAAAAGTTTTAGCGATGGCAAGTAAACCTGATTATAATCCCAATGATTATCAAAATGCCGATAAGGATGTTTATAATCATAATATCCCAATTTGGAAATCTTACGAACCAGGATCAACTTTCAAGATCATTACTTTTTCATCGGCTTTAAATGAAAATCTATTTGATATGGATAAAGATACTTATTTTGATAAAGGGTATGAAATTGTTGGTGGTGCCCGAATTAAGTCATGGAAAAAAGGTGGACATGGACTTCAAACCTTTAGAGAGGTTCTTCAGAATTCTTCCAACCCCGGATTTGTTGAAATCGGTCGCCGTCTAGGGAAAGATAAATTATATGAATACGTCAAAAAATTTGGTTTGACAGAAAAAACCGGTATAGACCTACCAGGTGAATCTAAAGGAATTATGTTTGATTATGATGCCTTCAATGAGTTGGAACAAGCAACAGTTGCTTTTGGTCAAGGTATTTCAATTACACCTATGCAGCTGGTGAGAGCAGTTTGTGCTTGTGTTAACGGTGGAACTTTATATAAACCATATTTGGTTGATAAAATTATTGATAGTTATTCTAATGATATTGTTTATGAACATAAACCAGAGGCACTACGTAAAGTTATTAGTGAGGATGCTTCCAAAAAAATGCGAGATGCTTTAGAATCAGTTGTTACAGATGGAGGGGGTAAAAATGCCTATATAGATGGTTACCGGATCGGTGGTAAAACAGGTACTGCCCAAAAAGCAGTAAATGGTAGTTATGTTGATGGGGGTTATATCTTATCTTTCATTGGTATTGCGCCAATTGATGATCCTAAAATTGTTTTATATGTTGCAATGGATAACCCTAAAAATTGTGTGCAGTATGGAGGAACGACAGTAGCTCCAATTGCTCGCAAAATGCTTGTTGATATTTTGCCAAGCATGAATGTAAAAAAAGTTTCTTCACAGCGGCAAAAAGCTTATACATTTATGGATACTAAAACGTTAAAGGTTGAAAACTATATTGGGAAAAGTAAAAAGGAAGTTAGTAATCCGGAATTAAAATTTGAATTTATTGGCGAAGGTGATAAAGTAATAGACCAATTACCACGAGTTGGTGAGTCAGTTGAAGCCGGATCAACAATCGTTATTATGCTTGGTTAATTAAAGCTTAATTTGACTTTTTATAATGTTTATAATATGATAATGAAAAACATTAATAATAAGGAGAATAGATTTATTGTGGACCCGACCCAGATAACCAACGTTATAATATTTGTCATTTTAATTATTTTCTCAGGTATTTTTTCTTGTACTGAAACAGCATTTTTATCTGTTAATAAAATCAGGATGCGAAACTTAGCTGAAGAAGGAAATAAAAGAGCACTAACAGTAGAGAAGCTGTTATCTAATTCGGATCGTTTATTTAGTTCAATCTTAGTAGGAAATAACTTAGTTAATATCGGTGCTTCATCGTTATCTACATCATTTGTGATTTCAATTTTTGGAGATTCAGCAACTCTAGTAGCTGCAGCTACTGGAGTAGTTACATTCTTGATTTTGGTTTTTGGTGAAATTACACCAAAATCTTTTGCAACTAAGAATGCAGATACAATTGCTTTATTTTTGGCACGATTTGTTGCTTTAGTTTGTACTCTTTTTACCCCAGTGGTATTTTTCTTAAATATCATTACAAGCTTTTTCATTAAAATATTGGGTGGTGCTCGTGACAGTGGACCAACCATGACAGAAGAAGATTTAAAGACGATCGTTACAGTAGGTCATGAAGAGGGGGTATTAGAAGAACAGGAAAAGGAAATGATTCATAATGTATTTGAGTTTGGTGAAACTGAGATCAAAGAAATTATGACGCCAAGAATTCATGTTGAGAGTATTCCCGATGATTGTTCTTACCAAGAATTGATGGAAATTTATCAACGTAGTCAATTTTCACGTTACCCAGTGCATAGTGAATCATTTGACGAAATTGTGGGAGTTTTAAATGTTAAGGATTTACTTTTCTTTAATATCGATCCTGATGAATTTGTTGTAAAAGATTTTATGCGCGATACTTTTGTTGTTTATGAATTTAATGAAGTTGCGGATGTGTTTGCTTCGATGCGTAAAGAACATGCAACATTAGCGATTGTACTAGATGAATATGGGGTTATGAGTGGAATTGTTACTTTTGAAGATATTGTTGAAGAAATTGTAGGCGAAATCGATGATGAATATGATGCTGAAGAAGACGAAATGATCATTTCTCTAGGAGAAAATGAATATTTAATAGATGGAAGCTTGAATTTAAATGAAGTTAATGATAGAGTAGGAACTGATTTCGATTCTGAAGATTTTGAATCAATTGGTGGATTAGTTCTTGGAGAGGTATCTGGTGTTCCTGAAATTGATGATGAAGTTCAGATTGAAAACGTAATTTTTAAGATTGTAAAAATGCATAAAAACAGAATTGCTCAATTAAAAGTGACGATTCTAGAAGAAAAGAAAGATGAAGAGGAAGAGCATCACTAGATGACTTCCTCTTTTAAAAAGGAGATTGTAGGATGAAGAAAAATGTAGAAATTAAAAAATTAGGGATTAATGGTGAAGGTATCGGGTATATTGATCGAAAGATCGTTTTTGTTCCTGGAGCGTTGCCACAAGAAGAAGTTATTGTTGAAATTATTAAACAGACTAGAACTTATAGCGAAGGGAAATTACTACAAGTAGTAAAACCATCAAAAGATCGTGTTACGCCTAAGTGTCGTTCGTATGATAATTGTCAAGGGTGTACGATGTTGCATTTAAGTTATTTCAAGCAGTTGAATGCAAAAAAAGAAGCTGTACGCGAATCAATTAGAAAATATACAGAGTATGATTTATCAAGAACAATTTTTAAAGATGTAATTGCGGCGCCTAGTCAAGAGGGCTTTATTACTGCTGTTAATTTGCCTATTGTTGATTTTAAAGGGAAAATTAGTTTTGGAATCTATCAACGTGATAGTAAATATTTAACATTAATGACAAGATGTTTTAAACAACATCCAATAATTAATGAGTGTTTATTAAAATTAGAAGAGATTTTAACTACAAATAAATGTAAAACATATAGTGATAAATTTAGAACAGGATTAAGGTTTTTAAAGGTTAAATTAATTGATAATAAATTACAATTAGTTTTTATTACAGGTCGTGATGGGTTGAAGGAAGAAATTGTTAAAGAAATTAGTCAATTGCCACATGTTGCTAGTATCTTCATGTCTGTTAATACTTCAAAGCATCAAGAGTTTGATGAGTTAGGATATTCAAAATTATATGGGGCAACGAGACTAGAGTTGCACGATGATAAAAATCAATATCTAGTATCGGTTAAAAGTAAATTACCAGAAAATATTGAGATGATGTGGAAACAAAATCAAACAATTAAATCATTAGTACAGGACAGTCAAAAAATAATTTCGTTGAATTGTGGAATTGGGTTATTAGAACTTAATCTTGATCAAGAAATTGTAGCGATTGATGAAAAAAGATATCAAATTGATGATGCTAAATTAAATGCTAAGTATTTAAAGAAGGAAAATGTTACTTTTATTGCTGGTGACCTAGATAGTAAAATTGTTACATACGCTAAAAAGAAAGTCTATGATACTTTAATTATTCAAAATGAACGTTATGGATTAAGTGATACAATCAAAGATACAATTAAAATTGCTAAATTTAAAACAATTATCTATGCTTGTCAGTCACATTCAACTTTAGCAAAGGATTTAGCTGATTTAGAAAAAAATTACAAATTGGAAAGAATTATTGGCTTAGATACATCTTGTCATAATTCATACCTAACAACGATTGTAAAATTGGTTCGAAAATAAAGCAAATTATTTGCTTTATTTTCATTTGTAACTATAATATTTAAAAATAGGAGGAATGGTTATGGAAATTAAATTTCAACCTCAAGGGGTATGCTCAAAACAAATAGTTATTGACGTTGAGGATGGCATTGTTAATAACGTAAAATTTATTGGTGGATGTTCTGGTAATACACAAGGTGTTGGAGCATTAGCAAAAGGGATGCAAGTAAATGAGGTAATCGAACGATTACAAGGTATTCGTTGTGGGGCAAGACCAACTAGTTGTCCTGATCAATTAGCTAAAGCATTAGTTAAACATGCGATGTAGTGGAATAATCATTTGATTATCCACTTCTTTTCATTTTATTAGAGTAAATAACATATAATATTAGTGGTGATTATATGTTAATACGGATTAAAAAGTTACAATTTTTATGTGGGGCAATTTTATTGATGCAGGTACTGTGTCCAATGTGGATCGTCCCGTTTCATTTAATTGCAACATTGTTATCGATAGTGATCATTGGCTGGCAAAGACGCTTTTGTGTCTTGCAAGTACAATATCATTATTATGTTACAATTTTATATTGTTATCGTATTTGGCTCTTAAGTTGTACTTCATGGGCAATCTTTGATACCGTTTATATGTGTTTATGTTTATATTTTTCTATTATGATTATTCTTTTTTCGTTCCGTGCAATCCTCTAATATCTTTTTAAATAGCTTATTTAGTGGTATAATACACAATAGAAAGGATGTGGGGATAGATGCTAGGACATTTACAAGTTTATAGTTCATATAGTTTTCAAAATAGTACTATCTTAATTGAGGACTTGGTAAAAAAAGCTAGTGATCTCCACTATGAGGCGCTAGCTTTAACTGATAAAGATAACATGTATGGGGCAATGGAACTAGCTAAATATGCTAAAAAATACGGTATTAAAGCAGTCTTTGGGTTAGAAGCAAGTGTTGAAATCAATCATGAGATATATCCGTTATTACTATTGGCAAGGGACGTGACGGGTTATTTTGATTTGGTTAAAATAACTAGTGAAATTTGTTTGAGTGAAAGAGGTGCGATTAGTTTAGAGGCACTGTCATTATATCGTGAACATCTATTTGTAATTTCAGCATGTAAAGAAGGAATTATTGAACGACTTATCCTAAAAGAACTGGATTCGGAGGCGTTAAAGTATTTAGAACTGTTTAAAAACACTTTTAATAATTTTTATGTAGGATTACAAAACCATGGTATTGCAATGCAACAAAAATTAAATGAACGTTTAGTCGCTTTAGCAACTCTCCAAAATATTCCCATTTGTGTAACCAATGAGGTCCGTTATTTAAATAAAGATGAGGCTTTTACTTTAGATCTTTTACAAGCTTCCGCTAAAGGAATGATGTTAGATTTAGAACACCAAGTTCAAACTGATCAATTATATTTAAAATCTAGTTTTGAAATGGAGAGTCTTTTTGATAAAAAATATATTGAAAATACTAACGATATAATACGACTGTGTAATGTAACCATTCCAACAGATCAAATGCATTTACCTAAATACCCAGTTCCTAAAGATGGCGATGCTGGTGATTACTTAAGGCAATTATGTTTAGTTGGTTTGAAAAAACGATTTAAAGGAAAAAACATTCCTAATGAATATATTGAACGCTTAAAAAAAGAATTAACAGTAATCAATAAGATGGGATTTAATGACTATTTTTTAATTGTTTTTGATTATGTTCGATATGCTAAAATGCATAAGATCTTAGTTGGCCCAGGACGTGGTTCAGCGGCTGGCAGCCTAGTGGCTTATGTATTGGGAATTACTGGAGTAGATCCATTGCGATATGACTTACTATTTGAACGTTTTTTAAATGAAGAAAGAATTAGTATGCCTGATATTGATATTGATTTTCAAGATGACCGTCGTGATGAAGTTGTAAATTACGTTACTGAAAAATATGGTCATGAGCATGTAGCGCAAATCGTTACTTTTTCTACTTATGGTCCTAAAGTAGCAATTAAAGATCTTGGAAAAGTACTAGGGGTACCCTTGCCACGATTAGAATTGTTAACTAAAAATATTCCTACTAATTATAAGAATCGTAAGAGTGCTCGAGAAGTTTTTGAAACATCATATAGTTTTCAATCAATGGTGAATAAAGATCCTGCATTAAGAAAGATCATGCCTGCTGTTTTTATTGTTGAAAAATTGCCACGTAATATTTCAACGCATGCAGCGGGAGTGGTTTTATCAAATGACGTATTGGACCAAGTTGTCCCGCTTGTCAGAGGTCCTAACAATGGAGTTGTAACTCAATATTCAAAAGATTATATCGAAGAAGTCGGCTTGCTCAAAATGGACTTTTTAGGTTTAAAGAATTTAACGATCATTGATTATATTATTAAAGATATTGCTAAGAATCATCAAGTTGAAATTAATATTAACGACATTGATCTTCAGGATAAAAAAACTTATGAAATGATCAGTCGTGGTGATACTTTTGGAATCTTTCAATTAGAGTCCTCAGGAATGAAAAATTTATTAGTTAAGATGCAATGTGATTGTCTTGATGATGTTATTGCTGCAATCGCATTATTTAGACCAGGACCGATGGCTAATATTCCTTCATATATCGCTCGAAAAAAAGGCAAAGAACCAATAACTTATCCATTAGAATGTTTAAAGCCAATTTTAAAATCTACATATGGAATTCTTTTATACCAAGAACAAATTATGCAGGCGGCACAATTAGTTGCTGGATTTTCATTAGCTAAAGCGGATATTTTGAGAAAAGCAATGTCAAAAAAGACAGCGAGTTTAATGAAAGCGATGAAGAGTGAATTTATTCAAGGGGGAATTGCTAATGGGTTTAGTGAGCTCGAAGCAGTTAAAGTGTTTGAATTGATTGAAAGGTTTGCTAACTATGGTTTTAATAAATCACATTCGGTTGTCTATGGATATATTGCCTATTGGTTAGCATATTTAAAGGCGAACTTTCCATTAGAATTTTTTAGTGCTTTATTATCAAATGAACAAAGTAGTGATGCAAGTAAACTTAGTTGTATCCAAGAGGGAAAAAAATATGGTGTTAAACTATTGGCACCATCAATCAATTATTCAACTGATCGCTTTAAAGTTGAAGATGGCAATATTCGTTATTCTTTATTAGCGATTAAAAATGTTGGTTATGCAGGATATAAAGCAATTGAAGCAGAGCGTCAAAATGGTACTTTTAAAGATATATTTGATTTTGTTTCTAGAATGGAATCAAGCAAATTAAATAGTAAAATGCTTGATAGTTTAATTATGGCAGGAGCTTTTGATGAGTTTAAATTAAATCGCACGACAATTAAACAAAATTTACATAAGATTATGGAATATGCAGAATTGAAAAATTCAATTGGAATCGAAGAACCACCGATCCTAACGATCGTTCGTGATAATCGGATCAAAGTATTGGAAGAAGAAAAGATGGTCCTTGGAGTATATTTGACAATGCATCCGATTGCTTTGATCAAGAATAACTTAAAGGAGCAAATAGTTAATTTAAATGAATTATCCAATTATATTGATCAGCCGGTTAGAGTTATTATGGCATTATCGAGAGTAAAAGTGATTGTTGATAAAAAAGGACAAGAGATGTGCTTTGTTGATGGTTACGATGAAACTGGTGAAGTAGATGCTGTTGTCTTTGCTTCAAGTTTTCAAGTTTTAAAGAAAATATTAGTACGTGGTGAGATTTGTTTAATTGAAGGTAGAGTTAATTATCGTGATAAACTATCACTAATAATAAATCAAGCAAAAAATGTACGTTAAGGAAGGTAGAAATGAAAGAATTAGTAATGATTGATGGAAACTCGTTGTTGTACCGTGCTTATTATGCAACGGCAGCAATGGGAAATTTAATGGTAAATAAAGATGGTGTTCCTACTAATGCAGTGTATGGATTTGCCAATATGTTAGAAAGTATTTTAAAGGGTAATCCTGAGTATTTAGTTGTTGCCTTTGATTACGGTAAAAAAACTTTTAGAAATGATTTATTTGAAGTTTATAAAGGAACTCGTAGCGCCACTCCTGATGAATTAGCTTGTCAGTTTTCAATGATTCGTGAATATTTAACAGCTCATGGAATTCGTTATCAGGAAATCGAAGGGTATGAAGGCGATGATATTATTGGAACTGTTGCTGTTAAAGCAAGCAAACAACGTTTTAAAGTAAGTATTGTTACAAGTGATAAAGACATGCTCCAATTAGTTGATGATAATATTAGTGTTTATCTTACTAAGAAGGGGGTAGGAGAATTAGAAAAAATCACCCCTGCTAAATTTAAAGAAATATATGGTTTGATTCCTGATCAAATGCGCGATTTAAAAGGATTGATGGGTGATAAATCTGATAATATTCCAGGGATTCCCGGAGTTGGAGAAAAAACAGCTTTAAAATTACTAAAGGAATATCATACAGTTGAGAATTTAAGCGAACATCTTGATGATTTAAAAGGAAAGATGGGTGAAAAAATTCGTGATAATATTGATCAGGGATTGTTATCAAAGCGAATTGCAACAATTATTAAAGATGTGCCGATGGAAATCGATTTAGAAGAATATCGTTATCAAGGACATGATTATAATGAGTTAGCTGAATTCTACCGACGTTACAGCATGAATTCATTATTAAAAAGAATGTCTTTGAATAATGAGGAGGTTCAGGCTGAAAAAGCAGTCGATGTTAAAATCGTAACTCAATTACCAATTATTAAGCGTGATAGTTCATTGGTTGTAGGTGTGTATGATACAAATTATCATCGGTCAATGATCGTTGGATTTGCAGTTTATAACGATAGTGAAGCTTATTTCATTGGAACTGAGGATGCCTTAAATTGTACTAATTTTAAAAATTTTATTAGTGATAAGAAAATTGAAAAATATGGTTATGATATTAAAAAGAGTATTAATGCAGCAAAATGGCATGGCCTTGAAATAGAAAATTATGTTTTTGATCTTCAATTAGCTTCTTATATATTGAATCCAAGTTTAAAAGATGAGATTCGCAGTGTTTGTGAGTATTATGAGTATTACGATGTTTTTTATGATGAAGAAGTATATGGAAAGGGTGCAAAGAAGAAGGTTCCTGAAACATCAAGAGTAGCAGAGCATTTAATTAAACAGGCAAAAGCTATTTATATTTTAAAGGATCAGGCAATTGAAAAATTGAATAATGAAAATCAATTTGAATTATATAAAGATGTTGAAATGCCAGTTGCAAAAATTTTAGCACGTATGGAGTTTCAAGGGGCAAAAGTTGATTCTGTTGTTTTAAAACAACTAGAGGAACAATTCGGTCGTGAAATTAATATTTTAGAAAAAGAGATTCATACGCTTGCTAATAGAGAGTTTAATATCGCATCACCTAAACAGTTGGGAGAAGTTTTATTCGAGGATTTAGGTTTGCCTAATGGTAAGAAAACGAAAACAGGATATTCTACATCAGTAGATATTTTGAATAAACTAAAAGATATACATCCGATTATTGATAAAGTCTTAAAGTATCGAACGCTTTCTAAATTATATTCTACATATATTATAGGATTACAAGATCAAGTTTTTATAGATGGGAAGATTCATACAATCTATAATCAGGCGTTGACGCAAACAGGAAGGTTATCATCAACCGATCCTAACCTGCAAAATATACCTGTTAAAACACCAGAAGGAAAACTCATTCGTAAAGCTTTTGTTCCGGAATATGATTATTTAGTATCTTTTGATTATTCACAAATTGAACTTAGAGTCTTGGCTCATTTAGCGGGTGTTAAATCATTGATCAAAGCTTTTAACGAAGATAAAGATATTCATCGCCATACTGCTAGTGAAATATTTAGAGTACCTGAAGAACAAGTTGATAGTACGATGCGACGTAATGCTAAGGCTGTAAACTTTGGAATTATTTATGGAATGTCTGATTTTGGTTTGGCAGAACAAGTTGGAGTAAGCGTAGGGGAAGCGCGTGAATTTATCAAGCGTTATTTTGAAAACTATCCTGAGATAAAATTATATATGGATAGTAATATTGATTTTTGTAAGAAAAATGGTTATGTTACAACGATGCTGAATCGGAAACGTTTTATTCGTGAAATTAATGAAAAAAATTATATGCGTCAAGAGTTTGGAAAACGATTAGCAATGAATTCACCAATACAAGGATCGGCAGCTGATATTATTAAGGTTGCAATGATCAAAGTTGATGAGCTATTGAAGAAACACCAATTAAAATCTAAGATGATCTTACAAGTACACGATGAATTGATCTTTGATGTTTATCAAGAAGAATTACAAGAAGTTATGGAAATTGTTGCTAAAGGAATGACGACTGCAATTAAGATGGATGTTGAATTAAAAGCAGAAGGAAGTTATGCCGTTAATTGGTATGAACTTAAATAGGAGATAATTATGCCAGAACTACCAGAAGTTGAAACTGTTCGTAGAACGTTAAAAAATTTTGTTTTGAATAAAAAAATTATTTCAATCGATGTATTATATCCTAATATTATTGAAGATGATGTTGAGGAATTTATTGAAGCCTGTACAAATCAGACTATTAATGATATTGATCGGGCTGGAAAATTTTTAATCTTTAAATTAGATGATATTGCATTTGTCTCACATCTTCGTATGGAAGGAAAGTATCATTATGTTGAACATGATGAGCCGTTAAATAAACATGATCATATCATTTTCAATCTTGACGATAATAAGCAGTTACGCTATAACGATACTCGTAAATTTGGTCGTATGAAATTAGTTAGTCTGGATAATTATATGAATGAAATCCCCCTTTGCAAATTGGGTCCAGAGCCTTTTAATGCCAAGTTGGAAGATATTTATCCAAAATTACATAAAAGTAATTTACCAATTAAACATGCTATTTTGGATCAAAGTATTATTGCGGGGATTGGGAATATTTACGCAAATGAAATATGTTTTGCAATGGGTTTAAATCCAAATACACCGGCATGTAAATTAACGAAAAAGAGTGTTCAGGAACTTATTGAGGTGTCATCAGCAATTTTAAATGAAGCGATTGCTCAAGGAGGAACGACGATTCATTCATTTTCAGCGAATGGGATCGATGGTTTATTTCAAGTTAAATTAAAAGCCCACTTACAAAAAGTTTGTCCAATTTGTGGTGGTGAGATTACCAAAGTAGCAATAAAAGGTCGTGGGACTTATTACTGTAAGCATTGTCAAAAAAGGAGAAGGTAAAATGATTAATTGGGGAATAGTTGGAGCTGGTCGGATCGCTCATCGTTTCTGTGAAGCTCTGGCTCAAGATTCACGTGCTAATTTAGAAGCCGTTAGTTGTCGAACGCTAGAGAAGGCAAAAGCTTTTCAAGAAAAACATCCATGTAATAAAGCTTATGATAGTTTTCAAGCTGTTTTGGATGATCCTGAAATTGAAGCGGTTTATATTGCCTTACCGCATTTATATCATTTTGAATGGGTCAAAAAAGCTATTCTTGCTAATAAGAAAATTTTAGTTGAGAAGCCAGCTACAATGAATACTGCAGAAATGGAAGAAATAAAAGATTTAGTTAAAAAGCATCATATTTTATTTATGGAAGCGATGAAAACTCGTTTTGTACCTGGTTATCAAGAAGCAAAAAGTTTGGTTAGTGAAGGAATTATTGGTGAACTTGAATGTCTTGAAACTAGTTTTTGCGGTAAAGTTGATTATAATCAGAATTCTTATCTGTTTGATATAAAGCAGGGTGGTTGTTTATTAGATTTGGGTATTTATAATATTGCTTATCTAGATGATTATTTTAAAGTACCTTTGGATACTGTCGATGTTACTTGTAAATATCATGATTGTGGTGTTGATACATATGTAAAAGCTATTTTAAATTTTGGGAAACAAACTGGTATTGTTGAATGTGCGATGGATCGAAATAAAGAAAACCAGGCAGTATTGACAGGAACGCTTGGTAAAATGATAATTCGACCAATTCATCGGCCGCTTGATTTAGAAGTTATTTTAAATAGTGGTGAAATATTCAAATATCACATTGAATATGATCATGATGATTTTTATAGTGAAATCGTACATTTTAATGATCTAATAGAAAATGGTCAGGTTGAAAGTACAATAATGAGTCTTGACCATAGCATCAATTGTGCTAAGATACTAGAGGCAGTACGGGAGATGATGTAAGTGAAGGTTTTAGGAATAACTGGCAGTATTGCAACTGGTAAAAGTACGGTGACGAATTATCTAAAACAGCGAGGCTATCTAGTGGTTGATAGTGATAAATTAGCTTACGATGCACTAACTATTGATGAGGTGTGTATTAAACAAACAAAAAATCGCTTTGATTTACCAGCTGGACCAATTGATCGTAAAGCTTTAGGTCGGATTATTTTTAATGATAAACAAGCAAAAAAGGATTTGGAAGCAATAATTCATCCTTATGTAATCAAGAAAATGCAAGAAATAATTGTGCTTAATCAGCATCTTGATTTAATTTTTTTAGATATACCGCTATTATTTGAAAGTAATTTGGAATATTTATGTGATGCAGTAATTGTTGTATATTTAAAAGAGGACGAAGAAATAAAAAGATTGATGAAGCGTGATAATATTGATGAAGATTATGCAAGGTTGATCATTGGTAACCAAATGAGTATTGAAGAAAAGAAAATGAGAGCGGATATTGTTTTAGATAATAATCAGGGTCTTGATGAATTATATCAACAAATTGAAACATTATTGAAAGGAAGATAAGATGAGCGAGTTAATGATGTCTGATTTATATACGGTTAATGCAAGTTATCCTCTTGATAGTATTCATATGCGTAGTATTCAACTACTATATCAACCTTTGATTGGTAATAATGCTTGTGGATTATATTTAAGTCTTTATGCTGAATTAGATCAGTTATCATTGACTAAAGCCCTTAGCCTTCATAGCCGTTTAACTAAAATAACCGGTTTAAGTTTAACCGAGCTTAATGAAGCGAGTTTAAAACTTGAAGCGATAGGATTAGTTTCTAAATATATTAAAGATAGTGATAATAAAAGAGTATACTTATATGCTTTAAAAACACCCCTAACACCAACTAAATTTTTTAATCATGCTATTCTAGGACCACTCCTATTACAACGTCTAGGGCAAGAGGAGCTATATCGAACAAAATTATGTTTTAAATCATCAGCGTTTAGTATTGAGGGATTTAATAATGTAACTGCTAAGTTCACTGATGTATTCGATATTAATTTACTAAATGGGTGTGATGATGTCCTGGTTGAAAAAGATTACTTTAATACTAATTATGGGAGTATTGAAAGTGATTATGATTTAACATTGTTCTATCAAGGGCTTGCTGATTATCAAATAAAAAGATCATGTATTACTCCCGATGATGAAGCCGTAATCAAACAGTTAGGAACTTTGTATCGTATTAATGCAATTGATATGCAAGGATTAGTTAAAGATTGTCTTCAAAATGATAAATTAATTCACAGTGCTTTGATTAGCAAATGCCGTGATTATTATGATTTGAATATGCCAGAAACATTTAAAGAAATTTATCATAAGCAGGCAATTGTTCATAAAAGTGTTACAGGTGATGATGCTTTAAGTAAGCATATTAGTTATTTAGAAAGTATTAACCCTTATCAACTGTTAAAGGATAAACAGGGGGGGCGAGAGCCTTTAAAGCACGATTTACAAATCGTTGAATCGATAATGACTTCATTGTATCTAGAACCTGGTGTGATGAATGTGTTAATTGAGTTAACACTATCCCAATGTGATAATGCTTTATCAAGAGCGTTTATGCAAGCACGAGCTTCACAGTGGAAACGAAAAAAAATCAAGACAGTTAAAGATGCGATGGATGAAGCTAATGTATACTTAAAATATCGTCGTAATAATAACGATGATAATGAAGAAACTGAAATCAATATGGTTGATAATGATAATGTAGACATGGATGAGTTAGATGAATTTTTAAGTCAGTTCGAATAGGAGGGCAAGATGAAGAGTATTCAAGATATTAATTTGTTTAATAATGATGATAGTTTTAATAAAAATAAAGAAAATAGTATTAATACTTTAATGAATGACCATAATATTATTAAGGTATTGCAGGAGTTTAATTTAAGTCGTCGTGATATTGAAGAAAATTGGATTGAATTTCTTGATTATAAAGAAGATTTGGATGTTTGTATTGGCTGTAAATCATTAAAATCTTGCCCTAAGATTTCTAAAGGAATGGTTCGTCTATTTAATTATCAGGATGGCGAAGTAAAGCTTTCATTACAGCCTTGCCGTTATGGTCAGGCACATTTTGATGATCAAAAGATTTTGAATGATATTTTATTAAAAAATGTTAACAATAAAATATTATTAACGAAGCCGAGTGACTTGACAATCATTGATGATCCTAATGGCAATGGACGAGTAGTTATTAAAATGATGATGGATTATATTAAAAATCCTACTAATAAAGGCTTTTATTTATATGGTGAAGGCGGAAATGGTAAAAGTACAGTAATGGGCTTCTTGATTCGGTGTCTTGTAACCAAGGGATATAAATGTGGTTATATACATTTTCCAACTTTTCTAATGGATTTAAAAAGTTCTTTTGGTAATGAGGGAGTCAATAGTTCAATTGAGCTGATGAAAAATTTAGATTATTTGGTTATTGATGATGTTGGTGGTGAGTCAGTTACGTCATGGTCACGTGATGAGATATTATCAGCAATAATTGCTTATCGGCTACAAAATCAAAGAGCTACTTTTTTTACTAGTGAATACTCTTTGGAAAAACTAAAAAAGCTTTATACTTTAAAAGCTGGAGACAAAGAAAGAGTCGAACGACTAATTTCAAGAATGAAAGCGGTTAGTATTCCAGTAGAATTAAAAGGTAAGGATTTACGCTAAAAAAAGTTTGAGTTTTAGTGTAAAATATTAAAGATTTGATGGAAACATCAATCTTTTTGTGTTAAAATGTCTTGGAAATAAAAATGTGGTTATTAGGAGGAAAAACAATGGTTAAATGTATTGGTGTATTAACATCTGGTGGAGATGCTCCTGGAATGAATGCAGCTGTTCGTGCAGTGGCAAGAACATGTTTAAATAAAGGTATTGAAGTATACGGAGTACGCCTAGGATACAAAGGGTTATATGAAGGAGATTTCATTAAATTTGATCGTCATAGTACTCGTAATATTATTAACTTAGGGGGAACGATTTTGAAATCAGCACGTTTCCCGGAATTTAAAGATCCTGAAATTAGAAAAGTTGCAATTGAACAAATGAAAAAAGTAGGGATGGAAGCTTTGGTCGTTATTGGTGGAGACGGAAGTTATAATGGAGCTTTAAAACTTACTGAAATGGGTGTTAACTGTATTGGTATCCCAGGAACAATTGATAATGATATTCCAGATACTGATTTTACTGTTGGTTTTGATACAGCTTTAAATACAATTGTTGACGCATTAGATCGTTTAAGAGATACTTCAAGTTCTCATCAACGTTGTACTATCTTAGAAGTAATGGGACGTCGTTGTGGTGATTTAGCTATTAATGCTGGAATTGCTGATGGGGCTGAAATGATTATTACTAGTGAGATTGGTTTTGATGAATCAAAAGTAATTGAAAGATTAAAGGCATCAAAAGAATCTGATAAAAAACATGCAATCGTAGTTATTACTGAACATATTACTGATGTTCACGAATTAGCTAAAAAAGTAGAAGCTGCAACAGGTTTTGAAACTCGTGCGAACGTTTTAGGGCATATGCAAAGAGGGGGACGTCCTTCAGCTCGCGATCGTGTTTTAGCTTCTCGCATGGGTGTATATGCAGTGGAATTATTAGAAGCTGGTAAAGGTGGTTTATGTGTAAGCCAAGTCAATGGAGAAATCAAAGGATTAGATATTGAAGAAACATTATCACATAAACGTAAAACTGATTTTGGTATTTACGAAGATGCAATGAAGCTTCGTTAATATAAATAAAAATGTAAGGTGAGGAAAATTAGGATATGGTATTTGAACTAAAAGAAAGAAAAAAGAAAACTCGTGTCGTTTGTACAATTGGGCCTGCAAGTGAAAACGAAAAAATGTTAAGAAAGTTAATTCTTGCTGGTATGAACGTTATGAGATTAAACTTCTCTCATGGTGATTTCGAAGAACATGGTGGAAGAATTGTTACTGTACGTAAGTTAAGCAAAGAGTTAAATAAAAACATTGCTATCTTATTAGATACAAAAGGACCAGAAATTAGAACTGGTGATTTCGTAGGTGGAAAAACAGAATTCAAAAAAGGACAAACTACTGTTATTACTACTGAAGATATTGAAGGTACAAGTGATCGTTTTACAATCACTTATAAAGAATTATATAAAGATGTTAAACCTGGTGGTTTCATTTTAGTAAATGATGGTCAAGTTGAATTATTAGTTGATCATGTTGAAGGAGAAGATATTGTTTGTGTATGTGCTAACGATGGTGTAGTTAAAAACAAACGTGGAATCAATGTTCCAGGAATTAAATTAGGATTTGATTATTTATCTCCTAAAGATACAGCTGATATTACTTTTGGATGCGAACAAGGAGTAAACTTTATTGCTGCATCTTTCGTAAGACGGGCGCAAGATGTTTTAGATGTTAAAAAATTATTAATTGAAAATGGTCATCCTGAAATTCAAATTATCGCTAAAATCGAAAACAGCGAAGGTGTTGAAAACATGGACGAAATCTTAAAAGTAGCTGATGGTATCATGGTTGCTCGTGGAGATTTAGGAGTTGAAGTACCTGCTGAAGATGTACCTTTAATTCAAAAACAATTAATTAAAAAATGTCGTGCTGCTGGTAAAGTTGTTATTACTGCTACTCAAATGTTAGATAGTATGCAAGAAAATCCAAGACCAACTCGTGCTGAAGTAAGTGACGTTGCTAATGCTATTTATGATGGTACTGATGCAATCATGTTATCTGGTGAGTCTGCTCAAGGTAAATATCCTGAAGAAGCAGTTATGACAATGACAAAAATTGCATTAAAGACAGAAGAAACTTTAGATTATGCTTCATTATTAAGAAAAGCAATCAGAACTGCTCCAGAAGACCCTTCAGAAGCAATTTGTATGTCAGTAGCTGAGATTGCTTCTAAATTTAAGGTATCTGCTATTGTTGTTTATACTGAAAGTGGATCAACTGCTAAACGTGTATCTCGTTATCGTCCAGAATCTATGGTAATTGCAGCTACACCTTATGAACCAGTTACTCGTTCATTAGCCTTAAACTGGGGTGTAAAAGGTGTTGTATGTCAACCTATGCATGATCGTGCAGCTCAATTAGAATATGCTCAAGTTCTTGCTAAAGAAAATGGTGTTGAACCAGGGGAACAAATTTTAATTACTGCTGGAACACCAGGTGTTGGTGGAACTACTAGCTATTTAGAATTAGTTACTGTAAAATAATTTTAAATACATATAGATTTTAAGTATATTGTGAAATAGGTATTTATAATTTAAATATTTGATTTTAAAAGGGATTGATTTTGTGAAAAGCAGAGTCGATCCCTTTTAATTTAGTAACTGTTTTGAGCTTATCTGGTTTTTAAAAGTAATAGCAAGTTGTAAATTCATAAAAAAATGATGAATAAGGAATTAATATGTAAATTTGGCTTGGGTTGTTTTTCTTTCTATCTCATAAAAAATAGGTTATAATAAGACCGGTGATAAAAATGGACAAAAAACATAAACAGCATTTACTAGTTACATTGATCTTTACCCTTATTGTTACAGCAACATTATTTTTTATGTATGATGATTTTGTATTTCAAACATATGGTGAAGTAGTTTATTATGATTACATATTAAAAGGTGAAAATAATCAATTAAAAGTAGAAAATATTGAAGCGTATTTGGATCGTCAAAGTTTTCATTTAGGAGAAGGACGAATTATTTTTAAAGATGTGAATTTAACTAACGGAGCTGTTCCTACAGTTAAACTATCATTATATGGAGAGAATCAACAAAAATTTGACTATGAATTTGTTGTAGAAGAATATCATAGTGATAATTTGATTTATTCAATTCAAAGTATCTCAAAAAAATATAAAGAAATTGATTTGGACGATGTTAAATCAGCATCACTAACAATAGAAGCAAATGATCAAAAGTTAAGTGAAGTTGATTTAAAAATTACTCCAGTTGAACAATTGGAAGGTTCAAATAAAGAATATCGAATTGAAAATGCAAGTATTTCTAATTCGATGATGCGTTTAGGGACACTAAAAGCGGCAAGTGATGATGTGATTAAAGAATACCCTACAGTATCTTTAGAATACCGTTATTTAAAAGATAAAAATGGTGATAAAGAAGATAATGATAATTATGTGGTATTTAAAAAGATTACTGGTAAAAGTAAAGAACTCGTCAATGGTAATGATTATGGGACATACAATCTTGAAGATGATAGTTTTAAAGATAAGGACTTAAGTGTAGTGATTATTTTTAGCAATGGAAAAGAGAAGTTTGCTTTTGCGATTGATTTAAAAACTAGAGAAGTAGGTGACTATTATGGATAAGATAAAGAAGGATTTTATTGTTATTTATCTAGCTCGTAATTTATTAGCTACTTTTGCAATCACAGTATTTAGTTTTGTTTATGATATAACAAATTATTATAACATGCTGCCGTTAAGAGCATTTATCAAGATATTTGCTGATAATTTTTATACTACTGCATATTTTTTATTACTATGGATCTTGAATTATCTGTTATTTGAAATATATAAAATTGTAATGGATGCACTAAAAGATCGTAATAAAAATCATGGTAAACTTGTTATTAAAGGGAAAGAAATGATTGCTTATGGGAGTATCATTCCAATTGTAATTCTGGTAATTTTATTGATAATTGATTTTAATCAATTATTTAAGTTAAACTTTATTTTATTGGTTATTTTTATGTTATTAAGATCAATTAAAGAAGAATTTAAACAAAGAAAAAATAGACTCTAAGAGTCTATTTTAATAAACTGCTAATAGCATGAATCATTGCATCCTGTTGCATACTATTTAAAGAATTATAATATTCTTCAAATAATACACCAAGACCTGGGAGAATTGTTTCTTCTTTCGAAGCAATTCCGCCATTGATGATTTCTTTCAGTTCATCAGGTGAACTATTATGCAGTTTAGTTAATAAAGCTTTACGAATATCCATATAATCACTCCTCATCTTTATTAGTATAGGAAGATTAATGGATTTTATACTGAGGAAATTATGGAAATTAGACAAATTGAATTAGACGGTCAAATTATTGAGTATCAATTAAATTTTAAACCAATCAAACGTTGTTATTTGAAGATTGTTTCTGGTAAAGTAGTAGTAAATAGTTCTTCGGCTTTTTCAATTACTGCTATAGAAAAATTGATTCGTGATAATCAACAAGTCGTTTTAAAACAAATTAAGAATTATCTTCCTAAATATCAATATATTAATAATGGCTATGTGTATATCTTTAATCAGCGTTATCAAATTGTTGTACGCGATTTAAATCAACGCAAAGTAGCTTTTCATGAAAATAAATTATTTGTGTATCATCATCAAGTTCAAGAGACAATAGAACGAGAGTTAAAACAAATTTTAAATAAATATTTAGAATTTAAAATTAAAGAATATTTAAAAAGTAATTTTAGTTTAAATATGCCGGTAATTCAGATTAAGAAGTTAAAAGCTCGTTGGGGAGCGTGTTTTTCAAATCAAAATAAGGTTTGTTTTAATTTGGTTCTAGTACATCTAGAAAAAGAATTGATTGATTATGTAATTGTTCATGAACTATGTCATTTTATTCAGCCTAATCACTCAAAGCTATTTTATCAAGAAGTACAAAAGAGGCTCCCGGATTACAAAGAGCGCGAGAAAAAGTTAAAGGAGATTGGAATATGATAACTTCTACCACTAATAGTACAATTAAAACATTGATGAAATTAAAACAAAAAAAGTATCGTGATGAAATGAAGGCATATTTAGTTGAAGGCGATCATCTTGTTACAGAGGCATTAAAAGCAAATCAAGTGGAACTGCTAATTAGTACCAAACATATTGACAGTGAATTAGAAGTACTTGAAGTAAGTGAGGAAGTAATGGCTAAACTGGCATTTACCAAGTCTCCTCAGTCAATTATGGCTAAGTGCCGGATGCAAAAAGAAATACAATTAAAAGAAGGAAGACGTTATTTGCTTTTAGATGACTTACAAGATCCTGGAAATATTGGTACTTTGATTCGTACTGCTTTAGCTTTTTCAATTGATCAAGTTATTTTATCTAATAACTGTGTTGATTTATATAATGATAAATTACTTCGCTCAATGCAAGGCGCCAATTTTCACCTTAGTTGTATTTATGGGAATCTAACACAATTAATTTCGCAATTACAAGAAAAAGGTGTTGTGGTAATTGGCAGTGCACTTGAAAATGGAAAGAATATTGCACAGATAAATCGCTATAGTAAGATGGCTTTTGTTGTTGGTAATGAAGGTAATGGGATGAATCCAGAAGTTCTTGCTAAATGTGATGATATTGGATACATACCGATTAATACGATTGAATCATTAAATGTTGCTATTGCGGGAGGTATTATGATGTATCATTTTAAGTAACAGTCACGGTGTGACTGTTTTTTATAATATATATTAGTTGCAGTATTATATTATCTAAGTTATAATTAATTTAGATAATATTAACACATAAAAATAATAAATATAATTAATTGTGTTTATATTATATTGTTATTGATTGGGTTAATTTTACGAAGATAGATAAATATTTAAAATAACACAGTGTAAAATTAAACAATTAAAGAGTTGATCAGGGCAATTAAATGAATAGGGAGGGGATTTATATGCCAGTGTATTCAATCAAAACAATAAAAGAATATGCTAATAATTATATTAGTAATAACGGTCGAGAGATAACGAAGACAGTTCTTCTGATTACATCAGCTGTCATTTTTGTTCAGGCCGTTAATTTTTTTAGTCAAGTGCTAGGGCTTATTTTAGGATTAATTACATTAACAATGCCACAAGGGTTAGTTTACGCATCATTAAAAATTGTTGATCAGCAAGAATTATCTGCAATTGATGATACACTTTACGGAATAAAGAAGATCAGTAAGTATTTTACGACTTATTTTATTTATTCACTGATTGCTGTTTTTGTTTTAGCTCTAGTTATAGTTGCATTTATATTACTTGTATCATATTGTGATATTGGAATTATTGGCGGCAGGGACATTGTTTCAATCTTAGCACAGTATTGGATAATAGTAATTACTTTATTAGTAATTGTCATCGGAACATATGTTTTTCTTGATTGCAATTATGGAATGTTTCCATATTTAATGGAAACAAGTGATGTAAAAAATCTAAGGGCACTAAAACGTTCACGACAATTTATGAAGCATAAAAAGAAGGCCTATCTAAAATTATATTTAAGTTTTTGGAAAGAGTATTTAGGATTGATTATAATTACATTACTAGTTTCGTTTGTATTACCTACAATGCTGGATATTAGTGCAATTATTTTTATTGTTGGGGAAGCGGTTTTAATTAAACGTAAGTTGATTATTTATAAAGCTTTATTTTTTGAAAATAGTGGTTTGGATGAATAAAAACTTAATATTTAAAATATAACTATCGAATAACTTTGCTTATCGATTAAAGCAGTCAAGAGCTCTATTTTTATGATTATGCTCATAAAATGATTGTCAAAATAAGCTAAACACGTTATAATATCTAGGTATAATAACACGTTGATAAGGACTAGTAGGTAAGAAAGTTGTTATAGAGAGGAAGATATTTGCTGGAAATCTTCTAACAGCAGCATTATTGAATTCACCTTGGAGTGCGACTAATCATCGCCGTTTAAGCTACGTTACAGTTAATTAAGTGCATGATTATAGATCATGAATTAGGATGGTACCGCGAGATAAATCGTTCCTATATGGAACGATTTTTTATATTATAGGAGGGAAAACATGGAAAATGAATTATTAAAAATCAAAGAAGAAGCATTAGCTAAATTAGCAGACTGTTCTTCTTTAAAAGAATTAAATGAAATTCGCGTTTTATATCTAGGTAAAAAAGGTCCGATTCAAGAAGCAATGAAATCGATGAAAGATATGGCACCTGAAGAAAGAAAAACTTTTGGTCAAACTTCAAACCTAGTTAAGCAAGAATTATCAAAAGCAGTTGAAGATAAAAAAGAAGCTTTGGAAAATCAAGCTATTTTAGATAAAATCAACGAAGAAAGAATAGATATTACTTTACCAAGCTTTAAATTAGACCAAGGGTCTTTGCATCCTTTATCAACAATTGTAGCAGAATTAGAAGATTTGTTTTTGGGAATGGGATATCAAATTGCTGAAGGTCCTGAGGTAGAAAGCGATTATTTCAACTTTGAATTAATGAATTTACCAAAAGGTCATCCAGCTCGTGATATGCAAGATACATTCTATATTGATGAAAATACTTTAATGCGGACTCATACGTCACCAGTTCAAGCACATACAATGTTAGCTGCAAATGGTGAAGGACCAATCAAAGTAATTTGTCCAGGTAAAACATATCGCCGTGATGATGATGATGCAACGCATTCACATCAATTCATGCAGTGTGAAGGATTAGTAGTTGATAAAAATATTACCATGGCTGATTTGAAAGGAACTTTAGAAGTATTTGCACGCAAGTTCTTTGGTGAAAAGCGTGAGGTTCGCTTACGTCCATCGTATTTTCCATTTACTGAGCCTTCAGTAGAAGTTGATATTTCATGTCATAACTGTGGTGGTAAAGGTTGTCCAATGTGTAAACATACAGGATGGATAGAAATCTTAGGAGCTGGAATGGTTAACCCACGTGTTTTAGAAATGTGCGGATTTGACTCTGAAGTATACCAGGGATTTGCATTTGGAATTGGAATTGAACGGGTTGCAATGCTTAAATACGGCATTGATAATATCCGCAATTTCTATAATGATGATATTAGATTTTTAAGTCAGTTTGGTAGAAAGGAGTAAAAAGATGGATATTAGTTTAAAGGTATTAAATAGATATGTAAAGGTTGATGATCAAGATCCTAAAGAATTAGCAGATAAAATTACTTCAATTGGATTGGAAGTTGAAGGAATGCACGATTTGACTAGAGGAAATAACATGACAATTGGTTATGTTAAAGAGTGTATGCCACATCCAGACAGTGATCATTTAAATGTATGCCAAGTTGAAGTTAGACCTGGTGAAATTAGACAGATTGTTTGTGGGGCACCAAATGTGGCAACTGGACAAAAAGTAATTGTAGCCAATCCAGGATGTGATTTAGGTGATGGTTTTGTTATTAAAGAGAGTAAGATCAGGGGAGTTGAGTCGAATGGAATGATTTGTTCAATTGCTGAACTCGGTTTAGATCAAAGACTTTTAAAACCAGAAGATAAAGATGGAATTCATGTTTTAGACACTGATGCTCCAGTTGGAGCCGAGCCATTAGAATATATGGGATTAAAAGATACGATTTTGGAAATTGGTTTGACTCCAAATCGTGCTGATTGTATGGCAATGACTTCTTTAGCTTATGAAGTAGCAGCAATTTTAGGTCGTGAAGTTAATTTACCAGAAGTTTCATTTATCGGAGCAGAGGGAAGTGGAATCAGCGTTAAAGTTGAAACTGATTTATGTCCATTTTTTGGTGCTAAATTAGTTAAGGGAGTAACAACTAAAGAATCTCCTGAATGGCTAAGAAATGCACTTATTGCTAGTGGAATCAAACCAATTAATAATATTGTTGATATTTCTAATTTTGTAATGTTAGAAACAGGACAACCAATTCATATGTATGATTATGATAAATTAAATAAAAAGGAATTTATTATTAAAACAGGATTTGATTGTAAAGAAGTAATGTTAGATGGTGAGGAATATAAAATTGAACCAGCTGACCTTATTGTATCCACTGATGCTGGAATTGGTTGTATTGCTGGAGTTATGGGTGCTAATAGTACTAAAATTGATGAGAATACAACCAATATTGTTATTGAAGCAGCAACGTTTGATGGGGCAACATTAAGAGAAACTGCTCGACGTTTAAACTTATTGACTGATGCCTCACAACATTATATTAAAGGTGCTTTAAATACTGCAAATTCTTTAATGATTTTAGAAAGATGTGCTAATTTATTAGTTGAATTAGCAGAAGCAAAAGAAGTATATCAAAGTGTAACAACTGATCTAAAAATCAAAGACTGTTTTGTTCGAGTAACAACATCAAAAGTAAATGGGGTACTTGGAACTAAAATTACAACTGATGAAATCAAAGATATTTTCAGTGCACTAAAATTTGAGTATACTATTGATGGTGAAGAATTTAATGTGAAAGTACCAACTTATCGTAATGATATTACTTTAGCTGCAGATTTAATTGAAGAAGTAGCACGGATGTATGGGTACGATAAGATTCCTTCAACATTACCAGAGATGTCGATGACTGTTGGAAAGAGGACAGATGTTCAAGCAAAGAAACATTTAATTAGAAACTTATTAAAAGATCAAGGGTTACATGAAACGTTGACGTATTCATTAACTTCACCAGTAATGGTTGATGACTTTAATATTTTTCACACAAATGAGTCTGTTAAGTTAGCAATGCCATTAGGTGAAGAAAGAAGTGTAACAAGAAAATCTATAATTGGATCGTTATTACAAGTAATCAATTATAATCAATCACATAATATTAAGGATGTTAATATTTTTGAATTATCAACTACTTATTCTAAAGGTGTAGAATTACAAAATCTTGCAATTGCCTGCTGTGGTGAATACAATGGTTTACCGTTTAAACAAATTTCATATAAAGCTGATTATTATTTAGTAAAAGGGTTTGTTGAAACAATCTTTAAAAATTTGGGAATTGAAGAATCTCGTTATAAATTAGTTCGGGCTAGTCAAGATGATAAGTATTATCATCCAGGTAGAACAGCGTATATTATGATTGGTAAAGAAGTTGTTGGGGTCGTAGGAAATATTCATCCATTGATGGAAAAGAAATATAATGTTAAAGATGTTTACATTGTTGAGTTGAATCTAACAACATTATTAAATTTAAAAACAAGCAAAGTGAAATTTACTGAAATCCCAATGTACCCTTCTGTAAGTAGAGATATTGCTTTGGTGATGGATCAGGATATTCCTACTTTTGATATTTGTCGTAAGATTGTTCAAGCGAGCAAACAGCTAGTTAAAGAAACAAAAATTTTTGATGTTTATGCAGGTGAGCATATTGAAGCTGGGAAGAAATCAGTTGCAATTAACTTGCTTTTCCAAGATCCAAAAGGAACTCTAGAAGAAGCAACAGTTAATGCTGCAATGGAGAAAATTTTAGCAGCTGTGGAAAAAGATTTTGGAGCAGTGCTTAGAGCATAATAAAAATAAATTAGCGAAGAAATAGACGTATTTGTTTATTTCTTTTTTTTAAATATGTAATTCATATTATTTGACAAGGATTGGAACCATGATTAGAATAGAGCTAAAGAGGTGGTTATAGTGCAAAAAATTACATTAGAAATTGATGGAATGATGTGTGGAATGTGTGAAAGCCATATTAACGATGCTATTAGAAAGGCATTTTCAGTGAAGAAAGTCAGTTCCTCTCATAGTAAAGATAGAACAGAGATCATTACTGCTGATGAACTTGATGAGGATAAATTAAAAGCGGTTATCGATGCTACTGGCTATAAAGTTACATCGATTACAAAAGCTCCATATGTAAAAAAAGGTTTTTTTGCATCATTCCGTAAATAATAAAGAAATCAGGATAAACCTGATTTCTTTTCATAGTAGGAGTATAGTTTTCTTGCTAGTTCGCTCATTCTTTGCTGATTGACTTTACAGATCTTCCGATCATAAGTATATAGGCCATTGATTTCGTTTTCAATATCAGATATTTGAGTATAAATACAACCGCAAAGTCCATTATTAATTGAGGGTATAACCATTTCTTGGTACATTTTTTCGATTTTATCGGTTAGTTCTTTTTCGCTATTTGTTTTACCATAGCCATATTGTTTTTTATTGCTGTTAAGATGATTATTGATTGGCCGAGTATAGCCACCACATTCACTTAATAATAGAGGACGTTCAAGGTTTGTTGACAAGATTTTATTTCGAAAATAAATATGACGACTGACAACATCGCTATTTTTTTGACTAAACCACCCTGAGGTTGTATCATAAAATCTTGTTGGATCCAACTCTTTACAAATTTGATACATTTCATCACTATTAAATTGACCCCAGCCTTCATTAAAAATTGTATAACTAATGATACTAGGGTGATTATATAGATGGCTGATTGTGTCGATCATATGTTGCTTAAAAATATTTTGTTGTAGGGTATTTTTGTAACGTGTGTCTTTAAAATTTATAAACCCTAAAGTTGGAAGGACGGTATCATGGATAAAACGGTATTCACCATTATTAACCATATCCTGCATCACAAGAATGCCTAATTTATCACAATTATAATAAAATAGCTCTGGCTCGATCTTAATATGTTTACGAATAAGATTGAATCCCAGTTTTTTTATATTCATAATCTCAGTTTTGTAAAAATCAGGATGTTCCGGTAAAAATAAACCATCATGATAATATCCTTGATCTAAGATACCATGCAAAAAAATGGGAGTATCATTTAATAGTATTTGATGTTTTTTTATTTCAACTGTTCTTAAGGCAAAGTAACTTTCAATATAATCATCATCAGTGGTTATAGAAAAAGTATATAAATAAGGATCATCGGGAGTCCAATAATGAGGGTTATCAATGGTGATATCAGTATCTTTTGCAGTGTAAGTCTTTTTAAAATCATTATTTTCAATAGTAACAGTATATCGACTGGCCTCAGTATTTACTTTTAAATTAATGCCGGTTAATGAGGGGGTAATTAACAGATCTTTAATACAATTTTTTGAAACGGCTTCTACCCAGACTGTCTGCCAAATTCCAGATACTTGAGTATACCACATTCCATGGCTTTCACGACTTTGTTTACCGTAGGGGTAATCATGCGATAAGGAGTCTGTAACTTTCACCACTAATTTATTTACGCCATCATTAAGTGATGAAGATATATCAAAATAAAAAGGTAAATATCCTCCTGAGTGAGAACCAATATATCGATTATTTACATATACTTTAGTAAGTTGATCTACAGCACCAAAATGGAGGAGAACCTGGTTATTTGCATGATAGAAGTCTATAGGTAAAATGAAATCCTTTTGGTATACTAATGTATCATTTATTATTCCATGATAATTAGATAGTGGTGCTTGAGGAGGATAGGGAATATTAATACTGAGATCATTTAATTGCCAAACTCCATTTAAACTGAAAAAACTATTTCTTTTTAATTGAGGTCGTGGATATTCCATAGTTAACACCTGCTTTCTTTACTTTAATGATACAGGGATACTGGCTTCATTGCAATTCTAGTTAGAATTTATTAAATTATTATTGTTATTCCAATTGACTATTCCCCTAGGTATAGGTTTATACTAGTGATAGTAGGGGGAATAATATGAATATTGGTGAAGTTTCAGATTATTTAAAAATTACTAAAAAAGCAATTAATTTATATGAAGAGAAAGGTTTACTTAGACCCAATAAAAATAGCAATGGATATCGTCTTTATGGAGAGGAAGAAATTAAAACTCTAAAACAAATTAAAATTTTACGTTCTCTTGATTTCTCTTTGAGTGAGATAAAGGATATCATTATTAATAATGAATATTGTTTTTTGATAATAAGCTTAGTGAATTAAAAATTAGAGATTATGATTTACAAAAAAAGATTCAATATCTTGATCTAGTTAAAAATGATTTTATTCAAAATGAAATTATTGAGAATATAGAAGAATATCGAGAATTATTAATTCGTGAATCAAAAGAAGAAATCAAAGATAAAAATATATATGTTGATTTTGAAAAAATACTAATTGTTGTCTTTACATTTTTTACAACTATAAGCATATGTGGAAGAGGTAGGATATCTGGGGAAATAATAATTATTATTTATCTACTTATTTTAATTTGTAGTACGGCTTTATTGCATTATCCGCAATCGCGTAAATTTTTTTATCAATTGTATCAAAAGTTGCAAGAATATAAGAGGAAAGATAAATGATTTGGTTAATTATTATAAGTATCGTGTTGATTGCAGGAGTATTAGGTTTCTTAAAAATATTAGTTACGAAGAAATATTTGATCCATCAATATAATTTAGGAGTTGGTGTGCAGTATCGGGATTTTACTAAAGAGTATTATCATTATAATAAAGAACGAAGTATTGACGAAGAAACTTTTATAGATTTTGAAATGCCGCAAATTTTAAAGAAAATTAATTTTACTTATAGTGAGATAGGAAATGAGTACTTGTATAATTTATTTTTTAGAGAAAATAATAATTTAGATACTCAAGAAAGTATTATTGATAAATTGAATTGTCAAAAAAAATTAGCAGAGAGTATTTATCAGCTGAATAAACTTAATAAAGCATATGTACCGATCTTATCTATTAAAAGAAGCTTGCTAAATATTTCAGCTAAATCGTGTTTATTAGCAGGGCTGTTTTTGATACTTGATGTGGTTAGTATAATAGCAGCAATAATTGATATAGAGAATGTTTATTCTGTTGTTATAATGTTATTATTGAGCATTTTAATGAATACCCAATTATCTCAAAAAACAGGAAAAATTAGTCTTCAGATATCATTAATTAATGATATGCTTCAAATTACCAATAAATTATTAAAAATAAATATTTATCCTGATTCAAATCAGACTTTAGTAATGAACTCATTTATCCATTTGAAGAAAATGACAAAAACAACATATTATTTTAATAAAATAAAACAGTTTGATATTTTCAATATTTTGGAGTTAATGAAATCATTATTCTTTATTGATATATTTCAAGCAGTTAAACTTAGTAGGAAAGTAGATCAAGTACAAAATGATATCATGGTTCTTTATGAGAATATCGGTTTGTTGGATGTATGTATTATGATTAAGGTTATTCGTAGTCTTTATGATACTTGTATACCAATCATATTAAAAGATGAAAGAGTTGAGATAGTAGAGGGGTATCATTTATTGATAGAAAAACCGATTAAAAATACTGTTGTAATATCAAATGATACGATTGTTACTGGTAGCAATGCCTCTGGGAAATCTACGTTTTTGAAAATGTTAGGTGCCAATTTGTTGTTAGCAAAAACCTTAAATATTAGTTTTGCAAAGGAATTTAAATATTATCCGTTTGCTTTGATCTCATCAATTCATATGAAGGATGATATTATGAATGGAGATAGTTTTTATGTTAAAGAAATCAAACGTTTAAAGCAAATTACTGAATTTGCTAATAAGCAAAAATCATTAATCTTAATTGATGAGATTTTAAAGGGGACAAATGAAAAAGAGCGAATTATTATTGCGCTGGCATTAATGAAATATTTATTTAAATGCAATTCTATGACGATTATTACTACTCATGATATTGAATTAACAGAAGTCTTTGATCAAGTAGATAAATATTGTTTTAATGATATTAAAAAAGATAATAAAATCATTTTTGATTACCTTATTAAGAAGGGAGTTTGTACTGTTGGAAATGCAATCGCGATAGTTAAGACATTAGATTTTGATCAAGAAATTTTAAAGGAAATTAATGATAAAATAGAAGTTTTTTGAAGTGAACCTCGTTGCTTGGACACACATCACATTCTAAATAATAGAGGTTCATTTCATTTTAGGCTTCTATTTTGGGATACTTTTATATTCTAATGATATAAGCTGATTTGGATTTTTTGATAAACAGGATAATAATTTTGTTGCTCTAAATTCTAATTCAAGTGCGGGATGATGATAACTGGAAAAATTAGTGACTAATTTATATTCACAGCTTTTTTTTATTTTGTTTAAATAAGCCTGCCCAACATTATTCATCTTTAATACTCGAATATAGTCGATTTGCATTGCTTCAGCAATATCTTCTTTACTATTATTCATCAAGATATGAATTAACATGCGCTGAATTCGTGAGCGTGTATAACGTTTCGAAGTAAGGCTTGTTATTAATTCATCCATATGATTAGTGATAACTACTTTTTCTTTAAGTAAATTTTCAATTCCTTCGTCGACTAAATGCAAATGTTTTAATGTTGGCGCATCAGTAGTTAAAATTTTATAACGAAGGAAGGGATAAAAGTCATCAAAAAAGTAAAATTCTTGATAGTCTTCATAGTTACAAAACTGATTTGATATATCAATTTTATTTTTTAAAGCATGACGGATAGCACTTGCTGAACTAATTGATTCGATGTCCAAACTATGGAAATCATTTGTTCTTTTAATACAGTGTAATTCAATAGGATAATTATGATTAATTACTTCTTTAACATAGGCAAGCCCTAATAAGTCATTAGGGGTAGTAACAGTTTTATTCATTAAAATAGATAGTGCCTGATTACAGGCATCTGGATAACGCAAACCCTGATTCATCTGTTTTTTTACTAAGTTATCATAATTCTTTTGATTATTTTTAATCGTGAAGGCAATATCTTTGAAAATATTGATATTTCCACATTCGCTTCCAAAAACAATATCAGTGACTTTTAGCTTTGCTAATAATTCAATTGCTCCTTGGGCAAAATAATCAGCACTTTGAACACTATAAACAAATGGCAGCTCAATTACTAAGTCAATGCCATTTTTAATTGCAACTCCTGCTCTTGTCCACTTGTTACTAATTGCTGGCTCACCGCGTTGAACAAAATGTCCAGACATTATTACGATCGTAACATCTGGTTTAATTAGTTGTTTTGCTTTATTGATATGATATAAATGTCCTTGATGAAAAGGATTGTATTCGACAATTAGACCTAGTACTTTCATGAGTTCACCTTTATTTTACGACATGATAATTTTTTGATTACTTTGAAAATAGTTGAAATAATCAAGATTGCTAAAGCAAGACTAGCAGAAATCGCTAGTGTATTTAAAAAGCTATCTAAAAATAATTCACTGTTACCTTGCGTACAGTATAGCATTGTTTGATAGATTCCACGTCCAGGAACCAGGGGGAAACAGCCGATAATTAAAAAAATTGTGGCAGGAGCTTTATAGATTCGGGCGGATATCTCAGAAAATAAAGCAACAAATGCCATTGCTAAAAAATAACAGCTGATTTCACTTTTAAAATTTGAAGCAAGCAAATAGACTAACCAGCCTAATGCCCCGCCGATTGACCCGATTATAGCAAAGCGTGGATGCTGATGAATACGAAAAATAAAAGCAAACCCGAGACATGCAATGAAAGCACTAAAACATTCAATTATACTTTGCATATTACCCTCCTAAGACCATCATCATTGTTCCAACCCCAATTGCAATAAAAGTGGCTGTTAATAAAGCCTCTAACATTCGTGCCATTCCTGAAATATGATCACTACCCATAATATCTCTTAAACTATTGGTAATAGCAACCCCAGGAGTTAAAATCATTAAACAGCCAATGATAGTAGACTGTAAATTGGTTATTAAACCTAATTTTAAAGAAATTATTGCTATGGCAGTTAAAACCATGCTTGATAACAATGTACTGACAAGATTATTTATTTCTAATATTTCCATTAACCAAATAAAGAAATATAAGATAAATCCAATTCCTACAGCAATAATTGTTTCGTGGATTCCACCACCAAAAAAAGTTGTAAAAAACCCAGTTCCTAACCCATAACCTAGAAATACTAAGGGCATGTTGATTGGTGTGTTTTTTATTTTTTCAAGTTTACTTTTTAAATGAAAATAGTCGGGACATTCTTGACAAGTATAGCGGACTAGATTATTTAATTCATAGACCATATCTAAATTAACACGATTTTGTTGAGTCCGTTTTGATAAAGTATATGTATGATTATCATGCATTTCAATCGTTAGAGTAAAGTATGAAGGTAAAGCAAATACTTCAACATTTAAATAACCATAACTTTTACACATTCTCAATAATGATTCTTCAACCCGGTAAATTTCAGCCCCATGTTTTAATAAAAGCCGCCCAATTTCACCGATTAAATTAATTAATTTTTGCTCGTTCATAACCCACCTCGATAATCAAAAGTATACCATGAATAATTGTTTAATGATATATCATGATCGTTAATATTTGTAATAAATTATGATAAAATAGCTAAGAGGTAGGTGAGAAAGTGTTTAAAAAATATTATTATAACAATTCAGCTTTGATCATTTATATTATTGAAGAAAAAGTAAAATTTTATGCAATTGTCATAAATGGTTTTTATAAATATTTTAAAGAAATGTTTCAACGATTTGTAATTAAAGTTAAAAAGAAACAACAGAAAAATTTAGTTAAAAAAACAGCAAATAACCAAATAATAAGGCTGTTATTGATAAAGGGAGAATAATAATGTTACTTCAAGTCTCTGGACGAACTGATATATGTGCACTTTATCCTAAATGGTTTGTTAATCGATTAAAAGCGGGATACATATTAGTTCGAAATCCTTATAATGAGCATCAGGTCTCACACGTAGATGTTACTCCAGAAGTTGTTGATTGCATCTGCTTTTGTACTAAAGATCCCAAAGCAATAGTCCCCTATTTGACCCAAATAGACAGCATGGGATACAATTACTATTTTATGGTTACTATTACTGCCTATGATTTAGATATTGAACCGGGATTAAGACCAAAACTAGAAATAATGAAGACGTTTATTGAATTAAGTAAGATGCTTGGAAAAAAGCGGGTGATCTGGCGCTATGATCCAGTTCTGTTAAATCAACGTTATACAAAAGTATTTCATTATAAAATGTTTGAAAAAATGTGCCAATTGCTCTTTCCGTATACAGAAACCGTAATTATTAGTTTTCTTGATATTTACAAAAATATTATTGGTAAGTTTGATGAGTTAACTGATCATGATGTAATAGAATTGGCCCAGCGGTTTGGAAAAATTGCTCAAAAATATCAACTTCATATTCAAACTTGTAGTGAGAAATATCATTTAGAGGAATATGGAATTGCTAAAGGTAGTTGTTTAGATCGAGGATATATTGAAACGTTGATAGGATATCCCTTGGATATCAAGACAAATACTAATCGTGCCAATTGTAGTTGTTTAGCGAGTATTGATATTGGTGCATATAGCTGTTGTAATCATGGATGTTCTTATTGTTATGCATGTAATCATAATTTAGTTGCAAAAAATATGGCAATTCATGATGATGAAAGTCCGATGTTGTTAGGAACTTTATCATATGATGATAAAGTTAATAAAAGAATTGTTGCTTCGAATAAAGTTCGCCAAATTAAATTAGATATATAACTAGTAAAATAAAGACTAATTTAATTAGATGATATGATAACCTCCCAGTAGACAGTGTAAATAATTAAACATTGATACAGGAGGTTTTTATATTGGGAAGAAAAATAAATATTTAAAAGAACTAAAATTAAGTATTGTCAAAAGATATTTAGAGGGTGAAGGATCAACCATCTCCTTAGCCAAAGAAATAAATACATCAGGCAATATAGTGGGCAACTGGGTAAAAAATATAATGCATTTGGTGAAAGTGCATTTGATATTTCTAATACAAATGCATCTTATACAAAGAATTTAAAAAAATAGGTCGTATTAGATTATCTCAACGGTGGGGGATCATATGATGATTTGGCAATAAAATATTGTATTCCGTCATCTAGTCCTATAAAAAATTGGGTAAAATTGTATAATAGTCATATAGAACTAAAAGATTATATTCCTGGAGGAGAAGATATCTATATGGTGAAAAGCAGAAAAGTCAATAAGGAAGAACGTATTGAAATTATAAAGTACTGTCTTGAACATGATATGGATTATAAGATAACAGCTAAGCTGTTTGAAACAACTTACGCTAATGTTTTTAACTGGGTTAAGAAGTATAAGGAAAAAGGAGAAGATGGTTTAGGTGATAAGCGTGGCTGTCGTAAGGATGATGAAAAAGTTGATGAAGTTACATTATTAAAACGTCAGCTCAAGCAGAAGGAATACGAACTTGAAATGGTACAACTGGAACTTAAGCTTTCTTGATCTTTATGATAGAATAGTTGTCGGTTATGAAGTTGGTGATCACAATAATAACATACTTGTCTTTAACACATTTGATAAGGCGGTTAAAGATAATCCTAATGCACGTCCTTTATTCCACAGTGGTAGAGGTTTTTAATATACAAGTTCAGTGTTTATAAACATGCTTAAGGGACATGGTATGACACAAAGTATGTTAAGGGTTCACTGTTGCATAGATACTGGACCAACGGAAGGGTTTTGGGGAATCATGAAATGTGAGATGTATCATTACGGAAAATATTACAATACAAAAGATGAACTTGTCAAAGCTGTTGATGATTGGATTCATTATTACATGTATGAAAGAAATTAGAGAAGATTTGGAGTTAAGACACCATATGAAGTTAGAAATGAGGCATTCTCTTTACAAACACCAAATCAATATCCAGTACCTGAAAATAAAAGAATAATAAAATATAAAATAGAACACTATACAAGCAGCACAATATTAGCTGCATAAAGAAAAAATGAAGTTGTCGATGAGACAACTTCAATAATAATTTTAATTATTTCATCTGTCTACTTGACAGGGGCGGTTCAAGAGAATTAGTCCTTATTATTTAATCATTATATTTAACGACTTTACGATAACCAGTATTAAAGTCAACCTCGTTTTCTAAAGGTTCATTTTTGATTAGATGATTAATATTTCTAATTGTCAATTCGGTGAAATATTCTCGGACACTATCCCACTCAAATCCTCCAGAAACATGCGGTGTAATTAAAACATTATCAAAATCCCAAAGATCATCGTCTGTCTTAAAAGGCTCAGGATCAATTACGTCAAGCGCTGCACCATACAAATGACCAGCTTTAAGAACCTCTTTTAAATCCTGAGTATTTACAGCACTACCACGACCAACGTTAACAAACAATGCATCAGATTTCATCATTAATAGGCGTTTTTTGTTAAAAAGATTAATGGTTTCTGTAGATTGAGGTAAACATGAAATGATAAAGTCACCATGGGGTAAGATTTCTTCAAGTTTATCAATCGTATATAATTCATCAATATCCCTAGGTATTGGAGAAACATTCCTTTTTATACCGATCGTTTTGCACTCAAAAGCTTTTAAACGTTTAGCAAGTTCATAACCTAGATCTCCTAGTCCAACAATGATTACGGTACTATGATAAATTTCCTTTCCGCCACGGTAGCTTTTCCACGAATGTTCATGCATATTATTAATATAGTTTTTAAAATTTTTATTTAATGCTAGCATCATTCCGATAGTATGTTCAGCGATTGCTTTACCATAACTGCCGCTAGCATTGGCAAGACGTGTTGCCGCATGTAGAACACCTTCTTGAATATAATAGTCACTGCCAGCACTATTCAGTAGTATTGCTTTAAGATTGGGACGATTAAGTTCCACATGCTTCCCTGGATTACCGACTAAAATATCACAATTGTCAATCATTGTTTGGGTCACTTCTTTTTCCTTACTGTATGTAAATGAAAAATCCGGAAAACTTTTTTCTAGTTTGTTTATTTCATCTGTTTTTAATCTTGATAATACTAATATGTTCATCTAAATATCCTCCTATATAAATCTTATTATAGCACACTATCACATAAGACGTATGATGTATTTGCGAATTGTTTATTGAATGCTGATATAATTATTAAATTATAAACAATGCTGTTTAGTTATCAAAATTATGCTAAAATATTATCTAGATAATACTAATTAGCTAGGAAAGAGGGAAATGTATGTTATTGAAAGATCGGAGAAAATTAATCATTATTGGTGTTGTGGCAGTTGCATTAATTATAGGTGCAGTTTTTTTTATTTTTTCACGGGGTAAAAGTGCTGATGATTATGTAAAAGAATATTATGGTTATTTAGAAAATAAAGAATATGGAAAAATGTATAATATGTTAACAAAGGGCTCACTTGCTAAAACGAGTCAAAAAGTATTTGAGGCTAGATATAAAAATATTTATGAGGGGATTGAAGCTAAAAATATTGAAATTAAAATTGGCGAGGTTGAAGATGGGATTGTTAATTATACTTTAACGATGGATACTTTGGCAGGAAAAATAAGTTCTGAAAATAAAGTTGAAGTAAAAGATGGGGAGCTTGTTTATAATGAAGCGATGATCTTGGAAGGATTAAAAGAAGATTATAAGATAAAAATTAATACTGATAGTGCTAGTCGGGGAAAAATTTTGGATCGAAATGGTAAAGAACTTGCAACTAAAGGGGAGGCTTATTCTGTTGGTTTAGTCCAAGGCAAACTAAATGGAGAAGCTGATTATGAAGCAATTGGCAAAATAATTGGAATGAGTCGTGATGAAATAAAAAAAGTAATGAGTGCTTCATGGATCAAAGATGATTCGTTCGTACCGTTAAAAGAGATGGCAAAAGATGAAGAAGGAAAAGCTAAAGCTCAACAACTATTAACAATCAAAGGAGTTAAGCTAAATACTGTAAGTGTTCGTTATTATCCTTATGGAGAAGCTGCTTCACATGTTACAGGATATTTGCAGCAAGTAAATGCTGAGGATTTGAAGAAACATAAAAATGAAGGCTATAGTGAAACTTCTTTAATTGGACGAAGTGGAATTGAGGCTGCTTATGAAGCAGATTTAAAAGGAACTGATGGTAAAGAAATTATAATTATTGATAAAAATAATAAATTAGTAGAAACATTAGCTACTAAAAAAGTTGAAAATGGTAAAGATATAAAATTAACGATTGATGCTGATTTGCAACAATCTTTGTATAAAGAATATCAAAATGATAAGAGTGCTTCGGTAGCTATGAATCCAAAGACAGGTGAGATTTTAGCCTTAGTATCAACACCGTCGTTTTCAAGTAATGATTTTATTTTTGGTTTTAGTAGTGCTGAATGGCAAGCATTAAATGATGATGCTAATAAACCTTTAACAAATCGTTTTAGAGGGACATATATTCCTGGCTCTAGTATGAAGCCAATTACTGCAGCAATTGGTTTAGAAAGTAATAAGATAGATCCAGATGAAGATTTTGGAGCTAAGGATAAGTGGCAGAAAGATTCTAGTTGGGGTAATTATTATGTAACAACACTTCATGCTCCAAAGCCTAATAATTTGAATAATGCAATTATCTATTCTGATAATGTTTATTTTGCTCGAGCTGCTAGTGAAATAGGAAAGGAAAAGTTGATTGAGGGATATGAGAAATTAAAGATTGGATCAAAAATACCTTTTGAATTATCTTTAAATGCTTCTCAATATCAAAATAAAGATAGTAAATTTGATGATCAACAATTAGCTGACAGTGGCTACGGGCAAGGTCAATTATTATTAAACCCTGTACAGTTAGCATCAATATATGGAGCGTTTGTTAATGAGGGGACGATTGCTCAGCCTTATTTAGTTATTGATGAAAAACCTAATGATGCATGGATCAAAGATGTTTTTAGCAAAGATACAGTTAAGAGAATCAAAGAGGCTTTAGTAGGAGTGATCAGTGATAGTAATGGAACTGGGCATTCGATTTATCATCAAGATATCGAATTAGCCGGTAAGACTGGGACAGCAGAATTAAAATCTTCACAAAATGATACAAGTGGTAGTGAGATTGGCTGGTTTACAGTAATGACAACAAATAGTGATAATCCGGTTTTAATCACAACGATGGTTGAAGATGTAAAAAATCGTGGAGGAAGCGGTTATGTAGTAGACCATATGAAAGCACCGTTAGGTAGTTATTTATATCGTTAAAAAAAGTAAGCGTAAGCTTACTTTTTTATAATTTCAATAACTTGCTGGATATCTTTTTTACCAAAATACACATCTTGATCATTTATGATCATACAAGGAACTGACATAATTTGATATTGTTCTTTAAGTTCGGGGAAATGTGCCAAATCAAATACATGGGCATCAACATTATTATTTTCAATTGCAATTCTTTGGCTTGCCATTACTACATCTGGGCACATAGTACAAGAAAGGGAGACAACTACCTTAATGTTGGTTGGTTTGTTAATTTGTTTAATTTCATTGATGATTTGCGTATCAAGCGGTTGTTTAGGACCAACTGCATTATAGATTGCAATTACAAAGGAATTAAATTCATGACCACCAGGAACAGCATGATAACTAATATTTAAATAATTATTATTTTCATCATAGAAACGCATTGCTGGTGAAGAGTTTGATTCTTCGAACTGATAGGAAAGTTTGTCACTGAGAGTAGTAAATTCTTCAATAAATGATTTGATTTCACCAGCAAGTTTACTATGATCGAGGGAGCATTTAATTATTAATTGTTTTTCTAATTTAGCAAAAATTGGAGCCAACTGTTGTTTTAGTTTGGGGGTAATAAAACTATCATCATTTTCACTTGTTTCTTTGCTTGTTTGTACTGCTTCTTTAATCTTTATTTTCTTGGGGGAAAGTTTTAAAGCAGTAACAATATTAGGGATATACTTTTCTAATGAGGTCGCAGCAGTAGCGCCATCACTGACTGCAGTGACAACCTGACGTAATTCTTTGACACAAACGTCACCAGCTCCATAAACACCATCAAGATTAGTTTTTTGATTTTGATCGACAATTAAGTTTCCATAGTTATTTAATTCAACTTGATTTTTGAATATTTCAGTTGCTGGCTCATAACCTGCAAATACAAAGATTCCAAATGTGTTATTTGCTTCGGCATGATATGACCAAGTTTCACCAGTTGCGTTGTTTTTAAACGTTGCTTGTTCTAACTGGTGATTACCTTTAGCCTCAATTATTTCCGTGTTATAATGAACTTCGATATTTGGATGATTTTTAGCTTTATCGCTAACTTGTTTAGCACAAGTGAAATCTTCCTCACGGACAATGATTGTAACTTTACGAGCATATTTGGTTAAAAACACGGCTTCTTCTGCAGCAGCAAAGCCACCGCCAATGACAAAAATATCTTTACCGGTAAAGAACTCACCATCACAAGTAGCACAATAGGCTACACCATGACCTTGAAATTCTTTTTCGCCTGGAAAACCTAGTTTACGTGGATGAGAACCTGTTGCTAAAACAATCCCAATACTTGAAAATTCACCTTTATCAGTGATGATTTTTTTTACTGGTTCTTTCAAATTGATCCCTTTAACCGTTGCAAGTAGGAATTCTGCACCAAAATTTTGTGCCTGTTGTCGCATTGCTTCTGTTAGCTCTTGACCGCTAGTTTGTAAAATTCCAGGATAATTAACAACTTCAGAAGTAATTGTTATTTGACCACCGATTTTTTCTTTTTCAATTACAAGAACTGAAAATTTAGCTCTAGCTAGATATATCGCAGCGGACAGTCCAGCAGGACCACCGCCAACGATAATAGCATCATAAAGATTAGACATTTTAGATTAATCCTACTAGATCTAGTGATGGTTTTAATGTTTCTTCTCCTGGTTTCCATTTTGCTGGACATACTTCATCACCGTGCTCATAAACAAATTGTGAAGCTTGAACACGTCTAAATAATTCATCGGCATTACGTCCAACGTTTCCAGCGATTACTTCATACATAACAACTTTTCCTTCTGGATTAATGATGAAACTTCCACGTTCTGCTAAACCATCAGCTTCAATATATACATCTAGATCTTTTGCTAATTTAGCAGTAGGATCAGCTAACATTGGATAATTGATTTTCTTAATTGTTTTAGATGTATCGTGCCAAGCTTTATGAACGAAATGAGTATCACATGATACTGAATAAATTTCACAATTTATATTTTTAAATTCTTCGTATTTATTTGCCAAATCCTCTAATTCAGTTGGGCAGACAAATGTAAAATCTGCAGGATAGAAGAATAAGACATTCCATTTTCCTAATAAATCTTCTTTTTTGATTGTTTTAAATTCATTTTCATGAAAGGCTTGAGCCTCAAATTCTGTTATTTCTTTTCCGATTAATGACATTGTTTTTCTCCTTTTTTTTATTAATTTTCAACTACTTGGCTTATCATCCAAATAGATTTTGTGAATTCTTTAATATAATCATCCATTAAAGATGAAATTAAATAATTATTTTCATTATCTGCATTATTTTTTAATGATTTAATCCTATCTAATAAATAATTAAAATCATTTAGAACTACTTTATAGATATCTTTTGATGCAATATGTTCACCTTTGACTTCTTCAATTGCAGAAATATCTAAGAATTCTTGCATTGATGCTGCTGGTTTAAAACCAGTCATCAAGATAGCTTCCGCAACTTCATCAATGGCTTTATTAACTCCGTTATATAGTTCTTCTAATTTTGCATGGACAGTAAAGAAATCTTTTCCTTTAATATACCAGTGATAACTTTGTAATTTGTGGTATTCAACTACTAAATCTGCTAATAGTTTATTTAATTGTTTATCCATTGTGTTTCACTCCTTTACTATTTTTATTACCTTTTGTCGACAAAGATTTATAGTTATTTAGGTTAGCTCTTGCTAACTGTATAAATCTTAACATGGAATGATGATGGATACAAATATTATGCACCTTTATTTTTTATTTATGCCAAATTAGTATTTTATTGTATTATTTAGAGAGAATAAATTAATAAATAAAAAAAGTAGATTTAATCTACTTTTTTACAAGACTCTCGTTCAATTAAAGTACATGGGAGTGTTATTCTCATTGGAGTAGGAGAATTATATTTGCTTAAAATATTATATACCATACTTGCTCCATATTCCCCCATAAGTGATGCTGGAGCATAAATTGTTGTCAGTGGTGGATTAGTGAAGCTGGCTGCCTTAATATCATCAAAACCAACTAGTGAAATATCTCTTGGAACACTGAGATTATGTTCTTGAAGAGCTCTAAGAGCCCCAATTGCGATTGGATCGCTGGCACAAAAAATCGCTGATGGTAAATCTTTTTGATTGATCAGATCCATCATCATGGAATAACCAGATTCAGTTGTAAATTCACCTTCAAGTAAATATTTTTTGTAAATAATCTTATTTTTGTTACAATAATCAATAAATATTTCTTTACGAGCATCTTGATATACAACATTGTCTTCAAGATATTCTTTACCGCCTAAATAACCGATCTTATGATGATTTAAAGATTTTAAATAATCTAAAGCATCAATAACCGCTTTGTGGAAGTCTAAAGTGATCGTACTGTCATCACTATTTGGACTATGCATATCTAGAAAGATAACTTTATTTGAAATCTTTTTAAATTGAGAAATTTCATTATTATTAAACTTACCAACACAAACTAGGCCATCTACACCTTTCAAAACATCTAGATAGTTTTGATCGGCTCTAAAAGTTCTAATAACATTTATATTATTTTGTAAGCAAAAGTTCTCGATACCTTGTCTTATTTGTAAATAATAAGGGTCATCAATTTCTTGTTGCAATGAATACCATTGAACAATTCCAATCGTGAATTCATTTTTGGTTGCCTTTCTTTTCTTTATATAGTTTAATTCTTTAGCTGCATTAAATACCGCCTGCCTTGTCTCTTCAGGAACAGATAATGTTTTATCATTGTTTAAAATTCTTGAAACAGTGGCACTGGAAACATTTGCTAGCTCTGCAACATCTTTAATTGTAGCCATGATTACCCTCCTTGATGTACTTAATATTATAACCTATTTTCGGCCAATATAAAAGTTCCAAGCGGTAGAAATTATTTTTTCTATGTCAGTATATTTAGGTTCCCAACCTAATATTTCTTTTGCCTTTGTATTATTAGCAACTAATTTTGCAGGATCACCAGCACGACGTGCCGCCTTTGTAACTGCAATAGGCAGATTTGTAACTTTTTTGGCAGCGTTGATAATTTCTAAAACTGAATAGCCCTCACCATTACCTAAGTTAAATATATTGCTTGGATTTCCAGCTTTTAAATAATTTAAAGCCTTGATATGCGCATCGGCAAGATCCATTACATGAATATAATCACGAATACAGGTACCATCTTTAGTATCATAATCATCACCAAATACATAAATACTTTCTCTAATTCCTAATGGGACTTGTAAAATTAATGGAATCAAGTGTGTCTCAGGATTATGAAGTTCACCAATTTTACCATTTGGATGGGCACCGCAAGCATTAAAATATCTTAAAGCTACAAAACTCATTCCATAAGCGCTAGAACACCATTTCATCAATTTTTCCATTGCTAATTTAGTTTCTCCGTATGGATTAGTTGGATATGTTTCATCGTCTTCCTCGATTGGAATACGTTTAGGTTCACCATAAGTTGCAGCAGTAGAAGAAAAGACAATATGTTTTACACTATGATTTTTCATTACTTCAAGTAAAACAATCATGCCATAAACATTATTATCATAATATTCTAATGGCTCTTTCATACTAACACCAACTAATGAATTGGCGGCAAAATGAATTACACCATCAATTTTTTCTTGTTCAAAAACATTATTTAAAAATGTTTTATCACGTAGATCTCCTTGATAAAACTTGGCTTTAGGATGAATCAATTCTTTAAAACCAGTTTGAAGGTTATCAACGATAACTACCTCTTTTCCATTTTCGATTAATTGATATACAGTATGGCTTCCAATATAGCCAGCACCACCTAATACTAATATACTCATTTTGAGTCCCCCTTTTTTATTTTTACAACGCTATTATAATTCTTTAGTAAACATTAGTCAATAAATTAGTAAATATTTACTTATAATTTAGTAAAAATGATTGACAATATTTATAGTTAGAGCTACAATATAATTGTGTAAAAGGGAGGAATTACTATAATGAACCATGAAATTAATCGGTTAATTCAGTTTGCTTTAGACAAAGAGATGATTACTAAAGATGAATGTGATTATTCAGTAAACCTATTATTAGATTTATTTGATGAAAATGACTTTGAATATGAAGAGATTAATGAACACTTACCGTTAGCGACACCTATCTTAGAAAAGATGTTGGATCATGCAGTAACAAAAGGATTAATTGAGGATAATACCACAAGTAGAGATCTATTTGATACTAAAATAATGAATTGTATTATGCCTAGACCCCATATTGTAAATGAAAAATTTAAGCAGAAATATATGGTAAGTCCTAAAGTAGCAACTGATTATTATTACAAATTATCAATTGCTTCTAATTATATTAGAAAGAGTCGTACGGATAAAAATATTATTTGGAAAAAGTATGTTAAATATGGAAATATTGAGATTTCTATCAATTTATCAAAGCCGGAAAAAGATCCAAAAGAAATTGCTAAAGCTAAATTGATTAAATCAAGCGGATATCCTAAATGTTTATTGTGTAAAGAAAACGTTGGTTTTAGTGGCGATTTGAATCGGGCGGCTCGACAAACTCATCGAATTATTCCAATTGAATTGGCGACTGGAAATTATTATTTACAATATTCACCATATGTTTATTATAATGAGCATTGTATTGTGTTTAATGAGGAACATAAGCCGATGGTGATTAATGAGAACACGTTTAAGAATCTGTTTTCATTTTTAGATATATTTCCTCATTACATGATTGGATCAAATGCTGATTTACCAATTGTTGGTGGATCAATCTTAAGTCATGATCACTATCAAGGTGGAAATTATGAATTTCCAATTCAAGGTGCAGAAGTTTTAAAGACACTAATTTCTGATAAATATCCAAGTACATTGATTGAAGTGGTTAAATGGCCATTATCGACAGTTCGATTAACTTCAGAGAATAAAGAAGAATTAGTCGCTTTATCAGTGAAAATGTTAGATTACTGGCGCCATTATAATGCTCCAGTTTTAGATATAATCTCGCATACAGAGGATATTCCGCATAACACAATTACACCGATTGCTCGTCGTAAAGGTGATAAGTATCAAATTGATTTAGTCTTAAGAAATAATCGGACAAGTACAAAATATCCTGATGGAATTTTTCACCCTCATCAAGAATCACATCATATTAAAAAAGAAAATATTGGTCTGATCGAAGTAATGGGGTTAGCTATTTTACCAGCTCGATTAAAAGATGAATTAAAATTATTAAGTGACTGTTTATTGAAAAAAGCAAAGATTGAAGAATATCCAGAATTAGATAAACACCATTCATGGTATCAACAGTTGTTAGCGCAACATGAATTTACAGAGACAAATATTGATGAAATCTTGAAGGAAGCAGTAGCAATTAAATTTGTTAATGTATTAGAAGATGCTGGTGTTTTTAAAATGGATGATTATGGAATTGATGCCTTAACAAGTTTCGTGGAAACAGTTTTGAAAGGAGAATAAGATGATAAAGGTAATCGAAAAGATTGATGATAAAATTGATCTAATTCAAATGAAAAATGATGATTTAGAAGTTGTTGTTTCAAACTATGGTTGTACGATTGTTAAAGTTTTAATGAAAGATAAAGATGGAAATATTGATGATGTAGTGCTAGGGTATGATGATTTTAGAGATTATCAGACTAAAGACGCTTATTTAGGGGCATTAGTTGGGAGAACAGCTAATCGTATCGGTAAAGGTAAGTTTACTTTAAACAGTGAAACTTATACGCTGCCAATTAATAATGGTCCTAATTGTTTACATGGTGGGGTCAAAGGTTTTTCATATCAGATATTTGATTATCAAATACTTGAGGATTCAATTGAGTTTACTTATTTGTCAAAAGATGGTGAAGAGGGATATCCTGGTAATTTAGCATTCAAAGCAATTTACACTTTAAATAAAGATACTTTAATTGTACGTTATCAAGCAACTAGTGATAAGGATACAATTATTAATATTACTAATCATTCGTATTTTAATTTGTCGGGGGCTAAAGAAGATATTTATAATCATCAATTGTTAGTGCATAGTGATAAATATGCATGTGTTGATTCTGATGGATTACCGACTGGTAAATTTAATCTAGTAAAAGATACTCCATTTGATTTTAATTCAATGACAAGAATTGGTGATGTAATTGATAGTGATGATGAGCAGCTTAAATTAGGTGCCGGTTATGACCATCCGTTCATTTTTAACCAAGATAAAGACCAAGCTATATTATATCATGAAGCTACTGGACGTAAATTGACAGTAAGTACATCATTGCCGGGAGCTCAAATTTATAGTGCTAATTATTTAGATGGACGTATCGGTAAATATGGAATTGTATATCCAAGAAGATTCGCATTATGTATTGAAACTCAAAATCTTCCCGATGCAATTAATATTGAAGAGGATCCAACAACAATTTTAAAGAAAGGTGAAGTATATGATGAAATAACATCATATAAATTTGAGGTAATAAAATAATGATTAAAGCAACAATTTTAGTAGAAGAATTAAATAATAAAAAGTATGATGAGTTATTAAATGATATTTATGTAGATACAAATCTTTTAGATTATCAACGTGAGCGATATGTTAAAGCAATCAATAAATATGTATCATTGTATGGTGATACCGATGTAGAAATTTACAGTGCTCCAGGACGTAGCGAAGTAGGAGGAAATCATACAGATCATCAGCATGGTTGTGTTTTAGCAGCAGCAGTTAATCTTGATGCAATCGCTGTTGTTGGAAGAGTTGACAATAAAATTAAAGTATTATCTGATGATTTTGATATTGCGCCAATTAATTTAGAAGACTTAGAAATAAAAAAGGCTGAAGAAGGAACATCTGAGGCTTTAATTCGTGGGGTATGCGCTCGGTTAAAAGAATTAGGATATAATGTTGGTGGTTTTAATGCTTTTATTACTAGTGATGTATTAATGGGAGCAGGATTATCATCTTCAGCAGCTTTTGAAACGATTATTGGTACTATTATTTCTGGTTTATATAATGATATGACTATTGACCCTGTTGTAATTGCTCAAGTTGGTCAATATGCTGAAAATGTATACTTTGGTAAACCTTGTGGTTTAATGGATCAATGTGCTAGTTCAGTAGGTAGCTTGATTAATATTGATTTTAATGATGTGGCTAAGCCAATTGTTAATAAAGTAGATGTTGATTTTTCTAAATTTGGACACAGTTTATGTATTGTTGATACAAAAGGATCACATGCTGATTTAACTGATGAATATGCAGCAATTCCTATGGAAATGAAAAAAGTAGCTAACTATTTTGGTAAAGAATTTTTACGTGAAGTAGATGAGGAAGATTTCTTTAATGATATAGCAGGTGCTAGAAAAGCTTGTCAAGACCGGGCGGTTTTAAGAGCAATTCATTTATTTGAAGAAAATAAACGGGTTGATCAAGAAGTTAAGGCTTTAAACAATAGTGATTTTGAAACATTTAAAAAAGTTGTTAAGGAATCTGGAGATAGTTCTTATAAGTTCTTGCAAAATGTGTATGCAAACTGCGATGTTCAGAATCAAAGTGTTTCAATTGGATTAGCCATGTCAGAAAAAATTATTGGCCGAAATGGCGTTTGTCGGGTTCATGGTGGTGGTTTTGCGGGAACGATTCAAGCTTTTGTTAAAGATGAATTTGTAACTGCTTATAAGACTGAAATTGAAAGAGTTTTTGGTAAAGGAAGCTGTCATGTATTAAAAGTTCGCAAGTATGGCGGTAAAAAAGTAATTTAAAAGTTGGGCAGAAGAAAGTGAACTCTGTTATTTGAGCATATTAAAATAATGGAGCTTCACTATAGAAATGCCCTTTTTTAATAGGAGGAAAAATGTATTATTTGGGAGTAGACTTGGGCGGAACAACTATTAAAGAAGGACTCTTTGATGAACAGTTACAATTATTAAAAATGGTTCAAAAAAATACAGGAGCAAGTTTGGGTGCAGATATAGTTTTAAAAAGAATTGAAAAATGTTTAGAAATATTAGTTTTAAAGAATAATCTTTCATTTGAACAGATAGATGCTCTAGGTATAGGAGTACCGGGTTTGTTAAATCGAAATGACGGTATTTCTTTATTTTCTCCTAATTTTAATAATTGGCACAATGTCAAGATCAAAGAATGGTTTGAACATAAGTGGCTGATTCCAACTGTAATTGATAATGATGTTAGAATGCATCTTTATGGAGAATTGTATTTTGGAGCTGGGAAAGGTTTTAAAAATATTATTTTAATTGCAATTGGGACCGGTTTAGGTTCTGGAATCGTAGTAGATGGACATGTTTTATACGGTGCAAATGACAGTGTCGGAGAAATTGGGCATATGAATATGTATCGTCATGGGAGAGCTTGTCGTTGTGGTAGTAGTGGGTGCTTGGGTAGGTACGTTTCTGCAGTTGGAATGATCAATACGTTTAAAGAAAAGGATATTGATCATATGAGTATTGTTAATAGATGGGTAAATAATTGTGATGAGATCACTGCAAAGATGATCTGCCAAGCTTATGATTTAAATGATTCGATTGCCGTTGCGACTCTTAAAGAGACAGGAGAAATACTTGGTTATGGGATAACTAACCTTATTAACTTATTTAATCCTGAACGTATTATTATTGGTGGTGGAGTATCAAATGCAGGAGAGCGGTTATTAGCTTCAACTCGAGAGGTTGCTGCTATTCATGCTTTGGAAATTGCTAGTAATAACTGTGATCTAGTGGTTGCAGAACTTGGGGAACAAGCGGGAATGTATGGTGCAGCTAAATACGCTAAAAGAAAACTAATATTATGATGCCGTCGTTAAACTAGATAAATCATACAATAGTAATCTTTTTTATTAATATTAGATTAGTATTTTTTATCTCTGTGTTTAATGAGAAAAGAAGTAAAGTTTAAAAAGTACAAATTAGGTGAAAACAGTTTGTACTTTTTAAATTTGGTAATTATTACAAATATTCTTTGTTTATAGTAAAATTAGGAAAGAGAAGTTATCAAGCTTGATGTTATAAATGAGGAAAAATTGAGGATTGTGATCTGTATAAGCTTTAAATGGCCAATGATAAATTTTTGAAATATAGCTATTTTTAATCATTTGAAATAACTAGGATTTAATTAGACAATTGATCTGGGAAATAAGTTATTTTTCCTTAAAAATATTTTTGATAAGCAGATTGTTTTTTATATCTTTAATAAAAAAAATGGAGATAATTAAATTTTTTGCACGAATAATATAAAAGGTGCTCGCAATTAAATTTATTGTAGAAATGGTTCAAGGGGAAAATGGTGGATTATTATTTGGAAATGTCAATAAGAGAATTAAGTTATTGTATGACGATGAATATGGGGTAAATTAAATATTTTTAGTATTATTGATTATGATGTGATTATTTCAACTATTTTACCAATTATTCTCAATGAAAATATTGAAAAAATGAGCATAGTTTGTCAACGGGAGGACAATCTTATGCTCATTTATATTATACAACTTTTAAAAATTTTATCTATGATTTGAACTTGATTGTCATTTGTGGGATAATATTGAGCGGTGATAAAAATGAAAGATAGAGAGTTAATAGCTAGAATTATAATAAATATTTTAGATGTAAAAAATTGTCAACAGTGGGAACTGTTTACCGGAGAAGATATGTATGAACAAGTTTGTAATTATATCTTAAATATTAGTAAAGGAAATAATACTGCCGAAGAATATGCGCGTAAAATGATGGAAGAAAACAAACCGGTCATTGATAGGATTGTTCAAGGTGAAGATATTCCCAATGAAGAGTATAATGTGTTTACGGAATCTTTTAGAAAATATAACAGAAAGTTTAGAAGATAGTAACCCTATTTTTAATGATATTAAAAAGCGCCTAATTTTATTAGGTGCTTTTTATTAGTGAATCAAATATTCCTTTTCGATAATTGGCTTAAATTTGTCACAGGTAGCTTTATTCGTCACATTGGAAATCTCAATAAACAAAATCGGAGTATATTCTTCATTTACGATTGAATATGGGTTATTTTTAATTATTTGAAGAATTAACTCTAGGTCACGTTCTTCCATAGAAATATTATGTGCATAACAGATTTCTTTTAGATTATGTAATGATAGATTTTGCAAGCGATGATTCACTATTTGCCAATTTGTCATATAGCATCCTCCTTTCAAGCTATATATGATTAACTCATTTTCTATATTCATATTATACCGCTATGAAAAATGGATAACAAATGATATAGCTCATTGTTTTTTAATCTACGATAAAGTATTTTTGTTGTTATATTTAAAGATAACCACCCTAATAATATTTGTTTAACTTTCAACAAATATTAGTTTTTTCTTATTGTGAAAAAATGTAATTTATTCATAATAAATAGTTTATTATAGAACTGTTCATTAACGAACAGTTAGGAGTAGAGAAATGAAGAAAACCTTTTTAATGGCAATTTATCCTTATTTATTAAAGCAATATAATATTATGTTTGAAACAATACAAAAAAAGTATCAAATCACTCAAATTGAAATTGATGTATTGGCATTTTTAGCTAATAATCCTGAGTATCATCATGCTCAAGATATTGTCAATATCCGGGGTATTTCTAAGGCGTATGTTTCTTGTTCGCTTGACAAACTAGTCAAAAGAGGGCTCGTTGAACGCCAAGTAGATAATGAAAATCGTCGTTGTAATTGTTTGTTTGTAACACCATATGCTAATGAGCTGATTAAAGAAATTCGGGCTGTTCAAGATAATTATAATGAAATTGCTTATCAGGGGTTAAGTGATCAAGATAAAGAACAGTTTAACCGATTAATTAGCCAAATTTATGAAAATTTAGGAGGGAATAACAATGAATGAGCGACTTGCTAATGAAAAAATTTCAAAGTTACTGCTATCACTGGCGATACCATCGATCTTAGCACAAATGGTAACCTTGCTATACAATTTAGTGGATCGAATTTATATTGGAAGAATGGAGGATGGAGCTTTAGCAATTGCTGGAATTGGTTTGTGTAGTGCAATTATTACAATAATTACCGCTTTTACTAATTTGTTTGGCCGTGGTGGGGCACCATTAGCTTCAATAAGTCTAGGAGCTGATGAAAATGACCAAGCAAATAAAATAATCTCAAATTGTTTTAGTTCTTTAGTATTAAGTTCAATAGTTATCATGATTGTTTTATATATATTTGGTGAAGAAATTTTATTATTGTTTGGTGCAAGTGCAAATACGTTATCATATGCCAAAGATTATTTAAATATTTATTTATTGGGGACGATTTTTGTACAATTAAGTGTGGGAATGAATTATTTTATTAATTGCCAAGGGTATGCGAAGTTTGGAATGTTAACGTTAGTTATTGGAGGCGCGTTAAATATTATTCTAGATCCAATTTTTATTTTTACTTTAAATATGGGAGTAGCGGGAGCGGCCTTGGCTACGATCATTTCGCAATTTGTTTCTTTTTTATGGGTAATGCATTTTATTTTTTCGAAACGGTCAACAATAAAAATAAAGAAAGAATACTTGTTCTTTGATAAAATAATTATGAAAAGAGTATTGGGTTTAGGGATTTCACCATTTTTTATGAATAGTACGGAGGGAATCTTACAAGTATGTTTTAATCGACAATTATTATTTTTTGGCGGTGATATTGCCGTTAGTTCTATGACAATTATGGCTTCAATGGCCCAAATTGTCTTTTTACCAATGGAAGGAATAGCCCAAGGGAGCCAGCCGATAATTTCTTTTAATTATGGTGCTAGACAAAAAGAACGAGTTATTGAGGCAATCAAAATGGTAATTAAGGTGGCCTTGACATTTTCAGTAATAATGGTAACTTTGATGGAGTTGTTCCCGGCGCTTTTTGTTAGCATGTTTACTAACGATCTAGAACTAATGGAATTGGGGGTAAAGATGTTAAGAGTGTATATCTTTGGCTATATTATTATTGGTGCTAATAGCTCTTTTCAACAAATCTATACATCATTGGGCGAAGGAAAAAGATCATTTTTCTTTGCTTTCTATCGCAAGATAATTTTATTAATTCCTTTGATTTATATTTTACCTAATTTCATTAGCAATGGTGTATTAGCGGTAATGCTGGCAGAACCAGTATCTGATTTATTAACAACAGGAACTAACGCGATTTTCTTCAAGCGTTTTATCAATGATAAGTTGAAATAATTACATAAAAATAAGAAAGGCGACAGGATAAGTCGCTTTTTGTATGCAATAAAATTCACAGATAATCTATGGGTCAAGAAAAAGCTTTAGTGCAGAGAAAATTATGTAGTTATAATAGGAAAAGTTACAAAGAATATATAAAGAGTCAATTAAAAGGTGGAATAACTTGTACTTGATTTAAAATAAGAATTAGCGTAAGTGGTAGAGACAGATTGCATGAAATGAAGGAACTTTAGCATTTACTCTGTATACCTGCACATGAAAATCTTCAGCTTAGCCGGAAGATAATTATTTATATAAAATATAAATAATTATCTTATTAAAAGAATTGAAAAATTTATTATATTTTAGTAAAATATATATGTATTTCACTAAAATATAAGTAAAATTGGAGGCTATTATGAAAGGAACACAAGCAGATTTAAATTGGTTAGCAGATCCTAAAGTTTTTGCGGTAAATCGCTTAAATGCTTATAGTGATCATTCTTATTATCTCGATATTGATAAAGCATTGAATGGAGATGCAATGGAATTAAAGCAGTCTTTAAATGGACGCTGGTATTTTAATTATGCTAAAAATCCTAATGAAAGATTTGTTGATTTTTATAAAGAGGATATTGATTGTCATTATTTTGATATGATCGATGTACCAGGTCATATTCAAATGCAAGGTTATGATCAGATGCAGTATATTAATACTTTATACCCATGGGATGGGCATGAGAAATTAAGACCACCACATATATCAAGTGACGATAATCCTGTAGGAAGTTACGTTTGCTATTTTGAAGTAAATGAAGCATTAAAGAATAAAACAACTCGTCTGGTTTTTGATGGAGTTGAAACGGCTTATTATGTTTGGTTAAATGGAGAATTTATTGGTTATAGTGAGGATTCATTTACGCCATCAAGTTTTGATGTAACTTATGCTTTAAAAGATGGTGAAAATAAATTAGCGGTTGAGGTTTATAAACGCTCTAGTGCCAGCTGGTTAGAAGATCAGGATTTTTGGCGCTTTTCAGGGATTTTTAGAGATGTAAGTTTATATGCTATAGAAGACATTCATATTAATGATCTGTTTGTTAAGACTACTTTAAAAAATAATTATAAAGATGTCCAGGTATCGGTCAATTTAGATGTAATTGCTAAAAAAGAGGGCTATCTAAATACTGCTTTATATGATCAGAATAATAATATTATTTATCAAGCAAAGCAATTGCCATTAACTAATTTTTCGTTTGGACTGACTAATGTTAATTTATGGTCAAGTGAAAATCCATATTTGTATAAACTATTGTTAACCGTTTATGATCATGATGATAATTTAGTAGAAGTTATACCACAAAAAATTGGATTTAGAGAGTTTAAAATGGATCAAGGGATAATGAAGTTAAATGGTCAAAGAATTGTCTTTAGAGGTGTTAATCGTCATGAATTTGCTGCTGATAAAGGTCGGGCTATTACAAAAGAGGATATGCTATATGATATCAAATTTATGAAAATGCATAACATTAATGCAGTAAGAACATCTCATTATCCAAATCAATCATTGTGGTATGATCTATGTGATGAGTATGGAATTTATTTAATTGATGAAGCAAATTTAGAGAGTCATGGTTCATGGCAAAAATTAGGTGCTTGTGAACCGTCATGGAATATTCCAGGAAACCTGCCACAATGGCATGATGTCGTTGTTGATCGTGCTAATACAATGCTACAGCGTGATAAAAATCATCCTTCGATTTTAATTTGGTCATGTGGTAATGAATCATACGCGGGAACAAATATTGTTGCTATGGCTAATCATTTTAGAGAAAATGATCCGACTCGTTTAGTTCATTATGAAGGTTGTGTATGGAATCGTGATTATTGTGAAGCAACTGACATGGAATCACGTATGTATGCAAAAGCGAAAGAAATTGAAACATATTTACAGGGCAATCCTGCAAAACCGTATATTAGTTGTGAATATATGCATGCTATGGGAAACTCTCTAGGTGGAATGAAACAGTATACTGATTTAGAAGATAAGTATGCTCAATATCAAGGTGGTTTTATTTGGGACTATATTGATCAGGCAGTGTACTATACAAATGGTTATGGTGAAAAAGTTCTTGGTTATGGTGGAGATTTTAAAGAACGCTATACTGATTATAATTTCTGTGGCGATGGAATTGTTTTTGCTGATCGTACTATTTCGCCAAAAGCTCAAGAAGTTAAATATTTATATCAAGATATTATTATTAAGCCGACAGATGCAGGTGTCATAATTACAAATAAAATGATGTTTAGTAACACTAGTAAATATCAATTTGTTTATCAATTAAAACAAGGTAAAAAAGTTTTACAGGAGGGATGTTTCATAGCCGATGTAAAACCTGGAGACTCTAAAGAAATATTGATTCCGTGGTTAACAAAATTAGATAAAGAAGCTGTTAAGACAGTTAGTGCTTTATTGAAAGATGATCAAATTTGGGCTAAAGCTGGTTTTGAAGTTGCTTTCGGTCAAACTATAGTTGGTGAATATAAACCGCTCTCAGTTTCTAAACAACCGCTAAAAGTTATTATTGGTGATGGTAATATCGGTATAAGATACAATGATTTTGAAGTGATGTTTGCTAATAGTGAAGGATTAATTTCATTAAAATATGGGAACCATGAATATATCGCAAGAGCTCCACGTCCTGTTTTTAGCCGAGCATCAACTGATAATGAACGCGGGTATAAACATGAGGTGAATAGTTCAATGTGGTTTGGGGCTTCAACTTTTTATAATTGTACTAAGTTTAATTATGAAGTTGCCTCTGATTATAGTAGTGTAAAAGTATTTTTTGAGTATACTTTACCGGTAATTCCTGCAACTACTGTTGATATAGTCTTTACAGTACGGGCACCAGGTATTATTAGGGTTGATTATCATTATCATGGAAAAGCAGGATTACCAGAATTACCATTAATAGGAATGTGTTTTAAACTGTATGATCAAGTTGATCGTTTTGAATATTTAGGTCGTGGACCTTTAGAAAATTATATTGATCGTAAGGATGGAGCAAAAATTGATGTTTATGATTGTCTTGTTAAGGATAACTTATCGCCATATTTAGTTCCACAAGAATGTGGAAATCGCTGTGATTTGCGTTATTTAGCAATAACTGATGAAAAAGATCAAGGAATTTGTTTCAAAATGATCGATCAGCCATTCGAAGCAACTGTTCTTCCATATAGCTTGCAGACTTTAGAAGCTGCAATGCATCAAGAAGAATTACCAAAATCATATTTTACCTTTGTAACTATTTTAGCTGCTCAAATGGGTGTTGGCGGTGATGATAGTTGGGGTGCTCCAATACTCGAAGAATACTGTATTAAAGGTGAAGAAGATGTTGAATACGCTTTCGAAATTTGTAAGCGTTAATCAACTAAAAATCTTTTGATAAATGTTATCAAAAGTCTCGCAAGTGTTTTTTAGATGGGCTATAATAAACATGTATGATAAATTGAGAAGGAAAAGGATGGTAATGACGATATGCTAAAAAACGAAGTAATGAGTAAAACAAAAATTGTATGTACGATAGGACCAGCATCAGATAACAAAGAGATGTTAACTAAATTAGTTAAAGCTGGAATGAATGTAATGAGACTTAATTTTTCTCATGGAACTCATCCTGAGCATCAGGCAAAAATTGATTTGATTACTGAAATCAATAAGGAGTTGGATACAAGCGTTGCTATTTTATTAGATACTAAAGGGCCGGAAATTAGAACAGGTGATTTTATCGATGGTTCAACTGAATTTAAAAAAGGTCAGGTTGTCACAATTTGTCAAGAAGATATTGTCGGAACAAGTGATCGTTTTACAATCACTTATAAAGAATTATATAAGGATGTAAAACCTGGTGGGTTTATTTTGGTAAATGACGGTCAAGTGGAATTGCTAGTTGATCATGTTGAAGGTACAGACATTGTATGTGTTTGTGCTAATAACGGAATTGTAAAAAATAAAAGGGGAATCAATGTACCGGGAATTAAATTAGGTTTCGATTATCTATCACCAAAAGATATTGATGATTTAACTTATGGATGTACACAACCATTCAATTATGTGGCTGCTTCTTTTGTAAGACGTGCACAAGATGTATTTGATGTAAAAAAACTTTTGGTTGAAAATGGTCGACCTGATATTCAAATCATTGCTAAGATTGAAAATAGCGAAGGTGTTGAAAACATAGATGAGATTCTAAAAATAGCTGATGGGATTATGGTTGCCCGTGGTGATTTAGGAGTTGAAGTACCTGCAGAGGATGTCCCATTGATTCAAAAGGAAGTCATTACGAAATGTAAGGATATGGGAAAATTAGTTATTACTGCTACTCAAATGCTTGAAAGTATGCAGCAAAATCCTCGCCCGACTCGTGCAGAAGTAAGTGATGTTGCCAATGCTATTTTTGATGGAACAGATGCAATCATGCTATCTGGGGAATCTGCATCAGGCCTATATCCACAAGAAGCAGTAATGACAATGAGTAAGATTGCTTTAAAAACAGAAAATAGCTTAGATTATGATGCATTACATCGTCAAGCTGTAAGAACTGCTCCACAAGATACATCTGAAGCTATTTGTATGTCAGTTGCAGAAATTGCCTCTAAATTCCAAGTTGCAGCGATTATTGCTTTTACTGAAAGTGGATTTACTGCTCGAAAAATGTCTCGTTATCGTCCTGAAGCTCGGATCATTGCTGCTACACCTGAAGTAGCAACTACTAGAGCCCTTGCAATTAACTGGGGAGTAAAACCAGTAAAATGCAAAACAATGAAAACACGTTCAAGTATGATGGATTATGCTGAAATCATTGCAAAAGAAAATGGTGTTGAATCGGGAGAACTTATTTTAGTTACTGGTGGTAAACCAGGACTTAAAGGGGATACTAGCTATTTAGAGTTAGTTCGTGTTAAATAATATTAAGGATATGACACCCAGCTTAGCTGGGTGTTTATCATAAGGAGGATATATGTTATTAAAAGATAAAATGAAGAACGGTCAATTATATCGGGAATTTGGCCATGAAAATATAGAAGATCAAGAGTATGAAAAAGAAATTGAACGTCAAAGATTAAATTGTAAAGCAAGAATGTTCGAGTATAATCATTGTCATCCTGATAATAAAAAAGAAAAACAGGATATTTTAAGAGGGTTACTAGGCCATGCTGGTGAAAATATATGGATTGAAGCTCCCGCTTATTTTGCCTACGGCTGTAATACCTATATTGGTGAAAATTTTTATGCTAATTTTAATTTGGTTGTTGTTGATGATATTGAAGTTCATATTGGTAACAATGTAATGGTTGCTCCAAATGTTACATTATCAGTAACTGGTCATCCTGTTGATCCGGAATATCGAAGAGGTGGAACGCAATTTTCATTGCCGATTGTAATTGGGGATGATGTTTGGATCGGTGCAAATAGTGTTATTTTACCGGGGGTTACGATTGGTGACAATAGTGTTATTGGAGCTGGTAGTGTTGTAACCCAAGATATTCCAGCAAATTCTGTTGCTTATGGGGTACCATGCCGAGTAATTCGCGAAATTAATGATTATGATAAAGAATATTATCGTAAAGGAAAAAAAGTTAATCTTGATTGGTAAAAGCCCATGCCTTCTTTAAAGGGATACATATTGTATAATAAAGTGAGGTGTTTAAATGGATCCGCTTCAAGATGAATATTACATGATTGATAATCAGTTAGATAGTCGGCAGCCAATTATTCCATTTTGGTTTTGGTGGTTATTTCCTCCACCATGGCAACCGGGACCACCATGGCAGCCAGGCCCACCGGGACCGGGACCACGCCCACCATGGCAGCCAGGCCCACCAGGACCGGGACCACGACCACCATGGCAGCCAGGTCCCCCAGGACCAGGGCCACGACCCCCAGGACCGCCACCACGTCCGCCACGATGGTGAAATAGTAAAAAATAGGTACACAAATGTGTATCTATTTTCGTGTTTTGATAATTTATTGAATCTTGTTGGAAATATCGTTATACTTAAAAGTAAGAGCGAAATATGAAAGGAGATAATATGAATTATTTAACATTAGATATTGGTGGTAGTTCAATCAAGTATGCTTTATTAAATGAAACGGGAGAGTTTATTGAAAAAGGAAGTACAATTGCACCTCATCAAAGTATTGAGCAGTTTGTTGAGGTAATTGGAGAACTGTATGATAAGTATGCTGAACAAATTGTTGGTATGGCAATTTCTATGCCGGGTGCAATAGATCCTCAAAAGGGCTTTGCTTATACTGGTGGTGCATATAAATATATAAAAGATATGGAAATTGTAAAAATTTTACAAGAACGTTGCCCGTTGCCTATTACGATTGGTAATGATGCTAAATGTGCGGCTAATGCGGAAGTAGGATTTGGATGTTTAAAAGATGTTGATGATGCTGCTGTAATAATTTTAGGAACTGGAATAGGCGGTTGTATTGTTCGTGATGGTAAAGTTCATATTGGTAAACATTTCTCTTCAGGAGAATTTTCATGGATGCGGACTAATGGGGAAGATGGCAATAACCCTGAATGTGTATGGGCAGCTACGAATGGAATTCCTGGCTTATTAAAGGCAGTTCAAGAGTCTGTTGGAACAAAAGAACAATATAATGGTAAAGAGATTTTTGAAATGGCAAATAGTGGAGATAAAAAGGTACTTGCTGGGCTTGATAAATTCTGTAATCGTTTAGCTGTTCAAATTTATAATTTACAAGCACTTTTCGACCCAGAAAAAATTGCGATTGGTGGTGGTATCTCAGCACAACCATTATTATTAGAATTAGTTGAGAAACATATAGAAGAAATGTATCAAACTGGATTAAAGGCTAATTCACCAATTGCACGCCCTGTAGTTGTTCCTTGTCAATATCGTAATGATGCTAATCTATTAGGCGCTTTTTATCAACATTTACATACATGTAAGAAAAATTAACATAATGAAGCAAGGCCCAAACGGGTTTGCTTTTCTATTATATCTATAAATAATGATAAAAGTAGTTTGAGCAATAAAACCTCTTTTTGATTCTAACCAAAAAGAGGTTTGCTAATTGATATTTAAAATTTAATTTTTGAAAATATTAGTTGCTTTCATTTTAATGAAAGCCTTTTTTATTATTTCTTCATCTTGAATTAAAGCAATTCTAATATATCCTTCTCCTTCGCTGCCGAAAGCACTACCAGGAATAAATAAAATACCGGTTTGCTCAAATAAATCATTAACAAAATCAATTGACTTTTGATATAAGCTAGGAATTTTTGCCCAAATAAACATAGTTCCTTTTGTCTCTTTAATATTCCAGCCAATTTCTTGAGCACATTTTAAAAAGATATCGCGACGCCGCTGATAAGCCTCTCTTGTTTTTATAACACAATTTTGTTCACCGGTAATGGCTTCGATTGCTGCTAATTGAATAGGGATAAACATGCCATAATCCATATTAGATTTTAATGTTTTAAGCTGTTCAATAATTGCTTTGTTGCCAACTGCAAATCCAATTCGAGCACCAGCAAGCCCATAAGTTTTTGATAAGGAATTAAATTCAATACCTACATCTTTAGCGCCAGGATATGATAAAAAGCTTCTACCTAAGCCTTCAAATAATAGTTCGCTATAAGCATTATCGTGTAATACAATAATTTGATACTTTTTAGCAAAGTCAATTAATCTTAAATAAAACTTATCATTTGCAATCGCACAGGTAGGGTTGTTAGGATATGAAACAATCATAAATTTTGCTTTTTTAGCAATGGTTGGATCAATTTTATCAAAGTCAATCAAATAATTATTTTCTTCTTTTAAAGGCATATCGACAATATTTGCATTAGCAAGCAACGGCCCGTCTTTAAAAATAGGATAGCTAGGATTAGGAACTAAGACAATGTCACTATCGTTGATCAATGTCATTGCTAGATGTGCTAAGCCTTCCTGAGAACCCAGTAATGAACAAATTTCATCATCTTCTAAAATGACCTCATAACGTTTTTTATACCAAGCGATTACAGCCTTGATTAATTCTGGTAAATCATTAATCGCATAAACATAGTTTTTAGGATCTAGGGCAGCATTAGCAAGCACTTCTCTTATTCTTTTGGTAGGGGGAATATTTGGCGTACCCGTACTAAAATCAATTACTTCTTTTCCATTTTCACGTCTTAATGCTGCCTTTTTTGCTAAAATTGTAAAAATACTTTCTTGAAAAAGTTCCATTCGTTTTGAAAATTCCATTTAATAATTCACCTCGTGGTTTATTCTAATACAATGAATCTTAAAGTTAAAGGTAAAAAAATAAAAAAGCTACTTTATAATTTTAGTTAAAATGTTATAAAAATATGTCTTAATGTTGTATTTTGAAAATATATAATATTAATAAATAAATTTATTTCAATTACTTTCCTTTTGTAATTAGGGAATATATAACAAATTGACATATTTAAAATACATCTAATACTATTATAAATATATCCAAATGTTATAATTGTCGATATAGAAGCGCTTACAGTAAACTGAGGAGGAAAGTGATGGGAGTATTTAAAAAGGAAATTCAAGTTAATTGTCCGATAGAAGGAAAAGTTTATCCTTTAGAGTATTGTCCTGATGAAGTTTTTTCAAAAGGAATGACTGGAGAAGGGGTTGTAATATTTCCAACTGGTAATAGAGTTGTCGCACCAATTGATGGTAAAATAAATTTTATTTTTTCTTCAAAGCATGCAATTGTTTTGAAAGGTCAAGGAATAGAGTTTCTAATTCATGTGGGTTTGGACACGAATCAACTAAACGGGGATGGCTTTAAAATATTTGTAGATCCTGATCAAGTTGTTAAACAGGGTGATATTTTGTTAACTTTTGATTCAGAAATATTAAAAAAACATCGTTGTATTGATGCAACACCGTTTGTTTTTACAAATTTAAATCGTAAAAATATAACTGTTAATAGATATGGTATGGTTAATTTAAATGAACCATTTATTATCGTTGAAAGGGGATAGAAAAATGAATAATGATAGATTATCATTTAAGGAAAAATATTCATATGGAGTAGGCGCAATTGGTAAGGATATGTGCTGTGGAATTATCTTTACTTATTGTATGTTGTATTTTACAGATGTTCTTAAATTATCAGCTTCATTTGTAGGAACATTGTTTTTCTTAGCAAAATTTTGGGATGCTGTTAATGATTTAGGTATGGGAATGATTGTTGATAACACCCATAGTAGATGGGGTAAATTTAGACCTTGGTTAGCAATTGGAACTATTGTTAATGCAATTATTTTAGTTGCTTTATTTACTGATTGGAGATTATCAGGAACTAGTTTGTATATATTTGCTGCTATTATGTATATCGTATGGGGAATGACATATACCGTCATGGATATCCCATATTGGTCAATGTTACCTAATTTAACATCAAATCCAGAAGAACGAGATCGTGTAGCTGTTATTCCAAGAATTTTTGCATCGATTGGGGGTTCTCTGTTAGTTGGTGGGTTTGGATTACAAATCATGGATTTCCTTGGAAATGGTGATGCTCAAGTGGGATATACAAATTTTGCTATTGTCATTGCCATTATTTTTATTGTAACTGTGGGAATTACTGTAGTTAATGTTAAATCAGCTGATCGAGTAGAAGCAAAGAAACCTGAAAAGACTTCGTTTAGAAAGATGTTCGAAATAATTCGTAAAAATGATCAGCTGTTAGTAGCAATAGCAACGATTTTAACATTTAATTTTGGAATGAATTGTATTGCTGGGGTTCAAACTTATTATTTTATTTATGTTGCAGGCAATAAGGGATTATTTTCTGTTTTTACAATGTTTGCAGGATTTGCAGAGATTTTTGGTTTGATCATCTTTCCAAAGTTATCTCAAAGATTAAGTAAACAACAGGTGTATGCTTTAGCTAGTGGAATACCAGTAGTTGGTCTAATCATTTTATTAGTAACAGGATTTATTGCTCCACAAAATTATATTTTAACAGCAGTAGCAGGGATTTGTGTCAAATTCGGTTCTGGATTACAATTAGGTACAGTGACAGTAGTATTAGCCGATGTTGTAGATTATGGAGAATATAAGCTAGGGACACGTAATGAGTCTGTAATTTTTTCAATTCAAACCTTATTAGTAAAATTTGCTTCAGCTATGGGTGCTTTATTTACAGGTTTTGCTTTAGATGCCACAGGATATGTTGCTGGAGCTTCTCAAACTATGGCAACTCAAAATGGAATGCGTATTATTATGGTTGCATTACCAATTATTTTAGTGCTAATAAGTTATATTATTTATAAAAAGTATTACAAATTAAACGGAGCGTACTATCAAAGAATTATGAATATAATCGCTTTAAGGAAAGAAGAAAATCAGATGATTCTTGATGATGTAACGGAAGATATAAAAAATTCAAATGAACCGATTATTGATTTAAAGGAGAAGAAATATGCCAATTAAATTTCATAAAACAACTAAGATATTTCATTTATATAATCAAGAGATAAGTTATATTTTTAAAATTTTAAAAAATAATCAATTAGGACAACTTTATTATGGTAAAGCAATCAAAGATCGTGAAAATTTTGATCATTTATTTGAAACTATGCAGCGACCAATGGCATCATGTGCTTTTGAAGGCGATTTAACATTTTCTTTAGAACATATTAAACAGGAATATCCTGCTTATGGCTCTGGTGATATGCGTCACCCTGCGATTGAAATCGCTCAAGCAAATGGTAGTCGAATCATTTCGTTTAACTATCAGGGGCATACTATTATAAGTGGTAAGCCTAAATTAGATAAATTACCCGCGACATATGTTGAATCACCAGATGAAGCAACAACTTTATTAATAACTTTATATGATAATATAATTGATTCAAAAATTATTTTAAGTTACACAATTTTTGAAAATATGCCGGTAATTACAAGAAATGCTTACATTGAAAATTGCGGTGAACAAAAAATAACTTTAGAGCAAGTGATGAGTATGTCACTTGATTTACCCGACAAAGAATATGAGATGATTGAATTAACAGGTGCTTGGGCTCGTGAAAGGAGCATTAAGGAGAGAAAGCTAGAGCATGGAATTCAATCTATATATTCTCTAAGAGGATGTTCAAGTAATAATTTTAATCCTTTCATCGCTTTAAAGCGTGAAAATTGTAATGAATATGCTGGTGAGGTTTTAGGATTTAGTTTTGTATATAGTGGGAATTTTTTAGCTCAGGTTGAAGTTGATACTTATGATGTTACAAGAGTGATGATGGGAATACATCCCCACTGTTTTAGCTGGAGTCTTGAAAAAGGAGAAAGTTTTCAAACTCCGGAAGTAGTCATGGTGTATTCAAATGATGGACTAAATAAAATGTCACAAACTTACCACAAACTTTATCAAAGACGATTGGCTCGTGGGAAATATCGTGATCAAGTACGACCTATTTTAGTTAATAATTGGGAGGCAACGTACTTTGATTTTGATGAAGAAAAAATTATGGATATTGCTGGAACTGCTCAAAAATTAGGAATCGAGTTATTTGTTCTTGATGATGGCTGGTTTGGTAAACGTAATAATGATGTTGCAGGGTTAGGTGACTGGTATCCGAATTTACAAAAATTACCAAGTGGAATTAGTGGTTTATCAAGAAAAATAAATAATCTGGGAATGAAGTTTGGTTTGTGGTTTGAACCAGAAATGGTCAATAAAAATTCTGATTTATATCGTAATCATCCACAGTGGATTTTAGAAACACCAAACCGTCCTAGTAGTCATGGACGTAATCAATTTGTATTAGATTTTTCAAATCCAGAAGTCGTTATTTATGTTTATAATATGATGACAGAAGTAATTGATAAAGCAAATATTTCTTATATTAAATGGGATATGAACCGCTGTATGACAGAAGTTTACTCTAGTTGTCACGATAGTGAGAGTCAGGGACGAGTTATGCATGAATATATTTTAGGAGTGTATCAGTTATATGAATTGTTAACAAATCGTTTTCCTGAAATTTTATTTGAATCTTGTGCTAGTGGTGGTGCTCGTTTTGATCCAGGAATGATGTATTATGCACCACAATGTTGGACCAGTGATGATACTGATGCGCTAGAACGTTTGAAAATCCAATATGGAACATCAATGGTATATCCTGTTTCGAGTCTTGGAGCTCATGTATCGGCAGCGCCAAATCATCAGTTGTTGAGAAATACACCGATTGAAACAAGGGCAAATGTTGCTTATTTTGGTACTTTTGGATACGAATTAGATCTTAATAAATTAAACATGGATGAACAGATAAAAGTTAAAGAACAAATCACCTTTATGAAGGACTATCGGGAGATTATTCAGTTTGGAACGTTTTACCGTTTAAAAAGTCCATTTGAAGGTAATGAGACTGTTTGGATGGTTGTATCACAGGATCAGAATACTGCTATTATTGGATATTATCGTACTTTGCAGGAAGTTAATGTTGGTTACCGTCGTGTAAAGCTGTTGGGATTAGATCCGGATAAAGAATATCATGTTAATCTTAATAATACAGTTCATTATGGTGATGAATTAATGAACTTGGGTTTAATTACAACTGATAGTTCTTGCGGTGAAAATAAAGAAAAATACGATGGGACTAATGGAGATTATTTATCTAGAATCTACGTATTAAAAGCAAAAATATAATAATCCTGAGTAAACCTCACCAGTTGGATAAGACAGGCTTAAGTGTAGAGCTATTCTACGGTAAACCGTTATTCTAGCTTGTGGGGTATTTATATATCAAAGAGAACTGTTTAGATGAGAAGTTTTTAATCAGATTTAAAATAGTTTATAGGTATGGATTTAGAATATTATAATCAAAAAGTCATAAATTAAAAGGATTGATTTCTTTATAAAGAAATCAATCCAAATATTTAATTATTATATTTAATTACATCTTTTTAAAATAGTTATATTAATTCTTATTAGTAATTTTCACACATTCTTTCAAAAAAGGCTTTAGGATATCCGCATGTAGGACAATGTTCAGGTGCTTCATCTCCTTCATAAATGAATCCGCATTGACGACATTTCCATCCTTTTGGGGCATCGCCTTTGAATGTTGTGCCGTTTTTATATGATTCTAATAATTTTAGATAACGTTTCTCATGGGATTTTTCAACGATAGCAACATTTTCAAATTTAATTGCTAATTCTTCAAAACCTTCTTCACGTGCTTCTTGGGCCATTCTTGCATACATTTCAGTCCACTCTTCATTTTCACCTGCAGCGGCTGCTTCTAGATTTTCATCAGTTGTTCCAATTCCATGAAATGCGGCAAACCACATTTTAGCATGTTGTTTTTCTTGATCAGCTGTTTCTTCAAAAATTGCAGCAATTTGCTCTAATCCTTCTTTACGAGCTGCTTCAGCAAAGAAAGTATATTTATTACGAGCCATTGATTCACCAGCAAAGGCTTCCATTAAATTCTTTTCAGTTTTTGTTCCCGCATATTTACTAGTACTAGTTTCTGCTACTGCTTCAAATTTTTCTTTTGGAGCTTTACAAACCGGACATACCCAATCAGTATCTAAATCATTCCACTTAGCATCTTGAGTAGCTTCATCATAAATAAATCCACAAATTTTACAAACGTATTTCATCTTCTTTTCCTCCAAATTTATTAAATAGTAATCATTACTATTTAATTATAACGCTTATTAAATTAAAAAGCAATTTATATTTTATTAATTTATGAATCTTTATTTGATATATGTTTAAATTAGCTTTTTTCATTACAAGGAATTTTTTAGTAGTTTATTAATTAAATCTTTCTCACGTCATTTTTAGCATTTTTCAATAACTTGTTTAAAAAGTTTCTAGTATATAAACTTTGAGGTAGCATAAATCTTGATTTACGAGCAATGTCTTCATTTATTAATCGGTTAGATTTGACTAGAGTGTTAGCTATTTGCTTAATAACAGGATTGCTTGTTTGTTTTGAAAGATTTTGAGCTATTACTTCTTGTTTTGCTTTACTTCAGGTTAAATAACCTAACTCATTAAGCATTTTAACTTCTTTATTTCGTGGTGGATAGTCATAAGGGACCATAGAAATGGCATTTAATCACAGGTGTGCGTTAATACATTTTGAAGCCTTAATTTGATCATCTTGTGTATCACTTGCTCTGGTAGGACAAACGTATAAATGAAGGTAATCTTTAGTGTATCGGTGAATATTTCCTTTTGCTCTCGTTTTCACATTATTGGCTTCTAACAATTTTAAACTTGTCATTTTGTAAATTGGACAAAATTCAGGTGGAAAGATCTAGTATAAACAAATTCGCAAATACTACTTAACTTTTCTAATTCTTTTAAATGGGTAATAGTAATCATTATTAATATATTATAATTGCAATTACTTACATGAATAAAAGCAATAATAATTAATAAAAAGAATAGATTGATCTAATAATCTATTCTTTGCGTTCATGAGGATCATTCATTCTTGAATTATCAACTAATTTAAATTGTTTACGATAATCACGTGGTGCCATTTGATGTGAATTACTAAATGCTTTTGAAAAAGATAATTGGTTAGAATATCCGCAAGAGAAGGCAATTTGATTAATTGTAAGATCAGTATTAGTAAGAAGATCTTCGGCGCGCATCATTCGATACTTTAATAAAAATTCTTGTGGTGATAAATGAAGATGCTTTTTAAATAATGTTGTTAGATAACTGCGGTTGAGAGAAAGGTAATCAGCAATCTCGTTGACTGTTACCATTTCCTGGTAATTATTTTGAATATATTCAATTGCTTTATCAACATATGGATTGTAGTTAGGGGCTACATTATCATTATAAGTAATATTAGCACTTTTGGCTAAAAAACTAAAAAAGGTATACAGTTGTCCTTGAATAAATAACTCGTTACTATAGCTTAGTTTATTGTGTGCAAGAATAGCAATCGTTGTTTCTCTCAATTCATTGATATAATCACAATGAACTACAAGATTATGTTCATCTAAATTACATCGTTTTAAATATTGACGAGTTTTAGAACCATCAAAGCTGATCCATAAATATGTCCAAGGTTCATGTTGGTCGGCTTGATAATAAGTGACAACGTTTGGCATTATTAAAAAAGCATCACCTGCTTTAATCTGATATACTTGGTTGTTAACGTGATATTCACCTTGACCGGAGAGACAGTAATGTAATAGATAATTTGGACGAACAGCTGGACCATATGAATAATTAGGTTTACATTCTTGCATCCCGCAAAATTTCAAGTAAAAATCTTCAAAAGATTTATTCTCTAATTCTAAATATGAGTACATGGAAATACCTCCTTTATCAATTATACCAAATTAATAATTAGATGTGTTCTAAATATAGGCATATTTCATATAAATAATACGAAGAGAGGAGTTTACAATGGAAACGAAAAATATCTTACATGATATCGCAAAAAGGTGCGATGGGGACATATATTTAGGGGTGGTTGGACCGGTTCGAAGTGGGAAATCTTCATTTATCAAACGTTTTATGGAAATGGCGGTCATTCCATATATCGAAGATAAAGATGCAAAACTGCGTGCCATTGACGAATTGCCACAGTCTGGTAAAGGTAAAATGATTATGACTGTAGAACCTAAATTTATTCCTAATCAAGCAGTAGAAATGTTAATGGATGAGAATTTTAAAGTTAATGTCCGACTAGTTGATTGTGTTGGTTATGTTATTGAAGGAGCAAAAGGATATCAAGATGATCAAGGAATACGCTATGTTAAAACGCCTTGGTATTTAGAATCAATTCCATTTGATCAAGCAGCCAAAGTCGGAACGAAAAAAGTTATACAAGATCATTCAACAATTGGAATCGTTATAACTAGTGATGGTAGTATTTGTGATATTCCAGGAGCTAATTATAATGAAGCGACTGATAGTATTGTTGAAGAACTATTAGACATTGATAAGCCGTTTATTATTATAATTAATACTAAAGATGTCAACAGTCCTGCTTGTAAAAAAGAGTATGAACGTTTAACCGCTAAATATGATGTTCCAGTTCTATCTATGGATGTTACAAATATGGAAGAACCACAAATTGTTTCATTATTAAAAGATGCATTATATGAATTTAAAATCAGTGAAGTACGTATCGAGGTACCTAAATGGTTAGCAATGATGTCAAATAGTCATTGGTTAAAACAAACATTAGATACATCATTAAAAGAATCATTACAATCAATTAAAAAGTTTAAAGATGTAGAACGGATTGGTGATACGATCAGCGAATATGATTTTGTTGATAAAGCTTACTTAACAGGAATAGATACAACTACTTCAAGTGCTACTTTAAAAATTGAAGAACGTGAAGGGCTATATAATGAAATATTAGAAGAAATAATTGGCGATAAAGGATTTGATCAGGCAACTTTCTTAACCTTTATTCAAGAACTAGTAGATATAAAAAAAGAATATGAAGGTTTTTCAAATGCTATTAGAATGGTAAAGCAGACAGGATATGGTTATGCAATTCCAAAGTTAGATGAAATTGAGTTGAGTGATCCAGAAATTATTAAACAAGGACCTCGTTATGGGATGAAACTTGTTTCTAAAGCAGGAACTACTTATATGATCAAAGTTGATATTGAAAGTACTTTTGAACCAATTATTGGATCGAGGGAACAAGCAGAAGCATTTATTGAATATTTGAATTCTAGTGGAAATGATAAACAAGCGATTTTTGATTGTGATGTATTTGGTCGTAAACTTGGTGATTTGATTGAAGAAGGTATGTATATTAAGCTAAATGCAATCCCTGAAAATGCCAGTTTAAGACTGCATGATATTTTGTCAAAAATTGTTAATAAGGGCAAAAGTAATGTAATTGCAATTGTGCTATAAAAGTGCTTGAAATCGGTACTTTTTAATGTTATACTTTCGAAGTATTAGAATTATGGAGGTTGTTATGAACAAGAAAGAGTTAGTCGAAACAGTATCTAAAGAAAGAAACTTAACTAAAAAAGATGCCGAAATTTTAGTAGACACAGTTTTTAATACAATTACGCGTAGTGTTGTTGAAGGAGATAAAGTTTTAATCTCTGGATTTGGAACATTTAAAGTAAATGATCGTAAAGCTCGCAAAGGAATTTCACCAAAAACTCAAGAAGAAATGGTCATTCCTGCAAGCAAGACAGTTACATTCAAACCTAGTAATCGTTTGAAAGATGCAATGAATTAATCATTGCATTTTTATTTTATTAATAATAAGTTAATAATATAGTGTATAATAGAGTGTAAAGGAGTTGATATATATGCCATTTTATTATTTTCCAATGAATAGCTATTATATGTTTGGGTATTTATTAGTTATTATTGGATCATTAATTATGATATATGGTCAAATAAAAGTTAATAGTGCATATAAACGCTATGAAAGAATCCCCAATAGCCGAGGTATAACCGGAGCGATGGTTGCACGAGAAATTTTAGATCGAAATGGATTGAGTGATATTCAAATTCATGTTGTTAATGGAAAATTATCTGATCATTACAACCCTCGAAATAAGACAATCAATTTGTCACGTGAAATTCATGATGGAACATCGATTGCGGCACTTGCGGTAGCTAGTCATGAATGTGGGCATGCAATCCAGCATTTAGTTGGTTATAAGCCGCTCGTATTTAGAAATGCTATCTTGCCATTATGCAATGTTGGACAATATTTGGGATGGATTGCTGTATTTATTGGTTTGATCATGGGAAATACAAGTGTTGCTTGGATCGGAGTATTTTTAATGGGAGGAATCTTGTTATTTCAAATTGTTACTTTGCCAGTAGAATTTGATGCTTCTTCAAGAGCATTAAGAATCTTAAAAGCTAACTATCTCACTACCGATGAATATAGTGGGGCTAAATCAATGTTATCAGCAGCGGCGTTTACTTATGTGGCAGCGATGTTGTCGACGGTACTGTCATTATTAAGAATTGTATTGATCGTTATAGGTAATGATCGTGATTAAAAATCTCTTTTAGAGATTTTTTCTTTTATATTATGATAATTGATAGTATAATAATTAAGCGAGGAAAGTTGGTGTTATTTTGAAATTTTTACGAAAAAATCGTTTTAATATATTAATTGTTTTTTTAGTTTTAGTTTTAATAGTTGTTAGTTTTTATATGCTTTGGGTTCATGTTCCCTATTCAAAACATAAAAATGAGATTACAAGTATTGAAAATGTTATTGTTAAAGAGAATAATTATAGTAATGTTAAGTATTTTGACCGCTATAATAGTGATAAAAGTTACTATATTATTCGTGCAACCAAGGGCAAAAAACAACAATATGCAGTTTTTGATGAAAAATATAAATTAATTAAATCTTATAGTGGTGATGTAGTGGATCAACAAGTATGTATTAACGCATTTAAAGAAAAATATAAACAGGAGCCAAGTGAAGTTTCAGTTGGTTATGAAAATGAAATCTTTGTCTATTGTTTAATGTATCAAGGAAAGGATTCACTGGTTTATGCTTTTTATGGAATTGATAATGGGGAATTCGTAAAGGCATATCGAATTGATAATGGATAGAATGATGTTAAAGAGTTTAGTTGAAAGTAAATGCATTAATATTGAACGACTACTGGTGTTAAGCGCAAAGGAATTAAAGATTGACGGTAATGAATGTCATATTTTGCTGCTTATTTATACTTTAATGGAAGCAGGGATCAAGACAGTAACGCCACAGATGATTCAAAATTATTCGATGTTGACAAGTCATGATCTTAATAAGGTGCTACAAAGTTTATTAAATAAAAAACTTATTTATAACCGAGCTGGTTCAATTAGTTTGAATCATCTTGAAGATAAACTATTACAAGATCATGAATCAGCGAGTGCTAAACAAGAGGAGGAGAGTCTTAATATTGTTACTATTTTTGAAGAACAATTTGGACGACCTTTATCACCAATTGAATTAAATATTATTAAAGATTGGAAAGAAAGCGATTATAGTGATGAAATGATTGTTAAAGCCTTAAAAGAGGCAGTGAAGAGCCAAGTTCTTAATTTTAGATATGTAGAAGGGATATTGAATAATTGGGCTAAAAATGGTATTAAACAACGCTATGTTGAAAGTGAACAACCACAGCGAAAAGTTCCAATTAGTGAATATAAATGGTGGGAAAATGAATAAAGAAAAAACTAACCGAGTATTAGAATATTTTGATGAATTGTTTCCAGATGCTTATTGTGAACTTAATCATGAAAGTGATTTTCAATTATTGGTTGCAGTAATGTTATCAGCACAAACAACAGATAAAAAAGTTAATCAGTTGACAGAAAATTTATTCAAAAAATATCCGACTGTTGAAGCAGTAAGTCAAGCTAGTTTACCGGAATTAGAGCAGGATATTAAAACCATTGGACTTTATCGAAACAAAGCTAAAAACTTACTAGCATTATCACATGTTTTAATTGAGCAGTTTGATGGTATTGTACCAAGTGATCAAAAACAATTAGAGAGTCTACCGGGGGTAGGTCGTAAAACAGCAAATGTTGTGCGTTCTGTAGCATTTGATATACCAGCCTTTGCAGTTGATACGCATGTTGAAAGGATTTCTAAACGATTAGGCTTTGCTAAAAGAGATGACAATGTTTTAACTGTTGAAAAGAAACTATGTCGTTCTATACCAAGAAATAGATGGAATAAATCCCATCATCAATTTATTTTCTTTGGAAGATACTTTTGTAAAGCAACTAACCCTAGTTGTACAGAATGTAAACTGTTTGATATGTGTAAGGATCCGATTAAAAATAAATACTTATAGGCGCCTGAGGATGTCTTTTTAATAAAAAATATCAGCTTTATTAAAAGCTGATATTTTTATTATTATTCTCCAGGGTTTGAATTACCACCAACAGTAAAACTGATTGAAGCACTAACTGTATTAGTACCATCACTTTCAGTGATTTTAACGGTATATTGAGCACCTGGTGTTAATGCGAATTCTTTAGTTGCACTACCTGTAAAGGTACTAGGTGAACCAATTGTTCCTCCTGAAGAATTCATAAATTGAATCGTAATCGTATTACTACTGCTTTGAGCGTTTACTTTAATTGCAACTGAACTGGTTGCTGTGGTCGAACCATTAGTAACAGAAGAACCACCGGAAGTAATTGAATAATTTACTTTATCTAATTTAGCACTTGAACCAATTGTTTTTTCGATTTTATTAGATGTTGGACTACCGCTTGAATATGCATAATATCCAACAACCTTTACTTTACCGGTTGGGGCATAATCAATCGTACCACTATTTGTAGTCAATTTAGTACTATATAAAAGATTATTTGATTCATCATAGACTTCAACAACATAGACAATGTCAGGATTTGCAGGTTCATAGGCGGTAAAGCTAACATCTATTTTACCATTACCATTAATAGAAGCCTCGAATGCTGATAAAGTATTAATTTCAGGGTCTTTAGCTGCTGTAGTTGGACCATATCCTGTTTTAGCCCATCCTGTTAAGATTTGACTAGCAGGTGTATTAGCAGTCGGACTATCATATGTTCCCGCAACAACTTGAATTTGTTCAACACCAGATGGTTGCTCAGGATATGATTTTTTGTCGGTTGTATTTTTTTGTAAGTATTTTAGTAATTCAGCGACTACTTTAGCTGGATAAGCTTTATAGTCAGAAGTATTCTTACCTTTTTTGATACCTGTTGTATCAAATCCCATCCATACTGAACATGTATAGTCAGGGGTGTAAGCAGTCATCCATAAATCTCGGCTCTTACCTGCTTTAACATATGGACTAGTACTGTCCCAGTTAGACGTTCCTGTCTTAGCGCCAACGTTATCAAGTCCGCTTAGTGATGAATAACTTCCTGTAGTACTGCTTGAATAGCTTAACATTGTTTCACGAATCATGAAAGATACGTCTTCACCAATGCTTTGAGTAACATTTTTTTGCAATTCTTCATCAATTTTGACGGTTTTATTTGTTTCGACAACTTCAACATAGTTGATTGTATGAGATTCGATATAATTACCATTATTTGCAATCGTTGCATATGCACCAGCTAATTCAACTGGACTTACACCGGTTTTCCAGCCACCGATTGCATAAGTATCACTTAATTCTTTATCTTGGTCAGACATATCGATACCAACAGATTCCATGTCTTTAATAATCGCATCGCTGCCAGCTGCTTTTTTTACTTCTTGGAAAGTTGTAATGGCTGGGATATTCCATGAATTAAGCAGGGCATCAGAAATACTCATTGAACCATGGTACTGACCATCCCAGTTTTTAATTGTTTTACCGCCTAGAGTCAATGGCTCGTCTTTAACAGTATTAACAGTACTCCAATTTAGATATTTGTAGGCAAGACCATAGTCTAATAGTGGTTTCATTGATGAACCAGGCTGTTGTTTTACGGTAGCTTTATTTAAATCACCGGATTTGTAGTTATGTCCACCGATAACGGCGATGATCCGACCATCTTGAGTAGATTGAACACTACCACCCATTTGCATATCTTCATCGCTATATTTATAAGTTTCACCATTAGCCATTGCTGTAGCCATTTTTTGTACTTCTTGATTGCAATATGTATAGATATTCATTTGAGTTTCTGCAGGGTCCAAGCCAGTTTTTTCTTTAACTTCTTTAGTGACGATATCTACATAAGCAGCTAAAGCATCGTCAGAAGAAGTAATACCTTGTGATAAAGTATTTTCGACTTTTACTTGTTTTGCTAAATCACATTCTTCCTGAGTGATGTACCCATGATCAACCATTAAATTTAAAACTGTTGCTCGACGTTGAGTCGCTTTTTCTAAATTATAATATGGATCATATGCACTTGGCGAATTCAATGTTCCTGCTAATAGAGCGGCTTCTGGAAGCGTAAGTTGTGAGACATCTTTGTTAAAATAGTATTTACTAGCTGCAGCAATTCCGATTGAGCTAGTGCTGCGGCCAAAATAAATTTTATTTAAATATAAAGTAATTATTTCTTCTTTACTAATTTCTTTAGTTGCCTGAATTGCAAGAATGATTTCACTTAGTTTACGCGTATAAGTTTGTTCTTCTTTTGGAAAGTAAGATTTTTTAATTACCTGTTGAGTAATTGTTGATCCTCCCCCACGAATACTTAAATGAGCTAAGTTAGTGATCATTGTTTTAGCAATACGTGGTAAATCAAAACCGTTATGTTCAAAGAAACGAGAATCCTCTGCGGCAACAACGGCATCAATCAATACTTGTGGTAAATCCTCATAAGTAACGTTTTCACGTTTACCATTTGTGTCACTACCAAATGTATACATTAATTCACCATTAATATCATACATCTTACTCGCTTCCCCAGAAAGTAATTTTTTAGCTGAGAAATCATCGGTTTCTTTGTATACTGACCAGGCAAAGAAGCAACCCATGCCTAAACAGACTATTAAAATTACAACTACTAGAGATGTAGCGACTTTTTTCCAATTTAATTTTTTCTTTGTTTTTCTTTTTCTTGTAGGGCTATCTGTCATTTTCGTGACCTCCTAAATAATACTGATCAATTATCTTTAAATAATCTAAGCGGGGATTAAATCCCTGTTCAATTAAATGTCCCTTTTCTTTAACCGTTTGATAAGAGATAGATTTTTGATCAGGTTGATAGTATGCATCAATTACATATGATGCATTAACTAAGTATACCTCATTTAGATGGGTAAAAGCAATAATTACAAAAGCAATTCCCTGGTGTTCAATCACGCTTTTTAAATGTTCGATTTGATGAACACTAATATTCGTAAAAGGAAAATTCTGTTTTTTAGTTTCTTTTGCTTCAAAATCCAGATATTTACCTTTATATATCCCATTATAGTCGGTGGTTGAAGGAGTCTTAAAATATGCTTCAACAATTCTAGCTGCAGACCTTTTAGGATAATCTACTTTAACAATCTGAATCGGGGTAGGTTTTTTATGAATATTTGCGATTTTTCTAGCTAAATAATATTTATTAGTCAAATTTAAATCTTCTTCTAAATTCATTCCCCGATGACGAGTATTTAACTTTCCATCAATTAGCTTTGTTTGATGAACAGTTGTTTTTTTCATATTTGGATAATTAACCATGCTTGCTCCTTTTTATTACTTTACGAAGGTATTATACCATATCTGTCTTAAAATATCATAGTATCTTATGAGTTTCCAAAACATTGTCAATTTAAGTAAAATCACTAACATTATGTTAATAATCGATTAATCGCTTGCATTTAAGACAATTTTTGTTTCAATATAAAGTAGAGATAAGGAGTTGATAAACTTGGAAAAGAAAGTAATGTTAAGCCCTAAAAAGATAATAGCTAAAGAATTCAAAGTAGATTTTAAAGGATATAATGCTGAAGAAGTAGATCATTTTTTAGATATGGTTGTAAATGATTATGAAGCTTTTGCAGCTATGTTAAATGCTTCGTATGATAAGATTGATCAACTGGAAGCGCGTTTAAGCGAACAAAAGATCAAGATTGCTAAACTTGAAAGAGAAAAGGCTCTTCAAGATGATAATATCCATGCGATGGAAGAAAATCTTTCTACAAACGTTGATATTTTAAAAAGATTATCGTTATTAGAAAAAGTCGTATTTAATCAGAATAGATAATTGTTAATAAGACACTTTATAAGCAATAAAGTGTCTTTTATTATGATGTAAAAGGGTTTTGACAGTAAAAATATCGATGTCAAAAGTTTTTGATAGACAATTAAGGGGATAAATGTGATGATGCAATCAGGAGGAAGGATTAATGGAAATTGCAAAGAAAATTAAAACAGCTCGTATAAAAGTTGAGCTAACTCAAGAGCATGTAGCTGATGAGTTGCAAGTATCAAGACAGACAATTTCAAATTGGGAAAATGCTAAAACTTATCCAGATATTATTAGTATTATTAAATTAAGTGATCTATATCAAATTAGTTTGGATGAACTATTGAAAGGTGATGATAAGATGATTGAACATTTGAATGAAAGTACCAATATTGTTAGTAGTAATAAAAAATTAATTTGTGTTGCTATAATTAATATTATTTTATTTTTTGGCTTAGTTATTTTTAATACTATAATTTCAAATAATAAATATTTACTGGCAAGTGTCCTGGTGATTGCTATGTGTAGTATTGCTGCTTTATTTTATCAGGTAATAAAAAAATTTTAGGAGAAAAGAAAATGAAATGGTATGAGATAATATTAGTTTTTATTGTTCTGCCTGGAGCCGTAAATACAGCTTATCAAGTTTTTAAGATAGCAGAGCTTGATGCTCGAAGTCGAGGGTTAAAACACCCTAAATTTTTAGGATTTATAGCGATTGGAGGACAAAATTCTAGCGGGCTGATTTTGTATTTAATTGGTCGCCATAAATATCCATCGACATTATCAAATCAAGATAGAGAAGTAATGAATTCACGAAAAAAGAAGGTTGGGGTCGGTTTGATTTTTATTGTCAGTGGGGCAATTGGACTGATTATTAATAAGGTATTGATAGGATAAAAATATATCTGGGGGTGACTTCTAAAGGAAAATTAGAGGAAAGCCTCTTTTTTTGTTATAAAAATACTCTTAAAGTTTAGTTGTTTAAACTCTAAGAGCACTTTTAATTAGATATTCTATTATAAATTATTATCAAACATTAGATTCTCATTTATTAATAATTGAATAATCTTTTCAAAAAGGTGGTGATAAACAAAGCTGAAAATACTACCGGCGATATTGGCAACGATTCTAATGATGATTGCATTTAAAAATCCAAATAAATCAATGGTGATTGCTAAGGCGCCAAAACAGTTGAAAACGGTCTGCCAATGATAACTGCCGCTAAAACCTACCATGATTCCTCCTAAAATCCCTGCTAACCCTAAATATTCTTTAGGAACTATTGTAAATAGTATCCCAAAAATTATACTGCCAACAACAACAAAAAGAGCACGATGTTTAAATTTATAGATAATTTGTTCATGATCGATGTTGATTATTGACATACATGCAAATGCAATCCACATAGTTCTTGAAAAATTAAGCATTTCTCCAAGAAAAATAACCAAGGCAATCGCACTGCTGATTTTTAGATACCAAAATGTTCGCTTGCTAGGACTAAAAAAATCTTTAAGAATGTCTTTGAAGTTAAGTTTCATCGTTTGTTGATAGTGACAATGATAATAGACAAGTGCTGTAAAGATGGCTGCAACCATCATGGCAATAATCCGCAGAGTATAACTGTTTTCGCTGACATCGTTTCCCCATAAGAGAATATAACCAAGAATAAAGGTAAAATGGTTAGCGTAACTAACTTGATGACTTGTAAGTATTAAGATTAGTAGTAAAGCGCTAAAATTTATTAATAACCCAAAGCCCAATGGGACTATATTGGCTAAATGCGGAGCAATAGCACATATTACAAAACTGGCAATTAGGGCTAATGTACTTTGTTTAATATTAAAATCTAAATCAGTAAAGCGAAGAGATAATACTGCCAACAGACCGATTATTCCTACTGAACTATTTTCATTTCCAAAAAGTGTTGTAAAAAAAGTGATAAAGATAATACAAAAGGCTAAGCAGAAAATATTTCTTAGGATCATTGCTGCAATATAACGATGTTTATCTTTTTTTGTAGGTGTATCACTAATTGCAGCTTTTAAGTTTTTAACATTTAATTGCATTGCTTGATAAATAGTCATTATTGTCCTCCTTTTAAGGTTATATTAGATTTTTTTATTAAGTTGATTAATTGTGTAAAATCATCAGATGGTAATTTCTTTTTTAATTGATAGATGGGTTCTAAATAATAAGTATATATATCATCAAGATGTTTTCTTCCTTGTGCAGTTATTTTTAAACAATAACTACGTTTATCAAATGGGTGTGGACTTTTAAGTAACAGTTCTTTTTTATTTAATTGCTCAATAAGACGGCTTACTAATGGTTTTGATACACCCATTCGTTTGCTGATAATAATAGGGGTAATTATTTCATCATCGATAATTAGTATTGATAATAAATCTAGTTCGTCTTTAGTAAGAACATTTTTTGGCTTACCTCGGCGATTTAATAAATGCGAAAACAAACGAATTTCTTGTGAGTAATTTATCATTTTTATCCATTCTGGTTCTTTCATAATTCCACCTCTTAGTTAACTTTATTAACTATATATTATTCATAAAAAAAGAATTGTCAATAACGTCAATTTAAAAAATAACAATTTTTTTATTTTAGGTGTATACAACATTCTTGAGGTGCGATTGCATGGTAGGGATGGAAAATATTTGGATAGGAACTGGAAGTTTGGAAATCACTGAATAAAGCGCTTTGAGTAACTATTAGAATAATAGTTCTGATTAATTTGCAACTTTTAGCAAGATGATATTGAATCGAATAGCTGATAGGATGGAAGTAACAGAGGTTTTTGATAAAAATCTTGGTGTAAGTAATTTAGGTAAAATCGTTATATTGAATTTAATCATCGTGGTGTTGATAAAGTGAAAGAAATGAAGTTGAAAATAGTGTAGCAAGGATTAAAGTGGAATATGATTATATAACTAAAGCATCTAATAAGGAAGGCTATTGCAAAAGTAATTGATAAATTTGTTTTATCACGACTGTTTGAAAAATAATACTTGTTTTCTATTTCGAAATAAGTAAAATATAATAGACTCGTAGAAAACGATTGCTACAAAAGTAGAGGAAAGTCCAGGCTTCCACAAGCTGCGATGCTTGTAGTGTTTGTATGTGACGAATCAATAAGTCACAGTAGCGTGAGCTAACGACGGGCCTAAGACCTAAGCGTAAGTATGGTTGATAAGCCGTAAAGTGCCACAGAGACTATTCTAATCGAAAGATTAGCTGAAAAGAGGTAAACTCTGCAAGGAAGAAACCCAAATTTGGTAGGGGAATCGTCTAAACGGAAATGAACGCGAAGGCGGATGCATGTGCATAGATAAATAATCGTTTGAAAAACAGAACTTGGCTTACAAAACGAGTCGTTATTTAGCTGAATATTTTCAGCTTTTTTATTTGTCTATTTTTTTATCCTCGTTTATAATTATTAAAGAGGTATGAATATGAATAAACATGATAAAACAAGATATGTATTTGCTCAAGCAATTAAAGGTTTAATTAAGGTTCATCCCTTGGATAAAATTGCAGTAACTGATATTGTTACACGCAGCGGGATGACGCGTCAGACATTTTATCGCTACTTTAAAGATAAATATGACTTGGTTAACTGGTACTTCGAAAAGCTGGTTTTAAAGTCATTTCGTCAAATGGGCGATGGGTGTTCTTTACAAGAGGCTTTACAATTAAAGTTTGCTTTTATTAAAAGCGAACATTCCTTTTTTAAAGAAGCATTTAAATCTAATGATTATAATAATCTGGTTAATTATGATTTTAATTGTATATATGAGTTTTATAAAAACATCATTGAGAAGAATTTGGGGCAATCAGTTACTGCTGATATTGATTTTTTGTTAAAGATGTATTGCAAAGGATCGATTGATATGACCGTTGAATGGGTATTGAGTGATATGCCGATTAGTATAGATGATATTGTAAAATTATTGATTGAAGCATTACCGCAACGGTTAGAGCCATTTATTTTAAATATAAAAAAGTAAGGAGACATACTTTTTTATTACTGCAACTAAATTGCATGACAATCACGAAAATGTTACAAACGCTTACATCTGTAACTTGAATATATTGAAAAATCCATGTTAAAATTTTATCAAGAAATAAAACAAAAGGAGATTTTAATATGGCAAACAGATTTATTTTAAATGAAACAAGTTATCATGGAAGTGGTGCTATCAGGGAAATCGTAACTGAGGTAAAGGCTCGTGGCTTTAAAAAAGCAATGGTATGCTCAGATCCGGATTTAATTAAATTTGGAGTTACTAAAAAAGTCACAGACTTATTAGATGCAGCAAATTTAGACTATGTAGTTTATTCTGATATTAAACCAAATCCAACTATTGAAAATGTTCAAAGCGGTGTAAAAGCTTTACAGGAAGCCAAAGCGGATTATATGATCGCTATTGGTGGAGGTTCTTCAATGGATACTGCTAAAGCGATTGGAATCATTGATAAAAATCCTGAATTCAGTGATGTAAGAAGTCTTGAAGGTGTAGCTGAAACTAAAAATCCTTGTACACCTATTTTGGCTGTTCCCACAACCGCTGGGACTGCAGCTGAAGTTACAATCAATTATGTAATTACTGATGCACAAAAAGATCGAAAGATGGTTTGTGTTGATCCTCATGATTTACCAGTTGTTGCATTTGTTGATCCAGACATGATGGCAAGTATGCCGAAAGGATTGACTGCTGCTACAGGAATGGATGCTTTAACTCATGCTATCGAAGGTTATATTACCGCAGGAGCATGGGAAATGAGTGATATGTTCCACATTAAAGCGATTGAAATTATTGCTCGTTCATTAAGAGGTGCTGTTGAAAATACTCCTGAGGGTCGTGAAGGTATGGCATTAGGACAATACATTGCTGGAATGGGATTTTCAAATGTTGGTTTAGGAATAGTTCACTCAATGGCTCACCCATTAGGTGCTTTATACGATACACCTCATGGAGTGGCTAACGCGATTATTTTACCAACAGTAATGGAATATAATGCTCCTGCAACAGGGACTAAGTATAAAGATATTGCTGAGGCAATGGGTGTTGATACTACAGGAATGGATCAAGAAGCATATCGTAAAGCTGCTGTTGATGCGGTTAAAAAATTATCTCAAGATGTGGGAATTCCAGCTGATTTAAAAGAAATTGTTAAAGTTGAAGATCTTGACTTTTTATCACAATCAGCATATGATGACGCTTGCCGCCCTGGTAATCCACGAGAAACTAGCGTTGCTGAAATTAAAGAATTATATCAATCTTTATTATAATAAGTATTAGAAAAAGGCTGTAAGTTTTGTACCAGTATTCTGATAGTTAGATTTTTGAGCTAACTTTTGGGGGTCACATCAATCCATAGCCTTTTTTTTGATTTTGTGATTTAATGTGTTTGTTAAAAATTACTTGACCGTTTATATTGTCAACTTGTAGACTAATAAATGGATTAAAAAAATTACTCAATTAATTTCAATTAGTTTATAAATAGTTTATATTTATAAAGTATCATATATAAGGTGGTTTTTTTAAGGTATATTTTTTTAAAGTCTTTCATAAAATAAATATGATTAGGTTATTGTCATAAATAATAATTATGATATAATTTATGTGTTTATTATAGGCTTTTTTATAATTATGGAAAAAAGGAGGATAGCTCATGGAAAATATTAGTGAACATGTTAGACGAGAACGTGAGGCTAGAGGGGTCACGATTGAAGAGTTGGCCAAAGGAACATTTATTTCAGTAGCTGTCTTAAAAGATATAGAATCAGGTAAGTTTGACAAATATAAAGGTGACGAATTATATTTGAAAATGTATTTACGGAAAATTGCTAAATACCTAGGGTTAGAAGAAAAAGAATTAGATGCTGAATTTGAAGCACTGACACAAGAAATTCAGTTAGAAGAAATTCGTCAAGAGGATTTAAATAAACGGTTAGTTGAAGAAAATAAAAAGAACATTACTATTTCTGGTAAGGTAAGTGATACATTTAAAGATTTAAAAAATGTAAAACCTAAAAAATCTATCTCTAATAAACGTGTTTATGAAGATCGCTATTTGCTTAGATATTTTAAATATGCTTTAGTTGGTGTGGTTTGTGTGGCCATCATTTTTGTTGTTTGGTATGCAATCGTTGCAGGGCGTTCTAATACTGAAGCGCCAGATTTTAAAGATAACAATACACCAACTGTCGAAGGAAATAATGATGCTGGTAAACAAGACAGTGATGACAACAAAAATTCTAATACTGATGATAAAAATGAAGATGATAAGAAGGCTGAAACGCCTACAGTTGAAATAACTAAAAATGGTGAGTTAGATTATAGTATTAAACTTGATCCAAGTATGACTACTTTCAAGTTTAAAATGGAATTTGTTGGTCGGACATGGTCACAATTAAATGTCAATGGTAGTGATTATAGCGGCTTCAAGAGCGGTATTTACAATAATGCTAATAAATCAAATGCAACTGATGCAGCTCCAGAAATAGTTGAACTAGATATTCCGGTAGAGAATTTCCAAAATTTGGAATTAAAATTAGGATATTTTATGGGACATCGTTTCTACATTAACGATCAACCTCTAGAAATTGATGCAAGTGAATATGATGGGGGTAATCATACCCTTAAAATTACGCGGGTGCAATAATGAATCTACCGAATAAATTAACAGTTACAAGGGTATTGTTAGTTCCCTTCTTAATTCTTATTTATATGTTTCCGTATGATAGTGCAGGAATTACGGTTCCTGTCTATCATGTTTTGGAGACAAATATATCATTAGTAAATATTATCATTTTATTTATCTTTATTATCGCATCAATTACTGATTATTTTGATGGAAAAATAGCTCGAAAAGAAAAGTTAATAACAACATTTGGTAAATTTGCTGATCCAATTGCTGATAAGTTGTTAATTAATACGATTTTCTTATTATTGGCAAGTGACCAGACAATCAATATTATTATCCCTATTATAATGATTTCTCGGGATACTATAGTTGATGCGATTAAAATGTCAGCTGCGAGTAAACAAGTAGTCGTGGCGGCAAGTAAACTTGGTAAACTAAAGACAGTCAGCCAAATGATTGCATTAGGATTTTTATTAGTTAATAATTTTCCTTTTACTGTACTGGGAGTCGATGTAGCTAACGCTTTAGCATGGCTAGCTACAGTAATTTCAGTTATTAGCGGGATTGATTATTTCTTAAAAAATCGCGAGATGCTTACGGAGACAATGTGATGGATGAATTAGCTAAAACATTAATACAATATAATATAAGTATATCTAGTGTAGAGAGTTTTACAGTAGGTAACTTTGCTGCAATGCTAGGAAGTATTCCTGGCATTTCTAAGGTTTACAAAGGAAGTTTAGTAACATATCAAAGTACAACAAAGGAAAGACTATTAGGAATTTCGCATGAAATAATTTCAAAATATGGAGTTGTAAGTAAAGAAGTAGCTTCGTTGATGTGCGTTAATGGAAAACAAATTCTTGATAGTGATGTCTGTGTATCATTTACAGGCAATGCTGGGCCTGATGCAATGGAAGGGAAGCCAGTAGGATTAGTTTATATTGGGATTTTATACCAAGGTGTCAATATCTATGAATTGAATTTAAAGGGAACTCGTGAAGAAATCCAGAAACAGGCAATTGATTTTGTAATTCGAAAATTGAATGAAAAAATAAAAGTAAATTAGTATTTATATAGGTATATAATAGTAGGAGGATGAATATTATGGCAGAAGCAAAGACTAAAGAGAATAAAGAAGAAGCTAAAAAAGTCCAAGCTTTGGATGATGCAATTAAGCAAATTGAAAAAAAATACGGAAAAGGTTCTGTAATGAAATTAGGTGATCGCGCTGCCGTTAGTGTTGATGTAATTCCTACTGGTTCTTTAACTTTAGATTTAGCTTTAGGAATCGGCGGATATCCTAAAGGAAGAATTATTGAGATTTACGGACCTGAATCTAGTGGAAAAACAACATTGACATTACATGCCATTGCTGAATGTCAAAAACAAGGAGGACGTGCTGCTTTTATTGATGCAGAACATGCTATTGATCCTGTTTATGCGCAAAATTTGGGAGTTAATATTGATGAATTAATTCTTTCACAGCCTGATTCTGGAGAACAAGGACTAGAAATTGCTGAAACTTTGGTTCGTTCAGGTGCGATTGATTTAGTTGTTGTCGATTCGGTTGCGGCATTAGTACCTCAAGTAGAACTTGATGGTGAAATGGGTGATTCGCAAATGGGACTTCAAGCACGTTTGATGTCTAAAGCGTTAAGAAAAATTGCGGCAGAATTAAATAAATCTGAATGTACGATTATTTTTATTAATCAATTGAGAGAAAAGATTGGGATTATGTTTGGTAATCCAGAAACAACAACAGGAGGAAGAGCATTAAAATTCTATTCTTCTGTTCGGGTCGAAATTCGTCGTAGTGAAGCAATTAAATTAGGAACAGAAATTGTTGGAAATAAAGTGAATATTAAAGTTGTTAAAAATAAAGTTGCTCCACCGTTTAAAACTACACAAGTAGATATTATTTATGGTAAAGGAATTTCTCGTGATGGTGAAGTACTCGATTTGGCAGTAGAAAAAGACATTGTTGAAAAGAGTGGAGCATGGTATGCGTATAAAGGTGAAAAAATAGGTCAAGGGCGTGAAAATGCTAAGACTTTCTTAAGTACTCATAGTGAAATTATGGAAGAAATTACACAGGCAATCAAAGACTCCTTAGAGAGCGATAATAAAAGTGAGCAAGAATAAGAAAAGATAGGGCTAGAGCTGTTTGACGGCTTTACCCTTTTTATGGTTTTGTCAATAATATTTAGATGTAAAAATAGTTCTTATCAATACGATAAGAACTATTTTAATTCATCTTTGAGTTTTAAAAGAGCAGCAAATGGTGAATCTTCAACAGCAGTCTGCTGTTGTTTTTGTTGATTCATATATTTTTTCACATCACTTTTACGAGCCAGCTTATTTTTATTTTCTCGTTCTTTTTTAAAGGCGTTCATATGTTGGCGATAACCACATGTTTTACAAACAAACATCTGTTTGTCACCTTTACCAACAAGTTCTAATTTTTTATGACAATTAGGACAGCGAGCATTTGTGATGATGGAAACAGATTCACGATGTTTACAATCGGGGTTAGAGCAAACAAGCATTTTTCCTTTTTTTCCATTAACTTCTAACATGAAATGATTGCATTCTGGACATTTTTTAGTAGTAAGATTATCGTGTTTGAATTTGGCTTCACTAGAACTTATTTCATCTATTAAAGAACGAGTATATTTTTTTATTTCATTAATAAAAATATTTGATTTTTGTTCTTTTTTAGCAATTTTAGCTAATTCCATTTCCCACTTTGCTGTTAACTCGGGTTCTTTAAGATCTTGTGGAACTAATTTCAACAATTGTTTTCCTTTGTTTGTAACATGAATATCATTACCACTTTTTTCAATTAAGAAGGTATTAAATAATTTTTCAATAATATCTGCTCGAGTTGCAACAGTCCCTAAACCTCCTGTGTTGACTAAAGTAGAACTTAATTGTTTCGAAGTGTTTTTTGTATAACGAACTGGATTTTCCATTGCTGATAATAAGGTTGCTTCATTAAAATAACCTGGTGGGGTTGTTTGACCAGTTGTTTTGGTTATTTCAGTGATTGGTAAAAATTGATTTTGCTTTAATGATGGTAATGTTTGATCTTCACTATCTTCTTCATTACCATAGACTTCTTTCCAGCCGATTTGGGTTTCAATTTTACCAGAAACAGTAAAAATTTCTTGATTTACAATTGCATTAATTGTTGTTTGTTCATATAGATAAGGTGGTAATAGAACTGCCAAAAATCTTTTTAAAACTAATTCGTAAATTTTTAATTCTCGATCTGTAAATGAACCTAACATAGCAGGCTGTTCAGTAGGAATAATCGCATGATGATCGCTAACTTTACTATTGTTGACAAAATGACTTTGTTTTCTTATTGGACTTTTTAATATTTTATCAATTATATTGTCATAATCCCCCCCGCGACTAGCTTCTAGACGCTCTTTTAATGTTGGAACGATATCATCGGTTAAATAGCGTGAATCAGTTCTAGGATAAGTTAATACTTTATGATACTCGTATAAATCTTGCATTGTTGCTAAAGTTTCTTTAGCAGAAAAACCATAGAGTTTATTGGCATCACGTTGTAATTCAGTTAAATCATATAATTGTGGAGCATATTTCTTTTTTGTGAAAGTTGAGATTTTTTCTATTTTTAATTTTTGATTTTGAAGTTTCTTAATAGTTTCATCTATTTTGGCTTCATTAAATAAATGTTTTTCTTTTTTGGCAGATAGCCAAGTCCAGTTAATTTGGCTACTAATGATTTCTATACCATAATAATTGCGAGGAACAAAATCTTTAATTTCTTCTTCACGAGCTGCAATCATTGCTAGTGTAGGGGTTTGAACACGACCACAAGCTAGTTGAGCGTTATATTTACAGGTAAGAGCTCGAGTAGCATTGATTCCGACGATCCAGTCAGCAATACTTCGACTATATGCGCTATGATATAAAGCTTCATATTCACGAGCATTTTTTAATTTTTTAAACCCTTCTTTGATTGCTTTATCAGTTACTGATGAAATCCATAATCGCTGCATTGGCTTTTTAATATGTGCTTTATTAATGATCCATCGAGCTACTAGTTCTCCCTCACGACCGGCGTCGGTTGCTATAATGATATCTTTAACGTCATTACGATTCATAAGGTTTTTGACGGCATTATATTGTTTAGCAGTTTTACCAATAACTACTAATTGCATTTTTTCAGGCATGATGGGAAGATCATTTAAATCCCACTTTTGATAATGTTTATCATATTTTTCAGGGTCAGCTAATGTTACTAAGTGACCTAAAGCCCATGTAACAATATATTTATTTCCTTCAAGACCACCATTAACATTTTTATTGCATTGTAGAACTCGTGCAATATCGCGTCCAACTGATGGTTTTTCTGCTAATACTAGTGTTTTTGACATTTTTTTTACCTCATTTCTTAAATATTCTATCATAATAAACTACTGATATGAAACTAAATTATAAAATGATACCGCTATCTTTTTTTTGTTGATTTAATCATAGATATTTCTCTTTTTAAAAATTATTATCTTAAAATCACCTAAAATTTGTTGTTATAGGACTTTAACAAAAAAATATCCTCGAAACACTTTTCATTGTAAATGATGTCAAAATATTATACAATATTATTGTGCTTGTCACATAATGAATTCCTATAGATTCATAAAAATAATTTACATAGAAGAAAATGGAGGACAAATATGCCAGGAAATATTGCCTTTTCTATTTTAACCTATGTTCTAGCTGTGGCTTTAGGTTTTTTTATTAATTATTTAATTAATAAATTAAAAATCTCTAAAGCTAACGTAAGTGCTGCAAAGATTATAGATGATGCAACTGCCAAAGCGGACAATCTTGTTAAAGAAGCAATTTTAGATGCTAAGACAGAAGCATATGAGTTAAAACTTCAAGCTGAAAAAGAAGCTAAAGAACAAAAACAAGAAATTAATGAACTTGAAAATAAACTTTTACAACGTGAACAAACAGTTGATCGTCGTGATATTGCTGTTCAAGGGAAAGAAGATGTTTTAGCGCAAAAAGTAGTACAATTAGACGAAAGAGAAGCCGGACTAGGTAAACTAGAAGCTGAATTAAAAGAAAAAATCAATGCTAAAATTGGTGAATTAGAAAAAATTGCTGCAATGTCAGCAAATGAAGCTAAGCAAGAATTATTTAAGCAGGTTGAACAACAAACTGCTACAGAGATGACGGCTTATATTAAAGATCAAGAGGAGGAAGCTAGATCAAAAGCAAGTCTGCTTTCTCGTGATATAATCGCTAATGCGATTAATCGTTATGCTCAAGAAGAAACAATTGAAAGAACAGTTTCTGTTGTCGCTCTTCCAAGTGAAGAAATGAAGGGAAGAATTATTGGACGTGAAGGTCGCAATATAAAAGCAATCGAACAATGTACTGGGGTAGATTTAATAATTGATGATACTCCTGAAGCTATTACAATTTCATGCTTCGATCCTGTTAGAAGAGAAATTGCTAGATTATCATTGGAGACTTTGATTCGTGATGGCCGAATTCAACCAGGTAGAATCGAAGAAGTAGTTCAAAAAACTAAAAATGAATTAGATGAAGTGATTCGCAAAACAGGTGAAGATGCCGTTTTTGAATTAGGAATTTCAAAAATTGATAAAGATATTATCATGATGTTAGGAAAACTTAAGTATCGTACTAGTTATGGCCAAAACGCCTTACAACATTCATTGGAAGTTGCTCATTTAGCAGGAATCATGGCTGCTGAATTAGGTTTAAATCAACAACTAGCTCGACGGGCTGGTTTATTACATGATCTTGGTAAGGCAGTTGACCACGAAATGGAAGGGAGCCATGTGGAATTAGGAGCAAAATTTGCTAAAAAACATGGTGAACATGCTACAGTTGTAAATGCAATTGAATCACATCATGGTGATGTACCTGCAACAAGTGTAATATCAATTTTGGTTGCTGCTGCTGATACTTTGAGTGCAGCACGCCCAGGTAGTCGTAGTGAGACAATTGAAAACTATATTCAACGACTAGAAAAACTTGAAGAAATGGCAAAAAGCTTTGATGGAGTTGATCGGGTTTTTGCAATTCAAGCTGGACGTGAAGTTCGAATTGTTGTTAAGCCAGATAAAGTAGATGACTTGATGTCTCATAAAATTGCTCGTGATATTAAAACGAAGATTGAAGAAGAGCTTACATATCCAGGACATATCAAAGTTACAGTAATTCGTGAAGTAAGAGCAAGTGAAGTTGCTAAATAGGGATAGGCATAGCCTATCCTTTTATTTGAAAGGGAAATAAAATGAAAATATTATTTATTGGTGATGTATTTGGTTCAATTGGACGTGAAATGATTGAAGATTATTTGCATCGTATTGTAAAAGATAATCAAATTGATTTTGTAATAGCAAATGTTGAAAATACAAGTCATGGAAAAGGTTTACTAAAACGCCATTATGATGAGTTATCATTTCAGGGAATTCAAGCCATGACAATGGGAAATCATACTTTTGATAAAAAGGAATTATATGACTATATTGATGAAGCGGATAAATTGATTGTACCAATCAATCAGCCAAAAGTACTACCTGGAGTTAAATCACGGGTATTTAATGTAAAAGGTAAATTGATTAGGATAACTAGCGTATTAGGTGTTGCTTTTATGGATAGTCGTACTTCAAATCCATTTGAAGTAATTGATGAGTATCTTGATTTACCGCATGATATTCATATCATAGATTTTCATGGTGAAGCAACAAGTGAAAAAATCGCTTTTGCACATTATGTTAAAGATAAGGCAAGTGCTGTTCTTGGAACACATACTCATGTCCAGACTGCTGATGAAAAGATAATTGATAGTAAATTAGCTTTCATCAGTGATGTAGGAATGACGGGGCCGTATATGAGCGCAATTGGTTGCGATCTTGATGCAATCGTCACAAGGCTAAGAGGTTTTGGAGCGCCATTTATCGTAGCTGAAAGTAGTGGTCAGCTATCTGGAGTAATAATTACTTTTGAGGAAAATACACCTGTAGCGATTGAACGAATCTTAATTAATCAAGATCATCCATATTAGGTATAATAATTAAATGTTTTCATATATTTTTTTAGGAGGAAAATTATGGAAACAATTAAAGTATCATCAACGTCATGCCCTAATAATGTGGCTGGCGCTATTGCTAGTATGATTAGAAATGAATCTAAATTACAGATTCAGGTTATTGGAGCTGCTGCTTTAAATCAAGCAATTAAGGCAATTGCAATTGCTCGGGGTTATATTATCCCAACTGGAAATGAAATTGTCTGTATTCCTTCATTTCATGATCTAATTGTTGATGATAAGGAAATCACAGCACTTAGGTTATTGTTAGAATTACGATAATTTTAAGTAATAAAAACTTAACAAAAAAAGTAACCCTACTTTAGATGAAAAGGGTTTCTTTTTTTAGTGTTTTGCGTTATAATAGTAGGCGTGATATAGGAGGAGATTTATTATGGCAAAATGTAAATTATTAATGCAAACTGCACAAACACAAAAATTAATCGATTTTTTTGATGGATATGAAGATGATAAAGTAAAATGTAAATTCATTAAAAAAACTGGAATCAAGGCTGAAATTGAATGTGAAACAGAACTTACACCAGATGAAGCAGCTGGACATTGTAAGAGTCTTTTTAAAAAGACACCTGATGGAGCAGTTTTATACTTCTCTATTCAACCAGATGGATTCTTCGGATAATAAGGACGTAAGTCCTTATTTTTTTATTTACGATAAAAGCAAGAATTAGATTTAATAAAAATGAATTTTTTCTTGTGGAAATAATAGAGATTTATGTATATAATATGATAGAAAAGTGGTGAATAAATGAAAGATTATAGTAATTATTTTAAAGGGCCTTCATTAAATGAGGCTAAAAGAAGAAGTCGTGACGAAGTTGGTCGCTATGATGATGCCTATCATGTTCCAGGAGATATGGTCAAAGTTGGACTAGGAAAAAAATATTATATTCAAACATATGGGTGTCAAGCAAATGAACGTGACAGTGAAACTTTATCAGGAATATTGGAAAGTATGTCATATCAACCGACTACAGAAATTAAAGAGGCTGACGTGATTGTTTTAAATACTTGTGCAATTCGTGAAAATGCCGAAGAAAAGGTATTTGGAAAAGTTGGATATGTCAAAAATTTAAAGAAGACTAATCCAAATCTAATTTTCGCAATGTGTGGATGTATGGCTCAAGAAGAGGTTGTTGTTAATCGGATATTGGAAAAGCATCCCCATGTTGATTTGATTTTTGGTACTCACAACATACATCGATTACCTGAGTTATTAAAAGATGCACTTTATAGTAAAGAGATGATTGTTGAAGTTTGGTCTAAAGAGGGCGATGTAATTGAAAACGCACCAGTTAGACGGGACAACAAGTATAAAGCATGGGTAAATATCATGTATGGATGTAATAAATTTTGTACTTATTGTATCGTTCCTTATACACGTGGAAAAGAACGTTCTCGTTTAGCAAAAGATATTATCAAAGAAGTTGAAGAACTGGTTGCTGAAGGCTATCAAGAAATAACGCTTCTTGGGCAAAATGTTAACAGTTATGGTAAAGATTTAGGTGAGGATTATAATTTCTCAAACTTACTTGAGGATGTCGCTAAAACAAATATTCCACGAATTCGTTTTACAACGAGTCATCCTTGGGATTTTAGTGAAGATATGATCAAAATTATTGCGAAATATGATAATATCATGCCGGCAATTCATTTACCAGTTCAATCGGGGAATAATGAAGTATTAAAGTTGATGGGGCGCCGTTATAGTCGTGAACAATATCTAGAATTATTCCATAAGATCAAAGAATATATTCCTGACTGCACAGTCACGACAGATATTATCGTGGGGTTTCCAAATGAAACTCATGAACAATATCTAGATACATTGTCTTTATATCAAGAGTGTGAATATGATTTAGCTTATACATTTGTCTACTCACCTCGGGCAGGAACACCAGCCGCGAAAATGGTTGATAATGTAGCAAGTGATGAAAAAGACCAACGATTATATAAATTGAATGAAATCGTTAATGAAAAAGCGTATAAGCAAAATCAACGTTTCTTAAATAAGATTGTCGAAGTATTAGTTGAAGGAACATCTAAGAAGGATGATTCAATGTTGACTGGGTATACTCGGCATCAAAAATTGGTAAACTTTAAAGGTGATCCTAAAGATATTGGAAAAATTATTAAAGTAAAAATAACTGAAGCCAAAACATGGGCTTTGAAAGGTGAATCAATTGAATCGTAGTTTGGATTGTGCTAAACAGTTAAATAAATATTTATTGAATCTTGATGTCATTAAAGAATATCAAAAGTATGAGCAGCTAATTCATCAGGATGATAAGATAGAAAAACTTGAAGCAAAGATGAAAGCATATCAAAAGAAGATTGTAAATCAAAAGTCAAAACAAGATGAAACAGTTGTTAAAACAATTGAAGAATATCAAAAAATTAAAGATGAATTTGAGAATCATCCATTAGTTGTTAATTATTTATACTTGAAGGAAGAAGTAGATAGTCTTTTGCAATCGATAAATACATATATAAACGGACAATTATTAAAATAGGGCTTGACTTAACGATTGATCCTAATTATAATTTATGAAATATTACACAAAACGACATAGAAAAGGAGATAGAAAATGGCATATTTTTTTGATGAACCATCACGCACATTTAATGAATATCTTTTAGTACCTGGATATTCATCTGCTGAGTGTCAAGCTAAAAATGTTAGCTTAAAGACACCATTAGTTAAATTTAAAAAAGGTGAAGAACCTGCGTTATCATTAAATATTCCCCTAGTTTCAGCGGTAATGCAAGCTGTATCTGATGATAAAATGGCAGTAGCTCTTGCAAGAGAGGGTGGGGTTTCATTTATTTATGGATCACAAACGATTGAAGATCAAGCAGCTATGGTTAAACGAGCTAAAACTTATAAAGCAGGATTTGTTCCAAGTGACTCTAATTTAAGTATTAGTGATACACTTGCAGATGTAATTGCTTTAAAAGAGAAAACTGGACATTCAACAATGGCAGTAACTGAGGATGGTAGTGCCAATGGAAAATTATTAGGAATCGTAACAGGCAGAGATTACCGGGTTTCTAGAATGGGTTTAGATACAAAAGTAACTGAGTTCATGACACCATATGATAAATTAATCTGTGGGCACATTGGAATTACTTTAAAAGAAGCAAATGATCTTATTTGGGATAATAAGTTAAATGCTTTACCTATTATTGATGATGATCAAAAATTAGCATATTTTGTCTTTAGAAAAGACTATGAAACAAGAAAATCAAACCCAAACGAACTATTAGATGATTCGAAACGTTATGTGGTAGGCGCTGGAATCAATACTCGTGATTTTGCCGAACGTGTACCGGCTTTAGTAGAAGCAGGTGCTGATGTTTTATGTATTGATTCATCAGAAGGCTTTACAGAATGGCAAAAAATTACGATTGACTGGATCAGAGAACATTATGGTGATAGCGTTAAAGTTGGAGCTGGTAATGTTGTTGATGCGGATGGTTTTAGATTTTTAGCTGAATCTGGAGCAGATTTTGTTAAGATTGGTATTGGTGGTGGATCAATCTGTATCACTCGTGAACAAAAAGGAATTGGTCGTGGGCAAGCAACGGCTACAATTGAAGTTGCTAAAGCACGTGATGAATATTTTAAAGAAACAGGAATTTATATTCCAATCTGCTCTGACGGTGGGATCGTTCATGATTACCATATGACATTGGCTTTAGCTATGGGTTCTGATTTCATCATGTTAGGTAGATATTTCTCAAGATTTGATGAATCTCCAACTAATAAAGTTAGTATCAACGGTCAGTATATGAAGGAATACTGGGGTGAAGGTTCTGCTCGTGCTCGTAACTGGCAACGTTATGATATGGGTGGTGATTCTAAACTTTCTTTTGAAGAAGGAGTTGACTCATATGTACCATATGCCGGTAGCTTAAAAGATAATGTTGGTTTAACTTTAAGTAAAATCAAGTCAACAATGTGTAACTGTGGAGCCTTAACTATTCCAGAATTACAAGAGAAAGCAAAAATTACGCTTGTTTCCTCAACTAGTATTGTTGAAGGTGGCGCACATGATGTAGTTTTAAAAGATTCTACATCTGGAAATGGACATCAAAACTAAAACGCGATTAATTCGCGTTTTTTTGTTCATTTTTTTTAATTTCCAACATATATTAAAATAGGTGAGAACATGGCAAATAATATTCGTGAAATCATTACTCAGGCAGTAATTGCTAAAGGGAAAAAAAGAACCCTTAATAAATATCCGTTTTCGATTGAAGGATATGACAAAATTCTAGGGTGTTGGATTACTAACCATCGTTATAACGCAGCTTTTAAAGATGGGAAACCTGTTGTTTTGGGAACTTTTGACGTTCATCTATGGTACAGTATCAATGATGATAGTAGTCTATTGAAGCAAACTGTAAGCTACTTAAACGAATTAGATTTAGTGAAAAAAGAAACCCGAAATTTTGATGAGGGTGATGAATTAATGGTTACCTGTAATCGTGAACCAAAATGTATTAGTGTAAATAAGTTGGAAGATAAAGTTGTCATTGAGATTGAAAAAGAAATCTCATTAAGTGTTGTTGGTAAAACAACAATGCGAGTAGAAACTAAAGCAGAGAATGAGACATGGGATGAATTAGAAAATTTAACAGTCGATGAAAATTTTATCAAATAAAGGCGGAAGCCTTTTTTCTTTTGAGGTTACTTGTGTTATAATGTGATAGTAATTTTTTAGAAGTGAGGTTAATTGATGAAACCAAAATATAGTCCAATGATGATGCAATATTTATCAATAAAAGAAGAAAATCAAGATTCAATCGTTATGTTTAGATTAGGGGATTTCTATGAAATGTTCTTTGACGATGCCATAATGGTTTCTAAAGAATTAGAAATTGCTTTAACAGGGAAAAATGCTGGAGCTCCTGAACGGGTTCCAATGTGTGGGGTACCTTTCCATTCGGCTAGTGGATATATTCAAAAATTAGTTGATAATGGACATCGGGTTGCGATTGTTGAACAGTTAACAGAACCTGGGAAACGAGGAATCGTAGAACGTGGGGTGGTACAGATCATTACTCCAGGAACTATCTTTGATGAATCTCTGACAAATAATAAAAACAATTATATTGCTGCCTTAGAAGAATTTGATTTTACTTATACTTTAGCTTTTTGTGATATCACAACCGGCGAATTTAGTGTGGTCAATATTGAAAAGAAAGAGAAATTATTATTGAATCAGCTAGAAACAATGGCAGTTAAGGAAATTGTCACTTTACCAAATCAAATACGTGAATTTGATGATATTTTATCTTCACCATTTGCACACGATAATTATAATGAAAAGTATGATAAGATTTTTAGCAAAATCAATGATTTAAAACAAATTAAAACAGCGTCATTACTGCTTAATTATTTATTAGATACACAAAAAAGAGAATTGGAACATTTACAGATAATTGAAGAAATTAATAATGAAGATTATGTGAGAATGGATCTTTATACAAAAAAAGCTTTAGAACTGACGAGTAGTGCTAAAAGTAATGATAAATATGGAAGTCTATTTTGGCTTTTAGATCAAACTAAAACAGCAATGGGATCACGGATGTTAAAACAATGGATCGAACGACCTCTAATTAATCAAGAACAAATAGAAGAACGTTTGGATATCGTAGAGATCTTTACTAATCATTTTATTCAACGAGAAAGTATTAAAGAAATTCTGAAAGATATTTACGATCTTGAAAGACTATCTTCACGAATTGCTTTTGGAAATATTAATGCTCGTGATCTAAAGTGGATTAGCAGTTCCTTAAAAGTAGTTCCAGAATTAAAAAATCAATTATTATCGTTAGATGAACCTTTAATTAGTGCCTTGGCAGATCATTTTACTGATTTAAGTCACATTACTAATTTGATTGATCAAGCAATTGTTGATAATCCGCCATTAACTGTAAAAGAAGGAAATTTAATCAAGGAAGGATTTAATGAAGAACTTGATGAACTTCGTTATATCCGTGATCACGGTAAACAGTGGTTAGCTCAATTTGAGCAAAATGAGCGTGATAAAACAGGAATAAAAGGATTAAAAGTAGGATATAACCGTGTCTTTGGATATTATATTGAAGTGACTAAAGGAAATCTATCATTAGTTAAAGATGAATTTAATTATACTCGTAAACAAAGTTTATCTAATGCTGAACGTTTTGTGACACCAGAATTAAAAGAGATGGAATCAAAATTACTTAGTGCACAAGATAAAATGATAAAACTAGAATATGCATTATTTACAGAAATTAGAAATTACATAAAAAAAGATGTTCATGCTATTCAGGATGTTGCTAAAATTATTGCTAAAATTGATGTTTTTCAATCATTAGCAATGATTTCTAGTGAGAATAGTTATGTTCGGCCAACTTTCAATCATAATAAAGTGTTTAAAGTAGTTGATGGTCGTCATGGCGTAATTGAACGGGTTATGGCACAAGGAACATATGTTTCGAATGATGTAAATATTGATGCTGCTAATCCAGTGATGTTGATTACAGGACCTAATATGGGTGGTAAATCGACTTATATGCGAACGATTGCTTTAATTGCACTGATGGGACAAATAGGGTGTTTTGTTCCATGTAGCGAAGCTTGTATTCCAATTTTTGATCAAATTTTTACTCGAATCGGGGCTAGTGATGATTTAATTTCCGGGCAGTCAACTTTTATGGTTGAAATGTTAGAAGCTAATAATGCTTTACGCTTTGCAACAGAAAATTCATTGATTATTTTTGATGAGATAGGTCGAGGGACTGCAACTTTTGATGGGATGGCAATTGCTCAAGCTATGATCGAGTATATCGCTGCAAAGATTAAGTGTATTACATTATTTTCAACTCATTATCATGAATTAACATTCTTAGAAGAAAAGAATCTTGGAATTAAAAATGTCCATGCTAGTGCTTCAATTGAAAATGATGATCTTGTCTTTTTATACCGTATCAAACCAGGACGGTCAAATAAATCTTATGGTGTCAATGTTGCTAAATTAGCTAAATTACCAGATGCAGTATTAAATCGTGCTAATGTACTATTAGAAGCTTTAGAGGAAAATAATATTGAGCATCATTTAAGCGATGATACTTTAAAAGAAGCTCCACCAGTAACCGTAAGTGTAGTGGAAAAATATTTAGAAGGTATTGATCCAATGGCGCTTTCACCAATTGATGCTTTATCAACATTGATTGAATTAAAGAAATTAAATGAGAAGTAGGTGATATATTTGCAAAAAATAAGACAGCTAGATGATGTATTGGCTAATAAAATCGCTGCTGGTGAGGTGATTGAAAGACCGGCAAATGTAGTTAAAGAACTAGTCGAAAATAGTATTGATGCAAACAGTACGAAGATAGATGTGATTATTGAAGAAGGTGGATTAAACTTGATTCAAATAATTGATAATGGTGAGGGAATGGTCAAAGAAGATGCCTTACTATGTTTTTCACGTCATGCTACTAGTAAAATCAAAGATGATCAAGATTTGTTTTGCATTCAAACTTTAGGGTTTAGAGGTGAAGCAATTCCTTCGATTGCTTCAATTAGTAATTTTGAATTGAAAACGAGTACAGGAGGAACAGGGACAACTGTTACTTATGAATATGGACGCTTTGTTGAGTGTAATGAAAGTGATAGTAAAAAAGGGACTAATATCAAAGTTGAAAAATTATTTCAAAATGTCCCAGCTCGATTAAAATATATAAAATCGACTAATGCTGAGTTTGCTAATATTCAAACATATTTGGAACGACTATCTTTATCTCATCCACACATTGCTTTTATGTTAGTTCATAATGGCAGAACAATTTATAAGACCAATGGAAATGGTAATTTGTTGGAAGTTATCTCGAACATTTATGGATTAAATGTTGCCAAAGCAATGATTCCAGTGGATTTTGAAGATGATGAATTTCATGTGACGGGTTATGTTTCAAAAATTGATGTGAATCGTGCTAGTAAGAATCATATGGTGACAATGGTAAATTCACGGGTAGTTAAAAATAAAGTGAGTGTTGATAGTATTAATAATGCATATCGTCGATATTTAGCTGATAAACGTTATCCAATTGCGATTGTTAATATTGAAATAGATCCTTATTTAGTAGATGTTAATGTGCATCCCTCAAAGCTGGAGGTACGTTTTTCTAAAGAAAGTCAATTACGTGAATTAATTTATCAAGGTGTTAGTGATGCTCTTGCAAAAGTTAATTTGACTTACGATGCGACCGCTGAATATAAAAAAACTAAGGCGCCTTTGAATTTGGAACAACCTAGTCTTGATTTAACTTATGAGTCAGTACCCATTAAAACAATAGAGCAACCACGATTTGAAGCTGATTTTCCTCAAAATGATCAAGAAGTTGTTTTTAAAGACGCATCTTTCGATGATTTTACTTTTGTTAAGGAAGAAACTAGTGAATACATTATCCCCGATCAACAAATTATTGAGACAAAAGTTGAGCCACGTGAAAAATTAATGAAAAAGAAGTTATTTGTTAAAGGACAGGTTCATGGTACATATATAATTTGTGAAGATGAAACAGGAATGTATATTGTTGATCAGCATGCTGGGCAAGAAAGAATCAATTATGAGTATTTTTTGGAAAAATATCAAAATCTTGATCTATCAATGCGGGATTTATTAGTACCGATCACACTTGAATATCCTTTAAGTGAATTTTTGATTATTGAGGAAAGGAAAGACTTATTGACTAAAGTTGGAATTAATCTTGAGGTTTTTGGTAATAGCGGTTATGTAATAAAGCAATTACCGTTATGGATGCAAAATATTGATGAGCAAGTATTTATTGAAGATATGATGATGCAGTTATTAAATGATAATAAAATCGATGTCATCAAATTACAAGATCATGCAATTGCTACGCTTAGTTGTAAAGCTTCATTAAAAGCAAATACACATTTATCAACCGAGGGGATGCAAAATATTATTGATAATTTAATGCGTTGTGATAATCCATACGTTTGTCCGCATGGAAGACCAACAATTATATATTATTCAACTTATGAAATTGAAAAGTTATTTAAGAGGGTCGTGTAATGGAGAAAGTTATTGTTGTAGTTGGTCCGACTGGGGTTGGAAAAACTAGGATGGGCGTTGCTCTAGCTAAGCATTTTAATGGCGAAGTGATTAGCGGTGATTCGATGCAAATATATAAAACAATGGATATTGGAACGGCTAAAGTAACAGATGATGAAATGGAAGGTATTGTTCATCATTTGATTGATGTTAAGGAGCCAACTGAAAGCTATAGTGTAAAAGATTTTCAAGATGAAGTTCGTTTAAAAATAAAAGAAATAATATCACGTGGTAAATTGCCGATTATTGTAGGTGGTACAGGATTATATATTAAAGCAGCACTTTATGATTATGAATTTAGTGAAAGTCAAACCAATCATCAAGAATATGTTGAGAAGTATCAAGATTATTCAAATGAAGAGTTATACAATTATTTAATTGAGATTGATAAAGCAAGTGCTAAAGAGCTTCATCCTAATAATCGTCAACGGGTCTTAAGAGCAATTGCAATTTATGAAAGTACAGGGATAAAAAAAAGTGAAACACTTGCCAAACAAAATCATGAATTAATTTATAATGCTAAATTTATTGGGCTGACATTAGAACGTGAAAGTTTATATCAGCGGATCGATCAACGTGTTGATTTGATGATGGAGCAGGGATTGCTTCAAGAAATAGATGGCTTAATGAAAAAGAATTATACCCGTGAAATGCAAAGCATGAAAGCAATCGGGTACAAGGAATGGTTTGCTTATTATCAGGGAACTCAAACACTTGATGAAACTTTGGAGTTGATAAAAAAGAATTCTCGTAATTATGCAAAGCGTCAATATACTTGGTTTAATAATCAAGTTCCGGTTATTTGGTTTAATGTGAATCTAAATAATTTTAATGAGACGATTAATGCAGTTATCAGTGAATTAGAAGGGTAATTATACCCTTTTATTGTTTATGCAACTGTTAGTTGACAGATTGCCTAGCCGTAGTTTATTGTGATTTGGAATAAAAAAACTATAATCATGGTTGTCAGGAGGAAGAAATAAATGATGTTTAATGACAACTTAAATAAATATCGAAAACAAAAGGGATTGTCGCAAGAGGAATTAGCTTTTCGGTTAGGAGTATCGAGACAATCGGTAAGTAAGTGGGAATCAGGTCAATCTACACCTGAATTAGAACGAATAATTGAAATTGCTGATCTATTTGGTATATCTTTAGATGAATTAATTGGACATGAAAGTAATGATTATGTTACAGTTGACCGTGAAGAATTGAGAAGTGTAGTGCGTCATCTCTTTACTTATGAATATAAGAGTAAATTTAAAATTGGAAATGTTCCATTAATTCATATTAATTTAGGTCGTGGTTTTAGAATTGCGAAAGGAATTATTGCAATTGGCAATATTGCGGTAGGGCTTTTTAGTTTTGGGGCTTTAGCACTTGGTGTATTTAGTCTTGGCGGTCTGGCAATTGGTTTATTGACATTAGCAGGAATTGCTATAGGGGGAATTAGCTTAGGAGGGCTAAGTATTGGCTATTTTGCTGTAGGTGGAATGGCAATAGGAATCTATGCAATTGGAGGTATGGCAATTGCCTCCAAACTCGCAATTGGGGGTATGGCTCATGGTTATGTTGCAATTGGAAGTTCTGCAAATGGTGTCCATACATTAGTTAGCACTAATTGTTCACTAGAAATGATTAGTAATTTTATCTTGCGACAGCATAATCTAAATGCTAAAATAGTTGAATTTTTATTACTCTTTATATATTAAAAGCCGTCTGAAAACAGACGACTTTTTTATTCATCATAAATATTAACAATTTCTCCATTTAAAATTCGATTCATATTTTTTATAGCACAGAAATTACCGCACATACTGCAAGTATCTTCTTTTTCAGGTTTTGCTTGTTGGCGGTATGTACGTGCTTTTTTAGGATCAATGGCTAATTCAAACATTTTTTCCCAGTCTAAATTTTTTCTGGCACAACTCATTTGGTAGTCCAAATCTTTTGCCCCTTTGATACCTTTCGCAATATCGGCAGCATGTGCTGCAATTTTAGATGCGATGATTCCTTCTTTAACATCATTTAGATCAGGGAGACGAAGATGTTCAGCAGGAGTTACATAACATAGAAAAGCAGCACCATTAGCGGCAGCCAATGCACCGCCAATTGCAGCTGTGATATGGTCATAACCTGGGGCAATATCAGTAACTAGTGGACCAAGAACATAAAAAGGGGCTCCCTGGCAAATGGTTTGTTGAATTTTTATATTAGCTTCGATTTGATTTAAAGCCATGTGACCTGGACCCTCAACAATTACTTGAACATCTTTTTGCCATGCACGTTTTGTAAGTTCTCCCAAAGTCACCAATTCTTCAATTTGACTTATATCGCCAGCATCTTCGATTGAACCAGGACGGCAAGCATCACCTAAACTCATTGTTACATCATATTTTTGACAAATATCAAGGATTTCATCATAGTATTCATAAAAAGGATTTTCTTGACCAGTCATTTCCATCCAAGCAAAAATAATTGAACCGCCTCGAGAAACGATATTAGTAAGACGCTTATTTTCTTTAAAACGTTGAGCTGTATTTTTATTAATTCCTACATGAATTGTCATAAAATCTACTCCGTCGCGAGCATGCATCTCAACAATATCGATCCATTGTCGAGCAGTAATTTCTTTTAAGGGCTTATGATAATAAACTACAGCATCGTAGATTGGCACTGTTCCAATTATTGCGGGACATTCTTTGGTTAATTTGCGACGGAATTTTTGAGTATCGCCATATGAACTTAAATCCATTATTGATTCAACTCCCATATTGACAGCATCATTAGCTTTTTTAAGTTCCATATCTAAATCTTTCCAGTCTCTAGAAGTTCCAAGATTTACATTAATTTTTGTTTTAAGCATTGAACCAATCCCATTTACATTAATACAGGTATGATACTTATTGGCTGGGATAACAACTTTTCCTTGGGCTATTAGTGTCTTCAATTCTTCAATATTCATTTTCTCTTTAGCCGCAACAATTTTCATTTCAGGAGTAATGATTCCCTTTTTTGCTGCATTCATTTGTGTTGTGTAATTCATTTTTTATCTCCATTCTTTTTTTGTATAGAAAAAGGTTTGGACCAAAATAGGTTCAAACCGAACATAAACAAAAATAGTGGCTAGATCCCTACGTTGGCATTACCCAAATCAGGTTATACAGGTCGAAGTTAGATTACTTCCTCTCAGCCCGCATACGAGCTCCCTTTCTATATAAATAAGTCTACCTTTACTGCACGCAAATGTCAATTTTTATTACTTATTTTGTTGATTTAGTTTTTTTATATCACTGGTACGCCCGTGTTTCAAAATTCTTCGATAATTCTCAGCTAAAGCTTTTTCATAATTACTGGTCATCCATGGTACATAGAACTGTGTATTTCCTAGTTCTTTTGGAAGATACTGAATATATTCCCACAATTCTGGCCGACTATAATCATACTTTTCATCATCTTCTAAACCAACCGGCGTAAGACGTAAGTAAGAAGGGGTTTTTAAAGAACGTTCATTTAGTGAAGTTAATGCAGCATCAATTGCATTTTCACTAGATTTTGATTTTGGTGATAAACATAAATCGATAATTGCACTAGCAATAGGAATTCGAGCTTCTGGAAAACCGATTGTTTTAGCGGCTTGCATAGCAATTACCGTACGCATACACGCATTTGGATTGGCTAAACCAATATCTTCATAAGCAGTTGTGATAAGTCGCCGTTCTAAAGATTCAATATCTTTTGATTCAATCAGTTTAGCAAAATAATACATAGCACCATTAGGATCACTACCACGGATTGATTTTTGCAAACCACTTAATGTATCGTAGTAATTATCTTCGTCTTTATCATAGACAACATTAGTTTTAATAGCAGCAGTTTTCAAATCAGCTTGAGTAATATGATTATTTTCACAAACAATTGTACAAATTTCTAAACAGTTATAACCATAGCGAATATCGCCACTACATAATTTTGCAATACTATGCAATGCTTCTTTTTCAATCGTATATTTGTTGTTTAAACCATTTGGTGAAGTCATTGCCTTATTTAAACCAGCTACAATTTCATCAACAGTTAAAGGTCTAACTTCGAGAATATGACAACGAGAACGAATCGCTGGATTAATTGAATGAAATGGGTTGGCTGTAGTACATCCAGCGACTATTAATAATCCACTTTCCATGTGTGAAAGAAGATCATCTTGGCGCGCTTTATTAAGTCGATGAACTTCATCAATGATTACAAAAAGACTACCACTTAACTTAGCTTCTTCAATAATTGCATCCATTTCTTTTTTATTTCCGGTTGAAGCGTTGAAGATGCGATATGGAATGTCAAGATCATTTGCAAGGGCCATTGCAATTGTTGTTTTGCCACAGCCGGGGCTACCGTATAAAATAATTGAAAATGGATGACTTTTTTGAACAAATTTAGTTAAAATAGCATTTGGTCCAACTAAATGTTGTTGCCCGATTATATCTTTTAAATTTTGAGGTCGCATTCTGTTGGCAAGGGTTGATGACATATTATCTTCCTTTCGTTTTTAAAATCAGTTATAATAATTATAACATTTTTAAAGATTGAAAGATAGGTGGATTAAAATGAGATTAGTTGTACAGAAAGTTAGTCAAAGTAGTGTTAAGATTGAAGGAGAAATTGTAGGAGCTATTGATAAAGGATATATGGTTTTAGTTGGGATAACTAATGGCGATGACGAGTTATTAGTTGAAAAGATGGTTGATAAATTAGTGAATTTGAGAATATTTGAAGATGAAAATGATAAATTAAATCTATCTTTATTAGATGTAGGAGGAAGTGTTTTATCAATTTCACAGTTCACATTATATGCTAATTGTAAAAAAGGACGAAGACCAAGTTTTATCGATGCTGCTAAACCAGATATTTCTAGTCCGCTTTATGATTTTTTTAATAAAAAGTTAGAAGAAAAGGGAATTAATGTGGAACGAGGAGTATTTGGAGCAATGATGGAGGTATCATTGATTAATGATGGGCCAGTGACAATTATCTTAGATAGTAATGAGTTATTTTATTAACAAATTGAGTAAACTTATTGATTTTATATTTTTTTACAAAAAAAGACAAAAAAGGCTTTACAAGACAAAAGGGATATGGTAAATTAAATAGGCACTCGAGGAAAGGGACGTAAGGACCGGAGAGAAAAAGCAAAAAAGTTAAAAAAAAGATTGACTAAAAAGCGAAAAGAGTGTAAGATATTCAAGTCGGCAAAAGAAGCTGGAGAGATCATTGAAAACTAAACAGAATTAAGAAACACACGTCAATATCCAGAAGGATAAAAAAGAAAAAAGAGCTAAACAAACGAAGAGTTGTTTAAATAAACAATGGAGAGTTTGATCCTGGCTCAGGATGAACGCTGGCGGCGTGCCTAATACATGCAAGTCGAACGCGAGCACTTGTGCTCGAGTGGCGAACGGGTGAGTAATACATAAGTAACCTGCCCTAGACAGGGGGATAACTATTGGAAACGATAGCTAAGACCGCATAGGTACGGACACTGCATGGTGACCGTATTAAAAGTGCCTCAAAGCACTGGTAGAGGATGGACTTATGGCGCATTAGCTGGTTGGCGGGGTAACGGCCCACCAAGGCGACGATGCGTAGCCGACCTGAGAGGGTGACCGGCCACACTGGGACTGAGACACGGCCCAGACTCCTACGGGAGGCAGCAGTAGGGAATTTTCGGCAATGGGGGAAACCCTGACCGAGCAACGCCGCGTGAAGGAAGAAGGTTTTCGGATTGTAAACTTCTGTTATAAAGGAAGAACGGCGGCTACAGGAAATGGTAGCCGAGTGACGGTACTTTATTAGAAAGCCACGGCTAACTACGTGCCAGCAGCCGCGGTAATACGTAGGTGGCAAGCGTTATCCGGAATTATTGGGCGTAAAGAGGGAGCAGGCGGCAGCAAGGGTCTGTGGTGAAAGCCTGAAGCTTAACTTCAGTAAGCCATAGAAACCAGGCAGCTAGAGTGCAGGAGAGGATCGTGGAATTCCATGTGTAGCGGTGAAATGCGTAGATATATGGAGGAACACCAGTGGCGAAGGCGACGATCTGGCCTGCAACTGACGCTCAGTCCCGAAAGCGTGGGGAGCAAATAGGATTAGATACCCTAGTAGTCCACGCCGTAAACGATGAGTACTAAGTGTTGGATGTCAAAGTTCAGTGCTGCAGTTAACGCAATAAGTACTCCGCCTGAGTAGTACGTTCGCAAGAATGAAACTCAAAGGAATTGACGGGGGCCCGCACAAGCGGTGGAGCATGTGGTTTAATTCGAAGCAACGCGAAGAACCTTACCAGGTCTTGACATACTCATAAAGGCTCCAGAGATGGAGAGATAGCTATATGAGATACAGGTGGTGCATGGTTGTCGTCAGCTCGTGTCGTGAGATGTTGGGTTAAGTCCCGCAACGAGCGCAACCCTTATCGTTAGTTACCATCATTAAGTTGGGGACTCTAGCGAGACTGCCAGTGACAAGCTGGAGGAAGGCGGGGATGACGTCAAATCATCATGCCCCTTATGACCTGGGCTACACACGTGCTACAATGGATGGTGCAGAGGGAAGCGAAGCCGCGAGGTGAAGCAAAACCCATAAAACCATTCTCAGTTCGGATTGTAGTCTGCAACTCGACTACATGAAGTTGGAATCGCTAGTAATCGCGAATCAGCATGTCGCGGTGAATACGTTCTCGGGCCTTGTACACACCGCCCGTCACACCACGAGAGTTGATAACACCCGAAGCCGGTGGCCTAACCGCAAGGAAGGAGCTGTCTAAGGTGGGATTGATGATTGGGGTGAAGTCGTAACAAGGTATCCCTACGGGAACGTGGGGATGGATCACCTCCTTTCTAAGGAGAAACGCATGATCGAAGATGATGCACAAGAGAAGTGATGTTTCGAAGATACTGTTTAGTTTTGAGTGATACTCAGGTATGACTCAGAGATCATTGAAAACTGGATAATAGAAAATAAATTGCGATAGAAATAGAAAATGAGATCGAAATAGTAATTGTTATTATTGAGGTCTTTCTAGAAAAGTCGAAAACTAAGAATTTTCATCACTAAAAAACATAAATCGAAACGGATGGATGGATTTTAGTAAATAGTTGAAAATAGTAATCAAGCAAACACCAAAATAGGTAAAGTAAGAAAGAGCGTATGGCGGATGCCTAGGCACAGAGAGGCGAAGAAGGACGCAGCAAACAGCGAAATGCGACGGTTAGCAGTAAGCATGCAACGATCCGTCGATGTCCGAATGGGGGAACCCACCTGGAGTAGAGACCAGGTATCCTGAAGTGAATAAATAGCTTCAGAGAGGCGAGACTCAGGGAACTGAAACATCTAAGTACCTGAAGGAAGAGAAAATAAACGAATGATTCCCTAAGTAGCGGCGAGCGAAAGGGGAAGAGCCCAAACCGATCTTAGGATCGGGGTTGTAGGACTGTCGGCAAAGAGCAAGAAATCATTATAGGCGAACGGAATGGGAAGTCCGGCGAAACAGGGTGACAGCCCCGTAGCCGAAATAGTGAAGAAGCACGAGACAGCACCTGAGTACGGCGGGACACGAGGAATCCTGTCGGAATCCACCAGGACCATCTGGTAAGGCTAAATACTCCTCTGTGACCGATAGTGAACCAGTACCGTGAGGGAAAGGTGAAAAGAACCCCGGGAGGGGAGTGAAATAGAACCTGAAACCATATGCTTACAAGAAGTTAGAGCCCGTTAAAGGGTGATAGCGTGCCTTTTGTAGAATGAACCGGCGAGTTACGATATGGAGCGAGGTTAAGCAGGATATGCGGAGCCGAAGCGAAAGCGAGTCTTAACAGGGCGAAAGTTGCATGTCGTAGACCCGAAACCGAGTGATCTAGCCATGACCAGGTTGAAGTTGGGGTAAAACCCGATGGAGGACCGAACCGACCCCCGTTGAAACGTTGGCGGATGAGTTGTGGCTAGGGGTGAAATTCCAATCGAACTCGGAGATAGCTGGTTCTCCCCGAAATAGCTTTAGGGCTAGCGTCGAGGTAAAGTCGTGTGAAGGTAGAGCACTGAATATGTGATGGCCCCATCTCGGGGTACTGAACATAATCAAACTCCGAATGTCACAAAGATATACTCGGCAGTCAGACAGTGGGTGATAAGGTCCATTGTCAAAAGGGAAACAGCCCAGACCATCAGCTAAGGTCCCAAAATATATACTAAGTGGAAAAGGATGTGGAGATGTCCAGACAACTAGGAGGTTGGCTCAGAAGCAGCCATCCTTTAAAGAGTGCGTAACAGCTCACTAGTCGAATGACTCTGCGCCGATAATTTACCGGGGCTAAGTATATTACCGAAGCTATGGATTTACGCGTAAGCGTGAGTGGTAGGGGAGCGTTCTATGTGCGGAGAAGCGGTACCGTAAGGAGCCGTGGAGCGCATAGAAGAGAGAATGCCGGTGTGAGTAGCGAAACGTGGGTGAGAATCCCACGCACCGAAAACCCAAGGTTTCCAGAGGAAGGTTCGTCCGCTCTGGGTAAGTCGGGACCTAAGGCGAGGCCGAGAGGCGTAGTCGATGGACAACAGGTAGAGATTCCTGTACTTACGGTATGAATGATGGAGTGACGGAGAAGGCTAGCGGATCCTGCTGATGGAAATGCAGGTGCAAGCGAGGTAGCCGACAGCCAGGCAAATCCGGCTGTCGAAAGGCAAAGGCGTGAGGCGTATGGAAAGCTGCGGCAAGTACAGAAGTCCGTGAAGCCAGCTTCCAAGAAAAGCTTCTAGTGATAATCATACAGTAACCCGTACCGAAAATGGACACACATGGGTGAGGAGAGAATCCTAAGGTGAGCGAGAGAACTATAGCTAAGGAACTCTGCAAAATGACTCCGTAACTTAGGGATAAGGAGTGCTCATAGAGATATGAGCCGCAGTGAAACGGCCCAAGCGACTGTTTACCAAAAACACAGCTCTATGCTAAGTCGAAAGACGACGTATATGGGGTGACGCCTGCCCGGTGCTGGAAGGTTAAGAGGATGTGTCAGCGCAAGCGAAGCATTGAATTGAAGCCCCAGTAAACGGCGGCCGTAACTATAACGGTCCTAAGGTAGCGAAATTCCTTGTCAGGTAAGTTCTGACCCGCACGAAAGGCGTAACGATTTGGGCGCTGTCTCAGCTGTAGACTCGGTGAAGTCTTAGTACCTGTGAAGATGCAGGTTACCCGCGACTAGACGGAAAGACCCCATGGAGCTTTACTGTAGCTTGATATTGGACTTTGATGCAAGATGTACAGGATAGGTAGGAGACTGAGAGACATGCACGCCAGTGTGTGAGGAGTCAATGTTGGGATACTACTCTTCTTGTATTGGAGTTCTAACCGGATGCCATGGAACTGGCAACGGGACAGTGTCAGGTGGGCAGTTTGACTGGGGCGGTCGCCTCCCAAAGAGTAACGGAGGCGCCCAAAGATACCCTCAGCTTGGATGGAAATCAAGCGCAGAGTGCAAAGGCATAAGGGTGTTTGACTGCGAGACCTACAAGTCGAGCAGGGACGAAAGTCGGGCTTAGTGATCCGGCGGTGCTGAATGGAAAGGCCGTCGCTCAACGGATAAAAGCTACCCTGGGGATAACAGGCTGATCTCCCCCAAGAGTTCACATCGACGGGGAGGTTTGGCACCTCGATGTCGGCTCATCGCATCCTGGAGCTGAAGTCGGTTCCAAGGGTTGGGCTGTTCGCCCATTAAAGCGGTACGCGAGCTGGGTTCAGAACGTCGTGAGACAGTTCGGTCCCTATCTGTCGTGGGCGTAGGAAGTTTGAGAAGATCTGTCCTCAGTACGAGAGGACCGGGATGGACATATCAATGGTGCACCAGTTGTCACGCCAGTGGCACAGCTGGGTAGCTAAATATGGAAGGGATAAACGCTGAAGGCATCTAAGTGTGAAACCCACTTCAAGATGAGACTTCCCATTACGCAAGTAAGTAAGACCCCTTAAAGACGATAAGGTTGATAGGTCAGGAGTGTAAGCATGGCGACATGTTCAGCGGACTGATACTAATAGGTCGAGGACTTAACCTAGAGAAAAAGGGTTAAGGCTTGAAACTGAAAGAAGACAAAGTGGAAGACAAAAGACGCAAGAAAACTATTATCTAGTTTTGAGTGATTCTCGAAAGGAATTGCTTAGAAAAGAAGATCTGGTAGCGATAGCATGATGGACACACCTGTTCCCATACCGAACACAGAAGTTAAGCATCATAACGGCGAAGATAGTACCAAGGTGCGACAATAGCAAGCTGCCGGTTCTTTTTTTATTTACGGATACCTCTGCGTATCCTTTTTTTATTTTATATCCGGCTTTAATAATGAATTCTAAGATGGGAATATTTAGAAAAAAAGAAGGTCACTTTATTTGACCTTCGATTTTTATGTTTTATATTTCAACTGCTTCTTTAACTAATGCAACTACTTCTTCCATAGTTCCACAGTTAATAGCTTTAGCAGCTAATTCATTCATTTCAGATTTTTTCATTGATCTGATTAACTTTCTTTGAGAAAGAATAGATGTAGCAGACATAGAGAATTCATCTAGTCCTAAACCGATTAGTAGTGGTGCAGCAATTGCTTCTCCAGCCATTTCTCCACACATACCTGTCCATTTACCTTCGGCATGGGCTGAATCAATTACATGTTTAACTAAACGTAAGATTGATGGGTGGAATGGTTGATATAAATAAGAAACCCCAGATGACATTCTATCAGCAGCAAATGTGTATTGAACTAAATCGTTTGTACCAATTGAGAAGAAATCAACTTCTTTGGCAAATTGATCAGCTAACACTGCTGCAGCTGGAATTTCAATCATGATACCTACTTGTAATGTATCAGATACTTCGATTCCTTCACTAATTAATTTTTCTTTTTCTTCCATTAAGATTCCTTTAGCTTTTCTAAATTCATCTAAAGTAGCAATCATTGGGAACATAATTCTTAAATCACCATATACTGAAGCTCTAAGTAATGCTCTTAATTGAACTCTAAAGATGTCTTCTCTTTGGAAACATAAACGAACCGCTCTAACTCCTAAGAATGGATTCATCTCTTTAGGTAAATCAATTGCTTCGATTTCTTTATCTCCACCAATATCTAAAGTACGAACAACAGCAGGTTTTCCTTCTAATCCTTCAAGAACCTCTTTATAAACATTGAATTGTTCTTCTTCAGTTGGTAATTGAGCAGATTCCATATATAAGAATTCAGTTCTGAATAACCCAACTCCTTCACCACCATTGTCTAGTACACCTTGGATGTCTTTTGGAGATCCAATATTAGCAACTAGTTCGACGTGATGATCATCTAGAGTAACAGATTTTTCATTTTTCATTTTCTTTAATTCTTCCTTGTATGCGATGAATGCTTCACGTTTAGCTTGATATTCTTTAATTTCATCATCACTAGGATTAATAATTACAATACCAGCTTCACCATCTAAAACAACCATATCAGCATCATTAGTTTCATCAGTTATTGTTTTACAAGAAACAACCGCAGGAATTTCTAATGAACGCGCCATGATTGCTGAGTGAGAAGTTCTACCACCAATATTAGTAGCAAATCCTCTAACTAAGTTTTTATTTAATTGCGCAGTATCAGATGGAGTTAAGTCATCAGCAATAATAACAACTTCTTCATCGATTAAAGCAGGATTTGGCAATGACTTACCTAGTAAGTTAGCTAATAAACGACGAGATACGTCCTTGATATCAGCCGCTCTTTCTCTAAAATAATCATCATCCATACTTTCAAACATTGCAATAAAAGTATTAGCAACTTCATCTAGAGCAGCATCAGCGTTAATCTTTTCATTTCTGATTTTATCCTCTACTTGAGTTTTTAATTCAGGATCTTGTAATACTAATGCATGAGCATCAAATACAGCAGCTTCTTCTGCAGATAAATTTTTAGCAGCAGCTTCCTTAATTGATTCTAATTCTTTTGCAGTTTGTGACATTGCATCGTCAAATTTTTTGATTTCTGCCTCAGCATCTTCTACTGTTACTTTTGTCACTGTTAAATCCGGCATTACTAGTTTGTATGCTTTAGCAATCGCGATACCACTAGATGCCCCAATACCTTTTATCATATTAAAAACACCTCCATATACATTCCTATTTTACCTTATTTTTAGCAAAAAATAAAGAAATATCGAACTGTGACTAGGTATTTTCGCGTTATGAAAAAAGGGCTTTCAAAAGGGACTTACAAATTAATAGACTTTGACAAAAAATACATGACTCGTTTTTTTCGAGTTTTGAAAAATGATTGATATTTCCGGCCTTTAACTTGAAGTTTTAAGGTAAAAATAGTATCATATAAGTGGAGGGACACAAAATGAAATTAATTATAGTTGAAAATTATGAAGAAGCAAGCATTGAAGCTGCAAAAGTTATGTTAGAAGTTGTTAAAAACAATCCAACTGCTAATTTGGGATTGGCTACGGGATCTACACCAATCAGAATGTATGAATTGATGATCGAAGATCACAAGAAGAACGGGACTTCTTATAAAGATATCAAATCATTTAACTTAGATGAATATTTTGGATTAGAAGCTACTCATCCACAAAGTTATCATTATTTTATGAATAAACATTTATTCTCTGGAATTGACATTAATCCTGAAAATGTACATGTACCAAATGGTGCTGGAGATATTCAAGTAAGTTGTGATGATTACAATAAATTATTAGCTGAAAATCCTATCGATATCCAATTGTTAGGAATTGGTTCAAATGGACATATTGGTTTTAATGAACCAGGAACTTCTTTTGATTCAGTAACTCATATGATTGAATTAAAAGAAAGTACACGTCAAGATAATGCCCGTTTATTCTTTGATGGGAAAATTGATGAAGTACCTACTCATGCGATTACTATGGGAATTTTAAATATTTTACAAGCTAAAAAAGTATTATTAGTTGCGTGTGGTGAAAATAAAGCTCAACCAATCAAAGTATTGGTTGAAGGTGAAAAAACTACAGACGTACCAGCAAGTGCACTTCAAGATCATAATGATGTTGTTGTAATTGTTGATAAAGCAGCTGCTAGTTTATTAACTAAATAATAAAAGGAAAGATTTATAAATCTTTCCTTTTTTAAAACCTTTTTTTTACCTTTAAAGAAATGTGTTTAATTTGTTTACGTAAGATAAATAACGTATAATTATTATATGGGGGTACTAAATATGACAAAAAATTTATTTAAAGAAGTAGCGATGAATGAAACAAATCCAAACTACTCAAAAGCAATATCAAGACTTGAACCATTGTATCAAAGAAGTAATGATCTACGTAGTGAGTTTGGTCGTGATTATACGAGAATTATCTTTTCTCAGGCATACCGACGTTTAAAACATAAGACACAGGTGTTTTTTGCAGTTAAGGATGATCATGTTTGTACACGTAGTGAACATGTTAACTTAGTTGAATCTGTAAGTTATACAATTGCAAATTACTTAGGTTTGAATACTGAATTAACTAAAGCAATAGCAGTAGGCCATGATTTAGGACATGCCCCATTTGGTCATGGTGGTGAACGTATTATTAACGAGCTTGCTAAAATACATGGGCTCGATTCTTTTTGGCATGAGCGCAATAGTCTTCATCTCATTGATGAAATAGAAACATTAGAAGATAATGAACATCATCGCCATAATTTAAATTTGACATATGCTATTCGTGATGGAATTATTTCTCATTGTGGAGAAATGAATCAAATGAGTATTAAAAAGCGAGATGAGTATATTGATTTACAAAATTATACTAGCCCAGGACAATACAGTCCTTATACTTGGGAAGGATGTGTTGTAAAAATGGCAGATAAGATTGCCTATTTAGCACGTGATATTGAAGACGCTTTACGTCTCAAGGTACTAAAAGAGAATAAAGTTGAAGTCTTGAAAGCTTCGCTCAATAATATTACTAGTGAATATCATTTTACAGCAATCAATAATGGAACTGTCGTTAATTATTTTATTCAAGATGTATGCAGTCATAGTAATCCAAGCGATGGAATTTCATTATCAAAAGAAGCTTTTGAAATAATGAAAACAATTATGAAGTTTAATTATCAAAATATATATTTAATTGATAGAGTACAAATTCATACTAATTATGTTAAATTGATTTTAAATTCTATTTTTGATTTCTTTATTAAATACGATTTAATGGCTCGAGATAGTAATACTAATATTATTGATGAAATTTCTAAGGATAAAGATCAATTTCCCCATGCAATCAATGGATTTATCCATTGGCTTGAAAAATATAGTGTGATGAATGGAGCAAAACGTGATTCGCTTTATCAAAATAAAGTTATTTATGATTTTATTAATGATGATAAAGCAATTATTAAAAGCATTTTAGATTATTTATCAGGAATGTCAGATGCCTATATTATTCAAATATTTAATGAGCTTATTTCATTTTAATCCATTGAAGAAATTCAATGGATTTATTATTTTTACTTAAATTATTAGAATAGATGTGGTAAACTAATCATTATTAGGGAGGTTTAAATATGCCTATTAAAATACCAAATGATTTACCAGCAAGTAAAATATTAAAAGAAGAAAATATCTTTGTGATGGATGAAAATCGTGCTTTAGCTCAACAAATTAGGCCATTGCAATTATTAATTTTAAATATTATGCCGACTAAAGTAGTAACTGAAACACAGCTTTTAAGGATGCTGTCGAATACACCACTTCAAATCGAGGTAGACTGGATTCATATGGCCAGTCATGAATCTAAAAACACACCTCAAGAACACTTATTAGCTTTTTATAAGACATTTGAGGAAATAAAAGATAATAAATATGATGGTTTGATTATTACTGGAGCACCGGTGGAAAAACTTAGGTTTGAAGATGTTGATTACTGGTTAGAGATGGAAAAGATTTTAGAATGGTCAAAAACTCATGTATTTAGCTCATTTTTTATTTGTTGGGCTTCTCAAGCAGCATTGCATTATTTTTATGGTATTGAGAAACATGAATTAAAAGAAAAACTGACAGGTGTTTATTTTCATCATACTAATGTTGATAAAATGAAGCGAAAGATACTTAGAGGCTTTGATTATCAATTTTATGCTCCTCATTCACGTTATACAACAATTATGGCAGAAGATATAGCAACGATTTCTAGTCTTGATATTTTAGCTGCTAGCGATGAAGCAGGGGTTTATTTGATTGCAGAAAAAGATGGCTCACGTTTTTTTGTAACTGGTCATCCTGAGTATGATCCTGATACATTAGATAAAGAATATAATCGTGATCTGGCAATTTCTGATCAAGCTACTATGCCTAAAAATTATTATAAAAATGATGATATGCACAATGAAATTTTAGTAAAATGGCGTTCTCATGCTTATTTATTATTTAGTAATTGGTTAAATTATTACGTTTATCAAGAAACTCCATATGATTTAAATGAGTTAGAAAGTTTAAAACTAGGTAAATAATGTAATATTGTATTTACGATAAGTTTAAAAGTTGAAGAAATAAATCTTGCTCAAATTAAGTAAATCTTCTAAGTTGGACCAGCAAATGATATGTATCAAGAATTCTAGACACATATCATTTTTGGTCCAATTTTTAGAATCGGTACAATTTGAGTAATCAGTAAATTTATATATAATTTCTAAATAATGCAGTAGAATTAAGTTTCTATTTCTTTTAAGAGTTTACTTTGAGTTTGTCTGTATCTTAGTGGTGTAAGGCCCATTGTTTTTTTGAATATTTTATCAAAATATTCAATATTATTAAAGCCACATTCAAAAGCTATATTTAGAATTGATAATTCAGTAGATAAAAGGAGTTCTATTGCCTTATCTATTTTTTTTATTTAAATATTGGCTAGGAGTCATATTTAAATATTCATGAAATTTTTTAATTGTATATTGTTTAGAATATGGTGAGATGATAAAAATATCTTTTGTTTCTTTAATTTTATTTAAATCTTGTATTTCTAATAATAATGATTTAAACCAATTTGGATATATATTCGTATCTTTTGATTGATGATAGATTAATTCTTTTATCATTTGATATAAGAACAATTCTATATCTTTATTTAACTCATAATAAGAATCGTTGAGATTGATATCATTATAGTAATTAATTAGTTTTCTAGATTTTTCATCAGATAAGTGTCCTATTACAGTATCATTAATTAAATGAAAACCTCCAAATATAGTCTGAACTCTATTCATAATTTTGTCAGAAAAAGCTAAATTGATATATTTTAAGGAAATATTTTCATTAATAGTAACAAGTTCATGAAAAATATTTTTTTTCATTAAAATAATGTTATTTCATAATATGTCTGATAATGTTTTCCTACTTCAGATTTTTTTCTTTTTCGGTGTTGCCAGTGAATATCTTTGCTGTTATTGATGATTTCTAGACTTAGTTCTTGCATAAAGCACCTCCATTATTTTTATTATATTATAATTTTGATTTAAATAAAATTAAAAATAAAGTTAGAAAAATAAGATAAAATGAATGCTTTGTTTAATAAAGTTTAAAAAGCGAATATATGTTAAGTATGATATACCTTGTTATGATACTCTTTATATGAAAAGGAGGTAGACAAATGAATGAAATTCAATATTTAAAAGAGTTTACGAGATTGTATAAAGAAAATAGTCATGATAAATACAATCGGGAAGTAGAATGCCATTTCTTTATGCACAAGGAAAATCGTACAAAAATAACGAGCGATGATTATTTCTTATCATGTTTTCCTAGTGCAATTTGTGGTTTTGGATCAAGAAATACTAACTTTATTTACAATTGCAAATTAGAACGATTAGCAAAATTAATCGAAGGTACACATGATGTTGAAAAAGAAGAATTAGAAGAATTGTATACGTTTTGGGCTGATGAGAATGATAAAGAACGTCTTAGAAGATATTATCCAAATGATATAAAAGAATTAATGCCATATGATGATTTTGAAAATGATTATTATACAGCGTATCCTTTATATAGATTAGGAGGAGCTTATCTTGATTTTGAAAAATTATTTGATTTAGGAATAGATGGATTGATTCATGAAATTGATTCTCAACCACTCAATAGTTTTTTAAGAGCTTGTAAGAAATCGCTTATTTACTTAAAAGAATTAATAAAACTGTATCGTGATGATGCCATGGACATTAATCCTGAATTGGCTTATACGTTAAATGAATTACTTGAACATAGACCACAAAATATGAAAGAAGCGATTCAATTAATGTGGATTTATGTAGGCGTTAGTGAAATTAGAAACTATGGAAGAATGGATAATCAATTAGCACGTTTTTTAGATGATGAACAAGATGCATATAAGAATATTGCAGAATATTTCAAGGTAATTAGACAACGAAATACGATTTACAATGGTCGTATTATTTTAGGTGGAGAGGGTCGTCATGATCTTGAAAAAGCAAACAAGATATGCAGTATAGCTCTTAAAGTTATGAAAGATTTACATTTAACTGAACCACAATTAACACTTAGGTGGTCAAAAGATATGCCTGATAGTATTTTTGATAATGCGATTGATTGTATAGAAAGTGGTTGTAGTTATCCATTATTATACAATGACACGGTTAATATTAAAAATGTCAAAGAATCAATGAATGTATCATATAAAGAAGCAGTTGATTATGTTCCTCTTGGTTGTGGTGAATATGTTTTGGATCATAAAAGCATTGGTTCACCTAATGGAATCATTAATTTAGCTAAGGTATTAGAGGGGCTGGTTAATGATGGAAAATGTATGAATTTAGTAGTTGGAGCAACTGGCAAAGACAGAAATAATACTATCGGAGGACATAAGGCATGAGTGCTATTATTCATTTAAAGCATTATATTTCAAAAAAGCATCTACCTACGTCTTTAGAGAAAAATGTTCAGTACAGTTTCCTTGTATATGAAAGTTAAAACGTAAAGAACTATTAAAATATGTGTGGTAATATTGAGTGGTGCTTTTAATTCCCTACTTGCCACATATCCAACAAAATATTTAGGAATATCTATTGTGGAATGTGTTATTTCCAATACAATACTATTCGCTAAAATTGACATATCTTCGTCAATAATATGATATTTTAAAGAAATATCTGGTATGTTAAAATGTTATAAAATAATAGAAATATTTTTATACTCTGTTGGTGTCATTCCGTATGCTTTCTTGAAATTACGAGAAAATATTTCATGGTATCATCATAGAAAACGAGGAATACAGTATAACTGAAAACGCTAATGTTGTGTTGACGAATGAAAATATCAAGAAAATGCTGAAAAAAATATCAGTCAAATAAATAAAGCAATATAAGCATAACGGTTGACTTATTCCAAACCAACAAAAAAAGTGAGTAGCGTATTAGATATTTTTCTCATTAAATTTAGAGTTATTGGGAGTGAATAGATTTCTAGGTTTAGTGATCGTGTTTTAACGGTAAGACGGAAACCGTTAATACTATTAGAATTTCCAATATCAATATGTATACAATAGTATTCTATGCTATACTAAAAATGTGAGGAAGGTTAAAACAATGAAAGAAAAGATTTTAAAGAATTGTAAAAAATACTGGTATGTTATAGCATTTATCATTGTAGGCTTTATCGTTTTAAATAAAGAGCCAGATTATCTTGTATTGAAAAAAAATACTTTTAAAGTTGAACTTGGTACACCATTCAATATAAAACCTGAAACATATTTAAATACAGAAAAATTAGATACCGATGTAAAAAAGGATGTATTGGAAAACGCAAAGGTAACTGTTGATAAAGATTTGAATAATATTGAAAATTTTTGTTTAGATGTTGGAAAATATAAAGTTACCGTTTCATATAAAAACGAAAAAGAAACTTTTACTTATAAAGTTGAAGATACTACCGCCCCAGTAATTACAGGTGCAGAAAGTATTGATATAGTACAAAGTACTGATTTAAGTACTTATGATTTTAAAGTTCTTTATACAATTGATGATTTATCTCAAACAGATGTTAAGTATGATACTAGTGCAATTGATGTAAATACAATTGGTGCTTATACTTTAAAAATTATTTCAGAAGACAATTATGGAAATAAATGTGATAAAGAAGTAGCTATAAATGTTGTTGCTCCATTGAGTGCTGATGAAGTAATTGTTGAGGAAACAGTATCAAACGCTGATGGTACAACAACTACAAAGATTGTAACTAGAAAGAAAACCGAAGCACAGAGTGGTGATTTTCGCATAGTTACTTCGGGTGATACATCAAAATCAAGTAATAATAGTTCTTATTCATCTTCTAGTAGTTCATCTAACAGTATTTCAACTATTAAACCAAGTGGTAGTACATCATCAAATAGTTCATCTAATAATAATTCTAGTGCTGCTAAGCCTAATAATGGTAATTTAATAATTGATTAAAATAAATTAAGCAATTTTTTACAGTTGCTTTTTTTGTTGAATAAAAATGTAATTCAAAATATTTAGCTTTATTTGATAGATCAGTAAAGTATCCCAATTACAGGAATGGAAAAGAAAAATGGTATTTGAAATTTGGGTATTGGAGAGTATTAGATGGTGCAAATTCTTGGAACTATAGACTTTTTTATTGATTAGAACATTCAAAATAGTAAGTGGATTTGACGCTTTGGTGCCCGAATTTTCCATAGTGAAATAAAACGATATGGACAAATATAAAGAAATGATAGAGAAATTCGTATTGAGTGCTATAATTTTAGCAAACAAATTTGAAGTTGTGGTGGGATGGGCAGTATGGGCGGATTTAAACCAACTATTGGTAAATGGTATGATTATAAAAACTACGATATAGATGAGCCACAGTGGAGACGTCTTTTGAATACTGCTGAAAAGCTTGAAAATGAATTTGGAGACTTGTTTGTATATGAAAGAGATGGGTCGATTGGCTACGGTCTTGAGATTATTTCCAGTCCAATGACAAAAGGATATTATGAAAAAATATCAATAAGTTTAAAAACCTGTTAAATATTTTTAATGAGTTTCACTATGTTTCTACAAAAGGAAATAAATGTGGTTCACACATTTATTTCAATAGAAAAACACTAGGTTTTAATTCTAAAGAATACAGTTCTCTATTAAGTAATCTTAATAATAATATAAGAAAAGCAGAAGAAGTAGACCACAAAAGAGCAAATAAAACCATTGAAAATGTGGTTGCTGTTATGGAATTATATCGAGAAGAATTAATCAAAATCAGTGGACGAAATAAAAGCAGTTTACGCTGGTGTCAGTTTGAAACATCAAATGGATATGATATAGAAGTTATAAAAAAAGTTGCAAAAGATAAAATTAAAAGCGATAGAAATCGTCACAATAGATACAAGGTTGTTAATACTACAAATGAAAAAACTGTTGAGATTAGATTATGTCGAGGAACGCTGTTATGGGAATCTTTTAATACACGTATCAATTTAATGTATAATATTGTAAATGTATCTAGAAACTATCAAGGCTTGATTAATTTGGAAAAATTAATTGTATATAAAAATAATGATAAAACAATACAAATGATGAAAAATTATATTGAGAATAATGATATAGAAAATAGAAAAGTTGATATAAAGGAAGTGAAAAAAACTATCATTAATGCCTAATAATAGTTTAAGACCATCAAGTTTTATGTTTGGCAAATAAATATAGATAGACGTTAATTAAAACAATTAATTCATTTTATTGTTTTGATTTTTTACATGAAATAGGTTCTAGATGTCTGGGAACATTGCTTACTCACCCGAAGAAAATAAGGAATGCATTCCTTAATTAAAGAAGAAAGAGGCAATGAATATGTGTATAATTATTGTAAAAAATAGCAGAATGGACTTACCGGATAAAGAGATTTTAAAAAGATGTTGGAATAAAAATCCTCATGGTGCAGGGTTCATGTACAATTATAATGATGTAGTTATTATTAAAAAAGGTTTTATGTTTTTGATGATTTTTATGAAAATTTGCAAATAAATGATAAGCTCTATAAATTGAAAAATCAAAGTGTTGTATTTCATTTTAGAATATCAACAAGTGGTAAAATTGATGAGGGAAATTGTCATCCATACCCGCTGACTGATGACAGTATATACCTTAGAAAAACAAATTTACGTTGTTCTATTGGAATTGCACACAATGGGATAATTCAAAAATATAACCGTAAAGATAGTGTGTTAAATGATACATAACTGTTTATAAAAAACATAATTTATGATTTGATTACAAATTAAAAAGAAAATTGATGAAGAGAAAGTTACAGTTTCTAAATGCGAAGAGCAGCTGAAGAAATCAAAAATCAGCCTATCTAACTTTGAAAAGGATAAAAAGGCACTGCTGAGACTAAAGAAAAAAGTAGATGATTTTAATAGAAAAATCAGCGAAAGTCTATCGGAATTTGACTGAATTTAATGTCTTTGAACATTTCAAAAAACACCCTCAACTTCTGATTATCATGCAACATATGAATTTTTTGTTATTTTGTTATAATGTTTTTATTAATCATATTATTGTGCTAAAATTGATAATAACTTGATACAATACAAACAAAAAAGAGTGTCTATTGACCATAGATCACTCTAAGAGACCATCTAATTCTAAAAAGCAGTTAGAATCGATGAACAATATATATATACTATATATTGATTGATTTATATATGTTTTAAAAAATATAAGTTAAATAATAACTTGTATTTAGTATATCATATTAAAAAATCAATTCAACTATAATAGCATCGTTTTTAAACTTCGCTTTAGCTAGATTAAATGGTTATATAGAAACATTTTTTGGAATAACCTTTTAACTAACTGTTGTTCGAAGTGAAAAAAATGGTGCCGGAGCTAAGAATCGAACTTAAATTTCATGATTACCATTCATGCGTTCTGCCATTGAACTACACCGGCATTGGTGCAGACAGCGAGATTTGAACTCGCACGAGCTATTGCTCACTACCCCCTCAAGATAGCGCGTATACCAGTTTCGCCATGTCTGCAAGTATTAATAGTTTATCAAATTATTGCAGAAAAATAAAGCCTAGAACGTAAAGTTCTAGACTTTTTTCTTTAATCTGCCTTAATCAAGTTGTATAAAGCATGACAATAAATTTCTGTTGCTTTCAATAACGAATCGATTTTGATATTTTCATTATTACCATGAATTAAATTATCTTCACCCAAAAATTCAGCTCCAAAAGCAACACAGTTTGGCATTGACTTAGCATAAGTCCCGCCACCAATTGCTTGAGGTTTGTTAACTGTATCTCCAGTTACACTAACATAAGCTTCATGCAAATTAGTAATTAACTTAGAATTAGGATCGATATATAGAGCCTTGCCCAAATCATGAGTTTCTCTGAATTCATAGTTTGCACAAGCATGTTTAAATTTTGTAACCATTGCATCAAAATCCATGTCATGAGGGCAACGTAAGTCGAGAACGATTTTAACTTCTTCTTTATAATAAGATATAACTCCTAAATTAAGAGTAAGAGGACCCATTAAACCGGTATGGTCAATTCCTAATTTTTTACCATGACAGTCATCTAAATATTCAAGAACAAAATCAACAACTTTGTTATCAACGACAGTTGCTAAATATTTGCATAAATATACAACAGCATTAATGCCCTCTTCAGGAGTACTTGCGTGTGCTGATTTCCCTTTAAGAATTAATTTAGTATGATTTCCTTCCTCTTCAATATCCCCAGTTAAATTATTAGTATTTAGGAATTTCTTATAAGATTCAGTATATTGTTTGTAATTCCCTTCAATTACTGCTTCGCAAGTTTCTGGAACAATATTTGGACGACTTCCTGCACATAAATAGATTAATCCACCTTTTTCAACATGTCCTGTGATTTCAAAACCACAACCTGCTTTTTCACCATAAACAACAGGAAAAGCAGCATCAGGAGTAAATCCCATTTTAGGATAAGGCATCTTTGTGAAATAATATTTTACACAATTACTACCTAATTCTTCATTGCATCCAAAGATAACCCTAGTTTTCATTTTTGTAGGAATATTTAAAGAATTAATGATCTTTGCAGCATAATAACCAGCCATTAATGGTCCTTTATCATCTGCGACTCCACGTCCGTAAAGCTTTCCTTCTTTAGTAATAACTTCAAATGGATCACTATCCCATCCAACCTTGTTTACAGGAACTACATCAAGATGGCCCAAAATTCCAAAAGTTTCATCACCAGTTCCAATATCAATATGTCCAGCATGTCCATCAACATCCTGCACTTCAAAGCCATCACGTCGACCAATTTCTAACATTGCATCTAAAGCTCGGCGATTGGCTGCGCCATAGGGAGCAAACTCAGCAACGGTACTATCATCTTGAGTTGAAGGGATGGCACATAACATTTTTATATCATCAATCATTTGATCTTTTATTTTTAAAACTTCCGCTTTAAAATCAATCATATTATCACCTCGTCATCAATTATAACACTATTAGTTATAATATTTAAACAATTTTAGTAATAATAGTGTTATGATATATATAATAATCGGAGGTATGACATGAATAATGTAAGATTTCACATAACAGTCAAAGGAATTGTCGTATTAAATAACCAGATTCTTTTAATGAAACGAATTCGACCATCAAGTGATGGTCTTGGTTATTGGGAGTTACCAGGTGGTGGGTTGGAATATGGTGAAACACCTAATCAAGCATTAATCAGAGAATTACAAGAGGAAACCGGATTAGATATTATCATAATCAAACCAGCTTATACTTTCACTAAAATTAGAAAAGATTATCAAACCGTAGGAATCGGATATTTGTGTATTCCCAAGAATGATCATGTCCGTTTATCGCATGAGCATAGTGATTATCGCTTTGTGAGTATACAAGAGGCAAAAGAACTGTTAAATCCAGAAATTTATAATGATATAATTTTTACAATTGAAGAATATTATCAGAACGTTCATGATATCCAGTGATAATATTTTAAATTTGATTATAGTCATCCAAAATAACGGTCTTGAAATTCAAGACTTTTTCTTTTATCAGTTGATATTTTATTTATTTGAAGTAAAATAAGGTAGTTGAAAACAAATAGAATTAAGGAGTTATTATGAACGAAGAAATTATTGCAATAGCATCAAAAGAATTAGAAATAACTAAAAAACAAATCAATGCTGTTTTATCATTATTAGAACAGGGAAATACTGTGCCTTTTATTGCTCGTTATCGTAAAGAAGCAACAGGAGGGTTAGATGAAGATCAAATCAGAAATATTGATAAATATTATCAATATCAAGTTAGTTTATTAAAACGAAAAGAAGATGTAATTCGTTTAATTGAAGAAAAAGGGATGTTAACAGATCAACTAAGGGCTGATATTTTAAAAGCAACAAAGTTAAATGAAGTAGAAGACCTTTATCGTCCTTATAAAGAAAAAAGAAAAACAAAGGCTACTGAGGCTAAAGCTAAAGGTTTAGAACCATTAAGTAAGTGGATTTTATCACTGCCAAGGGGAGAACTTAAAGAAGAAGCAAAAAAATATTTAAATGATAAAGTTGAGACTGTAGAAGAAGCAATTCAGGGAGCTTTAGATATTATTGCAGAAGTAATTAGTGATGATATTAAATATCGTAAATTTGTTAAAGATATAATATATAAATCTGGTACGATTGAAACAAAAGTAAAAAAGAAGAATCCTGATGAAAATAAAGTATATGAAATGTACTATGATTATCACGAACGAGTTAATCGAATTGTATCACACCGTATTTTAGCGATTAATCGTGCCGAAAATGAAAAAGTTATTACTGTTAATATTGTTTTAGATAAAGAATTTTTAATTCAATATATTAATCGTGGAGTGACTAGAAATCGTAATAGCAGTGTTAATGAATATTTATTGAAAGCTGTAGAAGACAGTTTAAATCGTTTATTATTGCCATCGATTGAACGCGAAGTGCGCAATGAATTAACTGAAAAAGCCAGCGAGCAGGCCTTAAAAGTATTTTCAATCAATTTAGAAAAGTTATTAATGCAGGCACCTTTAAAAGATAAAATGGTTTTGGGTCTGGATCCTGCTTATCGGACAGGATGTAAATTAGCTGTTGTTGATCAGACCGGAAAAGTATTGAAGATTGATAAAGTATTTATTACTATTCCAAAAGATAATTATGATAAAGAAAAAAGAATTTTATTAAATTTGATTAAAAAATATAAAATTGAAATTATTGCGATTGGTAATGGTACTGCAAGTCGTGAAAGTGAAGCTTTTATTTCTCAATTAATCAAAGATAATAATTTAGATGTTGATTATGCAATTATTTCTGAAGCTGGAGCATCAGTATATTCAGCAAGTAAATTAGCTAAAGAGGAGTTTCCAGATTATCAGGTAGAAGAAAGATCAGCGGTTTCAATTGCACGACGTCTTCAAGATCCATTAGCAGAATTAGTAAAGATTGAGCCAAAAGCAATTAGTGTCGGACAATATCAACATGATATTGCTCAAAAACAATTAGAAGAACAATTAGATTTTGTTGTTGAAAAAGCGGTAAATAATGTTGGAGTTGATATCAATACTGCTTCAGTATCATTATTACAATATGTTGCTGGGTTAAATAGCGGAGTGGCCAAAAATATTATTAAATATCGTGATGAAAATGGTAAATTTACAAATCGTAAAGAAATTATGAATGTTAGTAAATTAGGTGCAAAAACATATCAGCAGGCAATCGGATTTTTGCGAATTCCTGGAGCTAATGATCCATTTGATGCAACAGCAATTCATCCGGAAAACTATCAACAAGCAAAAAAATTACTTAAATTAATAGATGCTGATGCTAGTTTATTAGGAACAAATGAAATTGCTGATAAATTATCAAATATTAACAAAGAGGAAGTAATGAATGAACTAAATATCGACAATTATACGTTAGATGATATTATTGATAGTTTTATAAAGCCAAATCGCTCACCCCGTGATGCATATGCAACACCATTATTAAAGAAAGATATTTTAAAAATTGAAGATTTAAAACCCGGTATGCAACTAGAAGGAACAGTTAGGAATGTTGTTGATTTTGGAGCTTTTGTCGATATTGGGTTAAAAAATGATGGATTAGTCCATATTTCGAAGATTTCTCATGAAAGAATTAAGCATCCTTTGGATAAACTAAGTATAGGTGATATTGTTGAAGTCTATGTCATTGATGTAGATGTCAACAAACATCGTGTTGGATTAAGTATGATTAAATAAAGGATGAGTTGATGAAAAAGTTTCTAGTTGGAATAGTTATTATAATAATTGCCAGTATTGGCTTTAATTTAAAACCTGATAAAAGAGATCAAGCTGTTGTGGTTCAAGAAGAGCCTGTAGTTAAAAAAGAAGAAGTTATTACTTATAAAGAACTATTAGAATATCTTGATATTTTTAAAACAGGAGATATTATTAATATTGAAAATACTAATTATTTAAGTTCATATGCTATTCCAGGAAGATGGAAACATACTATTTTCTATCTAGGAACATATCAGCAGTTTAGTCAGGTTTTTACACCTGAAGATAAATATTATGAGGAAATTAATAAACATTATAAGAATCAAGATGAGGTTTTAGTACTCGACAGTAATTCTACGGGTGTTAAAATACGGACATTTGATCAAATGGCTAATCTTAAAGAAGAATCGTATTTAAAAGCACTTTCCGGCTATCGTTTTAATGAGGATGATAATTTTATTAAGACATATTTAAGTCGGGCGTTAGATTATTTGGGAACACCGTATGATTACAGCATGACAACTTATGATGATAAAGCTTTATATTGTAGTGAATTAGTTTATTATGCACTACTAGCTAATAATATAGAAGTGACTAAAACGAGCAGTATTGTCGAACATGTTGTAATTACCCCAACAGATTTAAGTGATTTTTTAGAAACATTAGAAGATATTGACCATGTATATTTGCTTGAAAAAGAAGATAATTGGATAAATGATGCGATAAATGACTAGTTTTTGCTTTATTTTACTTGTATTCCTACTTTAATACTAGTATTATATAAACGAGGTGAACATCATGAAAATTTCAACCAAAGGGCGTTATGCAATTAGAGTTATCCTTGATATTGCGATGCACGATGATGGTAAATATATTCCACTGAAAGATATTGCTAAAAGACAAGATCTGACGGTTAAGTATTTAGAACAAATAATTTCATTACTAAATAAAGCGGGCTATTTACAAAGTCTTCGTGGTAATGCTGGAGGTTATCGCTTATCAAAAAAACCTGAAGAATGTATAATTGGTGATATTCTAAGAATTACAGAAGGTGATTTAGCTCCAATTCCCTGCTTGAAAGATGAAATTAATAATTGCAGTCGTGCCAATGAATGTATTACATTACCGTTTTGGCAAGGATTAGATAAAGTGATTAAAGACTATGTTGAAAGTGTAACTATTCAAGATTTAATCGATCATGCAAATATGCAAGTGAATAATTATTCAATATAAAAAGCCGTAAGGCTTTTTTATTATATAACTATTGACATAAATTTGCTCTCAAGGTATAATCATATTAATCCGATAGGAAAAGAGGGAACTATAATGAATGAGCTAATTTTTTATAAAAATAGAGGCTGTTGTTAATAATAGATTTGATTAGATAAAGAAAATGGAGGAAATAGTAATGACTTATAATAATCATATTAGTGAATTAGTAGGAAATACCCCAATTTTAAAATTAAACAATTATGTTACAAAAAATCAATTAAAAGCAAATATTTTTGCTAAACTAGAATATTTTAATCCCGCAGGAAGTGTTAAGGATCGAATTGCTAAAGCCATGTTATTTAAAGCTAAAGAAGATGGAATTTTAAAACCGGATTCTGTAATCATTGAACCAACGAGCGGTAATACTGGAATTGGATTAGCTTCTCTAGGAACATCCTTAGGACACCAAGTAATTTTAACTATGCCAGAGACAATGTCGATTGAACGGCGAAATTTATTAAAAGCCTATGGAGCTAAAGTAGTTTTAACTCCAGGAGGACTAGGCATGAAGGGAGCAATTGCCAAAGCAGAAGAATTGGCCAAAGAATACAAAAATGCGTTTATTCCTAGTCAATTTGAAAATCAAGCAAATCCAAATGCACATTATCTAACAACAGGTCCTGAAATCTACCAGCAGCTAGAAGGTAAGATAGATATCTTTGTCGCTGGTGTTGGAACTGGAGGAACAATTAGTGGAATTGGAAAATATTTAAAAGAAAAAAATCCTAGTATTAAGGTTGTAGCAATTGAACCTGCTGCCTCACCAGTTTTATCTAAAGGAACTCCAGGACCACATGCAATTCAAGGGATTGGTGCAGGTTTTGTTCCTAATACCTTAAATACTGATATTTATGATGAAATTATTACAATTGAAAATGAAGCAGCCTTTGCTACTAGCCGTGCAATTGCTAGAGAAGAAGGAGTGTTAGTAGGTATTTCTTCTGGTGCAGCACTTTATGGAGCAACAGTATTAGCGAAAAGAATTGAAAATGCTGGCAAAAACATTGTTGTGTTGTTACCAGATACTGGTGAACGCTATTTATCAACTGCATTAGTTGAACAAGATTAATAATATGGATACTGTCTTTAGGGACAGTATCTTTTTCTAACTACAAAAATAATTTTTAATTATAATTATATTTTAAAAGTCTATCATAAAAATATGAGTGTTTGTTATGCAACTAGGATAAACAACTAATAATTTAAAGTTTAATAATGAGATTCACTATTTAAAAATATAAATAGACGGGAAGAAGAGCAGAGAAAGATGATTAGTTGTAATGAGGTGATTGTAGTCAATATCAATATTAGCCAAAAAGATTGTCCAAAATATCTTTAAATTATGGACAATCTTTTTTTTGTTATAGTATACAAAAAAGTACTTGGAATATTTGTAATTGATATCTTAATAAACAGAAATTATATCATTGAGGTGATATGATAAGTTGTCTTGTATGGACGAGCTTAAACAAAAAAGTTCAGTTAAAATCCTGTTGATTTGAAAAAGTAATTAGTACAGTTAAAAAGAATAAATCAAAATTAAAGTTATAGAGGATAATGTATTGGTTATTATAATAATAAGATATCATTCTACATTCTCACTGGACATTTAGGAAAATAAAAAACATAGTCTGAAGAGCATTGTGTAAAATACTTTTAATGCTACTCAATTGCTATGCCTTTTATTCAAATAATGTTGTTGATAAGTAACGTTCTCCAGTATCTGGCAGTAGAACAACGATGTTTTTATTTTTATCTGTTATTTTAGTTGCTCCATGCAGGGCAGCTCCAGCAGTTATTCCAACTAGTAGGCCTTCTTTTTTTGCTAATATTCGTGCAGCCTCATAAGCATCATCCGTAGAAACTGTTATCACTTCGTCGACTAGATCCAAATCGAGAATTTTAGGAATAAAATTTGCTCCAATTCCTTGCAAATCATGCGCTCCAGCTTTTCCTTTAGTGATTAATGGAGAATCTTTTGGTTCGATTCCAATAATTTTAATATCAGGATATTTCTTTTTTAATATCCGAGCAATTCCTGTAATTGTCCCTCCAGTACCAATTCCGGCAACAAAATAGTCAATATTATCATCAAAATCATCAATAATTTCTAATGCCGTTGTTTCTTCATGGGCTAAGGGATTACTTGGATTAACAAATTGACCTGGAATATAGCTATTTTCAATCTTATTAGCAAGTTCGTTAGCTTTATCGACTGATCCTTGCATTCCTTTTTCTCCAGCCGTTAATACGATTTTAGCTCCGTAAGCTTTTAATAATTTTTGACGTTCTAATGACATAGTTTCAGGCATCGTCAAAATTAATTCATTACCATAGATAGCACACGCAATTGCTAGACCAATGCCAGTATTACCACTAGTAGGTTCAATAATCGTAGTTTTTTTATTGATTAGTTGATCCTCATAAGCCTGTTCAATTAATTTAAGACCAACACGATCTTTAACACTGCCACCAGGATTAAAGAATTCTACTTTGGCAAATATTTTGTTGTTTACTTCACATGCTTTTTTAAAGCGGTCAATTTGAATTAATGGAGTTTTTCCAATTGTATCCAAAACACTTTTTTTAATAGTCATATTAAATTCACATCCTTTTTCTTTTTATATCACATATTGAAGTGTAAGTGATATAAAAATTATAATTTTATTTAGTTGTCTTTATTAAAATAGTAATTTATAATACTTTTAAAGGGGACTGTTTATGAAGGATTATAAATATTTAGAAGTTTATCAAACTATTGTTGATGATATTGAAAATGGTTATTTAAAATATAATGATAAAATACCATCAATTCGTAAAATGGCAAAACAATTAGATGTAAGCAGAACTACGGTTGAAAGTGCATATTTACAATTATTAGTCGAGGGTTATATTTACGCAAAAGAAAAAGTAGGATATTATGTGGATGTGCAATTTAGTAATCAAATTAAAAATAAAAAGAATCCAAAAGTAATTACAAAAATTGATAGTCACCATTATCGATATGATTTTAGTGGACGTCTTGTTGATGTGGAAAGCTTTAATTTAGATACTTGGAAAAAGTATATTAAAAAAGCATTAAATCAAAGTGAAGATTTAATGAGTTATGGAGAACCATTAGGGGAAATGCCTTTAAGAGTAGCTTTGCAGGAATATAGCCATGAATACCGTGGAGTTCGGCATCCTGTAAATAATTATATTATTGGTGCGGGATTTCAAATTCTTCTTTATCATGTTTGTAGTCTTTTTGGTAAAGATAATATAGTCGGAATTGAGGAAGGAGGATTCAAACAGGCAGAGGCCGTTTTTCATGATTGTCATATGCAGGTAGTTAAGTTACCGGTTGATGAAGAAGGCATTACTTTAGAGGGATTAAGACAAGCTAATTTAAAATTATTATATTTAAATAGTTCTTCTGGAGGGTATCATGGTCATCCTATCAAACAACAGCGTCGTTTAGAAATCATTGAATATGCGAGAGCTAATCAAGTCTATATTATTGAAGATGATCATAATGGAGAATTGAAATTTAACACTAAACCAATCGATGCAATGTCAAAACTAGACAATGACCACATTATTTACATTGGTTCATTTTCAAAATTATTACTACCTTCAATAAGAATTAGTTATATGGCATTACCAAACCAATTAGTTCAGTTATTTTATGAAAAGTCTCGAGATTATCATCAGACTGCATCAAAATTAGAACAGCTGGCTTTAGCTATGTATGTTGAAGATGGACAGTTAGCACGACATTTAAAGCGATTAAGAAAACATTACCGCAATAAAAGTACTCATTTGTTACAAAAGCTTCGAACTACTTTTCCTCAACATAAATTCGAATTATATGAAACCTCATTAAAAATCACAATGGCAATTAAGGCTGATTTGGTTGATCAATATATTGCTTTAGCAAAACAAAATGATATTTTAGTTAATAAAAATAGTAATAATCAGATTACTTTATCTTTTTCAGGAATCTTAGATCAAGATATTGATGAAGCAGTTGATAGATTAAAAGAAATTTGGATAAATTAAAAACAGTGCATTGCACTGTTTATTTATTAAGATGTTTACAGCTGTAATAAGCAGGAATACCGTTTAAATAATTAATATGTACTTCACCTTGAATTAACGGATACAAGTAATCATATAATTCTTGGGTAATATCATTTCCAGCTTCATTAATCCAGGCAGTTGGAATTTTTTGTTCTAAGTTAGCTACTTTTCTTACATCAGTTGAAATATAATCAATTTCATAAGGGGTATTTGAAATTCGTTTAAATCCCATTACTTGGCCGGATTTTCCAGTTAACGCAGTTTCTATTGCTTTTTGTCCAACTACAAATGACTCATTTAAATCTGTTTTACTCCCAATATGCATAGCACATCGTTGTAAGACGTTTAATTCAATACTTCTAACTTTACATTGAAATTCTTTGAAAACTAATGATTCTAGCATTTTTCCAGTTCCTGAATGAAGTACATGACCAAAAGCGTCTTTTTTAGCATATTTAGAATCATCATCGAGGAAGTGACCATCTTTATCTTTGATACCTTCGCTTACAGCAATTACAACACAGCGTTTACGTTTAAATACTTCTCGAATATCTTCTAAGAATTTTTCTTTATCAAAAACTACTTCAGGTAGATAAATTAAATCAGGGGCTTCATTATATTCATTACGAGCCAGTGCAGCAGCTGCTGTGAGCCATCCGGCATTTCTTCCCATAATTTCAATAATTGTTACTGATTGCAGCTGATAGATTAAACTATCATGAACTACTTCTAAGATTGAAGAAGCTACATATTTGGCAGCTGAACCAAAGCCTGGGGTATGATCAGTACCCATTAAATCATTGTCAATTGTTTTAGGAATACCGATAAATTGAATTTCACTATTGATTGATTTTGCGTAATCATCTAGTTTCATGACAGTATCCATTGAATCATTACCACCAATATAATAAAAATCAGTAATTTCTAATTCAGTTAAAATTTCAAATAATTTTACATATGTTTCTTGGTTGTCAATATGTGTTGGTAATTTAAAACGGCATGAACCAAGATACATAGCTGGTGTTTGTTTTAAAGCATTAATTTTTTCACCTGTATCAAATTCCTCAAGCAGGTCCATATAACGACCTTCTAATAAACCTTTAATCCCGTTGATCATTCCATAAACATTTTCATATTCTTCGCTATGTTTAGCTTTATGAATGATTCCAGCAAGACTTGCATTAATTGCGATTGTGGGTCCTCCAGATTGTCCAATAATACAATTTCTTTTTTTCATCTTATTCTCCTTTTTCCTGCCTAATTCTATCATTTTTAGACAGTAAAAAAAAGACATATTAAGTGATTAACGTCTTTTTCTTAAAATAATGTAAAGAATTATAATTAGTGCAACAAAGATAAAAATATTTGCAGGCTGAGTCGTTTGATGCCGATTACTAGAAATGATTGAAATTGACTTCGTTTCATCCTGAGTTAAAAAATCTAATAGATTAATCTTGACTTGATTATCCTGGATCTTTCCATAACTAGTTTCGCTAATATTTCCCGGCATTTTAATATTTAAATTTAGCTCGAGTCCCATAGTCTTCAAATTTGTTAGAGAATAATTATTAATATCTTCAATTTCACTTGTATTAAAAATATTGTTAATAGTACTGTGATCAATCGTAACTTGATAAGTTCCTTCTTTTTTATTTGTAGTGAAGAAACTCAATAAGCTTTTATTAATATCTTTTGGTGCAATAAGCTGAAATCCTATATATTGGGTACCATTAATATCTTTTTTTAGTTCTTTATTTTCCCACGTACTCAACTCACTATTAGTTAATTTATGTTTTAAATCAGTAAGTGAGGTACCATAAGAATCTAATAAATCTTCTTGAATGAGTACTTCAATTGTTAAAGATGCATTACTTTCATCAATAAATTCGATGTCAACATTTCCTTTTACGCAGCCTGTTAATGATAACAACATGATACCTACCAAAAATAATTTTTTTACCATCATCTACCTCCTAATGTTAGTGTGCCACAATCTTCATTTTCTAAAATTAAAAAGTGGATTTAAAATTGTTAAATGATATAATTTAATCATGGTTAACATATAGTTCACAAAAACACTTTAAAATATAGAAGGTGATATAAATGAGAGTAGAAATTCTATATACAAGTAAATCAAAACACATCAAGCCTGTTGCTGAAGCTATGGCAAGATGGGTTAAAACATATGCAAAGACGATTGATCAATTTGATGCTCTTGCTCCAGTCGATTTATTAGTTATTGGCTTTGATGATTCGGCTTGGAAAGATCCGCAGTTAGAGACATTTATTAAAAGTTTAAATAGACAAAAAGTACATAATATTGCTTTGTTTAATGCTTTCTACATTAATGATCATAAAATGAAAAATATGATTAAATTATGTCAAGAAACAGATTTACCACTTATGCGTGAGCAATATTCATTTAAGCTTACATTTAGGCAGTTAAAGGAAATTGATCAATGTGTAATAGATGCTGCTCGTTTATATGTAGAAGATATGGTGAACTTGGTAAGGGATTATTATTAAATTAGTAAATTTATACTAATAACAAATTATTAAAAGCTATCTTAGGATAGCTTTTTCTTTTTATTATAAAGAATTTAAGGAAATTTATTAATATTTTAATTAAATTATAATTTGTTAAAATCCTAAATTTAATAAAAATATATATTTATAAAAATATTAATTGACAATAATTTATTATTCTGATAGTATTTTTTTAAGATTTAAAGGCGATAAACTTTAAATCAAAAAATAAAGGGGGAATTTTAAGTATGAAAAAACTAGAAATCATTATCAGACCTGAGAAGCTAGAAATTTTAAAAGATATTCTAACTGATTGTGGGATTACCGGAATGATGGTTTCAAATATTATGGGTTTTGGTAATCAAATGGGCTATACTCAACAATATCGGGGAACTAAATATTCGGTAAACTTAGTTTCTAAGTTACGGATTGAAACAGTTGTTAAAGATGAAGTAGTTGATCAAATGATTAAAGAAATTACAACCAAACTTTCATCTGGTAATGTGGGTGATGGTAAAGTATTTGTTTATCCAGTAGAACAGGCAGTACGAATTCGAACTGGTGAAACAGGAGAAAATGCTCTGTAACAGATTTATAAAAATTAAAAGGGGGATCAAATATGGAACAATTAATTAATATTGTTTGGGTGTTTCTTGGTGCGGTAATGGTTATGCTGATGCAAGCTGGTTTTGCTATTTTGGAAGCTGGCTTAACTCGGCAAAAAAACTGCAACAATGTTTTAATGAAAAATATTATGGATTTTGCAATTGGATCAATTATATTTTTAGTAGTAGGTTTTGGTTTGATGTTCGGCGAATCATTAGGGGGAATTGTAGGTATAACAGGATTCATTGATCCGACGACATTAAATTTATCACAGTTTGAGGCACTTTCACCAACAGTATTTATCTTTTTTCAAACAGTCTTTTGTGCTACGGCAGCAACAATTGTTTCTGGTGCGATGGCAGAAAGAACTAAATTTTCATCATATTTAATTTATACGTTAGTAATTAGTTTAGTAATTTACCCAATCTCTGGTCATTGGATCTGGGGTGGAGGTTTTTTATCAAAAATAGGATTTATTGATTATGCTGGTTCTACTGCTGTTCACTCAGTTGGTGGTTGGGCCGCATTAATGGGGGCAGTTGTTTTAGGTCCACGAATGGGAAAATATAATAGGGATGGCAGTACTAATGCAATTCCTGGTCATAATATCATGATGGCCACTTTAGGCGTATTTATTTTATGGTTTTGCTGGTTTGGATTTAATCCAGGTTCTTCTTTAGAAGCAGCAGGTTATATAGGTCATATTGCGATGACAACAAACTTATCAGCATGTGCTGGTGCATTAGTAGCAATGTTTCTTACTTGGAAAAAATATGGAAAACCAGATGTTTCAATGACTTTAAATGGTATTTTAGCTGGTTTAGTAGCGATTACGGCTGGTTGTCATATTGTTTCATTATATGGTGCAATTGCAATTGGAGCTGTTGGCGGGATTTTAGTAGTTTATGGCTGTGAAATCTTAGATCAAAAATTACATGTTGATGATCCTGTTGGGGCAGTTGGGGTACATTGTTTAAATGGTGTCTGGGGAACACTTGCAGTTGGATTATTTGCATGCAATACCCCAGCAAGTGAAGGAACTTTAGGCTTATTCTTTGGGGGTGGAACTGCTTTACTGATTACGCAATTGATTGGTGTAATTATTGTAGCAGTTTGGGTATGTTCAATGTCCTTCATCATGTTTACTTTAATTAAGAAAACGGTTGGGTTGCGAGTAACACCTCAGGAAGAACTTGCTGGTCTTGATTTAGGAGAACATGGTTCTGAGGCATATCCTGATTTTCTTAAAAAATAATTTATCGTAAGGTTGGGAGACCAACCTTTTTATATGGAAAAAAAGCTCAAGGTGTGATACAATTTTATCAATTTTAGGAGGAGATACTATGGATAATAAAAACTATGGTTTTGAAACATTACAAATCCATGCTGGTCAAAAGCCAGATGTGACAACTAAGGCTACGGGGATGCCTTTATATTTATCAAATGCTTTTACATTTGAAGATGCTGATCAAGCGGCGCGAATTTTTGCGTTAGAGGAAGGAGGATACTTCTATTCTCGATTATCTAATCCAACAGTTGATGCTCTACAACAAAGAATGGCGGCTTTAGATGGCGGATTCGGGGCTGTAGCATTTGCTTCTGGAACTGCAGCAATTATGGGATTGATTATGACTGTGTGTGAAACTGGAGATGAAATTGTTGCTGCAAATAATTTGTATGGTGGTACGATTGGTTCTTTATCAGGAACGATGGCAGGAATGGGATTTAAGACACACTTTATTAATCCAACTGATTTAGAGGCTTTAAAAGCGGCAATCAACGATAAAACAAAAATTATTTTTGTTGAATCGGTAGGAAATCCTAATGGAGATATGTTAGACTTTGAAGCAATTAGTGCTATTGCTAAAGAATATCAAATTTTATTTGTTGTTGATAACACAACACCAACCCCTTATTTATTTAAACCAATTGAATATGGAGCTGACTTAGTAGTCTATTCAACTACTAAATATCTAGCTGGTCATGGTAATGTTATGGGTGGTGTGATCGTTGATAGTGGGAACTTTAAATGGAAAGATAATCCTCGCTATCCATTATTTAACATGCCTGACAAAGCTTATCATGATATAGTTTATGCTGATTTAGGAGCGGGTGCTTTTTGTACTAAAGCAGTAGCAAAGACATTACGTGATTTAGGAGGGTGTATGTCACCGTTTAATGCGTATATGACTTTATTAGGATTAGAAACATTATCATTAAGAATGAAAAAACACGTTGAAAATGCCCGATTATTAGCAAAATTTTTAAATGAGTGTGATGATGTTGAATGGGTTAGTTACGCGGAATTACCAGATAGTCCTAACTATGAACTAGCTAAAAAATATTTCCCCAATGGTTTTGGTGGATTATATACTTTTGGAGTCAAAGGTGGTGTTGCTGGTGGTAAAACAGTAATTAATAATATTAAATTATTTATTCATGTTACTAATTTTGCTGATTCACGTTCATTGCTGACTCATCCTGCAAGTACGACACATGCTCAAATGTCAGAGGAAGAGAGAATAGCAGGTGGGGTAAAACAAGAAACAATTAGAATGTCTGTTGGTCTTGAAGATGTTGAAGATTTAATTGCGGATTTAAAACAAGCATTTGCTAAAATATAAAATAATTAGGACTATTGTTTATTGTTCAAAACAATAGCCTTTTTTCTAGTTTTTTTATTAGTCCTCATGTATAATTTTAATGAGGTGATTAAATGCAGAGTTTTTTAGCCATGCATATTAATAATATAGTTATGATCCTGCTGCTTTTTATCTATGTAGTCTGTTTAAATGGACTATTTTCAATGCGACGTCGTCTTATAAAATGGCGCCGTTTCTTTGCGTTCTTATTTATTATTAGTACCGCGGGTTTAATGTTAGGAACCATTCGTAATGAGCTGATGGTTTATTGGTTTAATAATGCTAGTTTTAATATTGAGAGCAATTTTGAATGGATGATTAAGATAGGTTATGATCTGATTAGTTTAATTATTATGATTTTAATGATTTTTTTGGTGAAAAATATTTTAGATTTTATTAAAAATAGTAGTCGTGATGCAATTCGTAAATTAGCTATTAATGCCGATATTATAGCTATCTTAATTATTATTAGAACTGTAATCGTTCCGCTGATTGTTAAACTAGCTAGAGTATTGGAATTATTTGGATTAAATAATCAAACTAGCAGCTCTAATGATATATTTCTTTATGCTTTGCCATACTTGGGATTACCGGAGGTTGCAATTATTGTTGTTACAATCTTTATCAATATACTAGGAATAAGTTATTGGAATCGAGATGCTGAAGATGTTATGGCAAAATAAAAGTTATGATCTAGTTAGTTATCTCGAAATAATAATAGGTATTATTGCCTTGATTTGTTTGCTATCATTACTTTATTTGTGGTACCAACCCAAATGTCAAAACAAGTTTAATAATATTGTTTTTTTAGGACACTTGATAATTTGTTTTGATCTTTATTTATTAGTAGATAAAGTTGCCCATTTATTAATGAGCTTTTATCAGGCTTATCTGCATCATCTAAAATACAATATTTACGATTATGCATTATTAAGCAGTGATATTTTATTAACAGTGGTTTTAATTTTTAGTACTTTTTTGTTTATCAATAATCTAGAACATTTATTAATAAAGAAAGATAGTAAAGAAGAGTATAATTTAATTTTAAATCGAGTTTTTAAGGCCTATAATTGTTTGATGGTAGTATTTATTTTTAAAGATGTTGTATTAAAAATTGTATATGATTTCTTGGTAGATGTTAGAGGAATTAGGTTACATTATCACCCTTATACGATTAATAATTTAATGGTTACAATCGTATTAATGTTGTTATTAGGCTTGGTAATAAATTTTTATAAGAAAAAAACGACTTGATCTGCAGCACTTCTTAAAGTTAGAGTAACTTTTTGAAGACACTACAAATAGTCGTTTTTTTAATCAATAACCATAGCATTAGGAATAGGTGCTAAAGGATTTTCTTTGTTGATACGGTCATAGAACAAAGTTCCCTCGAAGTGATCTAGTTCATGTTGTAAACAAATTGATAAGAATCCTCGAGCAACAATTTTCACTTCTTGATCAGTCAAAACATCATATCCTTTAACGGTCACCTTAGCGTAGCGTGGTACATATCCTTGAACTTCATCATTAACAGATAAACATCCTTCACCATCTTTTAAATAAGATTGTTTTTCGGTATGTGAAATGATTTTTGGGTTAACTAAAGCATAGTCATCAGCCCCAATAACATTTCCATCTTCATCAAAATCTAAAACATGAATAGCAGTCATTCGTTTAGGAATTCCTAATTGAATAGCCGCAATTCCTACAGCTGGGCGTAAATCATATTTTTCAGAAGTTTCAGGGTCTTGAGAGTTAACAAGAAACTCATGCATTTGTAATAAAAGTTCGCGTTCTTCATTTGTGATTGGTAATGCTACTTCTTTTGAGACCTCACGAATCTTTTCATTATGGTCATCAATTATATCTTTCATTGTTATCATAGGTTCACCTCATTTTAATTCTGATAGTATTATATCATAAAATGAGGTGAAATAAAGACTTTATCCGACTCTAATTCTTGAATTTCCACAAATGATTAATAATAAGAATACAACTAAGACAATGGCAAACCAGTTTGAAGAACCGAAACCACCGCAACCACAACCGCATCCATTGCTTGAAATGTTACAGCTGTTGCATCCACCACATCCAAATGGATTAGTGATAAAAGGATTGTATGAATTACATCCACATCCAGAATAGTTAAATCCGCAGTTCATATTATCGCCTCCTTTAGTATATCCTATTCTAATATTTATCTTTTGTTTGGGTTATTGTAGATAATCGATAAATTTTAAGTTATAATATAAAGCAATTAAGGAGTGTGTTAGTATGGATTACAATTATCCGTTAGACTATAGATGGTCAACAGAAGAAATAATTGATGTAATGGCATTATATAATGCTGTTGAAAAAGCTTATGAAGAAGGTATTAGCAAAGAAGAATTTATGCAGGCATATCGTAAGTTTAAAGCAATTGTTGATAGTAAAAGTGAAGAAAAGCAATTGGACAAACAATTTTACGAAATTTCTCATTATTCTATATATCAAGTTGTTAAAGCAGCCAAAAATAATGATTTTATTCGAGTAGGTGAATAAATTGGCAGGAATAGAAAAGATTAAGCGATTATTTAAAAGTCGTGGGGTCGATAAAGGTATTTATGCTAGTGTTTTTGTTTTGGCAATTTTTGGAATAATTATGATTGGTTCAGCATCAGTTGGAAGTGTGACTTCTCATGGGGTTACTTATGCTTTAAAAAATATGATTACTCAAAGTGTTTATGTAATTGCTGGGGCTGGGGTAATGATTTTTATTGCCAGAGTATTTAAAACTCGGTATATTACTTATAGTGCATCGATGAAATTATACTTATTAGGAATCTTTTTAATGATAATCTGTATATTTTTTGGTAGTACTAAAGGCTCTCATGCATGGATTAAATTTGGTTCTTTATTTAGTATTCAGCCAGCTGAGTTCATGAAAGTTGCAATGATACTGATAATGAGTTATTTTTTAACTGAAAGTGATAAAGCCTTTGTAGTAAAAGGTAGATTTAAAACACAACAGCTGAAATCTGCTTTTTATAAAGAAAAGTTTTTAAAATGTGTTTTCCTGCCAATGATGTTAGTAGCAATTGCTGCTGGAGTTGGGATCTTTGTGCAAAAAGATTTTGGAACAACTGTTATTTTAGTAACTATTTGTTTTGTTTGTTTTATTGGGACACCGCGTCAATACTTTAAGAAATACAAGCGAATCGTATGGGTGTTCATTGGGGTTTGTGGAGTATTGTTTTTAATTATTGGGACTTCAGTATTAAAAGGTTACCAATTAGGGAGAATTTCTACATGGTTAGCACCATTAAGTGATCCTTATGATACAAGTATGCAATTATCAAATGCTTTAATTGCTTTTAATAATGGTGGTCTTTTTGGTGTTGGTTTAGGAAATTCAACCCAAAAATTTGGATATATTCCAGAGTCACAAAACGATTTTATTGGTGCTATTATATATGAAGAATTAGGTATCATTGGTTTAGGCTTAATAATTATTCCAACATGTATCATTATTTTTAAGTTATTAAAATATTCACAAGAAATTAAAGAAAATAAATCACGGATTATTTTGTTGGGAATTGCTTCATATTTCTTTTTACATTTATTGATTAACCTTGGTGGAATATCTGGATTAATTCCTATGACCGGAGTACCATTACTGTTAATTTCTGCTGGTGGATCTTCATCAGTTACTGCATTTGTAGCAGTTGGTGTCGCACAAGCAATAATTGCAAAACATAATCGTCAAAAATTTGACACCGATTAGGCTAATATACATATAATATATTAGGTGATCTTATGGATGAATTTAAAGAGTTCTTAAAAACAATCCCTAGTATAAAACAAGATGTTCTTAATGGACGTTATACTTGGCAACAGTTATATGAAATTTTTGTTATGTATGGTAAAGATGATAAATTTTGGTTACCATATAAAACAGGTAATAGTGGTTTTGATTTAAATATGTTACTAGAAGTAATTAAGAATATTGATTTAAATGCTTTATCGAGTAGTTTAGGTTCAATTGAAAAAGTTTTAAATGTTGCTAGTACTTTTTTAGATAAAAAAGAGCCTGCTAAGGAAAGAAAATGGTATGATGAATGAAGAAATTAGATATTATCTTCGTTATCATCCTAATTGGTATATAGTTTTATCTCGGTATCCTCAAGAATACGAGCATTTAATTCAAGAATATAAAGATGGTAAAAATCAACAATTTATTGACAAGATTGATCAAGTATCCATGTTAATTAATATGGTAGAAATGATGATGTAGGTAAGATGGAAGAGATATTAGATAAATTAATTACAGAAATAAAACTGGATCAGCGATATATTGATTATGTTGAAGCTGAAAAGAAACTTCATAATCAGGAGATTGATTCATTATTGCATGAATATCAAAATAAACTGAATCAATATGATGAATTAAAGAAATATAATCAATATATTGATAATCAGGAGATTAAAGATGAAATTCGTGATTTAAAGAAGAAAATTGCAAGTAATGAAGATATTTTAGATTATTATTGTAAGTATCATCGTTTAAATGATTTTTTAGATGAAATAACTAAAGTAGTATTTGGGGGTATTTCTAATGAGTTAGATTTATCACCATATCAATTATAAGAGGGCTTATGAGAGTAATTGCAGGTAAGTATAAAAGTAGACAGTTAAAAAGTGTTAAATCAAATTTGACAAGACCGACAACAGATCGTAATAAAGAAAATCTGTTTAATATCATTGGACCATACTTTGATGGTGGAGCAGTACTGGATTTATTTGCTGGTAGTGGTGGTCTAGGTATTGAAGCATTATCAAGAGGGTATGAACATTTGTATAGTGTTGATAACCAGTATGCAGCATTTCAAGTAATTAAAGAAAATTTTACAATGTTGAAATTAGCTAATGCTCATGTATATAAATTAGATTATCGTAAAGCATTAAAACGATTTGCTAATGAAAAACTTAAATTTGATTTAATTTTATTAGATCCTCCTTATGGAAAAGGATTAGTAGATGATATATTAGAATTTCTAATTGTAAATGAAATGTTAAATGATGAATGTATGATAGTAGTAGAAGAGTTAAAGGAAGTAGAATTTAAACCATTTAAAGAATTAGATTTGATCAAAAAAAATGATTATGGCATTACAGCTTTAAATGTATTTAAATTTATGGCAGGATAGGACGATGAAGAAAAATATTGCGGTTTATGCAGGAACATTTGATCCTGTAACAAATGGACATTTAGATATTATTGAACGAGCAAGCAGAATGTTTGATACTTTATATGTAACGATTTGTATTAATCCTAATAAACAAGGACTCTTTTCAATTGATGAAAGAAAAGAATTATTAAAGGCGGCATGTCAACAGTTTGATAATGTGATCATTGATTCTTCTGATAAATTATCAGTTGAATATGCTAAAGATGTTGGTTCTCGAATTATTGTTCGAGGAATTAGAGCAACTATGGATTTTGAATACGAATTACAACTTGCTTTTTCTAATCAATATTTAGATAAAGAAGTAGATATGGTCTTTTTAATGACAAAACCATCACATTCATTTATATCTTCTTCGGCAGTTAAAGAAATGGTGAGCCATAACCGCAGTGTTGCAGGGCTAGTACCACCATGTGTTGAATCAGCTTTACGAAAGAAATATCAAGGGGAATAAATATTTCCCTTTTTATATGGTAAAATAATTGTCAAAATAACCTATTTTTGTTATGATGTAAAAAGAAAAAAAACTATGTCAACTGGGTATAATTAATATTATTTCCCAATTATACCTCGTTAGAGGTATTTTTTATGGAGGAAGATTATGAACATATTTACATTAAAAGATTTTTCAACAGAAGAAATTAATCAGATTTTGGATGAAGCTGAAGAGTTTAAAAACGGTAAAAAAGTTGATTTCAAAGGACAAAAAGTAGTTGCAAACTTATTTTTTGAACCATCAACAAGAACGCATTATAGTTTCGATAAAGCTGCTTATAATTTAGGTTGTCGAACTCAAAATTTTGAAGCAGCAAATTCAAGCGTTCAAAAAGGAGAAACTTTATATGATACGGTTAAGTTTTTTGAATCAATTGGGTGTGATGCTGTCGTAATTCGCCATCCCAAGGAAAACTATTATGAGGATTTAATTGAAAGAATTAAGATTCCTGTTGTCAGTGGTGGTGATGGAACTGGGAATCATCCAAGTCAATCTCTTTTAGATTTAATGACAATTCGTGAAGAATTCGGTCATTTTGAAGGGTTGAAGATTGTAATCGTTGGGGATATCGTTCACTCTCGAGTCGCTCATAGTAATTATGAGATAATGCAGCGTTTAGGAATGGAAGTATATACTAGTGGACCACGTGAATTTGAAGAAGCTGGATATAACTATGTTGATTTTGACAAAATTTTACCAGAAGTTGACATTGTGATGTTATTACGAGTACAACATGAACGTCATCATGATTTGATGCGATTAACGACTGATGAATATCATCAGATGTTTGGCTTGAATCAAAAACGTGTTGATAAAATGAAAGAAGGGGCGATTATAATGCATCCAGCACCATTTAACCGTAATGTTGAAATAGCTGATGAAATTGTTGAATGTGCACAAAGCCGTATTTTTAGACAAATGGAAAATGGTGTATTTGTAAGAATGGCATTATTAAATCGGGTGTTAACAAATGACTAAAATATTATTCAAAAATGGTAATGTATTTTATCATAATAAACTCCAAAAATTAGATGTTTTGATTGAAAATGATCGTATTGCAGCAATCGCTCAAGAATTAACGGATGCTGATGAGATTATTGATTTAAAAGGTAACTTATTAACACCTGGATTTGTTGATATTCATGTTCATTTAAGAGAGCCTGGATTTGAACACAAAGAAACTATTGCAACCGGGACTAATTCTGCTAAATACGGTGGTTATACTCATCTAGTTGCAATGGCTAATACAATCCCATGTATGGATGATGTAGCCACAATTAAAGATTTTGCTTTGCGGGTAGCAAAAGATGCGAAGGTACATACTTATACATATAGTGCAATTACGACTGAATTAAGAGGTCAAGAACTAGTAGATTTTGATGCTAATAGTAAAGAAGAAATTGTAGTTGGTTTTTCAGATGATGGTCGTGGAGTTCAATCATCTATGATGATGGAAACGGCAATGAAAGCTGCAAAAGCGAATAATAGTATTATTGTAGCTCATTGTGAAGACGAAGCTGAATTACAGCCAGGTGCTTGTATCAACGATGGTAATTATGCAAAAGAACATAATTTAGTTGGAATAAATAATGCATCTGAATTTAATCATGCTGTTCGTGATTTAAAGTTGGCAAGTGAAATCGGAAATCGTTATCATATTTGTCATATATCAACTAAAGAAACAGTAGCGGCATTAACCGAAGCTCGGAAAACAAATCCATTAGTTAGCGGTGAAGCATGTCCACACCATTTAATTTTAACTGATGATAATATTAAGGATATGAATCCCAATTATAAAATGAATCCACCGCTTCGAAGTAAAGAAGATTTAGCGGCATTGATTCAAGGAATCAATAATGGGGGTGTAACTGTAATTTCTACTGATCATGCACCACATGCGATTGAAGAAAAAAATAAACCAATCGACAAAGCTCCATTTGGAATTATTGGGAATCAACATGCATTTAGCTTAATGTATACATATTTAGTTAAAAAAGGACTTATTTCTTTAGAAAAAGTTTTGACATGTATGTCTATAAATCCAGCAAAGGTAATTGGAATCGAGCATGATCTAGAAGTTGGGTTAAAGGCAAATCTTGCTGTTTTTGATTTAGAAGAAGAATATGTAATTACAAAAGAAAGTATTAAATCAAAATCAATTAATACACCATTTCTTGAAACTAAGTGTTTTGGAGCATTAAAGTATCATGTTTTAGATGGTAAAGTTACAAAAATATAGGAGGCATTATGGCAAACTTACATGGGATGATGAAGATTACAAGCATTAAAAATATTGCAGATGATGTATATGAAATGATTTTAGAAGGTGAAGGAGCTAAATATATCAGTGCTCCGGGCCAATTTATCAATATTAAAATCAATGATAGTTTACAACCTTATTTAAGAAGACCGATGTCAATCAGTGATTATGATGATAGTCATATTGTGATTGTTTTTAAAGTAGTTGGAGAAGGAACTAAAATCTTAAAAAATAAAGAAATCGGCAGCTATTTAGATTGTTTGATTGGGTTAGGTAATGGATTTACCATTAAGGATGGTAAAGCTTTATTGATTGGTGGTGGATTAGGAACACCACCCCTATATAATTTAGGTAAAAAGCTTGCAGCCAAAGGAATAGAGATAACGACAGTACTAGGTTTTGGCAGTGCAAAAGATGTTTTTTATCAAGAAAAATTTGCTGAATTTTCTAATGTTTTTGTCGCAACAATGGATGGCAGCACCGGAACAAAAGGAACGGTTGTTGATGTAATTAAAAATGAAGGTTTGACTTTTGATAATTATTATACTTGTGGACCAGAACCAATGCTAGATGCTTTAGCACTTAATTATCCAGAAAATGGGCAATTATCATTTGAAGCTCGGATGGGATGTGGCTTTGGTGCCTGCATGGGATGCTCTTGCAAAGTTAAAACTAGACCATATAAAAGAATCTGCGTTGAAGGACCAATCTTAGAAAGTAACGAGGTGATTGTAAATGGCTAATTTAAAAGTATCTTTACCTGGTTTAGAAATGAAAAATCCCATTATTCCAGCGAGTGGAACATTTGGGTTTGGATATGAGTTCGCAAAGTTTTATGATATCAATATTCTTGGTTCAATGATGCTTAAAGGAACTACGTTAGAACCTCGCTATGGGAACCCTCTACCTCGAATTGCTGAAGGACCAAGTGGTTTGTTAAATGCAATTGGTTTGCAAAATCCTGGTGTTGATGCTGTTATGGCTGAGGAATTAGAAAAACTAAGACCGCTATATAATGATAAAGTAATTGCTAATATTGGTGGTAGTGCACCTGATGATTATGTCGAAACTGCTAAAAGGATTTCTACTCATGACATGGTAGGAGCCTTAGAATTGAATATTTCATGCCCGAATGTCCATAGTGGTGGAATTCAATTTGGAACTAATCCAGAAATGGCAGCTGATTTAACACGTCGAGTTAAGGAAGTTTCTAAAGTTCCAGTTTATGTTAAATTATCACCAAATGTTACTGATATTGTAGCAATGGCTAAAGCAGTTGAAGCGGCTGGGGCTGATGGTATAACGATGATTAATACTTTAGTAGGGATGCGCTTTGATTTTAAAACAGGAAAACCAATTATTGCTAATAAGACGGGAGGATATTCGGGACCCGCAATTTTCCCGGTTGCTCTAAGAATGGTTTATCAAGTAAGTCAAGCAGTAAAGATACCAGTAATTGGTATGGGCGGGATTCAAAATGCCCGTGATGTTATCGAAATGATGTCGGCTGGTGCAAGTGCTGTTGCAATTGGTTGTCAGAATTTAATTGATCCATATGTATGTGAAAAAATTATTAATGATTTAGAACCATTATTAGAACAAATTGGTATTAATGATATAAATGATTTAGTTGGACGTTCACATAAATTTTAATAAAAATACTAGAGTTTATTTTAATACAAACTCTAGTATTTTTATTTATTGTATCGTTTTTCTTTTTTATCGAGTATTACTAAACTAAATAAGGCAGTTTTTAGTAAATTTAAATATAATAAATTATTGCTATCTCTAATTTTAGCAGTTATTTATTCCAAATCAAATGGTTTTATAGTAGAAGTTTCATTTTTAGTATGAATATAGTTATTAGGGTCAACGTTTTCATAATTATAAATCAAATCATTAAGATTATTTAAATAATATTTTCTGATTAATATAATGGTTTGTTTATATATGCTTGCACTTAATTAAATTGTATAGCCTATTATTGAGGTTTACAAGATGATAAATTATATTCAATATTTGAAAAATGAGCCAAGTATTGAACATAGAAAAAACCTCACTAAACATAGTGAGATTTTTTGAGTGTTTTAGTTATGTCTTTTCTTTTTTAATACTAATGGTAATACTAACGCACCCATAATAAATAATGAAGTGTATAGAGCGATATTTGTATTATCACTAGTTTTGACGTTACCTTGTTTAACATCGTCTTTTTTATTAGCATCTGGAGTGTTAGGTGTAGTTGGCTCTGCTGGAGTAACTTTAACTAAATTATTGATGGCATTTTGTAAGTTGTCATATGCGGTTTCAATTTCGGTAACAGTGGCAACTTCATTGGCTGCAACAGCTTTTACATCAATAAGAATATTAGCTAATGCTGCCCAGCTTTCACTAGTGTATTCTGCACTATTCAATGATTCAGCTTTATTAATTAATTCGTTAAGGGCATCTTTATTTGGTTTTAGTCTTAGCTGTAAGAAGGCTCTTACTAATTTATCGTGCGCTTCTTGAACTTCTGGTTCTAAAGCATTTTGATTATTAACAACAACTTTAGCTTCATCTAAAACAGGTAACATTGCATTCCAAGTGCTTGTTAGATAATCTTCAGCATTTAGTTTAGCAATTTTTTTAATTAAATTTTCTAAATTAGTTTTATCACCTTTTTTGAAAGATAATTTTTGCATTACGTCACTTAAACGGTCAAACGATGCATTTACTTCTTCTTGCGTAGCTAAAGAAGTTCCATTGATCTGTTGAGCTTCTGCTAGAGCGGCTTTAAATTCTGTAACTACAGCAGGAACAATAGTATTTAATTCTGCTTCAGTAACTTTAAGTGCTTCCTCAATTGCAATATTTAAAAGATTCTTTTTAACTACTACGTACTCAACATTTTCGTAATTATAAATCAAATCATTGATAATATCTGTGTAGAAACTATCTTTTTGATAATTAGCAGGGTTTGCTTTAACATCACTGATCATAGCATTTAAATTATCAATATTTTCTTGAACTGCAGTATTTGTTGTAGTTTTGTCAGCCAGAGCGGTTTCGATTTTATTTATTACTAGATCTAGATCAGTCTTGTTGTAGTTGATTTTTGATTGTGTAAATAAATCATCACGTGGTGATCCAAGTGTATACATCAGTCTTTCAAAGCTTTCGTAATCCATTTCCTTTTGATATTCTGCTCCCCATGTTTTTAATGCAAATCCAGCATAACGTGGGAATAGTGTCCTAGTCAAAATATATTCTGGTACATACCCGTGGGCATCATCCCAAATTGGGAATACTTGTCCTAATGACTTGTCAAGATTTTCTGTTAATACTTCATCATTTCCATAATGATATGATGATTTTGAATAATGATATCTTGTAAATTCTTCATATGTCCGTTTTGGTAATGGACGGTCTAGTTTGCTCTGTCCTTGTTGTGGCCATAAATCATGATAGTTTGATGAAGAACTTGACATGATTGTATATCCAGCATTAGCTGTAGTACTGGCTTTGATTGATCCGTACATTCCTCCAGCCCAGAAATCAACAATTAGACGGCTGTCTAATGGTACTATTCCTCCTAAATCAAAGATGTTGTCATTCCATACTAGTACTTTTAAGTTTTGTTTGATTAGTTCGTCTCCCGCTTCATTGAAGAAAAGTTTGATAGCATCATGGTCTGTCGCAGCTTCATTTCCTGTCACTTGACGTGCCCATTCCTGTAAAACTGTTTTACCGGCAGTTGTATAACCACTTTGGAAATATTCATCACCACCGATATGAATCGTTTTAGCATGGAAGAAATCTGCTGCTTCTTTATAAACAGAGATCATATATTCACGAACTTCCTGTTTAGAAAAGTCTAATGCTTTGGTTGAACCAGGAATGCACCATCCGCTATGGAAATTTGCTTCTTGTTCAGCGTGACCTGGGAAGTCGATTTCAGGAATAACTTCGATATTGAATTTAGCTGCATAGCTGACTAATTCATCAACTTCTTCCTGAGTCCAAAATCCACCTTTACGGTCAACAAAATCAGCAGCAATTTTCGAATCATAACGAATACCCTCGTTGTCTTTAAGTCTCAGCTGTAAGATATTCTGTTTGTAATATGCCATTTGTTCAATCTGATCTTTTAACCATTGAATTGAATAGTATCTTCTTCCAGAGTCGACCTGAAGCCCACGAACAACTTGATCACTGTAATCTTGAACAGAACCAGCAGGAAGGCTTTTTCTTTGAGCGAAGGCCTGCAATATAGTCATTGCACCATTTTGAATACCTTGAATGTAGTCAGAATGGATGACAGTTTTGTCTTGATCGATATCGATTTGATAGGCATCGATTTTGCTTGCTGTTACAGCTGCAGGAAGTTCAAAAGTGATTGGCTGTTTAACTAAAACAATACCTTCACCTTGTGAGGCATCAGTAACAGTTTTGATCGTATAGTCTTTGATCAGCCCTTTTTTAACCATACTGTCGGCTAGATATTGGGTCTTAGCTTTACTGAATTCATCAGTTGAAAAAACTTGCTTAGCTGTATTTAATTTATAAATTTCATTTCCATTTTTTTCAAAATTCTGAACAGCTGGGACAGTTTCTGGGAATTCAGAGAAGTCTGCATCATAGTTGATAGAAGCTTTCTCTTCAACTGTTTTGTTTTCTACTTTTTCAATTTTGAAATCATCGATATAGAAAACTCCAGAACCTAAGTCATTACCAGTCCATTCCATATAGGCAAAACCGTAAATTTCATTAGTTCTAGGACCAGTAGTGATAGTATGTTCATTAGTCTGCCACTCAGTGCTGACCTTTTGGTTAGTTTGGATATTAGAAGCAAGCTGCCAAGGAGACGTAGTATGCTTACCTTCAATATCAAGAACTCCGGTAGACATCTTTACTCCGGATTCATTCCAGTAATGGGTAGTAATCTTGTATGTAGTGTTAGGCTCAACGTTATGGAAAATAACATTAACACTACCTTTACCATAATTATAACGCCAGATAGGAACTTCAGAAGGATTTTCAGGTTTAGGATTCCCAACTTTGATAGAGTATTTTCCGTCAAAAGCTTTTTCGTCAGTTCTGACAGCTTTGTAGAGTTGAACTTCATTTTTATCAATTTCGTGTTCAAAAGACGGATTAGTAATTAGTGGAGCATCGGCAGCTTTAAGTGGACCGACGTTGATCGACATAGCCATAAGTGAGGCCATGACAATCGGTAATAATCTCTTTTTCTTTTTCATATATCTCTTTCCCTTTCATGATATGATAATAAATAAAATATAGCAGTTATTTGCGATAACACCTCCTGATTAATATGATGATTTGTCTATACATTTCTGTATCTAACTAAATTGTAAAGGGCATGAGGAAATGTTACAATATAGAAAATTGCAAATGATTTTTAATTTTTGAATAGATTTTCAAAAATAGAATATCTTTTCACTTCTTGAAAAGTAGTGTTATAATAATGGCATGGGTTAGTGCTGTTATAGTTTTATGAATAAGAGGGGAACAATAAAAGCCAAAGAATTTTGAAGTAGTACGGGAAAGGAGGATATCGAGGAGATTCCTCGATAACAGACAATGGCTGGTTTTATTTATAAACTGCAAAATATTGTAAACACATCACCAGATAGCGATGATACAAATATAAATATCGCTAGATGCATTTTAAAAAATATTGATAAAATAAAAAAACGGACTTCATTGCAAGATTTTGCTGATATTTGTTATACATCACAATCAAGTATTAGTCGTTTTTCGCAGTATTTAGGTTATGCAAATTTTAATGATTTTAAAGCTGACTGTATTGGGATTCAAGAAGAAACAGATGAAATGATCATAGATACTCGAGCGACTAAAAAAATTAATTGTGTTGACTATGCCCAAGCAATTTCTGAAAGTTTAGTAAGAATGCAAGAAACATCAATTGATCAAGAAATTGAACAGTTGTGTGAGTATATTCATAATGCTAAAAGAATTTTTATTTTTGCAACTCATATTCCTGGCGATCTTGCCTGCATTATGCAACGTGCAATTTTAACAACGGGTAAGTTTATTGAATTTTATCCTCGTAAAGAGCATCAAATGGAGGTTGCTAAGCAAATCCGTCGAGATGATCTCTGTATTTTTTTATCATTAGAAGGGACATTATTAATGGAAAAAGCAATCACTATTCCAGCAATTATTTCATTAGCTAAAAATGTTCTGATAACTCAAAATGTTCATATTAAATTTTCAGAACAATTTACACAAGTAATTGGATTAGGTGGGCATGATAGTGAAAGTATTGGAAAATATAAGTTATTGTTCTTTATTGATTGTTTGTTAAATCGTTATTATCATAAGTACATAGTAAATAATTAAAGTAGAAGTACAGTTATTTGGACAAATAACTGTACTTTATTTTTAAAGGATATTTTTAGGTGTTAAAGAAAAAATATCTTGAGAGAAATAATATTTTATATATCTTTTATATTTAATATCATATATAATATATCGGTGGTGGTGATTAGATGGAATTAGATGAATTATTAAATAAAAATCAAAAAGAAGCAGCAACATATCTTGATAGTCATTTGAGAATAATTGCTGGAGCAGGATCTGGAAAAACACGGGTGGTAACGTATCGAATTGCTTATTTGATTGATGAAATCGGTGTTGACCCGCGAAAAATTCTAGCTATTACTTTTACTAATAAAGCGGCAAACGAGATGAAAGAACGAATTACATCATTATTAGGACCTCATGCATTAGGTTCGTTAGTTTGCACAATTCATTCATTATGTGTCCGAATATTAAGACGACATATTAATGTGATTAATTATCCAAGTAATTTTATGATTATGGATGAAGAAGATCAAAAAGCATTAATTAAAAAAATTTATAATAATTTAGATATTGATGCAAAAACAATCAGTATTAAAAGTATGATTGCATCCATTTCAAATTATAAAATGGCTAATATTGATCCTGAACGAGCAATGGAATTAGCAGGTCAGTTTCAAGGTGAAATAAAGAAAGCTAAAGTATATAAAGAATATCTTGAATATCAAGAAAATCATTTTATGCTTGATTTTGATGATCTTTTATTAAAAGCAGTATATATTTTTGAAAATTATCCAGATGTATTAGAAAAATGGCAGCATAAATTTCAATACATCCATGTTGATGAATTTCAAGATGTTGGCAATATTGAATATCGTTTAGTTAAATTGATGTCACAAGATGCAATTACTTGTGTTGTAGGCGATCCTGATCAAACCATCTATTCATTTAGAGGGGCTAATGTTAATTATATTCTTGATTTTGATAAAGATTTCAAACCTTGTAAAACAGTGATTTTAGACCAAAATTATCGCTCTACGGGAAACATTTTAAATATTTCCAATAGCTTAATTCGTAAAAATCGAAATCGATTAGAAAAAGACCTTTATACTGAGGCTACTGGTGGTAGTGAAGTTATTCATTATATGGGAAAGAGTGAACAGGAAGAAGCAGATTATATTTGTAGCCAGATTGAAAAAATAATTAGTGAAGTTGACGGAGTCAATTATCGCGATTTTGCAATTTTATATCGTGCTAATTATTTATCTCGAACAATTGAACAAAGTATGATTAGTCATGGAATAGATTACCGGATTTTTGGTGGTTTGAAATTCTTTAGTCGAAAAGAGGTTAAAGATGCATTGAGCTATCTGCAGTTAGTATGTAATGATGAAGATCTTGCATTCGAACGAATTATCAATGTTCCTGCTCGGGGAATTGGAAAAAAAACATTAGAAAATATTCAATTAGTAGCTTTGAATAATCAGGTTAGTTTGTATGAGGCGTTGACACTATTTAGTGATCAAATTAAGCTGTCATCAAAAGCCAAAAAAGAAATAATCACATTGGTTAAAGCTGTTGAAACAGCAAAACAGTCAAGTCTGCCGCTTCATGAAATGTTTGAAAATTTGATGAACGATGTTGGATATATTGATATGTTGAAAAAGGATTTAGAAGATAATCGAATTGATAATATTCATGAGTTACAACGGTCAATTTATGAATTTCAAAATCAAAATCCTGATATTGCAACAATTGAAAATTATTTACAAGAAATTTCATTATATACAGATAATGATAATTTGGATGATGGACAATATGTCAGTCTGATGTCAATTCATATGGCTAAAGGTCTAGAGTTTGATTACGTTTTTGTTTTAGGTTTATCGGAAGGGATTTTCCCAAGTTTCAGAGCATTAAGCGAATCAGATGAAGGATTAGAGGAAGAGCGGCGTTTGGCTTATGTTGCTTTTACTCGAGCAAGAAAACAATTGTTTTTGACAGATAGTGAAGGCTTTAGTTTTGTAACAGATTCTCCTAAAATTTCAAGTCGCTTTATTGATGAAATCGGGAGTGAGGGGATTAAGCATGTAGGAACAAAGCCACGATTTAAAACAGCAAACTTTATTAATACAGCTCCAACTAAAGAAGAATTAGTAGGGAATAATGAAGTGACTGACTGGTCAAATGGGGACTTTGTTTTACATGATACTTTTGGTAAAGGTGTTGTTGTTAAAGTCAATGGTAATACTTTAGATATAGCTTTTGAATTGCCTGCTGGTTTAAAGACTTTGATGGCAAATCACAAAGCATTAAAGAAACTAACAAATTAATGTGCTAAACGCACATTTTTTGTTTTATAGTTATACGTATTTTGGTATAATAGTTAAGATTAAATTAGGAGTGAGATAATGGATGATTTAAGTAGATATAAGGAACTAAAAGCAACAATTTTATATCATAATGATCGTTATTACAATCAAGATAATCCAGAGATTACTGATTATGAATACGATATGATGATGCAGGAATTAAAAGGATTAGAACAAAAACACCCTGAATATATTACTAGTGATTCACCGACTCAAAAAGTAGGTGGTAGTGCAAAGCGTGAAGCTGGTGTACTCGTACGTCATAATGTGCCGATGTTATCATTGCAGGATGTATTTTCTAAGGAAGATGTAGATGCATTTGTTGCGGATATGCAAGAACAACTGGTAGATCCGACTTTTGTGGTTGAATACAAGATTGATGGGTTGTCAATGGCATTGCGCTATGTCAATGGTAAGCTTGATGTTGCTGTTACTCGTGGTGATGGTGTCTTACAAGGTGAAGATGTTACTGTTAATGCTAAAGTAATCAAGGATGTAAAAAATACTTTAAAAGAACCGATTGAATATCTTGAAGTCCGTGGTGAAGTCTATATGACCAATGAAGCATTTGATAAAGTTAATGAAATTCAGGAAATTAAAGGGAAGAAACTTTTTGCGAATCCTCGCAACTGCGCTGCTGGAACGTTAAGACAGCTTGATAGTTCAATTACTAAAGAGAGAAATTTATCAATGTTTGTTTTTAATATTCAAGATGCTAAAGGCAGAGAATTTATAAGCCACAGTGAAGGATATGAATATTTAAAACGGCAAGGAATTAAAATCATTGAAGATTATAAAATTTGTAAAACAGCTAAAGAGGTTTGGGAGGCAATTGAGGCGATTGGTGAAAATCGTGATAAACTTGGATATGATATTGATGGTGCTGTTGTTAAAATCGATAGTTTTGCTGATCGACAAAAACTCGGAGCAACAGCTAAAGTACCTCGTTGGGCAGTAGCTTATAAATATCCGCCTGAAGAAAAAGAAACAAAATTATTAGCAATCGAATTGTCAGTAGGTAGAACTGGAAGAATAACTCCAACAGCCATTTTTGAACCAATTCGTTTATGTGGAACGACTGTATCTCGAGCAACTTTACATAATCAGGATTTTATCGATGATCTAGATGTGCGGATTGGTGATACGATCGTTGTTTATAAATCTGGTGAGATAATTCCCAAGGTTAAAGGAGTCGTTAAAGAAAAACGCCCCGCTGATAGTGCTCCATATGTAATTGGCAATACTTGTCCAGTCTGTGGAGCTCCAGCTGTACGTGAAGGTGATAATGCGGATATAAAATGCACGAATCATAGCTGTCCAAGTAAGTTAGTTAGAAATATTGTTAACTTTGTTGGACGTGATGCTATGGATATTAAAGGTTTTGGCTTTGCTTATGTAGAAACATTAGTGGATCATGGTTATTTAAAAGATTTAAGTGATATTTATGGTTTAATTGATAAACGTCAGGAATTACTTGATAAAAAAATTATTGGTTTAGTTAAAAGTACAGATAATTTATTAAATGCAATTGAAGGTAGTAAAAATAATGATGCAATTAAATTGCTAACGAGTTTGGGGATTAGTAATGTGGGAAAATCTGCCGCTAAAAGTTTAATGAAAAAATTTAAAAGTATTGATAATTTGATGAAAGCTAGTTATGCTCAGTTGATTGAAGTCAATGATATTGGTGATATTAGTGCTATGGCAATTATAAATTACTTTAAGAATCCTGATAATCAGGCAGTTGTTCAACGTTTAAAAGAGTATGGAGTTAATATGAATATTATCGAAGCTCAAGATGGCGATGAACGTTTTGATGGCAAAACATTTGTCGTAACAGGGACATTACCAACTCTTTCAAGGAAAGCCGCAAGTGAATTGATTGAGAAGCATGGCGGTAAAGTCTCAGGTTCGGTGTCTAAAAAAACGGATTACTTATTAGCTGGTGAAAATGCGGGAAGTAAACTTACCAAGGCCCAAAATTTGGGAATTAATGTAATTAGTGAAGAAACTTTACTAGAGATGGTGAAGTAGCTAAAATAGTGTTATAATGCACTGTATAAAGGAGGAACACTAGAATGAAAAAAATAGTGGCTTTATTAGCGATAGCATTGGTGCTGAGCGGTTGTAGTGATGCTAAAGAGACCGTTGAAAATCAAACAGCAAATGATGTATCCACTACCGATAGTTTAGATGATTCATTTTATCGAGTAGTTAATTTTAATACGAATTTAAGTCGAGAAGATTATTATACTGCTTTTGGAAATACTATGGATTTTCAAACAATTGGACGAGAATTACAGATTTTATCTACTGATCATTTCTCAACTAATGATTATTATATGTCTGAAGGGCAATATCTTAAAACGGATGATATGAATCAATTATTAAAACGCTCTGAGGATACTAGTAAATATCCTTATACCTTACAAGCACAGCGGGGAACTACTATTGGCGGAGTTGCAAATCCAATCATGGTAAGTACAGTGCATGAACAAGATTATTATGAAAAAAACGGATCTGAATATGTCTTAAAGGGTCTATCATTAGCAATCGTACTAGATCCTCGTGATGAAAAAAATGAACGTTTAGACACCTCATTAGATGAATCGTTAGTTGTTGATTTTGGGCGTGAAGCAATTAGTAAATTATACAAATATTTACAGAGTAAAAAAGACTTAAAAGATATTCCTGCTAATATTTGTGTTTATTATGCGACTAATACTAACGAAAGTGATATTAATGGTCGTTATATTTTAAAAAGTTATTGTGATGGCAGTGTGGGAAATATTGAAACATTAGATTACAAAAATTATATGTTTACAAGTACAGAAGCAACTGCTGCTGATGAAGATACAGCATCACAATTTGAAATTTTTAAAAGTAATATGAAAAAAGCTGCAACTGAGGCAGTTGGTGTAATTGGCTATGGTCGTTATAAAAATGGTCAGATTCAGTCAATGAAAATAAATTTAAAAGTAAATATTAAAACATATACTGAATTGCTTTATTTGATTTCTACTGCAGCTGATGAATTAAATACTCAATTTAGTGGTTTTGATATTAAAGTATTAGTTAGTTCACAAGATCAACTAGAGGCATTGATTGTTAAAGATAAAGGTGAAGATGCGAAGAGTATCTTGTTGTATTAGGAGGTAATTTATGGAAAATAAAGAAGAAATGTTAAAAAAGCTTGGATTGAAAACAATGTTTAATATTACTGATGCAGAAATGCCAGAGTTAGTAGAAGAATATGAGATTTTTATGAATCACGTTGCCGTATTAGAGAAAATAGACACTGATGGTAAGGCACCATTAGCATATCCTTATGAAATTGAGACATGCTTTTTACGTGATGATGAACCGATTGATGTAATAAGCCGAGAAGATGTTTTAAAAAATGCTAAGAGTGTTCAAGATAATCAAATTAAAGTACCAAAGGTGGTGGGATAATGAAAGTTTATTCAATTGAAGAATTGCATAATTTAATCGTTAATCAAGAAATAGATTTAAATGAATATTATTATGATTTATTTAAAGAAGTGGAATTTCAACAAAATCGCTTAAATGCATTTGTTACAATCACTAAAACTCAAGCAATGGATAATATTAAAGAACTTAAAATATCTGATGAAGAAATATTGAAAGGGATTCCTGGAGTATTTAAAGATAATTACAATACTAAAGGAATTAAAACGACAGCTTCAAGTAAAATGCTAGAGGATTATGTACCAGTTTACGATGCTGCGGTTGTTGAAAAATTATATAATGAAGGTGTTAGTTTAATTGGTAAATCAAGTATGGATGAGTTAGCAATGGGTGGTACTAACAAATCCGCTCTAACTGGGCCTGTATATAATCCGTGGGATTCATCAAGGATAGCGGGAGGATCATCAGGTGGCAGTGCAGCACTTGTTGGTAGTGGGGTTGTTCCATTTGCCTTAGGTAGTGATACCGGAGATTCAATTCGTAAACCGGCTGGATTCTGTGGTGTAGTTGGTTTCAAGCCAACTTGGGGAAGAATTTCAAGATTTGGTGTTATTCCTTATGCTTCAAGTTTAGATCACGTAGGTGCTTTTACTCGAAATGTTCGTGATATGGCAATTGTAACTGAAGCATTAGCTGGTCGTGATGAAAGAGATATGACTTCAAGCACACGGCCAGTACCACATTATTTAAAAGAATTGAATAGTGATATTAGGAATATGAAAATTGCTGTTTTAAAAACAGTTAGTAATGAAATTAGAAATGATGATATTAAAAATAATTTCAACCATGTAGTTGCAACCTTAAAACAATTAGGGGCATGTGTCGAAGAGGTAGAAATTCCAGTTCATCTAGCTAAAGCAATTTTACCAACTTACACGATTATCGCTAATAGTGAAGCAACAAGTAATCATTCGTGCTTAGATGGAATTAAGTATGGTGATCGGCAACCTGGTTCATCAACTGACGAAGTAATGATTAATTCTCGAACTGATGGATTTGGTGCTCATATTAAACGTCGTTTTATTTTAGGAAATTTAGCCTTAGCTACAGAAAATCAGGAACGGATGTTTAGAAAAGCTCAACGAGTACGTCGTTTGATTGTAGAAGAATTAAATAAAATTTATGATAATTATGATATTATTTTGACTCCTAATGGTGGTAGTGTAGCCCCAAAACTTGATGAAGCAAATGATGATCGCCTATCAGATGAATACTTGATTTTAGAAAATCATTTAGCTTTAGGAAATTTTGCTGGGACGCCAAGTATTTCAATTCCGTCTGGTTTTAGTGAAGGAATGCCGATTGCTATAAATCTGATGGGACGTTTATTTGAAGAACAAACAGTATTAAATGTCGCTTATGCTTTAGAACAAGCATTAGGATTTGAAAATCAATATTCAAGAGAGGGGTAGAGAGAATGAATTTTGAAACTGTTATTGGATTAGAAGTTCATTGTGAACTTAAAACAAAATCGAAAATGTTTTCTGGGGCCCCAGTAACATTTGGTGAGGCACCAAATACAAATGCCAATATCGTCGATATGGGGATGACAGGGGCAATGCCGGTACTAAATAAATCTGGTGTTGAATTTGCGATACGGGTATGTAATGCTTTAAATATGGAAATAGATGAACTGGTACAATTTGATCGTAAAAATTATTACTATTCAGATTTACCAAAAGGATTCCAAATTACGCAAGATCGTTTCCCAATTGGGCGAAATGGAACAATGAAGATTGAGGTAAATGGTCAAACACAAGTAATTGAAATTGAAAGATTACATATGGAAGAAGATACTGCAAAACAATTACACTTTGACGATTATTCATTGATTGATTATAACCGAGCTGGTATTCCGTTAATTGAAATTGTTACTAAACCGACGATCCGCAGTGGTGCGGCAGCAGCTGCCTATTTAGAAAGATTAAGACAAATTTTCTTATTTACAGAAGTTAGTGATGCTAAAATGGAAGAAGGCTCAATGAGATGCGATGTCAATGTATCAATTCGACCATATGGTAGTGAAAAATTTGGTACAAGAACAGAAATTAAAAATTTAAATTCAATTTCAAATGTACAAAAAGCAATTGAATTTGAAGTTGCTCGACAAGAGAAAGTCTTAATTAGTGGTGGTGAGGTACTCCAAGAAACACGCCGTTATGATGAAGATAGTAAAGAAACTGTAGTAATGAGAGCTAAAGGTGATGCAGTAGATTACAAATATTACCCAGAACCAAATATTTTACCTATTCGATTGAATCATCAATGGGTTGAAGGAATTATTGAAAGAATTCCAGAGATGCCAGAATCACGAGTAGCTCGATACATAAATGAATACAAAATTCCTAAAACTGATGCATTGATACTTGTTCAAACTAAAGAAGTTTCGGATTTCTTTGATGCGACAGTTGCTTATACTAAGCATTATAAAATTGCATCTAACTGGTTATTAGGCGAGGTACAAGCATATTTAAATAAAAATAATTTGATTATTACAGATACTAATATAACTCCTGAGTATTTAGCAAAAATGATCAATTATATTCAAGATGGAACAATCTCAAGTAAACAAGGAAAGAAAGTGTTTGAAATCTTGATGAATGAAGGTAAAGATCCAGAAATTATTATTGAAGAAAATAATATGAAACAAATTTCTTCACCGGAAGAATTAACTAAAATTATTAATGAAGTTCTTGATAATAATCCTCAATCAATTGAAGATTATAGCAATGGTAAAGATCGAGCTGTGGGATTCTTAGTTGGACAAATTATGAAAAAAACCGGTGGTCAAGCTAATCCTGGTCTTACAAGTAAATTACTAATTGAACTATTGAAACAAAGAATTTCATAATGTACAAATAATTCTATATTTGGTACAATGGTTGAAGGAGGATATAAATATGTCTCAAAGAAAAAGATTTAGTTTTGATGATGAAGTAGATGATACAATTGATCTATCAAAAGATGATCTTAAAAATTCATCAATAACTAATAATGATAAACCTTCAAACGACAATGTCTTTGCTGATGAAGATGGTTTAGATGCCAAAGCTTATCCTACTGATAACGGGGGAGATAAATCAATGAAAAACAAGAAGAAACGCAAGTTTAAAATTAAGAAATGGCAAATTGCATTAATTGCTTTTCTATCAATAATTATTGTGTTCGTCATCTATGTATTTGTTGCTGGAGGAAATGATGGACCAGTTTATGGTGATCGTTGTGCTTCTTTAATTGCAATTGACAAAAGTAAATTTACAGGAGTTGAAGATGCAATCAAAGCAGACCCAAGCGTTAATAGTATCAATATTGAAGTAGATTGTCGAATTGTTAAAATTAGTATGAATTTTGTTGATAATACTTCTTCAGATACTGCTAAACAACTGGCAACAAACGCCTTACACACATTAGATGATACTTTAGGTGAAAATAAGGAAGAAGGTAGAGCATATAGTAATTTATTTACTACTGCTAATGGCCGTGGACAATACAACGTAGAGTTTGTTCTAACGAGCAATGGTGATACTAATTTCCCTATATTTGGTACTAAACATCCAAATAGTGATGATATTACTTTTACTGGAGCTAATGTAGTTGATCAAGCTGCAACTGATCGTGCGGCTAATACGAACGCTAATCAATAGACGAGCATGGCTCGTCTTTATTTATGAGGAGGACTAAATGAAAAAAAATGATTATTTTTATGGTGAATGCACAGATTTAACTCACGATGGTCAAGGAGTTGTTAAGATTGATAACTTTACATACTTTGTAAAAGGTATGCTTACGGGTGAAAGAGGACGGCTAAAAGTAATAAAGGTATTAAAGAATTACGGAATTGCACGTTTAATTGAATTAGAAGTTACTTCAAAATATCGTATTGATCCCAAATGCTCTGTCTTTAGACCATGCGGAGGCTGTCAGTTACAACATCTTAATCCTCAAGGACAGATGATTTATAAAACAAAACGGGTCAAAGATTGTTTAGAAAGAATCGGGAATTGTAAAGTGGCGGTAAATGATTGTATTATGATGGAAAAACCGTGGCATTATCGCAATAAAGTTCAAATGCCAGTTGGAGTTAAAGGAAATCATTTAGTAACTGGTTTCTATAAACAAAAGTCTAATGAAATCATCCCATGTGAAAACTGTTATATTCAAAATGAATTATCAAATCAGATAACTAATCGAGTTAAAGAATTAATGGAAGAGTTTAAAATTTACCCATATGATAAGTTAGCTCATCAAGGTAATATTAAGCATATTTTGACTAAACACGGTTATCATACAGACGAAGTAATGTTAGTACTAATTAGTTATCGTAATAAAATTAAAGATATAGATAAATTAGTGGAAATAATTACAAAAGAATTTCCAATGATTAAAACAGTTATTCAAAATATTAATCATCGCACTGATAATGTAATTTTAGGTGAACAAGAAGTCATTTTGTTTGGTAATGGATATATTTATGATACTTTATTAGGTAATAAATATAAAATTTCTTTAAAATCTTTTTATCAAGTTAATCCAATCCAAGTAGAGAAATTGTATTCAAAAGCAATTGAATTTGCTGGTTTATCTAAAGAAGACATAGTTTTAGACGCATATTGTGGAATTGGAACAATTACATTATCAGTAGCCAAATACGTAAAAAAAGTGTATGGTGTTGAAATCGTTGAAACGGCAATTGATGATGCAAAAAATAATGCAGTTTTAAATAATATTAGTAATGCTGAATTTAAATGTAGTGATGCTGGTAAATATATGCTAGAACTAGTTAATCAAGATCAGCATTTAGATGTTGTCTTTGTTGATCCACCACGTAAGGGGTGTTCAACAGAATTTTTGGATAATTTGATTCAAGCAGAACCCAAGAAAATAATTTATATTTCTTGTGATGTAGCTACTCAAGCACGTGATATCAAGTATCTTCAAGAATTTGGGTATCATGCTGATGTCTGTCAGCCTGTTGATATGTTTCCTCACACAACACATATAGAAAATATAGTTCGTTTGTCAAAATAGCCATGATAAAAATAATTACTAAACAGATTTCCTAAAAGAAGTCTGTTTTTTTATAATTTATGACGAGTAAATTGATTTCAATTGTTCTAAATCTATAATTATAGTAAAATTAGATAACCTAATAAAAGCGGGCGACTGATTGTGAAAAAATGGTATAATGAAGAATATGAATTTACAATTGAAGTAACAGTTTTTACGTGGGAATAAAGCAGAACATTATTGCTGTAATGGTGAAGAAATTGGTGATAAATACACTTGTACATATGGTTGCTCTAAGAGGTAATGATGATCATGTTTCCAATTATAGGGGTAGTTAGATTAGAAATAGGGGAAACAAAATGAATGCATTTATTTTACTTATTCCTTTTTTATTAATAGCATTTATTAACGAAGGTGCAATCAAACGGGCTGGATATTTTGCTCCACTGCAAGGCAATGAGAAAATAGCTTATGTAATTTATCAGATGGCCAATATCGGAATCTTTATATATTTTTTCTTATCAGTAATAATTGATTTATCTTGGCAGTTTTGTTTAGGTCTACTGGTTTATTTGTTAGGATTGGGAATGTGCATTGTTTTGGTTAAAGATTTTTTCTCCAAGAAATGATGGCTTAAATACTAACGAGATTTACCGTTTCTCTCGAAATCCAATGTATATGTCATATTTTATTTTCTTTTTAAGAACCGTATTATTAACACAATCAATAATCTTATTTATAATTTTATTACTATTTCAAATCTCTATACATTGGGTTATTCTTTCAGAGGAGCAATGGTGTATCAGCAAGTTTGGAATTGCTTATGAACAATATATGAATCAAGTAAGAAGATATATATAGTTAAATAAAGAATTATAAAAAGAACAATAATAAATATTAGTAGCATACTTATGATGTCTTATTGTTGTTTTGAAGTAATATTAATGGTATACTGAGTTCCAGTATAGAGGTGCGAAAATGAAAATAGAGTTTAAAATGTCTTATAAATTAGGATTATTAGAATTTAAAGTTGGCGATCAACTAGAAATTAGTAAGAACACTATATTTGAAAGTATAAATGATAAGTATTATATGTTAATTTTAAAAGGATTGCGTTATGATCTTCTTAAAGAAGATATTAAAATTATTCAATAAAATATTTAATTTGGCTATATCTTAGTGATTAGCCATTTTTTGTTATGGAAAATAAACTTAAAATAATTTTATTATCTGTGCTATAATAAATATTACTAATAAACATTTAATATTTAACAATTATTATTTATAAGGAGGAAATATGCAATACATATCTAAATATACTTCACCGTTAGGAGCAATAACATTAGCTAGTAATGGTGAAGCATTAACAGGTCTATGGTTTGATGGTCAAAAATATTTTGGCGCTAATTTATCAAAAGAATATAAGAACGTAGAGTTACCAGTATTTAAACAAACAAAGGAATGGCTTAACTTATATTTTAATGGTCAAAAGCCAGATTTTATTCCTCTTTTGGCTCTTCAAGCAAGTGAATTTCGTCTTGCTGTATGGCAAATATTGCTAGAAATACCATATGGACAAACCCTCAGCTATGGCGACATTTCAGCCGTTTTAGCAAAGCAAAAAGGTTTAAAAACAATGTCAGCACAGGCTGTTGGCGGTGCAGTTGGACACAATCCGATCTCAATCATTATTCCTTGTCATCGAGTCGTTGGAAGTAACGGAAACTTAACTGGTTATGCTGGTGGTCTTGAAAAAAAGATTGCACTGCTTCAATTAGAAGGAGCGGATATGGGAGCGCTGTTTACTCCTAAAAAAGGGACAGCATTATAAGTTAATTAAACTTAAAAATGGAGGCATTTATTATGAATGATTTTGTGAATCTTATTAAAGATGAAGTTATAAAATCTCCATTTTATTATAGTCAAGGGTACCAATATAGGGATTGGAGATTACTGTTTTATTAATTTTGATTGTATTTTTTAGATTTGAATATAATAACCTTGAGTTACCATGTAAGAAATATATAATTTATGCAATAAATTGTAACAAATAAATGAATATAGTATAATATATTTAAATATTATAGGAAAGAAGGAATGTAGTTTATGAACAAAGAAGTATTAAATTATATTGCTGAAAAGACACGTGAATTGATTGTTGCTCCAACTTGCAGTAATGAAACAAAGGAAGCTGCCCAAGCATGGTTAAATGCGATTGGAACAGAAAGCGAAATGGCTGAGACTAAGAAATATATCGCTGAATTAGAAGAAGATATTATGCCAATTGATAATTTAATTAGGTTTGCTGGTTCTGACAATGGTAAAGCTTATTTTGGTGAAGAAAATGCTAAAAATATTGAAAGCCATGCTAAAGAAATTAAAGCTAACGGGGCTAAATATTGCGATTGTCCGGCTTGTTTAGTTGTTGCTCAAATTCTTGAAAAGAAGTCTGAATTATTTAATGAAAAATAATAGGTTTATGAAAATATTGTTCCTTTAGGAACAATATTTTTATTTAAAATGTAAATCCTTTTTACAAAAATATTCTTTTTTAAGGATTGATTTGTAAAACCTCTTCTAAATAGACTTTAATGTATTTAAGTAAATAAAATATGATGTTAAATTAAATGCAAGAAAATATTAGAGGAGGAGTTTAAATGAGAGCAGTAACAACAATATTTCCTGTTATATTTATGATTGGAATAGGAACTTTTTCAAGAATAAGAGGTTTTATTACACCAAGTCAAAAAGATGGAGCAAATAAAATAGTATTTAATATTTTATTTCCAATAATGATTTTTAATATCCTTTTTACTTCTAAGCTAGAGACTTCAGCTATTTTTATTGTTTTATATGTGTTTATTGCATATTGTGTTATTTTGTTTATTGGAAGATTTATAATAAATTTTACTGGGGAAAAATTTGCTCATATTTCACCTTACTTGTTAACGACATGTGAAGGTGGTAATGTAGCTTTGCCCTTGTATCTATCAATTGTAGGGGCTTCAAGTAATACTGTAATATTTGATTTAGCAGGTGTTTTTATGGCTTTTGTAATTATTCCAATTATGGTTGCAAGAGCGGGTGCTGGTGAAACAAGGATTAGGGAACTTATTAAAACAATTCTAACTAATTCATTTGTAATTGCAGTTATTTTGGGGTTAGGACTTAATTTATTAGGTACATATAATTTTTTATCAAACAGTTCATATTTAGGAATATACAGTAATACAATCACCCAAGTAACAGCACCGATTGTAGGCGTAATTTTATTTATCATTGGGTATGATTTGAATATCAATATGGAAATATTGGGAGCAGTGTTAAAATTGTTAGTTGCTAGAATTATTTTTTATATTCTAGTGATTATTGGTTTCTTTATCTTCTTTCCAGGGCTTATGATTGATAAGGTTTTTATGATTGCAGTTTTGATTTATTTTATGAGTCCTACTGGTTTTGCTATTCCAATGCAGATTTCCCCTTTATATAAAAGTAATGATGATTGCGGTTTTGCTTCGGCAATCATTTCTTTGAATATGATAATCACTTTAGTAGTTTATGCTTTGATCGTTGTGTTTATTGCTTAATGTTAGTATTGTTAATAAATTTTTGATATGGCATAATGAAAATATATTATTATTGGAGATAGTTTATGGTTATTTGATTTTAACATATTTTTAGTAGCCGTAAGAGAAGAAAATATGACTAAAGCGTCTAAATTATATATTCAATTTAGCTGATATTGCTATGGTGGTTGATGCAGTTGGAAGAAGAATTAGGTGTAAAACTATTTAAGAGCAACAATCACAGCATTTATTTAACAGATGAAAGAAAATTGTCTAGTAACGGGCTCAAGAAATTGTTAATTTAACTAAAAAGGTGCAAGAAGAACTTATTAAAGATGACATGGCTTTATCTGGTGTTATTACGAGAGGTTGTGGTGGAATGCAAAGTATTGAAGAAGCAACAAGATTAATAACTGATAAAAAAGACTTATCAACAAAGGAGTATTAATAATATGGATAGTACAATAAAATTCGATGGCCTAGCAAATCTTTATGAGGATGGTAGACCGGAGTACCCGACTATATTAATAGAAAAGTTATATACTGACTATGGTTTTAAATCAACATCCATAATCGCAGATATAGGTGCTGGAACTGGTAAATTTTCAAAGCTGTTATTAGGACAAGGTAGTAAGGTTTTTTGTGTCGAACCTAATAAAGATATGAGAAATGAATTAGTCAATAAATTAAATAAATATAATAAATTGCATGCTATCAATGGAACTGCTGGTAATACTACGTTAGATACTAGTTCTGTTGATTTTATTACATCTGCTCAGGCATTTCATTGGTTCAATGTTCATGAGTTTAAAAGAGAATGTAAGAGAATCTTAAAATTAGAAGGGCGGGTAGCATTGGTTTGGAATGTACGAGAAATGGAGTCACCATTGAATCAAGAGTGCTTTCAAATTTATAAACAGTATTGCCAAAACTTTGTTGGGTTTAATGGTGGGATTAAACGCGATGATGAAAGAATAAAGGAATTTTTTGATATGCACTATAAGCGTATGGAGTTTCCAAATCCTTTATTTTTTGACCAGAAGGGTTTTATTAAGCGCTGTATCTCAGGTTCATATTCTTTAAAAAAAACTGATCAGAATTATTTTGAATACATTGCTGCCTTAGAAAATGTATTTGATAAATATAGCAATAACGGACAGTTAGTAATGGAGAATAAGACGGTTGTTTATATAGGAAGATTAAAATAAATGTAGTTCAATGTCAATGAGAAATACTTTTATAGCTTTACCATTAGTTAAAGGGGCATATATGATTATATAGTCATAAAAGCGCTTTCTTAATTTAGGCGGTAATAGGAAGGAAGAGATGGCCATGTACCATAGATTCCCAACTAAATATCTTGAATTAGAATTGACTGAAACAATGGTCTTTGCCTAACTAGAAGTTTTTAGTAAAATTATTGAGAAAATTCATTAGGCTGGATTCAACTACTCTATGGATGATTTTGGAAGTGGCTATTCTTTTTTAGGAATATAAAAAGATTCAGATATCGTTAAGCTTGATGGTACATTCTTTTCTTCTGAAACGATGAATAAGGGGAAAGAAAATATTATTGATAAGAAATAGTGATTAAATCACTGAACAAATTATTTATAGTTAACATTTTGATAGCATTATCAAACATTAGATACTATTACATTGATTAAAGCTATATTATAATATAATTGGATTTAAAATTTGAGATATAAATGTAAGGGAGTTAAACCATGGGCTTTAATGATGAAAGAAAACGAATGAATGAGGGTGAACTTTATCGTTCAAATGATGCGGAAATTCTAAAAGAACAACTACAGTGTGTAGAAAAATTATATGATTATAATGTAACAAGGCCTTCAGAAAAACAAAAACGTAAGGGATTGCTAAAAGAAATGTTTGCAGTGATTGGTGATGGATGTCATATTGAACCACCATTTCATGCTAATTGGGGTGGGAAGTATGTACATTTTGGTAAAGGAGTATATGCCAATTTCAATCTAACTTTAGTAGATGATGTTGAGATTTATGTTGGTGATTATACTATGATGGGTCCAAATGTTACAATTATTACTGGAACTCACCCAATTTTACCGGAATTAAGAAAAGAAGCATATCAATTCAATCTTCCAGTTTATATTGGTGAAAATGTATGGATTGGTGCTGGAACAATTATTTTACCAGGTATTACAATTGGTGATAATAGTGTTATTGGTGCTGGAAGTATTGTAACAAAAGATATTCCTAAAAATGTTGTTGCTTATGGGCAACCATGCACAATTAAACGGGAAATAAATGATCATGATAAAATTTATTATTATAAGGAAAGAAAAATCAAAAGTGTTTAATATTTTTGATTTTTTTATTTATGGATTAAATACGTATTACTAATAATATTAGTAATAGCTTTAGGTTTAAGCTATAATATAAAAGTATAATGTAATATTATTGTGATCCAATCCAAGAAGATAGTAAGATGCTTAAAGAAGCAAAGAATGAGGATTTAGAAGCACTACCAGAACTTTATACACAATTTGAAAACGTGGTTACTGCTTAAGCATTGGAAAGTTAGCCCTTGTTCAATGACTCTAAATCAATATGCCTAATCAAATTAATATTAATGATAGAACAAAAGAATTCAAAATAAGAAGATATTTATTTTATTTTTATTGCAATTTTTTTATTATCTTATCATTGTTAAAGGTGAAAATGCCTAGCACTGAGTCTATCTGTTTATAAAGGTTTATTTAATAGTTGACAGTAAAAAATAGTTAGATAATAATTAGTAAATTAAAATTTTGATTGATAAGGGGGAGTATGGTGATGGAGAATATATTAGTAATTGGTAACGGCTTTGATATTGCACATGGTTTTAATACTCGTTACGAAGATTTTATAAATTTTTGTAAGACTATTGCAACGGTTTATCAAGGATTTAAGGATAATCAATTCATATATCAAAATGAATATAATGATATATTAAAAGAAAAATTAGATAAGGTTTTTAAAGAAAAGTCGGTTTCTGCCAAAGCAATAAAATATTTTTCAAACTTAACTCCAACATCTGAAACTTCTCAATTTATCAAAGCATGTAAAGAAAATTATTGGCTTACATATGTCTTAAAAAATAAAAGTATGATTGGGGATAAGTGGTCAGATCTTGAATATGTCATTGCTAAACAAATAGAGATATTATCATATATTTCAAATAATCTTAACTGGCATACTCGAGAAGAAACTATGCTCGCTTCACGATATTCTAGTAATTTAATTGAATTATTTAAGATTGTAACAGAAGAACGTGGAAATAATACCGATTTTCAGCATCAGATAGAACTCACAAAGAAACATTTATATCGAGAATTGGAAGAATTAACATGGTTATTAGAAATATATTTAACACGATTTTTAAATACTAAAACCAAGAAAATTGAATTATTTAAATATTTACCAGTAACTAAACTCATTTCTTTTAATTATACTGATACGTACACAAGAATGTATAAAAAAGAAACAAATACAGTTCATTATATTCATGGATTTGCTGCTAAAGATAGGATAAAAGAAGAAAATAATATGGTTTTTGGAATTGGCTCAGAAATTAAAAATGTCACCGATAATGATAAGTATGATTATCTTGAATTTCAAAAGTATTATCAAAGGATTGTTAAAAAAACAGGTAATAACTACACTAAATGGTTAAATGACAATGAACAATTTTATATCTATTTTTTTGGTCATTCCTTAGATATTGTAGATGGAGATGTAATTAGAAAACTGATTCATTGTAAAAAAGCAAAAGTAATTATCTTTTATTATAATCAAAAAGCCTTGAATGCATTAGTTGTTAATTTAGCAAAGATTTTAGGAAAAGATGAACTTATTCAATTCACTAATGAAGAAAAAATCACTTTTTATAAATCTGATGATTTTGAAATAATTAAAAAACTTAAAAATACAATGTATCAAACTCGTCATGAGAAGCTTAAGAGTACAGTTAGATAAATCCAATTAGAAATGAGGAAATAATATGGAGAAAATCATTAAAGTGGGAATAGGTGTTTTGTTAATCAAGAATAATCAGATTCTTTTAGGACATCGGATAAAAGATGGGGTTGATACTGGTGGCATCTATGAACCGGACACATGGTGTCTACCAGGTGGAAAACAAGAGTATCATGAAACTATTTTTGAAGGAGCAATTAGAGAAGTTAAAGAAGAAACTAATTTAAATATCTCACAGATAGAAGTTTTTAATGTAGTCGATGATATTCAATTAAATAAGCACTATGTAACGATACATATTATTGCTAAAAATTACGATGGAGATTTAAAAGCTATGGAACCAGATAAACAAGATGAGTGGTGCTGGTTTGAAATAGAAAAGCTGCCTAATAATATTTATTCCCCTTCAAAAAAATTTATTGAAGCATATTTAGATAGAAGTATCACCTAGATAAATCTTATTATAAGAACGATATTTTTGAAATCATTGGCGTTGAAGAATAGACTAAATACATTATTAACAATGTGGTTAACACGTGTTTATACTATTAAAGGAAATATTATGAATAAATATACAATGATAAAAGAAGTTATTTGAAAAACAACAAGATATTAAAAAAGCAGATAAAACGTCAAAATATATGAGAGATTTATTTACATTTTATGGAATTCCCTCACCCTAGCGCAAAGATAAGACAAATACAAACTTGCTGGAGCAAAAAATTGTTAATAGTTTTGGAAGTGATGAGTTTTTTATTAATAAAGCAATTGGCTGGAGTTTAAGAAATTATTCTAGAACTAATTTGGTATGGGTAATAAACTTTATTATTAAATATCGTACTCTAATGAATAAGCTAAGTATTAAAGAAGCTAGTAAATATTTATAATTTATAGTGTTGCATGTATTTTTTTGATATTTAAGATGGATATAATTGATAATATACAAAGTTATTATAAGAATATATTTTATGAAAGAGTATTTCGCCTGTAGGTATGATTTGTTAATAGACTGTTTATTCTGAGAGTCTGACAAATCTTAAAGATTGAGACGCATATGAGTCTGTTATTTTATATAGAAAATTTTGTAGTTGTAGGAAGGACATATCCTTTAATATATACCGAGGAAAAGGAAAAAGGCAAGACATTATTTATTGAAATACTATTAATTGGAGTTGGACTCGCAATGGCTACATTGTTGTATCAATTTATAAAGCTTAAGGAATAAAAAATAGCTAATTATGCTATTGGAAGAATTGATATTAGAAATACAGTTTTAAAAGAATATTACCTCCATTGATTATTGGGTAGTGTTACTTTTTTAACTATTATTGATGGAAAATGATTTTTGAATATTTAGGAATGCTTGTATTTTTATATATAAGTTAAAAGAGGGGAAACATGACAGTCTCTCTTCTTTTAACCCTTCATTCCAATATAAATACCAATTATATAAGGAATCAACCATATTGACCAAACGATAATACTAAATTTATGAAAAGTTTTTTTAGCACGATCATTTTTTTTAATTAGTATTACTGTTGCCCAAACTGCATGAAAAGCCATTAAAAGTAAAGCAATTGATCCAGTAATGACGTGGAGATTAAAATTAAAATTGTGCCCTGATATTTGTCCCATAATATTCGTTCCTGATGTATCACAAATAAAGCCAAGCCAAAATATCAAAGCATGCCATTTTAGTAAACTGCCACTCTTTTTTCAGCAAAAACACCGATTGTATAAAAAACCAGTGCTAGCGTCATGAAAATAATTGCCATAATAAGTAATATTGACATATAAATGTATTTCTCCTTAATCTGTAAATTCTTTTTTTAAAGAAATTAATAATATTAGTAATGCAATCATCATAGTAATATGTGAAAGTCCTGCAAAACCAGAAAGCATCTTATCTATCAAACTATTTATAGCCGTATTAGTTATTTGTAGAATCCCACGAATTAGCATAGTGAGGATCATAAAAGGTAAAGAAAAATTATAAATGATTACAAATTTTTTAAATAGTCGATTATTTTGTATATTTGTCACTTTTGCAATTACAGCTAGGATGATAAACAGTAATGTTCCTAAAATTAATAAATGAGGATGAATTACACTTAATACGGTAGGCATTGAATAAGCATAAAATTTTGTAAATTCACGATAAAAAACACCCCCAGCCATTGCTAAAATAAAATATATAATAGCAATATTTATTAAAGATTTAGGAGAATAATCTAAAGTCTTATTTAATGATTTATAGTAATTTAAACCAAAGATGATACCGGCCAAAAATAGCGCAGCTCCTAAACCAGTATAGAAAATAGCGATAAATCTATCCGGTAATAAATTAAATGTTCGAATTGTTATACCAAAAATTATCATAAATGCCATAATAATAAATGATTTAAGATCAAAGAAATTTAAAAAGAATTGTTTTTCTATTTCATAGCTATGAATTCTATGGGTATGTTTTTTAGTTAATTTGTAAAATATAGCAAACCAAAAAATAATAAAAACAATGATTGAGAGAAAGAAATTTAATAACTTTGTATATCCAACATATGTTTCAATTCCAATTTTTAAAATATTGAAACCAGCAATAAGCCACACGATTGAAGCTATTAATAATAAATTATACTTTTTTACTTTCATAATAAACCTCCATAATTAATCTGAACACTGTTCACTTTGAATTATAAGTATTCCCACTTCGTAATAAGTGGGCTAGTATAAATATCGTTCAACTAACTCAATAATACCTTGGTAGTTTTGTTGTGGATTAACGATTGAAAAAATGAAAAGTTCAAAAATATACTCAATGAATAAAGTTTGATCTAATTTTTGATTAAAAGCATCTTTTCTTATTTTTTGATCTTTTTTTAATACAATTAATAAATTTTGTTTTAAATGGAAAAAATATTTTTTCATCATTTTTTGTCCAACGACTTTATCTTCAGCAGCTAAAGACATTGCATGTTTTGAAAGAAATTCAGGATATTCTTGGCTGCCTTCTTGAATACTTTCAAATAACCAAGTCAAACATTCAATGAAATTCGTAAAACTAAATTGTTCACTAGACATGTGAAAAATATCTTTCCAAATACTTTCGATAGTCGAACATAAGAGTTCTGATTTTGATGGAAAATAGTTATATATTGCGCCTACTGAAACACTACATTCAATTGCAACAGAACGCATATTAATTGAAGATAGACCTTTTTCTTTAGCTAAACGTTGACAGATAGAAATTATTTCTTCTTTTGATGTTGATGGTAAATTCAAAATATTTCCTCCTTATAATTTTATATGAACCATGTTCATGTTGAATAATACGCCTTATTTTTATAATAGTCAAACATAATGACTTTGCTTTTTTATCAATTATTTTAAATGAATCTAGAGTTTGGCTGATTACTATTTTATGTTAGAATGATAGTATCAAAATAAATTATATTTGAGGTGAAAAATAATGTTGATTGTTGATGGAGAAAAATATCTTGCGGAAATAAAAGAATTGATCATTGAGTATACAAATTCATTGAATCGAGATTTCTCTTTTCAAAACATAGATGCTGAATTAGAAGATTTAAAAAGAAGATATCTATAGTCTCATGGGCGTATTTTAGCGGTTGTCGACTGATGGTAAAGCTGTTGGCTGTATTGCTTATTGTCACCATCGTAATCAATGCTGTGAAATGAAACGTCTATATGTAAAACCAGATTTTCGTAATCAGTGACAAGGTCAAAAATTAATTGAAGCAATTATTGAAACTGCTCAAGGAGATGGTTTTGGATACAATCAAACCGTTAAAAAGGGCGATTTCGTTATATAAAAAATATGTTTTTAAAAAAATTGAACCACATTATGATAATCCAACGGATGACGTAATTTATATGAAATTAGTATTCTAATAAGCAAAGAAAGTGAGATAGGTTAATGGGAATATTATTGGTTAGGCTTATTGATGTAATAAATGAATATAGTGAAGATAGTACTTTTTATAGTATTGCTTATACAATGCTTTTGAATTTTGATAATTTGCAAAATCTTAGTATTAATGATGTTGCAAATTTATGTCATGTATCAAAATCAACTATTAGTAAGTTTGTACGATCATTAAATTTTGAAGATTATTCCGATTTTAAGGCAGAAGCATATTTTAAGGAAAATCGTTTTAACAGTGATTATAATTATGTTGCCAATATCCAACAATATATTGCTAATCAAGACGCAAATACCTATATTGACAAAGTTATTCAGGATATTGAAATAATCAAAAATATTGATATGACAGTGATTAGAAAAATTGCTCAAATAATTTATCAATATCCAAAAGTCACGGCATTTGGAACACTTTTTTCACAATTGGGAGCGTTAGATTTGCAGTATAAACTGGCCTATAATCATAAATTTATTATGAGTTATGTAAATGATGTTAAACAAGACGAATACTTAAAAAATAATAGTGAACAAGGTGTTGTGATCATTTATTCTAATTCTGGTAACTATTTAAATAAGTATCAGTTATCATCATTTGATGAAAAGAAAAAATACGACTATAAAAATAAAAAGGTTATTTTAATTACTGCAAACGAAATGATGGTAAATCATCCCGATGTTGATATTTGTCTTGTCTATCAGCATTTATCTAAATTACAAACACATAGTTATATCTATCCTTTGATTAATGACTTGATTGTTGCTGAATATAGAAGTTTCCAAAATGCGAACTTTTAAGTTTATATAAAAAACTCCGTTATAATAGTAGTATCAAAGGAGGAACAAAGTATGAGTAGATTTCCAGATAATTTTTTATGGGGTGGAGCTAGTGCTGATTTTCAATATGAGGGTGGATTTGGTGAAGGTAATCGCGGCTTGATTACAGCAGATTTTGTAACAGATGGTAATGTTGATACGTTACGTCAGGTAACTTATAAGTGTAAAGATGGAACGCTTGGTTCGTCACCATTAAAGGCTGAAATTCCTGAAGGAGCAACTGGATATATTGATCCTGAGCGTTATTATCCAAGTCATGATGGAGTTGATTTTTATCATCGTTATAAAGAAGATATCGCTTTAATGGCAGAAATGGGATTTAATGTTTATCGTTTTAGTATTTGCTGGACAAGAATTTTTCCGACAGGCGAAGAGGCTGAAGGAAATGAGTTAGGTTTGAAGTTTTATGAGAATGTTATTGATGAATTATTAAAGTATCACATAGAGCCTTTAATTACAATTTGTCATGATGAAATTCCTGCATATTTAGCTGATCATTATGATGGATGGTCATCACGCCATACAATTAATTGCTACTTAAAATTATGTAAAACATTATTTGAACGTTTTAAAGGGAAAGTAAAATATTGGTTGACATTTAATGAGCTTAATGTTGTAAAGGGTTATGCTCAAATGGGAACTCATAAAATTGATAGTCAAACGCATTATCAAGCGATGCATCATGTTTTTGTTGCTAGTTCATTGGCAACAAAAATGGCTCATGAAATGATGCCAGGGTGCATGGTAGGAACAATGTATGCAATGAGTGGTTTATATCCATTAACTTGCAAGCCTGAGGACATGATGGCACATATGAATACTAGAAGATTATCATATTTTTATGCAGACACTATGGTAACTGGCGGATATCCATATTATGCACAAGCATTATTTGAAAAAGAAGGGGTCGTACTGGTTAAGGAGCCAGGTGATGATGATTTACTAAAAGAATATCCACTAGATTTTATTACTTTTAGCTACTATAGAACAACAACCGTTAATGCTAACACTAAATTAAATATTATCGGATTAGCAATGGATCTAAATCCCTATTTAGAAGCAACCCCTTGGGGTTGGCCAATTGATCCTGTTGGATTGCGCTATGTTATGAATGAACTTTATGATCGTTATAAAAAACCAATTATGATTGTTGAAAACGGAATGGGTGAAATCGATCATTTTGAAAATGATACAGTTATAGATGATTATCGGATCCGATATTTAAAAGATCATTTTAAAAACATGAAAGATGCCATTAATATTGATCATGTAGATTGTATTGGTTATACGATGTGGGGGGCTATTGATCTTGTTTCACTTAGTACCGGGGAAATGAAAAAACGTTATGGTTTTGTTTATGTAGATAAAAATGATGATGGTAGCGGAACATATAATCGATATAAAAAGAAAAGTTTTGATTGGATGAAAGAAGTTATTGCAACAAATGGAGAAAAGATATAAGGAGGGAAATAAAATTCCCTTTTTTTAAATTTTAATCGGGTCTATTTATAATTTAGGTTAATATATTTAAAGGAGGAATGATTAGGAGGAATCATAGATGTGTACAGCAATAAAGATATATTCAGATAATGGAGATATTTATTTTGGTCGAACAATGGATTTTTCATTTGAATTAAATCCTGAACTTTATTATATTCCTGCAAAATACCAGTGGCGCAATGTTCTAAATACTCATGATATTGAAAATAAGTACAATATTCTTGGTATCGGGCAAGATGTCTCTCCTGTTGCTTTAAGTGATGGTGTTAATGACCATGGATTTGCAGTTGCGGCATTATATTTTTCTGGGTTTGCTCAATATGATGGGCTAAAAAAAGATAATACATCAATTATCCCGATCGCTGCTTTTGAACTAGTTTATTTTTTATTAAGTCAATGTGCTTCAGTAAAAGAAGCTCAAGAATTAATAAAAGTCATCAAAATTATTGGTGTAGAAGATAGTATTACACATATAGCAGCTCCTCTTCATTGGATAATAAGCGGTGCAAATAACAATTGTATGGTGATTGAAAAAACAATAGATGGTCTACATGCGATTAATAATCCTATTGGTGTTCTTGCAAATAGTCCAGATTTTTCTTGGCATATGACTAATTTATGAAATTATTACAATTTATCGCCATATCAATTTCAAGAAGCAATATGGAACAATATAAAACTTACTCCATTTGGACAAGGTGCAGGAACATTAGGCTTACCAGGGGATTATACACCACCATCACGTTTTATTAGAGCAGCATTTCAAAAAACATATACAGATATTCCAATTGATCGTCATCAAGCTGTGATAACTTGTTTTCGGATCATGGAAACGGTCAGTATTCCTAAAGGGGTCGTCATTACAGCAAATCAAACTTCTGATTATACTCAATATACGATGTTTATTAACTTAGCAACTCGAGAATATTATTTTAAAACATATTGGAATAATCAGATAACAAGAGTTGAATTTCCTCAATATGATGAAAAAGATATGAAAATGCTTTCATTAGGACCGTTAAATCAAACGATTGAATTTAAAACTAGAAGTATTTTTTATAAAAGGATGTGTTGTTAGATACATCTTTTTTTGTTTATATTTATGATTATTGTGAAAGAATAAAATATGCTTAAGCATATTCGTTGAAGATAATCGAATGACTATGCTAGAATGGCATTCTAAGGATGTGAAAAAAATGTTGATACAAAAAAGAAATGGTCTTTTTCAAGACTATGATAACAACAAAATAGAAACAGCAATAAAAAAAGCTTTTTGCAGTTTATCTGAAACAATAAAAGATGATGAATTAAAAAAGATGATTGCAGATATTGAAAAACATATTATAGCTGATATGTCTGTTGAAGCAATTCAAGATTTGGTTGAAGAAACATTGATGAAACATGGATATCTTCAAGTAGCAAAAGCTTATATTTTATATCGTCAAAAGCATACGGAGCAGCGATTGATAATTGATGAACTGCTTGCCTTATTGGGAGATCAAAATCTAAAAAAGGTTCTATTGAAGATTCACAAAGACTATCCTCAAGAAGAATATTCATTGCAATTATTATTAGTGAAATTTAAAACATTTTATAAAGAGGGTATGAGTCATTTTGAAGCGTTGAAAATGTTGATGAAAGCGAGTGTGGAATTAATTAGTAAAGAAGCACCTAAATGGGAGATGATTTCAGCTCGATTTTTAACTTATGATGTAAATCAACAGGTTGACCAAAAAATGAATACCGCTGGTAGATATACTTTTTATGAGCGGATTAACTATTTAGCACAACAAGGTTATTATGGACAATATATTCTTGAAAGCTATTCAAAAGATGAAATAGACATGTTAGGACAGTATATTAGCGAATCGCGAAATGAATTATTTACATATAGTGGTCTTGAATTGATTGTTAAAAGATACTTGATTCAAAATCATGACCGCGAAATTATTGAAAAACCACAGGAAATGTTTATGTCAATTGCTATGCATTTGGCCATGAATGAATCAAATAGAGTTAAGTGGGCAAAAGAGATTTATGATATTTTAAGTACTTTAAAAGTGACGATGGCAACACCAACTATGTCTAATGCGAGAAAGCCATTTCATCAAATGAGTTCATGTTTTATTGATACTGTCGATGATTCATTAGCAGGAATATATAAAAGTATAGATAATTTTGCTAAAGTTTCAAAAAACGGTGGTGGAATGGGACTGTATTTTGGAAAAGTACGTGCTAATGGAAGTAGTATCAGAGGTTTCAAAGGAGCAGCAGGAGGTGTGATTCGATGGCTTAAACTTGTAAATGATACTGCAACAGCAGTAGATCAATTAGGAGTTCGGCAGGGAGCAGCAGCAGTATATTTGGATGCATGGCATAAAGATCTACCCGAATTTTTACAAATTAGAACAAATAATGGCGATGATCGAATGAAAGCACATGATATTTTTCCTGCGGTTTGTTATCCAGATTTATTTTGGAAATTAGCTAAAAATGATTTGGAAGCTTCATGGTACATGATGTGTCCACACGAGATACATGAAGTTAAAGGTTATTATTTAGAGGATTGTTATGGTGAAGAGTGGGAAAGGAAATATTATGAGTGCGTTGAAGATGACCGAATTCCTAAACGCGTTATGACAGTTAAAGAAATTGTTCGTTTAATTATTAAATCACTAGTTGAAACAGGAACTCCTTTCACATTTAATCGCGATCATGTTAATAATTTTAATCCTAATCCTCATCAGGGAATGATATATTGCAGTAATCTTTGCACAGAAATTGCTCAAAATATGCAAGCGATGGAGATCTTACCGTCTGAGGAAATTGAGGTTAATGGTGAAACTATTATTGTTGAAAAAACAAAACCAGGTGATTTTGTAGTTTGTAATTTAGCTTCATTAACATTAGGTCATCTTGATGTCTTAAATGATGATGAATTGAGACACGTTATCAGTGTTGTAATTAGGGCTTTGGACAATGTAATTGATTTAAATTATTATCCAATTCCTTTTGCCAAAATAACTAATCAAAAATATCGTGCGATTGGATTAGGAACAAGTGGTTATCATCATATGCTGGTAAAATTGAAAATGTCATTTGAAAGTGATGAGCATTTACAGTTTATTGAGCAGCTTTATGAAAAGATTAATTACTTTGCGTTGGAAGCTTCATGTGATTTAGCTAAAGAAAAAGGAAGTTACTCATTGTTTAATGGTAGTGATTTTGAAACAGGTGCATACTTTATAAAACGTCGCTATCAAAGTAAAGCATGGCAAAATCTTCAAGCTAAAATCAAAGAAAATGGTTTAAGAAATGGATATCTTTTAGCGATTGCCCCAACCAGTTCAACTTCAATTATTGCTGGAACAACAGCAGCGGTTGATCCTATCATGAAAAAGTATTTTATGGAAGAGAAAAAGGGAAGTATGATTACTAGAGTTGCTCCCGACTTAGATTCTGAAACTTTTTGGTTATATAAAAATGCGCATTATATTGATCAAGAGTGGATTGTTAAAGCAGCGGGAATTAGGCAGCGTCATCTCGACCAGTCACAATCAGTTAATTTATATATGACAAATGAGTTTACTTTTAGAAAGTTGCTTAATTTGTATATTAAAGCTTGGGAGTATGGTGTTAAAACATTATATTATGTTAGAAGCCAGTCTTTAGAAGTTGAAGAATGTGAATCATGCAGTTCATAGGAGGTAATAATGGAACTTAAACAAAAAGCATTATTTAATGCTAAAGGTGATATTGATGTAAGAAAACGTCGAATGATAAATGGAAATACAACAAATCTTAATGATTTTAATAATATGAAATATCAGTGGGTCAGTGATTGGTACCGTCAGGCGATGAATAATTTTTGGATTCCAGAAGAAATAAATTTGACTCAAGATATTAGAGATTATCGTTTGTTAAGTGAGGCAGAACGAACCGCATATGATAAGATTCTTTCATTTTTAGTTTTCTTAGATTCTTTACAGACAGCCAATCTTCCTAATATTGGTGAGTATATTACAGCAAATGAAATTAATCTTTGTTTAACCATTCAAGCATTTCAAGAAGCGGTCCATTCACAAAGTTATAGCTATATGCTTGATTCAATTTGTTCACCAACTAAACGAGATGAAATTTTATATCAATGGAAATTTGATGAACATTTGTTGAAGCGAAATGAATTTATTGGTGAACAGTATAATGCATTTCTTGAACATAAAGATAGTTTTCATTTAATGAAAACGATTATGGCTAATTATATTTTGGAAGGAATTTATTTTTATTCAGGATTTATGTTCTTTTATAATTTAGGGCGAATGGGTAAGATGTCGGGATCAGCTCAAGAGATTCGTTATATTAATCGTGATGAAAATACACATTTATGGTTATTTAGAAATATGATTATTGAGCTGCAAAAGGAAGAACCGACATTATTTACCCCTGAAAAGATTGAGGTTTATCGTAATATGCTAAAACGTGGAGTTGAAGAGGAAATTGCTTGGGGGCAATATGTCTTGGGAAATCGAATTGAGGGTCTAACGATGGATATGGTCAGTGATTATATTCATTATCTCGGTAATTTAAGAGCATTTTCATTGAATTTTGAACCATTATATGAAGGATTTGAGACAGAACCTGAAGCAATGAAATGGGTAAGTATTTATAGTAATGCAAATAACATTAAGACCGATTTTTTTGAAGCAAAATCTACTGCTTATGCAAAGTCTAGTGCTATTGAAGATGATTTATAGAATATTTAGAAAAGCAAGATAGAAAACTACCTTGCTTTTTTGATTGATCTATTGTTCAGCTATTTGATGCATAAACGTTTATTAGAGGAGGATATATTGATGTATAGAATAAAAAAATCCGTTATTATTTTCTTCGCTTATCGCATTTATTGTTAGCCTGATCTATTTATTAATATCTATAGTAATAGCAGTATATTATAATCTATGGAATGGTCTATTCCTTCATTCTTATTGTAATTCAGTCGTTTTTGTGTTTTGTTTCCTGTGATAATGATGAGAAATTTTTTATACACCGCTATATATTTTATTTTCAAATATTAATGTGGATGTATCATTGGATAATTTAGCTTTGTCTTCACCAGTTGTCTCGAGCATGTACTTAAATATCATTATGATAGCATCAGTAGGAATCATCGGTTATATAATTTTACAGTCTATTCACCTTAATAAACAGCCACCTTTAATTACTGTCTTTAGTATTTCAGCGATGCATAGGTGCTATTTTAATGATTTTAATTTTATTTTGTCAAAGCTCCGATGCTATTATTAAGGCGTGAACATGAAGCTATTGTTAATCATCAATTATGTATCACTAATACTTTTGAACAGGTTTTTAAAGAAAAAATGCTAAAACTTTATAAAAAAGTTCGGTATCTTTGTAATACTCATGGATATCCTTTTACTAAAAATATTCATTCAAAATATCTTGCTGATTTAATTTATCTAAAAATGAAGCTTCTATGATACTTTTTACTGATTATCTATCTGGTAGACAGTAAGCTTAAAAACTGTATTGCAATGTGATATATTAAACTTTGCCTAAAAATAATAACTATGCTAGTAATAGTTTATTTTTTTATTATATATTTGTTTGACAAGTCTAACACCAGGAGATAAGATATAATTGTTGGTTAGATTAGGCTAACTATTATAATTGTTTTAATTGAAATATTTAGCATTAAATCCTATTTTAAAAAGATTATAGAGGGTGTTGTGTGGTGAATCGGATGATTCTATTCGAAAAATCAATTTGTAAGATTGAAAAATGAGAATTATCCATATTGTGTGATGATGGAAATTAATGGGATGAGTTGTACCGATTGTCAGCAACAAATTGAAAATGAGTTTAATCAGAAGAAAATTTATTTAGAACAGCATTTGGCTGTACTTCTACCAAAACAAGATGCAAGTGTGGAATCAGTCTAGGTTTTAATAGAGATAGTTGGCTATCGTGTTATTAAATTAAAAAAATCTGAATTAAAAGATAGGGGGATTTATATGTATTTGCAATTAGAAAATGTAGAAAAATATTATGGTGAAAATGAAAATCGGGTTCAAGTTTTAAAAGGGGTCAATGGTTCAATAGAACGCGGTGAAATCTGTGTTATGCTAGGACCTTCAGGCTCTGGTAAATCAACATTATTAAATTTAATTGGAGGTATCGAAATAATTGATTATGGTAATGTGATAGTTGGTGGAATTGATTTAGCATCTTTATCAAAAACAAAATTAGGGTTATACCGGCGGGATACTTTGGGCTTTGTTTTCCAATTTTATCATCTAGTCCCAAATTTAACAGTAAAAGAAAATATTGAAACAGGTGCATATTTGAGTAAGACACCACTAGCTGTTGAAACACTATTAGATAAATTAGGATTAAAAGAACATTGCAATAGGTATCCTAATCAATTATCAGGAGGACAGCAGCAACGAACTGCAATTGGTCGTGCTCTAGCAAAAAATCCTAAATTATTATTATGTGATGAACCGACAGGAGCTTTAGATTATCATACATCTAAAGATATTTTAGAATTATTAGAACAGATTAATCAGGATTATGGAACAACTATTTTAATTGTTACTCATAATGATGCAATTGCTAAAATGGCACATCGCGTGCTGCGTTTGCGAGATGGACAAATTGTTTCAAACTATTTAAATACATCACGAATCAATGCTAAAGAGTTAGAATGGTAGTAGGGTGTTAGCATGAAAAATCCATTAAATAAGAGTTTAAAAAAAGAATTCACTGATAACTTAGCTCGTTATCTAGCACTTGCTTTGGTCATGATAGTTATGATTGCAACTGTTTCAGGTTTTTTTAGTGTAGCTTATAGTGTTAATAATCTATTAAAACAAAATCAAGATGAATGTTTAGTCGAGGATGGACAGTTTACTGTTTTAAAACCATTGACTAAAGAAGTAATTAAAGAAATTGAAAAAGAGCCTGTAAAACTTTATGAAAATTTCTATAGCGAGCAAAAGATCAAAAATAGTGCTACATTAAGGATATATCAAGATCGTGAAAATATTAATTTGGTTACAGTTTACCAAGGGAAACTCCCAAAAAAGCATCAAGAAATAGCATTAGATCGGCTTTTTGCAATAAAAAATGGTTATAAAATAAATGATCAAATTAAGGTCAATGGTATAAAGTTAACTATCGTTGGATATTTAAGCCTACCTGACTATAGTTCGTTGATTAAGGATAATAGTGATTTAATGATGGATCCTATCCATTTTGGAGTTGCTATTGTAGATGAGTCAGATTTTGCTTTATTAAAAGAGAATAATATTAATTATACTTATAGTTATAAATCAAATGATGATTTAAGTAGTAAAGAAAATTACGATCAATTAAATCAAATTAGAGATATCGTAGTTGATAGTGGATGTAGCTTAACAGGAATGATGACCCAAGAGATGAACCAGGCAATATCATTTTTACCTAATGATATGGGTGGTGATATCCCAATGATGAATATGTTGTTTTATATCATTTTGGTTATTTTAGCCTTTATTTTTGTTGTAATTTCACAGGCGATAATTGAAGACCAAGCAACTGCAATTGGCACATTACTAGCTAATGGTTATACAAAACAAGAGTTGATTCACCATTATCTTACTTTAGTAATGATCATTGTTTTTGTAAGTGGACTAGTGGGAAATGTTATTGGATATACAATAATGCCTTCATTTTTTTCTAATATGTACTATAACAGTTATTGCTTGCCACCATTACAGTTAAAATTTATTCCTAGTGTATTTGTTAATACTACTGTGATTCCTTTTTTGGTTATTTTGATAGTCAATTATTTAATGTTATGGCATAAATTAAATATTTCGCCATTAAAATTTTTAAGACAAGATCTACATGAAAATAAGAAAAGTCATTATATTCATTTAAAGCAAACGTCGTTTATTAAGCGCTATCGTCAAAGAGTGATTCTTCAAAATAAGGGAAGTTATTTGGTTTTAATGATTGGAATTATTTTTGCTAGTTTTCTTTTAACTTTTGGTTTTTGTATTACCCCGTCGATTGAACGTTATTTAGAAAATATGGAAAATAGTATTAAAACAAACTACCAATATCTTTTAAAGGTACCAGTTGAAGCTGCTGGAGAAAAAATAACATATACATTATTACAAACCTATTTTGCTGCTGGGGAAATTGACTTAGATGTTTCATTCTATGGATTAGATGATAATTCTATATATTATGCGGATATTGATTTGCCAAAGGAAAAAGATCAAATTATTATTTCCTACGATTTTGCTAAAAAAGTTGGCTTAGAAAAAGGAGATAAAGTAACGTTTACAAACCAATATACTGAACAAGAATATCAGTTAAAGGTTTTTGATATTTATAATAGCCGAACTAATATAAGTGTTTATATGTCACGTGAATCATTAAATAATTTACTCGAAGAAGATCTGAATTATTATAATAGTTATTTATCAGATCAGAAGTTAAATATTGATAAAAAATATCTTAGTACGATGATTACTAGGACAGATATGCTGAAAATTGGCGATCAAATGACGGAAACCTTTTCACAGATGATTCCGATTATGAGTGGGATAGCGATAGTTATTTATTTAGTTGTAATGTATATTCTAACAAAACTAGTATTAGATCGAAATACTAATTATATGTCGTTTTTAAAAGTGATAGGCTATAACAGCCAAGAAATTGCTAAGATATATCTTAAAGCTACAGCTTTGGTAGTAGTATTTTCATTATTGATTAGTTTACCAATTTGTAAATATGGTTTAGAAATATTGTTTATTCAAGCAATGATGAGATTTGCAGGATATATAGAAATCTATATTCCAACCTACCTCTATGTAATGATTTTTACTGTTGGCTTAATTACTTATTTTGTTGTTAATTGGCTATTGAATAAACAAATTCAAAGAATTGATTTAGGGAAATCTTTAAAAGAAACAGAATAACTATAGGTTATTCTGTTTTCACCTAAAAGGAGGAGATTTTAATGCTTGAAGATATTAAGCTGCCGTTTATAGATAAAAAGGTTATTAATAAGCATGAAAGAGAGTATCAAATAGGTTTAATCGATGGACAGGGAGTAATGACGAGCATAGATATTTATCCAGGGATACAAGTTATATATAATAATTTTCATTGTTTTACTGCTCCGACTGATCAATCTCTCAATCGGCATCGTTATATTGAAATTAATCATTGTCTAAAAGGTAAATTTGAATGTCAGTATAATAAAAATTATTATGCATATTTATGTCAAGGAGATTTAGCAATTAGTGGTGGAACATTAAATAAATTAACTCACTCATTTCCATTGGGTTATTATAATGGTGTAGAAATTTTGATTGAAGTAGAAAAAGCTAAAGAGAATAAATTATTAGATGAATTCAATATTGATATTGATTTAATCAGTAAACGTTTAAAAGAAAGCCATAATGTATATATTTTTCGTGCTACTGCTCAAATTGAACATATTTGTTTAGAAATGTATGAGATAGAAGAGGAATTAAAGAGGAATTACCTAAAAATAAAAGTGTTAGAACTGTTATTATTTTTATCACATCATGACTTTGGAATTTTAGAAAATGAAAAGCATTATTATCCAAAAAAACAAATTGAGATTATCAAGGCAATAAAAACAGAGCTTAGTAACAATATTTCAGCTAAATATGATCTTGAAAAACTAGTAAAACAATACAATATTAATATTCATACATTTCGTAAAGCATTTAAAGAGATTCACGGTAAACCAATCTATCAGTGGTATAAAGAATATCGTTTAGAGTATAGTTTAGGTCTACTGATTAATACCGATATTCCAATTATCGAAATAGCTAATGAGATTGGTTATTCTAATCCAAGTAAATATTCAGCTGCATTTTATCAATATACTTCTATGACACCCCAGCAATATCGTAAATCACATCTTAAAATGGAGCAATAATAACAAAATGGAGTAGCAGTAATAATATTTAGGAGTTATACTCTCTTATAAAGTTAGTCTATTCTAACTAAAGGAGGGTTAATATGACAGTATTAAAATCTTTATTTGCTTATGCTGGCAAATATAAATATTTAACAATACTTTCTTTAGTATTTTCAATGATAAGTGCTATTTTATTATTAATGCCATTTATTATGATTTGGAAAGTTATTGAGGTTATTTTGGCAGAGTATCCAAACTTTGCCCAAGGAAGTATTGCGATACAATACGGCTGGTACGCGTTAATTTTTGCTGCAGTTGGAATTTTATTGTATGTTTCGGGCTTACTTTGCTCACATTTAGCTGCATTTAGAATTGCTTCAAATATGCGTAAAAAAGCTTTACATCATGCTGTTCAATTACCACTTGGATATTTTGCTAAAGAAGGAAGTGGTAAATTAAGAAAAATTATTGATGAAGCTGCAGCTTCAACAGAAACTTATTTAGCACATCAATTACCGGATATGGCACAATTGATTACTACTGTTTGTGCGGTAATAGTCTGTTTATTTATTTTTGATTGGAAGTTTGGGATAGCTGCACTAATTCCAACGATTTTAGCACTATCAAATATGTTTAAAATGATTGGTCCTGGCTTACAGGAATCAATGAAAGCATATATGGATGCACTTGAAGGAATGAGTAATGAAGCAGTTGAATACATTCGTGGGATACCTGTTGTTAAAACATTTCAACAGACAGTTTTTTCTTTTGATCGTTTTCATCAATCAATTAATAATTATGAAAAATTTGCAATTGGTTATACAAATAAGATGCGTTTCCCAATGACTTTGTTTACGACCTTCATCAATAGTATTTTCATTTTCATTATTGGCACAATGATGTTATTGATCTTAAACGGTTTTGATTTAAATTCTTTAATGCCAGATTTCTTATTTTATGTTATTTTTACACCAATTATTGCAGTAACAACTAATAAAATTATGTTTGCAAGTGAAAATACAATGATGGCTGCAGATGCTTTAAACCGAATCGAAGGAATTATTAATCAAAAGCCGTTTACGTATAAGCATAGTCTGCAAGAAATCACCAATAGTGATATCGAATTTGAGCATGTCTCTTTTACTTATCCAGAAAGTGAAAATGAAGTCATTCATGATGTTAATTTGAAAATAAAAAGTGGTTCTATTGTTGCTTTTGTTGGTAAAAGTGGAGGTGGTAAATCAACGCTAGTATCCCTAATACCGAGATTTTATGATGTGACTAAAGGGACTATTAAAATTGGTGGTGTCGATGTTAAAGAAATTAGTGAAAAAGAATTAATGAGTAAGATTTCATTCGTATTTCAAGACAGTCGTCTTTTAAAGAAAAGTTTTAAAGAAAATATTAAGATGGGATCAAATGCAAGTGTTGAAGATATTCAGACGGCAGTTCATAAAGCTCAATGTGATGATATTATAGAGAAATTTGATCAAGGATTAGAAACTAAGATTGGTAGTAAAGGGGTTTATTTATCAGGTGGGGAAACCCAAAGACTGACATTAGCACGAGCCATTGTTAAAGATGCTCCAATTTTGTTATTAGATGAGGCTACTGCTTACGCTGATAGTGATAATGAAGTCTTAATGCAAAAAGCAATTATGGAATTAGCAAAAGACAAGACTACGATTATGATTGCTCATCGACTTTCAACAATTGTAAATGTTGACTGTATCTATGTTGTTGATAATGGTGAAATTATTGAGAGCGGAACGCATCAAGAATTATTAATTAAAAACGGATTATATGCTCAAATGTGGCATCAATATTGTCAGTCAGTAGAATGGAAAGTAGGTGAACAAGAATGATAAAAAAGGTTCAAGAGCGTTTTGCTTTAACCCATTTGGGAGCAGTTAATTTAATTAAGGCTTGTGTTTCATGTACGATATCATATTTAGCAATCGCAATGTCAATTGGAGTGTTATATTATTTTACTTGTGATGTTTTAGAAATGCTATATGGCAGTTCAAATACAATCTTATATTCAATGTATCTGATTGAATTTGTAATAGTTGTTATCTTAATTTTTATCGCTCACTATATTCAATATAATATGACTTTTTATAATACTTATAAAGAAAGTGCAAGATTAAGGATTCGTGTTGCTGAAAAACTTCGAAAATTCCCGTTAATGTTTTTTTCAAAACGTGATTTATCAGATTTAACAACAACAATTTTGTCTGATGTTACGGGAATGGAACAGGCTCTATCACATTTTATTCCTGAATTCTTTGGGTCAATAGCTTCCACACTTTTACTATCTATATCGATGTTCTTTTTCGACTTTAGGATGGCTTTAGCAGCTGTTTGGTGTGTTCCTGTATCATTTTTATTAGTAGTTCTGGCTAAACGAAAATTAAGTAATGCTGGATTTAAAGATCGTCAAAAACAATTAGTTCGAACTGAAAAGATTCAAGAGACGCTGGAGACAATTAGGGATTTAAAAGCTAATCACTATACTCAGCAGTATCTTAATGAGGTAGATCAAGTTATTGATGATTGTGAAAAGAGTCAAATTAAAACAGAACTTACAAATGCTTTATTTGTAGTTAGTTCACAATTGATTTTAAAATTAGGAATTGCAACAGTAGTCATTTATGGAGTAACATCACTAATCAATCAAATGATTGATCTGAAAGTCTTTATGTTATTTTTAATTGTTGCTTCTCGTCTTTATGATCCTCTTAGTGGGACATTACAAAACTTAGCAGCGATTATCAGTTGCGATCCTAAAATTGCTCGTCTAAATGAAATAGAAAATTATCCCCTTCAAACTGGTGAAGAAAAATTTGAACCAAGTAACTATGATATTGAATTTAAAAATGTAAGTTTTGAGTACCAATCTGAAAAAAAGGTACTTGAAGATGTAAGTTTTGTTGCTAAACAAAATGAAATTACGGCTTTAATTGGAAATAGTGGTGGCGGTAAAACAACCTGTGCTTCATTAGCTGCTCGTTTTTATGAATTAAACGAAGGGGTTATTAAAATAGGTGGAATTGATATTTCTACAGTTGATCCCGAAATACTATTATCAAAATTTTCTATTGTTTTTCAAGAGGTTGTTTTATTTAATAATACTATTTTAGAAAATATTCGCATTGGTAAAAAAGATGCAACTGACGAAGAAGTCATGGAAGCAGCTCAAAAAGCTTTTTGTGATGAGTTTGTTGAAAAACTGCCAGATGGATATAATACGGTTATTGGTGAAAATGGTTCAAAATTATCAGGTGGGCAACGGCAGCGAATTTCAATAGCTCGAGCAATTCTTAAAGATGCACCTATTATTTTATTAGATGAAGCAAGTGCTTCATTGGATGTTGAAAGTGAGACCTTTGTACAAAAAGCGTTATCACGTTTGATTGCTAATCGAACCGTCATTATGATTGCTCACCGGATGAGGACGATTGCTAATGCCTCTAAGTTGATTATTTTAGAAGATGGACATGTAGTTGAGCAAGGAACTCCAGAACAATTATTACGTAAAGAAGGGGTTTATCAAAGAATGGTTGACCTGCAAAAAATGAGTAACGAGTGGAAATTATAAAAACTAGCAAGATATTGCTGGTTTTTTTGTTAGATTTATATAACTTTAGATTGACTATGACGAAAAAAAGAGTATTCTAATAGTATAGGGTGTTAGTTTTGACTAACATCTTTATAATAAGTTAGGAGGAACATTAATGAAAGATTTATTAAAAAACAAAACTGTATTATCCTTTGTAGGAGGAATTGCAGCAACGATTGCTGGTGCAAAGTTTTTAAAAAGCGATAAAGCTAGAACAATGGCGGTTAATTCTTTAGCTTCGGGAATGAAGCTAAAAGACGATGCGATGGCTACTTATGAAACGATCAAGGAAGATGCAAAAGATATTTGTTACGAAGCAAAAGCTAAAAATGAGGGAGAATAGATAGGTTATGAAAGCTTATCAAATTGTTCATGATATGCCTGGACGAATGCGAATTCGTTATGGTAAATATACTTTTTCAAAAACTGCAGCAATTGGATTAAGCTATGAATTAGAACGTTGGAAAATGGTTAATAAGGTCGAAGCTAATGATATAACAGGAAGTATTTTATTTATTTATGATAAAAATAGAAGAAGAGAATTATTAGCTTTAATACGACAATTTGAAATAGAAAAATTTGATGTAACACCATATCTAGCGACAATCAAGGAGTATAATTCTTATGAAATAACACAAAAAGAAGTTAGCCAAAATTATACTTCTAAATTTATAAAGTTATTGCTTCGCCGTTATTCAATTCGGTGGTTTTTACCAACTCCGATACAATATTTAAGCAGTATCGTTTTAGCGGTTAAATATTTCAAAAAGGGGCTAGCTTCATTAGGTAAAGGACATATTGATGTGCCAGTTCTTGATGCGACAAGTATCGCTGTATCGATGCTTAATAGACAGTTTAAAACAGCTGGCGATATTATGTTTTTATTGTCGGTATCACAATTATTAGAAGACTATACAAGAAAAAAAACAACTTTACAATTAAAAGAATCATTATCACTTCATCTAGATAAGGTTTGGATCTTAGAAAATGAGTCAGAAATAGAAATTCCTAGTGATACTCTAAAAAGAGGTGATATAGTTATTGTTCACATGGGGACGATGATCCCTGTTGATGGAGAAATAACCGATGGTCAGGCTTTGATCAATGAATCAAGTTTTACTGGTGAGCCTCTAAGTAAAGCGGTTGGTAAGGATGATACTGTTTTTGCAGGAACAATTGTAGAAGAAGGAAAAATTTATGTAAAAGTTAGAAATCTACAAAAAGAAAGTCGTATTAATAAAATTGTTGATATGATCGATGTTAATGAAACATTAAAAGCTGGTGTTCAATCGCGAGCTGAACATCTTGCTGATTCGATTGTTCCATTTAGTTTTTTTGGCTTCTTTGGATTGCTATTATGGACAAGAAGTCTAACAAGAGCGACTTCAATTTTATTAGTTGATTATTCGTGTGCAATTAAATTGACTACATCAATTTCTATCATCAGTGCAATGCAAGAGGCTGGAAAACATTCAATCATGGTTAAAGGTGGTAAATATCTTGAAGCGATGGCTCAAGCCGATACAATTGTCTTTGATAAAACAGGAACTTTAACTAATGCGACTCCATTCGTTCAAGAAGTAACACCACTAGATGACTACAGTCGTGATGAAGTACTTAGAATTGCAGCTTGTCTTGAAGAACATTTCCCTCACAGTGTTGCTAACGCAATTGTTAAGCAAGCCCAAGATGAGGAATTGTTACATCAAGAAGAACATGCTGAAGTAGAATATATTATTGCTCATGGTATTGCTACTAATTTACATGGTCAAAGAGCAATTATTGGTAGTGAGCATTTTGTTTTTGATGATGAACAGATTGAAAAACCCCCTGAAATAGTTCAGTTGATCAGCAAATTACATAGTAAAGGAGCTAGTTCATTGATTTATTTAGCAATAGGTCAACGCCTAGCAGGAATCATTAGTATTTATGATCCGCTCAAGCCGGAAGCCAAGCATGTAATTAATAATTTACGGGAGATTGGTTTTAAAAAGGTTATTATGTTAACTGGAGATTGTGAAAACGCTGCAGGGCATATTGCAAATGAACTAGGAATAGATGATTATAAAGCTGGTATTTTACCAGAAGATAAAGCTGAGTATATAAGACGGTTAAAAGCGAAAGGTAAAAAAGTCGTGATGGTGGGTGATGGCGTAAATGATACTCCGGCACTATCAAGTGCAGATGTATCTATTTCAATGCAAGATAGTTCCGATATTGCCCGTGAACTAGCAGATGTGACATTGACTTCAAGTCGTTTGGATGAAATTGTTGAATTTAAAAAGATTTCGATATTACTAATGCAAAGAATAAAACATAATTATACTAATATCGTGGCATTTAATAGTTTATTAATTTTATCTGGACTAATTGGATTATTACAGCCTAATACAAGTGCATTTTTACACAATACTTCAACATTCCTATTTTCTGCTGTCTCAACAAAACCGCTTCTTTATAAAAAAGAAAATTAAGCAAGTAGGGAGATTTCCTTACTTGCTTTTATAATCAATTGAATTATAAGATAAATAAATGTCTATACTATAAAAAATTAATAAATTTAAGGGAGAAGTGGTTATGGGAGAAGCACTGGAAGATTATTTAGAAGCTATTTTAATTTTATCTAATCAAAATAAAGCCGTTCGTTCTGTTGATTTAGCAGTGTATCGAGGATATTCTAGGGCAAGTATTAGTTATGCAGTTAAAGAGCTTAGAAATAAAAATTATTTAGAAGTAAATAAAGATGGTCATCTCAAGTTAACATCGAGTGGTCAAGTACTTGCTAATAGAATTTATGAACGACACTGTTTTTTTAAAAAACTTTTAATCGCTGCTGGCGTAAGTTCAAACCAAGCAGAAATAGAAGCTTGTAAAATGGAACATGGAATTAGTGATGACAGTTTTGAAAAGTTGAAAACGTTGTTAGATTTTTAGCATGGAATTTTTGTTTGAGTATAAACATAGATATTGTAAAAATTGATTGAATAGAAATTTATTAAAAAAATGCTGTTAATATGTTTTAAAATAAAAAGACAAAATCAAATATTTTTGGTTTTGATTTTATCCGTTCATTTATCTGAATTTTAATGGTATATATTTTTATAAGAAAATTTCGTTATTTGCTGATTTCAGCATAAATGTGTAATTGATGTAGAGAATGAATATAATCATTAAGCACATGTAATCTTAGTTGTGTATCAACTGGTAATGATAAAAAATATTCGCGAGAACTAGAACTGCGCTGGATTAATTCATGTAAGTTTTGATATTTAATGTCACTCACCTCTAAACATATCATAGCCGTTATTGATAAAAATATACAGGTTCAAAAACATAATGATTTAATTGCATAAAATAGAAAAGGAAATACAAGCATATTAAAATTGCACGTTGCTAGAAACATTCATACGTAACAAATGTATTTTAAATTATCCTTTATTATCTATAATAAAAAAGAGAAAAAAATAAAGGTGATTATAAAATTAATAAGGAAAAGTATTTCAATAGCTATGCGGTTGAATCCAAATTGGATAATACTGTTTAATAGTAGAAAGAATAATGGAGCTATAAAATCAACAACAGCTGCAAAGTCATGAATTATTGCTTCAATCGTATCTGGGTCTTTTGTTAATACTAAAGCATTCAGACAGGAGCTCGCCTCCAAAGGATAATATCATGATGGATAACACCATTAGCGATACAATAGGAAATGAGAAAGATTTTAAAATGATAAAAAATCTAATGGTAATATAACTAAGAAAAATTCTAAGCCAAATCAGCTAAAAATTATAAATTCTTTTTACAGGGTCTTTAGAATTTTCTAATATACCTTATTATCATAAATCTACTTTTACAGCTAGAATAAAATGATTTTAAGATTTCTGGTAATAAAAATTCACCAAAATCATTATTAAAAGAATCAACTAAGTAAATTGATGTATAGGTAGTTTTTCATAATAACTCATCACTTTATTTAATAATTATATTATTTTGTTGATTAACTTAATAAACAATAAAAACATGACATAAGTCATGTTTTTATTGGCTCCAGCCTTTGGTATTATTACGGACATTGATAAAATCTTGGTATATTCCAGTTTGTTTGATTAACTGGTTATGGCTTCCGCTTTGTGCAATTTTTCCATCAGCTATGACAAGAATCTTATCTGCGTAGCGAATAGTGTTTAAACGATGTGCTATTACTAATAAGGTTTTTCCTTGACATAACTGTGTAATTGCTTCTTGGATATAATTTTCGTTATCACCATCAATACTGGAAGTTGCTTCATCAAGGATAATAATAGGAGCATCTTTTAAAATACATCGAGCAATTGAAATTCGTTGTTTTTCACCACCGGAAAGGCTTGTACCACCTTCCCCAATAATTGTTTGAAAACCATTTGGCAGTGCCATGATAAAATCATAACACCGAGCTTTTTTAGCTGCTTCAATGACTTCTTTTTCCGTAGCCTCAAGTCGTCCGATGCTAATATTATTATAGATAGTATCCTGAAATAAATAAACACGTTGGAAAACCATACTGATATGATTCATTAAATCAGCAAGTTTAACGTTTTTGATATTTGTTCCACGGATGTTTATTGACCCGCTATCAACGTCCCAAAAACGTGTTAATAGATTAGCAATCGTACTTTTACCGCCTCCTGATGGACCCACAAGAGCAAGCATCTTATTTTTTTCTAATGTAAAATTTATATTGTGTAATACTTCTTTTTTATCATAAGAGAAACTAACATTTTTAAATTTTATTTCTGGTAGATCACTTTGTTCTGGAATTACTTCCATACCATCATCAGGCAGTTCTTTTTGAGCTAAGACATCTTCGACACGATCCATACAACTACTCATTACAGTTAACCGTGTACTTTGACTATACAACGCTTTAAGTGGACCAAATAAGTCAAATACAAATAAAGTTACTCCAATCAAGTAAGGAACAGTTAGTAAATTTTGAGTTTGTAGATATAATGAGAGTGCTAAAATAGCAGCTATTCCTAAACCATAAATAATATTTAGCCAACGTTGCCAGGGAGCATGTGTTTCTTCAAATTCTAAATTAGTTCGGCAGCTCTCTTTAAAATTATTAGAAAGTTCAGCTGATTTTTCACCTAACAGATTATAAGTTTTAATAATACTAATACCCTCAATAAAATCAAGTACAGCATTAGTGAGTTTTTCACTTTGTTCTTGTCTGATAGTTGAATGTTCTAATGTTTGTTGTTCCATCGCTTTACCTAACCATAGGATTGCTCCAGCAATTAACAATGAAAGTATCCCCAACCAAATATTTAAATAGAACATAAAGATGATCATAATAATTTCAGCAAAAATATAGCTCATCATGTCAGCAATCACGGTCATACAATTTTCTTCTATAAAGACCATATCCGTAGATAATACTGAACTAATTTTCCCAATATTTCCTTCAGTAAAGTAACCCATTGGCAATTTTCTAAGATGACGGCCTAATTCCATGCGCATATCTGAAAAAATTCGATAACCAGAATCACCTTGTAAACGATCAGAAATATTTTGAAAAACTGCTTGAAATAAAACACAAACTATTAATGTAATACCAAGCAGAAAACATAATCGATCAGACATTTTATTATTATAAAAAGCATTAAAAGCAATAAATGCTAGTCCGATTGGGGATTTTGCTAACATTGATTTTAAAAACGAGAAAATAAAAGCGATTTTAATATTGCGACGATATTTTCCGGCGATAGCAAGGATTCGTGACATTAATGAGATCATAATTAATTACCTCCTTGATTATGACTAACTCTCCAATTAGCACTATTATTTGCCATGGTCCATAACTTTTGGTATTCAAGGCAAGTATCTATAAGTTCTTGATGAGTTCCTACTGCGTTTAAATAGCCATTTTTAAGTACACAAATCTGATGTGCATTGATAATTGAATGTAGATGGTGGGCAATAACAATAACAGTTTTATCTTTGATAACTTCTGCAATTGCGGCATTCATTTTTTCTTCATTTTCTGGATCCATAAATGCAGTAGCTTCATCAAGAACAATGATTGGAGCATCTTTGAGAATTGCCCGAGCAAGAGAAATTCTTTGTCGTTCACCACCGGATAATTGTTTTCCTCCATCACCTGCCAAAGTATGAATTCCTAATTCAAGACGGCTTAAAAATTCATCACACTGTGCTTTACTAGCTGCTTGATAAACTTCTTCATCACTAGCATCAAGCCGTCCCATTCTAATATTTTCCATCAAAGTTGTATTAAATAGAAATTGTTCTTGTGATACATAGGCAATTTGATTATTTAACGTTTCAATGCTCATTTGTCGTAAATCTTGATTTCCAATTTTGATCGAACCTGAATGGACATCATAAAAATGAACAAGCAGTTTTGCTAATGTGCTTTTTCCACTTCCAGATTCCCCAATCAAAGCCGTTAGTGAGCCTTCTTTAATTTCTAAGTTAATATTATGTAAAACTACATTATTATTGTATGCAAAACTAACATTATCAAAGCTGATATGATGGTTTCTGTCTTTAAAACAATCAGATGTTTGTTGTAGTGGCGGTGCACTTAACATTTTTTCAAGAGACTCAATTTTATAACTGATTTGTGGTAAAGTTGAGACAAACGCCAAAGCCCGTAAAAGCGGAGTACCAATTGCGAATGATAAGCAAAGAATAAGAACTAAGTCAGGTAAACTCGAATAGTTGTGAAGAACTAACCAAGATCCAAATGGTAGAGTAAGTAAAGCTACACATGGTAAAATACTATTATAGAGTGCCATCCATGGCCAACAAGCTTTGTACCAGGCAAGAGTGAAATCACGATATCCACGTATATCATTTTCAAAACGATGATATGATTCACCATCGCGATTGAATACTTTAACAACTTCCATTCCATTAACATATTCAATAATAGTATTATTCATTTTTTGTGCAGATGCGTAGTAATTACTCATTTCTTTCATACCAATTTTGAACATTGCCCCCATCGCTAATAAACCAATGGGAAGAGAACCTAAAGATAATAAGGCAAGTTTCCAATCAACAATAAACATAACAATATAGATGAAGAGGGGAATAGCTAAGTTCGAGATCCCTTCCGGCAAAGCATGTGCCAATAGTAGTTCAATTGCTTCAATATCATCAATAAAAGTTTTTTTATGAGCTCCAACTCCTTTTTCTTGAATAACTCCTAATGGTTGCTTTTCAAGTTTGCATTGTAAAGAAATTCGTAGATTTTTTAATGTGTGATATGCACTTTGGTGTGATAAGGCAAGACCTTTAACATAAAAAACGGCATATAAGATAAGTGAAATTGCAATGGCAATAACTCTAAAAATAATATAATGAGTGCTTATTTGCTGATGCATGATTAAAGGTGTAATAATTTGATAGATAAAAAGAAATGGTAAGATATTCATTCCTACTCCAATCAGCATTGTGGCAATAGCTTGATAAGTTTTTTTTCGATAATCACCAGCGTATTCTAATACTTTTTTAAGCATGTAATCCCTTCTTTCTGGTTAGTTTTAGCTAACCTAAGTTTTTTTTAAAACTCCCATCTAGGGAGTTTAACGTGTATATCCAAGAACTTGGTACCAGTTAAAGAAATGGCAGACAATTTGGCAATGATTCTCTATTTGCTCCCAACTAAAACCATGGATGAATGGCTCATAGATCGTAGTCCAAAAAGAAGATAGTAGAGTATGAAATTCCGTTTTACTGATTTCCGTAGTAAAAATTCCTCGATTTTTAGCTTCAAGATAATATTCATAAGTATAGATGGACATTTTTTCAACCCAGTCGTGAGTAAAATTAGAAAAGGAAGTACCTTGTGAGCATGATAGTAATAGAATAAAGCCATCATAATGGCTATATAAAAATTTAAACCACCATAACATTACATCGTTATTCATATTCCAGGCTTCAATTAATTCAAATTCTGTAACTGTTTCAAAATTGATCCTACGGTTGTCAGCGACTTCATTTAAAGCTTCTAAAGTAGGGGTAACTACTGCTGTAAATAATTCCTCTTTACTTTTATAGCGTTTGTAAAGTGCCCCTGTAGTAACCTTTGCATTTGCACAGATTGTTTTCAAAGAAGCTTTCTCATAACCTTGTGATAAAAATTCTTCTTTAGCACTTTTTAAAATTCTTGGATCAATAGATTTATCGGGTTTTGACAATTTATCGCCTCCTTTTATACTGATAATTAAATTATCGATAATCTAATTATCAGTATAAAAGTAATTGCACTTGATGTCAATCGTTACAATAAAATTTTAGGTTGAAAGTAATAAATTTGTTTTTATAAAAATTTAATTGGAATAAATAAAAAAGCCAACTTTTGAATAATGTATAAGTTGACTTTTTGAGGATTATTTAATTTAGAGGTATTTCAAGTATATGTGCTTTATTGATGATAACGCTTTAAAAGAATTTTTTTTAAATAAGCTTTAATATAGAAAATTAAACTTAGCAATAATGCTAAAAGGATCAATGTTTCAATCATAATTAAACAGTAACTAGTTTTTTACCCTGATCAGCAACAGCATCGATCTTCTCTTTTAATAACGTTTCATCACCTAAATAGTAATGTTTTATTACTTTAAATTCATCATCAAATTCATATACTAAAGGAATTCCAGTTGGAATATTAATATTCATGATTGCTTCGTTACTTAACTTATCAAAGTATTTAACCAACGCTCTTAATGAATTACCATGTGCAACAATTAAGGCTCGTTTACCAGCCTGCATATCTTTTTTTACTGTTTCATTAAAATAAGGAATAACCCGCTCAATTGTTGTTTTTAAGCTCTCACCTGCTGGTAAAAGAGCAGAGTCAATATTTCGATACATTGCCTGCTTTTGCGCGCTGCGTTTATCATTTATATTTAAAGCTGGTGGCAGTACATCAAATGAACGACGCCAAATTTTCACCTGTTCTTCACCGTATTTTTCTGCAGTTTCCGCTTTATTTAATCCTTGTAAAGCACCATAATGACGTTCGTTTAGTTTCCAGCTTTTATTGACAGGCAGCCAGCAGAGATCCATTTCATCTAATATATGATTTAATGTGTGAATGGCTCTTTTCAGATAAGAAGTGTAGCATACATCAAATTCATAACCTTCATTTTTTAAAATCGTGCCTGCTTGTATTGCTTCTCGATGGCCAGTTTGGCTTAAATCTACATCTGTCCATCCTGTAAAAAGATTTAATTTATTCCAGTCACTTTCTCCATGACGTACTAATACTAGTTTCATAATATCTCTCCTTTTAGTTAGCTTAAGCTAACTATATTTGTATAATATTCCAATGAACAAAATTTGTCAACTAAGATGATAATAAAAGCAAGCTGTTACAATATTTTTCACAAAAGAATTAATCTGATTTTACTGACTGAAAAGATTAAGATTTCATTTGAAATGATTTTTAGTTATAATAATTTTATAGGCTTGAGAAGTTAGAGAGTGAGGGAATGGTTATAGTAACAGCAAGCACTGATGTGGCTTTTTGATTATCAATGAAAATATATATAAAAATATGATAATATTTTAGTAACATTGGAAATAAAAATGCCGGTATCGATTAATATTGATGAAAGCGACTTTTCAACTTTTGAAAATGCTGGATTTAATATTAAAAATAATGATATATTAGAAATAATGAAAGCGATTTAATGAGGTAGGAAAATGAGTAGAGTAAAAAGTTTAAATATCAAGTATGTAGCCAGTCAAGTATTTTATTTTGCAACCTTTGCCGCAATGATGGGATATGCCTCAGTATACCTATTGCACAAAGGTTTTAGTAATTCAACAATTGGTATAATTTTGTCCCTATGCAATATTTTAGCGGTGTTCATGCAACCGGCATTAGCAACTTTTGCTGATAAGAATCAAAAGATTGAAATTCGTAAAATTATTACAACTATCGTTGCAATAGCAATTGCTTTATCTGCAATTTTATTAGTAGTTCCAAGTAATCAGGCAATTATTTTTATTTTGATTGTATCAATCTTTTCATTAATGACAACGATAATGCCGCTAATGAATACTTTGGCATTTGTTTTTGAAAAGTATGGAATTCAAGTGAATTATGGCTTGGCTCGAGGGCTGGGGTCTGTTGCTTACGCTGTTGCATCAATGGTATTAGGACATGCAGTTGATGCTTTTAGTCCGGATTTATTACCAGTATGTTATGTTGTCTTTAATGCACTATTATTTATTGTTGTTCATGGCTATGTATTGCCAAAAAGTGAACAAATCGAAGTTGCAGTTGAGACAAATGACGAGGATGAAGTTGCAGTAAATAATGAAGGTTTGCTAAGATTTGCTGGTAAATATAAAAAATTTATTGTATTTTTATTAGGGTTTGTTTTTGTTTATTTTGCCCATACAATTATTAATAATTTCTTTATCCAAATAATTACTAATGTAGGCGGTAATAGTAGTGATATGGGAAATGCTGTATTTTTAGCAGCGATGTTAGAATTACCGACAATGGCATATTTTACGAAGCTTAGTAAAAAAGTTAATTGTGGAACGTTAATTAAAATTTCTATTATTCTATTCTTAGTAAAACATGTGATTACTTATTTTGCAGATGGAATGACAATGATCTATATAGCTCAAGCTTTCCAAATGGGGGCTTATGCTTTATTTATTCCGGCATCTGTTTATTATGTGAATTGTAAAATTGCCCCACAAGATATGGTTAAAGGTCAATCATTTGTGACTACTTCAATGACAGTAGCAGGGGTTTTTGGTAACTTGATTGGTGGGATGTTACTAGATTCAGTTGGTGTTAGCCAAGTACTGTTAATTAGTGCTGTTCTATCATTAATAGGTGCGGTAATTGTAGTAATGTCTGTTGAAAAAGTATAATTTTATAGAATTAATGAAAGTGTCGGTTTAGTTATTTAAAATGGTGCTTTAAAATAATATAGGGTACTAAACAAAAAGCTTTAACAAAAAGTAGGGTTAGAAGATGTATAATCTTCAATAATTATCCTACTTTTTTATGTCTAGATATAGTATTATTTCATTTTTTATTTGTTTTTGTTTTTCTTGATTTGTTTTTATTAATAGAAATTGTATACGTATCTAAAAGATTCTGAGAATACATAATTCTATTTCTAGCTCTGTCAAAATTGGTCATTCCATTTACATTAGATAGAATCTTTTTTACATAATTATTTTTTCCTTCAATACATCCGTTAGATATTCTTCTTCATTATATTCATTTTCTTTAACATCATTAAATACACGATAATCTTCTTTTAAATTATAAGCCATTTTTAATTCTTTGTTTATAGAAAGAACACATTCTAATACTCCTGCTTCACTAGTTGTATAACCTAATGTACGATCAAAAAAGTACTTTTCATCATTTATTTTATCGCCACTCTTTAAAAGCAGTTCGTATCTATATTTTAATAATTTGTATTCTTGACTATCTTTGTAACGTCTTAATATCCTTTTCCTAACTGAATTTAGACAATCTGTAATCTTCTTTAAAATATGGAAACTGTCAATACATATTATAGCTTTAGGAAAATATAGTCTCATTAAAGTGCGGTAATGATTATACATATCCATAGAAATGTATTTTACTTTATCACGTTCACTCTTAGGAATGGAGAAGAAATAATCATTAAGTTTCTCTTCACATCTAGATTCAACGATATCTAGGATAAGTTAGTTTTTGAATCCCATAATCATAAATGCATATTTATATTTAGAACGTCTGTCGAAATAGAAATCATCTATACATATGATTTCTTGTAAGTGGTGTCTTTTTAATTGAACATGATTATCAAATATTCTTACTACTGTTGAAGGGCTAACGTTATAGCATTTGGCAATAGATGAGTAAGTAGCTGTATAATGTTTAAGATCATTTAATATAGAAATTAATGTAACATTTGTAATAGAACTATAACTCTTATCAAAAGAATTTGGTTCATTAAATGTTTTCCTTCAGTAAGGACATATCATTCTTCTTAATTCGTAATTAATATATGTATCAGTAGCATTTATGATTTGATAAACATATTTTCTTTTTTTATATTCTTTTACTTTAGAAGTTAGTTTAAGACATTGAGGACATCTGCAAGGTTATCCATTAAGATGTACATATAACAATATTTGTGGTTGAGTTTCTTACTGTCTCAATGTTCTCTACCTCTTCTTGTTTTAAATCTAATAAATTAATGATAAAATTTTTGATAAGGGCTTCTCTGGTTATACTTATATCTAGACAAAATAATTATAACAAGGAACCCTTTTAATGTTGAAAAAACCTACTTATGTTAAAGCAAGAAAATGAAAAACCCTACAAAATTTTGTTATACCTTTAAAATGCTAGATCAACACTGTTTATATAGAAAAATAAATTTTATTTTAATAATATAAAATAAAATCTAATTAATACTTAAGTTACTTTGATATTTATGTTAGAATCTTAATATTGCGAATAGGAGGAAATATATGAGTAAAGTAATTAAGTTAGGCAATTATAAAGGAATCGAGGCAGAAGTAACAAAACAACCTGTTGCTGATACAGAGGTAGATAATGAGATTCAACGTTTAGTTGCTCAAAGTACAAGTCTAATCGAAAAAGATGGTGATGTTACTAATGGCGATGTAACAACTATTGATTTTGAAGGTTTTAAAGATGAAGTTGCTTTTGATGGTGGAAAAGCTGAAGGTTTTCAACTAGAAATCGGGTCTGGTCAATTTATTCCTGGATTTGAAGAACAAATGATTGGGATGAAAAAAGGTGAAACAAGAGAATTAAATTTAACTTTTCCAGAAAATTATGGAGCTGCAGATCTTGCTGGAGCAGATGTTGTTTTTAAGGTAACTGTTCATAAAATTGAAGAGAAAAAAGAAGCTGAGTTAAATGATGCGTTTGTAGCATCACTAAATGCACCTGGAATCGAAACGATTGATCAATTGCGCGATAATATAAAAGCATCTTTAGAAGCCCAACATGAACAGGCATTTATGGCTGCTAAAGAAAATGCAGCATTAGGAAAATTAATTGATGACTGTGAAGTAGAAGTAGAGGAAAGTGATATTGAAAAAGCGCTGCAACAACAACTTCAACATATCAGTATGGAACTTGCTAGTCAAGGAATGCAATTAGAACAATATTTACAAATGATGGGAATGAATCAAGAGACATTATTACAACAATTAGCACCTTCAGCTAAACAACAAGCAACTTTTGAAGCCATTATTGATGAAATTGTGGCGATTGAAAATTTAGAGACTAGTGATGAAGAAGCAAATCAACAAGTAGAAGCAATTGCCGCACATAATCAAGTGTCTAAAGAAGATGTTTTAAATCAAATTGATATTGAAAGTTTGAAACGTGATTTAAATAGAATTAAAGCAAGCCGATTAATTATGGATAACACTGTTTTTATTGAAGTATAATAGAAAGAATTATTGATATCTTTATTAAGATATCATAATTCTTTTTTTATAATAAGTATGAAGATTGTACAGTTACTTAATCCAAGATGAAAAATAATTGTTATAATTAGAAAAAGTTGATAATTTAAATCGAGGGTTATATGAAAAAAATTTTAATTAGTATTATTTTATGTGGATGTAAAACAGCTGTGAGTCGAGAAATTAAAACAGAAACACGATATAATCAAATTGAAATCAATGCAGCTATGGATGAAATTGAAATGGAATTTGCAAATTGCACCTTATTGGAATTATCTTTTGATGAAACAAATGAGCAAAATCAAAATTTTGATAGTGGGAAAATTATTGTTTATGGTAAAATCAAGGTTGACGAGACAATTGGTATCGAAAATTTAGAGATTAACAGTATTTGTGATAAATTTTTTTTAATTTTGGAAGTTAACATGCATGGTGAGTGGAAAATAGCAAGCTATGGATGTTGAATTCTAGGAACTAGAAGTATTTAGGAAAGTAAAAACGATAATAAAGGAGGAATTGATGATGCAACGTGGTATTTTAATTACGGGTGGCGCTCATGGGATTGGAAAACAAATTTGTTTGGATTTTTTAAGGCAAGGGGATAAAGTATGTTTCATAGATATTAATGAAGAGGCATCAAAACGCTTTGAAAGTGAATATCATGATTTATACTATTATTACGGTGATGTAGCAAATCCAGATACATTGAAAAATTATGTTGATTTTGCTAAAAAAAGGTTAGGACGAATTGATGTATTAGTTAATAATGCCTGTAAAGGGATGAGGGGAATATTATCGGATATTGATTATAATACTTTTGATTATGTACTTTCAATAGGTTTAAAAGCCCCTTATGAATTAAGTCGATTGTGTAAAGAAGAATTAATTAAAAATAAAGGAAAGATTATTAATATTGCTTCTTCACGAGCGTTTCAGTCAGAGCCCGATAGTGAGGCATATGCCAGTGCAAAAGGTGGAATCGTAGCTTTAACACATGCATTAGCGATATCACTGGGTCCTGACGTATTAGTTAATTGTATTGCTCCCGGATGGATCAATGTTGATGAAATAGAAAATTTTGGTGAACTTGATAAGGCTTCTCTACCGGCTGGGAAAGTAGGAACACCAAAGGATATTTCTAAAATGGTTTTATTTTTATGTGGGCAAGATTTTATTACCGGAGAAACGATTACGATTGATGGCGGAATGAACAAACGGATGATTTATCATGGTGACTGGAATTGGCAATATCATGAAGAATAAAAAATAGTAGTATACTAATTTTTGTTATTTTAATTTTAAAGCTAAATATAAAATATTAGCATCACGAAATTTTCGTGGATTATAACCACATAATTTATGGATACGATCTAATTTATACTGTAATGTATTTTTATGGATAAAAAGACGATTAGCAGTATTTAATAAGGACATATCCTCTTCAAAATATATGTGTAATAAATTTAAATCTTCTAATGATAACATTGCAATTGTTTTATTTAGATAGTCTTTTTTGTCATAAATGGATATTGATTGAAGAATAATTTCAAGTGTTAACACATCATAGTTAATATATTGATGGTCTTGAATATTTCTTAGAGCAATTAAGGCAGAATGATAAGATTCACTAAGTTTTATTAAAGGAATTTGTTTACCAACAGCTATTGAAACCTGATTACCGGCAAGTTTTTTGAGCTTATATTCACATCTATTAAAGTAATCAGCATCTATTATTGCTAGAAAACGATTGGGGTACTGATAGTGATATACCGGAATGGCTAAGCTATGAAGTTCTTGGATAATAGACTGCTCATTTACGAGCCGTTTTGCTAAAATAATCAAAAGACGATAATTGTTTTTTAAATCTAACTGAAAATATTTTAACATATCTGAAAAATATTGGGAGTCAAGGTTTTCTTGGTCCAGTAATGATTGTAACAGATAATGCATTTTTTCAGCCTGGCTACGATTAAATTCATTCAGCTCTTTTTCTCGAATTAATAGATTTGTGATTTTTTGTGCTAAATAGGCATATTTTTTTACTTTATCAGGTTTACCACTGATTCCAATAACAGCAATAATTTGATCGTGGTAATAGACTGGTAAATTAACTCCCTGAAGACTACCATTAAAACTAGTATCATCATACACTTCGATAATTCTTTTCTCCTTGATGGCTAAAAGACCAGCTTCATGGAAGGAACCAATTCTTTTTATATCTGTACTGGCATAGATAATTCCTTGACAATCAATAAAATTAATATCGTGGTCACAAATATCTTTAACTGTTTCAACGATTTGAGTAGCTAATTGGTTATTAATATACATATAATCCTCCTTTGGTATAAGTACTAAATAAATATGCATTTTATTTAAATAACATGTTAATTATAACATATTATTTATAAAAATAATTTGTTATATTATAACTAAGAAAAACAAGGGGGATAAAATAATGAAAATAGTTATTGCGATCGATTCGTTAAAAGGAAGTTTATCTTCAATTGAAGCTGGAGAAGCAATCAAAGCAGGAATAGAGCATGTATATGATGATGCAAAAGTAATAGTAAGCCCACTAGCTGATGGTGGAGAAGGAACGGTTGAGGCATTAACCGAGGGTATGGATGGAAATATGCGTTCTCTTGAAGTTACGGGGCCATTAGGCACTAGAGTAGTTTGTCAATATGGAATTATTACAGAAACGAAGACGGCAGTTATTGAAATGGCGAGTGCTGCAGGAATTACTTTGGTAGCTCCAGATCAGAGAAATCCCTTACTGACAACAACTTACGGTGTTGGTGAAATTATTGCTGATGCAATTACAATGGGATGTCGGCATTTTATTATAGGGATTGGCGGTAGTGCCACAAATGATGGAGGAATAGGAATGTTACAGGCACTAGGTTACCGTTTTTTAGATAAATATGGAAATCAAGTAACATATGGAGCACAAGGACTGGAACAATTAGTTGAAATCGATGACAGTGGGGTTGTTTCTTCGTTGAACGAGTGTACTTTTAAAATTGCTTGTGATGTTAATAATCCGCTATGTGGTAAACTAGGGAGTAGTGCTGTTTATGGACCGCAAAAAGGGGCGACTGCTGAAATGATAAAAAAAATGGATAAGGGGCTTAATGATTATGCTAAATTAGCGAAATTAAAATATCCTAACGCTGATCCGGAACTACCCGGTACTGGAGCTGCCGGTGGTCTAGGCTTTGCATTTTTGACATTTTTAAATGCACAATTAGAATCAGGTATTAAAATTGTTTTAGAAGAAACACGATTAGAAGAATATATAAAGGATACTGATATTGTTATTACTGGTGAAGGGCGTCTTGATTTTCAAACAGCCATGGGTAAAGCTCCAATAGGGGTTGCTAAATTAGCGAAGAAGTATCATAAGCCAGTAATTGCTTTTGCTGGAAGTGTGACAGCGGATGCTAATGAATGTAATCACCAAGGTATCGATGCTTATTTTCCGATTGTTCGTGGTGTTACAACTTTAGAGGAAGCAATGGAGAGCAGTAATGCTAAAAATAATTTAATAGCTACTGTTGAACAGGTGTTTCGTTTGTGGAAGATAAAATAAGATGATATGATAAATGTATATAAAATTTGTTCAAAAAGGAGCGATGGGAATGGGAATCTGGATTAAACAGTAGCATGCAGGGCTTTACTGTTTATAGCCTTGCTCGATAAAAAATTCAGGAGGCAGAATATGATATATTTTAAATACAAGAAAAAAATGTTTATTGTCAGATGTTAGGGGAAGAGTAACCGCTATTGTTTTTGCATGGAAATACAGCATCAGCTGGAGTGTTTGAATAAATTTTATCACTATATCAAGATGAGTATAAACTTATTTTAATTGATTTTTTAGGACATGGTAAATTACAGTGAATAGCGAGGTTTCCTACTGACTTATGGTGACAAGAAGCTGATCAGCTAATCGCTTTATTAGAATCCTTAAATATTAAAGATGTTACTTTAATCGAAACAAGTGGAGGTGTTTGGGGTGCAGTTAATGCTGCATTAAGACGCTCAGATTTAATCACTTGTGTAGTGGCAGATAGTTTTGATGGGCGAACTCTTCGTCGGGGATTTGCCAAAGCATTAATCGAGGAGTGGGTCATGGCAATAAACAATCTTGCAGCAAGACAATTTTATCAATGGTGTCAAAGTGATAATTGGGAGACTTTGGTGAATCAAGATACTGAGGCACTGTTAAGACGAATTGATTTGGGTTTACCGTAGAAGTACCTTTAAATACTTTAAAGGTACTATTGTTGTTAATTACTAGTGGGAAGGATGCGATGTTACACAGTGATATCATAGAAGAATATGAAAAAATTATATACGAGCATCCACCTGTTAAAATGATTATCTTTCCAACGGGTAAGCATCCTTCGTTATTATCAAATGCCGTGGCAGCATCCACTGCTATAAAAGAATTTTTGAGCAGTAGTAAACAAAGGAGTTAACTCCTTTGTTTTAGACTTCAGTTAATAAAAATAGTATTTATATTATAATTACAAATGATATACTCATATTAATTAGTAAAAGGAGAAACAGAAATGATAAAAGCGATATTTTTTGATATTGATGGAACACTAGTGAGTTTTAAAAATCATCAAATACCTGCCTCAACTATCGAGTCGTTAAAAAAGCTAAAAGAAAAGGGAATCAAAATTTTTGTTGCTACAGGACGGGGAAAGGATGGTTTAGATATTTTAGATGAGATTGAGTTTGATGGCTATATAACCTTAAATGGTCAGTATTGTTATGTTGATAATCAAATAATATATGAAAATACAATTAAACGAGATGATTTACAGAAACTTTTGAATTATTTAGAAGACCATCCTTTTCCATGTGGGTTCACGGAAGAACATAATAAATATTTTAATCTTCGTGATGCTCGAGTTGATGAAATTCATCGCATTACTTTGAATGATGATCATCCAGCTGGTGATTGTAGTGATGTAGTTAATAAAAAAATTTATCAATGTATGTGCTTTATTGATGAGCGGGAAGAACAAAAATTAATGCAGATTATGCCTAATTGTATTTCTGCGCGATGGCATCCACTTTTTTGTGATGTTTCTCCCAAAGGAGGAACAAAACAAAATGGAATTGATAAGTTTTTAGATTTTTACCATATTGATCGTAATGAAACAATGGCTTTTGGTGATGGTGGGAATGACATTGAGATGTTACAACATGTGGCATTATCAGTGGCAATGGAAAATGGTAATGATAAAGTTAAAGAAATTGCTGATTATGTGACTGCTGATGTAGACGAAGATGGAATTTTAAAAGCACTGCAGTATTTCAGTATTCTTTAAAATAAGATGATGACTTATCATTAATGATGAAAGTGATATTTCAAGGGAGTATAATATTGTTTGTAAGAGGTGATTAAAATGGATGAAATTAAAGTGCCTTCAACTAGATATCATAAAATAGTAAATCTTCTTTGTATAATAATATTGACAGGAACACTAGTCTTTTTGGTAACTAATTGGACGATGATCCCGGATCAAATTCCAGGACATTATGATAGTGCTGGAGTAATCAATCGATGGACAAGTAAGTCAGGGCTATGGATAGTTTATTTTGTTGGAATCATAATGTTTGCGGGATTATCAGTAATAGAACATTTTCCTAAAACGTGGAATACTGGTGTAGCTATTACTAAGGAAAATCAAAAACATGTTTATCAATTAATAAAAGGAATGATAGTAACCCTGAAATTATGTATCACCACAATATTTATGTTTTTAACACTGTATACGACTTTGATGATTAATTTGCCAAAATGGTTTACACCGCTTTTTCTAATTATTACATTTGGTTCAATGATAGTTTATGGTATAATGATTTATAGAGCTCGATGAAATTACCTAATAATTAAGGGTGTATTAATCTCTTATTAAAAATACGAAAATGATATTTGTTTTTAATAATAAATTGAACTATCGCTTTTAATAGTGTTCTTCTGTAAAAAAATTATTTCCGTGTCTAATACATTTTTTTTGTACAAAAATAATATATTGATAGCATTCCTTTATATTTTATGTCTTTTCTGTAGACGATAGTTTACAGAAATATATCCTTTTATTATAAATAATGGTTGACCTAAAGTTCACTTTAGGTAGTACAATGTATTTTGAGGTGGTAAAAGTGAAATATCGGGAATTAGGAAGAACAGGTTTAAAAGTTAGTGAAATAGGTTTAGGCTGTGAAGGATTTATGAAAATGGATACTGATCAAGTTAAGAAATTTGTTGCTCAGGCTTCAAAAATGGGAATAAATTTTATAGATTTTTTTTCATCAAACCCACATGGGCGGAGTGCTTTTGGTAAAGCGATAGCTGGTAAACGTGAAAAGTGGATTATTGAAGGGCATATATGTACTTTTTGGAAAAATGAACAGTATTTGAGAACTCGTAAAATGGATGAAGTAAAAGCTGGGTTTGAAGATTTGCTGGCAAGACTGCAGACTGACTATATTGATATTGGAATGATCCATTACATTGATGCTAAAAAAGATTTTGAAGAAGTTTTTAATGGTGAAGTAATTGAGTATGTAAAGGGTTTAAAAAAACGTGGAATTATTAAACATATTGGAATTAGTTCTCATAATCCACTTATTGCAATTGAAGCTGTTAAGACAGGATTAGTTGATGTAATACTGTTTTCAATTAATCCTTGTTATGATATGTTGCCTCCATCTGAAAATGTTGATGATTTGTGGGATGATGAAAGGTATGCGGAACCGCTTTTTAATATTGATCCAGTCCGTCAAGAATTGTATGAATTGTGCCAAACTAAAGGAGTTGCATTAACTGTGATGAAAGCATTTGGAGGGGGAGATTTATTAGATGAAAAGTTATCGCCGTTTAAGGTTAAAATGACACCGTTACAGTGTATTCATTATTGTTTAACGCGACCGGGAGTAGCTTCGATCATGGCAGGAAGTCATAGTATTAAAGAGATGATGGAGGCATTAGCTTATGAAGATGCAAGTATGGTAGAAAAAGATTTTGCTAATGTTTTAGCTAATATACCAAAACATTCATTTGAAGGAAATTGTGTATATTGCGGACATTGTGCTCCATGTGTCAAAGGCATTAATATAGCTGATGTAAATAAATTTGCAGATTTATGTGTTGCTCAAGGGGAAGTACCAGAAACAGTTAGAGAACATTATGAAGTTTTAGCTCATCATGCAAGTGAATGTATTGAATGTGGGGTATGTATAAAAAATTGCCCATTCAATGTTAAGATTATTGAAAAAATGAAAGCAGCAGTAGCAATTTTTGGTTATTAAAGCTATTGCGTGAGGAAACATTATGGTTGAAAAGTTTGATATAGTAATCACACAACTTGGATTAGAGCGAACAATCCATGTATATTTACCAGAAGATTATTATGATAGTGATGAACAATATCCAGTGATGTATATGTTTGATGGACATAATTTATTTTATGACCATGATGCTACTTATGGAAAATCGTGGGGACTAAAGGAATTTCTTGATACCTATGATAAAAAGTTGATTATTGTAGGAATTGAATGTAATCATGAAGGACAAAAACGCTTAAGTGAATATTGTCCCTATCAAATAGAAAGTAAATATTTTGGTCATCTCAATGGACAAGGAAAGATATTGATGGATTGGGTTGTTAACGAATTAAAGATTCTCGTCGATCAAAAGTATCGCACTTATCTGTTTCGTGAATGCACAGGCATTGCTGGAAGTTCAATGGGGGGATTAATGGCGTTTTATACTGTTATTTATTACAATAAGTATTTTTCAAAAGCAGCTTGTATATCGCCATCGATTTCAATGTGTATGGAAGAATTGAAAAATGAATATACTCAAGCTAAAATCATGGAAGATACGCGGGTATACTTTAGTTTTGGAACTGATGAGGTCAAAGGGAAAAATGGGATTCAATGGATGTTGAATAATATCTTATATTTTAATGATAGACTGATTGAAAGTAATGCATCTAGTTATATAAATGTTGTGGAAAAAGGTCAGCATAATGAAGCATCCTGGCAGTTAGAAAATCAAATATATCTAGATTATTTATGGAAATAAAATATTTTTTTAGTGATTGCGATTGCAGATAAAATATATTAAATTAAGGTTATAGCTAAGCATGGTTGAAACCATGCTTTTATTTTTGATTTTACCTAATATGGCTTGTGTGATACAATTATTAAAGATACCAACAAACCAAACAGAAATAATCATTTATAGGGATAAAAAAATGAAACGAAAAAAGAGAAAATTTGCGATAAATGTAATGTCGTTAGCTGTAATACCGATACTGATTTTAGGAATGTTTGTAATCTTTATAACCTCAAGTTTAATTTATACTGCCTTAAAGGGCGAAGTTGCTAATAATCTTGAAGATTTGGCTAGAGTATCATATCAAGACTTTGACATGCAATATCCAGGTGATTATTACTTAAATAATAACCATTTATATAAGGGAACAGAAGATATTCAAAATGATTTTAATTTGGTGGATTTAATTAAAAATAATACCGGGGTCGATGCAACTTTGTTTTATCAAGATAAACGCATACTAACAACAATTCGTCAAGAAGATGGCAAAAGAGTTGTTGATACGATTGCACCAGATGAAGTTATCGAAACAGTTTTAAATAATGATAAAGAATTTTTTTCAGATTCTGTTGTAATTAATGATAGTAGTTATTTTGGTTTTTACATGCCCGTAAAAAATACTGATCAGCACGTCGTTGGAATGCTTTTTATGGGGCGTCCACGTGCTGATGTTATGAATCATATTATGCATAATATTTATCTTGTTTCTCTTTCAATCGTTACAATTATGATAATTGCAATTATTGTATCTTATTATTATAGTAAAAAAACGATTTTTGCTTTAAATACAACAAAACATTTTTTAGGAGCAGTAGCAAATGGAGATTTGACGACTGAAATAGATCCATATGTATTACAGCGTCATGATGAAATTGGTGATATGGGGCGTTTTGCGGTTATGATGAAAGAGTCTCTTAGTGATTTAGTTGGAAAAGATCCGTTAACGGGATTACATAATCGCCATAGTTGTGATGTGGTTTTAGCGAGTTTAATTCAGCGTGTAAAACAAAAGAACACTTCTTTTGCAGTGGCAATGGGAGATGTTGATTTTTTTAAATATGTTAATGATACATATGGTCATCAAGCAGGTGATGAAACTTTACGTCAACTTGCTAAAGTTATTTCGACCCATATGGAACACCTGGGATTTGTATTTAGATGGGGTGGTGAAGAATTTGTCTTGATCTATGAAGATATGGATCGGTATCAGGCTTTTAAGCATTTAGAAATCTTACAAGAACAGATTTATCAAGAGAGTATTTATTGGAAAGATGACAAAGTTAAGATTACAATGACATTTGGCTTAGCGGATTCTAATGAATACAATGATCTTGATGAATTGATCAATTTAATTGATGATAATCTTTATCGAGGGAAAAAAGAAGGTCGTAACCGAATTGTTTTTAATACTTTAAAATAGAAATTAAAACATGACCGTTAAGATAATTTTAACGGTTTTTTAGATAAAGATTTCTAATTGAGAAAATATCTTTAATGTTTCAAAAGATTAGATACAATAGAACTATAAACTTTATTAAAGGTATGAGGTATGAAAAATGATAAAATTAATTGTATCAGATATGGATGGAACACTATTGGCGCATGATTCATCAATTTCAAAGGGAAATATTGAAGCAATTAGGTATGCTCAAAGTAAAGGAGTGCAATTTGCAATTGCTACCGGGCGTGATTATTCAAGCCTTAAGGGGATATTAGAGGCACATGATTTAAAATGTTTTAGCATTTTAGGAAATGGAGCACAATTTTGTAATGAAAATGGAGAAATTTTATCAAGTGCATATTTTCCTAAAAAATGTTTTAAACAAGTTTTACAAATATTTGATGAACTAAAGATTCATTATATGATTTTTACTGCGAATGGTTTTTATTCAACAGCTGAGCCAAATGTTGTTCGTGATGCTTTTATTGATCGCTGTGTTGTTCAGTTCAAGCGCAAACGAGAGGACTACTTAGATGATGGCTGTAATCAAGATATGGCGTGTATGAAGTTAAAAAAAATAGGTGACTTAGATGATTTTATTAATTCTTCAATTGATATTATTAAGGTTGAAGCATTTAATAATGATGTATCATTAATTGAAAAAGCTAAAGAAAAACTTCAGGAAATTGATGGGATAGCTTATTTATCATCATTTGATGATAATATTGAAGTTACCGATAAGGCAGCTCAAAAAGGATTGATTTTGGAAAATGTTATTGAAGAATTAGGTTATTCAAAAGATGAAGTAATGGTTTTAGGTGACGGTCTCAATGATATTACATTATTTGAGCGGTTTAAGTATTCTTTTGCGCCAGGTAATGCTAATGAGACAATTAAAGCAATGGCTTATCAGGTAGTTGGAGCATGTGAAGAAGACGGTGTTTCCCAAGCAATCTATATGATGTTATAATAAAGAGGATTGATAAGATCTTCTTTTTTTGATGGGAGGAATTTAATGATAGAAATTAAATTTTTAAAAAGTACGGATGAATATTGGGATACAATGATTGACTATGTTCAAAATTGTTCTTGGCGTGCTGGTAAATCTTTGGCTAATAAAATGAAGACAGGGTATTTTACTAAATGGCAGTGTGTAGTTGGGGTTTGGTATGATAATAAAATTGTTGGTTTTTCGACTTTTGTTGAAAGTGATAGTATAGATAATAGTGGCTATCAGCCTTTTATTGGCTATATCTATGTGAATCCGAATTACCGTGGTCAACGTTTAAGTGAAGTGATGATTAAAGAAATTATTGTATGTGCAAGAAAAATGGGTTTTAAAAAAATATATATACATAGTAGTGAATTTGGTTTATATGAAAAATTTGGATTTAAAATAATTGATTGTGGAAAAACGTGTTCGGGAAGATATGAAAATATTTATGAAAGGAAGATTGCTTAATGATTTTGTATTTTAGCGGGACTGGAAATAGCCGATATATTGCAGAGGTAATTAATTCAGTGATTGAAGATAAATTAGTTTCTATCAATGAATGTTTAAAAAATAATTTAATTGTTTCATTAGAGCAGCAGTATATTATTGTTTGCCCTACATATGCGTGGCGTATTCCTCGGGTAGTGGAGCAATTTATTCGGACTAATCATTTTGTTTCGGGAACTAAAATTTATTTTATAATGACATGTGGTGGAGATATTGGAAATGCTGCTAAATATATTAACCGTTTATGTAATGAAAAAAATATGATTTTAATGGGAGTCGGAGAGATTGTTATGCCAGAAAATTTTATTACTATGTTTAAGGCACCAGAAAATCCAGAAGTGATTATTTCACATGGTGTAGAAACTGCACTTTTACTAGCAGCTGAAATCAAAGCAGGAAAATATTTTTTAGAAACTAAACCTACGTTTATAGGACGATTTAATAGTGGCATAGTCAATAGGCTTTTTTATCCAATGTTTGTTAGGGCTAAAGGATTTCATGTTGAAGATACTTGTATTGGTTGTGGTCAATGTATCCATGCTTGTCCATTAAAGAACATTAGTCTAGTTGATTCTAGACCTATTTGGGATGAACATTGTACACAGTGTATGGCATGTATCAGTATTTGTCCAAAAGCTGCAATTGAGTATAAAAATAAGACAAAGGGAAAAAGACGCTACTATCTTAAAGATAGTTATAATAAGGAAATTAAATGAAAATTGTAATTACTCCAGCTAAACGGATGAACGATAATATTGATTATATAGACGTAGAAAGTTTACCTGTTTTTTTGCCACAAACGGAGGAACTGCTAGGAATTCTTAAGACACTAAAAGTCGATGAAGTAAAAAAGATGTTAGGTTGCAATGATCAAATTGCTCAAATTGCATACTTGAATTATCAGATGATGGATCTAAAAAAGGACACAGTTCCAGCACTGCTAGCTTATGAAGGAATTCAATATACTAATACGGCAGCTCATGTTTTAACTGATGATGATTATGAATATACAAAACAACATTTACGCATCTTATCTGGATTTTATGGTATTTTAAGACCGTTCGATGGTGTTGTGCCATATCGTTTAGAATTAAATAATAAAGTAAAGACAGAAAAATTTAAAAGTTTATATGAGTTTTGGAACAGTCGAATTTATGATGAATTGACAAAAGATGATAATCAAATACTAGATCTTGGGGCAAAACAATATACTAAAATCATAAAAAAATATTTAACATCTAGCATAAAATATGTTAAATGCCACTTTAAAGAGGAGAGTGATGAAGGGTATAGGGAAATAGGTGTTTATGTAAAGATGGCAAGAGGACAAATGGTTCGTTATTTAATTGAAAATCGAATTGATTCATTTGAGGCAGTAAAACAATTTAATTATTTAGGTTATCAATATTGTGAAGCATTATCAGATGTGGAAACATATGTATTTATACGGAAAAAGGGGACATGATATGAAAACATTAATTAAAAATGGAATTGTGATTCTTGATGGAATTAAACGGCTTAATAACGGTGCGGTGATGATTGAAGGTGGAAAGATTACAGGTATTTATAAAGATTATGAAGGATTAGAAGCTGATAGTGTTATTGATGTTCAAAATAATTATATTATTCCTGGTCTTTTGGATACCCATACACATGGGGCGATGGGATATGATTTTAATAAGTATTCATCAAAGCAGGAGTTAGAAATAATCAGTGATAGCTTATTAGATGAGGGAGTTACTGGTTTTAACGCTAGTATTGTTTGTGAAAGCCATCACGACACATTGAATCTTTTACAAATGTATGAAGGAAATACCCCAGATAATTTAATTGGTGTTCATCTTGAAGGACCGTATTTAAATATTAAGAATAAAGGTGTAATGAAAGAAGAACATTTACGTTTAGTAAATTTTGATGAATTTAATCAGTATATTTCAACTTGCAGAAAAGTGAATGCAATGACAATTGCCCCCGAGCTGCCTAATGCTTTAGAATTAATCAATTATGCAAGTAACCATGGCTATGTGATGAATGTGGGGCATTCAAGTGCAAGTGCTAAAGAGGTAAAAAAGGCACAAGCATACGGTGCAAAAGGAATTACTCATCTTTATAACGCAATGTCACAGCATTTGCACCGTGATCCTGGAGTTGTAACTGGTGCAATTTTATCAGATTTAATGTGTGAGCTTATCGTGGATGGCTTTCATATTGATAAAGATGTTATTCGTGCGACATACAAAGCAATTGGAAAAGAGCGAATTATTTTGATTACTGATGCTAATCCCTGTAAGGGATTGCCAGATGGGCAATATCATTTTTCTGGTAAAGATATTGTAATTGTCGGGGGACATGCTACAGTCAAAGAAACTGGTAGAATTGCAGGAAGCACATTAGGGTTAAATGAAGCTTGTGCTAATATGATGCGTTATTGTGACTGTTCAATCGATGATGCCGTACTAATGGCGGCAGTTAATCCAGCTAAATTATATGGATTAAAGCAGGGGAAGATAGAAATTGGTTATCAGGGTGATATTGTTGTCATAGATAAAGAGTTTACAATCTTAGCAGTTATCAATCGGGGAATTATAAAAAGAAATAAGTTTATTTAAATATTTAGTGATTTAACTTGACTTTAAGAAGATATTTGATAGAATATTATTCGCGGCAACGTCTAGGATATACGAGTACTCGACGTATAGCTTGGAGTTAGCTAAGTTAAACAACAGGAGGATAATTAGAATGTTAACTAAAGCAGAAAAAACAGCTATTATGCAAAAATATGCTACTAAAGAAGGAGATACAGGATCTCCAGAAGTACAAATCGCAGTATTAACAGCAGATATCAACAAATTAAATGGACATTTCAAACAACATCCAAAAGATAATCATTCAAATAGAGGATTATTAAAAAAAGTTGGTAGAAGAAGAGATTTATTAAAATATTTAAAAAATAAAGATATTGAAAGATATTCTTCTTTATGTGAAAGTTTAGGTTTAAGAAAATAATTGGACGCTTTGGCGTCTTTTTTCTTTACAAAAAAGCTGAATTGAATTCAACTCAGCTTTTAAGAGAGGGTTCACCCTTATTTTGAATAAGCTTTTTTAATGATAATCATGTAGATAACCAAGAAATAACCAACAAAGAGTTGCTGATAAAGAATAAACATAAAAAACGCCATAGTCAAACATTCCGCCAATAAATTCACTAACAACAATTAATGTAAAAATCATTATCTTTAGATAATTGGAACTTTGCTGTTTTACTTTAAATAATTTTAGAATAGATTTAAATGAAGCAATAAAAAATATTATAAATAGACTCGCTCCAGCGATTCCAGTTGTTACAAGAGTTTCCAAAAAGACATTATGACTATGAACAACCTGGATTTGTTTGACAACATTACTGTTGGTCAGGTGCCTACCAATAGTTTGAAAATTACCGGCACCAATTCCTAAAATAGGGTTGGTTTGCCAAATTTCAATTGAAGTATTAAATAATTCAATACGTCCACTGCTGATCTGATTAATTTGATTTAAACTTGGCTGAAAATCTCCTTGAAAAAACAATTCAATTGATTCAATTACTTTATTAATTTGAAAACGGCTGCTTGTTTCGTGATGATTACCACTTAAATATGATAGACCGTTAGCGGTGATGATACTAGTAATGAAAATAATGATAGAAAGACCTAAAGAAAATAGATATTTCTTTAACTTTGAATAATAACAATCTTTAAAAAAATAAGTATATATTAAACCAGTCAAAATGACAGCCAAAATAACTAGAGCTGCTCGGCATTGAGTCAAAATAATATATAATAGTTGGACAATGATATTTAGTTTATATAATCGTGGATGTGTATATTCGTTTTTTAATGCATAAAGTGCTAATAAAATAGTAATTGCACTCAAAAAGGCTGCAGGATTACAATTAAAATATACACCAAATAATCGATTTCCTACTAATCCGATTGGCCATCCATTTTGAATTTTCGAGAATTTAAATAAATACATTATTAAAGAACAGATTCCAGCTAGACCGGTTAATAGGTTGGTCAGAGGAATAATACTTTTTAATTCATCGTAGATATTGTTTGATGAAAAACTTTTTTGATTCCCGTAGATCAAAAAAAAGATCATTAGCTGTAAAAGTGCAATTAAATATGATTTTAAATTACTATATGGATTGATCGCTGTTGCAAGGAACAAAATCAGGCCATAGGTAATAATTAAAATAAATTTAATATCATGGTAATTAATTTGTTTTTGATAAAAGTCCCATCCAATGATAAGTCCTCCCCATCCAATCATGATAAATAACAAAATATTAAGATTGAAACCTAGGTAACCTAGGGCAAGTGTATTGATAAAAGCATAAATAATAAATGCTAATTTAAAATATTTTCTTGATAATAGATAAGTCTGCATAATCCCCCTCCATGATATTCATTCTAACAAAATATTGATATTAATACTACTTTAATTTGTTTGCTGCGATTTGCTTATTACAATAACTATTAAAATAGTTAAAGATAGTGTATAATTAATGAAGAATATTTAGAAATGAGGGACTTTATGAAGAATATTACATTGGTTATTATGGCGGCCGGAATTGGTAGTCGTTTTGGAGGTGGCATTAAACAATTGGCACCAGTAGGACCAAATGGTGAAATAATCATGGATTATTCCATTTATGATGCTAAAAAGGCAGGTTTTAATAAAGTAGTTTTCGTTATTCGTAAGGATTTAGAAGCAGAATTTGATGCTGTGATTGGATCACGAATCAAACAAATTATTGATGTTGAATATGTTTTTCAAGAACTAGATAATATTCCTGACGAATACCAAGAAACATTTAAACAAAGAACAAAACCATGGGGAACAGGGCAGGCAATTTTATGTTGCAAGGATGTAATTAATGAACCATTTTTAGTTATTAATGCTGATGACTATTATGGTAAACAGGCATACGAAGAAGCTTATAAATACTTAAATGAAAATCATGATAATACGGCTAAACAACAGATTGCGATGGTTAGTTTTGTACTTAAAAATACTTTGAGTGATAATGGTGGTGTAACACGTGGGGTGTGCACGGTTGATCAAAACAATCATCTTTGTGATATTGTTGAGACACATAATATTGAAAAAGGTGATAATTGTGCATTTGTTAAAAAAGAAAATCAAATTATTGAACTTGATCTCGAGGTACCGGTATCAATGAATATGTGGGCTCTACAACCAGAAATATTTGATATTTTAGATTCTAAGTTCAAATTGTTTTTATCTCAATTAGAGAATGATAATTTTAAAGATGAGTATCTATTACCAACTATTATAGGTTCACTATTAAAAGAAAATCAGGTTGAAGTGACTGTGTTAAAATCGTTAGATAATTGGTTTGGAGTTACATATAAAGAAGATAAACAAACAGTTATTGAAAGTATTCAAAAATTAACAGCTGTCGGTGTTTATCCACAAAAATTATTTTAATAGAAACCGAAGGAAGATGTGGGTATCTTCCTTTTGTCTTTCATCAGCATATACTCTTTGGTATAATTAATAATGATATGAAAAACGGGGAAAGTCGAATGGAACAAATTAAATTAATTGAAAAATTATTAGAAATAAGGAAATATAAGGAAATTAAAGAAATCTTAAAAGAAATGAACGATGTGGATGTTGCCGAAATGCTCGAAGGTTTTTCTGATGAAAATATGATACGTATATTTAGATTATTGCCAAAAGATGATGCTGCAGATATTTTTGCATATATGTCAAGCGACAGAGAACATGCGTTAATAGATTCGTTAACCAATAAAGAGTTAGAGAATATTATTAATGATCTTTATTCAGATGACGTAATGGAACTTCTTGAAGAGTTACCCGCTAATGTTGTGAAGCGAATTATTGCTGCTTCCAATCCTGAGACTCGTCGTGATATAAATCATTTATTACGCTATCCTGAAGATTCTGCAGGTAGTAATATGAATATCGATTTTGTTGATTTACGTGCAGATATGACAGTTAAGGAAGCGATTGCACGAATTAGACGTATTGGAGTAGATAAAGAAACAATCAATACTTGTTATGTAATCGATAATTTTCGTCATCTTTTGGGAATTGTTACTTTGAGAAAGTTAGTTTTATCATCACAAAGTGCTTTGATTGAGGAGATTATGAACGATAATCTTATTACAGTTCATACGATGGAGGATCAAGAGGATGTAGCACATGATTTTCAAAAATATGACTTAACTTCAATGCCTGTGGTTGATAATGAAAATCGTTTAGTTGGAATCATTACAGTTGATGATATTGTTGATATCATGCAGGAAGAAACAACTGAAGATATCGAAAAAATGGCCGCAATGGTACCGTCAGACAAGCCTTATATTAAAAATGGCCCGTTTGAAACATTTAAAAAAAGAATACCGTGGCTTTTGTTATTAATGATTTCAGCTTCTATTACTGGAAAAATCATTCAAGGATTTGAGCATGCTTTAGCGGGCTCTGTGATTTTAACGGCTTTTATTCCAATGTTAATGGATACTGGTGGTAATTCAGGTTCGCAAGCCTCTGTCTCAATTATTCGGGCTTTGTCACTAGATGAAATCAAACATAGTGATATCGTCAAAATTGTTTTTAAAGAATTTAGAGTTGCAATTTTAGTTGGGGTTACTTTAGCAGCATGTAATTTTATTAAAATGATGATTATTGATCATGTTTCAATCATGATAGCTGCTGTAGTTTGTCTAACTTTGATAGTTACTGTAATCATTGCTAAAATCGTTGGCTGCACTTTACCAATTTTAGCTGATAAATTAGGCTTTGATCCCGCTGTGATGGCTAGCCCGTTTATCACTACGATCGTTGATGCTTTGTCATTGTTGATCTATTTTACGATTGCTACTAATTTATTAAATTTATAAAGTCTCTGGAAGATTCCAGAGACTAGTTTTTATTTACAAGAATCATTATTGCGTAGATCTTGTAATGCTTCAATAGCACAACAGGCTTTTTCTTTTAATGCGTTTTCTAGTTCCTTTACAGTACCAATTGTCTGTGCTGCTGATTCATTGATTGCAATTAATTCATCGATACATTTAGCTAAACATACTGCTTTTTTAATTTTTTCACTTTCAGCACATAAAATTGCAGCTAAGGCACCTTCTTGCATTGCAACTGATTGTAAAACAGCCGCTAAGGCACAACGTTCATCAACGCAACAACCTTCAATACAGCAATTGTCCATGCAGCAGTCATCGATACAAAAATCTCGATTACATGAATTCATGGGTTTCATCTCCTTCCATACTATAAGATATGCAAGGGGAATAGATTGTTAGTGGCTTATGTCTTGAAAAACAAAAAGAGCGTGATAACAACGCTCTTATATATTTATTCAACTGTTACTGATTTAGCTAAATTACGAGGTTTATCAACATCGCAACCTTTAAGTTTAGCGGCATAATAACTGATTAACTGCAGTGGGATTGCAACTAATACTGCTTGTAAAATTGGATTTACATCGGGCATGTAATAAGTTTCATCAACATTTCCAACCTCTTCACCGGTTAATGTAAATAAAATGACTTTTGCTCCTCGAGCAATTGTTTCTTGAATATTGCTAATTGTTTTTGAAGCTATATGTGGTTGTGTAGCAACTGCAATTACTACACTGCCTTCTTCAATCAAAGCAATTGGACCATGCTTTAATTCACCAGCAATATAAGCATCAGCATGGATATATGATACTTCTTTTAGTTTTAAAGCACCCTCTAGGACGGAAGCATAATCTAAACTTCGCCCAATATAGTAGGCATCTTTTTGATTTTTTAAATAGTTCGCATATTTTTCAAATAGTGGTTCATCTTTTAAAATATTTTCGATTTGTTTAGGCAATTTAGCAATTCCGTTAATAATGTCTTTATAGATATCATTTTCTTTTCCTAGGGTCTGTGCAACATACATTGCTAATAATAATAAGACAATAACTTGCGTAGTATAGGCTTTAGTACTTGCTACAGCAATTTCTGGTCCTGCACAAGTATAAATTGTTGCTTCAGCTTCACGCGAGATAGTTGAACCAAGAACATTAGCTACGGCAATCGTAGTACAACCTTTATTTTTTGCTAAACGTAAAGCAGCCATGGTATCTGCAGTTTCACCCGATTGTGAGACAAAAATACACAGAGTTTTTTCATCAATGATAGGGTCACCATATCTAAATTCTGAAGCGGCTTGGGTAAAAGTAGGAATACCAGTTAAGCGTTCCATAATATTGGCTCCTGAAAGGCAAGCATGATATGCAGTTCCGCAAGCGACAAAATATACTTTATTAAAAGTTGTAAAACGTTCTTTCAATATTTCTAGTTCAGGCAAAATAATTCGATCATTACCTTCAACTCGGCCTCTTAAAGTTTCACTAATAGCATATGGCTGTTCGTGAATTTCTTTTAACATGAAAGTATCGTAACCGCCTTTTTGAGCTGCTTCATTATCATAAGGGATATGTGTAATTTCTTTTTGAATTTCGTTGCCTTCAGCGTCATAGAAAGTTATTTTATTTTTACATAATTTAGCAATTTCAAAATCATCAATAAAATAGACATCTTTGGTGTAGTCTAATAAAGCAGGAATATCACTTGCCCCAAAACTTGCACAGTCACTTGTCCCTAATACTAATGGACTGTCTTTTTTAGTTACATAAACTACATCCGGCTCTAAAGTAGAAACAATGCATAAAGCGTAACTTCCATCAATGTGAGTAATGACCTTTTTTAATGCTTTCAGCATATCACCATCATAGTAAGAATCTAGTAGATGGACGACAACTTCACTATCTGTTTCGCTATGGAATTTATACCCCTTAGCTACTAGTTGTTCCTTTAATTCTCGATAATTTTCAATGATTCCATTATGCACTAGTGAAATAGTGTTTTTATTATTGGTATGGGGATGAGAATTAAGGTTAGATGGGACTCCATGAGTTGCCCAGCGAGTGTGACCAATTCCGACACAGCCAATTGGAGTATCTTGATCTAGTCGATCTATGAGATTTTGCAATCTTCCTTTCGTTTTAATCGTGAAAAGTTTATCTTTATCTACAAGGGTTACACCAGCTGAATCATAGCCACGATACTCTAATTTAGAAAGTCCTTGAAGTAAGAATGGTAAAGCTTCTTCTTTACCGGAAAACGCAGTAATTCCACACATAAAAATTCCTCCATAGTTTTGATTATTCAATTGTTATTATGTTATCAATGGAGGATACCGAATGAATTTGTTTAATGATTACCCATTATTTTTGTTCATTGTTTAGGTAGTATCATACCTCTAGACCATCCGCCGAATATTTCGATAAGTCTAGCCCTCGTCAACTAATTACTTAGTCCTGGCGCTATTTTGTATTTCTGTCTCCTTAATAACAGTTGCTATTATATACAAATAAAATTAAAAAAGCAACCCATATTATAATATGAAGTATTTGATAATAGATGCAAAGAAATAAAGCATAAATAATTAGTTTTATTATTTACATTGACTCATTTCCTGATAATTTTTAATTATTTTATGAATAAATTAAAAAAAATTGTAAAAAATAAAAGTGATTTTCCAAGTTTAGGAGTAAATGATAATAGGAGGGATAAATTATGAGTGTACATGAAAATTTAATTGAAATAAGTAAATCATTAGAGAATTTAGAAGAAACAGGTATTTATGACGTTGAAAAATACAGCTGTTCATTGAAACATTTGACAAATCAACTAGAATATTTTTATTGTCATTTAGTTAAAGAAAATGGACGTGATATTGACAGTACATATTATCATCTTTCTAATCGACCACAAGTTCATCAATTAGCATATTTCAATATCGGACGTGGTTTCCCTAAAGAATTAATGGATGGGCACTGGTGTTATATTTTAAAGGATCTTGGCTATAAAATGCTGATTATTCCATGTACTTCTATAAAAGGAACAAGTGCTAATCCAGAATTTGAAATGGATATTGAAGTGATGATGTCGGGCGTAAAGACTAAAAGTCGTTTACAGTTGAGTGAGATACGTTGCGTTGATATGCAGCGGCTTGATTTAAGAAAGACATTTTGTGATGTTTTGAGCAGTCATGATGATATTATAAAGTATGTAAAAGAGCATTTGTTAAAATAAAAATAGCCTAACAAGTAGGCTAATAAACTAAAATGAGTAGAGTTATCAAAAGTAATATACAACAAAATAACAGCGCACATTGTCCAAAAATATTAATTAAACCTGTAGCAATAATGGCTCCAATGATAAAAAAGAAGATAATAATCAAATAGCGAAAACAATGATGTAACGCATCTTTATCATGAGCGAATAAATATGCTGATAGTTTTTGACCGGCAGATCTCAAATTCCCAGTACACATTGTCGAGGCATACGGTAAACCATTAGTTGTTCTAAATGTATTTACTTGTAAAGAACAAACTAGACCAATTGTTACGTTGCAAACACTATAGGGAATCTCTTTAGGGATGAATGCAATGATCGTCAGAATAATAATTTCAATAATTAAGATTAAATGTTGCCATTCAACATATTGGACATTACTTAAACGATGCTTAATGTATTCACTAATAACAATACCTAAAAAGAAAGCTGATATTGGTAATAAATAATATAAAGCACCTAAATAGTTTTGCTCAGCGATTTTAAGTCCCATAAGAACCATGTTTCCAGTTTGGGCATTAGCAAAAACATTGCCTTTTAGAAGATAGGTATAAATATCTAAAAAGCCCCCAACGATAGCAAGCAAGATTCCTGTTAAAAGTGATTCATGAATCGTTGCTTTTAAAAAATTTTTAATTTTCATCACGTTAAAACATGTAGCAGGAATGCTACATGTTTATTTTATAAGTTTAGTAGACGTTTTGTATCGCGAGCAATTACTAATTCTTCATTAGTTGGGATAACGAATACTTTTACTTTTGAATTAGGAGTACTAATTAAACGATCTCCTTGACCATTAACATTTGCATCTTCATCAAGTTCGATACCTAAAGCATCTTTTAATAAATCACAAATTCCTTTTCTTGCAAAGAATGAATTTTCACCAATTCCTGCAGTAAAGCAAATTGCATCAACACCACCTAATGCAATAAAATAACGACCAATATAAGCAATAACACGACGATAGAAAATATCGATTGCAAGTTGAGCTCTTTCATTACCTTCTAAAGCAGCATTTTGAACATCTCTAAAATCACTTGACACACCAGAAATACCAAGTAGTCCAGATTCTTTATTTAACATCGTAATAACTTCTTTCATGTCCATTCCAACTTCTTCAATCAAATAATCGATTACAGAAGGATCGACGTCACCACTACGAGTTCCCATCATAATTCCTGCAAGTGGAGTGAATCCCATTGAAGTATTTACTGATTTACCGTCTTTAACAGCTGTTAAAGATCCACCAGCTCCTAAATGAGCCACAATAACTTTGGAATGTTCAGGATTTCCAAGCATTTCGATTGCTCGTTGAGAAACATAGAAATGACTAGTTCCGTGAGCACCATATTTACGTACTTTATAGTCTGTATAATATTTATATGGAATTGGATAAATATAGCATTTAGGATCTAAAGTTTGGTGAAAAGCAGTATCAAATACAGCTACAGCTCCAGCTTCAGGGATTGCTTCCTTAAATGCATAATATCCAGTTAAATGAGCGGGATTATGTAATGGTGCTAATGATTTTAATTCGTCAATTTTACTAACAACATCTTCATCAATGATTGCTGAAGAATCAAAGTATGATCCCCCTTGAACGACACGATGCCCAACACCTTTGATTTCATTTAACTCTTTTACAATTCCTTTTTCAATTAAAGTATCTAATAAAAGTTGTACTGCAACTTTATGATCTTTAATTGGGTTAGTTGTAACAGTCTTTTTTCCTTGATATTTAATCGTAAAGATTGAATCTTCTAATCCAATTCTTTCGATTACTCCAGATGTAATTACAGATTCGTCATCCATTTCAAATAATTGAAACTTTAATGAAGAACTACCTGCATTTACAGAAATAATTTTTGCCATTTTATAAAGCCTCCTTAATCTATCGTCATTATATCATCATTTTGTAAAATTTCTAGATAAAAGCATTACGTTTATTAATTTTAATATAGATTTTTTTAATCATTGGATAAAAAGAATACAAATTATTATTAATAGGTAGATTTTTAACTTTAAAGTTAGATAAAATATAAAAATATTTTTTATAAATGTTGTATTGTCGAAATATTGAACGAGTTTAGGCAATACTGCACTTGTAGAAGAAATAATTTATTATAAAGGAGAAGATTATGGAAAACAAAGTGTATGGTTATGCAAGAGTTTCAACAAGAGAACAAAATGAGGATCGGCAAATGATTGCCTTGGAGAATTATCCAATGTCAAGGAAACAAATTTATCTTGATAAATTAAGCGGGAAAGATTTTAATCGGCCGCAATATCAAAAATTATTAAGGAAAATTCGTGCTGGAGATACAATCGTTATTAAATCAATCGATCGGTTGGGACGTGATTATGAAGAAATACAAAACCAATGGCGTAAAATCACTAAAGAAAAAAATGTAAATATTGTTGTTTTGGATATGCCATTATTAGATACACGGAGTACTGGTGATAATTTAACGGGAACATTCGTGGCAGACTTGGTTCTACAGATTCTTTCTTACGTTGCTCAAACAGAGCGTGAAAATATTCGTCAGCGTCAAAGAGAAGGGATTGAAGCAGCACGAATGCGTGGTGTGAGATTTGGACGCCCTCGCAAAGAAATTCCCGAAAATTTTGAAATTTTGAAGCATCAATGGCAACAAAATTTAATTGCTTCACGGCAGGCTGCTAAAGAATTAGGCGTTTCACAGGATACTTTTTTAAGATGGGCTCATGGAAAATAACATTAGTACATTTATTTGTCCTTAAAAGGTAGAGATTATCAAGCATCTATTATGCGGTCAAAATTCGTAATAAAATATTATAAAATAACAAATTTCACACTATAAAAACATATATATTATTTTAATACATTTGAACGATATTGTCTGATTTATCGTTCTCTATATGCAATAAAAGCATATGAATTTCGGTATATGCGTTTAGGGAGAGAAACGCATATATTTTATTTTAGAAAAGGAGAAAAGCGATGGGTCTACTTGAAAAAATAGCCGATATTATGCAGTGTACCTATATTTCTGATTTAAGAGGAAGATTATCGCTTGACCATGAACAGTTACAGTTTTTAAATGAATTAAGAGCTGAAACATACGCTTTGTCTGAATGGCAAGAAGCAGTAAGGTATATTACTGGTAATTTAGATTCTTTTAATTCGGCAGCAGAAGGAAAAAACATCTTATTGGATTACTATATTAAAAAAGAAGCTACAGAAATATCAATAAAATGATTTTTTTCTTGATATTATAATAAGATAATCTATAATAGTATACGAGCCAGGGGTGCAAAATTGCTGAGAAGGGCATAAGCCTGATCCCTTATCATCTGAACTGGGTAATGCCAGCGTAGAGAGAGCAAATTTAAAATTGTTTGCTTTTTTGCGTTCGCAAAGAAGCATTTTTTAATTTTGTTAGGCTCTTTCATAAGGAAGGGGAAAAACAAATATGAAAAACAAAACATTTAAGATTACAACCAAAACAATTGCTTATATGGCGATGTTTATGGCTTTACAAGTAGTTTTAGAATTAGCTTTTAAAGTCGTTCCGGGACAGCCTCAGGGAGGAAGTATTACGCTGTCATTAGTACCGATCCTATTAGCCTCATATTTATTAGGTGGATATTACGGTATTGTTGTTGGAGCCTGCTGCTGTGGACTGCATTTTGTTTTAGGGTTGGCTACATATTGGGGGCCATGGTCATTATTTTTAGATTATTTAATTCCACTAGCTGTAATTGGTATAGCATCATTTTTTAAAAACTTTGAGATTAAAGGTCATGTAGTTTATCCTGGAATTATTGTTGTAATGATTCTTAAGTTTATCTCACATTATTTATCTGGAGCATGGCTGTTTGGAGCATATGCTCCTGAGGGAATGAATCCATGGTGGTATTCATTTGGTTATAATTTAGCCTATTGCCTACCAACTTTAATTATTTGCTACATCGGATTTGCCTTAATATATCCACGATTAAATAATTCGATTAAACTGTAAAAGAAAAGTAGCTTGCTACTTTTCTTTTCTTCTGTCTTTAAAAAGGATAGTAATTTGTGTATAATAGTACTGTTATAAAGAGAGGTAGTAAAAGATGTCAGATTCTCTGGTAGGAAAAAAAGTATTAATTCACTGTTATAAGCACGATGGAAGTATTCATCGATGCTGGGCCAAAGGATTCATCTTAGATGAAAATGATGATCATTTTATTGCAATCAATAATCGCACCTTAGTAACTGAATCTGATGGTCGAATGTGGCATACAAGAGAGCCTGCCATCTGTTATTTTCCTAAAAATAAGTGGTACAATGTGATTTGTATGATTCGTAAAACAGGAGTTTATTATTATTGTAATATTGCTTCACCAACTTTATATGATGGTGAGGCATTGAAATATATTGATTATGATTTAGATTTAAAAGTATTCCCAGATAATAACTATCGGGTTTTAGATGAAGAAGAGTATAAGCAACATGCTAAACAGATGAATTATTCAAAAGAATTGGATAGAATATTAAAAAAACAATTAGAACTGCTAATTGATTTAGCAACGAAACGTGAAGGACCGTTTAGTGAAGATTTTACGAAACATTGGTATCATGTATATGAAGATTTGACACAAGGATAGGAGAATACAATGGAAAAAGTAATTAAAGTAAATAACCTTGAAGAAACGATTGCTTTGGGTAATCGTTTAGGCTTGTTATTACAACCAAATATGCTATTGACTTTAAGTGGCGACTTAGGAGCCGGGAAGACGACCTTTACCAAAGGAATTGGTCAAGGATTAGGGATTACCAAGGTTATTAATAGTCCTACTTTTACCATTTTAAAACAATATCAAGGTCGCTTGAATTTGTCACATTTTGATGCTTATCGTTTAGAAGGACAGGATGATGATTTAGGATTTGAAGAAATTTTTGATAGTGATGATGTTTGTGTTGTTGAATGGGCTAATTTTATTGAAGATATTTTACCGGTAGACCGTTTAACAATTGAAATAAAAAAAATTGATGAAAATATTCGCGAATTTGTCTTTAAAACAAATAGTGAAAAATACGCTCAAGTTGTGGAGGCTTTAACATGAAGACAATTGTAATGGATACATCAAATGCTTATTTAGTTATTGGCTTATACGAAGATGATCAATGTATTGATAAGTATCAAGCAGATGGAAATCGGCGGCAATCTGAGTACGCTTTAACACATCTTGATGAAATGTTGAAAAAACATCATTGGGAAGTTTTAAATGTGGATGAAATGATAATTACGATTGGTCCTGGTTCTTATACTGGTCAACGGGTCGCTTTGACGATTGCCAAAACTTTGGCAGCAATTTCAAAAATAAAAATCAAGGCAGTTTCTTCGTTACATGGTTATGCTGGAGCTTCTAAGGCAATCAGTGTAATTGATGCTCGAAGCAAAAAGATTTTTGTTGGGGTATATGAGCATAATCAGGCCATAATTGATGATCAAATCATGTTGATTGATGATTTTGCTAATTTTAAAGAACAATATCCTGATTTTCAAGTGATTGGTGATAGTGATTTAGTCGGAATTAACAAAGTTAAACTCGATTTAAGTGATTGTATTTATCAAGCTGGTAAAAGTGTTGATTATTGTCAAAATATTGATAATCTTGTTCCTCATTATTTAAAAGATGTTGAGGCGAAAAAAATATGTTAATCAGACGGATGGATTTAGGTGATATTGAAGAAGTTGTAAAGTTAGAGCATGATTTATTTAGTTCGCCATGGAATGAAGAAGCTTTTAAATATGAATTAGAAAAAAATGCTTTTTCATCAATTTTGATTTTGGAAGATAATAATATAATTGTTGGTTATATAGGAATGTGGACACTAGGAGACCAAACTCAAATAACAACTATCGGTGTTAGAAAAGAGTTCCAAGGAAAAGGCTATGCTAAAATATTAATGACTAAATGTGATGAAATTACAAAGCATTTAGGCTATTCGAATATTAATTTAGAAGTCCGAGTTTCTAATACTAAAGCAATTAGTTTATATCAAAAATGTGGCTTTAAAATTGCCGCAACAAGAAAAAATTACTATCAGGATAATCATGAAGATGCGTATTTGATGGTAAAAGAAATGGAGGAATAACGGTGTCACTTATTTTAGCAATTGAATCAAGTTGTGATGAGATGGCTATGGCAATCTTAAAAGATGAACGAGAATTTCTTAGTAGTGTCGTGGCCTCACAGATTGATGTTCATGCGATGTATGGTGGAGTAGTGCCAGAAATTGCAAGTAGGAAACATGTTGAATGTGTTTCGCTAGTATTAAAAGAAACTTTGAATAAGGCTAACGTTACGATTGATGAAATTGATGCTATTGCGGTAACTAAAGGACCGGGGTTAGTTGGGTCTTTGCATATCGGTTTACAGGCCGCTAAAACGATTGCAATGGCTTATCATAAGCCATTGATTGGAGTACATCATATTGCTGGACATATTTATGCCAATAACTATGTTCAAAATATTATCTATCCAAGTCTTTGTTTAGTTGTTAGTGGTGGTCATAGTGAACTTGTCTTATTAAAAGCTCCTTTTAAATTTGAAGTAATTGGGCAAACCCTTGATGATGCTGTTGGAGAAGCATATGATAAAGTGGGACGAGTTTTAAATTTACCATATCCCGGGGGACCTATAATCGATAAAATGGCTGCTAAAGGTAATCATACTTATAATTTACCAGTGCCTTTGGATGATGAAAGCTATAATTTTAGTTTTAGTGGATTAAAATCTGCTGTAATTAATTTAAATCATAAAGCGATGCAGCGAAATGAAGAAATCAATCAAGAAGATTTAGCTGCCTCTTTTCAAGATGTGGTTTTATCGGTTTTAGTCAATAAAACAATACGTGCTACTAAAGAATATGGTATTAAACAAGTATTAATGGCAGGAGGCGTGAGTGCTAATCGTGGATTGCGAAATGCGATGGGTGAAGCGGTTGGCCAATTAGATGGAGTAGAATTATTATTACCGCCAATGAGTTGTTGTACTGATAACGCAATGATGATTGCTTTAGCAGCAAAACAGATGTACGATTTGAAATTATTTAGTGATTTGTCATTAGGGATTAAGCCAAATTTAGATTTAGAAAATGAATCGGTTAGCGGGGGAAATCAAAATGGATAAAAAAATATCAAACGCTACAATGTCTCGTTATCCTGTTTATCTTAAAGCTTTAAGAAAAATGCAGCATGAAGGTAAAGAAAATTGTTTATCAAGCGAATTATCTAGTTTAACAGGTATTCAAGATACGACGATTCGTAGAGATTTTACTTATTTATCAAAGACAGATAATTTTGGCCAACGTGGTAAAGGTTATGATGTAAAACATTTAATTGACGGATTAAGTGAGGTATTAGGATTAGGACTAGACGAATCAATTATTTTGATTGGTATCGGAAATCTTGGTAGTGCAATTTTAAAATATAACCGTTGGCAATATACAGTGGGAAAAATTGTCTGCGGCTATGATCAAGATAAAAATAAAGAGGGAGAGCGTTTTGGTGTTAAACTCTATAATATTGATGATTTAGAAAAAACTTTTCCTAAAGACTGTAAAATTGCAATCTTGGCTATTTCTGAAAACGTTCAACCAACAGTTGATCGTTTAATGGATTTAGGAATTAAAGGTATCGTTGATTTTACACATACACATTTTACAGTTCGTGAAGGAGTCGAGGTACAACAGGTAGATGTTGTTGTAGCAATTCAAGAATTAGTTATTAAGATGGATTCAAATCGTCAATAATACTTGAATAATGGATAAAATAAAGTATATAATAGGAAAAACTAGGAGGATTAATATGTTTGAATTTATAACGGTTAGAGAACTATATGAAATGTTTTTAAGTAACCAAATGATGGATTTAGAAGGTTACGAATATGTTGAACTTGAGGGATGGGTTCGAACTAATCGTAACAATGGGAAATTGGGATTTATTGCTCTAAATGATGGTACATACTTCAAAAATTTACAAGTTGTATATACAGAAGCAGAAATTTCTAACTATGAAGAAATCGATAAATTATCTACTGGTAGTTCAATTCGAGTAGTTGGAAAATTAAAGTTGACACCTGAAGGAAAACAACCATTTGAAGTTGAAGCAACTGAGATTGAAATCGAAGGTAAATGTGATGAAGATTTTCCATTACAAAAGAAACGTCATTCATTCGAATATATGCGTGAAATACCGCATTTAAGACCTCGTGCGAACACTTTCTATGCAATTTTTAGATTGCGCAGTGTTTTATCAATGGCTATTCATGAATTTTTCCAATCACAAGGGTTTGTTTATGTTCATACACCAATTATCACTGGAAACGATGGTGAAGGGGCCGGAGAAATGTTTAGAGCAACAACTATTGATGGAACTAATTTTGAAGATGATTTCTTTGAAAAAGAGGCTTTCTTAACAGTTACTGGTCAATTACATGTTGAAGCTTTTGCAATGGCTTTTAGAGATGTTTATACATTTGGTCCTGCATTTAGAGCAGAAAACTCTAATACTTCTCGCCATGCTAGTGAATTTTGGATGATTGAACCTGAAATTGCTTTTGCTGATTTAGAGGATGATATGGATTTAATTGAAGATATGGTTAAATATTGTATCGATTACGTTTTAGATAATGCTCCTGCGGAAATGGAATTCTTTGCTTCAATGATTGATAAAGATTGCATCAATCGAATTACTAAAGTTAAAAACAGTGATTTCAAACGGATGACATACACTGAAGCAATTGAAATTTTAGAAAAAGCAGATGTTAAATTTAAAAATAAAGTTTCATGGGGAATGGATTTAAATAGTGAACATGAGCGCTATATTTGTGAACAGGTTGTTAAAGGACCAGTTTTCTTGACAGACTATCCAAAAGAAATCAAGGCTTTCTATATGCGTTTAAATGATGATAATAAAACAGTGGCTGCTTGTGATTTATTGGTTCCAGGAATTGGAGAATTAGTTGGAGGAAGTCAACGTGAAGAAAGATATGATGTTCTTGAAAGAATCATGGATGAAAAAGGAATGTCTAAAGATGGTTTACAATGGTATATGGACTTACGTCGCTATGGTGGCTGTAAACATGCGGGATTCGGTTTAGGATTTGATCGTTTCTTAATGTATTTAACTGGAATGCAAAATATTCGTGATGTTGAACCTTTCCCAAGAACACCAAGAAATTTAAAATTTTAACAAAAAGGCCTATATTTTATATAGGCTTTTGCTTTGAATGGGTTATAATAATAGATAAGGAGGCGATCAAATAATGAATGAGTATGATTTAATAAATGCTTATCTAAATTTAATTTTTGATGATAGCATAACTTATTTTAGTCGCATTCTTGACGAATATCGTGGTTTATGCCAGTTGAGAAAATGGATGCGTAAACGTGGTATTAATTTAAAAGCCATTGAAAATATTGGTTATGATATGTTTTTAGCTTTTAGTAAAGCTAAAAATGCTGAACAAATCATGGAAAAAATGGATCCGACTCATTTAGAAGAATTAAAAGAGTATATTAATACAGAACGTAATAAATATCAGATCGTAGTATTATCAAGTTTTGATTATAGTGAGCCAATTAATGCGTATTTAACCTCAAATCAGATTGTGGATGATTTAGACAGTGATAATATTAGGGTTTTAAATTGTCATAATCTATTAAAAAAAGAAGATTTATCATTTTATGGACCTTTTAAACATTTTGTTACGGCCTTATATCAAATTGATCGCTGGCCTGGATTTTTAATTTTTAAAGGTGATGAGTGTGCATTTGTTCCTATTTATACTACTCAGGACATTGAAGAAGTCATTTTTAAAATTGAACATGATACAATTTTTTCAATTCGATATTTAAGTCCTTATGATAGCTTTTTTGTGCAGCTAAGTGATTTACACCTTGGTAGCAAAAAGAAGAATATCGGTCGTTTGGCACTTGAAGATAGTCTTGATCAAACTGTTAAACAGCTACGTTCTTATTATCCTTTAAAGTTTTTGATTACGGGGGATTTAATGAATTCACCAAATCGAAAAAATATGTATGAGGCATCAGGGTTTATGAAAGGGTTAAAAAATCGTTATAATGCAGATGTTTCCTTTATTTTAGGAAATCATGATGTAATTGTTAATGGTTTTAATATTTTTAAGCGTCAGAAAAGTAAAGTAATCGCCTTTTTGTTAAATGAAAGCATTAAAGTATTTGAAGAAGAAAAGATTGTTTTAATTAAGATTGATTCAACTGTAGAAGGTAATTTAGCGCGTGGTAAAGTTGGAATGAAACAATTAAACAATATTGATGAAGAGCTTGCCGCTATTAAAAATTTAGGAGATTATACAATTGTTGCAATGCTGCATCATCATCTGTTTCCAATTACCCGTGATGATTTTTTAAAGCAAAAATGGCGTGAAAAGATTTTTGTTGGGAAAATTATGGATAGTTCTAAGGCATTAGTAGACAGCCGTGATTTAGTAGAATGGTTAAGAAAACACCAAATTCAGTATGTTTTGCATGGTCATAAACATTTACCATTTTTTAGCAGTCAAGAAGGGATGTATGTGATTGCTGCTGGTTCTTCATGTGGCAGTGGAGCAAAAGAATCAAAGAGTCGATATTTAAGTTATAATGTATTAAAATATGACCATCGTTATAAACGATTTAAATACTGTTTTATCATTTATGATGATATGACGATGCAAGACCGTCAAAGAATAGTTATAAATATTTTTTAGGAGAGAAAAATGAAGTTAGTAGATGGAATGAAAGATGAAAAATTAGGGAGTGCTTTATTGTATTGCTTTACTAAAGGTTATGGAGCTGTACCGATGGATCTTTATAATCTTGTTTTACCATTATTATTTGATGATATTTTTAGAGAAGAGGTAAAGATAAGCAAAGATTTTAGTAGTTGTATTAGGGCTTGTATTCAAAAAAATTCTGAATTTGTTAATCAAATTCTAAATAGTGTTGAAGAATTAGAAGAGGTAACGAGTCGCAGTTTAGGAATTTCTTTATTAAATAAAGATCTTGATTTTCAAATCAATGATGGTGTAATGAGCGGAAATTGTCGACCATCAAAAATTCTTGATTTAAATGAAGCTATTATTTTAGGAAAAATGATACAAGGAAAAGGTTTTGATGAAGTAGTTACAATGATGAAAAGTGATTTTAAGATTGTCTTTTTGGATAGTGAGACACTGGGTAGTGATATTGATGTCAGCAAATTAAATCGATATGGTGATGTAACAATATATCATCAAAGTCAAGTTAGTGAGGTTCCTGAGCGGATTAAAGATGCGAGTGTTGTAATTACTAATAAGCATATATTGAAAGAGGAACAGTTAAAAGATGCTCATAAATTAAAACTTATTTGTGTTACTGCGACAGGTGTTAATAATATTGATCTTGAATATTGTAAGGCTGCCGGTATAACCGTATGCAATGTTAAAGGCTATTCAACAAATGCAGTAGCACAACATACATTCGCTTTATTATTAGATTTATACAATAAAAATCATTATTACCATAATTATGTTGAGAGCGGTAATTATGCATCAAGCTCTATGTTTACCCATTTAGGATACACTTTCCACGAATTGACTGGTAAAACTTGGGGAATCGTTGGAATGGGCGATATTGGCCGTAAAGTTGCTGAAATTGCAACCGCATTTGGCTGTCAGGTTCAATATTATTCTACAAGTGGAAAAAATAACCAGCAAAATTATCAACAGGTTGATTTTGATACATTACTGGAATCAAGTGACATTATTAGTATTCATGCACCTTTAAATAGTCAAACAGAAAATCTTTTTGACCAATCAGTTTTCGCAAAAATGAAGGATTCAGCATATTTAATTAATGTTGGAAGAGGAAAAATTGTAAATGAAGCAGATTTAGTTGAGGCATTAAAAGAACATCGCTTAGCAGGAGCTGGCTTAGATGTTTTTGAAAATGAACCATTCTGTTGCAACAGTCCCTTATTAGAAATCAAAGATGCAACAAAATTAATAATGACACCACATATTGCCTGGGCACCAATTGAAACTCGTAATCGTGTGATTGAAGAGGTTTGTTTAAATATTGAAGGATTTAAAACAAATAATTTACGAAACGTTTGTAATATGTTATAATTTAGTTCTAGTCGTGGTGAAAGATTCGCTTCTTTTATCATATATTGGAGATAGCTTTGCTATTTCCATTTTTTTGATTTATTGATTTTAAAACCTTTTTATAGGATTTAAACTGCATAATAAAAATGCATAAAGTCTTTTCTTTGTTTATAATATAAGTGTAAATAAAGGAGGAACTAAAAATGAAATATGCTGTAGTAGATGGAAAATTAACACATGTAAATAAGGTTCCTAAAGGAACAATTGCAAGAGAATTTGGTTATTCTAATTATCCTGTAATTGCCTGCAAAGGAAAATATCGCTCATATTGGAAATATGTAAGTGTTAATAAAGCAAACTATGCCTAATTCAAACTCTCATCTTTCGATGAGAGTTTGTTTTGATTTAAAAACAATTTATTGCATTTCATGTTTAACTAAGCTAGAATTATTAAGAAATATTAATAGAAGGGTTTAATTTCATGAAAGAAAGAGAAAAATTTTCATCAAGATTAGGTTTTATCTTGATATCAGCAGGGTGCGCGATTGGACTTGGAAATGTATGGCGTTTTCCATATGTTGTTGGTCAATATGGTGGGGCACTATTTGTATTAATTTATTTATTTTTTTTAATTGCTTTAGGAGCACCAATTATGACAATGGAATTTGCAGTCGGACGTGCAAGCCAAAAAAGTGCGGCATTAGCATTTCATTCGCTGGTACCTAAGAGAAAATTTTGGGGTGCAATTGGAAAATTTCAAATGGCTGGAAATTATATGTTGATGATGTTTTATACAACCGTCGGAGGCTGGATGATTGCTTATTTTTTTAAAATGATAAAAGGTGACTTTAACGGTATTACTCCAGCACAAGTTGGAGATATATTTAATAATTCGCTCCAAGATCCATTTATGCAAGTATTCTGGATGATTGTAGTGGTTGTTTTGGGATTTGGAATTTGTTCCTTGGGCCTTCAAAATGGTGTAGAAAAGATTACTAAGATCATGATGAGTTCATTATTAATTATTATTTTGATTTTGGTGATACGTGCTGTTACTTTACCTGGTGGTAGAGACGGTTTGGCGTTTTACTTAATTCCTAATTTAGCGGCAATTAAACAATATGGTCTTTTAGAGATTATTTTTGCTGCAATGGGACAAGCATTTTTCACTTTAAGTTTAGGAATTGGGGCAATTGCTATTTTTGGAAGCTATATTGGCAAAGAACGGCGTTTATTTGGTGAGACAATAAGTGTATGTACTTTAGATACGTTAGTGGCATTATTATCAGGCTTAATTATTTTTCCCGCATGTTTTGCTTTTGGAGTAAATCCTGAAAGTGGACCGGGTCTGGTATTTATTACGTTGCCTAGCATTTTTAATGAAATGTGGTTAGGACAAGTATGGGGATGCTTATTTTTTGTCTTTATGAGTTTCGCAGCTTTATCAACTATAATTGCAGTATTTGAAAATATTATTTCATTTGGGATGGATTTATTTAATTGGAGTCGTAAAAAAGCAGTTGTAGTTAATTTTATTATTATTTTAATTTTATCTTTACCTTGTGCCCTTGGCTTTAATATTCTTAGTGATATTACTCCATTTGGTATCGGAACAACAATTCAAGATCTTGAAGATTTCTTGGTTACATATAATTTCCTGCCACTTGGTTCATTAGCGTATTTGTTATTTTGCACATGTCGTTATGGCTGGGGATTTGATGGTTTTCTCCAAGAAGCTAATACAGGAACAGGAATTAAATTCCCAAAATGGACAAAAAATTATTTAAAATTTATTCTTCCTTGTGTGATTATTTTTATATTTATTCAAGGATATTATACGTTTTTCATTAAATAATTGTTTGATAAAAGGTGTTGCTTTAAGTAACACCTTTTATGCAAGTTATTTGTTGAATTTTGATAATATTTGATTGTTCTAACCGATAAAGAGTAAATATGCAATAGTTGCAAGAAGGCAAGCAATCGCATCAAGCCAAAGACCTAATTTTAAGGCGTATCGATTATTTTGAAGTTTTATACTGCCAAAATACAAGGTTACAACATAAAATGTAGTATCGCTGCCTGTCTGAATAATGGAGCCAAGAATGCTATAAGGATGATCAACCCCATACTTTAAAAAGATATTATTTAAAATAGTTAGTGATCCATTTGAAGAAAATGGTCTAACAATCATCATCATAAAGATATCAATAGGAATATTCAAAATAGCAAAAATACTCTTAAAACCGATTTCTAGTAGTTCAATTAGGCCGCAATACTGAAAACATGTGACCCATAGTGTAAAAGCCATCATTGTTGGAAATAAAGTAATTAGGAGTTTACTGCCTTCCTTTACCCCTTCGATAAATTCATTAAAAATATCAACGTGTTTAAAACTTGCTTCGACTAGAGCTATTAAAATGATAATTAAGATTACACTATCCATAATGTTCAATCACCTTACTTGCAATAATACCGACGATTGTAATGACGAAACCAATAGTAAGACTATAGCCAAAGAAGCCAAGGATGTCGTGGCTGCCATAACTTTGTCTTAACGTCATCATTGTTGTAGGAATGATTGAAAGGCCAGTAGTGTTTAAAATAACTAAAAGCATCATTTCTTTGCATGGAGTCTTTGGATCACGTTGGTATTTTGTCAGAGATTGCATTGCTTTTAAACCACTAATAGAAGCCAAAGAACCAACTCCTAATAAATTAGCAATAAAATTAGTTGAGAGATATAGATAAACTTGATCATCTTCGACCGTATTACCATAGATAAGTTTTAAAATCGGCTTAAGTAAAAACGATAATTGTTTAATAAGTCCCGAAGCTTTAATAATATTTAAAAATCCATTCCAAAGACAAGCACTTAAAACGATTACTTTGATTAAGTCAAAAACTTGTTGTGGTGAACTTAAAATTGCTTCAAACATTTTATTTTGATTATTAGTGCAAAAAGCAATTATCACAAAGAAAATTAAACCAAATTTAAAAACTTTAGCCATAGAATAAATCCTTCAGGACCATTTTGAAACCTAAAAAGTAATTGTATGGAACAACTTTTTGTTTAGCAATTGGCTGGTTATTTAATAAAATTACAATTTCATTATTATTTAATGAAACTTCAACTTTATCAGTTGGTTTTTTATTAACATAGACATCAAAGTCTAAATAGTACTGTTGTTGTTTAAATTCAACGATACCTTTTGAGAATATTTTAGTTGCTTTTAAATTAGCATAACATTCTTCAAATTTCTTTTGATGAAATTCAAAATCATTTCCACAATTAAAAGTAACAATAATTAAATCAAGATCATCTTTACGAGCCATGGTAATTAGGGTTCGTCGTGCTTTTTTGGTAAAACCAGTTTTTCCACCAATACAATATTCATAGTTGGTTAATAATTTATTTTTGTTATGCCAAGTCCCATTACCGTCTTCGCGTTTGTATTCTTTAGTACTGACAATTTCATTAAAAATTGGATTTTGATGGCAATAGGCCATTAATCGTGCCATATCATAAACAGTGGATTGATTCCCGTTATCTTCTTCATCTAAACCTGTTGGATTAGAAAAAGTTGTGCTATGCAACTGAAGTTCTTTTGCTTTGTCATTCATCATATCAACAAATTTTGGAATTTCTTTACCAACTGCTTTAGCAATCATTACAGCAGCATCGTTGCCACTTCTAAGCATCAAACCATATAGTAAGTCACGTAGACTGATTTTATCACCTATATGTATATAGACACCACTTCCCCAGGCTTTATTTATTGTATCATCAACTGTAATGATAGTATCAAGTTCCATGTTTTCAATCGCAATAATACAGGTCATAATTTTTGAAATTGAAGCAACGCTCTGAATGTAATCTTGATTACTGCCTTCGATTACGATTTGATGACTAGCTTCCATGACAATATAACTTTTTCCTTGGAAGGGTACAGCACTGACGTTTGTATTTACTAGTGTCATCATTAAACTTATAATTAATCCTAATTTCATTTTCTTCACCCCTTTAAACATATGTTGAACTTGGAAAAATAGAAGTTTTAGAGTAGAAAATAAAACTGTCAAAATATCCTAATATTTGTAATTATAATATTAATTGTATTAAATCCAGGTAAGATATATAACTATAAGCATTGAATTTGTTTCAATAACCCAAAATTTAATATTAGTCTTTGTGGCATGAGGAGAATCCCTACCGATGGTTACAGTTCATGACCCATATTTTATAATATGGCTGAGTTAGTAAAATTCTAATATCGACGGTTAAAGTTCAGATGAGAAAAGACATTTTCTAGAATTCTATCGAAGGCATTTTATTATGTTTTCGGTTTTTTATTTTAGGAGGAAGAAAGTTGAAAAGAGGAAAGACAAGGTAATTAGTGTTGAACGCAATTTTAGGGGCATTATAGGCGATGCTGATGGTATTTTGATTCCCATTACCTTTAATACCACCATTTTTATATTTTGATACAGCTTATGTTTACAGGTGAATTACAAAGTTTTATGGTTAAGTATTGCTTTGGTTTAACCAGCAGCCTTGATCTATCGTTATGATAAAACTAAAATTGTTACTTTTAAAGGAACGTGGGTTGAAATTATTATTAATGTAGGAGTTGTTCTCTTTAATTTAATTAAAAGTATTATTGTATATTTGATTACATTATTGGTATATAAAAAACTAAGTACTATAATTCATCATCATACAGGTGACTAAAAGAAAAGAGAGGTGATTTTTGAAGATGGAGCTGTTTTATTTTTTAAAAAATTAGGAAATTGGAAAATTATGTATTAGCGACTAGTGTAGATGATTATGTAACGGTTCGTAATATTAGTTGTTTATTTTAAAACAGATAAAAATTTTAGAAAAACTCAACAATTATTTAAAAATCCTCAAGTTGCATTATGCAATGGAAGAATTCAAATAGAAGGGCTGACGAAAAATATAGGCTTAGTGATTGAAAAACTGGGACGTAAATTTGAGCAGTTATATCGTCAGTATTTATGACAAAATTACAATGCGTATAGTTATGAAAAACAGAGATTTTAATTGAGGCTACACCTAAGTTCGTTGAAATTTGGGATGAAAATGAAAATCATTTTACTTTTCAAACTTTTATTGATTTTGAATAAAAACAGTTACAATAAAAAATGTGATTAAAGGCTAAAAAAACAAATAATCCCTTGTCGTTCGACAAGGGATTATATCATTAAATTTTAGACTTTATTTATATTCTTCAATTAGTCGTTCCAAATAATCTTTATATTTAGAATCATTGGCATTAAGTTTATCAGAACTATTGGTATATTTTTTTACTGCGGTTGTAGCTCTAGTGATTGGTAATAAAGTTCCAGCTCCAGCAACACAACCACCGGGACAAGCCATACCTTCAAGTAGATAACCGTCATATTTACCACTTTTTGCTAATTTAAGCATTTTTTTACAATTTGCTAATCCTTCTGCTGATTCCACTAATACTTCACGTTCAGGCTCTTTAGCTTTAATACAATTTACGACTGCTTTAGCAACCCCACCGCTAACGGCAAAACCGCGACCATCACTACTAGCCTGAGTAAATGGATCAGCTTCATCTGGTTTTAAAGAAGCAAAATCAATGCCTTTAGCTTCAAACATTGCGCCAATTTCTTCAAATGTTAAAACAAAATCAACCTCACTTCGTACTGATTTTCTAGAAGCTTCTAGTTTTTTTGCTGCACATGGCCCTACAAAAACAACTCGGCTATTAGGATGTTTTTCTTTTATCAAACGAGCGGTTAATACCATTGGTGTTAAAGCCATTGATATATAAGATTTAAATTCCGGGAATTCTTTTTTGGCCATCATTGACCAAGAAGGACAACATGATGTTGCCATAAACGGTTGCTGAGCAGGTACTTTTTCTAAAAAGTCCTTTGCTTCATCAATTGTACATAAATCAGCCCCAATGGCAACCTCAACCACATCCTTAAAACCTAATTGCTGCATTGCTTTTTTTAAAACTTCTGGTGTGACTTTAGGACCAAATTGTCCAATAAATGCAGGAGCTACTGCTGCAATAATTTCATCGCCGGCCTTAATTGCTTGAATTAATTGGAAAATTTGACTTTTATCAGCAATGGCCCCAAAGGGACAGCTAACTAAGCACATTCCACAAGAGACGCATTTATCATAATTAATGTGGGCATTACCATATTCATCAGTTTCAATAGCATCCATTCCACAAGCCTTAGCACATGGTCTTTCTCTTTTTAAAATTGCATCATATGGACAATTAGTTTTACAAAGACCACATTTAATACATTTATCTTGATCAATATATGCTTTCCCGTCTTTAAAGCTGATTGCATTTTTAGGACAAACTTCGATACATGGGTGCGCTAAACAGGCCTGGCAGCCACTACTGACCTCAAATTTCTTTTCTGGACATTTATTACAGGCAAATTTAATAATGTTGATTAATGGTGGTTCGTAATATTTGTCGGCAATAATACTTTCTTCAATCCCTTTAGATATTGGTGCTGGTTCATCAATAGGGCGCAATGATAATCCCATCGTTAAACGAATTCTTTCACCGACAATAGCCCGTTCCAAAAAAATACTGTCACGATAAGTTGCGACTTCTCCAGGAATTACTTTATAGGGTAAATTTTCGATACGACTATAATCATTCCCCTCATAGGCTAACTTTGCAACTTCAACAAAAACTTTACGTCGAATTTTAGTTAATGATGAATAAATTCCTCTCATAGTGTTTCCTCCATATTATTTATAACTATATTTTACTCCAAAGTGCAAGTTTATAAAAGTGAACTGTAGGATATTTATATAAAAATAAGTTATTCGTAAGATAATTGGTTGCTTTTAATTGACAATTCAGTATAATGATTACGAAGTAGGTGAAAAGACATGGAAAGATTACAAAAAGCAATTGCGGCAAGTGGTTATACTTCGCGAAGAAAAGCGGAAGACTTGATCGTTCAAGGAAAAGTTGAAGTAAATGGCAAAGTCGTTACTGAATTAGGAACCAAAGTAAAACAGGGAGATTTAATTACAGTTGAAGGAAAGCCGTTGGTTGGTGAAAATAAAGTATATTATGTTTTTTATAAACCTAAAGGGTGTGTTTGTACTTTAGATGATGAATTTGACCGACCTATTATTACAGATTATTTTACTGAAGTTAAAGAAAGAATTTATCCAGTTGGAAGACTAGATTTTGATACAACGGGATTAATTATTATGTCTAATGATGGAGAATTTGCTAATATGATTATGCATCCTCGTTCACATTTAGAAAAAATTTATGAAGTATCTATTAAAGGTTTAATTACTGGACCAACTTTAAATAAACTGGAAAAGGGTGTTTATTTAGAAGGGGTTAAAACTTTACCATGTAAGATTAAAGTCGTTGACAAAGATACCGAACATAAAACCACAATGCTGAAAATAAAGTTAGTAGAAGGTAAAAACCGACAAGTTAAGAAAATGTTTGAGAGTGTAGGACATCCGGTTAAAAGATTGCATCGTGTAAGTATTGGTGGAATTAATTTAAAAGGGCTAACACCAGGAAGATATCGTATTTTAAAACCGCAAGAAGTAAAAGATCTAAAAAAATTAGTTAATACGGATAAGTAGATCACTTATCCGTATTTATTTTGACAATTATTTTAATTTGTTTGGTGCATACTGTATTTTGGGTGATGAAAATGAGAATACAAATAGTTGAACCACAAAATAAAATTGAATGTGGAATATGCAAAGCCGAGGGTGATTGGATCAAACGAATAAATGTACGGGGGATTCAAGCTTTATATTGTATCAAGTGTGACACAGTGACAATGTTTAATAAGATGCCATCAAAGTTTGTTTATAAGGCATTAAAAAAAGAAACCGAAAATATTCGGATGGCTTATAATTTAAAACAAGACGAAAAAGTTAAATAAACAAATTAGTTGACTTTAATCAATAAATGAGTAGAATTAGTATAGTAAATAGATGCGATGATTTAGGATATGTCTAGATAATACTTTGATTCAGAGAAAAGACGGGTGGTGCAAGTCTTGATAAGGTTATTTAGGTACTCCCTAATATGCAACACTCGAAAGAGAATGTCGGTAGTGCGTTATAGCTTTGAGGTTATTTCGATAACAAATTAAGGTGGTACCACGATACTCTCGTCCTTTGGATGAGAGTTTTTTTATTAAAAAACAGTAAAGGAGAAAAATAATGATTGATTTTAAAGAAGACGAAAAACTAAGTGTATTAAATCACTCTTGTGCTCATGTAATGGCACAAGCAATTAAACATCTTTATCCTCAAGCTAAATTTTGGGTTGGTCCAGTTGTTAGTGAAGGATTCTATTATGATGTTGATTTAGGAAATGATGTAATCAAAGATGAGGATATTCCTAAAATCGAAAAAGAAATGAAAAAGATTTGTAAAGATGGCAAACGTATTACTCGCCAAGAAATTTCTAAAGAAGAAGCCTTAGAAATGTTCAAAGATGATGAATATAAAATAGATTTGATCAATAATTTTGAAAATGATACAACTATTAGTTGTTATCGTCAAGGAGATTTTGTTGATTTATGTAGAGGTCCGCATGTTGAAACAGTTAAAGCTTGTAAGAACTTTAAATTGACTAAACATTCAGGTGCGTATTGGAAGGGTGACAAAGAAAATAAGGTACTACAAAGAATTTATGGTGTTTGTTTTGAAACTTCTGAAGACTTAGCTAAACATCTTGAATTATTGGAAGAGGCAAAACGGCGGGATCATAAGAAGCTAGGTAAAGAACTAGGATTATTTATGATGAGTGAATACGCTCCTGGGATGCCATTTTTCTTACCGAAAGGAATGATTTTAAGAAATACTTTAGAACAATTCTGGTACGAAGAACATGCTAAAGAAGGATATGAATTCATTAAAACACCAATTATGATGTCACGTGAATTATGGGAAACTAGTGGTCATTGGGAAAATTATAAAGAAGATATGTATACTAGTATGGTTGATGACCGTGAATTTGCAATTAAGCCTATGAACTGTCCAGGAAGTTTGTTAGTATATAAAAATTCCTTACATTCATACAAAGATTTACCATTAAGAATGGGTGAACTAGGTCAAGTTCATCGCCATGAAGCTAGTGGAGCCTTGAATGGTTTATTTAGAGTACGTACTTTTACTCAAGATGATGCACATATCTATATGACACCTGATCAAATTGAAGGTGAAATTATAAGGTTGATTAATTTCATTGATCGTGTTTATGGAAGCTTAAATTTAAGTTATGAAATTGAATTATCTACCCGTCCCGAGAAGAAATATATTGGTGATTTAGCAATCTGGGAAAAAAGTGAAGCTGCTTTAGCTGCCGCTTGTAAAGCAGCAGGTAAGGATTATAAAGTAAATCCTGGAGATGGTGCTTTCTATGGACCAAAACTCGATTTCCATGTTAAAGATTCATTAGGGAGAGTTTGGCAATGCGGAACAATTCAATTAGACATGAATTTACCAGAGAGATTCGATATTACTTATATTGATGATAAAGGTGAAAAAGTTCGTCCAGTTATGCTGCATCGTGTTATCTTTGGATCGATTGAAAGATTTATTGGAATTTTAATTGAGCATTTTGCTGGTGTGTTCCCATTATGGTTGGCACCTGTTCAAGTTAAAGTATTGCCGGTTAATAATGAGTATCATTTAGACTATGCTAAAGAAGTAACTGAGTTATTAAAGGATAAAGGCTTTAAAGTTGAACTAGATGCTCGTGAAGAAAAATTGGGTTATCGAATTCGTGAGGGACAAATGGAAAAGGTACCTTATTTATTAGTATTAGGTAATAATGAACGTGATGAAAAAACTGTTACATATCGTAAACATGGAGAGCAAAAACAAATTACTGTTCCATTTGATGATTTTGTCGCAATGCTAAATCAGCAGATTGTTGATAAAAAATAGTAAACACTTAGCAAATTAAATTTGCTAAGTGTTCTTTTTGGTTTGATAAACTTCTATTTTATAGATGCGTAATTAAAATTATTAGAATAAATTTACATTATTTATATTTCGAAGAAAGATATAGATGTGATATAATTAAAATATTGAAAAGAGGGATAAAAAGATGAAATATTATTTAGCAATGGATGTTGGTGGAACGTCAATAAAATATGGTGTTGTCAATGATCAGGGAAAAATCATTAATACTGATAAAATCGTAACGCCCGATTCACTAGAAAAAATGTATCAGGCAATGGGTGAGATTTATCATAATTGTAATTATGAAGTAACGGGAATTGCATTAAGCATGCCAGGTGCCGTTAACAGTGAAGTTGGGAATATTGAAGGAGCAAGTGCTTTAGATTATATCCATGGGCCGAATATCAAAGAGGATCTACAAAAACGCTTCAACACAAAAGTTTCAATTGAAAACGACGCTAACTGTGCAGCATTAGCAGAAGTTTGGAAAGGATCTGGAAGTGATGTGGATGACTGTATGTTCATTGTTAGTGGCACTGGGATAGGTGGTGCTGTTGTTAAGGATCGAATGATTCATAAAGGAAAACATCTTCATGGCGGTGAATTTGGCTATATGGTGGCCTTAAATGATCTTGATAATGATTCCTATATTTCTTGGTCTACTGCAGGATCTACAGTTGCAACAGTAAAAGGGGTTGCTAAAGAATTGGGAGTTGATTATCAAACTTTAGATGGTAAAGTGATTTTTGATCAAGCACAAGATAACCCTATTTATCAAAAATATGTTGATCGGTACTATAGTGTCTTAGCAATGGGGATATATAATCTTCAATATGTCTATGATCCTGAAAAAATTATTATTGGTGGAGCAATTAGTGTACGACCTGATTTAATTGAACAGATTGAAAGTCGTTTAGAAAAAATATATGATAGTATTCCTGTTGCAAAAATTCATCCTAAAGTAGTTAAATGTCGTTTTGGAAATGAAGCAAATTTAATTGGAGCAGTTTATCACTTTATTCATAGCTAGTCATTAAGAATTCATATTATTGTATTAAAATATTATTAAATAAAACAAGGGGAGGTAAAAAAATGAAAAGAGAAGCACCAAAAATCAACACACAGCTAAGAAGCCATACAATTATGGTACCAGAGTGTATCCGCAATGCCAGTGGAATAGTTATTAATGGCAAAAGAATTAAATCATTATTATTCTCAACAGATGTTGCAGTAATATCCAATTGTAATGCTGATGCTGTAATCGCGGTTTATCCATTTACCCCAACCATGCAAATTACTAATTCAATTATCGATGTAGCACAACGTCCTGTTTTTGCGGGCGTTGGCGGTGGAACAACAGCAGGACCTCGAGTACGGGAGATTGCTTTGGATGCAGAATTACATGGTGCAACTGCAGTTGTTTTAAATGCACCTACAAAAACTGAATTTATTCAAGAATTATCTGATTATGTTGATATTCCAGTAGTATTATCAATCGTTTCTTTAGATGAAAATCTTGAGGAACGCATGTTACATTCTGGAGCGACAATTGTTAATGTTTCGGGTGGTAAGAATACTGTTGCAATCGTCAAAGCATTAAGAGAGATTTCTCAAGATTTTCCAATCATTGCTACCGGTGGACCTAATCTTGAAACAATTCAGGCAGTTATTGAAGCAGGTGCAAATGCCATTACATATACACCGCCTTCAAATGGTGAAATTTTTAAAGCGATGATGGAGGACTATCGACAGCGTTGCCAACATCAATGATTTGTTTTGGGTAGATTGATATCTACCTTTTTTGTTGTTCAAACTGGTATTTTATTGTACAATAGTTGCTGAGGTGTAAAAAATGAAACAATATCTAGATATGTGTAAATATGTATTAGAAAACGGAGAAAATCGCGAGGATCGAACAGGAACAGGAACACGTAGTGTTTTTGGATATCAAACTCGTTATGATTTGAGAGATGGTTTCCCGTTGATGACAACTAAAAAAATGTTTTTGCGGCCAATTGCTGAAGAATTATTGTGGTTTATTAAGGGTGATACAAATATCAAGTATTTAGTTGATCGCAATGTCAAAATATGGAATGAATGGCCATATGAAGATTTTAAGAAATCACCTGATTTTAATGGTGAAACAATTGAAGAGTTTGTAGAAAAAATTAAGACAGATGATGAATTTGCAAAAAAACATGGTGATTTAGGGCCGGTATATGGCGCTCAATGGCGTGATTTTAATTATGAAGGGGTTGATCAGTTAGCAAAATTAGTTGATAGTCTGACTAACAATCCTTTTTCAAGAAGACATATTATATGTGCATGGAATCCAGCACAAGTAGATAATATGGCGCTGCCGCCATGTCATGCATTTTTACAGTTTTATGTTAGTGCAGATAAAAAATATCTGTCTTGTCAACTATATCAACGTAGTGCGGATATTTTTTTAGGGGTACCGTTTAATATTGCTTCGTATGCTTTAATGACGGAAATGTTAGCGAGAACTTGTGGATATGAAGCAAAAGAATTTATCCATACGATTGGTGATGCTCATATTTATAAAGATCATTTTGAAGTAGTTAAACAACAAATTGCAAGAGAACCATTACCAAAATGTAAATTAGTATTAAATCCAGATGTGAAATCAATTTTTGATTATAAGATTGAAGATATTAAGATAGAAGATTACCAAAGTCATGGTAAATTAGTTGGAAAGGTAAGTGTATAATGATAAATATAATTGTTGCAACAGATGAGGATCTGTTAATTGGAAAGAAGGATTCACGAAATGGAATGCCTTGGAATGTTCCGGAAGATTTACAACATTTTAAGGCAACGACTTTAAATAAAACAATTTTGATGGGATTGACTACATATCAGGCAATCGGACGTCCTTTGCCTAATCGTAAAACTATTGTTGTTAGTTTTGAACCGTTTGAAGATGAACGAGTAGAAGTGAGAAGCTCATTAGAAGAAGTAATAGAAGAATACCGTAGTAGTGGTGAAGATTTATTTATTTCGGGTGGAGCTTCAATTTATAAACAGTGTTTACCAATTGCAGACCAGTTGTTAATCTCAAGGATTCCTGGAAAACATGAAGGTGAAACATATTTTCCTAATTTTGATGAATACGGTTACAAATTGGTTGCTCAAAAACCATTTGAGACATTTACATTAGAAACATATAAGCGAGGATAATTAAATGAAGAGAATTGCATTGATTGTTATTCGTGTTATTTGGCGGTTACCATATTGGTGGGGATATAAAGTCAATAAGTATAAACATATTGATAAATATTCTGCTGATGAACGCTATGGGTTTATACATCAAGTTGTAGCAATTGTAACACGCAAAGCAAGGGTAGAGCTAGAGTGTTATGGGGTAGAAAATTTACCCAAGAAATCTGGTTATTTTGTTGCCCCTAATCATCAAGGATTGTTTGACCCGCTAGCAATTTTTCAAACCCATAGTCGTCCAATTCGAGCAATCGTAAAAAAAGAATTGGTATCAGTCATTTTAGTAAAGGATGTTATTAAGATGCTGGAATTTATTTCGATGGATCGCAGTAATGTTCGAGAAAGTGCAAAAATCATTAAATATGTTGCTAATGAAGTAGCGGCGGGAAAAAACTTTTTTGTTTTTCCAGAAGGGACAAGAAGTAGAGACGGCAATAATATTTTAGAATTTAAAGGGGGAACTTTTAAAATTGCGACTAAAGCAAAAGCACCAATTGTGCCGGTAGCTTTGATTGATTGTTATAAAGTATTTGATAATAATACGATAAAAAAAACAACAGCTCAAATTCATTATTTAAAACCAATTTATTATGAAGAATATAAAGATCTTCATACTAACGATATTGCCAAATTAGTTCATGATCGGATTGAAAAATGTATTAAAGAAAATGACAAAGGATAGAAATATCCTTTGTTTTATGTTATAATCTATTTAGAAAATATTCTAAATAGATTGGAGTGATGATTGTGGGGTTTGCAGAAACATTTAAGGCACTTTCAGATCCGGTTCGTCGTGAAATATTGGTGTTACTTAAAGATGGTAAACTCTCAGCAGGAGAAATTGCAGGATGTTTTGAAATGACTCAAGCAACAGTATCTTATCATTTATCAAAATTAAAACAAGCAGATTTGATTTTTGAAAATAAATACAAAAATTATATTTATTATGAAATTAATACTTCTGTTTTTGAAGAAGTAATGTTATGGCTTAGCCAATTTGGAGGATTTAAAGATGAAACTTAAAACGGCATTAATTACATGCGGAGTATGTTTGCTGCCGATTCTATTTGGACTAATTATTTATGATTGCTTACCAGCACAAATGCCAATTCATTGGAATATAGCAGGTGAAATAGATAATTATGCTAGTAAAGAGATTTTTGTTTTTCTATTACCGATATTGATGAGTGGAATTCAACTATTGTGCTTGTTTATGATGCAAATGGATCCTAAATACAAGAATTATTCATCTAAGATGTTAAAAATTGTTGTTTGGATAATTCCAACGATAACAATTGTTTTAGAAGCAATAACATATGCAATCGTATTTGGATATGAAATCTCAATTAATATAGTTGTTCCAATATTTTTAGGAATATTATTTGTTATTTTAGGGAATTATTTACCTAAATGTCGTCAAAATTTTACTATGGGCTACCGATTACCATGGACTTTGAATGACGAGGATAATTGGAATAAAACAAATCGTTTAGCTGGGTATGTAATGGTCCTTGGGGGTATTTTAATTATTATTATGAGTTTCTTTGATCTGGCTTTTTGGGCAGTAATTTTGTTTGTTGGAGCGATTTTAATAATCCCTTCAGTGTATTCATTTTTACTCTATCGAAAAAAATAATAAAATAGATGATTCGATACATTTTTATTTAAAGAATTAAATAGAAATGTATCTTTTTAGATGCTTTGTTTTTTTATTTGAAGTACAATAAGAGTAGGAGATGATAATATGGGAAAATTGGAGGATTTACCAAATATTGGTAAGGTAGTAGCACAACAGCTGATACAAGTAGGAATTGATGATCCGATAAAACTGAAAGAAGTTGGAGCAAAAGAGGCATGGTTAAAAATACAGCAAATCGATGAATCTGCATGTATTCATCGCTTATATGCACTAGAGGGGGCAGTTGAGGGAATTAAAAAAACGCAATTAGATTATGAAACGAAAGCAGAATTAAAGCAATTTTATAATGAGCATAAGTTATGAAAATATTAGTTAATGGTATTGAGTTATTTTATGAAATATCGGGTCAGGGACGGCCGCTTATTTTAGTTCATGGTAACGGTGAGGATCATCATATTTTTGATGCATTAGTGGCCAAATTGAAAAATCACTATACTTGTTATTGTGTTGACAGTCGTGGGCATGGTTTAAGTTCTAGTGTAGCTGTATATAGTTATCAATCAATGGCTGAGGACATAATTGAGTTTATTAAAAGCTTAAAATTATCGGAGGTTGCCTATTATGGTTTTAGTGATGGGGGAATCGTCGGATTATTAGTAGCGAGCCAAAGTAAACTGATAAAATATTTAATGATTAGCGGTGCTAATGCTGACCCTGATGGCTTAAAAAATTGGGCTTATTATTTGATGAAAATACAGTATTATTTAAAAAAAGATGTAAAGATTAAAATGATGCTGGAACAACCACATATTAATGAATATCAATTGGCTAAGATAACTGCAAAGACGCTAATTTTGGTAGGAAGTGATGATATGATCAAAGAATCTCATACGTTATATCTCGCTCACAATATAAGTGGAAGTCAACTAATGATCTTGCCTAATGAAAATCATAGTAGTTATATTATTAATAGTGCAAAACTTGCGCCAATTATTTTGGCATTTTTAAAAGTCGCTTAATGAGGTGAATACAATTTTTTGGACGCTAAGTTAGTTATATTATTAATAAGGATTGATTCTTGTTAAGTAGACAAATGAAATAAATAAAAAGTGTGAGATGTTTTACTGATTTGGTGAAATGTCTTTTTTATATCAGTATATAATTATTGTGTAAAATTCTTAAATTATCGAAATACTCTTGAATATGTATATCTTCTTTTATAGGATACTGAGTTGGTTCCTTGACTGTATCTAAAGCTATAAAGCGTACTTCTGGTGGTGTTATATTTTTGAATCGTTCTTGTAACTTTTGTTATTGTAGAAATTTATATAGGAATTAATGGATTCTTTTAATCCTTCATAAACATGAAATTTCTTTAAATCATGCACATTGTGCTTTCCTAGCTTATACCCTTTTGATAATGAAATAAGTAATATTCCTTGTATTTGTTTAATATAGATACCAATTTTTTGCTCTGTTGTTGGCTTTGCTATAATAAAAACCCCAAAAGTTGGTTATATCCAGCTTTCGGGGTTTGCTTCACAATGTGACTTTTTTAAATAGGTATTTAATTCTTCAATATTTGGTAAGCCTTCGTTATCTCCAAGTGTTTGAACTTGAATCGCGCCAATTGCATTCGCACGAATCAACATATCTTTACTACATAATGCTTCCAAATGACCTGAAATAATTCCTGCTGCAAAGCCATCTCCAGCACCAACTGTATCAATCACTTTTTTTACATTAAATCCAGGAACTGTTAAAGTTTCATTTTTACTGCTGTAATAAGCACCTTGGGAACCAAGCTTTATTACGAGTTCATCACAGCCTAGCTGGTGATAATATACAGCGATTTTTTCAGGATCATCACTGCCCATGAGAATTTTTCCTTCGTTATTGCCTGGTAAGAACATATTACAATATTTGGCCATTTCATTAGTGGTATCGATCATTGTTGTTTGATTAGGCCAAAGAGATGGTCTTAAGTTCGGATCAAATGAAATATAAAGACCGGCTTCACGAGCTTTTTTTACAAGCCTTAAACTAGTTTCTCGAGTTTTAGAAGACAGTGCTAGGGGGATACCTGTAATATGTAATTGGTCAAAGTCATTTAAATTGATTTGATCAATTAGATTAGTGTCAATATTCGAAAAAGCAGAACCTTGACGATAATAGTAAATATCAGGATCACCCTCAATAACTTGATTTTTCATCATCATTCCAGTTGGAAAAAGACTATTATAGTAAACTAATCTTGTATCAATTCCTTCTTGATAAAGCTTTTTTTTAATGTAATGACCCCATGGATCATCACCTAAAACAGTTAAATACGTAGCTTGATGCCCTAGTCTTGTTAATCCGATAGCAACATTAACCTCGGCTCCAGCTAGTGTCTTTTTAAACATCTCGGCTTCATCTAATGAATCATACGATGTTGTTGTAAGCAGAGCCATTGGCTCTCCAAATAGTAATATTTTTTTCATTTTATCCCTCCAGACATAAATGACATTTACAACCGCTTATTAGTTCATTAAAATAGATAAATTCGATTTTATTTTTATGGTTGTAACGAGCAGTTTGCATATCAAAAGTATAACCTTGTTTTTCTAGAAAGAATATTGCCCGTTCAATACTCTTGGTTGACAAACATAGGTGGTGGAGGGAACCACTAGGCGTATCAAACATAAATTCTATTTCATCTACCATTCTTGAAATAGAAAGATTTTTTTGATGAGGACTATTGATTAGAGCCGCTAATTGAGCACCTCGATCACCAGCTCCGATTCCAACATGATGAAATTTAATATCTAGCATGGTTTTAACTGCTTGTTTAGTAATAGCAGTAATTTCATCCCATTTATGTTCTTTAATTAATTCATCGCTGACCATCCAAGTCCCGCCACAAGCAATAATTTTATCAAATGCTAAATATTCAGTTAAATTACTAGTGTTTATTCCGCCGGTTGGCATGAATTTTAAGTTGCAATATGGCGCTGACATTGCCTTGATTGCGGGAAGCCCACCATTTGCTTGAGCTGGAAAGAATTTTACTACATCTAGGCCTAATTCAATCGCCTGCTCCATATCACTTGGGTTGGCACAACCAGGTAAAATAGGAATATCTTTATCAAGACAATATTGAACGGTCTTGGGATTAAGACCGGGTGAAACAATAAATTCACTACCAGCTTCAATTGCTGAATTTACTTGTGCTGGATTTAAAACTGTACCAGCACCAATAATCATTTGTGGACAAGCTTTCTTCATAGCTATAATTGCTTCTTTGGCACATGCAGTTCGGAAAGTTACCTCAGCAACTGGTAGACCGCCTTCGCATAAAGCTTTGGCAAGATATGGAGCATCTTCTAAACACTCTATTTTAATTACTGGAACTATACCATATAATGATATATCGTTGATTATTTTATTCATGTTATTATCCTTTCATTTTTCCGCCATTCATTGGTGAAGTAGCAAGTTTTGTGTAGATTGATAAAATTCCATTTTTATATTTTGGTTCTTTTGGCTTCCATTTAGCATGGCGCTCCTTTAATATTTTTGTAATTTCTTGTGAGGTACGTTGTTTTCCTTCAATTCCAATAATTTCTAATCGACGTTGAGGAACATCAATTTTGATCAAGTCATTTTCCTCGATTAAAGCAATTGGTCCTCCCTCACTAGCTTCTGGTGAGACATGACCAATAACTGGTCCTTTGCTAGCTCCAGAAAAACGTCCATCAGTAATTAGTGCAATACTCTTGGCTAGTTCCTGATCAGAACTAATGGCTTCACCAGTATAGAACATTTCAGGCATTCCACTACCTTTAGGTCCTTCGTAACGAATAAATACTGCATCACCGGGTTTGATTTGTTTTTTGATGATCGCGTCAATGGCTGCCTCTTCGCTATCAAATGGGCGGGCCCTAAGAACAGCTTGCATCATTTCTTGAGGACATGCTGAATGTTTGATTACTGCTCCATCTGGTGCTAAATTCCCTTTTAAAATGGCAATTGTTCCATCTTTTCCAATGGGATCATCATATGGTCTAATAATATCAGTGCTTTTTAGATTGATCTTATCCAAAAATGTTTGGCAATTTTCATAGTAACCATTATTTTTTAATTCTTCCAAATTTTCACCTAAAGTTTTACCAGTAACTGTCATTACATCTAAATTAAGATTCTCTTTAATTGCTTCCATGACCGCTGGAACACCACCCGCATAGTAAAAATATTCAGCCGGGTATTTTCCTGCAGGACGAATATCAAGAAGATAATGTGCATTTTGATGCATCTGATCAAATAAATCAGCATTTAGATCAATTCCAAACTCACTTGCAATAGCTGGTAAGTGTAACAGTGAATTAGTACTTCCAGAAATTGCTGCATGAACCATAATTGCATTTTCAAATGATTTCATGGTGACAATATCGCGAGCTGTTAAATCCATTTTGGCTAATTTAATTATTTGTTTTCCTGCTTTATAGGCCTGCTCTTTTAAATCTTTACAAGTAGCTGGCATTAATGCTGTACCAGGTAACATCAATCCTAATGCTTCGGTCATAATCTGCATTGTTGAAGCAGTCCCCATGAAACTACAAGCTCCACAGCTTGGACAGGCATGATGCTGATAATACTCAAATTGCTCTTTGGAGATTTCACCACGTAAATACATGGCACTATATTTTCCGATTTGTTCTAAGGTTAGCATATCTGGACCAGCTTCCATTACACCTCCAGTTACAAAGATACAAGGATTGTTAATTCTTCCGGCTCCCATTAAGTGAGCGGGCATACCTTTATCACAACTTGCAACAAAAACACTGCCATCAAAGGGAGTTGCATTATTGTGAATTTCAATCATACCAGCAATCATATCTCTAGATGCTAGAGAATAATTGATACCGTCATGCCCTTGTGCCTCACCATCACAAATATCGGTAGTGAAAAATTTTGAGGCTTTAGCACCATGATCATTGATCCCTTTTTCAACCTCATAGACTAGATCTAAAAGACCAACACTTCCGGGGTGGGAGTCACCGTAAGTACTTTCAATCATAATTTGAGGTTTGCTTAGATCGGCAACACTCCATCCAGTACCAATCCTTAGTGGATCAATTTCAGGTGCAATTTTACGTAATTCTTGTGATTTCATTTTATCCTCCTATGACGTATGACGTCTTAAATATAATTTAATTCTAAAAGGCTTGATGATGTTTGTCAATAGCGTTAATTAAAATTGACAAAAATAATAAAATGTGTAAGAATTTATAGGCGAGGCGAGAAAATGAAAAAATTAGGAAGTAAAAAAACGCTGCCAGAGTTGGCAGTAGAGCAAATTATTGGCTATATAAACGAAAATGGTCTTCAACCAGGTGATCAATTACCTAATGAAGTTGACTTAATGAATAAACTTAAAGTTGGACGTGGAACGATCCGTGAAGCGATTAAAAGTCTAAATTCAAAAGGAGTCGTAATAATTAAACGTGGGATTGGAACTTTTGTGGCTGATCAGCCAGGAATCAGTGATGATCCACTGGGGTTTACTTTTGAAACTGATAAAACTAAAGTTTTAATGGATGCTTTGGAGGTCCGATTGTTGATAGAACCGCAAATGATTATTAAAACAATTGATAATATTAGTGCAAAACAACTTAAGGAATTATCAGACTTAGCTGATGAAATTGAAAGCTTAATTAACAAAAATAAAGATTATACTGTACAAGATATTGAATTTCATACTTTATTAGCTCGGGTTAGCGGTAATCGGGTTATTGGAAAATTAATTCCAATTATTGCTGGAGCGATTGAACAAGCTATCGATGTAACTGATAAATCCCTTGTCCAAGAAACAATTATTACACATCGTTTGATTGTTGAAGCTGTTGCTAATAAAGATAAAGAAGGAGCTAGTAAAGCGATGGCTAGACATATCCAAGATAATATTGATATATTAAAGACAATTTAAAAAAAGCTTAGTAAAGATGAGATATCGCCTAAAGTTAGATTCGATAACTAACGATCGGAGATTGATTGAATAAACTAAGCATTTTTATTTATAAGGAAATTACTTACAAATAGATAACTAATCAATGCTGCAAGGAATTTGAATGGGGCATAATAAAGAATAGGGATAACCAAGGGGAAAATATTTAGTAGTACATCGATAATTTACTAATTTATGATAGAAAAAATAACCTAAAGTAATAAAGAAAGAGGCACAGCCAGGCGGCATAAACCGTTGTTAATAAGGATATATAGATTAAAATTAAGTGGTTTGAATAATTTGCTATGAATAACAATTACTTTAATTGCTATGGGTCGGCGGATTAAATTAATACTTTTATTTTCTATGGAACTGATTCTCCTTTTATCTATTGTAGGCACAAAAAAGAAAGCAATTACTATTTGCTTTCTATAAGACGATTAATTCTTTTCTGTTTTTCACTGGTTAAAAGGGCCTCAGGATCATTAAGGTATTGGATTAAAAGGTCAGCATTTTTTATTAATTCGCTATATTTATCATCAATTCTTTCTTTATTTGAATGATTTTTTATTGCTGTTACAATAGTATCTATTTCATTTGCTGAAAAGAGTTCATCTTTTTTTAATAGTTCTGAGGCAATTAAACTACTACGATTAGCGTGATCAAAGCTAGAATTCAATTTATATGTAGCAAGATCATGTAAAATGCCGATTGTTGCAGCAATTTCTATATTTAGGTTATTTTGGATTGCTAGATATTTCATCATTGCAGCAACGCTAAATAGGTGTTCTAAACCATGTTTACGCTTATTACCAAAGCAATTAGTGTTTAAAATTTGATAAACTTCGTCCTTGATTATCTCATATCTTCTCATCGTCTTAACCCCTTTGGAAAAAGATTTTTTACTTGATTGTTACTTTCTTTGTAAAATGCTAATGGATAACCATCGACAAGAATCAAACCATAACCTTTTTGGTTATTACCGATTAGAGTTTCTCCGTGAAGATATTTGGAAATATTTAAATCATCAGCTTTAAAGTTATAATAGCGTTTAACATCTTCTTTTTTTAAAGAAAGAGCCAGAGAATGACTTGGTTCAAAACGCCCTTTTTTACATTCTCCTAAATATAAACCATTACGTAAGACTTTTGTCCCCTTTAGATCTGGGAATTGCGGTAAAATTGCATAAATATGGTTATTAGAATTATATAAATATTGGGGGACTGGAAGGTTTAAGTTATTGTGATAAAATTTAGTAACAAGATTTAATTGATCTTTAGTAACATTCGGTTTTAAGAAATTTATTTTTTTTGTTGAACCATTAGTATGTTTTTTCAAAAGAGCAATAAATTGCCCCTCACCTTTATTAAGATGAGGATACATTCGGACAACTTTATCATTCTGATAACCAGAAGCCATTCCTGGCTGTTTTTTTATTTCTAATAACTCCATTTGTAAATCATTGGTCATATATTTAACTTGATCTTCATTTTCTTCAAGCGAATAGGTACAAGTGGAGTAAATTAGAATACCTTCATCTTTAAGCATTTGATAAGCGCTGTTAATTAAATTTCTTTGAATATAAGCACACTCATTTACTTTTTCAATTGACCAGGTCTCTACTGCTTGATCAAGTTTACGAAACATTCCTTCGCCTGAGCAAGGAGCATCAAGGATGATCTTATCAAAAAAATTATTAAAATACTTTTCTAGTTTAACTGGGTCGCTATTAGTTACAATTGTATTTTGAAGACCAAAACGTTCAACATTTTCAGATAAAATACCAGCTCTAAGTTTATTGATGTCATTAGCAATCATTAAACCAGCACTACTTAACTTACTAGCTGTAAAGCATGTCTTTCCACCAGGCGCGGCACACATATCTAATACATAATCGTCATGATCAAAGTCAAGGCAGTTAGCTACTGCCATAGCACTTGGTTCTTGAATGTAATATAAACCACAGTTAAAATAAGGATGTTTTCCTAACTGATAATTTTCATAATCATAAAAATAAGCATCATTGATGTAGGGATGTTTGGTTAAAAATGCTGAATTTAAATGTTCAATACTTCCATGCTTTAGGGGATTTAAATAAAAACTTTTAATAGGTTTTTGATTTAATGCGGATTCAAATGCAGGATAGTCATTCTGTAAAAGCTTTTGCATTCGTTGTTCAAATAGTTTGTTCATAGTTCACCTCTTTTTTATTATACAAGAATTATAAATAAAAAGACAAGCATCGCTTGTCTTTAATTATTTTTCATTAATAATATGACTTAATTCAGCCAGTCGATTTGCTAAACGGCTTAATTCTTGAATTGGGGCTTCAAGATATAAATCAACATCAATTTTCTTTATTGCTTCTTCGTGTTTAGCGTTTTCTTGTAAACCGACTAATGTTTCTGTTGTAGCGTCTAATGAAGTAGTAATTTCATTTAATTCGCTAATAATGTTTTCATATTCCATAATATTACTTCCTTTGTCCATAATTTTGTTCATCCCTATATTTTATACTAAAAATACGTTATTTTTATTCATTCGTCAATAGATATTCTAAAATTACTAAAACAAGTGAAGAATAAGTTTGATTAAAATTTTTTTCTATGACGTAAAAAGTGTTGATATAGAGACAGTTTTTTTACTTGAATTTAATAAAAATATTTTTTTGTTAAATTCATTTAAATTTAGTATTGCTTTTATTAAAAGAATTCTTTATAATTAATTCTGTTAGTTGCCGTTGTAGGCACATGGTTATATGTGAAATGACAATTTTGCCAGAATGTCATATTTATATATAGCATAAATTTATTTTGCCCGAGTGATGAAATTGGTAGACATGAACGACTCAAAATCGTTTGGTTTATACCATGTCGGTTCGAGTCCGACCTCGGGTACCATTGAAATAATAGCCGATACTGCTGTATTGGCTTTTTTTTATAAATATGTATATAAGTGCACTATGTTTTATACAATAACACTAGTCATCTAATTAATTGGCCAATTGAATTGGATAACTTCTACATCTTTATTATTACATCATATGACAGTGATTTTTGTCGTTTTTTGGTTTAATAGGTTATTTTTTAAAGTTGTTTGGAAATGTGATTTAAATATGATACTATTAGGCTGACAGTGAAAGAGGGATAAATAATTATGAAAGTATTAAATGTTGGATCGTTAAATATTGACCATACATATCAGTTAGAACGAATTGTTGCCCCAGGAGAGACAATTACATCTAAACAAATGAGCGTATATGCTGGTGGAAAAGGTTTGAATCAGTCAATTGCTATAGCTCGAGCAGGGATAGAGGTATATCATGCTGGTAAAATCGGGATTGATGGACAGTTTTTGATTGAACTTTGCAATGATAGTGGAGTGAATTCTACTTTTATTGAAACTGGCGTGATACCTACCGGTAATGCTATTATTCAAGTAACTTCGCAAGGACAAAATAGTATTATTTTGTATCCTGGAGCTAATCGAAGTTTAGATAAAGCTTGGATTGACAAAGTTCTGACTGAATTTAGTAAAGGGGATATATTATTACTGCAAAATGAAGTCAATTTAATCGATTATTTAATTATTGAAGGTAAAAAGAAAGGGATGAATATTTTTTTAAATCCTTCACCATACGATGAGTATATTGATAAATGTGATTTATCATTAGTCAATACTTTTTTAATGAATGAAGTTGAAGGTGCCCAAATTACTGGATGTTATGACCCCGAGTGTATTTTAACAAGAATGAAAAATCTTTATCCACAGGCTAAAGTTGTTTTAACTCTGGGACAAGATGGAGTATATTTTCAAGATAAGGAGCAGCGCGTGTATCAACCCGCACGAACGGTCAAAGCGGTAGATACAACTGGAGCTGGAGATACTTTTACAGGATATTATATAGCTGCTGTAATTGAAGGTAAAAGTGCAATTGAAGCATTGACTTTTGCTACTAATGCCGCTGCGTTAGCAGTCATGAAAGCTGGCGCTGCAAATGCAATTCCAAAACGTCACGATGTTGAAAAATACTAGGATGATTTGATGGATAGGTAATGAAGAAAGTAGTGAAATAAGATGAATAATAGTAGAACCAGAGAAGAATTATTTTTATTTAGGGATTTGGCAAAAACAAATATGACTGAATTCGAACAATTGATTTCTATTTCAATTGGAGCAGTTGGAAAAATTGTTTATGATCCACAGTTTACAGTAATATATTGTAGTGAGGGAATTTCTAAATTGATTGGAGTTGATTTTATTGGCAGTGGTGAAAGATATTTTTCGAGCAGTCAGTTTATTCATGACGATGATCGTGAATATGTATATCAAGAAATCGGCAAGTATGTTAATTCTAAAGAGCCATTTAGTTTGAAATATCGTTTAAAATGTTCAAAGGGTAAAGAAGCTTGGGTGCAAGCTAAAGGAATTTTTTTAGATGAATTATATGAGGATAAAGACCCTATAATGTATATGGTTTATACTGATATTACGCCATTAGTAGAAGCTAATGAGCGCCTAGAACAAGAAATTCAACGGTATCAGATTTTTACTGAGTTTGTTCAAGAATGCTTTTTTGATTATGAAATTGGATATGATAGTTTGATGTTTTATGGAAGTGATGTTAATGATAAAAATGATCAAGAAAACTGGTATAATATTTGGAGAATAAACAAACGATTAATTTTAGAACATTTTTACCAAAATAATCATCATCTTGATAATGATCTAGAAGTTGATTTAATCGATAAAAGTAAATGCTGGTGTCATTTTCGTGCGAAAGGAATTTATAATACTTATCACGATTTAGTTAGAATCGTTGGAACAATGAAAAATATCCAGTCGGAAAAAGAGCGGGAATCAAGACGCAAAGAGTATGAAGAAAAATTAAAAAATAAGGCACATTATGATCATATGACAGGTTTGCTAAATCGTTTTGCATGTGAAACAATTGTTAATCAAGTGTTAGATGAAGGATTGGAAAATGTAACAGGAGTAGTAATTGATGTTGATAACTTTAAAGAAATAAATGATCTACATGGTCATTATATTGGTGATCAAGTTTTGATTAAAATAGGTGAATTATTTCAAAAATATTGTCGCAGTGATGATATTGCTGCGCGTCTTGGGGGTGATGAATTTTTCTTGATGTTTCTTGGGCTTATGCAGCAAGATACGATTCGAGCAAGATTACAAACAATGCATCAAGAGATTCATAATATTGCTCGAGAGCTAAAACTAAAAGTACCAGTATCTGTTAGTATGGGAGTTACTAAAATATATTCAACGGATAAAACCTTTGATGATATTTATGTCCGAGCTGACGAAACAATGTATCAAGCAAAATTATCAGGCAAAAATACATTGATTTGTTTTAATGAGGAATAATAAAACCTTAACAGATAAATAAAATTATCGTTAAGGTTTTTTTCGAAACATCTTTTGTTGCTTGGCTAGATCAGACTGGCTAACTAATTTCTTTATTTCTTGAACAAATTCTTGCTGCTGAATCGGTGTGAGACGATGATAAATATTGATTAATTCATAATTATGAATATATATTTGAGATTTTTCAGCTTCATAACATTCGTCACCGATTGCGCTTAAATAGCCAGATTGACTTAATAGATCAACTAAACTCATTTCAAAAGCGTGAGCTATTTTAACAAGTGATGGTAAAGAAATATTATAAGAAACGCCACGATTTCCTAATTCGATATTACTAATGGAGGATGCTGATAAACCGGTTATTTTTTCTAATTTGGATTGCGACCAGCCTTTTGAAAGGCGAGTACTTTTTATATATTTACCAATTAATGCTATATCAATATTTTCCATAATACGCCTCCTTTTAACAAGATTATAACGTACTTAAACTATTGTGACCGCCAGAATTATGTAGACTTATATGGACTATAAAATAGAAATAAAAAAACTTTTTATTAAAAAAGATTGACATTATTCATTCTATTGTATACAATGTTTTCAACAACATCTGATATAAATACTGTGAAAAGAAATAGTAGGTATTCAAAATAGTTTAGAGAGCTCTTGGCTGGTGTAAAAGAGTCTATTAGAGAATATTGAATTCATCTTGGAGTAGAGGACTGAATCGTTAGTAGTAGGTCTCTCCGGCAACACCCGTTAACGTGTAAGAGTATGAACTATTTGATTAGCGTACTCGATGAGGTTAGTGTAGCAATACATTAATAAATTAAGGTGGTATCACGAAGCATAAGCTCTCGTCCTTTTATAGGAAGAGAGTTTTTTATTTATATACAGAGTTGAAATAAAACAAAAGGGGATAGAAAAATGATTATTGTAATGAAAATGACAGCGACAGAAAAAGATGTCGAAAAAGTATCAAAAATGGTTACTGACAAGGGGTTAAATGTTAGTGTTGTAAATGGAACTGGTCAATCAGTTATCGGAATTATTGGGGATACAACTCAAATTGATCCTAAAGCAATTGAAGTAGATGAAGCAGTTGATCATGTAATGCGTGTATCTGAGCCATATAAACTTGCTAACCGGGCTTTTCATCCTGATGATACGATCGTTGATGTTGCTGGTGTTAAAGTTGGGGGTGACAACCTTGCTTTGATTGCTGGTCCATGTTCTGTTGAAAGTGAAGAACAAGTAATCGAGATTGCTAAAGCTGCCAAAGCTGCCGGTGCTAATATTTTAAGAGGAGGCGCTTTCAAACCAAGAACTTCACCGTATGCATTCCAGGGAATGGGGTCTTCTGGTCTGGATATTCTTGTTGCAGCTAAAGAAGCAACTGGATTGCCAATCTGTTCGGAACTGATGGATGCCCAGTATTTAGAAGAATTCAATGAGAAAGTAGATCTAATTCAGATCGGGGCAAGAAATATGCAAAACTTCGACCTGTTAAAGAAAGTGGGAGCAGGAACAAAGAAACCAATCTTATTAAAGAGAGGATTAAGTGCGACATTTGAAGAATGGATCATGTCAGCGGAATATATCATGGCAAACGGGAATCCGAATGTAATTTTATGTGAACGAGGGGTAAGAACATTTGAGACATATACAAGAAACACGTTGGATTTACAGGCTATACCGGTAGTAAAGAAATTAACACATTTACCAATTATAATTGATCCAAGCCATGCAGGAGGGAAATGGTGGTTAGTGGAACCAATGGCAAAAGCAGCAGTAGCAGCAGGAGCAGATGGGTTAATGATCGAAGTGCACAACAATCCGGAGAAGGCACTGTGTGATGGACCACAGTCATTAAGACCGGAAAGATATGAAGAATTATTAAAACAAATTTCTAAAATAGCTGAAGTTGTTGGAAAGAAAGTATAATTAATTAGGAGGAAATATAACGATGGAAATGACAGTTTCATTAAAAGAAAATAGCTATCCAATCTATATTGAAAAAGGAATTTTAAACCAAGCTGATAAATATATCAAGGAGATATATCAAGGTAATAAAATCATGATAATTTCGGATGATCAAGTTTATCATTATTATGGTGATTTATTAACAAACGTTCTAAATAAAGAATACATTGTTGAGCATGTAACGGTTCCTCATGGTGAACAGTCTAAACGTTTTGATATTTTACCATCGTTATATAAATCTTTATTAGATTTTAAATTAACAAGAACAGATTTAATCATCGCTTTAGGCGGCGGTGTTATTGGGGATTTAGCCGGGTTTGTTGCAGCGACCTTTTTACGAGGTGTTAAATTGGTCCAAATCCCAACTTCATTATTAGCACAAGTTGATTCTTCAGTAGGGGGGAAAGTAGCAGTTGATCTACCAGAAGGAAAAAACTTAGTGGGGGCTTTTTATCATCCGAGAATGGTTTTGATTGATCCAAATACTTTAAAAACATTACCAGAGCGTTTTATTAATGACGGGATGGGAGAAGTAATCAAATATGGCTGTATTAAAGATAAAAGTTTGTTTGATAAACTAAATAGTTATGATAACTTTGAACAGTTATACATGGATATCGATGAAATAATTTATCGTTGCATTGGTATTAAGCGTGATGTAGTCGAAAGAGATCAGTTTGACTTCGGGGATCGTTTATTACTGAACTTTGGGCATACACTTGCACATGCAATTGAACAATATTATCATTATGAGAAATATTCACATGGTGAAGCAGTTGCAATAGGAATGGTACAATTAACTAAAATTGCCGAAGAAAATGATTTATCACCAGTGGGGACTAGTGATATAATAAAAGAAATTTGTATTAAATATAATTTACCAGTTTATAGCGGATTAAAAACAACCGACTTACTGGAGGCAATAAGTCTTGACAAGAAAAATATTAATAAAAAATTATCGTTAGTATTGTTAAAGGAAATAGGGGATAGCTATGTCTATCAAAGTAATCTTTCATTAATTCAAGCAAAGGATAGGGTATAGAATGACAGCAGTAAAAATTACACCGACTAAATTAAGTGGTGTGGTCCAAGTACCACCGTCAAAATCATTAGCTCACCGAGCTATTATATGTGCTAGTTTAGCTAAAGGAATCAGTCGTATCGATAATATTGAATATTCTAAAGATATTCAAGCAACAATTAAAGCAATGCAATCATTGGGAACCAAAATAGAGAAATATGATGACTATTTAATCATTGATGGCACAACTACTTATACAAAGCAAAATAGTGAGATTGATTGTGAAGAATCTGGATCGACGCTAAGGTTTATGGTTCCAATTGCAATTGTTGAGGAAAATAAAGCTCATTTTGTTGGACGCGGTAATTTGGGGAAACGACCGCTAAATACTTTTTATGAAATATTTGAGCGTCAAAATATTGGTTATCTTTATAAAGAGGATATCCTTGATCTATATGTAATTGGTAAGTTAAAACCCGATCATTATAAGGTTCCTGGGAATATTTCTTCACAGTTTATCACTGGACTGCTATTTGCATTACCTCTATTAGATGGTGATTCGATTATTGAGATCACTTCACCGTTGGAATCAAAAGGATATATTGATCTAACTTTGCAGATGTTAAATCAATATGGAATTAAAATTGTCAATAATGATTATAAAAGTTTTATTGTAATGGGGAAACAAGAATACCAGGCTCATGACTATCGAGTTGAGGCAGATTTTTCTCAGGCGGCTTTTTATCTAGTTGCTGGAGCGATTGGGAATGATGTTGTATTAACAGATTTGAATCTTGATTCGTTACAGGGAGATAAAGCAACTTTAGAATTTCTTGAAGCCATGGGGGCTAAAATTTCTGTAGTTAGTGATGGTATCAAGGTTACGGGTGAAAACTTAGCAGCAACAATTGTTGACGCTAGTCAATGCCCTGATGTTATACCTGTGGTTTCAGTAGCTTTAGCTTTAGCTCAAGGTAAAAGTGATGTTATTAATGCTAAAAGATTGAGAATTAAAGAATGTGATCGAATCATAGCAACTCGTTCACAGCTTAATGAATTAGGTGGAACCGTCACAGAGTTACCTGATGGAATGACGATTCGCGGTGTTAATGAGTTTACTGGCGGTAATTGTTCTAGTTTTGCGGACCATCGAATTGCAATGATGTTAGCAATTGCTGCTACTCGCAGCAGTCAGCCTGTTGTTATTGATAATATGGAATGTGTAGAAAAATCTTATCCAAATTTTTGGGAAGATTACCAGTCATTAGGAGGAATTATTGATGTCATCGACGTGGAAAAATAATATTGAGATAACAATTTTTGGAGAATCTCATGGAAAAGCAATTGGGATTGTTTTAGGAAATCTACCAAGCGGAATCAAGATTGATTTAGAGGAAGTAGCCAAAGAAATGAAACGTCGTGCTCCTGGACAGGATAAAATGTCAACTGCTCGAAAAGAAGCTGACAAGGTAGAAATAATGAGTGGGTTACAGGATGATGTAACGACTGGTGCACCATTATGTGGAATAATTTATAATAGTGATCAGCATTCTAAAGATTATTCATTATTAAAAGAAAAAATGCGTCCTGGTCATAGTGATTATCCAGCTTTTATTAAATATAGAGGATTTAATGATGTACGTGGCGGTGGCCATTTTTCAGGAAGAATCACTGCTCCGGTTGTTTTTGCTGGGGCTATAGCAAAACAAATTTTGGCAAAACAGGGGATTCAAATTGGAGCACATATTCTAAGTATTAAAAACGAGTATGATGAAAATTTTGATATGCGTTTATCAACTAAGACACTTGAATATTTACGCAGACAACATTATCCTGTCATTAATCAAGAAAAATATGAAAAGTTTGTTAATATTGTTGATGCTGCACGAATGGATCAAGACTCAGTAGGTGGCAAGGTTGAATGTGCGATTATTGGTTTAAAACCTGGTCTTGGTGAACCGTTTTTTGATTCAATTGAGAGTCATTTATCAAGTTTGTTATTTTCAATTCCAGCAGTTAAATCAGTAGCTTTTGGAAATGATAAGATTAGTGAATTATTTGGTAGTGAAGCTAATGACTGTTACTATTATCAAGATGCTCTAGTAAAAACTACTAGTAATAACAATGGTGGGATTACTGGTGGAATTTCTAATGGAATGCCAGTCGTTTTTACAGTTGGAATCAAACCGACACCTTCTATTTCTAAAGAACAAAAAACGATTGATGTAAAAAAACATGAAAATACAACATTAGGAGTTCATGGACGTCATGATCCTTGCATTGTTTTTAGAGCAACTGTAGTTGTCGAAGCTATGGCAGCATTAGCAATGTTGGATTTGGTGAGGTAATTTATGAAAGATTTAGAACAATGTCGTCGTGAAATCGATGAAATCGACCAACAATTGATTAAATTATTTGAGCAGCGAATGAATGTTAGTAAAGATGTTGTCACTTACAAATTAGCTCATGGATTAGAAATTTTTCAACCAGAACGTGAAAAAGCAGTAATTGAAAAAAATGCTGCACGGATGATGAATCCAGAGCTTGCTGATTATGCACGTAATTTTATGCAAGATGTTATGGATGTCGGGAAGAGCTATCAAGCTACTTTTATTCCTCTAAATAATCTTTATAATTTAGCTGCACCAAAACGAGAAAATATTAAAGTTGGATATGCAGGGGTGCCTGGTGCTTTTGCTCATCAGGCGATGTTAGAATACTTTGGAAATGTAGAAAATACTAACTATGTTAATTTTCGTGATGTTTTTGAGGCTTTAAAAAATGCGGAAATTGATTATGGGATTGTTCCTCTAGAAAATTCTTCAACTGGAGCAATTAATGATAATTATGATTTAGTTCGGGATTACGATTTCTATATTGTTGGTGAGCACAGTGTCTGTATTTCACAACATTTATTAGGGATTAAGGGGGCTAAAATTGAAAATATCAAAACAGTCTATAGTCATCCCCAAGGAATTCAGCAGTCAGCTGATTTTTTAAGAAATAATCCTCAAATGTTGTCTCAAGACTTTTCGAATACAGCTGCAGCAGCAAAGTATGTAAGTGAATGTAATGATTTATCTAAAGGAGCGATTGCTTCAAAAGTGGCTGCAAAACTGTATGATTTAGAAGTATTACAGGAAAACATTCATAATGAAAAAACTAATAATACTAGATTTATTATTTTTGCTAAACATCTTGAAGATCATCCTCAAACTGATCGGGTGAGTATTGTATTTACATTACAGCATAAAGTTGGGGCTTTATATGGGGTGTTAAAAGCAATTAAAGATCACCAAATAAATTTATCAAGAATTGAGTCGCGTCCTATAAAGGATAAACGTTGGCAATATTATTTTTATATTGATTTTGAAGGTAGTCTTCATGATGATAATGTCAAATTGGCATTAGAACAAATGAAAACAAATTGTCTTACCTTAAGAGTCTTAGGCAATTACCATCATGCATAGGGAGAAAAGATGAAAAATATTGTATTAATTGGCATTATGGGATGTGGTAAAACTACTTTATCTAGAATGCTTGGTGAAAAATTAAACAGACCAGTTATTGACATTGACGAATATATTGTTGAAAAATATCATCAAACAATTCCAGAGATGTTTGAAGTTAGTGAAACATATTTTAGGAATAATGAAACTGCTGGATGTAAAGATGTTTCCGACTTAAATGGGCATATTATTTCAACTGGTGGAGGGGTTGTTTTAAGACCTGAAAATATTAAATATTTAAAGCAAAATGGAATAATCATTTATATTGATCGACCTATTGATAATATTTTAACGGATGTTCAAGTTACAAGTCGTCCTTTGTTAAAAGAGGGCCCACAGAAACTATATGAATTAGATAAACAACGGCATCAGCTTTATCTTGAAGCTTGTGATCATCGTATTGTTAATGATGATACTTTAGAAAATATTACTGATAAAATTATTGAGTTAATAACTAAAAATAAGTTTGAGGATTAATCCTCAAACTTATTTTTTTCTTTATTTAGTTTTTTATTTGTATACATTTTAGCATCTGCGCGTTTGAATGTATCCTTTAAATCATGATCAATTTTAGGATCATAAACAGCAAAACCAATAGAGATTGATAATTTTTCATCAGTTTGTTTTGAAAGCTCTGTTTGAATTGCTGTTACAACAGCTTTGATTTGCTGTTTGGCATCATGATGAATAAGAATGATAAATTCATCCCCGCCAAAACGATAAACTGTATTTTTTTGGACATGTTTTTCAAGAATTTTAGCAACTTTTTTAATATATTCATCACCAGTACGATGTCCATATGTATCATTGATTTTTTTTAGATCATTAAGATCGGTAATAATTATTCCGGTATTGTGCTTATGTGTTGATAAGTTTTCAAAATCTATTTCAAAAGCATTCCGATTATGTAAATTTGTTAAGTAATCAGTATTAGCCATATCTTTAAAACGAGGATTTGAAATTCTTCTAAATGATAGAACGGCAATGATAGTAGCGATAAGACTAGCCATAATGGCAATCAACGGTGTAATAATTCGAATTTGTTTAAAGGCTTCAAATTGATGACTAGCATCAAATTCAATTCCTAGCACGCCAACTACTTTTCCTTCGTCGTGTATAGGGTAATATGAAACAAAAATGGGACCCCAGGTAGTTTCCTTAATCTGATCTGGCAAAATAATTTTATTTTTTAATGCTGCTTTAAGCTCAGGAATTATTTCTTTTTCAATTTTATCTCCAGGATAACGAAAATCTGGACTTGCAGTTGGCAGTCCATCGACAAGATAGATATATTCGCCTTCATCTGTCATTTTTGCAGTATAGAGATACAAAACATTTGTTGCATTTTTTACATCTTCTAATTTTTGTTTTATTTGTTTATAAGTATCATTTTTCATATCAAGAGAAAAATTATGATTAAAAGTATCTTTGTCTAAATAATTTTCTACATAATGATATATCGTGTTTGAACGTTCTTTTAGACTATAGATCATATCATCGTGAGTGATTTTATAATTAAAAATATAGACACAAAAAAAGGATGCACAAACAATTATGATTGTAATGATCGATACTTGATAATCTACCCGATCGAGCCGTTTAAATTTCATTGGTTTCAACCCCTTTCTTTGATTCTACCATAAATTGACTAAATTGTGTTTAGATATGCTGATTATAAAACCAAATATTGTCAGTCAAAGTAATAATATTCATCCTCATCAAAATGGTATTTATGATATAATGTGTTAAGGTGATAGAGATGCAGTTAGAAAAACAAATATATATTGATAAAGATTTACCAGCTGGCTGGAAACCATATTATATTTTTTTAATGAAAGTAAACAATGAAATTGTGGGGCGAATGACTTTACGAGAAGGTAGTTGTGAAGAACGATACTATGATGGACATATTGGTTATACTGTTGAGCCCGAATTTCGTGGGCATTATTATGCGTATCAAGGAGTCCAGTTAATAAAACCAATAGCCTTAAAACTAGGGTTTAAGGAACTGATAATTACTTGTTCACCAAATAATTTAGCTTCTAAAAAAACGATTTTAAAATTACAAGCACAATATTTAGAAACAGTAGAAATACCTAAAAAATATCGGAAAGATTTTGAAGCCGGTGAAACAATTAAAGAGGTTTATTTAATTAAATTATAAGGAGGAAAATAATGAGATTTGTTCATATTAGTGATATTCATTTAGGAAAGTTGTTATATCAACAAAATTTATTAGAAATTCAAGCTGATTTACTGAATCAAGTTTGTGATTATTTAGTCGATAACGAAATAGACGTTTTAGTCATGGCTGGAGATATTTATGATCGGAGTGTTCCTAGTAATGAAGCTATTGATGTTTTAAATGATTTTTTAACAAAAGTTATTTTAAAGTATCACAAAAAAGTTTTGATGATAGCGGGAAACCATGATAGTGCGAGTCGATTAAGTTTTGTTAGCGGATTGCTAAGACAAGAAGGATTGTATATTGAAGCATATCCGGCTAAACAAATGAAGCCGATAGAAATTGAAGGGGTTAATTTTTATTTAATGCCTTTTTTTAAACCATCTTATATTCGCTATTTGTATGAAGATGAACAAATTGTTACATATCAGGATGCTTTTCGATGTTATCTTGAACATCAAAAAATAGATTTTACTAAACCGAATGTTTTAATTACCCATCAATTTATTGCTGGAAATAGTGAAGTTATGCGAAGTGAAAGTGAAACAGTATTAAGTGTAGGTGGAACGGAAATTATTGATGTTTCATTAGTTAAACAATTTGATTATGTAGCTTTGGGGCATATCCATGCACCTCAAAAAATATCAACTGAAACTATTCGCTATAGTGGCAGTTTAATGCGTTATTCTTTTGACGAAGTTAATCAAACTAAAAGTATAGTTGAGGTAACGATTGATAATAAAAAAGTATCCTATCAGCTTGTATCATTACAACCTAAACAAGACTTAATTAAAATCACTGGGAGTTTTGATGAAATCATGGCAGATTCGTTTGCCATTAATAATAATGATTTTATTGCAGTTGAATTAACAGATTCAATGTTAGTGCCTAATGCGATTGATTATTTAAGAACAAAATTTTCAAATGTATTGCAGATTACTTATCCAAAACTAATAAGTAATGAAACGAGTAATAATACTAAAGCTGATCCTGGATTTGAAAAACTTGATTCAGTTGCTTTATTTGAACAATTTTATCAAAAAATAAAAGGTACAGAACTAAGTGCTGAAGCCAAACAGATTGTTACAGAAATCATGATGGGAGGGAAAGAAAATGTTGCCTAATCGTCTTACTATGTCAGCATTTGGGCCGTATCATCAAGTAGTGACAATTGATTTTGAGCCATTTATTCAAGATGGTTTATTTTTGATTACTGGTCCTACTGGAGCTGGAAAAACAATGATTTTTGATGCTATTATGTTTGCTTTGTATGGAGTATCAAGTGGGAGTGAACGTAGTAGTGAACAATTTCGAAGTGACCAAGCTAATCATGATACTCCTACTTTTGTTGAACTTGATTTTATTTTACATAATCAGCATTATTTAATTAAGCGGTCACCACGATATTTATTAGAAGGTAAAAAAACACCTAAGTTACCCACTGCATTATTAACATTGCCGGGTGGTAAAATGATAGAAGGAATCAAAGAAGTTAATTATAAAATTAAAGAAATCCTGGGAATCGATGATAAGCAATTTAAACAAATTGCTATGATTGCCCAAGGTGAATTTACAAAACTTATTTATGCAGGGAGTGAAGAGCGAGAAAAAGTATTACGCAATTTATTTAAGACAGATAATTTTAGATGCTTAGAAGAACAGCTGAAATTGCGAGTTAAAGAATATAAGAGTAAATATGATTTACTTTTTAAACAAAGAGAGATGTTGTTAAAGAGTCTTGATGTAGAAGATGAGAAAATTGATTTAGATGAATATTTGGATTCACTAGAAAAAAAGATAAAGATTAAAGCGATGGAGTACCAGCAAAATGCACAATATTATGAGCAAAAGGCAAAAGAGCTAAATGTCATTGAGATAAATAATCGTCGCTTAGAATATCTAGATGATTTAAAAATCCAGCTATCGAATTATTTAAGCAAAGAGGATTATTATCGAGAATTAGAGAAGATGATCAAAGATTTAAAAAGAGCCAATCAACTTCAAAATATCTATTCACTAATGATTAGTAGTAAAACTAAATTAGCTAAGCTAAGAGAAAAAGAAAAAGTCTTAAATGAACGCTTATCATTTGCAAAAAATGATTTAAAAAAGCAGGAGAAACAGTATGCTTTAGTCTCTAAATATCACGATGAAGTTGCTCAGGGACAAATTGAATTAGAAAAAATGGTAGAACTAAAACAAAATGTTTTAGTATATCAAAAAGATTTAAATCAGGGAAATAACTTAAGGAAACAGATTAAAGTAATTGAGAGTAAAAATATCGGTTTAAATGATAGATTACAAAAAAGTGCTAAAATTATCGAACGAGATAGTAATAGTATTGCTCATTTAGATAAACTTAAGGGTGATTATGAGTTGATAAATCAAAATTATCAAAAAATTCATGCTCATAAACTTGAGATTCATAACTTAAGCTCTGATTATGATAAATTTTTAAGAGAAGAGGAACATTGTTATGAGCTTCGTGAACAGTATCAAAAAATTGAAGAAAAATATTTGAATGAAAAAAATAAATATGATCAAATGGAACATCATTTTAGATCAAGCCAGGCTGGTATTTTAGCAAGCAGTTTAAAGGAAAATGAGCCGTGTCCTGTTTGTGGTTCTTTAAACCATCCACAATTGGCAGATTTTGATCAAAAAATAGTTTATCAAGAAGATTTAAAAAAAGCAAAAAAGAATTTTGATAAGTGTAGCGAAACACGAAATGATATTTATAATGCTTTAATATTAAAACAGCAAGAAGTTACTTTATTAAAGAAACAAATGGAAAATGATTGTCAGCGCTTAGGAATTGAAGAAGAATTGGGGAAAGAAGTTTTTATTAAAGTATTAGGAAAGATCAATATCGATGAAAATAAATTATTAAAACAGGCTAAAGAATTGGATAATGAAATTATTTATTTAAATAACTTAAAAATAAGTTTAGCTAATCATCAGAAGGATCTAGATTTATTAGAACAGAATATTCAAAAAAATAATGCACAAGTACAAGCTTATAAAGATCAATTAAATCAAGTCATTGGACGAATGGAACAAAATAAACAATTAAAAGATTTAACGCATCATCAGGTTGATCAGCAAATTGAAGAAAAGCAAAAAGAATTGTTAGGTTTGACTAAAATAATTAAAGATATTGAAGAAAAATACCGTTCTATAAATGAACAGATTATTCAATTGGAAGCTCAAAATAGGTCGTATTGCCAGCAAATCAAAGATGAGGAAAATAATTATCAGCAAGTACTAAGAGAATATCGTGGGAAACTGAATAGTTTATTTACAGATGAAAAGGAATTTTTAGAGATTATTAAAAACGTCAGTCAGCTTGAAAATAAAGAAAAGGAGTATCAGGCTTATTTAATTGCCAAGGATTCTTTGAATAAACAAATTCATGAATTGCAACTTGAATTAAAGGGAATTGAAGTTATAGATGTTGAAGTCGTAAAAGAAAAACTAATTATTTTAAAACAAAAATTAGATTCTGCTTTAAATATTTTAAATAATTTAAATGCCCAATTAATGACAGTAACCAGTACAATCAAGAATATTAAAAATATTGATCAGGAATTAAGTAATAGCCATGATATTTATCAATGTTATTTAGATTTAAGTGAGGTTACATCTGGAAAAAACAGCTATCGAATTTCATTTGAACGTTATGTTTTAGCGGCATATTTTGAAAATATTCTAGTTTATGCTAATACCCTGCTAAAACGTATGTCGCAAGGACGCTATCAGCTTTATCGTCGTGATAACCGCTCTAAAGGGGCAGGAAAGCAAGGACTGGAATTAGATGTTCTTGATTTAGAAAGTGGACTTTTACGTGATGTTAAAACATTGTCGGGTGGAGAGTCTTTTAAAGCGGCATTATCTTTAGCTTTAGGGCTTTCTAAAATGATTCAAGGTTATGCTGGAGGGATAGAATTAAATACTTTATTTATTGATGAGGGCTTTGGTTCTTTGGATAGTCAATCATTAGATCAAGCAATTGACTGTTTGATTGATATTCAACAAGATGGTAAATTAATTGGAATCATTTCGCATGTTAGTGAATTGAAAGAGCGAATTGATCATAAAATTATTCTTTCACGGAAGAACAAAGAAACAAAGATTGCTATTGAATAATCACTTTATTAATAGTAAAATAGGGAAAGATTATAATGAAATGAGGAGAAATAATGGCAAATAATAAGAAAAATGATGCAATAACGGCGATGGAAGACGATTTTGCTCAGTGGTATACTGATGTCTGTCGTAAAGCAGAATTAATGGATTACAGCAGCGTAAAAGGATTTATTATCTATCGACCATATAGTTATGCGATGTGGGAAGCAATCCAACAATACATGGATAAACGTTTTAAAGAAACAGGACATGAGAATGTTTATATGCCGATGCTTATTCCACAATCATTATTACAAAAAGAATCTGATCACGTTGAAGGATTTGCACCAGAATGCGCAATAGTAACGAAAGGTGGGTTAGATGATCTAGAAGAAAATTTGATCATTCGTCCTACTTCAGAAACACTTTTTTGTGAGCATTATGCTAAAATAGTTAATTCATATCGTGATTTACCAAAATTATATAATCAATGGTGTTCGGTAGTACGTTGGGAAAAAACGACAAGACCATTTTTAAGAGGATCTGAATTTTTATGGCAAGAAGGTCATACTGTTCATGCGAGTGAAACAGAAGCTCGGGCTGAAACATTGCAAATGTTAGAAATCTATGAAGATACTGCTAAAAACTTATTAGCAATCCCAATGCTAACGGGACGGAAAACTGAACGTGAAAAATTTGCAGGAGCTGAAGAAACTTATACGATTGAAGCACTAATGCATGATGGTAAAGCTTTACAGTCAGGCACTAGTCATTATTTTGGACAAGGTTTTGCTAAAGCGTTTGATATGAAATTTTTATCAAAAGAAAATAAATTAGAATATGTTTATCAAACATCTTGGGGAGTTTCAACAAGATTGTTAGGAGCAATTATCATGGTTCATGGTGATAATAATGGTTTAGTTTTACCGCCACGGGTGGCACCGACTCAAGTAATGATTATTCCAATTCAACAACAAAAAGCAGGGGTTTTAGATAAAGCTTATGAAATTGAAAAACAGCTAAAAGAAGCTGGAATAAGAGTTAAAGTTGATGCAAGTGATAAATCACCAGGATGGAAGTTCTCGGAAGCAGAGATGCGTGGCGTACCATTAAGATTAGAAATTGGTCCTAAGGATATAGAAAATAATGCTTGTGTAATTGCAAAACGTAATGATGGAACTAAAGAGAAGTATGCATTAGATCAAGAACTAATTAATACAATTGAAACCCTTTTAGACACAATTCATGATGAAATGTATCAAAAAGCATTAAATCATCGCAATTCAAATATTCGTCAAGTTAACACATATGATGAATTTAAAACTACATTGGAAACTAAAGGCGGTTATATCAAAATGATGTGGTGCGGTGATGAGGCTTGTGAAGTTAAAATCAAAGAAGAAACTGGAGCAACCAGCCGATGTATTAAAGAAGAGGAAGAAGCATTTGGTGATGTTTGTCCTATTTGTGGTAAACCAGCTAAAAAGGTTGTGTATTTTGCAAAAGCATATTAAGATACGAAATTTTCGTATCTTTTTTGTTGTTAGTTGACATATCAACTAATGTTGGTATAATAGTTGACATATCAACTAATGGAGGTGCAAAATGGAAAGAATTGGACGGATTATTCATCATTTAGCAATATTAAATCGAAATGATAGTAATCAAAGATTAAAAGAGTATGGATTAACAAGTAATGAAGGTTCTGTCCTAATGTTTTTGAGTCGTCATAGTAAGGTTTATCAAGAAGAATTGATTAAAGAATTACAAATTGATAAAAGTGCTGTAACAAGATTGCTCCAAAATATGGAAAATAAAGGGTTAATCAAACGAATTCAATCGCCTGTTGATAAACGTTTTTATTTATTGGAGATGACAGCCTTAGGTCAAGAAAAACAGCAGATAGTTGACCAGACATTTGCTAAAAAAGATTTTATTTTAGTATCTGGGTTGAGTGAAAAAGAACAAGAAGAACTTCGAAGAATGTTAGATGTGATACAAACAAATCTAAAAGGAGGTAAAATAAATGAATGATGAGAGAATGGGAAATAAAAAAATCCTTCCATTATTAATAGAATTTAGTGTTCCAGCAATTATTGGGATGCTAGTTAATGCAATTTATAATGTGGTTGATCGAATGTTTATTGGAAATGCCCCACAATTAGGAGCGGTAGGGATTGCTGGAATTACAATAAGTTATCCAGTTACATTAGTATTAATGGCAATTTCATTAATGGTAGGAGTAGGTGGAGCTACTCGTTTCAGCATTTCTTTAGGACAAAAAGAGAAAGATAAGGCTTCAATCTATCAGGGTAATGCAATTGTTTTAACAGTTGTTTTTGGGCTGATGTTTACTGTATTAGGGAATATTTTTATAACACCCATGTTAGAAGTTTTAGGTGCTAGTAAAACAGTTTTGCCATATGCCAGCGATTACTTATCAATTGTTTTGTATGGAGCAGTATTTCAGTGTGTTGCAATGTGTGGGAATAATTTTTCTCGGGCACAAGGCAACCCTAAGAATGCAATGATTTCACAATTAATAGGGGCCGGATTTAATATCGTTTTTGATTATATTTTAATCATTCAGTTGCATATGGGAATGAGTGGTGCAGCTATAGCGACAATTGGTGGACAATTCTTAAGTATGATTTGGCAACTGTGCTATCTATGTTCAAATCGCTCTTTGATTAAGTTAGATATCGAACATATGAAACTAAAGCTGATCTATGCGTTAGATATTATTAAAACGGGAATACCAGCATTTTTAATGCAAATGGCTAATAGTGTTTTAAACTTTATTTTGAATAGTACATTAGGAATGTATGGTGGTGATATCGCAATTTCAACAGTAGGAATCATTACTAGTTTCCAAACTATATGCCAGATGCCTTTAACAGGTTTAATGCAAGGGCAACAACCATTGATTAGTTATAATTTTGGGGCAGGCAATTATCATCGAGTTAAAGAAACTTTAAAATATGCGATTATCGGTGGTACAATGATTGCAGTTGTAGGTTTTTTAGCAGTACAATTTTTCCCGGAAACTATAATTAGAATGTTTAATGGTGAGGCAGAAGTTGTAAAACTAGGCACAAAGGCAATTCGAATTTGGTTCTTATTTTTACCATTGTTAGGGGCTCAAATCATGACTGCTAATTATTTCCAATGTATTGGTAAAATTAAAGTAGCAAGTATTTTAAATTTACTTCGTCAAGTAATTATTTTGATTCCAATGATTTTATTGTTAGCGACTTTCTTTGGTTTGAATGGTATTTTCTGGGCTGTTCCAATTGCTGATTTAGGAGCGTTTGTAATTACAATTTTCTGTTTTATAAAAGCAATCAAAAAGCTAAAGTAAAAAGATTTCTACTCTATAGAATAAGACATGAAATAAAAAATGGATTATTCATAGAGTAATTTATTTTTTATGAAAAAATAATAACTTTATTAGCATTATTCCCTAAAATCGACATTAAATTCTCATCAGATAAAAAAGCCATGGATAGAAATCCATGACTTACATGCCTGATTATTTTAACATTTTAATTGAAGTAATTACAGGCTGGTTAGAAGCTTCAACAGTTCCATTATTATCAGTTACTGGAACAGTTGTAGCAATTTTGTCAACTACCTCGATTCCTTCATAAACATAACCAAAAACAGCATAATCCCCATCTAGTGAAGTAGTTGTTTGATGCATAATAAAAAATTGTGAACTTGCACTATCAGGATCAGATGAACGCGCCATTGAGATTGCACCGCGAGTATGTTTTAAAGGATTTTCAACACCGTTAGAACTAAATTCACCTTTGATTGTTTCATCAGAACCACCAGTTCCATTCCCTTTTGGGTCACCCCCTTGAATCATAAAGCCGTCAATGATCCGATGGAAGGTCAACCCATCATAGAAACCTTCTTTAACTAGTTTTACAAAATTAGTTACAGTAATAGGTGCTTCATCAGCTTGAAGTTCAACTTTGATTACTCCATAATCCTTAACATCGATTTCGATTCGATAATTACCGCTTAACAAATCTTTGGATGCTGTTTTCTTATCTTGTTCATCATTACTTTTTCCACCACATCCGGCTAAGCTTAATGCTAATAGCATAACCATTGTAAATTTAAATAATTTTTTCATATTATCTCCTTATATCTATCTATTATTTATTATACAAAATAGTGGGTGGGATTGTCCATATAAAAATAATCAAAACTGTCATGGTTAAAAAATATAAAAATGTGATAAAATGAATGACAATGATAAGGGGATAAAATGAGATGAAAAGAATTGCTTTAATAAATGATGTAACAGGATATAGTAGATGTTCGATTGCAGCGCAGCTGCCGATAATTTCAGCAATGGGAATTGAATGTGTTTTTGTTCCAACTGCAATCCTATCAGTAAACACAATGCATCCAGAATATTATTTCGATGATTATACGGATCGAATGAATGATTATATTGAAACATATAAAAAAATGAAGGTTAGTTTTGATGGAATTGCTACAGGATTTCTTGGTTCAGAAAGACAAATCGATATTGTCATTGATTTTATAAAAACTTTTAAGAAAAAACATACATTTGTATTAGTAGATCCGGTAATGGGTGATCATGGGAAACTTTATCCGACTTACACTACTGCAATGCAAGATAAAATGCGTCAACTAATACCATATGCGACAATTATGACACCCAATTTAACTGAATTATGCGCACTTTTAGAGGTACCATATCCGCATGATATAATTAATCGGGATGAGCTGATTGAAATGTGTCGCCAATTGTCAAATTTGGGCCCACAAATGGTCGTTGTAACAGGGATTAGTATTGGTGACGAAATTATTAACTTTGCATATGAACAAGGGAAGGAACCTGCCATTATCAAAGTAAAGCGAATAGGCGATGATCGAAGCGGGACTGGTGATGTTATCAGCGGTGTTATTGCGGGAAGTTATTTAAATGGTTTGAATTTCTATCAATGTGTTGAAAAAGCTGCAAATTTTGCATCTAGGTGTATTGAGTATAGTCAAGCAGTTGGAGCTCATAATCATTTGGGACTATGCTTTGAGCCTTTCTTAAAAGAACTTTAGGAGGAAAGAAAATGGTGATTTTATATACGCTACATGGTAATGGATATATTGATTTAAAAGATCTAGATACGTATAAGGGAATAACTTGTTATGTTAACAGCACAAACAGATGTAGTTGTGCATGTACTTTTTGTTTACGTAATACAAAAGAAATGCTTGAATCAAATTCTCTATGGTTAAAAAGGGAGCCGACTGTAGAGATGATTATTGCGGAATTTGAAAAATATGATTTAACAGCATTTAAAGAAGTAGTATTTTGTGGTTTTGGTGAACCGTTAACTCGCCACGATGATTTAATGAAAGTTGCAAAATATATTAAAGAGAAAAGGTCAGATTTATCGATTAGAATCAATACAAATGGCTTATCATCAATTACGTTAGGGCGTGATATTGCGCCTGATTTTAAGGGAGTAATCGATACAGTATCTATAAGTTTAAATGCTCCAACTAAGGAAGAATATTATGAATTAACAAGAGCCTGTTATGGAGTTGATTCATTTAACTACATGCTCCAATTCACAAAAGCGTGTAAAAAATATGTACCAAGTGTTGTTTTGACAGTTGTAGATATAATCGGGGTGGAAAAAATTAAATTGTGTCAAAAAATTGCCGATGGTCTTGGAGTAGAGTTAAGAGTTCGGCCGTTTGAAGAATAATAAATTGTATCAAGATTATAATTATGATAGAATTTATAACAGTGAGGTAATTATAAAATGATGCAATTAAGTCGTGAAGAAAGAATGTTAGATGTAAAAAGTATGACTAATGTTCGTGATTTGGGTGGCTATGAAACTCAAACTGGTTTTTATACAAAAAGTCATAAATTTATTCGTTCAACCAATCCAAGTAAGTTATCAGATGATGAGAAAGAATATCTTTATGATTATGGAATTAGAATGCAAGTAGATTTACGAAGTGACTTTGAAGTCGAACAGTTACCAAGTCAATTAACAGGTTATCGTGATATTGAATACTATAATGTCAATTTAATGCAGTCTAAAGATTTAAATGTTCTCCCTAGTGAAGTAACAAATTATCAAGATTTAGCTGGTTTTTATATTTTTATGCTAGAGGCAAATAAACAGCAGTTTAAAGAAGTTTTTGAATTGTTTTATGATCATCCATACGATGCAATTATGTTTAATTGTTCAGCTGGAAAAGATCGTACTGGGGTGATTGCGGCATTATTGTTAGATTTAGCAGGTTGTCATGATTATGATATTGTTAAAGATTATTCAGAATCATATGAAAATAATCTTAAAATAATTTCTGAATTGGAACGTTTGGTTGATGATGCTAATCGCGCATTTTTAGAATCTGCTCCACAAATGATGATGAAATTTTTGGACTATTTGAGAGAACATTATGGAAGTGCTAAAGAGTATTTGGTAAGTTGCGGTCTTGAAGAAGAAAAGATTATTGAAATTATAGAAAATTTTGTAATTTAAAAAAAGTAATTCTCCTATTTGAGTTGTATATGATAATAGGAGGATTTTTTTATGAGAAAAACAAATAAACTGACATTTAAACAAAAACAAGAAGCAGTAGCGGAGCTATTTAAGCAGTTTCACCGAGCTAAATTGAAATTGTATTGTTTAGAAAATACTAATTTCTATCCGCAGTTAAATATCGGGATGCTTCATGAAAAGAAAAGTGGATACAATGCTTCAATTGCTGAACGCTTAAATCAACGAATTGATGATAGAGATGAATTGGAGCGAGTGGTGGCAGCATTTGAAATTGTGATTCAAGCATTAAGTCCTGAGAGTCAATTAATTATTACAAATGAATTTGTTTTACAGAAGAATCATGAGTGGTGGCTTGAATTTTATAGTCGAGCAACTTATTATCGTTTAAAAACAAGAGCCTTGGAAGAAATATTATTTTATGTAAATATTTCATAATTGTCATATATTAGCGCTTTTTCCTTGAAAAGACTGGTATTTTAGATATAATAAAAAGGTATTTTTAAAAAGGAGAAAGACAATGCTTGAAAAGATTTTTAAATTAAAAGAAAAGGGAACAACGGTCAAAACAGAGGTTATTGCTGGAATTACTACGTTTTTAGCAATGGCTTATATTTTAGCTGTTAACCCGAACATGTTAAGTGAGACTGGGCTGTCTTATGATGGCGTTTTCTTAGCAACGGCACTATCTTCAGGGATCGCAACTTTGATCATGGGGTTATTAGCAAACTATCCAGTTGCTTTAGCACCGGGGATGGGAGTTAATGCATTATTTACATATACCCTTGTTTTTTCAATGGGGTATAGTCCTGCAGCAGCATTGGCAGCGGTTGTAGTATCAGGAATAATTTTCTTGTTAATTTCAGTTACTGGGGTGCGTAAAGCAATTATTAATGCAATTCCTCAACAATTAAAGCTTGCGATTGGAGCTGGAATTGGATTTTTTATCGCCTTTATTGGACTAAAAAATGCTGGAATCATTATTGGAAGCGAATCAACATTTGTGGCGTTAGGGAAGTTGACTGATCCAGTTGTATTATTAGCAGTATTTGGGGTCTTAATAACAATTATCTTAATGGCTCGTAAGACACCAGCAGCAGTATTTTATGGATTGGTGATTACCGCAATTGTTGGAATTGTAGCTGGTTTATGTGGTATCGAGGGAATGCCGGCAATGCCTTCAAAAATTGTTTCAATTGATTTAGATACTAGTGGGTTTGGTATATTTATGAATGGTTTTGGTGAGTTATTTAGCCATCCGGATTGTATTGTAGCATTATTTTCATTGTTATTTGTTGATTTTTTTGATACCGCAGGAACATTAATTTCAGTTGCGAACAAAACTAATTTAGTTGATGAAAATGGTGAGTTAGATAATATTGAACAAGCATTAGTTGCTGATTCTACAGGAACAGTTATTGGAGGAATTCTAGGAACCTCTACTGTTACTTCTTTTGTTGAATCAACAGCTGGGGTTGAAGCTGGAGGAAGAACAGGATTAACTGCTTGTACTACAGCAATATTATTCTTCTTATCAATTTTATTTGCTCCAGTACTTAGTGTTGTAACTAGTGCGGTTACTGCTCCTGCTTTAGTGGCAGTTGGAATTTCCATGGCAACTCAATTAGGTGGAATTGATTGGGATGATATCGTTTTCGCTGCATCTGGTTTCATCACAGTGATCATGATGATTTTAACTTATTCAATTTCAGATGGGATTGCATTTGGTTTTATTGTTTATGGTATTACTAGTGTAATTGCTGGTAGATCTAAAGAAATCAAACCGATTGTTTGGGCTTTAATTTTAATCTTCGTAGTATATTTTGCTTTAATATAGTGGAAAGATACTTGTGAACTATTTTAAGTAATAGTTTGTCAAGTATCTTTTATTATTTAATAAATATGATTTAATTTAAAGTTTTATTAATAATATATGTGGGTTAGCCCCTTGCTGGCTAAGATTATTTTTCAATACTTTCTAGTTTTGAATTGATTCAATCAGCTCGGTAATAAAGCAATTTGAGTGGCAAGGTCAATCGTTGCAATTAAATCTGTGTTTCGTTAGTATAAAAATGTAATCAACTATTTTGATTTTTTACTATCTAAGTAATCTTGTTTATTAATTTACCAAAAGTAGTAACATTTATAATTACTATATTTCTTATTTTATTAATCATTTGATATTAGAGAATAATATTATTTTTTCCTAATAGCTATTCAATTATATCAAGTGTTCAATTTGACAAAGCAAGGTAATTGTCAATGGAAACTTACTTTAAAAAAATAAACTTAGTTTCTCGGCAACTATTTCTAATATAATATTCAAGACTTTAATTATTTACAAAAATCCAAAAATTTAAATATAAGGCAAAAAGTATCCAACCCATGTAAGGAAGTAATAAAAAAGCTGCTAAAGGACGGATTTGATAAAATAATTTGATAAGAATAGCAACTAGAATACATAGTGTAATCAATATTGCTAGTGCTAATAAAAAACTTTGGTAATTAAAAAAAGCGATAGGCCATGCAAAATTAATCAGTAGTTGAAAATAATAAATAATAAGAGCAGTTTCTTTATTTTTACTATTACTTCGATGAATTAGATAACTTGCTAAACCGATTAAAATATAAAGAAATGTCCAAACGATTGGGAATAGATATCCAGGCGGAGAGCACTTAGGAAGGTTAACTGTTTGGTATACATCCATTGCATTCATTGTAAAAATTGCACTTAAAGCACCGATTCCCAGAGAGATTGATAGATTTAATATAATATATTTGTATTTTTTCAATTTTATCACCTATATTAGTATAGACAGATTATCGAAAAATATTAAAAATCTTAAGAAGTGATAAAGAATGATAAATTTTTTTCTAATATAGAAAAAAACACTTCTATAGAAAAGCGCTTTCATGTATAATAATAGAGTGAGGTAAGAGAATGAAATTAGTATCATGGAATGTTAATGGAATTAGAGCCTGTATTACAAAAGGGTTCTATGATGTTTTAAAAGAAAGTAAAGCAGATATTTTTTGTGTCCAAGAAACAAAGATGCAAGAAGGTCAAATTGAATTAGAAAAGCATGGATATTATACTTATATGAATAGTGCTGAAAAAAAGGGTTATAGTGGAACTTTAGTGTTTTCTAAAGAAAAACCATTAAATTATAGTTATGGAATTGGTATCGAAGAACATGACCATGAAGGCCGCGTTGTTACGCTTGAGTATGAAAAATTTTATTTAGTCAATTGTTATACTCCTAATAGCCAAAATGAATTGAAACGATTGGACTATCGGATGCATTGGGAAGATGATTTTCTTGCATACTTGAAGTCTTTGGAGAAGAGTAAACCGGTTATTTTATGTGGTGATTTAAATGTAGCCCATCAAGAAATTGATTTAAAGAATCCTAAAACGAATCGTAAAAATGCAGGTTTTTCTGATGAAGAGAGAGCTAAGATGACAAATTTATTAGAAAATGGTTTTATAGATACGTATCGATATTTATATCCTGATCAAGAAGGTGTTTATTCTTGGTGGTCATATCGATTTAATGCCCGTAAGAATAATGCTGGATGGCGGATTGATTATTTTATTGTTTCAGATTGTTTAAAAGAAGGGATAAAAGAAGCGTTTATTTGTACTGATATTTTGGGCAGTGATCATTGCCCCGTTGGATTAGAAATAGATTTATAAGATATGTTAAAGGAGATTGTGTCAATGGCACCAGTTACATTATTATCATTTCTTACTCTTTTAGGAATAACCGTATTTTTCTTTGCATGTGTAGCGTACAATAAAATAAAAAACAAGTAATGATTTATTTCATTACTTGTTTTTTTAAATTGAAATAATCCCCATTGTTGATAAGACTGAACTAATTAATATTATTAATAGGCCAGGGACAACAACATATTTCATACAAAATAGATAAGCTTTTTTACGCTTGAATTTAGAACTGTATTCAACTTCGTCAGTAACTGTTTTAAAACCGGTTACTTTGATGATAAGTAGACATGTACAAGCTGCAGAAATTGGCATCATGATTGAGTTTGTCATAAAATCAAAGAAATCAAGAATACTTAAACCAAGCGGTGTAATGAAATCTAAAACACCAAATCCAAGTGAACATGGAATACCTAATAAAGCAATTCCTCCAAAAATAAGAACACAGCATTTTTTTCTTGAAAAATCATATCGATCTTGAATAATTGAAACACAACATTCCATTAATGAAATTGCTGAAGTTAATGCTGCAAACAGTACTAATAAAAAGAATACTAATCCAATAATGTTACCAAATGACATACTGGCAAATACTTTTGGCATTGTAATAAACATTAAGGAAGGACCGGCGTTTAGTGTATCTGGATTTCCACCAGAAAAAGCAAATACTGCGGGGATAATCATTAAACCTGCTAGAAAGGCAATTAATGTATCCATTATCTCTACTTGAGTAATTGATTGTTCCATATCAATTTCACGTTTCATATATGAACCATATGTAAATAAAATTCCCATCCCGATAGACAACGAATAGAACATTTGTCCCATAGCCGCTACTACTGTCATGATTGAAAAACGCGAGAAGTCAGGAATTAAATAGTATTTAACCCCTTCAATAGCACCAGGTGTAAATAATGCATATAAAGCAATGAATAGAGCCATTGCAACTAAAGCAGGCATTAATACTTTACTGCATTTTTCAATTCCTTTTTCAACACCTAGCATAACTACGCCAAATACCATTCCAGCAAAGACAAGTAACCAGATGACAGGCTGTAGTGTTGAAGATGAAAAACCAGTAAAATAGGTATCACTAACTAAGCTGGCAGAATTGTTTGTAATAAATTCAAATAAATATTTACAAACCCATCCCCCAACAACACAGTAGTAAGGTACGATGAGCATTGGCACGATGGCATTTAGCCAACCACCAAATTGAAGTTTTTTTGCACCCAATTGTTTATAGGCTGCAATCGGGCTCTTTTTTGTTTTTCTTCCCAAGGCAGTTTCACTAATTAGCAAAGCAAAACCAAAGGTAATCGCTAAAATAAAATATGTGAATAAAAAAGTACCTCCACCATATTTAGCTGCTAAATAAGGGAAACGCCAAATATTCCCGAGCCCGACAGCAGAACCAGCTACTGCCATAACATAGCCCAGGCGACCAGAAAAGCTACTTCGCTTGTGTTTTGTTTCCATTTTTATCTCCTATTATTAAATTTTCATGCCTTTTCATTATAATAAAATTTGTCTATAAAAGTCAATTAAATGGCACTAAATAGGATGTTTTTGTTATGATTTTGTTAATGCTGAGTTAAATTAGATCAATAGTGTTATGATATAAATATAAATAAGTAAAGAAGGGATAAAATATGGCACGAATAATTGCAATTATTATGGCCTTATTTGGTCATAAAGGGCATTCGTAATTTCGGTATTAAAAAAGATATCTACGTTTAGATATCTTTTTTATATATTGTAATACCATCTTTAATTGTCTCAATGATCTTAATCTGACGAATTTCCTCGATTGCAACTTTGCAAGGATTACGATCAAGGATTAAAAGATCAGCTTTTTTTCCTTCTTTAATAGACCCTTTCAAGTGTTCTTCAAAATATTGATAAGCGGCATTAATTGTTACTCCTTTTAATGCATTGTAGACAGATATTTGTTCATCTGTCCCCAAAGTAACCCCGTTTTTGGTTTGGCGTTTTACAGCACACCAAATCGTTTCTAACATGTTTGGCTCAATAACAGGGGTATCTTGATGGAAGGTATAAGGTAAATCTAATTTTAAAGCACTATGAACACAAGAAATAGATTCAGCACGTTGTCCAAGATTACGGCGGTGAATATCACCCCAATAATAGATATGAGCAATGAAGAAACTAGGAATCATTCCAATGCTTTTTAGCCGCGGTAGTTGATCTGGTCTTAAGGTTTGACTATGAATCATTACAGGGCGTAGAGGTGTGTACTGATCATTAAAGGCATCAAGTAGTTGATTGGAAGCAGCATCACCGTTACAATGAGTTAGTAGTTGCGCTTTATCATTAATAGCCATATCTACGAATTTTTTAACATCTGAATCTAAGTAGATCGGATATCCACAATAGTCACCACTATTTTCATATGGCTTAGATAACCAGGCGGTTTTTCCTTGTGGAGAACCATCTAGAAATAACTTATAACCGCCTAGTTTAAAATGATTTAAGTAATGATGATATTGTTGATTATCCCGATATAAAGAATAATTATTTTTAATATCAACATAACCTACAACATCGAGAAATAATTTATTTTCTGTCGCCAAAGAGTTCAATAAATCAAATTCATGCTGTTTCATATATCCCTCTTGCACAGTTGTGATTCCATAGCTAGCATAGATTTTTAAGGCATCAAGGATTTGTGTTTTTAAATTTTTATTTTCCTTGCTTCCTTGGCTTGCAATCGTAATAAAAGCTTGTTCCTCAAGATAACCATTTAAATGACCATCCTCATCACGTCCGTATTTACCACCGACAGGATCGTTAATTTGATCAGTTAGTCCTAGTAGCTGCATTGTTTTAGTATTGACTACACCCATATGACCTGATGCATGAGCCATCATAATTGGATTAGTGGTAGAAATTTTATCTAAATCACTTGCAGTAGGATGGCATTGTTCTTTGAGAAAATTATGATCATAGCCAAAACCTATTAACATTTCTTCTGAAGTAGGATTATTTTCTTCAATATAATTTTTAAAACATTGAATAATTTGAGCAATACTTGTTGCTTTACTTAAATCAACAAGTTTAAGTGTACTTGCTAAAGAAACAACATGACTATGACTATCAATAAAAGAGGGCATTAAACATTTTCCTTGTAAATCAATGAACTCAGTATCAGCACAGACTAGATTTTTTATTTCAGAATAATTACCACATTTTTTAATCACACCATCTTCTACATAAATAGCTTCATAATCACTATTTTCCATCGTTAGAATATCACCATTATAATATATTTTTTTCATATAAACCTCCTATTAATATTATAGCCATTGCAAATGAAATTAATATTAAGTTAAACAAAAAATCAGTTTAAAACTGATTTTATAAATCTTGACTTTCTATTAAAACACAATTTTGATAATAATTAAGATTATTTTCATTAATCAAAGAAATCAAATCATCATTATAAGTACCTGGCTGTAACCAGATATGTTTGATATTAAGCTGGTTACATTCTTTAATATAATCTATTCCAAATTTTGGACTAACAACAAACACAGCAACGTCAATTTTATTTTTAATGGCAGTTAGATTGGGAAAAGTTGACTTTCCATCAATTTCTTTATAAATAGGTGAAACCCCATACACAGTTTTTTCTATTTCATTTAAACGTTGATAAATCTTGTAGCCAAATTTATCAGGATTTGTCGTTACACCGATTACTGCAAAATTTTGATAATGAGTTAAGATATCTTTAGCATTCATAATTTCAGCTCCTTTATTTTGATAAATATATTATATCATGATAATGGCAAGATATAGTGATAGATGCTTCTTTACTTATAAAAGAAGCTAATTTTATAATACTAAAAAGATTATTTTTAGATGCTATACTCACTAATTTATATTGATAGACATACTACTATTTATTATTATATAGCAGTACTTAGCATTACTGAATACATGGACTTATAAGTAGGGAGGAGTAGTTGACTTGAAGGATATAACAGAGATATTAAAAGGAATATTAGAAGGCTGTGTTTTAGAAATAATTAATCAAGAAGAAACATATGGATATGAGATTACAAGACGACTCAATCAGTTAGGATTTACAGAGGTTGTGGAAGGAACAGTTTATACTATATTAGTTAGGCTTGAAAAGAGTGGATTAGTTAAGATTCAAAAAAAGTTGTCTAAAATGGGACCTCCAAGAAAATTTTATTCTTTAAATGAAAGTGGACGTGAAAAATTACGACTCTTTTGGACAAAATGGGAATTTATGACTGATAAACTTAATGAATTAAAGGAGAGTGGTAAAAATGAATAAATTTTTTGATGATTATTTTAATATTAAAATAATGATAAAAAGTAAAAAGGAATATCGAACGCATATGAAAAGGGTAGAGCAATTACCGGCTGATTAGCAGTGTGTTTTAAAAAAAATTCAAGCATATATATGGCAGTTTGTATCCGGGTCAGGATATGATATGCTTGAAATTCAATAGGGTTACTTGAATTATTTGAAGAAGGGCAGCAGTACGAAGATCAGTTTTAGAAATAACTGGAGATGATGTTGCTGATTTTGTAGAAGAGCTTTTAAAAAATACAAGAACTTATCCAACGGATTGGAAAAGTGAATTTAATCACGAAATTCAAAAAAGCTTAAAATAAAAGCTTCTAAACAATAAACTTTTATAATATAAAGTAATTGATTTGATAAGTTAATTGTTTTTATTAGATACTTTATAAAGTAAAAAGATGTTATATCTCTTTATTGTGATATAACATCTTTATTTAATAATTGTTTATATAAGGTGAGATCTTCTTTAAAAGTATTGATTGATGCTTGCCAGAATGACTTATCTTTTAAATTAATATTAACACTTGAACAAACATCTTCTAATGACATTTTCCCTGTTAAGGATAATAATTTTTCATAAGTATTGCTAAATTTTGAACCTTCTTTTTGGTAAATAGTGTATAATCCTTTAGCTAAAAGAAGACCGAAAGCATAAGGAAAATTATAAAAAGAACAATCTGCATAATAATAGTGTGGTTTCCAGGTCCACATATATGGATGAAGATATTGATGATCTAAACCATCTCCATAAGCATCTTTTTGAGCCTGAATCATTAGTTCTTTGATCTCTTCTACTGACAAAGCACCAGTTTCTCTTTTTTCAAAAAAACGACTTTCAAATAAGTATCTAGAGTAGATATCGACGATTACTTGGGTAGCTCCTGATAATTCATCTTCTAATAAGCTTAGTTTCGTCTGATCATTAGCTTTTTTTAAAGCAGCTTTAGTTACAATTGTTTCGCAAAAAGTTGAAGCAGTCTCCGCAATTGGCATAGGATAGTCACTATTTAAAATAGATTCATCATTTAAACATTCACCATGGAAGCCATGACCTAGCTCGTGAGCCATCGTAATTGCATCAGAAAAGCTGTCACCATAATTTAATAAAAAACGACTTTCCTTGATACTATGAAGATTGCAACAAAAGGCTCCGCCAACTTTACCGCTTTGGGGATAAACATCAATCCAATTATTTTCAATTGCTTTTTTCGCAAAAGTACCTAAATGTTCAGAAAAGGTACTAAATTGATTAATAATAAATTGGCAGCTTTTTTCGTATGGATGACTGTCATGATCTTCGATAACAGGGGCATAAAGCTCAAACCAAGGTAATCCGTTTTGATATCCAAGGGCAGTAGCTTTAGTTTTTAGATAATCCCTAAAGACATTAAGGTTTTCTTGCATCACAGTTAATAAAACATCTAATGTTTCTTTTGACATTCGTGCATTGATAAGGGTTCTTTCTAGTTCATTTTCATATCCTCTTAATTTAGTAGTATAGAGTACTTCTCCTTTGATTCCGTTTAAACAAGCAGCAATAGCCTGTTCTTTATCTTGATAACTGTTTATTTCTGCTTGGTAAGCTTTTTTACGTATTTCGCGATCCTTATCATAGGCCATATTTAAAACCGAAGTTAGAGGGTAGGTTTGGTCCTCGATAGTTACTTCAATTGATGAAATTAATTGATCTTTTAGTTTGCTAAAAGCATTACTACCAGTATTTTGCATGTGTGCAATGATGCTCTCACTCTTTTTATCTAAAGTGTATTTTTGATTTTGCTGAATTTCTTTTAAAATAAATAGATGTTCCTTGATTAAGTTTGATTTTAATGAATCAAGCTTAAAAGTACTGATCCATTGTTGATTTAAGACTTCATCTTCAACAAAAGAAGCTAAAAGGTTATCTAGCTGATCGCTATATTTTAAAGCAATGCTATTTGTTGTATCGACTGATAAAGTTAAACTAATATAATTAGCTACTTTTTCAATTAGTTGATTTAATTTTATTAAATCGACTAAATAATTTTCTAATGATTTTTCATCATTGTTATTACGATATGTATTTATTTGTTTTTGTAATTTAATGATTTGGTTAAAATCAGTAGTAAAACTAGAATCATCAAATGATTGATATAATTTCGATAAATCCCATTCTTTCATTTTCTATCACCTCGTATAATATATTTTGTAAAGATTACAGCACCTTTACAATCTTAATTTCATATTGGATTTTCCTAAGTAATAATATTCTTTTTCACCTTGCTGCATTCTACTTAATGAGTCTGTCTTTCAATTTTAGAATGAATTACCTCATCGAATATTGTTTATTCAATATATTTTGATGCGTAGCCTTGATTAATATTGTTTTATTCTTATGGCGAGATTATGACATATCTAAAGAACAGAGGTTAGTCAAGTATTTATTTTTAGTTATATTTCAATTGAAAGGTGCTGATTTTATGAATACACTCTATGTAGATATTGATGAATCAACTCAAAACAATCAAGTTTATGCAATGAACTTTAATCAGGACATTTTTAATATAACTTCCCTAACAATCCTGATAGATGTGATAATCTTATCTTAACTGTTAAGACTTTTGTCGATAAAGAAAAATTTGATTCTATAATCATCTTAGCTAATCTACTTCTATATACGACTATCATATTTGGGCTTATTTAATAGAGCAGCTCAATTGTTATTATACCAAAATATTGAAATAAATTAACAAACTTTATGCTGATAATGATTTAATTGTTTTCAGCAAGAAAAAAACTGATTAGCAGCAATGTGCATAATTTCTCATCATGTAAATCAACATTGGTAAGTTCCTTGATCTTTTCTAAACGATAAAGTAGTGTATTGCGGTGGATAGCCAATTGTTCAATTGTTTTATGAGAGTCACCAAAATTACAAATATACGATTTTAAAGTATGATAATAATCATTCTTAGTTGATTCATCAATTTGTTTTAGTTTTGTAATAAGTGGATGGAGATATATCTTGTATGAACTAGTAGTAAAAAATGATTCTAAAGCAATATCTTCAAAAAAAGTAAATTGCTGTTTACTTAAATCGTAAGCTTTCAGTGCTTGTTGTTTATAAATATTAATATCTAACAGATTATCGAAAATATAACTAATACCAAACTTTAATTTATAAATATTTACAGCAGTTATTAAACTTTTTACTTTATTAATAATATTGTTTTTTGTTGCTCTATTAAGCCCGGTAATTAAAATATATAAGCAGTTATCTTGGAGATAAGAATATGTATTTGGTAAAGTAATAATATGCTGATGAAGTTGATTTAAATACACTATCTCATTGCTTTTTAAGCCTACCTTTGTAGTAATAATACAGTAATCTCTGCTAAAATTATTGGGTTGTGCAGGTAATAATTTTTCTAAATCATGTTTATTTATATTGTCATTTGAGAATAAGTAATTCATTATTGCAAAATATTCGTAACGATTATAATTATAGCCGGTTTTGCTGTGACAAATAATGGATGCGATAGTTTTAGCTAATTTACTGATAAAACTGAATATTTCAGATGATGGCTTGCCATCTGCAAATAAAATGCATAAGTAACCAATAATATTATCATTGTCTGTTATTGCTGCAATAATTCGTGGAATTGTCTGCCCAACTCCGTAATCGACATAGATAACATTATTATTTTGATCCAAATCTTTTTGATAATTACCTAATTGGATAAATGGGAGCATCTCAACTGCTACTTTTTGATGTTCTTGCATGTGATCAAAGAGCATATCTCCAATTTGTTGATTTGGATGTTGTGCCAAAACTACATAATTCACATCACATAAGACCATTGGATGATGGAAATATTCGTATAATTGTTTCATAAATTGATGCAGATTATGATTTATTAATCCATTGAATAGAAATTCATACATATCTTTCATAAGCTCACCTCCTTTATATTATAAATGTAGTTGTGCAATTTGCACAACCAGTAATTAAATATTTGTATTTTTGCCCATGGTATTTTTTTAACAAGAAAGATAAAATTTAAATATCGACGGAGGTAATTTATATGAAATACGATGCATTATTTACACCTTTTAAAATAGGTAATATGGAAGTGAAAAATCGTTTTGTTATGGCACCAATGGGAACTAATTCTTCACATATTGATGGATGTATTGCTAATGATGAAATTGATTATTTTGAAGCGCGAGCTAAAGGTGGGGTTGGATTGATCATTATGGGATGTCAATTTTTAAATCCTGATTTAGCACAAGGATCATTAGAAGGAATCTTACAAAATAGTTACGTTATTCCTCAATTGACAACTGTAGTTGAAGCGACACATCGTTGGGGGGCAAAAATTTGTTGTCAAATTAGTTGTGGAACTGGAAGAAATGCTTTTCCTAACATGTATGGAGAACCACCATTCTCTTCAAGTGATACACCATCAACATTTAATCCTGAAATGAAGTGTCGTCCATTGAGTGAAGAAGATATTAAAAAAATTATGACAGAGTTTGCTAATAGCGCAATAATTGCTAAAAACGCTGGTTTTGATGCAATAGAAATTCATGGACATGCGGGCTATTTGGTTGATCAATTCATGTCGCCTGTATGGAATAAGCGAACTGATGAATATGGTGGTAGTGCTGAAAATAGAATGCGTTTTGCTACAGAAATTGTGCAATCTATAAAACAGGCAGTTGATTTACCAGTTATATTTAGAATTGCTTTAGATCATCTATTTGTAGAGGGTAGAACCTTGGATGAAAGTATGGAATTAATTGAGATTTTAGAAAAAGCTGGGGTAGATGCTTTAGATATTGACGCAGGATGTTATGAACGGATTGATTATATTTTCCCAACTGCATATTTAGGTGATGCTTGTATGGATTATGTATGCAAAGAAGCGCGCAAACATGTAAATATTCCGATCATGAATGCTGGAAATCATACACCTGAATCAGCACTTCGATTAATTGAATCTAAAGATGCTGATTTTGTTATGTTTGGTCGTCAATTTATTGCGGATCCAGATACAGTAAATAAATTGATGAGCGATCATGAAGAGGATGTTCGCCCATGTATTCGCTGCAATGAAGAATGTGTAGGGAGAATTGTCGGACGTCTTACTAAGTTGAGTTGTGCAGTAAATCCTCAAGCATGTGAAGAAGAACGTTTTGCAATTAAGCCATGTAGTCAAGTAAAAAATATTGTTGTGATTGGTGCAGGACCTGCTGGATTAGAAGCTGCTAGAGTAGCTGCTGCTGAAGGACATAATGTGGAAATTTATGAAAAGACTAATATGATTGGTGGACAATTAAGTGTTGCTGCGACACCAAAATTTAAGGATCAATTAAAGAAATTAGTTAAATGGTTTGAAGTACAATTAAATAAATTGGATGTAATAATACACTTTAATTATGAAGTAAAAGCAGATGATCAAATTTTAAAAAATGCAGATCAAATTATTGTGGCCTGTGGAGCAGATGAAATTATACCTCCAATAAATGGTATCAATAATGAGAATGTAATTAGTGTAATTGACGCACATATGCACAAAGGTATGATTAAAGGTGAAAATGTCATTATGTGTGGTGGGGGATTGTCAGGTATTGATAGTGCCATTGAACTTGCTAGTGAACATGGTAAAAATGTTACAATAATTGAGATGGCTGATAGTATTGCTAAAGATGTATTATTTATTAACCAGGCTTCAATTTTTGCAAAGATTGATGAATATAAAATTAATGTGATTACCGGTGCTAAAGTTATTGAGTTTAATAATGATGGCATTACTTATCAAAAAGATGAACAAGAAGTTGTTTGTAAAGCGGATACGATTATTAGAGCATTTGGAATGAAACCAAATCGTGAATTAGCTGAAGAAATTAGAAATATTTATCCAACTAAAACAAGAATTGTTGGGGATAGTGAAAAAATTGGTAAGGTTGCTAATGCTATACGTGATGGATTCTATGCGGGAATGTCTTTATAAAAATATAAAAGTTCGTTATATTAGCGAACTTTTTATATAGCTGTTTTAGGTATTGTCTAGTAAAAATTTCATATAATTATTCTATTTTTTATGAAAGTATAAAAATCAATCTTTACTTTTAATTTTGTTGTTGTGTAATTTTCAAAGTAATTTTAATAATTGTCATTGCGTGAAATAAAGATTATATAAGCAAATTATACATAGATGATATAATAATGGAAAAATAAAATGAAACTATGAAAATTTATAAAAAATATATTAGGGAGTTTTTAAAAATTGAAAGAGTAAATATGTGATTAAATAAATATCATCAATTAATCAAAATGCTTTCAAATGATTATGATGAGATTGAAGCAAGGAAGATTTTTTTAATAATATTAAATTTATCATTAATTTAATATTATTTCTTTAGTCATAAGCCTATTTTCAAGTGTAATTTTAAATGTAATGTAGTTATGTAAAATAACGATTAGATTTTATTTGATCTAATCGTTATTTGTTATATAGTCGTAAATATCTTTTCTTATCTCATTTTCCAATTTATAAGTAAATTGAACAACATTATTGTTTGTATTGGACATAGTTGTTTGAATTGGTTCGCCATAAGCGTGCATTAGACCTAAATAGTAAAATTCTTTAGAGGCTTCATCATCTTTATTTTTTCTAATAAATAGATGGATTTTAACATGATTAGTTTTTTCACTATATATTTTAACTACATCTTCGGATTCAATCGTACGCCTTGGCTTAGAAAAACAAATTATAGTATTTTGATCTACTAATCTATCCTCGTATTTGATAGATTCGCTAATGCCTTCTTCTTTATCATAATTAATAAACACAGGAAAAGTGTTGGTATGTTTATCGTACTTATATCCACCTATATTAAGTGGAACTAAATTTTTTTCCCAATTTAATAAGCGGCAAACATCTTCATAAGTGTATTTTTTATATAGGCATAGTGAGGTATCTTTATATGTATTCGTATAATTTTGTTTATAACGATTTATTCCAAAATCGAGTAATTCAATTATTTGTTTTTTAAATTCTTGATCAGCTAATAACATTTTAAATTGTGCAGAAGTATTGAGGTTTTCATCAATAAATATAGCATCTTTAAATGTTGCTTTTGATGAGCCAGTAGCAAAATTTTGACTTAGAATATTAATGATTGTCTGATAAGTTATTTTAGGTAAATTAAGATTATAGTTATTCAACAAAGATTCTTTTAAATTATCAAGTAAATTAGTATGTTTTTCAATTGCAATTTTAATTGCTTCTAATTCATGAATTCGTTTTCCTGATGCAAGTTTGGTTGAGATATAAGTAAGATATTGTTCTTGAACAGAGCTGAATTTAACATTATATTCTTTTTCGTATTTTGTTAGGAATTTATGATATGAACCTAAATTTTTATTTTGAAAAATTCTTAAGACATCAATAGATTCATATTTATCAAAATCTTTTAAACTAGGAATTTTACCTAGTTTTTGTTTTAATTGTTGATAACTTTCCTTAATGATTTTAATATCACTAAAATTTGCTTTATCAATCGATTCAAAAATTTTCTTTTTAGAAATCAAATCAAAATTAACTGTTGATGCACCTGGAATAATTAAAGAACCTTCACTTACGAATCTTCTTAAAGTATCTTTGTTATAGCTTAGACTACCGCTTAATGCAATAGGAATCAAAAAGTTCTTTTCATAATTTCCAATAAAATCAATAATAACAACATATTCTTTAGAAGGATCTTTACGTAGACCACGTCCTAGCTGTTGAACAAAAACAATTGCTGATTCAGTTGGACGTAGCATGATAACTTGATTAACTTTAGGAATATCAATTCCTTCATTAAATATATCTACTGTAAAAATATAATCTAAGCAATTAACTAAATCATCACTTTCAAGTCTGTTCATCGCATCACGGCGTTGTGCTTCAGTATTTTCACCGGTTAAAGATATAGTCTTGTAACCACGGGTATTGAATAAGTTAGATAGTTCCGTTGCTTCATCTTTACGACTACAAAAAACTAATCCCCGAACACGATCGCCTGAATATCCATAACGATTTATTTGTTCTATTATATGCTTAACTCGGTCTTTGGAAACAAGATTGTTAAAATCTGTTTTATCATCCAGTGATTCTCCATTAACTTGAATATCTGTAATACCATAATAATGAAAGGGACATAATAAGTCATATTCCATTGCTTGTTGTAGTCTAATTTCATACGCAATGTTATAATCAAACATTTTATAAATATCGAAATCATCACTACGCTCTGGTGTTGCAGACATACCTAACATGAATTTAGGGGTGAAATAGTTTACTAACTCTTGGTATGAATTAGCTCCAGCACGGTGAACTTCATCAATAATGATATAATCAAAATCATTTGGATTAAACATTTCACGATATTCTTTTTTATGAATTGTCTGGATTGTCGAAAATATATAATCAGCATTAATATCTTTATTGTTACCTGTGAATACACCGAAACTATGATTATTTATTATTTTTTCAAATGACAACATTGCTGTTCTAGCAATATTTTCTCGATGGACAACAAATAACATTCTTTTGGGATTAACATTTTTCACATCAAAAGCACTTAAAAATGTTTTGCCTGTACCGGTTGCAGAAATAAGTAAAGCCTTATTTTTATTTTCGTTTCTAATTGATTTTAATGAATCTAATGCAGCTCGTTGCATTTTATTAGGTTTTATTTCTTTTTTATAATATTAGTAACTGATTTAATAGGTTTAACATAATTTTTTTTATATTCTTCAATCCAATCATTTGTTAAAGAAATAGAGTTTTCCCATTGTTGATTAAATTCTTTTTTTATTTGTTCAACAATATTTGTATTATTGGTCGATGAAAACTTTAAGTTCCATTCTTGGTTTATTGATAAAGCAGATTGGGTTAAATTTGAACTTCCTACAATAATATTAAAAGTATTTTCCTTTTTGAAAATATATCCTTTTGGATGAAAACCAGCCTTTTCATCATCATAAATTCTAACATCTAAATTTTTAAATTTAAGTAATTCTTGAAACGTACGGGGCTCATTAAATCCTAGATACGTGGAAGTAATTATTTTTCCAGGAATATTCTTTTCTTCCAAATCTAATAAAGTTTGTTTGATTGTTGCAAGTCCTGACATGCTGATAAAGGCAATTGATAATTCAAAACTATCACAAGAGTTTAGTTGTTGTACAAGTTCATGAGATAGTTTCATACCTTGTTTATAATCATTAAACAACAATTGGGGTTGGTATGTTTTATCAACTGTATTTAGCGCATTTAAATTTTTATGATAATCAATTGTTAGTGTCATGTAAAATTCCTCGTTTTTTTAATGTATCAAATATTTGTATGTCGGCGGGAATCCAATTAATATTTTGTTCATCTAATGAAATCCATCTTATACTGTTATGGTCATTTAGTTTAATATGATTATCTTTTAAAGTACATAAATAGCAATCCATATCTAAGATAAATGTTGGATATTTATAATTCACATTCATAAAAAATTCTTCAATAATAATTGTTGTTTCTAGTTCTTCTTGAATTTCTCTAATAAGAGCTTGTTCTCCAGATTCTCCAGGTTCAATTTTTCCTCCAGGAAATTCAAACATGCCAGCAAACTCCCCTTTTTTTCTACTGGCAATTAGTATTTTGTTATCTTTTTTTATAATCGCAGCTACTACTTTTACTGTTTTCATTTAATTCACACTCCTAGAAGCTATTATATCAACAATAGGATTTTATTTAAAGAAAAGAGATATAAAATATTAATATGTGTACTTTCTTTATATTTAGATAGTGTATAATAAAGCATACTTATTAATGTTATCATTACATAAACTAATGATAAAATACATGTTTTCATTATTGTAACCTTTTTGTTCCAGTGATTTAAAAAAGTCTACTATTTCTAATAATGAAAAATCTTTATTAATATTAAATATACTAAAAACAATATTTGTGTGGTGATTTGTATAAGGAATTTTATCAATAAGTTCGTTATATGTGTTCCAATTTTTATAAACACCATCAAATTCCCATATTTTATTACCTAAACTTTTTAACAGCTCTTCATCGAGTTCCATAATTTCATTATCAGGAAAAGTTTTTAATAAATGATATATGTTATTACAATTTTTATTAAAAAATAGTGTTGCAATAGAGTTGTTACGTTTTAACGTAATAGTATTTTTATACAAATAGTTGATAAATATCCAACCCGTAAAGTTTTAATTGAGGAAATGCAAAAGATTTTATAAATAAAAAACTCAAACACCAAAATAGGTCGATGTTTGAGTCTTAATAAGATTACTCCATATTCTCTAATAAATTATTAATAAAACTATCATAATTATAACTATGAATAATACTTTGCTGTAACTTAGCATTATTAACAATTTCAATAAAGATATCATAAAGGTGCTCAATGTCTTGTTGGTCACCTTGTTTTATTGCTAGTAAAAAGATAATCTGAACCGTATCTTGTTGATACCAGGTTAATGGTTTATCGATGATAGCAACAGCAACTTTAGTATCTTTAGCACATAGGCGCATAGGATGTGGTAATGCAAATACTTCATTCATATTAGTTTTTGCTAAATTTTCACGTTCCATAACACAATCAAAATAATTGCTATCAACAATATTTTGTTTTTCCATTAATTGACACATTTGTTTTAATAAAGATTCTTTAGAGTCTATTCCATCTAAATGAATAAAGAGGTTTTTATCAAAAAATTTATTTGATTTCTTCATTTTATTTAAAGAAATTGATGTTAGAAATTTAGAGATTGCTTCGATATCTTGATTATTTAAAGCAAAGTCAACAGTAATGGTAGGAATATGTTCACTCTTTAATGGTATTGTAGAAATAACAAAGTCAATATTCAATAATTCTCTTTTTGTATAATTAATAAATTCGTTATATGAAGCTTTACGAACAATTGTTATCTTATCTTTAAAGAAAACATTTAATCTAGCTTCTAACATTCTTGTTGTAGCTTGACCAGAACCACAGACTAAAATAACACTTTTGTTTTGAAGGCTTCCTGAAAAACAACGCTCAATCGCAGCTCCGATATGCAAAGAAACATAACCAACTTCATCTTCAGTTAAAATATAGGGTGGCTTATTAAAGATTTTTGCGGTACACGTTAAAGTAATATCAAATGCTAAAGGAAAATTAGTTTTAATGGTATTTAATAATGGATTTCGTTTATTTAACGCAAATGATTTAGTATTTAAGATAGATTTAAAATGTAAAAAGAGGTCATGTGACAAAATTTCATCATTACGCAAATCAAAATTATAATCAAAATATATATTATTCAATAATTCTTCTACTAACTCCTTGATTTTATTATCATTATCGACTAAGTCGTTTAATTGTGTATTGGCTACTAAATGTGAATAAATATATTTTTTTTCACCTTCACTAATCGTAATATTAAAAGTATACTCAATTTCATTTGCAATATCATCAATAAAATCAGTATAATTATCATCAATTTTAATAGTATTGTTCGTATTGATATAACAGTCAAATTGAATTCTTGAGATCATTAAAGCAAAATGGATGATTAGGTTTTTAAAATTAAAATCATTTGTTTTTATATGTGCATTTTTTAATTTATTAGAGATAATTTGTTTAAGAAGATCTAGATCAATTCCCTCAAAAAGAGTATATTCATCTTTTGTAAAGCCGGTAACATAGTTTTGAAAGTTGTACGATAAAACATTTTCAACTAGACATTTGCGTTTATCATCTTCATTACCAATTATTTTGACCCCGACATTAGTTTTTGAGATATATTCAAGATTATATTTTGAAAAAATAGCTTTTAAAGTTTTAATATAGTTTTGTAACGTATTTTTACTCACATAGATATTATCAGCCAAATCATCTAGACTCATATATTCATCACTATATAATAATAAATTTAATAAATATTTAATCCGATCTTGAGAACTGTCTAATTCTAAATTACTAGTTCTTGTTTGTTTTATTGAGCATAAAAAAGTATTATATTTTTCTTGATCATTGATCTCAATATAATATCCAGCTTTTCTTTTTAATTTTATTTTTGCTCCATTTTTTTCAAGAATTTCATTAATTGCCTGAATATCACTACGGATCGTTCTATCTGTGATGTTTAATAGAACTGATAACTGACTTGCAGATACTATATTATCTTGTCTGACATAGTCAAATATTTCATTTAAACGATTGTATGGAAACATCATTATCACGATTCCTTCCTTATTATGTCTATATTGTATAGATAATTGTTTTTTTATGCAAATAAATTATTTCCAAAATAAAATGGAAATCTTGATGTTTATAAAGTAAAAGTTTCCGTTAATAAGTGGAAATAGCATTGATTGAAATAAATTTAGATTCGAGATAGACTATAGTTGTAGCAAGGAGGTAGTAACGGAATGCTTAATGAAGATTATATATTTTTGGATGTGAAAGTGACGAATAAAAATCAATTATTAGGGTTTATTGCAGACAAAGCCCATGAATATAATATTTGTGACAATCGAGAAGGACTGCTTGAAGATTTAATAAAACGTGAAGCAGAATTTCCAACAGGATTGCAAGATGGATTCGCAATTCCACATGCACGTAGTAACCATGTCAAAAAGGCTGCAATTTTATATTTAAGAACTGATGAAGCAATTGAGTGGGGAACTATGGATGATAAAAAAGTGAATTATTTATTTTCATTGTTAGTTCCTGAACAAAATGAAGGAAATCTTCATTTACAGATGATATCTAAATTAGCTACTTGTTTATTAGAAGATGAGTTTAAGAATACGGTAAAATCTTCAACTAATAAATCGGCGCTAAAAGATTATATATTAAAAAATATGGAGGTAGATTAAATGAAAATCGTTGGTATTGCCGCTTGTCCTGCGGGATTAGCACACACACCTATGGCAGCTAAAGCCTTAGAAAAAGCAGGAGCTAAATTAGGTTATGATTTAAAAATGGAGCAGCAAGGAAGTATGGGTCAGGTCAACAAGATTACTGAGGAAGAGGCTAAAGAAGCAGCTTTTGTAATTGTAGCATCAGATCAAAAAATTCTAGGAATGGAGCGTTTTGAAGGAAAACCGGTAATTAGAATTGATATTACAACTTGTATCAAAGCTCCGGAGGCGGTCATAAAAAAATGTGTTCAAGCAACACAAAAATAAAAAAGCAATTTAACTTGGCGGAGTCAAATTGCATACACAAAACTATAGTGAGTAGTGTGTACTCTCATTATAACATAAAATATGAAAAGAGAGGTAAAACGAATGAAAAAGTTTTTAAAAGATGCTAAAGGACATATAATGTCAGGAATTGGTTATATGCTACCTTTAATTATTGGGGCATCACTAGTTGTGGCTATTCCAAAATTGATAGGGGTAGCGATGGGAATCAATAGTCTTGATGCTTATGCAACAAAAGATGGGTTCTTACACATCTTATATTTATTAGAGCAGGTAGGTTGGACAGGTATTGGCTTAGTTAATACTGTATTAGCTGGTTTCATTGCCTTTTCAATTGCTGACAAACCTGCTATTGGAGCTGGTTTAATTGGTGGGGCATTAGCTAGTAATACAAAAGCCGGTTTTTTAGGAGCTGTTATTGCTGCGTTTATCGCTGGATATATTGTAAAATGGGGTAAAGAACATATCAAATTACCTGATTCAATGCAGCAAATGATGCCGTTAGTTATTTTACCATTTTTAGCAACTGGTGCCGTTGCTATAATTATGGGAGTTATTCTTGCGACTCCACTAGCCTCAATTAATGATGCTTTAGTATCGTGGTTAAGAGATATGTGTAGTGGTGGAACTAGCCAATTGATCCTTTCATTAGTTTTAGGAGCAATGATTGCTTCAGATATGGGTGGACCAATCAATAAGTCAGCATGGATGGCTGGAAATGTTTTAATGACAGAAGGAATTTATCAACCAAATGTATATATTAATTGTGCTATTTGTATTCCCCCATTAGCATATGCAATTGCTACTGTAATTAAGAAAAATCGTTTTTCACCAAGTTTTAAAGAAGCCGGTAAAGGTAACTGGGTTATGGGATTTATTGGTATTACCGAAGGAGCGATTCCTTTTACATTAGTTAAGGCTAGCCGTTTAATTCCTATTAATATGATTGGTGGAGCTTTAGGAGCAGGAATCTGTTGTTTACTTGGAGCAACTGCTGATATTCCGCCAGTTGGAGGAATGTATGGATTTGTTTCAATCACTGGTGGTTGGGCTTATCTTGTTGGAATTATTGTTGGAGCTTTATTTATTGCAATTGTAGCACCAATGGTTGTTGATTTTAATGATGATAAAGATGAAGAAGAGACAATATCAGTTGATGATATTGAAATAGTAATTGAATAAAAAATAGGAAGATGAAAATCTTCCTATTAAATTAAAGGAGTTAATATGAAAAGAAAAGTACATGTGATCCCTCATTCACATTGGGATCGAGAATGGTATTTTACAACTTCAAGATCAAAAGTTTATTTAATGAAAGATCTTAAAGACGTTTTAGATACATTAGAGACAAATAATGATTTTAAATATTTTATGGTCGATGCTCAAGGTTCATTATTAGAAGATTACATTAAATGGATGCCACAAGATAAACAAAGAATTAAAAAACTTGTCAAAGCTAAAAAATTAATCATTGGACCTTGGTATACTCAAAGTGATCAACTAGTAATTTCTGGTGAAAGTATCGTTCGAAATATGTATTATGGAATGAAGTGTTGTGAAACTTTCGGAGAGTATATGAATGTGGGTTATGTTCCTGATTCATTTGGACAGTCAGGTAATATGCCTCAAATATATCGCCAGTTTGGAATTGAAGATACTTTATTTTGGCGAGGCGTTAGTGATGATATGGTCAAACATACCGATTATAATTGGCGTGGTGATGATGGCAGTGTTGTTTTTACTACCCAAATTCCTTTTGGTTATTATATTGGTGGAAATATACCTGAAGATGATAAAGCAAGTGATGAGTTTTGGCAAAAAGAATGTTTTGAAAAAGCAGGTAGCCGTAGTGCTACAAAACATATTTACTTTCCTAATGGATTTGATCAGGCTCCAATTCGTAAAAATCTTCCTGATTTGATTAAGAAAAGAAATGAAAAAGATCCTGATAATGAATACATTATTAGTTGTGTTGAAGACTATATTAAAGATGTAAAAAGTGAAAAACCTGATTTAGAAGAAGTGAGTGGTGAATTAGTAATTGCAAAGCATATGCGGATTCATAAATCGATTTTTTCATCACGAAGTGATTTGAAAGTGTTAAATACGCAAGTACAAAATTATGTTACTAATATTTTAGAACCGATGTTAACAATGTCGTATCATTTAGGTAATGATTATCCTCATAGTGCAGTTAGTGAGATTTGGAAATTGTTATTTGAAAATGCAGCTCATGATTCAATTGGATCATGTATTTCTGATAACGCTAATGAAGATGTATATATGCGCTATAAACAAGCTCGGGATATTGCGGTTAATTTAGTTGAGTTACATTCACGTTTGATTGCAACTAAAATCAAGAATAAAACTAATAATGAGATCACCTTAACATTATTTAATACATTACCAAAAAAACGTAATGATACAATTATTTTTGAAACATATTTACCAGCTGATAATTTTGCAATTAAGGATAATCATGGTAATCATGTTAAATATACTGTAATTGAAAAAACAGATCTTACTGACTATGTTTTATCACAAACAATTCGATTAAATCCTAGTAAAAATATCTATCTGCCTAGTGTAGTCTATCAAGCAAAGATTGCCATCGAAGCTAGAGATGTACCAGCATTAGGTTATGTGCAATATACAATTGATTTGGATGATAAATCTAATGACGATCTTCAAGAAATAACAAGCATGGAAAATGAGTATTATCAAATTACAGTTAATAAGCAAGGAAGTCTTGATATCTATGATAAACTAGCTGATTATCATTATCAAAATCAAGCTGTTCTTGTTGAAAATGGTGATGATGGTGACAGCTTCAATTACTCGCCGCCACGTCAGGATTTAGAAATATTTTCTATTAACAGTGAATTTGATTACCAGATAACTGGCTCTAGTCTTTATCAAAAGACAACGATCAATTATAAAATGGATATTCCTGCTGATTTACAAGAACGGGCTAAACAACAGACAAGTATTAAGTTACCAGTAACTTTAGAAGTGGTTTTAAGAAAAGGTTCAAATATAATTGATCTAAACGTACATGTCGATAATCAAGGATTATCACATCGTTTATGCATCTTATTTGATAGTGCGCTGACGACTAAATTCAATTATGCTGATCAGCAGTTTGGTTTGATCAAACGACCAAACACTTATGATAAAGAAATGGAGTTATATCTTGAAGGGTTAGGAAACCAGGAGAAGGCAGAAAAACCAAAAGAATTAGCTAATTGGGTCAATGATCAATCTACTTGGCAAGAACCACCAATATCAATTGAACCAACGCAAAGCTATGTTGCTCTTGCTGATAAAAATAGAGGAATTGCGGTTATTCCCCAAGGGGTTCGCGAATATGAAATCATTGGTGAGCAAGGAAATCAAATTAGATTAACATTGTTTAGAACATATGGTTTTATGGGTAAAGAAAATTTAGTTTATCGCCCCGGTCGAGCTTCAGGCGAAAGAATCATTGCAACTCCAGCTGCCCAGTTATTAAAAGAAATGGATTTTAAATTAGGATTTACAACTTTTAACTGTGATATTAATAATGCTAATATTGATACTTTAGCCAAAGAATATAACACCCCAATTGAAGTATATGAATACGCAGACTTTTTAAATGGCAGATTGATTTTTGCCCAAGAAGATGAGGAACAAATTTTACCAGTTACTAATTCATTATTTGAAAGTGAAAATAACTTAGTTGTTAGTGCAATCAAAAAAAGTGAAGATGGTGAAGGATATATAATTCGTCTATTTAATGGTAAAGATCATCAGGATATTGGTGATAAACTAACTTTTAATTTTGATATAAGTGAAGCATATTATACTAATTTAAAGGAAGAGAAGATTGAGCAAATAGATGTTGTTGATAATAGTGTAGTAATTAAATCAATATCACATTGTAAATTTATTACGATATTAATAAAATAATTATAATAAACCTATATAGAAAATTACAATCATTATGATTGTAATTCTAATAGGTTTTTTTATTATAATCACATATTTTTTATTAGAGCAATGATTAAAAGTAATAGTAGGTAGTTGATTTTTAAGGGGCTAAGTTAATATATTTTTAAATATAAAATGGTAAAAGTATTGATATATATTTTTTTATTAAGATATGAAAAGGGGAAAAGTGCGTAAGTGAGAATAAAATTAATCAAAAAATAAAAATGTAAATATAGATACTATAAATATTAGTATTAATCCTAAAAAAGACGCCTATTTAATATAGTATTAAACATAATTAAAAAATATTTTTACTAGAAAATAATAACAGTTAATTTTTGTTGTTATTAATGTAAGCGCTTTTGCTTATGAGATAAATATATATTATAATAAAAATATGTAAAAAAATGGAGAGTATAGAGATGGATGTATATGAAATAAAGATAAAATTATATTTATTGAAAGATATAAAAATTGAAGAAACACAGACTTATTTAGCATACTTTATTGATAGTGTAATGGTTAAAGATAATATGTTTTTAGGTATACATGAGACTAATCAGTATAAGTTTTATACTTTTGATAGTTTGTATCCTTTAGCTAAAAATGGGGTTTATCAAAAAGATAATTCGTATATGTTTAGAATAAGAACGTTAGATTATCAATTAGCTCAATATTTATATGATACTTTAGCTAAAAATCGGACTAAAGAATTTCAAGGTCTGACCGCTGAGGTTAAAATAATTAAACCAAAATTAATCAAAAAAATATATACACTTACACCAGTGATTTTAAAAACAGAGCAGGGATACTGGAAAAACAGCATTAAAACAGAGGATTTTGAAAAACGATTAAAAACTAATTTAATTAAAAAATACAAAGATATAACTGGTGAAGAAATTAATGAAGATTTTCAATTATATTATCAAATTAATTTTAAAAATAAGGTTCCGGTATCGAGAAAATATAAAGGAATTAAATTATTAGGGGATATGATTGAATTAGAAATTGCAGAAAATGATAATGCTCAAAAATTAGCTTTTTTAGCAATCGGATCAGGTTTGTTAGAAATGAACGCTAGAGGATTTGGATTTGTTAATTACATATATTATTGAAAGGAGGTTATATAATGCTTGATGAATGTTTACGAATTTTTAAGCAAGAGCTTAAAGATAATACAAATTTAGTTTTAAATACAATAATTTTGGCTGACGGGGATTATGTTTTAGTACATGATGATGGTACTTATGATGTAGAAAAAATTAAATATTCAAAAAAAGATCATTGTTTTATTGAAAAACCTGAAGATGATCTATATGAAAAATTATGTTTTTATGATTATCAAAGTCAAGTAATAGATACCCAAAAAACTTTTGATCTTCCTCATAAATTAATTCTTTCAAATAACTATTTATCATATTTTGTAAAAAAAGAAAAATTGAATAATAAAAAGAAAATTAATGATGCAACTGAAAAATATTTTTTAGCATTAAGTAATCCTAGAGCTAAGTATAATGGTAAAGATTTAGAGATGTATAATTTTGTGACTCAAAATATCAGCGAAGTTGATAAAAGAAGATTATTGCAAAATAAGCAGTGGTTAAAACAATATATTTATAATTTGGATGGTGTTGATTATAATGAAAAAGATTATTTAAAGATTTTTTTTGAAGCAGATTATCATCAATATATTAATGAAGGAAACCGTTATCTTTTGACAAAAATATTTAACTGTAACGATTATAACACTTATGAAAATGAAACAGTGTATGGAGTACCAAATTATAATATGCAATTAAATTCTAACAAACCATTTTTAAAAAATATGACAAGAATGCATAAAGTTCCATTTAAACTTTCCTTGGAAGAAGCATTGATACAAAAACAGTTTTTTGATTATTTATTAAATTATGCTAATAAAGGTAAAACAAATATCTATATTAGTAGTAATGAGAATGATACTAAAAGAATTTATTTTTTAGATAACACCAAAAAAATAAAAAAGGGATTTAATGGGCTTTATCTTAAAATTAAAAAAGACAAAGAATTAAAAATAGAGTATATAGATACAGTTACTGATTATAAAGAATATTTAAGTCCTATGTTTAATTTTCGAAATGTGATTGGTGCTTTTGATGATGAATACTATCAAGAGTATAATAAAAGAAATGAGGTAGAAAAATTACTTAATGATGTCTTGTTTTCCAAGTTTTTAATTAATAATTATTTTACGGATCCAGATAGTATAATAAGTATTAAGGGTGAAAATATTGATGTTTATAAAAAGAATCTTATTACGTGTAGAGAAGCAATTTTTGCTTGGATACATGTAGGGGCAGTGGGAAATATTAAAAATATTTTGCCAAAAGCAGCGTTAGAAACAACGATTCACTCTATAAAAATGGGACATATTAAATTGGCTCAAAGACAATTTAATCTTTATTTTGCTATAAATGAATATTTTAATAAACAGGAGAATGGTATGAAAGATCTAAGAGAAAGTATTAGAACAAAAATAAATTCCCAACAGCAAATGAAAATAGAAAATGATTTAGAATATAGTTTTGCAGTTGGACAAGCAATAGCTTATCTTCAGTCAAAGAGCAAAGCTAAGAATAAAACTCAAGATTTTATTAATCAATTTATAACTATTAAGAGAGATGATTCTATGAAATCAAAATTGAAAAATTTATACTTACATTATAATTATGCTTTATCTACAGGTAAGACACGTTTCAATATGTTGTTTGGGATGATTATGGAATATCAGAGTGATCAAAAAATAAATCAAAACATGTTGATTGCTGGTTATATTGGAGAAAACTTAATTTATGAAAAGGGAGAAAACGAAAATGGATAAAAGAGTATATGGAGTGATTGGAGTATCATCAAAAATGGCAAATTGGAATGCTGATTTTTCTGGCTATCCTAGAAGTCTATCTGATGGAACGATTTTTGGTAGTGACAAAGCTTTAAAATATCCAATGAGAAAAATGTGGGACAATGAAGGTAAAAAGGTATTATATATGAAATCTATGAATTTTTCAAAAAAAAATGATACTATAACATTAGTACCAAATTCATTAAAAGAGAGATATGAAAAATTATTTGCTGTTGATGATTTAAAAAAATGTAAAGATAATAAGGAAGTATTAACTAATTTAATGACTGCTGTTGATGTTAAAAACTTTGGAGCAACATTTGCAGAAGCTAAAAATAATATTTCAATTACTGGTGCTGTTCAGTTTGGGCAGGGAATTAATAAATATGGTGATAGTGATCTTGAAACAATGCAAATACTATCACCATTTAGAGATACAAAAGATGCAGAAGCAAAAAATTCAACTATAGGGACTAAAAAAATAATCAATGAAGCACATTATTTCTATCCTTTTTCAATTAATCCTAGTGCTTATAAAGAACTTGTGGCTTTAGGAGTCACAGATGGCTACACTGAAGAAGATTATTTAAATTTTAAAAGAACGGCTTTAGTAGCAGCAACTTCTTTTTCATCAAACGCTAAAGAAGGATGTCAAAATGAATTTGCTTTATTTGTGGAAACTAAATTGGATACATATTTACCAAATTTAAGCGAGTATATTAGTTTTGAAAAAGCAGATATTAATAAAATTAAAATTGAATGTAACATGTTAAATGAATTAGAAGATATTTTAAATATTGAAATTTATTATAATCCTGAAACAACAGTTTTAGAATCTAATTTAGAAAAAGCTAAAATCTATAATTTGATTACTAAAAAAGAGGTGTAGATATGCAAGCACTTAAGTTTACTTTAAGTGGTAAAACTGCTTTTTTTAAGCGACCGGAAGTAAATACGTATTATTTTACTTTTGGTAATATTCATAGAGTTGCGCTATTAGGAATATTTGGGGCAATTTTAGGTTATCAGGGCTATAATAATACAATTGAACTACCAGAGTTTTATCAAAAATTAAAAGATATCAAATTATCTATTTTGCCTCAAAATGAAAAGGGTTATTTTTCAAAGAAAATTCAATATTATAACAATTCAGTTGGTTATGCATCCAAACAACAAGGAGGTAATTTAATTATAAAAGAACAATGGCTGGAAAATGTTTGTTGGGATATTGTTGTTTTGTTGGATAATGAGGAGGCGAATAAATTAGCTAAAGCTATAATAAACAAAAAATGTATTTTTATACCCTATTTAGGTAAAAATGATCATCCAGCTAATATCACTGATCCTGTAATTGTTGATTTACAAAAACGTGATATTGATAAAGAAACGCTTGACTGCTTATTTCCTTCAGGAAATTTCAAAAAAGCAGAGGATGTATATGTTAATTTTTATAAATATCAAGAAAGTTTACCAATTGGATTAAATGAAAAAACGGGATTGTATGAGTATATGACATTTATTCATACGAACTTTTATGTGGATAAAGGTGCAGTATATAGTTTTAATGATAAAAACATTGTATTTTATTAACCCGCTATTAAGCGGGTTTTATTGAAGGGAGAATATTATGGATATCGATAAATATCTAGTTTCGCTAGAAAAAATAATAATTAATATTGATCAGTGCTATGGACATAGAGATGATGATCATCAAGAAACAATTAATGAACATATTCAATTATGCACGAAATATTTAAAAGAGATATTTAAATTAAAGAAATTGGATTCAATTTTAAAATCTTTTAACATTTCTTTAGGAGAGGGGTTATCAAATGAAGGAAAAGAAATGTTTAATGAGTTATTTTTTAACACAATTACCTTTCATGATACCGGAAAAATAAATCCGTTTTTTCAAAAAAATAAAATGAATAATCCAGTAATGAATTATTTAAATCCGCCAAAAAATTTAAAATCTGATCATTCGAAATTATCGGCATACATCTATTTAGGAACTTATTTAAATAAATTGAATAGGTTATCAAGGAATGATATTGGATTAATAAAACCGATTGTTTATATAAATGCATTTGTTATTTCTCGACATCATGCTAAGATTGATGATTTTAGAACATATTTTATGGATAAACTTGACAGTGATGATATTTTGGAAAAAAGAATTATTGAATGGATGAACGATGAGAAATTTATAAGTCAGTTTACTGAGAAATTAAGTCTCGATTCATTGAATACAGATGAGTATAATTATATATTTGAAAAGCTAGAGAAATATGAAATGAATATACAAATAGATCTATATGCTTATGTTAGATTCTTATATTCACTTCTGGTTTTTTGTGATTATTATGCAACAAGTGAATTTTATGGTGATAATAAAAACAATGTAATGCTTAAAGATGCTGATTTTGGTGAAATCATTGAACTATATGATAATAGTGAATTAGTTACTAAGATTAGAAAAAATGATATTGGTAAAGAAAAAATCAATGCATTAAGAACAAAAGTATTCTTAGAAGCGGAAAGAAATTTACTAGAAAATATTGATAAAAATATTTTTTATTTAGAAGCTCCAACCGGGAGTGGTAAAAGTAACACAGCATTAAATCTTAGTTTACGTTTAATTGAAAATGATGATAGTTTAAATAAGATAATATATGTATATCCTTTTAATACATTAGTAGAACAAAATCTAGCATCGTTAAATAAAATTTTTGGTAATAGTAAGGCTATGAATAATATTGCTGTCGTTAATTCTACAACTCCATTAAAAAAGGATGAAGATGAAAACTTTTCGGATGAATATCAAAAAGCATTATTAGACCGTCAATTTCTAACATATCCAATTATTCTAACGACCCACGTAGGTCTGTTTGATACTTTCTTTGGAAATAACCGAGAATCAGCGTTTGGTCTATGTCAATATGCAAATTCGGTAATAGTTTTAGATGAAATCCAAAATTATCGAATTGAAATATGGAATGAGATGATCATCTTCTTAAAAGAGTTTGCTCAAATTCTTAATCTAAAAATAATTATCATGTCAGCAACATTACCAGATTTAGAATTACTTACAGATGATCGTAGTAATTCAGTTTCATTAATAACAAATCCTCAAGAATATTTTTTAAATCCAATTTTTAAAGATCGAGTAAAAACAGATTATAGTCTAATAAATGTAGAAAATACTGAAGAAGCGTTATTAAATCATGTTTTAGAGATGAATAAGCTAAAGAAAAAAATAATGATTGAGTTTATTGTTAGAAAAAGTGCAGAAAAGTTCTATCGTCAATTAAAAGAGATAGAATTAGATTGTGAAGTTTTATTTATTAGTGGTTTTGATAGTGTATTAGAAAGAGAAAAAATCATTAGTACTGTTAAAACTTCAAAACATCTTATTTTAGTAGCAACCCAGGTAATTGAAGCCGGTGTCGATATTGATATGGATATCGGTTATAAAGATATATCTAAACTTGATAGTGAAGAACAGTTTATGGGAAGAATAAATCGCTCATGTAAAGAAGATGGAAAAGGAATAGTATATTTCTTTAATTTAAATAAGGCAACCAATATTTATAAGGGGGATGAACGTGTTGCACAGAAAAATTTAACATTGTTTAATGATGATATGAAAAAAGTATTGTTAAAAAAGAACTTTAATTATTATTACCAAAAACTTCTTAAGACTCTAGCAAATAGAGCTAAAAAGCCTGAAGAAAAAAATGTTCCCAATTTTTTTAGAGAAAGTGTTGCGTGTTTAGATTATCAGGCAGTAAGTAAACGAATGGAATTGATATTAGATACTAGAGATCGAGTAACGATATTTTTAGGAAGAACGGTAATTAATATTGATGGGGAAGAATTTGATGGTAAAGATATTTGGAATCAGTATGTAGATTTATTGAAAAATAATGAAATGGATTATGCTAAAAAAGTATATGAGTTGTCAGTGGTTAAAAGTATGATGAATTATTTTATGTATCAAGTTATTAAAAAAAATCAATTTGATTTTAAAGAGCAGGTTGGAGATATTTATTATATTGAAAATGGTGATGATTATATTTTAGATGGTAAATTAAATACAGCCCTTTTTGAAACTGAGGATGAGTTATTTATATAGAGGTAAGAATATGGAAGTAAATGGAACATTAATAAACTATTATTTTCATTGTCAAAGGCAATGTTATCTTCATGGTAATCGACTTAATTTAGAGGATGAAAGTGAAAATGTGAAGATTGGTAAAGCATTGCATGAAGAAAAGTATAAAGATGATAAGAATTCAGAGATTGCAATTGATAATATTAGGTTAGATAAATTAACTGCAAAATATTTAACTGAAACAAAAAAGTCTGATGCTGATTTAGTTGCAGCAAAGTGGCAACTATTATATTATCTTAAAATTTTAAAGTCAAAAGGAATAATACGAAAAGGACGAATAGAAGTAATTGAAAAGAATAAACAAAATAAATCTTTTATTGAAGTGGAGCTAACAGAAATTGAAGAAAAAGAATTAGATAAAATTGTTATTAAAATTAAAGAATTATTAGAAAATGATCAAATACCACCAGTTTTAAATGAAAATAAATGTAAAAAATGTGCATATTATGCATATTGTTATATATAGGAGGTGTTGTAATGAAAAGTACTAAATACATAACTAGTATGGGAGATTTAAAACGTAAAGATGATTCGCTTTGTTTTAGAAAAAGTGGTAAGAATATATATTTACCAGTAGAAAATATAAAAGAGATATATTGTTTAAATGAAATTTCTCTTAATACTAAATTATTAGATTTTATCTCATCTAAAAATATAATTATTCATTTTTTTAACTATTATCAGGGTTATAGTGGTACCTTTTATCCAAAAGATAAATATACTAGTGGTAAATTGTTGATTAAACAGGTTGAAACATTTAATAATTATCGTATTGATATTGCAAAAGCAATAGTTAATGGTATTGCAATTAACATTGATGAAACTTTATATCACTATTATAAGCATGGTAAAAATGAGGTTAAAGAAACAATAGACTGGTTAAGAAAAGAGGTGCCAAAACGTTTAAAAAAAGCAGAAGATATTAAAATGATTATGGCGGTTGAAGGAGAAATATGGCAACGTTTTTATAGTATGTTTATATATATATTACCTGAAGATTTTATAATGAACAAAAGAGTAAAGAGACCACCTGATAATCCAATTAATGCACTAATTTCTTTTGGTAACACTTTACTTTATACAAAAACAATTTCAGCGATATATCAAACTCACTTAAATCAAAGTATTTCTTTTTTACATGAACCTACAGAACAAAGATTTTCTTTGTCTTTAGATTTAAGTGAAGTATTTAAACCGATCATTGTTTTTAAAACAATCTTTGAATTAGTCAATACTAAAAGATTAACGGTTGAGAAACATTTTGATAAGAAAACTAATTATTGTCTTTTAAATGATAAAGGTAGGGATATATTTATTGAAGCTTTTGAAAATAGAATGGAAACTAAATTTTTACATACTAAATTAAAGAGAAAGATAACATATAAAACAGCTATTAAATATGATGGTTATAAATTAATTAAAACAATTTTTGAAAATAAATTATTTATACCATTTTCTATAAAGGATAAATATTAATGAAAATAAAAAATCATAACTATGTAATCGTCTGTTACGATATTGGGGAAAAAAGAGTAAATAAAATATTTAAGATATGTAAAAAATATCTTCCTCATTATCAATATTCTATTTTTAAGGGTCCTATTACCCCTTCTAAATTAATTTTATTAAAAAAAGAACTAAAAAAAGCTATAAACAAAGAAGAAGATTGTGTAAGTATTATTAAATTACAGAGTGAGGATTCATTTGATGAAGAAATTTTAGGGAGTCAAAAAGAGGGAAATGAAGATAGTTTAATTATATAATTTACCAGGCTCAATTTCTTTTTAATGTCCTAAAACTGTTGGGAGAGTAAGCGTTTAAGAGAATTTTACTAGCAATTATAAAAAAGTAAAATCATTTGGTAAAAAAGTAGAAAAGTATTGATAGATATAGGTTTTGAGGTATAATAGAAAGTGTAAAATGGCTTATTTACTAGGGTTTAATAACAACATAAGATGTATTGAAATCCCTATAAATGCAGGGGTACCTACTAAACCACCAGCGTTTAATAACAACATAAGATGTATTGAAATGTTTGTCAATGTTGGAGCAGATGGTGAAGGCGGCAGGTTTAATAACAACATAAGATGTATTGAAATTGACCAAAAGTTGGAAATACATCTCTAATCGCTCCTGTTTAATAACAACATAAGATGTATTGAAATATGGAATCAATAATTGTTGTTCCATTTGATAATTGGGTTTAATAACAACATAAGATGTATTGAAATCTGAGACTGGAACATGATTTATAGATTTCAACAGAGTTTAATAACAACATAAGATGTATTGAAATGATAATTCTTCAATCAATGTTTGGTAATCATTGATGTTTAATAACAACATAAGATGTATTGAAATATGACCACAAAGACACGCTCGGATTAGCAGTATACGTTTAATAACAACATAAGATGTATTGAAATTATGACGGCTATGAAGAAAATATTACTGTAACAAATGTTTAATAACAACATAAGATGTATTGAAATGGTAAAGGAAGCAATGATGATACAGTAAAACTGCGTTTAATAACAACATAAGATGTATTGAAATAGGTAGGTGTCTGAACACGTCCAATTGACAATGGTGTTTAATAACAACATAAGATGTATTGAAATTGTATTAACTTATAGTTATCTATAGTAGAGTCTAAGTTTAATAACAACATAAGATGTATTGAAATCCTTCACGTTTATTGCTAGTTATACCATTTTTTCCAAGTTTAATAACAACATAAGATGTATTGAAATTGACATTAGCAATTGGGTCAAGTAGGGCCTTTACAGTTTAATAACAACATAAGATGTATTGAAATATCCAAGGTGAATTAGGTAATAATCTGCTTTTCGCGTTTAATAACAACATAAGATGTATTGAAATGCATTAGTTTTCTTAATAAAGCTGACCGGATCCATGTTTAATAACAACATAAGATGTATTGAAATAACATTTCTTTAGCGCTTAATTCTTCTATCATTTTAGTTTAATAACAACGAGATATTAAAGTGAAAAAACATGACTATTTTGTTCATATTACTATTAATAAAATATTTTTTTGTTATAATAAAAGTAAAAGTAAGTAGAAGTGGGGTAATTATGACAAATAAGTATAGATTAAAAATAATATATAAAGATACTAAATTGACATTAGACATTGAGGAAAATATTACTTTTGATGAATTAAGCTCAATTATTAATGAAAAATTAATGCTAAGTGATTCGAGAGCTTATAAATATCAAAAAGATGATGATATTATTGTTACAAGAAAAAATAGTAAAAACAATAAACTAGCAGATCTTTTAGAATTAGATCAGAAGTTAGTTTATATTATTGGTACTGGTAATAATGTTTATAGTATTAATATCATCGTTTGGGACTACATTATTGAAGCTGATAAAAAAATATTAGAGAAGTTTAATCAAATGTTGAAAAATGTCAAACAAGTACGTCCTGAACAAGTATATTATTTAAATAGTAGTCAAAGAAAGTTTATTGACGGTCTTTTGGCTGACTGTTATGAAATGTTGAAAGAAATGAGTTTTAGTGGAATTTATAATTACCGCTTATTTAAAAATGGTGCTGATTTTTTAACAACGAAAGTCATCTATTATATTCTTGATGATAAATATGAAATTCATTTATATAACAATAATGATGATTTAAAGGAAGATAATACAGAATATTTAATAACTTTTTATGATACTAATCGAGCTTATTTTAAAGGATACCAAGGAGTTAATCGTAATATTTTCATTCTTCACAAAGATAAAACAATTAAACAAAATGATTTTGAATATCTTTATCACGCTTTAAATCGTATCATTCATATGTTCAAGGATGGTGATGAAGATACATTATTTGAAAGCCATGAAACATGTTTATGTTATGACATTGCAACTAATAAATTTTGGACTGAATAATAAAAAAGCATCGTCTTATTATACTAACGATAAGATGATGTTTTTATTCAGAATGATCTTCAAAATTTAAATTTTCATCAAAGAACTCTTTACCAACAACTTTCTTTTTATCACGGGCATCTTCTACTAACTTAGAAATTAAATCTTTAACTTCTCGAGCATTTTTTATATTCTTTAAATGAATTTCACGTTCACTGTCAGCTTTAGTGTACAAAATTACTGTTCCAGTACCAAAGATTTTTTGTGATAAATTTCTTCGTAGACATAAATCGGTAATACGATACAAAAGCAATTCGTCATAGTGAGTACTAAATAGGCCAGTCTCTTGATATAGGCGATCATTTTTTATTTCATATTTAGTAAAACTAATTGGAAACCACATAAAATGTTTACGATCTTGCCAAATAATTTTATTTTCCATCATAAGTTCCTCCAATTACAACATTTTATCTATGATGATTATAACAGTAAAGAGTAGTCAATTCTATGATTATTGAAATAATCTCATTATAAATAAAAAAATAAAACAAATTATGCAAATAAGTTTGTATATATCGCGTAATTATGCTATACTCACCAAAGTGTCTAGAAAGGTATAAAGAATGATTGAAAACAAATTTAATGAATTAGGATTAAGTAATGAAGTATTAAAAGCAATTGAAGATATGGGGTTTTCTAAACCGTCAAAAATTCAAGAAGAAGCAATTCCTGTATTATTGACAGGAGTTGATGTAATTGGTCAAGCACAAACTGGTACCGGTAAAACTTTAGCATTTGGGAGCGTTTTGTTGTCAAAAATAACTCCATCTCAAAGAAAGTTACCACAAGCTATCATTTTGTCACCAACAAGGGAACTAGCAATGCAAATCCATGAAGAAATGGAACGTATTGGTAAATATAATGGAAGTCGAATTACTTGCGTATACGGTGGTAGTGATATAGAGCGACAAATTCGGACCATTAAAAAAGGAATCGATATTATCGTAGGGACACCAGGGCGAGTAATGGATTTAATGCGTCGTAATGTTTTGAAACTAAACGACGTAAAATTCGTAGTATTAGACGAAGCGGATGAAATGTTGAATATGGGCTTTGTTGAAGATATCGAAACTATTTTAGAAAAAGTTGATGATGATCGTCAAACAATTTTATTTTCAGCAACAATGCCAGCAGGAATTAAAAAGATTGCTCAAAATTATATGCATGATAATTTTGAACATGTAGCTGTATTATCAAAACAAACAACAGCTACATCTGTTAAACAATTCTATTACGAAGTGAAACAAAAAGATCGTTTTGAAGCAATGTGCCGTTTAATTGACGTCGCTAATGTTCAAACAGGAATTATTTTTTGTAGAACAAAACGTAGTGTTGATGAAGTAACTGAACAAATGCAGCAGGCAAATTATAATGTTGAAGCGATGCATGGAGATTTATCACAAAATCATCGTATGAATACATTGAGAAAATTTAAAAAAGGAACAATTAATTTTTTAATTGCAACTGATGTAGCTGCTCGTGGTATTGATGTTGAAAATGTAACACATGTAATTAATTATGAATTACCACAAGATATTGAATCATATGTTCATCGAATTGGTCGTACTGGTCGAGCTGATAAAGAAGGACAAGCTTATTCAATTATTACACCAAGAGAAAAAGGATTTTTACGTCAAATTGAGCGTGTAACAAAATCTTCTATTACCAAAGCGACTATTCCAACTCTGCAAGAAATTTCTGAAGCAAAAATTGGAACTCTGGTAAGTAAAGTTGAAGATCAAATTTTGGCTGGTAACCATAAGAAGTTCAAGCAATTGGTAAATGAAATTGATCCAACAATGTTAGCAGACTTTACGGCAGCATTAATGTATATGACATTCCAAGAACAGTTAGGATATGATTATAAACGTGATACGATTCAGGAGGCTTCTGAAGGTAAAAGGCGTGAACGTGGCCGTGGAAATAATAAAGATTATACAAGAATTTTTATTACTGCTGGTAGTATGGATCGTGTCAAAGCACCACAAATTGTTAATTTCTTTGTTTCTAAAGCAGGTGTGAGAAAAGAAGATATCGGAGATATTGATATCAAACGAAAATTTACATTTGTTGATATTAATAAGAAGGTAATCAATAAAGTTGTTGATAAGTGTAATAAGCAAAAGATTAATAATCGAAAGATTGAAATCGAAATTGCAAATAAAAAATAAATATTTGGTGAAAAGATTGTGTTTTAAAAATACAATCTTTTTTTGTATAAAAATATGGTATTTTAAAAGCGCTTACACTTGAATGAAAAGGCTAACACGTGTATAATATATTTATGTATTAATTCTAAGGAGGATTAGATTGAATGAAAAAATACGTTTATATGTTTAGCGAAGGAAACGAAATGATGCGTGACCTTCTAGGTGGTAAAGGGGCTAACTTGGCTGCAATGGTTAACTTAGGGTTACCAGTACCACAAGGATTTACAGTGACTACTGAAGCATGTAATGAATATTATGCTGATGGTAAGATCATCAATGATGAAATGAAAAAACAAATTGATGACTGCTTAGAAAGATTAGAAAAATTAGCTGATAAAAAACTTGGGGGATTAGATAATCCGTTATTAGTTTCAGTTCGTTCTGGAGCAAAATTTTCTATGCCTGGAATGATGGATACAATTCTTAACTTAGGTTTAAATGATGAAACTGTTGAAGTTGTAGCTAAACAAACAGGAAATCGTCGTTTTGCTTTTGATAGTTATCGTAGATTTATTCAAATGTACTCTGATGTAGTTTGTGAAGTTGATAAAGAGTTATTTGAAGCTAAATTAAGTGAATTAAAAACTTCAAAGGGATATGAAAGTGATTTAGATATCACTGCAGAAGATTTTGAAAATATCATTATTCCTCAATATAAAGAAATTTTCAAAACTCAATTAGGTAGAGACTTTCCACAAGAAGCTAAAGAACAATTAATGGGAGCAATTTTAGCTGTATTCAGATCATGGAATAATGATCGTGCTATTATTTATCGTAACTTAAATGGAATTCCTCATGATTTGGGAACTGCTGTTAACGTACAACAAATGGTATTTGGTAATATGGGTGATGACTCAGGTACTGGGGTATTATTTACTCGTAATGCTGCTAATGGGGATAATCATATTTATGGTGAGTATTTAATTAACGCTCAAGGTGAAGACGTTGTTGCTGGTATTCGTACACCACAAAAAATTGCTAAATTAGAAGAAGATATGCCAGAAATCTATAAACAATTAGTTACAATTGTTAAAGGATTAGAAAAACATTATAAAGATATGCAAGACTGTGAATTTACAGTTGAGAATGGTAAACTATATATTTTACAAACTCGAAATGGTAAACGTACTGGTAAAGCAGCATTAAAAATTGCTGTAGATTTAGTACATGAAGGTTTAATCAATAAATATGAAGCAATGACAAGAGTTGAACCTGATCAAATCTCACAACTATTACATCCGAACTTTACACCTGCTGCATTAGCTGCTGCTGAAGTGTTGATTGAAGGATTACCTGCTTCACCAGGTGCTGGTGCTGGTAAAGTTTATTTAACTGCTGAAAAAGTTCATGAACAAGCTGTAGCTGGTGAAAAAGTTATTTTAGTAAGACACGAAACTTCTCCTGAAGATATTCAAGGTATGGTTGATTGTGAAGGTATTTTAACTTCTACTGGAGGAATGACGAGTCATGCAGCTGTAGTTGCTCGTGGTATGGGTAAATGCTGTATCGTAGGTGCAAAAGCATTATCGATTGATTATGATGCAGGAACATTTACAATTGATGGAAAAACTTATCCAGAAGGAACAGAAATTTCATTAGATGGTACAAGTGGTAAAGTATATATGGGAATTTTAGATTCTGAAGAATCTGAATTAACAGGTGATTTTGCTGAATTGATGTCTTGGGCTGATGAAATCAAGAAATTACAAGTTCGTGCTAATGCTGATAGCCCTCGTGATGCGGCTGTAGCTATTAAATTTGGAGCTGAAGGTATTGGTTTATGTCGTACAGAACATATGTTCTTTGAAGGAGATCGTATCGAATATGTAAGACAAATGATTTTATCTGATACAGTGGAAGAAAGAATTAAGGCATTAGATGAGTTATATAAATTCCAAGTTGAAGACTTCAGAGGAATCTATCGTGCGATGGTTGGATTACCGGTAACAGTACGTTTATTAGATCCACCTCTTCATGAATTTTTACCACATACTGATGAAGAATATCAAGCAGTTGCTGATAAACTTGGAAAAACATTAGAAGAAGTGAAAACTAAGGGCGCAACTTTAAAAGAAACTAATCCAATGTTAGGACATCGTGGTTCACGTTTAGCAGTAACGTATCCAGAAATCTATAATATGCAAGTTAGAGCAATTATTGATGCAGCGATTGATGTTGAAAGAGAATTAGGATGTACAATCGTACCAGAAATCATGTTACCATTGATTGGTAGTGAATCTGAAATCGTTTATGTGAAAGATAATGTTACAAAAGCAATTGATGCCGCAATTATGGCTAAAAATGCAAAAATTGAATATAAGATCGGTACAATGATTGAAATTCCAAGAGCTGCTTTAACAGCTGATGAAATTGCAAAACATGCTGAATTTTTCTCATTTGGAACTAACGATTTAACTCAAATGACATTTGGTTTCTCTCGTGATGATGTAGGAAGTTTCTTGCCTGAATATATTAATCGTAAAGTAATTCAAGTTGATCCATTCGTATCGCTTGATCAAAGTGGTGTTGGTCAATTAGTAGAAATGGCTGCAAACAAAGGTCGCAGTGTTCGTCCAAAAATTAAATTAGGTATTTGTGGTGAACATGGTGGAGATCCAGAATCAATTAAATTCTGTCATAAAACAGGTTTAACTTATGTATCTTGTTCTCCATATCGTGTGTTAATTGCACGTTTAGCTGCTGCTCAAGCTGCTGCTGAGGAAATTATCCTAGAACACACTACTGATAAAGTATTAGTTGCTGATAAATAGCTGATAAACGTCTCTTAATTTAAAGAGACGTTTTTTTATTTGTGTAAAGTAGGATATTTGGTATAATAGATATGGTGATAAAATGAAAAATATTATAATTGTAGCAACAGGTGGAACAATTGCAGGAAGTGGCAAAGTTGGAAAAGCAACTAATTATCAGGCTGGAAAAATCAATATTAAGGAAATAATTGACTCTATTCCAATGATTAATGAAGTTGCTAATTTAAAAGCAATTCAGCTTTTTAATGTCGATAGTAATGAGATGAATGAAGAACATTGGATAATTTTAGCTAATAAAATAAATGATTTGGCTTCTCAAAAAAATGTTGATGGTATTGTAGTTACTCATGGAACTGATACATTGGATGAGACAGCCTATTTTTTAAATCTTACAATCAATACATATAAGCCAGTCGTTTTGACAGGGGCAATGAGACCAGCGAGTGCAACTAGTGCAGATGGTCCGATTAATTTATATCAAGCTGTTTGTTTGGCTTCGTGTGATGATGCTTTGGGACATGGCGTAATGGCAGTCTTTTCAAGTACAATTTATTCAGGGCGAGATATCCAAAAAATTAGTAATTTTAAAACTGATGCATTTGATCAAAAAGATTTTGGATGTTTGGGTTATATGAATGATGATAAAGTTATGATGTTTTCAAGAACTTTTAAAAAACATACATTGCAATCAGTTTTTAGTGAAAAGCCAATTACTGAATTGCCTCCGGTAGGGATTGTCTATTACTATGCTGGTGCTAAACCTGATATTTTGACGATGATGGCTCAGAATCATCGAGGGATTGTGATAATTGGCAGCGGTAGTGGTAATTATAGTCAAGCATGGCTGAATGAAATTGAAACACTAGGTGCTCAAGGAATCATTTTTGTTAGAGCGTCTCGGGTTAATCAGGGAATTGTATATGAGAGTGATGTTTTTGATCCTCATAATGTCTGTATACCGTCTAATACTTTGTCAGGACAAAAAGCTAGAGTGCTTCTAATGCTTGCTTTAAGTGTTACTCAGAATACAAAAGAAATTAAAAGAATTTTTAATGAATATTAAAGGGGGCACATGTACGTGGAACGAATCAAACTTAATTTAGATAGTATTGCAATGATGCTGTTTTGTGCTCGATTAAAAGCGTATAAAGAGGTCCCACTTTCTAATGAGGAATGGTTGTTAATTGAGCGGATTATAAAAAAGAAGGGGTTAAAAGGACCTGCTAGTTTGCTGTCGATGAATCAGACAGAACTTGAAGAAATTTTAGAAATAAATGAATTTATTGCTTATAAAATGGCACGAAGAATTGAAACGATGAATATTTTTTTTAGTGTTCTTAATAATCTGGAGGGAAATGGAATTAATGTTACTACAAAATATGAAGATAATTTCCCTAAATTGTTAACTAAACACCTAAAGAAAAGGGCTCCATTATATGTGTTTTATTGTGGTAATATTGAATTAGTTGGAGAAGGAATTTCTTTGATGGGTCTTAATAAGGTTACTAAAAAAGATCGCGCCTATACCAAAAGATTGGTAGATAAAGCAATTGAAGATAATCTAATTTACATTTCCAATGATGCTAAAGGAATTGATGATGTTGCTTTGCATTACGCACTTTATCATGGTTGTCATTGTATTAGTTTTGTTTGTGAGCGACTTGGTGCTAAAAGCAAAGACTATACTAGATATATTAAATCCGGACAATTAGTGATGCTGAGTGCTGAGGATCCAAACTGCTATTTTGATGTAACTAATGCAATTGAGCGTAATAGCTATGTATGTGCATTGTCAAAATATCAAATTATTGTTTCAAGTAGTATTAATAATGGCGCAACATGGTTTACTTCGTTGCAAAATTTACACAATAAATGGACTACACCTTTAGCTGTTGAAGGGTTATATTTAGGAAATGATCGGTTACTTGATATGGGAGTGACACCAATATATATAAAAGATGTATTGTCTGATTATTCGTTCGATATGATTTATGATAGAAACAAAAAAATTGTTGAAGATGCAGAAGTCAATATTGATCAGATGTCAATATTTGAATTTATAGGAGAATAGAATGAATTTTGATTATAAAAAATATCCAGTGACAGCCGGGGTGATTGGAATATGTATTTTAGTTTATTGTTATACAACCGTTAAATACGGTTTTGAAATGAATGCTTATCAAGGAATCAGAGCAGGTGGATTTAATCCAATTTTGGTTTTGGCAGGAAATCAATATTGGCGATTAATTAGTGCAAACTTTATTCATTTTGGAATTATGCATATTTTTTGTAACTGTTATTCATTAGTTAATCTAGGCTCAGTTATGGAATATTTGTTGGGAATGAAGCGTTATTTGATTATTTTGATTGCTTCTGCCCTTGCAACTACGATTTTACCAACAGTTTTTTATATTTTGACTGGAAATGGTGCTAGTAGTATTATGGGAGGTATTTCTGGAGCTATTTTTGGATTGATGGGAGCTTTATTAGCATTGGCTTGGAAATTTAAAGATGTTTATGCATATTTATTCAAGCAAATATCGTCAAGTGTTCTATTGATGCTGCTGATTTCTATATTGGTGCCTTCGATTTCTTTATCTGGACATATTTCAGGTATGATTGGTGGTTTTATTGCAACTTTACTAATTATCAAATTTATGCCTTTACGCATTTGGAAAAAGAAAAAACCGGAAAATTATCATAATCTTGTCAATTAATAATCAGATATAGTAAAATATAAACATATAGAGGAGAGTACAATGAAACAAAAAGTAAGAAAAGCAATTATTCCAGCGGCTGGATTAGGAACAAGATTTTTACCAGCAACTAAAGCACTAGCAAAGGAGATGTTGCCAATTGTTGATACCCCAACAATTCAATATATTATCCAAGAAGCAGTGGATAGTGGAATTGAAGAAATTTTAATTATTACTAATTCAAATAAACATGCGATGGAAAATCATTTTGATAAGTCGTATGAATTAGAAGCGCGTTTAACAGAATCAGGTAAAATGGAACAAGTTAAAATGATACAAGATATTGCTGATATGGCAAATATTTATTATATTCGTCAAAAAGAGCCAAAGGGATTAGGTCATGCGGTATTATGTGCAAAATCATTTATTGGTGATGAGCCATTTGCAGTATTATTAGGTGATGATATTGTTGTAAATGATGGTGGTGAGCCAGCATTAAAGCAATTAATAGATGCGTATATAAATAAAGAAGCATCAGTTGTTGGGGTACAGACAGTTGAACATAAAGATGTTTGTAAATATGGAATTGTCAGTCCGTCACATTCGCATCCTCGTGAAAATGGTGGGCGTTTAGTTAAGTTAAATAATATGGTGGAAAAGCCGGCAGTTGAAGAAGCTCCTAGCGATATGGCAGTATTAGGAAGATATGTTTTGACACCAAAAGTATTTGAATTGCTAGAAACTCAAGGAAAAGGTGCTGGTGGAGAAATCCAGTTAACAGATGCTATCAAACGTTTAATGGATATTCAAGCGGTCTATGCGTATGACTTTGAAGGGATTCGTTATGATGTTGGTGATAAGTTTGGTTTTATTAAGGCAACGATTGATTTTGCATTAAAGCGCGAAGATTTAAAAGAAAAGGTTCAAGCATATATAAATTCACTTGTAAAGGATGTTAAATGATGAGTTTTCAAGAGAAATATGAAGAGTATAAACAAAGAAAAGAAGCGCAAGCGTTTTTTAATCAAAATAATGATCAAAAAGTATATGGGAAAGATTATTTAATAGCTATTTTAGTTGGATTTGGTTCAACGATCGTTATGGGATGTATTTTAACCTGGATTATTTCTAAAATAGGTTTTAATTTTTCATACTTTACTATTTTAATTGGAATTTTTGAAGCTCAGGCAATAAAAAAAGTATTGAATAAAAGTGGTCAACAATTAGCCATTATTGCTGCAGTTACTTTTGTTTTAGGAATTGTCGTGGCACAAGCAATTTTTATAAGTATAACGCTACCTTTTTTTAATGTCAGCATGCTAGTTGAAACATTCAAATATTGTTTCCAAAATATGATAACAGGTGATGTGTTAAGTACAATTATCTATTTATTTGGTGCGATTGCGGCATATATGGCATTAAAAGATTAAATATATTAATTTAAAAGAATATAATTGGCTGATCGGTTTTAGTGATCAGCTTTTTTGTTATATTATTTTTAATAAAGATTGATGGATTCAAGGTAAATGGATTGTTAAATAAAAACATTCTTTTTATTTAAAATGAAAAAATAATGCCTTTCTATATTTGTGAGGGTCTTTTAGTAATTATAACTAGCAATACAAAAGGCTACGTAGTATAATAATGGTATGCAAAAGGAGGATTTTTAAAAATGGCTAAAAAGTTTTTATCAATGGATGGTAATACTGCTGCAGCGCACGTTGCGTATGCGTTTACTGAAGTAGCAAGTATTTATCCAATTACACCTTCATCTCCAATGGCTGAAAATGCGGAAGCATGGTCTGCCCAAGGTAAAAAAAATATCTTTGGTTCACCTGTTAATGTAATTGAAATGCAATCAGAAGCCGGAGCTGCTGGTGCTGTCCATGGGGCGTTACAAGGTGGTGCACTTGCAACTACTTTTACTGCGTCTCAAGGTTTATTATTGATGATTCCTAACTTATACAAGATTGCTGGGGAATTATTACCTGGTGTATTCCATGTATCAGCAAGAGCACTTGCAACAAGAGCATTAAATATTTTTGGTGATCATCAAGATATTTATGCTTGTCGCCAAGTTGGAATGCCAATGATTTGTTCACACTCAGTTCAAGAAGTAATGGATTTAGGAGGAATTGCACATTTAACGGCAATTAAATCATCTGTTCCTGTAATGCACTTCTTTGATGGGTTTAGAACATCTCATGAAATTCAAAAAGTAGAAGTAATGGATTATGATGTATTAGAAAGTCTTTTAGATAAAGAGGCTCTTGCTAAATACAAGAAAAATGCAATGAATCCACACACTAACCCAATTGAGCGCGGTGGGGCTGAAAATGATGATATTTATTTCCAAGGTCGTGAAGCTCAAAACAAGCATTATGATGCAGTGGTAGAAGTAGTTGCTGATTATATGAAAAAGATTTCTGAAATTACCGGTAGAGAATATGCTCCATTTACATATTATGGGGCACCTGATGCAGCAAGAGTAATCGTTGCAATGGGATCAGTAACAGAAACAATTAAAGAAACAATTGATGAAATGAACCGTCGCGGTGATCGCGTAGGTTTAATTAAAGTACATCTATATCGTCCTTTCTCTGCCAAATACTTATTAAAAGTATTACCTAATACAGTGGAAAAAGTAGCTGTTCTAGATCGTACTAAAGAAATGGGTGCTACTGGAGAGCCTTTATATTTAGATGTTGTTAGTGTCCTTAAAGACGTTAAACATGTAAGAGCAATTGTTGGTGGACGTTATGGTATGGGTTCTAAAGATACTACTCCTCGTCAAATCAAAGCAGTATATGATCATTTATTAGAGGATGCTCCATTTACTTCATTTACAATTGGTATTAATGATGATGTAACTAATCTATCATTAAAAGAGGATCCTGAATTTAATGTTGATGCTGATTATACAGCATGTCTATTTTATGGTTTAGGTTCAGATGGTACTGTTTCAGCTAATAAATCTTCAATAAAAATCATTGGGGATCATACTGATTTATATTCACAAGCTTATTTTGCTTATGATTCTAAAAAAGCTGGAGGGGCAACACGCTCTAATTTACGCTTTGGGAATACTCCAATCAGAGCTACTTATTATGTAAATAATGCGGATTTTATTTCTTGTTCATTAGACAACTATGTAATTAAATATGATATGTTAAAAAATCTTAAAGATGGTGGAACATTCTTATTAAATACAGAGTTCTCAAAAGAAGAAATTATTGATTATTTACCAAATCGAGTAAAAAAACAATTAGCAGATAAAAAGGCTAAATTCTATATAATTAATGCCAATAAAATTGCTGGCGAAATTGGTATGGGAAGAAGAACTAATACAATTCTTCAATCTGCATTCTTTGCATTAAATCCCCAAATCTTACCAATTGAAAAAGCTGTTGAATATATGAAAGAAATGGCAAAGAAAACATATAGTAAAAAAGGTGATGCTATTGTCCAACTTAACTACAAAGCAATTGATGCAGGTAAAGACGCAATTGAAGAAGTAGCTGTTGATAATTCTTGGTCTGATTTAACAGTAACTGCAACTAGAAGTACTACTGGAGATGAACATTTTGATGAATTTGTTTCAGTAATCAATAGTTTAGATGGTTATGATTTACCTGTTTCTGCTTTCATGGATAAATTAGATGGTTCAATGAAATCAGGAGTGGCAATCAAAGAAAAGCGTGCAATTGCAACTGAAGTTCCTCGTTGGAATAAAGATAACTGTATTCAATGTAATAACTGTGTAATGGTTTGCCCTCATGCAACGATCAGAGCGTTCTTGCTTGATGAAGAAGAAATGGCTAATTTACCAGAAAACATTGGTGATGATGTTTTAGTTCCAATGGGTAAAGATATGGGTGGATTAGTATATCGTATCCAAGTTTCACCGGATAACTGTGTTGGATGTGGTTTATGTGTTACTGAATGTCCAGGTAAGAAAGGTGAAAAAGCTCTTGAAATGGTTAGTGTGAAAGATGAATTAGTACATGCTCCATTAGCTGATTACATGTATGCTAATGTTAAATATCGTGATGATAAGTATCCATTAACTACAGCTAAAGGTGTTGGTTTCATGAGACCGTATTTTGAAGTTTCAGGTGCTTGTGGTGGATGTGGTGAAACACCATACTATCGTTTGGCTTCACAATTATTTGGTAAGGATATGATGATTGCTAATGCTACTGGATGTAGTTCAATTTATAGTGGTTCTACTCCTTCTACACCTTGTGCGATTGATGGAAATGGTCAAGGACCAGCATGGGCTAACTCATTATTCGAAGATAATGCTGAATTTGGTTTCGGAATGAAATTAGCTGAAAATTATAAAGTTGGGCATCTATTACGTATTATTGAAGAAAATAAAGATGCTTGTGAACCGGAACTGAAGGCTTTATTGGAAGAGTATGTTGAAATCAATGGTGATCGCGCTAAAGAAAGAGAGCTTGTGCCTCAAATCATGACTGCGGTTAAAGCTTCAAGCAACGAAGCAATTAAAGAATTGTTAAATCATGAAGGAGATATGGTAAGTAAATCTCAATGGATCATTGGTGGTGATGGATGGGCTTATGATATCGGCTATGGTGGATTAGATCATGTTATTGCAAGTAACCAAAATGTTAATATTTTAGTACTTGATACTGAAGTATATTCTAATACAGGCGGACAATCTTCTAAATCATCTCAAGCTGGATCAATCGCCAAATTTACTGCTGGGGGTAAATCAGCTGCTAAAAAAGATTTAGCACAAATCGCTATGGCATATGGACATGTTTATGTTGCTCAAGTTGCTATGGGAGCAAATCCTGTACAAACAATTAAAGCATTCAAAGAAGCTGAAGCTTATAATGGACCTTCTTTAATCATTGCTTACTCTCCATGTATGGAACATGGTATTAAAGGTGGTCTTGCAAATCATCAAAGACAACAAAAAGATGCTGTATCTTGTGGATACTTCAACTTATTGAGATATGATCCTCGTCTTGAAGATGCAGGAAAGAATCCTTTGCAAGTTGATTCTAAAGCACCAGACTTTGATAAATTTAAAGATTTCTTGTTATCTGAAAACCGTTTTGCACAATTGTTAAAGGTTAATCCAGAACATGCGGAGGCATTAATGGAGAAATGTTTAGCTGATGCTAAAAAACGTCGTTTAAGATTAGATAGAATGGCATAAAAAGTTTAAATCAGAGGAAAAATCCTCTGATTTTTTCTTATTCGACTGCAAATATAGTTGATTATTACACTGTTTTTTGGAAACTTAATAAAAAAATAAAAAAAATGTATAAAATTCTTTACAAGAGCAAATATTAGTGATAGAATAATCATGCACTCGAGATAAGAGTGGAGATCATTGAAAACTAAACAGAATTAAGAAACACACGTCAATATCCAGAAGGATAAAAAAGAAAAAAGAGCTAAACAAACGAAGAGTTGTTTAAATAAACAATGGAGAGTTTGATCCTGGCTCAGGATGAACGCTGGCGGCGTGCCTAATACATGCAAGTCGAACGCGAGCACTTGTGCTCGAGTGGCGAACGGGTGAGTAATACATAAGTAACCTGCCCTAGACAGGGGGATAACTATTGGAAACGATAGCTAAGACCGCATAGGTACGGACACTGCATGGTGACCGTATTAAAAGTGCCTCAAAGCACTGGTAGAGGATGGACTTATGGCGCATTAGCTGGTTGGCGGGGTAACGGCCCACCAAGGCGACGATGCGTAGCCGACCTGAGAGGGTGACCGGCCACACTGGGACTGAGACACGGCCCAGACTCCTACGGGAGGCAGCAGTAGGGAATTTTCGGCAATGGGGGAAACCCTGACCGAGCAACGCCGCGTGAAGGAAGAAGGTTTTCGGATTGTAAACTTCTGTTATAAAGGAAGAACGGCGGCTACAGGAAATGGTAGCCGAGTGACGGTACTTTATTAGAAAGCCACGGCTAACTACGTGCCAGCAGCCGCGGTAATACGTAGGTGGCAAGCGTTATCCGGAATTATTGGGCGTAAAGAGGGAGCAGGCGGCAGCAAGGGTCTGTGGTGAAAGCCTGAAGCTTAACTTCAGTAAGCCATAGAAACCAGGCAGCTAGAGTGCAGGAGAGGATCGTGGAATTCCATGTGTAGCGGTGAAATGCGTAGATATATGGAGGAACACCAGTGGCGAAGGCGACGATCTGGCCTGCAACTGACGCTCAGTCCCGAAAGCGTGGGGAGCAAATAGGATTAGATACCCTAGTAGTCCACGCCGTAAACGATGAGTACTAAGTGTTGGATGTCAAAGTTCAGTGCTGCAGTTAACGCAATAAGTACTCCGCCTGAGTAGTACGTTCGCAAGAATGAAACTCAAAGGAATTGACGGGGGCCCGCACAAGCGGTGGAGCATGTGGTTTAATTCGAAGCAACGCGAAGAACCTTACCAGGTCTTGACATACTCATAAAGGCTCCAGAGATGGAGAGATAGCTATATGAGATACAGGTGGTGCATGGTTGTCGTCAGCTCGTGTCGTGAGATGTTGGGTTAAGTCCCGCAACGAGCGCAACCCTTATCGTTAGTTACCATCATTAAGTTGGGGACTCTAGCGAGACTGCCAGTGACAAGCTGGAGGAAGGCGGGGATGACGTCAAATCATCATGCCCCTTATGACCTGGGCTACACACGTGCTACAATGGATGGTGCAGAGGGAAGCGAAGCCGCGAGGTGAAGCAAAACCCATAAAACCATTCTCAGTTCGGATTGTAGTCTGCAACTCGACTACATGAAGTTGGAATCGCTAGTAATCGCGAATCAGCATGTCGCGGTGAATACGTTCTCGGGCCTTGTACACACCGCCCGTCACACCACGAGAGTTGATAACACCCGAAGCCGGTGGCCTAACCGCAAGGAAGGAGCTGTCTAAGGTGGGATTGATGATTGGGGTGAAGTCGTAACAAGGTATCCCTACGGGAACGTGGGGATGGATCACCTCCTTTCTAAGGAGAAACGCATGATCGAAGATGATGCACAAGAGAAGTGATGTTTCGAAGATACTGTTTAGTTTTGAGTGATACTCAGGTATGACTCAGAGATCATTGAAAACTGGATAATAGAAAATAAATTGCGATAGAAATAGAAAATGAGATCGAAATAGTAATTGTTATTATTGAGGTCTTTCTAGAAAAGTCGAAAACTAAGAATTTTCATCACTAAAAAACATAAATCGAAACGGATGGATGGATTTTAGTAAATAGTTGAAAATAGTAATCAAGCAAACACCAAAATAGGTAAAGTAAGAAAGAGCGTATGGCGGATGCCTAGGCACAGAGAGGCGAAGAAGGACGCAGCAAACAGCGAAATGCGACGGTTAGCAGTAAGCATGCAACGATCCGTCGATGTCCGAATGGGGGAACCCACCTGGAGTAGAGACCAGGTATCCTGAAGTGAATAAATAGCTTCAGAGAGGCGAGACTCAGGGAACTGAAACATCTAAGTACCTGAAGGAAGAGAAAATAAACGAATGATTCCCTAAGTAGCGGCGAGCGAAAGGGGAAGAGCCCAAACCGATCTTAGGATCGGGGTTGTAGGACTGTCGGCAAAGAGCAAGAAATCATTATAGGCGAACGGAATGGGAAGTCCGGCGAAACAGGGTGACAGCCCCGTAGCCGAAATAGTGAAGAAGCACGAGACAGCACCTGAGTACGGCGGGACACGAGGAATCCTGTCGGAATCCACCAGGACCATCTGGTAAGGCTAAATACTCCTCTGTGACCGATAGTGAACCAGTACCGTGAGGGAAAGGTGAAAAGAACCCCGGGAGGGGAGTGAAATAGAACCTGAAACCATATGCTTACAAGAAGTTAGAGCCCGTTAAAGGGTGATAGCGTGCCTTTTGTAGAATGAACCGGCGAGTTACGATATGGAGCGAGGTTAAGCAGGATATGCGGAGCCGAAGCGAAAGCGAGTCTTAACAGGGCGAAAGTTGCATGTCGTAGACCCGAAACCGAGTGATCTAGCCATGACCAGGTTGAAGTTGGGGTAAAACCCGATGGAGGACCGAACCGACCCCCGTTGAAACGTTGGCGGATGAGTTGTGGCTAGGGGTGAAATTCCAATCGAACTCGGAGATAGCTGGTTCTCCCCGAAATAGCTTTAGGGCTAGCGTCGAGGTAAAGTCGTGTGAAGGTAGAGCACTGAATATGTGATGGCCCCATCTCGGGGTACTGAACATAATCAAACTCCGAATGTCACAAAGATATACTCGGCAGTCAGACAGTGGGTGATAAGGTCCATTGTCAAAAGGGAAACAGCCCAGACCATCAGCTAAGGTCCCAAAATATATACTAAGTGGAAAAGGATGTGGAGATGTCCAGACAACTAGGAGGTTGGCTCAGAAGCAGCCATCCTTTAAAGAGTGCGTAACAGCTCACTAGTCGAATGACTCTGCGCCGATAATTTACCGGGGCTAAGTATATTACCGAAGCTATGGATTTACGCGTAAGCGTGAGTGGTAGGGGAGCGTTCTATGTGCGGAGAAGCGGTACCGTAAGGAGCCGTGGAGCGCATAGAAGAGAGAATGCCGGTGTGAGTAGCGAAACGTGGGTGAGAATCCCACGCACCGAAAACCCAAGGTTTCCAGAGGAAGGTTCGTCCGCTCTGGGTAAGTCGGGACCTAAGGCGAGGCCGAGAGGCGTAGTCGATGGACAACAGGTAGAGATTCCTGTACTTACGGTATGAATGATGGAGTGACGGAGAAGGCTAGCGGATCCTGCTGATGGAAATGCAGGTGCAAGCGAGGTAGCCGACAGCCAGGCAAATCCGGCTGTCGAAAGGCAAAGGCGTGAGGCGTATGGAAAGCTGCGGCAAGTACAGAAGTCCGTGAAGCCAGCTTCCAAGAAAAGCTTCTAGTGATAATCATACAGTAACCCGTACCGAAAATGGACACACATGGGTGAGGAGAGAATCCTAAGGTGAGCGAGAGAACTATAGCTAAGGAACTCTGCAAAATGACTCCGTAACTTAGGGATAAGGAGTGCTCATAGAGATATGAGCCGCAGTGAAACGGCCCAAGCGACTGTTTACCAAAAACACAGCTCTATGCTAAGTCGAAAGACGACGTATATGGGGTGACGCCTGCCCGGTGCTGGAAGGTTAAGAGGATGTGTCAGCGCAAGCGAAGCATTGAATTGAAGCCCCAGTAAACGGCGGCCGTAACTATAACGGTCCTAAGGTAGCGAAATTCCTTGTCAGGTAAGTTCTGACCCGCACGAAAGGCGTAACGATTTGGGCGCTGTCTCAGCTGTAGACTCGGTGAAGTCTTAGTACCTGTGAAGATGCAGGTTACCCGCGACTAGACGGAAAGACCCCATGGAGCTTTACTGTAGCTTGATATTGGACTTTGATGCAAGATGTACAGGATAGGTAGGAGACTGAGAGACATGCACGCCAGTGTGTGAGGAGTCAATGTTGGGATACTACTCTTCTTGTATTGGAGTTCTAACCGGATGCCATGGAACTGGCAACGGGACAGTGTCAGGTGGGCAGTTTGACTGGGGCGGTCGCCTCCCAAAGAGTAACGGAGGCGCCCAAAGATACCCTCAGCTTGGATGGAAATCAAGCGCAGAGTGCAAAGGCATAAGGGTGTTTGACTGCGAGACCTACAAGTCGAGCAGGGACGAAAGTCGGGCTTAGTGATCCGGCGGTGCTGAATGGAAAGGCCGTCGCTCAACGGATAAAAGCTACCCTGGGGATAACAGGCTGATCTCCCCCAAGAGTTCACATCGACGGGGAGGTTTGGCACCTCGATGTCGGCTCATCGCATCCTGGAGCTGAAGTCGGTTCCAAGGGTTGGGCTGTTCGCCCATTAAAGCGGTACGCGAGCTGGGTTCAGAACGTCGTGAGACAGTTCGGTCCCTATCTGTCGTGGGCGTAGGAAGTTTGAGAAGATCTGTCCTCAGTACGAGAGGACCGGGATGGACATATCAATGGTGCACCAGTTGTCACGCCAGTGGCACAGCTGGGTAGCTAAATATGGAAGGGATAAACGCTGAAGGCATCTAAGTGTGAAACCCACTTCAAGATGAGACTTCCCATTACGCAAGTAAGTAAGACCCCTTAAAGACGATAAGGTTGATAGGTCAGGAGTGTAAGCATGGCGACATGTTCAGCGGACTGATACTAATAGGTCGAGGACTTAACCTAGAGAAAAAGGGTTAAGGCTTGAAACTGAAAGAAGACAAAGTGGAAGACAAAAGACGCAAGAAAACTATTATCTAGTTTTGAGTGATTCTCGAAAGGAATTGCTTAGAAAAGAAGATCTGGTAGCGATAGCATGATGGACACACCTGTTCCCATACCGAACACAGAAGTTAAGCATCATAACGGCGAAGATAGTACCAAGGTGCGACAATAGCAAGCTGCCGGTTCTTTTTTTATTTACGGATACCTCTGCGTATCCTTTTTTCTTTGTTCTAAACCGAAGTATGCCTTACTTATAATCCTTTAAATTAGGACTACTTTGTAGTATAATAGATATGGTGATAAAATGAAAATTAAATTATATTTTGGACAAGAAGATGCTATCAAAAAATCAGGAATTGGTCGTGCTTTTGTCCATCAAAAAAAAGCATTAGAATTATCAGGAATCCCTTATACTACAGATAAGGATGATTTGGATTATGATATTCTCCACATTAATACTGTATGGCCTGATAGTTTTAAGATAATAAATCAAGCACGAAAGTATAATAAAAAGATTGTATATCATGCTCATAGCACAGAAGAAGATTTTAAAAATTCTTTTATGTTTTCTAATACTGTTTCAGGGGTTTATAAAAAATGGCTGATCAGTATGTATACAAAAGGTGATTATATTGTAACTCCGACTCCTTATTCAAAGCGGATTTTAGAATCTTATGGAATTACACTTCCAATTAAAGCAGTTTCGAATGGTGTTGATTTGACACAGTTTAATCCTAGTCAAGAACAAATTGAATCGTTTATTCAGCAATACAAAATTGATTCTAAAGATGTTGTTATTATTTCGGTAGGTTGGCTATTTGAAAGAAAAGGATTTGATACTTTTGTATCGGTGGCAAAGAAATTGCCTGAGTATAAATTTATGTGGTTTGGTGATATTAAATTATCACGTCCTACAAAAAAGATTAAAGATTTACTAGATGATTTACCTCAAAATGTTATTTTACCAGGCTATGTTAGCGGTGATATAATTAAAGGGGCTTATGGAAGAAGTAATATATTCTTTTTCCCATCAAGAGAAGAAACTGAGGGAATAGTTGTATTGGAAGCTTTGGCAAGTAAATGTAATGTTTTACTGCGTGATATTCCTGTTTTTTCAGATTGGTTAGAAAATGGCGTGAACTGTTACAAAGGTAACCACACAGATGATTTTGTTGAAATCATTAAAAAGATGATTAACGGAGAATATCCTTCATTAGTTGCGCAAGGCTATAAAGTAGCTAAAGAGAGAGAACTATCAAAGATAGGGAAAGAATTATTAGAGGTGTATGAAGAAACGCTGAACCTCTAATATGAGGAAAGCTTATGGATAAGAAATCTAATAAAAAATATTTCCTTAATATTATTTTAATTCTTGTTTTAGGGGCAACTGTAATTTATTTTACAATGAAAGATGATTTACATGCTTCTTTAAGAGCATTAACAACGGCCTCGCCTTTATGGATTGTTATTTCCTTTGCATTAATGTCTATATATTTTTTATTAGATGGAATTAATCTATATACTTTTGGTAAGTTATATAAAAAGGATTATAGTTATAAGCAAGGGTTTGTAAATTCGATTTCAGGAACTTTTTTTAATGGGGTTACCCCCTTTTCTAGTGGGGGTCAATTTGCACAAGTCTATATTTTTAATAAGCAGGGAATTGCCCCAACTAACTCTGCTAGTATTTTATTGATGGCTTTTATTGTTTACCAGTCAGTACTAGTTTTATTTACTGCAGTAGTGATGATTTTCCGTTATCAGGCTTATAGTTCAATGTATTCAGAATTTTTTTCATTAGCAATTTTAGGCTTCTTGATTAATTTCTTTGTTATTACTGGACTATTTTTAGGTGCTAAATCAAAGCGATTACAAGATTTTATTTGTAATAATATTGTAAAAGCGTTAAGTAAAATAAGAATTGTAAAAAACTATGAAGATACTTCTATTAAAATTGCACGTTCACTTGAAAACTTTAGAACAGAGTTAAACGTGTTATTAAAAAATAAGAATGTATTGATAAAATCATCATTAATTAATTTGTTTAAATTATTAATTATGTATAGTATTCCCTTCTTTGCAGCAAAAGCATTAAACCTTAATGTTTCATTTATCCAAATATTCGATTTTATTGGTATTTGTTCATTTGTTTATATGATTACTGCCTTTGTTCCGATTCCTGGAGCAAGTGGCGGGAGCGAAGGAGTTTATTATATGTTATTTAGCCCTATTTTAGGGGCTGTTGGTACGCCAACAACATTATTAGTATGGCGCTTTGTAACCTACTATTTAGGACTAATTATTGGTGGTATCATTTTTGCAACTAATCGAGAAATAAATAGATCGGAGTAAAGTAATGAGAATAGCAATTTTTTCAGATACATATATCCCTGATATTAATGGGGTAGCGACATCAACTAAAATATTGAAAGATGAATTAGTAAAACATGGACATGATGTAGTTGTTGTTACTAGCGAGTTACCTAGTGATAGTGATTATATGGATGATCCTCATGATAATATCTTAAGAGTTCCTGGATTGGAAATACAAGCCCTGTATGGTTACCGGGCTTGTAATATTTATTCCTTCAAAGGAATGCGTGAAATTAAGGGAATGAACATTGAAGTTATCCACGTTCAAACTGAATTTGGGGTAGGAATATTTGGAAGAATCGTAGGAGAAACTCTTAATATTCCTGTTGTCTATACGTATCATACGATGTGGGCAGATTATTCTCATTATGTTAATCCTGTAAATTCTGGAGCTATTGATGGTTTGATCAAAAAGGCAATTACACGTATTAGTAAATTTTATGGTGATAAAAGTACTGAATTAATCGTACCTTCTTTAAAGACTAAAGAAGCATTAGAATTATATGGTTTAAATAAAGACGTCCATATTATTCCTACAGGATTAGAACTAGAAAAATTTGATCCTAAAAATAAAAATACTGAATTGATTGAGCAAATTAAAGACAAATATGGAATTAAAGATCAGTTTATTGTAACTTTTTTAGGACGAATTGCGAAAGAAAAAAGTATTGAAGTATTAATTGATGCAATGAAGGAAGTTATTAAAGAAAATGATAATGTACTTTGCTTGATTGTTGGTGGAGGACCACAGTTAGAGGAATTGAAAGAATTAGTAAAAGATGATCATATCAGCAATTATGTGATTTTTACCGGCCCTAAGCCTAGTAATGAGGTACCAAGTTATTATCATTTATCAAATGTATTTGTTTCTGCTTCAATAACTGAAACTCAAGGATTGACTTATATTGAGGCGATGGCAAGTGGAATACCTGCTGTTGCACGCTATGATAAAAATTTGGAGGATGTTATCGATGACGGTGTAAATGGGTACTTTTTTAAAGAAACATCGGAACTAGTGGAAATCCTACTAAAATTAATTAATCATAATTATTCTAAAATGGCAGAAGCCGCATACTTAAGTGCAATGAAGTTTAGTAGTGAAGTATTTTATGAAAAGGTAATTGCTGTTTATCAGCAAGCAATTAATTCGAAACACTATTCATATACGGTCAAGTCGATATATCCGGTTAAAAGAGGGATAAATGAAGTTGTTTTTCTATTTGATGAAAGTGAGATTATTGTTGAGGTAAATGATAAATTAATTAAAGCTTATCAATTAGAGCCAAATAAAGTTATTGATAAAGAGTTATTTGATGTTTTAAAAGATTTTGAACAAGTTTCTCGGGCCTATAATAAAGCGTTAAAATTACTCACAGTAAAAGATTATACTTATAATCAAATGAAAAAGAAGTTAATGGATAGTGGTGATTATGATGATACACAGTTAGATGCAACGCTAGAGTTACTTCAAGAGAAGAATTTAATGAATGATGAAGCATATACCTTAAATTATTTAAAACGCTGTACACGACTTGGAATTGGCTTAAATAAAGCTATTTATAATTTACGGAGTTATGGAATTGATAGTCAAATTATTGATCGATGTTTAGAAGAGATTGATGATGATGACGATGAGTATAATGCTGCCACCACATTAATTGAATCCATTTATAGTCGTAATACTAGTTTTTCTTATAAAGCAATGGTGAAGAAAATTCGAGATAAACTTTATATAAAAGGCTTTACTTCTGAAACAATTGAACGAGCACTTAGTGATTTTGATTTTGAGTTTGATGATCAGCAAGAACAAGAAGCTTTGGAAAAAGAATTCTCAAGACAAAAGAAAAAGTATTCAAAAAGATATCAAGGTACTCATTTAAAAGAAAAAATCATTGATACTCTTTTAAGAAAAGGTTACAATTATGAGCATATTAAAGAATTATTAAATAGAGAAGGAGCCTTGGATGATGAATAAAATAAATGAATTAAAACCTGGTGATGAAGGCGTAGTAATTGAGGCACTGATTAACCGTGTTGTTGTTGGAAAAACAAATGGGGCCAATCGTTCTACCTATCTTAGTATTACTTTACAAGATGCTACTGGGACAATCGATGCTAAATTGTGGAATGCAACTAATGAGCAAGTAGAAAAGTTAGTTATGGGTTGTGTTGTACAAGTAAAAGGTGATGTAATCAAATATAATGAAGATCGCCAAATGAAGATAATCAAAATTGTTGTTGCTTCAACTGAACCTCAAGAACAAGTTAAATTTCTAAAAAGTGCGCCACAAACAGGAGAAGAGCTTGTAAAGGAGATTTATACTTTTATTGAGCGAATTAACAATCTTAAGTTAAATCAGTTAGTTAAAGCATTATTCAACGAACATGTTGAAAAATTAACAATTTATCCTGCTGCTAGCAAAAATCATCATGAGTATGTATCTGGATTAGCATATCATACTTGCAGCATGTTAAGGATAGCTGATGCTTTGGCTCGATTATATCCATCATTAAATAGAGATTTGTTATTTGCGGGAATTACATTACATGATTTAGGTAAAACAGTAGAACTAAGTGGTCCAGTTGTACCTGAATATACAATCGAGGGTAAATTATTGGGTCATATATCAATCTCTCAGGCAATGATCAAAGAAATGGCTGATAAAATGAATATTGAGGGTGAAGAAGTTACGCTGTTACAACATATAATTTTATCTCATCATGGAAAAAACGAATTTGGTTCACCAATACTGCCACAAATCAAAGAAGCAGAGGTAATTTATTTAATTGATAATATGGATGCTCGGATCAATATGCTAGATAAAGCTTTAGAGACAGTAGAACCAGGTGGTTTTTCAAAACGAGTTTTTGCTTTAGAAAATAGAGCCTTTTATAAACCAAAAATGAATTAAATTAAGATTGTAAAACTTATTAAAAAGAGTAATTCTATCATTTGACAGAATTACTCTTTTTCTGTGTGCCGAGCATGGCATACATTTAGCTGGTGAAAGTCCCACCACGGGTATTTACCGCTAAGAGTAGTGAACCACAAACCATTAGTAGTGATGCTATGGGTGATGGAATTGGTGTAGCGAAATATTCGAGATTACGAAAAGAAATTTGATGAGGCTGAATGGGAGATAAGGTTGCAGAACAAACCAAGACAGTAAATCAAAAACCTGTGAAGATAAGAAAAGATGTATGCCTTACCTCGGGAGACCTTGTGGACGATGAAGTCCAGTAAACTGTTAAAAACAGTAATGATACCATCGATAGAAAAAGATTTATCACAAGAAGTCTGATGAAGTCATAGTAGTCAGAAATGATGAAGGACTGAAACGTTTATAGAGTGCAAATCACTATAAGCAATATTTGGATAGTTCGAAAGTAAGGATAGCCTAGAACTGGGAAACGTAATCCTAGATGGTAAAAGTAAAGAGAATTTGAAAATGACTATCGAAAAGGTCAAACAAAATAAAGGAGTACCTGGAATAGACAAAATGACTGTGCAAGAGGTGGAAGAAGCCAAAGGCAATATATAGAAATCTAATGAAATTAAACAAGGCATGTAAATGTAGATTTAGTGAAGATGACATTTATAAGTGTGCAAACACAAGGTTAGGCTGGTATAGGAGAAGTGGAATGAATATAGTCAATTTTATAATATCGCTAAAAGTTCTAAGCATAAAGAAAGGTGATAGACCAGGTTTAGTCTATCACCTAGATTATTATCTTAAGAGTGATATAAATGTAGAGCCGTATACGAGACATGTACGTACGGTTCAATGGGAGAATAAATTATCAAATTTATTCCTTTACCCTATTAATGAAATAGAAGTATAAATAACAATTTAATTATTTAAATTTAAGAATTTTTACGATCACTTTAAAACCAATTAGCAGTTTCAGAAGTATGATAATGTATTTGCAATTCGGAAATGTGATAACTTAACACATTATTATTAAAAAGTGGTTCATGTTTATAAAATTCTTGTATTTCAGTTTCATTTCTAGATTTTATTACAGTTATTGAAGAACTCATATCGCTTTTTAATGACGAAAAGAGTACTTTCCCCGCTTTCATTAAAAGATTTGTATATTTTTGATGCTCTTGCATCATTTCATTTGTCATTCGTTCAGGATGAGTAACGATACCTTCGATTAAAAAATACTTCATAGTTTTAACTTCCTCCAAAGTCAATAATTTTAAATAAATTATAACATTTAGATTAAGTATCGTCATTTTTTTAACTTTTATAATTACAGATAGGATAATCAATTTAAAATGATTTTGATAAAAAAACGCTAAATAAGTAATATACAAGAGTAAATTACTTTAATTTAGCGAAAATATCTAAGTTTTATAAGCTGTTTATTTTATTAAAAATATTATCTAAATCAACTTCTTGACTACGATCAGTAAAGTCGATTTTGATTTGATCTGTTTCATTATATCTTGGAATAATATGGATATGAAAATGCATAACAGTTTGACCAGCCACTTCATTTGCATTGGTAAGCACATTCGCGCCTTTTGCGTCTAAATTAGTGATTATTTGGTTAGTAAGCTTTTTTGTTACTTTGATTAGATGGCTCAAAACTTCTTTATCAACATCTAAAATATTTTGATAGTGTGTTTTAGGAACAACTAATGTATGTCCGTTAGTTGTTTGACTCAAATCTAAAAAAGCTAGACATAAATCATCTTCATATACAATTTTACCAGGTATTTCTTTATTAGCGATTTTACAAAAGATACAATTCTCCATTTCTATAAGTCCTCCATAATATTATTCTAACATAGAAAAAAGATAAGGGGAAACCCCTTATCCGAAATAATCTTCATTTGATTCTTTAATTTCATCTTTGATTGCTGATTCGTATACATCAAAATTGTATTTCTTTAAATAATATGTTTCCATTTTTGTAGACATATCACTAACAGAAGCTAAATTAGTAATAATTTCATCTTTTAGATCTTTTTTATCTGTATTGTAAACATAAACTACAGCATATTTAGATTCAGATGTCTTAATCACTTTATTATAAATACCATCTTTAGTAAATTTATCTAATTTTTTAATAATTTTTGAGTCGACACTGCTTGTTTTAGTAGTGACCATACCAGCATCAGTACCATTGTTTTCAGTCATTAAAGTGTCAAAATCACTGCCATCTTTAACTTTATCAATTAAACTTAAGGCAGCTGATTCAGTGTCTAAAGTAATAATTTTTAAATATTTAACTTTGTATTCTTTAACCAGGTCATCATAGTTATCTTTAATATATTTTTCTTTAAGCATGGTTTGTTTTACTCCTAAAGTTAAAACACCATCGATATATTCTTGTTCAGTTTCATAACCATATTGTTTAGCATATTCTTCTAATGAAGTAGTTAAGTTTTCAGTAAAACTTGCAACCTTTTCATTAATTCTAGTTTGCACTGCATCCTTGTCTGTCAGTTCTTGATCAGCAATATAAGTTAAAGCTAATGAAAGAACTTCAGAACTTCCATATTCTTTTAGTAAATAATGGTAAACATCATTTTTACTAATTTTAACATCATCAGCAGTTGCAATAGTCTTATCTCCATCTTTTATTTCTGAAGTATAAGTAGTTGCACTAGAAGAACTACATCCGACCAAAAGAGTTGCAACTATTGCTAAAGGAAATATTTTTTTCTTCATTAGTTTGTTCCTCCTCGGCTAGTTTCGCGTTCTTTTAAAGCTTCATCAATTACATTATTAATTATTTTTTCAGTATTTTTATCATCGTATTTAACATTATAAGATTGATAAACAATATAGCTCATATACTTATCATATGCAATCAATGGAGTATCAATAGATAAATCTTTTTTTATTTCTTTTTTTATACTATCTTTATCAGTACTAGTAACTTTTACAAAATAATATCCATCAGTACCTTTTATGGCTTCACTAGTTTCACCACTGGCAAGTGCTAATATTTTAGTTTCAACATCACTACCAAATGTTTGTGAAAGACCACTTGTAGTATCTACAATACCTAATTTTCCTTTATTCTTGTTAGTGTTTGTATCATCAGAGTAATCTTTGGCGATATCTCCAAAACTTTTACTTGAGCTTAATAAAGCAGTGACTTCACTCAATTTTGCTGTTTCATCAGCTGTTGGATTTTCAACATCAGTCATTGAAACTTTAATAAGACTAGCTTCACGTGGACTTGCTTGAGTGTAATAATCATCGAAAACTTCATCAAAGTTCTTTTCAACGTAAGCTAATAAAAAGTTGCATCTTTGATAGACTCTCACCATGTTTTCACGATATTCATCAAGTGAATTAAATCCACTTGAACTTAACGCTGTTTGTAATTGAGTTTCAGCATTATCGCCATATTGATTTTCATAGTAAGTTTGGATTTGATCAACTGTTTCATTAGCATCAGTTTCCATATCCTCATCGATTGGGAATTTTTGATCCATTAATTGTTGAAGCACGGCATTAAAGTATGAACTTTTTCCACTGGCAGTAGATATTACATCGTTAAAAATATCATCCGCAAAAATATTTTTATCTTTTTTCCCACTGTTTAAAGAAGCAACTACATATTTCCCATCTTCTTTAACTGTTTTCGAGCTGTTTTGACAACCAGTTAATAAGAAACTAGTCACGACTAGTGCCGCAGCACATTTACCTAATTTCATATCTTTCCTCCTTATCTTTCCATAACGTTACAATTATACTATTTATCGCATCTAATTTCAATAAATTAGGCAAAAACACATTGCCAATTGTTATTTTAACATAATTTATAATATGTAGGTGGTAGGAGGGGATTTGATGAATAACTGTAAATGCACTAATGTAAACATCTATGTCTTGTTTATTATTCTAGTTATTGTAGGTATCTATTGTATGTAATAAAAAGGAGGCGATTACAATGGCATGCCAAGATAATTCTTTTACATTGATCTTAGTTTTATTCATTTTATTAGTAATCATTTGTAATATGTGCTAATTAAAAAAGGATGTCGCCAAGACATCCTTTTAAATATAAAAAACTATTGCAATAAAATGTAAGATAGAAGCTATTGAAATAAATATATGCCAGATTACATGGTTGTAGGGTATTTTTTTATTTGCATAAAAGTATGCTCCGATTGAATACATTAAACCACCGATAACAATTAGCCAGAGAAAAGCAGCACTAGAATTTTGAATGATTGAAGGCATAAATAGGATGGCTGTCCATCCCATAACTAGATAGATAGTTAGCGAAAGCTTTGGTAAACTTTTTATTGAAATAGATTTATATAAAATTCCTACTATTACCATTGCCCATTGAATAACAAGGATGATGATTCCCTGATATCCTTTAATTAAACACAGAGCAACTGGGGTATAACTTCCAGCGATTGCAAAATATATAAAGATATGATCAAGGATTCTGAATACCTGTTTATGAGGACTGTCATGATCCATAGCATGATATAGAGTTGAAACAAGAAACATTAAAAAAATGCAAATTGTAAAAACACTAACTCCAAAAGATTGGATAGGACCACCTTTAACATATGCATATACAGCACAAGCTGGGATTAGAAGTAACATGATAAATGCCATAATTCCATGAGTTATACAATTAAATAACTCTTCTTTAAAATATGGCGGAAAGATTCTTTTTATTTTTTTTGTAATTTTATTATTCACTTTTTCCAATTTTATCACCCAGTACATACTATAATATAAATTACTTTTAAATTCAAACAAAAATGATACGCTGCTGCGTATCATTCCATAAGCTTTTCATTTTGATGATTTTCTTTATAAACTTGAAAAGTTATTTTAGCACTTACTAATAGTGGCATAGCGATTACCATTCCCCAAATACCGAAGAGAGAAGAACCAGAGAGAATCCCAAAAAGTACCCACATTATACTCAAATCAATTCTAGATGAATAGATACGTGGAGTAATCACATATGACATAATCGTCGATTGAATGAAAATCAAAATAAATAAAATAACAATTGTAGTAGTTCCCATTCCTAACGAAGTAATTAATCCTAAACAATTCGCAACGATTGGGCCAACATATGGAATAATGGAGCTGGCTCCTGAAACAAACCCAAGAATTAACCAGTTAGGATGACCAATTGCTAGATACATCAGCATTGTTGTAATTGCTTGAGCGATTGCTCCAATAAAGAAAGCTTTAACATATTGTACTAAAGAAGAATCAATTTCACGTAAATAGATTGGCAATGTTTTATCAATACGATATGTAATATTACGAATATGACTACGGATATTTTTAAAATTACTAGACATATAAATTGCTAGAATGATGTAGATTAAAAAATTAGTGACATTGATCATAACTTGATTTAAAACATCTATAGTTGTATCTAAAACAACTGAATCTTTAAAGAAAGCATTGACAATATTCTGAATATGGCGCATTAAAGAAGAAATATCATAATTGAAATTTTCCTTAACAAACACACCAATTTCACCAAGTCCTGAGTAAAAAGCCGGGAACATTTCAGAGATACTTTCATAAATCATTGGTACAGCTAAAGAAATTAATAAAGTTAAAATAGCAAAAGCAGCTAAGTAGACCATTGTTACGGCAATGCTTCGTTTAGTAACATACTTTTCAATATAATTTATCAGTGGATTTAAAACAAAGGCAATTGTAAATCCGACAATAAATGGTTTAGAAACCAGCCAGATCGCTGATAACACCCCATACCATAAATCACCAGTGGCAATAATTAATAGTAATATTACTAAAACGATCATCACATTTAATAAAGTATGGGTGATTTTTTTTGATGAAATAATTTTAAATAATGCTTTTAGAAATTCCATTTTTACACCCCCATTACATATAAATATACCACAATTTACTAATAATATAAATTGAATTGAATTTCTATTTTAGAAAAATCAAAAATAGTTAAAATGTATAAAGTTTTATAATTTTCATCTAAAAAAAGCAATTGGATGTTATGATTAGAATATTATAATAGAGCAAATCTCTTGATAATTATCGATAATTTGGTCACAATGTGGTTATAATATAAATTGTGCTAGATTTTGATTGGAAAATAGTAAAAATTTTTGCTATAATTTATCATTTTATTTGTTTTTTGATAACTTATCTAGTAGAATTAGTAAGGATAGAAAGGGGCTTAATTATGTCAACTTTAAAAATAGAAAATTTGCATGTCAGTATTGGAGAAAAAGAAATCTTAAAAGGTATCGATCTTGTTGTTAATACTGGTGAAACCCATGCGATTATGGGGCCAAATGGTAATGGAAAATCAACATTATTATCAGTTATCATGGGGCATCCTAAATATATAGTTACTCAAGGTAGTATCTACATAGATGATCAAAATGTTTTAGAAATGAGTGTTGATGAAAGAAGTAGGGCAGGAATCTTTTTAGGAATGCAGTATCCTCAAGAAATTCCGGGTGTTACAACTTCAGATTTTTTAAGAGCTGCATTAAATGCACATCAAGAAAAACCAGTATCTTTATTTAAATTTGTAAAAGCACTGGATAAAAATATTGCTGATTTGAAAATGGATGAGAATTTAGCACATCGTTATCTAAATGAAGGCTTCTCTGGTGGAGAAAAGAAACGTAATGAGATTCTACAAATGAAATTATTACAACCTAAGTTTGCTCTATTAGATGAAATTGATTCAGGTTTGGACGTTGATGCGTTAAAAATAGTATCACAAGCAATTAACGCTATGAAATCAGATGATTTTGGATGTATTATGGTTTCTCACTATGAACGGTTGTTTGAATTGGTGCCACCAAGTCACGTTCATGTATTAGTTAATGGTAAAATTATTTTAAGTGGTGGAATTGAAGTAGTAGAAAAAATTGATCAAGAAGGCTATGACTGGGTAAAAGAATTAGGAGTTGAAATCGCTACTGATGAAAAGAAACCGATTTTACTTGAAAGTTGTGCCAATAAAGAAAGAATGAAAGCTAAATAATGAAACAGTTAAAAGAGATTAAAAATTATTTAGTATTTCATAATGGTACAATTGAATGTCACCCAGAAAATGTAGGAATTGCTATTAATGATGGTAAAATCGATGTTAAAGATGCTGCCTCATTACAAATTATTTATCTAATTGATCAAGAAGGAAAATATTGTTTTGACCTAAAGATTAAAGGACAACTGGAATTAATTGAGACTTATGATTTTAAAGTTCCAGCATCTTTAGTTAAAAACATTGAAGTATTGCAAAATAGTAATATTTTAAGATATAACGATAATCAAAGCAGTGTCAACGGGACTGTTGAAGTAACTGAAAATGTATCGGTTGAGCGTGATAGTAATGTAAGATGCGCTTATGTTGAGTTATCAGATTCAAGTATTGAAATGAATGTTAATCATGCTTTGAATGGTTTTAACGCTAATAGTACGGTGCGCTTAGCTTCATTAGCTAAAGGACAGGAAAAGAAGCATATGACATTTTCGTTAACGCATTTTGCACCACATACAACCGGGATTATGGATAATTATGGTGTTGTTAAGGATGCATCTAATTTAGTTATCGATGGGATTGGAACAATTAAACAAGGAAATCATCAATCTAGCAGTCATCAAACAAATAAAATTATTGTTTTTGATGAGAAATGTAATGCCAAGGCAAATCCATATTTATATATTGATGAATATGATGTAAAAGCAAGTCATGGTGCTAGTGTCGGTAAGATTGATGAGGATCATTTGTATTATCTCCAATCTCGTGGTTTAAGTAAAAAAGATGCAATGCATTTAGTAACTTATGGATATTTTATTCCAGTCATGGAATTTATAGATAATGCTGATTTAAGAGAGATGTTTAACGAAACATTAAAAGAAAAGGTGGGGATTTAATGTTAGATGTAGAAAAAATTCGTCAGGATTTTCCCATGTTAAATGGTGCTACGATGCATGGTCAACCACTGATTTATTTTGATAATGGCGCTACAACTTTAAAGCCTCAGTGTGTAATTGATGCTGTATGTAATTATTTGACAAACTATTCGGGTAATGCACATCGTGGTGACTATGACTTATCGCATGATGTTGATACACAGTTCGAAAAGACACGTGATTTAGTTGCAAAATTAATAAATTGCGATCGAAAAGAAGTAGTTTATACATATGGTTCAACAGACGGGCTAAATATGATAGCATTTGGCTATGGGATGACGCATCTAGATGAAGGTGATGAAATACTTTTAACCGTTGCTGAGCATGCCTCAAATACTTTACCATGGTTTGAAGTCTGTGATACGGTGGGAAGTACGGTTAAATATATTGATTTAGATGATGAAGGACGTCTTACTGTTGTTAATGTTTTAAAAGCAATTAGTGATAAAACAAAAATTATTTCAATAGCTCAAGTTTCAAATGTTCTTGGATTTGATGGACCAATTAAAGAAATTTGTCAAATTGCTCATGAGCGCGGTATTATCGTTTGTGTTGATGGTGCGCAAAGTATTCCTCATGAAAAGGTTGACGTCCAAACATTAGATATTGATTTTCTAGTTTTTTCTGGACATAAAATGTGCGGACCAACTGGGGTGGGAATTCTTTATGGTAAATATGATTTATTACAAGAAACAAAACCAACTCGTTGGGGTGGTGGAAGCAATGCCCGATATAAGAGCTGTGGAAGGATTAAATTAAAAAATGCACCGGCTAAGTTTGAGGCTGGAACACCTAATATTGAGGGTGTCATTGGTTTAGGTGCCGCAATTGAATATTTAATAGAAATTGGGATGGACAATATTCGTGATTATGAATTAGAATTACGTCAATATGCGGTTAAAAAAATGTTAGAATTAGATAATTTGGAAGTTTATAATCCAAATGGTCATGGAGCGATTGCTTTTAATATCAAAGGTGTTTTTAGTCAGGACGGAGCTTCACTATTTAACACATATGGTATTGCAATAAGAGCTGGGCAACATTGTGCTAAGATTCTTGATGAATTTTTAGATGTTAGTCAAACTCTTAGAGCATCATTCTATTTCTATAATACATTTGAAGAAATTGACAGATTTATTGAGGTATGTAAGAAAGGAGATGACTTTTTAGATGCCTTCTTTGGATAGTATGATGTTACGACAAATAATTATGGATCACTATGAAAATCCACGTAATCATGGACTAGTAGATGATGATAATTATCAGTCAGTAAATATGGATTCAGAAACTTGTATTGACGATATTGATGTGCAAGCCTTAATTGAAGATGGTGTTATTAAAGATATCCGTTTTGATGGCGAAGCATGTGCAATTTGTACTGCTAGTACGTCAATTATGAGTGAATTATTGATTGGTAAAACAATTGATGAAGCTAATGTTATTATTGAAAATTACAATAATATGATTTATGAAAAGGATTATGACCCTGAAATTTTGGAAGAAGCAATTGCGTTTATGAATACTCATAAACAGGCTAATCGTATTAAGTGTGCTACTTTAGGATGGACAGGAATCAAACAGATCCTCGATAAAGAATAGGAGGAAACATATGGCAGATATAAAAAATGAAATTCCTGATCAGGAATATGCCTATGGTTTTAATGATGGTGATGTTTCAGTTTTCAAGACTCCTAAAGGAATAAATGAAGAAATTGTTACTGAAATATCAAAAATTAAGAATGAACCAGAATGGATGCTTGAATATCGTCTAAAATCTTATCGCTGCTTTATGGAAAAGCCTATGCCAACTTGGGGCGTTAATTTAGACCGTATTGATTTTGATGAATATACTTATTACGTTCGTCCTAGTGATAAACAAACGAATAAATGGGAAGAAGTACCTGAAACAATTAAACAAACATTTAATAAATTAGGTATTCCTGAAGCAGAACAAAAGTATTTATCGGGAGTTAGTACTCAGTATGAATCAGAAGTTGTTTATCATAACATGTTAAAGGAAGTTACTGAAAAAGGTGTTATTTTCCTAGATATCGATAGTGGTTTACGTGAGTACCCGGAAATATTTAGAAAATATTTTGATACTGTTATTCCTTATAATGACAATAAATTTTCAGCTTTAAATGGAGCTGTTTGGTCTGGGGGATCTTTTATTTATGTACCGCCAGGAGTGAAATTAGATAAGCCACTACAATCTTATTTCAGAATCAATTCTGAGCAAATGGCACAATTTGAAAGAACTTTAATCATTGTTGATAAAGGAGCGGATATCCACTATGTTGAAGGGTGTACTGCACCAAGTTATTCTCGTGATTCTCTTCATGCTGGGGTTGTTGAAATTATTGTGGGTGAAGGAGCAAAATGCCGTTATACAACGATTCAAAACTGGTCTAACAACATTTTGAATTTAGTAACTCAGCGAGCAAAAGTATTTAAAAATGGGTCAATGGAATGGGTCGATGGAAATATTGGTAGTGCTGTAACTATGAAGTATCCAACTTGTGTGTTGATGGAAGAGGGAGCAAAAGGTTCTTGTATTACTATTGCTGTAGCTGGTGAGAATCAGATTATGGATTCAGGTTCAAAGATGATTCACTTAGCGCCTAATACATCAAGTAGTATTGTTTCTAAATCAGTTTCTCGCCGCGGTGGAAAAGTCAATTACCGGGGAATGGTACAGCATGGTGCTAAAGCTTATAATTCAAAAAGCAAGGTTGAATGTGATACGTTGATTTTAGATGACATTTCAACTAGTGATACAGTTCCGGTTAATTGGATGCGAAATAATGATTCTATTATTGAGCATGAGGCGACTGTCTCAAAAATTTCTGAAGAACAGCTTTTCTATTTAATGTCTCGTGGTTTAACAAAAAAAGAAGCAATGGAAATGATTGTAATGGGGTTCATTGAGCCGTTTGCTCGCGAATTACCAATGGAATATGCTGTTGAACTAAATCAATTAATTAAATTGGATTTTGGGGATCAGGGTATTGGATAAAAAAGTATTACGGAAACAATTGATTCAAGCAAGATTAGATTTAGATAGCGAAACTTATGCATCTAAATCTAATTTTATTGTTTCTAAATTAAAACAGCAACCTGAATTTATTGAGGCAAGAGCAATTGGAATCTATGTTTCTTTTAGACATGAAGTAGAAACAATCAGTTTGATTAAGGAAATAATTAATAATAAAATTGTCTGTGTTCCAAAAATTAGTGGTAAACAGATGGATTTTTATCAAATTAATTCAATCAATGAATTAAAGACAAGTAATTTTGGAATTTTAGAACCTAATAATAGTCATCCTGTTACTAAAGATAATCTTGATTTACTAATTGTACCAATGGTTGGCTACGATCAAAGTGGTAATCGATTAGGTTATGGCGGTGGTTATTATGACCGCTATTTAAGTGATTATTGTGGTAATGTAATTGGCTTGGCATTTAGTTTCCAAGAAGTTGCAAATTTACCAGTAGAACCATTTGATTTGCCGATTAAAAAGATTATTAATGAAAAATAATCACGGTTTTGTTATAATGGGGAATATAAAGTAGGGTGAAATTATGTCAAGAGAGAAAACATTAGTTAAAAATACGTTAATTATGGCGTTGGGGACTTTTCTGCCTCGGATTATTAATTTATTGACTACGCCAATTATTACTAGTGCAACTACTGATGCGCAGTATGGGCAATTAGATTTAGTTACAACGACGATTCTTTCATTTATTGTACCTTTATGTACGTTGCAAATTGAACAGGCTCTATTTAGATTTCTTGTTGATGCTAAAAGTGAAAAAGAACAACGGCGTGTCATTACTAACGGATATGTAATGATTTTTGGACTTATGGTGATTGCTGCGATTATTTGTCTGTTTGTGCCAATCAGCATGTTTGAAGGCAGTTTTAAGCTATTGATTATTGGATATATATGGATTGAGATTATTGCAACAACTTCTAGGTTTGTTTTAAGGGCTTTTTCCAAATATAAAGAGTACTCTATTTTGGCGGCGTTAGTTGTAATAGTCAACTTTGTTGTTGTCTCAGTTTGTTTATTGTGGCTAAAGACAGGGTATATTGGGGTTTTAATAGCATTAGTAGCTGCTGATGTAGTCGGCTTTATTTATGTACTATGCGTATGTAATATTTTTAAATTTTTTAATTTTAAATATTTTAGTAGCGAATATGCTCTTAAAATGCTTGGCTATGCATTACCGTTTGTACCTAATATGGTATCATGGTATATTAATCAATTGTCTGATCGATGGATTATTTCAATTTTTCTAGGGGCAGGGCCAAATGGAGTTTATGCCTTGGCTAATAAAATACCTTCGATTGTTAATATCTTATATCCGGCCTTTAATTTAGCTTGGACAGATTCGGCAACAAGGAGTGTAAATGATCCTGATAGTGGCAGGTATTATAATAGGATGTTTCGGATGTTGTTTTGCATTGTCTCAGCAGGTTCAGTTTTATTAGTGGCTGGATCACCGATCATCTTTGGAATTTTATGCCGTAATAAAGAATTATATAGTGCTTTCGATTATACCCCAACCTTAATTTTAGCTACATATTTTTATTGCTTCTCACAATTTTTTGGAAGTATTTATGTAGCTGTTAAAAGTGCTAAAAATATGTCGGTAACAACGACTATTGCAGCTATAATCAATATTATCATCAATTTAGGTTTGATTAATATTATTGGAGTACAGGCAGCTGTTCTTTCAACATTGGCTGCGAATTTATTTTTAGCGGGATATCGGTTCTTTGATTTGAATCGGCGCTATGTACGTTTAAAAATAAATAAACGTCTAACAGTGTTGACAATCGTAATTTTTATAATTAGTATGTCTTTAGCATGGTCGGGAGATAAAATTTTATGGATATTAAATATTGTTATTGCGCTTGGCTACGCATACTTTATTTCTGGTGATATTTTTATTGGAATGTTTAAAGCTGTTTTAAAGAAACGTTAATAGTAATAATGTTAAGATTTAATTATTTAGCAAAGTAATTAAATTTTAACATTTTTTTTATGTCCTTTTTTGTATAGTTAATATTAATGAATTGGGTTACAGGAGGATAATATGGAAGCATATCAAAAATCGTTTAAAGAGGTCCAGCAAGCACTAGGAGTCAGTGATAATGGATTAAGTCAAAAAGATGTAATTAAGCGTCAAACACGATATGGAAGAAATGAAATTATTGGTGAAAAGCGTCAAAGTGTTTGGGGAATCTTATTTGATCAGTTTAAAGATTTATTAGTAATAATCTTGATTTGTGCGGGTATTATTTCAGCTATTAGCGGAGAATTTGAAAGTACATTGGTCATCTTGGTTGTAATTACTTTAAATGCATTGCTAGGAACATTTCAAACTGTAAAAGCACAGAAATCTTTGGATAGTTTAAAAAAATTATCTATGCCAAAAATAAAGGTGTTGCGTGAAGGTAAATTAGTTGAAATTAAATCAAACGAATTGACAGTAGGTGATTTGGTATTTATCCAGGCTGGAGATGTAATTGCTGGTGATGGACGCTTAAAAGAAGCGAATAATCTTCAAGTTAATGAAAGTGCATTGACAGGTGAGTCAAATAGTGTCGAAAAGCAGTTAGTTGCAATAAATCATCAATGTACTATTGGAGATATGACAAATATGGTTTTTTCAGGAAGCTTAGTTACAAATGGAACAGGGCAATATATTGTTACAAACATTGGAATGAAAACGCAGTTAGGAAAGATTGCTGAGATGTTGAATGCAACTAAACAGCGTCGTACGCCATTACAAAAGACGTTAGATGAATTTTCAGTAAAATTGTCAATTGGCATTATTTCAATCTGTATTATTGTTTTGTTTATGGATGTCTTTATCGCAAAAGAACAATTGCTCGATGCTTTGATGATTGCAGTAGCATTAGCTGTTGCAGCGATTCCTGAGGCATTAGGATCAATTGTGACTATTGTTTTGTCGATTTCAACTCAAAAAATGGCTAAAGAAAATGCAATTATTAAAAATTTAAATGCTGTGGAAAGCCTTGGTTGTGTTTCAGTGATATGTTCAGATAAAACAGGAACATTAACCCAAAATAAAATGACAGCAGTCGATATATATACAAATCGGATGTTAATACAAGCAAATCGTTTAAATCATCATGAATATTGTCATAATATCTTATTAAAGGCTTTTGTTCTATGTAATAATGCTACTATTTCTAAAGCACAGAGTATTGGTGATCCAACAGAGATTGCCTTACTGGAATTATATCAAGATTATAATTATAAAAACGCATATCGATTGCAGACTAAACGTCAACAGGAATTGCCGTTTGATTCCACACGAAAGCTGATGAGTGTTACTTCAAAGAATCATCTATACACTAAAGGAGCCCCAGATGTTTTATTAAAACGATGTAATCGAATATTAATAGATGGATATAAAGAAATTTTTACTAATAAAGATAAGCAGCGTATTATGGAACAAAATGATGCTTTGGCGCGCCAGGGAAAGCGTGTATTAGGATTTGCGTATAAAGAGTTTTATCGTAATACATTAGAAAAAAGGGATGAAAATGATTTAGTTTTTGTTGGTCTAGTATCTTTAATTGATCCTCCTCGCATTGAAAGCGCTCAGGCGGTCAAAGATTGCATTTTAGCAGGGATTAAACCAATCATGATAACTGGTGACCATGTTGTAACTGCGTGCAGTATTGCAAAGAAAATTGGTATTTTTAAGCAAGGTGATAAATGTTTAGAGGGAACTCAGTTAGATAAACTTACTGATCAGCAATTGCGGAATTACTTGCCACATGTATCTGTTTATGCGCGAGTTGCACCAGAACATAAAATTAGAATTGTTCAAGCTTGGCAAGCACGTGGAGCAATTGTTGCAATGACCGGTGATGGTGTTAATGATGCTCCGGCTTTGAAACAAAGTGATATTGGGGTAGCGATGGGAATTACGGGGAGTGAAGTTTCTAAGGATGCAGCTAGTATGATTCTGACAGATGATAACTTTGCAACTATCGTTAAAGCAATCATTACTGGCCGAAATGTATATACAAATATTAAAAATTCAATTATCTATCTTTTATCTGGGAATTTATCCGCAATAATTTGTGTTTTAGTTACATCATTTGCAATTTTACCAACTCCTTTTTTGCCGGTTCATTTACTATTTATTAACTTAATTACAGACTCTTTACCGGCCATTGCGATTGGGATGGAAAAGGGGAGTGATGAAATTCTAAAGCAAAAGCCACGGGGATCGGGCGATTCATTACTTAATAAAGAGACAATTTTACAAGTGAGTTTTGAAGGGATAATAATTTGTATTTTCACAATGTTAGCTTATTTTATTGGTTTACGCAGTGATGAATTGACTGCTTCATCAATGGCATTTGGAACACTTTGTTTGGCGCGACTATTGCATGGATTTAACTGTCGAAGTAACTTGCCACTATATAAAATTCCTGTAAATTATTATAGTGTTGGAGCTTTTGTAATTGGAGTATCATTATTAACATGGATTCTAATTTCTCCTAATTTTCATTCACTTTTTTCAATTAGTGAACTATCACTAAAACAATTAGCAATAATTTTTGTTTCTGCAGCATTTCCAAGTATTATTATCCAAATATATAAGATGGTTTCTTCGAGGTATAATTAGAAACAAAACTAAATATAATATATTGGTGGTTTAATGAAAAAACGATATATATTTATTGTAATTACCATTATTTTAGCAATTGTTATTCAAGTTCTTAGTGTTAATATTACTCCTGCATTAAAGAAGATTGCAGACAAAGAAATAAATCGGTTTTGTCAGATGGTAATCAACAATACCCCTTTTCCAGTTACATTAGACCATCAGGAACTGATCAAGATCAATCGTAATGGTGATGAAATTGCGACAATTAATTTTAATACGAGTTATGCTTCAAGTATTGGAGCTAAAATGGTTAATAAATTAGATGAATTGTTTGTAGCGATTGAAGAAGGAACATATAAAAAAACAGATAATTCTTTTTATCAACGTCGATTTCAAAAGATGAGTGACGAAGGTGGGGTAATCGCTTCTATTCCCATTGGAGCATTAACACAAAATCCTTTCTTAGCAGGTGTTGGACCTAAAATAAAACTTAAATATGAAACTATATCTGCGATTACTTGCTCAGTCGAAAAAGATGTTAAAAGCTACGGTGTGAATCATGTTATGGTTTCTTTGAAATTGGTTATTAAAATTAAGATGATGGTATTATTACCATTTTATAACGAGGAGTTTAATAAAGACTATGACTATCCATTAGTGATGGAAATTATTGAAGGGGAGGTGCCTAATTGGTATCAGAATTAGAAATTTTACAACGTTTTTATCAGATCTATCTAGAACAAGAAAGTGATTTCTTTAGTTTTCAAGGTAATTTTTATTATTTATGCAAGGTTAATAATTTTACTAATGACTATCCATACTATGTAAATGCATTAGGACTAAATGGTTTCATGGTTGTTAATAACTGTTTTAATCGTCCTATCTCAATGGACTATATATTGTATACTTATCAAATCGAAGATTATCATTTTGAAATGTTTTTACAATATTCTTTGCGACCTTTAGATATTCAGGTTGAAGTTTTAAAAATTAAAGAAAGCTGGTGTGCAATTCTTGATGAAGCAAAGTGCAAGATTGGTAACTATGCTTCAAGAATCAGTCATTTTGAACATTTTGTAGTGCTGTCATATTACTATCAAGGTCTTGGAGAAGCCGCAATTAGCGTGTTAAATGAAATTAAAGAAACTAAGCTAGTTGCGGGGATAGAACACTTTAATATGATCGATAACTATGAGATGCTTTGCTGTCCAGCTAATTTAGTCATAGCTTCAAGAGTCAAGGATTTAGCCAGTAGCTATAAAAATAATTTGATTTCAGTTGAACAGTTAGAACAGTACATTCAGATTAGCGCTCTAACAGTAGATGAAATAATTTATCTCTATTCACGATTATTGTTTCCAAGTGAATTTATGCAGCTGGCAATCAATGATGATTGTAATGATGCACAAATAAAAAAAACACTTTTGAATATGTATCAAAATATAGATAATCAAAAAGCGTCTTTAGTAATTGCGTGGCAAATGTTAAATAAATATACTCGTTTACCCAAAATTGCCTGGTTATAAAAGCCAGGTAATTTTTAATAAAATAAAAAACCCACACTTAGTGTGAGCAATTTACTAATGGAGCGGGTGATGGGAATCGAACCCACGTAGTCAGCTTGGAAGGCTGAAGTTCTACCATTGAACTACACCCGCAATTTTAATGCATTAATATGATAGCACTATTTTTAAATGGTGACCCGCAGGCGATTCGAACGCCTGACCCTCTGATTAAAAGTCAGATGCTCTACCAGCTGAGCTAGCGGGTCATTATTAATGGCTGGGGTACCTGGATTCGAACCAGGGAGATGACAGAGTCAAAGTCTGTTGCCTTACCGCTTGGCTATACCCCAATGAATGGTGGAGGAGGGCGGATTCGAACCACCGAACCAAAGGAACTGAGTTACAGTCAGCCGCGTTTAGCCACTTCGCTACTCCTCCATCATGGTGCCGGCTAAAGGACTTGAACCCTCAACCTACTGATTACAAGTCAGTTGCTCTACCAATTGAGCTAAGCCGGCCTATTTTATTTTAAATGGTGGAGGTTAACGGGCTCGAACCGCTGACCCTCTGCTTGTAAGGCAGATGCTCTCCCAACTGAGCTAAACCTCCAGTGCCTTGGTGCCTAAATATATTATCATTTACTTTTCAATTAGTCAATAAAAAAAATTATAATAAATTAATTTTTTTATAATTAGTTTAATATAATAAGCACTTCTTTTACATTTTGGCCATATTTTAAATATTTATGCAAATGAAAAGACGATCAAAGATCGTCATAATAATTAATAGCCTGGTTTACCAAGTAATTTAAACATATTTGCTTTGTACACTTCAACACCTGGTTGATTAAATGGATTAACACCAAGTAAATATACAGACATAGCACATGACATTTCAAAGAAATATACCATGTAACCAAAACCATAAGCATCCATTTTATCTAAAGTAATCAAAATGTTAGGTACATTACCAGTATTAACATGAGCATCAACAGTTCCTTCACAAGCTTTTTTATTTACATAGTCTACAGATTTACCTGCTAAATAATTAAGACCATCTAAATCATCTTTATCACTAGGAATAGTGATATCTCCAGCTGGTTCTTTAATTTGCATGATTGTTTCATAAAGAACTTTTGTACCTTCTTGGATAAATTGTCCTAAAGAATGTAAATCAGTTGAGAAAGTAGCACTAGTAGGTAAGATACCTTTACCTTCTTTACCTTCTGATTCACCGTAAAGTTGTTTCCACCATTCAGCTACCATAGCTAGTTGTAATTCGTAAGTTACAAACATTTCAGCAGGATATCCGGCTTTGTGTAAAATCTGACGAGCAACACCATATTTATAAGCATCATTTTGATCAAGATCAGCATTACCGTATTTTTCCATCGCATCTTTAGCACCTTTTAACATTGCATCTACATCAATTCCAGCCATTGCGATTGGGAATAATCCTACTGGTGTTAAAACTGAATAACGGCCACCAACATCATCAGGAATTACAAATGTCGTATATCCCTCTTCAGTAGCCAAAGTTTTTAATGCACCTTTAGCCTTATCTGTTGTAGCAACGATTCTTTCTTTAGCTCCAACTTTACCGTATTTAGTTTCGCACATTTCTTTGAAAATTCTAAATGCGATAGAAGTTTCTGTAGTTGTACCTGATTTAGAAATTACATTGATAGCAAAATCCTTATCTTTAATATAATCAGCTACTTGTTTAATATAATTTGATGAAAAAGTATTTCCTACATAAATGATTTCAACATCATTAGTTGGATATAATCCGTTGATTGCTTCAATTGCTGCACGTGCACCTAAGTAAGATCCCCCAATACCACAAACTAGTAACACATCTGTTTTTTCTCTTAGACTAGCAGCTGTTTCTTTAATTAATTCAACTTCAGCTTTATCATAATTTTCAGGTAATTCAACCCACCCAAGAAAATCATTACCAGCTCCAGTTTTGTTGTGAATCATATCATGGATTTCTTTTACTTTGTCCTTGTATGATTCTAAATCCTCGCTTAATTTAGCTTTAGATAAATCTAATGTAATCATTTTAACTTTCCTCCGTGATTCCTTGTTTAAGCCATTTTTCCATGGCAAGAGCTAATGGTTTGAAACCATTAGGCGTTTCAACGATTAATCGTCTAGGATTCTTATAGTAAACACGTTTATTGCGTCTACGATAACGATTATCAATGGCTTTCAAGCTAAGTTTAGCATGGTTAGTTTCCTGATCAAAATCAATAACTTTTACTTTGATTGATTCACCCACCTTAACAAAACTATCGATGCTTTTAACGAATTTATCAGATATTTCGGAAATATGTATTAATCCTGTTGAATTATCTGGTAAACTGGCAAAAGCTCCATATGGCTGGATACCAGTAATTTTGACATCAATGATATCACCGCGTTTAATCTTTTGGCTCATTTAATAATCACTCCCTGCGTGGATATTATAGCACAAAATAAATAAAATTATTTCATTTTTTATAAATAATACAAAAATCATTGATAAGGCAATAGATTCAATAAATTTAGTATATTTTTTTATTAAGTAAAAGAATACATTTTTAAGGTTGTTAAAATTAAATTTAAGCTAAGAATAAAGTATTACGCCATCTAGAACCAGGAATAACAATTTAAAGAATGTAGTAGAAGAATAGTTATTCTAAAATTATGTGAAAAGGAAATGAATGATTTGCTGGTAGAAGTAAGATGGCTTTACTAGTTTTAAAAGACGATTAGAGAATTAATGAATATAAATAGGCTGGAATTATTGTCCAGCCTATTTGTGTATATAAGATTATTTTCTAAATATCTTTAAATTACTGATATATTTTATTTATTAGTAGTCTAAAACAATAACTAGATTACAATTTTGATACTTGGTCACTTAATCCTTTATGCTTTAGAAAGATTGATATAATTTGCGATATGAGAGTAAGCATTCTAAGCTCTTCTTTTGTCCATATTCGTTTTCCTGTACATTCATCAAAGCCAACGAAACCGGCAATCATTTCCTGCTCATAGTACGCACACTGTAGTGTAGAATGAATTCCTTGGGCTTCAAACAGTTGTCTTTGTTTTTTGCTTAATGACGTGACATCATGACAGTAGAAGATAGAATTTTCATCGAATACTCTTTCATATTCATCCATATCATGATAAGAAATATTTTGTAGTTGTTCTTTTACAGCGGTGATCCCTTCATTACACCATTCATATGTATTGGAGCAATGTTCTTTGTCTGTCATGGTTTCGAAAATATAAGCACGGCTTACGTCATAGCGTTTTCCAGTAATTTCAAGAATCAGATTAACAGCTGTTTTTAAATCTTTGTTTTGAAATAGAATACGAAAGGCGTAATCTGCTAATGAAACAGATGTTTCACTATAAGATTGTTGTGAATCGATAGTTGCACCTAGTGAAGAATATGCGGTAATACTTTGCTGATTACAAGATTTTTCATTATATACGATATATGTATTCTTGCCTTGGATTTTGGCTTGGTAAAGGGCTTTATCAGCATTTGCATACAATTCCAAAAAATTATGTCCATCTTTTGGATATAAAGCGATACCAATACTGCTTGTTACCTGAATCTTACTTTTCTCTTTGTCAAATAGATGGGCAAATGTTTTTTGTAGTTCTTCAGCTTTCTTTTCTGCATCTAAGTGGCTAGTAATATTTTTCATGAAAATAATAAACTCGTCACCACCAATTCTACCAACGACATCACTATCACGTACTTTCTTTTTCATAGCCGTTGCCATTTCACCTAATACCATATCTCCAGCAATATGTCCCAATGTATCATTGATTTGTTTAAAATTATCTGTGTCAATCATGAAGAGTGCTCCCTTAGAGTCATGATGTTCAATAATAAAGTTTTTTATTTGATTTTCGGTTTCAGAGCGGTTGTATATCCCAGTTAATGCATCTTTTTCTGCTTTATGCTGTAATGTCTTTATTTTTTGTCTTTCATCTGTAATATCTAGACCCATACTATAAAAACAAGGGATACCATCCCAGCTGTCCCTTTCATCTACGTAGCATAATGTCAGTGTCCAGATACGTTCTTCTTTATTACGGGTATAGACTCGTCCCTCGAATACAACGCTCTCTTTTGAATTTCTTAATTTATGAACAATCTGCTTGGCTCTTTTTAAGTCCTCAGGATGCATATAGCTTTTTAACTCATAACGTTCACTTTTAAATTGTTCTTTTGTATAACCAATCATTTTAAGAAAAATATCATTGCACCAGAGAATTGAAGAATAATCCCTTGCATCAACACGTACCATCGCGGCAGAAATGGTTTTTAAAATTGCTTCTCGTTCTTGATCTTTCTTTGCTAGCTTATATTCAGTACTATAAGTGTCATGGGAAAGCTCAATACGAGCAGAGTGGCCATGCCAATTCAACATACGATCCTTGATAATAAAATTTCTTTTTAATAAAGGGTTATAAAACTCCCATTCATAAGTTTGATCTTTTTTTAAATATTTATTTGTACAGAAAGGACAGGGGGAACTTCTACCTTGTATGATTTCATAACACTTTTTCCCTATTGCTTGTTCAGCTCTAGTACCAAGCGTTTCACATGCAACTTTATTTAAATATAGAAGTTCATATGTGTCAATATCACTGATATAAACATTTCCGGCATTTTCTGCCATCATCCATTGAAAGTTATCTATATATACATTTTTAGTTGAAATGAGTGTATTCTGTGTATTGATTAAATTACTAATATCGTTATATGCAATTGTTATTACTTCGAAAGAAAGTGAAATAGATAATTTAATCCATTTTATTTCATCATGTCTAAAAGGAATTCGGATTATACATTCTTGATGTAAATCACGATGCTCTTGCAACTTTGCTAATTGATTTTCAAGAATAATAAAATCATCTGTATAAGGTTTGTAGTATGTTTTTAAATCCTGCCAAATCATTTTAAAATCTTTTTTTTCATGCCCGGTCATTTTATAAAAAGCATCATTTGCCCATATAAATGAGAGTTTTTTATCAGGTTTGTGTTTACTAATTGGAGTTGCCAGAGTATTTAAATATTTTTCTAAAATAGCATTTTCATTAATCGACATTTTCTTTGCAGTATTTTTATTGTTCATCATAACCACCCCTCCTGATATATCACATTTATATCACACATATCATTCTTTTATTATAACATAGTAATTTGAAAACGCTATCTTTTCGTTCTGCTGAATAGTTAATGAAGTTAAAATGTAATATTGAAATATCTAATAAAAAATATTTTACAATAAATTTTTGTTAATTTTGGTAGTGGTCAGATAGTATAATGATTTAATAGAGAGACTAAAATTTGATAGAAGCGAAGGTATTATAGTAAAGTTTTGTTTTGGTAATTAAGTCATAGAGGATTTTTTATGAAGAATGAAATATTTTATGAATATGAATCATTAGAACAGAGTAGGAAATAGAAGGATATTTTTGTTATTAAGAACAAAAAATCAAAACATAATTAAAAAGATTGACTTCATTATGAGTGAGAAATCAATCCTTATATTTAAATTAAAATATTGTGTCTAGCTTTGTAATTTTAGCATATATGTACGTAGTTAGAACATTTGTCAGACAGATAAAGAACCTCAGTTTAGTGGGGCTCTTTATCTGTGTTACATGTCCTTTTGCATGTTTGAGAAATGAGAGTTTTGGGACTTATACTCATTTCCCGGATATATTATATCAAAATAAAAAGAAGAATGAAAAAATAATGCACTATTTTTTATCCCGTAATAGCTGATATATTCTTGCAAAAGAAAAACAGTCATTTTTTTTATATAAAAAAAATAAAAAAGTTAAACAATTAATAGTGATGAAGAATTAATAGTGATGAAGATAGGATATTTAGTAGTAATGGTCTTTATTAAGTATCTTGTTTTACAACACCGTCATTACAGTGTTTTTCATCCGACAGTTAGTCGATTATAATATAGATCATCCAAGTGATTTTTATGGTTTTTAGTTAAAATCATATTATCCTAGTAATTTTCTTAATTAAAGTGTATATTTATTTAAAAATAATTTTTTTGTGGTAAAATAGATAAGTGCTAAAGGAGTGAAGGACAATGGAAAATACAAGTACAATTGAAGAAGTAGAAAAAGTAATTAACAAATTAAGACCGTACTTAAATCGTGATGGTGGTGACATCGAATTAATAGATTTTAAAGATGGCATTGTTTATGTGAAGATGTTAGGTGCCTGTGCGGGTTGTTCAATGTTAGATGAAACTTTAAAGGATGGTGTTGAGCAAATCTTAATGGAAGAAGTACCAGGAGTTTTAGGAGTGCAAAATATTTTAGAAGGAACTGAGTATTAATTTAAAACAAAGTTGAGACAAAAAAAGATTCATTCCATGCTAAAATATTAGTATCTAATAAATTGCTTGCAATAATGTCTTAGATATATTATTATGTATTTGTTGTTTTAAGGAATATTATTTTTTAATTTATGCAAACTAAGTTAAGGTGATAATATGAAGAATGTAAGGCAACAAAAAATGATTGCCAGTATCTTATTAGATATTGGACTCGATGACGATATTATTGAGGTAATAACGTCACTAACTAAAGAAGAAATAGAACAAATAAATAAAAAAGACTCTTATTAAGAACTACTAGATGAAGATCGATGATGTAGTGGCAACCCTATATTAAATTAGAAGGTGCCTAACTGAGCAAGTTTATACTTGAACAATGAGAGAAGGCTTCCTAACTATGTATGCTTTCTCTTTAGGAAGCTTTTTTATTTGTAGAAGGAGAAAGAAAAATGAAAGAAAAAGTATTATTTACCTCTGAATCAGTTTCAAAAGGGCATCCTGATAAAGTTTGTGATCAAATTAGTGATGCTATCCTTGATGCGTGCTTAAAAGAAGATCCTAATTCACGTGTGGCCTGTGAAGTTTTTGCTACTACTGATCTGGTAGTTATTGGTGGAGAAATCACAACTACTGCAGAAGTTAACTATGAGCAGGTAGCTCGAGATGTTTTAAAGGACATTGGATATGATGATAGCGATAAAGGAATCGATTATCGGACTTGCAAGGTTCAGGTAGTAATGGATTTACAGTCTCCTGATATTGCTTTAGGAACAAATGACGAAGTGGGTGGGGCAGGTGATCAAGGAATCATGTTTGGTTACGCCTGTAAAGAAACAAAAGGGTATATGCCTTTGCCGATTTCAATTGCTCATCATTTGGTTCGTTATGCAACTGAAAAAAAGGATACTGGAGAATTTAAGTCAGCCCGTCCTGATATGAAAGCTCAAGTAACGATTGATTATACCGAAAGTACTCCTAAAATTGATACTATTTTAATGTCGATTCAGCACGATCCTGATTTTGATGAAACTGAATTCAAACGTTATATTAAAGAAGAAATAATGGATGCAGTTGTAAGAAAATATAATTTAAACACTGATTATAAAGTGCTGATCAATCCAACTGGTCGCTTTGTTATTGGAGGACCGCATGGTGATACTGGCTTAACTGGGCGAAAGATTATTGTTGATACATATGGTGGGGCTGCTCGCCATGGTGGTGGGGCTTTTAGTGGAAAGGATCCATCCAAAGTTGACCGTTCAGCTGCCTATATGTTGCGTTATATTGCTAAAAATATTGTTGCGGCAAATCTTTGTGATAAATTAGAAATTCAGGTTTCTTATGCTATTGGAGTTAAAGAACCTACTTCAATTTTTATTGAGACGTATGGAACTGAACATGTTGACCATGATATAATCCTAAAAGCAATCAGAGATAACTTTGATTTAACTCCAGGAGGAATCATTAAAACGTTAGATTTACGTCAACCATTGTATCTAAAAACAGCTGCTTATGGACACTTTGGTCGTGGGGATAACAATCTTCCATGGGAAGAGTTAGATAAAGTAGAAATTCTAAAAAAATATTTATAGATAAAAATGCTCGATTTATTCGAGTGTTTTTTGTTTATGTTAAATTTAGGGAAATTTTATCAATAATTTGAGTGTTATTTTACAAATATATATTGTATAATATGTTTATACAAAGGAGGAATTCTTATGAAAATCTCAGTAAGAGGAAAAAACATTGAAATCACAGAGGCTATCGAAGCAAAGATTTCAGAAAAACTATCTAAATTAGATAAGTATTTCATCGTAAGTGACAATGTTGAAGCAAAAGTTTTATGTCGAGTTTATCCTTATGGACAAAAACTTGAAGTTACGATTCCTACTGAATATGTACTTTTAAGAGCAGAGGTCGTAGATGATGATCTATATAATGCTATGGATCTAGTTGTTGACAAATTAGAAGGACAAATCAGAAAGTACAAAACTAGACTAAGTCGTAAATCAAAAGATAATAAACTTGCGTTCAACCTATCTTCAATTGAAGATGTTGAATCTGAAGAAGATGTCTTGGTAAAGGTTAAGTCAATTACCCCTAAACCAATGGATATGGAAGAAGCAATCATGCAAATGGAATTGATTGGTCATTCATTCTTCGTTTATCGTGATGTTGAAAGTGATTCAATTAGTATCGTATATCGTCGTAATGATGGTGATTATGGTTTAATTGAAACTAGTAATTAATAATTGAATAATAGAAAAAGCCCTAAATGGGCTTTTTTATTTTACAACCTTGATAATAATCTTTAGCAACCATTAATTTATCAATATCATTTAAGATAGTTACTTTACGAATTGACCATAAGGGAGCGACTAAATCTGAAATATTTCCATCTCCGGTTAATCTTTCAATAACAATATTTTCTGGGATGTAACTTAATTGTTTGACAACTAAATCAATATATTCGTCACGACTCAGGATTTTAAAAGGCTGTTGTAAATATAACTGATGTAATTTTGTTTTTTCAATGACATAAAGCATATGGATCTTTAAGGCTTGAATGTCCAACTGCCCAACCGCCTTTGCTGTTTCAAGCATCATTTCATATGTTTCACCAGGTAGACCATTGATAATATGTACACAGACATTAATTTTTAATTTTCGTAATTTATTCAAGCCGTCTAGGAAGTCTTGATAATTATGGCCACGATTGATTAGTTCACCTGTTTGATCGTGAATGGTCTGTAAACCTAATTCGACCCATAAATCGCAGCGATTATTAACTTCTGCTAAATAATTTAAAACATCGGTTTCCAAGCAGTCTGGCCGAGTTGCGATGCTGATTGCAACCACATTTTTTTTATTGATAAATGGCTCGATACAAGCTTTGATTTTTTTTAATGGGCCGTATGTATTAGTATTGGCTTGAAAATAAGCAATATATTTACAATTTGGCCATTTATTTTGAAGAAGCAAACTAACATTACTAAATTGTATTTCTAATGAATCCTGGATATTTCCGGCAAAATCACCTGAACCAGTGCTGCTACAAAAAATACAGCCGCCCGTGCCTTTAGTACCGTCGCGATTTGGACAAGTAAAGCCCGCATTCAAACTAACTTTGGCAACTTTACTTTGATATTTATTTTTCAGATAATAATTAAAAGTATGATAGCGTTTATTATCATCACTATATTTAAATAAGTTCATTTTATCACCATTGCTATTATAACATAAGGAGGACGTTATGGCATTACAACTTATTAATATTACTAAATTTTATAAGTATGGAAAAAAGAGACAACGCGTTATTGATGATCTAACAATTAAATTTCCAAGTAGAGGGATGATAGGAATCATTGGTCAAAGTGGTACAGGGAAATCGACTTTGTTAAACATTATTGCGGGAATTGAGCGTCCATGCAATGGTCAGGTATTAATTGATGGGCATAGGCTCAACTATCAACAAATTAGAATGTATCAACGTGATTATATTAGTTATGTTTACCAATTTTATAATTTAGTCAATGCTTTAACAATAAAAGAGAATTTAATCTTAATTACAAAAATAAAAGGTATTGATTTAAAGCAAGTGTCTGGTCAATTGGAGGAGTATTGTCGAACTTTAAAAGTAGTTGAATTGTTGGAAAGATATCCCGATGAACTATCGGGTGGTCAAAAGCAGCGAATTGGATTGGTTCGAGCTTTCTTGTGTAATACACCAATTCTTTTAGCAGATGAACCAACTGGAGCATTAAATGATAAATTAAGTATTGAAGTGATGAGACTTTTAAAAAGGTATGCCAAGGAGCATTTAGTGATTGTTATTTCGCATAATTCTCGATTAATTAAACAATATACAAAAATGATTGTAGATCTTGATAAAAAAAAGAATTATTATAATTTTAGTAATGAACGATATCATAAATATTCACCAATAATCATAAAAAAGCAGCTAGGTCGACTGCTTTTTTATTGTAAAAGGCAACTCAAATATCAATTTAAAAAGATAATAATGATGTTTGTATCACAAATATTTATTATTCTAGCTTTTGTTTTATTATTAAGTGCTTTTAATGGTGGATGGCAATATTTAGAAAAAAAATTTGAAGAAGACCCATTAAAAAGAGTTATTGAAGTTTCAAAAAATGATTATATTAATAATATCTTTGAACGCAAAGAAATTAAAAAATTTGAGAAGAATAATAAAATAGCAAATGTTGCTTACAAATTAGTATTTAGTAATGGAATTTTAAGCAGTTATGATGAAGAGTTAGACGTTGAGGTATATCAGATATTTAAAACTAAAAAGTTAGATTATATTTCTGGGAAATATCCTTCAAAAGAGAATCAAATATTAATTAATCAGACAACGGCAAAGAAGTATAAATTAAAAATAGGCGAGAGAATTAATTTTGAAATTAATGATGATGAATATGAATTCACTATTAGTGGAATCATTAATGATCATATTAATATAGGGGTTAATCTTTATTTAGAACAACAGTATTTAGAAGAAGAGTTAAGTGATGATTGCCTGGATAAAACAGTTTTAATATTTCATAGTGATCAAGTAGATGCTGTGATAAAAGAATATCAAAAAGATTATTTGCTGATTAATCTACACGGTGATTATATTGACAACTATCGATCAATTTTTGATATCACTAGATTTGTGATTTTCTTATTTATTGTAATTAGTTTTGCTATTTCATTAATTTTAATTTCAGTTATTCTTAAAACAATTTTTATTGAACGAAAAAGAGATACTAGTCTTTTATTGGCTAATGGTCTTGGTAAAGGTAAAGCAATTAATTTATTTTGTCGTGAAGCAATTTTGATAGGAGGGCTGATTGGAAGTGCGGGAGCAATCTTAGCAATGGGCGTATTAAGATTAATTGAGCTATTTGATTTAAGTGATTATTTATTTAACATTCCAAGGTTGTTTGTCTTACCGAAATATATTTTTACAAAATATGATTTATATGTAGTGTTGATTGTTATTTATATAATTGCATGTTATTTAGCAGGGTTACAAGCTAGTCTTAAAATAAACAGAATGGATATTAGCATATTGTTAAAGGAGAACTAAAATGCTGGAAATTAAAAATTTAACTAAAAGATATGATGAAACTATTATTAAAAATTTAAACATAATATTACCAAGTACGGGATTGATCATAATAGTAGGAAATTCTGGATGCGGAAAAACAACATTATTAAATCTAATTGGTGGAATAGATCAAGATTATGAAGGAGAAATATTATTTGATCATCAAGATATTCGAAAAATTAAAAAGTATTGTCGTAGGCATATTGGTTTTATTTTTCAGGATTTCAATTTAATTAATTGGCTAAATGTCAAAGAAAATTATTTGTTAGCAAAATTTTTTACTAAAATTTCATATAAAAGAGCAGTTGAAGATCAAGAAGAAAAATTAGAACTCCGAAAACTGAATAAAAAAAGGGTCAAAATCTTATCTGGTGGACAAAAACAACGGGTTGCATTACTTCGGGCGATGATTAAAAATGTTGATATTTTATTGTGTGATGAGCCAACAGGTTCTCTAGATGATAAAAATGCAAAGATGGTTTTTGAATTATTACATGCAGAAGCTAAGGAACGACTTGTCATTGTTATAACACACAATGAGCAATTAGCTTATCAATATGCTGATCAATGCTTTTCTATGCAAAATGGACAATTGATTGGGAAGTATCGCCGGGATAAAAATAATCATTTTTATTCGCGTTTAGTCAAACAGCATTCACCATTAAAATTATATCAACTGGCATTGTTACAATATCGTGCTAATTTGGGTAGAAATTTAAAAATATCATCTGGTATTACAGTAGCTTTGATTTGTATTATGATTACCTTTACACTGAGTGGATCATTACAAACCCAAATAAAAAGACAGCTTGATTCTATATTTCCAAATCAACTAATTTCGATTCAGAATGTACATAAAAAATTACTTAGTTATCATGAGTTACTTTCATTATCAAATTTAGATATGAATGAATTTATCTATGGGGAACCAGCCGATTATGAATTTATGGGAGTATCACTGCAAAGTGATTATGAAGTTGAAAAAACAATTTATATCAGTGATATGACTAAACCAATAAAAAGTAGGAATTTGGAAATAGGACGTGAAACAAAAAATAGTAATGAAATAGTTTTATCAAAAACAACGGCAACACATCTTAATCCTGATTATCAAAAATTATTGAATCAACAATTATATGGATATTATTTAAAGGACGATCAAATTAAAGGAGTCTCACTCACTGTTGTTGGAATAGGGAAAGATGTAACTACTTTTGACACAATCTATATTAATGAATTAGCTAATCTCGATCATATTAGCCAAGCTTTTGCGATTGATAAGAAACAATTATTGTTTCAATTAGCTATGATCAATTTAAATAGCAAAGCGGATCTTGATGATCTTTTAATGGATTTAGAAGATCAGTATAGTCAATTTGAATTTAAAGTTGCAGGAGAAAATATTAATGAAAGAATAGATACATTTATGTTACAAATTCAAAGAGTTCTTTTACTATTTTCTTTATTGGCTATAGTAGCAGCATGTTTCTTAATTGGGGAAGTGTTATATTTGTCTGTTATAGAAAAAACAAAAGATATCGGTATTTTTAAATGTATGGGTGCGAGTAAATTACAGATCATGAATTTAGTTTTATTAGAAAGTTTTACTTTAATTAGTGGAGCGTTTATCTGCTCTTATGTATTTTTTTATCAATTAGTTAATTTAATTAATCAGCTTGTTGAAAATGAGCTGCAGCTTGATTTATCAGGAGTGTTTATTCAAATTGATTATCAGTTAGTAATTGCTATCTATTTAGGAGCATTATGTTTTGGATTGTGCAGTAGCTATATTCCCGCCTTTTTGGCAGGCCGGTTAGATCCTATTAAAGCATTAAAACAACCAAATTATTAGTAATAAAATTTGTTGCATATCAGCCTTTTTATGTTATAATATTCTAGTATTTGAAAGTCGATGAATAGGACTAGTAGTAATTGACGTTTTTTATAGAGAATCAGTGGCTGGTGGAAACTGATAAAACGGGTTATGAACTCACCTAGGAGATGCAGCGGGGAATTAAGTAGTCGTTGTCGTTAACTGCGTTAAAGTTTTGAGGGCTAGGTCTTTTAGACTTGGAACTAAGGTGGTAACGCGATTAAAAGTCGTCCTTAGATAGGATGATTTTTTTATTTTAAGGAGGAATTATAAAATGCCGTTTGATCACAAACAAATCGAGCCGAAATGGCAAAAATATTGGGATGAGCATAAAACATTTAAAACAGACTGCTACGATGATAGTAAACCAAAATATTATTGTGTGGATATGTTTCCATATCCGTCAGGGAATGGTTTACATGTAGGGCATCCAGAAGGGTATACTGCAACAGATATTGTTTCAAGAATGAAAAGAATGCAAGGATACAATGTTTTACATCCAATGGGATTTGATTCATTTGGACTTCCTGCAGAGCAGTTTGCTATTCAAACAGGACATCATCCAGCTGAATTTACTAAAAAGAATATTGAGGTATTTAAGGGACAAATTAAATCTTTAGGTTTCTCATATGATTGGGATAGAGAAATCGCAACTAGTGATCCTGAATATTATAAATGGACACAATGGATTTTTACAAAACTTTATGATGCCGGTCTTGCTTATGTAGATGAAATTCCTGTAAACTGGTGTCCAGAACTTAAAGCTGTTTTAGCAAATGAAGAAGTTATTGATGGAAAAAGTGAACGTGGGGGATATCCGGTTATCCGTAAGCCGATGCGGCAATGGGTTTTAAAAATTACTGAATATGCTGAAAGATTGCTTGAAGATTTAGATGATCTTGATTGGCCTGAAGCAACAAAACAAATGCAGCGAAATTGGATTGGAAAATCAGTTGGAGCTAATGTTGATTTTAGGATTGATGGAACAGATAAAATATTTACAGTCTTTACAACTCGTTGCGACACTTTATTTGGTGCAACTTATTGTGTTATGGCACCTGAGCATCCATATGTAGCTGAAATTACTACATTGGAACAAAAAGAAGCTATTGAAGCTTATAAAGAAAGTTGTGCAAGTAAATCAGATTTAGAAAGAACTGAACTAAACAAAGATAAAACAGGTGTTTTTACAGGAGCGTATGCAATTAATCCTGTTAATGGTAAGAAAATTCCTATCTGGATTTCTGATTATGTACTAGCAAGTTATGGAACTGGTGCAATTATGGCAGTACCAGCACATGATGATCGCGATTGGGAATTTGCTAAAAAGTTTGGAATTGAGATCATACCTGTTTTAGAAGGCGGAAATATTGAAGAAGCCGCTTATACTGAAGATGGATTACATATTAATTCTCAATGGTTAGATGGACTAGGAAAACAAGAAGCGATTGATAAGATGATTGCCTGGTTAGAAGAGCATAAGTGTGGAGAAAAGAAAATTTCTTATAAGTTAAGAGACTGGTTATTTTCTCGTCAACGTTATTGGGGTGAGCCAATTCCAATCGTACATATGGAAGATGGAACAATGAGAACCGTTCCGGTTGAAGAATTACCATTAGAATTGCCAGCTACTAAGAATTTTCAACCCCATGATAGTGGTGAATCACCATTAGCTAACTGTGAAGATTGGTTGGAAGTAGAGATTGATGGTCAAAAAGGTCGTCGTGAAACTAATACAATGCCTCAATGGGCAGGATCTTGCTGGTACTATATTCGCTATATTGATCCACATAATAGTGAAGTTATTTGTGATCCTAAATTGTTAGAAAAGTGGTTGCCTGTTGATTTGTATGTAGGTGGTGCTGAGCATGCTGTATTACACTTACTATATTCTCGTTTTTGGCATAAAGTATTGTATGATGCTGGAGTAGTGAAATGTAAAGAGCCATGGCAAAGATTATTCCATCAAGGAATGATTCTTGGAGATAATAATGAAAAAATGTCTAAATCACGTGGTAATGTTGTTAATCCTGATGATATTGTTGCTTCTCATGGTGCAGATTCATTAAGATTATATGAGATGTTTATGGGACCATTGGAAGCTGCTCTTCCTTGGTCAACAAATGGATTAGACGGTTCACGTAAATGGTTAGATCGGGTATATCGTTTATTTATCGAACAAGATAAATTAAGTGATGAAAATGATCATAGTCTTGACCGTGTATATCATCAAACAGTTAAAAAGGTTACAGATGATTTTGAAACATTAGGATTTAATACTGCTATTTCACAAATGATGATCTTCATTAATGAATGCTATAAAGCAGAGACAGTATATAAAGAGTATGCATTTAATTTTATCAAAATGCTTTCTTGCATTGCTCCTCATATTTGTGAAGAAATGTGGCAAATGTTGGGACATGATAGTTCGATTGCATATGAAACTTGGCCAACATATGATGAAAATATGTTAGTGAGCGAGACAGTTGAAATGGGTGTTCAAGTTAACGGGAAACTTAGAGCCAAGATTCAAGTGACTAAAGATACTGATGATGAAGCTGTGAAGGAAATTGCGTTTGAACAAGAAAATGTTAAAGCTCATACTGAGGGTAAAAATATTGTAAAAGTGATTGTTGTAAAAAACAAAATTGTCAATATTGTTGTTAAATAGTTATAAATAAAGGAAACTGTAACGCATTAAAATTGATATGCTTCTTTCTGGGGAGACAAGTGAAATAATAAAAACTTGTCACTTAGGAGGAAGCATATTTTATGTCTAAAAGAAAAATATCCATTGAGGATAAGGTATATGCTGTAAATTTGTATCTAGATGGAAAAGAAAGCCAAAATCGAATTGTATCTATGTTTGGTGTCAGCAAGCTGTTTTAGATTATTTAGATGGTCGTGGTTCCTTGGATGATATTTGTAAAAAATACGGAATTTGTCCAAGATTGAAGTTACAACTCTGGATAAAGAAGTATAATAATCATGAAGAGTTAAAATCATCTGAAATAGGAGAACACACTATTATGACAAAAGGAAGAAAAACTGCATTTGGAGGTTGTACAGAGAAAGCTCTGAAAACGAACAAAAAAACAGACGGATTACTGATGAGATTGAAAAGCTCCATACAGAGTCACCAGATAGAGGATAATGAAGAATTAGAGATGATCTAGAATGTTATCATGACATTGATGTTAATGATAAACGAGTACTACGTACTACTTAATATCAAATCAACTATTAAATACTCTACTAATGGATGTACAGGACAGGCTGTAAATCCTCAATATATAGCTAAAAATTTACTTAATCGAGAGTTTACTACCGATGCACTAAATGAGAAACGGCTCACAGATGTAACAGAATTCCATTATTATATCAGAATCGAAAAACATAAAATTTATTTGCAAATCGCATAAAAACTGCCAGTAGATAATCTACCGGCAGGAAAAATTTTATATTTTTTCAATTGTCTATTTGACAGGTTGCAGTTCACTTTAGACGTTACAGCCTTTTTTAAATACATTATTAATTTTATTGTATACTAATGAGAATTATATATAAAACAATAATATATAGTTTTTAGCTATTTTTCATATAAGTCACTAATTGATCAACGGATATACCATGTTGAGCTAATAATTCATCAGCATTAAAATCAGTATGAAAGGCCTTGGAGATACCATAATTCTTGACTTTCATCTCTGTCATACCGTAGAAACTGCTTATTCTGTGCCCATATCCACCTTCTAATTCACCATCTTCTAAAGTAATAATAAGACGATGATTATTAGTCAAGTCATTTAGTAATTCTTCATCTAAACCTGTTAGAAATTTTGGATTTATTACAGTGATATTTTTACCGGTATCCTCTTTGTATTTTTGAGCTGTTTTTAAGGCTAATGGAAGCAGATTACTTACTCCGATAATAGCAATATCATTACCTTGTTGAACAATTTGAGATTTATTATGGATAGAGTAATCAGTTGTGTCTTCTTGACCACTTTCAATCATTTGTACTGGGACTCTGATTGCAATTGGATGATCTTTTTGGGTAGTTGCATATTTAAACATTTGTAAATACTCTTCTTTAGTTGTCGGCGCTAAATAGATTAAATTTGGAATATGTGCAAACATTGCAATATCACATAAAGCTATATGAGTATTTGAATTCATCCCATAGACTCCAGCGGATAGAACAAGAATTGTTGCTGGATTATTGTTCAGACATAAATCGTGAGATAGCTGATCATATGTACGTTGTAAAAAAGGAGCAAAAGTTCCAAAGACAGGTATTCCGCCATTTTTAGCAATCCCGCTAATCATTGCCATAGCATTTTCTTCAGCAATGCCAACATCAATAAATTGTCCACGTTCGACATATTCTTTTCTTACAGGTTCGATGAATCCTAGCCCCATCGGTGTACCGGCATTTACAACAATAGCCTTTTTATTTGCATTTAATAAGTTAGTCAAGCTATCGAATAGGGTTTGATCATCTTCATCAACAAATTTATATGTTCCATCAGCAACATTAAATGGACCACCAGCATGCCAAGCTTCCTTGTTTACCTCTGCATATGGTAATCCTTTTCCCTTGATTGTATGGATATGCAATACGATAGGGTGATCGATATTTTTAACACTTTCAAATAATTCAATTAATTTTTCGATATCATGCCCATCATCTAAGTATTTATAATCAAGACCAAATGATGTAAATATATTGTTATTACTTGTTCCGTTAGTGTCTCGTAATTCTTTAAGCGTTTGATAAATACCGCCATGATTTTCGGCAATACTTTGATCATTGTCATTAACGATAATGATCAAGTTTTTATTATATTCGCCTGCATAATCGATAGCTTCTAGTGCTTCTCCACCTGATAAAGAACCATCGCCAATAATAGCGATAATATTTTCGGCTTTTTTATTCAAATCTCTTCCAATTGCTAACCCAAGAGCAAGTGATACAGATGTAGAAGTGTGACCAATTGTAAACATGTCATGTTCACTTTCAAGTGGGTTGGTATATCCTGTTACGTCATGGAAATGTTCTTCATCTAGAAATGCCTCTTTTCTGCCGGTCAATATTTTGTGTGGATAAGACTGATGGGAAACATCAAAAACGAATTTATCATTTGGTGAATCAAAAACATAATGTAAAGCTACTGTCATTTCTACCATCCCTAAATTGGGACCACTATGTCCGCCGGCTTTACTAATCTTATTAATCAATGCTGCTCTAACTTCGTTAGCAAGTTCTTTTAATTCTTTTCTATTCAATTTTTTAAGATCGTTTGTATCGTCTATTTTTTCTAAAAACATATTTACCTCCCATATAACTAGATACTATAAAAAATACTTTTTATAGGTGATAATATCATACATCTTGAAGTTTACTTCAAGTCAAGAGAAAAATTAAAGTAGTTTATGAGATGATAATTAGAATTACTGTACTGAACATATTTATTAATAGAGGAAAATAAGTATAATAAAAGAATGAAGTATAGAGTAGATTAATTAGTAATTTTATGATAAGTGAAAAGTGATAAGTAAAAAAGGTGATTTTTTGATACAATGAAGTTCACTACACAAAGTCACCTTTTTCATTTGATTAATATAATTTTAAGCAGTTATAATGCATTTTCGAGGACATTTTTCTTTGCAAAGTCCGCAATTTGTACATTTAGTATAATCAATCCGTGCTAAAGAGTTTTCAATAATAATTGCATTATTAGGACAATTACGAGCACATATACCACAGCCAATACAACTAACAGCGCAATTTTTACGAGCTCGGAGAGCTGGTTCATTTGAATTACATTTTACTACTGCCTGTTTTTGATATGGAATCAAAGTAATTACATTATTTGGACAGACTCTAAGACATTTACCACATGCTTGGCACAAGTCTGGATTGATAACGGCAACCCCATCAATAATTGAAATGGCATTATATTCACATTCTCTGACACAACTGCCGTATCCCATGCAGCCGTGACTACATTGTTTATCTCCACCACCAGGGACGATGGCTGCGTTATTACAGTCTTTGATACCGTGATATAAGTACTGAATCGTTGCATTTTCGCAAGTACCACCGCAACGAACAAATGCTGTCATTCGCATTGTTTCTTCACTTTCTACTCCCATGATCATTGCAATGGCGTCAGCTACACTTTTTCCTCCAACAGGACATTGATTGATCTTTGCTTCACCAGCAACAATTGCTTTGGCTAGCCCGTCACATCCGGGATAGCCACACCCCCCACAATTATTTCCAGGAAGTTCTTCACGAATTTGAATTTCTTTTTCATTAACAGTAATGGCAAATTTTTCACTAGCAATTGTCAGAAGAATACCAATAAGTAAACCGATTGCACCTACAATAATGGCCGCAATTATAATTTCATTCATCTTATATTCTCCTCCTTATATTAGACCTGAAAAGCCAATGAATGCAATTGCCATCAGTCCTGCTGTGATTAGTACAATGGGGGAACCTTGGAATGAAACAGGAATATCATTATCAGCGATTTTTTCACGTATCCCAGCCATAATAACGATGGCAATCGTAAATCCAACAGCTGTTCCAAAACTACAAACAAGACTTGTCAAAATATCATAATTATTTTGAACATTTGTGATAGCAACTCCTAAAACGGCACAGTTAGTTGTGATAAGAGGAAGATATACTCCCAAAGAACTATATAAGCCAGAGCTATATTTTTTTAAGAACATTTCAACTAGCTGCACCAAAGCAGCAATAACTAAGATGAAGGTAACAGTGTTTAAATATTCTAAATGGAAGAGTACTAGTATTTTGTAAACTAAACTTGTTGCAATTGAAGCAATAGACATTACAAAGATGACAGCACCACCCATTCCTGCTGCTGTTTCAATTTTTTTTGATACTCCTAAAAAAGGACATAGACCTAAGAATTGACTTAAGACAACATTATTTACTAAAGCGACACTAATTAATAATAAAATCATTCCCGTCATTTATTTTTCCTCCTTTAAATCACAAAGTGCCTTTTCATCACTGCTACGACAATGAAGACAATCATGATTACAATTACCATCTTTGTTTTTATTAGTTGCACTTGGCAGTTTTAAACGGTTTTGAATAGCCGTTAGACCAGCTAAAACAAAGAAAGCGCCAGGTGCCATTACAAAGATAGTTACAGGTTCAAGATGAGCAAAAAAGCTATAAATATTAGTGCCAACTAAATCTTTAAAAAGTGGCGCAAACTCAATTCCAAAAAAAGTACCACTGCCCAACATTTCTCTAATTAAACCAATACAAGTCAGTGCAAGCGTAAAACCTAGCCCCATACCAACACCATCAAATAACGATAAAACGCAACTATGTTTTGAAGCGTAAGCTTCAGCTCGTCCTAAAATGATACAATTAACCACAATTAGAGGAATATAGATCCCTAATGTATCATATAATGAAGGCAAATATGCTTGTAATAGTAATTGGACAATTGTTACCATTGAAGCGACAATTACGATATAAGAAGGAATTCGCATTCTTTCAGGGATTATTTTTCGTAAGAACGAAATCATAAAATTTGATGCGGCAAGGACAATCATCGTTGTTAAGCCCATTCCTAATCCATTGACAGAAGAAGTTGTTACTGCAAGAGTAGGACACATTCCTAACATTAAAATCAAAGTTGGATTTTCTTTTATGATTCCATTATAAAGACGTTCAACATATTTATTCATGATTAGCCTCCTTGATTTCCTGGTTGATTGCTAAGGCTCCGTTAATAGCATTGTTAAAAGCTGATGAAGTAATTGTAGCTCCGCTTAGAGCATCAATTTCATCTTCATTTTGCTTACCAGTTTTGGTGATTTTAAAATCAGTTACTGATTTATGATAATATTGATTTTTAAAATTATCATTTTTAGCATTCATTCCTAATCCAACCGTCTCATCAATTGAGAGGACTTCAATTCCCGTAATTTCATTATTAGTATCAATTCCAACAACTAATGTGATATCACCGCCATAACCATCTTCAGTAGTGACTTTGACAACATGTCCTATTAATTCTTTTTTATCATTTGTAACGACTAAAACGTCGTCTATCACAATGCCATTTTCACCAAAGTTATATTTTTTGTCTTTTATAACATTAGGAAAATTTTTAACAAGTTGATTTATTTGTTTATTATTATCAAAATTTTGACCTTCTTTAAAAACACTTCGATAAGAATCTTGTATGATTTTTTCATTTTGTCTAGCAATTGGGTCTTTGGTAATAGAATTAACCATAGCTAGAGATAAACTAGCAGCAACTGTAATTACAACAAAAACGAGAATATCTTTTAGAAGATTTTTTTTCATTATGCTTTACCTCCACTACCTTTTATTTTAGGCACTGTTACTTTTTCAATCAAAGGGACAAGTAAATTAGTAATGATAATAGCAAATGACATTCCCTCAGGAGTATTACCATAGAGCCTAAAAACAGCAGCTAATATTCCAATAACCAGTCCATAAATAATTTTACCGGTTGGAGTAATCGGACTTGTCACATAGTCAGTAGCCATGAAAAATGCCCCAATCATTAAACCGCCACCACAAATTTGTTGTAATAAAAATAGACTGTTAAAGTTATTATTGATCAAAATGATTAAAGAAAATGAAAATAGGATACACAACGGTATTTTAGGACTAATTACTTTTCGATAAATTAGGTAGACAGCGCCTAAAAGCAGAGCAATTACTGATGTTTCACCAATCGTACCACTAGTATTTCCTATAAACATTTTGAGAAGATTGACATTTTGTCCATTTTGTATCATTGCCAGCGGAGTAGCACTAGTACTTGCGTCGATGCTAACAAAGCTGTTCATTTTTCCGGCAAATGAAATTAATAAAAAACATCGAGCTGCTAAAGCAGGATTCATAAAGTTCTGACCAAGTCCACCAAAAAGTTGCTTAACAATTATAACTGCGAATATACTTCCCAAAGCAACCATCCACAATGGCAATGAGCTTGATAGGCATAACGCTAATAATAAGCCTGTGATGGCTGCGGAGCCGTCTTTAATCGTGACTGGCAGCTTCATCAATCGTTGATACAAATATTCACTTAGAACAGCTGTAATAATAGCAGTTGTAATAACAAGAAACGCATTAAATCCAAATTGATAAATTCCAAAAAAAGTTGCTGGTAATAAAGAAATGATTACGTCATACATAATATTTTTAGTTGTAATTGAACTACGAATATGGGGAGCAGTAGACACATTAAATAAATTATCCATTATTTTGCTCCTTTCTTGCGATCGTCATTAATTGCTTTTTTTATTTTTTTAAATGATTGTGTCATGTTTCGCTTTGCAGGACATGTGAAGGTACAGCAGCCGCACTCCATACAATCGTTGCCGTGAACCTTTAAAAAGTTTTCTTTATCGCCTGTTCTGGCATAACGGTATAGTAATTGTGGAATAAGACCGATAGGGCAAACATCGACGCATCGGCCGCAGTGAATGCACGCAGTTGGAGCGGTTTTAGATACTTCATCTTCACTTAGGCAAACTAAAGCAGAAGAAGTTTTAGAAACTGGTACATCTAAATTAAATAAAGCAGTACCCATCATGGGACCACCAGAAATGATTTTTTGAGGATGTATTTTAAAACCTCCACAAGCGTCAACAAGGGTCTGATATTTAGTTCCTAGGCGAACCTTAAAATTTTGTGGTTGAAAGATTGCATCACCAGTTACCGTTACAATCTTTTCAATTAGTGGAATATTTAAGGCAACGGCCTCATAGATAGCAATAATAGATGCAACATTGCTGACAATACAGCCAACATCAGCTGGCAACATCCCATCTACAATTGTTTGATTAGTTAATACTTTAATCAATACGCGTTCACTTCCTTGAGGGTATTTTGTTGGTAAGGCTGCTATTTCAATTTTATCTTCATCTACAACGACTTTTTTTAAATGAGCTAATGCTTCTGGCTTATTATCTTCAATAGCAATAATTGCTTTGGCATTTTTAAATAACTGTAATTGAATTTTGATGCCAGCGATTAATTTATCTGTTTCTTCTAGCATTAAACGATAGTCAGAAGTTAAATAGGGCTCACATTCTGCACCGTTGATAATTACATATTTAATTGAGTCATCATCTTTAGGGGTATTTTTTATTGCGCTGGGGAAGCCGGCGCCACCTAAACCAACAATTCCTGCGTGAGCGATAAGTTCACGAATTTGCATACTGCTATAATTATGATAATCATTTGTTGTGTTGTATTCTGGAATACTTTGATATTGGTGATCGTTAGTAATAACGATACAATCAACAAAAAAACCAGTAGGGGCAAGTCGTAAATCAATTGTTTTAACGGTTCCAGAGACAGAACTAGCAACATTGGCAGAAATCATACCGTTTCCATTAGCAATAATTTGGCCAACTAAAACATGATCACCTTTAGCAACGATAGCTTTAGCTGGAGCACCAATATGCTGTGATAATGGATAAATCAGTTCATCACCAGGATTTAATAGTTTGATTGGATGATTGGCGGAAAGACTTTTATTATCATGGGGATGGATTCCGCCTTTAAAACTTAGTATTCTCATTTGAATTAAACTCCTTTTTTGGACTATATTTTAATTATAGACTTTTTATAATTAATATTAAATAGTTTAGACAAGTTAAAAAATTAACTTAAAAAGCAATCCTTTCAAGAGGATTGCTTTTACTAGTTTATAAATGAAATTGAGATTCATCAAGACGTAGACTATAACCTTGTGGGTGTTTACAAACTGGGCAGATCGTTAGTGCATCAGTACCTTCATAAATAAAACCACAGTTCATACACATCCATTTTACAGTAGACTGGTCATTAAATAATTTACCACTGGTTAATAAATTATGATATTTTTTAAAACGTTCATGGTGATAGTGTTCAATCTCACAAATCATGTAAAAAGTTGTTGCAATTTCAACATAACCTTCTTCTTTAGCTTCATCACCAAATTGCTTGTAGATAGATGTTGCTTCATCGTATTCGTGTTGTGCTGCTTGTTCTAATAACGAACTTAAATCCTGATCTAGATCAACAGGATAATTAGCCTCCATTGAAACATTAGCATCTTTAAAAACATCTTTAAGATAATTGTAAAAAACTATCGCATGCTCTTTCTCTTGATTTGCAGTAAAATAAAGCATATCTTGTAAAATAGCCATTCCATTCTTACCTGCGACTTTAGCAGCCATTTCATAACGCATTCGAGCTTGACATTCACCAGCAAAAGCTCTTAATAAATTTGTTTTGGTTTTTGTTTCCATATATAAGTTACCTCCACTTTTATTTTTAACAAAATAAAAGAAGATTAAACTTAATCTTCTAAGAATCAAATAATCTCTTTAATAATAATTAAAATATTATAACGCTGATATAGATACTGCTAACAAGACAAATAATCTAGTTGTTCATATCTTTATTCATTCCAGTTAATTCCATATATTCAGTTTTAACATTTTTCAATAATTGCATAAATGTCCAATTTACATTTGTTTGAGTTACAATTGCCTTTAACGGAATGAAAGGAATGTTTGCTTCTTTAAAAATTTGTAATAGCAAATCAACTTGTTTATCTTCAAAACCAGCCATAACCATCATGTCATCTTGTGGAATCTCTGTTAATGCTTCAGTTCCACGTTCAAAATTATCAGCACCTAAAATATACCCAATCGGGCTCATTAAATCACTTGATTTAACAATGATTACTTCAACATTCAGTTTTTCAAGAATTGAAATAATTGCTTTACCAGCATCAGTTTTATCAATATTGTATAATAATACAGTTTCTTGCATATGTATTGCCTCGCTTTCGTTTAATAGGTTATCATATTTATGGTTAACGTTCAACTAAGTTGACTTAATGTGCTATAATTTATTCGGGTAGGTGAGATAATGCGGTATTATTTAGAAAAAGAAATTACAAATAGTTATAAAGAAGGAAGCTTAGTTATTGATATTCTTAGTAAAGAAGATTTCATAAACCAGTATCAAAAGGAAAATCATGCAAACCATGTGATTAGGCATATTGGGGATATTATGTACTGTAAAGTAGAATTATTTTACGATGTGATTTGCGGAGCGTTTGTTATACCTGACAAAAAGGATTTAAAAATAAAACATTGTTTTAGTTTTTATTTAACAGAACAAAAAATGATTTTTATTGATGATAACGATTATGTGATGAAACTTATTGAAAAAATGAAAGATACATATACTAATAATCGTCTAAGTTTGAACAAATTTTTTCATGATTTGATTTTCTTAATAACTGTTGATGATGGAATGTATTTACAAGAATATGCTGATCGTTTACAGGTCATCGAAGACAAAATAGCTTTTAATTTCAATAGTCAAATAAATAATGAGATAATCTTGCTGCGTAAAGAACTATTAATTTTAAATTCCTATTATAATCAGTTGGGGGATATGATCGATATTTTAAGTGATAATGAATCAGATTTCTTAAATGATTATGAATGTCATTTATTCAGCATGCAGGCACGTAGGATTGATCGTTTGGATAACCAGTTAAATGCTTTAAAAGATTATTCTTTGCAAATAAAGGAAATGTATCAAAATAAAATTGATACCCACCAAAATAAAATTATGACTGTTTTAACAGTTGCAACAACTATTTTCTTCCCGTTATCGATTATCACAGGATGGTATGGAATGAATTTTAAAAATATGCCAGAGTTAAATAATCCTTATGGTTATATTATTGTTATTGGAGCAAGTATTTTAGTTGTAATTATTGAAATGTTAATTTTGAAAAAGAAAAAATTCTTTTAGAAAAAAATGTTGACGTAGTCAATAAAAAAAGGTATAGTAAATAAGCAACAAATGATAGCAGCACATAGAGTTTTGAAAAGAGCGTTTATAACTTAAGTTTGTAGAGTAGCTAGCTGCAAAGTGAAATACTTAATATAAACACAATTCAAATAATCTATGCAATGTTATTGTTTTATGCAAATAAAACAATAAATGGAGGAAGACAAATGTCACGTTACACAGGACCTCAATGGAAATTATCTCGTCGTTTAGGATTCTCTACTTTAGAAAATGGTAAAGAATTAAATAAGAGAGCTTATGCTCCAGGTCAACATGGTCAAAAAAGAAAAAAACAAACAGAATATGGTTTACAATTAGCTGAAAAGCAAAAAGTAAGACATATGTATGGAGTAAATGAAAAACAATTCCATAACACATTCAAACAAGCAGGTAAAATGGAAGGTATCCATGGTTATAATTTCTTCTGCTTATTAGAAAGAAGATTAGATAATGTTGTTTACAGATTAGGATTTGCACCTACAAGAAGAGCTGCAAGACAATTAGTAAACCACGGTCATTTCTTAGTAAATGGAATTAAGACTGATATTCCATCATTCCGCGTTAAAGTTGGAGATGTTATTGAAGTTAAAGAAAAATCTAAAAATTTAGCAATCATTAAAGCTAGCTTAGAAGCTAGAGTACATACTCCTGCTTTTGTAGAAGTTGATGATACTAAATTAACTGGAAAACTTGCTCGTTTACCAGAAAGATCTGAATTAAATCAAGAAATCAATGAGTCATTAATCGTTGAATACTATAACCGTATGGGATAATCCCTACGGGATTAAACTGGTATATCTTAACTATGCAGAAGTTAGGATATACTTTTTTTTGAATTTGATTCTTCGTTAGATTATTAATTGCTGGTTTAAAACGACAGTTTTGCCATCCTGTTTAAAGAACGAGCGCACAGGTTGATAGCAATTATAATTATTTATAAAATGGTAAGAAAATTATTTTTTATTGGTTTAAATTAAAATAATTAAAATGATATTCCGGATAACCCTAAGAAAAAATCATATAAAATTGAAAAAAGTATTTGCATAAAAAATTAATTTAATAATGTATTAATTTTGATAATTTGATATAATCAAATTAATGTGGAGGTATGTATGACAGATAGTAGAATTTGTATTGCCTTGGATTTTCAAAATAAGGCAGAAGTAAAAGAATTTTTGGAAAAATTCAATGATGAAAAACTATATGTAAAAGTTGGAATGGAACTATTTTATGGTGAAGGTATTGAAATCATCAAAATGATTAAAGAAATGGGACATAACATTTTTTTAGATTTAAAATTACATGATATTCCTAATACTGTAAAAAGTGCAATGAAGCAACTAGCAAAATTAGAAGTAGATATGGTCAATGTTCATGCTTCAGGAAGTATCGCAATGATGAAAGCTGCAATTGAAGGATTAGAAGCAGGCAAGACAGGTGATAAACGACCTTTATGTATCGCCGTTACATGTTTAACGTCACTTGATCAAGAAGTGCTAGATAACGAGCTTTTAATTAACGATACATTAGAAAATGTCGTTTTAAAGTGGGCTACTAATGCTAAAGAAGCAGGACTTGATGGTGTTGTTTGTTCACCATTAGAATCTAAAGTGATTCATGATAATTTAGGAATGGAATTCATAACAGTAACGCCAGGAATTCGTTTAGCTGATGATAGCGTAAATGATCAAAAACGGGTTACTACTCCGGCGATGGCACGCGAATTAACATCTAGTTATATCGTAGTAGGTAGAACGATTACTGGATCTGCTGATCCATACGCAACATATAAAAAAGTATATCAAGATTTTCAAGGGTAGAGGAGAAGAATAATGAAAGAATTAATTGCTAAAGATTTATTAGATATTCAAGCGGTTTTTTTAAGACCAAATGAACCATTTACATGGGCTAGTGGAATTAAATCACCGATTTATTGTGATAATCGTTTAACATTATCATATCCAAAAGTTCGTAAAGATGTAGAAACTGGACTAGCTAAATTAGTTCAAGAAAATTTTCCAGAAGCAGAATGCTTAATGGGAACAGCTACTGCGGGAATTGCTCATGCTGCATTAGTGGCAGATATTTTGGAATTACCAATGGGATATGTCCGTGGTGGGGCAAAAAGCCATGGTCGTAACAATCGGATCGAAGGAAAAGTAGAACCCGGCATGAAAGTTGTTGTGGTAGAAGACCTGATTTCAACGGGGGGGAGTTCATTAGAATGCGTTGAAGCGCTAAAAGAAGCCGGTTGCGAAGTAATTGGAATGATTGCTATTTTCACATATGGATTACCAAAAGCAACAATTAATTTTGAAGCGGCTGAATGTAAATATGTAACATTGACTGATTATGATACATTGATCGGTGTAGCAAAAGAAAATGACTATATTAAAGAAGCTGATATGGAAAAATTAAAGGCTTGGAAAAAAGATCCAAGTGACGAAAGCTGGATGAGTAAATAGAAGGTAAAAACACCTTCTTTTTTTATATTTTCCCCCTAAAATAAAGATATTTTAATTGCATTATCATTGTGCTATAATTATAATGCTATTGTTGTAAATAAAAGTAGCTTTGGAGGTAGAAAATGCTAAAAAGTATTAAATATGTTCTAAAAGAGAATTTCTCAAATTTATTTAGAATATATTCAATTTCGAAATATGAATTATTATCTGATATTCGTGATTCCCGTTTGGGGATTTTTTGGAATTTTGCTAATCCATTGATTCAAATTTTAACATATTATTTTGTTTTTGGTTTAGTAATGAATCGTAAAGATGTAGATGGAATTCCTTTTATTCAATGGATGTTGGCGGGAATGGTTGTTTGGTTTTTTATTAATCCTTGTATTACTCAAGGGGCTAATGCCATTTTTTCAAAGACGGGTGTAATTACTAAAATGAAATTTCCAGTTAGTGTTTTACCAGCTACGGTAGTTTTAAAGGAATTATTTAATCATGCCTGTATATTGCTTTTAATGATTATTTTTTATTGTACTCAAGGTGTCTATCCATCAATCGAGTGGTTGGGAATTATATATTATTGCTTTGCGGCCTGCTGTTTTGCTGTGAGTTTAGCGATGATTACATCTGTGCTTAATATGATTGCTCGAGATACTCGTAAGTTGATTTTAGCGTGTATGCGTTTGATTTTATATTTAACACCTATTTTATGGCCGATTTCTCGTTTTAGTGAACAGACGTTATTGTTTGATATTATTCGTTTTGTCATGAAAATCAATCCAATCTATTATATTGTATGTGGGTATCGAGATTGTTTTTTATATCACCTTGGATTTATGCATTATTGGAAACAAATGCTGGCTTTCTGGGGGATTACTGGAATACTGTTTGTTGTTGGCTGTTATATGATGTATAAATTCAAACATAAATTTATTGATATGATCTAGGTGGTAGAAATGGAAAATTACGCAATTAAATTTGAAAATGTTTCAAAAATATATAAATTGAAAAAGAAAAATGATGGTAATACTAAAAGTAGTGAAACAAAAAGATTTTATGCTTTAAAAAATATTAGTTTTGAAATTCCACAAGGGGAAGTAGTAGGGATTTTAGGAACTAATGGCTCAGGAAAATCAACTCTGTCACTTATCTTGGCGGGAATTAGCGAAATCGATGAGGGTGTCATGCATATTAATGGTGAACAATCATTGGTTGCTATTAATACCGGTTTAAATAAACAGCTAACAGGTTTAGAAAACATTAATGTTAAAGGTGCTTTATTAGGACTATCAAAAAAGCAGATTCAGGAGATTATTGATGGTGTTATTGAATTTGCGGAGCTAGGAGACTTTTTATATCAACCTGTAAAAAAATATTCTAGCGGGATGAAATCACGACTTGGTTTTTCAATCTCTTTATATTTAAATCCAGATATTATTATCGTTGATGAAGCTTTATCGGTAGGTGATAAAGGTTTTGCACAAAAGTGCATAAATAAAATGAATGAATTAAAAGATGAAGGTAAAACGATTATATTTATTTCACATTCATTGCCTCAAGTTCGAAATTTTTGTCAAACAGCAATGTGGATTGAGGGAGGAATGTTAAAAGAATATGGTGAAGTCGGGGAAGTATGTGATCATTATGGTGAATATGTTGATTACTATAACAGTTTAACGAACAAAGAAAAGGCTAAAATAAGAGATAATAAATTTAAAAAACGAATTGTTCAAAATCCTCAAATTGGATTTTGGGAAAAAGTTTTAGATCGGATAAAAGGATAGGTGAAAATAATGAAGAAGGTTATTACATACGGAACATTTGATTTATTTCATGTAGGTCATTTGAATATTATTAAAAGAGCAAAAGCGCTGGGTGATTACTTGATTGTTGCGGTAAGTAGTGATGCATTTAATGCGCAGAAGGGGAAAAAGGCATATCATAGTGATCATGATCGAAAATTGATTTTAGAGGCGATTAGATACGTTGATGAAGTTATTTTTGAGGAATCTTGGGATCAAAAAATTAAAGATGTTCAAGAACATGATGTAGATGTATTTGTAATGGGTGATGATTGGGAAGGTAAATTTGATTTTTTAAAGGATTACTGTGAAGTTGTCTATTTACCAAGAACTGATGGTATTTCAACAACAAAAATTAAGGACGATCTACATAAATAGGTGTAAAGATGAAACTTAGTATAATTATCCCTTACGATCGTTACAAACAGTATTTACATGATTGTCTAGAAAGTGTTTATGAACAGCGGTTAAATGATTATGAAACTTTACTTGTTGTAAATAATAAAAAAGAGATTGATCAAGATATCAAAGCGTATGATATTAATTTAAAAATCCTTGAAGCTGGAGAAAATTCTAGTGTTGCTAAAAAAAGAAATATTGGCTTAGAACAGGCAAGTGGTGAATATATCTATTTTATTGATTGTGATGATTATTTGATGCCAAATACTTTAAAATTATTAATTACTTGTGCTAATCAAAATGATTTAGATTTAGTTGCAGGAATTAGACGCTTTACATGGTTCAAAAAGAAAGTTTTTGAGACCATGGGTGATGAAAAAAATAATGAATTAAACTTAAAAGATAAAGATCATGATTATGATGATAAATTTATTGAAAAAGTATATGACCAAAATAATGTTGATGAATATATGGTAGATGTTTTAATTCGGAGCCGACATGCTATTCGTAATATTTCTGTCTTAAATGTTTTAATAAAAAAGAAACTGATTGATGAGCATCAAATTCGTTTTAACGAAGATTTTTTCTATTACACTGATGTTCCTTTTGTAATCCAATTAGTTAATTACGCAAAGAGTTTTGATCGTGTTGAACAAGCAATTTTTGTTAAAAGAAAACATAATGATCCAATCAATACACCTGCTTTATCACAAATAAAAGATTCTGAAAATAAATTTGATGAATTTTTGATGGCTTATCGCTATAGTGCTTCTTTAGTAGCTCCAGATAGTTATATTCGTTATTATTTAGATTCGAAAATGCTTAGATATTACACAAAGTTTTTTGCACGAAAGATTCGGCGCAGTAAAGATGATATTTGGCGTAACGAACGATTTAAAGCAATGGGAGAAATATTAAAAAATATTCATCCTCGTTTATTGAATAAAAGTTCTCGTTATAGTAAAAAAATGATCAAAGCTGGTCTAAATGGTGATCTTGAGTTAGCAAAGAAGACTGTAAGCCGGCATTTAGCAAAAATAAAGTTTAAAAAGATCTTAAAAAATAAAAACGAGATGAATAAATATTTATATCGTCATAAATATATTAATAAACCGCTTGAAGAAAATACGGTTATGTTTGAAACTTTTATGGGAAAAAGTTATGCAGATTCACCTAAATATATTTACGAATATTTAGCGAAGAATTATCCAGGTAAATATAAGTTTATTTGGGTATTAAATGATCCTAAAGAAAAATTGCCTTACGAAGGTAAGATTGTCAAAAGATTCACAAGGGAATATGCTTATTATTTAGGCGTTTCTAAATATTTTGTTTTTAATATTCGTCAGCCATTATGGTTTAGAAAGCGGGAGGAACAAGTTTTTTTAGAAACGTGGCACGGAACGCCACTGAAACGTTTAGCGTTTGATCAAGAAGAGGTTACTGCTGCTTCGCCGACCTATAAAGCTCAATTTTATCGTCAAAAACAAGAATGGGATTATTTGATTGCACCGAATAAATTCTCTAGTGATATTTTCAAAAGTTGTTTTATGTACGATGGTAACATGCTGGAAACAGGATATCCAAGAAATGATTTATTATCGTTACCAAACCGTGATGCAATAGCTTTAGAATTGAAGAAAAAATTAGGGATTCCTCTAGATAAAAAGACTATTTTGTATGCTCCGACATGGCGTGATGATGAGTATTATGGAAATGGTAAATATAAGTTTAAATTGAAATTAGATTTAGATTTATTAAAGCAGCAGCTTGGTGATGAATATGTTGTATTGTTAAGAACACATCATTATATTGCTGATGCATTAGATGTTACGGGACTAGAAGAGTTTGCGTATAATTTGAGTAAGTATGATGATATTACAGAAATTTATTTAATTAGTGATATTTGTATTACGGATTATTCTAGTGTGTTTTTTGACTATGCTAATTTAAAAAGGCCGATGTTATTCTATACGTATGATTTAGATAAATATCGTGATGTATTAAGAGGTTTTTATATTGATATGGAAACAGAATTACCAGGACCATTGGTTTATACTACTGAAGAAGTTATTGATAAAATCAAGAATCTGAATAGTTTGAATCAAGAATATCAACAACGTTATGAACAATTTTATGAACGTTTTTGTTCATGGGAAGATGGGAATGCTGCTATGCGAGTTGTTGAAGCAGTTTTTAAATAAGGGGTTTACCCCTTATTTTTATGGGAGGAAAGTAAATGAAAATATTAAAGAAACTACTCGGTAAGTTAATCAGAATTTTATATCGATTCGTATATCGATTTATTCCTTGTCAGGAAAAAACAATTCTTTTTATTTCTTTTCATGGTCGCGGTTATTCTGATAATCCAATGGCAATTCACCAATATCTTTCAAAACATTCACAATATGCTGATTATCGTTGCATTTATGCAATAAAAAATCATAAACAAAAAAAATTAAAAATTGAAAATGCTAGAATTATTGAGTATTTTAGTATTGCTTATTTTTTCTATCTAGCGCGTAGTAAATATTGGATTGCTAATTGTAAGCTCCCAAAATATGTTTTGAAAAAAGATAGCCAAGTTTATTTACAAACATGGCATGGGACACCATTAAAAAAATTAGCACATGATATTGAAGTTCCAGAAGGAACAACCTTTTATCGTAGTGAAATGAGCGTTGAAGAAATGCGTTCAACCTACGATAATGATGTAAGTAAGTATAATTATATGATTAGTCCTAGTGCTTTTACAACTGAAGTCTTTCAAAGTGCTTTTGCGATTGAGAGAGAGCGCTTGATTGAAACGGGATATCCACGAAATGATATTTTATCAAATTATAATTCTGATGATATAAAAAAAATAAAAGATAAATTAAATTTACCTGAGGGTAAGAAGATAATTTTATATGCGCCAACTTGGCGTGACAATTCATATAATTTAAAAGGGTATACATTTAAATTAGAAGTTGACTTTAAAAAGTGGCAAAAAATTCTAGGTACAGATTATATTGTTATTTTTAAACCCCATTATTTAATTGTAAATGATTTTGATTTAGAGGCAGTTAAAGAATTTGTCTACTACATTGATCCTAAAGAAGATATTAGCAGCTTGTATTTAATTGCCGATGTCTTAGTTACAGATTATTCAAGTGTATTTTTTGATTATGCAATATTAAAACGACCAATTTATTTTTTTATGTATGATTTAGACACTTATCGTGATGAGTTAAGAGGCTTTTATTTAGATATTTATCATGATTTACCAGGCGATGTTATTGAAAGTGAGGATGAATTGATCCAAAAAATTTTCTCTGAAAAATTTGACTATAATCGATTGCAAATATTTAATGAACAGTTTAATAATCATGAAGATGGCAATGCGAGTAAACGGGTTATTGAAATTTTATTAAAGTAGGTGATGAGATGGGAATAAAGAAAATTATTATTAATATTATCTTAAAAATAGCCAATATATTTGTTTTAAGATGTTCAATCAAGCAAGGACAAATAGCCTTTATTTCATTAGAGTCGAATCAACTTGAAAGTGATCTTGAACTTATTTATCAGGAGTTAAAAAAAGAAAACAAATATAGTTTAAAAATGGTATTAATAAATTATAATAAAAAAAGTTTAATTAACAATTTTTTGTATATGTTAAACTGTATTAAGCAAATTTATGTAATTAATACTTCTAAAGTTGTTTTGATTACAGACAATAACTATGTAATTAGTAATTTTAAACGACCTGGCGTTAAAGTTATTCAGGTATGGCATGCGACTGGAGCAATCAAAAAGTTTGGAAATGCTATCAAACGTGAATATCCTATTAAAAATTATGACTATGTGATTGCAAATAGTGATTATTGGAAGCAGCCTTATCAAGAAGCTTTCAACGTTTCCGAGCAGGGCGTTATTATTACAGGAATGCCACGTGTGGATCATCTTGTTGATCCATATTATTTAACACAAGCGAAAGCACGTATGTATAGTAGATATCCGATTCTAAAAGGAAAAAAGGTTATTTTATATGCACCGACTTTTAGAGGAAATATTTATCAGGGTTTTAAAACAGTTGACTTTGATGCTCAAGCAGTTTTAAATGCACTGGGAGAAGAATACGTAATAATCTTTAAATTTCACCCATTGTTATTGAAAACTACGCTATCAGACGATTCTAGAGTGATTAATATGAATCATGAAAATACTCATGATTTATTCGCAGTTTGTGATGTCTTGATTTCTGATTTCTCATCAATTATCTTTGATTATTCCTTATTAAATAAACCAATGTGTTTTTTTGTTCCGGATTTAGATGAATATATTGAAACATTAGGATGTTTTGTGGATTATCGAAGGGTCATGCCCGGAGCAATCTGTTATAATGAAACGCAAGTTATTGCAGCCTTGCAAGGTAATAAAAAATATGATATTAAGGCATTTAGAGATATGTTTTTTAAATATCAAGATGGTCATAATACACAAAGAATTGTTATGTTTATCGATAAATTAATAAACACCAAGAATTAATTCTTGGTGTTTATTTAATGATTTTCATTCGCCAAATAATCACGGACATTTGATAAATTGTCCATGATCTTATTAGTCATTATCGCAAACTTATGATCAGGGTATTTTAAATCAGGAATACAAATTACTTTAATGCCTGCACTATAGGCAGCGTTAATTCCGGATTCAGAATCTTCGAGAACCAGAGCTTCATCGGGCGTAATTCCTAATTTTTGGCATGATTTTAAAAATACTTCAGGATCAGGTTTTCCTTTTGTTACTTCGTCACCACAAATGGAATCATCAAAATATTTTTGTAAACCAGATAATTCTAAAATATGATCAACACGATGACGCTGTGAACTGGTTGCAACAATTGTTTTATAGTCGTTTTCTTTTAAATACTTTAGTAACTCAATTAATCCTTCTTTTAAAGGAACCCCTTCATTTTCAAATAAGTCAGCCATATATTGATGAACTGCTTTAATTGTTTCCTCAACATCAAAATCGTCGCCATAATCTTTATGGAAAAGCTCATAGACTGCTTTAACAGGCTTTCCTAAAAGAGTTTTATAGGCTTCTAATGACAATGTTAAATTATGTTTAGCTAATACATGCTTATATCCCTCGAATGTAACTCTCTCACTATCAATCATTAAACCATCCATATCAAAAATTACTGCTGTTATCATCTTTTTACCTCCACGCAAATATCATATCATAATTATCCGATTAGTAAAAAGATTTTCATAGAATAAAAAAAGTTCTAATTCATATACTGCACTAAAGGAGTTGTAGATATGATACATAGAGGGGAAATTTATTATGCTGATTTATCTCCGGTAGTGGGGAGTGAACAAGGAGGATATCGACCTGTGATTGTTTTACAAAATAATAAGGGCAATCGATATTCGACAACAGTGATTATTGCGCCAATTTCTTCACGATTAACAAAAAATCCGTTACCAACCCATGTGATGGTTGATTGCAGTTCATTGGAAAAAAAGAGTGTAGTTTTACTAGAACAAATTAGAACGATTGATAAACAGCGAATTAAAGAAAAAGTTGGAATGATTGATAGCCAAGTAATGAATCTGATTAATCAAGCAATTAAGACAAGCTTGGATATTAAATAGTTTCCTTTTGAGTCAGATATTTGCTATAATAGCCCCATGGAGGTAGAGGAAAGATGAATGTTCGTGATATTAAATTAAAGGCTAAAAGTGTTTTAGTTAATCGTAATAATATAGTTACAGTATTTGTGTTTATTAGTGTAATAACAACTTTGGCTAATTATATTGGTTCAGAAATTGGCGGGGTGATACCATTTCTTTCATTGATTGTAACTATTATAATGTTGCCCTTTGGTCATGGGAATGTGGTAACTGCATTAAAAACAGTCAATGAACAAGGTGATGAGGTCACTATTGAACAAGATGGGGTAGTCGGATTAAGACGTTTTAAAGATTTATTTGGCACATATTTTATTAGAGAAATATTATTATTGGTGATTATGATGCTGCTTGGATTAATCATATTCGTAATTGCTAGATTTACAGTAGACAGTAATGTTTTTTCTCAATTAGGAGCAATTATTGAGCAAGCTGCTGTATACTCTACTAATGTAAGTGCATATTTAAATGATCCAACTGTAATTGAAGCATTAGGAACACTAGGAGTAATCTTTTTTATTGGTATCATCATTATTGCAATTGTAGCGTTTATTTATAGTTTGGTATTTGCTTTAACACCTTTTGTATTAGAAAAATATAATATACGCGGTGCCAAGGCAATGAGTGAATCAGCTCGTTTAATGAAAGGACATAAACGAACTTTATTTATGCTGTATTTGTCATATTTAGGATGGGCTATCTTAGTATTAGTACTTTCTGCTGTTGTTGAGATGATTTTACCGATTCCATTAATTTTGAATATTATCGTGGCGGCTTTGACTACTTATTTGTTTGGTGCTGAACTAAATACTAGTTTAGCAGTATTTTTTGAAGAAATTGATTTAGAAGATAAAAATAATATTTAACGAGGTGTTAATTTGAATTTGATAAAAAAAATTAAATTAAATAGTAGGCAAAAGGCGATAGGGGTCATATTGATTTTTCCCTGGTATCTTTATTTTGCACCAATTGTAATTAATTATTTTTTGAAGCTATATACAGTATATATAGCTAATGATTTTTCAACTAATAGTTTAAATGCATTTTTTAATTTATTCATCGGAATTGCAACTGCTATTCCTTTGATTATTGTGTTTAAGGGTTTTATTAAAGAAAACTGGCTTGTTTTTAAAAAAGACTTTTTGGAAAATATAATATGGGTGCTTACGATCGGGATTGGTTTAGCATATTTATTTTCAATTGCAGGGGAACTGATTGTCAATCTTGTAGCCCCTCAATCAGGCGAAGCAGCTAACCAGACATTAGTGGAAACTCTTGTGCAATCTAATTTTCTATTAATGTTTTTTCAATCAGTAATTATTGCACCATTTATTGAAGAGTTGTTATTTAGAGGTCTGATTTTCAACAGTTTACGGCAAAAAAATATGGTTTGGGCTCATTTGATTTCAGCATTCCTATTTGGCTTGTTACATGTTTACAGCTATATTTTAGCTGGTGATATGAGTGAATGGATTAAATTGATTCCATATATGATGGCAGGTTTATCTTTTTCAATCGTATATGAAAAACGTCAAACAATTATAGCTCCGATCATTTTACATGCTGCAAAAAATCTAATCGCAGTATTGTTAATGGCGACGATGTTTTAAACACTATGCATGACATAGTGTTTTTTATTGTGAAACAAAAACCACGTGCTATGCGCGTGGTAACAATAAAGCTTTAGCGTCTGGGTAAAAAACCTCCTCGTGATATAATAATTGTAGCCTGGCAGCTGCAAATAAAATAACGAGGAGGTTAGTCTATGAAAGACACAAAAAGTTTATCACATACATCATATAGATGTAAATCTCATATTGTAATAGTACCAAAATTTAGAAGGATGGTAATATACAATAAATTAAGACATGATATAAGATTAATTATAAAGACCTTAATTGAAAGAAAACCGGGAATAGAGCTGATAGAAGGAGAGTTATGTCCTGATCATATTCACCTTCTATTAGAAATACCACCAAAGTATTCTGTGGCGGAGTTCATGGGATACCTGAAAAGCAAGTCAACGCTTATGATATTTGATCGTCATGCAAGTATGGAATATAAATATGGAAATCGAAAATTTTGGGCAAGAGGCTATTTTGTAGATACAGTAGGAAAGAACGAGAAGACAGTGAGAGAATATATTCAAAATCAGTTGGCGGAAGATAAGTTGAGTAATCAAATGAGTATGGAAGAATTTATTGACCCGTTCACAGGAGAACCAGTGGAAGGGTACAAGAAAAAGAAAAAAAAGTAAAAGACCCTTTGAGGGTCAGTGAGCAAATGACGTTGCGGTTGTCAAGGCGTTCAGTGGTCGAATGACTAGCGCAACAGCATGCCCTTACAGGGCGAGTACGTCTTTTAGGCGTGGTTATGATTTTATAATAAAAAAACCGTAAAACTTATATAAATAAGAATTACGGAAATTTATTAATGGTCTCCCCTCACGGTCTCGAACCGTGGACCCACAGATTAAGAGTCTGTTGCTCTACCAACTGAGCTAAGGAGAGAGGACAGATATTATAATACACCTATTTAAACATAAAAGCAAGTTAAATTTAATGAAAAATGACATTAGCTATGCTATAATTACTAGGTGAATGGAGTGATCTGGCAATGTTCTACAAACAAACTATTAACAATATAAAAGTAGTTATTTTATCATTGGATGGAGGATTATTAGATCTAAATCGGCTTAGATTTAATTATTTTAAAAGGATTTGTAAAACTCACAATTTTGAATTAACTAAAGATATTTTCGAGGAAGCCCTTGGAAATATGAAAACAATGTATAATGATTTTCCAATTTCTAAAGATATTAATCCCGATGATATTAATAAGTTGATTGAACGTGATTTATACGAGTATGCAAAGTTAAAGCCTGAGACAATAAAAAAAGAGGGAACGGATGAACTGTTACAATTTTTTAAACAAAAAGAGATTAAAATTGCTGTGGTTTCAACTCATAAAACAAAACGTGCAATTCAATATTTACAATTAACAAGATTGTATGACAAAGTTGATTTTGTTATTGGCGGCGATAGCGATAATCTACCATTACCAGATACTGCTGTTTTAAAAACAACTCTTGAACAAATGAACTGCAAACCAAGTGAGGCAATTGTAATTGCAAACTATCCAAATCTTCTTTATGCAGCTAATCAATGTTTAATCAATGTAATTTATCTAAGTGATTTATGCTTGGTACAAGAATCGATTGGTCCAAGGGTATTTAAAATTGCAAGAAATAATTTAGAAATTATTAATATTTTTCTTTTTGCACGTTACGATACAATGGAAATATTTTCGCCGTTATTAGGGATGTCTAGTGATATGGATATTGAAACACTAGATAAAACATACGCTAAGCTGCTTGAAGAGTATCAAAATGATCAGCAGTTGATTGAACTAGTTCGCAATACATATCATTATTTTTTGGGAGAAATTGCAAATCGTGAAGCTGATACCGTCAATACATCGTTATTTGAAGATGAAGATGTTATTGTAGCGCCAGTGGATGATGAACATTTTTCTAATCCCCAAAGTATTGCAACTTTGGAAAAGTCAATTGAAGAGGTTTTAGAGTCAGAAGAAGTTTCAGAAACTGACAACGAAATTGCCGATACTGTTTTTAAAAGAGAGAATTTATATCAGGATGATGAATTTTCAAAAACAAGAACAGCGATAGGATGTGATCCTGAACGCGTTAATGAATTGATGGATATTATTAATGGTAATTCTGGAACTAAGTTGGAAGAGGGAGAATTATTTGAAAAGTCAAATGATGAAATATTATTAGAAAAACGGGGACTATTGTCTTATTTTATTAATTTTGTCTATACTGTTATCGTGGTGGGACTGATATCATTTTTAGGATTAATAATTTTTATCGGTTTTGAAGATTTTATTCAGAGACCAGGTATTGTTGCTGGAATAATTAAAAGCATTATTGATTTTTATGTTAATCTAGTTTTATCCATATATGCGGTTATTTTTAACAGCTTAAATGCTCTACTAAGTTTTATTCCTGATTATTCTAGTTTAATTGCGGGTAATGGTTTATTATCGACAATGGCAGTAAAATTAGTATTGTTCATTATTTTTAATGTAATAATAGTCTATATAGTTAAAATGATTTATTTATTAATTACAGAAGCGGAGGAAGATGATGCGAATTTTGCAGAAGATTAAAGAAATAGATGTTAAAACATCGCACTTTTTTCCGCAGTTTTATCATCATCGTTTTTTTAGTGGTGCGATGAAGTTTATTGCTGGAATTGGTGATTTTGGAATGATTTGGCTTGTTTTAATTTTACTTTTAAGTCTTAATGATAAAACACAGCTGCTTTCTCAAAAAATGCTGGCAGCGCTAATATTAGCAACAGTCATCGGTCAAGTGACAATTAAGTCGATTGTAAGGCGTAAGCGACCATGTCATACATATCATGATGTTGAAATGTTGATTCCAGTTCCGAGTGATTATTCATTTCCTTCAGGACATACTACTTCAAGCTTTGCATGCGCAACGACTGTATGTTTCTTTTTTCCTAGAGTCGGCTTTATTTGCATGATTTTTGCTGCATTAATGGCTTTTTCAAGATTGTATTTGTTTGTCCATTATTTGAGCGATGTTACTTTTGCAATTGTTTTGGGAATTAGTGTTGGAATAATTGTTATGTTATTTTAGTGTGATAAAAGGAGCAAGGGTCTGCTCCTTTAAAAAAATAAAAAAATTATTTTTTAAATAAGACTGATTTAAACGAAATAATTTGCTTTTTTATCAGGTAGAGTAAGTTTTTATAGAAAAAAGTTGGCTAAAATTATTGCAAAAACTTTTTACATATGATATTATGTTTAAGCAACAGACGGAGACATACTCAAGAGGCTGAAGAGGCGCCCCTGCTAAGGGTGTAGGTCGGGAAACTGGCGCGAGGGTTCAAATCCCTCTGTCTCCGCCATTATATTGGTCTGGTAGTTCAGTTGGTTAGAATGCCGCCCTGTCACGGCGGAGGTCGCGGGTTCGAGTCCCGTCCAGACCGCCAATTAGATTGTTTAGTTTCACTTTGGTGAAACTTTTTTTATAAAAACAAATCATTATGATTTGTTTTTATTAATATAAGCATGCAAAATTGCAATCATTGTTTTAGAATCAAAGATTTCGCCATTAACTACTTTGTGATAAGCGGTATCAATATCCATTTTAATTAATTCAATTACTTCATCTTCATCACACTCTAAAGGATTTTCGACTTTGTAAACATCATGAGCTTCGTATACATAAAGCCATTCATCACTATAACCAGGAGTTGGTAAAAACTTAGAAATTAAACTTATCTTTTTAGCACTATAGCCAGTTTCTTCTTCTAATTCTCGTAAAGCGCATATAGCAGTATCTTCATTTAATTCTAATTTACCCGCAGGAATTTCTAAAGTATCTACAGCATTAGGATACCGATATTGCTTTACTAATAAAATTTTGTCATCAACAATAGCAAGAACGCCAACTCCGCCGTGGTGTCGAACTACTTCTCGAGTTGCGAGATTCCCATTTTCACATTCTACTTTGTCTTTATAAACAGTGATAATTTTTCCATCATAGATTATTTCTGATGATATTTTCTTTTCCATTAGTTTCACCTCATTAAAAGTATAACAAAAAAAGTATGCGGGGGTGCATACTTTTTTCTATTATTTCACGTAAGGGTGATAATAGGGGGTATGTAAAGCGAAATACTTCACTTAACAAAGTCAATTATAGCATCAGTTTCATAAAATGTAAAGGGTTACAATAAAAGTATTAGGCGTTTTTAGCAAATTTTGTTATAATGTTTCAAGGTGATATAATGAAAAAATTAAAAATAACAGAAAATGATGCTAATCAAAGAATTGATAAATATTTAAAAAAGTTACTAGTTAATGCTCCAAATAATTTTATATATAAAATGTTTCGAAAAAAAGATATCAAAGTAAATGGGAAAAAAGTGGATGAAAAATATATTTTATCATTAGATGATGAGGTCGAAATGTTTTTATATGATGATAAATTCAAAGAATTTACAGAAACCAAAAGTATCTATGAGGTTAATAAAACGTTTAGTGTTCTTTATGAAGATAAACATGTATTGATTGTTTTTAAACCAGCAGGGCTTTTAGTTCATGAGGATGCAAATGAAAGCATTAATACTTTAACAAATCAGGTTTTAAGTTATCTTGCTTCAAAAAATGAACTAGATCTAAGTCGAGAAAATACTTTTATGCCAGGACCAGTTCATCGTTTAGACAGGAATACTAGTGGAATTGTAATTTTTGGTAAAACTTTGGCAGCTTTGCAAAATCTCAATGAAATGATAAAGCAACGTCATTGCATTGAAAAAAAATATTTAACGATCTGTCGCGGACAATTGAATCATCAGCGAAATTTACACGGATATATGATCAAGTTAGAGAATCAGGCTCAAGTTAAATTAGTAAAGAAAGACTATCCTGGGGCTTTAACGATGGAAACGATTGTTAGGCCGTTAAAATATAATTGTGATTATAGTCTTGTTGAGGTTACATTAATAACTGGACGGATGCACCAGATCAGAGTACATTTATCAAGTATTGAACACCCAATTATTGGTGATCGTAAATATGGAGATTTTGAACTGAATAAATATATTAAGAAGACTTTTGGTTTAAATAATCAATTGCTGCATGCTTATAAAATAAAATTTGTAAAAACCTTTGGTGTACTAAATTATCTTCAAGATAAAGAGATAATTTGCCCTGTGCCGGCTTTGTTTGAAAAAATAGAGAAAAGTTTGTTATAGACACCTTTAAATAAAGAGTTGTTTATTGTATAATTATTTACATAGATTATAGGAGGAAAGATATGAAATACTATATTGGAATTGATTTAGGTGGGACTAATGTTCGTACTTTGCTGGTGGATGAAAATGGTAAAACTTATAGTGAAGTAAAAGATAATACTGAAAGAGAAAATGGTCCTGACTATGTATGTGCTAAAATCATTCGTCAAATTGAAAGTTTAGATACATCAATTTGTGGTGGTTTACAAGGTGTAAGTGGAATTGGTATTGGGGTACCTGGACCTGTTGACACAGTAAAAGGTACAATGATCATGGCAACAAATTTACCTGGATTCGAAAATTATCCAATTTGTGATAAATTAGCAGATCGTTTTAATTTACCAACTTTTATTGATAACGATGCAAATGTTGCTGGATTAGCAGAAGCTTTATTAGGTGCTGGAAAAGATTATCCGACATGTTATTATGTGACTATTTCAACAGGAATTGGGGGAGCCTTTATTGTTGATGGTAAATTAGTTTCTGGTGGTCGAGGACATGCTGGAGAAATTGGGAATATTATTGTTAAAAACAATGGTTATAAATTCGGAGGTTTAAATCCAGGGGCTGCTGAGGGAGAAACTAGTGGTACTGCAATTACTCGTAAAGGTAAAGAACTTTTAGGAGAAGATAGAGTAAATCATGCTGGAGATGTTTTTAGATTGGCTAGCGAAGGTGATTTAAAAGCACAAAGTATAGTTGATGAATGTATTTCAGAATTAGCAACAATGTTTGCTAATATTGCTCACACTGTTGATCCGCACTGTTTTGTAATTGGTGGTGGTGTAATGAAATCTCGTGAATATTTCTATGATCGCTTAGTAGAACAATTTAACTCAAAAATTCATGTAGGAATGCGCGGATATATTCCGTTATTAGGAACAAAATTAGAAGATTGTGGAGCAATCGGAGCAGCAATGTTACCAATGTCAAGATTAGGTTAAGAAAGGATATTTCATCCTTTTTTTTTGATTTAAAGTAGTAGTTTTTTAAATCGAATAATGGTATTATAGTACGGTGAGGTGACGAGAATGTCAAAAAGAGTAGTATTAGGATTAAGTGGTGGTGTCGATTCAGCAGTTGCTGCTTATTTGTTAAAAGAACAAGGATATGATGTTATTGGTGTGTTTATGCGTAATTGGGATAGCCAGTTAAATAATGATATTTTAGGTAATCCTACTAATGATAATGATATCTGTCCACAAGAAGAAGATTATAATGATGCCAAGGCTGTAGCTGAATGTCTTGGGATTCCTATTAAAAGGGTGGATTTTATCAAAGAGTATTGGGATCATGTATTTACATACTTTTTAGATGAATATCGAAAAGGTAGAACACCTAACCCCGATATATTATGTAATAAGCATATTAAATTTAAAGCTTTTTTAGATTTTGCTAAAACTTTAAATGCAGATTATATTGCTACAGGTCACTATGCCCAAGTTAAACATTATCAAGGAGCAGATTCGGTGATGTTAAAAGGCCTTGATAATAATAAGGATCAAACATACTTTCTATGTCAATTAAATCAACAACAGCTACAAAACTCATTATTTCCTTTAGGTGAAATAGATAAAACAGAAGTTCGTCGAATCGCTAGAGAATTGAACTTACCAGTAGCAGATAAAAAAGACAGTACCGGAATTTGTTTTATCGGAGAACGTGATTTTAAAGAGTTTTTACAAAATTATATTCCAGCTCAAGCTGGAAAAATGGTTGATATAGAAACTGGGAACGTGATTGGTGATCATTCAGGAATCATGTACTATACTATTGGTCAGCGTAAAGGATTAGGGATTGGTGGTCCAGGTGATGCATGGTTTGTCGTTGGGAAAGACTATGATAAAAATGTGTTATATATTTGTCAAGGAGATCAAAAAGATTGGTTATATTCAACCGGGGCTCTGATTACTGATGTGAACTGGATTGCTTCAACTAAACCAATAGATAAAATTGCATGTAACGCTAAGTTTAGATATCGTCAGCCAGATAATCCAATTCAACTTGAATTTATTGATGAAGATACTGTTTACTTAACTTTTGATAAACCAATAAAAGCGGTGACTCCAGGCCAAGCTGCAGTCTTTTACGATGGTGATATTTGTCTTGGTGGTGGAACGATTGAAACTGTCTATAAAGATGGGCAGCCAATCAAGTATTTATAATGATTGAATATACAGGTTATATTAAGAAGATTCGTTTTTATAGCGAATCTTCTAATTATATCGTTGCTTTAATTGAAGTTGAGCAGGAAGATAAGTTGATCACAATGAATGGTTATATGAATAATTTTAATGATTATGAAAAATATGCTTTTATTGGTGATTACGAAATTCATCCTAAATATGGTAAACAGTTTAAATTATCAGAATATCGTATCATTTATGCAAAAGAAAGTGAAGAAATTATTAAATATTTATCTAGTCCGCTATTTAAGGGGATTGGTAAAGCTTTGGCAACACAAATAGTAAATACACTTGGTGAAGAGTGTCTTGAAAAGATTAAAGAAGATAAACATAATTTAGATTTGGTTAGAGGAATGACTGAAAAACGGCGGGAAATAATTTATGAAGCATTGACTAATGGTGATTATGATCAAGAAGTAATGCAGTTTTTTATGGGACATGGTATCAGTCTGAAAAACTTGGGCTTGATTCAAGCATATTATCAAGAAAAAACATTAGAAATACTTCAAAACAATCCGTACCAACTAGTAGAGGATATTGATGGGATTGGATTTAAAACAGCTGATGAGTTAGCTTTAAAAACAGGTGGGACACTTGATAATCCTAATCGAATTAAAGCTGGGATTATTTACAGTATTAAGCAATATGGGTTTAATACTGGGAGTACATACTGTTACCTTGATGAAATCAAAATAATGTTTTCTAAAATAATATATAATATTGAAGAAGTATCGTTTAATGAATATCTTGATGAATTGATTGATGAAGGATTGATTATTCAACGTGGTGATAAGTATTATTATTTTGAAATGGATGAGGCTGAAAAAAATATAGCTGAATATTTAAAAATACGGATAAATAAACCCGATGAACTTTTTGATGAAAAAGAAGTAGAACGATTGTTGACAAATTATGAAAAGACTCAAGGTATATGTTATGCTGCCAAGCAGAAAGAAGCCCTAAATTATTTTTTAAAGTCTTCTTGCATGATTTTGACAGGCGGACCTGGAACTGGGAAAACGACAATTGTTCAAGCACTTTTAAAAGTGTATTCGGCATTATACCCAGATGATCGAATTGGTTTAGTTGCGCCAACTGGTCGGGCTGCAAAACGATTGACAGAATTAACTGGAATTTATGCTTGTACAATTCATCGCCTATTAAAATGGGATCTTCATAGTAACACATTTGCTATGAATAAAAGCAATCCATTAGATTTAGATGTTTTGATCATTGATGAGTTTTCAATGGTCGATTGTTTATTGTTGAGTAAACTTTTTGAGGCGGGTCGAGGAATCAATAAAGTATTATTTATCGGTGATTACCATCAATTGCCTTCGGTTGCACCTGGAAATATATTACAGGATTTGATGGAAGCTGGAGTGAAAACGATTGAGCTAGATGAAATCTTCAGACAAGCTAAGGATTCAGGAATTATTCAATTGGCTCATCATATTATTCATAATGAAATTGAAAATATGGATCTTTTTGAGCAATATCGGGATATAAACTTTTTTCCTTGCATAAACTATGATGTCGTAAAAAATGTTAAGATAATAGTAAAAAAAGCAATTGACGAAGGTTATGACACAAATGATATTCAAGTACTAGTACCAATGTATCAGGGAGTGGCTGGAATCGATGCTTTGAATGATGCTTTACAAGATGTTTTTAATCCGATTGATGAATTTAATGATTCATATCAAATTGGCCGCAAGGAATATCGTGTAGGTGACAAAATTTTGCAGTTAAAAAATCGACCTGATGATGATGTTTTTAATGGTGATATTGGAACGCTTGTTGAAATATGTCGAAAAGATAATTTTGAATATTTGCAAGATACACTGATTGTTGATTTTGATGGTAATTTTGTTGAATATACAAGTAATACTTTTAACACAATTACTCATGCTTATTGTATGTCGATTCATAAATCGCAGGGAAATGAATTTAAAATCGTTATTATGGCGGTCTTGTCTGATTATTATATTATGCTACGGCGTAATCTATTATATACAGCGATTACAAGAGCAAAGCAGTCTCTCTTTATTTTAGGAAACTCTAAAGCTTTTATGCATGGTTTAGCAAATTATCAAGACAGTCGTCGAAAAACAAGCTTAAAAAGTCGTTTTAAAACAATTGAAACCTTAAATGTGTATGATTTTCTTGAATAAAGGTAAACTATACTGAGGTGAGATATATGATGACAAGAAGCAAAATACTAATTGGATTAACAGTTGCATCACTAATGATTTTGTTGAGTGAATGTGAGTGTGTTGAAGATATGATGTATGAACTCAAAGCAAAGATGTAAAGATATAAATTAATAGTCTTGAAAAATATAATTGGATAGTTTATAATTTGGTAAATCGTTGAAAAAGAAAAGTACTATAAAATAGATCTTTCAGAGAAAGTATGGCTGGTGAAAATACTTATCATTTTATAGGAAAGCTACTTTGGAGAGTAATTAAAGATTACCGTGTAGGCTACGTTACCAGTCAAGTAAGGGCATGAGTTTTCATGAACTAGGATGGTACCGCGATTAAAGTCGTTCCTAGCAATAGGGCGACTTTTTATATTGTAAAGGAGAACAAGATGAAACAATTAACAGGAAATCAAGTTAGAAAAATGTTTTTGGATTTTTTTGAAAGCAAAGGTCATAAAGTTGAACCTAGCCACTCATTAATTCCTAATGACGATCCAACTTTATTATGGATCAATGCTGGAGTAGCAGCAATTAAAAAATATTTTGATGGAACAATAACTCCAGATAATCCACGAATTACAAATGCTCAAAAGTCAATTCGTACTAATGATATTGAAAACGTTGGAAAAACAGCTCGTCATCATACATTTTTTGAAATGTTAGGGAACTTCTCAATTGGTGATTATTTTAAAAAAGATGCAATTGATTTTGCGTGGGAATTATTAACTGATGAAAAATGGTTTGCTTTTGAAAAAGATAAATTATATATTACAGTTCATGATCATGATGAGGAAGCTTATGACTATTGGGTTAATGTCAAAGGTGTTGCTGTTGATCATATGTTAAAAACACCAGGTAACTTTTGGGAAATTGGCGAGGGACCATGTGGACCCGATTCAGAGATTTTTTATGATCGTGGGGAAAAATATGATCCTGATGGTTTAGGAACAAAGTTGTTTTATGAAGAATTAGAAAATGATCGATATATTGAAATTTGGAATTTAGTATTTTCACAATATAACTCACAAGAAGGAGTAGCTCGTGAAGATTATAAAGAGTTGCCACAAAAAAATATCGATACTGGGATGGGATTAGAAAGAATTACTAGTATTATTCAAGGTGGAGAAACAAATTTTGATACTGATTTTTTCTTACCAATTATCCATGAAGTAGAAAAATTAGCCAATGTTTCATATCAAGAAAATAAGATGGCTTATCGAGTTATTGCTGATCATATCCGGACTGTAACATTTGCACTTGCTGATGGAGCATTATTTGATAATGCAGGTCGTGGATATGTTTTGAGGAGAATTTTAAGAAGAGCTGTTCGTTATGGTAAGCAAATTGGAATCGAAAAAGCGTTTATGTATGATTTAGTTGATGTTGTAAGCGAAATTATGAAAGAATTCTATGATTATCTACCAGAAAAAGTAAGTTATATTAGTGACTTAGTAAAAAAAGAGGAAGAAGCTTTTCATAAGACGTTAACAAATGGTGAAAAATTATTAAGTAGTATTATCGCAAAAAATACTGATGGTGTGATTAGTGGAAAGGATGCCTTTAAATTATACGATACTTATGGTTTTCCTTTTGAATTGACTTTGGAAATTGCTGAAGAATCAGATTTAAAAGTTGATGAAGAGGCTTTTAGAGCAGAGCTTAAAGTACAACAAGAAAGATCGCGTGGAGCACGTACTGATAGTGAAAGTATGGCAAGTCAGAAACCTGATTTAATGGCCTTTGATTTACCATCGAATTTTGAATATGATCCAACAAATATCAATAGTGTAGTTATTGGATTATTTAAAGATGGTGTTAAAACAGATCGAATTGATGATTATGGAGAAGTCATTTTTGATACAACAACTTTTTATGCTGAGATGGGTGGTCAATGTGCAGATACTGGGTATGTTTATAATGAAAATTGTCAGGGTGAAGTAATTAATGTGCTAAAAGCACCAAATCAACAGCATTTACATTTCGTTAAATTGAAGACAGGAACGATTCGAGTTGGTGATATTTTAACTTTAGATGTTGATAAAGCTAAGCGAAATAAGATTATTGCTAACCATAGTGCTACTCATATTCTTCAAGCAGCTTTAAAAGAAATTATTGGAAAACATATTAATCAAGCTGGTTCTTATGTTGATGATCATCGTTTAAGATTTGATTTTACTCATTTTGAAAAAATAACAAATGAACAACTTAAATTAATTGAGAATCAGGTTAATAATGTCATTTTTGATGGAGTTGCTGTGGATATTGCACACATGACTAAAGATGAAGCCATTAATAGTGGTGCTATGGCGTTGTTTGATGAGAAGTATGGCGATAAGGTTCGGGTTGTTTCAATCGGTGATTATTCAATGGAATTATGTGGTGGATGTCATGTTTCAAACAGTGCAAATATTGGATTATTTAAAATTGAGGCTGAAGAGAGTGTTGGTAGTGGAGTGCGTCGAATTGAGGCGGTTACTGGAAAGACTGCTTATCAAGCGTTAGTTCAAGAAAAAGAAACGGTTGATATTATTAGTAATATTTTAAAACTTAAAAATCGTAAAGAAGTAGTTGCAAAAGTTACTGCATTAACTGAAGAACTTTCCAACACTAAAAAAGAGATTGAAATATTAAGCGGACAATTAAATGCGCTAAATGCAGCAAGTAAAGCCAATGATATTCAAGAAATCAATGGAGTTAAAGTGTTGTTTGTAGAAGAAATGATTGATGCTGCTAAAGCGAAACAACTTGCCTTTGATTTTAGAGATAAAATTGAAGAAGGAATTGTAATTTTAGTAACACAATTTGAGGACAAATGTTCATACTTTGTCGGGGTGACTAAAAATTATGTTGCAACTGGATATAAAGCTGGTGATATTATTAAAAAAATCAATGCAGTTGTTGATGGTCGCGGTGGTGGAAAGCCGGATTTTGCTCAAGGTGGCTGCCCAATTAATGATAAGATTTCCAACATCAAGGGAGAACTTAAAAATTTCTTTTAATTTCTAAGTAATTGGTGTAAAATAATTCTATAGGCAAAGCCTTAAAGGAGGTCGAATAATATGCAAGACTTAACAAAGACAAAAGTATTCAGTTCTGAAGATATGCGTCGTGAGATGATTCGTCAAAATCTTAAAACAGTAATTGATGCATTAAATGAAAGAGGCTATAATGCAGTACATCAAATTGCAGGTTATTTAATCTCTAATGATCCTGCTTATATTTCAAGTCATAAAAATGCTCGAAATATAATCCAGCAAATTGAACGTGATGAAATTATTGAAGAATTAGTCAAATCATATTTGGAGAAGTAGGATGGAACGGATATTAGGGTTGGACTTAGGTTCAAGAACCTGTGGTATTGCAATCAGTGATACTTTAGGCATGTTAGCTCATGGAATTGAGACTTACCGTTTTCGAGATGATGATTATGATAGAGCCGCAAAGCACGTTGTTGCTTTAATTAATGAACATCAGATCAAAACGGTTGTACTTGGGCTACCTAAACATATGAATGGTGATTTGGGTGAGCGTGCACAAATATCAATCATGTTTAAAGAAATGTTAGAAAAAGAAGTACCGGGTCTCAATGTTGTTTTAATTGATGAGCGACTTACAACTAAAGTAGCTCAAGATCAACTTATCTTTGCTGATGTTTCTCGAAAGAAACGGAAGCAGGTAATTGACAAAATGGCTGCAGTAGCGATTTTACAAGGCTACTTAGATGCCCAATAGAAAGGAATTTAAATGGAAGCAAATAAAATCCAAGTGATCGATGATCAAGGTAATGAAAAAGAATTTGAAGTATTATTTACTTTTAATAATGAGGAATTAGGAAAACAATATGTGTTGTATTATGATACAACAGTTGAAGAACCTAGTGTATTTGCATCAATCTATGATGATGCTGGACAATTATTCCCTATAGAAACACCGGAAGAATGGGAAATGGTTGAAGAAGTTTTCCAAAGTTTTATGGCTGAAAGTGAAGAAGGTCATGAATGTTGTGGAAACCATGGAAATGGATGCTGTCATGATAATGATGAAGAACATGAATGTTGCGGTAATCATGGAGACTGTAACTGCGATAACTAATAAAAGCTAAATTATTTAGCTTTTTTCTCTTAAACTAGAAAAGGTGGTATAGAAATGGCTTTAATGGGATTATTTGGAAAAAAAAGAGTTACTGAATCATTTTTTGTCAATTCATATGGAAATGATCAGACACGTGGTATTTATACATTTCAAGTAGATATTGAAAATGGAGAAATACTTTATAAAAAGCATTTTAAAACACCCTCAGACCCTGTCTATAGCTTTAATTATGGGCGCTTTGTGTGTGTTACATATAAAAATAGAACAGGTACAAGTGGTGATGGTGGAATTTGTTCATATGCAGCAACTGCTGATATTTTAGCATTAGTATCGCGAATTAGTGATAAAGGTAAAACATATATGCATGCTTGTGCTAATGGTGATCATGAAACAGCAGATAAATTATATGCTGTTGATTATTATAACGGTGAGATCATGGTGGCAAAAATTGATAAGAAAAAACTAGTTGCACCTATTTTTAATTATAAATTGGAAGGACATAGTATCGATCCAAAACGTCAAAATCAACCACACCCTCATTTTGTCGATTTTACTCCGGATGGAAAACGTTTAATTGTTGTTGACTTAGGATTAGATAAAGTACTGCTCTTTAAAATGGAAGCAAAGGAGATTATTTTGGATGAAGAACATTCATTTGATTTAGAACCAGGATCTGGACCTAAAAAGATTATGTTCAACCAGGCTGGAACAATAGCGTATGTTTTAAATGAATTATCTAATACAATTTGTGTTTACAAATATAATGATTTGAAATTTGAATTAATTCAAACCATCGATACATATCCAAAAGATGAATATGATGAGCCTAGCTTAGCTGGACAAATGCTTTTTAGCGAAAAAGAGGAGCGTATTTTTGTTACTAATCGTGGTCATGATAGTTTAGCATTATTTTTAGTAGATCAAGAAACAGGTTTATTGACTTATAAAGATTTTGTTGATACTTCACCAAATGCTCGTGATATTGCAATCTTTAAAGATCGTTGGATTGTTGCAGTTTGCCAAAAGGGTGGAGTAGTTGAAAGTTATGAATACCGCGATGAGAGAGGCGGAATGCTTTTTGAAACCAAATACTCATATCTAGTCAGTGAGCCGGTTTGCATTACAAAATTTGAGACTATTTATTAGAGATGATTATTCATCTCTTTTTTTGGCATAATATACTGACGAAGCATGTTTTATTATCGGTAGATAAGTTGAATAAGCGCTAAAAATATCATATAATGGTTAAGACGGAGGAGAATATGAAAAAAACTCAGAAAATTATTATTGGAGCAATTGCTGGAATAACGATTGTTGTACTAGCTTTAGTGTTTTTTTATTTCAATGGCCAAGGTGCTGTTTCTTCTAAAAGTGAAGAGGTAGTAGTTGAAATATCTGGATCAACATCTTCGGTCTTAAATCAGCTTGATAAGGCAGGTCTATTAAAAAGCAAAACAGTTGCTAGTATCTATACAAAGTTTAATAGTTATAGTTTTAAAGCGAATGTTTATGTTTTAAATAAAAATATGGATTTAAAGAAGATTCTTACAATTTTGGAAGGAGATAAGGATTATATATCTGCTGCTAAAATTACGATATTAGATGGATACCGTATACCTGAATGTGCTCAACAAGTAGCAAAGGGATTAGAAATCGATAGTACCGAGGTATTAGAGAAATGGACAAATAAAGAATATTTGCAAACTTTAGTGGAAAAATACTGGTTTTTGGATGAAAGTATTTTGAGTGCTGATATTATGTTCCCGTTAGAAGGGTATTTTGGTCCAGAAACATATGTAATTACTTCAAAGAAGACATCGATTGAAGATGTTACAAAGATGATGCTGGATCAAATGGATCGTAATTTAAGTACTTATAAAGACAAAATCAGTAATTTTATGATTAGTGGTAATAAAGTATCGATGCATCAATTTTTATCATTAGCATCAGTTGTACAATGTGAGTCATCTGGCCAAAAAGAAGATCAGGCTAAGATAGCCGGTGTCTTTATGAATCGTTTGGAAAAACCAATGCGTCTGCAAAGTGATGTAACTGTAAATTATGCAAATCAAATTAAAACGGTAGCAGTAACGTATAATCACTTATCAGTCGATTCTAAATATAATACATATAAGTATGAAGGGTTACCAGTCGGTCCAATCAGTACAGTTTCAACAAACATTATTGAAGCATGTCTGAATTATCAAAAGACTGATAATTTGTTCTTCTTTGCTTTGAAAGACGGGTCAGTCATCTATTCAAAAACATATGAAGAACATCAACAAGTAGTAAAGGAAAATAAATGGTATTAAAATGAGATATTATGAAAAAATAGAAGCTGATGCTTTAGCCCGAAATATACCTGTAATGCAGCGTGAAGGGCTTGAATTTATGATTGAAATTTTTAAACATCATAATTGTCATTGTTGTTTAGAGATTGGTAGTGCGATTGGATATTCAGCAATGATGTTGGTAAGTAATATTAATAATTTTAAGGTTGAAACAATTGAATTAAATGAGGAACGATATTTAGAAGCTGTAAAAAATATTGAAGAAAATAATTTAAAAAGTCAAATCATTATTCATCATGGTGATGCTTTATCATTTGATTTAGAGCATTTGAAAATTAAAAAATATGATTGTTTGTTTATTGATGCAGCTAAAGCACAATATCAAAAGTTTTTTGAAAAATATATGCCTTTAGTGGCAGACGAAGGTATTTGTATTGTTGATAATTTAGATTTTCATGGTATGATTTTTGATATTGATAATATAAAGAATCGAAATACAAAACAACTGGTAAAAAAAATAAAGCGTTTTAAAGATTGGATCTTTGATAACGAACTTTATGATGTTGAATATCATCATGTTGGTGATGGTATTTGTGTGATAAGAAAAAGGGTGGCACAATGAAGTTAGTATTATCTTTAAATAGCAAAAAATTTATTTATGATTATGTGGATATTGGTGTTGAATATTTTGTCGTTGGGGCAAAGTATTTTTCATGTCGTCAAGCATTATCGCTTGAGTATGATGAAATCGCCAATTTAAAAAAGGTCCTAGGTGATAAAAAAGTATGGGTTTTAGTAAATGCACTAGTTGAAGAAAAATATATCGATTTCTTAGAAAAGCATTTAATTAGATTGAGTCAAATTGGAGTTGATGGAATTTTATTTCAAGATTTTGGTGTTTTACAGATTTGTAATGAGCATAATTTTGATTTTGAGATGATTTATCATCCAGATACATTAAATACTAATCAAGCAACTTTAAATTACTTGGGAACTCAAGGTATTAATGGTGCTTTTTTGGCACGGGAGATACCGCTTGAAGAAAAAAAAATAATTGCTAAAAATGTTAATGTTAAAACAATGATTCAAGTTCATGGTGTTGAATATATGGCATATTCAAAAAGAAAGCTATTGACTAATTATTTTAAGGAAATCAATCAGGATATTCCAATTGGAATATCAGATGATCTGACGATTCAGGCAAATGGTGTAAATTATAGTTGTCATATTTATGAGGATCAATATGGATGTCATATTTTGAGTAAACAGCAAATGTGTGGCTTAGACATAATGAGTAGTTTTCAAGATTTTGATTACCTCTACATAGAATCTTTATACGTCGATGAATTAAAGTTAGTAGAAATCGTTAATTTATATCAAGATGCTTTAATCAGCGTTGGAAATAGAACTTACGGAAAAGTCGCTAAGGAATTAATATCGCAACTTTATCAACTGGATCCAAATATCGAATATCATCATAGCTTTATGTTTGATGCAACTGTTTATAAGATTGATGATGTAAGAAAGCGGGAAGAAAATGAGAAATGTAAGTAAAGTAATTAACGGAAAAAGGGTAATAATAAAAAAACCTGAGTTATTGGCACCAGCTGGTAACTTAGAAAAGCTAAAGGTTGCCATTCAATATGGTGCTGATGCAGTTTTTGTGGGTGGAAAAGAATTTTCATTACGTTCTGGAGCCTCAAATTTTACACTTGATGATATTAAAGAGGCAGTAACCTTTGCTGATCAGTATGGCGCTGCGGTTCATGTGACATGCAATATTATTCTACATCAAGATAATCTTGATGGGATTGAAGAATATCTGCGGGCTCTTGATCAAGCAGGTGTTAGAGCGATTATTGTGGCTGATCCATATATTATGTCAATTGCTAAAAAGTTGAATTTAAAATTAGAAGTTCATGTTTCAACACAATTATCAACTTTAAATACAAAAGCAATTAAATTTTATCAAAATTTAAAAATGGATCGAGTAGTGCTTGGTCGGGAAGTTTGTTACGATGATTTGAAAACTATTTTAGATAAAACTGATGTAGATATTGAATATTTTATTCATGGTGCCATGTGTATTCATTATTCAGGTCGTTGCATGTTGTCTAATTATTTTTCACGTCGTGATGCTAATCGGGGTGGATGTTCACAATCATGTCGCTGGTACTATGATCTATATCAAGGTAATCAAAAAATTAATCAAGATGGTGTAATTCCTTTTAGTATGTCAAGTAAGGATATGGCATTAATTAATCATATTCCTGAATTGATTGAACTAGGAGTCGATTCTTTTAAAATTGAGGGTCGAATGAAGTCATTGCATTATATTGCAACAATTGTTTCGACCTATCGAAAATTAATTGATGATTATTGTAATGATCCTGATAATTTTGAATTGACTGAGAAATATTATCGTGAAATACAAAAAGCGGCTAATCGTTCCTTATGCACTGGTTTCTTTGATGATCAGGCGGGTAACGATAAGCAGTTATATAATCAACGTGATGAACATCCTACACAAGAATTTTGTGCCCGAGTAATCAGCTATGATCAAGTTAATCAAATAGCTACAATAGAACAACGTAACTATTTTAAAATTGGTGATCAAATTGAGTTTTTTAGCCCATATCACGAAAATGTTGTTGTGCCAGTAACAAAAATTATAAATGCTGATAATGAAGAAGTTGAAGTAGCTAATCATCCAATGGAGATTCTACAAATACCGGTCAGTGTTGAATTACAAAAGGATGATATGGGAAGGAAAGTGATTTGATGAAAAAGCCAGTTATTATTGGTATTGCGGGAGGTAGTGCTTCGGGAAAAACCTCTATTGCACAAGAGCTTTATGACTGTTTTAAAGGACGCCATACAATTAGAATTATTAAATTAGATGACTATTATAAAGATCAAACACATTTATCAATGGATAAAAGAGTCTTAACTAACTATGATCACCCCTTAGCTTTTGATATGGATTTATTGATTGAACATCTTGATTTATTAAAAGAAGGGAAAAGTATTCAAAAACCGACTTATGATTTTGAACAGCATAATCGTAGCAAAATAGTAGAAATAGTTGATTGTCGTGATGTTTTTATTCTTGAAGGGTTATTTGTGTTAAATGAAGTACGAATTAGAGAACGCTGTGATATTCTAGTATATGTTGATACAGATGCAGATATTCGCTTTATTCGTCGGTTGAGACGCGATCTTGAAGAACGAGGGCGGAGTCTAGATTCGGTATGTACACAATATTTAACAACAGTAAGACCAATGCACGAACAATTTGTTGAACCATCGAAAAAATATGCTCATATTATAATTCCCGAAGGAAGCAGCAACACTGTAGCAATTGATTTATTGTTAACAAAAATATCTTCAATAGTTGATTAGTGAAGATATTAGGACTAGATATTTATATAGAATTATGCTATATTAGAGACTACGAGGTGATATTATGGAACACGAAAAAGTATTGTTAACCCAAAGTGGGGTAGAAAAATTAGAACAAGAAAGAGATAACTTGATTAATGTCGAAAGACCTAAAGTTATTGAAGAATTACAATTAGCACGTTCTCAAGGTGACTTATCTGAAAATGCTGACTACGATGCTGCTAGAGAAAAACAAGCACATTTAGAATCAAGAATTAAAGAAATTGACTATATGCTTCAAAATGCTGAAGTTATTTCTGAAGAACAAATGGATCTAAAAGTAGTAAAACCCGGTACTACTGTAACAATCTTAGATTTATCAGAAAAAGATGCTGAACCTGAAAGTTACCAAATCGTTGGATATACTGAAACAGACCCTTTAAATGGAAAGATTTCAAATGAATCTCCATTAGCAAAAGCTGTTTTAGGTCATGGAGTAAATGAAATTGTAACAGTTGGGGTTGCAGATCCTTATGATGTAAAAATTGTTAACATTGAGTTTAAAAACTAGAACTTATAAAATGAACCTACTATTTAGACTGCAAAATAAGTAAGGTTCTTTTTTATAAACAATTTTAATAAGTAGAAATAGAAAAAGAATGATTTAATCAGTATTTTGTAAGAACTGTTTAAATCATTCTTTAAGGGAAATTATCTTTGGAAAGATGAAATATTCTATGGATTTGTATATAAAGTTGATTAACTAGATGATTGGTATATGAGGTAATTAAAGAGATTGCCACCTGTATAATAACATTATCATTACGGATTGATTATGCCAAGATATTAAGCGTCTAATTTTTTTGTATATAATTGTAAAATTAAGGTAGTGATAATTAAAATGATTGGTCTTGAAAGGATATTAATTAGATTAATGTCTTCAATATTTACCATTAATGCGATAATTCCAAAGATCAATCCACATAGTAAAGCGTGAATAATTGCTTTATTTTGAAATATTTTGATTAGCCAAAATGCCCATACAATCATAATGATTCCAGCAATTATATTAATAATACTATGGTAGATAAAATTTGATAAATGAATAAAACTTATAATTCCGGCCATGATAAGACTAGTAATAGTAAAGGTGATAAGGATAAATAAAGCGAATTTTAGGTATATTTTTAAATATGATTTCATATTTCCTCCTTGTTATCTTACTAATATTATATTTAAGGATTGGTGAAATATGAATATCTTCGATGTATTTTTAATTAGTGTTTGCATTTATATTTATTTAAGTATCTTGTTAAGAATTTTTGGTAAAAAAGAATTTAGTCAATTAAATGTATTTGATTTTGTAGTATTTTTAATTATTGCCGAGATCATGACAGATACGATAGGAAACAGCGATTTTACTTTTTATCATGGTGTGGTTGCAACTGTTACATTGATTGTTGTAGATCGACTTGTTTCAATGATAACAATGAAATCAAAAAAACTTCGCGATATTTTTGAAGGACGACCTACATACATTATTTTTAAAGGAAAATTGGATCAAGAAATAATGAAAAAGCAACGATATACTGTTGATGATTTATCACATCATTTACGAGTTAATGATATTGATAGTATTTCTAAAGTTGAATTTGCTTTATTAGAAACAAATGGTTCACTTTCAATTATTCCTAAAGATCAGTGTGTAGTAGAATTACCGGATGCTTTAATCTGTGATGGGATAATTGATGAAGATAATTTAAAATTGCTCAACCGGGATATAAATTGGTTAAAAAAAGAGTTGAAAAAACAAGGTGTAGATAAAATAGAAGATGTTTTTTATTGTGTGCCAGAAAAGGGCCACTTATTAGTAATAAAAAAATAGAGCTGGAATCAGCTCTATCCTAATAGCATGCGATCGTTGTCAAATTCACTACCGCTTGCTTCTTCGAATTTTTTAAGTAAATCATCAACTGTTAATTTGGCTTTTTCTTCACCGTTGACATCATAAATAATACGGCCCTTGTCCATCATAATTAAGCGATTACCGATATTAATAGCATCTTTCATATTATGTGTTACCATTAAAGCAGTTAGCTTTTGTTCAGTGACGATTTCCTCTGTTAAATCAAGAACTTTTTTAGCGGTTCGAGGATCTAATGCTGCAGTATGCTCATCAAGTAAAAGAATTTTGGGTTTTTGAAGTGTTGCCATCAGTAATGTTAAAGCTTGACGTTGTCCTCCTGATAACAAACCAACTTTACTTGACATCCTTGTTTCTAAACCTAAGTCTAAACGTTTTAGTGCTTCATGATATTGTTTTTTTTCTTCTTTGCTGATTCCCCAGCTTAAACCACGACGTTTACCACGACGAAAAGCCATAGCCAGATTTTCTTGAATTTCCATATTAGCTGCTGTTCCCATCATAGGATCTTGGAAAACACGTCCAATAAATTTGGCACGTTTATATTCATCGGCGAGCGAGATGTCTTGATTGTCAATAGTAATATATCCACAGTCAATTGGATAAACCCCAGCAATCATATTTAAAGTCGTACTTTTACCAGCCCCGTTTCCACCGATGATTGTAATAAAATCTCCATCATTAATAGTAAGGTTCAAATCTTGAAGAGCCTTTTTTTCATTAACAGTACCAAGGTTAAAAGTTTTACTTACATGTTCTAATTTAAGCATTCTCTTTCTCCTTTGTTAATTTTTTGTATGTAGCAATTTGTTTTCTTTTACTTACCATAACAGGTACAGTTAATGCTATACCTACTAATAAAGCTGTCAACAGTTTTAAATCATCAGTACTTAGACCCAATTGTAAAACAACTGCAACAATAATACGATACAAAATTGAACCAACAATAATAGCAGTTAAAGTAAACATGAAACCAGGCTTTCTTCCTAGTATTACTTCTCCAATAACGATTGAAGCTAAACCAATAACAATTGCTCCAATTCCCATCTTAATGTCGGCATAACCTTGAGATTGGGTTACTAATGCACCAGACATTGCTATTAAACCATTAGAAATCATTAAACCTAATAATTTAGTTGTATTTGTATTAGCACCAAGTGCTCGAACCATATGTTCATTATTTCCTGTAGCACGGATAGCACTACCAATTTCGGTTCCAAAGAACCAGTAACATATTAAAATAACGATTATCGCACAAATTATTCCGATGATTAAAGTAATCCATGCTTGTGATAGATTGAAAGTATTTGATAAACCTTTGAAGATAGTATCACTTTGAAGTAAAGGTGTATTACTTTTTCCCATGATTCGTAAATTAATTGAATAAAGGCCGATTTGGGTCAAGATACCTGCTAAAATCGCAGGTATTTGACATTTAGTGTGTAATAGACCAGTAATAGCTCCGGCAACAAATCCAGCAATTATAGCTAATAAAACAGCAAGAATAGGATTTATTCCATTGACAATAGCAACAGCACAAACAGCACCGCCAGTGGCAAAACTACCATCAACTGTTAAATCGGCAAAATCTAATAATCTAAAAGTGATGTAGACCCCTAAAGCCATAATTCCCCAAAGGATTCCTTGTGATGCTGCACCTTGAATAGCTAAGATAAAACTCATTACTTATTCACCATCTTTGCTTTAGATTTAAGATCATCAGGAATTGTAATGTTTAATTTTTTAGCAACTTTCTCATTTATTGTTAATTCACATTCTTCAGCAGGTAAATATTCAATTGCCATATCAGCAGGTTTAGCTTCGCCCTTTAAAATTTTTACAGCCTGAAGACCAGCACGATATCCTAGATTATAATAATCGATACCATAAGTGGCTAATCCCCCATTTTCAACCATCCCACTTTCACCAACAATACATGGTAAATTGTTTTCATTAGCAACTTGAGCAACGGTTGCCATACCTTCGGCTAAGAGATTGTCAGTTGGAATGTAAATAGCATCTACTTTTCCAATTAATGACTCAGTAACTTGTTGTATTTGATTAGAATCAGTAACAGATTTATCAACTACAGTTAAATTACGTTTAGCACATTCTTCTTTAGCAATGTCAGCTTGGAAAATTGAGTTATCTTCGGCATTACAATACATGATCCCGATTGTTTTGGCATCAGGAAGTAATTGTTGTAACAAATCAAATTGATCAGCAACCGGTGTTAAATCACTTGTACCAGTTACATTTCCGCCAGGTTTTTCATTGGTTTTTACTAATTTAGCACTAGCAGGATCTGTTACAGCTGATAAAACAATTGGAATTTCTGTTGTTTTGTTTGCTGCTGCTTGAGCAGTTGGTGTAGCAATTGCGAAAATCAAGTCAACGTTATCGTTAACAAATTTATCAGCAATGGTTGTACAATTTGATCCATCACCTTGAGCATTTTGGTCATCAAATGCAACATTGTCCTCACCATAGCCATTGTCTTCTAATGCTTTCAAAAATCCTTTTTTAGCATTATCTAATGCGGGATGTTCTGCGTATTGAACAATGCCAATATTAACATCCTTACTTCCCCCACAGGCACTTAGAGTTAGTGCCATCATTACAGTTAAAGATGCCTTTAATAATTTTTTCATATTTATTCCCTCCATATTTTCAATTATTAAACAAAAAGTCGCCCTCGATAGAGGACGACAAAGTCGCGGTACCACCCCAAGTTTATTATTAACTCACATTAATAATCTTCATAAGTGTAAAACTTTACTACGATAACGGCTAGCCACCGATGATTACCTACTTATCAGTATCCGACTCCATGATGAATTCAATATTTCTTAACGTATTGTTCGCACCAACCACAATATCTCTGATATCTAAGTCATATTTACTACTTCACTTCACTGTCTTTGTTTAATAGATTGTTACCTAAAATAATACGTTATGAAGTTCTATTTGTCAATATAATAAAACTTGTAAAATTAGGATAAATAGCTTTATTTCTAAAAAAGTATTTTTTGTTTAGGATTTAAACAAATTAAATTACTTTAAATAGTATTTATGATAAAAGAATGTCTAAAGACATCATAATGACAAAACCAATCATGAAACTTATTGTTCCCAAATCAATTCCTTCAGTTGCATTAGCTTCAGGAATTAATTCTTCAATACAGACAAAAAACATGGCACCGGCTGCGAAACAAAGAGCGAATGGTAAAACTCCATTGACTAGAGTGGCAAAAATAAAGCCTAATAATGCTGCTGGGATTTCAACAATAGCAGAAAATTGTCCATACATCATGGCAATAAAACGGCTTTTTCCGCATTGATGCATAGGTAAAGAAATAGCAGTACCTTCAGGAAAATTTTGGATACCAATTCCTAGAGCTAAGATTAAAGCTGGTAAGTAATTTCCATCGTGACATCCTGCAAATGCCACACCAACTGCTAAACCTTCAGGAATATTGTGTAAGGTCATAGCTAACATTAATAGCTTGTTTTTTGAAAAGCGACCTGGATTGATTCCTTCTTGTTCATGTGACATCATGTGTTCATGGGGGAGCAGTTTATCAATCAACATCAATAATGCTACACCACAAATAAAACCAAATGGAATGATTAGTAAATCAAGTTTACCTCCAGCTTCAAGCTGGTCTTTTGCTGGAAGTAATAATGAAAAAAATGAAGCAGCAACCATAATTCCAGCAGAACTGCCAAGAGCAATACAAATGAGTTTTTGACTGGCTTTGCGAACAAATAGAACTAACGATGCTCCAAAGAAGGTCATTAACCAGTTAAATGTTGCTACAATTAATACAATTATAAATGGATTTAACGATAATAAATATTCCATTTTTTCACCTCAATTATTACTATGCATAAAAGCCTATTGCATATGGGCATATAAGTTGCTGATGAAGTAATATTATGATATGATTATTCTTAATGAGGTGGAACAAATGGAAGAAATGTCAATTGCGATGCAAAACTATTTAGAATTAATTTATGAACTTTCATTAGATGGAAAAAAAGCTAGAGTCAGTGATATCGCTAAGCATTTAGGTGTATCTAAACCAAGTGTCAATAATGCAGTTGTGGTTTTGGCTAAAGATGGCTATGTTATATATGAAAAGTATGCGGATGTAAAACTAACGCCTAAAGGGAAAGAAACGGCTGAGTTTATCTGTGGTAAACATCAAACAATTAAACAATTATTTGTTGAAGTTTTGAACATAGACGAAGGAATTGCTGATAAAGACGCTTGTTTAATTGAACATGTGATTTCAAATGAGAGTATTAAAGCAATGCAAGAATTTTTAGATAGACAAAAATAATGGTTATTAGGAAGTTTCCTAATAACCATTATTTAATATCCAAAATCCAGATATTCTTCAGTAGTAATAATTAAAATAGCTTTATTTGTAATTTCGTTTTTCTTGTTGTCAAATGTTTCAATTGGGGTATATTCAACTTTATCACGACGTTGAACATCTTCATCGTAAACATAATCGGCTTGTCTAAAGAAAATACCATCTTCATCATAACGCGAGATAGTCCCAAGACCACGCTGATTATTATAATGAACAACTGTTCCTTCAACACGTTCTACATATTTACCTAAATTATTCATTACTTTTTCATATAATTCATCATATAATTCTTCTGATGTTTGATCGTTATATTTTTCACCATAATCAGCAACTGGAGTATATTCACGATTATTTTCAGCAGTTAATTTTGTTAAGAAAGCATCTACAATTTCAATTAACATCGGGTCTTCAGTACGTTGTGTAGCCTCCATCAAGCGTGTATAAATTCCTAAATGATTAATTGAATATCCATTTTCAAAAAATTCATATAGTAAATAAGCATTTGCTTCTTTAATGTTGCCTGTTTGAGCATTAGTTTTATAAAGAACTTCGTAGAAATTAACATTACGGATTCGGTTATGTAAAGATAAGAATACTTTTTTAGCTTCATCGTATTGTTCTAGTTCGACTAATGAACACGCTCTTTGATAATTAATCCATTGCAATGTATTAAAATGCCATTTTAAAGATAGAGATAGTGCATTGTTAGCAGTATCAACACATTCTTTTGAACGTTTGGCCTCGTATAGAGCTTTTACTTTTAATCGATAGTAGCGTTCTTTTTTAGATTCAAATTCTTTTCCTTCATCATTAGTAAATGGTTTATCATCTAATAGATTAGGATCAAGTAAATCAAGCATTTCAACTAATTTGTTAGGATCTTCAGGTTTTTCACGTTGTAAATATTTAATAGCACGATTTACTGAAGGTTCCATTGGAGAATAACGTTCCTGTTTGCATACAGCTAAAATATCTTTTAAGACACTAAAGAAAAGATCTTCATTATCTCTAATTTTTTCATCATCAATATTGATGAACTTATTATAAAGTGCATACCCATATTGATTCAGATATCCGCGAAGATTTGGACATAATGACATAAATGTCTTTCCAACCTCAATTGCCTCTTCATTGTTGTCGCTTTTCTTCAATAGTTTAATGTAATCATTGGCCTGAAAATCATTGAAGGAAGTTGGGTCTTCTTTAAACTTTTCATTGTATACTTCTAAACTTTTTAATTCATTTTCATTCATAAAATCACCTCTAATCAATATTATAGCATCTTTTTAATCTCTTTTGCAGTAGTTAAGTAATAAATTGTTTTGAAATGCAAATTTATATGTTATAATGGCTAGGATAATAGATGAGGTGAAAGAATGAATAAACAAGTGTTTAGTATGGATTTTTATGGTAAAAATCTAAGTGTGGAAGTAGGAGAATTAGCTAAGCAGGCTAATGGAGCTGTATTGGTAAGATATAATGATACAGTTATTTTATCAACTGTTGTGGCAGGGAAAGAACCAAAAAATGTTGACTTTTTTCCATTGACAGTAACTTATGAAGAAAAATTATATTCAGTTGGAAAGATTCCAGGTGGATTTTTAAAAAGAGAAGGGCGACCTAGTGAACATGGGACATTAACAGCTCGAATGATTGACCGTCCAATTAGACCATTATTTGCAGATGGGTTTAGAAATGAAGTGCAAAGTGTTAACACCGTTTTATCTGTAGATCAAGATGCAACTCCAGAAATGGCGGCTATGTTAGGTGCATCACTGGCTTTATGTGTTTCTGATATACCTTTTAATGGCCCTATTGCAGGGGTCAACGTTGGTTTGGTTGATGGTGAATTCATTGTTAACGGAACACCAGAACAGCTAGAGAATTCTTTAATAAATTTAGAGGTAGCTGGAACCAAAGATGCTATCAATATGGTTGAAGCTGATGCTAAAGAAGTTAGTGAAGAGGTAATGTTGGAAGCATTATTGTTTGGTCATGAAAAAATCAAAGAATTAATTGCTTTCCAAGAAAAAGTAGTTGAGGCTTGTGGAAAAGAAAAAATTGAAATTCCATTATTTGAATTAAATAATGATTTAGTTGAAGAAGTTGCAGTACGTGCTAAAGCCGAAATGGCTGCAGCAGTTTCAATTCCCGGTAAATTAGAGAGATATGGAGCAATTGATGATCTAATCGCTCAAGTGACAGAGGAATATGACAATAGAGAATATGAAAATGAAGAAATAAAAGCTGATGTGATGAAACAAGTTGGAATCATTTTACATGATCTAGAAAAAGATGAAGTACGTCGATTAATTACTGAAGATAAAATAAGACCGGATGGACGCAAAATCGATGAAATCAGGCCATTAGATTCGCAAATTGATTTGTTACCTCGAGTTCATGGGTCAGCGTTATTTACACGTGGTGAAACGCAAGTTTTATCGGTTGCAACATTAGGTGCAATTGGAGAACATCAAAAAATAGATGGATTAGGGTTAGAAGATCAAAAACGTTTTATGCATCATTATAATTTCCCGCCATATTCAGTTGGAGAAACAGGACGAATGGGTGCTCCAGGTCGTCGTGAAATTGGGCATGGCGCTTTAGGCGAAAGAGCTTTAGCACAAGTGATTCCTAGTGAAGAAGCTTTTCCTTATACAATTAGAGTGGTTTCTGAAGTATTGGAATCTAATGGTTCCTCTTCACAGGCTTCTATCTGTGCTTCGACAATGGCCTTAATGGCAGCCGGTGTTCCAATTAAGGCACCAGTAGCTGGAGTAGCTATGGGACTAGTAAAAAAAGGGGATGCATATACTATCTTGACAGATATCCAAGGAATGGAAGATCATTTAGGAGATATGGATTTTAAAGTTGCAGGAACTGATGCGGGTATTTGTGCATTACAAATGGATATTAAGATTGATGGTATTACGAAAGAAATTTTACAAGAGGCTTTAGCTCAAGCTAAAGTAGCTCGTAAACAAATTATGGCAAATATGATGGATGCGATTGCAGCACCACGTGATGAATTATCACCATATGCACCAAAAGTACAAATGATGAAGATTGAACCGGATCAAATCAAAGCGGTTATTGGTCAGGGGGGTAAAACAATCAATGAAATCATTGAACAATCTGATGGTGTTAAGATCGACATTGAACAAGATGGTACAGTTGTTATTTATCATTATGATCAAGCTGCAATCAATAAAGCAGTTGAGCTAATTGAAAAAATTGTTAAAAAAGCGCAAGTTGGCGAAGTTTATGATGGTAAAGTAGTAAGAGTAGAAGATAATTATGCTTTTATTAATTTGTTTGACGGAACAGATGGTTTTTTGCATATCTCTGATTATGCATATGAAAGAACTAAAAAAATGGGTGAAGTGATAAAATTAGGTGATATCATTAAAGTTAAAGTCACTAAAGTTGATGATAAGGGAAAAGTAAATGTTTCACGCAAGGCTTTACTTCCTAAACCAATCAAAAAAGAGGAACCTAAAGAGGAACCTAAAGAGGAACCAAAGGCAGAATAATGAAAAGGCTTGTTCTTGCTAGTAGTTCACCTAGAAGAAAAGAATTATTAGAATTACATAAGTTTGATTTTATAATCGACTTTCAAGAAATTGAGGAAGTGCTAGATGAAAGTTTGGCACTTCCTTTACGTTTAGAGAAGTTAGCTTATCAAAAAGCAGCACCCATTGCTTTAAAATACCCTAGTGATATTGTTATTGGAGCAGATACTATGGTATGTTTAGAAAATCAGATGCTGGGAAAAGCTGCTGATCGTCAGGCAGCTTATGAAATGTTAAAATTGTTATCTGATCAGACCCAAACTGTTTACTCAGCGGTAGCAATCATTGATAATGGAAAAGTTTCTACTTACCATGATGGAACTAAAGTCACTTTTAAAAAATTATCTGATGAAGAAATTAACGCTTATCTTGATTTAAACGAATGGCCAGGTAAAGCAGGAGCTTATGCAATTCAAGGTGAAGGTAAGGCATTAGTCGCTAAAGTAGAAGGAAACTTAGAGACTGTTATTGGAATGCCAGTTTGGATCATTGAAGAATATTTAAATAATCATAGATAAAAAATATTGAGTGACTAGAATAAAAAAGTATGATTTCTATTATCTGGAAATCATACTTTTTTGTGATGTTATGTAATCGGTTAGATTTATTTTATTTTGGTAAGCTGTTAGGATATTGTCGGGATCTACAATATTGGGAATTTTCTCTGTTAAAATATGTCCAATCAGCTGACTGTCATTATTAAATGTTTCAGGTCCCAATAAAAAATAAGTTTCACCATCACTAAAATAAAGTGTGATATCTACTTCATACATATCAGTGCTTGGGCCTCCAGTACCTAAACTATAAAGAGGGATAAAACGCTGTCTAGTTTGAACGACAAGTTTTTCAATATCTTGGTAGAAATAAAACTTTTGATATTTATAATGCTGATTAATCAAGGCAGAAAGTACATATTTAAAATGGTGAAAAGAATTTTTACGCTTGAAAATTCTTATTCCTTCTTCTAAAAATTCAATAGATTGGTTTCTTGATTTATCGTAAAGATGCATCATAAATTGGAAGTTAGCAAAAATAAAAATTAAAATATTTATTAAAAAGACGACTGCGACAAAATATAAATTTTCTAAATAATACCATTTTTCGCTCCAAATCCAAATATAAATACCGTAAGTAAAAATCGAAGCAATAATTCCTGCAGAAATGACCTGTCGTATTGCCATGGCTCTAGTTAGTGGGCGATTATAAGCTATTGTTTTACTTGTTTTTCGATATCCAAGCCCTTTTTTCTCTGGAACTAATTTAATATTTTCTAATGCAGGAATTAGTGGAATATGCATATCTTTGAATGTTGATATTGTATTTTGAAGATCTTCTAATTCAGAAATTGTTTGATCAATGTTGCGCTTATGAATCTTTAAACAGTCATCTAAACTGCATTTATTATTTAAGATTGCTTTGATATCATCAATTGAAATATCTAAATTACGTAAAAATTTCACAAGTTTTAACGTTTGTAAATCGTCATGGCTGTAGTTACGGTAACCATTATTTGTTCTTTTGGGTCGGATGATTCCCACTTTTTCATAATAAAGTATGGCATGTTTAGTTAAACCTGTGATTTTTTCAACTTCATTTGTTCTCATGGAGACCCCTCCTATAAAGATATTATAACGTAAAGTAGATATTTTTGTTTTTATAATAATAATTTAATTATTTATTGAATCTTTAAAAGTAATGTAGTCATCTTTATAATAAATAGATGTTGTTTATTTAAGGCAGAAGTTAATATTTTTTATAATATTTTGTTGAATTTTATAAATATTGCGTATTTTATGTAAACGGTAACATTTTTATTGAGTTTTATTATAAAAAATCATATAATAAAGTTTATGGAGGGATGTTTATGGCAGACGTAAAAAGAATCGCATTATTATCTGGAGGCGGAGATTGCCCCGGGTTAAATGCTGTTATTAGAGCAGTAACCAAAGCGGCTATTAATGAATACGGGTATGAAGTTATTGGCTATGTTTATGGTTATCGTGGTCTTTATAACAATGATTACATAGAATTGACAGTTGATAAGGTAGAGAATATTTATAAAGAAGGTGGAACTATTTTATATAGTTCTAATAAAGATAACTTATTCGACTATCTTGTTGATGATGGTCATGGCGGAAAGGTAAAAAAAGACGTTTCTGATGTTGGTGTCGAAAACTTAAAAAAAGCTGGTGTCGATGTGCTGGTTGTTTTAGGTGGTGATGGTACTTTAACAAGTGCTCGTGATTTTTCAAGAAAAGGCGTTAATGTAATTGGTATCCCTAAAACAATGGATAATGATTTGCCAGCGACTGATTTAACTTATGGATTTATCAGTGCTTCTTCAGTAGGAACTGAATTTATTGACCGGTTAAATACAACGGCAAAATCACATCATCGAGTTATCTGTTGTGAGCTGATGGGACGAGATGCTGGATGGATTGCGTTATATTCAGGAATGGCAGGAAATGCCTCATGTATCTTAATTCCTGAGATTCCATTTACAATTGATAACATTGTTAAGCACGTTGCAAAACGCGACGCTGAAGGTTATCCATACACTGTAATTGCAGTAGCAGAAGGTGCTAAATATGCTGATGGGACTAAGGTGATTGGAAAAATCGTTGAAGATAGTCCTGATCCAGTTCGTTATTCAGGATTAGCTGCAAAGGTAGCTGATGATCTTGAACAGGCAATTGCTAACCATGAAGTTCGTTCAGTTAATCCAGGACATATCATCCGTGGAGGAGATATCCAAGCATATGATCGTATTTTATCAATTCGTTTTGGTGTAAAAGCACTTGAGCTGATTAAAGAAGGTAAATTTGGTAATGTTGTTACTTTAAAAGGTGAAGAAATGTCTTATACATCTTTAGAGGAAGTAATCGGTGATGCTAAATTTGGAAAACAAAAACATGTAGATCCTAATGGTGAATTAGTAAAAGCTGCAAAAGCGATTGGAATTTGCTTTGGTGATGAATAAGACTGTAAAACAGTCTTATTTTTTATAAAAATGTAAATAATATTATATGAATAAAAACTATTAAGATTATTTTATTACATAAAAAGAATCAAAGATAGTCGAAATGAATAATTATTATTGCGGTAGATATTAGTCTAGTATAAGAAGTACCATTTGATAATATTTTTTTAAAAATTTTGAATTAAATATTAAAAATAGTACATAATATTATTGAGGTGAATTTATGAAAAAACCAAAACATGGGCAACAGTCAAGTAATGACAATGCTAAAGATCAATTAGGTGATGATGAAATAGTTGTATCAGGAAATCAAGAAGATTCTACAATTAAATATAGATAAGGGAAACTAACTTTAGTTTCCTATTTTTTTACATAATTGAACGATTTTATCCTTAACTATAGTTTGCTATATTTTTTTCAGGAGGTTAAGATATGTTAAAAAATGCATTTCTAAGTATTAAAAAGAATATTGGCAAGACAGTTTTATTATTTGTAATAATGACAGTAATTGCGAACTTGATTATTGCAGGTTTGTCAATCCAGAGTGCTTCGAAAAAATCAATGGAGCAAATTAGAACATCACTTGGCAATGATGTAACATTGACAACAAATATGCAAAATATGATGGGTCAACGTGAAAAAGGGCAAGCAGTTAGTGAAGTAGCAGCAAGTGTTACAATTGCGATGGCTGACCAGTTAAAAGATTTAAAATATGTAAAAAATTATAATTATGCTATTTCAACCACAGCAAGTAGCGATGATATTACAGCTGTTGAATTGACCACAAGTCAAGATAATCAAACAATGGAACGTCCTGATGGACAAGAAAATTTCCAATCAGCAAATCAAGGAGATTTTTCAATCAGTGCAAATACGACGATGGAATATTTAGATAGTTTCACAGAAGAAAGTAGTACTCTAAAACAGGGACGATTATTATCAAGTGATGATGCCGGAACAAATAATTGTGTCATTGAAACAAATTTAGCTACTGATAATGATTTAAATGTAGGTGATACATTTACAGTTTATACTACTATAAATGAAGAAACAGTAACACAACAATTAACTATTGTCGGAATCTACGAGGTGACAGATGCTAAAACAATGGGTGGACCAGGGCAAAGTAATCCGTTTAATACAATTTATACAGATTTATCTATTGGTCAAACATTATCGGGGAGTGAAACAAATATTACATCGGCAACTTATTATTTAGATGACCCTGAGAATATTGAAGCTTTTCAAACCTTAGCACAAAAAAAGAGTGATATCGATTTTGAGACATATACGCTTGATGCAAATGATCGTTTATATCAGCAAAATGTAAGTAGTTTAGAAAATACTCAATCATTTGCAACAATGTTTTTAATCGTTGTAATTGGTGCCGGAAGTGCTATTCTATGCTTGATTTTAATTTTAACAATCAGAAGCAGATATTATGAAATTGGTGTATTTTTATCATTAGGACAAAGTAAAGTGAAAATTATTTTACAACAATTATTTGAGATGCTTTTGATTGCGACTGTTGCCTTTGTTATTTCACTAGGTACCGGAAAGTTAGTATCAAATGTAGTTGGAAATATGCTAGAATCTGGAACGAACAATAATCAAGTTCAAATGCAGATGCCGGAAATCAGAGATCAAAATAACGATAGCAATAACACTGATTCGACATCCGGTAATGATAAAATGTTCGATCAAGCATTTAATGGACCGGAAAATACAGAATTAGATGTGTCTTTAACAACTACTACAGTAATGCAATTAGCGGGGATTACAATTGCAATTTGTCTTGTTTCAATCGCTATTCCATCTGCTTATGTATTACGATTATCACCACGTGAGATTCTTGTGAAGAAGGAGGGGTAGAGATGGAAACAATTTTGAATTTTGAAGATGTTTCATACCATTATTTAGATGGTTCTAGTAATGTAAGTATTTTGAATAAAGCTAATTATAGTTTTGAAAAAGGAAAAATCTATGCAATTGTTGGCGCTAGCGGTAGCGGGAAGACAACAACTATTGTATTGGCTGGTGGTTTAGATAAGCCAAAAGGTGGAAAAGTTATTTTTAAAGGCCAAGATACTGCAAGGATTGGATTAAATAAATATCGTCGGAATGACATTTCGATTGTGTTTCAATCATATAATTTGATTCATTATATGAATGCTTATGAAAATGTTGCTAATGCAATTGAAATAGCTGGACGGAAGGTCCAAAATAAAAAAGAATATTGCCTGGATATTTTAAAAAAATTAGGGCTTTCAAAAGAACAAAGTTTACGAGATATTCGCAAACTTTCTGGAGGACAGCAACAAAGAATTGCTATTGCTCGTGCAATTGCCAAAGATGTTGATTTAATTTTAGCTGATGAACCTACGGGTAATCTTGATGAAAAGAATTCTAAAGAAATTTTAAAAACATTTATCGATTTAGCTCATCAAGCTAATAAATGTATTATAATTGTTACTCATTCGCCATCATTGGCTCAAAAGTGTGATGTTCAATTAAAAATAGAGGACGGACAAATTGTTGAAATTTAAAAGGCTGCTCAAACAGCCTTTTAATCATTGATGGGACTTTTATAAGGATGACGGTGATCAAATAATTTATCACGATTAATTTTTTCATTAATATAATGATCATAATTCAATCTAAAGATACATGAAAAAATCAAATCAAGCAAATAAGAAATCGATGTTTTGGATGAATAAGGAGCTATCTTAGAAAATATCTTTTCTCGTGATCCTGTATTCATAATATAAGTGCAATATTTTGATAATTGATTATCCCCGATAGAAGTAATACCCAAAAGGGGAACATGCATCTTTTTTAAAAATTTCGCAAGTTCTACCATTTCATTCGTTTCGCCGGAATATGATATAAGAATGGCTACATCATCAGGACTACAAGTATATGATAAGAAACCTTGCTCACCAGCATGAGCTCGCATTTCCACCATTTTACCAATTCGCATCATTTTGTGTTGAAAATCAAAACCAGCTAATAAAGAATTACCATTTCCAAAAAGATAGATGCGTCTTGCTTGATCGAGTAAATTAATAATTTTGTCAAGGTTCTTAAAATCAACTAAGTTTAAGGTGTCTTCAATAGCTTCTTGATGCAGATTGGCAATCCGATATGCAATTTGGCTATTTGAGTCGGTGTTTCCAAAAGGAAAGTTGACGTCAACACGTTTTTTGTTTTTTTTATCAAACTGTAATTCAGCTGAATATTTGATTTTAAAGTCACCATAGCCATTAAGTCCTAATTTACGGCAAAGACGAACAATTGTTGCTGGAGAAGTATAAGTTTGTTTAGCTAATTCTTTTACTGATAAATTAAGAATATCTTCACCATTATCTAATATGTATTTCGCAATTGTTTTTTCAGAACTGGAGAAATCTAATTCAAATTCTAATTGAGTCATAATACTCATAAAATCACCTCTATTTAGTATATCATGAAACATTGTTTCATAAAACTGGTATTTATTAAATAAAATATGAAACTTGATTATAAGGTCAGAAAAACTCATTTACTTATCTTTACAGATTAACTAAAATGGTATGTGAAAGAGAGGTATTGTAATGGAAAAGAAATTACCAGATAATTTTTATTGGGGTGGCTCAGTATCAAGTTTTCAAACTGAAGGAGCTCGTAACGAAGGTGGAAAAGGCGTTTGTATTTATGACGTTAGACCAACTGATCCAGAATTTTCTGACTGGTCAGTAGGAATTGATGAATATCATCGTTATGATGAAGATATTGCTTTAATGAAAGATATGGGATTCAATTTTTACCGTTTTTCAATTTGCTGGTCAAGAATTATTCCTGATGGGACTTTAGATGAACCGGTAAATGAAGAAGGAATTAAATTTTACAGTGATCTAATTGATAAATTGATTGCTGCTGGTATAGAACCTATGATAACTTTAGTGCATTTTGATATGCCTTATAAATTAGTAAAAGAACATAATGGTTTTGCATCACGCTATGTTGTTGACTGTTTTGAAAGATATGCTCGTGTATGTATCGAACGATTTGGTAATCGAGTTAAACACTGGATGTCTTTTAATGAACAAAATTTACATGGGATGATGTTGCGTGTATCTAACGCTGAAGAAATTCCTGAAGGTGTGGACCCAGCTAAACATTTATATCAAGTCAATCACAATGTTTTTATTGCTCATTGTAAAGCTGTCAAAGCATTAAGAGAATTACAGCCAGATGCTCAATTCTGCGGTATGAATGCAGTTACTAATATTTATCCATATTCAAATACGCCAAAGAACAATTTATTTGCATGGAAAGCTTATCAATATATGAATGGTTTCCACTGTGATGTTTTTGCTAAAGGAAAATATCCAGATTATATGATAGCATATTTAGAAAACCGTGGATGGATGCCAACATTTGAAGAAGGCGATGATGAATTATTAAAGTATACTGTAGATTATATTGCTTTTAGTTATTATCGCTCTAATACTGTTACTGAAGGTGAATTTGATTATACAAGACCATATCATGAAGTAGTTGGAGAACATACAGTTAAAAATCCACATTGCGAAGCTAATGAATGGGGTTGGGAAATTGATCCTGTTGGTTTTAGATGGACTTTAAATGATTTAGCAACACGTTCTGATTTACCGGTTTTCGTTCTTGAAAACGGAATTGGATGGCGTGAAGATATGACGCAAGAAGAAGTTGATACAATGTTAGCAGCTAATAAAACAATCGAAGATGATTATCGTATTAATTATCATCGTGATCACATAAAAGAAATGAAAAATGCAATGTTTGAAGAAGGCGTTAAATGTCTAGGTTACATTACTTGGGGACCAATTGATATTCTAGCAAGTATGTGTAATATGGATAAACGATATGGTTTTGTTTATGTAAACCGTACTAATAAGGATATTCGTGATTTAAAACGTATTCCTAAAAAATCATATCATTGGGTTAAAAAAGCATTTGAATCAAATGGAGAAGATTTAGACTAAGAAGGAGAAATCCTTCTTTTTTTGCTGATAAAGTTAAAATATCCTAACTTTTTTCTTGGCAACTATTGACTTTTAAGTTAGGCAGGTATAACATAACAGTAGTTAGATAGGACTAACAAGAAAAAGCGAGGAAGTGATGATGATGCCTTTAACTATGGCGACAATTGGTGAAGTACAGACCATAAAAAAAGTCGGAGGAAAACAAGAAGTAAAATTATTTCTTGAATCGCTAGGCTTTACAACAGGAGCGACAGTTACTATTGTAAGTAAGAACCAAGGAAATCTAATTACTAAAATTAAAGAATCAAGAGTAGCGATTAGTCAAGAGATGGCTAATAAAATTATGATTTAACTATTAAAAGGGGGATAATTAATTGAAAACGCTAAGAGATGTAAAATGCGGAACTAGTGCGAGAGTCATGAAACTGCATGGAGATGGAGCTGTAAAAAGAAGAATCATGGATATGGGAATTACTAAGGGGACAGAAGTACTAGTTCGTAAAGTTGCACCATTAGGTGATCCAATTGAGGTTAAAGTACGAGGATATGAACTATCTTTGCGTAAAGCCGATGCAGCAATGATTGAAGTATTATAGTAGTAAAATATATAGGAGGGTGAAAAAATGTCAATTACAATTGCATTAGCGGGGAATCCTAATAGTGGGAAAACAACGCTATTTAATGCTTTGACTGGTTCCAATCAATTTGTTGGAAACTGGCCAGGGGTAACAGTAGAGAAAAAAGAGGGTAAATTAAAAGGTCATAAAGATGTTAAATTAATGGATCTACCTGGTATTTATTCTTTGTCGCCATATACTTTGGAAGAGGTAGTGGCACGTAACTATCTAATTCAAGAAAGACCAGATGCAATTATCAATATTGTTGATGGAACAAACTTAGAAAGAAATCTTTATTTAACTACACAAATTATGGAGTTGGGGATTCCTGTTATTATGGCAATCAATATGATGGATATCGTTGCTAAAAATAATGATAAGATTGATGTAAAAAAATTATCAAAAGAATTGGGGTGCCAAGTTGTTGAAATTTCTGCTCTTAAAGGAAAAGGAATAAAAGAAGCGGCTGATCGTGCTGTTACTTTAGCTAATTCTAAAAGAATAAATGCACCAATTCATAAATTTGATAGTGCTGTTGAAGAAAAATTAGACCAGATTGAAGCAATGTTGCCAAGTGATATTGCAGTGGAACAACGACGTTTTTATGCGATTAAATTATTTGAACGTGATGATAAAATTTCAGGATTAATGAGTAGTGTACCTAATGTTGAAACAATTATTGATCAAAGTGAAAAAGAATTAGATGACGATGCAGAAAGTATTATTACTAATGAACGTTATCAATTTATAACTTCTATTATAGATGATTGTTATAAAAAACATAGTCATGATCAATTATCAGTTTCTGATAAAATTGACCGCATTGTTACAAACCGCTGGTTAGCCTTACCAATCTTTGCAGTAGTAATGTTTGTGGTTTATTATATTTCAGTAACTACTGTTGGTACTTGGGCGACTGATTGGGCAAATGAAGGTGTGTTTGGTGATGGATGGAGTTTATTTGGACTAGCAGTTCCATCAATTCCAAGCTTAATTGAAGGATTATTAGAATCATTAGGAACTGCGGCCTGGTTAAATGGCTTAATTTTAGATGGTATCGTAGCTGGGGTAGGTGCGGTATTAGGTTTCGTTCCACAAATGTTAGTGTTATTCTTTTTCTTAGCGGTGCTTGAATCATGTGGATACATGGCTCGGGTTGCATTTATTATGGATAGAATTTTTAGAAAATTTGGATTATCAGGTAAATCATTCATTCCAATGTTGATTGGAACTGGATGTGGGGTACCAGGAATTATGGCATCACGTACTATTGAAAATGATCGTGATCGAAAAATGACGATTATTACAACTACGTTTATTCCTTGTGGTGCTAAGTTACCAATTATTGCGTTAATTGCAGGTGCATTATTTGGTGGTGCATCTTGGGTAGCACCGAGTGCATATTTTATTGGAATAGCTGCAATTATTACTTCTGGAATTATTTTAAAGAAAACAAGACGTTTTGCTGGTGAACCAGCACCATTCGTAATGGAGTTACCAGCGTATCATATGCCGACGATTACTAACGTTTTAAGAAGTATGTGGGAAAGAGGATGGTCTTTCATTAAAAAAGCTGGAACGATTATCTTATTATCAAGTATTTTAGTTTGGTTTACTTCATACTTTGGATTTGTCGATGGACAATTTACAATGTTAGAAGATACTCAGTTAGATCATAGTATTTTAGCATCAATTGGTAATGCAATTGCATGGATATTTACACCACTTGGTTGGGGTGATTGGAAAGCTGCAGTAGCTGCGATTACAGGTTTAGTTGCTAAAGAAAACGTTGTTGGTACATTCGGTATTTTATATGGATTTGCAGAGGTTGCTGACGATGGAGCAGAAATCTGGGGAACCTTAGCAGCAAGCTATACACAAATTGCAGCATTTTCATTCTTAATCTTTAACTTATTATGTGCACCATGTTTTGCTGCTATGGGAGCAATTAAAAGAGAAATGAATAATGGCCGCTGGACAGCGTTTGCAATTGTGTATCAAACTGTATTTGCTTATTTAGTAGCATTTAGTGTTTACCAAATTGGAAATTTAGTTATTACTGGAACATTTACATTTGCTACAGTAATTGCTATATTAGTAGTGATTGGTTTTGTTTATCTATTAGTTCGACCATATAAAGAAGACAATCGTTTAAATATCGATTTAAATAAAACTGTAACTGAAAAATAGAAAGGGTGATAACAGTGAACTGGCTAATTGAAAATTTATCGACTATCATCGTTAGTGTCATTTTATTATTTGCAGTCCTATTAGCAATCAATTCAATCAGAAAAGATAAAGCTAATGGTAAATCTAGTTGTGGCGGAAATTGTGGTAGTTGTGGTACTAGTTGTCATAGCCGCACTAATAGTTTAGTAGATAGTTATCATCATGATCACGGGAAGTGTTAGTACTTCCCTTTTTCTTTTTTTGTAAAAAGAATACAAATATTCTTTAAAATAGGTATACTTATATAATAAATAATCTTAAGGAGGAATGTTATGGAGAAAAAAGCAATTTTTTTAGATGTTGATGGAACATTGGTTGCTAATCATGGCAAAATGACTGAGCAGGTAAAAAAAGCAATCACTCTAGCCCGTAATCAGGGACATAAAGTATTTATTTGTACAGGAAGAAATAAGATAGGAATTAGAAATGAGTTAGAGGAAGTAAATTTTGATGGTTTTATTGCTAGTGCTGGAAGCTATATCGAAGTTGCTGATGAAGTAGTCCATAGCCGTTATTATGATCGTAAATTAATTGAAAAAGCTTGCGATGTATTTAATCGTAATAATATCGTATATAATTATGAGTGTACCGATATTACATATATGTCACCCAAAATGATGGAATTTTTTGTAGGTGGAAATAATGAGGAAGCGACTAATTCGGAGATGGAACGCTTAAAAGCTGAACAAAGTGATAAATTTAATGTAAGAGATATGAATGAATACGATGGTCGTGGAATTCATAAAATATCCTTTATTGCAATGAAGCAGGAAGATTTCGATCATGCTTTTAAAGAATTGAAAGAGAACTTTAACTTTGTAGTACATGATATGTTTGGCAGTAAAAATATTAATGGTGAAATAATGTCAAAACTTGATAATAAAGGAACAGGAATCAAACGAATTGTTGATTATCTAAATATAGATATGGAAGACACAATTGGATTTGGTGATAGTATGAATGATTATGAAATGATCGATGCAGTCAAATGTGGAGTGGTCATGGACAATGGCAGTGCTCGGCTTAAGGAAATAGCTGATCGAATTTGTAAAAGTGTTGATGAAGACGGAGTCTATTATGAATTTATTGATTTAGGAATAATTTAAGTTAAAAAGATTATAAAATATAAATTGAAATATTATTCTGATATTGGTTGACTTCTTATTGTTGCTGTGATATTATATATGAGTAACGAGCAATGAATATTTAACTTACAGATGTGAAAGTTGTATTTATAAGCAACTTAGCATCTGCTTTTTTTATAGTAATGCTTTTTATAATAAAAATAGGAGGTACGTCTGATGAATACAGGTACAGTAAAATGGTTTAATAGTGAAAAAGGTTTTGGATTTATTACAAAAGATACAGGTGGAGATTTATTTGTTCACTTTTCTGCAATCCAAGGTAGTGGATTCAAATCTTTAGAAGAGGGTGCTAAAGTAAGCTTCGATATCGTTGAATCTGATCGTGGTGAACAAGCAGCAAACGTTGCAGCTTTATAATTAACCAAAAGTCTCAATAGAGACTTTTTATTTTTGACTAATTTAGCACTTTCCTATTGACACTGCTAAATAGTTGTATTAGAATATCTTTAGCACAAATGAATGAGGAGTGCTAATATTTAGAATGGAGATGTGAGTATGGCTGAGAAAAAACAATTTAAAGCAGAATCAAAAAGATTATTAGATTTAATGATTAATTCTATTTATACACATAAAGAAATTTTCTTACGTGAATTGATTTCTAATGCAAGTGATGCAAGTGATAAATTATATTATAAAGCACTTACAGAAAATATTTCTTCAATTAATCGCAATGATTTAAAAATTATGATTGAAATCGATAAAGAAAATCGTGTTTTAACTATTAAAGATAATGGAATTGGGATGGATAAAGATGAATTAGAAACACATCTTGGAACTATTGCTAATAGTGGTTCATTTGAGTTTAAAAATGAAAATGAACATGATGATATTGATATTATCGGACAATTTGGTGTTGGTTTCTATGCAGCTTTCATGGTGGCAAAAAAAGTAGAAGTGATTTCTAAAAAATATGGAACTGAGCAAGGATATACTTGGGTATCTGAAGTTAGTGATGGCTATGAGATTTTTGAAACTAATGTTGCTGATCATGGAACTACAATTAAATTATACTTAAAAGATAATACGGATGATGATAACTATGATGAATATTTAAATCAATATCATATTCGTGATTTAGTTAAAAAATATTCTGATTACGTGCATTATCCAATTAATATGGATATGACAGTTTCAAAGAAAAAAGATGATAGTGATGAATACGAAGATGTTATTGAAAATCAAACATTAAATTCAATGGTACCATTATGGAAACGTAATAAAAAAGATATTACTGATGAAGAATATAATGATTTCTACAAAGATAAATTTAATGATTTTAATGATCCGTTGAAAGTGATTCATAGCCGAGTAGAAGGTAACGTTTCATATGATTCATTATTATTTATTCCTTCAAAACCACCAATGAATTATTATTCAAATGAATATGAAAAAGGGTTACAATTATATTCACGTGGTGTCTTCATCATGGATAAAGCTAGTGAATTAGTTCCTGAACATTTCCGCTTTGTTAAAGGATTGGTTGATTCAGAAGACTTATCATTAAATATTTCAAGAGAAATGTTACAACACGACCGTCAATTAAAAGTAATTGCTGATAAAATTGAAAAGAAAATTCAATCAGAATTAGAAACAATGTTGAAAAAAGATCGTGTAAAATATGAAGAATTCTTTAATAGTTTTGGTTTACAATTAAAGTTTGGTATTTATAATAGCTATGGAATGTTAAAAGAAAAATTACAAGATCTGCTATTATATTATTCTAGTAAAGAAGAAAAACTTATTACCTTAGCGGAATATATTGAACATATGCCTGAAGGTCAAAAGGAGATTTATTTTGCAAGTGGTGAAACTCGTGAAAAGATTGCCACTTTACCACAAGTAGAAGTAGTCAAAGACAAAGGATATGATGTTCTATATTTAACAGATAATGTAGATGAATTCTGTTTCCAAATGATGCGTGATTATAAGGAAAAACCATTTAAGAGTGTAGCTCAAGGTGATTTAGATATCGATAGTGAAGAGGAAAAGAAAGAATTAGAAAAAACTAATGAAGAGAATAAAGACTTATTGACAGCAATCAAAGATTCTCTTGGTGATAAAGTCGTTGACGTAAAAGTATCTTCACGATTAAAATCACATCCTGTTTGTCTAGTTTCTAGTGATGGAGTATCATTTGAAATGGAAAAAGTCTTAAATCAGATGCCTGAAGGTCAAGAAGTAAAAGCAGGTAGAATTTTAGAAATTAATCCTAATCATGATATTTTCAATGCTATGAAAAAGGTTTATGAAAATAATCCTGATAAAGTAAATGATTATGCAAGTATCTTATATGATCAAGCTTTATTGATTGAAGGATTCTCAATCGACAATCCAGTTGATTTTTCAAATAAAATTTGTGATTTGATGATTGAATTGAATAAATAATTGAAGAATTTTAAAGGGTAGATGTTAAGTCTACCTTTTTTTGTACTATTTAGTAAAAAAATTACTAAATACATTAAAAAATTGAGCGATTATGTGTATAATAGACATATATGAAAATAGAGTGAGAGGGTATATATGTTAAATATTTGTGGGATTATTGCTTTTTTTATGATGTACATTTATGATTTGAATTTAATTTATTTAGGTAATAAAATTTTTAAAAAGTTTTTTGCGATTGGGTCAATAATATTAGTATTTGCTACTTTAGCGAATATTATTATTTATTTTCCTAAAAAAATAGATGCACACTTTATTATCTTTTTGGGACTTGCATTACTGGCAGCGATAGGGTTAATCTATACGTTATTTTTTGCGTTAAAATTTGATGATGCATATAAAAATACTGAGAATAAACAGCCGTGTGTAAAAACCGGTGTCTATGCCTTATGTCGTCATCCGGGGGTGCACATGATGATTTTAATGTATTTATGTTTATATCTAGCTTTTCAAAATGAAACTATGTTATTTATGTTGATTGGATTTAATCTATTAAATATTGGGTATGTGATTTTACAAGACATAATTATTTTCCCCAAGCAATTTGTTGATTACGATGAATATAAAAAAATAGTACCATTTCTTGTTCCAACAATTAAAAGTATTAGAAGCTGTATTAGAACATTTGGGGAGGTGTCAAAATGAAATTTGAGGATAAATTAAAAGCACGGAGTCGAGAAGATGTTTGGAATGAATACTGTGGCTTTTTAGATTTATCGATGGATGAATTTGTTCAGATTCAAAATCGTCTGATGGAAGAACAAATTGCCTTATGGTCACGAAGCCCATTAGGGAAAAAAATATTAAAAGGAAGTACACCAAAAAATATTAAGGAGTTTCGTGGACTAGTTCCATTAACTTCTTATGATGATTATGCTAGCGACTTATTACAAAAGAAAAGCGAACTTTTACCAGATGAACCGGTTTTATGGATCCAGACAACTTGGGAGGGTGGTAAACATCCCATCAAGGTGGCTCCTTATACTGAAAGTATGCTGGATACATTTAAACGAAATGTCTGTGCCTGTTTGTTATTGGGAACTTCAACAAAGCGAGGGGATTTTAAAGCCCGTTCGACAGATACGATTTTATATGGTCTAGCACCATTACCTTATGCAACAGGCTTGTTACCATTAGCATTTGAAGAGGAAATCGGTATTGAATTTTTACCGCCTGTTAAGGATGCTGTGAAAATGAGTTTTTCAACTCGAAATAAAGTAGGATTTAAATTAGGATTGTCAAAGGGAATTGACTATTTTTTTGGTTTAGGAAGTGTAACTTATTATGTTAGTTTAAGTTTAGGAAAAATGAGTTCTGGTGGTGGCGGTGCTATTTCTTTATTAAAAAAATCTCCATTACGTTTTGCTAAGATTGTATTAGCAAAATGCAAATGCATAAAAGAAGGACGTGAGTTAAAACCTAAAGATATTTTTAAATTAAAGGGATTTATGGTAGCAGGAACAGATAATGCTTGTTATAAGGATGATTTAGAAGAATTGTGGGGTATTCGTCCAATGGAAATATTTGCTGGAACGGAACCAACTTGTATAGGCACTGAGACGTGGAGCCGAAATGGATTATACTTTTTCCCTGATGCTTGTTTTTATGAGTTTATCCCAAGTGACGAAATGGAGAAAAATTTAGCTGATTCTAGTTATCAGCCTCGAACAGTATTGATAAATGAGGTTGAAGAAGGAATGAGTTATGAATTAGTAATATCTGTTTTAAAAGGCGGAGCCTTTATGCGTTATCGAGTAGGTGATATGTATCAGTGTATTGATCTTAAAAATAAAGATGAGAATATTAAATTACCGCGATTTAAATATCTCGATCGGGTTCCAAATGTCATTGATATTGGCGGGTTTACAAGGATTACTGAAAATTCGATTGATCAAGTTGTCAAATTATCGGGACTTAAAATCACTAATTATATTGCTAAAAAAGAATTTAATCATAATAATCGTCCATATCTGCATCTATATGTTGAAATGGATCCACATGCTCAAATCACCCAAGCTATTTCAATTGAAATACTAAGGGAACAATTAAGCATTTATTTTAAATATGTAGATCAAGATTATCAGGATTTAAAGAAAATTCTAGGTATCGATCCGTTAAAAATAACAATTATAAAAGCTGGAACATTTGCCTATTATGAAAAAAATCATTCTCATAAAATTAAAAAAATTAATCCTCCAACTTTAGAAATTAATGAACTGTTAACGATTCAAGATCAGGATTATCGGGTTGAAATGGGAGGACGACTATATGAATAATTATACATATGTCTCGATTATTGCGCTGTACTGTTATATATTTTTATTTATTTCATTATCGGCTTCAAAGAAAACTAAGTTGATTAAAGCTTTTATGACATTGTTAATGGCGATGATGTTTTGGACTGGTGGTTCTTTCTTTATGCGTTCAATGTTTGGACCATCAGTCAAATTTTGGTATGATATTTCTTTATTGGGTTTATGTCTAGTACCATATGCGTTTATTAGTTTTGTCCATGAATTTTTATTTAATTCACCTCATAAAAAAGATACTATTTGGTTCTTTCTTTTTGTCGGACTTTTCATTATTAATGCTACAACAGAACTCTTGCTGCCAGCACCTGAATATACAATAAGGGCTAGCGGGATTCCAGCATTTTATTATACTTCTAATGTTTATACGTATATTTTTTATTGTTTCTTTCTAGCAAGTATTATTTATTGTGTTTCGTTGATCATAAAAGGCTTTAAAGAAAATCGTAATCAGGTGATCCGGCTAATGCCAATGTTTGCTGGGATTGCATGTTTAATATTTGGAAATACTTGTGTTATGTTGGGGTGGTTTGCTGGTTTTCCAATTGATATTGTTGCTGGGGTTATTAATGCAATATGTATGTTCTATACTTTGTATAAACGACGTTTATTTAGGCTTAATCTTTTAGTTTCACGACGTAGCAGTTATGTAATAGCTGGAATGTTGTCAATTATTTTATTTGCTAATTTAGTTGGTACATTTCAAAATATTTTATTTGAACATTTTGGTTTGATTACTAAAAATTATTATGTATTAGTAATTGCAGTAGCTTTTACGATTGTAACTGCGATAATTTATACAATGTTAAAAAAATTTATTGATGCAATTTTTATAAAAGAAGAAATTCAGCAATCAGATAGTTTAAAAGAGTTTTCTAACTATGTTTCAAAAACTTTGCAAGTAAATGAAATTGTCGGGGCAATGGGTGAAATAATTTTGAAATGTGTCGAAACCAAACAAGTGTATATTTGTCTTTTAGATGACAATGGTGATTATTCAATTGAGTACAGCAGTTCACCGTTAAGAAAAAATAACTATATTATTAATCATGAAAATCCTGTGGTGATTAAATTAATGAATAACGATGATATGATATTTTATAGTGAATTTAGACATTCAATAAATTATCGTTCAATGTGGGACAGTGAGAAACAATTATTTGAAAATCTAAATATTGAAGGAATTATCCCAGTTAAACAAGAGCAATTAATTGGGATGATCCTGCTGGCTCCCAAACCACGGCGCTCGGGGTATAGTTATGGAGAAATTAGTTTCTTGTCTTCAGTTGCTTCAATTAGTGCCATTGCTTTAATTAATTCAAAAATGTATGAGACAGTTTATAATGAAGCACGTAGTGATGAATTAACTGGACTGTTGAATCGTAAATATTTTTATGAGGCTTTGAATAATGAATATGAAAAATTGGGAGAACGCCAATTATCATTGATTTTAGTAAGTGTAGATGATGTTCGGCTTTATAATCAATTGTATGGTAATAAAGAAGGAGATATTGTCTTAATTAATGTAGCACGAATTATGGATGATTATGTAAATACACAAGGTTATACAGCACGTTTAGGGGGAAAGGAATTTGGGATTATTTTACCAAATTATGGACCTTTAGAAGCAAAAGATCTGGCCGAAAACATTCGCGAGCAAATAATGAATATGAATAAACGAGATAGTGACTATACTTTAAAAGTAGTTACTGCAAGCTTTGGTATTAGTTCTATTCCGGTATCTGCCAATACAATTAAACAATTATTAGATTATGCAGATCAAGCGCTATATCAGTCAAAGCGACATGGTAAAAATCGTGTATCAGTTTATAATGCAGGAGTGGTTGAAAGTACAAGTGGTGTGACGATTGTTGATGCACATCGAGAAAAACAGAATATTTACTTAGAGTATGCGCCGACAATTTATGCATTGACAGCTGCAATTGATGCAAAAGACCATTATACTTTTACCCATTCTGAAAATGTTGCTTATTATGCTACAAAATTAGCAATCGGATGTGGATATGATAGTGAATTAGTCGAGATTATTAATGAAGCTGCACTTCTTCATGATATTGGTAAAATTGGGATTTCAGAAAATATTTTAAAGAAAACTTCTAAATTAAGTGATGAAGAATACCAAATTATGCAATCGCATGTGGAAGCTTCAGTTAATATTATTCGACATTTACCTTCATTGGACTACGTTATTCCAATTGTCTTAACACATCACGAACGTTATGATGGGCGTGGATATCCAAGAAGAATTTCTGGTGAAGATATCCCGGCCGGAGGAAGAATTATGGCAATAGCGGATTCTTTTGATGCAATGACTTCAAGAAGGAGTTATAAAGAACCATATTCATTAGAGTATGCTCTTAATGAATTAAAGCGTAATCGGGGATTGCAATTTGATCCCGATTTAGTTGATAAGTTTATTGAACTGATAAATTCTGGTATAATTGAAGTAAGAGGTAATCAAAATAATGAGTAAGGAGGAAAAATAATGTCATTAGACCAAATTATTAAGCAGCGCCGAAGTATTAGAAAATATAAAAAGAAGCCTGTTTCTAACGAGCAGATACAATTGCTTATTCAAGCAGCAGTCGAAGCACCATCTTGGAAAAATAGTCAAACAGCTCGATATCATGTTATTACATCACAACCTTTATTGAATGAGTTTAAAGAGAGATGTTTACCGGAGTTTAATCAAGAAAATTGTAAAGATGCACCGGTTTTAATAGTAACATCTTTCATTCCAAATCGCTCAGGATTTGAACGTGATGGAACGCCTAGTAACGAACTGGCAAATGGCTGGGGCTGTTATGATCTTGGACTTCACAATCAAAATATTCTTTTAAAAGCGACAGAATTAGGATTAGGATCATTGGTCATGGGGATTCGCGATATTGATAAAATCAAGGGATTGTTAGATATTTCTAAAGAAGAAATAATTGTTTCAGTTATTGCTATAGGTATTAGTGATATTGAGCCAGAACGGCCTAAACGTAAAACGGTTGAGGATATTACAAGATTTTATTAACTATTACTTTTGTAATAGTTTTTTTGTGCATTTCTTTTGCATAAAATTTTATTTTGGGCTATACTATATCCGTACCCCCTAGGAGGGGGGAGGAGGTCTTATGAAACGTAAATATAGTGTAAAAGGGATGACTTGTTCAGCTTGTGAAAATCATGTTCATAATAGTGTTTGTAAATTACCGGGAGTTGAACATGTTGAGGTGAATTTATTAACAAATTCAATGAATGTTGAATTTGATGAAACAAAAGTTGATGATAGCATGATTATTAAAGCCGTAAAAGATGGTGGATATCAGGCGAGTAGTTATGATGATGCATTAGTTGATAATGACGACTTAAGTAATTTGAAAAGGAAATTAATTTATTGTTTCATCGCACTTGGATTACTGATGTATGTATCAATGTCATCAATGCTCAGTTATCCAATCCCTAATATTATTAGGGATAATGTTTATTTTAATATCATATTACAAATAATCTTTTTGATTCCAATTTTGATTTTGAAAAAAGATTACTTTGTTAATGGTTTTAAGAATTTGATCCATTTTGATCCAACTATGGATTCGTTGATTGCACTTGGTGCGGGAGCTGCTATTGTCTATAGTATTTATTCAGTTGTTTTAGCTTTAAGCGGATCTTTAATGGAGATGCATTTAGTCCATAATGTTTATTTTGAATCTGCTGGTATGATTGTTACATTGATTAGTTTTGGGAAATATCTTGAGGCTAAATCAAAGAAGAAAACAACTGATGCGATTGGGAAGTTATTAGAATTGGCTCCTGATGTCGCTTGTCGTTTTAATGATGGCAAAGAAGAAATTGTTAAAATTTCCGAATTAAAAATTGATGACCTGGTTCTAGTAAGGGCAAATGAAACAGTGCCAGTCGATGGTAAGATAGTACAAGGATTTAGTTCTATTGATGAATCAATGATTACTGGTGAAAGTCTTCCGATTGAAAAAGAAGTAAGTAGTTTAGTGATTGGGGGAACAAATAATCTCCAAGGTACTTTTATATATACTGTAACAAGAACGGTTGAGGATAGTACATTAGCCAAAATTATTGAATTGGTTGAAGAAGCATCTAGTTCCAAAGCACCAATGACTAGAACTATTGATAAGGTTGTTAAATATTTTGTTCCTACAGTAATCGTAATAGCCCTAATCACTTTTGTAGGATGGTTGATAATGGGAGAAGATTTGAATTTTGCTATTACTAGCGCAATTGCGGTATTAGTTATTTCTTGTCCATGTGCTCTTGGTTTGGCAACTCCAGTAGCAATCATGGTGTCAACAGGAGTTGGAGCAACTAATGGGATCCTAATCAAAAGTGCAGAAGTATTAGAAAATGAAAATAATATTGACGTAGTTGTTTTTGATAAAACAGGGACTCTAACTAAAGGAATGGCTCAAGTTAGTGATATTTATAGTCACAAATTAGAATTAGCACAAGTAATTGCGATCATTGCATCGCTAGAAAAGGGTTCTAGTCATGTTTTAGCGAATGCTTTTATTCAAAAAGCTGCTGAGATGAATTTAGAATTAAAAGAGATTACTGATTTTGAATCATTAAGTGGTTTGGGAATTAGAGGAACAATTGATAATGTTGAATATGCAGTTGGTAATTTAAGGATGATGAAAGAGAGTGGAATTGATTTAAGTCGATATCAAGAAAAAATTGATTTATATTTAATTCAAGGTAAAACATTAGTATTTTTAGCTCATGATCAAGAGCTGATAGGGTTGGTGAGTATTTTTGATGATATCAAAGATACAAGTCGTCAAGCAATTCAGCGTTTAAAAGAAATGAAAATTAAAACAGTTATGCTAACTGGTGATCTAAAAGGTACTGCAAATGCTATTAATAAACAATTAGGTTTAGATGAGGTAATTGCTGAAGTCTTGCCACAAGATAAAGAAAATGTAATCCAACAATTGCAAGCACAGGGCAATAGTGTTTTAATGGTCGGTGATGGAATCAATGATGCTCCTGCGCTAGTTCGTAGTGATGTGGGTGTTGCTATCGGTAAAGGAAATGATATTGCGATAGATGCAGCCGATGTTATCTTGATGAAAGATGATATTCGTGATATAGTGGCATCGATTGAATTATCAAAAAGAACAATTATTAATATTAAAGAAAATTTATTTTGGGCATTTATTTATAATGTGATAGGGATTCCAATTGCAGCCGGTATTTTCTATTATAGTTTTGGATTAAGATTAGATGCCATGGTTGGTTCTTTATGCATGTCATTATCATCAGTTTGTGTTGTTACTAATGCGTTACGATTAAAACGCTTTAAACCATACTATCAAAAGGAGAATAAGAAGATGAAAAAGGAAATTGTAATTGAAGGAATGATGTGTCAACATTGTAAAAAACATGTTGAAGAAGCTTTAAATGGCTTAGCAGACACAACTGCTGCAGTTGATTTAGAAAATAATCTTGCTCGTGTTGAAACAGTTCAAGATGATAGTATTTTGAAAAATGCTATTGAAAAAGCTGGTTATAAAGCGGTAGGAATTAAAAATGTCTAATGAAAAAGTCTTATTACGTTTAAAGACAGCGCGAGGACAAATTGATGCAGTTATTAAGATGATTGAAGATGAGCGTTACTGTATTGATATTTCGAATCAGTTATTAGCTATTCAATCACTAATTAAAAATGCTAATAATGAGGTATTATCTAATCATCTCAACCATTGTGTTAAAAATGCGATTAATGAGCATGATGCAGATCAGAAAATAGACGAAGTAATCAAATTATTAACTAAATTATAAAAAATCAGTTATTGAACTGATTTAGTAGTTAAATGATGTAATTTTTTGATAAGTATTGTTTTCAAGAAGATCTACTGTTGTTTGAACGATGATTAATCGCTTATTCTTAACAAAAGCAATGCAATTATAAATTGAATCATTTGAAAGCAGATAACCATTGGTTATTTGCTTTTTATTTTTAAAGTTAACACTGTTTAAATAATCGTTCAAAGCATTTTTAGCTTTTTTTTCTGAATTATAGTAATAATAATTAACAATCAAAGCATCATTATCATTTTCTTCATTATAACTTATTGCCTCTTTGATCATTAAACTGCTGCTTTTATTAAAAGTATTATATTCATCATTGTTACTAGATAGACCAAGTGCTGATAATGTAATGATCCTATCATTAAGCGGGAGTGTCTCACGCCCGATAAAATCGATTGAAAATCCAGCAATAATTAAAACAATTGAAACAATTAATAACCAATTTGATATAATAAATGGATATTTGCTAATTTTATTATTTGCTTTTTTATTACTTAAAGTTAGTTTGATCTTTTCAGTAGTGAGATGATGATTGAAGAAACGGATTAGTAATGCTGGGCAAAATAATAAGGGAATATAATGTAAAATTATTGACCCGTTCGTGATAAATTCCATTGGGTTTTGATTAGCAAAAACACCTGGAATCAGTAAAAAAGAAAGCAGCATAGCGACAAAAATAAAAATAATATTGGAGATGGTCTTATTGCGTTTAAAATAAGTTAGCAGCAGCGCTTGATCTGTACCCTTAATATTGGCTGCTTGAGCGGCTTTAAAAACATATATCTTTCGTGATTTACCAATAAATTCATAACCGTGGTTTACATAATTTAATAACCACTGATCACGCTGTTCACGATTGTTTTTAGAAGATTTTTTTTGAGGTACAAAAATATCTGCTCTATAATAGAGACGTTGCTCATCTTTTTTAAAAACTGTAAACATATCAACGCTTTTGCAATTATAGCCTGACTTTGATAAATTATTTAGCATATCTTCAAATTGTTTATACTCACTAGTATCATAATTAGTTAATCTTAATTTCATAATCGACTCCTTATAAATATATTATTAGATTATCATTTTTTATCCAAACAATAAAGAAAAACCGTGTAAAACACGGTTTACTTTGAAAATGCTGATTCTGGTTCTTCGTTAAGATAGGCTGATTCATCTAATAAATACGATTCAGAAATATTTTGACAATGATCGCCCATTCGTTCGAGATTAGCAAGAATATCGACGTAAGTTGAATTAACTAGTGCTGAATTTTCAATTTTACGACCAACTCGTTTGATATGACGCTGTTTAGCTTTTTTGTTGAAGTAATCTAAATCTGCTTCTTTGTCGTCAACATAAACAATATCATCCAAATCATGAGTATCAAAGGCTTTAACTGCGTGATTTAACATATCAATGACCATATCCATCATCGCTTCTAGATCTTCACGAGCTTCTGGTGAAAAATCTTCTTTTTCATCATAGATTGCTTCATAATATTTAACAATGTTAATACATAAATCACCAATTCTTTCAAAATCTTTAATAGTTTTCATATTTGCTAAATAGTCATTAGAATCATGGTCATTTAGAGTTTCATGCGAAATCAAAACTAAGTACTCAGTAATTTTACTGTCTAGTGTATTAATAGCATTTTCCATTTCATAAACACCATCTTTAGCTAATGGGTTTTTAGTTTCAAAATAAGCTCTAATTCCTTCAACTGCTTCAATTGTAATATGACCCATCTCGATTATCTTGTTTTTAGCAATAGCTAAAGCATGACTCGGGAATAACTGAACAACATTTTGATCTAATTCGCTTAAATCCATATTTATTTCTTTTTTACTGCTCGGTAAGATTTTTTTGATAAGTTTTACGATTGCTGGTATTAAAGGAAAAAAGAATGCCGTAGTTACAACGTTAAAGATTCCATGAGCTACTGATAATTGTAGCTCAGGTAAAATATTTAATGCTCCAGCAAGCCATTCTATCAAGAGCGTGAATGGCGATAAGACGATCATAAATAATAGTGATCCAACCACATTGAATAATACATGGAAGAAAGCAGCACGTTTAGCTGGTACTGTTCCACCAAATGAAGCTAATACGGCAGTAATCGTTGTACCGATGTTACTTCCAAAAAGGAATGGTAAAGCGATAGATAAACCGATTGCTCCAGCACCGTACATCTGTTGAGCAATTGCAATTACCGCTGCTGAAGATTGAACTGCTGTTGTTAATAATGTTCCACCCAATAATCCTAACCATGGATTTTGTGATAGATAATTCGCTACTTGTGTAAATTCTGGGACTTTTGAAATATTTGCTAAATTATCTCCCATTAACTCTAAACCATAGAATAAACATCCAAATCCAAAGATGATTTGTCCCATATATTTTGTTTTTTTGTTTTTTGAAAACATTAAAAAAGCTGCCCCAAGGATAATAAAGTATACTGCATATTGAGATACTTTTAACCCTACAAATACGGACGTAATAACTGTTCCGATGTTGGCACCCATAATTATTCCAATTGATTGTTCGAGGGTCATCAAACCAGAACGAATTAAACCAATTGCTAATGCTGTTGTTCCTGAACTTGACTGAATCAAACAAGTTACAAATGCACCTATTACTATACCTTTGAATGGACTAGAAGTATACTTATCGATGATATCTTTCATTTTATCACCTGAGTATCCTTTTAAACCATCGCCCATGTACTCAATTCCAAATAAAAACAATCCTAAACCTGCAAGTATCATCGGCCAATCAATGTCCGCTAACGTCATAAAATCACACTCCTATACACAAACATAATATAGAAATGTTAAGTAATTGTAAATTATTTGTAAAATAAATTAACACAATCTTAACATTTGGATAAAATACTTAAAATTATTGGATAAATATGTTATTATATGGTGAAATAAAGAGTACAGAAGGAGGTTGAATAATGAGTGAGAGATCTAAAAAATTTTTATCGTATTACCGTCCATATTTAAAATTATTTTTAGCAGATATGTTTTGTGCAATGATTGCTGCAGGAATTACATTGGTTTTTCCAATGATTATTCGCTACATTACAGGAACAGTTTTAATAGCTGATAATTTTGAAATGGGCATCATATATAAATTAGGGATTTTTATGGTAGTTTTAGTTATTGTTGAGTATTTATGTAACTATTTTGTGGCATATCAAGGTCATGTGATGGGGGTTTATATGGAGCGTGATCTGCGTAATGAATTATTTCAACATTATCAAAAATTATCATTTAGTTTTTATGATGAACAAAAAACGGGGCAATTAATGTCACGTTTAACAAACGATTTGTTTTCATTAACTGAACTTTATCATCATGGTCCTGAAGACATTGTTATTTCATTTATTAAATTTTTTGGTGCATTTATTATTTTAGCAACAATTAATCTTAAATTAACATTAATTGTTTTTGCTTTTATTCCAGTGATGGGTGCATTTATTTATTATTACAATCGTAAAATGAAAAGAGCATTTAAGCGAAATAAACAAAGAGTAGGGGATATTAATGCACGAATTGAAGATAATTTATCGGGAATTCGTGTGGTAAAAAGTTTTGGGAATGAAAGTCATGAAATTATTAAGTTTCATGATGAAAATAGTCGTTATGTAAGCAGTAAGAAAAATAGTTATTTTTATATGGGAAAATTTCATTCAGGATTAGGTGCTTTTACTAGTATGGTGACTGTAGCAGCGGTTTTCTTTGGGGCTATTTTTATTTCTAATGATGGATTAAATACAGCTGATTTAATTGCATTCTTGCTTTATATTAATAATCTTATTGATCCAGTTAAAAAGTTTATTAATTTTACTGAGCAATTTCAAGATGGGATTACTGGGTTTGAAAGATTCATGGAAATATTGGAAATTGAACCTGATATTAAGGATAAAAAAGATGCTCATAATTTATTAGATGTTAAAGGAGCCATTGAGTATCGGCATGTCGGGTTTAGATACAATCAAAAAAGTGATTATGTGTTAAAAGACATTGATTTAAAAGTTGCTCCTGGTGAGTATATTGCTTTAGTTGGTTCTTCAGGGGCAGGAAAAACAACCATTTGCTCATTACTGCCACGTTTTTATGAAGTTAGTGAGGGTGATATTTTTATTGACGGACAAAATATTAAAGATATTAAATTAAATTCATTACGTCAAAATATCGGGATTGTCCAACAGGATGTTTATTTATTCGCTGGAACAATTTTAGATAATATTCGTTATGGTCGCTTTGACGCAACAGATGAAGAAGTCATTGAGGCTGCTAAAAAAGCAAATGCTCATGATTTTATAATGGAATTACCAGATGGCTATGATACTGATTGTGGTCAGCGTGGAGTGAAACTATCTGGTGGGCAAAAACAGCGATTAAGTATAGCTCGGGTTTTTTTAAAGAATCCTCCAATTTTAATTTTTGATGAGGCGACAAGTGCATTGGATAATGAAAGTGAACATATTGTTCAGCAATCATTAGAATCACTGGCCAAAAATCGAACAACGTTAGTTATTGCCCATCGTTTATCAACGATAAAAAATGCTAAACGCATTTGTGTATTATCTACAAAAGGAATTGAAGAAGAAGGAACACATGATGAATTATTGGCAAAAAATGGCCAATATGCAACCTTTTATAAAATGCAGTTTAATAAATAGAAGTAGAAGAACTGAAATGAACTCAGTTATTTGGGTCTCCAAATGAAGAATGGTTTATTTCAGAACTTCTATTTTTTTATAACAATTTAAAGAACAGTATAAATAGTTAAAACAAGATTGTGATAATCTTTTTTATATCATTATTGTTGTGTTAAAAAGCTGAGAAGAGTAAACTGTATCTATACGATTAAAGGAGAAATAGGATGGAATTATATAAAATAATTGCCCTTAATAATTGGAAAAGATCAATGTATTGTCAGTTTTTTTTGAGATAGTAGTGAACAATGTTTTTGTCTGAACTTAGAAGTAGATACTGCGAATTTAAAAAAGAATTTGAGAGCAAAATTATTCATTCACAATGGTTTTGACCTATGCAGTAAGTAAATATGCAAGTGAGATAGAGGCATGCAGGTACTGATTTTTTGACGGTCAAATCGTTCTATATGATCAAATCGACACAGCCCTTACATATTTAGAGCTAGAGATGGGATTATTTGAAGTAGTCATAGTTGCAATACAGCCAAAGATAGAAGACTATATCCAGTTGGCTACAAAAATGGCAAAAGAACAAACTGAATATTTACTGATTCACTAGGAAATAATGTATTTTAATTTTCATTACAGTCTAGGATACCATATTAACATATATTACACACTAACTTTGGTAAGAAGGATAATGAGACTCTCTTATTCGACTAGAGAAAATATTTCTAATATGATGGTGAAATACTTTTACCATTTTTAATTCAAACACACCATCTACTTGTTGATGATCTACATATGGGTAAATGATAAAATATAGTTATCACTTTTTTTAAACTAAATTAAGATGGGAAAATATGAGAGGAATAGTATGATACAGATATTAAAAGATAAACAGTCGATGTATACAATTAATACATCGTTGCATGAGCTGCCTGTAGTAATCAGCTTACCGCATAGTGGAACATATATAACTTCTGAAATGGCTGAAAATTTAATGGACGATGTTATTTTTCCTAATACTGATTGGTATTTACCAAAACTGTATGGCTTTTTAAAAGAATTAGGGTTCACAATTATTATTAATAATATGAACCGGCATTTGATTGATGTGAATCGTGATATTAACGATAAAAAAGGTAGTTCTTATAAGACAAATCTAATTTATACAAAAACCACTCAAGGAGCTTTAATGTATAATCACGAATTATCAGTACAAGAAATTGAAAGACGGATTGCTGATTATTATTTACCTTATCATGAGGCGATTAGACAAGCATTGCTAGAGAAGCAAAAATATTTTAAAAAAGTTTATTTAATTGATTTGCATAGCTTTGGATTGAATTATGGCGCGGATATTATTCTTGGTAATGATAATGGTCGTGCTTGTACTTCTAAAACTACAAATTTCTTTAAAAAAATGATGAAGAAGCAAAATTTTAAAGTGACTGAAAATAATCCTTTTGCAGGAGGCTATATTACTAAATATTATGGAGCCAGTGTTGAAAATTGTGAGGCAATTCAAATTGAATTGTGGTATCAAACATATATAGATAAACGTTCTTTTGGCAATGAGGAGCTGCCGGTAATCAATAACGAGTTATTTGGTGAGACAAGCCGGAGGATGGAAAACGTGTTTATTGAATTAAAAAAATGGCTAAAGGATGAATAATTTTAATGAAAGAACAAGCTATAGATAGTGCATTGATTTTAAGAAAAAGCTTTGAGCATGGTGAAGCTTTTTCTGAAATAGAAATATCTGAATTATTAAAAGAATCTAAATTAGTTGAAAAATTGACAAGAGATTATGAAGACAGTTCCTTCTTTAATATTTTTAGACTTATTTGTTTATCAGAAATACCATTTATTGAACAATTGCCATATACTCAAAAAATCATTGATTTTATATCTAATAATTTAGCTGCTGATGAAGGTTTTTCATATAATGGACAAGGTGATTGCATTGTTCCTTGTTACAATGCAATGCTTTTAGAAGCATATACTCGATTGCAAATGGCAAAGAGTAATGAAGCACAGAATGCTCTAGATTGGATAAAAAGATATCAAGTATTTGAGAGAAATCAAAGAACATCTTGGCGATATGGAGAAATTTGCAAACATGGCGGATGTATGAAAGCTACACCATGTTATATTGGGATTGGTAAAACTGTACGAGCATTGATTACTTATGCTAAATATATTAAAAATGCTGATTCTCATGTCGAACAACTGATTGAACAGGGAATTGTATATATGTTAAAGCACAATATGTATCAGCGCTTATCAAATCAGCAATGCATTAGTAAATATATTGATAAAATCATGTTTCCTCAAGCATATATGTTATCATTGACAGATTTAGTATATATTGTAAATGAACGAAATTTATGGTGGGATCAACGTACGATTCCGTTGAAGAACCTCCTTGAAGAGAAGCAAGTAGGTTCAGGCCAATGGAAAATAGAATATATTTATAGTCATAAGGGATACAAAGCTTTTGAAACTAAAAGAAATTCCTCGAAATGGATAAATTATTTATATAACTTAAATAAGTAGGAAGAAAAATGTGTCAAGAATGTTATGTGGATGAAAGACGCTGTACGTCATTATTAAATTCGCTAGTTTGTTTAGAAAAACATACTCAGTATATTTGTGGAACGTGTGGAAGAAATATCTGTATAGAATGTGATTTAAACGAGGGTTATAAAGGTGGACTTTTCCATTTAAAAGCCTTGAAATTGCTAAGATGTATTTATGTACAGCTGATTATAGTTAAAAAAACATGTGTGATATATCGAATTGAAAATAATAATGGAGAACTTCTTATAAGATTTTTAGTAGTACTGGTTATTTGAAAGAGTATCTAAAGAAAAATAGTGATAAAGTATGAAAGAAATGGCACTAATATTTAAAATGGATAAATATATTAAGTATTCGGGAACTGAAGTGCGTAAATTAACTTTTGCGGAAATAGAAAAATATCTTGATGAAAGGCAATAGAATGTTTTGAAAGTGTAAATTACAAACAGTTTATGTGAAGAGCATGCTTAAATGGAGAAATTAGTGAGAAAAATAATTTTATATGTTGCAATACGCCTTGATGGTTATATTGTTCGTGGAGATGTGGCGTTACATGGGCAAGGTGTTAATTCAGATAATCAAAATAGCAATCAAGAATTTTTAAAGATATAGATACAGTAATTATGGGATGGAATACTTATCATCAAATTGTAACAGAATTGTCACCTAAGATGTGGGTCTATGACAATTTGATTACTCATGTTTTTACACACAAATATTATGAAAATGGAGCTAAAATTAAATTTACTAATGATGATGCTTACGATTTTTTAAATCTTTTAAAATCATAAGTAGGAAAAAATATCTGGATTTATGGAGGCACAAATCTGATTTCACAATTAATTGAAAAAGATTTTATAGATCGTTATCATATGACGATTATTCCTACAATTTTAAGAAAGGAAATTCGTCTTTTTGAAACTACTCATGATTATGAAATAAAACTAAAGTTGATTAAATCACTAAGTTATAATAGAATAAGTGATTGTTTTATGAACGAAGATAACATTTTATTATAAAAGAATTTATATTTTTGTTAAAAATGGTAGTGATGTTATTGATAATATCGCTACCATTTTTAAATTAAAACTAATTAAGTTATTTAATTGAATTATTTAAGAGATAAATTATTTATTATTGATCTTTCCTTGATAACATGAATTACCGACAAGATCATCTTCAATTTTTAATAGACGATTATATTTACAAATACGTTCACTACGAGACATCGAACCAGTCTTGATTTGTCCAATATTTAAACCGACTGCCAAATCACTAATAAAAGTGTCTTCACTTTCACCAGAACGGTGTGAAATAATTGGAGCAATCTGGTTTTTTACAGCCATTTCAATACAATCAATAGTCTCACTTAAAGTACCGATTTGATTTAATTTAATTAAGATACTATTGCTATAGTTTCCTGCGATTCCGGCTTTTAACCGATTGGTATTAGTAACAAATAAATCATCACCAACTAATTGAATTTTAGCTCCTAGTCTACTAGTAAGTTTTTTCCAACCAGTATAATCTTCTTGATCTAAACCGTCTTCAATAGAGATAATAGGGTATTTGCTTACAAGTTGTTCGTAATATTTAATTAATTCATCACTTGTATATTGTTTACCATTAATTGTGTAAATACCATTCTGGTATAGTTCACTGGCAGCTACATCGAGGGCAATTGAAATATCTTTGCCAGGTTCATAATTACATTCTTTAATAGCTTTAATGATTAATTCTAGGGCATCATCATTGGATTCGAGATTAGGCGCAAATCCACCTTCATCACCCACAGAAGTTGCTAGATTACTTCTTTTCAAAATATCTTTTAAAGTATGGAAAACATTTGTTGCCATTTCCATTGCTTGATAGAAAGAATTGGCACTGATTGGCATAATCATGAATTCTTGAAAATCTAGTGAGTTAGTAGCATGGCTTCCGCCATTTACAATATTGATCATCGGGGTTGGTAAGACATGAGCATTGCAACCGCCTAAATAACGGTATAATGGAATTTCAAGATAGTTTGCAGCGCAATTTGCAACCGCCAAAGATACTGCCAGCATGGCATTAGCACCTAATTTTTCTTTATTTTCTGTATTGTCAAAGCGAATCATTGCTAAATCAATTTCTCGTTGTTCTAATACACTTTTTTCTTTAATTAGTTTGGCAATAGTCTCATTCACATTGTTTATTGCTTTAAATACACTTTTTCCACGATACCGTGCATCATCGTTATCGCGTAATTCTAAGGCTTCATATTTTCCTGTTGAGGCACCACTTGGAACAATCGCACTTCCAGAAAATCCACTTTCCGTAGTTACTTCAACTTGAATTGTTGGAAAACCTCTTGAATCTAATACTTGTCTTGCATATACATTTGAAATATATGGCATAATTTTATCACTCCTTCATTTTTTATTATGAACGGCTTTAATTTGCTTTAATCAAATATATTATCTTGTTTTTAATAATTATTATACGGTAATAAAGGAGTTTTTTATTAATGATTCATGTAATTGTTAATTCAAAGGTACTTTACAAGATTGGATACAAGTGCTAATATGCAATTAATTTTAGAGATGTTAATCAAGTGCTAGATAAAGGGGAGAACACGAATGAAAATAAATGAAGAAAGAAATTTACCAATTGGATTCATTGATTCTGGTTTAGGGGGATTAAGTGTTTTAAAAGAGGCGATAAAGATAATGCCTCATGAAGATTTTATATACTATGGTGATTCTTTAAATGCTCCTTATGGAACCAAATCAGTAGATGAGATTAGAGATTTAACCTTTGCTATCGTTGATAAATTATTAAAATTAGGGATCAAAGGATTAGCAGTAGCGTGTAATACTGCAACAAGTGCAGCTGTTCGACAGCTTAGAATAATGTATCCTGATTTAACAATAGTTGGAATTGAACCAGCAATTAAACCAGCAGTTGAATCAAACCATGGTGGTGAAATCTTAGTAATGGCAACACCTATGACAATAAAACAAGAAAAGTTTAACCGGCTGCTAGATATCTATAAAGACCGTGCCAAAATAATACCAGTATCATGTAAGGGGTTAATGGAATTTGTAGAACATGGAAATTTGAATGGGAGCTTTTTAGAAGCATATTTTAATGAAACACTTGTCCCTTATTTAAATGATACTACTGAAACAATTGTTTTAGGATGTACGCATTACCCCTTTTTAAGACCGTATTTAAAAGAATTTTTAGGAGAGCGAAGAATACAGATTATTGATGGCAGTCATGGAACTTCATGTGAATTAAAGCGGCAGTTAGCAGGAAAAAAATTATTGCAGAAAGAAAATCATGAAGGGAAAGTAGTAATAAAAAATTCGATGGATGAACCAGAGATGATTGATTTGAGCTGGAAATTATTGAATTTGCCAATCGATTAAGTTACATACAAATTTTAAAAATGGCCGAATTGGCCTTTTTTAGTGTGATACAAAAAATGTTAAATTATGGTTAAATTTTCGTATAAGAGTGCAATAGAGTATACTTATAAATAAAGGTTAGTTTTAAAATATTTAGCGAGTAAAAGAACATGATTAAATTTTGAATGTTCTTTTTATACTGTTGGAAAATATAATATAACTGCTTATAAAGTGTAAAAAGATAATTCTTTGGGAGGATTCCTTTATGCGTAGAAAATTATTTTTAATTGTTCTAACTACGTCACTATTGTTATCTAGTATTATTTCGATTTATGTAATTCATAATCTTCAAGGAAATGCCAGAGTTATCAATTATACTGGTGTTGTTCGTGGTGCAACGCAACGATTGATCAAACAAGAATTAAGTAATAAGCCAAATGACAAATTAGTGAAAAAAAATAGATGATATTATTGATGAACTACAAACTGGACATGGTGAACTTGGTTTGATTCGTTTAGCTTCTGATGATTTCCAAGAAAATATGACTCAAATGAAATTTGATTGGGAGGGGTTAAAAAAAGAAATTTATTTGGTTCGAGAAGGCAGAGATAATGGGAATTTATATTTTTATAGTGAAGCCTTTTTTGAGTTGGCAGATAATACGGTACATTCTACGGAATTGTATTCTGAAAAGAGCGTGTATTCAGCAGAAGGAACATTAATAATTTTGAATCTAGCGTTAGCAATACTAGTGTTTTTTATTTATAAGTATAATACTAAACAAGAAAAAATACGAAAAAAATTAGAGAAAGAGGAAGAAAATAATAAACAACGTAAAGTATAACTTGCAAGACTGGCTGAAAACATGCGCGCTCCCTTAAATGATATTTCTGAACTTTTATATATTGTTGACTTAGAAACTTATGATTTATTATTTATTAATGAAACCGGAATGAAAATATTTGAGGTTGATTCAATCTATGGAAAAAATGTTATAAAGTCTTACAAGGAAGAGATGCGCCTTGTAATTTTGTACTAACTGCTATTTGAAAGAAGAGGAAAATTATACTTGAGAATTTACTAATCCGCTAACTAAACGGCATTACCTGTTAAAAGATCGTTTAATTGAGTGGGATGGTAAGGTTGCAAGAATGGAAATTGCTTTTGATACTACAGAATCTGAGATAGAAAAACAGCAGTTAAAATTTACACTTGAGGCTGAAAAAACGATTACAGAATGTATTGGTATATTATATCGTGAAAATGGCGTTAGTACTGCAATTATTGAAGTGTTGAGAAAGCTTGGGAATTTTTTATCAGCAGAAAGAACATACATAATCTATATTAAAGATGAACTAATGTATAATGACTATGAATGGTGTGCGGAAAATATTATATCACAAAAAAACACCCTACAAGGAATTCCTCTTGCAATGATTGATCGGTGGATTCCTTATTTTAAAAATGATAAATGTGTAATCATTGAAAATTTAGAAGAAATAAAAGAAATTTCATTGGAAGAATATGAAATACTAGACAGTCAGTCAATAACTAGCTTAGTGTAGCTCCGTTGGAACAAAATGGCGAACTGGCAGGTTATTTAGGAGTTGATAATCCACCTCCAGATAAAATTATTAATATTGCTTCATTGCTTCAAACATTATGTTATTTCGTTTCATTAGCATTACAACATGCAGAGAGTCAAAAAAAATTATCATATTTGAGTTATCATGATAATTCAACGACCTTTTATAATCGTAATCGTTATATTAAAGATACTCAAAAACTTTTTAATATGGATACTTCATTGGGAATTATTTATTTAGATGTAAATGGTTTAAAAGATGTAAATGATCAATTTGGACACGAAGTTGGTGACGCATTATTGGTTGAATGTGCTAGACGTATGAAAATGGTATTTAAAAAAGCTGATTTTTATCGTATTGGTGGGGATGAATTTATTATTATTTGTCAAAGCATAAAAAAAGAGTCATTTGAAAAACGAGTTAAAGAATTAAGTGAAAGTTTTTCTAAAAAACCAGTTTGTCAAGTAGCGATAGGAACACAATGGACTAATGCAGTAGGTAATATTAATGAGATGATTGCTGAGGCAGATGCAAGGATGTATGAAAATAAAAAAGAATTTTATCATAAGCATATGATTTCCAGACGGTATCGTCACCATAGCGATGAGATGCTGCATCTCACTAATATTGATTATCTAGAATCTGAGATTGAAAACGGTCATTTTGTTGTCTATCTACAACCTAAAATTTTATGTGAAGATCGCTCATGTGTTGGGGCAGAAGCATTGATACGTTACTGTGATAATGCTGGGACATTAATTCCGCTTTCAATAAATTTTTCTATAGAATCACTTCGTGGTAAATCTTTTGTTGAACGTATTTTAGAAACTTGTAAAAAATATCAAATACCTACTAAATATATAGAAATAGAAATAACAGAACGAGTACATGACGAAAAGAATTTTGAAATTAAAACGGTAATATCAAAACTTCGTAGTGCTGGATTTATTGTAGCTATTGATGATTTTGGAACGGAGTATGCCAATTTAGCATTATTATCGGATGCTGAGTTTGATATTCTAAAATTGGATAAGAGCTTAATTAGTAATGTTGCATTAAATCCAAGAACTAAGATAATCATGGAATATATTTCAAAAATTTGTCATCGATTAGGGCTGGATATGATAGCGGAAGGAATTGAATCTGAAGAGCAGTTTTTTACGCTGTGTTCATATGGGGTTGAAACAGTTCAAGGTTATTTATTCAGCAAGCCGTTGGCAATAAATGTTTTTGAAGAAAAGTATCTAAGTTAATTTTAAGAAGCTAATTAAAGTTTATTTAAGGTGTTGTATGTGAAGTGTATAAATAATAACATTTATTTGACTTTATTTTTTAGTTGTCATTGACATTGTCTATATAATTATCTAGAATATAAGTATATAGACGTGGTATTACCTTTAAATCAATTATAGCCTAAGTATTAGTATGAGCAATTTTTTTGCTTGCTTTACTTAGGTTTTATTCTTTTAAAAGTAATGAATGTTTACTGATTCAATCAAGTATGACAAAATAGATGGACAAGGAGTGTGAAAAATTAAGGGAAAACAAATATTGTTAGTACTTGGTAATAATCCGCAAGTATCAAATACTTGTTGCAATTTATTTAGGCCTTTGATTTATTTTAGACTAGAGAAGGGTAAAGGAGCAAAAAAAATGAAAAGGTTAGGGAAAAGGAGAATCATTTCGCTAATTATGGCTTTATCAATGGCTGTTACAACTGTATTTAGTGCAAACATTTCTAATGTTAGAGCGCTAACCAATGCAGAAAAAGCAAGGGAACTTGTCAGTAAAATGACATTAGAAGAGAAAATCGGGCAAAAGTTAATGTTATCTTTCCGTAGTGGATGGACAATGAGAGATGGAACTAAAATTTCATCGGTTCAAACTATTAACGATGAAATTCATGAGATTATTGGTGAATATGATATAGGGAGTGTTATCTTATTTGCTGCTAACTTTAATTCCGATGCAAAAGTAAATGTAGAATTGACAGATGGTTTACAAAAAGCAGCAATGGACAAAGATTTAGGTAAAAACAGTATTCCTCTATTAATTGCTACTGATCAAGAGGGAGGAATCGTATATCGTTTAACTGGTGGGACGGCCTTACCAGGAAATATGGCTTTAGGTGCTAGCGGTAATACTGAAAATGCTGTTAAAGCAGGTAATATTATTGGTAGTGAATTAAATGCGGTTGGTGTAAATGTTAATTTTGCGCCAGATGCTGACGTAAATAATAACCCTAATAACCCCGTTATTGGATTACGTTCATTCAGTAGTAATCCGCAATTAGCAGCTAAATTTGTTTCTGCTTATATTGAAGGAGTTCAAAGCAATAATGTGGCAACTGCCGCTAAACATTTTCCAGGGCATGGAAATGTAGCTACAGATTCGCATACAGGTTTACCTTCGGTTCCTGCGACTAAAGAAGAATTATATAAAACAGAGTTAGTACCTTTTCAGGCGGCAATTGATGCTGGAACAGATATGGTTATGACTGCTCATATCCAATTTCCGAATATTGTAACAGAAGAAATTTACTCAGATAAAAAAGATGAGCTGATGAGTCCGCCAGCTACATTATCTAGGGAAATTTTAACTGATTTATTAAGAGATGAAATGAAGTTTGACGGTGTCATTGTAACTGATTCTATGACAATGCAAGGTGTGGCTAATTACTTTGATACAAACGAAAGAAACTTATTAGCTGTTAAAGCTGGAGTTGATATTCTAGATATTCCATTTACGGATATTTCTTCTATGAAAGATATGGAATCTAAATTAATTCCACTGATTAATGCATTTGTCGATGCTTATACTAAAGAAGATGGTTATAATGGAATTAAATTATCATTAGAAGAATTGGATAAATCTGTGGAAAGAATTTTAGTTTGTAAATACAACAGAGATGTCATGGATTTAGCAAATGATACAACTACATTAGATGATAAAAAAGCAATCGCTTCGAAAGTGGTTGGTTCTGTTGAAAATCGTGAAACAGAGAGATTAATTTCTGCAAATGCAGTTACTGTTGTTAAAAATGAAAATAATGTATTACCACTTAAATTGACTAAAGATTCAAAAGTAGTATTTGCATCAACTTATTCAAGGAATAATAATCGTTTTATTTTGGCTTGGCAAAGAGCTAAACAGGCGGGAATTATTCCAGAGGGGGCAGATTATAAGATTTTGCAGCACTATAATTGGACAGGATTAAACGATAAGGTAAACAGTGCTATAAATTCTGACGGAACTAATTTTGTTGGGACAAATAAAGATGTGCTAGATTGGGGTACTGTTCTTGTCCATGCCTCAGAAATCAGTAGTGCTAGTGGAATAGATGGATATTTGGTAGCTTGCCCACAATTATTTACTAAGTATTGTAAAGAAAATGGAAAGCAGACGGTTGTTATTTCATTAAATCATCCTTATGATGTTCAAGCCTTCCCAGATGCTGATGGTATTTTAGCAGTGTATGGAACTACTAGTCTTGGGCTGGATATTACGGAATCATTCGGTGGTGGTACAGTTGGAGCAACAGCAGCATTTAGTCCTAACTTGACAGCAGGTACTGAAGTAGCTTTAGGTACATTTGGAGCTTCTGGGAAACTACCGGTAGATATCCCAAAATATGTTCCAAAATCTGGAGTATATTCAACTGACGAAAATGTCTATGAATTAGGATATGGTATAGAATATGATGCAATTGCTAAAGATCCAGATAAAAAAGGACTAGCAGATGCGATTGCACAAGCTAAAGCTATAGATAAAAGTGTATATACTACTGAGTCTTGGGAGGCAGCTGCAGAAGCTTTAAATACTTTAAAAGTCGTATTGCAAACGGCTGAAAATGTTAATTTGACTCATAAATTGGCACAGTCTGTTGTTGATGAAAATGAAACAGATTTACGTGATAAATATAATACGGTTTTATCATTATTAGTATATAAATCTGACAAAAAAGCTTTATCAGATTTGATTGCCGAAGCGAAGAAATTAGATAAAGATCATTATACTATTGAAACTTGGCAAAATTTTGAAAAAGCATTAGAAAATGCTGAATCTATATATGATGGAAATGTACCACAAGATGAAGTTGATTTAGCTAAAGAAGCATTAGAAAAAGCAAAAAATGAGTTACTTGAGAAAAATAAAAAAGAATTATCAGTTGCTCTTGAAATGGCTAAACAAGTAACACCAGAACAGTTAGATAAGGTTGTACCAGCTGTGGTGACTGAATTTAAGGCTGCATTGGAAAATGCTCAAATAATTTTTGATAAAAAGGATGCAAATGAACTTGAAATAAATAAAGCTTTTGAACGCTTATCTAATGTAATGCAAATGTTGGAATTCTATAAGGGCGATAAAACACAATTAAGTGCATTAGTAGAAAAAATTGAAAAATTAAACAAAAATGATTATTTAAGCGCAACATGGAAAAATTTAGAATCCGTCTTAACAACGGCAAAAGATGTTTTGAACAATCCTGATGCTTTAGAAATAGAAGTAAGTGAAACGCATGATCAATTAGTAAGAACCTTTTTACAATTAAGATTAAAGCCAAATAAAGATTTGTTAAGTGAGTTGATCAATAAAGCTGAAAATACAGATCAAACAAAATATACAGCAGTATCATTATTATCGCTTAAGAGCGCATTAGTAGAAGCAAAAGCAGTTCTTGATAATAACGAAGCAACCCAAGATGAAGTAACTGCTGTAGAAATATTATTGAAAACAGCATTAGACAATTTGGTAGTGAAAGAAATTACTCTAGATGATCCAAATGCTCAAACACCACCAGATGCTAAACCAGGTAATGGTGCTATAACTGCGACAAAAACAGGTGATGATTCTATGATGTTAACATTTGCCTTAGCGGGATTATTGGCTTTAGCTGGCAGTGTGATTGTATTGAAGAAAAAAGAAGAATAATTTATACTTAAGCTAAAAAGTCACTGTATATAGTGGCTTTTTTGTTTTGGTTTGTTTTGAGAAACAGGATGATTTATTTAATAAGAAATATGTTATAATATTCCTAATATTATTTTATAGTACATTGGTTTAAACAATATTTATTTAAAATACTAAATAAACTTCACATTTATTAGTTAGAAAGGGGAATTTTTAATGAAGCAGCAAAAATGGAATATTCATACGCATACAACAAGATGTGGGCATGCAACTGGACTAGATATTCAATACATTCAAAGTGCAATTGAGGCTGGATTTACAATGTTAGGATTTAGCGAACATCTGCCTTATCCTGAAATACGGATTTCTGGGGCACGAATGTTTTATGAGCAAAAAGATGAATATATTGCAACGATAAGAAAATTAAAACAAGATTATCAAGATAAGATTGATATTAAAGTTGGCTATGAGGTTGAGTATTTAAAAGATCATTTTAATGATTTGATGAATTTGAAAAAAGAATGTGATTATATGATTTTGGGACAACATTTTAAATATTTAATTTATGACTATGACAGTTATTGTTCTGATGAGGATGTATATGTTTATGCACAGTAAATAGAGGAGGCATTATCTAAAAATTTTATTACATATGTAGCTCATCCTGACTATTTTATGATGGGGAGAAGGAGTTTTTCAAATGCTTGTGTTGATGCGGCGCATCGAATAGCAAAAGCTAGCATCCGTTATGATACACCGTTAGAAATTAATCTAAATGGTTTTGGATATGGAAAAAAACAATATTATATAAACAATGAATTAAAGGCATGTTATCCATATCCGTTTCGTGAATTTTGGGAGATAATTGCTATGTATGGTTGTAAAGTAACTTTTGGATATGATGCTCATTCACCACTTACGTTATTAGAGCGTGAGCGGGAATGTTGGGCTCTAGATATTTTAAGTGATCTACCACTTAATTTTATTGACCATATCGAATTAAAATGAGCTTTATAGATAAAATATTATGCTTAAAAATTATTATTAACTATATTTTTTGATTCAAATAAGATTAGTAATTTAAGAAAAAGGAGATTAGAAATGTTGTACTCAAAGAAGATAAATATGGCAGATATTAGAGCAAGAATATGAGTATGTTTCTAATGTTCTAGAAGACAAAAATGATTTTGAAAATAAAATTTTGCCAGGTTATATTAATTCTTCCAACGGGATTGGACTTCTTGAGGGATGGGTTCCGGAAACAGAAGTGTTTTTATGGAAGATGATCAAATTATTGACTGATTTAGGATTGGACATTACTTGACTGAAAAGTTGGCTCATGGTACCGGACATATCGGATATGTAATAAAAAAGAATATAGAGGAAACGGGCATACTGTGAAGGATTAAAGGTAACTCTTCAAATAGCTAAAAATATTATTAAAGAGGATAAAATATATCTGTCAGTCCATAAAAATAATCTAGCTTCATTAAAAATCCAATAAAAAAATGGTGCATATATTCATCATGAAGACGATAAGAAATTTTATACACGAATAAAAAATCAGTTTAAAGCTACTCTATAATTAATTAAATACTAGTAAAGCCGGCTAAAAACAATGTACAATAAATAATGGGTTATTTTTAAATACTAATAAATAACTTGAATTAAAAAAATAACTATATTTTAATTTGGAAAGGAAGGTATGCATGCCTGTTAATTGCTAGTTTAGCAAAGCTAGGCAATTGAGATTATTAGTTGCGTACTAAAGGGAGTGGAATTATATATGAGAAAATATTTCTTTTTTGACATTGACGGAACATTAACTAATAGTAATCCTGGGGGAATTATTTTACCCTCAACTTTTGAAACATTAGATAAGTTAAGAAAAAATGGTCATTTTGTTGCAATTGCGACAGGAAGAGCGCACTGGATGGCAATGGATTTTAGTCATGAATCAAAAATTGATAATCTAGTTTGTGATGGGGGAAATGGTTTAGTCATAAATGGAGAATTACTAGGAATTGAACCATTAGATAAAAATATTTGTTTAGAAATAATTGATGAGTGCATAGAAAAGAAATTTCCTTTCGGTGTATCTTTAGGGGATGTTCCTGAACTATATACATGTAATGAGTGGCTAAGTAATTTTAAAATGCATACAAAAATTATTGTAGACCCACAGATTGATTTTCATCGGGTTGATAATATTTATAAGATTTTTATTATGGCTACACACAAGCAGGAAGCTGAGTTGACTGCAATCCATAAACTTGGTTATATGCGATATCATGGTGATCAATTAATTGTTGAGCCGTTGGAAAAATATCGTGGAATTTTGAAAATGATTGAAATACAAGGAGGAAAACCTGAAGATATAGTTGTTTTTGGTGATGGACATAATGATATTTCAATGATGCGACAAGCACCTATTTCAATTGCAATGGGAAATGCAATTGATGAGGTAAAAGAAGTAGCTACATATATAACTAAATCTAATCAAGAAGATGGGATTGAATATGCTTGTAAACATTTTGGATGGATAGATTAGCTAAATGTGGTATACTACTAGTAGGTGATGAAAAATGGAACTAATAAAATGGATTTTAATGATAGCAGGTATTTTGGCTTTTTTAATTATTGGCTGTATGATATTGCTACGTAGTGATGAAAAAAAGCGGAGTCGAACTAAACAGTACCAAGAAAATATTGATATGCTCAACGAAACTAATGAAATGTTAGATACTACATTAATGGAATTAGAATCTTATAATGAACCGCTAAAGAAGATATGTGAACATATTGATAACTTTAATCATAAATTTCTTGGTCAAAAATAACCGAAAACAGTTGACATAAGATTATTTTTTCATATAATACAGGTATATATAAAAACTCGTTGATAAAGAGAGTAATTTAATTAAGTTTCTTAGCGAACTGGCGTTGGTGAAAGGTCAGTAAACAAGATTAAATGAACCGCACTTTGAAGAGGACTGTTTGAACTAATAGTAGGGCAGTCAGTATGTCTACTTTACAGACAAGAGGGGATATAAGACTTTTTATATCAACAAGAGTGGTACCGCGGAAATTTCGTCTCTTAGCTTTTAATTAGCTAAGAGACTTTTATTTTACGCAAGGATAGGAAAGGAAAGGTAAGAAAAATGAAGAAATTATTAAAAGTATTATTAGTATGTACGATGGCATTTACACTTGCTGCCTGCGGCGGAAACAGCGGTAGTGATGGTACGAAAGAAATTTTGATTGGGATTTCTCCAGATTATCCACCATATGAGTCTTTAGAGGGCAAAGATATGGTTGGATTTGATATTGATATGACTAAAGAGTTGTTTAAAATTATGAATGATAACGGTGGTAATTATGAATATAAATTTAAACAAATGTCATTTGATACAATTTCTACAAGTCTGATTTCTGATCAAATTGATTTAGGAATTTCTGGATTTACAATGCATAAAGACTGGGATGTATTATGGTCAGACAAATACAATGATTCTAGACAAGTTGCTTTAGTTGCTAATGATAGTACAATTACTACTAAAGCTGATTTAGAGGGTAAAAATATTGGAGCTCAATTGGCTGCTACTGGTGAAAGTGTAGCTAATGATATTAAAGATGCTAAAGTTAAAGCAGTAAAAGATGTTAAAGTTTTAATTGAAACTTTAAATTCTGGTGGGATTGATGCAATCATCTTAGATGAAGCAGTTGCTAAAAACTATGTAGAACAAGGCGGATATAAGATGTTAGATGAAACTTTATTAGAAGAAGAAAATTTAATCATCGCTAATAAAGGAAGTGAAGATTTAATTAAAGACATCAACAAAGCACTTGCTGAATTCATTAAATCAGATAAATATCAAGAATTAAAAACTAAGTGGGGAGCATAAACGTGGATGCATTAGTTGCTTTTTGCACAGCAGACAATTTGATTTTTTTACTACAAGGGGCTGGTAAATCTTTATTACTAGCCGCTTGTGCTTTGTTTTTTGGCCTTATTCTTGGGGTTTTAGGTGCTGCTGCAAAAATTTCAAAACATAAAATACTAAGACTTATTGGAAATGTTTACGTTGAATTGATACGTGGAACGCCCATGTTGTTACAAATACTTTTTCTCTATATTGCTTTTCCGTTATTAATGCGTTCGATTACTGGGGAAAGATTTATTCCTGATCCATATGTTTGTGGTGCTATTGCGATGAGTATTAATAGTGGTGCATATTCGACAGAATTGATCCGTAGTGGAATTATGGGAGTTGATAAAGGTCAATGGGAAGCTTGTGAAGTATTAGGACTAAATTATACACAAACAATGAAATTAATCATTTTGCCTCAGGCGTTTAAAAGAATCATTCCTCCAATCGTCAGTGAGTTCATTACTTTAATTAAAGATTCATCACTAATTTCGGTTCTAGGAGCAACTGAATTATTATATTCAGCACAAATTTTGGGGGCGAATACATTTAATTTGATTCCGCCATTATTGGCCTCTGCTGTATTATATTTAATTATGACCTTAACAACATCTTATTTTGCGAGAAAGATAGAAAGGCGGTTATCTGTAAGTGATTAAAGTTGAGCATATTACTAAAAAATTTAACGATTTAAAAGCAGTGAATGATGTCTCTTTAGAAATAAGAAAAGGAGAAATCGTTTGTTTGATTGGACCTAGTGGAAGTGGGAAAAGTACAGTGTTACGTTGTATTAATGGATTAGAAATTCCTGAAGAAGGAACTGTTTTCATAAATGAGCAGCCATTGAATGCTAAAAACCCTCAAGCATTTAAAGAACTTCGTAGCAAAATGGGATTTGTTTTTCAGCATTTTAATCTTTTTCCACATAAAACAGTTTTAGAAAATCTAACATTAGCTCCAATTCAGGTTTTGGGAATGGAACAAGAGGCAGCGAATCAAAAAGCATTAGAGCTGTTAAAACGAGTTGGATTGAGTGATAAAAAAGATGTTTATCCAAATAAATTATCGGGTGGGCAAAAACAGCGTGTTGCTATTGCTAGAGCACTATGTTTAGGACCGGAAGTGATGTTGTTTGATGAGCCGACTAGTGCGTTAGATCCTGAAATGGTTATCGAAGTATTGGAAGTAATGCAGGAATTAGCAAAAGAAGGAATGACAATGGTGGTAGTAACTCATGAAATGGGGTTTGCAAGAACAGTTGGAGATCGTGTGATTTTCTTAGAAAATGGAAAAATTATTGAAGAAGCAAAGTCGGAGGATTTCTTTACACATCCAAAATCAGAGCGTGCAAAAGATTTCTTAAGTAAGGTGATGCATTAATGAAAATTGATTTATTTGATGTTGAAGCTTGGATGACTGAATATGAAACCAACTATCGATATAATTTGGCGGAAACTTGTGTAGCTTCAATGAGTATTAATGATTTATTAGAATTGGTTGAAAATAAAAAAGGAGTCATTGATAATTTATTAAATACTAAATTGGACTATGGACCTATTGTTGGTAGTCAAAGATTGCGGGAAGGGATTGCAAGATTATACCAAAATGGTGATGCCGATAACATTACGATTAGTCATGGCTGTATCAATGCTAATGAGATGGTTTTAATTTCTTTGCTCGAAGCTGGTGATCATTTAATTACGATTACACCGACATACCAACAATTTTATTCTTTTCCAGAATCATTAGGTGTTGAAACTACGCTTATTCCGTTGTTGGAGGAAAATGATTGGTTACCTCGGTTAAGTGATTTCGAAAATGCAATTAAGGATAATACAAAAATGATTTGTCTCGTTAATCCTAATAATCCAACAAGTACAAAATTTTCTAGAGAGTTTCTAGAAAATTTGACTGATTTAGCAAAAGAATACCACTTATATATTCTTTGTGATGAGGTGTATCAAGGATTAGGTGATGGTGAAGTCGCAATCAGTGATTTATATGATAAAGGGATATCTACAGCCTCTTTATCTAAAGTTACATCATTTGCTGGTTTACGGTTAGGCTGGGTAAAAGCTAATTATGAAGTAATTAAACTGATAAATGATCGTCGTGATTATCATATTATTTCAACAGGTTATCTTAACGATTATCTTGGAACTTTAGTTATTGAAAATTATCACAAGATACTTGAACGAAGTAGAAAAATTATTAATACTAATCGACAGATTCTCATTGATTGGTTAGCTCAAGAGCCATTGGTTGATTGCGTTGTTCCTGAAGCTGGAACAATAGCCTTTTTAAAATATCATCTTTCGATAAAGTCTAGGGAACTTTGTGCTAAATTACAACAGGATACAGGAGTGTTTTTTGTTCCAGGGGCATGTTTTGATCAAGAATATCATTTACGTTTTGGCTTTGCTAATAACAGTGACGAAATAAAAACAGGATTACAATTATTTTCAAAATGGCTTAAAGAAAATGCTTAATTTTATTCTTTAAGCTTTTTTATTATCGATAAATAGATATTTATAACAAGCGACCATATTAATAAATAGTGCAACGACAATGCCGATTAACATACTGACAGCTATACTGAAAACCCCTAGTGACTGACTAAGAAAATATATTAAAACTATTTCTAAAGTACATTGAATGATGCTGATTGCAAACATTAAACGATTTTTATTCAAAGCTTGAAGCAGTGCACTAAGAGGGGTTTCTAAATAAAAGATAGTGAATGGAATGCACATATATTTTAAATAAGTAGCTCCGCTTGTTGTATCATAAAGGATTTTTAAACAAACTTCTGGATATAAATAAAAAATCAATGTAAACGGTAGACTAATTAAAAAACTACCAATCATAGCAATTAGAATATGATATCTAGCAGCGCTGATTTTATGATAAACTACATCATTAGTGATGATCGGGAGAATCAGGCGATAAATTACGCCATTAAAAAAAGTGGGTGTAACTAATAATGATATGACATAACCGCTTATAATTGCATATTGTTGATGGATCATACTTTCTTTTAAACCGAATTTGGTTAAAACATAGACGAGGATGATTGGCTCTAGAAAGCTAACTAAACATTGATATAAACGTGAACCGGTTAATGGCATAGCGATATTTAACATATCTTTAATTTGCAAATTATTGACAATACTCTGCTTATTAAAGGTTGTAATATGATGGTCCTTGAGACGGGTTGTCAAATAGAGGATGGATGCTAATTCACCAACAGACATTGCCAGTGTTGCAAAACTAACTAGATAGGTATCTGTTAAGAAAGAAAATTGTCTAATCATTAAATAACTAAAACTTAATCGAGCAACTTCTTCGACAAAGCCAGCTTTAGCAACTAAAAAGACATTTTGTTTCGCTAAAAAATAATTTTTAATTATTCCACTAATCCCTACGAGCGGAATAAACAATGCCAGTGACAACAAAGGATAGAAAGCACCCTCATTTTTTAAAAGGTTATGACTAATAAATTTCGATGAAAAAAGTAAGGCACTCATGACAATTATACAAGTAAAAAGACAAATCGTTAAACCGGAGATGACAATTTTTTTATTATTATATTTAGGGTTTGCTACAAGTCGAAAGACTGCTGAAGGAATTCCTAATTGACCTAAGGTAATGCATAATGAAACCGTTGGCATTACTAAGATATATAGTGCCATCGCTTCTTGTCCTAATTGTCGCGCTAAAATCATGCGATTAAGAATACTAAACAATTTTGTGATTGCTGAACTAGCGGAAAGAATGATAAAAGAATTTATTAGTTTTCTTTTCATAAAGCACTTCCTTTCTGGTGAAATTTGTCATATAATATGTAAGTGACTTTTGAATGGAGGGCTGAAAATGGAATCGATTAATGATTTTAAATTTAATAAACGTGACCTAAATTTTTTAATAAAACTAAAAGCCCGTGATTTTAAACAGCAGAATATTCATAATATTTCTGAACAACAAATTAAAGACTACTTATTTGAGCGCAAATGGAAACAAAGAGATGCCGTTCCCATGTGTGAAATAATTGATGATATCATGAATTTAGATTTTTCTGAAATTTTTGATTATCTGAGTTTACAAGTAGTTAAAGAAGCATCTCGTTTGAGTATAAATGATTTTTCGGACTTTATTTCAAAATAGTTGCTAAGGCAACTATTTTTCTTTGAAAGGAGATTATATGGATTGGCGGATTATTAATGATTTAGACTACAACCACTATATGCAAGAATACAAGATTAATGCACTTTTAGCTAAGGTTTTTGCGTATAAACAATATTCATCTCAAGAAATTGAAACAATGTTATCAAGTCGTTTAGTATATCATGATTTTTCTTTATTTTCTGAAGCAGAAATGACATTAGAAAGAATTCATGAGGCAATTGGTAATAAAGAAAAAATCTGTATTTACGGTGATTATGATTGTGATGGGATTTTAGCAACATCAATTTTAGTTGAAGCTTTTAGACAATTAGGAGTGGAAGTGGGATACCATATTCCGAGTCGTTTAGAAGATGGATATGGATTAAATGCAAATCGTGTTGAACAAATGGCAAATAAAGGGTATACATTAATTATTACGGTTGATAATGGAATTAAGGCATATGAGGCAATCGAAAAAGCTAATGAATTGGGAGTGGACGTTATTGTTACTGACCACCATAATTATGATGATGAATTACCAGATGCTTTTTCTATTATTCATACAAAAATCTCACCCGATTATCCTTATAAAGAAATCTCGGGTGGTTTTGTAGCTTATAAATTAGCAAGTGCATTATTAAAAAAGCATGATAAATACTTATTTTCATTGGCAGCTATTACAACAATTTCTGATATGATGCCATTACTTGATGAAAATCGAGCATTGGTAAAAAGAGCATTGGAATTTATGAAAGAAAATAAATATCCTCAATTAGAATTGTTATTGGGGAGTAATCAGACCTATAGTGTTACTAGTATTGGGTTTATCATCGCCCCGAAGATTAATTCATTTGGTCGCTTAAGTGAAATTATTAATCCTAATCATCTCGTTAAATATTTTAGAAGTGATGCTTCAATTGGAATATTAAAAGCAGTTAGTGAAAAAGCAATTGAAGTAAATGCTAAAAGACAAGAATTAACAAATAAACAATATCAAAGCGTTTTAACAATGATTGACCCGAATGAGCAATTTTTATATGCTTATCAAAATGAAATACACGAAGGAATCATTGGTTTAGTGGCAGGAAAATATACTCGACAATATAACCGACCTAGCTTTGTGATGACATTTGATAGTGAAAAAAATCTTTATAAAGGCAGTGCTCGTGGAATTGAAGGGATACCGTTGAATAAAATTTTTGAAAATGTTCAAGATTTGTTAGAAAGTTATGGTGGTCATGCTTTAGCAGGTGGATTTAGTGTAGGTAGTGATAAAGTTGAGGAGCTAAAAGAAAAATTAGAATTGTATTTAAATAAACAATTAAAAGATTATACTCCTCCTTTAGTGGATGTAATTGAAGTTACAGGAAATGAGATTAGTAAAGTTAGTGTAAAACAATTAGAGTTATTAGAGCCACTAGGCAATGGCAATGAAGAAATGCGTTTTTTCATAAAAGATTTACCAGTAAGTAAAGTTACGTCGTTATCGAATGGTAAACATATTCGTTTTGATTTGTCATTACCGCAAGTCAAAGCACAAGCGTTATTTTTTAATCATGGAGATTTTTTTGAACAATTAAAAGATACTAAAATGATCAATGCAGTTGGTAAGTTTAATATTAATGTTTTTAATAATATTGAATCTGTCAACTTAATTATTGAAGATATTAAATAGTTTAAATTAAAGTATAAAAATGTTATAATTAAATATCATAGGATATTATGTGGAGGAAATAGAATGGATTTAACTAAGTATGTTGCAAGTATTGAAAACTTTCCTGAAGATGGTATTATTTTCAGAGATGTAACACCGTTGATGGCTGATAAGGAAGCTTTTAAAGAAACGATTGACCGATTTGTTGAGTGGACTAAAAATCTGGATACTAATGTTGATATTGTTGCTGGACCAGAAGCTCGAGGTTTTTTATTTGGATGTCCCGTTGCATATAATTTAAATGCAGGGTTTGTTCCGGTTAGAAAACCGGGTAAATTACCTCGTGAAACAGTAAGTGAAACTTATGCTTTAGAATATGGAACTAATGAAGTGCACATGCATGCTGACAGTATTAAACCAGGGCAAAATGTTATTATTGTAGACGACTTATTAGCAACTGGTGGAACAGTTGAAGCAACTGTAAAATTAGTTGAAAAATTAGGTGGAAAGGTAGTAGGAATTGCTTTTCTAATCGAACTTGAAGGATTAAAAGGACGTGATAAACTTCAAGGGTATAATATCTATTCAATATTGAAATACTAAAAAGAGATTAAATCTCTTTTTTAATAATAAGAGGGGGTGACATTATGGCTGAATATAAAGGTGCTGGCGATACAGTTACAATTAATGATGTTCTTGAAGTGTGTGGTAAATATATTACAAATCAAGAAAGTATTGATTTAATTAATCAGGCATACGATTTTATTATGGAGAAGCATGAGGGGCAAAAACGCAAAAGCGGTGAACCGTATACGATTCACCTGATTTGGGTAGCATATATTTTGGCAACGTTACAAACGGGACCCGCTACTATTGCGGCAGGACTTTTGCATGATGTCATGGAAGATTGTGGAGTATCTCGGGAAGAAATGGTAGAACGTTTTGGTGAGGAAATCACTACGTTAGTTGAAGGGGTTACCAAGATTGGTAAAATGCCATTTAAAGATGAATCTGATGTTTATGCTGAAAATCATCGTAAAATTTATATTGCTATGGCAAAGGATATTCGCGTTATTTTGATTAAATTTGCAGATCGACTTCATAATATGCGAACATTACAATTTATGCCACCTCATAAACAAAAAAGAATTTCTCGAGAAACGTTAGAAGTTTATACACCAATTGCTCATCGTTTAGGAATCAATGATATCAAAACAGAGTTAGAGGATTTAAGCCTATCTTATCTTGATCCTGTTGCATATAGCGAGATATCAAAATTATTAGCGACTAAACAAGAAGAACGGAAAGAATCAGTTGCAAAAATGATGGCATCGGTTAAACAAATATTGGATGATAATAGCTATCAGTATCGTATCTTGGGACGGGCTAAATCAATCTATAGTATTTATAAAAAAATGTTTGTAAAAAAGAAACGTTTTGATGAACTTTATGATTTATATGCATTAAGGATCATCACTCAAGATAAGATGGATTGTTATGGAATTTTAGGCTTGATTCATGATCAATATCGCCCGATTCCAGGACGGTTTAAAGATTATATTGCTATGCCAAAACCAAATATGTATCAATCTTTGCATACTTCAGTAATTGGTGAGGATGGAAATACCTTTGAGATTCAGATTAGAACTGAAGAAATGGATGAGCTAGCTGAATTAGGAGTTGCTGCTCATTGGCGCTATAAGGAAAATAAAGGCTATTCATCGAAGAAAGAACAACAAGAAATTGGTGAAAAATTGCAGTGGCTTAGAGAATTTATTTCTCTAAGTGACGATATTAAAGACGGTGATGCTAAAGAGTATTATGATTCATTAAAGCGTGATATCTTTGAGGCCAATGTTTATGTTTTAACACCGCAAGGAAAGATCGTAGAGTTACCGAATGGTTCTACACCAATTGATTTTGCTTACCGAATTCATACGGAAGTTGGACATAAAGCAGTTGGAGCTATCGTTAATAATGTTATGGTGCCTATTGATACTAAATTAAATACTGGTGATGTAGTCGAAATTAAAACTAATAAGCAGTCATTAGGACCTAGTGAAGATTGGCTAAAATTTGTTCGAACTGCAGGTGCGCGTAATAAAATTAGACAATTTATTGCTAATCGTGAGGCAGAAACTAAAAAAGAGACAATTGAAGATGGGCGTAAAATGCTTCGTGATGAATTGAAAAAACGCCAATTAGATGAAAAGAAATATATGGATCCAGATACGTATAAAACATACTTAGGTTCTTTTGGTGCCCGCTCATTTGATGATATCTTATATTTTATTGGTAAAAAAAGTTTACCGGCAATGAATCTGCTGGATCGAGTTGTACCTAAAAAGTCGGGGTTCTTTGACAGTATTTCGAAAATGCTTCAGCGAAATAATCAGGTAAATGAAAAACAGCAGTCTTCGCGTAATAATTCGGGTGTTGTTGTTAAGGGATTAGATGGACTAAGAATTCAACTTTCAAAGTGCTGTAATCCAATTCCTGGAGATGATATTATGGGCTTTGTCTCACAAGGTCAGGGAATTAAAGTACATCGTCGAGACTGCCCGAATATTCAACAGCCTGAAATCAAAGCAAGATTGATAGATGTTTATTGGGATTTTGCATCCATTTCAACGATGAAATTTCAAGCAGATTTAGAAATAGTTGGTTTGGATCGACCTAATTTATTGAATGATGTGGTAACATCATTAGGGCAGATGAAAATTAATATTTTGAATATCCATGCTGATGTTGTAGATATGAAAGCAATCATTAAATTAAAGATTTCAGTTGAAGATGCTAGTCGTTTACAACAAGCAATCGATAATATTGATCGGATTCAGGGAATCTATGAAATTAAACGGGTTATTCATTAGTTATTGCAATTTTATGAAATATTATATATAATCAATTTAATCCAATGAACAAGATTAAGTAGTTAAATCCTTTTATAGAGAGAATACGTCTGGTGAAAGTATTTAAAGGATCATTACGGGACACTTGGGAGGAGTTACTTTGAAATCTAGTAGGAGTAAACGTCTGTCGCGTTAAGACATAAGAGCGTGTTATTTAACACGAATTAAGGTGGTACCGCGTTAACTAACGTCCTTATTTTAAGGGCGTTTTTATATTATCAAGGAGGAAATGAAAGATGATGTATAAAGCACCACGAGGAACAGTGGATATTTTGCCAGAAAAGAGTGCTAAATGGCAAACATTAGAACAACTAATTAGAACAATATGTGCTAATTATAATGTTAAAGAAGTGAGAACTCCTATTTTTGAACACACCGAGTTATTCACTCGTGCAGTTGGCGATACAACTGATGTAGTAAGTAAAGAAATGTATACTTTCGCTGATAAAAAGGGGCGTTCAATTACATTACGACCTGAAGGAACAGCTGGAGTTGCGAGAGCTTATGTAGAAAATAAAATGTTTTCTAATCCTGATAAAATTAGTAAATTATATTATATTGGACCAATGTTTAGATATGAACGTCCTCAAAATGGGCGGCAACGTCAGTTTCACCAATTCGGGGTAGAAATGATTGGTTATGAATCACCATATTTAGATGTTGAATGTATGACAATGGCAGTAACATTAGTCGAGGCTTTAGGGTTACAAGGTGTCAAATTACATATAAATACTCTTGGTGATGGTGATAGTCGTGATGCTTATCGTGAAGCTTTGAAAGCACACTTTGCACCATATTTAGATGATTTATGTCAAGATTGTAAAAATCGTTATGAAGCAAATCCGTTAAGAATTTTAGATTGTAAAGTAGATCATAATCATCCAGCGATGGCAAATGCGCCAAAAACAGTTGATTATTTAAGTGAAGCGGCTAAGGCACATTTTACCAAAGTATGTGAGTTATTAGATGATCTAGAAATTGAATATGTTGTTGATACAAATTTAGTGCGTGGTTTAGATTATTACTGTCATACAGTTTTTGAAGTAATATCTGATGATCCACGCTTAGGTGCAGGAGCCACTGTTGGTGGCGGTGGTCGTTATAATGGCTTAGTACAGGAATTAGGGGGACCAGAAGCACCTGGAGTTGGATTTGCTTTTGGAATGGAACGATTATTGATTGCTATGGATGAAGAATTAGAAGAACCTGAGGGGTTGGATGTGTATGTTATGCCAATGGGAGATGAAGCAAGAGATTTAGCGGTACAGATCACGGCAATGCTACGAGCAAATGGCTTTAGTGTTGATATGGACTATCAAGGTCGTTCTTTAAAAGCACAGTTTAAAACGGTTGATCGTTTGAATAGTCATTTTGCAATGATCATTGGTGATCAAGAAATTGCTGACGAAGTAGTCAATATTAAATGTACACATTCAAAGACACAAGATATTGTACCAATTGAAAATATTGTTGCGTATATTGAAAATCATATGGAGGGACATGTACATGAATAGAACTCATAACAATGGTGAATTAAGAATTAGTGATGTTAATAAAATTGTTGAATTAAAAGGCTGGGTTGCTAAAAAAAGAAATTTAGGTTCTTTGGTTTTCATTGATTTAAGAGACCGTTATGGAATCACGCAAATCGTATTAAATGAAGAAATGGAAGCTCTAGGTAAGGATATTAAAAATGAATATGTCCTGCATGTAGTTGGTAAAGTAATTGAAAGAAGTTCTAAAAATCCTAATATGCCAACTGGGGATATTGAAATTGAAGCTGCTCAAATTGATATTATCAATACGGCTAAAGTAACACCTATTTACACAACTGATGATACTGATGCAAGTGAGGATGCAAGAATGCAATATCGTTATCTTGATTTAAGAAGACCGGTAATGCAGAATAAAATAATTATGCGTCATAAAATTACTAGCAGTATTCGAAATTTCTTAGATAATCATGAATTTATTGATATTGAAACGCCCTATTTAAATCGTTCTACTCCTGAGGGAGCAAGAGATTTCTTAGTCCCTTCACGGGTTCATAATGGTTCATTTTATGCTTTACCACAGTCACCACAATTATTTAAGCAATTATTGATGGTTTCAGGATTTGAACGTTATTATCAAATCGCACGCTGTTTTAGAGATGAGGATTTACGATTAGATCGGCAACCGGAATTTACTCAAGTTGATGTTGAAATGAGTTTCATGACTACTGATGAAATTATTAGTATTGGTGAACAGCTGTTAGCACAAGTAATGAAAGATGTTAAAGGAATTGAACTGCAACTGCCATTGCCACGAATGACTTGGCATGAAGCTATGGAAAAATATGGAATTGATAAGCCAGATATTCGTTTTGGATTAGAGTTAGTTAATTTAAATGAAGTGGTTAAAGATGTTGAGTTTATGGTTTTTAAGAGCGCGTTAGAAGCTGATGGGCATGTAAAAGGAATTAATGTCAAAGGTGAAGCTGACAATTTTTCTCGTAAAGCAATTGATAAATTGACGGATGTAGTTAAAACATATAAAGCAAAAGGATTAGCATGGTTAAAAGTTAAAGCTGGAAAGGCTGAGGGACCAATTGCTAAATTCTTTAACGAAGAACAAATGACAAAATTATTAAAAGCAATGGATGCAAGTGATAATGACTTATTATTATTTGTTAGCGATGCTAAATATAATGTTGTTTGTGATGCTTTGGCAGCTTTACGTAATCATTTAGGAAAAGAATTAAAATTATTTAACCCTGATGAATTTGCATTTTTATGGGTCGTAGATTTTCCAATGTTTGAATATGATGATGAAACTGAACGTTATTATGCGGTTCATCATCCATTTACTCGACCTAAAGATAGTGATATTGATAAAATTGAAAACGATCCTGCAAATTGTTTAGCTGATGCTTATGACATTGTATTAAACGGTTTTGAATTGGGTGGAGGTTCACAACGTATCTACGAACAAGAATTACAAGAAAGAGCCTTTAGAGCATTAGGTTTTACCCAAGAGAGAATTGATAGTCAATTTGGCTGGTTTGTTGAGGCCTTTCAATACGGTACTCCACCACATGGGGGATTTGCCTTAGGTCTGGATCGTCTAGCAATGTTACTTACTGGTAGTGAAAATATTCGTGAGGTTATTGCTTTTCCAAAAAATGCAAGTGCAGTATGTCCAATGTCAAAAGCACCAAGTGAGGTAGATAATGCTCAATTAGAAGAATTAGGAATCGCGGTGATTGAAGATGAACAAGAATAGAATTGATGCAGTTGTAAATAATATGAAGGAAGCTGGTCTTGATTATTTGTTGATCAGTGAACCTTCTTCAATTGATTATTTGATTGATTATGTAAATAACCCCGGTGAAAGAATGTATGTATTGATGCTTGCAGCAAATGGTGCCCATAAGTTGTTCTTCAATAAATTATTCTTTGTAGAAAATGATCTAGGGATTGAAATTGTTTGGCATAGCGATACTGATGATGCGACAAAAACAATTGCAGATTATGTTGAAAATTCTGGTACAATTGGAGTTGATAAACATTGGAGTGCAAACTTTTTATTAAGTTTAATGGAAAAACTACCAGATGTTAAATTTGTTAATGGCTCATTTTGTGTAGATTTTGTAAGAATGGTTAAAGATGAAAATGAACAGGTTTTAATGATTGAAGCAAGTCGGATCAATGATCAAGCAATTCATGAAGTGATTCATCAAGTATCTTTAGGATTATCAGAACTTGAAGTAGCCGGTAAATTGAGTGGTATTTATAGCAAATTTGGTGGTGATGGCAACAGTTTTGATGCTATCATCGCTTATGGAGCTAATGGTGCTAATCCTCATCATGAAAATGATGATAGCCATTTAAAACCAGGTGACAGTATCATTATTGATATGGGGTGTAAGTATAACGGATATTGCTCAGATATGACAAGAACTGTCTTCTATCAAGAAGTAAGTGAAGAAGCTAAAGAAGTCTATGGTTTGGTTCGTTTGGCTAACGAAACAGCTGAAGCAATGATTAAACCTGGGGTTAGACTTTGTGATATTGATAAGGCTGCTCGTGATATTATTACTGATGCTGGCTATGGCAAAGAATTTAATCATAGGTTGGGTCATTTCATTGGTAAAGATGTTCATGAATTTGGTGATGTTTCTGTTAACTTTGATTTGGAAGTTAAAGAAGGTATGATTTTTTCGATTGAACCGGGAATTTATTTGCCAGGTAAATTTGGGGTGCGGATTGAAGATTTAGTCATGGTTACAAAAGATGGCTGTAAAGTTTTAAATAGTTATCCAAAGGATTTATTTGTAATTTAATGATTAAGGGTTACAGCTCTTAATCATTTTCTTGTCGAATAAAAAAACATACTTTTTAGGGTTCGGTCAATACATTTATCTTAAATTGTGCTAAAATGGTGAAGTGAGGTGACATAAAGAATGTATTATTTTATTGGAATTAAAGGTTCAGGGATGGCGCCATTAGCTGAAATCCTTCATGAACTAGGAAATGAAGTGTGTGGAAGCGATATTGATAAATACATCTTCATTGAAGAGGAATTAAGAAAGAGAAATATCCCAATCTATTCATTTGATGCTAACAACATTAAAGATGGTTATACAGTTATTATTGGAAATGCTTTTGGTGATGATCACACAGAAGTTAAAGCTGCTTTAGCTAATCCGAATGTTAAATGTTATCGATATTTTGAATTTTTGGGAGAGTTTATGGAAAACTTCATCTCAATTAGTATAGCTGGAACTCATGGCAAAACAACGACAACAGGGATGGCTTATCATTTGTTTGAAGAATTTGATAAAACTACAGTTTTAATTGGTGATGGAACTGGTCATGCAGTAAAAGATAGTAAATATTTTATTGCAGAATCATGTGAGTTCCAAGATCATTTTTTACATTATTATCCTAAATATGCGATTATCAATAATATTGAATTAGATCATGTCGATTATTTTGGAAATTTAGAGCGTTATATTGAGTCTTTTGAAAAATTTGCTAATCAAGTAAAAGATACAGTAATTGTTTGGGGGGATGATCCAAACATTAAAAAAATAAATTTTAAAAAAAGAGTTATGAGATTTGGTTTAAATGACTATAATGACGTTAGGGCGGTAAATGTGCTTGAAAACAGTAATGGTTTATCGTTTGATGTATATATTCATAATGAATTATTTGGTCATTTTAATTTACCTTATTTTGGAATGCATATGTTGTATAATTCATTAGCGATCATTACGCTTGGTTATTTAGAAAATATGACTAATGATTATATTCAAAATAGAATGGCAACTTTCGAGGGAACAAAACGACGATACAGTGTAACTGAAGTAGGGAATAATGTTTACGTAGATGACTATGCCCATCATCCCACTGCAATTAAGTATGTAATTGAAGCAACCCGTGTTAGATATCCGAGTAAAAAAATTGTAGCAATTTTTAAACCTGATCGTTTTTCACGTGGCGCTCGTTTTGCCGTTGATTTTGCCAAATCTATGGATTTAGCTGATTATCCATATTTCTGTCCATTTCCCGAAAATGCAGTGAAAGAAGAAGGAATTGACATAGATATTTATGATATCGCTAATAATCTACCAAGAGCAAAAGTTATTGGTGAAGATGAAGAAGCTGCTAAAGAATTAGCTAAGTTCGATAATGTTGTGTTCTTGTTTATGTCTAGCAAAGATATTTATAAACTTGAAGAAAAAGTTATCGCGATAAAAAAATCTATATAAGTATCTAGAATTATGGTATAATTATTTGTAGAAAGTTGAGGTAATGCTATGACTGCAATTGATGTTTGTTACTGTGTTTTAATACTTTCTGGAGCATTTGCCTTAGTTAGCTTAGGAATTTTATTGCTTCGTAGTTCAACCACAGTTAAACAAGTGGGGAACACAGTCGAAATGGCTCAAAGCACAATTAATAAAGCGGATAAAATTATGGATGATATAACTTACAAGTTAGATCTTTTGAATGCGCCAGTAGAAACAATCGCGCGTTTCTTTGATCCAAATCGACCTAAGTTTAATCCTATAAGTGCTATTATTGGATTGTTCAAAAAGAAATTTTAGAAAGGTGAAATAATGATGAAATTAGGAAAATTTATTGCCGGTGTAGGTATCGGTGCAGTAATTGGAATGTTATGTGCTCCTAAAAAAGGTAGTGAGCTAAGAGGTGAATTAAAAGAAAAGTCTCAAGATCTATATGATAAAGCTCAAAACATGACTAAAGATGATGTTGAATCTTTGATCAACAATACTATCGAAGAAATCAAATTAGCAATTGATGAATTTGATGTTGATGAATTTAAAGATACAGCAGGAGAAAAATTAGGAGATATTAAAACTAAATTAGAACAACTAGCAACTTCGGTAAAATCTAGTGATGAATACGCAAGTTTTAAAGAATCGGTTGCTAAAGTTAGTGATGAGGTTACAACAAAATTTAAAGAAATCAAAACAAAAGTTCAAGACAAAGATTTTAATGTGTTACAAGAATTAGATGATGCAATGGATGATATTGAAGATGAATTAGATGTCATCATTGAGGATCTAAAAGATTAATGAAAAAAGTAACTATTTATGATGTCGCAAGAGAAGCTGGTGTTTCTCTTGCGACTGTTTCTCGAGTAATCAACGGTTCAAATGTTGTTCGAGAAAAAACAAAGCAAAAAGTCTTGGATGTTATTGATCGTTTAGATTTCAAACCAAATGATATTGCTAGAGGATTGGCTACTAGCAAAACAACAACAATTGCAATCGTTTTCCCACAATCACTATTTGCTCATGTCAAAGATATGATTGGTGGAATTGGCGATACTGGTAGACATTTAGATTATAATATCAATATGTATACGACTGATGATATTGGTGATGAAAATACAGTTGCTGATGTTACTGAAAGATTAGTAAAGTCACGTGTTGATGGAGTAATCTTATTTAATAATGATAATATTGACGAAACTGTTGAATCGATTGTGAAGTATAATTTACCTATCGTTGTTATCGGAACAAAAATGTCTGGTGAAAACATTGGTTCTATTTATATTGATGTTAAAAAAGCTGCTGAGGAGATTGTTGATAAATATCTAGCTAAAGGTAAAGATGACATAGTCTATATCTTACCAAAACAAAATTTAATTAAAAGTGATGAAATTATTGAAGGAATCAAGGATACATATAAAAAATATAACAAAGAGTTTACTACCGATCAAATTGTTACAAGCTCTAGCCATTATGAAAATACATATCCGAATTTTGTTGAATATTTTAAAAATCACAAACATGATTTAGTATTCTGTGGATATGATAAAGACGGTGTTGCGATTATTAATGCAGCTCAAGAAAATGGAATTAAAATTCCTGAAGAAATGGAAGTAGTAGGAATGCTGAATACAAGTTATTCAATTATGTGTAAACCGACCCTTTCATCAATGAATGTGCCTGTTTATGATATGGGTGCTTTAGCTGTTCGTTTATTAACTAAGTTCCTACAAGATGAAGAAATTACTTCAAAAGAAATTGCAGTACAACATATGTTTATTAAACGCAATTCGACAAATGACTAAGACTTTCATTATGAAGGTCTTTTTTTTGTCACGATTTATAATTTTCAATTGTTATTTAGATGAAGGGAGGAAATTTAATGGAGGAAGCAATGTTCGAACACCTATTCCAAAAGTATAAAGATATGATATATCGAGTCGCTTTTCTTTATCTAAAAAATGAGGCAGATGCTTTAGATATTGTTCAAAATACATTTATTAAGCTATTAAAGAAAAATGATTTTAACGATGAAGAGCATCTTAAAAGATGGTTATTAAGAGTTTGTATTAATCTTTGTAAAAATAATTTAAAAAGTTATTGGAAAAGAAATGTTAGTGTTTTTGAAGAAAAATTTTATCAATTAGAAAATAGTGATTTAAAATTGCAAGAACTAGTTTTTAAACTGGCTCCTAAATATAAGGGAGTGATTCATTTGTATTATTATGAGGGATATTCAGTGAAGGAAATTTCAGTCATTTTAAAAATTAGTGAAGCCGCTGTTAAGCAAAGGTTAAAGCGAGCTCGTACAAAATTGAAAATAGAACTGGAGGCAGAATCATGAAGAATAATGATTACAAAAAGATTGTCAATGGAATCAAGATACCAGAGCAAAAGCTTGATCTAGTAAAAAATAGTATTTTACAGAAAAAAAGCATCTGTAAATTTAAATATGCTACAGCTTTAATCGTGATAGCAGCTATGATCACGGGAACAATTTATTTTAGAACTTATCCAAGAGGAGATAATGAAACAAAAACATTAATAGATGTTGATTACTTCATTACAAATATTTATGCTAATGATGAAACCTATGAATTAACAGACGATAAAGTTAGTATTGACATGAGTAGTGATATGTTTGGAACAACCTGGAGATGTAATGCTAAACGCTCATGTTTACCATTTGATATTCGTATTGTTGGTGAAAACATTAAGAGTATCAGCTATTCTGTAATTAAGGGGACGAGCTTAGATTTTTATCGGGTTAAATCATTAGATTTATTTCATGATGATTTATCGGAGTTAAATAAAAAAAATGATTTTAGTATCCAATTTAAAATGTTTAACGAATTACGTGATCAAGATAAAGAACTTTTAAAAGAACGCTATCAGTTAACAGAAGAAAATTTAGAATCATACGTTAATGATCATATCATTGATATTATTAAAGATTACCGTGCAGCTTTAGAACAAGCAGGCTATAGTCAGGAAAGCTTAAATATGTATGGCGGACTTTTTTGGATAGAAATTAACCAAGGCGATAGGATGACTGTTCCTTATGATCAGCAAGATCCTCTAAACTATCGAAATATTCTTTATACTGAATTAAATTTAGAAAATAAAGATATTTCAGTAATAGATAACGAACAAATAATCTATCAAACAGTTAAACAGGAATTATTAAGCTATGAAATAAGCATGGTAATAGAGTATAATAATGGTGTTATCAAAGAAAAAATAATTACTTTTGAAGAAGGAACTTGTGAAGAAAGAAATAATGAATGTAGGGATACTATTTATATGAAAATAAAGTAAATCATTAAAATTAAATATGATTAAAATATTTAAATAGTATCAGGAACGATAAGTTTTGACAAAACTATTAGGGTATGTTGACTTATTTAAAAATATAGCATATAATTCTATTACGACGTTGAAGGAAAATAGTAATCAAAATAGGCATTTTAGAGACCTTGTGGCTGGTGTAAACAAGGATGTACTACTGATGAATACACTCTGGAGTTTCTAGGTGAAAAGTCTAGACGGGTAGTTCCGTTATGAATGATGAGTGCATGTATTTTATACGTGAATAAAGGTGGTACCGCGAGATTTCGTCCTTTTAGGAAGAAATCTCTTTTTATTTTATAAATGGAGGATAACGGATGAAGATTTATGATGAATTAGTATGGCGTGGATTAATCAAAGATGTTAGTTCACCAGATTTAGAAGAAAAATTAAATAATGGTGGGATGACTTTTTATATTGGGACTGATCCTACTGGTGATAGTCTCCATATTGGACATTTTTCATCATTTTTAATTTCAAAGCGATTAAAAGAAGCGGGACATAATCCAATTTTATTAGTTGGTGGAGCAACCGGATTGATTGGTGATCCTAAACCAGATACTGAAAGACCAATGATTACCAAAGAGACAGTTGAACATAATTTTGCTTGCTTAAAGAAACAAGCACAAGATTTGTTTGGTTTTGAAGTTGTTAATAATTATGATTGGTCAAAGGATCTTAATTTCATTGATTTTTTAAGAGATTATGGAAAATATTTTAATATTAACTATATGTTAAACAAAGATATTGTAAAACGTCGTTTAGATGCAGGGATTACATATACTGAATTTTCATATATGATCATGCAAGCAATGGACTTTGAATGGTTATACAATAACAAAAATTGTGTTATGCAAGTAGCTGGTCAAGATCAATGGGGAAATATTACTGCTGGAATTGAATTGATTCGCAAAAAAGATGGTAAAGAGGCATATGGTTTTACAATGCCATTATTGACTAAAAGTGATGGAACAAAATTTGGAAAAACTAATGGTAAGGCTATTTGGCTAGATAGAGAGAAAACATCACCATATGAAATGTATCAATTTTTTATTAACTCAGAAGATGATAAAGTAATTGATTATTTAAAATTTTTAACTTTCTTAACACCTGAAGAAATTATGGAATTAGAAGAAAAGAATAAAACGCAACCACATTTAAGAGAAGCTCATCAAGCATTAGCGCGTGAAGTAATCACATTCTTGCATGGTGCTGAAGCTTATGAGGAAGCTGTAAATATTTCAAAAATGTTATTTTCGGGACAAATTCAATCACTAACATTAGCACAGGTCAAGGTTTGCTTTGAAGGTGTACCAAGTATTGAAGTTAATGAAGAATTGAATATTTTAGATGCACTAACTACTTGTGGGGCAGCAAAGAGTAAACGAGAAGCGCGCGAATTTGTTAATGGCGGATCCATTTTAATAAATGGTGAACGAATTAAAGATGTTGAGTTCATAGTTACAAAAGCTAATGCATTTGGAAATGAGGCGACTGTAGTTCGTCGCGGCAAGAAAAATTATTTTGTAATTAAGCATATTTAAAAAAGTAAGTTTTATAACTTACTTTTTTCTTGGCGTTTTTTTCCATAACATTGTATTTTCTTCGTTTGTTAAACTGGTAAGGAGATTGCTTTTAGCTTGCGGATATTTTAAATATAGATCATTTAGTAAATGTTTAAATTCTTCTCGTTTAGTATGCTTATCAGCTGGACATGTTGAAGGGACAATAGGAACATGTGCTTCTTCAACAGCACTAACTATATCTGATTCGTAAGCATAAACTAATGGACGAATAAAGTTCATTTCAGTTCTTGTTAAATACATTTTGGGGGTAAAGGTTGCAATCTTACCACCGTAGATCATATTCATAAATAGTGTCTCAACAGCATCATCACCATGATGCGCAAAGGCAACTTTGTTGCATCTGTATTTCTTTGCACCATCGATTACAAGTGCTTTTTTAAATTTAGAACATAATGAACATTGTAGACGACCATCATCGGTCTTATTTAACTTTAAGATTTCATATACATCACTAGGTTCATGATAAAGTTCAATACCATTTTTTTTACAAAAAGCATCAGCTTCACTAAAATCCATATTTGGGAAGCCCATTTCAATATGTACTCCAATAACATCAAATTTTACAGTTGCGAATTTTTTATATAATGATAAGCAGTATAAAAGGAGCATAGAGTCTTTACCACCAGAAACGCCCACACATACTTTATCACCATCTTGAATTAAATTAAATTCTTCATCGGCTTTACGAATACAGCCAAGTACTTTTTTCATTGTCATTTTTATCACCTTGCTATATTCTAACAAAAATATCATTACTAAGCAAAGTTATTTGCAATTTAATGTAAAGATAGGTACAATGTAAAGCGGTGATGAAAATGGATGGAATTATTTTAGTAAACAAACCTAGTGGTATGACAAGCCATGACGTGGTTAATAAATTAAGACGAATATTAAAAACAAAAAAAGTGGGGCATTGCGGAACTTTAGATCCTGATGCAACTGGTGTTTTAGTTGTGTGTGTAAATAAGGCTACAAAAGTTTTGCAGTTTTTAACAAGCGAAAGCAAAGAATATGTTGCAACACTTAGTCTAGGAACAAGTACTGATACATATGATGCTAGTGGTAAAATTATTGAAACAAAAGAGTTCCATGCCCTTGATAATAATGAAATAGTTGCTTGTTTCAATAATTTTATTGGTTCTCAAGAACAAAAGCCCCCAATCTATTCAGCAATTAAAGTAAATGGTAAAAAATTATATGAGTATGCTCGTGCAGGAGAGCAGGTAGAAGTGCCAACACGATCAGTTACAGTTAATCATTTAGAAATATTACAAATCGAAAATAATTTAATTAAATTTAAAGTGGGATGTTCGAAAGGAACATATATTCGTTCTCTATGCTATGATCTTGCGAAGGCTTTAGGTTATCCGGGACATATGAAAGATTTAATTAGAACTAAATCAGGAAATTTTTCGTTAGAAAATTGTTTTACACTTGAACAGATTGAAAATGGTGAATACACAACAGTAAGTTTAGAAGAAGCTTTAAATTCATATCAACAATTAGTTGTAGATGATGAAAAAATAATTTTTCATGGAAAAAAAATCAAATCAGATTTAAATGAACAGGTTGTTATCTTAAATCGGCAGGGGAAAGTTCTTGCAATGTATGGCCCTGATGGAAATGGTTATTTAAAAAGTATTAGAGGTTTATGGTGATGAAAGTAATATATTTGAATGAAGAAAATATGATTGCTTTGGAACCAAGTTGTGTTGCTTTGGGTTTTTTTGATGGCATGCATCTAGGTCATCAAAAATTGATTGATGAAGTATTAAAAGTGTCAAAAATAAAGAATCTAAAAAAAGGGCTATTAACATTTGACGTTCATCCTAAATCATATCTTTTAGATAGTTCTTTTAAATATTTGATGAGTCTCGAAGATAAAATAGAATTTCTAGAAAAATTAAATTTTGACTATTTATTTGTATTACGTTTCAATCATCAATTAGCTAGTAAGGAACCACGACAGTTTATTGACGAATTTATTATTAAACCAAAAATCAAGCATGTTGTTTGTGGTTTTGATTTTCATTTTGGAAATCATGGTAGTGGCGATAGTGTTTATCTAAAAAATAATAGAAATAATGATTATGAAATTTCAATTATTGATAAATTAGAATATGAACAGCATAAAATCTCATCTTCATATTTACGACAAGTTTTAAGTAATGGTCAAGTTGAATTGGCTAGTCAATTGTTAGGTCGGCAATATCAAGTGACTGGAAAAGTTGTTCATGGACGTGAAAACGGTCGTAAAATTGGTTTTCCGACAATTAATGTGGCAGCAATAGATTATGTACTTCCTAAAAATGGAGTGTATGGTGCTAAAGTAATCATCGATGGTAAAGAATATATAGGAATGGCAAATTTAGGCTATAATCCAACCTTTACTGCTTTGAAGCAAGCTTCATTAGAAGTTAATATTTTCGATTTTGATCAGAATGTATATGGAAAACAAGTAAATGTTATGTTTATTAAACATATTCGCAGTGAGAAAAAGTTCCCTTCAATAAACGATTTAATTGAACAATTAAATAAGGATAAACAGCAGATAATTAATGAAATGATATGATTAGTACATATCATTTTTTTATGTTGCTTTCCTATATTTATTAGTTTTATTTATGAATATCTGGGGAATAATAAATTTGGTGATATGATGTTATATGGATGGTTAATCTTTTCTAGTTTTTTATGGGGTACCAACGTTCTTGTAATGAAATATATGTTAGAAAACACTACAACATATTTTTTAGCTGCTCTAAAAGTACTGTTGTCGGTTATTGCAATTTTTGTAATCATGAAATATAAAAAAATACCTTTTAAATGGTATAAAGGCAGTCTAGGAATAAAGGTATCATTACTTTCGATTACAATTAATTTTATACTTACCTTTGAGGGATTGAATTTAATTACCGGAAGTTCAAATGCAATTGTTAATTCCTTAGCACCGCTAGTGACAATCCTATTGACATGGCTTTTTTATCATACTAAGGTCAATCGTTACCAGTTGATTGCTATGATAATCGCATGCATTGGATTTCTTATTTCTCTAGATTTTAATATTAGTCAGATTTCTCTTGGTCATTTAATGATGATTGGTGGAATTGTGTTATATAGTTATGGTAATTTATTAATGCAGCACCAATGTAAAAAAGAAGACAGTTTGCCTTTTACATTTCAATATTTATGTTTGAGCTTCTTTCAATTAGCGTTAATTACTTTATTTATTCCTAGCAGCAATCATCTTGAAAATATTTCAATAACTTTATGGGTATTTTTCATAATTTTTTCTGGAATTGGATTTGCTATAATTCAATTAACGTATTTTCGAGCTGTTCACGAAATTGGAAGTGTTAAAACAAGTTTTTTATTAGGACTAAATCCAGTGTTTACATATATTGGTTCATTGTTACTACAAGAAAATTTTAATTTTAATAAATTTATGGCGATGATTTTAATGGTTGTAGCCATGGTTATTGCAAACAAAAAAAGATAGTTAGTTCATAACTATCTTTGATAATATTTAATAAGAGCTTGAGTGCCTAAGTTCTCAAATCCGTCGGTTTGTAATTGTTCAAACTGTTGTAAAACAGTATTTAAAACTTCTAAGTCAAGGTTGTTTGTATCATTAACAGCTTTGGCTATTTTCATATCTTTGATATAATGTTTTATGTAAAACCCCGGTGCAAAATCATCAGCAAGAATTCGTGGGGCATTATTAGTCATTTGCCATGAACCAGCAGCTCCACTCGAAATACAGTCAAGCATTATTTGAGGGTCCAAATTGACTGCTTTAGCATATGTAAGAGCTTCACAAACTCCAGCTAAAGCTCCGGCTAAAGCAATTTGATTGGCCATTTTTGTATGTTGACCGTTTCCGGCTGAACCAACATAATTAATGTTGCTTCCTAAGACTTCTAACACTGGTTCAATTTGTTTAAAGACATTTTCATCACCGCCAACCATAATTGACAATGTCCCTTTTTTGGCACCAATATCACCGCCTGATACCGGAGCATCAAGACTGGCTAAACTATGTTTTGAAGATTCTTCAAAAATTTTTTTTGCTAACAATGGACTAGACGTAGTGAAATCAATGAGAATACAATCTTTTTTAGCATTAGCAATTATCCCTTTGGAACTAAAGTAGATTTCCTCAATATCTTGAGGAAATCCTACCATAGTCATGACAATGTCTTGATCTTTGACACACTCAGCAACTGAATCGTGCCATATAATTTTATCACTAATAAGATCTTCAACTTTATTTTTTGTTCGCGTATAAATAGATACAGGATATCCTGCTTGACTCAAATTTTGAACCATTGCTTTACCCATTACTCCGACCCCAATAAATGCAATTTTTTTCATTTTTCTTCCTCCAGTAACTCTTTATATAATTTAATTAAATCTGCTTGAATTTTATCATGATTTTTTTCCGGATGCCATTGTACAGCAATAATATTATCTTTTTCAATGCCTTCAATAATTCCATCAGCAGTAATTGCACTGACAACAAAGCCAGGGGCAATATCATCAATTGCCTGGTGATGAAATGAATTGGTCATAAACTCATTTCCTAAATATTTATTTAGTTTTGTATGAGGAATAGTTTTCACGAGATGATGATATCCTTCTAAATTTTCCTGGAGATGATTATCATATTTTTTTGTCTCAGGAATATCCTGAATCAAAGTACCGTTAAATGCAACATTGATAGTTTGAATTCCACGGCAAATCCCTAATATAGGTTTATGAGCTTTTGAAAACTTATGAATCAACTTAATTTCTAATTCTTCCAATTCTGCTTCCTCTTTATTGGTTAGAGGATTTAATACTTGATGGTATAAAACGGGATCAATGTCAAATCCGCCGCTTAATAATAGACCATCACAGTGAGTGACTAAAAAATCTAGTGTATCATCACTGCTCGGTCCAATAATAATAGGATCTAGATTTGCAGTTTGAAGCATTCTAAAATATTCACGGTAAATATAATAAACTCTGCGTTGAGAATAGCTTCGCATTGGCGTTAAGATTTTTTTATTCATAAACTACCTCCTGTATTTATATATTACGCGAAACAAAAATAATGTAAAGAATTATAAAAATAATTTAAAACTGCACAGATATTACTTAGACATCATATGACACTTATGATATACTTTATTAGTAAGATTTATAAAAAAGAGGGATGTAATATAATGGACTTTTTAGATAATATATTAAAAAAATTTGGAACAAAAAATGTAATCATAGTAGGGGTAGTATTAATTGTAACTATTGTGATCTTAATAACATACTGGATGATTAAATTAAGAATATATCGTAAAGAAATTGTGGTTTTAGAAAATGATATGAATGCAATTAAAACTTTGCCAATTCAATACCGCTTAGGGCGGATTAAAGCAATTGGAAAAAACATGCCAGATGTTTTAGAAAAATATGATGATTTTGAACTAGAATTTAATGATTTAGTAAATCTACAAAGTAATGAAATTGCGCCATTGATCAATGATATTGATGAGCGATTGTTTTATCGAAAATTAAAAGGGGTTCGCAGAGATCTAAATAAATTAAGACAAGATATTGATAATTATGAGAAACGTTCTAAGGCGTTGCTTAAAGAAATTGAGGTGATCACTGAAATAGAAAATGTGCAACGTGTAGAAATTATTAAAATTAAAGAGAAGTTCCGTTTAACAAATGATGAATTTGCTGCTGTACGTTTTAAAATAGAAGATTTTGTACCTGCTATTCCTCAAAAATTTGCAGATATTGAAGAACGCTTTGTTCAATTAGAAGCATTGATGAATAGTCAGCGTTTTGATGAAGCTAAAGTATCAGCAGATAAAATTGATAAAGACATTGATTTATTAAGTGCTTATCTTCGTGATTTACCAACTTATATTTCAATTGTTCGAAAATATATTCCTAAGCGATTAGATGAATTATACCGTGTTATTACTGAAATGAAAGAACGTGATTTTTCAATTGAACGTCTTAATACAACAGTTCGCTATAATAAGATCAATGCTGATCTAGAAAATACGATCCAAGCTATTAAAGAGTTAAATCTAGAAAATGTTGGTGCTTCCATTGAAGTAATGACAGAAGATCTAAATTCTTTAACGGCAGACTTTGAAAAAGAGGAAGCTGCATATAGTCGCTATGAGGAATCACGTAATGCTTGTTACAAACATATTGGGCATTTAGATGAAGGCCTTCGAAATACTATTAATTCTTTAGGTGAACTTCAAAGGAATTATTTATTATCTGATTATGAAATTACTGTTAAAGAAGATTATGAGGCTTTTAAAGGGATTTTAGATGAATTAGATCAATTAACAGTAATAATTGAAAGCAATGATTTTTCATATAGTGTCTTGATTGAGCGTTTTGAAGAATTGATTGATCGTTGTAAACCTTTTGATGAGTCTTTGAATAAGTATATTGAATTAGAAAATTCTTTGAGATTACAAGAAAAACGTGCTTTAGATGAGTTAGATAATATTAATATTGTCTTACTAGAAATAAAATCGGAGATTAAAAATAAACATTTACCAATGATTAATGAATCTTATAAAGATTATATTGATGATTCTTATCAAAAAGCGGATGAAATTTTGAAATTTATCAGACGTCGACCAATTGATTTAGAGCGTCTCTCAGTTCAAGTTGATGCTGCACGAGATGTAATCTATAAATTATATGATAATGTTCATAATTTGATTGTTACTGCAGAAATGGTTGAAGATGCAATTATTTATGGTAATCGTTATCGTAGTTCTTTTTTAGAAGTTAACACAGAATTAACTAAAGCAGAGCTGTTATTTAGAAATGGTGAATATACTAAAGCTTTGACTACTGCAGTAGATATTATTGAAAAAATCAATCCTGGATCATATGAGATGTTGATTAATAAAAATAGTGCAAAATCATAAGATTTTGCCTTTTTTTATGGGTGAGAGTATAATTATGAAGAATGTACAAGGTATTATAGTTTAAAAGTAATATAATGGGGATATTAAAGCTTATTAATAAAAATAGGAGATAAAAATGAAAAAATTATTAATTTGGGGTGCAGGAGATCAAGGACTTGTGACTCTTGAGTGTGCTTTAGCCATGAATGCATATGAACAAATTGATTTTTTAGAAATCAAAGAAAAAGGAAGTAGAAAAATAATTAATCATACTGTATTTAAAGAAAGTGAATTCGATAAAGTAGTAAAATTATATGATGAGGTTATTGTTGCAACTGGTAGCAATGATTTACGAGAAGAAAAAATAAAAATGTTACTTGCTTTTGGTATTCCTTTAGCAACGATAGTCCATCCAACAGCTTTAATTAGTTCATCTGCAAAAATTGGTAGTGGTACAACGATATTGGCTAATGTAATAATTAATATTAATACAAAGGTCGGGATTGGCTGTATAGTCAATAATGGAGCAATTATTGAACACGATTGTATGGTAGGAAATTATGTTAATATTTGTCCTAAGTTTGCGATGGCAGGTCACAGTTCGATTGGATATAAATCTTATCTGGGAATAGGTAGTACTGTCATTGATGATATTAGAATTGGTAATCGGGTAACAGTTGGTGCTGGAGCGGTAGTTGTTTCAAACATTTCTGATAATATCGTTGCGATTGGTGTTCCAGCTAAGAAAATGCTGGTGGATAAGTAAAAAGTGTTGTGTTAAAATATTTAAGATAATTACAATTTGATGGTTTACGTTGGTTTTATAAAAGTAATTATATAGGAAAATTAAAGTACTTTGGAATTGCAAGTAAGAAAATGATTTTATTTCTTTACTTTCGTAGTAAATATTGTAGAATTATTTAATGTTGTTTGAAAGATATTTTGGTGGAGTCATAAGACTTTGGATTTTTATTGCATATAATAATGTAGGGGGTTACGATGATATATTTAGATTATGTGGCAACAACGCCATTAAATTCAGAAGTGTTAAATACTTATCATAATTTATTATCCAATTATTTTATAATGCTGATTCAATGTATGATAAAGGTATTGAGGTAAATCGTTTGATGGAACATTCACGTAAATTAATTAGTGAGTCCTTCAAAGTTAAAGAAGATGAAATTATTTTTACTAGCTGTGGTAGTGAAGCTAATAATATGGCAATTAAAGGTACAGCCTTTCAATATCAAAATCGTGGTAAACATATTATTACTACAGCTATTGAACATTCATCTGTTTATGAAACTTGTAAAGAGTTAGAAAAGTTTTTTGGATTTGAGGTAACTTATTTAGGGGTTGATCATAAAGGGCGGATTTCTTTAGAAGAATTAGAAAAAAGTATTCGTGATGATACGATTTTAGTATCAATTATGTATGTAAATAATGAAATTGGGGTCATTAATCCTATTGATGAAATTAAAAAAATTGTTAAAAAATACGATAAGGTAAAACTGCATTTTGATATGGTACAGGCTTTAGGAAAATTACCAATCGATTTAAATGATGTGGATTTAGCTTCTTTTTCGGCACATAAAATTTATGGTTTAAAAGGTAGTGGCTTATTATTCAAACGACGTTCAACGACAATTGTTCCTTTAATTAGTGGCGGACAACAAGAATTTAGTTTACGAGGTGGAACTTCTAATGCCTGTACTAATATTGTTTTTGCGAAAACTTTAAGATTAGCATTAGATAATTTTGAACAAAAAAATCAACATATTAAAGATATAAATGATTATTGTCGAAAATGTTTACAGGAGATAGAAGGAATTGTTATTAATAGTGATGAAAATTGCTGTTTACCATCAATTTTGAATTTCTCATGCTTAGGTTATAAACCAGAAGTTATTTTACATGATTTGGAAACAAAAGAAATATATTTATCAACGCGTAGTGCTTGTTCATCAAAAACGAGCAATGTTTCACGAGTCATGGCGCAATTACATTTAGATGAAGCAATTAGTTCTAGTGCGCTTAGAATTAGTTTTGGAGAGCATACTACAAGAGAAGAAATCGATCGGTTTTGTTATTATTTACAAGAAAGTATGCGTAAATTAAAGAAGCAGAGGTAGAATATGGAAGCAAATTATATTTTAGTACGTTTTGGTGAATTAACAACAAAAGGTAAAAACCGTAAATTATTTACGAATCGTCTTTTAAAAAATACTAAGGAGATATTAGCAGAATTTAATCATTTAACATATGATTTACAACATGATCGTATGTATGTTGTTCTAAATGGTACTGATCATGAAGCTGTATGTACGAAATTGAAAACAGTATTTGGAATCTATTCTTTTTCAGTAGCATATAAAATGGAAAAAAATCTCGAATTAGCTAAACAAGCGGTTTTACAAATAATTGAAAACAATGATGGGAATACGTTTAAGATTAATACTAAACGTTCAGATAAGAATTTCCCTGGAAGTTCTCAAGAAATTAATCGTGAAATTGCAGGATATGTATTTCATCACACTACAAAAGAAATAAAAGTTGATGTCCATGCTCCAGCAATTTTAGTAACAGTTGAAATTCGTTATGACGCGATATATGTAATGGATAATATTATTAAAGGAGCAGGTGGGTATCCAGTTGGAGTTGGTGGAAAAGCATTATTGATGATGTCAGGAGGAATTGATTCACCAGTAGCTGGATATTTAACATTAAAACGCGGTGTAGATATTGAGTGCATCCATTTTGCTGCACCACCTTATACTAATGAATTGGCACGAGAAAAAGTTTTTGATTTAGTTGATAAATTACGTCATTATACTCACGGTTCAATTAGAGTTCATGTAATTAATTTTACAAAATTGCAATTAGCTGTTTATGATAATTGTGACGAAAGTTATGCAATGACAGTCATGAGAAGGATGATGTATCGTATTAGTGAAAAAATTGCTAATAAAAATAATTGTCTTGCATTAGTCAATGGTGAAAGCATTGGACAGGTTGCTTCACAAACTTTAAATAGTATGCAGGTAATCAATGAAGTTGTTAAGATTCCAGTACTAAGACCAGTATTATGTCTTGATAAATTAGAAATTATTGATATTGCTGATAGGATCGATACTTATGAAATTTCGATTCGCCCTCATGAAGATTGCTGTACTATTTTTACACCTAAAGCTCCGGCAACTAAGCCTAAGTTATATAAAGCGGAAATATTTGAGTCTGGGTTTGATTTTGAAACTTTGATTGATGAATGTGTAGAAACTGCTGAAATTATTACAGTCGATCACAATTATAAGAAAAACGACGATATTTTTTAAAAATAATTAAAAAAGCGTATATCTTTTTTTGTTTGACACAAGATATTAGTGTCAGGAGGTGAAGATATATGTCACAAAGTAACTCTAGTAGAAACAAATTAGTTGTTCCTGGAGCTAAAAATGCAATCGATCAAATGAAGTATGAGATTGCTAACGAATTTGGCGTTAATTTAGGTCCTGATACAACTGCTCGTGATAACGGTTCAGTAGGTGGCGAAATCACAAAACGATTAGTCGCTATGGGTCAAGCACAAATGAGCTCATCAAACAAATACAATCAATCTAAATAATTATTTTTAAAACCCTAGTTAGCTAGGGTTTTTATCTTTAAAAAATAAATTTAAATTTTTTTATTAAAAATGTATATTTTAAAACAAATGACACAAAATATTACTGTCAGGAGGTGAAAATATATGTCACAAAATAACTCTAGTAGAAACAAATTAGTTGTCCCTGGAGCTCAAAATGCAATCGATCAAATGAAGTATGAGATTGCTAACGAATTTGGCGTTAATTTAGGTCCTGATACAACTGCTCGTGCGAATGGTTCAGTAGGTGGCGAAATCACAAAAAGATTAGTCGAAATGGGTCAATCACAAATGAGTTCATCTAATAACTACAATCAATCTAAATAATTATTTTTAAGACCCTAGTTCAATCTAGGGTTTTAAAATATTCTTAAATATAAAACAAATTTATTCGATAATTCCAATAAATACTTTAATAAATGGTGAAAGTGCTTTCAAAATATATTGAGTTTAGTGTTGAATTTAGGTACAATTAATATATGACATGAAGAAATAGGAGGAATTATAATGGTTAAAGTAATGGCAATCAATGCTGGTAGTTCATCTTTAAAATTCCAGTTGATCAATATGCCTAGTGAAGAAGTAATTACATCAGGGTTAGTCGAAAGAATTGGACTAGACCAAGGTAACTTCGAAATGAAATATAATGGTGAAAAATTTATTAAAGAGTGTCCAATTAAAGACCATAGTGTTGCAGTACAATTATTATTAGATGCTTTAGTTGATCACCATGTTGTTGAAAGTTTAGGTGAAATCGAAGCTTGTGGACATCGAGTTGTCCACGGTGGCGAATATTATAACGACGCGGTTAAAGTCGACGAGGAAGTTGTTGCTCGCGTAGAAGAATTAGCTGAATTAGCGCCACTTCACAATCCAGCACATATTGTTGGATATAATGCATTTAAAGCAGCTTTACCAGAGGTTGAACATGTTTTTGTATTTGATACTGCATTTCATCAAACTCTTGATCGGGAAAGATATTTATATCCTTTACCATATGAATACTATACAGATTTAAAAGTTCGCAAATATGGTGCCCATGGAACAAGTCATAAATATGTATCTCAAGTTGCCATTGATATGTTAGGAAATCCCAAACATTCGCGAGTAATTGTTTGTCATTTAGGAAATGGTGCAAGCATTTCAGCAGTTCAGGATGGTATATGTATTGATACTTCAATGGGATTTACACCACTGGCAGGAGTAATGATGGGAACACGCTGTGGTGATGTTGATCCATCTATTATGCCGTATTTATGTAAAAAATTAAATAAAACACCTGATGAAATTTTAGATATCTATAATAAGAAATCAGGGATGTTAGGAATTTCTGGAATTTCTTCAGATTCCCGTGATATTGAAAATGCATTATTTAAGAACGGTGATGAACGTGCACTTCTTACAGGCTTGTTATATGCACGAATCGTTTCAAAATATATTGGAAGTTATTTTGTTGAAATGGGTGGTGTTGATGCTATTGCCTTTACTGCTGGAGTTGGAGAAAATGCTTCTTATCTTCGTCGTTTGATCATTGATAATGTTTCACGTGCGTTAGGCGTTTTCTTAAATGAAGAAGAAAATGAACGTCGTAGTAAAGAAAATCGTCTAATTTCCCATCAATATTCTAAAGTTGATGTTTATGTAATCCCTACTAACGAGGAAGTAATGATTGCTCGTGATACTGTAAGAATTTTAGGTTTATAAGCTCTGATCAATAATCAGAGCTTTTCTATTTATAAATTTGGGTAAATATGGTATAGTCATCTTATTAAATAGAGGAGTTTTATAATGGAAGAAAAAATAATTGCTAAAATTGAAGAATATGATTATATTGCTATTTACCGTCATGTAAATCCAGATTTTGATGCTTTTGGCAGCCAATTGGGAATGTACGATATGATTAAAGCTACTTATCCAGATAAAAAGGTTTTTTTATGTGGTGATTTCAGTTCGGAATTAGTGAAAAAATATACAGTAGTTTTTGAACATCAAGAAGTTGATTATACTAAAGATATTTTAGGAATTGTTCTTGATACTGCTAATATTGAAAGAATTGATGATCAAAGATATCAACTTTGTAAAGAAATTATTAAAATTGATCATCATTTGGTCGTAGATAGTTATGGCACTTTAAATTACGAAGATAGTAGTGCTAGTTCAGCTAGCCAATTAGTTGGAACAATTTTTAAAGATACGGCTATGAAAATTACTAAAAGTGGTGCAGAAGCTTTGTATTTGGGAATTGTTGGAGATACAGCGCGGTTTATGTATCGAAATACTGATGAACGGACTTTTGCAGTAGCTGGAGCTTTGGTTCAAGAAGGAATTGATATTGTTGAAATCTATAATCGAATTTATATGAAGAAGGCTAAGGATTTACAAATTAATAAATTTATTTTAAATAATCATCAGTTTGATGGTGGTGTTGCTTATTATGTTTTAAGTGATGCAGATTTAAAAATGTTAGAAATTAGTCGTGAAAGAGGTTCGGATTTTGTTAATTTATTATCTGGTGTAGAAGAATATAAAATTTGGATGGCTCTAACTGAAAATGTCGCTGATCATAATTGGCGTGTTAGTTTACGTTCACGTGATTACGCAGTCAATAAGGTGGCTGAAAAATATAATGGTGGTGGTCATATGCTGGCAAGTGGCGCAAAGTTAGCTTCATTAGAACAGCTTGGTCAACTGCTTCAAGATTTAAAGGAGATAATCAATGAATAAATTTACTGACATATTTGCAAATTTTATTGAGGGTTTTTCATTTAGACAAGGTTCTCAAGATGTAAAACAAGTAAAAAAAGGTGCTTTTTTAAAGGCGTTTACAATAACTTTAATAATTGGATTGATTGGTGAATATGCTTTTTTGATCCCATTGAATCTTCGTTCACCACAATTTATAATTTATTTTTGTATATTATTATTAATATTTAATGGACTATATTTTATGTTAAGTCAAAGATTTAGTAAGATCACCAAATATAGTCTCATTGTGATTGGAATATTAATTGCATATGTGGCCATTGGAACATTTGTTAGTTCGCCTATCTTTAATGCAGGAAGTTATCAAAAACAATTAAAGTTAGATAAGAAAGCAGACTTCTATGCTGACAATAAAACTATTTCCTATCAATCGATTCCAGTGGTGGATCGAGATAGTGCGATTAAATTAGGTGATCGTAAAATGGGACAGATGGTTGATTATGTATCCCAATTTGAGGTTGATGAGTCGTATGAACAAATAAATTATCAAGATACGCCATATCGTGTGACACCATTAGAATATAGTGACTTGATCAAATGGTTTACTAACCGTAGTGATGGACTGCCCGCATATATCCGAGTAAATATGGTGACGCAAGAATCTGAAGTAGTTAAATTAAAAGAAGGAATGAAATATTCTAAATCAGAACATTTTGGACGTAAAATTGAACGTCATTTGCGCGCTAATTATCCAACTTTAATGTTTGATACATTGGCTTTTGAAATTGATGAAAAGGGGAATCCTTATTGGATTGCACCAGTATATAATTATAAAATCGGTTTATTTGGTGGAAAAGATATAACTGGAGCTGTATTAGTTAATGCAATAAATGGTGATCATGAATATTATGATATTGATAAAGTACCAGAATGGGTTGACCGTGCTTATCCAGCAGAACTGGTTTTAAGTCAATTAGAAAATTATGGTAAATATACAAATGGGTATTTTAATACTTTATTTTCGCAAAAAGGAGTATTACAGCCAACCTCTGGTTACAATTATGTAGCAATCAATGATGATGTCTATTTATATACTGGTTTAACATCGGTATCTAATGATGCTTCTAACGTTGGGTTTGCTATGATTAATTTGCGGACTAAAGATGGAAAGTATTATAATATTTCTGGAGCTGAAGAATATTCTGCAATGTCTTCGGCGGAAGGTCAAGTTCAAAACTTGAAATATACGGCAACTTTCCCGATTTTGATCAATGCGGGAGGGCAGCCAACATATTTCTTATCTTTAAAAGATGATGCTAAACTTGTTAAAAAGTATGCTTTTGTTAGTGTTGAAAATTATCAAATCGTGGCTACCGGTGACAGTGTTGCTCAAGCTGAACAAGCATATTATGCTTTATTAGAAGCTAATGGTAAAAAAACTGACTCAAGTGAATATAAGACTAATGAGTTGACTGGAGCGATTACTGCAATTAATGAAGCTGTCGTTGATGGTAACAGTACTTATTACTTTAAACTTGAAGGTAGTGATACGATTTTCATCGGAGATATCAGTTTATCTAATCAATTCCCATTAGCAAAAGTTGGTGATGTTGTAACCATTGAATATGTTAATAGTAAAGACAATAGCGAGGTAATTACTTCAATTAAATTTGGTTAGTCTTTAATAGAACAAGAAGCTATAACTTATATATAGGTTATGGCTTTTTTATATTTATTATCATCTCTTTAAACTCAAGCTATTTTGCTTTTGTAACTATATATTTAGTTAATAAAATGTGTTATAATCTTACAGTGAATTGAGGTGTAAAGATGAAAGCAAAAGTACTAGTAGTTGATGATGAAAAAGATATTAGGGAATTAATTAATTTTTATTTGAATAAAGAAGGATTTGAAGTTCTGGAAGCTAGCAATGGTGAAGAGGCTTTAGAAATATTCGAAAATGAATATATTGATTTAGGAATCATTGATGTCATGATGCCAGTTATGGATGGTTTTGAACTAGTAGAAAATCTAAAGGAATTTAAAGATGTTCCAGTAATTATGTTAACAGCGAAAGGTGAAAGTAAAGATAAACTTCGCGGTTTTTCTGTTGGTGCTGATGACTATGTAGTTAAGCCATTTGATCCAACTGAATTAATGGCACGAGTGCGAGCAGTTTTAAAAAGATATAGTGTTAATACATCAAATATAATCAAATTAAATGAAGTTGAGTTTGATGGCGATAAATATGAGATACGTTATCAGAGCGAAATCATTCATTTACCGTTAAAACAATTTGAATTAGTTTTTGAGTTAGCAAAGCATCCAGATCAGATTTTTAGTCGTGAACAGTTGATTGAAAAAATTTGGGGAATGGACTATGATGGCTTTGATCGTACTGTAGATGTTCACATTAAGCGAATTAGAGAAAATCTAGGACACTTACCAGGATTTAAAGTTGTAACGGTGAGAGGACTTGGATACAAGGTTGAAGTCGAATGATGAAATCTATTTATGGCAAGCTGATTTGCGGTTTTTTAATAACTATCGCATTTAGTTTTTCGGTTGCTGGATATGTAGCTTTACGTAATAATTATGATCAAATTGAAGATATGGCTAAGAGTGAGTTGAGTGCAACAAGTGAATATGTTGTAGGTATTTTAAATAGCCTTGATGATGCTAATATTAACGATATTATGAATAAATACGCAATTAGCTCAGAGGTTTATATAACGTTGTATTCACCAGAATTGGACTATTATACATATGGTGAAAACAAAGGATATTTTCCTAGTCGCGAGACAATGATTCAATATTATCATGATGAAAACAAAAACGGGCGTTTCGATGAGCGCAAAAGTGTGCAAACCTATGGCAGCAAGGCAAAAATCAATGGTTCTGATGTATATATATTTATTCAAAAGGATACTAGTTATGAAAAAGGAATTTTTGCTAATTCTGCTGTTTTGATTTTGGGTTGTGTCTTTTTATCAGGAAATCTAGTTTTTTTAGCGATTGCTGATATTATTGTTAAACCAATAACGAGATTAACTAACGCCACTAAAGAATTATCAAAAGGAAATTATAGTGTTCGTGTTAATTATGTGGGTGATGATGAAATTTCTCGATTGAATCAGGGATTTAATCAAATGGCACAGCAGTTAGCGAAACAAGAAGAAACAAGACAAAAGTTCATTTCTGATATTTCGCACGAATTTCAAACTCCATTGACTGCAATTCAAGGCTTTGCCAATATTTTAAAAGAGGAAGATCTTCCTAAAGAGCAGCGTCAAAAGTATGCTGATATAATCTTATTTCATTCAAAAAGGTTATCGACTCTTTCTAAGAATATGCTGCAGCTGACGTTGTTGGAACGAGAAGAGGTTGAGTTAGAATTTACAACATATTCAATTGTTGAGCAATTATCTCGGGTTATTTCTACTCAAGAAAACCAAGCAATTTTAAAGGATATAGAAATTCAATTTGAAAAACCGCGCAAAGATATTATGGTTTATGGCGATGAACAACGATTGGAACAAGTTTGGATCAATCTTATTTCAAATGCAATCAAATATACTGGTGAAGGAGGTCTTATTACAGTAACTGTTAAAAAGGCTTCTCGTGAAGTTGAAGTATCAATTGAAGATACTGGATACGGAATGTCTAAAGAAGTTGTTTCACATATATTTGAACGTTTTTATCGTGAAGAAAAAGCCCGTTCTGTAGAAGGAAATGGACTAGGGTTATCAATTGTAAAAACAATTGTAGATTTACATCATGGAAATATAGATGTTATTTCCCAGGTTGATGTTGGCTCTACTTTTGTAGTAAAATTACCAAGCGAACGAAAAGTTTTTGATATTAAAGAAAAACTATCGTTTAATAAATAATCGGAGGAATTTATGGAATTACTTAAAGAGAGAATATTAAAAGACGGGATTGTAATTATGCCGGATATATTAAAAGTGGATAGTTTTTTGAATCATCAAATTGATCCTACTTTGTATCGACAAATAGCTCAAGAATTCAAAACTCGTTTTAAAGACACAAAAATTACTAAAATCTTAACAATTGAAGCTTCGGGAATTGGAATTGCTTTAGCAACAGCTTTTGAATTTGATGATGCACCTGTTGTCTTTGCAAAGAAAGGGACTGCAAAAACAACAAGTACACATTATTATAGTTCTAAAGTACATTCATTTACTAAAGGAATTGATTATGATGCGATTGTCAGTAAAAAATATTTAGATAAAGACGATAATATCTTAATTATCGACGATTTTTTAGCTAATGGTCAAGCTGTATTAGGTTTAGTTGATATTGTTAAACAAGCAGGTGCAAATATTGCTGGTGTTGGAATTGTTGTTGAAAAAGGTTTTCAAACAGGTCGCCAATTAATTGAAGAAAAAGGCTATCGTGTGGAATCGTTAGCAGTAGTAGAAGCATTTAGGGATGGTGCGGTGATCCTGAAATAATGAGAGGAAGAAAGTAATGTATTTAAAAAGAATTGAATTACATGGTTTTAAATCATTTGCTGATAAAGTCAATGTAGAATTTCAACCTGGAATCACAGGAATCGTAGGTCCAAATGGTTGCGGGAAATCAAATATCTCTGATGCTGTACGTTGGGTTTTAGGAGAACAGTCAGTTAAATCGTTGCGTGGTGCAAATATGTCAGATGTTATTTTTGCTGGAAGCGAAGATCGTCGGGCACAAAATTTAGCTGAAGTTACCTTAGTTTTCGATAACAGTGATCGTTTTATGAAATATGATTATAATGAAGTCGAGATTACACGGCGACTTTATCGTATGAATAATGAAGCGGAGTATTTAATCAATAAACAATCTTGTCGTTTAAAAGATATTATTGATTTGATTATGGATACAGGTCTAGGAAAGGATTCGTTATCAATTATTTCCCAAGGTAATATTTCTTCTTTTGCGGACAATAAACCAGAAGAACGTCGTGGTATTTTTGAAGATGCAGCAGGAGTTTCTAAATATAAAAAAAGAAAATTAGAATCGATTCGTAAATTAGAACGTACTAACGAAAATCTTGAACGAATTGGTGATATCGTAGTAGAACTAGAAAAACAGGTTGGTCCTCTTAAACGTCAAAAAGACAAAGCAGAGAAGTATTTAGCGTTGAAAGAAAAATTAACAGCTATAGAAGTTAATGTTTTAATAAATGAGATAACTGAAGCAAAAAAATCACTAGATGAATTGAGTAAGGTAATCAAGGACTTAAATGAGCGTCAAGCTTCTTTAGAGGCTGATATTTTGCTTAAAGAGAGCAGTAACGATGAAATAAAAAAGAAAATGTTTACTCTCGACCAAGAAATAAATGCTTTACAAAGTAAACTATTAGAGGCAGTATCAAATGTCTCGAAACTAGAGACTGCCAAAGTCGAAGTTGATCAAAAGCGAAAACATGCACTTGAGACCTTAAGTAAAGAAAATTTAAAAGAAAATATCGCTAATATGAAGGCGATTTTAAGTGATGTTGTTAATGAATATAATGATCGTGTGGAACGATTAGATAACACTCAAGAAGAGTTAACCACGATAATTGGACAACAAGAGGAGCGTAATAAAAAATTACTTTTATTAAAAAATGAAATTGATCAATTATCAAACAATATTAATAAAAATAAATCACGAAAAGAGATTTTAATAGATGCGATTGAAAATAAATCAAATTATCATCATGGCATTAAAACAGTTTTAAGTCTTGCTAAAAGTAATAAAAATATTATTGGTGTTTTAGGTGATTTAATTACAACTGATGAAGGATATGAATTAGCGTTGTCGTCAGCTTTAGCAGGAGCAATAGAGTTTATTGTTACAACAGATGATTTAACTGCACGAGATGCAATTAAATTTTTACGTGATAATAAAGCGGGACGAGCTACTTTTTTACCAATCAGTGCTATGAAACCACGACATGTGCGTGAAGAACATTTAGTTGTTTGTCAAACCATGGAAGGATATTTAGGTTTGGCTAGTGATTTTGTAACATATGAAGATGAGATTGCTGCCGTTGTTTTAAATCAACTAGGGAATATCATTGTAGCTAAAGATATTGATAGTGCTAATGAAATCAGCAAAGCAACTTTTTCTCGGTACAAAGTCGTTTCTCTTGAAGGTGATGTTGTTAATGTTGGCGGTTCTTTGACGGGTGGAAGTTTTAATCGTCAAAAATCTTCAATAGTTCAAAAACGTGAACTTGAGCAGGTTGCTGTTACTCTTGAACAACAAGAAAAAGAACTTGGGCTTAAGCGTAATGAACATAATGGATTGGATAATGAAATCAAAGAAGTTTCACATGCTCTATTACAAAAGCAGATGGCATATGCTAAATTGGAAGTTGTTGTTCAAAGCAAGAAAGAAGAGTTGATCAAGGCAAAATCCGAGTATGAATCATTAGCTGATCAAAGTGTTGAATTAGAAGAATTTGCTAGTGGAAAAACAGAAAGTAAATTAGTTAATCAGTTAAATGAAGCGATTAAATATCGTGATAATTTAACTGAAGAAATTAAATCAAAACGTGAACTTAGAATGGCCTATGTTAATCAAAATGAAGCTTTAGATGTTGAATTGCGTGAATATCGTAATGATTTAAAAGAGGTTCAAAGTGAGGTTAATACTAGTGCTATTAATGCAACAAAATTAGAAGCAATGTTAAATAATCATTTAGCTAGATTAAATGATGAATATCGGATGACTTATGAGTATGCTGTCGAGCATTACCTTGATGAAATTGATGTTGAACAAGCTAAATTAGAAGTATACGAATTAAGAACAAATATTAATCGTTTAGGAAACGTTAATGTTGATGCAATTGAAGAATATCAAATAATCAGTGAGCGTTATGAGAACATGAATACTCAGCGTATAGATTTGATTCAAGCCCAAGATAGTATCCTTGAAGCGATTAAAGAGATGGATGAAATTATGGTTGAGCGTTTTTCAGAAACGTTTGAGAAAATCAACGAAGAGTTCAATCATGTCTTTAGGAGTTTATTTGGTGGAGGAAAGGCTAGAATAAAGTATACTGATCCTACAAATATTCTTGAAACTGGAATCGATATTGATGTTCAGCCCCCAGGTAAAGCAGTCCAGAATATTACATTATTTTCAGGTGGGGAAAAGGCCTTGATCGCTATTTCATGTTTATTTGCAATTTTACGGGTACGGCCAATTCCGATGTGTATCTTAGATGAGGTTGAAGCTGCATTAGATATTGCAAATGTTGAACGTTTTGCTAAATATTTAAGAGAATTTTCGGGAACGACGCAATTTATTGTGGTTACCCATCGTGAAGGAACAATGGAAGAATGTGACCTTCTTTATGGAGCAACAATGCAACAAAAGGGAGTTACAAAGTTAGTTAGTGTCAAATTAGAAGAAGCAATAGATTTAACAGATCAAAGTTAGGAGGAATCGTATGGGATTTTTTAGTCAAATAAAAGAAAAATTCGTTGGTAAATCTGCTAAACAAAACGAAAAATATGTAGCTGGATTAGATCGGTCTAATAGTACTTTTTCAGATCGAATCAATGAACTTGCAGCTCGCTTTAGAGAAATCAATGATGAGTATTTTGAAGAATTGGAAAATATTTTGATTATGTCCGATGTTGGAGTTTCGATGGTAATGAAGATAGTTGAAGAAATTAAAAACGAGGTACGTTTGCAAAATATTACTGACCCAAAAGAGATTAATGAGATCATCGTTGATAAAATGTTCGTTATTTATGCAAATGATAGTGTCATGACAACTAAGATTAACTATGCTGAGGAAGGATTAACAGTAATTTTAATGGTTGGAGTAAACGGGGCTGGTAAGACTACAACAATTGGGAAATTAGCTAATCGTATCGTTAATGATGAAGGTAAGAAAGTAATGGTTGCAGCTGGAGATACTTTTAGAGCCGGAGCGATTGATCAGTTAGCAGTTTGGGCACAGCGTGTTGGTGTCGATATTGTTAAAGGTAAAGAGGGCGGTGATCCTTCAGCAGTGGTATTTGATGCTTTAAAACAGGCAAAAGAAAAAAATGTTGATGTTTTAATTTGTGATACTGCTGGTCGTCTTCAAAATAAGGTCAACTTAATGAATGAATTAGAAAAAATGAATCGTATTATTAAACGCGAAGTACCTGATGCACCGCATGAAACACTGTTAGTTATTGATGCAACAACTGGTCAAAATGGTGTTTCACAAGCTGTGGAATTTTCTAAGATCACTGATGTCTCAGGGTTAGTTCTAACCAAAATGGATGGAACTGCTAAGGGGGGGATTGTTCTTTCTATCAAAGATCAATTGAATATACCTGTAAAATTCATTGGTCTAGGAGAAAGTGTTGATGATTTACAAGAATTTGATTTAGACCAGTATATATATGGGTTATGCAAAAACCTAGTTGAGGAATAGTATGGAATCAAGTTTAGAGAAAAAACAACGAGTTAATCTACTAATGGATTGTTATAGTGATTTGTTGACAGAAAAACAGCAAACATATTTAGAATATTACTATCAAGAAGATTACTCTTTATCGGAAATTGCACAAATTTTGGATGTTAGTCGTAATGCTGTATTTGATAATTTAAAAAAAGCAGTTCATAGTTTAGAAAATTATGAAGAAAAACTGCAGTTGTTAAAAAAACATCAAGAAAGGCTTGACTTGATCCAAAGAATTGAAGATGATATATCTAGTGATCATAAAAGTCTAGAAGAATATTTAGAATTATTAAGGAAGATTTAGAAAGGGGTATTTATGGCATTTGATTCATTATCAGAACGTCTGCAAGGGACTTTAAAGAAAGTTTCTGGACAAGGGCGTTTGACTGAAAAAAATATGGAAGAAATGCTTAGCGAAATTCGCTTAGCATTATTAGAGGCAGATGTAAACTTTCAAGTTGTAAAAGAGTTTATTGCTGCAACAAAAGAAAAAGCGTTGGGACAAGATGTTTTAGGTTCATTAAAACCGGGACAGGTTGTTGTAAAAATCGTCCATGACGAACTAGTTTCGTTACTGGGAACAAGTGTTGCGGAAGTTGATTTTGATAAGAAGCCAACTGTTATTATGATGGTTGGACTTCAGGGTTCTGGGAAAACTACAACTTCTGGAAAAATCGCAAAATTAATTACCAAGAAATATGGTAAAAAACCATTGTTGGTTGCTGCAGATATTTATCGCCCAGCTGCTGTGGATCAGTTAAAAACATTAGGTGAACAATTGAATGTTCCTGTCTACGAAAAAGGGACATCACAATCTGCTGAATCAATCGTAGAAGAAGCGATGACATTTGCTCGTGACCATAATAATGACGTAATTATTATCGATACTGCGGGGCGTTTACATATTGACGAACCATTAATGAACGAGCTGGCTAATATTAAAAAGATCGCTCATCCAAGTGAAATTTTACTAGTTGTTGATGCTTTAACTGGACAAGATATTGTTAATGTTGCCAGTTCATTTAATGAACAGTTGAGCATTACTGGGGCTGTTTTAACTAAATTAGATGGTGACTCTCGTGGTGGGGGAGCTCTATCAATTCGTCATATTACAAATGTACCAATTAAATTCATTGGTACTGGTGAAAAATTAGATGCTATCGATTTATTCTATCCTGATCGTATGGCTGATCGTATTTTGGGAATGGGCGATGTTGTATCTTTAGTTGAAAAAGTACAAGATGTATATGATGAAAAAGATACAATGAAAGCCTATAAAAAGATGCAATCGGGACAATTTGGTCTTGATGACATGCTTTCTCAAATGCAGCAGTTAAGGAAATTGGGGCCACTATCAGGAATTATGAAAATGATTCCAGGAATGCCTAAGTTACCAAAAATGAATGATGAGGACTCTGAAAAGAAATTAAAAATGACTGAATCAATTATCTTTTCAATGACCAAAGAGGAACGTCGAGATCCAAGTATTATCACTTTATCTAGAAAAGAGAGAATTGCTAAAGGTTGTGGTAAAGATGTTGCAGCAGTTAACCGCTTGCTAAAACAATTTGAAGAATCTAAAAAAATGATGAAGATGTTAGGTAATGTTGATCCTAATACAGGTATGCCAATGCCAGGGGGACGTGCAAAGAACCCTAATATCGGTAATCCTAATCGTAAAAAAATCCGTCATAAAAAGAAGAAAAAATAGCCTGATAAATTCAGGCTTTTTATTACTAAAGGAGAATATGAATGACTCAAAATAAATATGATGATCCAGCTTTTTTTGAAAAATATAGTCAGATGTCGCGGAGTAAAAATGGATTAGAGGGTGCAGGAGAATGGCATGTATTACAACGAGTTTTACCTGATTTTACAAATAAAACAGTATTGGATTTAGGTTGTGGATATGGCTGGCACTCTATTTATGCGATTGAACACGGTGCAAAAAAAGTTATCGCAAGCGATATTTCTAGCAAAATGATTGAAACAGCAAGAATCAAAAACAATGATCCGCGGATTAAATATGAATGCATTTCGTTTGAAGAAAGTAATTTTGGAGAAGCTGTATTTGATATTGTTATTTGCTCTTTAATGATTCACTATTTACCTTCCTACCAAGATTTTGTAAAAAAAGTAAATAAATGGTTAAAAACAGGTGGATATTTGGTGTTTAATGTTGAACATCCTGTATTTACTGCTAAAGGAGATCAAGACTGGTATTATAATGAAGCTGGTGAAATTGAGCATTTTCCTGTAGATAATTATTATCTTGAAGGAAAACGTGAGGCGGTGTTTTTAGGGGAAAAAGTAATTAAATATCATCGCACATTGACGACTTATTTAAATGAACTGTTAAATGGCGGATTTGAAATAATTCAAGTTAAAGAACCAACGGTAAGTTCAAATGCCCTTATTGCACATCCTGAGTTTAAGGATGAGTTACGCCGCCCGATGATGCTGATTGTTTCTGCTAGAAAAAAATAAACACTGTCAAGTAAAAAAGCTTGACACCTTATCTAGAGTATGATAAATTTAGTGAGTAAATTAATTAGGAGGATATGTATATGGCAGTAAAATTAAGATTATTAAGAATGGGTGCTAAGAAAGCTCCTTTCTATAGAATTGTAGCAGCAGATTCAAGAGCTCCAAGAGATGGACGTTTTATTGAACTATTAGGAACTTATGATCCACGCACTAACCCTGCAAAAGTTACAATTAAAGAAGAAGAAGTATTAAAATGGTTAAACAATGGAGCACAACCATCTGATACAGTTAAAAACTTACTATCTAAAGAAGGAATTATTAAAAAATTTGCTGATTCTAAATCAGGTAAATAATCATGGATTACGCAAAGATTCTTAAAGATATCGCGATTGAATTAGTTGAAGATAAAGACCATTTAGAAGTACGTGAAATGCCGTCGTTAGAAGAAGATGTAGTGGTACTACATGTTTATTCAGCTAAATCGGATATTGCGCGATTGATTGGTCGTAAAGGTATGATGGCTAATTCAATTAGACAGCTTATGTCTGTTGCTGGTCGCATGGCCAATAAAAAATTAGATATTAAGTTTGAATCGTATGAACAATAAAAGATGTGCTGAGCACATCTTTTATTATATGGAGGACTAATGGAAAAACTTAAAATTGGAAAAATAGTAGGAACACATGGCTTAAAGGGAGAACTAAAAATTAGATCAAATAGTGATTTTGCTGATAAAAGATTTAAAAAAGGAAACGAAATTATTATACGTTATCAAAATCAAGATTTGGTCTATAAAATTATTACATCGCGGATACACAAAGGAAATTATTTAGTATCATTTAGGGATAATCAAGATATTAATTTGGTTGAAAAATATATTGGTTCTTTTGTTTATGGGTATAAAGATGATGAACTCTTAGATGCTGATGAATATTTTTATACAGACTTAATTGGAATGCAGGTTGTTTCTACAGAGGGAACAAAAATTGGTCCAGTTACTTCAATTTATGATAATACTCGTCATGATATTTTAAATATTGATCATAATGGTAAAAATGTTGCAATACCGTATGTTGATGCATTTATTAAAGATGTTGATGTAGAAAAGAAAATTATTGTAGTTATGCTAATAAAGGGGCTTATTGATGAAGATTGATATTTTAACATTGTTTCCAGAAATGTTTACAGGTTTTTTAAATACGTCGATCATCAAAAGAGCGATTGACAAAGGTTTAGTTACTATTGAATTACATGATTTTAGAGAGTTTTCTATTGATAAACATAAGCATGTCGATGATTATCCTTATGGCGGAGGACAAGGGATGGTTTTAATGTGTGCACCAATTGTTGAATGTCTCAAAACAATTGCAACTGATGATAGTTTTATTATCTTAATGTCACCTCAAGGCATTACTTTGAATCATGGTTGTGCTGTAGAATTGTCAGCTAAAAAACATTTAATTATCATTTGTGGTCATTATGAAGGTTTTGATGAACGAATCCGTGATTATGTTGATATGGAATTATCGATTGGTGATTATGTTTTAACTGGTGGTGAACTAGGAAGTATGGTTGTTAGTGATGCAGTGATACGCTTATTAGATGGAGCAATCAAAGAAGACAGTCATATGGATGATTCTTTTAGCCATGGACTGCTTGAGTATCCTCAGTATACTCGCCCACAATGCTATGATGGTAATGAAGTACCTGAGGTACTAATGAGTGGGCATCATGAAAATATTCGCAAATGGCGCAAGTTCCAATCATTAAAAAAGACCTATTTGAAACGACCGGACTTATTGGAATCGTATCAATTTGATGCTGAAAGTATCGAAATGATGAAAAAAATAAAAGAAAATGATTGATTTTTATGATTGATTAGTCTATAATGTAACAGTCGCAAGACTGCAGATGTTCCGCTGGTTAATCGAATGAACGTTTAAGACAAAATTTTGATAAGGAGAAATAGTAATGAATTTACAATTAGTAGAACAAATCACTAAAAAACAAATGAGAAATGATATTCCTGAGTTCAAAGCAGGGGATACATTAAAAGTTTTCGTAAAAATTAAAGAAGGTGAAAAATTCCGTATTCAGTTATTTGAAGGAGTTTGTATCGCCAGAAAAGGTAGTGGAATTTCTGAATCTTTTACAGTAAGAAAAATCTCTTACCAAGTTGGAGTTGAAAGAACTTTCCCTGTCCACACTCCAATTATTGATCATATTGAAGTTGTTAAAGTTGGTAAAGTACGTCGTGCTAAACTTGGATACTTACGTGGATTATCTGGTAAAGCTGCTAGAATTAAAGAAATTAGAAAATAGAAATGGCTCGCCATTTCTTTTTTTTCTAATTTTTTGTATAATAGACATAATGTAGGAGGACTTTTTTATGTCAAAGAAAAAAGAAGTTATCAAGTTTTCACTACAACTATTGGCAATCGTTGCAGTTACAACTGTAACCTTTACTAAAATAATTATTCCGGTGAGGGTTGATGGTCAAAGTATGTATCCAACTCTTCATGATGAAGATATTGCAATAGTAAATGCGTTATCACTTGAGCGAAGTGATATAAAACGTTTTGATATAGTTGTATTGAAATGTGAAAAATTGGATAAGGATATTGTTAAACGGGTAATTGGGTTACCTGGTGATACTCTTGTTTATAGAGATGATAAACTATATATTAATGGAACATACTATGATGAAAAGTACTTGAATAAAGATTATATCGCAAAAGCTAAAATAAAATATCAAACGGAACTATTTACTAATGATTTTGAAATCACATTAAATGACGATGAGATCTTTGTATTAGGTGATAATCGGTTACAATCTGCTGATTCTAGAACTTTAGGTACATTTAAATATAGTGACATTATAGGCAAAAAAGGTTTAGTTATTTTCCCGTTAAAAAATATGAATTTAATTAAGTAGGAGGTTTAAAATGGTAAAACAGATTCAATGGTTTCCTGGACATATGGCTAAAGCTCGTCGGGAAATTAGTGAAAAAATGAAATTGATTGATATAGTGATAGAGCTTGTTGATGCTAGGGCTCCACTATCTTCAAAAAATCCAATGTTTAACGAAATTTGTAATAATAAGCCAAGGTTGATCGTAATGACGAAAAAAGATTTAGCGGATTCTAAGGCAACAAGTAAGTGGATTGAGTATTTTAAGGGAAAAGGTATTTATGCAATTTGTGTGAATTTAAAGAATTTTAATGAATATCAGTTGGTCATTGATGTATGCAAAGAAATATTGAAAGAAAAAATGGAACGTGAAGCTAAGCGGGGATTAAAACCACGGGCAATGCGAGCAATGGTTTTAGGAATTCCTAATGTTGGGAAGTCAACTTTTATAAATCGTTTAGCAAAAAGAAAAGCGACAGTAACTGGGAATCGACCTGGGGTTACTAAAGCTCAACAGATTATAAGAGTAGACAAAGATTTTGAATTATTCGATACGCCGGGAGTGTTATGGCCGAAATTTGATGATTTGAATGTTGCTCGAAACATTGCTTTGATCGGGTCAATCAAGCAAGATATCTTACCACTTGATGAATTGTTTATTTATGCTGTTAATTATTTAGAAACCCATTATGCAAACATTGTTTGTAATCGCTACAATATTATAATCGACTTAAATACCGATTGGGTAGAAAAAGCATATGATGATATTGCAAAAAATCGTAAAATCAAACCAGTGCGTGGCTATACTGACTATGATCGGGTTATGGAAGTGTTTTTTAATGATATTTTTGATGGTAATATGGGGAAAATAACTTGGGAGTTGCCAAATGGAACGCTATGAGTATGAAGAAAAGTATTATCAAGCTGGATATGACTATATCATTGGTTTAGATGAAGCTGGTCGTGGTCCGATGGCTGGAGAATTGGTTGTTGCTGGAGTGGTTTTTCCTAAAGGGTTTTATGATGAAAGAATTAATGATTCAAAGCAGTTAAGTGCTAAAAAACGAGAAGTATTGTACGATTTGATTATTGAAAATGCATTATATTATGATATTGAAATTATTAGTGTTGCAGATGTCGATCGTTTGAATGTGTACCAAGCAAGTAAACAGGGGATGGAAAAATGTTTAGAACTACTAAAAAAAGAGAAGATGTTTGCATTAACAGATGCAATGCCGATTGATTATCCTGACCATCTTTCAATCATTAAAGGTGATGCTAAAAGTATCTCGATTGCTGGTGCCAGTATATTGGCTAAAGTGACGCGTGATCGTTTGATGGAAGCTTATGCTTTGGAGTATCCTGAATATGGTTTTGAAAAGCATAAAGGATATGTTACGAAAGCACATAAAGAAGCTCTGGGAAAATATGGAGTTTGTCCAATTCATCGTAAATCTTTTGGACCGGTCCAAAAGATATTATCAAAACAGATGTCATTTGATTTTTAATGACATTTTTTTGATTTTTAAAAGTAATTTTAAGTTTAATGAAGTATATAATAATGAGGTGATAAAAATATGGAAGAAATCTTATTATATTTTTCATTAAAATATGCAGGTGATTTTGATTCGATTTTAAAAGCTTTAGAGTGTAAAGAAAAGATAGATGAAAAATTGAAAAAAGAATTGTTTAAAGATATTACAGCCAATTACACTACTTTGATCTCGCCAGATTATCCAACTGCTTTGAAAGAGATTGCCTGTCCGCCATTCGTTTTATTTTATTATGGTAACTTAGCTTTGGTTAAAAATAAATGTATTAGTGTAATTGGGAAGCGACATCCTAGTACATATGGCGTAGAATGCACAGCAGCACTAGCAGCACAGTTGGTTGAAGCAGGTTACACAATTATAAGCGGTATGGCAATGGGAATCGATACGATTGCACATCAAAGTACAATTACAGCTAATGGTCAAACAATAGCTGTTTTAGGAAGTGGTATTGATTATTGCTATCCACACAGAAATCAACAGCTGTATCAGGTTTTAAAAGATCATCATTTAGTTATCAGTGAGTATCCGGGAAAATTTATACCACAAAAAATAAATTTTCCAAGAAGAAATCGCATAATTTCAGGATTGAGTGAATCTATATTAGTAACTGAAGCAAATCAGCAAAGTGGTACGATGATCACAGTCGGGCACGGTCTAGAACAGGGAAAAGATATATATTGTGTTCCTAGCCGTATCAACGATGCTTTGGGTTGCAATTATTTAATTCAACAGGGTGCTAAATTAGTTATAAATGTGAGCGACATTCTTAATGGATAAAAACAGTTTTAAAAAATTTAGTTGACAAAACTTTAAAAAACACTAATAATTGTGTTAATCGCGTGGAGGAAATGAAATGAGCAAAAAATTAGTTATTGTCGAGTCGCCATCAAAATCCAAAACAATTGAAAAATATTTAGGGAGTGATTATGTAGTCACTTCGTCAAAAGGACATGTTCGGGATTTGGCAACTTCAGGAAAAGAAGGGTTAGGTGTCGATATTGAAAATCAATTCGAACCTAAATATGTTATAAATAAAGACAAAAAAGATGTTGTTAAGGAATTAAAACAACTTATAAAAGAATCAGATGATGTTTATCTAGCAACTGACCCTGACCGCGAAGGGGAAGCAATTTCATGGCATTTAGCTCAAGTATTAAATGTCGATATGGATAAAGAAAATCGTGTTGTTTTCAATGAGGTTACAAAGGATGCAGTAGTTGATGCACTAAGTCATCCTCGTAAAATTGACCAAAATTTAGTTAAGTCTCAAGAAACAAGAAGGGTTTTAGATCGGATTATTGGATTCAAACTTTCAAAACTGCTACAAAAAAAGATCAAATCTAAAAGTGCAGGTCGTGTTCAGTCTGTTGCGTTAAGATTGATTGTTGAAAGAGAACGTGAGATTGAAGCTTTTGTTCCCGAAGAATATTGGAAAATAAAAGCAGAATTTGAGAAAGACAAAATTGAATTTAGTGGTGAACTAGCTAAATATAATAATAAGAAGATTGAGATAAAAAATGGTGAAGAAGCTACTGCAATTTATGAAGCTTTAAATAAAGAATTTGAAATCGCTAGTGTCAAAAAAACGACTAAACGGCGTGAATCAAAACCACCTTTTATTACTTCGACTTTACAACAAGAAGCATCTTCTAAATTAGGTTTTAAAGCGAGAAGAACAATGTCAATTGCTCAAAAGCTTTATGAAGGGATTACTTTAGAAAATGAGACAGTCGGATTAATTACTTATATGCGTACTGACTCAACTCGTTTATCAGATACCTTTGTCAGTGCAGCTCAAGATTATATTGGTGAAAAATATGGTAAAGAGTATATTGGAAAAGTAAAAGTAGGAAAGAAAAAAGAAAATGTTCAAGACGCTCACGAAGGGATTCGCCCTACGAGTGCATTAAGAACGCCGGAAAGTGTAAAAGAATATTTAAAGCCAGAAGAGTTAAAATTGTATTCATTAATTTACGCTCGAGCAATGGCTTCATTGATGGCTCCAGCAAAATTTGATGCAACTTCAGTATCATTGATGAATAATGGTTATGAGTTTAAGACTAGTGGTTCAGTAATCAAATTTGATGGGTACCTAAGAGTTTACGGCGATTATGAAAAACAAAGTAATGAAATTTTGCCGGAGCTTAAAGAAAAAGAAATGTTATTAAGTAAAAACATTGAAAAAACTCAACATTTTACTAAACCACCAGCTCGTTATAGTGAAGCAAAATTAATTAAAGAGATGGAGGAACTGGGAATTGGTCGTCCTAGTACTTATGCAATGATTATTGATACAATTCAAACTCGTCAATATGTTGAATTGGTTGATAAAGCTTTCAAACCGACAGAATCTGGAATCTTGACAAGTGATCGATTAACAGAATATTTTAATGATATTATCAATGTTGAATATACAGCGAAAATGGAACATGAGCTTGATGATATTGCTGAAGGGCAAGATGAATATGCTCACGCTTTACAAAAGTTCTTAGATTTATTTCAACCGTTGCTTGATAATGCATATGATAAAATGGAAGTGATTGCACCGAAGAAAACTGGAGAAAAATGTCCTGAATGTGGACATGATCTAGTTGAACGTAAAGGACGTTATGGAACTTTTGTTGCCTGCGAAAATTATCCAGAATGCAAATATGTAAAAAAAGACCCTGTAGAGATTGAATATACGGGTGAAGAATGTCCTAAGTGTGGAAGTAAGATGATTTTTAAAAATGGTCGTTTTGGACGTTTTGAAGCATGTTCAAATTATCCTGAGTGTAAGTATATTAAAAACAGCAAGAAAAAAGAACCTGTTACGACGGATGAAGAGTGTCCAAACTGCGGTTCTCCGATTGTAATCAAACAAGGACGTTGGGGTGAGTTCAAAGCTTGTTCAAATTACCCGAAATGTAAGACAATCATAAAGTAGAACGAAAGTTCTACTTTTGTTTTCAAAATAGAAATGATAAAATTAGAAAAGGTGATAAAATGGAAAAAATTGTAAATGTAATTGGAGCAGGTCTGGCTGGTGTGGAAGCCTGTCATCAATTAGTAAAAAGAGGATATAAAGTTCGACTGTATGAAATGCGTCCTAAAAAGATGACCCCAGCTCATCATAGCGGTAATTTTGCAGAACTGGTTTGCTCTAATTCACTTCGTGCTGATGGGACTGGAAATGCGGTCGGTGTTTTAAAGGCAGAGATGGAAATGATGGATAGTCTCATTATTAAATATGCTAGAAAACATCAAGTCCCAGCGGGAGGATCACTTGCAGTTGACCGTAATAATTTTTCTCAAGCGATAACGGAGTACATTCAGAGTCATCCCTTGATTGAAGTAATTCATGAAGAGGCAAAAGAATTTCCTGCAGGTTACACAATTATCGCATCTGGTCCTTTGACAAGTGATGCTCTTGCAACAGCAATTAAAGAAAAGTTAGGGGAAGATTATTTTTATTTTTTTGATGCAGCAGCACCAATCATTGCAAAAGAAAGCATTGATTTTGCAATTGCGTATTATAAATCTCGCTACGATAAAGGGGATAATGAATATATTAATTGTCCTATGAATGAAGCACAATTCAATGCTTTTTATGATGCCCTAGTCAATGCGGAAGTTGTTAAACCTAAAGATTTTGAAGAAAAATTTTTTGAAGGCTGTATGCCTTTTGAAGAAATGGCTCGCCGTGGAAAACAAACGTTGTTATTTGGACCGATGAAACCAGTTGGACTTACTGCGCCGGATGGGACGCGCCCTTATGCTGTTGTGCAGTTAAGACAAGACAATGTCCAAGCAAGTTTATATAACATTGTTGGTTTTCAAACACATCTAACTTGGCCTGAACAAAAAAGAATTATTCAAATGATTCCAGGACTTGAAAATGCAAGTTTTGTTCGATATGGAGTAATGCATCGAAATAGTTTTATTTGTTCACCAAAACATCTATTAAAGACATACCAGTTAAAAAATTATTCTAATATATTTATGGCAGGTCAAATTACTGGAGTAGAAGGATATGTAGAATCTGCTCAAAGTGGTATGGCTGCCGGAATAAACATGGTCCGGTTATTAGAAGATAAAGAGCCTTTGATTTTTCCGGAGAATACTGTTATGGGAGCGTTGGCTAATTATATAACTAATGCCTCGAAAGAAGATTTTCAACCAATGAAAGCTAATTTTGGAATTTTGCCAGATTTTCCAATACGAATCAAGAAAAAAGAACGTAAAGCTGCTTATGCATCAAGAGCGTTGGAAACAATGAAGGGATTTGTTGATGAAAACAACCTTGGATAAATATTTCCGACAATATCTTGATTATTTACAATATCAGCGTCACTATGCTGATAAAACAATAGAATCGTATAAGCGTCAGATCGATCATTTCAAACAATTTCTTATTGAAGAATCTATTGATGATTATAATGATGTGAGTTATGCAATGCTACGTGGATATCTTACTAAGCTATATGAAAAAAATCTTTCTAAAACAACAATTAATCATAAACTCAGTGCGTTAAGAAGTTTTTTTAACTATTTATTAAAAGAAGAGTTAATAAATGATAATCCTTTTTTGCTGATTGAATCCCAAAAAGTTGCAAAGCGTAATCCGGATTTTCTTTTTCCTGAAGAAATCCTAGGACTATTAGATAGTATTGAAACAAAAGATGATCTGGGAATTCGTAATAAAGCGATGATGGAATTAATGTATGCATCAGGCTTGCGGTGTTCAGAGGTTGTAAATTTACAACTTTCAAATATAGATTTTAATCAAATGGTATTATTTATTCATGGAAAAGGGAATAAAGATCGTTATGTTCCATTTCATGATTATGCTGGAGAATGGTTGATTAAATACATACAAGAAGCTCGTGAAAATTTAATGATAAAAAATGAGGGGCATAATTTCGTCTTTGTTAATAAATTCGGTAATCCTCTAACTAACCGAGGAGTAGAAAACATAGTAGATCGAATAATGCGACTTTATGATTCAACCAAAAAAATTCATCCTCATACAATTCGACATTCCTTTGCTACACATTTATTAAATGCAGGAGCAGATATTAGAACTGTTCAGGAGTTGTTAGGTCATGAAAACTTATCAACCACTCAAATTTATACACATATTTCAAGAGATCATTTAAAAGAGGTATATTTAAAAGCACATCCACGAAATATTGAATAATTCAAGTTAAAATGATGAAAAATATGCTTGTATGATTGAAAAATCTATGATAAAATGTTTCAGGTATGAAAAATACACACATTATGAATTCATTTATCTAGTGCCGTAAGGTGATAAATGTTCGAAATAATGGAGGAAAAAAACAAAAGGAGGAAGTTACAATGTCAGTAATTTCAATGAAAAAATTATTAGAAGTAGGTGTTCATTTTGGACATCAAACAAAAAGATGGAATCCAAAAATGGCTCCATACATTTTCACATCAAGAAACGGGATTTATATTATTGATTTGCAAAAATCATCTAAAAAAATCGATGATGCTTATAAAGCAATGAATGAAATCGCTGCTAAAGGTGGAAAAGTATTATTTGTTGGTACTAAAAAACAAGCTCAAGAAGCTGTTAAAGAAGAAGCTATTCGTTCAGAAAGTTTCTATGTTAACTCTCGTTGGTTAGGAGGAACTTTAACAAACTTCAAAACAATTCAAAAAAGAATTAGAAGATTAATTGAATTAGAAAAAATGGAAGCTGATGGTACTTTTGATTTATTGCCTAAAAAAGAAGTAATCTTACTTAAAAAAGAAGCTGCTAAGTTAGAAAAGAACTTAGGTGGTATCAAAGAAATGAGAAGATTACCAAATGCTTTATTCGTAGTAGATCCTAAAGCTGAACATAATGCTGTAGCAGAAGCTAAAATCTTAGGTATCCCTGTATTCGGTATCGTTGATACTAACTGTGATCCTGATGAAGTTGATTATGTAATCCCAGCTAATGATGATGCAATTAGAGCAGTAAAATTAATTGTTGCTGCAATGGCTGATGCAATTTGTGAAGCTAAAAATGAACCATTAACTGTAGCATATGTTAAAGATGAAGATGATAAAGAAGTATCTATGAACGATGCAATCACTTCAGTTGAAAATAATCAAAGAAGAGCACCTAGAAATAAAGGTGGAAGACCTAATCCTAGAAGAAATAATGCTCCTAGACCAAATAAAGATAACACAGCTGGAACTGAAGGAAAATAATTCTGTAAAATAAGGGAAAGCAAAGCTTTTCCCTTTTTAATAAAAAAAACAAATAAAGGAGAAAATTAAAATGGCAATTACTGCAAGTTTAGTAAAAGAATTACGTGAAAAAACTGGTGCTGGAATGATGGATTGTAAAAAAGCTTTGGAAGCTTGTGATGGTGACATCGAAAAATCATTTGACTGGTTAAGAGAAAAAGGAATCGCAAAAGCTGCTAAAAAAGCTGATCGTATCGCTGCTGAAGGTTTAACTGCTTTCGTATTAGATGGGGATACTGCTGCAATTGTTGAAGTTAACTCAGAAACTGACTTCGTTGCTAAGAACGCTGAATTCCAAGGGTTAGTTAAAAATATCGCTGAAGTTGTTGCTGCTAATAAACCTGTTGATTTAGAAGCTGCATTAAACACTGAAGTAGATGGTAAAAAATTAGAAACTGTTATCGCTGAAGCTAGCGGTAAAATTGGAGAAAAATTAAGTTTCAGAAGATTCGAAGTTTTAACTAAAACTGCTGACGAAGTATTTGGTGCTTATTCTCATATGGGTGGAAAAATGACTGCAATTGTTAAAGTTGCTAATTCTACTGAAGATAAGGCTCGTGACGTGGCTATGCATGTTGCTGCTTCTGATCCTAAATATATTGATAGAACTGCAATTCCTGCTGAAGTTTTAGATCATGAATTATCTGTATTAAAAGCTCAAGCAATGGAAGAAAACGCAGCAGCTGCTAAACCTAAACCAGAAAATATTATTGAAAAAATGGTTGAAGGTAGATTAAATAAAAACTTAAAAGAAATGTGCTTAGTTGATCAAGAATTCATTAAAAATCCGGATGAAACTGTAGCTAAATTCTTAGGTGAAGGTAAAGTAATCAATATGGTTAGATTCCAAGTTGGTGAAGGTATCGAAAAGAAAGAAGAAAACTTTGCTGAAGAAGTTGCTGCTCAAATGAACGCAAAATAATAACTTTTAAAACACTATCATTAGATAGTGTTTTTTCTTTGGATAAGCGTCATTCGACTAGGAATGTACCTTGACTAAACGACGAAAATATGATAAATTTTTTAGAGGAAAAAGTAATCATTATTAGCTGATAATGATGTGCGAATTTAAGCATAAATCTTTTTTTATAAAATATAAATAAGGAGATTAATATGAAGTATAATCGGGTATTATTGAAATTAAGTGGTGAAGCATTGGCTGGAGATGATAAAACTGGTATCAACGCTCATACAGTAGCAGATATCGCTCGTCAAATTAAAGATGCCAAAGATTTAGGAGTTGAGATTGCAATTGTTTGTGGCGGCGGGAACCTATGGCGTGGTAAAACTGGTGCTGATATGGGAATGGATCGTTCAAGTGCTGACTATATGGGAATGCTGGCTACTGTAATGAATGGTTTAGCTGTTCAAAATGCATTGGAGGCCATTGGCGTTCCAACTCGTGTTCTTTCAGCGATTGAAATGCGTCAAGTTGCTGAACCATATATTAGAAGACGAGCAATTCGTCACTTAGAAAAGGGGCGAGTAGTAATATTTGGAGCTGGAACAGGAAGTCCTTTTTTTACAACAGATACAACAGCTGCTTTGAGAGCTGCAGAAATTAACGCAGATGTTATCCTAATGGCTAAAAACGGGGTAGACGGAGTTTATTCAGCTGATCCAAAAGTTGATCCTAATGCAATTCGCTTCGATACTATTTCGTATTTTGATGTATTACAAAAAGATTTAAAAATCATGGATCAAACAGCTATCACTTTATGTAAAGACAATAATATTGATTTATGTGTATTTAATATGTCTGTAGACGGAAACATTGCTAAAGCATGTAATGGCGATGATATCGGAACAACAATCTCAGGAGGAAAATAAAATGATAAATATGATTTTAGATGATACAAATGAAAGAATGACAAAGACGATTGAATCTTTCCAACGTGATTTATCATCTGTTAGAACTGGTCGTGCAAATCCTAATATGCTTGATCGAGTAATGGTTAACTATTATGGTTCACCAACTCCAGTGAATCAAATTGCTGGTATTTCGGTAGTAGAAGGCCGTCAATTAGTTATTAAACCTTATGACAAATCAAGTATTAAAGATATTGAACATGGCATTTATGAAGCGGATTTAGGTCTTACTCCACAAAACGATGGTGAGATTATTCGTATTATGGTTCCCGCTTTAACTGAAGAACGTCGTAAAGAGTTTGCTAAAAATGTTTGGAAATTTGCGGAGAATGCTAAGGTGTCAATTCGCAATATTCGCCGTGACAGTAATGATGAAATTAAGAAAACAGATGGTAGTGAAGACGAAATCAAAGCTGGTCAAGAAAGAGTTCAAAAATTAACAGATAAATTTGTTAAAGAAATTGATGAAATTGCAAAAGTAAAAGAAAAAGATATCATGACTGTATAATTAGATGGGCGTTTTAAACGCCCATTTTATCTAATTTATTTAGAAAGAAGAAAATATATGCATAAAAGACCATGTTCGGATTGAAATTTAGATAGCGAAATATTTCGTAGCTACTATTATTTAAAAGAAGAGCCTGTGGCATTTTGTCGAGTTAATGGATTACCTATGAGTGGTGGTAAAGTGGAAATTACAGAGAGAATTGGTTATTTTTTAGATACTGGTAATATTTCGGATTTGATAAGTTCGAATAAAAGTAAATGTCAAATAGGAATTATAACAGAAGATAGTAAAATTGAAGAAAATTTTGTTTGTTCACAAAAACATCGTGTTTTCTTTAAAGAAAAAATAGACAAAACTTTTTCTTTTAACGTCCCATTTCAAAAATGGTTGAAGACGAACACTGGTAAAATATATCTGATGCAATTAAAGCATATTATGAGATTTTAGAAGCAAAAAAGTCAACAAAAACTGTAATTGATAAAAAATTTGAATATAATACATATATTCTGATTTCTTTAAAAATAACAAAGGAAAGACATTAGAACAGGCAATCAGATGCTGGAATTATAAAAAGCTGTAAAGACCATAATCGTTATGAAGGTGTATATTTTCTTATTTTAATGTAGTAAATTAAATAAATAATTTATATGTACTAGGATGATTAAGTCTAGCAATGTTGCTTAGGCTTTTTTTTGTAATGAATTTATGGTATAATCTCGAATAGTTAAACAGGAGGACGACAAATGTTTTTTAAGAAAAAGAAGAATGAAGAATTTAATTATCATGTTCTTGATAAAGATAATATTCCTCAACATATAGCTTTTATTATGGATGGAAATGGTCGTTGGGCAAAAAAAAGGAAGATGCCACGCACTTATGGACATCATGAGGGGACTAAAACAATTCGAGATGTTGCTTTGCATTGTAATAAGTTAGGAGTCAAAGCTATGACTGTATATGCTTTTTCAACCGAAAATTTTGCACGACCAGAGCAAGAGGTACAGTATATTTTTAAATTACCAAAAGATTTCTTTGAATTGTATATGAAAGAACTGATAGAAAATAATGTAAAAATCTGTACAATCGGACATTTAGAAATGGCTCCTAAAGAAACTCAAGATATTATTAACTCTGCAATTGATAAGACTAAAAATAATACTGGTCTAAAATTATGCTTTGCTTTTATTTATGGTGGACGTGATGAAATTTTAGAAGCAACAAAAAAACTAGCAATGAAAGTAAAAGCTGGTGAATTAGGTGTAAATGAAATTAATGAAACTGTCTTTAATGATGAGTTGATGACTAAGGATCTACCGGAAGTTGATTTAATGATTAGAACTAGCGGGGAACAACGTTTGTCGAATTTCCTGTTATGGCAATTAGCATATGCAGAATTTATTTTTACAGATGTTTTATGGCCCGATTTTAATGAAAATGAACTTGATAAAGCGATTTGGATGTACCAAAATCGTGATCGTCGTTTTGGAGGATTAAAATAATGAAAGAAAGAATTATTACGGCAATCTGTTTGATGCTGGTTGCTGTTCCTTGTGTTATATTTGGGGGATATTATTTTAAAGGCTTGATTGGAGTGATTCTAGCATTGGCAGTGTATGAGATGTTACATATATGCACTCGTCCAAAAATAAAAATGTATTTATATCCAATCGTCTGTGGATTTTTTATCTATGGTTTTTTATTTGACCAGGATGATTTATTTTTAGCTTCTTATGGAATCTTAATCTATTTGATTGTCTTATTTGGAGCAACAATTTTTGATGACACCTTGACAATTGAACGCACTAGTTATATTTTTACGATGGGGGTACTAATATGTGCTGGTTTACACGCTTTAATGTCACTTCGTGATGTATATGGTTTTCAATATATTTTATTGCTTGCGTTAGCTACTTACGGTAGTGATACAGGCGCATATTTTGCAGGAGTTTTTTTTGGTAAACACAAGTTGATTCCTCGATTATCTCCAAAGAAAACAATAGAAGGATCAATCGGTGGGGTGCTGCTTGGGACTTTACTATCAGTTGGGTATGCTAGTTATTTAGGTTTGTTAGAAAATAATGTGATTTTAATTGCAGCATTTTTCGTTTTAACTTTCACTAGTCAAATTGGTGATCTAGTTTTTAGTGCTGTGAAACGTCATTTTGGAGTAAAAGATTACTCTAATTTATTACCTGGACATGGTGGCATATTAGATCGTATTGATAGTATTTTATTTAATGCAATAGTTTTTAGTTTCTTTTTAGTAATGGTGAGGTTATAAAATGAAAAAAATTACAGTATTAGGAGTTACTGGATCAATTGGAATGCAGACAGTTGATGTTGTAATGAATCATCCTGAACAGTTTAAGATTACAGCAATGGCAGCAGGGTATAATGTGGCTAAGGTTGAGGAAATTTTAGCAATGATTGATGTTGAGTATATCTGTATGGTAAAAAAAGAAGATGCTTTATATCTTCAAGAAAAATATCCTGATCTTAAAGTTGTTTATGGTGAAAGTGGATTGATAGAAATTGCAACTTTACCAGAGATTGAGATTGTATTAAATGCAATTGTCGGATTTGCTGGTTTAGTCCCAACAATTGAAGCAATTAAAGCAAAAAAAGATATAGCTTTGGCGAATAAGGAAACTTTAGTCGTAGCGGGGCATATAATTACTGAACTGGTAAAAGAATATGGCGTCAAACTTCTACCGGTTGATAGTGAACACTCTGCTATTTTTCAATCATTAAATGGCGAAGAACACAATAAAATTAAGAAGATTATTTTAACTGCTAGTGGTGGCAGCTTTCGTGATAAGCAACGTGATGAATTAGCAGGTGTAACTGTTAAAGAAGCATTAAACCACCCGAATTGGTCAATGGGAGCTAAAATTACAATTGATTCTGCAACTTTATTTAACAAAGGGTTGGAAGTAATGGAAGCAAAATGGTTATTTGACGTGGATTATGATCAAATTGAAGTTTTAATTCATCCTGAAAGCATCATTCATTCGATGGTTGAATTTGTGGATACTTCAATTATCGGACAATTAGGCAATCCAGATATGCGGTTACCAATTCAATATGCTTTAACTTATCCAGAACGTGATTATTTAATTGGTGGTGAAAGTCTTGATTTAGCAAAGATTGCATCATTAACATTTAAAAAGCCAGATTTTGAACGTTTTAGAGCATTAGCTTTAGCTTATCAAGCCGGCAAAAGTGGTGGAAGTATGCCGTGTGTGTTAAATGGTGCAAATGAACAAGCAAATGAGCTATTTAGAAATGGTAAAATTGAGTTTCTTGAAATTGAAAATTTAGTTGAGAAAGCATTGAATAAACATCAGTTAGTCAAAAATCCAACACTTGAACAGTTGATTGAAATCGATGCTTGGGCTCGAAACTTTGTTTTAAAAGAGATAGGAGAAGATTAATGCAGACATTAATTAATATTGTCGTTTTTATTTTGATTCTTGGAATCGTTGTGCTGATCCATGAGTTAGGACATTTTATTACGGCTAAATCGTTTGGGGTTTATTGTAGTGAATTTTCAATTGGGATGGGACCAAAGATATTTTCGCGCAAAAAAGGTGAGACAGAATATGAAATCAGAGCTTTACCAATTGGTGGTTTTGTATCAATGGCTGGAGAGGCTGATAATGATATTGAGGAATTTAAAGATGTTCCAATTGAGCGTACTTTAAAGGGCATTAGCTGCTGGAAAAAGTGTGTTGTTTTTTTAGCCGGAGTCTTTATGAATTTTGTTCTATCATTAGTAATTTTAATTGGTGTTTATTGTGTAATAGATGTTCAAACTAATACACCTGAAATCGGGAAAGTTACTTCGGACAGTCCCGCAATGATTGCAGGCCTTGAGGCGGGAGATACTATTTCTAAAATTACTTATGATGGTCATGAAAATATTATTGCATCTTTTGCAGACATTCGTGAAGTGTTGAATAATGATAATCTTAAATCAAAAAGTGCTACAATAATGTTGCAAGTTGAATTGGTCCGTGATGGTAAAACAATTACTAAAGAAGTTAATGCAAAATATAATAGTGATTCTAATTCATACACAATGGGTTTGACTCCAGCAACAAGAAATTTAAGCTTTTTTGAAGCTATTAATTATGGGGTAACTAAATTTGTAGAGATGGCGCTGTTGATTTTTACAACATTAGGTAAGCTATTTACAGACTCCGCTAATACAATTGGACAATTGTCAGGACCAGCGGGAATTTACAACGTAACGGCTCAAATTACTGAAACAGGATCAATTAGTCAATTATTAACATTGCTAGCTTTATTATCGACTAATATTGGAATGTTCAATTTATTGCCTATTCCTGGTTTAGACGGTTGTCAAGTTATCTTTGCTGTGGTTGAAAGAGTAATCGGGCGTGAATTACCGTTAAAGGTTAAATATGGTTTACAAATTGCTGGATTAGCCCTTGTTTTTGGTCTAATGATCTTTGTAACCTTTAATGATATTTCTAGAATATTTGGATAAAGGGAATTAATTTTCCCTTTTTTATGCTATAATGTTTGAGTGTTATATTGATAAGAATAATGAAGGATGATTTGATGGAAAATAAATTATTAATATTATTAAAAAATTTAAAGATTGAAAGCCAAGCTAATATTTTAAAAGAAGGAAAAATCAGTAAAGTTGTTGTAGCGAGAGATAATAGTTATACTTTTCACTTAGTGTTTAATCAGATTTTGCCATTTGAGGAGTATCAATTATTAATAAATAACCGCGATAATTTTCCTTATCCTACTAAATATAAAATTAGTTATGAAACTGAATTTTTTAATCAAAATGAATTATTATTATATACCGGATACCTTTTAGAAAAATTAAAAAAAGATTATCCTGTTTGTGCTACTTTAACAGTTGAAAGTTTTAAAATCGAAGATAAAGTTATTAGAGTAGAAACATGTAATGAAATTCAGTTAGAACAATTACGTCAGTTAAGAGCACAAATTGAAGATATGTTCAATGATGTAGGTATCGATAAAAATTTTGATTTTTATATTGATGAAGAAAACGATGTATTTAAAGATATTAAAGAAGAGATGGAAGCTTATGAACCAGTTGAAATTGACCTTTCTTTAATCCAAAAGCCAGATAAACCGGCGTCAGAACAAAATAATTATAAGAATAATTATCGTCAAAAAAATGCAGCAATCGATATGAAAATTGAAGAGATTACTAATCAGACAATGGATAATAATATTGTAATAAAAGGCTTTGTTTTTAAAACAGAAATGATTAAAACAAGAGCGGGAAAACATATTCAAAGTTTATGGGTTACAGATTATACTGATTCAATTATTGTTAAACGTTTTGAAAACAATTCTAATAACTCGTTAGAAGAATTAAAAGTTATCGGTAAAGGCGGAGTTTGGGTAAAAGTTCGAGGTGAAGCCCGTTTTGATAGCTTTGCACGCGAAACAGTTATGATGGCTCGCGAGGTTGAAGTGATTAAGAGCCCAGCACCACGTAAAGATACTAGTGAAGCAAAAAGAGTGGAATTACATACACATTCAAAAATGTCAGCGATGGATGGGGTTGGAACAATTACCCAATATATTAACGCTGTAGCAAGCTGGGGACATAAAGCAATTGCTGTAACTGATCATGGTAATGTCCAATCTTTTCCTGAAGCTCAAATGGCAGCTGGAAAAGCAGGAATTAAAATGATCTATGGTGTTGAATTCAATATGATCGAACCGATTTTGAATATTGTTTATAACGAAATAGATACCTCAATTGAACATGCAACCTATGTTTCTTTTGACTTGGAAACAACAGGTCTATCAGTTATTCACGATGGGATTACAGAATTTGGAGCTGTCAAAATTAAAAATGGAGAAGTAATTGATCGACTGCAAATGTTTGTGAATCCAGGGAAGAGCATTTCCTCAAGAATCACTAATTTAACTAGCATTACTAATGATATGGTACGTAATGAACCGACGATTGATGCATTATTGCCTAGAATTATAGAATTTTTTGATGATTGTATTTTAGTCGCTCATAATGCTAATTTTGATATTGGATTTTTAAATGAGAATTTACGGCGAAATAATATGCCTGAAATTACGAACCCAATTATCGATTCATTGGCTTTAGCACGAGCAATTTTGAAACCGATGAAATCGTATCGATTGGGGAATGTGTGCCGCAGTTATCGAGTAAATTATGATGATGAAGTGGCTCACCGTGCTGATTATGATGCTGAAGTATTAGGTGATGTTTTTAACATGATGTTACATCAAATTATGCAAAGCGGTAAATATAATCTTTTAGACTTGTGTGAATTAACAGGGGATGATGTTTATAAAATTGTTTATCCTTATCATATGACCGCATTGGCGTTAAATAAAGCTGGTTTAAAAAATATGTTTAAATTGGTTAGTGAAGCAAATACTAAATATTTTCATAATGGATCAAGAATTCCTAAAGAACGTTTAGAACATTATCGAGAAGGCTTATTATATGGCAGCAGTTGCTATAACGGTGATGTTTTTGAGGCGGCTCTGAACTTATCTGATGAAAAATTAGAACGGGCCATGGAATTTTATGACTATATTGAAATTCAACCACTTGAGGACTACTATCACTTAGTTGATCGTGGAAAATTGCAAGATACTGATGAGTTAATCAAATCTTTACATCGGATTATTGATTGTGCAAAAAAACTAGATAAATTAATTGTAGCAACTGGTGATGTTCACTTTTTAGAAGTTCGTGATAAAATTTTTAGAGATGTTTTTATCTCTAATCCGACGATTGGAATTGGTCACCGTGCTCATCCGCTGTGTGATCGACGCAATCCTAAGGCTAAAAATCCCTGCCAATATTTGAGAACAACTAATGAAATGTTAGAAGGTTATCCTTATTTACCACAAGACGAAGTATTTGAATATGTTGTTACAAATACAAATAAAATTGCTGATATGGTTGAGGAAATCAAACCAGTGCATGATAAATTGTTCACGCCTAAGATAGATGGTGCAGACGAAAATCTAAAGAAGATTTGTTACGATACTGCGCATAAGACATATGGTAATCCGTTACCGCAAATTGTTGAAAAGCGCCTTGAAAAAGAACTTAGTAATATCATCAAGCATGGCTTTGGGGTCATTTACTATATTTCTCATCTATTAGTAAAAAAATCAAATGATGATGGCTATCTAGTAGGTTCTCGGGGATCTGTTGGTTCTTCATTTGTTGCAACAATGTCAGGAATAACAGAGGTAAATCCGTTACCGCCCCACTATGTATGCCTCCATTGTTCGCATAGCGAATTTTTAGAAGAAGGAATTGTGGCTGATGGCTATGATTTGGAAGATAAAGTGTGCCCTAAATGCGGTAAAATAATGAAGGGTGAAGGACATAATATTCCATTTGAGACCTTCCTTGGATTTAACGCTGATAAAGTACCGGACATTGATTTAAATTTCTCAGGTGAATATCAAGCTAATGCACATGCTTTTACTAAAGAAATATTTGGTGAAGATCATGTTTTTAGAGCAGGAACGATTTCGACAGTAGCAGAAAAAACAGCTTATGGATATGCAAAAGGATATGCTGAATTAATGGGGACTGATCAAACAATTCGTTCTGCTGAATTAGAGCGAATCGCAGCCGGCTGTGGTGGTGTTAAAAGAACAACAGGACAGCATCCTGGTGGGATCATCGTTATTCCAGGGGATATGGATGTATTTGATTTTACACCGTATCAATTTCCGGCAGATGATCTAAATGCTGCGTGGAAAACAACTCACTTCGATTTCCATGCTATTCATGATAATGTTTTGAAATTTGATATTTTAGGCCATGTCGATCCGACTGTAACACGATTTTTGCAAGATCTGACAGGTGTTGATCCTAAGGATATTCCAACTAACGATAAAAAAGTTATGAGTTTGTTTACTAGCAGTGAGGCATTAGGATGTAATCTTGATTTTATTGGTTGCAAAAATGGAGCTTTAGGGCTTCCTGAATTTGGTACCTCATTTGTACGTGGAATGTTAGATCAAACCCAACCTAAAACATTTAATGATTTAGTTATTATCTCGGGGCTATCACATGGAACTGATGTATATTTAGGAAATGCTGAAACGTTAATTAAATCTGGGACTTGTACACTTTCTGAAGTAATTGGATGTCGTGATGATATTATGGTTTATTTGATTGAAAAAGGTTTGCCAAACAAGGATGCTTTCGATATCATGGAATGTGTCCGTAAAGGTAAGTCACCGGTAGTTTTTCCAGAAAAAAAATATGAAGAACTAATGAAAGAATACAATGTACCGCAGTGGTATATTGATTCTTGTAAAAAAATTAAATACATGTTCCCTAAGGCTCATGCTGCTGCCTATGTATTATCTGCAATTCGAGTAGCTTGGTGGAAATTATATTATCCACGAGAATATTATGCTGTTTATTTTACAACGAGATGTGATTTTTATGATATTGAAACACTTGTACAAGGTAAAGATGCTATCATGGCAAGACGAGCTGAAATAACGCAGTTAAGAGCTGAACGGAGTTCTTCAAACAAAGATGAAGGATTATGGGATATTTTTGAAATCGCACTAGAAATGATTGAGCGGGGATTCCATTTTAATCCAGTTAGTTTAGAGTATTCACAAGCTAGCAAGTTTATATTAGATCCAAACGATGAAAAAGGGTTGATTCCACCGTTTAGTGCAATTGATGCATTAGGTGAATCAGTAGCTAAAACAGTTGTAGATGCTCGAGCAGATGGTCCGTTTTTATCTAAAGAAGATGTTATTAAACGAACAAAGTTGAACAATTCACATATTAAAACACTATCTAAAATGGGGGTTTTTAATGGAATGCAGGAGCGTAATCAACTTTCACTTTTCTAAGTAGTTGCAATAATTAAAAAAATGTGGTATTATTTATTTAGTTTCATAGAGAAGCGAGTGGGGTGACCCACTCTTTATTATTGAATAGAGGTGAAAGAATGGAACTTTTAGATACGATTAAAACACTGATAAAACCAATTTTAGAAAATAATGATGTATATCTTGATGATATTGAATACCTTCAGGAAAATGGCGAATGGTATCTTCGCATTTTTGTTGAAAAAAATGAAGGTTCCCTAGACATGGACACATGTGTAGCAGTTAGTGAAGCAATTAGTTTAAAGATGGATGAAGAAGATCCGATCAAAGGAGAATATTATTTAGAAGTTTCTTCACCAGGTGTAGAAAAGCCCCTAAAGACTTTTGAGCAAGTTAAAGCTTCAGTAGGTAAGTATGTCTACGCTAAATTCATTAATCCAACTGCTGGAATGGATGAAGTGGAAGGATTTATTAAAACAATTGAAGATGAAACGATTGAATTTGAATATTTAGTTAAGAATATTAAGAAAAGAATTAAAATTGACTATAGCAATATTAAATTTATAAGACTAGCTGTGAAATTTTAGGAGGATAAAAAAGTGGCAAGTAAAAAATTCATGGATGCACTAAATTTATTAATTGAAGAAAAAGGGATTGAAAAAGATGTCTTTTTAGAAATGCTTAAAGAATCTATTGGTAAAGCATATAAGAAAAATTATTTAAACCCTGATGCTAATGTCCGTGTTGAAATTAATGAAAAAACTGGAAAGTTTAGATTATTTGAACTTCGAACAGTTGTTGATGATCTAGATGATGAAGATATTGAATTATCTCTAGAAGAAGCTCAAGCAATCAATCCTAATTATCAAATTGGAGATGTTGTTGAAACTGAAGCCGATATCGAACATATTGGACGTTTGGCAGCTATTCAAACAAAACAATTATTTAGACAAAAGATTCGCGAAACTGAAAAAGAAACACTTTATAACGAATTTGCAGATAAAAAAGATGATATCATCACAGGTATCGTTGATCGTGTTGAGGATAAATTTGCAATTGTAAATATTGGTAAAACAGGAGCTTTCTTAGCTTCTAATCAACAAATTCCTGGTGAAAAATTAAATGAGGGTCAACATTTAAAAGTGTATGTTAGCGATGTTGATCGTGGAACTAAAGGAACTCATATTGTTGTTAGCCGGACAGAGCCGAGTTTTGTTAAGAGATTATTTGAATTAGAAGTACCTGAAGTATACGATGGAACAGTTGAAATCAAAGCAGTTTCACGGGAACCAGGTGAAAGAAGTAAGGTTGCTGTTTATACTAGTAATGAAAATATTGATCCAATTGGCTCTTGTGTTGGACCAAAGGGAAGTCGAGTTAAAAATGTAGTTGATGAGTTAAATGGTGAGATGATTGATATTATTTTATGGAGTAGTGATCCGGTTGTCTTTATTTCTAATGCCTTGAGTCCATCTGATGTTAAGTGGGTATCTATTAATGAAGAAAATCACAGTGCTTTAGTAGTTGTACCAGATGATCAATTATCTTTAGCTATCGGTAAGCGTGGTCAAAACGCTCGTTTAGCAGTACGTTTAACAGGTTGGAAGATTGATATTAAATCTGTTAGTGAGGCTGTTGAACTTGGTTTAATTGATCTTCAAACAGTTAATAATACAGAAGAATCATCACCTGTTGATGCTAGTTTTGAAGAAGAGTTTGCTCAAGAAATGTTAGATGAAGCAGTTGAGGAAGCTGTTGTGGAAGAAGCTGTTGAAGTTGCAGAAGAACCAGAAATCGAAGAAGAAGTTGTTGAGGTTGAAGAAGAACCTACTCAATCGAAAAAGGTTATTGAATACGAAGATTTTGAAGATTTAGATGATGAATATAGTAAATATGATGAAGAAATCGATTACGATGAATATGATGAATACTATGATAAAGATTAAGGAGTGATTAAATTGCGAAAAATCCCTTTAAGAAAATGTTTAGCAACGGGTGAACAGTTGCCAAAACAACAATTAATCAGAATCGTACGTAATAAAGAAGGTCAAGTAGCTGTCGATCCAACTGGTAAGATGAATGGACGAGGAGCTTATCTGAAACGTAGTCATGAAGCGTTCGTGTTAGCAAAAAAGAAAAAAGTTTTAGCTCGGGCTTTGCAGGTTGAAATTCCTGAAGAAATTTTCGTAGAACTGGAAAAATTTGCGGATGAATAATTATTTAAATACACTTGGCTTGGCTGCGCGAGCTCGAAAAATCATTACTGGTGAAACTTTAATCACAAAGATTAGAAATAACGAAGTAGAATTTGTTATTATTGCTAGCGACGCTAGTGACAATACTAAAAAAAAGATCACCGATAAATGTACAAGTTATAAAGTTGAGTATGTTATAGCTTGTACTATTGATGAACTATCCAGTGCAATCGGTAAAAAAAATCGAGTAGCACTTGGTATCCAGGATACTGGATTTGCTAAAATATTAAAAGAAAAGATAGGAGGGTGAACATATGGCAAAACAAAATAAACAAACAAAAAATAAAAAAGGTGCGCCAAGAAAGAAACAATTAAAGTCTAATTTTCCGACCAAAAAAGAAGAAATAGTTGCTAAAGATGGTGTCATTGTTTATGAAGAAGGTATTACTGTTGGTCAATTAGCTGATAAAATTGGACAAACGCCTGCCAATGTTATTAAAGTATTGTTTCTATTAGGAACGATGGTAACTATTAATTCATCTTTAAATGATGAGCAAGTAGAATTAATTTGTCTTGAATATGGTTTTGAAGTCGAAAAACATGTTGAAGTTAGTGAAGTGAATTTTGAGGAAATTGATATTCAGGATGATGAGAAGGATTTACAGCCTCGTTGTCCAGTAGTTACAATTATGGGACATGTTGATCATGGTAAAACTACATTGTTAGATACAATCAGAAAGTCTGCGGTTGTAGAAGGTGAATTTGGTGGGATTACACAACATATCGGTGCTTATCAAGTTGAAGTTAATGGAAAAAAAGTTACTTTCTTAGATACACCGGGCCATGAAGCATTTACTGCTATGCGTGCTCGTGGAGCTCAAGTAACTGATATTGTTATTATTGTAGTAGCAGCTGATGATGGTGTTATGCCACAAACAAAAGAGGCAATTGATCATGCAAAAGCAGCAGGTGTACCAATTGTCGTTGCGATTAATAAAATTGATAAAGAAGGTGCCGATCCTGAAAGAATCAAAGGAGAAATGGCTGAGCATGGTCTGCTTCCTGAAGGTTGGGGTGGAGATACAGTATACTGTGAAATTTCTGCTAAAAAAAGAATTGGAATTGAAGAATTGCTAGAAACTTTAACTGTTGTTGCAGAATTAGCAGATTTAAAAGCAAATCCTAATCGTTATGCATATGGCAGTGTAGTTGAAGGTAAACTAGATAAGGGGCGTGGACCAGTTGCAACGTTACTTGTTGAAAATGGTACTTTAAGAGCGGGAGATCCAATTGTAGTTGGAACATCATTTGGACGTGTTCGTCAAATGCTTGATGATCGTGGAAAAATTATTAAAGAAGCACTTCCCGCTACTCCAGTTGAAATTACGGGTTTAAATGACGTTCCAGTTGCTGGTGATAAGTTTATGGCTTTTGAAAACGAAAAACAAGCTCGTAGTGTTGGTGAAACACGATTAAAAGCGAAACAAGATAAAGAGCGTAGTTCAGGAGCTGCCTTATCATTAGATGATTTATACTCTCAAATCAAAGAGGGCGAAATGATTGACTTAAACATTATTGTTAAAGCTGATGTCCAAGGTACTGCTGAAGCAGTTAAAGCTTCATTAGAAAAAATTGATGTTGATGGTGTAAGAGTAAATGTTATTCGTTCTACAGCTGGAGGAATTTCAGAATCTGATGTTCTATTAGCATCTGCTTCACAAGCAATTATTTATGGTTTTAATGTTCGTCCAAATGCAAAAGTACGTCAAAAGGCTGAAGAAGAAGGAATTGAGATTCGTTTACACAATATCATCTATAAAATGGTTGAAGAGATTGAAACCGCGATGAAAGGTATGCTTGCTCCAGAAATTAAAGAGGTTGTTACAGGTCAAGCAGAAATTCGTCAGGTAATTAAAGTTTCTAAAGTTGGAAATATTGCTGGATGTTATGTAACAGATGGTTTTATTCGCCGTAATTGTGGAATCCGTTTACTTCGTGATAGTGTTGTTGTATATGAAGGAAAATTAGGTTCATTAAAACGTTTCCAGGATGATGCTAAAGAAGTTGCAGCGGGATTTGAATGTGGTTTAAGTATTGAAAACTTCAATGATATTAAAGAAGGCGATATTGTCGAAGGATATATCATGGAAGAAGTCGAAGTTAAGTAGGTGAATTAAATGATTCTTAAAAAGGATAAGATGAATGGTATTATTCAACGCGAGTTATCACAAATCATTCAAGTTGAAGTACGTGATCCTAAGATAGGTTTTTGTACTATTACTGCAGTTGATACGACTACTGATCTATCAATTGCTAAAGTATATGTGACTTTCTTAGGAAAAGACTTTGATACGCGCAAAGGAATGGAAGCATTAAATCGTTCTAAAGGATTTATTCGTTCTTTATTAGCTAAACGTCTTACAATTCGTAAAGTACCAGAACTGATTTTTGTTAACGATACCTCTTTAGAGTATGGTAATAAAATCGAAAAAATTATTGATGATTTAAATCATCATGATAAATAATTCAAAAGAAGGTCAAATTGAAGTGAAGCCAATTTCTTGGACACTAATTTAGTTATGCTATTAATAAGGATTGATCCTGTATTGCACAGGAGTTGATCCTTTTAATTTTGTTGTTATTTTTTTGAGTATAGTATTGTTTTATACATTCTTCTATTGCAATCTTTAAATTATATAACGATCTAAAAGTATATTCATAACCATAAAAAATTTCATTTTTCCAACGGAATTCTTCATTGGTGAATTATCTAAACAATTTCTTTTTTAATATTGACTGTGGAATTTATTCTTTTCAAAAATTTTTTATACACAATATTTTTTTGTTATCTTGTGAGTTTAACCATAATAAAATGAACTCCACCATTTGAAATACCTAAATAATGGGACTACAATAAATCACCTTCTTTTTATTTGAGTCTTATTTGTTTCATCTAGATAGAATTGTGCTATAATACTATATAGATATAGGAGGACTAAAAGAAATGAAATACTGTATAACAAACGGGAAAGTTATTTTAAAAAATCAAGTAGTAGATGCAAATGTATATGTAGAAAATACAAAGATTACTGAGATTTCTAATCGTCAACCTGATGATGAAACAGTAATTGATGCAAAAGGTAGATATGTGTCACCAGGATTTATTGATGTTCATACTCATGGGCGTGGTGGCAGTGATACAATGTATAACACTTTTGAAGATCTTGATACAATTACAAGTACTGCCGTAAAAACAGGTGTAACAGGAATTTTACCTACAACGATGACGATGTCTAAAGAAGATACTTATGCGGCTATTAAAAATGTTGGAGATAACATGGATAAAGTTGGAGGAAGTAAAATCCTAGGAGTACACATGGAAGGTCCATTTTTTAATACAAAATATAAAGGAGCTCAACCTGAAGAGTTTATGATCAAACCTACAGCTGAAAATTATAGCAGTTTAGTTGGTGAATATGGTAAAATTGTAAAAAAATTAAGTTTAGCACCAGAATTAAAGGATTCTGATAAGTTAATCGAGTATTTAGTCAAAGAAGGTGTGGTTGTAAGTATTGGGCACACTAATGCAACTTATGACGAAGCAGTTGTTGGAATTAAAGCTGGAGCAACTTCAGGTACTCATACTTATAATGCAATGACACCATTAACACATCGAAATCCAGGAGTAGTAGGAGCTATCATGGAACATGATGAAGTTTATGCGGAATTGATTTTAGATGGAATTCATGTCAGCTATCCAGCTGCAAAAGTGCTTTTAAGGGCTAAAGGTTTAGATAAAGTGATTTTAATCACTGATTCTATTGAAGCTTCTGGTTTAGAAGATGGTCAATATAAATTAGGTAATCAGGCTGTATTTGTTAAAGATAATTCAGCTCGTTTAGAAGATGGGACTTTAGCTGGTAGTATTTTAGCAATGAATAATGCAGTAAAGAATGCATATCAACATTTAGGTTTATCAATTAATGAAGCTGTTAATTTAGCTAGTTATAATCCTGCTAAAAATTTGAATTTAATTGATTTAGGGGAAATTGCAGTTAACAAAACAGCGGACATTATTATGTTTGATGAAGAAATTAATGTTGATTTTGTAATGATTGATGGAAATGTAAAAATTGGAGGATAGTATGATTACATTAAAGAATGAAGTTTTAGAGGTTACTCTAGCTAATAAAGGTGCAGAAATTATTAAAATTGTTGGGCAGGATGATCAAATTAATTATATGTGGCGTCGTGATCCAATTCAATGGGCGAATAGTGCTCCAATCCTATTTCCTATTGTAGGTGCGCTACAAAATAATGAGTGTCGAATTGATGGTAAAACTTATACTATGACTCAACATGGTTTTTCACGTCATAGTGAATATGAGGCTAATCAAATTAATGATCAAGAAGTAGTTTTTACACTTATTTCAAATGAGGAAATAGCTAAACAATATCCATATTTATTTAAGTTAGATGTAACTTATAAATTGGATAAGAATGTACTTAGCTGTAATTGTAAAGTTACTAATACCGATAGTCAGACTATTTATTTCCAAATTGGTGGTCATCCTGCATTTGCTTGTCCTTTTATGGAAAATGAATCAAGTAATGATTACTATTTAGAATTTAGTGAGAATGAGACTGTTAATCAAAAAATTATTGATGTTGAACATAAAGGAATGTCAGATATAACATTACCGTTTTTAGATAACGAAAAGAGATTTTTTGTTCGTCAGCAATTATTTGATAATGATGCAATTGTTTTAAAGGACGTGAAATCAAAAACATTATCATTGAAGTCATTAAATCACAATAAATCTTTAGTATTCCATATGGAAGGTTTTAATCACTTAGGTATTTGGGCAGCTAAACATGTGGGTGGACTAATTGCCATTGAACCTTGGGTAGGTCATAGTGATTATGTTGGTTTCACTGGGGAATTTAAGGATAAAGAGGGTGTAGTTAGTCTAAATCCTAGTGAGATTTTTGAATGTACTTTTAAAGTTGAAATCAACCAATAATGACAAAAAAGGAATAAGATAAATTTTATAATTATCTTATGAAAGTAAAAATTATTGAAAAAACACACGAGTTAGATTTAGAAGATGAAATTAATGATTTTTTGGAAAAGAAAAATCCTAAAATTTTATCGCTGCATTATCAAGTGGCAATGACTTTTTCAAGTGAATTAGAATATAGTTTTAGCTGTTTGATTGAGTACGAGGATAAATAATCATATTTATCCTTTTCTTTTCGCATACTTTTAGTATTTTAGTTAAAACTATTTATGGAGGTGATTCCATGGCTAAAGGTGTATGTTGTCACGTTGATACTTGTGTTTACAATCATGATTGTAATTGTGAGGCAAAAGAAATTACAGTTTGTAATTGTAAATGTCACGAAGCGAAAGATATTCAAGAAACAGCTTGTGAAACTTTTAAATGTAAATAGAAAGTTTAATATGACATCACAAAAGGTAAGAAGTAACTTTTGTGATGTCTTTTGTTATAAGTATGAGCTTTACAAAAAGACATTTATATGTTTTATTTTTTGTATACATATAAAAACGTGATATAATAAAAAAGGTGATAAAAATGAAAAAAATTGCTTTGATTCTAATTTGTTGCCTAGTTTTAATAGGGTGCAAAAATAAAGACAATAACGATAATAAATTTTATCGACAATATAAAGAATATGAAAATAAAATAGATAATCATAATGAATTTTTGAATGCTACAAATGAATTTAATATACGTTTAGTAGTCAATAAAGTTGAAGATAAAAAATATCGGTATGATGTTATTATTGACACACCGACAATAAATATGTATCATTTACAAGCAATAGCAAAAGTTGCTGGTGATGATAATGAAAGTCTACCAACCTTAGGAATTCTTGAGGAAGATATTTTTTCATTAGTTCCTGAAGTAGTAGATAAAGCCAATGGAATTTATAAGGGTGTAAATCTATCTGGTATTACTAGTAAAAGTGAATTTAGTGTATTGGTTTATTTGACTTTTTCAACAGATAAACAATCTAATAACAAAGAAGAAAGGTATATTAAACTATATGGTAATGCGACTTGATAAATTGCTTGCAAACTATGGGATTGGTACTAGAAAAGAAGTAAAATCACTGATTCGAAAAGGTTTTGTAAAAGTAAATGGAATGATTATAAAGAAAGATGATTTTAAAGTTGATCATGAAATTGATGAAATAGTATTTGATGATGAGTTGATTGAATACCGGCCATATGTCTATATAATGCTGAATAAGCCAGCGGGATATATTAGTGCAACTAAAGACAATCTTCATCCTACAGTATTAGAACTGATTGAGGGCTATGAAAATTATGATTTATTTCCTGTCGGCCGCTTGGATTTAGATACAGAAGGACTATTGTTAATTACTAATGATGGTGATTTTAGTCATAAATTATTAGCCCCTAGTCGAAATCATTCAAAAATATATTTTGCAAATATTGCGGGAGTTATGGATGAACAAGATATTCAGGCATTTAAAGATGGGATTATTTTAAATACTGGCTATCACTGTAAACCTGCCAACCTAGAAATTATTAATAAAAACAATGATAGTTGTGATGTTAGAATTGAAATATTTGAAGGAAAGTTTCATCAAGTAAAAAAGATGGTTGAGGTTTGTGGTAAAGAGGTAATATATTTAAAACGCTTATCGATCCGCAATCTTGAACTGGATAGGAGTTTATCATTGGGTGATTTTCGAGAATTATCTAATGAGGAATTAGTCGACTTGATGGAGGATTTATGATAGAATATTTTTATATGTAAAGGGGAGTAATAATGCGTTTAAGAAATAATCCAAAAGCATATGATATTATGAAAGAAAATAAATCTTTTGTAATATTGGAGCCGGAAAATTGTAAAAATAAATGGAAAGATATTTTTGGAAATAATCATCCAATATATATTGAAATCGGGATGGGTAAAGGTGATTTTATTTATGAAAATGCTCGTCAATTTCCAGAAATAAATTTTGTTGGTATTGAAAAATACCCAAGTGTTTTAGCAGCAGCAATAAATAAGATAAATGCTCGTGAAGAAAAAGTAAATAATTTGCGTTTAATGCATTACGATGCAATTGAATTGCATCAAGTATTTGAAAAAGATGAAGTTGATAAAATATTCTTGAATTTTAGTGATCCTTGGCCTAAAAGTAAGCATGCTAAAAGACGACTTACATCAAGTAAATTTTTAGATGTATACAAGGATATTTTAATAGATGAAGGAAATATTGAATTTAAAAGTGATAATCGTGGACTGTTCGAATATTCGATTATTTCTTTAAACCAATATCCAATGGATATAGAGTACATTAGTTTAGATTTGCATAACAGTCCTGAAAGTGAAATCAATATTATGACTGAGTATGAGCGAAAATTTTGTGAGAAAGGGCCAATTTATAAATTGGTAGCAAGGTATCGTAAAAATGGATAAATTAGTAGAAATTAAAACAATCGAAGAATTTGACAATATTCGTGTAGGTAAAACGATTATAATGTTTACAGCAGACTGGTGTCCTGACTGTATGTTTGTAAAACCGTTCATTGGCGATATTGTTGATGCCAATCCTGAATACAAGTTTTATATGATTAATCGTGACAATATGATTGATTTGTGTAAGGATCTGGATATTTTAGGTATTCCTTCTTTTGTAGCTTATAACGATAAAGAAGAAAGTGGACGCTTTGTAAGTAAGTTACGTAAGACTAAAGAAGAAATACAGGCGTTTATTGATACGTTAAAATAAGAGGTGTAGGAATGATATTTCATGGATTTTATAATTTAAAACATGTTGGTGATATTTTATTAGCACGATGTGGAGAAGGTAGGACCTTTGATTATGATAAATATGATGATTTAGTCGTATTGAAAGATAGTAAAAATAGGATACTTGGTTTTAATTTGTTGAATGCTAGTAATTATTTGGGAGAATTAAATACTGGACTAGTTAATTTTTCAGATAATCAAATTGAAAAATTTAATGAACTTTTAACAACTCACGGACTTGATCCGGTTGTCTTAGACAAAGAACCTCGTTTTATTGTTGGTGAGGTAACTGCAATGGAAGAACATCCAGATTCTGACCACTTACATATTTGTCAGGTTGATTTAAAGAATACTACTACACAAATTGTATGTGGTGCCCCTAATGTTGAAGTTGGGCAAAGAGTGGTAGTAGCTACTATTGGCGCAGTTATGCCTAGTGGATTGGTTATTAAACCTTCAAAACTACGTAAAATTGATTCTAACGGGATGATTTGTTCAGCAAGAGAGTTAGGACTGCCTAATGCTCCCCAAATTAGAGGTATATTAGTTTTAGATAAAGATAAATATAGTATTGGAGATTCATTTTTCTAGAAAAGGGGGAAACAGTGATGTTTAGAGGCTTATTTAAAAAGCATGAAGAAGATGAAGATATTTTTGAAGTGGATCCTGTCGTTGAACAGCGACGTAAGGAAAAATTTAGCACGCCATTAATATATGATGAAGAATTTAAAGAGGAGCCAGAAGTGACTGTAACGCCTACCCCAAAGACTAAAGAAAAAACTAAGGTTGTTGAGGCAAAGCCTAAGGTAGAAGAAAAACCTCGTCAAATTTACCAAATGAGTGAAGTTATTTCACCAATGATGGGAATTACAAAAGGAAAAAATGATAAAAAAGCTGTAAAGCCAACAACTTCTTCAAAACCTAAAAAACGTAAAAATGTTGATCAATTAGTTCCTGTAATTAGTCCTTTTTTTGGAAATTATGAGGAAAAGGAACAAGTTGAATCAGAAGCAAAACTGACAACTATTAATGATGAACCTAAAGAAAAAAAAGTTATTGAAGATTTGCCTACAGTAGAAGATAATTTACGTAATATAGCTAAAATTGTGGAAGAAGAACAGGATCAGCTTAAAATTATTGAGGAGCGAACTGGTGAGTTCAAATTAGATTTTGGTACTAACGATGTTGAAAAACAAAACTCTTTGATTGATGAAATTGATGATGATATGTCATTGGATGAATTAATGAGTTTGTATGAAAAGAAGTTTAAAGACTAACAATGATAAGTGGTATTGGTTGTGATATTGTTGATCTAAATCGGCTGAATTTAGATAATGAATGTTTTGTTTTAAAACTATTAACAAAAAATGAATTTTTAATTTTTAAAAATAAAAATTCTTTAAAACAAAAAAAAGAATTTTTGGGTGGACGTTTTGCTGCCAAAGAAGCTTTTTTTAAGGCTCATGGGATTGAACATGGCATGCTGTCTTTTCATGATATTGAGATATTAAATGATAAAAACGGCAAGCCAAAAATTAATTATCCTAATACTTTTATTTCAATCGCTCATGAAAATGATTATGCAATTGCATATGTTGTTGTAGAAGAAGGCTAAATTGCCTTCTTTTTCAGTATATATTGGTAAATTTATTAGATAATTATAGATTAGAGCAATAATAAGATATTTGTAAAATTAGTTTTGAAGATTTTATAAAATTATTATATAGTTGGTATATGATTCTTTTATGAGTTACTTGTAATTGGGCAATAATTATATACAAGATACAATAAAAATATTGCAATATTAAATGAGGTATATTTTTATTTTCAACAGTTGTTATAATTTCATTTTTTGGTATAATAACATACGTAAAATTTCAAGTTTGTGATAGGAAGCGAAAATCATGTATGAAGATAAAGTTAAGAAAAGTCTTAGAAAAATAATTATTTTTGCAGTCATTATTGGGATATTTTTAGCATCAATTGGAGCTGGATTTTTCTATGTGATAAGAACAGCTTTTGATCGTTCAACTGATGAAAGAATGATTGAAGAAACAGATAATTATAAAAAGAGATTAGATAAACAAATTAATAATAATTTTCAAATGTTAAATACTGTCGCAAGCATTATTGGAAATTCTAATTTGGATGAGTCTGCTGATTTTGATTCCATTTTGGAAAGGGCATATATTGAAAATGATTTCTTGACAGTTGCTTTTTTTTACAATGATGAAATGGGAACACTATCTACAGGTGATCATATTATTTCTAGTGATATTCATTTATCGTCACTACAGCCTGAAGTACAAGAAGTTGTTCGTAAAGCTTTGCGGGGAAAGGAAAATGTTTCAGAACCATTCTATGGTGATTTTTCCGAAGAAGAGGTTTTTACTTTTGGCGTTCCAGTATATCGAAATAAACAAATTGTTGGAGCTATGATTGCTAGTAGTGTTGTTGATGTATTTTCAGAAATTATAGATGGCGAAAAGGTCTTAAATGGGAGTGCTTATATCCATTTATTGGATGTGAATGGGAAATTTTTGATTCGTTCCTCACATGCAGTTGTTAAAGAAAAAAAGACTGATATATTTAAAGAACCGTATTTGTCTGGAGATGAATTAACAAAAATTAAAAAAAGTATGAAAAATTCTGAAATAGTCCGTTTTACATTTACCTATGAAGGAAAAGAGTATCATTCAATTTTAGAACCGCTTGATGTTAATGAATGGTATTTGTTTTGTATTAACTCTGTTCAAAATAGTAATAGTGGAATTTACTCGGTTGCTTATGCAGTAGCTTGTTTCTTTGTCATTATAGTGTTACTAGTAGGTTATCTTTTAATTTATGGTTATCGGACAATGAAAAAGAATAACCAGCAATTAATGGATTTTGCATATTTAGATCGTCTAACAGGAATTTATAATTTAAATCGTTTTGGGGAATTGGCACACCAGCATATTGAAGAACATTCTGAATATGCAATTGCTGCACTAAATGTACGTAAATTTAAATTTATAAATGAGATTTTTGGAAAAGAACAAGCAGATAGGTTACTGTGCTACATTGGAAGAATTTTAAATGATAATATCAAAGATGGTGAACTTGTCTGTCGTGATAGTGCTGATGTTTTTTATATGTTTTTATTAGAGACTGAAAAAAACATTCTTGAAGTTCGTCTTAAAGAAATTTTAGAAAAAATCAGAACGTCATCGAATGATTCTAATAGTAATTATAGAATTACTATGAGTTGTGGTATTGCAACAGCTACAGACAAGCAGGAACTACAAGTGTCAATGACACATGCAATGTTTGCCTTAGAAATATCGAAAAATAATTTTAAAATACCGCTGTGGTTTTTCGATGCGGCTTTACATGAGCAAGAAAAAATGAATGACTATATCGAAAGGCATATGTACGAAGCCATAGAAAACGGTGAGTTTAAATTGTATTTACAGCCAAAAATAGATTTAAAAACTAATTCTCTTGCTAGTGCTGAAGCCTTGGTACGTTGGATAAGAAACGATGGGACTACAATTTTTCCCTCACAATTTATCCCAATTTTTGAACAGAATGGATTTTGTGTTAATTTAGATATGTATATGGTTGAAAAGGTTTGCCAATTGCTTCGCCAATGGATTGACGAAGGATATCAAGCTATTCCGATTGCAATTAATCAATCAAAATTAGTACTTTATGAAATTGGATACGTAAAGAATCTTTGTGGAATATTAGATAGATATAATATTCCAGCATCATTAATTACTTTAGAAATTCTGGAAGAAATTGCAATCGAAAATGTAGATGACTTAAATAAAAAATTAACAGAATTAAGAGATATTGGTTTTAAAATATCTATGGATGACTTTGGAACAGGATATTCTTCATTAAATACTTTAGGAAAATTAAATATTGATGAATTAAAACTGGATCGTAGCTTTTTAGTTGAGATAAAGGATACTAGAAATCAAAATGCACGTTTAATAATGGAGGAAATTGTTCAACTATCTAAGAAACTTTCTATCTTTTCTGTTATTGAAGGAGTAGAAACAAGTGAAGATGATTTATTGGTTAAAGAAATTGGTTGTGATTATGGACAGGGATACTATTATAGTCGTCCTATTGATTCAAATGATTTTACAAGCAAGATGCTAAATAAGTTTAATAAATAATTTTAATTGGGAGAATTTTAATGGAAAATTTATTAATAGATAATATGCTGGAAAATGCTAAAATTGGAATTTGGGTTATTGAATTGTCTCATAATAAAAAGAATGACCCTAAAATGTTTGGTAATACTCATATGAAATTACTGTTAGGAGTAGCGGATTCTTATTCGCCGGAGGAAGTTTATCAATTTTGGGTAGAACGAATACATCCAGCTTATGTTTCTTATGTAGAGGAAGCAGTTGAACGTTTAATAAGTGGGAATAAGGCAGAAGTCGAATATCCTTGGAAACATCCTGAAAATGGCTGGATGTATATACGATGTGGCGGGTATCTCAATACTAATTTTACACAATGTTATCGATTGGAAGGGTATCATCAAGATATTAGTAATTTAATTTTCCGTTTCGAACCATTCTCATTTGATTATCAAATTCAAGATCAACTTTTATTTAAAGAATATTCACGCTATTATATGGATATATACGATGAATTATGTGAAATTGATCCGGTTACGAATACGATGGAGATTGTTTTTCAACGAAAAGATAAATATTTATCCATATTTTCGGGAATTAATTTTTTTGAATTTATAAAAAAATATATTTATTCTATGGATCATCTTATCATTTGTGAAACTTATAATGAATTATCTTCAGCAAAAAAACAAAAAGTGACGATTGATGTTCGTATTCATAATAGTAATGATGGGTATTCATGGATACGGCTTGTTTTTGTACTAGCACAAATGAACTATAGTCCTAAAGTTTTAATGGGAATTATGGACATTCAAGAACAAAAACGAAATATGGAGTTTTTTATTGATAGTGATGCAATACTCTCAACGATTATCGAGGAAAATGCTTATATTTTTGATATAGATATAATGACACAAAACATATCTGCTATTAAAGGTGAAAATTTATCAATTCATGATATGTCTTATAACAAATTTTTATCTTTATTTATGCAGAGATGCAGTGATATTTCTGAATTAGAATATCTTAATAGTTTTTTATCATTTAACCATTTAAAAGAACTTGTTTTTCAAAAAAAGAATGCACATATCGATATCCGTGAAAAAACAGAGCATTTTCTTTATGGCTGGTATCGGATCCATTTAATGGTTCCTAAAGCATTAGAAGACCGTATTTTAATTCTAATTAAAAAAATCGATAAAGACGATGTATTTCAAACGGTAATTACAAAATATGTACAAAAGAATTTTGAATCGCTCTGTTATATTGATTGCGATAGTGGCAAATATTTACAATTTGTTACTGAAGGAATGAAGGAACTAATTTTTAATGAAAATGAATTTGATTATAAAGATGCCTTAGATACATTTATTGAAAGTCAGGTGGTTATAGAAGATCGCAAAGTAGCTCAAACTAAAATGAATCTCGATTATATTTTTTTAACTTTGCAAAAAGATGGCGACTATTTTTGTAATATACGAATTTTGGATAGTTGTGGAGAATTTCACCAAAAAACAATACACTATTATATTTATGATGAAGATACAAAAATCATATTAATGATGGTTGCAGATACCACAGAACAATATTTATTAAATCAAAGTGAAAAAGAGCAAATAGAAAGATTAAAGCTAAAAGCAAATACAGATGAGTTAACTGGACTATATAATCGATATTATTGTAAAACACATATTAATGAATATTTACAAGAAGTACCTCAAGGACAGCAGGCGGTTTTTTTATTAATTGATCTAGATAATTTTAAAAATCTTAACGATTCTTTAGGACATTTAGCTGGTGATCAAGCATTAGTTGATGTAGCAAATGTTTTGAAAAATTCATTTTGTGATGATGCTATTATTTCACGTTTTGGAGGAGATGAATTTGTGGTTTTTGTAAAAAACATTCAAGACATCAAGCTTTTTAATCGTTTAATATCCAGACTTCTTCAACAATTAGATTTGTATTATCAAAGTGAAAAGGATCAGATAAACATCCAAGCTTCTATTGGAATAGCACTAGCACCTATTGATGGTAGAGATATGAATACTTTATATTTAAAAGCAGATAAAGCGTTGTATCAAGCAAAAGAAGGCGGAAAAAATAGATACAAGTATTACAATAATTAGTTTTGTTTAGATAAGATGTTAACTAAATATTTAGCCCAATTTAATATTAATTGAACTCTAGCAAAATAAATTGGAATTCTAAAGATAAAGTATGTACAAGCAAGATGAGTTAAGGTACTATAATGGAGCATAATCAAAAATATATTTATTTCTGTGTTTAAGAAAGTATAAGAAAATATCTTTTTTATATTGTCCTCATTATGATGGGGTGGGAATAATAAAAAATGAATCTTAATTTGGGAATATTAAACTCTATTTTTATAGAGTTTTTTTTGTTATTGGAGGTATTGAAAAATATTATATAAAAATAAATATAGTAGTTATTTTGGGCGAAACAGGGATAAGATGGACTTTTTTTGCAAAATATGTATATTTTTTTCGACAATTTTTTATAGACTGATATAGTCTATTTAAGCATATCTGTTAACTTTTGCTACACATCTGAAAGAAAAAGTTTCACCAGTGACCCATTTTGACAATGTCGTTAATTATGGTTAATTTTACAGTGTTGTAATCTTTTTATAATTATGCCTATAATTTTGTCATAAAGGAGGGGTAAATAATGTTAAATACTGTAGCATTAGTAGGGAGATTAGTAGATATCCCGGAAATGAAAACAACGATTGGAGGTGTAAAAGTAGCAAATGCAACTATTCAAATCGAACAAGGTTTTAAAAATAGTCTTGGTGCATTTGAAAATGATTACATTGTTGTAAGTTTATGGCGCGGTATCGCTGAAATGATTATTGATTGTGCAAGACCAGGATGCATGATTGCAGTTAAAGGAAGACTGCATTCGAGAACATTAGAATGTGCCGAGTCAAAACAAATTACTTCAATTGAAGTAATTGCAGAACGAGTTTCTTTATTAGATAAATATTTCAAAAACTATGATTAAATATCATTTGAGTTTAACCGGCTTATTTGTTATAATGATTTAACGAAAGTGGGTGAAAAAATGACTATTGATCAAAGTAAAATTAGAAATTTTTCAATTATCGCACATATCGATCATGGTAAAAGCACCCTAGCAGATCGAATTTTGCAAATAACTGGAGCTGTCGCAGATCGTGAAATGAAGGCACAGTTACTCGATAGTATGGATTTAGAGCGAGAAAGAGGAATTACCATCAAATTAAACGCAGTTCAACTGAATTATACTGCTAAAGATGGTCAAACATATTTGTTACATTTAATTGATACACCAGGCCATGTCGACTTTACTTATGAGGTATCGAGATCGTTGGCTGCTTGTGAAGGTGCAATATTAGTTGTTGATTCAGTGCAGGGAGTTGAAGCACAAACGTTGGCAAATGTGTATTTGGCTCTAGATAATAATTTAGAAATATTGCCAGTTATTAATAAAATCGATTTGCCAAGTGCTGATCCGCAACGAGTTATACGTGAAGTTGAAGAAGTTATTGGTTTGCCGGCAGATCATGCACCGTTGATTTCAGCAAAGAGCGGTTTAAATGTTGAAGAAGTTCTTGAAAAAGTTGTACAGGAATTTCCTGCTCCTAGTGGAGATGTGAATAATCCAACACAAGCTTTGATTTTTGATTCTTATTATGATAGTTATCGCGGAGTAATTGTATTTGTTAGGGTTAAAGAAGGAACTATTAACGTTGGAGATCATGTGAAGTTTATGGCAACAGGAGCAACATATGAAGTAACTGAATTAGGTGTAAGAACTCCTCGTGAAGTAAAAAAAGAACAGTTAGTGGTAGGTGAAGTAGGCTGGTTTGCCGCTTCAATAAAATCCATCCAGGATATTCATGTGGGGGATACTGTAACTACAGTTGAAAATGAGTCTAATATTCAATTACCCGGATACCGCCAATTAAATCCGATGGTATATTGTGGTTTATATCCTGTTGATAACGCTCGTTATAAAGATTTACGGGAAGCGTTAGAAAAAATGAAATTAAGTGATTCATCATTAATGTTTGATCCAGAAACCTCACAAGCATTAGGATTTGGATTTAGATGTGGTTTTTTAGGCTTGTTGCATATGGATGTTATTCAAGAACGTTTAGAAAGAGAATTTGATCTTGATTTAATTGCAACGGCACCATCAGTTATTTATCATTGCTATTTGACAGATCGTAGTGAAGTAATCGTTGATAATCCAGCGATGATGCCTGAGCCGCAAGTAATTGATCATATTGAAGAACCTTATGTTAAAGCTTCTATTATGACTCCAAACGAATACGTAGGGGTTATCATGGAATTATGTCAATCTAAACGTGGAGAATATCAGGATATTGAATATATTGATGATACTCGACGTAATGTAATTTATGAAATTCCTTTATCTGAAATTGTATATGATTTTTTTGACAAATTAAAATCAGGTACTAAAGGCTATGCATCTCTTGATTATGAATTGATTGGCTATCGTACTAGCAAACTTCAAAAAATGGATATTTTATTGAACGGAGAAGTCGTTGATGCACTTTCAACAATTGTGCATAAGGATTTTGCATATGGACGAGGAAAAATTATCTGTGAAAAATTAAAAGAAATTATTCCAAAACAAATGTTTGAAGTGCCAATTCAAGCAGCACTACAAGGGAAAATAATTGCCCGTACTACAATTAAGGCGATGCGTAAAAATGTATTGGCAAAATGTTATGGCGGCGATATTTCTCGTAAAAAGAAATTACTAGAGAAACAAAAAGAAGGTAAAAAACGAATGAAGGCAGTTGGAAATGTTGAAATTCCACAAGAGGCATTCATGGCGATATTATCTGTTGACGATGAGTAGGATAAATTATCTATCCTACTTATTTTTTTGTTGTAAATAGTCTTGATAGCCATTACAATATAAATATATACGAATAAAGGAGAATGAAAATGACAATCAAATTACCAGACAATTTTTTCTTTGGGGCGGCTTTATCTGGTCCGCAAACTGAAGGTGCTTATAACGTTGGTGGTCGCCTAAGATCATACTGGGACATGTGGTCTGACCAGGAAATCAATGCTTTTCATAACAATGTTGGCTCATATGTCGGAAATGATATGTATCACCGTTATGAAGAAGACATCAAACTGTTCAAATCAATGAACTTTAAATCTTTTAGAACATCAATGCAGTGGACTAGACTGCTTGATCAGGATGGAAATATTAATCCAGAAGGAGCTGCATGGTATCATAAACTGATCGATTGTGCCAATGAAAACGGAATCGATATCTTTATGAACATGTATCATTTCGATATGCCTGAATATTTATATAAACGTGGTGGTTGGGCTAATCGTGAAGTTGTTGAAGCTTATGCAAATTTTGTTAAAAAGGCAATGGAGGAATTTGGTGGCAAAGTTAAATATTGGTTTACATTCAATGAGCCAATCGTTGAACCAGAACAGCAATATTTGCATGGGGTTTGGTTTCCCTATGAAAAGAACATTAAACGTTCATTGGATGTCCAATATAATATCACATTAGCACACTGTCTAGCAGTAATGAACTTTAGAGAACTGCAGGCTGAAGGGAAAATGGTTGAAGGAGCGAAGATAGGGATGATTAACTGCTTTGCACCACCATATACAAAAGAAGATCCAAGTCCAGAGGATCTGGAAGCAGTAAGAATGACAGATGGGTTGCATAACCGCTGGTGGTTAGATGTAGTAGCACACGGACATCTGCCAAAGGATGTAATTGATACAGTAGAAAATGAATGGAAGATCAAAATGAATCGTCGCCCTGGAGATGAAGCAATCTTAGCTGGAGGAAAAGTAGATTGGTTGGGATTTAATTATTACCAGCCGACAAGAATTCAGGCGCCAGATCAGAAATTTGATGAAAATGGATTGCCATGTATAGCGAAACCATATATCTGGCCAGAGAGAAGAATGAACGAACACCGTGGCTGGGAGATTTATCCGAAAGGAATCTATGATTTTGGGATGAAGATTAAAAATGAATGTCCGGATCTGCCTTATTTCATATCAGAAAATGGAATGGGGGTAGAAGGAGAAGAAAAATATATGGATGAGAATGGATCGGTACAGGATGATTATCGAATAGAATTTGTAAGGGATCATCTGGAATGGATTGCAAAAGCAATAGAAGATGGATCAAACTGTTTAGGATATCATTACTGGGGAGTAATAGACAACTGGTCATGGGCAAATGCTTTTAAAAATCGTTACGGATTCATTCGTGTAGCATTAGATCAGGGATACAAGAGAATTGAAAAGAAGAGTGCTAACTGGATAAGAGAAGTAGCGAAGAATAATGAATTCGAGTAGGAAGTGAGTAATCACTTCCTTTATTTTTTATTAATAATATTTTAATGTACTATCTAATTATTATAGTTTATAATTAATAACGAATAGGGTGATATCTCTAATTGTTGTATTAATATTTTTATTATTAGGAAATTAGTAACATGTTTTGTCTTTAATCAATGATATTTTAATTTTTAAAACCTATTTTGTCATAAAATATTTTAATAAAATTATGGCAGTTATTTTTACTTTGTGGTAAATTTTGTTTTTAATTTACTTACAAGTAAATTTGTTTTATAATGAACAAATGATAAGGAGGCGTAGAAATGGCATTTAATTTTCGAAATAAAATACCTAAGGTACGTTTTTATGGGGCGTCAGAACAAGAACGTGAACAAAAAAATTTACAAGATAACATTGTTAGTCGGCGATTAATCGGACTACTTTGTTTTGTTATTGCTGTTACTTCCGTAATGGCAATACGTTTAGGAATTATACAATTTAAACAGGCTGATGAATTGGCAGTAAAGCTGGAACAATATGGTACTACTACATATACGAGTGATGCTCCTAGAGGAGAAATTGTTGACCGTGAATATGTAAAATTAGTGGAAAATACAAGTGTAATTTGTGCAACATATTATGCACCTAAAAAAATTGATAATGATGTTTTAAAAGAATCAGCTGCTTTTTTAGCAAAAAATATCAATATTGATGTAAATGATAAAAAAATCATTTCTGATCGAGCAAAAAAGGATTATTTTATTTTAGCTTTTAAAGATGTTGCTGACGGATTGATTAGCGATAAAGAAAAAGAAGAAATCAAAGCTCAAGAAAATGCAGACAAAAGATTATATAGTCTTAAATTAGAGAGAATTACTGATGAATTAATTAGTCAATATATGGATGAAGCAACATTAAAATATACTCACTTTTTATACTTGATGCAAAATTGTACGAGTGGTTCGTCAATTTTGGCTGAAGGTTTAACTGATGAGGAGGCTAGTATTATTGGTGAAAATGCAGATATCTTACCCGGGGTGACAGTTACAACAGATTGGGCACGTCAATATTCAAATTCAACAGAGTTTGCTTCAGTTTTAGGCAAAGTGACGACTAAAAAACAAGGGTTACCTGTAGAATTAAAAAATGAATTATTAGCATTGGGATACCAAAATGATTCTAGAGTAGGAACTTCGGGCTTAGAGGAGCAGTATGAAGATATTTTACGAGGGAATGACAGTACCTATACCTTAAATTATGATAGCTCAGGAAACCCAATAATAACAAGTACTAAAGCAGGAACTGCAGGTTCAAATATTCGTATTTCAATTGATTGGGAACTTCAACAATTGGCTAATCAAAAAATCGAAGAGGAATTAAAAGCTTGTAATAGCAGTAATAAATATTTTAATAAAATGTTTTTTATTCTAATGGATCCATATACGGGTGAAATTATTGTAATGGCCGGCAAAACAATCGATAAAGCAACTGGTGAAGTTAGTGATTATGCTTCAGGGAATTACCTAGATGCAAATAAAATCGGTTCAACAATTAAGGGAGGTTCAATTTATACTGGTTTCAAAGAAGGAGTAATTGGACCAAACACTTATTTTGTTGATGAGCCAATCAAAATTAAAGGAACAAAAGCTAAAAAGTCTTGGAAATCTTTTGGAACTATTAATGAAGTTGATGCTCTGGCTTATTCATCAAATGTTTATATGTTTAGGATAGCAATGCTTTTAGGTGGGGCAAATTATGTTTATGATGGGCCGTTGAAAATAAATGAAGAAGCTTTTGATACTTTAAGAAATGATTTAGGTGAGTTAGGGTTAGGAGTTAAAACAGGATTAGATGTTTCAAATGAAGCATTAGGATATCGAGGAAAACAACGTACAGGTGGGTTGTTATTAGATGCAATGATTGGTCAGTATGATACTTACACAAATATTCAATTAGCACAATACGCATGTACATTGGCTAATGGCGGGAAAAGAATCCAGCCCCACTTACTTTTAGACTCATATACTACTGATGAGGATGGAGAAATACAAGTTAATTATGAGGCAAATACAAATGTATTAGATGATGTTAGTAATCAAGCGACGGCGTTTAGCCAAATTAAACAAGGAATGAGAGCTTGTGTTACCCGAACTGAAGGAACTGCACATTCTTGGAATTCAAAACCATATGTAACTTATGCTAAAACCGGAACAGCAGAAGATTATACAACTGATGATGGTAAGACTGGAACAACCGATTATCCTAATCATTTACAAATAGGTTATGTGCAAACAACGGAGGATTCTAGACCAGAAGTTGCTTTTGCTTGTATGAGTTATCGACAAACTACTGCAACAAGTGGATCTAGTTCTGCTCCGATCGTTGCTCAAGCAGTAATTGATCGTTACTGGGAGAAGTATCACTCAACAAATTAAAAAAAGTGCTAGTAATTATTTAAATACTATGATAATATATTAGACGGAAGTTTACTAATGGAGGTGTAACTAATGAGAGAAAATATCATTTATAAATGTACTGAATGTGGTGAAGAAAACTATATCAACACAAAAAATAAAAGAAATCATCCAGATAGAATGGAAATCAACAAATACTGTCCAAGATGTAATAAAAAAACTGTACATAAAGAAAAGAAATAAGCCTTATTGGCTTTTTTTCTTTATAGGAGGAAGAAGATGAAAATAAAAACATTACTGCTAGGTAATATGCAAACTAATGGCTATGTGGTAAGTGATGAGAATCATCATTGCTTAATCATTGATCCTGGAGCTAATGGTAAGAAAGTTGTGCATTATTTGACGGAAAATGAACTAGTTCCAGAAGCTGTTTTATTAACTCATGGACATTTCGATCATATTGGTGCGGTTGACTATTTATACGAACATTACCACTGTCCTATCTATCTTCATCAAGACGATTTAGAAATGCTAGATAATCCTCAGTTAAATTTATCAGTGTATGAAAATCCTTTTACTGTTAAAGCACCAGTTCAGTCAAGCCATGAGGAGATGAAGTTTGGGGATTTTGATGTACAATGGCTACATTTACCAGGACATTGTCCAGGATCGTCAATGATTTATTTAAAAGATGAAAATATAATTTTTTCTGGAGATGTATTGTTTAAAGGGTCAATTGGACGCTTTGATTTTCCAAATTCATCAAAGTATGAAACAATCGAAAGCATAAATAAAATAAAGGAATATGATTTTGATGCTGTTATTTATCCTGGTCATGGACCAAACTCTACGTTAAGTGAAGAACGCCTAAATAATCCATATTTAAAAAAGTCGTAATTTTTATAGTGAACTGCCTTTGTTGGACAAAAAATAATTTAAATTAATTGTAAGGCTTGATTCCTAATTTGTATAGGGGTTAAGCCTTTTCTTTTTACTGTAATTATAGAATTATTATGGTATTCGATATAATCTATAATATCTTGTTTTAACTCTTCTAATGATTTGAATGTATCTTCAAATCCATAAAACATTTCATTCTTCATTTTTTCCAAGAAGTTTTCTATTAGTAAATTATCCTGACCGTTCCCTTTCGAGACTTTGATTAAGTAATTCCTTTTTCTTTTAATTTATTTTAATATGAGAAATGTTGGTACTGCCATCCTTGATTACTATGGAAAAATTTAGAGAAAGCCATATCTAACATTCGGTATGTTTGAAATAGACTTGGTGTAGTTGATATATCGTATCCTACGATTTTTCTACTATGCATATCTAAAATTGGAGATAAATATAATTTACTCATAGCTGTTTTAAAATCAGAAACATCAGTTGTCCATTTTTGATTAACCGATGTAGTTTTAAGGTTTCTATTAAAATATGTTTTTCTAATATACTTATTCTCTCGTTTATCAAGAAGTAAGTTCTTACAAGTTCCATTCATTTCCCCCTTATAGGAGTTATAACGTTGCTTAGGAGTAGGATTAAGTGCATATAAACCCATATGTGACATAGTACCACTATTCTTTGTTTATTCGTAAGTTTGGACATATAAAAAGTGAACCGAATAGGTTGGACAACTTATTCGGTTCGCTATAATTTTTTACGATTTTTTTAATAATTCAATTATTGTAGTATTTTACAATAATGCGTGTTGATCGCTGTGAGTTTATTTTAGGAAAGAATCTCATGGTTGAAATAATAAAAAATGAGTCATGATATAATTATCTTAGTGTAAATATATTGCAACTTGATATTCTACTAGCTTATATAATTAATGAATATATTAACTTTTCTGCCCGCATGCTCTTTCAAATTATAAAACCTGCTTGCAAAAAATGAAAGCAGCTTGCATAAAGGAATGTGGCGTTCTTATTCCTTCTTCGGATAGAATGTTAGTGAAAGGAAGGGATAACATGAATAAAAAGAATTTGTTATTGTCAGTGGCATTATCAGGAACTATGCTAATGTCCAATGGTATTACCGCATTAACGGCTCAAAATGCTGTATATAGTCCGGGCGTAACGGTAGAGAAAAATACTAATCCAGACTGGGATGCCGATTATACCGCAACCTTTGTTTATGAAGACAAAGATGCACGTGACGCAGAAAGAGTAACAGTTTCAGGTAATTTTCAGTTTTACTCATTAAATGATCCGGTTGTTAAAAATTATGAAAAAACAGCTGATCCTACCGGAGCCAAGGTTTACAGTGCTTATGACTATGATAAGGATAACGCAATGTTCAATGTAAGTAGCGGACAAAATAACGATACACCCATTTATGAACTGGAGGAAACAGGAGACGAAAGATTCGAGATTACACTGCCGTTACCGGGCAATCAGTATTTTTATGATTATACAGTAGAGTATAGTGACGGTTCAAAAGTTACGATTCAGGATCCGGTAAATCCATCAAAGAAAAACAGCTTAACTGATCATGATTCGGGACACAGTGTTTTCTATGTTGGAAACAGTGAAAATACAACAGCAGGACAGGAGTATATTTATCCAAGAGCTGACGGTCAAACAGGGAAATATGAATTTATTGAATACAAGGATGCACATAACACAGATGAAGAAACACAGTCATTAGGTGTTTATCTACCATACAACTATGATCCTTCAAAAACATATAAAACGATTTATGTATCACATGGCGGTGGCGGAAATGAAGCCGAATGGATGGAAATTGGTTCATTGCCAAATATTATGGATAATATCCTTGCGGAAAAAGAAGCAGCAGAAAGTGTTGTTGTAACAATGGATAACAGTCACTTTGGATGGGATTATGATTTAATTGCGAAAAATTTCAAAGAAAATATCATTCCGCTGATTGAAGAGAGATACAGCGTATCTACGAAAGTGGAGGACAGAGCGCTGTGTGGTCTATCAATGGGAGCATTGACAACAGGGACAATCATGTTCAGTTATACAGACATGTTTGGAGCGTATGGAAATTTTTCAGGGACAGCAGATCCACTGATTTGTAAAGACTGGGAGTTATTAAAAACAAAGACAGTATATCTAACTGGCGGGAATCTAGATATGGCTATTCAGGCGACGCAGGAATCTGGAGATTCAGCATTTAACAGAGGGAAGACAGTAAGAGCACATGAATATTTAGAAGAGCTGGGAGTAGAGCATTTTTATGATTTAAAATACGGTTCACATGACTGGGGCGTATGGAGAGATGCATTTACAACATTTGTTAAAGATATTTTATGGGGTTATGAATATCCTGGAGAATCTACTTATCAAGCCGGTGTGACAGTAGAAGAAAACATTAATCCAGCATATGATGGTGATTATATAACAACTTTTGTATACGAAGATCAAGATATCAAGGATGCGGTCAAGGTAACTGTTTCAGGAAATTTACAATTCTATTCTAAAGATGATGAAGCGGTTAAAAACTATACTCAGACTTTAGATTTTTCACAAGCAAAAGTATATAATGCTTACGAGTATAAAGATGGAATGTTTAATACTGGCTATGGGTTAAATAATGATACTGCCATTTATGAATTGACAGAGACAAAAGATGAACGTTTTGAAATTACTTTACCATTACCAGGGAATCTTTACTACTATGACTATACAGTTACTTATGCTGACGGCACTACAGTAACAATTCAAGATCCAGCAAATCCGTCACTAAAAAATGACTACAATAATCATGATGCTGGCCACAGTTTGGTGTATGTTGGTTCTTCAAAGAATACTATTGATGGACAAGAATATGTTTATGCTAGAGATGATAATCAAAAAGGAACATATTCATTCGTAAATTATGATGCGATTGATGGAACAAAACAACCATTAGGTATATATCTACCATATAACTATGATGCTACTAAAAGCTATAAAACTATTTATGTATCACACGGTGGCGGTGGTAATGAAGTTGAATGGATGACAATTGGTGCGGTTCCAAATATAATGAATAATTTATTAGCTGATAAAGAAGTAGCTGAAGCAATTGTTGTAACAATGGATAATACATATTTTGGTTGGGACTACGATCAAATTAAAAATAACTTAATGAATCATATTATTCCATTTATTGAAGCTAACTATAGTGTTTCAACTATCAGCAATGATCGTGCATTCTGTGGATTATCTATGGGTGGTCTTACAACAACGTCTATTTATACGACCTTAGCAGATAAATTTGGATATTTAGGAATTTGGTCAGCAACTGATCCAAATACTGATATATCAGCAATAAAAAATGCGGACAAACCAACATTATTATTAGCAGCTGGTATTGTTGATTATGGTAAAGTTGGATTTACAGGAAATAAAGATTTTGCAGGATTATTAGCAAATCTAGATGAAGCAGGCATTAAATATGATTATATTGAAACTTATGGTGCTCATGACTGGGGAACATGGCGTAGTCTGTTTACAACATTTGTAAAAGACTATTTATGGGATATTAAAGAAGTAAAGGATGAGCCAACAGTAAATCCTGGAGATACGACAAAACCGGTTGTAAGTGTAAAAACTGGTGATAATGTTGATATAAATGGACTGTTACTCATTTCTGGACTATCATTATTAGGTATTTCTATTCAATACTATTGTAAGGCTCATAGAGGACATTAAAAGACTATATATTTTGAAGCGAACCCCAAAAGTTGGACATAACCAACGTGAGGGGTTTTTATTATGGTAAAGTTAACGAGAAAAAAGATGCTATAATTTATAGAGAGGGATTACAAAACCCGCTATAAATTATAATGAGAGATTATGAAGATAATCCATAATCTCTTTAAAGTATAGTGGGGAAAATGTCCGGATTATCATTCCTTTCACTTTTTTATTTTGTGGACTAATAGAATAAGATTCATATTTATTTTGTGAATAAATATTATCCTTTTTATTGACCTAAACCTTAGGGCATAATATGTAATAAGCGCAAGGAGAATGAATGCTATGAAGACCATGAAGTTGAAGAGTGGTTTCATATTACCAAGAAAGCACTCATATATTATGAAAAAGTTGGTTTAATAAAACCAGATAGAGATGATAATGACTACCGAAATTATAGTCAAAGCGATGCTGATAGTGTGAAACTTATTGTATTTTTAAGATCAATGAAAATATCACTAGAAGAAATAAAAAAATCAATATATCAATGTATAGCAGATTGGGAAAAAGATGGACGATACAATCATGTCGCTTTTGTAGTCGCATCTGGAAGTAAAATATCTAGCGGGTATGATGATGTAACAATTGCACAACATACAAGTAACTGTTGTGCTAGAGTAACCTCTTTCGTAACCGGATTGGGAAATACCTCTGCAGTATAAAATTTACAATCGAAGAACTACGAATGAGAATATAGAAATTGAAAAATAGTTACTTGCAGATTCTAGTACTAGATAAGAGTATAAAATATAGGCGCTTTAAAATAATGTAGGGTGCCTAACAAAAAGTAGGGTTGGAAGATGTAATGTCTTCATTAATAACCCTATTTTTTATGTGTCTAGATATATTATCCAATTTATATTTTATTTAGATTTGTTTTGCTTAAAAGGTTAGAATAATCGTATTTTTTTATTTTTTAAAAGTAATTTCTATATTACAGGCGTAAATGATAATAGGAGGTATTTTTATGGATGAACTATTTGAAAAAATCTTAAATCATGCAATTAATTATAAGACATCAGATATTCATATTTTAATGAAGCAAAAATGTTCTATTTCTTTTCGGCAACATGGTGATTTGGTATTATATGATACATTTGAAAGTCATATCGGATTAAAATTATTTAATTATATTCGTTTCAAGTCAAATATAGATATTAATTATCGTTTACGACCACAAACGGGTCATTTAAATTATATTTATCAAAATCAAATTTACTATTTACGAATATCTAGTTTACCTGGTAGAGAATTAGATAGTATTGTAATTAGAATTTTAAACAATCATCAACAAATTGCCCTTGATAAATTGACTATTTTTAAAGAAACAACTGTTTTTTTAAAACATATCACGACTTTAGAAGCCGGACTATTTATTGTAAGTGGAGCAACTGGTTCAGGAAAGTCAACCACACTATATACCCTACTAGATTCAATTAACGCTACTCAACAAAGAAATATTGTCACTCTTGAAGATCCAGTCGAAATAAAAAAGGAGTATTGCTTGCAAATTCAAATAAACGAAAAACTAGGAATTACATATAATAACTCTTTAAAACAAATCTTACGCCATGATCCTGATGTAATAATGATAGGTGAAATACGCGATGAGCAAACTGCTCGTCTAGCTGTTACATGTGCATTAACAGGCCATTTAGTATTAACAACAATCCATTCGTCAAATTGCCTTACAACAATCAGACGTCTTTTAAACTTAGGACTTTTAAAAATTGATATAGAGGATGTTTTAATTGGCATAATATGCCAAAAAATGCTCTATCACAAGTATACACATCAGCCCTTAATTTTACCAGAATATTTAAATCGTCAAAAAATTTTAACTTTTTTCAATAATGAACCTGTTAAGTATCAAACATTTGAAATGAATGCAAAATATTTATTAAAAAATAATTTAGTTGATTATACACAGGTTGCAGGAATTATTTATGAATGATGATTTACAATTATTAGAAAATATCGCTAACTTTTTAAAACAAGGTTATTTAATCAAAGATGTTTTAAATTTATGTCTGATAATCCATCAAACTGAAAAAATAAAGCTGATTGAACAAAATTTGGTTGCTGGTAAAGCATTTGATGAGGTTATTATAGAAATTGATTTTGACAATACATTTATTGAATACTTTAAATTTTTTCGATTTAAAAATAATATTTCAACTGCAATTGAGCATAGCTTAAAAATATGCAGAAAAAAGGAACAAATATTTACACAGCTAAAAAAAGAATTAACGTATCCAGTTTTACTCATTATTTTTTTAATGTTTTTTTCATTGTTTATTGTATATGGATTATTACCATCAATCATGCAATTGTTTGTCGAATTTAATATTAGTCCAAGTATTATAACTAGAATTATATTTAAGCTTTTTGAAATTATTCCAATTATAGTAATTTTCATTATACTTAGTTTTACAGTATTTTTCACAATAAGTATTTATGCTATTAAAAGAAAATATTTTAAACTTATTGATTTGTTAATTGAAAAAATAGTTTTAATAAGAAGGTTAATCCAAAAATACTATTCACTAAAATTTGCTCTGTATTATAATGAATTACTGATCAATGGCTATGATTCAACTGATATTATTGTCATGCTTTATGAGCAAATAGATGATAGTGATATTAAAATGATAATTTACGAAATTTATCGACAAGTTTTAGAAGGAGAAGCTTTAGAGGATATAATAAATGATTTTGAATATTTTGAACCATTATTTATAGCATATTTTAAATTATTAATTCATGATAATCAAAAAGATAAATCACTCGATAATTATTTAAGGGTATCTATTGATACTTTGCATATGCAGGTAACGAGATTGATTAAACTCTTTGTACCAATAATATATTGTTTTGTGGCTGGTTTTGTAATTTTAGTTTATGTTGCAATTGTTATTCCGATGATGAATGTAGTCAGTAATTTATAGGAGGTATGAAAGATGAAAAGGAATAATGGCTTTACATTGATTGAGATGATTTTTTGTATTTCAGTAATTTTAGTTATTTTGTTACTTGTTATTCCTAATGTAACTAGTAAGAATCGGGTTGTTAAAGAAAAGAGTTGTGATGCGCAAATAGAAGTAGTTAATTCACAAATAGTTTTATACGAAATTGAAAACGGAGAACTTCCAACAAGTATTAGTGATTTGACTTCTGGAGAACATCCATATTTGACAGAAAAGCAGGCAACATGTCCAAGCGGACTTAGGATTTCAATCAGTGATGGACAAGCATATGTACGATGATAGCGGATTCACTCTGATTGAAGTTGTCTTTACAATTAGTATAATCTTAATTTTAAGTACAATTACACTTCATTTTGTAATTAATTCAAAACCAGTAATTTCTTTACAGCAGCAATGTCAACAGGTAATTTCATTGTTAGAAGAAGGAAAAAGTAGAGCTATGATCAACCACGAGCAAATAAATATAGTTATTCAAACAAAACAAATTAGTTATAATGGACAAAAGGATCAACGAACTCTTACGATTAACGACAACTATTATATTGACGATTATTATGAGTTTCACTTTAATCATAATGGAAATATCAGTTCGGGTGGTCATCTAAAGATTTGTAGTTCAAATGGATGTAAAAGTATAATTTTAAATGTTGGAAGTGGAGCATTTTATGTTAAATAAGCAAGGGATGACATTAATTGAAACATTGATGGCTTTTTCTATTTTTATCAGTATTATAGTATTGTTTCTTTCTTGTTATAATAATGCAATAAATCATCATTATCAGATTAATCAGGATTATATGAACTATTTAAAACAGCAACAAGAAAAGGAGGTAGAGCTGTGGCAGACAAGTGGTTTGAGCGAATCAGTCAACGAGGTTTTACATTGATTGAAGTTCTTTTTTCTTTATCAATATGTTTATTAATTATTTTAAACAGTGTCCCCATTTTAAGAATAGTTACTGCAAAAGATAAATTATCCTTTAATCTTTCTAGTTATGCTCTTGGAGTTAAACAAATTTCATCAATTTTGCATACGGCTAAGGATATTGAAATCAATGATGATTTAACTTACACAAATGCAAATAACGAAATCTTTACTATTTCACTAAATCATCATAGGATAGTAAAAGAGCCAGGTTTTGATATCATTATACACAATGTTGATGAATTAAATTTTTATCAAAAAAATAAGAATATTTATATGAAAATAATAGTCGATAATAAAGAACATGTTTATCTTATTGCTACTGATTATCAAATAAGTGAGAATGAAAAAGATGAAGTTGAAACAGTATTGTAATAATCGGGGTACGATTCTTCAAGTCGTGTTAGTTATTTTTATTGTTTTAATCTTAAACATAAGTCTTGTTTTTAATAATATAATAGAGAATAGCCGCAGTCTAGAACGAATCAGAGAATTAGATAGGGCACGTTTGTTGGAAATAACAATACTGAGATATTATAAAGAAACAATTTTAAATGATCTTCTTTTTAGTGATGAAATAAGTATTGATGATTATTTCATTAATTATACAGTGGATGATATGGGGAGTTACTATTATATTGTTACAACAATCAAACAAAATGATTCATCATACAGTTTTAATTTGGAGATTAATATCGAAACGCTAGTAATATCATCGTTTGATTATCAATAGTTACTAAAATCACTTCACTTTATCGATGATTTTTGATATAATCACAAAGTAAATTACAAGTAAGGAGATTTTAAAATGATTAGTGTTGGAGATTTAAGACCAGGAATTACTTTTGAATATGAAGGTAACTTATATGTAGTGCTTGATTATTCTCATAATAAAACAGCTCGTGCGGCTGCAAATATCAAAGTTAAAATGAAAAATATGCGTTCTGGAGCAACTACTGAAATTACTTTTGGTGGAAATGATAAAGTAAAAAAAGCACATATCGATAAACGTAAAATGCAATATTTATATAATTCAGGAGATGCTTTAGTTTTCATGGATAATGAAACTTACGAACAAATCGAAATTCCTGCTGGAAACTTAGAATGGGAAATGAATTTCTTAAAAGAAAGTGATGAAGTTGAAGTAACTAGTTATGAAGGAGAAGTATTAGGGGTATCTTTACCAATTAATGTACCTTTCACTATTACAGAAACTGAACCAGCAGTAAAAGGTGATACAGCTACTGGGGCAACAAAAAATGCAATTATCGAAACTGGATTTCAAATTAAAGTACCTTTATTTATTTCTGAAGGTGAAGTTGTCATTGTTAATACGGTTGATGGAAAATATCAAGGAAGAGCTTAACACTAGTTTAACTAGTGTTTTTTTTCATATATTTTAACTTTTAGCATATATTAAAGTAGTTGATAAAAGGAGAAATAATATGAATAGACAAGCCATTACTTTTTTAACCCTATTTAGTCTAATTTTGGTACTTTCAATTTACTATATTCTTCTACCACCTGAAGGTGAAGCCAGTGAAGTATCTGTTAATAATGAAGAATTATCGCAAATTGAAGTATTACAACAAAATTTAGAAAAAGAAAGAGCAGATTTAATTAGTGAAAATAATGCAATTATTGCATCAAGTGATAGCGATAGTAATAAAATCGCTGCTGCTTTGGCTAATATTAGTGAAGCTAAAGAAACTGCTGCTTTAGAAGCAAAAATTACAAAGATAATTAATGATGCTGGTTTTAAGAATGCATTTGTTGAGGTTGAGAATAAAACGATTAAAGTAGTTATTGATAAAAAGGAAGCAAGTAGTAGTGATGCTAACAGTATTATTAAAACAGTTATGGAAAAGACTAAAAATGAGTATCAAGTTGAAGTCAAGTTTATCAGTGAGACTTGAATTTTATCTTAAATTTATATACAATGGGAGTATATAAAGGAGCATTTAATATGAGTCAAGAATATTATTCAGTAGAAAAAGAATCTAATTTAGGAGCTTTAAATATTGGTTTGAGCGTTTTTCAAGCTATAGTTGTAAAAGCAGTTGAGTCAGTTGATGGTGTTCAATTTGAAGGAAATATGATCCCAATGCCTGGAAGTGGGCCAGTTAGAACAAATATTAATAAAAATAACCAAGTAATTATTGATGTTGATGTACTAATTGATTATGGATTGAATGTTGCATCAGTGACTAGTGCCTTACAAAATAAAATAGCTCAAAGCTGTTTTGAAATGACAGGAATCAAAAATGTTAAAGTAAATATTGAAGTTAAAGGAATTAATTTTTAAGGTTATCTTCGGATAATCTTTTTTGTTTTATTATGATGCATTTCGTTTATTTTAAAGTGCAAATATGGTAAAATCATGATAGATATTTTGGAAGGACGGATTAGATGAAAAAATATAGAAAAAAAATAATTAGAGAAAAAGCAGTAATTGCAACTTATCAAAAACTGCTAGTAGATACAAATGAAGATGAGATTCGTGAATATTTAAACAGTGATAAGGATTTATCTAGCAATCAAGATGATTTTGATTATTGTTTTATGTTTATTATAAGTATTGCTAGTAACATTGAACGTTATAAAGCTGAAGTTGCTAAATATTTAAAACCCGGATGGACGTTAGATAGATTATCAAAAATGGAACTTGCAATTTTATTAGTTGGATGTTATGAACTTTTAGAAACTGAACAAAGTAAAGAAGTAATCATTAATGAAGCGGTTGAATTATCAAAAAAATATTGTGATAGTGATGCTTATAAATTCATTAATGGATTACTTAATAGGATTAAATAGTGGAAAAACGATATCTGACGGTTAGTGCACTTAATCGTTATTTAAAAGCTAAAATTGATTCTGATAGTCAATTACAGCGAATCTTAATCAAAGGTGAGGTTTCTAATTTTAAACATCATAGTTCAGGACATTTTTATTTTACGCTAAAAGATGAGCATTCAAGAATAAATGCAGTAATGTTCTCTTCAAAAGCTAGTAAAGTTCCTTTTGATTTGACCAATGGGATGAAAGTACTTGTTCAAGCTAGTGTGTCAGTATATGATGTAGCAGGCACCTATCAATTGTATGTTGATACAATTGAACAAGATGGATTAGGAAATTTATTTTTAAAATATGAACAATTAAAAAAGCAGTTAGCTAGCGAAGGTTTATTTAACCCTGAAAATAAATTAGTAATTCCTAAATTTCCTAGTAAGATTGCAGTTTTGTCAGCCTATCCTAGTGCTGCTCTTGCTGATATTATTAGAACCATTCACTTGCGTTTTCCTGTCGTTCGTGTAATCGTATTTCCAATTCCAGTCCAGGGTAAGGATGCATATTTGGAAATAATTAGAACACTTAGATATGTTGATACACTAGGATTTAGTGAAATTATTATTGCAAGAGGCGGAGGTTCATTAGAAGACTTATGGAACTTCAACGAGGAAGGATTAGCTCGAGCAATTTATCAATGTAAGACACCTATTATTAGCGGTGTTGGTCATGAAGTTGATTTTACTATTTGTGATTTTGTTGCAGATTATCGTGCTGCAACACCAACGGCTGCGGCAATTAAAGCAACACCGGACTTATTTGAATTACAGCAGGCTGTAGACAATATAAAATATACTTTAAATAATTTAATGAAACAAAAAATTATATTAAATAAAGAAAATTTAAATCGATTAAAGTCATTCTATTTATTTAAAAATCCTCAAAAAATGTTTGAAGATAAGACGGCTAAAATTGATTATTTATATGATCAATTAAATAATGTTTTTAACCATGATTTGATTGAAAAACAAAACAAAGCAAGCAATTTAATACAAACTTTTAATCATCAAGCCAATTTATTTACACTAAATCAGCGAAATCGTTTAGATACAATTAATCGAACGATGAGTCTTGAGATTAAACGTAAATTACAACATAATCAAGAAAAGTTTTATTATTCATTATCAAAATTAAATACTTTATCACCCCTTAAAACATTAGAACGTGGTTATGCAATTGTTTTAAAAGAAGATCATGTTATTTCATCAGTTGATGATTTAAATAGTGGTGATAAAATTGAATTAAAATTACATAATGGCATTAAAAAGGCCATTATAGAATAGAGGTTAATTTATGGACAATATAACATTTGAACAAGCAATGAGTCGCTTAGAAGAAATTATTGCGGCTCTCGAAAATAACCAAATATCACTTGAAAAAAGTGTAGATTTATTTCAAGAGGGAATAAAACTATCAAAGATTTGTAGTGATAAGTTAGCTAGAATTGAAGATAAAGTAGCAAAAATCTTAGTGGATGGAAAGTTAGAAGATCTAAAAATCGAGGAATAACATGGAAAATTTAATTGAACAAATTAATGAACGATTATTAGAAATCATTGAGGAATTTGGCGATTCTAAAGTTAAAGAAGCCATGAAATATTCTTTGATGGCCGGTGGAAAAAGGATTCGTCCGGTAATGATGCTGCAGGTGATTCGTAGTTATGATAAAAATTACCAAGATTATCTAGATATTGCTTGTGCAATTGAGATGATACATACGTATTCATTGATTCATGATGATTTACCAGGTATGGATAATGATGATTTAAGACGTGGGCGACTAACTTGTCATAAACAATTTGATGAAGCAACTGCCATTTTAGCTGGCGATGCATTATTGAATGAAGCTGTTAATGTAATTATTAAAACAAAAGTTCCTGATGAATTAAAAATCTCGTTGTTAGCAACTTTATATCAAGCCAGCGGTATTAACGGAATGATTTTAGGGCAAGCATTGGATATGGAATACGAAACTAAATTGGCTACTCGTGATCAGTTAGATTTGATTCATCACCATAAAACAGGAGACTTAATCAGTGCAGCGATGAAAATGGGAGCGTTAATTGCTAATCCCGATGACCAAAAAACATGGGTAGAAATCGGTTATAAGATTGGTTTAGCTTTTCAAATTCAAGATGATGTTTTAGATGTAGTTGGTGATAGTAGTTTATTAGGAAAAAAAGTTGGTAGTGATCAAGTAAATCATAAATCTACATATGTAACTTTGATGGGAGTAGAACAATCTCAAATGATTGTTGAGCAATATTTTAAAGAAGCAATGGAATTAATTTATAAATTAAAGATTAATCATGGATTAATTCTAGAAATAATGGAAAAATTAAAGAAAAGAGTGAAATAATGGATCTAGAAAAAATTACAGATCCCTCTTTTTTAAAAGAGCTGGATATTAGACAATTGAATCAATTAGCCGATGATATCCGCAAATTTTTGATTAATAATATTTCAAAAACGGGAGGACATCTTTCGAGTAACTTAGGAGTTGTAGAATTGAGCATTGCACTGCATTATGTTTTTAATTCCCCTAAAGATAAAATTTTCTTTGATGTAGGACACCAGTCTTATGTTCATAAAATTTTAACGGGACGTGCTGGTCAATTTTCTACACTACGCCAATATAAGGGACTTTCAGGCTTTCAAAAGCGTTGTGAAAGTGAACATGACCCTTGGGAAGCTGGTCATTCCTCAACTGCATTAAGCGGGGCCTTGGGAATGGCAGTAGCAAGAGACTTGAATCATGAAAATTATCATATTTTACCTGTGATTGGCGATGCTGCAATGGTTGGGGGTGAATCTTTAGAAGCATTAAATCATCTTGGCTCAATTAATAATAAAGTGATTATTATTTTAAATGACAACCAAATGGCAATTGGTAAAAGTGTTGGTGGTTTTGGTGATTTTTTATCTTCAATAAGAATTAGTGGTACATATAATAATTTAAAAGAGGATTATCGCAATATTACTTCGCACAATAAAATAGGTAAGATGATTTTTAATGTTTCCAAACGAGTTAAAGATTTTGTTAAGCATGGATTGATTGATGATACAATTTTTGAAGATTTTGGGGTTGATTATCTGGGTCCGGTAAATGGTCATGATTTTGATGATCTAATTAGGGTTTTAAATTTAGCTAAAAGTGCAAAAACTAGTGTTGTAGTTCACGTGGTTACGAAAAAAGGGCGTGGCTATAAATACGCCGAAAATGATATTGCCGGTAAATGGCATGGGATTGCCCCATTCAATATTGAAGACGGAACTATGAAAGGTGCGGGAACTAGTTCGAAAATAAGTTGGTCAAAAATGGTTGCTGATCATATTGAAAGGCAGATGAAATCAGATCAGGATATTGTTGCTATTACCCCTGCCATGATTCATGGTTCTGCAATGGATAATATTTTTATGCATTATCCTGAGCGAAGTTTTGATGTTGGAATTGCTGAAGAGCATGCTTTGACTTTTACAGCAGGGTTAGCAATTTCTCAAAAAAAGCCATTTATTTCTATCTATTCTTCATTTTTACAACGTGCATATGATCAAATAAATCATGATATTGCAAGAATGGATCTGGGCTGCTTGATTTGTGTTGATCGCTGTGGATTTGTTGGAGCAGACGGACCTACACATCATGGTGTTTTTGATTTAGGAATATTAACACCTCTGCCAAATGTAATAATTTGTACTCCAAGTAATAGTTATGATGCTAAACGCTTTATTAACACATATTTAAAGAATAACGATCATCCTTACATTTTAAGAATCCCTCGAGGCGATATTGAAGATATGAATGTAGGTGATGAGCTTTTAACTATTGGTAAATGGCAAGTTGTAAATCGAAAAGATTACGATGTAACAATTATTTGTTATGGTCAAAACGTTAACTTGATTCGTGAATTTTTTAAAGATAAAGAGATAAAAGTTAGAATTATTGATGCTTTATTTATTAAACCTATGGATGAAGATATGTTAAATGAAATTATTGATGAAAAACCGTTGATTGTTTATGAAACAGAATTAAAAACTGGTTCTTTAGCTAGTAATATTGCTTATTATTATAGCCAAAATAATATTTTAAAACGGATTCATAGTTTTGGAGTAGATGACCACTATTCTGTTCAAGGAACAGTTGCACAAATTTTACAAGATGAGGGTTTAGATATGGATACTTTTTATCAAAAAGTTAAGGAGATACTAAATGAAGAAGGAAAGAATTGATGTTTTATTAGTCGAACAGGGCTTTTTTGATTCTCGTGAAAAAGCTAAACGCGCGATTATGGCCGGGATTGTTCATGATGATTATGATATTATTGATAAACCGGGAACAAAAATTCCAATAGATTCAAATCTTCATGTTAAAGGAAACATAATGCCATATGTGTCACGTGGTGGCTTAAAACTGGAACGTGCCTTAAAGGAGTTTGAATTAGATATAACGGATAGAATAATGGTCGATATCGGCAGTTCAACAGGTGGGTTTACCGATTGTGCTTTACAGAATGGTGTAAAACTAGTTTATGCAATTGATGTTGGAACCAATCAATTAGTTTGGAAATTACGCAATGATCCACGTGTTATTGTAAAAGAACAAACAAATTTTAGATATGCAACAAGTGAACTGTTTGAACATGGAATTCCTACTTTTGCTTCAATTGATGTATCTTTTATTTCTTTGAAGTATATTTTTGATGCATTAAAAAATATTTTACATAGTGGTAATCAAGTTGTAGCACTAATCAAACCGCAGTTTGAAGCTGGACGTGAAGAAGTTGGGAAAAAGGGAATAGTCAAAGAACCATCTGTCCATCAAAAAGTAATTCAACATGTTATTGAATATGCAAATCATGATGGCTTTGTTTTAGAAAAGTTAACTTATTCGCCAATAACTGGTGGTGAAGGGAATATCGAGTTTCTAGGGCTTTTTGTTAAAGATGGTAATAATGTTGCCATTGACATAGAAAGAGTTGTAGAAACAGCACATAATTGTTTTAAAGGGTAGGTGAGATAATGTTAGAGAGTATATATATTGAAAATTTTGCTATTATCGACCGTCTTGAAGTCGATTTTCATAATCATATGACTGTTCTTACGGGAGAAACTGGGGCAGGAAAATCAATTATTATTGATGCGATTGGTCAATTAATGGGAAATCGTAGTCAATCAAGTTTTATTAAAGCTGATTGTGATGAATGTTTTATTGAGGGTGTTTTTACAATTGGTGCTAAGTCACCAGTCTTAAATAAATTAAAAGAATATCGTATTGATTATGAAGATAAATTAGTTGTTTCAAAATCTTTTAATCGTGATAATAAATCGATTATTAAAATTAATTATCGTAATGTTTCAAAAATGGTATTACAATCAATCATGGCTGATTTAATTGATATTCATTCACAATTTGAAACCCATAGTCTTTTTGATGCTGAAAATCATTTAATTATTTTAGATGAGTTCATTAATCAGCCTTTAAAAAAATTATTTCAGACATACTCACTAGCATATCGTACTTATAGAGAAATAAATCGTGACTATCAAAAAGCATTAAACGAAGAGCTGAGTGATGAGCAATTAGAATTTTATCAAGCTCAATTAGCTGAAATTAATAGTCTTGATCTTGAAGAATTAGATGAAGATGAGTTAGAACGTGAAAAAAAACTGCTTCAAAGTTATGAGAAAACAAATGAGCAAATTTCTAAATATCGACAATATATGAATGGTGATCGTGGTGCTCTAGCAACATTAAGCAATGCATTAAGCGAATTAGAAGAATTAAACGATAATCCTCAATATCAAAATACGTATGAAAGGATGTATGACCTATATTATAATTTAATTGATCTTGATGATGAAATAATCAATGAATTTAATAGTACTAATTTTGATGAATATCGTTTAAATGAAATTCAAGAAGTCTTTTTTAAATTAAATCGTTTAAAAAGAAAGTACGGACAATCAATTGAGGCGATTAAAGAAGCTAAAGAAGATTTAGAAATGAAAGTTGCAGCTTTTAACAATCGGGAAACATATTTGAATGATTTAAAAAAACAATTGGATATTGCTTATCAAGAGACCAAATCAATAGCTGAGCAAATTACTAGATTAAGGCAATCAAAAGCTAAAGAATTTACTGAATTAGTTACAAAAGAATTAAAATCTTTATATTTAGATAAAGTTGTTTTTAAGGTTGATTTTAAATTAGTTGATTTTCAAAAAAATGGACAAGATAATGTAGAATTCTTAATTTCTACAAATGCTGGACAAACATTAAAACCGTTGAATAAAGTAGCTTCAGGTGGAGAAATGTCCAGAATTATGTTGGCAATCAAGATATTGTCCTTATCTTCGAGCTCTGTGGAAACAATTATTTTTGATGAAGCTGATACTGGCGTTAGTGGTAAAGTGGCTGAAAGTATTGGAGCAAAGATGAAATATATTAGCAAGCAGCATCAAGTATTGTGCATTACTCATTTAGCACAAGTTGCCGCTTTTGCTAAAAATCATTATTTGATCCAAAAATCAAGTAATGACAATTATACAAATGTAAAGATTAAAGAATTATCTTATGATCAAAGTATTAATGAAATTGCTAAATTGATTTCTGGAAAAGAAGTATCTCAGGAATCAATAAATCATGCAAAAAAATTAAAAATAAGTAGTGAATAATTAAAAGCATAGAAACCAAACTATGATGTAACGAATGTTACAAGGAGGTTTCTATGCTTTTTAAAAAGCTAATCCTTTCCTTTATCTTAGCTTTAGCCATTATTAATCCAATTGCAATATATGCTATTTCTCTAGTACCTGGTGGAGATTCCATTGGAATCGAGCTAGATTATCAAGGTGTGGTTATTACAGGAGGATATAAGATCAAAGTCGGTAATGAAAGCTACGATCCACTAGCAAAAGATTTTAAAGTTGGAGATATTATTGTCGCAATTAACAATCAAAAGGTAACAAGTATTGAAGAATTAAGCAATGTTATTAAAGAAGGCGATATAGCTAATCCCAGATATGATTTAACCATTAAAAGAGGTAAAGAAACCCTCCACCACGACCTCCAGGTCGTTTATGAAAATCAGCAATTTTCTACGGGATTATATGTCAAAGATGCAATTAGCGGGGTTGGAACACTTACATTTTATAACCCGGCAACTAGTACTTTTGGAGCTTTAGGACATGCAATGAGTGACTCTAAACTTGACAGCGAAGAGCTTATTCAAAATGGTAATATTTTTGAAAGTACAGTAACTAGTATTAAAAAAGCAACAACGCAATCTTCAGGAAATAAAATTGCAGACATTTCCAATATTGAAATAGGTAGTATAAACAGCCATAGTCAATTTGGTATTTATGGAACTTATAATTATGATATTTCAAAACGAGAAATGATGGAAACTGCATCTATTGAAGAAACTAAATTAGGAAAAGCCTACTTTTTAACTGTTTTAGATGGTGATAAAATCCAGAAGTGTGAAATTGAAATCACTAAATTGAATGACCAGGATTCTATAAAAGAAAAGGGAATTGAATTTACTGTGACAGATCAAGAAGTAATTAATAAAGCTAATGGAATTGTACAAGGAATGAGTGGATCACCGATTATTCAAAATAACAAAATAGTTGGGTGTGTGACTCATGTATCAGGTAATAATCCAATTATTGGCTATGGTCTATATATAGATTGGATGCTTGAGATGGATAAATAAGGATAAAAAGGTGCTCAAATTGAGCACCTTTTTATTTCAATTTGGTGAGATTTTTAGTATAATTATACAGTTAAGGGGGAAACATGATGAATTTATTAACGATAAAAAGTGCATTTAAAGAAAGTATCCCCGTTATGATGGGATATTTAGTCTTAGGATTTGCTTTTGGAATGTTGCTTGTTTCTAAAGGATTTCCAATTTATTATGCATTTATTATGAGCTGTTTTATATATGCGGGAAGTATGCAGTTTGTAACAATTTCTTTATTAGCTGGTCAAGCTTCTTTTATTAGTTCATTTATTATGACACTGATGGTTAATGCAAGGCATTTAGTTTATGGATTATCAATGTTAAAAAAATTTAATTTTTTAGGGAAATTAAAACCTTATATGATTTTTTCATTAACGGATGAAACATTTTCTTTACTTGTGAAAAATGATTTTAAAAGTAAGAATGAGGTTTTTTTAATAAGTTTTTTAGATCAATGCTATTGGATCATTGGTTCTTTGGTGGGGGCAACAATTGGAAATAATGTATCTTTTAATACTCAAGGTTTAGAATTTTCAATGACAGCATTGTTTATAGTTATTGTAATTAATCAAATTAAAAATAATTCTAATCATTTAGCGACATTGATTGGTTTTTTTGTCAGCATAATTTGTTTGATTATTTTTGGTAGTGATAACTTTGTTATTTTTTCTATGATTTTAATCATGATAATATTAATTTTAGTTAAACCGAGGTTAAAAAATGAATAATGATGTCTTGATAATAATAGCAGTAGCTTTAGGAACAATCTTAACAAGGGTCTTACCATTTCTGATATTTAATGATGCTGAAAATTTACCACCGGCAATTAGTTATTTATCTAAAGTGTTGCCATATTCAATTATGGCAATGTTAGTTGTATATTGTTTAAGGGATACAACTTTTATTTCCGGAAATCATGGTTTTCCAGAAATAATTGCCGTTTCAATTACCATTATAATTCATTTATTAAAGGAAAATACTTTATTATCGATTTTAGTAGGCACAATTACATATATGATTTGCATTCAAGTGATTTTTGCATAAAGGAGGTATAGTAATGCAAGTTGTTTTCCACATTGATCTTAATGCATTTTACGCAAGTGCAGAAATATCACGTAATCCTGACTTAAAAGGAAAACCAATAGTTATATCTGGTAAATCACGACGAAGTATTATTACCACAGCTTCTTATGAAGCCCGTGAATTTGGCATTCACTCTGCAATGCCACTATTTCAAGCATTAGAATTGTGCAAAGATTTAATTGTTTTACCTGCCGATTTTGAATTATATCATCGTTTATCTAATGATTTTTTTTCAATAGTAGCTTCTTATAGCGAAATTTTAGAGGTTGCTAGTATTGATGAATGCTATGTAGATGTAACTAAAATAATTATAGATAAACAGATTCATCCAATATTACTTGCTAAAGAAATTCAAAAAAATATATATGAACATTTAAGTTTACGCTGTTCTATTGGAATCGCACCGAATAAATTTTTAGCAAAAATGGCAAGCGATATGAAAAAACCAATGGGAATTACTATACTTACAAGGTCTAATTTAAAAGAAATAATGTGGCCATTAGATATTAAGGATATGTTTGGAATTGGTAAAAAAACTCAGCCAAAGCTTAAAGCAGTAGGAATTAATACAATTGGTGATATTGCAAATTATGATAACTATAATAAACTAAGACAAATTATTGGCAAAAATGCGCTACTATTGTATCGTAAAGCCAATGGAATTGATAATAGCGCTGTTGATGCTAAACAAAATGAATTAAAGTCTGTAGGAAACTCAACTACTTTACCATATGATACAAATGATGAGGAAATACTAAGGGATACATTAAAGAGTTTAGCTCGCCAAGTTTCAGCGCGAGCTAATAAGCGCAACTTAATTTCAAATTCAATCTCGATTACTATAAAATATACTCGCTTTGAAAGTGTTACTAGACAAACTACTGTCAATTCATTTATTAATGATTATGAAACCATATTATCTACTGCAAAAATGTTATTTGATGCTAATTATAGCGGTCGACCTGTGCGTCTTTTAGGCATCAGTTTAAATAATACAATCAATAAGAAGAACTACAAAGAACAACTTAATATTTTTGAAATGGCGCAAGAGGATGAAACCAATGATGATTCTCTTGAACAGTTACTAAATGCTATCAATAATAAATTTGATAAGAAGCTGGTGACTAAAGCTTCATCATTTGCAAAAAAGACTCCCCAAAAGAAATATTTAAAATAAAAGAATAAAATAATGATTTGCTCATAAGTTGTATAAACGGAGGATAACTTATGAGCATTTTAAATAAAGTTTTTAGAAATGAAAAAGTTTTAATTAATATATTTTCTGCAATATTATTTGTTTTTGGTATCTTATTTGGCATTATTTATTATTTTTATGGTAATGAAGCCCTATTAAATTTATGTAAATATATCTTTTTTTTCAAAGATAATGAGACAACCAATAATTATAATCTATATATTACAATTACTAGTTTCTACATATTTTTATCTCTAATAATTTCAACTAGTTTTTTAGGAACAATTTTTAATAGTTTTGTTATTTTTACAAAAGGAATGCAATTATCGATTGCAAGTATTTTTTATTTTACTTTAAATACGTTTGATGCATCTATGCTTTTTTTAGGTTTTTTTCCACAATTAATTATTGAATTAGCATTAACTTATATTATTTCTATAATTTCTATTAGATTATCAATAAATTGTTTTACAATTTCATTTTTGACAACAGAAGTATTTAATAGTCGAAAAATAATTAATTATATCTTAGATTACGTAATAATTATCTTAATAATAGTCACATTATCAATGGCATTTAAGGTTTATGCACTTTAGTTAGCAAATCGTTAGTATGGTTAAATTTAAACGTGATATAATTATTAAGTGAAGGTGAGGTGAAAGTAAGTGTAGTACTTGCTAAATTTATGTTAATTAAAGATGCCTTAAGTGAATATAAGCAATATTTGATTGTTGAAAAAGGTTTGAGTAAGAATACTATTTATTCTTATCTACGAGATTTGATTGCTTTTTCTAATTTTATCGGTGAGGAATATGAAATTAATCAAATTGAAAATATTAATAAAGAACATATTCATCTTTATTTAAAGGAGTTATCGAAAACAAACTGTACTAATTCAATTTCTCGTAAACTTGTTTCTTTACGAATGTTATATATTTTTTTAGTGAAAGAAAATATTGTGAAAGAAAATCTCATGAGTAGTTTTACCTTACCGAAAAGAGATAAAAAATTACCTATTGTTTTGTCTCAAGAAGAAATGATAGAGATACTTGATGGGATCATTGTTTGTGATGCAATTAGTTCGAGAAATAGATGTATGGTTGAATTGCTATATGCAACGGGTATGCGTATTTCAGAATTGTTGAATCTTACTTTGAAAGATTTAAATATTAAAATGGGATTTATCAAAGTTATTGGAAAAGGAAACAAAGAGAGAATGATTCCAATCGGTTCATATGTTGGAGAGATATTGGAACAATACATAAATGATTATCGAGCTGAATTTAATATAAAAAATGATAGTTTATTATTTTTTAATAAGCATGGTCAAAGATTAAGTAGAGAAGAATTTTATTCTATATTACAAACAATTGTAAATTCAACTTCTATAACTAAAAAAGTCTCGCCTCATACTTTTCGGCATACGTTTGCAACTCATCTTTTAGAAAATGGTGCTGATTTGCGTTCTATTCAAGAATTGCTTGGCCACAGTGATATTAGTACAACAACTATTTATACACATATTTCGAATCAAAAGATTAGAAGTGAGTATCAGCAATTCCACCCACGCATAAAAAAGCATAATGATGGGTAAAATAATGTCTAGATATGGAAACAATTTAATGATATACTTATGATTGCGTAAAAAGTGACGCAAGGAATGGAGGACAAGATGAAATACAACAGAGTTTTTTTAATTGTGTGTGATTCCTTAGGAATTGGTAATGCAAAAGATGCTAATTTATATAACGATGAAGGATCAAATACTTTAAAACATATATGTAATGCCTGCAATGGCCTTGATTTACCAAATTTGGAAGGATTAGGATTAGGAAGTTTGGGTAATTTTTCTGGAATACATCAATTAACTTCACAATTAGGATATACTTTAGCTTTAAACGAGATTTCTAATGGTAAAGATACTATGACCGGTCATTGGGAAATGATGGGGCTTAAAACTGAAAAACCATTTATTACATTTACCGAAACCGGCTTTCCTCAAGAATTTATTGAACTTTTTGAAGAAAAAACTGGACGTAAATGTGTTGGCAATAAGGCTGCAAGTGGTACAGCAATTCTTGATGAGTATGGTGAACATCAGATAAAAACAGGTGATTGGATCGTATATACTTCAGCTGATTCAGTTTTTCAAATAGCTGCAAATGAAGAGATTATCCCGTTAGAAGAATTGTATAAAGCATGCGAAATTGCTCGTGAAATAGCCATGGATGAGCGTTGGAAAGTTGGTAGAGTTATTGCTCGACCATATGTAGGAAAAAGGGTAGGGAAATTCAAACGTACTGCCAATCGTCATGATTTGGCCTTAGCACCATTTGGACGGACTGTTCTTGATAATTTGAAAGATAAACAGTTTGATGTTATTGGAGTTGGGAAAATTCCGGATATTTTTGTTGATCAAGGAATTACTAAAGCAGTTAAGACGGTAAGTAATCAGGATGGAATGGAAAAAACTGTTGAACTTGCAAAATCAGAATTTAAAGGATTGTGTTTTGTTAATCTTGTAGATTTTGATGCAGTATACGGTCATCGGCGTAATCCTGAGGGCTATGGGCAAGCAATTGTAGATTTTGATAAGCAATTGGAGGAATTAATGAAATATTTAAATCATGATGATTTATTAATGATCACTGCTGATCATGGTAATGATCCAACTTATAGTGGTACTGATCATACTCGTGAACAAGTTCCATTAATTATTTATTCAAAGGAATTATTGAAGCCACGTCATTTACATGATATGGAATCTTTTGCTGTAATTGGTGCTACAATTGCAGATAATTTTGGTATCGAATTACCAACTATTGGCCAATCAATTTTAGAATTAATTAAATAGGAGAATTTATGGAAGATAATACAAAACGATTGATCGTGATGTCAATTTTAGCTTATGCAATTGGAACGTTTATCTTTGCTGCAGGATTAATGACCAAGACAGCCGTTAGCATAATATTATTTTATATAATTGCAAGCATATTAATAATTTGCGGTATTTTAGCATTATATAATAATTATAAAAAAAATCATCAAATTAAATTATACTTATACTTAATAGTGGTAGGAATTGTTTTCTTGTTTTTAAATACAACGGCATTAATTAATAACTTATAGTTTATAAAAGCATTCTAAGATTATTGGAATGCTTTTAATTAGGATTTATCGATCAATTTATTTGTGTTTGTCTATTAAAAATCAATTATAAAATTTACATAATATACATTATGCGAAGTAGTATATATTCAAAAAAATTAAATTTTATCTTTGATAAGGTTAACTAAGTCGTTAGCCTTTTCCACATTTAAATAATGATCATAATAGTCAGCTTTAAGAAACATAGTTAAATGAGGTCTAGCAATACCCGTCTCTTTACAAAAAGATGTAAGATTAAGATATTGTTTTCTTTCATTGATAAATTCACGACATTCGCTTTTAGATAACATAGGCAACACTCCTTTATAATATAAGTGTTCGCATATGTATATTATGTAATGTATAAGTATATAATTAACTTACAAATTAAATATATCATAAATAAAACTTTATGTAAATATAATTACATAAAGTTGATTAAATTATTTATATAATACAATATTGCCAATATAATTTATATAATTAAACATACTAATTTTTTTTATACATAAATAGTCAACTTCATTATGAATAAGCAAATCATAAACAATAGCAAATCTTTCAAAATCAACACAATAAATATATTTAATAGTTTTTTTAACAATATAACTAATACAATAGTATTCATAAGTTCTCATATTAATCACCTCATAAATAAATTATAATAAATTTATTTCTTATTTACTATTTTTATATAACAAAAATCATTCTCATATAAACCATCTTCGTCCAAAAAGAAATCTATATCTACCTCTTTATTATATATAACTTTAGGTTCACTAATTAAACCATTACTACAGTAATAATATTTACTAAATATCCTATCTTCCATTTTTGTAATATACTTACTAATATAACTAGAAATTTTAGAATGACTTTCCAACCCTTTATCTATTTTAACCGCAGTATTATAACCTTTATTATCTTGCCATGAAACAATATTATATACATCTCTATCCGTTTTACTTTTTATATTTGCATTTACCAATTGCATTTTATTATTACTATCCCGTATTAGCCCGTGCCAATGCAAAGCACCGTCCTTATGCAGTTCGGGAACAATTATATACTTAATACCATGTTTCTTAGACTGATTTTTTAAATACTCTAGTGTTCTTTTTTTTAAATCTTCCAAATTATACCTATCTTCTACTTTATCCTTAGAAAATGTAAGAGTTATAAAATAATCCCAATCATTGAGAATAGCCATATTAAACACCTTAGACTTAGAACGTCTCTTAGACCTTGCAATATTATATTTCCTAATATCTTCATAATCATAAAGCAAACCCAACTTTTTAAGAAACCTGTCTAAATCAGTTAAACCGTCATTGTAAACCGATATATCATACTTACCGTCTTTATCCTCTTCTATATAGTCCCTAATCTTGACATTATTCTTAAAAAGTATTTGCTTTTCAAAAGACCCGTAATCTTTTACAACGTAGTTAGTATAGACGTTACATTCTTTATCATGCAATCCACTTAAATCTATAACAATCACCTACAATCTAGGGGGTACCCCGATAGTGTCCCTATATCAAGTAAGGGACACGCCTTTAAACCATTTTTTTCACTCGCCGTTAGGCGTCCTAAAGTGTATATATACACTTTAGGGTTGCAACAGTGTTTATGCCTTACACTTCCACAACAACAAAAGTGCATAACCGCTGCGCTTTTATAACTTTTGCGGTTGTGTCGTTGTCGGCTACGTATTATAATTTAGAACCTACTCGGCTCGCTTTGCTCGTGGACCCTCGTTGGATCTAAATTAAAATACTATGTTTTTAATTTTTCACCATTATCCCAACCATAAGAATTATATAGAGAACGTATATAATCACTTTGAATGAACTTAATTTTCTTGAACGGGTGTATCTTCATTTTTTTATTAATATCGACTTCCTCATAAAGTGCTTTATAATCATAGTCCCGATACCACCGAACTTTTGTATATCGTCCAAATATAGTCTTGCACACTCCATATTCGATAGTTAATCTACGAATAGTCTTATGTACTAATTCGTGGTCTTGACTAGCCCAATAGAACATTTTGCCATTACCTTTGCGGTTTAAGGACAATGCTTGTCTTATCTCTTTAGGAAATACCTTATCAGTAGCGGGGAATTCATTTTGAACTTCGTCCCACATAAATACTATAGGTTTATCGTACTGCACACCCGTTTGTCTAACATCATTAAACTCAAAATCTTGGATTGACAAACCGAAATTAGTACAAATATAAATATCATTTCCATGTTTATTCCTTAAATTTAAAGCAATTTTAGTCATTGCCATAGTTTTTCCACAACCATACATACCCGTTAAACAACGTACACCGTACATGTGCAATTTTTTACCATATTTTTTAAATCTATATAAATCAATTAATTTCCATTTTATTAAATCTAAAAGTATTATCTTAAATTCAAATTCCTTTATCTTTTGTTTAGTTTCATTTTTCATAAAAAACCCCTTTATATAAATACTGTTGTTAATACACTGCGCCGTAGAACGTTGCGCAGTGTATTAATTAACACCAGGTATCTTTATATATACCCATTCTATAATTGCCCAAAGTATATCAATGCTAGCCCACAACACTACACTAGCGAATACCATTGCAAACGGCGAACTGCCAAAGAAATATATACCATACTGCAACAAATCATAAAATACACTTGTAATAGAGCCTTGCTCACTATTCATCTTAGGTAAAAGACCAATAAGAAAATTTGCAAAGCCAAAGAAAACTTTTAGCACCAATTCAGTTATCATTTTTCGCTACCTACCTTATTATTAGCATTTTGACCACTATGTCCGTCTCCCTCTATTGGTTTAGATTTTCTAATTAAAAACAAAACGTGAGAATAATGGTACCAACACAAGAATATAGCAACTAACCCCGTACCTAATGCACGAGTATAAGGCTGAGCATAAGAAAGGAAAGATAAGTCTATAGACTGTCTATGTCCAAAGATTGTAAAAACTATAGGAGTAAATATATCGCCCCTAACCTCTTTAGTTTTAGTAAGACTATCTAATATACTTAAATCTATACCAATTTTATTACTAAGAGTATCTTGTATAGTTTTAAAATTACTATCTAGAAAATTATCACTAGGAACAAATAGACCTTTTAATAAATTTCCTAACAACTCTAGAAAATAGCTAAGAACTTCCCCTAAAACATCAAAGAAAGTACCTATAAAATCAAATAAAGGCTGAAAAATAAGTTTGATTAAGTTACCAATAGCTGAAGTTAAAGAAGAAACAAGACCACCAAGAAAATCTAAAACTTTACCTACTGCACCCGTTACTTTATCAACTGAACCAACAACAAAATCAAAGCCACCGCTTATTAAACCGCCAATCGTATCGAACGCCGAACCAAGAAAATCAGTAAGCCCGCCGAAAATATCGCCAAACCAACCGGTAATATCTTCCCACCATCCGCTACTATCTTCCCCGGAATCTCCGCCACTACCTCCGGACGGATAACCGGTTCCACTAATAGCGCCGCATGAAAACCCATAGAATTAATCCTATCTAACAACGTAGTATCATTGGTTTCATAGCGAAATGAAGCATTAGAATTATTGACCTCTGCTACACCAACATTAGCAGTTGTAGCGTCGAACCAACCATCAGCAGAATTATAAATAGCATCACCAACAAATGAAATATTAAGAACAGGTTTACCACCGTAAGAACCTTCCTTAAAAGTGGCGCTATTATAATAATAAAATTCTATTTCCTTATCATTTTTTAATAAAATAAAACAATACTTGTACTCTTTATCTTGAACCGTATAAGCATTAACACTAGAACCAGTAATAAATATAGAACTAAATACAATACCTAAAGTAAGAAGTATTTTTTCAATTTTGTGATTTTCCTTAAATTTAAGAATATGATCACGCGCATTTTTTATAATTTTCATAAATTTTTATCCTTTCTATAAAATTAAAGGGCTAGGAATAAATATCCTAACCCAATATAAGAAGTTAATCTTATAAGAATTTATAAACAATTCTTGGGATAAGACTAACGCCAATCATAATTCCCATGATTGTAATGCCGACAGGTAATAAAATACCTAAATCCGAATTAATACTGTCAGTAATCGGCTTTAACATTTCAGCAGTTAACATTTTTGATTTCCTCCTTATATAAAATTTCTTAAGAATTTATAAAACATAACTAAGAAGAATACAGCTAGAGCAACAACAAGACCCAAGTAAACAACATTATTATTTAATTGTGTATTGTATTGAAGTGTTTCCAAGTTATGGTTTATACTTTGTAACTCAACCAATAATTGGTCTTGATTGTCTAACTGTTGGTTAGACGTTTCGTTTTGCATTTGGGCTTGTTCATCTTTTGTATAAAAATACTGACTAAGCAGTTGATTAAGTACCTCAATATCAATGCTTGATGTTTCATCAACTGAAGTGCCCTCTTGAATATCTTCATCCATAGTCACCTGTTACCTTTCAGCAATCCATAAATTGTACCAATAACTAAAGCACCTACAAAAAGCCATATCATACTCATATTATTGACCTCGTTTAATGAAACCACATACATTGACATAATTTCCATTTTTACGATAATTGAAATCGCCCTCTAAACCTAACATAGAAACAGTTTTTAAACCTTCGCACATCTGTTCATAAGCAACTGGTGTAAGCCATTCATAACCGCACAAACTGCCTTCAACATTATCCTTACCATGCTCCATATCGTTATAATGGACTTTTACACCCGTAACATGTTTACCTTGTTTATTTTCATAATCTAAACTTTCAATTCCTACAATCTTAATCATTTTCTTTTTCCTCTTTTCTTTATTTTTCATTTAATTAAATAAGAATACTTTATGTAAGAATAATTACGTATGTATACATTATGCGAAGTTATATATGTTATATCTACTTTACTAATTATAAGAGGTAAGGAGTTTTTAATATTCCTTACCTTTCTTGATTTTATCCATTTCAAATGAATCATATAAATTTGTTACATATTCACCATTGAAACAAGCTAAACATAAACTACATTTATGTTTTTCTTTATTAAAATGGATAGATTTATCAATTCCTTCTTCAGTAATAAAGGCAAGTGAATCAGCTTCAATATAATTGCATAATTCATTAACATTCAAACGATTAGAAATTAATTCGTCCATGGTTGACATATCAACACCATAAAAACAAGGATATTTGATTGCTGGTGAAGCAATTCTTACATGCACTTCTCTAGCACCAGCTTCTTTTAACAATCGTACAATTCTTTTAGAGGTAGTTCCACGTACAATTGAATCATCAATCATAACAACACGTTTTCCTTTAACAATTGAAGAAACCGCAGATAATTTCATTCGAACCCCCTGCTCTCTCATTTCTTGAGTAGGTTGAATAAAAGTACGACCTACATATTTATTCTTAATCAGACCCATTTCATAAGGAATATTAGCTGCTTCTGCATATCCGATTGCAGCAGAAATAGAAGAATCAGGAACACCAATAACTAAATCAGCTTCTACTGGTGCTTCTTTAAATAATTGTTTACCAGCAAGTTTTCTAGTTGTATGAACATTTATTCCATCTAAATTACTATCTGGTCGTGAAAAATAAATATATTCCATTGCACATATTTTATCAGTAACATCATTTGTATAAAGCTTTGATTTGATTTGACCGTCTTTGACTCTAACGATTTCACCAGGTTCTAAATCACGAACAAATTTTGCACCAACAACTTCAAATGCACACGTTTCTGATGAAAATACATATGCCCCATTAGGCAATTGACCAATAGAAACAGGTCGCAAACCATACTTATCTCTTGCTACATACAAAGCATTCTCAATCAAAATCAAAAAGGCAAATGCACCATCAAGTTTGTTTAAGGAATTACAAATACGATCAATCATATGACCTTCTTCACGCATAATTAAATGACCTAAAATCTCAGTATCTGAAGAACTAGAAAAAATGCTTCCTTTTTTTTCTAAGTCCGCCTTTAAGACATTGGCATTAACAATATTTCCATTGTGTGCAATTCCTAAAGATCCATTTAAGGTTCTAAATAATAATGGCTGAACATTAGCAATTCCACCACCACCAGCTGTTGAATAACGAACATGACCAATAGCATGATCACCTTTCATTTTGCTAATTTTATCTTGATCAAATACTTCAGTAACTAGCCCTTCACCCTTTTGAATTGACAAAGCTTCTTTATTTTTTACAACAATACCAGCAGCTTCTTGCCCCCGGTGTTGTAAACTATGTAATCCATAGTAGCACATTGCTGCAGCATTTTCATATCCACAAACTGCAAATACTCCACATTCCTCATGTAATTCTCGATCTTTTGAAAACATTAACTAACCTCCTCTTAAATACTTTTACATTTTATAATGCAGAGATAGGTTAGTCAATAAAAAATAGGTATTATAGGCACTCATTTATATAAAATTTATTATCTTGACAACTATTTTTTAAAAAATTGGTCAACATTGTACATATATACGTACAATCACCAATTATTTCATTGTTTAAATCACTTTCAATAATCAGTTCTTTGTTTGTTTTTGATAAGAAACAAACGATTTTATTTAGACTTTCATAATTAGTATAGATTATTTCACTGACCTCAATTTTAGAAGCACTTTCATGATAAATTGCATATCCAATTATTTTAGCATTATCATAAAATAATTTTATTTGATCGTTATAAGCACGGCAACGTGCAATTAAGTAATTTTGGTAATAGTCGATATCTCTTTTACGATAACCATTAAAATCTTTTGTGAAATCATTATATAATTTAAGTGAATTTACAAAATCCAGATCTTCAATAACTGTTAAATCATAATCATTTTGATATGATTTTTTGTCAACATTTGTAATTTTATGATAATAATCTTTATTAAATCCAAAATTATAATAAATTTCTGGCATGTAAGCTTGAAGTAAAATCTTTTGACCAGCATATTTTGGCAAGTTAAGCACATAGTTCATTAACTTTTTCATCATTCCTTGCTTTTGATAATTCTTATTAGTAGCAACACCAAGAATAAAGTATGCCTTTATCTCCTGATTATCCAGAACAATGGTATATGGGACTATTTGCATCATTGAAACAAGGAAGTTGTTATTTTTTAATAGATATGTATTTTCTTTGCTGTAACATTTCATAAAATAAAAGTTAGTTGTTTGCTTGTCTTCATCTTCAAAACTATCACGCCATAGGTCAATAATTGAATGCAGATCATTATCTGCTGCCGGCATAATTGATAGGTTACTAGGAACAATATTATATTTCTTAACCATTTTAACTGGGTGCAGCATTTGTTTAGCACGGCGTAGTGATTCTAATCCCATATCTTCCTCACGGTTAACAAATTCATAACCCTCAAAATTTCGTTCTAGGAAGAATTTACCAATCGCCACATATAATCCTCTAATATCTTTATTAGCCTTCTCTACGTGAATTTGAACGGTACTGTGTTTAAGTGGGGAACCAATAATAAATGCTTCTAACTGTCCGTTAATGTAAATACAGCCAGTTTTTATTTCCAATTCATGACGATGTACTAACAAGTAGACAATCCCGATATACTCAGAAATAACACTCTCTTCTATTCGATGAGAAAAATCCCATTTTTTGAGACACTGTAAAACATTATCAACATCTTCATCTTCAATTTCTTTATAAATATAATTCGGATTTTCTTTAACAAACGCATTAAAGTGATTTCTTCTCTTTTGCATTTTTTTTCCTGCCAAAGATTCTAGAGATTTTTTTGTATAGACATAATCATCAAAATCTTCATTATGCAAATACAAAAACTTATCTCCATATCTTTCTTTAATTAAACTCATAGATTCTTCAACAGCTAAATCGATTCTAAAAAGAAAGTTATGCTCTTTAGCATAGTTTTGCATATATTCGATTGCTTCATAGTAGTACTCTGGTTTGCAAAAAGGCATTGCAAAAAACTTTTCGTCTAAATATGTGTGTAACATAACCATGAAATTATCTTTTATTTCATAATATATTTCATATTCATGATCCCACATCATCATTGTGACAAAATTAGAATTATAGCCCTCATAATTTGCATCGTCTAAATATTTTTTTATTTTGTGATAATCGTTTAATAATAATTTTCGCATATTACTCCTATTGTTTTATTTACCTAGCATTGCATTAATAAATTGTTTGGCAGTTCTTCCTGAAAATCCACCGTGACGAATTTCCCAAGTTAATGCTTTTTGATGCAATTCGTTACGCTCCATCATTAAACCATATTGTTCGGCTAAACCATCAACAATATCTAAATAATTTTGACGATCTGGATGCATAAATAAAATTTTAACACCAAATCTTGAACTTAATGATGTTTTTTCTTGTTTAGCATCATTTACATTAACCTCATCCTGATCTTGACGATCACCCCATGTTTGTTTTACTAAATGACGGCGATTACTTGTTGCATAAATCAAAATATTATCAGGTTTCTTTTCTAACCCGCCTTCAATGACTGCTTTTAAGTATTTATACTCAATTTCAAATTCCTCAAACGATAAATCATCCATGAATAATACAAATTTATAATTACGTGACTGTAATTCTTGAATAATACTAGGAAGATTTATAAACTGATGTTTATAAACTTCTATCATTCTTAGACCATCTTTATAATATTCGTTTAATAAAGCTTTAATACTACTTGATTTACCAGTTCCACTATCACCGTATAATAAAACATTGTTTGCTTTTTTTCCTGCTAAAAATGCCTCGGTATTTTGGGTAAGTTTTTCTTTTTGGCTTTCATAACCAATCAACTGATCTAGTCGCCCATTACCTATATGTATTATAGGACTAATTTGCTCATTTTCATAACGAAATGCTTTATTTAATCCAAATTTTCCAACTCCATACGTTAAAAAGAAGTTTTCTAATACATTATAAAATGATTCAACATCATTACAGGCAGTTAAATTGTCCTGTAATGTTTTTGAAACTTCGAATAGTTCAATATTAATGACAGGCTTTGAAGGTGTGAATCCTGTTATCAAATTTTGTTGTGCTAATGGCAAGACACTAAAATCCGTATTAAACATTTTGAAAATAATCTTAAAATCATTCATAACAATTTCTTTTAAATTAGCAGCTATTGTTTTTTTTCTTTCTAATGCTAGAGTAAACGAATTTTCATTATTAATTAACAAATAAGTTAATAAACTATTAAATAGATTATCGTACAAGTTGTATTTTTCAGCTAATTTAATTAACAATGAAACAAATTTACTGCTATTTTCAAGTTTCCCATCTACTACTTCAGTATATAATGCAAAACACTCAGCAATATCTTTATTTTTATACAATGGATTAAAAACTATTAAATCATTCATTTTACATTTTCCTTTCAATATAATGAAAAAGACGAGTTAACGTCTTTTAATTTTTAAAACTATGAATTGGTGCAGGAATTCTACCACCACGATTAATAAATTCAGCACATCCAAATTGGTTTACTGGCATTACAGGTGCATAACCCAATAGTCCCCCAAATTCTACTACTTCACCAACATTTTTACCGATTACAGGAATAATTCTAACAGCTGTGGTTTTTTGATTGATCATACCAATTGCCATTTCATCGGCAATGATTCCAGATAAAGTAGTGACTGGAGTATCTCCAGGAATCGCAATCATATCAAGTCCAACTGAACATACACATGTCATAGCTTCTAATTTTTCAAGTGTTAATGCGCCACGGTTTACAGCATCAATCATACCTTGATCTTCACTGACTGGAATAAATGCTCCACTTAATCCACCAACATATGAAGAAGCCATAACGCCACCTTTTTTAACTTGATCATTCAAGATTGCTAATGCAGCTGTTGTTCCTGGAGCACCAACACTATCCAAGCCCATTCCTTCTAAACAATCGGCGATACTATCACCGATTGCTGGAGTTGGAGCTAATGATAAATCGATGATTCCAAAAGGAATCCCCAATTTTTCCGACGCTTCTAAAGCAACTAATTGACCTACGCGAGTAATTTTAAACGCAGTTTTCTTGATAATTTCACATAACTCTCCAAAATCTTTTCCTTTGGCATTGGCAATAGCATTTTTAACAACACCCGGGCCACTAACTCCAACATTGATAATTGCGTCTGCTTCACTAACCCCATGGAAAGCCCCAGCCATAAATGGATTATCGTCAGGTGCATTGCATAAAACAACTAACTTAGCACAACCAATAGAATCATTTTCCTTAGTTAAATCTGCAGTTTCATGAATGATTTCCCCCATTAATTTTACTGCATCCATATTAATACCAGTTTTAGTTGATCCAACATTTACCGAACTACAAACATTACTAGTAACTTTCATTGCTTCAGGAATTGAACGAATTAATAATTCTTCCGCCTTTGTCATTCCTTTGGAAACAATTGCTGTATAACCACCGATGAAATTAACTCCAGTTTCATGAGCACATTTATCCAATGTTTTAGCAATTTTAACAAAGTCCGCTGTTGATTTGCAAGCATTAGAGCCAACAAATCCAATTGGTGTTACTGAAATTCTTTTATTGACAATAGGAATTCCATATTTCATTTCGATTTGTTTACCCGTAGAGACTAGATTCTTAGCTACGGTAGTAATTTTTTTATAAATATTTTCACATAAAACATCAATATCATGATCCATACAGTCTAATAAACTGATCCCTAATGTAATTGTTCTCACATCAAGATTTTCTTGCTCAATCATTTTATTTGTTTCTGCTACTTCAAATAAATTAATCATTCCGATTCTCCTTAAATACGATGCATTTTATTAAAAATGTTTTCATGTTGTAATTTAATATTTACTCCGATTTCTTCACCTAATTTATCTAAATCTTCACAGATAGTTCCAAATTCTTCGGTAATTGAACTTAGTTCTACAATCATCATCATGTTAAAATAACCTTGAATGATAGTTTGAGAAATATCCAAGATATTAACTTGTTTTTCCGCTAAAAAACTACAAACCTTAGCAATAATTCCTACTTGATCTTTTCCTACTACTGTAATAATCCCCTTTTGCATACTATTACCTACCTCCTAATTATTTAGGATATTATATCATAGTTGTATACAATATAAAACCCCTATTTCTTGAAATTTCGTCAAAATAAAAACGGATAAATTTTATCCGTTTTTATTTAATCGTAAGGAATTATCTTCCCATTAATTTTTTAGCAAATTCGTAAACAGCTTTACCATTCATCATTCCGTAATCTTTCATTTCAATTACATCATAAGGAATATCTTTTCCAGTATCTGCAATAATTTTTTCAACTTCTTTTTTTGCATATCTAACTTGTGGGCCAAGTAATACACAATCTACAGTATCAATAATTTTTTCACCTTCTGTCAAAGGTAAAGCAAAGATTTCTACTTCTTCTCCAGCTTCTTTTGCTGCTACTTCCATTTTTGTTACTAATAAACTAGTAGACATACCTGCAGCACATACTAACATAATTCTTGTTGCCATAACTAACTCTCTCCTTTATTGTTAAATTTCATATAAAAAGGGCATCACAAAAAACGCCCGTTTTATCTTTTGTTATTTCAGTTTAAGCTTTTTGATTACCCAATCATTTTCATTGCAGCTTCAAATACAGCTTTACCGTTCATAGTTCCATAATCTCTCATATCGATTACATCAACAGGGATAGCTCCTGCTTTACGTCCAGCAGCCAATTTTTCAATAGCAGCTTTTTGGAATCTAACTTGTGGGCCAAGTAAAATACAATCTACTTCTTCTAATACTCTTGGTGCATCAGAGAATGGTAATGCAAAAATTTTACATTCAACACCTGCATCTTTAGCAGCACCTTCCATTTTTGTTACTAGTAAGCTAGTAGACATACCTGCTGAACACACTAATAAAATAGTTTTCATAATAATATACACTCCTTTTTTTTTACCTAAATTAATTTTACACCGAATGGCTTAGAATGTAAACACTTTCTTGGCTGAAATGCTTTATTTTTTTACAATTAAAAATGAATTTTTTAGTAAAAAATAACTTCTACTCTTAGTTAATAAATCTTACCATTTTAAAATTTTCCTTGTTAGAATCATCAATTTTTAAAGCTCTTTAACACCGTTTTTTTGAAGTGGAATTATAAAAAAAGAATCTAAAAATTTTAATTTTTCTTTTATAAAATATTTCAAATAAATCTTTTTTTATAGTATAACAGACGCTATTCTTCTGTACTTGTCTAGACCATTGGTGTCAAAGAATAATTATCTTTATTTTTATCCTTTTTCAAATATGTTATGATAGATAAAGAAGGAAGTGATTTTACATGCAGGTATTAGTAATTAGTGATACTCATTTACAAAATGAATTATTTCAAAAAATTAATCAAACATATCCTAAGATGGATTATTATTTACATTGTGGAGATTCATCCTTAAAAAAAGATGATTTCTTGTTAAACAAATATTATACTGTAAAAGGTAATCATGATGATGAAGATTTTCCAGTCAATATTATTTTAGAAATTGGAAAATATCGCTGTTTAATTACTCATGGAAATGCTTACGATATATACTACGGAAATGATAAAATAAAGCAATATATGATTGCTAATAATATTGATATCTGTTTTCACGGACATACTCATGTTCCTGCATATACCCAAATTGGTAACCGTTATATTATTAATCCAGGCAGTGTGATGATCAATCGAGGTTCATATGGTTTCGGAACCTTTGCAATCGTGGAAATCGGTGATACTATAAAAGTAAATTATTATAATAGTGAAACTTTTGAAGAATGCTCAAAAATGGTTCTAGACGATGGAAAAATCGTTTTAGAAGAATTTAAGCAAATACTAAAATAGAAGTGAGATTTAAAATTTCTCACTTCTATTTTTTTCTTCATTTCGCTTACGCTTATATTCAATCATAAACATTACTTCTTTTAAATCTTCATCCGGTAACTCTGTTAACAACCGTGCGATATTAGCAATATTATAGTAGTCGTATTTTTTACCACTCATTATTTCTTCTACACTTCGTCCATACAAGTTAGAAAATATTCTTAATTCCCCTACTGTAATATCCCTCTTACCATTTTCAATATCTGAAATGGCTGAATGTGGTACTTTTAAATAAGCAGCAACATCCTTTTGTGTCAGGTGTTTGAAATTCCGATAAGATTTTAATCGTGCCGCTAAATCTTTATCAATCATCATTATACCTCCGATAAATAGATTTTAGCATTTTCCTTATTTTTCTTCAATAAGATTTTGTATATTTATAATTTATTTCGACAAATAATAATTTTTATTTATATAATTAGATAATTAGTCATAAAAATATCCATTAGTTAGTTTTGTTTTTAAACTAATTTGTCGAGGTTTAGCAAACATAATATTATTTTTGAAATCCCTAAATACAGCTTTGGTGATTTCTGGTGCTTCATTACTAAATGAAAGCAAAATAAAATCAACTTCTAGTTTTTCTAAATGATCAATGTAAAGACAGTGACTATTGAATATTAAGTTATTACAGTCTTGATCTGGGAAAATATCAAATTGTTCACCTTTACGATCAATTAAAGTAAACTTTCCTTGTTTACAAAGATTACATTTGATTTTTTTACAATTAAAATAATGATCACTTATTAAGCAGTGTTTTAGATGCATATTGATTGTTTTGCCATACACTGTCATTATAATATTTTGTTTAATATTATTTAAATGATTAACTTGTTTTCTACTCATCTCGAGAGAAAGAATAGCATCATGATTATTAAAATAATTCAAAGCATAGCTATTATAAAGGTTGAAAGTACTATCTAAAATACATTTTTTATCTTTAAAAATTTGTAATGCTCCATAGTCACCTACTAAAATACTATTTATCTTATTGTATGAGACACTATTTTTAAACTTGATTAAAATATCCTGATTATTCAAAAAGCTTGTAAATGGGATTATTTCTTTATTTACAGAATGCGCTAAACTTATAGCTTCATCAAGTTCTTCGTTGATAGGAAAATAATATGCATCCACTTCCTCTGTTAACAATGCTTTTAATTGTGCCAAATTATAAATTTTTACCACAATCCCTTTAATTTGTTTATTAATATGATTATGTTTAGTTTTAATCATTGGTTTTTTAACTTTTTTTATCTTTACTATCATATTAGAAAGTTCATCTATTGCTTGACGACGCATTTCATTAATTTCTTTAATACTAAAAAAACCATTATCAGGAAAGTCAATAGTAATATCATTTGCCTTAAATACTGTATTTCCTAATTTTCCTAATTGTTGTCTGATTCTTTGAGGATCTAATGGCAATTTAGCTGCTGATTCAATTAGAAGATTAGAAACTTTTTCAACTTTTAAATCTTTATAGTTGATGGTTAATCGTGCTGGTTCGTTGATTTGACCTGAAAATGCCATAGTTACTGTATTTTTAATATTTTCATTTTTATAACTTGCTAAAGCTTCATTGATTAGATCTATATCAATAACCTTATATACTGTTTCATTCTTTTTTACTGGGGTATTCAATTCGATTTCAACAATATCACCAGCATTGCCTTGATTAATCAAATTATTAAATAAATATAACTTTGTAATAGTTCGAGTAAACCCAACACTCTTGAAATTAATCCGATCTCCTTGTTTCAACTTATCTTGTAATTGAATTTTTACAATTTTTCGATGTTTATCATAATCTATCACTGTACCAACTTCAATTCCTCGGTTTCCAGGATAATCTTTAGCCACAAAATTTTGATCTTTTAAAATATATCCACCAGTGAATCCACGGTTGAACATTTGCTTCATTTTTTTTATACGCTGCTCAAATGCATTAACTGTCGTATTTTTTAAATATGCATCTATTGCTTCACGGTATTGTTTAACGATTGTAGCAACATACTCAGGTCGTTTCATCCGTCCTTCTATTTTAAATGATGTAACACCAGCATCAATTAATTGCCCAATATTCTCAAAGGTACATAAATCTTTAGGTGATAATAAATAGCTTGGAATTTTATCTAAATTCATACTATCTTTTTGCAATTTATAAGCGAGCCGACAAGGCTGTCCACAAGCTCCTTTGTTTCCACTTCTTTTAGCAATCATACTCGACATTAAACACTGTCCCGAATATGACATACATAGAGCACCATGAACAAACACCTCAATATCTAGAATTGTGTTTTGACAAATATCAGCTATTTCATCAAGTGTATTTTCGCGCGCTAAAACAACACGATCAACACCAGCATCTTCAAAATATTTAACTGCTGACAAATTATAAATACTAGTCTGTGTTGACATATGAATTTCAAAATCTGGAAAGTATTGTTTAACAAAACTCATCAGTCCGATATCTTGAATAATTAAAGCATCAACTTTTATTGTTTGTAAAAACAAAAGATAATCTTGTAGTTTTTCAAACTGATTATCTTCATATAAAGTATTTACAGTTACATAAATTTTAACGTTGCGTAAATGGCCATATGCAACTGCAGCTTGTAATTCCTCGCGATTAAAGTTTGTTGCAAAAGCTCTGGCACTAAATTCATTTCCTCCTAAATAAATTGCATTTGCACCATTTTGAACCGCTGCTACTAAAGCTTCATAACTTCCAGCTGGAGCAAGTAATTCTATATTTTGCATATGTATTAATGCTCCGTTTCTGCAATTAATGCTATACACATTTTAGCTGACGCTTGGGATGCTTTTTTTAAATATTCATCAAATTGGACAGAAGAATCTCCCTTACCAAAAACATCACTTAAAGAACGTGTAATAATAAAACTAGTCCCGAATTTATAGCATGTTTGAGCAATTGCTGCTGCTTCCATTTCAGTACATTTTGCATCAGGAAAATTATTTTTAATGCGTGTTGCTACTTCCGGTGTAGCAACAAATTGGTCACCAGAAACAATTAGACCAATTTCGCAATTTAAATTTAAGTTTGATAATATTGTTTTAGCTTGAGTAATTAGTTGACGATCTGCTTCTATTCTTGGGGGTAAACCTGGAACTTCACCAATCACTCGATTGGGAAATGCCGTAATATCAAAATCATGTTGACAAACTTCATTAGAAATAACTATATCCCCAACTTCTTGAGTTAAACACAGTCCACCAGCAGAACCGATATTTATGACATAATCTATTTTATAGTTAGTCAGTAATAAAGTAGTACAAATAGCAGCATTAACTTTTCCTACTCCACCCTGTAACAAAACGACTTGGCGCTCTTTTATCGTTCCTTGATAAAATGTACAATCAAGAATAGAGCGTGTTTCAGTAATCTCCATATATTCTTTAATTGCTGCCACTTCTTCTTCCATTGCTCCGATAATTCCAATCATTCTACTTACCTCCCCTTCTTTTATGACATATAAAAATAATTCTTTGTGATTTATCATGATATTCCTCAAACTCACCATAATATTGTACATCCGTAAAACCTGCCTGTTTCAATAAGCTAAGATAAATTTCAATATCGTAAGTTTGCTGATAATGCATTTCTTTTATATGTTCATTATTTTCCTTATCAATTATCTCAATTTCATGTTCCACTTTACCAAGAGCAGTCTTTTCTACATGCCATTTAAAATAGAAATCATCAGCATCTTCTTCTTCAAAATAGCCATCTAGAATTTCATCCATCTTATAAAGACTATCAACATCAAATATAAAGGTTCCATTATATTTTAGTGATTCATATACATTTTTAAAAGTTCTTAATACTTTCTTTTTACTCAAAACATAATTAATTGAGTCACAAAGGCATAAAATCAAATCTACTGCTTTATCGGTTACAAAATCAGTCATATCAACTCGACCTAATAAAAGATTAACATCTGCTTCCATTGCTTTCAAACGTGAAACTTCAAGCATATCTTTAGAAAGATCAGTTGCATAAATCTCTTTACCTGCTTTAGCTAAACGAATTGCAATTTCACCAGTTCCACACCCAAGTTCAAGCACGCTTTTAAAATCAGCGTGCTCATTTATAAACTTGAAATAATCATCATAAAATTGTTCATCCATTAAGCTGTCATAGTAATAAGCAAAATTTTCGTATGACATTAAGCTAAATATTTTGATACGTCAATTCGTGGCATATCAGACCATAATTTCTCAAGATTATAACTGTTTCGTTCGTCAGCATCAAATATATGCACAACGATATCACCATAATCCATCAATAACCACTTGCTATTGCGTAACCCTTCAATTTTTTTAACTTCATAACCATTTTCATGACAGCTGTCTTCGACACTGTCACGTAAAGCATTCATCAATCTCTCGTTACTTGCTGAACAAATCACAAAAGTATCAAAAATAGGACTAGCTAACTGCATGTCAATTACTACAATGTCCTCTGCTAATTTATCATCTAATGCTTTTATAATTACTTCTAATTTATTCATTAATATCTCCTTTTGCATATTTATTATAAATTTCAAAAAAACATTCATCAATTTTTCGCCCTTTTTCATGGGAAAAATCATAAAAATCTTGTAAACACCCTTTAAAGCCAGCAACTACATCTTTTTTGCATAATGCAATTTTTTTTGAAGAATCGTAATCTCGACTTGGATCGTATTTATCAGCTTCATAAATACACATATCAAGTTTTGACATATATAAAGAAGCAGTTGTATGATGCCTAATTGCTTGTAATATTTCAGGATCATCAACTAAATACTCATTTTTTGCAACATATTCAGATAACCATTGATGCCAAACCGCCTCTGGTTTATTAAGATAATCTGGATAATTTTTTTGCATTATTACAACAGCTTCATCATGAGGCATTTCTTTAGCAATATCATGAAGCATTCCTGCTACATATGCTTTTCTACCATCTAGATTATTAGCTAATGCAATTTCTTTAGCTAAATGAGCCATGCTCACTGTATGACGATAGCGTTTTAAAGACATTTTATTTTTCACAATTGTTTCTAAATAAATACCATTATTAACAATATATTTTAAAACTTCAGGATTTAAAGCATGTAATGCACCATTCCGGATATTATTACTAGCGTCATCACTGGCAACCAAATCTAAGTGAATAAAATTATATTTATCTAAATTATCATTAATTTGATAACCTATGCGATCGAATACCACTAATTGAGCTAATTGACTCAATTCTTTAGCAGCAATCCATTTATGATATAAACTTGCTTGATCCATTCCCATCATAAAATATAACTGATCATTTGGATATATTTTTTTTAGATATCTAATTGTATCGATCGTATAATTTTTTTTACTACTATCTTGATCAATCTCGTAGCGGCAAATTTCAACATTTTTATAGCGCTTTAAAGCAATTTCCAACATCGCTAATCGTTGTTGTTTAGTTGCTCCTGTAGAGTCTTTCCATGGGTTGTTAGCAGTCGGCATAACTAAAATTTTATCTAACTTTAATTGCCTGATTGACTCTTCAATCACGCGTACATGAGAACGATGAATTGGGTCAAAACTACCGCCAAAAACACCTATTTTTATCATGGTAATTTATAAATTTCCTTTTCACTTGGGCGATATAAAATAATTGTTCTTCCTAAAATTTGCACAACATCTGCTTTTGTTTTCATACTTAACTCTAGCGCAATCTCATTTTTTGAATCAGCACATGATTCAAGAATTTTTACTTTGATCAATTCATGAGCTTCTAGAGCATCGTCAATACCTTCAATTTGAGTTTGATGAACTCCTTCTTTACCAATTTGAAAAATAGCATTTAAATTATGTGCTATCCCTCTTAAATATCTTTTTTGCTTTCCTGTTAACATAACCCGATTCCTTTCTAAATTAATGCTTCTCTAATAAAAACACCAACACCTTGTGGTGCATGAACTCTAACATTGGCATTGGGACAATTAACACTGACAAATCCTAGACCGGAAATAACAATATCAATTTTACCCTCTGGTAATTTAAAATCATAACTTGCCATTTCATTAATATCCTTAATACTTTCAATTTCCGGCATCAGAGTCAAGTGCCGATTATATAAATTATCACTGTTTCCCAATTTAGTTCTATGAATTTTTAATAATTTTGGAAAAAAACAAGTAAAAGAACTACGCGGTCCTTTAATGAAATCAACGCGTGCCAACCCACCAAAATATAGTGTTTGTTGGTCGTTTAATTGAAAATTAATTGGTCTTAATTCGCTTTTAGGAATAATTATTCTCAAATCTTCATCTTTAACTAAATGAGCCATCTGATGATTATTAATGATACCAGGCGAATCATATAAATAATTTTTATCATCTAGTGGAATTTCAATTAAATCAAGCGTTGTTCCAGGAAATTCACTTGTTGTTATTAAATTATCAGTTACTCCTGCATAATGTTTTAATAAAGAATTAATCAACGAAGATTTCCCGACATTAGTAACTCCAACAATATAAACATCTCGACCATGACGATATTCATTAATCTTATCTATTAATAAATCTAAATTATAATTTTTGGTTCCACTTGATAAAATAACGTCAATAGGTTTAATTCCTGATTCTTTCAACTGTCTTCTTAGCCAATGCTCAATTTTACGATCTTTTAGTGATTTTGGCAAAATATCTCGTTTGTTTCCAAGAACTAAAATATCATTATTATTAAGATGCCGTGATAATCCATTTATTAAGCTGCCATTATAATCAAATAAATCAACTAAATAAACAACAAGACAATCATGATTTCCGATTTCTTGAAGAATTTTTAAAAAATCATCACTAGTAAGATCTGTTTTTTGTAATTCATGATAATTTTTTAAGCGAAAACAGCGTTTACAAAGAATTACATCTTTTTCTAAAGCATTTTTAGGCACAAAACCTATCTTTTTTTCGTCTTCACTTTGAATTATGGCTCCACAGCCAAAACATCTAATCTCTTTAGTCATACTATCTCCTTTTCAAACCACTCCCATTGTACCTTATTTTAAGCCAATTTTAAAGTAAATAATCGTTAAAATAAAACTTGGTATAATTTTATTTATTTGGATGAATATAAAGATTTTTGTCCTAAATTAAAAGATTGACAATATATATGTATTAGAGGTGAAATATAAATGTTTTCAACATTATTATCCTTACTTACTAATGGTTTCTTTGTCTCATACATTAAATCAAAATCTTTTGAGTTACCACTAACAGCTAAAGAGGAAGAAAGATATCTTGAACAGTTTTTTAATGGTGACAAAGAGGCTCGGAATGTTTTAATTGAAAGAAATTTAAGATTGGTAGCTCATATTGCTAAAAAATACGAGAACAATAAAGATATGCAGGAAGATCTGATTTCAATTGGAACAATAGGACTGATTAAAGCAGTCGATAGTTATAAACAAAACCATAAAACTAAGTTAGCCACTTATGCTTCCAGATGTATTGAAAATGAGATATTAATGCATCTTAGAACTAATAAAAAGACTAACTTAGATATTTCATTAAATGAGACAATCGGTATTGATAAGGATGGCAGTGAAATAGTTTTAGGTGATATCATTGCCGCAAAACAAGAGGAGTTTATCGATATAGTAGATAAAAAGGATACTTTAGATAAATTTACAACATATTTTAGTGTTCTTGAACCCCGCGAAAAAGATACTTTGATTATGCGTTATGGCTTGAATAATACCAAAAAGTATACTCAAAAAGATATTGCTAAAAAATTAAATATCTCACGTTCTTATGTTTCACGTCTTGAAAAACGTGCATTAATTAAATTATTGCGTGAACATATGAAAGAAAAACCGTAAATTATATAATTTACGGTTTAAAAATCATCTTCTTTTAGAATATCTTCTAGAGATATTTTTTCATATTTAATTGGTTCTGTTTTTTTGGGTACTTTAACAACCGCTTTATTTTTGGTAGTTTCAACCTCATCACTTTCAAAATCATCTAATAAGGTATGCTCTTTGGGTTGTTTAAAGATTTCTAAATCAACTTCGGTTTTCTTAGCTACATCATAATCGCTTGTTGAAATTGGAGAATTTATATAAACATCATCAATTACTTGATTAGCCGTTAATTTATTAGCTACACTTGGTTTTTGCTCAAGATTAGCATTATTATAGTCAGTTGCTTTAAATTCAAATGAAGTCTGATCGTTTAAAGTGACTGTAATTAATTGTGAATTATCAACAATTACGGAATCTTTTACATAAATAATTTTAGATTTAGGATTCTTATACAATAAAGTTCCTTTTGTAGCACGATTGCAAGGTGTTATATCGCCAATTTTAATTCGTTTAACCCCACCTTCTTCGCTAATAACGATTAATGAACTGCTAACTAATGGATTAAAAATATTGAGACTAACTAACTCATCATTTTTTAAATTTACAGCTCTAATCCCAGCGGCTTTGATTCCAACGATTGAAACTTCTTGCTCTGAATATAATGCTCCATACCCAGCTTTAGTCGTTAAGATAATTCCTTGATTATTATCAGTCAATTTAACATCGACTACCCGATCATCATTCTTTAATCCCATACATTTAAGGGGCTTTGAATATCGAGTAACTTCAAAATCTTTTAAATTCGTCCGTTTGATTTGACCATTTTTTGTTGCTAGCATAACGTACAATGGTAAATTAAAATCTTTTACCAAAATAGTTCCGATGATTTTTTCACCAGCATTTAGTTTTACTAAATAACTAACATGTTTACCAGCATCTTTCCATTTAAATTCTTCAATCTTATGAACTGGAATAAAGAGATAATTTCCAGCATCAGTAAACAGCAATAAATGATCTAACGTATTGGCTTGATACATTGAAACTAGATAGTCATTTTCTTTTTTGCCGAACGGAATACCTTCACTAGCCTTGATAGAACGATTACTAATTCGCTTAATATATCCATCACGGGTAATAGAAACATTGATATCCTCAGATAGGATCATTGCTTTCTCATCTATTTTAATTTCTTGAACCTCATCACGAATTTTTGATAGACGTGGCATTGGATATTTTTTCTTAATACCTTTTAATTGATCAATAATAACTTTACGTAGAACCTCATCACTGTTTAAAATATTATTTAAATATGCAATTCGATTATCTAATTCTTTATTTTCATTTTCCAATGTGACAATATCAGTGTTTGTTAAACGATACAATTGTAACATTACAATTGCTTCAGCTTGTTTTTCGCTAAAACCATATTTTTCAATCAAGTTATTTTTAGCATCGCTTTTATCTTTTGATTGTCTAATTGTTTTTACAACCTCATCTAAAATTGAAATTGCTTTAATCAATCCTTCAACGATATGTTTACGCTCATTAGCCTTATTAAGATCATGAATTGAACTTCGTGTAACAACATCTATTTGATGTGCAATATAGCCATCTAAAATCTCAATTACCCCCATTAAGACTGGTCGCTTATCTTTGATTGCAACCATATTATAGTTGTAATTTTTTTGTAGATCAGTATTTTTGTATAGATAGTTAAGAGTATTTTGTACATTTATATCCTTTTTTAAATCAATAACAATCCGTAATCCAGTACGATCAGATTCATCACGAACTTCGATAATTCCATCGATATTGCGATTAAATCGAATTTCATCAATTTTACGAACTAATTCTGCTTTGTTTACTTCATAGGGAATTTCAGTAATAACGATTTTATTCATCGTTTTCTCTTCAATCATTTCACTAGTACTACGAACAATCACTTTCCCACGGCCACTTTTAAAGGCATTTAAAATTCCTTGTTTTCCTTCAACAATAGCTCCAGTTGGAAAATCTGGACCTTTAATAAATTCCATTAGTTTTTCCAAAGAACAGTTAGGGTATTTAATTCGATGAATCGTTGCATCGATTACTTCTTCAAGATTATGTGGAGGAATATCTGTTGCATAACCGGCCGATATTCCCGTTGCACCATTTACTAATAAATTTGGATAGGCCGCTGGTAATACAGTTGGTTCATATTCTGTATCATCAAAGTTTAAAGACATTAATACTGTATCTTTATCTAAATCTTTTAGTAATTCAACAGCAATTGCTGATAGACGAGCTTCAGTATAACGCATTGCTGCTGCCGGATCGTTATCAATAGATCCATTATTTCCTTGCATATCAACTAATGGAACACGCATTTTCCAATCTTGGGATAAACGGACCATTGCATCATATACTGATGTGTCTCCATGAGGATGATAATTACCAATAACGTTCCCAACTGTTTTTGCTGACTTACGATATGGTTTTGAATATAAATTTCCTTCTTTATACATCGAATAAAGAATCCGGCGCTGTACTGGTTTTAAACCATCACGAACATCAGGTAAAGCACGATCTTGAATAATATATTTAGAATATTTTCCAAAGCGGTCACCCATGATAGTTTCTAATGACATAATTATTTTTTTATCCACGCTTATTTTCTCCTTACTCAATTGCAAAATTATCTTCTAATGTAAATTGGACATTTTGTTCAATCCATTCTCGTCTTGGTTCTACTTTATCACCCATTAATACAGAAACTCGACGTTCAACAATTGCCGCATCTTCAATTGATACTTGAATTAAAGTCCGAGTTTCTGGATTCATAGTTGTTTCCCATAATTGAGAAGCATTCATCTCCCCAAGTCCTTTATACCGTTGTACATTATATCCACGACCAATTTTCTTCTTTGCTTCTTCTAATTCGTCTTCTTCCCAAGCGTAAACGATATCTTCCTTTTTCCCACTTTTCTTTGACACTTTATAAAGTGGTGGTAAAGCAATATATACTTTTCCTGCAGTAATTAGATCTCGCATATATCGATAGAAGAAAGTTAGTAAAAGAATTTGAATATGGGCACCGTCGGTATCAGCATCGGTCATGATGATTACTTTATTATAATTACTATCTTTTTCGTTAAAATCAGCTCCAACGCCAGCCCCAATTGTATTAATAATTGTTGCAATTTCTTCATTTTTTAAAATGTCAGCCATTGCTGCCTTTTCAGTATTAACAACTTTTCCTCGTAATGGTAAAATTGCTTGATATTTACGATCGCGACCTTGTTTTGCACTACCGCCTGCTGAATCTCCTTCGACTAAGTATAGCTCTTTACGTTTTTTATCTTTAGATTGAGCAGGTGCTAATTTTCCACTTAAAATTTTTTCTTGACGTGGGCCTTTACCTTTACGAGCAGCTTCTCGAGCTTTACGTGCCGCATCACGAACTTGAGCAGCTTTAATCATTTTCTTAACAAGATTATCTGCTGTTTCTTTATGCTCTTCTAAAAAATATGTAAGTTTTTCATAAACTACTGTATCTACAACATTTCGTGCCTCTGGCGTTCCTAGTTTAGATTTTGTTTGTCCTTCAAACTGTAAATAATGTTCAGGTACTTTAATTGAAATAATTGCCGAAAGTCCTTCACGAACATCATTTCCTTCTAAATTCTTGTCCTTTTCTTTTAATAACCCATATTTACGAGCATATTCATTAAACGTTCTAGTTAAAGCTGATCTAAATCCTGTTTCATGAGTTCCACCATCACCAGTTCTAACTAAATTCACAAAAGATAAAGTAGTTTCTTGATAACCACTAGTGAACTGCATAGCGACATCAACTTCTATTTCATTATTTGTACCCTCAATATTAATAATTTCATTAAGAGTCTCTTTTTCATAATTTAAATATTCAACAAATGCTGTTAAACCATTATCGTATTGATAACTTATCTCTTTACCTGTACGTTCATCAACTAAATCAATTTTGATTCCTTTTAAAAGGAACGCACTTTCCATCAATCGTTCACTAATCGTAGAAAAATTATATTCATAAACTGAAAAAATGCTTGAATCGGGCATAAAATGAATCGTTGTTCCAGTTTGATTTGATTTACCAATCACTTTTAACTTCCCAACTTTACTACCACCATCTTCAAATCTTTGCTGCCAAATTTTTCCATCACGATAAATTGTTACTTCAAGCCATGAAGATAGTGCATTAACGACCGACGCCCCAACTCCATGTAATCCGCCAGAAGTTTTATAACCGCCGTCTTCGTTAAACTTACCGCCGGCATGTAAAATCGTAAGGATTACTTCTGTTGTAGGCTTACCTGAAGCATGCATCCCTGTCGGCATTCCCCGACCATGGTCAGTTACTTTGATACTGTTATCCTTACAAATCGTTACTTGTATATTATCACCAAATCCTGAAAGTGCTTCATCAATTGCATTATCAACAATTTCCCAAACTAAGTGATGCAGTCCGCGTGCATCAGTCGAACCAATATACATTCCTGGTCGCTTACGAACTGCTTCTAAGCCTTCAAGTATTTGAATATTTGACTCATCATAATTACTTTTAGCTGCCATATAATTCATCTGCCTCCTTTAATCACTTGTACCATTATACCTAAATTTTAGGTTTTTTTCAAAGATTATTGCATTTTTATAATGATAATATATAATAGTCACAGGTGATAAAAAATGGATATAATGATTTCAATAATTTTAATTATACTCAGTTATCTATATGGATCGATTCCCTTTGCATTAGTTATTGGGCGATTAGTCTATAAAACTGATGTTAGAAACTATGGTTCCGGTAATTTAGGGGGAACAAATACTGGTCGTGTTTTAGGAAAAAAAGCTGGTGTTGCTGTAATTCTTTTGGATGCTTCAAAGGCATTATTAGTAATGCTTTTAACTAGTTACTTATGTTCACTATTAAAAATGAATAATGATTTAGCATATATATGTGCTTTAGCTTGTGTGATTGGGCACTGCTATCCTGTTTTTGCAAATTTCAAAGGCGGTAAAGCAGTTTCAACTGCAATCGGTTTTTTTATGGCTGTCAATCCTATAGGTGCTGTCTTAGCCTTAGTCGTTTTCTTCATTGTTCTAAAGCTTTCTAAATATGTTTCACTGTCTTCAGTTTTAGCATCGTCTTCAGTATTGTTTGCAATTCCGTTTTTAAATATGTCAATGACTGGTAAAATCGTAACTGCAGCGGTTATTTTACTGTTAATTTATCGACACAAAGAAAATTTAATTAGAATTAAAAATGGGACAGAAAATAAAATTACTTGGATGTAAATATGCTCGTTAATACATAAAGTTGTGAATTATCACGGCTTTTTTATTTAATAAAAATAAGGATGCATTATCCAAAAAGAGATGCATCCATTAGGTAATTATTTATATGTAATTATTTCACTACTTTTTAGATGACTATCATCACCAATATATTTAATCTTAAATTCTTTTCCATCATATTCAACTTCACTTAAAGAACAACCACGAACAACATATTTATTGATTTTTGTTAATTCGGATGTTTTATAATTAAGCATTATTCCGTGAAGAATAATAAATAACATCCCATGAATCGTAATAAAAATTGTATCATCATGATGTTTTTTATAAATATCATTAAAAAAATCTTTTAACCGCATTTGGACTTCATGATATGTTTCACCACCAGGAGTGCTAACATCATCATCCGGAAGATTCCATAATCGATTATAAATTGGATCATTTAATAATTCATTAATAAGGCATCCTTCGTATTTACCAAAATTCATTTCTTTTAATCGTTTGTCAACAAGAAAATGATCAAATAATATTTCACTTGTTGCTTTAGCACGTTCTATCGGACTGCTATAACAATAATCAATTTTAAGTTCTGTGATTCTTGCTTTTAGCAACTTAGCATCTTCTATGCCTTCTGCTGTTAGCGGTGAATCTTGCCATCCCTGTAATCTTTTTTCTTGATTCCACAATGTTTTTGAGTGTCGAGTAAGGTATATTTTCATAAAGTAAAAATAAGGGTTACCCCTTATTTATATTGTGACATAACAGATGACATGATTTTTTTAATTTGAGCCTCACTAGGTTTACGACCCATTTCCATATACATTGCACGAATCATTTTTTCGTTGATTGGTGGATTTTTTTGTAATTGTTTTTTAAACATATAACGTGCTGCGAAAAAACCGATAATCGCACCAACGATTAAACCCAAAATTATATTCAACATATTTATACCTCCAAGTTTTTAGATTGCTCTACCATTATAACATAACTTTTTGATATTTGGTATAAAATATCCAAGAATATATTTGTTTTTTTATTTGCTTCAATAATTATATAGTAATCATGAATAACGCAAATCATTTCTTCTTTTGTTAATTGATTATCAATAACATGTTTATTTTTATCCCGATGATAATCGTATCGGTCTTTTAACTTGTATTCGATAAAGTCACTAACTCCTTCATTATTTCCAAATAAACACTCCATTTGCTTCGTAAAAAAAACATTTTTAGGTTCAATATTAATGATTTGATTTTTCACCTCTGGATATTGTTCAAGTAATCCAACAACATTAGGATTTAACTTATATATTTTATATGTATTCATTTCTATCACCATGATTAGTGTATCAAAGAAAATCTAAGTATATTGTCAAATCATGCCCAAAAATCAATAAAAGTGATGTTATTACATCACTTTTACTAGTCCTTATAAAATATCTTTAACGTTTTTTACTACATTTTCAACTGTAAAACCATAGTTTTTAATAACGATATCAGCAGGTGCACTAGCACCAAATTTATTTACTGACATTGTTTTACCATCTAAACCAACATATTTATGCCAACCAAAATCACTGGCCATTTCAATTGATAAACGAGCTCTAACATTGTGTGGAAGAATCTCATCTTTATATTTAGCATCTTGCTGTTCAAATAACTCCATTGATGGCATTGATACAACACGAACATCGATATCTTCTTTCAATAATTCTTCTTTAGCTGCCATTGCTAAATTTACTTCACTACCTGAAGCGATAATAATTGCATCTAATTTATTGACTTCTTTACCTACAATGTAGGCTCCATGACAAACACCTTCGTATGAAGTTGCAGTCATTGTGGTAACATTTTGACGAGTCAAAATTAGAGCTGTAGGATTATTAGTTGATTCAACTGCTAATTTCCATGCAGATGCCATTTCGACAGCATCTGCTGGTCTAAATACTCGCATATTTGGCATTGAACGTAACATTGTTAGTTGTTCAACGGGTTGATGAGTTGGTCCATCTTCCCCAACTGCAATCGAGTCATGAGATAATGGTAAAATGATTGGCAATTCCATCAAACAAGCCATTCTCAAAGCGCCTTTAAAGTAGTCAGAGAAAACTAGGAAACCACCTGCAGATACTTTTATTCCTGTGTGTAAAGTGATTCCATTCATCATTGCAACCATAGCAAACTCACGAATTCCAAACGCTAAATTACGGCCATCATAATTTTCAACACTAAATGTTTTTTCGCCTGCAATATTTGTTTTAGTTGAAGATGCTAAATCAGCTGTTCCTGACATAAATGTAGGATTTTGTTGAGCAACTTCTTGAATCATTTCTAATGAAGTGTTTCTTGTTGCATCGTTATGACCAGGTGAATATTTTTTCATTATTTCATCTAAATCTAATGAAAAGTTCCCAGCAATAGCATTTTCTAATTCTTGAGCAAGTTCTGGATAAGCATTTCTATAGTCTTTCATTAACCGCTGCCACTTATTATAACGATTTTTTCCACGTTTAATACATGTATTAGCAAAATCATCATAAACTTCTTCAGGAACATAAAATTCGTCATGATCAAAGCCATAAGAAATTTTAGCATTTTTACCATCTTCTTTTCCTAATGGATTACCATGAACTTTATTAGTTCCTTCATTACTTGAACCAAAACCAATCACTGTATCAATAATGATCAAAGTTGGTTTATATAATTCTTTTTTCCCTTTACGGATTGCTTTTTGAATTGCACTAACATCATTTCCATCTGTTACACGAATTACTTGCCATCCGATTGCTTCATAACGCTTTTTCACATCTTCACTAAAAGACATTGATAACGGCCCATCAAGCGTAACTTTATTGGCATCATATAAAACAATTAATTTACCTAACGATAAATGCCCAGCTAAAGAAGCAGCCTCATAAGTAACGCCTTCTTGCATATCACCATCTCCGCATAATGCATATGTATAGTGATCGACAACATCATAACCCTCACGGTTATATTTTGAAGCTAAGAATTTTTCTGCTAAAGCCATTCCTGCTGCCATTGGAATTCCTTGACCCAAAGGTCCTGAAGAAGCATCGACACCATCAGTAATATCACATTCAGGATGTCCTGGAGTAATAGAACCCCATTGTCTAAAATTCTTTAAGTCATCAATAGAAATTTGATAACCAGATAAATGCAGCATTGAATATAACAATGCTGAAGCATGACCAGAAGCCAATACAAAACGATCGCGATTAAACCATTTTGATTGTTTGTGATAAAAATCCATTTCCTTAGTAAATAACGTATAGATTGCCGGTGTTGACCCTAATACCATCCCTGGATGACCAGAGTTAGCTTTGTTGATGGTATCAATACCTAACGCACGAATTGTTGCGATTGATAAGCTTGATGTTTCCATTAATTTCTAATTCTCCTTTTTTGCACATAAAAACTTATTCTTATTATACACAAAATCGTATAAATTAAAATAAGTTTTTCGACAAATTATATTAATTTTTTAATTTTTCATCTTTTAGCTTTTGTGGCGTGATATCATTTCCTTCTTCGTCAACAACTTTAACACCCATTAATTGTTGCTTAAACCCACTACGAAAAGCTTTTAAATATTTTTGACGTAATTCTTTTTGTTCTTCTAATTCAGCCTCACTGATTGTACCATCTTTTTTCTTTTTAGCCAATTCATTAATTCTTACAATTAATTCTGGATCTATATTACTCATTTTAATTTTCTCCTTAAATATAAAAAAGGTAGAGAGCTTTAGATATTTCCCTGTTAAGTACAGGTGGGCACCTTTAAATATACTTTAGGATCCCTATTCAAAGACAGGTTTTCAACACCGCAATTTAGATCAGGTTCCCTTATCTATGATGTGGAAATTTATTTACTCTCTAACCAAAATTATTATAACACAGCCACCTTAAGTGTCAACACTTTAAGCATAGCGATATGTGACAAAATTATTACTTTTTCTTAACAATACAAGTACTAGTGTATTCAATATCAAAATATTTAAAAGTGTTATAAATATCTTTAAGTTGAATATCAGCCACCTCATCGACTAAATTCAAAGCGATAGTTCCTTCAAAATAATAGCGACTGAATAAATTCGCAATACTTTCAGGACTATTAAATAAATTTATAAATAATCCAATATTTTTCTTTTTAATTCTTTCAAAGTCTTTTTCTTCAATCTTAAGCTCTTTAAAATTTTTAATTAAGTCGAGCAAATGATTTTTTAATGTTTCATAGTCATCACAATCACATCCAATTTGAATAAATGCATAGTCTCTTTCTTGCGTAAAACTTGCACTAAATGAATCGTTAATAATCCCTTTATTTAACCAGTCGTTATATAATTTTGAACTTTTTGAAAATAGTAAGTCAAACAATAGATTCATTGATAACTCACGTTTGATTTTTTCTTTAGGTTCAGAAAGAATTTCATTTATTTTAATTGAAACAATTATTTTATTCATTTCAACATCCATTGATAAAATATTTTCTTTTGTTTTAACCTTACAAGGTTCAATGTTTTTCTGGCAAATAATTGGTTGTGCTGTTTCAAAATTCTTTTTAGCCTGATTTTCTCTAATTACATTTATGGCTGTATCGGCATTAATATTACCTACGACAAATAACATCATATTACTAGGATGATAGAAAGTATTATAGCAAGTTTCCAACATTGTTTTATCAGTGCGATTTACGGTTTCAACTGTTCCCGCAATATCAATGGCTACAGGATGATTATTGTAAAGGTTTTGAATTGATCCAAAATAAACACGCCAATCTGGGTCATCATCATACATTTTTATCTCTTGACCAATAATCCCTTTTTCCTTCTCAACGCTTTCAGGAGTAATATCTAATCTTTGAACAAAATCTAATAGTAACTCAATACATGGATATTCATTTGAAGTAGTACTAAATAAATAGGCTGTTCTACTTGATGAAGTGAAGGCATTGGTACTGGCACCTAATTTAGCAAACTCATCAGAAGCATCAGTACCATTCATATCAAACATTTTATGTTCTAAGAAATGAGCTATTCCGTCTTCTACTTTAATCATTTCATTACCATTTAAAGGTACAAAAGTTGTATCAATAGCGCCGAATTTGGTTGAAAACAACCCGTAAGTTTTTTCAAACCCTTGTTTTGGTAAAAGATAAACTTCTAATCCGTTATCCATTTTTTCATGATATAAAGTTTCTTTTAAAGTATCAAAGTATATTTTTTCCATTATTTATCACTCCCTGTTAATAAGAAAATTGTATCTAAGTGTACTTTTTTGCTGGCAGCAATAATTTCTTCTTTGGATACACGCATTAATTTTTCTAAATATTCATCATTTGTTTCTTGAACACCTGTTAAATCCCGGTTATAAGCCAATGTAATCAAACTAATTGGTTCATCTTTAGTTTTTGTTAATGAGCTTTTTAACATCAGTTTTGCTAAATCAATTTCATCATTACTAAAATCACCATTTTGAATATTCTTTAATTCTTGGGCAATTAAGTCCTTAGCTTTTTGATAGTCACTGCCTTCAATTCCCGCATTAACTGTCATAATCCCACTAAATGCCCCATAGCTTGATGATATATAGTAACATAAACTATGCTTTTCACGGACAATTTTGAATAACCGTGATTGTGAAAATCCGCCAAAAATTGCATTAAATACAGTCATCGCATAAGTGCCAGGATCCTTAAAGTTACAATCAACAACATATCCCATATTTAATTTAGCTTGAGTAATATCTTGTTTTTCAACTACTTCTAAGATGTCATTCTTGCTTGATTTGAAATTAGTAACTGGATCAAGCGGTTGACTGCTGCTGCTAAAACTTAGATTTTCTTTAAATACATCTACAATACTTTCATCAACATCACCAACAACATATAAATGTTTAACATCATTCTCTAAGCATTCAACTAAGTATTTATAGACCTCTTCATTAGTGATTCGATCAAGTTCTTCTACATAGCCATTATTACTAATGGATAAAAAACCACCCTCACCCATATTTTTGAATAATTGATCTAATCCGTACATAAATTTATCATCATTTTGAACAATCAAACGCTCTTTTAATTCTTTTTTCTTAATAGCAAAAGTTTGTTCATCAAATTTTCCATTTCTAACATTGGGATGAAATAAAACGTCATTAAACATTTTGATTTGTTGCACTAATAAATTTTCTTGATACGGCAAAAATGTTTCATTAATACAAACACTTGAAATATTTAACACTTGTCCAATTCCCTTAGTCGCTAAATTAGTGCCAAAACTCATTCCATAAAGATCTTCCAAATGAGTTGATAATGCTTGAGTTGAGGGATAGTTTTCTGTTCCTCCAGTAAGCATAAAAGCCAATAAAGAACGTTTAGTAACATTTTCTTTTGTTAACTTTCCTTCTAATTTTAATGACATTGTTATATTCTTAAATTTTTTGCTTGGAATAACATGTAGTGTATATCCAGCTAATTGATAACTTTTTTTCATAAAAATCTCCTTTACAAACCTAATGTATATATTATACACTAAAAAATAAAAATTAAAACCGCATCTTAAAAAGAACAAGTTAAAAAGAACATCATGATGATGTTCTTTTTAACAAATTAACGTTTTGCTTTATCAAAAGGTTCTCCAGCAGCTTTTGGTGCTGCAGAATTTTTTGAAGTAAAAGCTAATAATATTAAAGTGGCAACATAAGGGAAGATTTTAAAAACTACACCTGGAACTCCAGAATTTAATAAAAATGGAATTGAAGCATATGTTACAGCTAAAGTCTTAGCAAAAGCAAAGAAAATTGCTGACAATGCGATTCGCCAAGGTGTCCAGTTACCAAAAATTAAAACTGCTAATGCTAAGAATCCATATCCAGCAACTGTACTAGAATACTCACTTGTTATTGGGATTACATAGATTAAACCACCCATACCAGCCAATATTCCAGATAGAACAACGCCTAAATAACGCATTTTATATACATTTACTCCAGCAGCATCAGCAGCTTGTGGGTTCTCACCACATGTCCTAATTCTTAATCCTGTTTTCGTTTTATAGAGATACACGTATGTAGCAATCAAAATAGCAATACCAATAAATGTAGAAAGATAAAAATCTTTAAAAAACATATCACCAATTATTGGAATGTCTGAAAGAACTGGAACTTTTTTTATTAAAAATTCATTACTGAACGGAATACTTTTCACTCCACCAAAAATAGTCTTAGCAACAAAAATTCCAAAAGCAGGAGCAAATAAATTCAATGCAGTCCCAGAAATAGTCTGATCAGCTTTCATACTGATTGCAGCAAAAGCATGTAACAGCGCAAATAATCCACCGATTACTCCAGAAATTAATAAAGCTACTAGAAACAATGCTTGCCCACTTAACCAGCCGGCATTTTGAGCAGTATGCATAAACCAAATCCCAAAAAAAGCTCCAAAAATCATAATTCCTTCTAAGGCAATATTAACTACTCCAGAGCGTTCACTAAACAACCCGCCTAAAGCAACGATCAACAGAGGGATCGAAAACATCAAGCTTTGTCTAAATAAGAAATAAAATAAATCCATTATTCATCCCCTCCAATCAAAGCTTGTTTTTTATCTTTTTTACGCCCCTTTCGGCGTTCTAAAATTAATCGAATAAACAATGTGAAAGAACTAAAATAAATAATTGCTGCAACAATTACATCGATAATTTCTACTGCAATATGTACTGCTTGAACATAGTTTCCGCCTAAATTGATATATGCGATAAATAATGCAGCGAAAATCACGCCAAGTGGATTGTTAAACCCTAATAAGGCAACAGGAATACCATTAAAACCTTCAGCGGCTAAAACTTCTGCTGTTCCTATTGTTCGTCCAGTTCCCGCCATATAAACCAAAGCTCCACCTAGTCCTGCAAAAAAACCGGCAATTACCATCGATAAAACAATACTTTTTTTCTCATTCATTCCCGCGTATTTACTCGCATCTGGATTATATCCAGTTGCTTTTAGTTCATAACCAAATGTTGTTTTATTCATAATAACATAAGCAAGAATACATACACCAATAGCAATGAACGTTCCTAAATTAATGCTCGAACCATTAAAAACCTGATCTAATCCTAAATTTGGTATTGCTAAACTTGTAGGAATAGTATACGATTCAGCGCCAGTGGGATTATACATAAATTTTTTTACTCCTTCAATTACTAATAGCATCCCAATATAATTCATCATGATACTAGATATTACAACATTAACATTGCGATAAGCTTTAAGTAATCCAGGAACACTGGCCCATAAGGCTCCTGCTAATCCTCCTGCAAGCACAGCAAAGATCCAACGAATAGATTCGGGGATAAAAGTTGCATTAAAAGCTATAAACATTGAAGCAAAGGCTCCTACAATATATTGTCCTGGTGTTCCAATATTAAATAGACCACATTTAAATGCAAAAGCCACTGAAAGACCGGTCATCATAATTGGTACTGATAAATATAATACTTCACCAACGCTTTTAATTCCACGATAAAAACCACCTCGAAGTAAGATTGAAAATCCTTCTAATGCCTGATTAGGAATTACTAAAAACATAATTAGTAGTCCAAAAATCAAACCGCATAAAATCGCAATCAAAGAAGATAAAAATGATTTTGTCCATGCTTTATTTTTCATATCCAACACCTCGCTTTGATCCCGCCATATACAATCCTAATTCTTCAACGTTAGTTTCTTTTGGATTTAAGTCAGTAACAATCTCTCCTTCATACATTACCAGAATTCGATCACTGACATTCATAACTTCATCAAGTTCTAAACTAATTAGTAAAACCGCATGTCCCTCATCGCGCTGTTGAATCAACTGTTTATGAATAAATTCTATTGCTCCAACATCAAGCCCACGAGTAGGTTGAACAGCAATCAATAAATCACAATTACTTTCAATTTCTCGCGCAATAATTGCTTTTTGTTGATTTCCACCAGACATTCCTCGAACAATCGAATGTGACCCTTGACCAGAACGAACATCAAATTTTTCAATCAATCTATCTGCATAATTATAAATGTTCTCAAATTTTAAGAAACCATGTTTCTGGTTATCTTTATTAAAATAATTTTTTAAAATCATATTTTCTGCTAAATTATAATCTAGTACTAGTCCATGCTTATGACGATCTTCAGGAATATGGGAAATTCCTTTTAAATTTCTTTGCCTAACCGAATAATGGGTTATATCCTCATTATTTAAAATTATCTTACCTGTATATCCAGTTAACATTCCAGTTAATGCATATACAAGTTCACTTTGCCCGTTTCCATCAATTCCTGCAATACAGACTATTTCACCACGTTTAACTTCAAAATTAATATCTGTCAAGGCATTTTTCATAGCGTTTTTCTTACAATAATTGAGATTTTCAACCTTTAAAACCGTTTGCCCAGGAGTTGCTTTTCCTTTTTCAACAATAAAATTAACATCACGGCCTACCATCATCTTTGACAATTCTTCTTTTGAGGTCGTTGTAACATCAACAGTAGCAACGTACTTTCCTTTTCTAATAACAGTACATCGATCAGCTACCGCTTTGATTTCATTTAATTTATGTGTAATAAAAATAATTGATTTTCCTTCGGCAACTAATCCTTTCATAATTTTCAATAATTCTTCAATTTCTTGAGGGGTTAAAACTGCAGTTGGTTCATCAAATATTAAAATCTCATTATCCCTAAAGAGCATTTTTAAAATTTCAACTCGCTGTTGCATCCCTACTGTTATATCTTTTATAAGAGCATCAGGCTCGATATTTAAATGATATTGTTTGGAAAGATCAAGAACCTTTTTACGAGCATTGTCTTTGGCTAATAATCCATTTTTAGTTTCTTCAACACCCAAAATAATATTATCCAAAACTGTAAATGTTTCGACTAATTTAAAATGTTGATGAACCATTCCAATTTTATAACGATTAGCATCGTTAGGATCATTTATTTCAGCAATTTCACCGTTAATTTTAATGCATCCCTCGTCAGGTTGATACAGCCCGAATAGGATTGACATCAATGTTGATTTTCCTGCTCCATTTTCTCCTAACAAAGCATGAATCTCACCTTTTTTTAGTTGTACGGTTATATTATCATTAGCCTTAATTCCAGGAAATTCTTTAGTGATATTCAACATCTCTATTACATATTCCATACCGTCACTCCTTTCTTATCTAATGTTGATTTTTCTCGGTTAGATTGAGAAATACTTTTAAAAAAAGCGAGTTGTCTCGCTTTTTATTATTTATCATATGTAATATTTACATTAGTGACAGGTACTTTAGTAGGATTACCATTATCATTGTCAGTAATATCTGTCATTGATTTGATTTTAATTTCACCACTTGCCACTTTATCAAATACTTCCTTGTATGCTGCAGCATTAAAATCACCCAAACGATCAAAGTCATCTGGTAAACCAACATAACCACCTGATGCATCTAATGTTTCGATACCACCTTTAAATTTATCATTTTTGTAATCGACTAATTTATCATAAACTGTCTTTTTTACATCTTTTAATGCTGAAGTAATAACAACACCTGTCTTGTCATCATTTTGGTTGCTATCAACACCAATTGCATATTTGCCAGCTTCTTTTGCTGCAGGGAAAATAGAGTTACAAATTCCACCACCGCATGAGAAAATAGCTTCAGTTCCAGCATCATACCACTTAGCAGCTTTAGTTTTAATCGCAGGATCTTCATTAAATGTTCCTGTATATGTATACATCATATCGACTGTAACACCTAATTCTTTTGCTGCATCATTTGCTCCTTGAATATATCCATAACCATAATTAATTACAGCTGGTAATGCAATTCCACCCATAAATCCAAGTTTAGTGTGACCTGCTTTGACAGCTGCATACCCTGCTAAATATCCAGGTTGTGTTTCTGTATACAATGCACAATAAACATTATCACCAGGATCAACTGGATTAGATTTAGTACTATCCTTCTCATCTGGAACTGTTGGTGTAGCATCAATCAAGATAAATTTGACATCTTTGTATTTATCTTGTAATTCACCAATTGCATTACAGAATTTAAAACCTGGACAAACAATAATTTTTGCCCCATTTTCTACAGCTTCTTCAATTTGTGATTTGTAGCCAGCATCATCAAAACTTGCTGGTTTATAGTATTTGATAGTTGCATCATGATCTTTTTGATACTGTTCAACAGCTTCCCATGCAGACTGATTAAACGATTTATCGTTAATATCCCCTGCATCTGTTACAAGTGCTACTTCAAATTCTTCACTGCTACTACCACCGCATCCCACTAATAGAAATGAGAATACAACAAGTGAAGCCAAAAGCTTTTTCATATTCAATTTTCCTCCTTCAATAAACTATAGCTTTATTTTAACATTCTTCCTTAAAAATTGAAAGCGATTACATTTATTATTCCCGTTTTTTTATAAAATATACAAAAAAAGACATCTATTTAGATGTCCTCTTCTTGATATCCGCGAATGTAAACTTCACGTGGCTTAGAGCCAATCTGTGGTCCAATAACACCGTCTGCTTCTAACTGATCGATGATTCGTGCTGCTTTATTGTATCCAATTCGAAACTGCCGTTGTAATAAAGATGTACTTGCTTTTTGAGCATTGATTACAAAACTGCGACACATTTCATATTCTTCATCTTCCTCTTCTTCTTTCGAAGCAGCACTTGGTGAAGTAGTATTTAATTTTACATTTATGTATTTGTCATCATAGCTAGCCTCCTGCTGAGTAGCAGTGTGGTGAGTAATTGCACTAACTTCATCGTCAGATACAAAAGCACCTTGAACCCGCACCGGTGAACTAGAACCCATTGGTGAAAATAACATATCTCCTTTTCCTAATAATTTTTCCGCTCCAGAAGCATCCAAAATTGTTCGTGAATCAATTCCAGAAGAGACTGCAAAAGCAATTCTTGATGGAATATTTGCTTTGATGACTCCAGTGATAATATCAGTCGATGGTCTTTGTGTTGCAACGATCAAATGAATCCCTGCTGCCCGCGCCATTTGAGCAATCCTCATGATACAATCTTCAACTTGTTTGCTTGCGACCATCATCAAATCAGCAACCTCATCTAAAATAACTACATGAAAAGGTAAGATCTCTAATTGTTCGTCCAAAGCTAATTCTTCATTTTTTTTACGTGCATAGTTATTATAGCCTTCGATATTCCGTACATTTGCCCCAGCAAAAAGGTCATAGCGATGCTCCATTTCCACTACAACTTCCTGCAATACTGCAGCTGCCTTTTTAGGATCAGTTACTACTGGAGCTAATAGATGAGGTATACCATTATAATTAGTTAACTCTACTTTTTTAGGATCGACAAGAATAAATTTCACCTCATCCGGTCGAGCACGCATCAAAATACTACAAATAATAGTATTTACACAAACTGATTTTCCACTTCCAGTTGCCCCAGCAATCAATAAGTGGGGCATTTTATTTAATTCCGCATAAATAATCTTACCACTAACATCCTTGCCTAAAGGAACTAACAACTTGTTATCCTGTAAATCTTTTGGAATGTCTTTAATTACTTCTTTGAAACTTACCATTGTTGCAACACTATTAGGAATTTCCACTCCAACTGCCGGTTTACCAGGAATTGGTGCTTCAATACGAATATCTTTTGCAGCTAAGGCTAATTTTATATCATCTTGTAATTGCATAATTTTATTAACACGCGTGCCCGTTTCCAATTTTAATTCATATTTAGTAACCGATGGTCCAATAAAAATATCACTAATTGTTGCGTTTACTCCAAATTCATGAAGAACATTTGTTAGTGCTTCAGCTTTAGATAATGCATTTCCTTTATTATCACCAGACTTTTTTGCTGTAGGATTTTTTAATAGGGATAAGGCAGGTAAACGATAATTCTTATTAATCTTTTTCTTAGGTTTAGACATATCATTTTCATGGATCTTTGGTTCTTTATCTTTAATTTCTAAAGTCATAGAATCCTCATCAAATTCAAATGTAGAGGGTACTGATTCATCTTCTTCTAAATGAGTAGTATGGATTCGAGCTGAACTCTTTCCAGGGGGATCTTGCTCTTGGCTTGAAGTATTTTCATCACCAAATATCTCCTCTGGAAAAAAGCCTTTTGCTTTATCTTTTTTAGGGGTAAAAAAATCTGTGAATTTACTAGCGCTTTGATGCATTTTAATATCTTTTTTAGTGGGTTTCTTTTTCTTTCTTTCAGCAACATTTTTACGATGTTCTAAATAAAACTTACTACCTAACAAAGTTAAACCAATTACTAAAATAAAACCAGCAGCAATCATTGCCCCCGTTTTATCAAACAAAGCACTTAAAATGCCATATAAAACAGCTCCTAGAAATCCACCTCGATTACAAGGTGCTGTTGAGACATATTGATTAATTACTTTCATTCCAACCATTAAATCATCATTTAAAGATGACATAAAAGTCAAAACTGCCCCTACCACCATGTATAATCCGATTGCACGAGGACCAGTAAATTTTGGTAATTTAGCAAAATAAATTACATACCCACTAATCAAAACCAATGAAATATAACTAATTCCAACAAAATTTCCAATTATATAAGTACACAAAAAATTCAGTTGTTCACCAATTGGTCCTAATTTCATTGCCCCGACAACAATTAAAAACAAGCCTACTGTAGCAATGATTCTTACTTTTAAATCCTCACTAATTTGATCTTGTTTTGATTTTTTTGAACGACTTGTTTTCGCCATGACTCACACTCCCAACTCTAACTCAATCATTATACCATATCATATCTATTTAGCAAAAGAAAAAGCAAGGATAAACTTGCTTAAACTTCGATGATAATTGGCAAGATTACAGGTCTTTTACCTGTCTCTTTAATAATAAACTTATTTGCTTTATCTTTAATATTTTGTCGAACTTCTACTGCTTCTAGTTTAGGATCATCTTTCATTTCACTAACACATTTTTCAGCAATATCAATAACTCCCTTAATAATATGTTCAGAATCCCTTAAATAAACAAAACCACGTGACTGAACATCAGTATTGGCAATAATTTCATGAGTTTTACTATCAATCGTGACTCCAATAATGACTACTCCATCATTTGACAACTGAATTCGATCATCAATAACTTTATCACCTACATCACCAACACCAATTCCATCAATCATTACATCTTCAACTTCAATAGTATCGCGATAATCTTCTAGTTTTCCACTTTTAAACGATAAAATTTCACCATTATCGATAATAGCAATATTTTCTGGTTTAATTGCCATATTTTTAGCAACTTCCAAATTTGAAATAAAATGTTGATACTCACCCTTAACTGGTACAAAATATGTCGGATTAAAAATTTGTATAATTACTTTAATATCTTCCTGCGATGCATGCATCGAACATAATTCTTTATTTTTTAATACATGAATATTTGAATCTGTCTTATATAATTCATTTACCGCTTTATTTGCAATTTTTTCTGTTCCAGGAATAACTGGAGAAGCAACAATAAATGTATCATTTTTATTTAATTTTAAAAACTCATCTCCACCATCAATGATATCACAAATATCATGATAGATTCTTTGCGGTGTCCCACTGAGCAACACTACTAAATTATCATCAATTCCTTTTTTACCAATATCAGTAGAAAAAGCAATAAGATTTTTTGGTACTTGAATCACTGCTTTTTTTAAACGCTGTCCAATGCGGACAATACTATTTGTGCTATCATATTTATCACGACCATAAAAAACAATTTTTCGATTATATTTCTTCGTCAGTTCAACAATTTCTTTAGTTCTAAAAATGTTTTGAGCATAACTTGAAATAATGATTCGTCCTTCACTATCTTCAAAAATATTATCAATTTTATCTGTCAATTTATGTTTTGGTGATGTATAACCTGGATTTTTAGAATAAGATGACTCACATAAAAGTGCTAATACACCTTTTTTTCCAATCTCCATCATTTTTTGAATATCACATCTAAATCCTTCTGGGGCACCAAAATCAACAATAAATTCACCGCTATAAACGATATATCCATTATCAGTCCATAAAGCCACTCCAACACTACCAGGAATCGAATGAGTTACTGGAAAAAATTCAACAGGAATGCCAGCAATAATAATTGAATCATTGCGTTTTACACGATTTAACTGATAACTCACTCTAAAATTATTATGTTTTTTATGTCGCTTGATCATTTGTTCAATTAGATCAGCTGTTAGTGCTGGAGCATAAACTGGGGCATTGACCGCTTCTAACAAGTAAGGCAAAGCTGCCATCACATCATCATGACCATGCGTTATGATGATAGCTACAACTCGTTCTTTATTTTCTTTTAAGTAATCAAAACTAGGAATAATGATATCCACTCCTAATTTACTTACTTCTGGGAATCTAAACCCGGCATCTAAAATAAAAATCTGTTCTTTTATTTCGATGCAGTACATACTTTTACCCATCTCAGCCTGTCCGCCAAGTGGTAAAATTTTAACAACATCTTTCTTCATTTTTTCCTCCATTATTATAATCTATATTATTTCTTAATCATCGCTGAAAAACAATCTTTACCATATTAACATATTATAGTATCGTTTGCTAATACTTTCTACGTTCATTGTATCAAAATTCTCAAGAAAAGAGAAATGATTTAATTTTTACTAACATCTTTAACATGTAATATTATTAACACAATAACCTTTTTTAGCCGTGTTCATTTAAGAAATTATTTAGCAAAAGTGAGATCGTAAATTTCATCTTGTTCTGGTAAATGCGTAACATACCCAATTGGTATTTTATTTTCCGTCACTTCAATTATAGTTTTAGCTCCTGCTTTTCCAAAAGCACCGCATAATTCGATGCAGTCAACTCCCTCAATAAATAATTTTTTGCCACAATACTTGCTTCTGCTAAATTAGTAACGCCAATTATTTGTGCTGTCTGTTGATGGATTGCGGCATGATCATATTTCAAATTAAAATCTCCCATGATTATAAATGCAAATTTCATTATATTGTCTCCTTAAAATTCAAACTCTAATCTTTAATTAGACTTTACGAGTATCTACTTTTTCATAGTTATCTAGCCGTTTTTAATAGTATATAACATCCGCCTCATTAAATAAATAAATTTAAAGTATCTTTTTTTATTTCGTGATTCAAAAATAATGGAGAAATAAATTAATATTTCTCCATTATTTTATTCAATTGTTCTTTTGACTCATCACTGATTTTAACTAATGGCAAACGTAACTTATAAAGAATATTGCTACTTTGGCTCAACGAATATTTTAATGTACTTACAATATTATCTTGATAAAAATATTTAACTATTAATTTAAAAAAATCAAAATATAAATCATTATGCTGAGTAATTAATTCTCTATACTTTTTATAACTTAGATTAGTTAAGTTACTAATAAGTCCATCATAATTATTAATTTCATTTTGCACTAGCATCTCTTCTATACCGTATAGACCTAACCCGTTATTTCTAATAATCTGATAACCTGTGCTATTTACTTCAGTAATCAAGCCAGTTATATTTTCATGTTTTTCTTTCAATTCCAATAAATGATTAACAGCAATCATATTTTGCTTATGTTGTTGAATAACAATCGATTTATTAGTTGCAGTAGCAATTAGATCAAGATGCCTAATCAATCCGTTTTGGGTTAAACTAAAAATTTCTGGTAACTCGATCATATAGCCAGCAAATTCGCTAATGTCTTTAAGGTCTCCTATCTGTTTAATTACTTTTTTTGTACATGATTCACTAAGCTGCATATATATTTCAAGACCAGGATAGTGATAGCAAACATATCGTAATAAGTGTTTTTGTTCTAAAAAAGTCAATGAAGCAGCTTCCCCTGTCCTGCTGCCAATAATAAATTTATTATTTCCTTGATTTACTAATTTTTCAATATGATTATCTAGCGCTTGATAATCAATCATATCATCAATATCAAAGGGAGTAATTAAATTAGTAAAAATATCTATTTTAATCACTCCTTACAACCAAATCATGTAAAAGATTCAAATCTTGTTTTTGATTTTTTGCTTTCACATAATAACTATCATGTTCATTTTTAGAAACAATTGCAAATTTTTCAAGAAAATTCCGATAAATCTCATCATTTTCTAATCCACAACCAACAAAATGTACTTTTGTATAAAGATCTATTTTAGTATAATCAGTTTCTAGTTTAGCTAAATCTTCTTCAAAAATTAAATAATCATCGTCAAAGCAATCATGAAGGAAACTATAATCGCTTTTAGCTATTGTTTCTTCAAAACGAATTAGCCAATAATTAAAATCAATTGACATTGTTCGGATATTTGTATCATCATGATTAATCAAAGTACCAATCCTATCATCTTTAAAAGAACGTAACTTGATTTTAAAGCCATCTTTTTTATACCCTTCCATCAATGCTTTGTAACAAATGATCCGAGCTTTGTGCTTGGCTAAATCAAGAGCTTGACGATAGCCAATATGCTTGATAAGTCGTGCTTCATTAATATATTTAGGATCACCAGTAAAAATGCCACAAACATCACTATAAATATATACCTCATCCAAATTCAAACGTCGTGCTAGGTATACTGCTGTATAATCGCTATCCCCTTTTTCTAGAATACGAATATTTTTAAATTTATCTATTCCCTGAAATCCTGGCACGATAATGACATCATATGTTTCAAAATACTTATTGATTACTTTGGTATCTAAGCCAACTAAACGATTATGCTTAACTTTAAGATTTAACTGCATACTTGAAAGCGAGATTGCATTAATTCCTTGTGATTTCAAATTACTAGATAACACGATACTACTTATTATTTCTCCACAACTAAGCAATCGACAATGTTCATCGTAGTTAGCATTAAGTGCTAGTGCATTTAATGTATCAGTGGCATAAGCATCTGGATAACGTCCCATAGCACTTACAATAACTAATAATTTATGATCCAAATTATTAATTATAACATTAGTAACTAGTTTGATTGAATCATTTGTTTTTAAAGCAGTTCCACCAAATTTTAAAACTCTAATCATCTTTTACACCCTCAAAAACGGGCTGGAGCTGATTATTATTAATTGCATTGATTACTGTTTGAATTACAAGAGTCTCATCAAATAACATGCTATTTGGTTTTTTTATGCAGTCATCTTGATACATTGGGACAAGATAAAAATGTTTAGTATTTAAAATTTGCATGATATTTTTACCAGAATTACTTAAAGCATCGTTTGTCGCGATTGCTAAAACAACATTATGTTCATTACGAAGTGTTGATTTACAAGCCATTGTGACAGCATTATCGTTTATCCCTATAGCTAATTTTGCTAATGTGTTGCCACTACAGGGCATTACAATCATTAGATCCAAAGGAATTTTGGGTCCAAATATTTCACTGTCTACAACATTAGTAATTACTTTTCTTTTAGAAAGTTTTTCTAATTCATCAATTAATTCGTCAGCTTTATTAAAACGAGTATTACAATTTAAAATTTTTTCACTTGCAAATATATATAAATCACATTCTAAAGCTGCTAATTCTTTTATTACAGCCAGCGTCTTTTGTAGCGAACAAAAAGACCCTGTTAATCCAATTCCGATTTTCTTGTTTTTAAGCATATTGATCAACTGCCCGTTTAATTGCTTTATAAAGCGCTTTTGCACTACTATCATAGGCATACTTAGTCGGAAGCTGCTTTAATAGATGATAACTTTCATCACGATCACAAGTTTTTAAACCATATGGTGTTGAAGCAACATCATAAATCTTACAATTAACATCTTTTGTTTTTAGAATATCGCTGTCAATTATTTGACTAGGAATAGTATTAATAACAAAATCATACCCATTTAAAGTGAGCTGATCCAACCGAATATAACGATATCCTTTTTCAACAACTTCATCATGATAATGATCACTGCGATTACTAATGCTGACTTTCGCATTAAATTTTTCAAGTTTAGCTGCTAAATCGCGTCCACAATGACCATAACCTAAGATTAACACATTAGAATTTGACAAACTAATTGAATTATCAATTATCATATACGCAATCACTGCTTCATCACTAATATGTGTATTTTCAACAACAAAGTCTTCATCACTATACAAGTAACGATAATTAAATCCCTTTAACTTACTTAAATAACATAATCGCTGATTCTTTAATAATGAAAGTACTATAGCATTATTTTTAAAATCAACTTGTTCAAACCCCTGACCATCTTTACCTAAATAAATAATATCACAAGAAGATATCAGCCTACTATCTTCTTGAATTTGATAACCATCTGCAATCATTAGCTTTGCTAATTGTTTACAACGATTATCATTTCCATTTATATAAACTATCATATTCCACCTCTACTATAAAATATGATAATTAATTTAGTTTGTTACTCGATAATCACTTTCATCATGAAAGTAATTCAAAACCCATTTCTTCAGTTAATAAGGCTAATATAATTTCAATACGTTCTTGTAAATTTTCTACTGCTTCATTTAAAATCTCTTTTTCAGACATTTCTGTTGAGAAATCAATCAAGACAAAAGAACACTTAATAACATATAAATGCCCACTGTTTTGCTTACCTACAGATATATGATAATTAAGCTGCAATCGATTTTTTTCATCGTGACTATATCCAATTTCTATCTGTGCTCGAACATCCGTGGCACTTGCTGATACGGTTTCATTAATAATGTTTGCATGAATACTTTTCATTTTGATTTTCATTTTAAAATCCTCCTATAATATTATTTACTATTCAATGTTCATTTTTTCTTTTATTATTTACAATTTTTTAGAATTTTATTAAAATAACATTATTGGGGGTTGAAAAATGTATCTATTTATGTTTATAATCACCTTTTTAATGTCGTTAAAAACCTCTTGGGCATATAATAATTTTACTTACTTATCTTATCAACCTCATTTAAGAATATATTATTTAATTTGGGTTACATTAATTTCATGTTTCTTATTATTTAAGGTAATTAAACTTTTTAAACATATTACGTATCTAACGATTGCAAATAAGTTCTTAATCGGGAGTTGTTTTATTTCCATGCTGACAGGTTCCTATTTACCTTATCATCCTGATAATGAAAATATTGTTTCGGTTCTCCATGTCCTCATTTCATCATCAGGAACCATCTCCCTATTATTTATTATCCAATTACTAATTAATCGTATCATGTTAGATGATTATCAGTTTTATAAAAAAATGTCTACTCTATTTAGGAGTTTAGTCTTATTAATTGGAATGTTTATCATTATGTTTGGCGTAATCAATAGTATTGTTGAACTTTTCTTTACTTTTACTGTGTTGTTTTCACTTGCTCAAATTGAAAAGCACTATTTTTAAATAAATTAAGCATAATAAAAAGTAGGTATACTTAAAGAAATTTTATCTTTTTATATACCTACTTTTATTGCTTTAATTTAAAAAATTATTCTTAATTATCCGAAATAGCGTTTTAATAATCCAGCAAACGCTTTTCCATGACGTGCTTCATCACGTGCCATTTCATGCACTGTATCATGAATTGCATCTAAGTTTAATGCTTTAGCTTTCTTAGCTAATTCTGTTTTACCCATAGTTGCTCCATTTTCAGCTTCAACACGCATCTCTAGGTTCTTTTTTGTTGAATCAGTTACTACTTCTCCTAATAATTCTGCAAATTTTGCTGCATGTTCAGCTTCTTCATAAGCTGCTTTTTCCCAATATAATCCAATTTCTGGATATCCTTCACGATGTGCAACTCTTGCCATTGCTAAATACATTCCTACTTCTGAGCATTCTCCTTCAAAGTTTGCTCTTAATTCTTTTTTGATCTCTTCATCTACGTCTTTAGCAACACCTACAACGTGTTCTGCTGCCCAAGTCATTTCACCTGTTTGTTCAACGAACTTGTCAGCCCCAACTTTACATACTGGACATTGTTCTGGAGCTGCATCTCCTTCATAAACATATCCACATACAGAACATACAAATTTAGCCATATCATTTTCCTCCTTATTTAACAGTAATATTATAATCCTATTCATTTACCATTTAAAGTAATTTGATTAAATATTTTTTTCTAAATAAGTATACTGCATTCCCTCTTTTATCACACTACTATCACACCCAAGTGCTTCTAGCAATGTGTACCCAAAAGCTAGAGCTGCTGCTGGTCCTTTTCCGGTAATAATATTCTCATCTCTTTGGACAAGTGTTTCTTGATAATTAGAACCAATTAACTGTTCTTCAAAACCTGGATAACAAGTTACGGTTTTTCCTTTAATAACATCTGCTTCCTGTAAAACAATCGGTCCCGCACAGATTGCTCCAATTATTTTACCATCATGATTAAATTGTTTAACAAGATCAATAACCCGTGAATCATCTCTTAAATTACTTGCCCCAGGCATTCCTCCAGGAATAACAACTGCATCATAGTTATCTAACCCATCATAGATTTGGTCCATTTTAATTTTAATTTGATGAGAGCTAGTGACTTCTAATTTATCCATTCCTACCATTGTGCATTCTACATTTGCTCGACGCATAATATCTACAACACTTAAAGCTTCAACTTCTTCAAATCCATCATGAAATAATACTGCGACTTTTTTCATTCAACTCACTCCATTTCTTTTTTTATTATTTTAGCACCAATCAGACAAAAGGTACAATTTAAATGATTGAATTATTATTCATTAAGTAATATAATGGCTTTATCATTTAGTGATGATCGCTCATCATTAATCATTTATAAATCATGATTGACACCGTATCTAGGAAGAACGGTAGTGGAGGCAAAATGAAATATAGAAAAGTTAATTATTATATATTCTAGTATTTAATCCAAGCTCATTCCCAATGAATAAAAGATGGTGATGAAGCATGATTGATACTAGAATTGTTTTTAAATTATTAATCAAATTTGAGATAGTTCAAAGATAGAAAGGAAGTAATATGAAAACAATTATTGTAGGTATTAGTGGCAGTGTTGCTGCTTATAAGACTTGTGATTTAGTTCGAGCCTTAAAAAAATTAAATTATGATATTGAAGTAATTATGACTGAAAATGCAACAAAATTTATCAGTCCCCTAACTCTTGGTGCTTTAATCAACAAACCTGTTCTGGTCGATGACTTTGACGATCAAGGTTATCAAATTAAACATATCAGCTATGCAAAGAAGGCAGACTGTTTTATCATTGTCCCTGCAACAGCTAATATTATTGGTAAAATTGCTAATGGTGTTTGCGATGATATTGTTACTTCAACCTTTTTAGCTGCTACTTGTCCTAAGCTGATTGCACCAGCAATGAATGTTAATATGTATGACAATTTAGCAACGCAACGTAATATTGAAAGATGCAAAACTTATGGCATTAAATTTGTTGAGCCTGGCTACGGGTTACTTGCTTGCGGAGATGTTGGCCGTGGAAAATTAGCTGATACTGATGATATTATTAACATGGTTGAATATTGTTTAAGTCCTAAGCCATTAAAACATAAACGTGTTTTAGTAACTGCCGGTCCAACTCAAGAAGCGATTGATCCAGTTCGTTACATCACTAATCATTCAAGCGGAAAAATGGGTTATGCATTGGCAAAACGCGCCTATCAATTAGGTGCTAAAGTAACTCTGATTAGTGGTCCGACAGATTTAAGGGTTCCGTATGGAGTTGAAGTAATCAATATTAAATCTGCCCGTGCTATGTTTGAAGCCGTCAAAGAAAGTTATGAAAAACAAGATTATATCATTAAAGCCGCTGCTGTAGGTGATTATCGGGTCAAAGAAATTGCTACTAATAAAATAAAAAAGCATGAAGATTCATTAATTTTGGAGATGGTTAAAAATGATGATATTCTTACTTATTTAGGCGCTCATAAAACAACTCAAACAATTTGCGGTTTTGCAATGGAAACACAAAATCTAATTGAAAATGCTAAGGATAAATTCAAACGTAAAAATTGTGATTTATTAGTTGCTAATAATTTAAATGAAAATGGTGCTGGTTTCAAAAAAGATACTAATAAAGTCACTTTTATTAGTAAAAATGACGTACAATCAATTGAACTTATGTCTAAAGATGAATTAAGTGATTTAATCTTAAAAAAATTAATAAAAATCAAGGAGAGTCATTCATGTTAATTGTAATTGATATTGGAAATACAAATATTACGATGGGATTAGTTGATAAAGATGAAATTATTGACAATTATCGTCTAACAACAAAATTAGAACGGACTTCTGATGAATATGGATTTATGCTGCTAAGTTTCTTGCAGGCATCTAGCATATTAGTTGATGAAATTGAAGACATTATTATTGCCTCAGTTGTACCTAAAATTATGTATTCATTTACTAATTCGATTAAAAAATATTTTAATAAAGAGCCGATTATTGTTGGTCCTGGCATTAAAACAGGAATCCGAATTAAAATCGATAATCCTAAAGAATTAGGAGCCGATCGCCTGGTTGATGCTGCTGGAGCATATTACATTCACGGTGGCCCTTGCCTTGTAATCGATTTTGGAACTGCGACTACTTTTGATGTAATAAGTAAAGATGGTGATTTTTTAGGCGGTGCAACAGCTCCCGGGATTGGCATTAGTATTAATGCGCTATCTAGTCAGGCAGCAAAATTACCAGAAATTGAAATCAAAAAACCTAAAAGTGTAATCGCCAAAAATACTGTATCTAGTATGCAAGCTGGAATAATCTATGGATATATTGGATTAACTGAAAATATTATTCGTGAAATTAAAGCCGAGTATAATGAGAAACTTAAAGTTATTTCTACTGGTGGACTAGGTCGGATTATTTTTAATGAAACCGATTTAATTGATATATACGACCCTGATTTAACCTTTAAAGGTTTGAAAATCATTTATGATAAATATCGAAAAAATAACAAATAGGAAGTAATAATACTTCCTATTTGTTGTCTAAATTTCAACTCACGCATTAATTAAATTTTTTTTCAATTTCATTAATAGTGTATACAACTAGATTACTATTATCCTCTTGATACATTAAAATAATATCTGATAACGGTACTCCTAAAACATTTAGTTCCCGCTCAAGCCAATCAACATCATGATTAATTGATTTTAAATTTTCATGAAAAATCGTTCCTTCTTTAACTAATAAAGTCGGCGGATTAACTTTATTAATTTTAATATTTAAATCATTGACCACAGTAGGACGATATTTTTCTTTTGGAAAAAAACTTAAGCTTCCATTTGTTTCTAATACAACCATCTGTAATTCATTTAAATCAAAGTAGCCCCCTATTCGACATTGCATTAAAAATTCATCAACATCAAGTTTAGCCTTTTCCAATTCTTCATTATATATTTGATCATTTTCAAATAAAACCACCGGATGCCCGTCAATAATATTTCTCATCGTTAAAGAAGTACTTGCTAGTTTGGAAAGGATAATTATTACAATTGTATATACGATCATAGCAATAAGCGGCTTTAACATATTATCAAACCCACCCATGACTAGCTCACTGGCAATACTCCCAATTGTAATTCCATTTATATAATCATACATATTTAATTGGCTAACTTGTCGATATCCCATCATTTTTGTTATTCCAAATAGAACTGCTAATGATATAACAGGGACAACTATATATTCTAATATCTGCATATTCTCACCAATTAAAGTATGTCCTTAATATGCAAAAATAAACGAAAAAGATTAATCTTTTTCGTTTACATAAATACTTTCTATTTCACCAATATAAATATAATGATAATCATGATCTGGATAATTTTTCACATCTAGAGAAACATCAATGAACCCTGTTGGTTCAATTTTACCCCGATATAATTTTTTACAAACCATTCCCATTGTGCCTTGTTTGAATAAAGGCTGTTCATTAATCATCTCAACATTAAAACCAACTTCTCTTATTTTATCACTGTCACGTCCAGATTTTGAACCTAGAACCCCTAATTCTTTTTTATAGCCATCAAAAAAAGTTAACGTGAAATAATCTGCACTATCTACAAATTCCTTAGTATATCGCTGTGGTCTAATATACACAGTCACAACATTTTTATTCCAGATCACTCCAACGCTACCCCAAGAGGCAGTCATTGTATTTATTTTTCCATCTTTGACAGCACTAATTAAAAGCCAATCTTTTCCGATTGTTTTAAACGGATTTAAACTTAATTCATTGACATCTATTTTTTTATAACTCATTTTAATCCTCACTTTTTAGTTTATTAAATAATTTAAAAGCTTTCTCAACTAAACTCATGTTTGATACACGATAAGTCCAATTGGTATCATTAACTTCTCCCGGAATATTAAACCGTTGTTCATTATCTACTTCCAGCAAATCCCAAACTGGAACAATTACATCACTGGCATTGGAATGTAAGCAGAATTTAATAATTGCTAAATTTAGCGGCAGTTTTTCATCAACTATTTTCTTTATTTTATTCAATGCTTCTTCATTAAGGCTATCGCTCCATCCTTTGATTGTTTCGTTATCATGAGTTCCGGGATAAAAATATGAATGTTCAAGATCATTAAAACCATCATCTAACATAAATTGAAAAACTTTCATTCCTTTGAGATGATAATGATTTTTTAATTCAATAACTTCAGGACGCAGATAACCTAGATCTTCTGCTACTAAATCAATACTTCCTAGAGAGGCATATAATTGATCAAATAGTTCGTAGCCGGGAGCATATTTCCAACTTCCTTCAATCGCTGTTGGTGCATCAACAGGAATATCCCAATACGAATCAAATGCTCGAAAGTGGTCAATACGAGTAATATCGAAGATCTTACTAGCCCAGCCAATTCGATCAGTCCAAAATTTAAATTTATTAAATTTTAGATATTTCCAATCATAAAGAGGATTTCCCCAATATTGCCCAGTTGGACTAAAATAATCGGGTGGAACACCAGCAACACTTGTTGGATAACCCGCTTCGTCCAATAAAAATGACTGATTATCCAACCATACTTCGACTGAACCGTGATCAACATAAAATGGCATATCACCAATAATTTTGATTCCTTTATCATTAGCATATTTTTTAAATGAAAACCATTGATGATAAAAAATAAATTGAACAAATTGATAGTAAGCAATCTGCTCTGTATATTTTGTTAAATTTACCTGATGATATTTAGGATAATCTTTAAATTCAGTCGGCCATGATGCCCAATCATAACTTTTATTAATTGAAGCAAACGTACAGTAGAGAGCATAATCAAAAACCCAAGGGCATTTAGTTAAAAAACGATCGTACTGATCATTGCCCTTAAAATTGTTATATGCCAATAATAAATATTTATGCTTAAATTTTCTGATTTTGTCATAATCAACATTTGATGTTTCAGAATAATATTCAGGTACTTCATCTAACAGCCCATTTTCGACTAAACTGTTTAAATTAATATAGATTTCATCTCCGGCATATGTACTTACCGCACGATATGGTGAATTAGCTTGAGTAGAAGGATGAAATGGCAAAATTTGAAGATATTGACCTTTATTTGCAGCAAGCTGGTCAATGACCTTATAAGCTTCTTTTCCTAAATCACCAATCCCATGTTTTGAAGGAAAACTTGATAAAGGAAATAAAATTCCACTCTTCATCTTAATAACCTAAATCTTGATCAACAATAACGATCTTAATTCGATTAATGTTACCTTGATACCCCAATTTGACATAGCTGCTGCATATTCTATCTGCTGATAAACAATTCATACATGTCCCTGTTTTAGTACATGGTGTTTTTTTATTTAAACGAACAGCATTTGCGGGAGCACTAATTGATTTAATGTGATTGATTGCTTCTTCTTCACTATCAAAAATCTTATTTTTCCCAGCGATTACAACAACTTCTTTTGGACCATAGATCATAGCTGCAACACGATTTCCATTTCCATCAACATTGTATAAACATCCATTTGTAGTTAGAGCATTTGTGCTCGTTATAAATAAATCGCTAGTAAAAGCTTTTCTGAATATTTCCTGCATTTGTTCTCGCTCTAATCCCTCTTGATAGCGATCATGCAATAAAACATCAGATTGATGAATTAAATCAATTACTCCTGTTTCAAATAAAGTCATCGAACCACCTAAGGCAACTGTTTTGTGATTACATAAATATTTTTTTAAATAATTATGTAATTGTTCAAAGTTATCAACAAAAGTAATTTGCATATTATTTTGTTCAAACGCTTTGATCATCCCATCTTGTTTAATTTTAATAATAGTTCCTAAATTTTTATCCATAATGTAAGTCCTTTCATTGGTTATCTATTTATAATTATATTATTTGTCAATCAAGAAATCAATAAAGCTAAATGATAAACAATAAAAGCAACTACGTAAGCAATTCCTGTTTGATAACCTGCTGTCAAGATTGCCTGTAGCCAAGAACCAAGTTCTCGTTTTGTTGCCGCAAAAGCAGCCACACAAGGCATATATAATACTGTAAAGGTTAAAAAAGCAAATGCACTTGCTGGTGTAAGTAAAGTATTCAAAGCATGATATAAAGCATCCGGGCTACTTGAATTAGTAAGGACAGATAAGGTTGAGACAACCGATTCTTTTGCTGTTATTCCAGTAATCAAAGATGTCGATAAGCGCCAATCAGAAAATCCTAAAGGTGCAAAAATAAATGATAGTTTATTTCCGATGTAAGCTAAAATACTTTTTGAACTATCAGTGACCATTTCAAAACGAAAATTAAAGCTTTGTAAAAACCAAATTAATAAAGATGCAATAAAAATAATTGTAAAAGCTTTTTTTAAAAAATCCTTTGCTTTCTCCCACATATGCATAATCACATTTTTAGCTGTTGGGATTCGGTAACTTGGTAATTCCATTACAAAAGGAATTGGATCACCAGGGAAAATTGTCGCTTTTAATAATAATGCAGAAAAAATTGCAACTAAAATTCCAATACAATATATAGTAATCATCACCAGTGGGGCTTTCGTACTAAAAAAAGCTGCAATTATCATCCCATATATTGGCAATTTAGCACTGCATGACATAAATGGTGTCACAATAATTGTCATTTTACGATCACGTTGAGACGATAATGTTCGTGAAGCCATAATTGCAGGTACAGAACACCCAAATCCAATTAACATCGGAACAAAAGATTTACCAGATAAACCTATTTTTCTTAACAGCTTATCCATTACAAAAGCTACCCGTGCCATATATCCGCTATCCTCTAACATCGATAGAAAAAAGAATAATACAACAATTAACGGCAAGAATGATAAAACACTTCCAACTCCAGCAATTACTCCATCTCGCAGTAGCGAAATTAGCCAAGGTGCAACTTGATGATTAGTTAAAAATGTAATAATCGTACTCCCGATAAAATCAACTGCTATTTCCATTAATGACTGTAACGGTGCACCAATAACATTAAAGGTCAGAAAGAAAATCATTAGCATAACGACAATGAAGATTGGTATTCCAAAATATTTATGAGTTAAAATAGAATCTATTTTTTCAGAACGTACTTGACCCGCAGTTTCTTGCTCTTTAAAAACAGTTTGTCGTGTGATATTTTCAATTACTTGATAGCGCATATCCACTAAGGCCGCATCTTTATCCAAGCCTTCCTTTTCTTCCATATCCTCAATAATATGTTTAATAATATGGAGTTGCTGAACATCAAGATGTAATTGCCTGATAATATCTTTATCACCCTCAATAATTTTTGTAACGGCAAAACGTTTTGGTAGTTTTGCCTTAACTGCATTATCTTCAATCAAATGGGTTATTGAATGTATCGCTTTGTGAATCTCACCTGAACAAAGATCTAAATGTGAACAGTTATTTTCTTTTAGAGTTGTTTCAATAGCCTCGATCAATTCTTCAATTCCCTCATTTTTACTTGCTGATAACGGAATAACCCGTATTCCTAACGCCTGTTGTAATCCTTCTACATCAATGCTATTACCACTACTAATAACCTCATCCATCATATTCAGCGCCAAAATCATTGGAATATTTAATTCTAAAAGCTGCATTGTTAAATACAAATTACGTTCAATACTAGTCGCATCGATAATATTTATTATCATTGATGGTTTTTCTTTAATCAAAAAATCAGTTGAGACGATTTCTTCCATTGTATATGGTGTTAATGAATATATTCCTGGCAAATCAACTAATTTAATCGATGGATGTTTTTTAATAGTTCCAGATTTTTGTTCAACTGTTACACCTGGAAAATTACCAACATGCTGATTCGAACCAGTTAAAGCATTAAAAAGAGTTGTTTTACCACAATTCTGATTTCCAATTAAAGCTATTGTTTTAGTTGGCATCACTAATCACCTCTACTTCAATCATCGCTGCATCATCTTTACGAATCGTTAAAACATAACTTCGTAAATAAAGTTCAATAGGATCACCCATCGGTGCAATCTTGCGAACTTTTACAACTGTTTTTGGAGTCAATCCCATTTCCAACAAACGACGACGCAATAAGCCCTCTCCGTGAACAATCGTAACTTTCCCACTCATTCCTGGAATTAATTTATCTAGTGTCATGTTACTCCTCCTACAACCTATATTCTTCCAGATCATCAGGCACAAAGATATTTCCATTAAAATATTGCTTTGCTTCATCAGTGTACAATTTTTTACGATGACTAAGATTTTTTTCCTCAGTATGATATAAAATCAAATTCTTGATATTTAATGTTTGTGCTAGTTCGCTAGCTTCTCTTACTGTTGAATGATACTTTTCGTATGGCTTAAAAAAATCACGTTCTTGATATAAACAAAAAGCTTCACTTAATAACCATTTTGAATCAACAGCATATTGATAACATAATTCATTGAATGGCTCATCACCTAAACATGTCAATTTTCCATCATCTAATTCAATCGAAAAACCAAATTGTTTTGCTTTTGTTGAGTAAATATCAAAGAAAGTCACAAGATGTTCACAAATTGTGATTTTTTGTCCATCTTGTACTTCATTAATAAATATGCGCTCATCAATTAAATTATAGAGTTTCTCTTGTACTGTTAGTTTGATAATTGTTTTTATTGTAGAAACCAATTCATCATGACAGTATATGTTGAAGTTACCGTCATATTCACCACTTTTGATTTTGGTTGCAACCATTCTAAAAATCCATACTACTCCCAATACATGATCAGTGTGGCTATGCGTAACAATCATATTTGTTATTTGGGATAATTCAATCTTTGCCAGTTCAAGCTGCTTTAAAATACCATTTCCACCGCCGGCATCAACCAATAAATATTCATTTTTATTTTTCAAAGCAAAGCAAGTATTATAACAATTTTTTACACCTGCATTTCCTGTTCCTAATATAATTACCTTCTCCATAAATATCCTCCGCGCTAAATTATACACCATATCAAATAAAGTTTATAGACTCTAACTTTAAATTAAAGAAAATTAGGACCGGCTAACCAGTCCTAATCAATTATCGTAATATTCTCATTGAATTTAAGATTGCAATCAATGTTACTCCAACATCAGCAAACACACCCATCCACATATTGGCGTATCCAAACATTGTTAATAATAAGACTCCAATTTTAATAATCAATGTAAAAGTCACATTTTGTTTTAGAATTTTATTTGTTTTTTGTGAAATACAGATTGCTTCACCAATCGTAACAATATCATCATTCATCAATACAATATCAGCTGCTTCAATAGCGGCATCACTTCCAACACCACCCATAGCAATTCCCAAATCAGCTCGAGCTAGAACTGGTGCATCATTAATACCATCACCGACAAATGATAATTTTGCTCCCTGATTGATTAGAGTTTCTACTTGAATTACTTTATCTTGTGGCAACAACTCACTATAAACTGTGTCAATTCCAATTTTTTTAGCAATATCTTCGGCTACTTCGCTACGATCCCCTGTCAACATTACAGTATTTTTAATACCATATTTTTTCAGATGTTTGATTCCTTCAATAGTAGTTTCTTTTATTTTATCTGCGACAACAATATTACCTAAATATTTACCTTGACAAACAATATGCACTACTGTCCCTACTGTAGATGGATTATTGACTGTAATTCCTAAACCTTCAATATAAGATTTATTACCTAAATTATATACTTTATCATCAATTTTAACTTCAATACCTTTACCTGCTATCTCTTTAAAGTCACTAATTCGCTTTTGATCAATTTCTTGACCATATTTTCTTAAAATACTTTTAGCAATTGGATGATTTGACATACTTTCACCATATGCTCCAAGCATCAATAAGTCATCGGCACCATTAATTTCTACAACTTCAAAGCTACCTTCTGTAAGTGTTCCAGTTTTATCAAACACAACAGTATCAATATCCTTTAATAATTCAAGATAATTACCGCCTTTGATTAATGCCCCAACTTTACTTGCTTTCCCTAATCCTGCATATAGTCCCAATGGAATTGAAATAACCAATGCACATGGACATGAGACAACTAAGAAAGTTAAAGCCCGATATAACCAATCTGTAAATACTGCATCTTTAAAAATCAGCATTGGAACAATTGCAAGTGCAACAGCCAAAAATACAACAGTTGGCGTATAGATTCTTGCAAAGCGTGTAATAAATTGTTCAATTGGAGCTTTTTTACTAGCTGCATTTTCAACTAAATCTAAAATTCTTGAAACAGTTGAATCTTCATAAACCTGAGATACTTTAAGATTAATAATTCCTGTTAAATTAACTACGCCTGCTAATACTTCGTCACCTTTGCTAACATTACGCGGCAGTGTTTCACCAGTTAAACTAGATGTATCTAGAGTACTAGCACCTTCAAGTACAACTCCATCAAGAGGTACCTTTTCACCAACTTTAACAATAATCTCGTCACCAATCTTAATTTCTTCTGGAGCAACTTTTTTTATTTCCTCACCCACTAATAAATTAGCATAATCACTTTTTAAATCCATTAATGAACTAATTGAAGTTCTTGTTTTATTAACTGCATATGCTTGAAAAATTTCTCCAACAGAATAGAATAACATAACTGCAATAGCTTCTTTATAGTCACTGATACAAAATGCTCCAATCGTTGCAATACACATTAAGAAATTTTCATCAAAAACCTCACCACGCCTGATATTCTTTAATGCTTTTAATATAACTTTATACCCTACTAATAAATATGCAATTCCATAAACAATTGCTGCATAATCAAACTCGCCCGCTATAATACCAGCAATATAAACTAAGGTTCCACCAATTAACCCAAGATGTTCCTTAGGAACAAATAATTTTGGTTTTTCAACTACTTTAATTTCATCTTTTAATGTCAAAGTCACATCGTCTTCAACTTGATCAACTACTTTTTGTAGTTTTTTCAATAATTCATTTTGAGCAATCGATGTCTTAGGTTTTACTTTCAGTGTTTCAGTAGAAAAAATAATCATTGCTTCATCGATTTCATTCATTTTATTAATTGCTTGTTCAACTTTCATAGCGCAATTTGCACAATCCAATCCACTGATTTTAATATTAATCGCACCTTTTAAATCACCATGTTGAACTGATTCAATATTATGCTCATGGTCATGTCCACAGCTGCATTCCTTGTGATCATGGTGATGTTCATGCTCGTGTCCGCAGCCACATTTCTCGTGATCATGATGATGTTTGTGATCATGTTCACCGTTACATTCTTCGTGATTATTAGAAACATTATAATCTTGACCATTTTTTGATAAATTGATTACTTCTACATCCGGTTCAACGCTTTTAACAGCTTCAACAATTTTTGATTCATCAAACAAATCAGTATCTGTTTCAACAAACATTTTTGTCGTTGCGAACACAACACTGCACTCTCTAACATTTTCAAGTTTACTAACTCGCTCTTGAACCTTTTGAGCACAATTAGCACAATCTAAACCTTTCAAACTATACTTAAGTTTCATAAATACCCTCTCCTTACTCAATTACATGTTTATACCCAGCGTCAAATATCTGCTTAACGTGTTCATCATCAAGTGAATAATACATCAATTTCCCATCTCTCCTAAATTTAACTAGGTTTGCTTGCTTTAAAATTCTTAATTGGTGTGAAATAGCAGACTGTGTCATATCTAAACACGCCGCTAAATCATATACACACATTTCTGATTCAAACAAAGCACAAATAATTCTGATTCTAGTTGAATCACCAAAAACTTTAAACAACTCAGCAACATCATAAAGAATTTCCTCTTCCGGCAATGCTGCAGCAACTTTATTAACAATAGCTTCGTTTACTACTTTATCCATTTCTTATCTCCTTTCGTATGAATATTTATTCATATGACAATATGATTATATATCCATATATTTACATTGTCAATCAATAATGATAAAATATTTTAAAAAGTATGGAGGGTTCACATGAAAAAATTACTAGTAGTGATTGATTATCAAAATGATTTTGTAAATGGTAGTTTAGGATTCCAGGAAGCAGTGGCCTTGGAAGACTATCTTGCAGATCTTATCAAGGAATACCATAATAACAACGATGATGTTATTTTTACTTATGACACTCATCAAAAAAATTATTTAACTACCCAAGAAGGAAAAAATCTTCCTGTGGCGCATTGTCTTGAAAACACTGAAGGATGGCAACTATATGGAAAAATCCATGATTTAGCAAAAAATGATAAAAAAATAATAAAAGAAACTTTTGGCTCATTAGCATTAGGTAATTATTTAAAAAATAAACAATACAATGAAATTACTTTAGTCGGTGTCGTTTCAAATATCTGTGTAATATCTAATGCAATAATTATTAAAGCAGCCTTACCCGAAGCATCTATCATTATTGATTGTTTAGGAATTGCAAGCAACGACCCCCTTCTTGAACAGAAATCAATTGATATTATGGAAAATTTACATATGAAAATTATTAATAAAAAAAGATAGCTGTATTGAAGATTTAAAACAGCTATCTTTTTTTATTAACATTTCGATATGCAACACCACGAGTAATCCGTAATAATTTCTCTTCGCCAGGAAAATGAACTGGATTATTAGGGAACGTCCGATAAATTTCAATTATATCTTTTGCATCTGCAACTATTTCTTCTAATTGCATAAAACCGTACATTTTAGGCGGTAACAGATAAATTGGAACTGATATGGTCGTCTCCTGTAAAAGACGTTCAACATAAATTTTTAAGTGAGGGCAGCACATAATTATGTCAAAATCAGCTTCTTTTTCTTTAACAAGAGAAAACGGATAAAATTCAAGATAAACCTCTTCTTGTAATCCTTTCTCAACTACTTCTTTTTTCATTCTCTCAGTTACATAACTAGAAGAGAATCCTCCGCCACAACATATTAATATTTTCAACATAACTATTCCTTCCTTTATAATTTACTATTCATAACTATTAATGGCCTTAGAATTTTAACTTCTGCAAATATTTATACTACTATATATCTTATCATATAATCTTCGTTTCCAACAAACTAATTGCTTTTTTTAGGATAAGAACATAATTAGTTACATTATCATAGTTTATTAGATAAATTCTATCTTGTATCACTAGCTAAATGAGAGTATACTTATAAATAAATTAAGGGGGTTGTTTAATAATGGAAATCAAAATTGAAAGAGCGAAAACTCTAAAAGAAAAACCAAATCAAGATAATTTAGGTTTTGGAAATTATTTTACTGATCATATGTTTATGATGGACTATACAGAAGGAACAGGATGGCATGATGCACGCATCGTTCCATACGCACCAATTCCAATGGATCCTGCTACAATGGTACTTCACTATGCCCAAGAGACTTTCGAAGGTTTAAAAGCATATCGTGATCCTAACGGTAACATAACTTTATTCAGACCAGAAATGAATGCTCGAAGAATGATTAATTCAAATAGACGTATTTGCATGGCTGAATTACCTGAAGAAATGTTTGTAGAAGCGGTTGAAGCAATTGTTAAATATGAACAAGATTGGATTCCAACTGCAAAAGATACTTCTTTATATATTCGTCCATTCATGTTTGCAAGTGAAGCTGGTGTTGGGGTACATCCTGCTAAAACTTATACTTTTATTATCATTTTATCACCAGTTGGTAATTACTATCCTGAAGGTGTAAATCCTGTAAAAATTTGGGTTGAAGATGAATATGTAAGAGCCGTTAAAGGTGGCACTGGATTCACTAAATGTGGTGGTAATTACGCTGCCAGTATTGCAGCTCAAGTAAAAGCAGAATCTCATGGTTATACTCAAGTTCTTTGGCTTGATGGTGTACATCGCAAATATGTCGAAGAAGTAGGAACAATGAATGTAATGTTTGTAATTGATGGTAAAGTTGTTACAGCACCTTTAGAAGGTTCAGTATTACCAGGAGTTACTCGTGATTCTATCATCCATATTCTTAAAGATTGGGGATATGAAGTCGAAGAACGTGAATTAAGTATCGATGAATTAATGGCAGCTGGTCGCAATGGTAAATTGACAGAGGCATTTGGAACTGGAACAGCAGCTGTAATTTCCCCTGTTGGTCAACTTTATTATAAAGGTGAAGAAGTTATTATCAATGATTTTAAAACTGGTGACTTGACACAAAAATTATATGATACTTTAACCGGGATCCAGTGGGGTCGTTTAGAAGATAAATATGGTTGGGTTCGTCACATCAAATAAAACTGGAGACACTCCAGTTTTTTCTTATAAATATAAAAATAAGAACATCGGTATGTTCTTATTTTCGTTTATTCATAGGTATATATTCATATGTTTCTCCAACATATTTAGCAGCGGGACGAATAATCCGTCCTGAATATAATTTATTTTCAATATTATGAGCTAACCATCCAACTGCTCGACCAACTACGAACATCAATGTATATAGTTCTGTTGGAATACACAACATATCATATATTAGTCCGCTATAAAAGTCGACATTCGCACAAACAGTAATTCCTTTACGATTTTTTATTGCCTGAATAGCAGCCTGTTCAAAACGATAATAGAAATCAAATTCTGCTTCTCGCCCCTTTTCAAGAGCTAGTTCGCTACATTGTTGTCTTAAAATAACACAACGCGGATCACTAACCGTGTATACAGCATGACCAATCCCATAAATCAATCCACTATTATCATTGTATTGTTTATCTAAAATTCTTTCGACGATCTCATTAATTTGTTCATCACTTGCATCTAGACCAATTTCATTAATTATCAGTTTCATTTGATTCATTACAGCAAGATTTGCCCCACCATGCTTAGGACCTTTTAAAGAACCAATTGCCCCAGCAAAACTCGAATAAATATCTGTTCCGGTCGAACTTATTACAACATTAGTAAACGTTGAATTATTACCACCACCATGATCAGCATGCAGAACTAAGCACATATCGAGTACTTCAGCTTCTTTAGGTGTGAAGTGTTTATGGTCACGCAATAAATATAAGATATTCTCTGCAATTGATAGATCTGGCCTAATTTGGTGAATATATAAACTTTCTTTGTCAAAATAATGCACTTTACTACGATATGCATAACAAACAATTGAAGGAATTTTAGCAATTAGATTCAATCCTTTGTACATTGTTGATGAAGGACTAATATTATCTGGATCCTCATCATACGAATATAACATCAAAACTTCCTGTTGTAATTTATTCATTAAATTTTTAGATGGAAACCCAAGAATTTTAGATTCCAAATAATGCGGTGGTAATTCATAACGCTCAGATAGCTCCTTTTTAAAATTTTCTAATTCCTCTTTGTTTGGCAAATAGCCAAACAAGATCAGAAAACAAGTCTCTTCAAATAAAAAGCGTTGATGCGGTTCGCGTTTATTGATAATGTCTGATACTGCGATTCCACGATAATAAAGCTCCCCATCACAGTCAACTTTCTTACCATCAATTTTTTTATACCCTACAACATCAGCAATCTTGGTTAAGCCTACTAATACCCCAGTACCATCCTCGTTCCGTAATCCTTTTTTTACATCAAATTTTGAATATAATTCATTATCTATCTTGTTATTACTTTCTTTTGCTTTTTCAATAAAACCATCAATAAATTGACTCATATAAGCACCCCCATAAATTTAAGTAGTTTTATTATAACACTTCTTCTTTTGATTGTATACAATCTTTGTGACAAATTGTATACAATAACAAGTTGTCCAATTAACTTTAGAATCATTTAATATATTCTTAAGTAAAATTAATGAGATGATTAATTTTAACTTATTGTTTAATCATTATAATTAAGTTAAAATATTCTAAAGAGGAGAATTATATGAAAATAAATAATCAAGATTATCATGGTTTATCAACCGCTGAAGTTAATCAGCGTATAAGTAATGGTAAAATCAACACGGTCGATAATAAAATCACTAAATCTTATAAACAGATTTTTTTAAATAATACAATTACTTTTTTTAATATTTTAAATGCTGCTTTACTCGGCTTAGTACTTTTTGTTGGTTCATATAAAAATACACTATTTATTTTAGTAATTATTATTAATACGATCGCTGGAATATATCAAGAGATTAAAGCGAAAAGAACGTTAGATCGCCTATCTATTCTTACTACCTCACACGTTGAAGTTATTCGTGATGATGAATTAAAAGAAATTGATATTGATCAGATCGTTCTGGATGATTATATTGTCTTAACTACAGGAGCCCAGATTCCAACTGATAGTATTTTAATTGATGGGCATATGGAGACTAATGAATCACTGCTCACTGGTGAATCAGATCCTGTTTTAAAACAAAATGGCGATACTTTGTATTCCGGTAGCTTTATTACCTCTGGTAAAGGAATTTGTAAAGTTATTCACGTTGGGGATGATAACTATATGAATCAGATTACACAGGAAGCAAAACGTTTAAAGAAACATAATTCTGAATTAAATCGTTGTTTAAATAAAATTTTAAAATATGTAAGCATCGTTATTTTACCGATTGGCGGTCTATTATTTTTAAAGCAATTTTTTTATGGAAATCAAACATTTAACAGCTCAATCGTTAGTACCGTTGCTGCTATACTAGGAATGATTCCAGAAGGTTTAGTGCTGCTTACAAGTGTTGCTTTGACCTTAAGTGTTTTACGATTAGCAAAACAGAATACTTTAGTTCAGGAATTATTTTGCATTGAAACTTTGGCACGTGTTGATGTCTTATGCTTAGATAAAACCGGGACTATTACTGAAGGAACAATGAAAGTTGAATTTGATGTTAAAATGAGCAATGTTGATATTAGTGAAATCGTTGGAAACTTAATGCATTCTCTAACAGATGTTAATGTCACTGCTCAAGCATTAAAAGAGCATTATCAAACAAAAACTAATTTTAATCCATATTTTGTTATCCCTTTTAGTTCTGATCGAAAATATAGTGGTACCTCCTATTTTAATCGTGGTACATATTATATTGGAGCTTATCAGTTTTTATTTCCAAAGGGAAATGAAGAATTGGAAGAAAAATGTGTTGACTATGCTAGTGAAGGCTATCGTATTTTAGTTTTGGCACATACTGATGAAGTAATGAGTAATGAAGCTTTGCCTGTCGATTTAGAGCCTTTAGGTATTATTGTGTTAAGTGATGTAATTAGGAAAGACGCTAAAGAAACATTAGCTTATTTTAACGAGCAAGGTGTTGATTTAAAGGTTATTTCTGGTGATGATCCGATTACAGTTTCATCTATCGCGAAACGAGCTGGATTGAATAATGCCCACCATTATGTTGATGCAACTACCCTTTCAACTTCTGAAGAAATAGCAGAAGCTTTAAATAAATATTCGGTCTTTGGGAGAGTCACTCCGCAACAAAAAAAGGCTATGGTCGTTGCCTTAAAACAACAGGGTCACACTGTTGCAATGACTGGAGATGGAATCAATGATGTTCTAGCTTTTAAAGAGGCAGATTGCTCTATTGCAATGGCATCAGGAAGTGATGCAGCTAAAAATGCAGCAAATCTAGTTTTGCTTGATAACAATTTTGATGCAATGCCTCATATCGTTGATGAAGGACGGCGTGTTATTAATAATATTACGATGTCAGCATCTATGTTTTTGATTAAAACTATATTTTCTGCTCTCATAGCTATTTCAACTATCTTTTTTGGTCAAGCCTACCCTTTTGAGCCAATACAATTATCACTTATCAGCGCATGTGGTGTAGGAATACCAACTTTCTTCTTGACATATGAAGCTAACTTTGCACGAGTTGAAGGAAATTTTTTAGAAACCGTTTTAGAAAAGTCTTTCCCTTCTGCTTTTACAATTGCCATAGGAGCTACTTTAATTACAAATATTGGTCTTGCTTTGAATTATGATCCTAACATGCTTTCAACTGTCTGTGTTTTATTTACAGGATGGAATTATACAATAGCTCTTTTAAAGATATATAGACCACTAACTAAATATCGCAAGTTTATTATTTATTCAACTCAATTTTGTTACTATATTTCAATGATGATCGGGCAGTCAATTTTAGAATTAACAGGCGTTTCATTTAACTGGCTAATGATACTATTAGGATTAATTGCGTTTTCATCAATTATTGTTGACTTGTCTGCTGAACTATTTAAATATATAAAAATATTTAAAGAATTTCTTGAAAAACGTCGAAAAAAGAGATTGTCAAAAGGTTAAGGATTTTCCTTAGCCTTTATTGTTGCCAAAATAACATAAATATTGATAGAATAGAATAAAGGAAGAAGGTATATTATGTATAATAAAATAAAATTATTGGCACAACAATACCACCAAGAAACAATTCAAACTCGACGTGATTTTCATAAATATGCTGAGCGCGGCTGGTTAGAAATGCGAACTGCTTCACTAGTAGCCCGTAGACTTGATAGTTTAGGGTACCAAGTCTCAGTTGGCAAGGAAGTTATGCGTGAAGAGTTCCGGATGGGATTACCAAGTAAACGCCTATTAACTTTAAATTACAATCGTGCCCTCCTTCAAGGAGCCGACCCCTATTACATAGAAAAAGTAAAGAATGGTTTTACCGGGGTCGTTGGAGTAATGCACAACGGAATTGGACCTGTTGTAGCAATTCGTTTTGATATAGATGCTCTTAGCATTACTGAAGATGATTCAGCAGATCATAATCCTGGTAAAAATGGCTTTATTTCTTGTAATCCTGGTGCTATGCATGCTTGTGGTCATGACGGTCATACTGCCATGGGATTAACTGTGGCCAAAATACTAGCACAAATAAAGGAACAACTACATGGAACAATCAAATTAATTTTTCAGCCTGCTGAAGAAGGTGTACGTGGCGCTAAAAGTATTGCTTTAAGCGGAATTCTTGATGACGTTGATTATATTTTTGCGGGTCATATTTGGCAGCAGGTCGAAGGGGAAGATTATGATATTTATTTGGGAATGAACGAAACATTTGCAACAACAAAACTTGATGTAACCTATCATGGTGTTTCTTCTCATGCTGCAGGAATGCCACAATTCGGCAAAAACGCCTTATTATCTGCTGCTTCATGTATCCTAAATCTTCATTCAATTCCACGTAATAGTGATGGTTGTACCCGTATCAATGTTGGTACAATTAGAGCAGGAACAGGAAGAAATGTAGTCCCAGAAACAGCTAAATTAGAAATCGAAGTACGTGGCGCCACTACAGAATTGAATAATTATATGGAAGTTTATGCTCGGGATGTTATTAGAGGAGCAGCATTAATGCACGATACCATTGTAGAGATAAACGAGATGGGAAAAGCTTATTCGCTTGACTGTGATAAAAAAATGATGGATTTAATTCGCCATATTTGTATCGATCATTTAGGTGATATTAAAGTTGCCAAAGAGGATTTAAGCCCGCTAGACGGTAGTGATGATTTTTCCTATATGATTGCCACTGTCCAAGCACATGGCGGAATAGGCACTTATATGAAATTGACAACTGATCTAGTCGCTTCACCTCATAACTGTACATATGACTTTAATGAAGATGTTTTGTTAACAGGAACAACTGTCTATAGTAGCATTGCCTACTATTTATTAAATCAAGATTAATATTTGTGATAGAATCAAGATTCTATCACTTTTTAAATTAAAAAAGAGCACAATTTGTGCCCTTATTTAAAGAAATCCATAAATTTATCAACTGCAGTATCCACACCACTATCAAGATCGGTTTTAAATTGATCAAATCGAACTTTAGCATCAGCTATAATGTCATCAACTTCTCCATCTTTAGCATTATAAACTTTTGCAGCGTATTCTTTTGTGCTGATCCCTAAATCTCTAATTGAATTATCATCGTCAACTTCTCCCTTATCTGCAGCCATTTCTAAATAACTACCATGTTCGTAAAGCTTTTTCGCAACCTCTTTGTCTTTAACATCATCGATATTATCGCGAATATAATTTACTGCTTCATTTACATCATCACGATTAACTTTATAGTCACTACTAAATTTATTTTTAACTCTACTATCAATTCCCTCTAATCCATTATCCTCATCTGATTCATTAGTGGTAGTATTGTTATTACTATCTTTGTTAGTATCATCATTGTTTGAACATCCAACAATCGAAAAACTCATTGCAAATAATAACAATAAACAGCATATTGATTTTAAAATACGTTTCATATCTATTCTCCTTTAACTTATCTATCTATATTTTTCACCAAAATTATTTTTTTAAACAAAATATCATAAAAATCATGTATAATGAATTTGGTGATTTTTATGAAAGAACAACAATTAGATGCATTACTAGAAAATATTAATTATGAAATAAGTTTATTATCCAATGCAAGTGCCTTTATCAAACAAGTCTTTTCTGATATATCTTGGGTTGGTTTTTACCTTTGCCAAGATAATCAGCTGATCTTAGGTCCATTCCAAGGAAAAACAGCTTGTACACTCATCCCCTTTAACAAAGGTGTATGCGGTGCCTGTGCAACAAATCTTAAAACTTACTGTGTTCCTGATGTTCATCAGTTTCCTAGTCATATTGCTTGTGATAGCGCAACAAACAGTGAACTTGTTATCCCGTTGATTATAGATAATAGCTTGTATGGCGTTCTAGATTTAGATTCTCGTTGTTTTGCACGGTTTCAACCTGATGACCAGGAAGAGCTAGAAAAATTAGCACTCATAATTATTAAACATTTAAAACGAATAAAGGAAGAAACAAAATAGTTTCTTCCTTTTAACTTTTTTTATCAAATTTTTGTTTACATTTAGGACAAGTAATTGTAATTTGTCCCCGACCACGTGGCACTCTAACAGTTTGCTTGCAGTTAGGACATAGAAAATATTTATGCATTTTATCATTTTTATTACTTTTAATAATATTAATTCTTTTTTTGACAGGCTGGATTAAAGATAAAAATTTATCATTTTCAGCTCGCCTTTTATAAATATTACGAGAATAGGTCCTAAAAATATTAATAATTAAAATTATCCAAATAATTGTTGCAAGATATGGATTGCGAATTACAAAAAGATTTAAAATTAATAAAATTAATGCAAATATTAATAAAAAATTGTTTAGTTGATCCGATCCATAACGACCTGACATAAAGCGATACAGCGCATTTTGAAACTTATTCGTGTTAACCCTCTTTTCAAATTATACATTAAGTATAATTTGAAATTATTAAATCTTTATGAATTATTTTCATTAGTATCTTTTTTCTTATGTTCTTTACGACTACAATCGTATGTCTCTACAATTAACGTTTTAAAAAATTGAATTAATGCATTTCTTGTATCGCTGTTCATATTTTTGATTTCTTTAATAGCCGTAATTAGATGTGATAATGATTTTTCTGAAAAATCATTAATTTTTTCAATTTTAGCTGCTTCTAAAATTGAAAATACTGCAGTAACTGCATCCTTTCGTGTTTTACTGTCGACTTTACTTAGCCATGATTTAAAAGCTGCATCCATAGTTTGGCTGTCCTTACTCATTTCAGTAGCACAAACAAATTGTGTTCCTTCTACTGACCAGCTAAAGCCACTATGTTGCATTAAACCTTTAGCGCTACTTTTAACTACTATTTTTTCTTCAAGATTCTCAAGCATTATCCCGAATACGGAACTTTCTGGAATGAATTTTTTTATCCTAGTAGAAATATTGCGGTAATTATCTGTATTTAGCATTTTTTGATTAAAACCAGGGCCGTCATTATTATAAATCTCAATAATTCGTTTAGATATTTTAGAATTCACACAACTAGATGCATAAACTGCTAAATTTCCTCCTTTTGAATGACCACCAACACGAATTTTAACACCAGATATCTTTTGGGTGATATATATCCTAAAAATTTGATACCACTTCATTTTATAATCACAATGGCATAAAAGATAAAAAAGTGATTTAGAAAAATCGATTTCAGCAATTTTAGCCAAATACTCAACTGCTCTTTGCTGAGAAGCAACTGGAAATTGATAAGTCATTTGAAAATCCTCACGCCAGCCTAAAATTGTATCATCAGTGCCACGAAAAGCAACATAAATACTACTATCTTCTAATTGAAAAGTAATTGCTGCAAATTGTTTTATACTTTGATAGTCCAGTTCATTAATATAATTAGATAGCAGAATATTTTGATAACGCGGACATTTAGCTAATTCTTGTAATAATGTAATTGATTCCTTAGTGAAAGATATCTCATCTAGTAATTCTTCAATATTATTTACTTGACTAAAATTATTAGCAACATCTTTTAAACAATAACTTTGTTCATTGGGAAATGTGGGAACTATTTTATCAAAATCAACATAAACTAATTCACTTAAAATCAAGCCATCAATATCATTAAATGGATCTATTCTCATTGACAGATCACCTCGCCATTTTAAATAATCATATATATTGGACATTTTTGTTCCCCCTTTCCTTTTTTGGCATTATACCATATTAAAAAAAAATTATACAACTTCATGACATTTATTGACAATAAGTTTTTGAGACCTATAATGTTTATGGAAAGGTCGAGAAAAATGAAGTTATTCAATAAATTTTCAAAAAAACAAAAAATTACCTTTATTTCAGTATTATTTATTTTAATTATTAGTACAGTTTATTTAATCTGGCAAAAAAATAACCAATTGTTAACTTTTGTCAAAGACCCAATACTAGAAATCAACCATGAGTTTGATTATCAAAAAATAATTAAAAATATTAAAAATGTCCAAACATCCGATATTAAGGTCGACACATCTAAATTAAAAAATGATAAAATTGGCAGCTATCCTGTTACCTATATTTATCAGGGCAAAAAGTTCACAGTAAATATTAACGTAGTTGATAAAACTAAGCCTAAATTTGAAATTAATAATATTGAAATAGATGCAGGAATGGATGTTGATCCAACAATGTTAGTTGATAACATTGTTGATGAAACAAAAACAACTATTTCTTTTAAAGATGCATATAATTTTTCAAAAAAAGGAAAAGTCAAAGTGACAGTAATTGTTAGCGATGAAAGTAATAATAAATCAACAAAGCACGCTACTGTTACAGTTTTATCTAAAGATACAACAAAACCAACTATTTCTGGTCTTAATGATCTAACTGTCACTTTAAATGGTAAGGTTGATTATTTAGCTGGCGTTAAAGGAAATGATAATCGTGATCCACATCCACAATTGACTATTGATAACAAAAAAGTAAGATTGGATAAATTAGGTGATTATATTGTAACCTATACTTGCAAAGATAGGTCTGGCAATAAAATAGTTGCTAAAAGGAAAGTTTCAGTTGTTGAAAAGAAAGAAATTGGAGTTTATGCTCAAACTGAAGAAAAAGTTATTTATTTGACATTTGATGATGGTCCTTCAAAAAATACCAAACGTATTTTAGATATTCTTGACAAATATCATGCAAAAGCAACTTTCTTTGTGACTGGTACAAACCAAAACTATAATTACTTGATCAAAGAAGCATATCAACGAGGTCATACAATCGGTTTACATACTTACAGCCATGATTATAAAACCGTTTATACTTCAGTAACCGCATATTTTAATGATTTAGAAAGAGTTGGAAACATGGTTAAAAATGAAATTGGCTTTATTCCAAAGTATATTCGTTTCCCTGGTGGAGCTTCAAATACAATTTCACGTAAATATTGTCCTGGAATCATGAGTATTCTAGCAAACGAAGTAATTGACCGTGGTTATCAATTTTATGATTGGAATTATGGTACAGGTGATGCCGGTGGAAACAATATTCCAGTTAATCAAATCATTGCTACTGCTACAGCTGGAAATGCCAATAATCAAGTGATTCTTGCTCATGATACAGATGCCAAAAATACCACGGTAGATGCCCTTCCGGCAATAATCGAGCATTATCAGGCACTAGGTTATTCTTTTAAAAGTATAGATGACAATTCTTATGTTCCTCATCATCATATTAATAATTAAAAGTAGTTTTCGAAATTGGCTCTAGAATTTGATTTTTCAAAAGATGGAACCTATTTCAATAAAACTATTTTTATTTTTAAGATTTATTAAGAGATTCTTAGGATTTATTATGATAGAATTTTTAAAATAGCGTGTTATGATTATAATTGTTATGTATTGGTTAATTCTTGCTAATTCATTGCAAAGCAATTGTAGTTATATTACAATTAGATAAATTTTGTTTTTTATGAGGATGTTATTTATGGGAAAAATTAAAGGTTTAAATAAACAAGAAGTTGCAAAGCGTATTAGTGAAGGGAAAGTGAACCTTTCCCCTAAACCAGTAGTTAAAAGTAATTTTCAAATTATTATGGGGCATGTTTTTAACCTCTTTAATGCCTATAATTTTATTATTGCTGCTGCTCTAATTGCTGTTCAAGCATATTCAAGTTTATTTTTTGTTGTTATTGTCATTTCAAATACTGTTATTAGAGCGCGACAAGAAATAAAATCTAAAAATATGGTTGCTAAATTAAACTTGATCGTTTCGCCAAAAACTAAAGTTATTCGTGAGGGAAAAACGATTTCAATCGATAACGAAGAAATCGTTCTAGATGATGTAGTTTATTTTGAAACCGGTAATCAAATCAGTGCTGATTCAATTATTATTGAAAATAATGTTGAAGTTGATGAATCACTTTTAACTGGTGAAGCTGATCCAATTTCTAAAGGGCCTGGTGACCATTTATTATCTGGTAGTTTTATTTTGAGCGGTGCTTGCTATGGTAAGGTTGAACATGTTGGAAAAGATAACTATGCAAATAAAATTACTGATCAGGCAAGAACTCGTAAGCCTGTTAGTTCTGTCTTATTAAACACTTTTAATAAAGTTACTCGTTATACTAGTTATTTAGTTTTACCATTAAGTATTTTAATGCTCTATCAGGCTTATATCATTCGTGATCAAGGAATTACAAGCACAATCGTCAACACTGCTACAGCTCTGCTAGGGATGCTTCCTAAAGGACTAGTTCTATTAACAAGTGTATCTTTAGCTGCTAGTGTTGTTAAATTAGGGAAAATGAACACTTTAGTTCAAGAAATGTTTAGTATTGAAACCTTATCACGAATTGATGTTCTATGTTTAGATAAAACCGGTACCTTGACTGAAGGAAAAATGGAAATCGAACAAGTCATTAAATTAAAAAATCCATTAAATCTTGATCTGGATGAGATTATGTGTTCCTTTGTTAAAGGATCTCTTGATAATAATATTACTTTTAAAACACTTAGTAACTATTTTACTGGCCCTGCAAAGTATGAAACATTAGACCGTATAGCTTTTTCTTCAGCCCGGAAATGGAGCGCCATTGAACTAGATTCAATAGGAACAATTATTGTTGGAGCACCAGAAATAATTCGTCCTGATTATCAATTATCACCAAGAATTATTGAGATGCAAAAAAGCGGCGCACGTGTTTTATTAATTGGCCATCACCCAACATTAAATATCTTACAGGAAACTTTAGGACAAACAACACCGATTGGGCTAATTGTTATTAAAGATCCTATTCGGAAAGATGCTCATGAAGCCCTTAAATTTTTCAGTGATAATGATGTTGCTGTAAAAGTTATATCTGGTGATAATCCAGCGACAGTTAGTGCAATCGCTAGTCAAGCAGGTGTTGCTAATGCAGAAAAATACATTGATGCTTCAACAATCGTTACTGATCAACAATTAGAAGATGCAATTTTAAACTATAATGTCATTGGTCGTGCTAGTCCTTTTCAAAAGCACCAGATGATCTTATGTTTACAAAAACATAATCAAAAGGTTGCGATGACGGGTGATGGAGTAAATGATGTTTTAGCATTAAAAGATGCTGATGTTTCAATTGCGATGGGTTCTGGTTCCGATATTGCCCGCCAAGTATCGCAATTTATTATTATTGATGGTAAATTACAAACATTAGTAGAAGTTGTTCGAGAAGGTCGCCTAGTTATTAATAATGTTACACGTTCTGCGTCAATGTATTACTTGAAAACAATTTACACGATTTTACTTTCAATATTATCTATTTTAATGAATATACCTTATCCTTTTATTCCTTTCCAAATGACTTTATTGGATATGTTTATTGAAGGTTTCCCTTCATTTATGATTTTATTTGAACGAAATATCGAAAAACCAAAAGAATCAATTGGTCATCATGCTATGCGTTTTTCCTTACCTAACGCATTAGCAATAGTTTTAAGCGTTGCTGGTATAAGATTACTCGCACCAACCTTACAATTGTCGTTAGCAGAAACTTTTTCAGTCCTATATTTTACAACTGCTTTTGTGTCTATTCACATGATTTATCGTATTTATAAACCATTAAACTGGTATCGAGGTGGAGTTTTAATAATTGATATTATTGGCTTTATCCTCTCTACACCGATTTTTTGGCCACTTTTAGAAATGCATGTATTAACACCTAAGTTAATTCAAATTATCCTAATTACGATTGTTATTAGCATTCCTGTTTTAATCATCCTGACAAGGAGTGTTAGTTATTATCTTAAGAACCTAAATAGTAAAAAAGCTTTATAGCATTAATAAGCCTGTTCAAGTTTTTCTTGGACAGGCTCCCATTTAAAACAAATCTATTTATCTAAACAAAAAGATATATTTAGATACATTACTGTACCTTCTATATCTATTTTTCATTTAAAAGTTGAATTAACTTAATCACATCTTCTTGAATCCGAGGTGGTAAATATTGCGGCTTGGCTAATAAAAAACCTTGAAGATAATCAACTTTAAGCTTAATCACCTGCTTTAATTCATCAATCGTTTCAATTCCTTCAGCAATTAATTTCATATCCCGTTCATGAGCATAATTAACAATGTTTTCAACAATTTTACACTTATCAGGATCACTATCAATATTACGAATTATATCCATATCGATTTTAATAAATTTAGGTGAAATCAGCAATAAGATTCGATCACTATTATATCCACTTCCATAATCATCTAATGCTAATTCTGCTTGCCATTTTTTCATTAATTCTGCTTTTTGCTGATGATAATTTTCGTCAATGTACTCAACTTCAGTAACTTCTAAAACAACATTTTTTAAATACTTTGAATACTCCTTTTCTAGCTCATCAATTTTTTTAGTACTTAAAATTTGATTTGAAATAGAATTAATAAATATTTTACAATCCTTATTAATTCGCTCATTTCGTAAATGGTTGGCAAAGGTTTCAAGTGATGAGGACCATGTTAATTCTTCAATTTCTGCTAAACGTCCCTCCTCTTTAGCTATTTTTAAAATATCAAGGGGATTTTTTAATGATGGCATAAATGATCTCATTAATGATTCATATGCATAAATAGTTCCATCTTTGCTACTTATAATTGGTTGAAAATAAAACTGAATTGCTCGATCTTCAATAATAGTGTTTAATTCTTCTTTACTTTCGCTTAAAAAAGAATCCGCAATATAATCATTGAGATTAAACTCTGTTAAATTACCTTTACTTGTACGTTTGATCTTATACATTGCATAATCAGCATAATGTTGGAGTTTTTCAAAAGATTCACTATCCCGTGGATACCAGGCAATACCGCCTGATGCATTGACATGAAAATTACTATTATCAGCCAAAGGAATAAAAGCCTTGCTAATTGCTTCCTTTAATTTATTAATTAACTGCTTAATTACATTTTCATCATCATAACCATAAAAGAAAACAAAAAATTCATCACCAGAAATCCGTGAAATAATAGTATTTTCTGGGGTGCTGTTTACAAATGTTTCAGCAGCTTTAGAAATGTAATTATCACCAATTTCATGCCCATAATTATCATTAATGTACTTCAGATTATCTAAATCTAACATCAATAGTGCTGCTATTTTTATTTTGTTTATTTCATTTTCAAATAAACTATTCATGATCCTAATAAATGCTCTCCGATTCAAAAGTCCAGTTAGAGCATCATGATCACGTTCATATTCAATCACATTCTTTTCAACAATTGTATTAGTTACATTCTCAATTACCCCAGTATATGCATTATCATTTACCAATAGCCGTAGATTCACAAAAACATAATTATCATCATCAGGAATTTTGAAGAGATATTCTTTTTTGCTATAATCATGTGAAACAATATATTGTTTATAGCCTTCAAATGTTTCTTTAAATTTTGTCATTGTTAATTCTGAAGTATTAACATCATATTTTAGTAAAACCTCAAAAAAGTTTTCTGATATAAACAATTCTTCAGTGTTTATATTATATTCGAACCCTGCTAGCTTAATACTTGCCATTTGTAATAAATTAGTGAATTTCAAGGCAGTATCACGAACATTTTGATTTAGTTGTTCCATCATATTTGCAAGATGATCAATTTCAGCAATATTTGTACGTCTGAAAGAAATCTTATTTTTAATATTAGCTTTTACGACTTCATCTGATAATTTTTTTATTGGTTTTGAAATGATATAACTAAAAATGAAACTTCCACCAATTCCAACTGTCAAGGTTAAAAAGATTGCGAACATCAAAATCGAAGTGATTTTATTTGTAAATGCAAATAAATCTGAAGTATCAACTATTCCTACTAAAGCCCAGCGTTGATTACTGTATGGTGTATTAGAATTATAAATATTCAAATATTTTAATGAACTATATAAAGTGTTAGAACCTTGATTGATATAATAATCATTCTCAGATTGCATTAATTCAGTTGTAGGACTTTTCGTCGTATAAATATTTCCATTAGTTAAAATATTACTTAAAATCAATGAATCATCTTGATTGATTGCCAACAAATAGCTTCCATTACCTTCATCAAGTAACTCTGTACTGGGCAATAATTTGTTCAAATAATCTAATGTAATATCAATTCCAACGACACCATAAACAGCTCCTTGATCGTTGATTAGCGGTAATGAGTAGGTGAAAGCCTCATTTTCAGAATCTCTCAGGCGAAAACTCCCACCCCAATAGCCTATATCAGTACTCGAAAATTCTTGTGAATTACTAATTGCCCGCTGGTATGGAGTATAGAAAAAATCATAATATTTTATGTTTGCTTTTTTAAATTCAAAACGTGGCCGCCATGATGAATCAGTAGCAATATTTAAAGATTTAACCACTTCAGTTGGAGCTCGTTCAATTAATAAATCCCCATTTTCTGCTGAAGCTTTTGATAATGGATCAAGATCTCTTAAATATATTCCAGGTTTATCTTCAAGTCCCTTATCCAAGTCATGATTATTAAAAATGATATATGCCCCTGTAACATGCTGAGAGCGCATTGTTGAAATCAATTGATCTACAACTGCCAAAATAAGTGGTGTTGCTGTTTCAGAGCTGTCATCAAGATGCTCATAATCAACCTTTCCTTCACTAACAAGCTGCTTAGCTGTCGTATTTATGTGGTCTGTCAATTGAGATAAATTGGACCAATTGTTTAACATTTCATTTTGAAGATAACTGCTTCGATTAATAACTCGCTGATCAACAATATCTTTAGCGTTCTGGTTTAATTTAGCAAACATTCCACCAGTTGAAAGGCTACCAACAAGGATTGTTGTCTCGATTAACACTAAAATACACATTACTACAAGTAAATATGAAAAAATTGATTTGTTTTTCATGATTTTACGAAACATCACAATCCTCCTTCTATAGAACTATTTAATTAATGATTCTAATTGGCTTTTAGTATTAGTATACCACTGATTAAAATAAGTATCATTATTAAATTGGCTAATTGCTTGTTCTAAATTCATTCCATTTGAAAGATTAGTAATAACTGTTTCACGATCTTGTTTAGCTAAATTACTCATTGTTGTTTCTAAAACATTTCTTGCATCAGTTCCCTTTTCAAAAGGAACTGATGTATACATATTATTATCTGAAATCATTTTAAGACTAGTATTTAACGTTTTCTTTACTGACTCATTGACTTCTACTTCATCAGTAATCTTATCAAGATCATTTGCACTTTTGGTAACTGGCAAATAACCACTAGCATTTGAAAAAGCAATATTTTGTTTATCACTAGTAAACCATTTCAAAAATTCAACAGCTGCCTGTTGTTCTTTTTCTTCACTTTTGAGAACAACCATTCCTGCTCCTTGTTGAACGACATAATCTTTACCATCTTTAAATTTAGGGCAAGCAAATGTCTCCAATTCAATTGAATGGCTTTCTTCGTCATTTAAAATAACTTCTTTAGGAAAATATGTGACACTCGAAGATGAAGAAACACAAGCAAGAATATTTCCGATTTTTATATCATCACTTCTAAATTTACCTGATGAACTAAAATAACCACTTATGTAAGGAACATAATAATTATCCCATAATTTTTTAGCAATATCTGCTTCAAAATTTAATACGATTTTATTATCCTTTTTACTAAAAATATCTGTTGCTAGCTGGCGATAGCCAACGAGCATATAATTTGCAAAAGCATCACGACCAAAAAATGCTTTTCCATCATTTGGAGCAGCTGTCAAACTATCAGTCCAGTTATAATATTGCTCTGCAACCTTAGTAACACCCTCAATTGTATTTAAATCATTTGTTGAAGCACCCGTAGCATTTGCAAACTTCTCCCAATCTGTTTTATTCAACATAAATAACTCTACTGATTTAGCCACTGGAAAAATTTTTAATGTATCTTTACTTGAAAAGTGTCCTTCTTCAAGATAACCATCGACATACTTAGATAGCTCGTCTTTACTAAAATATTTATTTAAATCTACTGCATAACCTAACTTATCCACTTGATAAGCTGTGTCACCATACGCTGCAAAAATATTCGGAATATCTGCAGCCCCAGCTTTTCCATTAATTGAATCTAAGACATTTCTTTCTAAATCAGAAATTGTTCCTTGACCAGAGCCCTCAACAATTATCCCTTTTTCTTTACCGACTGTTTTGTTAAATTCATCGACTAGACGATTAAATTCTTCTTGTTGCGCACCATTATAATAATGCCATACTTGAATCGTCGTTGGATCATCCTTGTCTAATAAGTTTTTATCCTCATTACTACATCCAGTTACAGCAAAAAACATTAATAAAGATATCAAAACTAATCTTACTTTTTTCATATGCTTATCTCCATTCCCTTATCCCCTAAAGGATAACACAAATTGGTCATTTATACAATCTTCACACTTTATCAATACAAAAAAGGATACCTATTGATATCCTCTATGACAACTCCATTTTTCCAGTATACAATTGATAATATCTTCCTTTTTGATTAATTAATTCATCATGATTCCCACGTTCTATGATTTCCCCATGATCGAGTACCATAATTGCTTTTGAATTACGAACTGTAGAAAGACGATGTGCAATTACAAAAACGGTACGATCTTTCATTAAACTATCCATCCCTTTTTCAATCAATTTTTCAGTATGAGTATCAATAGAACTTGTAGCCTCATCCAAAATTAAAACTGGGGGATTAGCAATTGCTGCACGAGCGATAGCTAATAGCTGACGTTGTCCTTGTGATAAGTTAGAACCATCACCAGTTAACATTGTTTGATAGCCTTGCGGAAGTCGCCGAATAAATGAATCTGCATTTGCTAGTTTAGCTGCTGCCACCACTTCTTCATCACTAGCATCTAATTTACCGTAACGTATATTATCTTCAATCGTTCCTGTAAATAAATGAGTGTCTTGCAAAACCATTGATAACGATTGTCGCAATGCTGCTTTTTTTATTAATTTAATATCAATTCCATCGTATGTTATACTGCCAGAATCTAATTCATAAAAACGATTAATCAAATTAGTAATAGTTGTTTTCCCAGCTCCTGTAGAGCCCACAAATGCAATTTTTTGACCTGGTTTTGCATATAAGTTTAAATTTTTTAAAATAGGATGGTTGGAGACATAACTAAAACAAACATCATGGAAGCGAACATCACCTTTTAACAAAACCAGTTCTACATCACCATTAGAACGGGGATGACGCCAAGCCCAAAGTCCAGTATTTTCATGACACTCAACTAGCTTACCATATTCATTGCGAACATTTGTTAAAGTGACATTTCCTTCATCTATTTCAACCTTTTCATCCATAATTTCAAAAATACGTTCTGCACCTGACATTGCTGCCAAAATAAAATTCATTTGTTGGGAAAATTGATTTACTGGCATCGCAGTTTGTCGAACAAAAACCAAATATGATGATAAACTTCCTAAATCCATAATCCCATAAATTGCCATAAACCCGCCTATTACAGCAGATAATGCATAATTCAAATATGAAATACTGACAACTGTTGGTATCATAGTTCCTGAATAAGTAACTGCTTTCGTAGCTGCTTGTCGTAAAGCTTGATTTCTTTTTTCAAACTCGGCAAAGTTCACCTGTTCATGATTGAAAACTTTAACTACTTTACTTCCTTCGACCATTTCTTCAATAAAACCATTTAAACTTCCCATATATTTTTGTTGTTGATTAAAATACTGCTTACTCTTTTTACTACTATAACGAATAAAAATAAACATCATTACCATTGAAGCAATTACAATGATTGATAGATAAGGATTTAAAATAATAATCATCGTAATTGTTCCTACAATCATTATAAAACTTTGAATCAACATTGCAAAACTATTATTTAAAGCTTCTAAAATTGTATCAATATCACTAGTAAATCGACTCATCAACTCACCATGAGTATGCTGATCAAAAAAACTAAGCGGTAAGTTTTGTATCTTATCAAATAAATCTTCACGAATTTCTTTAACGATTTCTTGAGCAGTTTTTACCATTAATTGATTATATAGATGACAAGCCCCGACACCAGTTAAATACATAATTGCCATCGTTATTATTGCTTGTAATAGTCCAGCATTATTACCTGGTAGAATGTAATCGTTAATAACCGGTTTTAATAAATAAGTACCTAAAATATTTGCACCTGCACTAATTAATACTAAAATAGCAATGATTATGAGTGTTCCTATATGTCGAGTTAAATAACTAGCCATTGCTTTTAAAGTTTTCTTTAAATTTTTAGGGCGTGGAGTTCCGTTTATTCTAGCCATATTATTTATCTCCTTCTTGAATTTTACATAAATCTTGATAGATATGATTACGATTTGCTAATTCTTCAGGTGTTCCTATATCATCAATTTTACCATCAGTTAAAATAACAATTTTATCTGCATGGGCAAGTGATGATAATCGCTGTGAAATAATAATTTTAGTTGTCTTAGGCAAATAGTATGCTAATCCATCTGTTAGTTTTCGTTCAGTTGCTGTATCTAATGCACTGGTAGAATCGTCAAGAATTAAAATTTTTGGTTTCTTTAATAATGCACGTGCAATACATAACCTTTGTTTTTGCCCACCAGAAACATTAACTCCACCTTGCCCTAAATCTGTATTGATTCCCTTAGGCAATGCATCGATAAATTCACTGGCACAAGCAATGTCTAAAACTTCATTAAGTTCGTGATCACTAGCATCTGCTTTACCCCATAAAATATTTTCCTTAATCGTTCCAGAAAATAGAGTGTTTTTTTGTAATACCATAGCAATTTCATCTCGAAGATGTTCGATTCCATATGATTTTATATCATGACCATCGATTAATAAATCCCCTGCTGTAATATCATATAATCTAGGAATCAATTGTACTAATGAAGTTTTGGCACTACCTGTTCCTCCGATAATACCAACAGTTTCACCAGGCTCAATTTCCAAATTTATATTATTTAATACATATTCTTTTGCTTTTAAGTCATATTTAAAAGCAACATTTTTAAATATGATTTTTCCCCTCGTAATCTTTATGTCACTTTTTTCATCTTTAATATCTATTTCTTCATCAAAAACTTCTTGAATCCGATATGCCGAAGCTAGAGAACGAGTTAACATCAAGAAAACATTTGAAATCATCATTAAGGAATTTAAGATTTGCATAATATAGCTTAAAAATCCTGTTAATTCACCTACTTGCATATTTCCAACCTGAATCATCCCACCCCCAAACCATAGAATTGCAATAATCGTCGAATACATCACAAATTGAAAACACGGCATATTCATAACTGCATAATGGAATGATTTACGTGAAACTTGTTGATAATTCAAATTAACTTCATTAAATTTAGCTTGTTCGTAATCTTTTCTAACATATGACTTTACAACTCTGATCGCAATTAGATTTTCCTGAACTATCGAATTGACAGAGTCTAAAGCTCTTTGCATTTTCCCATATAAAGGACGAACTTTTGACATAATTATAATTAAGCATGTTGCTAGAACAGGAATAGCTATTAAAAAAACAACAGCTAATTTAGCATTAATTAGTATTGCCATAGTTAGTGCAGTTAACATCATAAAAGGTGCTCTAACTAACGGACGAATCCCATTACAAATAGCGTTTTGTAAAATAGTAACATCACTTGTAAGTCGAGTAACTAACGATGAAGTACTAAAATGATCTGTATTTTTAAACGAAAATTCTTGAATCTTTTGATATTGTGCTTTTCGCAATTCATAGCCAAACCCCTGTCCTGCTTTGGCAGCAGTCTTTGCATACAATAAGCCTAAACCAAGCGACAAAAGCGCACATATAATCATTAATCCCCCTTTGATCAGAATATAATTTCTATCTTTATTTGCTACACCGATATCAATAATATCAGCCATTATCAAAGGAATAATCAACTCAAAAAGAGTTTCTAAAATAACAAACACTGCACTTAAATAAAGATATTTTTTATAGTTTTTAAAATAGCCAAAAAATTGTTTGAACATCTTATTCCTCCTTTAACAAGGCGTCATAAAGGCGCTCTAAGTAATTAATAAATTGTTTTCTTTCTTCCTTGCTAAAATCTCTCAAGGTAATATCTTCACGCTCATCTAGATATGCTTGCCATTTAAGAAAAGTGATTTTTCCTAATTCGGTAAGTTGAATATATACATTTCTCTTATTTTCCTCACTATAATTCCGTTTAATAAAACCATTACTTTCTAATTTGTTTAGCATAATTGAAACTGTAGCAGGCTCAATATCACAACCTTTAGTAATATCTTTTTGTAAACATTCTCTTTTCTGTTCATACAAATATCGTAAAACCTTTGGCTGTCCTGGTGCTAAATTCAGTTCTTTTAAAAAAGGAATATTCTTTTTCCTTTGTGTATGCGCTGTTTTAAATAATAAATAATATAATGAATTAGCCATCTTTCCTCCTATTATTAGTATCCTAACTATTAGTATACTAATCTTATTAATAAAGTCTGTCAAGGTATTTACTAAAATTAAAAACCGGCTTCTATTTAGAGCCGGTCATTTTATATATTTTACTTAGTGTATTATATGCTGTTTTAATCGTACCATCGTATTCCTCAGCAAAAACAATAGTCATTTCCTCTTTTAAAATAATAGCTAAACAATATTTTAATTTACGATTCAATCGTCTATCTAATAACGCCATTCGTCCAAATAATAAAACATTTACAGGATCCAGCTGTTTTTTTAATTCCTCGATTTCACCATATTTCACTTCAATAATATCGTTATAAGAAAACTTTCTACTTTTGAAGATACCATCAACTGAAAAGCTATTTTCTTTAAGATTTAAGGTATAAATAGCACGCTTTTGATATTCAGCAATACCACCAATATAATTAAGATTATATTTAAATGTTTTTTTCATTTTCAAACTCCTAATCCTGATTAAAATTCTTAAGTTCTTCTAATAAATAATTATGACTCTTAGGTTGTTTACGTCGGAATTCTTCTAATTTTTCTTGATCAAGTTGTGCTACTTCTAATCGAAGTTCGCGAGAAGATATTCTTTTCCCACCTTGCCCTAATACGATTAATTGTTCTAACGCATCAGATGTGGCCACTGTAATATTGTATTTACTTGCCAACTCATGAGTTGCCCGCTCAATATACATATCAGCAGTTTGTGCTTCTTTAGTATATGCGATATAAATATTATGATATTTAGTAGTTGAACCAATATTATCTTTAACCTTATATGCATCAAATACTAAAATCAAAATACATTTTTTGTAACCTTGATAGTTGCACATAATATCAATTAATCGCATTCTAGCTGCGTCTAAATTATCTTTTGCTAACTCTTTTAATTCTGGCCAGGCATGAATAACATTATAGCCATCAACTAATAAACATTCTGGAATGTATTTATAACTTGACTCATTAAATATTTTTTTAGTTACTTGATGTTCGCCAGATCTTTGTTTAACTGGTCCATAAGTGCGTGTGAAAATATTTTCTAACTCGTCATCAATATTATCAAATTTAGATTTATCCTGAATATTATTAGCGGTCTTCTTTATTTTTTTAAAAACAAATGGTATGTGCATATGTTGGGCAACTTGATCCCACCTTACATTATAACCAGCACCATGACTGCAAAATACTGATCCTGTTGGATTTTCTACATCTGCCTCACTATCATAGTTGAATGATTTAATTACTTCAGCCTGATTTTGACATGGGCGATAATCACTTAACTGACAAATTAGGCGCCCTTTTCCTTTAGTATATCTAACAACTTCACTTTGATAATTTTGCATTTTACTGACTGGTGCACTTCCGGTAATAACAGCAATGTCAGTTTGATTTTCCGGTAATTTAAAGTCCCCTGCCATTGCCTCAATATCATAAATCGCTCGACTCAGATATTCAATCGGTAATTCAAGTGAAAAATCAAAATACGGCTCTAGTAAAACCGATTTTGCTGTTTTCAAGCCTTGACGTATCGCCCGATATGTTGCCTCTCTAAAATCACCGCCTTCAGTATGCTTTAAATGTGCTTTTCCAGCCACTAAAGTTATTTTCATATCTGTGATTGGCGAGCCCGTAAGTACTCCCAAATGCTCTTTTTCTTGTAAATGCGACAAAATTAATCGTTGATAGTTATTCGCTAGAAGATATTCTTGACAATTTGTATCGAATTTTAATCCCGACCCTGGTTTCCCGGGTTCTAAAAGTAAATGTACTTCAGCATAATGACGTAATGGTTCAAAATGTCCTACCCCTTCAACAGTTTCTTCAATCGTCTCTTTATAAATAATTCTTCCATAATCAAAATCAACTTCAACTTTAAACCGCTCTTGGATTATATTTTTAAGCACCTCAATTTGAATTTCACCCATTAATTGAACATGAATTTCTTTGGTTCTAACGTTATAATTGATATGTAGCTGAGGATCTTCTTGTGCTAATAAATTTAACTTTTTTAACACTTGATGTTGATCACAATCAGGAGGCAATTTAATTTGATAATCCATGTATGGTGACAACAATGGCTGAGTCGTATTATCTTCTATACCTAATCCCTGACCAGCAACTATACTTTTAAGCCCTTTAATCGCACAAATATCCCCAGCCATCACTTCATCAGTTAAATGATACTTATTCCCAGAATAAATACGAATTTGATCAACTTTTTCATCATTTAAAAGTTGCGTTTTCACTTTTAAACTACCGCCAGTAATTTTTAAATGTGTCAATTTGTTTCCTTGTTCGTCATGACTTATTTTAAAAACTCGCGCTCCAAAAGATTCAGAATAATCCTTATTCTTTATATAATTAGTAAATTCATTAAAAAAATTATCAATCCGTTCCATTTTTAACGCAGAGCCAAAAAAACACGGAAATAATTGGCATCTAGCAATTTCATTAATTAACATCTCTTTGTTTAAGGTATTATATTCTAGATAATAATTCAATAAATCTTCGCTATTTAAAGCAACACTTTCATAAAATTCATCATTCAAATTACTAAAATCAAAACAATGTTCATCTAGTCGTTCTTTTAAATTCTGCATTAATTCAGATTGCTCATAACGACTAACATCCATTTTATTAATAAAAATAAAGGTTGGTATTTTATAATATCTCAATAAATTCCAAATTGTTTCACTATGACCTTGGACACCGTCTATCCCACTGATTACCAAAATAGCATAATCGAGCACTTGTAGCGTACGTTCCATTTCTGTCGAAAAATCAATGTGACCTGGCGTATCAATCAAAGTAATTTGGCTATCATGCCAATTTATTATTGCCTGCTTAGAAAAAATTGTAATCCCTCGATTTCTCTCTTGAAAATCATAATCTAAAAAAGTATCCCGATGATCAACTCGACCTAATTTTCGTGTTGTTCCTGTTAAATATAATATACTCTCAGTTAATGTTGTTTTTCCTGCATCAACATGTGCAAGAATTCCTAATACTATCTTTTTCATTTATATCATCCTACTTATTTTCTAATAATATAATTATAAAGAATATTGCTATAATTACAATTGATATTACCAATTTATCTAATTCAGCTTAAAAATATGCTTAATTCAACTAAAATTATTTTGAATTGTTGTAAAAGCATGAATCAATGACTCATGCTTTTATAATAGTTTAAACAAATTAATGATTTTTGTGCGACCCCAATATAATTAGCAATAACTTCACATTTAACCATCAATAAAAAATAAATATTTTTCTCTTGTTCACTCAAACTTTCAAAGTTTGCCTGCCCTTTAGCAATAACTATATCGGCACTTCGGTATATCCTTTTAAATTCATTACTCGTACGTTCTAATACCGTACCCAAAGAATTATCACCATTACTGATAATTGTAGCGTATTCATCCATTCCAACAAAATATGCATCAGCTTCAATTGAATCATTTACTACTGGTTTTCCTCTTACACCAAAATATATATCAATCTCCGGATTGAGTTTTTTAATTCTTCTAATTAATAATTTATCAAGACAAATTTCACCACAATTATCACCTAAATATAAAAGTACCTTTGCACTTTTTATATCAGTTATCATTTCTTCAAGCTGATTAATTGCTAATTTTAATTGATCAATATTTTCAAACCACTTATCAATGTCTTTAATTTGGGTATTATAGATAGGACTAAAATCAATAATATTTCCAATAATTGCATATTTAACAGCCGTTTCAAAAGAGTTGATCTTATTTTCAAATTCAGTACTACGTGATAAGAAAAGTTCGTTATAATATTTCCGAAGTTCAAAATATGGATCCTCATCATTAACTTGCTGCTTGATCATTTCAAATGTAGCACCAATTATCTCTGGATTAGTTTTAGTAAAATTTAGTTTTCCCAAATACTGAAATACTCCTCGATAAAACATATCACGATTTTTTATATTTGTAATATTGGCCACTTTAATAACTTGACTGATCAAGCATGGTAAACAATTTTCATTTATTTTCATTCGACTCACCCTCCTTTAGCATAGCATTCTTATATTTAAATAAATATTATTTCCAAAAAATGGAAATTCTATTTTATCAAATTTTTTTGATATTTCATAAAAATCAAATCAACAAGACATTGCAAAGTATAGTTATATAAATCATGTTTTATTGGAACCAAAATAACTTCATTGACATATTCGAGCTCCTGCACTAAATTATTTTTAGTAATTACGTAAACCTTTGCTTTACTACTTTTTAAATAATCATAAGTATGATAAAAACGTGAATAGCCATTTTTCATGACATAGTTACCAGAAAAGCTAAAAATTACAATTAAAGTATTACTATCTGCACTTTTAATAAAATCTAGTTGGTCTTGAAAGTTAGTGTAAGAAATGCAAATTTTTCCCCAGCCAATTAAATTATACTGTAATTCTTTTGCTCCATTATCACTATTTAAAATTCCAAAAATTGCTATTTTTGGATATTTGTAAAAATCATAGACAAGTTTATCCACTCGACTTTCATCAAAATTCTGATAAAAATACGTAATCTCCTCAGTAACCATTTTCTGATATACTCTATAATCAATTATTTCTCTTTGTAAACCTGTATGTCGCTTTTGCTCCCCGTGATATACCAAGGCTTCTTTAAAATCAGAAAAAGATTCAATCCCTAACGATCGTACAAATCGGCTTACTTGCGATATTGAAACATTTGTATTTTTCGCTAACTCACTAATTGATAGACTATTAATATTTTCGTGATTTGCTATTAAATATTTAGCAATATCACAATCAACTACACTATTGTGAGAATTATTTATTACATTTATTAACATTGTTGTCACCAAATTCATCCAATTTCTCCTATTCATAATTCAATACCAGGCTTTACTATTGTTTTTTATAAAAGTAATTTCATTTTGATAATAATTAATCTCATTATTTTTTGAAAAGCTTTATTTCCAGCCAATACCTCATGATTAGTCAAATTACAAAGTTCTTCGATTCAACATATCCCCCAAATAAAGAGATTATCTGGTATAATCATTCCGTAAGCTTTAAAAAATATTTTTATTCTTTCTTTTCTAAACAAAGTATCATTTGTCTTATAATCTCTTATTGTTCCATCCGAATTAGTCTGATAACTAGCATCATTGTGACAATATAATCTGTCCAAACAATTGCATGACAATTAAGAAAGTTGTTACCAGATATATATTCATGCAAAAAAGATAATATCTCACGATTATTTTCATCATCGCCTAAAAATCTTGGAACTCTATTACACTTTTTAAATTCTAAATATTGTGAAAAATCATGGATATAAGGTTTCCAATAGCTGTTACGATAGATTCTATCCCCTTTCTTTTCAATAGTTTGATTTACGTTTCCATTTAACCTTTCTATTTCTTTATTCCATGTAATATAAATACCTATTTATCATTAAAATTATCTTATCATACAATTTAAAAGGCAACAATTAAATGATCCATATCATTTCTATTTACAAGCTGCGATATGGATCAATAAACATAAATTTAGTTTTTATCCGCCATTTTTTAAATACTTAATTAATATGTTATCAATAACTAATGAATTATCCCTATTAGGATTAATAATTATTGCATTTTTCTCTTTAAATCTTTTCATTAACATAAAACAATCATAAATACTCAAAGTAACAAAATAGCGATATTTTGAATTGAATAAAACAGGACTAGAATATACAGGTAAATAATTTTGAGTAGTTTCTCCAGATAAATTATCTAAAATCATTATTAGATCATCATTGGGGATCTTTAGTAATTTTTGTTTTGAAATCTTAATTGTCGAAGGCATATAAATTGGTTTTGATTTTAAATAATCAAGAATATCTTTTAAACGATTGAGTTCAATATCATGATTGTATGCTTTTATTAGCTGGTTTAAATTATCATTAGTTTCTATAGTCATATACTCACCGACTTTCAAATTGATTTTCAAGGATATTATTGTAACATATCTAAGCTTATAAAGAAACGCGTTATTCACCTTTTCTTATACATTATGTTTAATACTAAATGATACGCGACTACCTTGCAATCACAGAGTAATTCACAAATTGTGAATTACTTGTGCATATTCTTAAATATTATAAAAAATGATGATATTTAACCATCATTTATATTTTTCTAAGATTTTATTCATTTCAAGATCATCGGTAATAAATTTACAATCAGGATCACTTTTAATTGATGTCACAAGCATATTTTTCATTTCTTGAACAAAGGTCTGATCAATTTTTTTTGCTGTAATATGGCGATATAAAGGAGAAGTATTGATATTCCATCCTTTATTAATTGCATTGAACATTTCTTTTAATATTTTTAAACACTCTAACCGTTTTTTACGATTTATACATAATTGAAAATGTGCAGTATAACTAGAATATTTCCATAATTTAAAAACTTCATGCATTTCTTTATATATATCGGCGATTATTTCAGCATCATCATACCGCTCTTGTTTAATTGCAATCTCCATTAAAGTTAAAAGCATAGTTGGAATCTCATTAACTGTCACTAAAAGTTTTTCTTCTTGTAATTTAGCGGCTACTTCTAATTTTGCTTGAGCTATGTAGAGATTGACTAACTTTTGTTTTTTATCTATTAAATGTTGTTCTGGTAATTCATTAATTAGCTTCTCAGCCTGTTCAAGTTTCCCTTGATTAATATACTTGTTGATCAAAACTGCTTGAGCTTGATTTTTAATCATTGGATTGTCACTAGTTAAACACTGTTCCAATAAACTGTCAATTTTTTGCTGATATTTTATAGCTTCATCCATCTCGTTTAATGAAAGCAATCCTTCTAAAACAACTGCTACATTAACAATTAGATTATCACAAGTTGGATATTCATTTATTTTATCTATTGCAATTCTATATGCCTGCTGAAAATCTTTGATTGCAGCTAAATCGTTTAAAAACAACACAACTTCATAATCTGACAAATCATCTTTAAATGACAATAGAGTATTTAAGTCTGTTTTTAGGATTCTTGCTAGAGCTGGTAAAATAGTAATATCTGGATAACTAATCCCCCGCTCCCATTTATTGACTGCTGGCGTAGTAAGATTTAAAAACTTGGCTAATTGCTCTTGTGTATACCCTAAAGCTAATCGCTTTTCTTTAATTATTTCATTAATTTTCATTAATTTTCACCTCATTATAGTAATATAATAACATATGCATTCTAAGATACAATTGACCGTTAGTTACTATTGCTGGGAAAAAATAAACGAATTGTTAATTAAACTGTTACTTCCTCGCTACTTTGAGTTACTTTTAATTCTTTACGTTTATAAATCCATCCACCAATAAAGACAATATTCGCAAAAAGCCACGCTAATGGATTTGCAAAACAAATTGCATTAAAACCAAATGATGAAACAAAAAAGAAAGCAACAATACAGCGAGCTATCATTTCTGCAACACCGCCAAACATTGCTAAAAAACTATAACCTAATCCCTGTAGTAAATTACGCAATATAAATAAAATACATAAGATATAATATCCCATCGAATTAATTAACAAATATTGTTTAATTTCTGCCATAATAACAACTTCTTTAGCATCGATAAATAACAATGATAGATAATCAGAAGTAAAGTAAACAAATATAAATACAATAGCACAATAAGCAGCGCCAATAATACAACTTACTCGTAATCCGGCGAAAATCCGTCCTATTTTATTTGCGCCTAAATTCTGACCGCCATACGTTGCCATTGTTAACCCTAAAGTTTCTAATGGCTGAGTCAACATAACAGAAATTTTAATCGCAGCAGTAACTGCAGCTACAACATCTGAACCTAAAGTATTAACAGCAGATTGAATCACAACACTGCCAATTGCAGTAATCGAAAACTGCATTGCCATCGGTAAGCCCATTTGTAATAATCGAATACTGTGTTTTTTACTGAATTTTTTATCATCATGTTCGAAAGTTAAAACGTCGGTTTTCTTTTTCATATAAATATAGCAGGCTGCTCCAGATAGAAATTGGGCAATTACTGTTGCATAGGCAGCTCCTACTGCTCCCATATCAAATTGAGTAATAAAAATCAAATCTAGAACAATATTAATTATTGATGATAAAATCAAAAAATATAACGGTGTCCTTGAATCTCCGATTGCTCTTAAAATACTTGATAAAATATTATATAGCATTGTGGCAAATAATCCAATAAAGATAACCACGATATAATCATATGCCTGCTGATAAATATCACTTGGTGTTTGCATCAACTCTAAAACTGATGGTAAAGCAATAACAGTAGCAATTGTCATAATTGCTGTAATTAACATACATAAATAAAATGAATTAACTATATATTTTTTCATGTCTTGTATTTTTTTACCACCAAAACTTTGGGCAATTGGAATTCCAAAACCACTACATATACCAATTCCAAAACCAATAATCATAAAGTTTAGTGATCCGGTCGACCCCACAGCTGCTAAAGCTGTTTTCCCAACATATTTCCCAACAATAATTGTATCAACCATACTATAAAACTGTTGAAAAATATTACCTATTACTAAAGGTATCCCAAAAGCAATAATCAGCTTAAGAGGACTACCTGTCGTCATATCCTTTTTCATCATTTTCCCTCCTTAAACATGTTTATTTATTATACATTATTTTCTAACAATGTTAAGAAAATTTATAAATATGAAAAACTATTTATATCAAGTAATCACTTTATTAAAAAATATAGTTTAATACATTTATTGACTAAAATTGACAGTATCTTTAATTTATTATATATTCATTTGCAGAAGGTAATATTTATGTTAATATTTACTGCTTTATTAGATAGGAAAAAAAGAAAATGAGTTTATTAACAATTAAAGATTTATCTCATGATTTTAGAGATAAAATATGATATAAAAATGTAAATTTTAAAGTTTTTAAAAATGAACATATAGTCATCTTAGGAGCCAATGGTGCTGGTAATAGCATATTAATGAAATTGCTTACCGGTGCTTATTTACCAGAGTATGGTCAAATTATTTGGCATTCTAATATTAAAGTCGCCCACCTTAATCAATATGCTACTCTTAATCAAGAATAAATAATCAAAGAATATCTTAGTCCTGTCTACAATGAAGAATATTTTTTAGAACAAAAAATGCTAACACTGTATCAAAAAAAGAAGTTTTAATAATAATGAAGAACTTTTGACTTTAGCTGGTAGATATCAAGAAAAATTGATTAACAGTGGTTATTATACTATCGATACTTCAATAAATATGGTAACTGCAGGACTTGGGATTAATCTAATTGGACTTGATAAAAAAATTAATAAAATCAGTGGTGGACAATGTGCTAAAGTGATTCTAGCTAAATTGTTATTAGAAAAACTAGATGTTTTATTATTGGATGAACTTACTAATTTTTTAGACACTAAACATATTAATTAGCGAGTTGACTTTTTAAATAATTTTATGGACACCTATATTGTTATCTCGCACGATTTTGATTTTCTAGATAAAATTACTGATTGTATTTTAGATATTGATTATTATACAATAAAAAATATCGTGGAAAATATTCATCTTTTTAAAACAAAAAAACGTCTTCGCACTGATTATCTAAGACGTTATCAAAAACAACAAAAACATATAAAAAACGGAACAATTTATCCGCAAAAATATAGCTGGGAATAATTCAGAAATAACTCAAGGAAGACGTAAACAATTAGCTCACTTTGAACGTCTAACATCACCTATTACAATTATAATACTAGATTTTAAATTTAAAAATCTACCACTTTTAACGAAACAAATTCTTAAAGCAGCTAATTTAACGATTGGATATCATAAGCCTTTACTTTCAAAGATCAGCTTTTCACTGTCCGCTCAAGAAAAATTGCCATTACTGGATTTAACAGTGTTGGAAAATCAACACTTAAAAAACGTTACTAGGTGAAATTATTCTGATATCAGGAACCTTTATTTTTAATGATCAAATAAAAATTGCTTATTATAATCAAGATTTAATTTGGACTAATGATTATCAAACACCGTTAGAAATAGTTCACGATAGTCATCCTAAATTAGGCATTAAGACAATTCGAACCAATCTTGCACATTTCAATATTACGACCGATCTTATTGATAAACCAATTATCCAATTAAATGGTGGTGAGCAGACAAAAGTAAAATTATGTATGTTGCTATTATTACTAGCCATTTATTGATTTTAGATGAACCAACTAATCATCTAGATCAAGAAATAAAAAAAGCATTGGCAAAAGCAATTAAAAATTATTCTAGTAGTGCTATTTTAGTTTGCCATGAGCCTGATTTTTATCAAGAATTAGTTGATCACATAATTAAAATAGAAAACTGTAATTTCTAATAAAAACCTACATAGTAGTTAATGATCTGATGCCTCTTTAATATTCAGCGTTTCATTTATTTACACAGTCTGCTTTAGAAGTACCATACCATAACATCTACTAGTAGGTTTTAGATTTATTAAATTTGAAAATTTTACTATAATAATTTTTTTCTTAATTCATCACCAGATTCAGGATGTAAGTAAGCAGGCGCTATATCAAAAACAGTTTTACATCCATGTTGACCCTCTTGATACATCCGATGCGCTGCTCGAGCATATGCAACTAATACACTTGACGTGAATTCCGGATTTGAATCTAAGGTTAATTTATACTCAATTACATGTTTGTTTTCTTGTTCGAATCCAGTTGTACCACTTCTTAATACAACCCCTCCATGAGGAATTCCTTGGTGATCACGTAATAATTCAGCTTCACTTATAAAATGAACAGTAGTATCATAGTCTGCAAAATAATTAGGCATTGTCTTAATTTCTTCTTCTATTCTTTGTAAATCAGCCCCTTCTTCAGCAACAACAAAGCATTCACGAGTATGTTTTTGACGTGTTACTAAAGTTGGATTCTCCCCATTACGAACACTTTGAAGAGCAGCTTCTACTGGAATAGTATACTGTCTTGCATCCTTAACTTCGTCAATTCTTCTGATTGCATCAGAATGTCCCTGACTAACCCCTTTTCCCCAAAAAGTATAATCATGACCCTGCGGTAAAATAGCTTGTCCATAAAGACGGTTTAATGAAAATAACCCTGGATCCCAGCCAACAGAAATAATACTTATATGTTTATTCTTTTTACTTGCCTCATCAACATTAGCAAAATGTTCAGGGATTTTAGCATGTGTATCAAAACTATCAACTACATTAAAATATTCTGCTAATTCTACTGTTTGTTTTGGTAAATCATTGGCACTACCACCACATAAAACAAGAACATCAATTTGATCTTTCATATCATAAACTTTATCCATACTATAAACAGGTACATCACTATGTGTTTTTACTGATTTAGGATTTCTTCTTGTAAAAACCCCAGTTAGTTCCATATCTTGACTATGTAATACTGCACATTCTACCCCACGTCCTAAATTTCCGTATCCTACAATTCCTATTTTTATCATGTTTCCACTCCTTATATTTTTTAATATTTTATCATTCTTTTATCAAAAAAACACGAATATGAAATTTTTCTTACATCAATATATTTTTTCTCATATATAAACTTCTACTATTAAATATATTTATTTTGGCAACTAATAACTATTAGCTAAAAAGGGGAGGAAATGATTTCAACAAAAGAAAAAATATTATTAGAAGCACTAACTTTATTTTCAAAAAATAGCTACGATGCAATAACTGTTAACCAAATTGCTCAAATCGTTGGAATCAAGGCTCCATCACTGTATAAACATTATCGAAGTAAACAATATATTTTTATATGATAACATTAAAAATATGAATGGTATCAAAAATTTGTCGAAAGTCTAGAAATGAATGGAATTGCTCTAGAACAAGAGATGTATCGATTCATTAATATTGATGAGAATATGTTTCCTTATTTTCTCCACGACGAATTTCAAAGTAAGTTTGAAAAATAATGACAGTTGAACAGTTTAAAAATAAAGATTTTGCCAACTAATATATCAAAGAATATTTTGACGATTCATTACCCTATCAACAATTCATTTTTCTGTTTTAACCAAGCATAATATTTCAAAAGACGAAAATTCATATATTATTACTTTACACTTTTATACTCCTATTTACATTCTTATCTCTTTATGTAACAGTACCCCAGAACGTGAAGATGAGGTAGTTAATATTTTGGGACTTCGCATTAAACAGTTTAATCGTTTATATGCTAATAATGGTAAAATTTAATGAATCGCATTAGCATTTTTACAAGTTGCTTTTTATTTGCAATTTATTATCATATTGAAAATCGAAATCTTCCTTTTGTTCTACCAGCATGATTATTTTTCCGATCACGATATGTTTTCTATGTTTAATTTAACTTTATGCAAAGGATACCAGTTTTTAAAAAAATATATTTCTAACCATCAGCTTAATCCAATACTTTTTAAAAGGACTGTTCAAATATATAATCACAGAACCGTCTTTACTTTGAGTTTCTAGATTTCTTTATCAAATTTCTCTGTCTTCTTTGCAAATTTTAGCTGGTATCCTTTTAACTCTTTATTTATCAAACCACAACGTTACATGGAATGCCGTATCTATAATTAAGATTCTATTTTCAGTACAGCCTTTTAGTTTTTATCCCTACTCCATTTACAATTTAGCTTTTTGTTTAGTGTCTATATTGGAATAAGAATATAGACATTATCATCATCCTGAGCATTTTTATAAAATCAGTAATAAACACTCAACTTGTGAAAACTACAACTTAGATACTTGTCATAAACATGAAACAAAATTATTTCATAAAGCACTCAAAGATAAATATCAAAATAAATAAAAAGATAACTACAAAATCTAATATATTTAAAGTTATCCTCTTATTTATATGATTTTAAAATTAATTTAATCGTACTCTGTTTTACTTAAAATTATTAAAGAGCTTATTTTATATTAATAATTTCCATAAGTATTTTGGAAATATCATCATAATCATTGATCCAAATGACATTTATCCCCAAACTATTAAAATAATGCTACCTTATAATTATAATAGTTTTTTATGTACTTATCGTTATTAGCTGCAATATCATCACAATTCTCTTCAATGATATCTATATTCTCTTCTAACTTTGAAGTCGGAATATATACTTGATTATTTCTTATTACCAAAACAACCGCTTTATCATCAATGTTTTCTCCATTATATATATCACTGATTTTCCAAATTTCTCCCCTATTATTCATATATTAGTTTAGTTATCTTTCAATATATAGTAATTCCAAGTATACTTAAGCTTTGATTGCCCATCTCATTTTTGTTGATTTAGCACGACTATTCATATGACACTCTTCTTTACTTGGTCTAATCACATTTCTAGCTACATCACTATAAATTCCAAGATTTTTCATTTCTTTAAATGCCTTTTTAACAATTCGATCTTCACCAGAATGAAATGTTAATATCGCAACTCTGCCTCCAGGTTTAAGAATCGTTGGGAGTTTATCCATAAATTCTATGAGAACATCAAATTCACGATTAACTTCAATCCGTAAAGCTTGGAATACCCGTGCAGCTGATTTCTTCACTATGTCTTTTCGTTCTGTCACTGGAATAGAAGACAGGCTTTTTTCAATTATTTTATACAGTTGTGTTGTCGTTGTAATTAATTGGCCTGATTTTAAGTATGAATCAATATTTCTAGCTATTTCTTTTGCGTATGGCTCATCAGAGTTTTCAATAAAAAGCTGCTCTAACTGATCTCTATTTAACTCTTGTAGCTTAATAGATGCTGGAACTCCTTTTTGAGGATTTAATCTTAAATCTAAGGGACCCTCTTTTTTATAGGAAAAGCCCCGTTCTGGATTATCTATTTGCATAGATGATACCCCTAGATCAGCTAAAACAAAATCAAACAAACCAACCTCTTTTGATATGATATCAATGTCTTTAAAGTTACAATTTTTTATTGTTAAAACATCTTCGCCATATCCTTTACCTAATAAGCGTTCTTTAGTTTTTATACTTTCAATTGGATCAATATCTAAAGCATACATATGACCAGTATAATTTAAACATTCCAGCATTTTTAAAGTATGTCCGCCATAGCCTAAAGTACAATCTAATCCTATTTGCCCTTCTTGAATATCTAAAAATTCTAAAATTTCATCAACCATGATTGATAGGTGCATACCTACTGGCGTGCTACCTTTTTTAATTACTTTTTCAATTGTTTCTGGATATAATTCTGGATTTAATTCTTTATACTTCTCATTGTATTTTTTAGGATGCGTTCCCTTATATCTAATCCTTCTTTTATGTTTAGGTTCCATAATTAGATTCCTCTCTTTTTTAGCTACTAATTTTTTATTTACTAACAACTATCTTATCATCATTAGATAGTAAATGTCTAGGATATATGCAAATCATCTATGCTTACTGAGATAATCAAAAATATTTATTAAGTAATTTAGAAAATTTTATATAAAAAGGATAAAATGTTTTAAAACTAACCTTTTATCCTTTCTTCAAAATTATCCTCTTTATATAATTTTTTCATTTCTACTGCAGTATTATTACCCAAATAAAATGCAATGGGTAGAACTCTCAATTTTTTTAATTTTAAGTAACAATTTTAATACTCTTTAAATTCCTCATATCAAAATTTATTGATATCTTTTAATATAAAACAGCATATTTATACAACACTTTATTATATATACAAAGCTTATAATTGATTATATTTTTTACTATTTCCTTTAGCTTTTTCAACAGGATATTTCTTTTCAGTCTTTTTCAATTTCTTTAATACTATATCTTCCAAATCAACATCTAACTTATCAGCCATCAAAATACAATAATTTACCACATCAGCCAATTCCATATACTAATCTTTCTATCTTTTCATCTATTTTATCATTATATACATCTAATAGAAATTGTTCTTTTGTTTCTTGATACACTATCATAACTTCACCCCAAATTTAAAATTATTTATTTAAGTATATCATAGATAAGTATATCATATATTATTTTTTTAATAATTATTATTAAAAATTCCTACAATCATATTAATCAACTAAATCAAATCATAAGTCTTTGGGTTATGGGTTATTTTCTTTATTTGTGAAAATCTACTATATGATTTATATTCATTTTAATTTTGAATAGCTATAAATTATATGATTATTTTCTCTATATCTTATTTACCACTACGCATGCCTGCATGCTCATCTCTCATATATGTTACAAATTCAAAAATTTTTAAAACTTACTAAGCCGTATTCATGATGAAAACTATCTTAATCATATTAAATATGTACAAAATATTAATAACAGCTACTGTTTTGTTGAAAGTATGTTCATTATATTATAATGATAATGTGGTTAAAATTTTCAATCTAGTTGTGCCAAACTTTTGATAAGTCACCTTGCAATCATGAAATCAAGAATAATTCAATAAGAAAATGCTTTAATATCACACATTTTAATCCTTAGTTACTGCTTTATACTTGTTGTTTTTTTATTTTCTCAATTTATTAATATTTCTTCAATAGATATCAATGCAATTAATCAAGAAATGTGTATAATAAACAATGTATTATTTATAGGAGGTTTTTTATGATACTTGATCAAATAAATCCGGATCTACTTACTTTAGCTAAAGAATCTGATACAGTTTTACATGATATCTACGAAAAGATCGACTCTATTTGTCTAACAAATTCTAATCGAATCTTATCTGCTTTTATTGAAAACAAAGTCTCTTACTCAGATTTTAGTGATATCAACGGTTATGGAAACTATGATGAGGGAAGAAATAAGATTGAAAAGATTTTTGCAACGGTTCTTGGTTGTGAGGATGCATTAGTACGGCCTCAAATTATGAGCGGAACAAATGCCTTATACATAACTCTTTCAGCCTTATTGAAACATGGTGATACAATGATTTCATTGTCTGGTGCTCCTTACGATTCGCTTCAGGAAATGATTGGGATAAGCGGAGATTCAAGTCAGTCGCTAAAAGCTGCCGGAGTGAAGTATGAACAAATTGAATTAATTAATGACGATTTTGATGATCAAATGATTATTGAACGCTTAAAAGAAAAGAATATTAAATTAGTTGAAATTCAAAGATCTAGGGGTTATTCGCATCGTAAGTCATTATCGATAGCAAAGATTGAACGGATCATTAAAAAGATTCGTGAAGTAAATGATGAAGTAATTATTATGGTAGATAATTGTTATGGCGAGTTGGTAGAAACCAAAGAACCTGGGCATGTTGGTGCTGATATTGTTGTCGGATCTTTAATGAAGAATCTTGGTGGCGGGATTGCTCCAACTGGAGGATATGTAGCCGGTAATCAAAATTTAGTTTATATGGTAGCGGAAAGATTAACAGCTCCAGGAATTGGAAAAGATTTAGGGGCTAATTTCAATTTAAACAATGCTTTTTTTAAAGGAATTTTTATGGCACCCAATGCTGTAAAAAACGCATTAAAAACTGCTATATTTACAGCTTATATGTTGGAAAAACTAGAATATTCAAACGTATCTCCTCGCTATGATGAACCACGGACTGACATTATTCAAACATTAGAACTTAAATCTAAGGAGAATTTAGTAAGCTTTACTCAAGGCATTCAACAAACTAGTCCGATTGATTCATTTGTCCATGTTTTACCAGCTCCAATGCCAGGGTATCCTTTTGATGAAGTTATGGCTGCCGGCAGCTTTACTCAAGGCAGTACGATTGAATTAAGTGCTGATGCCCCAGTTATTGAACCATATACCTTATATCTGCAAGGCGGTTTAACTTTTGAGTATGGAAAATTATCTATTTTATTAGCATTATCAAATATGAAAAGGAAGTTGAATTAGCAACTTCCTTTTTGTCCACCATCAATTCGAATTACGGTATTATTAATAAAATCAGCTTCTTTGCTTACTAAAAACTTTACTAAATAAGCTACTTCTTGAGGATCACCATAGCGATTGACCATGATTTTTTCAACTTCTTCTTTTAAAAATTGCTCATCATAACCATTCAGTTCATTTTCCGTACCAATGAAACCTGGAGCAATGCAGTTTACATTAACAAAGGGTGCAAATTCAAAGGCAAGATTATGTGTCATAGAAATCAATGCAGCTTTAGATGCATCATAATCAATACACATCGGATAATAGGTATTAATACCATTGGTCGAAGCGATATTAATGATTTTTCCATATTCTTGATCGATCATATGGCGATAAACACGTTTACTGCAATTAAATGCTCCTACTACATTTACATCTAATGTTTTTCTAAATTCTTCAGCATTTTTTAAATGAAATAAATTTGATAAATCTACGGCTGCATTATTGATCAAAATATCAACGCCACCAAGTTTTGACTCAATCAAAGATACCATTTCATCTACTTTATCTTCCTTAGAAACATCTCCTGCAATAGCCAAACAACGTACTCCATAATTATCAATAATCATATTTTTTAATGCCTCAGCTTCTTTTTTGGATGTTAAATAATTAATTACAATATCATATCTTTGTTTTGCCAATTCTAAAGCAATTGCTTTGCCAATTCCTTTAGCCCCCCCAGTAATCAATACAATTTTATTCATAATTTTAAAAAAGAGCTTATTAAGCTCTTCCAGCATACTTTCCATCAGTTGTAAACACAACGATTTTTTCTCCAGTATCAATGAACTGAGGAACCCGTAATGTTAACCCTGTATCAGTAACGGCATCTTTTGTCTGGTTAGATGGTGCACCCTTGATGGCTGGATCCGTTTCAACCACTGTTAATTCTACTTTTTCAGGAACAGATACTGATAACAATAACCCGTCAAAGAACATTAATGAAACAGTTGAACCTTCAATAATATAATATTTATTGTCCCCTACTTGATCCTCTGCCAATTCATATGTTTCATATGTTTCTAGATCCATAAAATAAAAAGTAGCATCTGCTTCATATGAATATTGCGCATCTTTTCTTGAAATATTTGCTGCTTCAAACTTAGTCGAAGCATTAAAGTTTCTTTCTTGAATCGATCCAGTTTTTAAGTTTCTCATCTTTGTTTTTAAGATGGCCGCTCCTTTACCTGGTTTTACATGTTGAAAATCCATAACTTGACAAGGATCACCATCAACAATCAAAGTTAATCCTGTTTTAAAATCACCTGCTAATATAGCCATATTTTCACTCCTAATCTTGCTCATATTAATATATACTTTATTCTATCAATTTTAACATCATTCCTCAAGACACATTATGATATTTGTGCTTGTTTCTCTGTTGTATGTTCCTTAATATATCTGCTCCACTTGATATAGCCATATGTTGTATTAGTAAAATAGCCTAATTTTAGAACTAATAAAACATATTGTCCCGAAATAATATTTATAACGGCTTCAAGAAATGCACAAATATACCATGCAATCCACTGCTCTTGCAACCTAAAGAAAATAAATAAACCATTTGCAATCCCTACTGCTGAGGCACAAGCATCAATATAGATAATGAATGTTTCTAATAATTCATTGTTGTAGAAATCCGTGGCAATATTTAAACCACTAATAAGATATCCAATTACAAACGTCCAAACAATGATTCCGATGATAACTAAAACTTCCTGGTATCCTCTTAGTTTTCTTACTACTGTTAATTCATTTTCTTCATCATCTTTATGTTTTGACCAATTTATGTAACTAATAATATCAATTGGCAGCCAGAAAAATAATGTTGTTGCCATTGTAGCAAATCGATACATTAATACTACACATATAGCAATTTCAACAATTTCAACTAATACCGAAACAAGAAAATTATATCGTGATTGTTTAGAAATCAATAATTCACAAAGAATATTTAAGAATGTATCCAATAAATAAAGCAGCATAATGATAATTCCATTTACCCCATTAGCACTTTCTTCTGGGAAAACTACGGAAAAAATCGTTGCTAGAACCATGATCGAAATAAACCATGATTTTTCATAGGTTGTAAATTGTTTTGCAAATAACATCATAATTAAAATGGATAACATCAAGATTAAAGAAGCAATCCCAAAGTTAAATAATGAGGCTAATTCATTAGCTCTTACTTGTTTGTAGGCATACTGTACTTCTTGATCGTTTATATTTTGGTGATCAAAATATAATTTTGTCCCATTTTTTGTTTCGTATTCATATGCTGTAATTATCTTATCATCTAATTTAACATAGTCTTCATATGAATAAGATACAATTAGCTGCTTGTCACCATTTATATAGGTAACATCACAAATCGTGTTATCTTCACTGTAGTCTTCTAAGTCAGTATCTCTTGTCATCTGGATACTTTGTTTAAACTGTATATCTTCAATATTAGCATTAATATCAAACAAGCCATATCCAATTGATATAATTGAAGCAATACATAATCCTATTGAAAATATTACTTCTATCATTCTCAACCTTTTTTTAGGTTCCATGTTTACTTTAAAAAATTTAATCATATCAAACCTTCTTCCCCTATATATTTACATTTTTAATGCTTTTACATTATAATATATTTTTGTAAATATGAAATAACTTTTTTATAAATAGTAAGAACAAAATAATATAGTGTATTAAAAAAGCCAATATTCTTTGTAACCAAAGAACTTAGCTTTTTATTTACATCTATTTATTCTTGAAAATTTTCTTTTATAAAAAATTCTTTTCTTCTTAAACTATTATCTAATTCACCAATTTCAAATTTACTTCTGACTTTTGAAAAATATCTTCGCAACCATCCTGTCAAGTAAATATCTTCATTTTTTCAATTTTCAAAATAGCTTTTGGAATCATCTATGTTATTCAAATAAAAATCTGACAAATAACGTTTTACAGTACATATTTTTATTTCTTTTGAATATTGTAATTTTCTACCTATAGTAAGTAAAAACCTCCTATAAAAAGCACCTATATCAGGTGCCAACACTGTTAGCGTGCTTATCCTTTCTACAGGTACTATTTTAGACATTGTCTTTTTTAGTATACAGACTTAACCATTTTAGTTCATTACAAATCCTTAAAAATACAGCACATGTTAAACAATATTTAAATGAAAAATATTCTCTATCAAATTATAATTTATCTCCAATATGTTTAAATTTCTCTACAAAAGCAGATATTTTCTGAAATACTGTTTGCTTTTTTGTTAAATACCCTGGATTAAGTGGGCTCATTTTAGGTAATATTTCATTTAAATCTATACCATTTTCACTCGCATATTCTCTTTTCAATGAAACTAGAATATATCTCTTTGCAGCATCTACATTAAGTCCTTCCTCGTTGATTAATTCCTCTGCTTCTCTTTTTTGCTCCTGTTGAGCAAACTCATAGAAGTCAGCAAGAATACTTACTTTATCCTGTATTTTATTTAAATCTGTTTGATTTATAAAATCCACTATCAAACTTTCTTTAGCACGATTTTCTATACTAGAACGAATAATACGACGTATTTCATCAACTAATGTATCTTTGTCTTTTACATCTTTATTCTTCTCATAAATTAATTCAAGAATATAATCCAAATTTATTTCTTGTGACTTTAATAAATCTATTTCAAAAATTACGTCATCCCAATTAACAGAAGACTTTTCTTTATCATTTCCTGCCCTTTCTCGATGAAGCCATTCGCGAATATCATTATATGTAGAACGATAATCTTGAATCACTCTCTCATCAGGAACAACTATTTGTTGCATAGCAGCAATATCCTCATCACTTATATAATGAGTTGTTTTAAATTCTTCTATAGCTTTTTCATCATTTACATCAATCTTTTGTAATGCTCTTAGATTTGTAAATTCATCAAAGTTTTGAAGAATATTTTCAATTCTTAAATATTCACTAAACAATTTTGTAAATTCTTTTTTATCACTTTCTGTAACTATTTTATCAACATTTGGGAAACGAGTATTTAATTCATTAACTACATCAACATAACCACGTCGTGCTTCTCCTGTAGATATATCTGTGAATCCTTCCATGTATTCTTTATAATTATTTTCAAGTATTATATTCTTTGTGTTATCATCACCAAAGCATTTGATTGCAGCAATTGTAGCCTGTTCTAAATCTCTAAAAGTAACAATATTTCCAAATGTTTTTGTAGAATCATAAATACGATTTGTTCTTGAGAATGCCTGTATTAACCCATGGTAACGAAGATTTTTATCGACAAATAATGTATTTAGTGTTGGGGCATCAAATCCTGTTAAAAACATACCAACTACAATTAAAAGATCAATTTCTTGATTCTTCACACGGTTAGCAAGGTCTCGATAATAATTTTGAAACTCTTTGCTTTCTACACTAAAATTAGTTTTAAACATCTTATTGTAATTTTTGATAGCTAACGTTAAAAATTCTTTTGCACTACTATCCATAGCAGTAGGTTCAAAGTTTTCATCAGCAATTTCTCCTATTGCATTTTGTTCTTCGTTTGCTGCATATGAAAATATAGTAGCAATTTTTAAAGGTTTTTCACTGTTTTTTTGTAAATCGTTGAGTGTTTCATAGTACAATTTTGCTGCATCAATACTACTTACAGCAAACATTGCATTAAATCCTTTTGCACCAATATGTCCACGATGTGTCTTAATTCTAAAATTATTTAAAATATATTGAGAAATCTCTCTAATTCTTTCAGGATGTAATAATGCTTCTTTAGTTTCTGCAGCAGATAATTTTTTCTCATCTTGCTCCATTTCGATAGATTTAAATTTAGGACGAACATCGTTGTAATCTACTTTAAATTTAAGAACTTTTTCATCTCTAATAGCATCTGTAATAACATAAGAATGTAGTTCACTCCCAAATACAGAAGCAGTAGTCTCTGCACCTAATGCATTTTCAGGAAATATCGGTGTACCAGTGAATCCAAATTGATAATATTTCTTAAACTTCTTCTTTATGTTTTTTTGGGCCTCACCAAATTGAGAACGGTGAGCTTCATCAAAAATAAAAACCACTTCCTTATTGTAAATTGCTAAATTCACGTCACTTTTTATAAGATTATTTAATTTTTGAATTGTAGTTACAATGATTTTATTATCCTCTTTTTCAATATTTCGTTTAAGTCCAGCAGTACTTTCAGAGCCATTTACACTATCAGGCGAAAACTTTTGATATTCTTTCATTGTCTGATAATCTAAATCTTTTCTATCCACCACAAAAAACACCTTGTCTATAAAATCAAGTTCTGTTGCTAAACGAGCAGCCTTAAAACTAGTTAAGGTTTTTCCTGATCCTGTTGTGTGCCAAATATAGCCACCGCTTTCTGTAGTACTCCATTTTTTTAACTCATGCGCACTTTTAATTTTCCATATAATTCGTTCAGTAGCTGCTATTTGATAAGGTCTCATGACTAATAAGTTATTACTTGAATCAAAAACAGAATATTGTAATAAAATTCTTAATATTGTATTTTTTTGAAAAAAAGTAGCAGTAAAATCTTTAAGGTCTTTTATTAAAGTATTATCAGCTTTTGCCCAATTCATTGTAAAATCAAAGCTATTTTTATCTCTTTTTGTCGTATTTGCAAAATATCGAGTATCTGTTCCATTAGAAATAACACAAATTTGTAAATACTTGAATAGAGAATGCTCTGAGTTATAACTTTCTTTACTATATCTATTTACTTGATTAAATGCTTCTCTAATAGCAACTCCACGTTTCTTAAGTTCCACCTGTATCAAAGGAAGACCGTTTACCAAAATAGTAACATCATAACGATTTGCTTGGGCTCCTGTTATTTCAAATTGTGAAATAACCTGCATTCTATTTTTGGTTATATCATCTTTATTTACAAGATAAATATTTTTTATATGACCATCGTCAAATACAAAATCATAAATATAGTTATTGTGAATTTTGCGAGTTTTATCTATATGGCTATCACTTGATTTATCTAAATATTCTTTACAGAATCTTACCCATTCTTCATCACTAAATACCACATTATTAAGTATTTGTAATTGTTCACGCACATTTTTAAGCATTGCTTCAGGGGTTGTTAACTCTGGTAAATATTCATATCCTTGATTTACTAAATCTTGAATAAACTCTTTTTCAAGAGAAGCTTCTGTTTGATAAATGGAAGCTTCTTCTCGTATAAGTGAATACTTTTCATACTTGTCGAGGACAATAAAGTTTTTTGATTCTACAATAGGTTTATATTCAAACATTTTATTCCTCCTTCCAAAAGCCATAATTATTTATTAAGTGTTCAAGTAATAATTTTACTGTTTGTTTCTCTTGTGGCGTAGGCTCAGCTACAATTTCATTTGCTAGCGTGGAATGACTAGTGAACTGGATGATTCGATTATAATAAGCCTCTTTGTTTTCTGGTAAGAGTTCTGACCATCTTGGAAATCCTAAGAAACTAGCAGTTTTTTCATAAAGGTTTCTTAATAAAGTAAAATGAAATTTTTCTATATTATCATTTGCAACTGCCTCTTCAAGTATTGCTTTTAGATGTAAATGATATGAAAAATTTTTATTGGAATCGCTTTTCTTTTCTGAAAGATCAAAAGTCCCATCTTCTAAACGTTCTAGCATATAACATTTTTTCTTATTTATTTCATTATATAATACATTATAAAATATAGGGTTATGTGTGGTAATAATAAATTTTAACTCAGATTCACTTTTCCTAATTACTTCCGCTAAATCAACTGCCATCTGAATCAAATGATTATCATCTAATGAGGTTACTGGATCATCAATAAAAATATAATTTAAGTTGTCAAATTGATTTGTTTCTCTATCACTTTCCTCTACTACATTTAATACGCTAACGACTTGTTCAAGCAATGCATAAAAAACACTCCATATAAAACAACTTTCTTCACCTTTAGAAACCTTAATATTGTTTGCAATTGAATTATTTCCACGTTTATATGAAAATATTACTTCTGTAAAAGCATTTACGGTTATTTCTCTTTCATCGTTATTCTTAGTAGTATACTGAGAATTAAAACTTGGATTTAATTTATCATCTGTATAGTGTTGAAAAAATTTAACAACATTTTGATCTTGTCCTTGATCTTCAAAAATCCATTTTGTAAAAACATTGGGATGTATTTTAAGTTTTGGTTTAGCATCTTCTTTCAAATCATTATCCCAATAGAATAAATCTTCTGTAAAAGCATTGTAATAAAGGATTTTTTTGTTTTCCAAACCTGCATCTTCAGTTTCCTCTTGATCTATTTCAATTTTAGGAGAAACAAGTGCTTTAAATTCTCTTGAGAGCCTTGTCTTTCCGTTTCCATTAAATGCATAAATTAACTGCACTTTTTTGTTATTATCTTTTAATTCCTGTGCGATTTCTTTTAAAGTCTTCCCCATATCTATACCTCAGCATTTATATTCTTAAACGTTAAAAGTTTATTCCTATAATATTCGTATTGTTTTTGTCTCTCCGCTATTTCAGCAGGAAGTCCTTTAGAAATATCGTTACAAAGTGTGTCAAAACGATCAAGAATGTCAACAATACGTTGTTGCTCAGATAAAGATGGAAGCGGTACTATAATATCACCTAATTTACTTGGTGTGACCTCTATAACTTTTGTACCATGAGCTAGTTTTTTCTTATCTTTAAAAAACATAGCAGTATGAAAATAATATGCAAGAAACTTTGCATTCTGATTGTGTTTGATTATTGCAGTGTGACCACTTATTGCAACTTTTTCCTCACCTAACCACACAACACATTTACAAACATCTTCTATATTTTCACTTGTAACAGCCATTATAATATCATTTGTATTCGCAAATTTAGATTTTTTTGCAACATCTCCATCTATAAAGGTTATAGTTTTAGTAGCAGATAAACCATATCTTGTATATATTTGCCCATAATGAATACAAGGTATCCCCTTCTCTGTAAAATCTTTCTTTTGAAAATTACCACCTCTGATAATTGTAGCAATTTCCCTAAGCGGTTTCCTTTCAACATCATCACCAAAGGTAAGTAAGCTATCCCTATAATACTCATACTGTTTTTTTCTTGCTGTAAGCTCTGCTGTAAGCTCTGCTGTAAGCTCTGCTGTAAGCTCTGTGAAATTATCCAAAATACGCACAATTTCCTCTTGTACTGGTAAAGGTGGGAAAGGAATTAATGTATTTTTAGCAGCACTCCAGTGACGAGTATATTTTCCAGTTGTCTTATAAAAATTAACAAAGCAATAGTACAAGTATTTGCAATTAATATTTTTACTTGTCAATATTTTTATTCCATCTGCGCCTTGTGCAAATGGAAAATCGACATATTTTATTATCTCTGTATGATCTCCAAAAATTATATATTCATTTTTAGGAAATAATGCAGTTTTATCATTTGTATAACCACTTATGTAATCGCTACCTTGATTTATTACAGGATAATCACCTGTAATTAAAATATTTTTAGATAATATTTTAATTGATGGTGTATTAATTGTTACAAGTTTAAACAAAGGTTTCAAGACTACTCCATCAGGACATAATTCATTTATTAGCTCATTTAGTTTACTCATTTATTGCACCTCGATTTCTGCAATTATCTCATCAATCTCAGTACGAAGTCTATCTATGTTAGCCACTGTTTTTTTAATTTTAGCATTTAATTCAACTATATCGATAACTTCTCTTGTATCCTTAGCCTCAACATAAGTACTTACCGAAAGATTATAATTTTCTAATGATATCTCACTATTATCTACAGATTTTGAAACATGATCGATATCTTTTTTATTAGCAAACAGCTCTAAAATAGCATTGATATGTTCTTCTGTTAAAATATTATTGTTTGTTTCTTTTTTGAAATAATCTTCACCACTTGCATCTATAAACTGAGTTTTAGTTTCCGTTTTGTGTTTTGAAAGCACTAATATATTAACTGCAATTGATGTTCCAAAAAATAGATTAGGTGCAAGTGAAATAACAGCTTCTACAAAGTTATTATCAACTAAATACTTTCTAATTTTTTGCTCTGCTCCACCACGATAGAAGATACCCGGAAAACATACAATTGCTGCTCGCCCTCTACTTGAAAGATAACTTAATGCATGAAGCACAAAAGCAAAATCAGCTTTAGATTTTGGTGCAAGTACCCCTGCTGGTGCAAAACGTACATCATTAATAAGAGTTGGATCACTGTTACCAATCCATGGTATTGAATAAGGAGGGTTTGATACGATTGCATCAAATGGTTTCTCATCTCCAAATTGTGGATTTAATAGGGTATTACCTAGTGCTATATTAAATTTATCATAGTTAACATTATGCAAAAACATATTCATACGAGCAAGATTATAGGTTGTATGATTAATTTCTTGTCCAAAGAAACCATCTTCAATAATATGCTCATCAAACTGTTTCTTTGCTTGTAATAATAAAGAACCCGAACCTGCTGCTGGATCGTAAATTTTATTAATTGTAGATTGACCATGCATTGCAAGTTTTGCTATAAGTTTAGATACACTTTGTGGTGTAAAAAACTCTCCTCCAGACTTTCCAGCATTAGCAGCATAGTTAGAGATTAAAAATTCATAAGCATCCCCAAATAAGTCTATTTGATTTTCTTCGAATTTACCAAAACTAAGCCCTTCAACTCCCTTAATTACAGCTGCTAAACGACTATTTTTATCTTTAACTGTATTTCCTAGCCTATTACTTGTTGTATCAAAATCAGCGAATAAACCTTTGATATCTGATTCAGAAGGATATCCACTTGCAGAACTTTCAATTGCTGAAAATATCTTTGCTAAATCTGTATTCAAACTATCATTTGTGTTTGCATTTTTTGCAATGTTGCAAAATAATTGGCTGGGATATATAAAATATCCTTTTGTCTTAATTGCATCTTCTTTTATTTCTTTTGTAATAATACTATCATCTAATTCTGCATAGTTAATACTATCGTCCCCTCCTTCAATATAATTTGAAAAGTTCTCACTAATAAAACGGTAAAAAAGGGTTCCTAATACATATTGTTTAAAGTCCCATCCGTCAACTGACCCTCTGACTTCATTTGCTATTTTCCATATCTGTGATTGTAATTCTGCTCTTTGTGCTGCACTTGACATTTCAATTCCTCCGTTTAATATAATTAATACATTGATAGCTTTAAAATCAATTTGTTATGTGCTATTTCACTTTATATTTAGTGTATTAATGTTTTTTTATTATAGCATATTTAAACCCTTTAAATCATTTTAATTTACAGTTTTATTTCATTTGTTGATATGTAGAAAATTCGACTTAATAGCAAGATACTCTCCCATGACATATGCCTTACGAACACTATTTCCTTAATTTAATCTATTATCACTTAACCAAATTTTCATACAAAATAGGTGTTTAAATTTCAAAGATTAAAAAGTATTTTAGGTGTCTACAATCTTTTATGTGCAATGACATAAAAAAGTTACAACAATGAATAAATCATATTTATTATTTGTTATTCATTGCCATAAACAAATAGTAATCCCTAGAAGCACTTACTGGTTCCATACGAGATAAAACTCTATTACACACTTCAGATTACCAATATATATTTAGATATTTCTTTGCCCTTGTTATAGCTGTATAAAATATATTATGAGTAATCTTTTCTTCACTGTCATCAGCTATTACAATCTTTACTGATTCATATTCTAAACCTTGTGACTTATGTATTGAAACAGCATATGCAATTTGAAATGGTAAAATAGATTCATCATCGGTATTTTCATTATCGCTATCAAACGGCTTACTTCTACTAACGTAAAATCCAATAACAGTAGATTTCTTATCTTTTTTTATTAGATATAAGCCGTCAGCAATATCTATTAATGATTCCGATAATACTATATCTACACTTATAGCAAAATATACTCTATCTTCCAAGTCATTTATATCCTCAATTCTGCCTTTTAAATTATTATAAAGTAATTCAAATCTTCCTGAATCATTAAATAATATAGGGTCATTTATTTTAAACTCATATATACCAATTTTAACTGCATTGTTTGGATTGTCTAGTTGAAGTAATTTATTGATATTATTTAAACCATAAAGCCCGTTATAATTTAAACAAAGAATAATCTCATCATCTGATTTACTAATAAAAATTTCTTCATCAATTTTATGCGAATAATCATTTTTAACAATTTGTTCTAAAATTAAATTATTATTTTTTATTTCTCTTGTTTCTTTCCAAAGGTCTATTAAATTTTTGTTCTCACTTCTAAATGGCTCTGTCAGTTCACTTATTACATTATCATCAAATACATACTTACAAAGATTAAACCAGTTTCCTAAACCAATTGATTCAATTTGATAGATATCACCTACTAATATTAGTATAGCATTATTGGTTTTATCTAAAATTTTAATCATATCTTCATTTTTTACTGTACTACACTCATCGACTACAATTAAATCGTATTCTAGTAAACTATATGAGGGCTGGTTTATGAATTTATCAATTGTCATATAATCTGAATTACCATCATCATTTATTTTTCTTCTTAAATTATTTACTGCCGGATTAGTTTTTGCAATAAATAGTTTCTGCTTATCTTTCATTAAAAAAGAAACATAATTAATAAGAGTAGTTTTACCTGTTCCAGCAGCACCATAAATCAATCTAACTTTTGTTGATAAAAACATATTTTTTAATATTTCTTCTTTTTTTATATCATCTAATTCAACAATTTCTGTACTAGTCTTTAAACTATTAATTTTATCACTAGAAAATAGTTCATTTAATAGTGTCGTACTTTCTGAAAGTATTGTTAATTTTGCTATAATTTCTTTTATAGCATTTAATTCACCTACCTTATATAAATACTTTTTATAGATTCCAATTTCACTAGCTGGTCGAAAGCCAGAATATAAAGAATCATTATATATCTTTATCAAACCTTTAATCTCATTCGTGTTTCCAAAAAAACTAAAATCTCCGATTGGTATAAAAATCTTATTCTCTGTAAAAGACTTTATATGAACTAATCTCGCAAGTAAATCTTCATGATAATTTTTTACATTAATACAATGATATAGGTCTGAAAGATTAGAGATATGTCTTTTAGGATTAAAAGAATATGGTTTTTTTTCAAAAGGATAACATTTTGCTGATAAAAACAAATCAGAAAATTCATTTTCTTTGCTAGTTGGCCATTGATCATGGATAAAAGAATTGTTCATACTAATTAGTATATACCTTATTATATTTTTCCCATTTAAATTATTATTTGATATATTTCTTGACTTTCTCAATAATATTGCTATTGAAGATTGTTTTGATTTAGTAGTATTATCTAAATCACTCATAAAATTATTAAACTCTTTATATGGTAGATCAATAACATCAACTAATGTAGCTCTCTTATCCTTTATATAATTCATTAGTAGTTTATAATCTTTGCTTCCTCTTTGAATATTAGTACTTATTTTTAAAATTTTAGCATAGTTATTTATCTCACAAGGTCTTATAGACACATGCCAATCAGTTATTAATCTAATGGGAAACTCAACTCCAAACATTGATATGGTAGTATCAAAAAATTCTAAAGCTACACAATAATTTTTAAATATGTCATATTTAGTAAAAGCCGTAATTCTATTAAATTTATTTTGCTTATCTGTTCCAGGTTCTAGTGTAACTTCAAAATAAGTATTTTGGTTGATAAAAAAAGGTTTAACAGCTCGAATATAATAATTATCAAAATTTTGAGTACTAATAGTAACCATATTTATTTTTTCAGCAACTTTTTCATAATATTCCTTTGTTTGAACATCTAAATCAGGCAAAAACAAATCGATATTTTGAACAATTTCCATTCCAAATCTAACTTTCATTAACTTTTTTAGTTCTAAAATATACTGATAATATTTTAATATTAATCTATCTGCACCATCTTCTGTAGGTGTAAAATGTGAAACAGATTTACTAAGGTATTTATGAAATATACTTATAAATTTATAATTTTTCTCACTTGCAAATTCTTTAGCAACATTTTTAACACTTTTCATCTCATTAGGGTGTAAATCTAACCAAAGTTTTAAAGCAATATTGTCATTGAGATTTCGAACTATAGATAATATTCGTATTGCTACTTCACCTCTATTACTTTTATTAAAAGATAGTAGAGCTTTATCAATAGCGTTGCTTGCTTTTATAATTTCACTATCTGTATCATTTAATATTTGTCGAGTTTTATTATCCATCATTGAAATTTTAATCCTCCTCTAAAATCTCGAGGACGCAAAGTTATTAAAAGAAAGTACTAAACAGTAATTACAATGATTTTTCAAAAATATATACAATTTTATATTTAAATAATATCCCTTAACTATATTGTTGGTATTTAATTATAATAAAGTGCTTTTTGCATCAAATAATATTTTAAAACCTATTTTCCATTAATTACTCTACTTTATCCCTCATAAAGATTTATATCCTATACAGTATATTGTATCAATGAAACTATACAAATACCAATAAATTAATAATATTTTACATGTACTATTCTTGATTTAAAAAAATGAAAACCCGATTTACATGTACTTCTTCTTAGTATTATAATATTCTTTAATGAAAATAATATTATATCTGCAGCTGATTTAAGTTCAATGCTTGATACACTGCACTACTTTTAGTAAGAGCCATATAGTATTCATCTACTAATAGGCAATTTTATAAAGTCACAACAAAACATGTCAAAAGTATTATTTAATTTTGATTAATAGTATCAAATACTAGATAAATTTTCTGAATTCATACATTTTACTAATTTTTTAAATTAAGAATTATTACCTATTCAAAATTTTACACTATTTTTATAATATTATTTTTGTTTTTATAAAAAAGATCATTTTAATATTTCCAACTTTTTCTTTATTGACAAGCTTTAATTATAATTTTTTAGCCATATATCTTCTACCATATTTCATTGTTTAATTATCTCTAATTTTTGATATAATAATATTTTTCAATTCATATACAATTTTATTTGCATTATTACTAAAAAAGCTTAACACCTTAAGATATTATCTTTAGGCGTTAAAAATACTAACTATATTTTATATAATAATTTAAATCAACTAATGATTTCTTAATTGTTTTCTAAGACTCTGAGTTTCTACAATCCTATAATTAGATAACCATAATTGTTTATCATTTCCTGCCAATTGAGGGTTATTATTTGATTCAAATGTATTTTGAATTATACTTGAGCCGACTTCATTCCAAATTTCAATTGGGTCAAAAATCCATTCAACTTCTTCAGATTCCTTTCTAAATTTCAAAAGAGCTCTAAATGCCCCAAATACTGGGTAAATATAACCACTAGAAATAGAATAATTACTCATATTACCTAAAAAGGAATATGAACGTTTAGGCTTCATTCTTGTACTTTCTTTGTTTTCCCTTGTCCATATCCATGTGAAAATCCCATACACCCCATACCTATTTCAGAAACTTCTAAATTTCTTATTACATTCATAGTTGTCTTCGGTATCAAAATAGCGTACAAAATCAGGACCCCTATTTTCCCCGATTTAAAGGCTGCGAACCCTTCTGAATCAAAAGATTTTATTTTCATTCCACTTGGACCATATAGATTTACATTATCATTTAATCGCAATCATCACTTAGCCCACAAAAAAAGCATCAGTTTTCAAGATTTATCTCAAGAAAACATTATGATTATAAAACCTGGAATCAGCCCTATTTACGATGAAATCAGAAATAAAATAATCAGTAAATATCCTGATATCAATATCATTGATATCAATCCATATTATGATATTTCTACATTTAACCACTGTGCTGAAAATCAAGATATTCTTTTATCGTTAGAATGTTGGAAAAATATACATCCATCATTAGTCACTATTCCATTAAAAGAAAAAATTTTATCTTCCTTATGGTATTGTTATTGCTAAGAAACATATACACAAAATGCAAGAATTTATACAAAATATTGAAAAAATTATTAACAGTAAAAAATCCTAATCAGTATGATAGGATTTTTTATTGATATTTAAGATTTGGCTTCATCTGGATTAAAACGCATTCCCCTACAATATGGAATAGCATCAATTATTTGCATATCTTGAGAACTTATTTCAAAATCAAATACCTGCATATTTTGAATCATTCTTTCTTCATGGGTTGATTTCATAATAGGTAAAATATTTTTTTGAAGAAGCCATCGGATACATATTTGTGCTGTGCTTTTTTATATTTATCTGCAAGTTGCTTTAATGTTTTATTTTGTAAAACTTCACCACATCCTAACGGACTCCATGCTTCAACAATAATACCATGTTCTTGATAATACTTAGCACTTTCAGTTTGACCAAATCTAGGATGATATTCAATCTGGTTTACCATTGGTTTTATATCAGTATCTTCAATAAGTGCTTCTAGATGATGAGCAAGGTAATTAGCAACACCTATTGATTTAATTTTACCTTGTTTATAATAGTTTTCTACTGCTCTATATGTATCTGCATTAATATCACTCCAATTGTCATGCCACTTTGCAACTGCTGGCCAATGTAGCATATAAAGGTCAATATAATCTAAACCAAGATTATCTAAAGATGTTTCAATTGCTTCTACTGCTTTATCATATCCTCTATGGTCATTCCACAACTTTGTACTTACAAATATTTCTTCTATTTTTATACCATATTCTTCCATTGCTTGACGAATACCTTCACCAACTTCCTTCTCATTATGATAAGCTGCTGCTGTATCAATATAACGATAACCTGCTTTTAATGCTAACTTTACACAATGTGCTGTCACTCCTTTTGGTATTTGCCATACCCCAAATCCTATATTAGGTAGTTTCATTCCATTATATAATTCTTGAAATTCATTCATTTCTTTTTCCTCCTTATCTCCTCTTGTATTTTATCCAGTTACACATGAAAATAGAAGTTTCAAAAATAGACATTCATTGTTAATGAAAGTTACAGCAAAATAAACTTTAAAAATTCTTCTTTATATTTTTATACTTTTTTTGATTAATTGTAAAAATATAATTATTATTATGAAGAAAAAACTCAAAAATATTTGTAGTCTATTTTACAATCAATATATTCTAGCTAAAAAAATTTGATGGGAAGGCAACTGCTTTCCCATTTCTTATTGATAAATATATTCTCTCTTTATAAACTCTTCAACACATTGTTGAATGTTATTCATCTCTTTAACCTATCTCATTTGATTCTTTTCTTTCAATTCTTCAGTAATATTGTAAGCGTAAAATAAAAGAGCCATATCACTTTTTAAGGTATATTTAAGGTCATTTATTATTTTCAATTCAAAAAACACCCTGTCAAAAGGCGTTTTTTCATTTCATCTACTATTCGAATTCAATCGTTCCTGGTGGTTTTGAAGTAATATCATACATTACTCTATTTACCCCACGAACTTCATTAATAATTCTAGACATAACCTTATTTAATACTTCATAAGGAATTTGAGCAGCTTCTGCTGTCATGAAATCAATTGTGTTAACAGCTCTAAGCGCGATAGCATGATCATAAGTTCTTTCATCACCCATAACCCCCACTGAACGCATATTTGTAAGAGCAGCGAAGTATTGACCGATTGAACGATCTAATCCTGCTTTTGCAATCTCTTCTCTGTAAATTGCATCAGCATCTTGAACGATTCTAACTTTTTCTGCTGTTACTTCACCAATGATCCGAATACCAAGTCCAGGCCCTGGGAACGGTTGTCTAAATACTAAGTATTCAGGGATTCCTAATTCAAGACCCACTTTACGTACTTCATCTTTGAAAAGATCACGTAATGGTTCAATGATTTCTTTGAAATCCACTGCATCAGGTAAGCCCCCAACATTATGATGAGATTTGATTACTGCTGATTCACCACCTAATCCACTTTCAACAACATCAGGATAAATAGTTCCCTGAACTAAGAAATCAACAGTCCCAATCTTTTTAGCTTCTTCTTCAAAAACACGAATAAATTCTTCACCGATAATTTTACGTTTGGCCTCAGGTTCTTCAACACCCTTTAACTTTTCATAATATCTTTCTTGAGCATTAACTCGAATAAAGTTTAAGTCATATTGACCATCAGGTCCAAATACCGTTTCTACTTCATCACCTTCATTTTTACGAAGTAATCCATGATCAACAAAAACACAAGTTAATTGGTTTCCTATTGCTTTAGATAATAATACCGCTGCCACTGATGAATCAACTCCACCAGACAAAGCACATAATACTTTACCATTACCAACTTTTTCTCTAATAGCTTTAATTTGTTCTTCAACAAATGAATCCATACGCCAATCACCACTACAATTACATACATCTAAAACAAAGTTAGATAACATTTTTGTTCCATATTCAGTATGTAAAACTTCGGGATGAAATTGAATTGCATACAATTTTTTACTTTCATCTTCACATGAAGCAACTGGACAGTCTTTAGTGTATGATGTAATTTCAAAGCCTGGAGCAATTTTTGAGATATAATCAAAATGACTCATCCAGCAAATCGACTCTACCGCCACATCTTTCATTAATTTAGATTCTTGTTTACTAACAATTAAATGAGATTTACCATATTCTCTAACATCAGCTTTTTCTACTTTACCACCTAACACATGCTGCATTAACTGAGCCCCGTAGCATAAACCTAATACCGGTATCCCTAATTCAAATAATTCTTTTTGATAAGTAGGTGAATCTTCTAAATAACAACTATTAGGGCCACCCGTTAATATAATTCCTTTCGGATTCATCTCTTTAATCTTTTCAATATCTACTTTATAAGAATAAATCTCACAGTAAACATTACACTCACGTACTCGACGTGCTACTAATTGGTTATACTGACCACCAAAATCAATTACAATTACTAATTCATTTTTCACTAGCTATCCTCCTATTTAAAAATTTCTCTTAACACAATTGTTTGCTCTCTATCAGGACCAACAGAGAAAATGGCAATTGGACAATTAATTAGTTCTTCAATTCTTCTTAAATACTTTTGACAATTTTCAGGTAATTCCTCGAAAGAAGTAACCTTAGTAATATCTTCATCCCAACCTGGCATTTCTTCATAAACAGGTTTAACTCTATTCAACTGTTTAATCGTTGAAGGTAATGCTTTGATGATTTTACCATCTAATTCATAAGCTGTACAGATTTTTAATGTCTTTATTCCCGATAATACATCTAATAACATTAAACTAATCCCCGTCAATGAAGACATTCTTCTTGATTGATTAACAACAACAGCATCAAACCATCCAATTCTTCTTGCTCTTTTTGTTACTGTACCATATTCATGGCCACGTTCACGGATTTGATCAGCCAATTCACCTTCAATTTCTGTTGGGAAAGCCCCACTACCTACTCTTGTTGTATAAGCCTTAACAATTCCCACTGCTTCATTAATATATAATGGGCCAATTCCAGAGCCTTCAGCTACTCCATTAGCACCGGGATGTGAACTAGTAACAAATGGGTATGTACCATAGTCAATATCTAACATTGTCCCTTGAGCCCCTTCAAATAATACATTTTTACCAGTTTGAAAACATTCATCTAAAAAAACACCAGTATCACAAACCATTGGTGCAATGATTTTAGCATATTCTTTATATTCTTCAAAGATTTCCTCGGCACTACATGTAAGTTCAGGATATTGCGCTTTTTTAGAAGCCAAAGCTTCTTCTAATCTTTCTTTAAATAATTCCTCATCAATGAATTCACCCATACGGATTCCCACCCGTTCATATTTGTCGACATATGTAGGTCCAATTCCTTTTTTAGTCGTTCCAATATTATTAGCTCCACGCCTAGTTTCTTGAATTTCATCGATTTCTAAATGATAAGGTAAGATAACATGAGCCCGATCACTAATCATGATCTTATCAGTGCTAATATTAGCATCATTTAAATATTTCATTTCTTCAAGTAAAGCTTTAGGATTAATTACCATTCCGTTACCTAAAATAACATCATTACCACTAAAAACCCCTGAAGGAATCAAACGTAAAGCAAACTTTTGACCATTAAATTCAATTGTATGCCCGGCATTATTACCACCTTGATATCTAGCAACGATATCTGCTTTTTGAGCCAGGTAATCAGTAATTTTACCTTTACCCTCATCGCCCCATTGACTTCCTACTACAACAACTCCAGCCATTAAATTCACACCTTTCTTATTTACTATTACATTATATACAATAAACTAACAAAATGCATCAATAAATATACATTAATATAATAGTTTGACTAGTTTACAGAATAATTATATTATAGTCTTAGCTATTAGTAAAATTAATATATTATAATTATGATATAAGGAGAACTTATATGTATATCAAACTAGAACAATACAAAATATTCAATGAAGCTGCTACGACCCTATCTTTTTCAATCGCAGCTAGAAATCTTTTTATTTCTCAATCTGCAGTTTCCCAAACAATCAGCAGTATTGAAAAAGAACTACAGACTCAATTATTTATTCGCAATTCTAAAGGTGTTAGTTTAACTAAAGAGGGTAAATTATTACATCAGCAAATTGACAAAGCTTTAGCATTGATTACCGGAGTAGAAAACCAGTTATCAAATTATCATGAATTAAAAGATGGTCAATTAATTATTGGAGCCGGTGATACTTTTAGTGAGTATTTTTTAACTAATTATATCGTTAAATTCAAACAACTATATCCTGGGGTTAAAATCAAAGTAATCAACCGAACCAGTCTAGAAACCCGTGAATTGTTGAAATCTGATCAAATAGATCTCGGTTTTTTAAATCTTCCCATCAAAGATGATTCTTTAGTAATTAAAGAATGCTTCCAAGTTCATGATATTTTTGTTTCTAAAAAGCCTGATAATCATATTTACACCTTCAATCAATTAGCTGATCAGCCCCTAATTCTTTTAGAAAAGTCATCAAATACCCGTAATCGTATCGATAATTACTTTGCTAATAAGGGACTATTATTAAAGCCAACAATTGAACTTGGAGCTCATAATTTATTGTTGGACTTTGCCAGAGCAGGACTAGGAATTTCTTGTGTCATTAAAGAATTCTCCCAAGAATTACTTGATCAAGGGATTCTTCATGAAATAAAAACATCACAACCATTGCCTAAACGCAGTATCGGTTATGCTTATCCAAAACGACGAACTCAATCTGTTGCTACAAACAAATTTATTGAACTAATTGCTAATGATCCAACTTTACATATCTAAAAACGTCACTGATTAATTTAGTGACGTTTTTTATTTATCCTTTTAACCCTCTTGACTGACGTTCCATATCCTCAACAACGATATCATAGATTTCACCAAGTGATGCACAATATTCCAACACTTGCCACGGTTCGTTAGTATGGAAATGAATCTTGATCAACTCATCATCACCAACCGCTAACAAACAATCTCCTTTAAAATGTTCAGTAATGTAATCATTGATAACATCTTCATCGAGATTTTTACCTTCAATCAATAGTTGAGTATCATATCTAAATTCTAGCATCTTATTCTCCTAATTATAACCTGGTTGAGTTAAAAATTTATAAACTCGCTCAATAATTTTTGATTCTAACTTATTATATGATAAAGTTGGATCTTTTAATAAAGGTATTTCGAAAACATCTTTTCGTCCTTGATAATCAATCGTTACTTTAATAATTGATCCTAAAGGATGTTCACGGCAATCGATTAATAAATTCATTGTATCTTCAGTATGGTTGTGACCAAGATTAAAATCATCTCTAAGCGTAAAATTATCACATTCATAAATTGTCCAATAAGATGGCATTATATTTGCTAAGGCCTCTTTTAAATTCTTCTCTTTGATAATATAATCTTTTAAAATCTTTTCAATTTCTGTCTTAATTGGAGCAATTTTTTTATCAGCAGTTTCTTTATCGCTTGCTTTACAACCTAATCGAACCCGCACTGTTTCTTCTGAAGCATAAAGAGCAATACTAACTTCTTCTTGGTGATCAATTAAATCTGCTAAGACCTCATCAACCCGACTTTCCCCTATTCCCATGGTTAGAAAATCATATGTGTAAATAATATCCTGCTTAAATTGACTTAAATAATCTTTTAAAACATGATCAACAACATAAGTCATTTCTTTAGGCGGACCAGGCAAATTAACAATCATCTTTTCATCTTTCGACATTACACAGCCATTTGCTGTCCCTACTTCATTTTCTAAAATATAACAATCTTTAGGAAAAAAAGCTTGTTTAAAATTATTTTCCGGAATATCACCCCATCCCGTTACAAATCGACATTTTTCTTCTACCTTTTTAGCTTCTTCTTCATTATATAATAATTCTAAACCCAAATATTCTGCCGATAATTCTTTTGTTAAATCATCTTGGGTAGGTCCTAATCCCCCAGTCGTAATTACACAATTAGCACCACGTTTAAAAGCTACATCTAGACATTCTTTAAAACGATCATGATTATCACCAACTGTCGTTTGATAGTAAACATTAAACCCCAAGTCTTTACACATTTTTTGAATATAAGTTGCATTAGTATTAACAATTTCTCCTAATAACAATTCTGTCCCAACATTAATTATTTCAACATTCATGAAATTATCCTCCTTAATGATTAACTATATTATAGTTAATTTTAATCATTTTGCTAGTCTTTTAATCATTAAAATTATTTCTTGCATATTTTCCTTCTAGCACCTAAGACCAAAGGTCTAGTTGAATACCAAAATAAACTAACAAAAATGACTAAACAAGCAATAAAAGTTAATTATTAGCTGAATTATTCCTAAATCGAATTCAATATACATATCACTCACTCCCTCGTCAACTTCACTTCAATAGTAATAAAAAATTTCTATCAGCTGACTTAGCATCTCTAAATAATCGTATTTGGCAATAAACTGACTATCACAAAATGCTAAAATAAAATCTTTGATAATAGTACTTTTGAATTCTAATAACCCCTTATCAATAATAGTTGCTATCCTCACTTTCGGACTATCCAAATATTACTTATAGCGATTTACACTCTATAAACGTTTCAGTCCTTCATCATTTCTGACTGCTATGACTTCATCTGATTTCTTGTGATAAATCTTTTTCTATCGATGGTATCATTACTGTTTTTAAAGTTTACTGGACTTCATCGTCCACAAGGCCTCCCGAGGTAAGGCATACATCCTTTTTATCTTCACAGGTTTTTGATTTACTGTCTTGGTTTTACGTTTACCTTTTGGACTTGGTTTGTTCTGCAACCTTGTCCACCATTCAGCCTCATCAAATTTCTTTTCGTAACCTCGAAGATTTTTCCACACCACTTCCTCCGCCCATAGCATCACTACTAACGGCTTGTGGTTCACTACTCTTGGCGGTAAATACCCGTGGTTGGACTTTCACCAGCTAGATGTATGCCATGCTCGACACACAGAAAAAGAAGTCATTGGTTTTACAATCAATAACTTCTTTTTTATATTTTAACTATTGAATCTTAGATAATCCAAGAACAATGATTCCTCCTAAAATAACTGCAATAATTGATGTCACAACTAAACTTAAATTATAACTTACATCAAAAGGAATCAATACTAATGATGAAGCAACGATCAATCCTAAAATCAAACTCAAGAATCCAGCTTTATGAGTTTTAGTGAAATATGAACATAATTTTGCACTAACAACTATTCCTACAGCAATACCAATTGCCATAAATCCTAGCGGCATAATAACATCCAGACTAAAACTAGTAACATTTGCTAGATAAGACTTAAATAGATAATATTCTCCTAAAATTAATAAAACCATACTACCGCTAACACCGGGCATAATCATAGTTGCTCCTGATACGGCACCAATAATTATCATTTTAACAAACAAACCAGCACTTAGAGCAGGAAAATCAGGATTAACAACTACTTTCCCTTCTCCAGGATTTAAAAATTCTAACCCAAAGATAATTGCTAAACCACAAATAAAAGGGATAATTACAAGTTTTTCACCTTTCATTTCCCCTTTTAAAAATAAAGGAATACTAAAAGCAATCAAACCAATAAACCAATAAATCGTCTGCGTTGGATAATATTCAAATAACACTTCCAATATTTTCGCAAATCCAATTATTCCAACTCCAGCGCCAACCAAAACCTGAAAAATAAAGATAATATCTTCTTTGCGATTAGGATTTTCTTTTTTAAAGATTCCACTAATAGCATCCATCATGCGATTAAAGATACCTAGAATTACCATCATGGTTCCACCACTAACGCCTGGAATAACGTTAGCAATACCAACAGCGATTCCGCCAATTATGTTTTTTATCATTGAAACTTCTCCTTTAAATACCTCATCATTATAATAAAATATCACCATTATCACAAGCAGTATTTTATTTCCCTTTTAAAATCAAGTGATAAATTGCTTCTTCACTCTCTAAATCATAATCTCCTAAATGGCTGTTAGGATAATGGTAAATTACTCCATTAGACTCATTTTTCCTTAAACAAGCAATTAATTTTTCTTCCCCATATTGTCCAATAAATTTACAAAATGTTCTAATCCGTAACTTGTGTAAAATACTATCCTGACAAGGAAAATCAGGACATTGGCAACAACTATCATATCCTGACTTTGTGCAGCACTGATAATTTTTACAAAAATCCTTTTCTGGACACCCACCTTTTTTACAACCAACACAGCTTTCATTTTCACTACACAGCCCACAAACAAGACCACAATATCCTAATCCTAATTCATCCTTCATATTTAATCCCTAATCCTTATGATGCTTTCGTAAATATTCAATTTGTTCCATCCGTTTAATCACCTTTGCCTCTGTTCCTTGATTAGTAGGAAAATAATAACGATGATCCTTAATATTATCTGGTAAACACTGCATATTTGTAATTTTATCATCATAATCATGCGCATACTGATAACCTTTACCATAATTTAATTCTTTCATTAATTTAGTTGGCGCATTGCGAATTTGTAAAGGAACGGGATCAGCAATTGTATTCAAAGCGTCATGTTTTGCTCGTTCATATGCATTATATAACGCATTAGATTTAGGTGCCAAGGCCATATAAGTTACACAATGAGCTAAATTAACATTACATTCTGGCATGCCATTATAATGGCATGCTTGATATGTTGCTACTGCAATTTCCAAAGCACGACTATCAGCCATTCCAATATCCTCTGAAGCAAATCGAATCAGCCTCCTTGCTACATATAGAGGATCTTCACCAGCTTCAATCATTCGTGACATCCAATAAATTGAAGCATCAATATCACTATTACGCATTGATTTATGCAAAGCACTAATAATATTATAATGTTCTTCACCTTTTTTATCATATAATAAAGATTTTTGATTGATACATTGTTCAATCGTTTCTTTATCCACTACGATTCGATCATGAGTAATTGCTCCATTTAAGACTGCCATCTCTAAAGTATTTAAAGCAACTCGAGCGTCACCGTTAGAAAAACCAGCAATCATGTATAATAAATCATCATCAATCATAACATTTTGATCTTTAAACCCTTTCGGACTTATCAGCGCATAATGCAATAAACCAAATAAATCATCGGTTGTTAGTGCTTTTAAAACAAAAACTTTACATCTTGATAATAAGGCAGAATTAATCTCAAATGAAGGATTTTCAGTAGTAGCCCCAATTAATATAATACTCCCCTGTTCAACATATGGTAAAAAAGCATCTTGTTGAGCTTTATTAAAGCGATGAATTTCATCTACAAAGACGATTGTTTTTTCGCCTAGATCCTGAACTTCCTGTGCTTGTTTCATAACTGCCCGTATATCTTTAATGCCGCTAGTCACCGCACTAAAATTAATAAACTTAGCTTTTGTTTGATTTGCAATAATGCGTGCTAAAGTTGTTTTCCCAACTCCCGGTGGTCCCCAAAAAACCATTGAGGGAACAACATCACTATTGATTAGCTGGTACAAAATCTTTCCCGGTCCAATTAAGTGCCTCTGTCCTACATATTCAGTCAAAGTTGTTGGTCTTAGGCGATTTGCCAGTGGTTCATTTGACATGTTTTTAAACATTGCTTGCTGCTTCATCATCATCACTTCCATTTCCTTATAATTATAACTAATTCCCGCTTTAAAAGCAAAAAAAGAAACAGTTGTTTAAACTGTTTCTATTCATCTGATCCCTCGAATTGAGAACGATACAATGAGGCATAGAAGCCATCTTTAGCCAATAATGAATCATGATTTCCAAGTTCTACAATGTCACCATCTTTCATTACAATAATTGTGTCAGCATCACGAATTGTTGATAAACGATGGGCAATGACAAAACTTGTTCTTCCCTCCATTAGCTTTTCCATTCCTTTTTGAATTAATACTTCTGTTCTTGTATCTACTGAAGAAGTTGCTTCATCAAGAATCAAAATTTTTGGATCTTTTAAGAAAGCACGTGCAATTGTTAAAAGTTGTTTTTGCCCTTGAGAAATGTTAGATGATTCCTCATTGATCATTGTTTCATATCCATTCTCTAATGTTTGTACAAAATGATCAACATAAGCGACTTTACAAGCCTCCTTGACTTCTTCATCACTTGCATCTAATTTTCCATACATTAGGTTTTCCTTAATTGTTCCATTAAACAACCAAGTATCTTGTAAAACCATTCCAAATAATGATCGTAAATCCTGACGTCCAAAATCACGAATATCTTTACCATCAATAAGAATCGAACCACTATTTAATTCATAGAATCGCATTAATAATTTTACGATCGTTGTTTTTCCAGCACCAGTCGGTCCTACAATTGCAACAGTTTGCCCCGCATGAACATGTAAACTAAAATCATTAATAATCGTTTGATCTTTTAAATACCCAAAATTAACATCAGCAAAGGTAACAGAACCTTCAACTTTAGCCACCTCATCAGCAGTAACTTTTGGTGTTTCTGGTTCTAATTCTTCTTCACCTAAAAATTCAAAAACACGTTCAGCCGCTGCTGCTGTACTTTGTAACATATTCATTGTCTGTGCTAATTGTGTTATTGGTTGATTAAATTGTCTTACATATTGAATAAAGGCCTGAATATCACCAATTGTGATACTACCACCACCAGCAAGAACACCACCTAATAAACATACCGCAACGTATCCAACATTTCCAACAAATCCTGTGATTGGCTGCATCAAACCCGAAAAGAATTGTGACTTCCAAGCACTTTCATATAAATTATCATTATACTCATTAAATTGTTCTACTGAAGCAGCTTCACCATTAAATGCTTTAACCACATTATGACCACCATACATTTCTTCAATATGACCATTGACATCACCTAAAGCAGCTTGTTGACGCGCAAAATATTTTTGTGAACGTTTCATTACTAAACCAATCAAAACCATTGATACTGGTAATACGCAAACTGCGATCAAAGTCATAACTGGTGAAATAGTCAACATCATGATAAAGATTCCAATTACCGTTACTGTCGACGTAATTACCTGTGACATACTTTGATTTAGTGATTGTGCGATTGTATCGATATCATTTGTTACTCGGCTTAAAATATCACCACTAGTATGTTTATCAAAATAACTTAATGGCATCCGATCCATCTTTTGAGAAATTGATGTTCTTAAATCATAAGCAACTCGTTGTGAAATAGTTGAAGTAATAAAACCTTGTATATAACTAAATAAAGCACTAATCAAATACAATCCAACTAAAATCAAAATAATTTGACCAATATAATCAAAATCAATTCCACCAGTACCAGCTACTTTAGCCATGATACCTTCACTTAATTTATCTGTTGCTTTAGCTAAAATCTTTGGTCCTACGATTGCAAAAACCGTTGATGCTGAAGCAAAAATCACAACTATAACTAAACGAAAATAATACGGTCTTAAATATTTAAATAATTTACCTAAAGTACCTTTAAAATCTTTAGCTTTTTCACCGCCACGCATTCCGTGCATACCACCAGGTCCGAATTTAGGACCATTTCTTTTTGGTTGATTACTCATGTCCTAATTCCTCCTTTGATAATTGTGAATATGCGATTTCTTGATAGACATCGCAATTTTTCATTAACTCTTCATGGGTTCCTTTTCCAACAATCTTACCTTCATCTAAAACAATGATTTGTTCAGCTCCCATAATTGAAGCAATACGTTGTCCGACAATCAATACTGTATTTTTAGTCTTCTTAACCATCTTATCTAATTCTTGACGTAATTTAGCATCTGTCTTGAAATCTAGAGCTGAAAAACTATCATCAAAAATAAAGATTTCTGGATTTTTAGCAATAGCTCGAGCAATTGCTAAACGTTGTTTTTGACCGCCAGATACATTTGTTCCACCTTGTGAAATTTCACTATCTAATCTTTCTTCTTTATTATCAATAAATTCTTTTGCCTGAGCTACCCGAATTACTTCTTCAAGTTCATCGTCTGTAGCCTCAGGTGCACCATAAGTTAAATTTGATCTAATGGTTCCTGAGAATAATAATCCTTTTTGAGGTACTAAACCAATTTTATCTCTTAAATCATGTTGATTAACATCACGAATATCAACACCATCAATCTTAATATTACCTTCAGTTACTTCATAAAAGCGAGGAATTAAATTGATTAACGTACTTTTACCGGATCCCGTTGAACCGATAAATGCTGTAGTTTCACCAGGCTTTGCAGTAAAACTAATATTTTCTAATACTGCTTCATTAGCACCAGGATATTTAAATGTAACATTATTGAATTCAACTAAACCTTTTTTACTTTCAATAAAAGCTTTAGGTTCCTTAGGATCAACAATTTTAGGTTCCATTGAAATAACTTCATAAATACGATCTGCTGCTACACTAGCCCGTGGCAACATAATTGAAATCATTGCAATCATCAAAAATGACATAATAATTTGCATTGCATACTGCATAAAAGCCATCATTTGTCCGATTGCAATATTACCTAAATCAATTTGTTTTGCTCCATAATATACAATCAATAATGTTACTACATTAAAAATGAACATCATAATCGGCATTAATGAAGCCATTGTTCGATTGACAAACAAATTGACATTTGTTAGATCACCATTAGCCTTTTCAAATCTTTCTTCACTATGCTTTTCATTACCAAATGCCCTAATTACTAGCATACCTGAAAGATTTTCCCGCATTGTTAAATTTAAACGGTCAATTAATGATTGTACGATCTTAAACTTTGGCATCACAATTGCAAAAGTAACACCAATCAAACAAAAAATCACCAATAAAACTAAACCAATAATCCAAGTCATTGATGGTGTATTATTAAAAGCTTTGATCAAGGCCCCAATTCCCATCATTGGAGCAAAACATACTATTCGAATGAACATAATTACGACCATTTGTACTTGGGTAATATCATTCGTTGTTCTTGTAATCAGTGATGCAGTTGAAAACTTATTGAATTCTTCATTTGAAAAACTTTCAACTTTCTCAAAAACATCACGACGTAATAATCTCGAAACACCAGCCCCAACCTTACTAGCCAAGAACCCACAAGCAACAGCACATACAGTACCAGCTAATGCAATTGCTAACATTTTTAACCCAGACCATAAAATATAGTCATTTTGAATCTTATCAGTATCACAACCTAGTCTAGAATATTCTGCTTTTACACCGTTACCGGCAGCAATTTTTAAAGTTGATTCACCCATCGTTTCCATCTGACTATCAATTTTACTAAACATTTTAGCTTTAGTTGTATTATCCATCATTGCTAAAGCATCGTAAGGTGTCATATTTGGCGGTAATTGCCCAAACTGTTCTTGATATTCTTTACTATTTTTATCCATTCCATCAATTGATGTTACCATCAACATTGGTTTAACTAAAATACTCTCTAAACGGTCTAATTTTTTTTCACTTAGATCTTTTAATTTATAGATATTTTGACCTTTTGCTTTAGGAAACTTATCTAAAGTATCTTTATCAAGATTACTGGGTTCAACTAATTTATATGCATCCATAAATTGTTGCTGATCCTCTTCATCCATCAGTACTAATAAATGATTATATGTTTCTTCACTCAAAACATCACTTACTGCACTATCAAAGCCACCAGCCTGAATTCCTACCGAAACGATATCCGACATATAATCAGGTAATGCTAATTCTGATTGTGATTGTAAGAATAATAATCCTACACAAAGTAGAATTGGTGCCCAAAACTTTTTAAAATAATGTTTTAATTTTAGCATTATTCTTCTCCTTTACATTTTTCAATATTCTTTTTCATGATATTAATAACATCATTAATAACAGTTATCTGTTCCTTAGAAACCCCTTCAAACATAATCATTGTTTTTTCTTTCATAATTTTGATTGCCGCCTCAATAAATACCTCTCCAGTTTTTGTAATATTTAAAATATAATTACGTTTATCATTTTTATCTTGTGTTCTAGTTAAATAACCCAGTTTTTCAAGGCGCTGCAATCTCACTGATAAAGTCGCTTTAGTAATATTTAACTTCTTTGCTAAAGCATTTTGATTAATGTTTTGATGATTCTGCAACATAAATAATAACCTTGTTTGATCCGGTGATATATCAAACTTTTCTGTTTTTTCCATCATCATATAATGCATTGTTTTATTTAACCCTTGAAAATTATTAATTACTTCTTCAACATCATCAAAACTTATCTCTTCCATGATGTACCTCCTTTCATTAGTTAGATGACTAACTATTCCGTTAGTACACTAACTATTATAGTTAGTCTACTAACCATTGTCAACTATTTTATAATCAAGTAGCGAAAAATTTTAAATAATTTTCCTCTCTTACACCACTGTCCATACGGTTCCATATACGGCAGTTTAATTAAATTTCAATTTATATCTCAATAAATAATAATCCAAACAACTAACTAGTCTTTATGTGCTAGCCTTTCTTTTGCTACAGCACGCACAACACATGTTTTAGTTATCACGAATTAATAGCGTATGATATTTGTCTTGCTCTACCATGATTGACCCAAGTTTTCTAACACCATGACTAGGCTTTGGTATTTCAACCCTTTTAACAGGTTGTGGTTTGTAAAACCTTGTTTCGATTTGTCTTTTGATGTCTTTCTAGTTTTAATTAACATAATCTTTTATTTCATCATTGGCTACATACATTATCCACACGACTTGTACTTTTATAGACAAGTATCATATTTTTCTTAGATAAGACTTCCTCTAATAATTTAGACATAATTTGCATGCTCTTCTCCTTTTCACTTTCTAATGCCTAGATCCTAGTGTATATGTCCTTTGGCTCAAATACATTTCCGATGCACTATGCGATTCGTCGACAACTACGTTCACGAAGGACTTTCACCCTAAATGTATGACAAGTCGTCATACTTAAAAAGATGTCAAATTTGACATCTTAATCAACTAAATATTTTTCTAGTAATCTTACTACTTCAGCAATTAAATCATCACAAGTAGCACGATTAACTTTTTTATTTGTTTCCCGTAATCCTAGTAGTTCTCCACAAACCACTGATCCATGAGAATCTTCAAATTCTTTACACAAAGCTGCTACTTTTTCATTAACAAATTTTTTTTGTTTAACATCTGCTTCACCTTTACCATATTTAAGTCCTAAAGCCATAGCCCCACCAGTTAAAGTTCCGCAAATTTCTCTTGTCATCCCGACACCGCCACCAAAACCATAAGCAATAGTCATTGCCCTATCCATATCTAAATCAAATAAATCCACATATGCCCCAAGTACTGCCTGAGCGCAGTTATAACCTGAATGATGTAAAGCATATGCTTTTTTCACTCTTTCATCAATATTCATAATTTAGCCTCACTTTTATATAATTTAATTATAGTTTAGTGATAATTATAATCGATGTCAAGACATTAACAATTATGTATTCGTCTTGAATCTAACCCTTTAGAAAAAACTCACCATACAATAAATCATGATCAGAAAATGATGATTTTTTCAAACCACAATTCTTTAATTCAAAAAAATCTGCATAAAAAATATTATCAGGTGCTGCAAATTCGCAGAAAGTCTTGTATTTTTTATTCTCGTTGATACACTTTACCCCTTCCATTTTAAATTTATTGTTCATTTTAAATGAATTAAAATCACCAGCTAAGATGCTGTAACTGTTAAAATCAACATGCTTTTTTACATAATCCATTTGTTTAATACGATATTGATTATCCGCATAAGTTAAATGGGTATTATAAATATTAATTATCTGCTCATTAAAATAGAGCTTTGTTCTTGTAAGGATACGCGGTTCCCTTATTATGCTATTTGGTAATCGTTGAGCCATAACTTCTATTATAGAATATTTACTTAAGATTCCCAAACCATAGTAACCACTTAAAATCCACATGGTAGGATAAAAATAATAATAACAATATCCACTAGAATTTGCCATGATTTTTAGCATGTCAAAATTGCCTGAACGTAAAGAATTCTTATCTACCTCTTGCAAACAAATAATATCAAGTTTTAAATCAATAATATCCTTATTAAAACTTTTTAAATCATTTTTCCCATAATTTAAGGATTTTATATTATATGTTCCTATCCCCAAGGTATTAGTCTTTAAATTTTGAATCTTTTTTTGATCAACAAATTTATAACAATACTCATTAGTTAAGATGCTATAATAATAACGACCTGATATTATCATCAATAATATCTTAATTATTAATTTAAACTGTTTATTCATTTATTTACCTCAATTATTTACTAATTTATTATTGGATAAATTAGTAATTTTAATACAATCAAAATATTTATCTAACTTTCAAAATTCTAATCTGATTCAACTAAAAATAAAAAAGATATAGACAGTTAATTTGCCTATATCTATCTTATTTGCCCATTCCCAAATATTTTATATTTTGTTGATGTCATTTCCTGCAGTCCAATTGGGCCACGTGCATGTAATTTTTGAGTACTAATTCCAACTTCAGCGCCAAATCCAAATTCTCCACCATCAGTAAAACGAGTTGAAGCATTATGATAAACACAGGCAGAATCTAAAGAATCCATAAAATATCTAGCTGTATCTTCATTATCAGTAATAATACTTTCAGAATGTTTGGTTGAATAATCATAGATATGCTCAATCGCTTCATTGATATCATTCACAACTTTAATATTACAAATATAATCATCATATTCAGTAGCATAATTCTTGGTTGTTGCCTTATTGCCTTCTAGATATTTTAAAACTATTTCATCACCAAATATCTTAATTTTATCAAACCTTGGTTTTAATAACGTTAAAAATTCATTTGCAACACCTTGATGAACTAAAATAGTTTCAATCGCATTACAAACTGAAGGACGAGAAATTTTAGCATTAACTGCAACTTCAACAGCCATTTCTAAATCAGCTTCTTGATCAATGTATAGATGACAAATTCCTGCACCAGTTTCAATTACTGGGACAGTTGCATTATTTACAACATGTTGAATCAACCCTGCTCCCCCCCGAGGAACGACAACATCTATATAATTATTGGCTGTGATAACTTCAGTAACAACACTACGATCTGTTTTCTCAATCAAATTAACAACATTTTCAGGTAAAATATTTGTGATTGCCTCTTTGATTACCCTTACTAGAGCAATATTAGAATTAATCGCTTCTTTTCCGCCTTTTAGAATACAAACATTATTTGTCTTTATACAAATAGCAGCTATATCAACTGTAACATTAGGGCGAGATTCATAAATAGTAGCTACTGTTCCAATGGGAATACGAACTTGTTTAATGATTAAGCCATTTGGACGTTTTATCTCACGAACAACTTCACCAATGCAATCATGTAATCCAGCTACTTTTAAAACATCATTAGCAATACTTTCAATACGTGACCTAGTTAATAAAAGTCGATCAACCATTGCCTCACTGATTCCGTTTTCCTTGGCGCAAGCAACATCCTTCTTATTTTCGGCCACGATATAATCAATATTAGAAATCAAATTTTTACTAATAGCTTCTAAAGCTTTTATTTTAGTATCTTTATCAATATTTTGCATCTTTCGACAAGCTAGTTTAGCCTGTTTTAATTGTTCTTCTATCATTAATTTTTCACTCCTTCTACTAATACCAGGTTATTTGCGTGAACTACTTCATCATAATCTTTATAATGTAAAACATCCTCGATTTCACTAGTGTTCAATCCTTTAATCAATCTTATCTCATCACTTGAGTAATTTACCATTCCACGTGCTAACAGATTATCATTACCATCAACAATATCAATAATCTGCGAAATTAAAAAATTTCCTCTTACCTCAATAATTCCCTTAGGCAACAAACTTGAGTGGCATGTAACTAATGCTTTTTTAGCACCTTCATCAACAACGATTGTTCCTTTTGGCATACTTCGATACATAATCCAATGTTGTCTAGAATTAAGGAGTCTTCCAGGTTTACCATCAAAATAAGTACCCACATCTTTTCCTTCAATCAGATCAATCAAAACGTTTGGTTGGTTACCATTAACAATAGCCATATCACAGCCAAAGTCATTACAAACTTTAGCTGCTCTAATCTTAGTAATCATTCCTCCAGTTCCAACCTTGCTTGAAGCATCTTTTGCCATGCTTTCAATTTCTTTAGTAATCCCATCGACATTACGAATCAATCTTGCATTCTTATTCGTATGTGGATTATCATCATATAATCCATCAATATCACTGACTAGTACAACCATATCTGCATTAACAGCCGGTACTACCAGTGATGCTAATGTATCATTATCACCAACTTTAATTTCTTCGACCGCTAAAGTATCATTTTCATTAATAATTGGAACTACGTCATATTCAATCAATGCCTGCATTGCATTGTTAAAATTCATCAACCGCTTACGATCATCAAAATCATCATGATTTAATAAAATTTGTGCACATTTTAAATTAAATAAGCTAAATAAATCTTCATATATTTGCATTAATGAAGCCTGTCCAATAGCTGCCAGAGCTTGCTTTTGAGGAATAGTTTGCGGGCGACATTCAAGATTCATTACATGAACTCCAGCATTAATAGCACCACTGCTGACTAATGTAATACTTATCCCTTTACGCTTAATATATGCTATTTGTTGAATTAAATTTAAAATTTTCTCTTTATTAATATTCCCTTCATCATCACATAATGATGATGAACCTATTTTAATAATTAGATTTTTAATATTGCTTAAATCTCGCATTCTAACTTCCCCCTGTAATTATTTTCTTAATTATACAAGGTTTATCTCATCTTCTCAACAAAAAAGTGTTTAAGCATAAATTACTCAAACACTTTATCTATCGATTTCAACTTCATAAATATATTTAAATTCACCATTGACCTTTAGCATAAATTTATTACAAGTATACTCGATTTCAAAAACGTGAATGCACTTGTTTGCTAATATAGCTGTTTCACCAGTTAAAGCAATTTTTAAAGTTCCATTTTTATTCTATATAACAATTTTTTCATAATCAATATTTTGACCAACTAAAATTAGATATTTTTTTATTGATTTTATAGACGGAAATCGTCTTATAACTTCTTGCAAGTGTTTATAGACCTACCGAAAATTCCTGTGTTTTCAATGGTTTTCCCATATCTCTATATATTCTGTCATATCTCCGCACAGCTTCGTTTTGTAAGCGCGGGCGTCAAAAAAGCGTCAAATACAAAAGCAAAAATCAAATGCAGAAGATGATTTTTTCCTACTCTCTATGTTACGCATTAGAGGCTCATTAAGCCTTGCACGAACGGCATTGCAGACACGAAAACTGATAGGGTAAGGTGTTTGTATCTTTTCCCTGAAAAATATCATTTGACTGCGTAACATTCCAAAGCAAGCTGCTATCTGTTCTGATTATCCTTTTCCTTTCCATTCCTTTATGAAAAGTTCCGTAGCAAGCATAGGAAAGGGGTACCCTTTCCGTAAAATGCAAGCATTTTTTGTCGTTGATAAGTTAACCTCATTTGCCTTATTTTCTACCTTTATAACAAATCAGTATGAGGTCTTTGGCAATTTTAAGGGGAAAACCGCAACAACTTTTCTCTGTTTCATATCACGGACAAGGACATTGAAAACACTAAAAATTAATTAAAACAGGTATCTGCCGTCAAATAAATAAAATCCTGTATCAATCAGCAATACGATAGCAATGATTAATAATACGGCATAGATGGTATAGGTGATAGGCTTTATATTTTTCGCTTTCAGTTTATCAACCAATGCAACCAACTTGTCCAATAGATTTAGGCTGTTGGCGACATAGACAATTAGTGCCATAAACTGACTGACTACAAACCAAATCGTCATGAGCAGAGTTGCGGTCAGAAAGTTTCCCACTTCACCGCCCATAAGAATAACGGCATAATAAGTGGGGTCAGTAAAACAAGAGATTGCAAATACAAAGCCGGTACTTAGGTACTTAATCCAAGCCCCATTAACAGTTTTCTTCTCCTTTTTCTCATTTTTTTTGCTAATATCCAAAAATCTTCGTAGCACCCATATCAGAATAAAAACGGATACCGTAAACTCCAGAACTGCCCAAAACGGGCTATTGTCCCCAGGCACTATACTTTTAAGAATATCTACTGCCGTAGCACCGAAAATAGCGGAAAGTATAGCGCCGATAAAAACGCTAAATCCCGCATAGGAGAGGAAGAACAGCGTAATATTCGACTTCTTTTCTTGCCGCAGTCCCATAGACAAAAGGTAAACTGCTGTAAATGGGTCAACACCTAAAATGCCCAACCCGATTGTACTGATTAATTTGTGTATCATCATTATTCCTCTTATAGATTTTCAATTTTACTGCGGAAAGATGTTAGATATTTTTCCACCAAACGCAATATCTCTTGATGTTCCTTTTCTGTCATTTCCTCAAAGACTTTGTTTTCCACTTGTTCAATAGGCAATATTTTTTCCCTTACAAGTGCCTCGCCTTTTGCTGTCAAATAGATTTTTAATTCTCGTCCGACACCTGCTTGAAATTCAATCACTCCGTCTTGATTTAGTTTTTTTGCCGATGAATTGACGGTTTGCTTATTCAAGAGTGTGTACTTGTAAATTTCTGTCTGCGTACAGCCGTTTCCTAACACAAGAATTGCCTGCAAAATCGCATAAGCACTATCGGAAAGTCCTTGCATTAGGCAAATATCGTGATAAAGCTCATCAATCGCATTATTCAAACGGTCAAATTCTTGTAGAACGGGATGTTTTTCAAACTTCATATTTGCTCTCCTTTAAGTATGAAATCATACTCAATATTATAGTATGATTTCATACTCCTGTCAATGCCTTTCAGAAAACAAATAGCAGAACCAGCCGCCCTTGCTTGCGTGGCATCCAAGAGAGCAAAAGCAACAAGTGCTTTCGCTCTCGAACAGTATGATTTTTCTTATATCTGCCCGTATCGTTTCATATTGCCTTATTGAGTTAGGGCGGCAAAAAAGCGTCAAAGTGTTTTTTTGAGCATTTGAAACCGCGGTTGTATATACCGGAAAATCAAGCATTTATGCGGGTTCGGGGCGTTTTGTTTGTTGCACCGCTAAAAAATAATACTATTTTTTATTATTTATTCAATCATTATCAATATGTGCATTTTCTCAAAAATAAAAATCAGTATATACTAAAACTTTTTTAGTATTGTTATTGTGATTCTTTAGCCACTTTTAATAGATTATCACTCTTAACCTCTAAATCATAATCAAAATTATAATTATCCAAATTAGCAGCAAAGATTTCTAACCCCATTTCAATCAAAAAATCATAATAATACATATCATCGTTGTATATTGAAGATAATTTGTGCTTTGATTAAATAATATATATGTTTTATTTTCACAAATTTATACATGTACTTTTAAAATTACCAGATCTCGATAATTAAAATGTAGAATTGCCAGCCATTGGCAACTATCATAAGTAATATTTTTCTTTTCTTGTGTTGAAACCAAATTCAACCATCTAATAACTCCTTATAACTCAATTCTAAAGCTTTTGCAAGTATTGGATATCGTGATAGCTCCCATTTGCTGATTATCTTGTCTGATACACATAATTTTTCTCCAAATTCTTTTTGTGTCAAACCTTTCTCTTTTCATAACTCCATCATGAAGGATCCGCATTTTTCATTATCTATATTGCTCATATCTTTCACTCCTTGAGCCTATACTACTATTAAAATTCTGATTATTCAATCAACCATCGGTAGAGTTTATATTTATGACAAAATTACTTATATATAAAACTAATCAGGATATTTAGCTTTTATTTTCTGATTAATTTCCAATTTTCAAAAATATGATCTTTTTTGTTACAGTGTTTCTAACAATTCCAATAATTTATCAGCATGCATAACTGCTTTTTCTTTCATTTCAGCCATTTTTTCAATATCATTTCTATTTTGATAAGATACTCCGCCTGTATAGACATATCCAAAGTAATCCAATCCACACAAATTACACATTGCCTTTATCGGCGGGAGGAAATCTTCAATAGGATATTTCTGTGCCCCTTCATAACTATACATAAATTCTGGAGCACCAGTCGTAAAAGAAGCAATCAATTTCTTTCCTTTCAATTTATCACCGGTTGAACCGTGGGAAAAGCCATGCTGAAATGTTTCTTCAAGCCAGCGACTTAGTAATGAAGGCATAGCATACCAGAAAATAGGAAATTGCAAAACAATTATATCTGCATTTAAAAGTTTTTCTTGCTCTGCTTCAACATCAATTTGAAAATCTGAATAAAGTTTGTCTAAATAGACAAATTCAGCCTGTGGTAATTTATTTTCAAGCCTTTCTAATATTGCCTTATTTGCAACAGAATTATTTAAGTCTGTGTGTCCAGATACTACTAATATATTTTGCATAAGTCATTACTCCTTTTATTTCATTTTTTTAACCCAATCAGATAATTCATCTGCACTAACATTTTCGTCAAATCTTTGCCCTTTCATCAAACGAGCACCCTTGCATGAATTTTCTAAATAATCGTTTGTTTTTCCCATTCCGCTCATTCCAGATGTCGCAAATGGAATAATTGTTTTATCCCTTAAATCGTATTGTTCAAGAAAAGTATTGATGATTGTAGGAGCAATATACCACCAGATAGGAAATCCTAAATAGATTATGTCATATTCTCCCATATCACTTATTTTTTCTTTAACGGCTGGTCTGAACGATTTATCGTTCATTTCTACTGATGAACGGCTTTTAGGATTTGTCCAATTCAAATCAGCACTTGTGTAAGGTTGTTCTGGTACGATTTCAAACAAATTCCCCTGCACAACTTCATTTAATCTTTCTGCTACTTTTTTGGTTACACCACTTGCACTAAAATACGCTACTAAAGATTTACTCATTTTTACACTACTCCTTTTCATATTCTACTTGTGTTAATATAAAATTATCTGTTCTGAAAAAGTCTGGTGCTGTTGCACTTACCTTTTGATGAGCAACACTTTGAATAACTTTGTCAAAATCTTGTTTACTTTCTACATCAATCGTCATAGTAACAACATCACTTAGACCAATCCACCCTTTACTTTTTTCTACGATAATTTCTTTGATTTCCGGAAGTTCATTTTTCATGCTTCTCATCAATTCCATTTCTTTTTGGATTTCACTGTCAGTTACTCCCTCTTTGATTGTTGCAATAAAAATATGTCTTATCATTTTTCATCTCTCCTTTTTATTTCTGCCCGACATGAAACATTTTGAAAAATTTATCAATATCCTCTGCATTTTCGTGGTTCATAAATACATTTTCACCCAAGTCCAATTCTTCAATTTTTTTCATTTCTTCATCTGATAGTGAAAAATCAAATATATTAAAGTTTTCTTCCATTCTATTTTTATGAGTCGACTTAGGAATAGCGATTATTCCATTCTGAATTAGAAAACGTAATGCTACTTGCCCGATTGTTTTATTATGCTGTTTTGCAATTTTCATTAAAACTTCATTCTCAAAAATACCTTGACTACCTCTGGCAAATGGTGCCCATGCTTCCAATTTTGTTCCATATCTCTCTAAAAACTTTTTATCATTTTTATGCTGTTGGAAAACATGAGTTTCTAATTGATTTACCATAGGCTTAATTTCACTGAAAGTTGCTAAATCCATAAATCTGTCGAGGTAAAAATTAGACACTCCTATTGCCCTTACTTTTCCTAATTTATATGCTTCCTCTAAGGCTTTCCATGTTCCGTAATAGTCATTGAACGCCTGATGAATAAGAACTAAATCAATGTATTCTATCTGTAATTTTTTCAAAGACTCATGAAGCGAAGCCTTTGCCTTTTCATATCCAGCATTTTCAATCCAAATCTTTGTTGTAATAAATAATTCTTCTCTAGGTACACCACATTTTATGATTGCATTACCAACACCTTCTTCATTGTAATATGCTTGTGCTGTATCAATCAGTCTATATCCAGTTTTAATTGCTTCCAAAACGCAACGCTCTGTTTCCTCATTGCTCATTGTGAATGTTCCATATCCAAGTGCAGGCATTTTTACGCCATTGCTTAAAGTGATAAACTCCATTTTTTTCAACTCCTTTTCATTTACGCATTCTGTAATTCATGCCGTAAAAAATCTATTTCCTGTAATTGATTTTCTTTTACATGAATTTCTTCAAGAATTTTTCTACGTTTTTCGCTTACTATCTGTATTCGTTTTTCTTTTGTTGAAGTGCCTAAATGTGAAAGTCTAATATATAATTCAATTTTTGCATTTGTGAACCCCAAATCATTAAGGATTGTATTGTATTTTTCACCCCTCATGTAAAGGTTCAATTTTCCACCCCTTTCAAAGAAAATAGGTGCACCAAGATAGCGGGTTATCTTGTTACACCTATATTTTAAAGTTCATTCATTGATATGTCTAATGCTTATGTTGGATTAACAGAAATACAAATATTGAATTTCTATTTTAATTATGTTTATAGCGGTCTTTTATAAAACTGATAAAGGTATTTGTTGCCTTAGAATATGATTGACGGTCTTTCCATGCAAGTACAGAAGTTAATTCAAGTTTAGGTTCAAAAGGAATAAACTTCATGTCATCATAATAATTATCTAACTTCACACAGATAACTGCTCCTTTTTTCTCTTTGGCAACAATTACAGCATTATACAATAGATTATAATTTGCACATGATTCCATTTCTTTCGCAAAATCCCCTGACCAACTTGCCAACTCATGATGAACTGGCGTATCAAGGTGTATTGTTATAACCTTTGTGCCTACTAATTCACCAGGGTAGATTACCTGTTTCTTAGAAAGGGGATTATCTTTATGAATGAGAACGCCCCATTGTTCTTTTGTCCTCATACGGATAAAATCATACTTTACGACATTCATTGGTTCTAATAACAAGCCCAAGTCTAAAGTACCTTGTTCCATACGTTCCTTAATATTTTCGTTGTTTCCGCTATATAACTCAAATTGTACGAAAGGGTATATGTTTTGAAAATCAGTGATAAGTTTTGCGATTTCTTGTGCACTTCTCATTTCTCCACAGCCAATTGCAATGTTTCCTGATAATACATCAGTATCTTGTTTTAATTCCGCCTGTGCCTTATCTGCCAAATTCACGATTTCCTGTGCTCTACGGCGAAATAATAAGCCGTCATTTGTTAAGTATATACTATGATTACTCCTTTGAAACAATTTGACACCCAATTCTTCCTCTAGCTGCATAAGCTGCCTTGAAAGCGTAGGCTGTGTGATATGAAGAAGTTGTGAAGCTCTTGTTATATTTTCTTCTCTTGCAACCATTAAAAAATAATTTAAAACTCTAATATCCATTTCCCCACCTGCTTTTTGTTTCATTATAGAATAATAAAAATACATTTACAACATTTCTCTTATACCTATATTCATTTGCAAGCAGGTAAATACAGGTTATTCCTTAATATCCTTTTGTTTAGGAAATTCCACATTCCCATTTTGAAATTATTTTATCACTAATCCTCAATTAATCAGTCAGTTGTTTTGAGATGATTTTTCTCTGTCATCATAAATATACTATTTCTCCAATATTTTCATTTTATACCACATGATTATAATTTTAACTCATTCTATAAAATAATAAACACTTCATAGCATACTAATAAAATAAAAAGTTAGCAGTTTGTCATGATCTTAATTATTTCTTTATCTGTTTCTTTCATTCCTTCTTTACCAAGACGAGCAACATTACGAATCGTATTCTCTACACCTTTAACAACGATTCCATCACCGTCTTTGAATTCTTGACCATCTAAATACATCTTATATCCAAGAATACCAGCATCCACACTAGCTGCAATTTTTGCCGCACAAGAAGATTTTGCACCATCACAAATAATTCCTGAAGTTATTGCTAGTGAATTTACAATTGTGTGAGCAATGCATTCATAATCAGCACCATATAAATAAGCAATTCCACATCCAGCTGCACATCCGGCACTAACAGCCCCACAATAAGCAGATAAACGACCAATTCCATTTTTTTGATGAATCGCAATCAAATTTCCTAGTACTAAAGCACGGTATAACTTCTCATCATTAACATTTAGCTCTTTTGCATATTCAATGATTGGTAAAGAAACGGTCATTCCTTGATTGCCGCTTCCAGAGTTAATAACAACTGGCAATTCACACCCTGACATTCGTGCATCACTTCCTGCAGCGGCAAATGCCTTTGCACGAGTAATAATATCCTGTCCTGAATTTAATAAAACACTACCAATATTGGCGCCATAATTATTAGTTAATCCTTCTTTTGCAATGGCACTATTATAAGCAATTTGTCTTGAAATAATCTCTTTGACATCATTTAGATCAACAATATTGGCAAATTCCAAAATATCCTTAACGTTTAGGCTACAACGATCAATTACCATTTCATTATTACAAATTTTATTTTCTTTAGAGAATAAAACTCTATGATTTTTTTCAATTGATATAATATTAGTGTGTTGATCAACAATTCTGACCATGGCATAATTATCATCATCAAATAAAGTAATTTTAATATCTAAGATATGCTCCGTTTCTAATGGTCTTACTATAATACAATTATGCTCTAAATAATCTTTTATTTCCTTGATTTGATCTTTTTTTACATCAGCAATTACTTCCAATACCTTGTTCGCATTGCCAGCAATTATCCCTGCTGCTACTGCTGCTTCAATCCCTTTTAATCCGTTTGTATTAGGTACAATTACACTCTTAACATTTTTTATAATATTACCACTTATTTCAACTAGACAGCGTGTTGGAGTAGTTCCTAAAATATCACGGGCCTTACTAGCACAATAAGAAAGAGCAATTGGCTCTGTACACCCCATCGCCGGTACTAATTCCTCTTTTAAGATTTGTACATATGTCTGATATTTTATTTCATCAAGTGCCATTTTTATGCCTCCTTCTATTGTAATTATAATCTTATCGTCTTTTTTTACTTTTTACAATAAACGTTTATAAAAATTACTCGATTTTATAGTTGTATACATGTATTTATACATGTTACAATGTAGAAAATAATTAAAAGGAGATTAATAATTACAATGAACTTAATTATACCTGAAAACTACGATCCAGTTTTGGATCTTCGTCAAACCCAGGAAGCAATTAAATATATTCGTGATACTTTCCAAAAAGAGATTGGACGCGCTCTACATTTATCAAGAATATCTGCTCCGCTATTCGTTCAAAAAAGTAGTGGTTTAAATGATAACTTAAATGGTTTCGAATCACCTGTCTCATTTACTATTAATGAAATACCTGGAGAACAAATTGAAGTAGTTCATTCACTAGCTAAATGGAAAAGAATGGCACTTAAAAAATACGGTTTTAAAATGCATGAAGGTTTATATACAAATATGAACGCCATTAGAAAAGATGAAGAAGTTGATAATTTACATTCTTATTACGTAGATCAATGGGATTGGGAAAAAGTGATTGCTAAAGAAGAACGTACTGAAGAAACTTTAAAACGTCATGTTAAAAAGATTTTTAAAGTAATCAAACATATGGAACATGAGGTATGGTATAAATATCCACATGCTGTAAACCGCCTTCCTGATAAAATTCATTTCTTTACATCTCAAGAATTAGAAGATCGTTACCCCGATTTAACTCCTAACGAAAGAGAAACAGCGATTTGTAAAGAATTAGGATGTGTTTTTGTAATGGGCGTAGGCTGTAAATTAAAAAGTGGAATTAAACATGATGGTCGGGCTCCTGACTATGATGATTGGAATTTAAATGGGGATATTTTATTCTGGTTTGAACCATTACAATGTGCATTAGAAATTTCTTCAATGGGAATTAGAGTCGATGAAGATACACTTGTAAAACAATTAAAAGCTGAAAATTGTTTAGATCGTCTTAAACTCCCTTATCATAGTCAAATCGTTAACAAAGAATTACCATACACAATTGGTGGTGGAATCGGGCAATCAAGACTATGTATGTTATTATTGAAAAAAGTTCATGTTGGAGAAGTTCAGGCAAGTATTTGGCCACAAGAAATGATTGATGAATGTACTAAACACAATATTAATTTACTATAAAAAACATTGGAAGATACTCCAATGTTTTTTAATTATGACGATAATAGTCACATAGGTATTCTTTTGCAGCAGCTTTACCAATTGATTTATCTACATCATTTCCAGTTAAATATATAATTGCATCATGCCATTCTTTCATACTATAATCATCAACATTTAAAGACAGAATTGCAGAATACAATACATCTTTACCAACATACCTTAAATCAGAAATAATCATACAATTTGTAATATTTCTTAATTGACCTAATAACTCTTCTTTTTCCACTTCTGTACCCCTCAATATCTTATTAAATATATATTATTTACCACATAACACGTATTATGTGGTATTGATTAACAAAATATTCTCTGAATATCATTTTACATCATTAAGTTAATTTTAACAAGGAATTTGAAATATTATTAACAGCATTTTTATGGAATCTCGGACAATTATTTCTTTTTCTAAAATATATTTTTTAATATTTTAAAATTTATTCACACTTAAAGAACTCAATTTTAATTTTAAGTGTTTTGCAGTGTTATTTTTATAGTAGTTACCACATAATACGTGTTATGTGGTATTTGATTTTTATTTTAATTATTTTTTCGGTTAGAAAATACTAGATCCATCTGATCAAAATATCTTTTAAATTCACGACCACTTGACATTGTATAAATACGAGTAGTGTCCATACTTGAATGTCCTAATAAATCTGCTAAACGTGCAATATCTTTTTTTAAATTATAGTAAGTAACCGCAAAAAGATGACGTAAATTATGAGGATAAACTTTACTGCGCTCAACCTTAGCATCATCACACAAATCTTTCATCGCTTTCCAAATATTACTGCGATCTAACGGTCTTCCGCTTCTGGTTACAAATATTGCCCCATTTTCAATTTTATTTTTATGACAATATTTTAATAAGATTCTTTTTAGATCATCACTAAAAAAAATTTCTCTTACTTTTCCTTTATTATATATTTGCGCATACCCATCCTTAAGTGCTTGGACTGTAATGTATCGATGTTCGCTAACACGTATTCCAGTTGAGCAAATTGCTTGCAGTAAAACATATAGACGCTCGTTTTTTTGCTTTCGGGCAGCATTAACTAATCGTTTATATTCATCTTTTGATAGTTCTTTGCTTTCTTCTAAAAAAACTCTTTTTTGAATTTTTAGTTCTTTGATTTTACATTCTAGCCAACCATTATATTCAAAAAACTGATTTAATGCTGCAAGCATACTATTTATGCTAGTAGGCTTATATGATTTCATTAATTCTTCTTTATATAATTTAACTAATTCCTTGGTAACTTCCTTTTTATCCGCATATTGATAAAATTTTTCAATATCCCGTATATATTTAGTTATTGTTGCTAAACTTTTTTCTTCATCAATTAGATGATTTTTGTAATTAACGATTAATTTTTGATTTATTTCTCTTTTATTCATCTATAATAATCTCCTTAATCTCAATAATCTAATATAAAATAATAACATATACATCTCATATTATTAAATAAATCATATATATTATTGGATTTTTTACGAAAAATAAACAAACAAAAAGAAGAAGTAATTTATCTTTACATCTTCTTTATTCAAACATCTTTTTTTTACTTATATACCAGTCAACTACCTCTAATACACCATGTTCCTCATTAGAGGAAATTGTGTAATCCGCAATTTTCTTAATTGCTTCTTTTGCATTTGCCATGGCAAAACCATATGTAGCCTGCTCAAGCATCTCTAAATCATTACCACTATCCCCAAATGCCATTGTTTCGGCATCACTAATTTTCCAACGTTCCATTAACAGGTTAATTCCATGTGCTTTATTAATCCCAGGGATAATCAAATCAATTCCAAAATGTCCACAATCAACTGGTGTCATAATATGTCCGATCTTCTCTTTCAATTCTGTTAAAATCGTTTCAAAATTATCTTTTGAACAATGCAGATATATCTTAAAAATAGTATCATCAAAATCATCAAAGTTATCTACTTTAGCAAGACGATGATAGTAAAAGTTCATTGTATTATAAAAATCTTCATCTATGTATTTACTAATATAAGCACTTTTTCGACCACAGACAATTTTTTCTACTTCAGGATATTGATTAACTACCTTTAAAACTGTCTGAATATCCTCTTTTGCAAGTTTTGCAACAAAAACATCTTTTCCTTGATCAACGATATAAGCTCCGTTTTCAGCAATGAAAGCTAACTCGTTATGAATATCTGGAAAAAAAGATCTTAGTTGATAATATTGATTCCCACTAGCAACTACAAAATGAATTCCCTTTTCCTTCATAAATTCGTATTGCCTCGTAAATCGTTCTTGATCATATTCATTATTATTTGTTAAAAAAGTTCCATCCATATCTACTGCTATTAATTTTACATTCATATTTACATCCTTTCCATCTTTCGTTATAACGTGACGTATCTTTATATAACTTAGTATATATTGTTTATAAAAAGATTGTAGATTATTTCATAAAATGAAAAAATGACTGGAAACCAGTCATTTTCTACTATTTATTTAATTCGATTTTAGCAAGTTCTTTAGCTAAACCAATATAAGAAGCCGGTGTCATATCAACTAAAGTTTGACGATCTTGATCTGATAAGATATCCAGACTTTCAGCAAATTTTAGAATATCCTCTTTAGAAATACTTTTACCTCTTGTTAAAGCTTTTAAAGTATCATAAGCATCAGGTACTCCATACTTTCTTAACATTGTTTGAATTGGTTCTGCTAATACTTCCCATTTTTCATTTAAGTCACTAGCTAGTTTGTCTTTATTAACTACACACTTAGCCAACCCATTCATCGTTTCATTGATGGCTTGTAAAGAATAACCAAATGCTAAACCTAAATTTCTTTGGCTTGAAGAGTCTGATAAGTCTCTTTGCATTCTTGACTTAGGAAGTTTATTAGATAAAGCAATACAGATATTATTAGACATATCAATATTAGCTTCACTGTTTTCAAAGCGAATAGGATTTACTTTATGTGGCATAGTACTGCTTCCAACTTCACCTTTAACTGGAATTTGTTTAAAGTATTCCATTGAAATATACAGCCACATATCAACATCAAAATCGACTAATACATTATTGAAATGACGAATACCATCCAAAATATGACAAGTATAATCATGACTTTCAATTTGAGTAGTCAATGGGTTAAATGTTAAACCTAAGTACTCTTCAACAAATTTTTTTGCTAAAACTTGCCAATCTTCATTAGGGAAAGCCGTTAAAATAGCACTATAGTTACCTGTTGCACCATTGAACTTAGCTTTGATTTTAACTGCTTCAACATTTTCAATACTAGACAAAAAACGATAAGCATAAACTTTAAATTCTTTACCAATTGTTGTTGGTGTTGCAGGTTGTCCATGAGTATGCGCCAACATAGCATCATTACTATGTTCTTCAGCCCATTTATCAATGATAGCAGCAAATTCTTTAGCTTTTGGTAACCATACATCTTTTAATCCATATTTTAGCATGCAAGCATATGAAGTATTATTAATATCTTCAGATGTACAACCAATGTGAACAAAGCTTTGTAAATATCCAAATCCTAAAGCATCAACTTTTTCATCAATAAAATACTCCACTGCTTTAACATCATGGCGTGTTGTATTTTCAATTTCTTTAATTCGAGCAAAAGAGTCGTAATTAAACTCACTTGAAATAGTAGTAAGTTTATCCATATCTTGTAAATCAAATTTAGCTAAAACGTCACTTTCAACATTTTCAATTAAGAACTTTAGCCATTGAATCTCAACGAAAACTCTATATTTAACTAATGCATATTCAGAGAAATATTCTCCTAAAGCATCTTTAACACCTGAATAGCGACCATCTAATGGACACAGGGTTAGACATTCAAATTCTTGTTTTTCCATTCTATTTTCCACCTTTAAAATAATCTACACCAGCTTCAAATAATTTTTGGTCCATTTCACCATAAACATTTTTAAAGCGGTTTTCACCTTGACGCTCACTATGTCCCATCTTACCAATAACACGTCCATCTAGAGAAACAATTCCTTCAATCGCATACATTGAACCATTAGGATTGTATGGTGTTTGCATTGTTACCTTACGATTAGGATCAACATATTGTGAGAACACTTGTCCATTTTCAAACAATTCTTCAATCACTTCCTCAGGAGCTACAAAACGCCCTTCTCCGTGACTTACTGGAATTGTATGAATATCATCAACATTGACATATTTTAACCATGGTGATTTAACACTTCCAATACGCGTATCAACCATCTGAGAAACATGGCGACCAATTGTATTGAATGTTAATGTTGGATCATCTTTAGACATTTCTTGAATTTTACCATATGGTAATAATCCTAATTTAACTAATGCTTGGAATCCATTACAAATTCCAATCATTAAACCATCACGATTATCTAATAAATCCGTAATTGCTGCTTTTAAACGTGGATTCTTCAATACTGTGGCAATAAATTTACCAGAACCTTCAGGTTCATCGCCAGCACTAAAACCACCTGGTAACATTACAATATTAGCTTGTTTAATGGCAACTTCTAATTCATCAATTGAATCTTTAAGCATTTGTTCAGTCTTATTTCTAATTAAAACTAATTGAACTTTAGCTCCCGCTTTTTCAAAAGCACGTTTTGAATCATATTCGCAGTTAGTTCCTGGGAATACTGGAATAACAACTAGAGGTGTTTCTACTGTTACTTTTGGTTTAAGATCCGCTCTTGTTTTACAAGCTGCCACTTTGATTTTACTAGTAGGTGCTTTTTCTCTTGTTGGATATACTTTTTCTAGAGGCGCTTTATTAATTGCATAAGCTTCATCTAATGAAATTGTTTCACCACCATAAGATAATAATTCACTATCATTAGTAGTTCCAACAATACGATAATTATCAAAGATACTTAAATCTTTTTCAGATTTAACCTCAATAATAATATTACCATAATCACGCACTATGTAGCTTTCAAGACTATTTTCATTATTAAAAGCTACTCCAACACCATTACCAAAAGCCATTTTACTAACGGCTTCAATAACACCACCATCTTTAACAGTATAAGCACTATAGATTTTCTTATCTTTCATTAATTCCATAATCGCATCGTATTGTTTTTGAAGATGATTAAAATCAAATATATGATATTGATCTTTATTAATAATAATTTCAGCTAAAACATGACCAGTTTCTTTAATTTCAGGTGTCATGATATCATTAACATCTCCACTTGTAATAGCAAAAGAAACTAGAGTTGGTGGTACATGTAAATCTTCAAAAGATCCTGACATACTGTCTTTTCCACCAATTGAAGCTAATTTTAACGCACTTTGAACACGGTATGCCCCTAATAAAGCAGCCGTTGGTTTTCCCCAAGTAATTGGGTTGTCTAGAAGTTTCTCAAAGTATTCTTGGAATGAAAATCTAATTGTATGATAATTTCCACCCATAGCCACAATCTTCGCTACCGATTCAACAATTGCATACATTGCTCCGTGATATGGTGACCATTTTGAAATCAATGGATTATAACCATAAGTCATAACTGAAGCTGTTGTTGTCTCTTTTCCTAACACTGGAATCAATGCTGCCATTCCTTCAGTTTCAGTATGATATTTAATTCCACCAAATGGTGATAATACTGTTCCATTACCAATTGAAGAGTCAAATCTTTCAATTAACCCTTTTTGTGAAGCAACACTTAATTTTGATAAAGTTTCTTTCACAGTTTCAACAAAACTAGTTTGTGACTGTTTATCAAAAGGTGTCTTTTCAAAATCTGGTAAAGTGATCTTAACATCTTGATAACGTTTAGCGCCTGCAGCATCAAGAAAATCACGAGAAATATTAACAATATCTTCACCCATATGTTTCATTACTAATCTGTTTTGATCAGTAACCACTGCAACTTGAACTACTTCTAGGTTTTCTTTAGCACACTCAGCTTTAATGAAATCCGCATCTTTTTCATCAATTACAATAGCCATTCGTTCTTGTGATTCAGAAATAGCTAACTCTGTTCCTGTTAACCCTTCATATTTTTTCAAGACTGCATCTAAATCGATTACTAATCCTGGAGCTAATTCACCAACGGCAACACAAACACCACCAGCTCCAAAGTCATTACAACGAACCACTTTTTCACTAACTTCTTTATTTCTAAATAAACGTTGAATTTTTCTTTCTTCAACCGGGTTTCCTTTTTGAACTTCAGCCCCAGCTGTTTCAATTGATTTAACATCGTGAGATTTAGAAGAACCTGTCGCTCCTCCAATACCATCACGTCCAGTACGACCACCAATCAATAAAACTATATGATCTTTTAAAGGTTCTAGACGTTTTACTTGTTCTTTTGGTGCCGCTGCAACAACTGCTCCTAATTCCATTCTTTTAGCTACATATCCGTCATCATAAATTTCATGAACATAACCTGTAGTTAACCCAATTTGGTTACCATAAGAGGAAAAACCATGGGCAGATTCTTGACACAATTTACGTTGAGGTAACTTACCAGCCATTGTTTCTGCTAATGATTTACGAGGATCTCCAGCCCCTGTAATCCGCATACTTTGATATACATAAGCGCGACCAGATAACGGATCCCGGATTGCTCCGCCTAAACAAGTAGCAGCTCCACCAAATGGCTCAATTTCAGTTGGATGGTTATGTGTTTCATTTTTAAACATTAATAACCATTGCTCATCACCATCAGTTGTATGTACCGTAATCTCAACTGAGCAGGCATTAATTTCTTCAGATACTTCCAAATCATCTAAATAACCAGTTTTACGTAACTCTTTCATTGAGATTGTGGCTAAATCCATCAATGTTAAAGGTCGTTTTGTATCAATACCATAAACTAAATGACGACTAGTTTTATAATCCTCAATATCCTTTTCTAAGATCTCTTTAAAAGCTCCATTTTCAATATCTAAATCTGTAATAACTGTTGCAAATGTTGTATGCCGGCAGTGATCAGACCAATAAGTATCTAATACTTTTAATTCAGCTTCAGTAGGATCTCTTTTTTCTTCATTTTTAAAATAATCTTGAGTTACTTTTAAATCTTCATAGTTCATAGCCATACCATTGTCAGTTAAGAACTTTTCAAGACCGGTTTTATCTAATTCATTAAACCCATTAATTGTAGGCACCGGTTTAATTTCTGGAGCAACATCATTTAAATCAGCTGGTTTTTCTAAAATAGCAAGACGCTGATCAACAGGATTAATCAAGAAGCTTTGAATCTTCGTCAAAATTTCATCTTTATCGCCTTTAAAAGTAATGGCAAATACCCGTGCACATTTAACTTTAGCACTACTATTCCCTGTTAAAATAGCAAAGCATTGTTCACATGAATCTGCTCTTTGATCATATTGACCAGGTAAAAATTCGATTGCAAAAACTACTTCTTGATTATTAGTAGGAAATTCTTCTTGATAAACATCGTCGACCATTGGTTCAGCCAAGATAGTGTTGATTCCTTGTTTTAAAATGCCATCACTAACTCCTTGAACATCATAACGGTTGATAATTCTTAAGGTATCAATTTCTAACCCTAATTGTTCAATTAAATTATGTTTAATTTCGTTTGCTTCTGTTGCATACGCTGTTCTTTTTTCAACGTAAATACGCTTTACATCACTCATTTTCATCCCCCTATCTAAGTCCGATATCACTTCGGTAATATTTGCCTTCAAAATCAATCTTTTTTGCTACCGCATAAACTTTTTCACGAACCTCATCTAATGAAACTCCTGTAGCACAAATATTTAAGACCCGACCACCATTAGTAACTAATTTTCCATCTTTGATTGCTGTCCCCGCATGGAAAACAACACAGTCATCACAGTCATCAATATTCTCTATTTCAATTCCTTTTTGATAATTACCTGGATATCCTCCACTTGAAAGAACTAAACAAGCAACGTGTTGATTATTCCATTTAACTTCAACATCTTTTAAAGTTTTTGTAGCACAACCAACCATGATATCATATAGATCACTATCTAAGCGAAGCATAATTGATTGTGTTTCAGGATCACCAAAACGAACATTAAATTCTAATACTTTCGCTTTACCATCTTCAATCATTAAACCAATAAACACAACACCGCGATAGTCCATATTATCATCTTTTAATCCTTGCATAAAAGGATCAAGAATATCTCTTTTAATTACCTCATCCATACCTTCTGGCATAAATGGATTTGGTGAAACAGTTCCCATACCACCAGTATTAGGACCCTTATTCCCATCAAAAATTTGTTTATGATCTTTAGCACTTACCATTGGAACAATTGTTTCTCCATCTGTAAAACAAAGAAGTGAACATTCAAATCCGGTTAAAAATTCTTCTAAAACAACTTTACTTCCTGCTCCATCAAGACTTCCGTCAATCATCATTTCTTTTAAAGTTACAGTAGCATCTTCATGGTTGTCAACAATAACGACTCCTTTTCCTGCTGCTAAACCATCAGCCTTAATAACTAACGGATAATCAAATTCGCTAATTGCTTTAACGGCTTCATCATAACTATTAACTTCTTTATATTTAGCAGTTGGAATACTGTGTCTAATCATAAAGTCTTTTGAAAAAGCTTTACTACCTTCCAATGTAGCTGCATGTTTAGTTGGTCCAAAAGCCATTAACCCGGCTGCCTCTAAATCATTTGCTAGACCATTACAAAGTGGTACCTCTGGTCCTATAACAGTTAAATCAATTTGATGTTCTTTAGCAAAATTAACGATCATTTCATTATCTTCAACCTTACCATCAATACACTCACCAATTTTAGCAATTCCCGGATTCCCTGGAATCGCATAGATTTTATCTACCTTACTGCTTTGATTCAATTTATACGCAATGGCGTGTTCACGACCACCACTACCAATTACAAGTACTTTCATATATTCTAGGCCTTTCTATTAATGTCTAAAATGTCTGTATCCAGTAAATACCATTGGGATACCTTTCTCATTACAGAAATCAATTGAATCTTGATCTCGAACCGATCCCCCTGGTTGGACGATTGCTCCAATTCCAGCTTTATATGCTACCTCAGCACAATCGCTAAATGGGAAAAAGGCATCACTAGCAAGAACTGCACCTTTAAAATCTTTATCTTTATTATTGATAATCGCATTTTCTAAAGCCCAGATTCTTGATGTTTGTCCACCACCAACAGCCAATGTAACACCATCTTTAACGATACAAATAGCATTTGACTTTACAAATTTAACGACCCGCATACCAAATTCCATATCTTTAAGTTGAGCTTCTGTAGGTTTGGCTGTTGTTACACAATTCATTTCTTTAATCATTTCAGTATTGATATCTTGAACTAAAACTTTACCCTCTAAATATTTAATATCATATTTAGCTTCACGCGCATATAGATTTTTAAGTTTTAAGATTCGTAAATTTTTCTTTTTCTTCAATACTTCTAAAGCATCATCATCAAAGTCAGGTGCAGCTACGATTTCTAAGAAGATCTTATGCATTTCTTCAGCCGTTTTTTTATCGATTTTATAATTTACTGCTACAATTCCGCCAAAAATACTTTGAGGATCAGCCTCATAAGCTTTCATATAAGAATCATAACCATCTTTGCCAATCGCTACCCCACAAGGAGTTGAATGTTTAATCGCAGCTGTAACAATTTGATCTTTAAATTCACGTACTACGGCAATAGCACCATATAAATCATTAACATTGTTGAAAGAAATTTCTTTACCGTGTAATTGTTCATAATCCAATAAAGTTTCTTGCACAAATGGATCAACATAGCCGTTAGCTCTTTGTTGAGAATTTTCACCATAACGCAAATGTTCCGTTTTCTTTAAGGAAATGTTTAAAGTATCTGGGAAATCATCCCCTACAACACCTGCAAAATAACGAGAAATCATCGCATCATAAGCGCCAGTAGTTGAAAATGCTTTATATGCAAGATTTAATCTAAAATCAAAATCATCAGTTTTATCTTTGATTGCAGTTAAGACGTTATCATAATCAGCAGGATCGGTAACGATTAAAACATCTTTAAAATTCTTTGCTGCTGAACGAATCATCGATGGTCCCCCAATATCGATATTTTCAATCATATCTTCCATCGGTTTACCAGCTTTTAACGCTTTTTCAAATTCATATAAATTAACACAAACCACATCAATTGGTTGGATGTCCATTTTTTTAACTGTGTCAACGTGTTCTTGAAGATCACGACGGAATAATAATCCACCATGAACTTTTGGATGTAAAGTTTTAACTCGACCATCTAAGATTTCAGGAAATCCGGTTACATCATCAATTGCAATACATGGTACATTTTCTGCTTGTAATTTAGCCATCGTTCCCCCAGTGGAAACAATTTCAAAACCTAAATCTACTAGGCCTTTACAAAAATCAACGATACCATCTTTATTAGTAACACTAACTAATGCTCTTTTCATTTTAAATCACCTTAGCCCTTTCATTTTCAACAATAATTTTACCATCACAAAATAAAGCAACTGCTTTAGGTAAAATGCGATGTTCAATTTCTAATACCCGTGCTTGGATATCTTCAGCATTATCTAAATCATCAATATTGCACGCCTCTTGAAGAATAATCGGTCCTCCGTCAACCTCACTACTAACAAAATGAACTGTTGCACCAGTCACTTTTACCCCTCGCGCTAAAACTTTTTCATGAACATGCATTCCATAATGCCCTGGTCCACAAAATGATGGAATCAATGAAGGATGAATATTAATAATTTTATTAGGATAAGCATCAATCAATACATCCGTAAGGATCGCTAAATATCCCGCTAAAACAACTAGACCAACATTGCGTTCTTTTAACATTTTAACAATTAATTCATCATCTTTACGCACTACAGCAGTTTCAATTCCTGCCTGTCTTGCACGTTCAAGTCCATATGCATTCTTACGATTAGAAATAACGATTGCAATTTCACCATTGATGCTGTTATTTTTAACAGCATCAATGACCGATTGCAAGTCTGTTCCTCCCCCAGAAACAAAGACAGCAATTTTTAGCATAATTGCACTCCTTTGTCACCTGCTTCAATACTTCCAATAATATAACATTCATCACCTGCTGCTTTAATTGCCGCCATACTAGTTTCAATATCAGCTGGATCTAACGCAATGACCATACCTAATCCCATGTTAAATGTGTTATACATCATTTCCTCTGCAATATCACCTTTTTTAGCAATCAGATCAAAAATTGCGGGTACTTTATAGCTATCTTTTTTAATAACTGCTTTTACTCCATCGGGTAACATTCTTGGGATATTTTCATCAAAACCACCACCAGTTATATGAGAGCAGCCTTTTATTCTTACCCCAGCATCTTTAACATTTTTTAATGCTTTTACATAAATTCTAGTTGGTGCAATTAGGGCTTCGCCTAATGTTTTTCCAAGTTCATCATAATATGTATCTAAGGTTTCTTTATTCATCTCAAATACGTTTCGAACTAATGAGAATCCATTACTATGAACTCCACTTGAAGCAATTCCCACTAAAACATCACCTGGTTTAATGTTTTCACCATTAATAATATCTTTTTTATCAACCACCCCGACTGCAAAACCAGCTAGATCATAGTCGTCTTCAGGCATTAATCCAGGATGTTCCGCTGTTTCACCACCAACTAAAGCACAACCAGATTGTTTACAGCCTTCAGCAACCCCACTTACGATCGTCGCAATTTTTTCCGGATAGTTTTTTCCACACGCAATATAATCAAGGAAGAACAATGGTTCTCCACCTGAACAGGCAATATCATTAACACACATTGCAACTGCATCAATACCAATTGTATCATGTTTATCCATTACAAAAGCAAGTTTTACTTTTGTTCCGCATCCATCAGTTCCTGATAAAAGAACAGGTTCATCCATATCTTTGATTGCACTTAAATCAAATGCTCCTGCAAAACCACCAAGACCACCTAAAACCTCCGGACGCATTGTTTCCTTAACGTGTTTTTTCATTAATTCAACTGATTTGTATCCTGCTTCAATATCTACTCCAGCCTTTTTGTAATCCATTTTTAATCTCCTTTATTATTTTTGCATTCTTGCTAATACTGCTTTATAAGTTTCGATTAAATCACCAATATCTTGTCTAAATACATCTTTATCGTATTTTTGATTAGTTTCAACATCCCATAAACGACAAGAATCTGGAGAAATTTCATCAGCTAACAAGATTTGACCATCAGGTGTTTTCCCAAATTCAATTTTAAAATCAACTAATTTTAAATTTAAGCTTAAGAAAAATTCCTTTAATAATTCATTTATTTTTAATGTTTCTTGTTTAATAAAATTATATTCTTCTCTTGTACATAGTTTTAAGGCAACTGCGTGATCTTCATTAATCAATGGATCACCATAATCATCATTTTTATAACTTAATTCAAAAATTGGTTCGTCTAAAACGATTCCTTCAGGAGCTCCTAATCTTTTACAAAAAGACCCTGTTGTAATATTTCTAATAATTACTTCTAATGGGAAGATATCAACTTTTTTTACTAAAATATCTCGTTCATTTAATTTCTTGATCATATGAGTTTTAATTCCTGCTTCTTCTAACATATCAAAGATAATGCAAGAAATTGTATTGTTTAAAACTCCCTTACCTTCAAACTGATCATGTTTTACACCATTTCCAGCAGTTGCGTCATCTTTATAATGAATCAAATATTCATCTTCTTTATCTGTTTTGTAAACTTGTTTTGCTTTTCCTTCATATAATAATTCTGCCATTTTGATTTCTCCTCTTATCTTTTATTTATATTTTGCAATAACTTCTTCATTAGCACTCATTGCTTGCTTTTCCATATCTTTACGATATGCTAATAACTTTTCTTTAATCTTATCATGTTTGATTGCCATGATTTGTAACGCCAAATATGCAGCGTTCTTGCTCCCGTTAATTGCCACAGTAGCCACAGGAATTCCTGAAGGCATTTGAACGATTGATAGTAACGCATCCATACCATCTAATGTAGCCCCGCTAATTGGTACCCCGATAACTGGCAATACTGTTTGAGAAGCGACAACTCCAGGTAAAGCTGCTGCCATTCCAGCCGCTGTAATAATTACTTCGGTTCCATCAGTCTCTGTTTCTTTAATAAATGTACTTAATCCTAAATGTGCCCGATGAGCTGAAAGACATCTTACATTTACTTCAACACCATAGTCTTTCAAAATTCCAATTGCTGGTTCAACCTTACTTAAATCGCTTGTAGAACCCATAATAATTGCTACTTTCATAATTTCTTCCTTTCTTTTTAAACCACTAAAAGTGACAATGAGTCACTTTTAGAATAAGCCTACTATCTTACCATCTTTATCAATGTCCATATTAACCGCTGCCGGACGTTTTGGTAATCCTGGCATTCTCATAATACTTCCAGAGATAGCTACTAAAAATCCTGCTCCAGCAGATGGGATAAGATCATTAATCTTAATCGTAAATCCCCTAGGGCGACCAAGCAGCGTCGGTTGATCAGATAAAGAGTATTGGGTCTTAGCTACACAGATTGGTAAATCAGCTAATCCTTGTGCTTCGTACTTTTTCATCTTTGTTAATACTTTTTTATCAAACGCTACTCCGTCAGCACCATAGATTTCTTTCGCGATAGTTTCAATTTTTTCTTTGATTGATAAATTTAAATCATATAATGGTTGATAATTAGCTTCTTTAATATCTAAGATTTCTAATAGTTTTTCAGCAAGCTCGATTCCCCCATCAGCACCTTTTTCCCATACTTTAGAAATAGCTACATCAACACCCATTTTATTACATGTATCTTTTAATAATTGCAACTCTGCTTCACTATCAGTTGGAAAAGCATTGATTGCTACCACTGAAGGCAGGTTATATTTCGCAATATTTTCAATATGTTTTTCTAAATTTTTAATTCCTTTTGCTAAAGCTTCAAGATTTTCTGTGCCTAACTCTTTTTTATCAACACCACCATGCATTTTTAGCGCTCTAACAGTTGCAACGATCACAACTGCTTGAGGATCAAGATTAGCTTGACGACATTTTATATCTAAGAATTTTTCTGCTCCTAAATCAGCACCAAATCCTGCTTCTGTAATTGCATAATCACCTAATTTAATAGCTAATTTAGTTGCCATCACTGAGTTACATCCATGAGCAATATTAGCAAACGGTCCCCCATGAACAAAGACCGGCGTATGATCTAATGTTTGTACTAAGTTTGGTTTAATTGCGTCTTTTAATAATAAAGTAACTGCACCAGTTGCTTCAATATCATTTACTGTGACTGGATTTCCAGCATAGTCATAAGCAACGATCATTTTACCTGCTCGTTCTTTTAAATCTTCAAGGCTCGTTGCCAAACATAAAATTGCCATTACTTCACTAGCGACAGTAATATCAAAACCGTCTTCTCGAGGCATTCCATTGACTTTTCCGCCAAGACCACAGATAGTATTACGTAAAGCGCGATCATTTAAATCAACAACTCTTCTCCAAACAATATTACGTACATCGATATTTAGAGGATTTCCCTGATGAATAGAGTTATCAAGCATTGCCGCAATAAGATTATTAGCAGCAGTGATTGCATGGATATCACCAGTAAAATGTAAATTAATATCTTCCATTGGAACTACTTGTGCATATCCTCCACCGGCAGCTCCACCTTTGATCCCAAAACATGGCCCTAAAGATGGTTCTCTCATTGCCACAACTGATTTTTTTCCTAACTTATTTAAGGCTTGAGACAATCCGATCATCGTTGTCGTCTTACCTTCCCCAGCTGGAGTAGGATTAATTGCAGTAACCAAGATCAATTTTCCATCAGGATTGTTTTCCAGCCGATTAATCGCCTCAAGTGCAATCTTGGCTTTATACTTACCATATAATTCTAAATCATCATCTTCTAAACCAACCTTTTTAGCAATCTCACTAATTGGTTTCATCTTTGCACTTTGTGCAATTTCAACATCAGTTAACATAACGCCACCCTTTCAAATATAATTTTTAAATAAACATTCTAAGGTCACCAATAATCAAAACAAAAATACACCTAATTTATATCATATTTCAGCTTTTTTCTCAACCAGTACAGTTGTTTTAAAACCACTCTTTTCGCCCTCAAAACAAGCAATTTGACCAAAGAATTAAAAAAGAGCCTACACTCGTCCAGACTCTTGCCCAGACGGTCGGCTCTTACATGATTATACTCCCTGTGGTTAATTCCACTTCCGTCAGTCGTATAACTATTTGCATAATATCATTTATTGATTCAAGATTCAAGCATTTACAAAAAAATTGTCGCATTTTAAACTCAACAAAAATAATTGATAATAAAAATAATTACTAACGGAATTATCATTATAAACAACTCTTTGATTAAAATAGCATCATCACGGCTTTCTAACTTATCTTTGATGGTCTGTTCTGTATCAATTTGACGAGTTGGATAACCAACAAAACCACCACAACAAAAAGCTAAAACACCAATAAAAATAAATAAACAGATAATATTTAAAGTACCTTTACTGATACTATTAGCAAAACGGCTTCCCAATAACCCAACCAAGAAAACAATATAACCACTATAAAGAAAATATACTAATTTGCGCTTCATAATTATCACCTTCTATGTTAATTATAAAGATAATATAATGAGATTACAAATATTATATATATTATTTTATAATAAAAGATGGTTTTATCCCATCTTCTAGTAACTATATTTTTGTATTTTAGTTAGTACTCTCTCTTTTTCATTACCTTCTAAAATTATTGGCTGATAATTATTTCGTCCTTTAACCGAGGTAACTGAACAAGGAATAATTTCGTGACTATCTCCAGTATAAACACCGTCAGTGAAATTCATTGTAATTGAGTAAATCATTGAATCTGTATCACTAGGATTGCGATTTCCACCAAAACAAAAGTTTCCTAATGAATAAACGATTTGTTTTCCATTATATTCTTCTGTTCCTTGAACAACATGCGGATGTGAACCCATAACTAAATCCGCACCACTATCTATTGAAAATTTTGCTAACTCACGCTGATCACTATTCGCATAGTATTCCCGCTCAATTCCCCAGTGATAAAAAACGACTACGGCATTAGCTCCCTGGTTATTTTTCAAGTCATTGATTGCTGCTTTAATTGTTGCACGCCCTTTTTCGTTATTCATTGATAAAGACATTGAACGATACCCCAAAAAGCCAATTTTAATTCCTTTAATTTCCTTGACACATGACGTTTCATAGCCAAAATAGCCAATTCCCTTTTCATCAAGTACTTGCTTAGTATCCGTCATCCCTTGTTCATAATAATCTTCTGAATGATTATTGGCAATAGAAACCAGCTCAACACTACCGCTAGTTAAAATATTAACATATTCTTTTGGTCCGCTAAAAGGAAACTGTTTTTCTACATGTGAAGTCGCACTTGTCAATGGGCCTTCAAGATTAACAATTGTAAGGTCATCATTTTCGAAAACATTTTTGACATTCTTAAAAAAATATGTAGCATCATTTCCCTGTTTGGCATACTCTTGATTAAACGATCCATCATAAGCTTGTCCTGCATAATTTCCCAATGTACAATCCCCTGCAAAATTTAATTTAATACTAGTATTGACAGGCTCTTTTTCTTCTGTTTTTTCTTCTTTCTTGACTGTTTCTTCTTTTTTATTCTTTTGATTCGATGATGAGCAGCCAACCACTAAAAATAACATCATCAAACAAATTAATATTTTCTTCATCTTTGCTGCACTCCTTTGTCCATTAGTATATCATATAATTAGATTCTTTTACATTAGATAAAACTTTGTTATAATACATCTTGGGAAGTGAAAACAATGATAAAAGAAATAAACAATAAAATGGATTATGATCACCTTTTAACTGAAAGTGATCCTAATATTAATTTAGTTAGAGATTACCTAGAAAATGGTGCTCTGTATGGCTTTTATTTAAAAGACGAACCAGTTTCATTCATTGCAGTAGAAATAATTGATGGCGAAGTTGAAATCAAAAATCTCCTTACATTAAGTGAACATCGTGGTCACGGCTATGCCAAAGCATTAATCAAATTTATTGAAGAAACGTACAATTCATATGATACTTTTCTAGTTGGTACTGCAAATTCCAGTCTTGAAAATATCACTTTTTATACACGTTTAGGATATGTTTATAGTCATCGGATTGAAAATTTCTTTATTGACTATTATCCTAATAAGATAATTGAAAACGGAATGCAGGCAACCGATTTAATGTATTTTAAAAAAAGTCGACAAGGCTTAAATTAAGAGCAAAGACATATTTGATATAATTATCTTTAAATAGCCAAGGCAAATAACCAAAATCTATTTAAGAGGGAATCATATCATCTAAACACTTTGCTTTTTTATTTATTATGATGTTTTTAAATCAGTATCTATGTTAGAATATTAATATAAGGCTGGTGAGAAAGATGATTGAACTTCCTGAAGCATATGCAATTGCTGATGACTTGGAAAAAGAAATACTTGGTAAGACTATAATTGATCTCGGGGGTAACTACACTGATCATAAATTTACTTTTTATGAAGGAAATCCTAATTCATACAAGGAATTATTAGTTGGTAAAAAAGTAACAGGTATTATTAAGCGAAATTACTATGTTGAAATAGTAATTGAGAATTACCGTTTAACCTTTCGTGACGGCGCTAATATTCGCTACTACCAAAAACCAACTAAATTAAAAAAAAGCAAATTACTAATTACTTTTGCTGATCAAAGTTTCATCAATGTAACAACATCAATGTATTGTTTTATTGGACTTTTTGATCAAATAACAGGATCAAATAATGAATATTATCAAACAGAATTAACCAGTATTGGTCCTTTAGATCAAGAATTTACTCTTAATTACTTTAAAACATTAATTACTGATGAAACTGAAAAACTCAGTATCAAAGCCTTTTTAGCAACTAAGCAAAGAATTTTAGGGATTGGTAATGGTGTTGCTCAAGATATTATGTTTAATGCCAAACTCTTTCCCAAACGAAGGATTAAGACATTAAATGAACAAGATATAAAAAATTTATATGATGCGCTTATTAGAACTCTAACAAAGATGGTCGAAAACCACGGTCGAGACAGTGAAAAAGATATATACGGAAATCCTGGTGGCTACAAAACTATCTTATGCGCTAAATCTTATAAAAGTGGTTGCCCAATCTGTCACTGTGAAATAAAAAAAGAACAATATCTAGGTGGTAGTATCTATTATTGTCCTAATTGTCAAAAATAAAAAAGTAAGATAGAAATTAATCTAAGGGCTATCAGGTAGATACACAAAATAAATAAAATTTTTAACCCGGCTAACTTAGTGATATGCTCCCACCTCCATAGATACCCATTTGGTTATTTCGTGTGTCTACTTTAGTGGAATCATCATATCATGTTTTCATCTACTTTTTTATCTTTCTGTTTAAATCAAAATAAAAACCTGTTTATTTTCAATCAGTTATAGCATTCATCTAATCATTTGAACTTAAATCTTTTATCTTCCATAAAGGATTTTCGTGAAGGATTTCCTTCAACTCGAAAAATCCTTTTATTTTTCACATCATATATGACCGACCAAACTGTATCCTTTCCTGTTTTTCGATCGTACTGACAAATATAACCATACCTACCTGATAATAAAGCAGCCGCATCATTAAAATCGTTGATTTTATCAGTTAAAATCGCTTCTTTGATAGTTTGATAGCGCTTTTGAGCTTGCCAATTATCAATAAGATGATTATTATATTCCCGCATTGCTTCACTGAAGAACCAGTTAGTTGCAAAAGCATTCTGATTATTTCTATTGATTTTAATTTGTTTACTATTGCACTCAATCAATGCAATATCACCACCAGTATCAACCAGTGTAAAAGTTTGACTTGAAGCAATCGGTAATGTATTCAACAATTGAATTACTTCATCAACTGTTTTACACTTCTCCAAAAATAGCCGCAGCATCATTCCGGCATTTAGCCCCAGTTGTTTTACAGTTGGATAAACAGCAGTTAATCCAATTGCTAAACCATACTCGTTGATACCATCTTCCATCTCAACGCACGCTGTAGTGTTGCCATTAAACGCATATGAATCATTAGTAAATTGATATATACAATTAGTATACAGTTTTTCAATTTTTGTTAAAAAATCACTATTTCGTCCAAATAAGATTTCATTTTCATTTCTAAAAGCAAAACAAGAACAATGTACTTCTGGAACAATGCAGTACATACTCAACAAAACAGCACAAATACTTTTAAATGAACATTTTTGTCCATCAGCAATTCCCCTTATTTCTTCAATAATCTCTGGGAAAAATTTTTGATAAATCGGTAAACATTGTAAAGCAAAATCATAGTGCTCTAAAGTAATTTCAAAGGGTACATTAGTTAAAAACAGTTGCTTATGTTTTAATAAATTTCTCCCCCACTTAAATCCAATCTGATAATGTTCTCCTTTAAATCTTGAATGATACATAATTTTTCGCTCCTTTTTATAAGAGCCACCGGTAACTCATAATCCAAGCATAAATCAATAAAATTTTATTGTCAATGAATTAAATTTATTAAATCAATTACCCGTTTTACTTATTAAAAATCATGAAATTATCTATTTAAAGGCAAATATAATCACTCCTATGATAAAAAGAGATAGCGGAGCAATTAAAAACTAAAATCAAAATAGCTAACGTACGTTTAGGAAAACTACTATTTATTAAAGACTTTAATATAAATAATTTATTTCCTCTTCTCCCTTTTTCAGTATTATTTATATAAGTATGAAGCTTATCAATCTGTTGAGAAATTTCGCTACCTCAAGGGTTATCCAAGCCATATTTTTTTGCTATTTAGACATATTATTATCAAAATATTTTTCAAGCTCAGACAAATTTTGATATTGGGTAAAAATACCGTTCAAATTGAGCGGATCTTCGATTATGATATCCTTATCTTTTAAAATAGCAAAGATTTCATGAATATTATCTAGAGAAATACTCTCAAATAAATGACAACTATATTCAGCATATATATCCAAATCTATATAAATACCGTGATAATAATCCAATATGTGACCACATTGCAAATAGCAAATACCCATGATCGCCAGCTAACGCCGGAATATAAGTTCTGGAACATATCGAAAAAACCACTCTCTTGATATCCTGATAATTATATTTGGCAATCCTTTCTTATGTTCTCCCTAATCATTATTTCTTCATTTGAGAAAAGAACGTGTACTTTATTTTCAATGTCTACTGGAATTTTTAAATAACCTAAAAAGCTTTCTTGCGTGATAAGTTTTTTTCAATTAAATCAATGATTCTCTGCTTTTTACCTATCTCTTTTAATAAATATTCTTTTTTCTGATTCAAACATGTATTTAAAGAAATTTCATTGTTAAATATACGTCTGATGTCTTCAATTGAAAGATCAAAAGAGCGCAACATAATAATATTTTTTATTATTCGAATATCTTCATGACTATAATTACGATAACCATTATCATCACGTGATGGCGAAATTAATTCCTCCTTTTCATAATAACGTAAGGTATCCTTTGTAGTCCCCAATAATTTTTCAAGTTCATTTGTTTTCATAACAACCTCTCCCTGTTATAAAATATAAAAATCTTAAAAAACCAAGAAAACGTAAGAAGCCTTCTTGCATCTTACGTTCAATTACTTGTTTAAAAACTTTTTAATTCCTTCAAATACTTCATCACTTATAATATGTTCAATCTTACAAGCATCATCCTCAGCTACTTCTTTAGAAACCTTTGCAGTATGCATTAAAAATTCTGTAAGACATTCATGTTTTTCATAAACAGCAGTAGCCTTTTCCGTTCCTTTTTCAGTTAGTTCAATATATCCTTTACTATCAACAATAATATATCCGTCATTCTTTAGAATGCCTACACCACGACTAACACTTGGTTTACTAAATCCCAACTCTCGAGCAATATCAATCGAACGAACATTACCGTTTTGTTTTTTTAATAATAAAATTGTTTCCAAATACATTTCACCAGATTCGTGCATCATCTACTCTTCCTCCAATCGTTTTATATAATTATACCAATAAAATAAAAAAAAGAAAACCAGAATGCTTCCGGTTTTGAAAGTTACGAACTTAATGTAAAGAATGATAATTATAATGGCTAAATTATTTATCACTTACTTGGATGTGGATTTAAAGTTCGTTACATTTGAAAATATTATTTATAACTTGAAGGATATTTTATAAATTACATTTTCTATCACTTTCTAATATGCCATGATTTCAAGGACAAAATACCATGGACGAATGTTTAGAGAATGAACTGATATAAAGGAAATTCACTACTATGTTTAAGGAATTTGGAAAATAGTTAAATCTATTATTGTTTTCGACGGGATAATTTAGTAAGAAGTATCCGTCTATGTCTTCGAGAAAAAGGTGAATAGCTTATCACGGATACCTTTCTTACTATTTTTTACTTTTAAAGAGTGCTAATAATTATATTAGGAAATTTTATCGTTGTAGGTATGATATATCAGCAACCTCTATCAGCAAATATTTAACTATTGATTATTAATTATTTTTTTAATTTCCTCTATATCTTCATCAGTTCCATCATTCTCAACTTTGTAAAGACAAGGAACATTGTATTGTTCAGCAATAACGTCACCAGCTTTACAGAATGCTTCACCGTATCCTTGATCACCACTAACTATAACACCTTTTAAATGGTCACCATTACTATTTAAAAATGATTCAACTTCCATAGGGACATCACCATAACCATCAGTATAAGTGATTAAGAGAAACGGCTCGCTAACAGCCTCATCTCCAGAAGATATTTCTAAGGCGTCGACACTTAAACGATCAACAATACTTTGAACATTACCTGTTCTTGATGCAAATACTACTTTCATACATTTCTCCTTTTCTCTAGTTAGCTTTAACTAACTATCTATATGTTAGCACAGACTAACTGACTATGCAATAGTTTTTATAAAATTTATCCAAATTATTTATTCAATTGGTAAAATCCTGATAATCCAGAATATTTACTTTGTTTACCTAGACGATCTTCAATTCTAATTAATTGATTATATTTAGCAATTCGGTCTGTTCTTGATGCAGAGCCAGTTTTAATTTGTCCCGCATTTGTTGCTACCGCAATATCAGCAATAGTTGTATCTTCTGTTTCTCCTGATCTATGAGAGATAACTGCTGTATAATTTGCTTTTTGGGCCATTTCAATAGCTTCTAAAGTTTCTGTTAAAGTACCAATTTGATTTACTTTAATTAAGATTGAATTAGCTACACCGCGTTTAATTCCTTCTTCAAGACGTTTAGTATTAGTTACAAAGAAATCATCACCGACTAACTGTACTTTGTCCCCTAACTTCTCAGTTAGATAATCCCAACCTTCCCAATCATCTTGATCTAAACCATCTTCAATTGAGATAATTGGATATTTAGAACATAATTCAGCATAAAAATCAACTAATTCTTTTGAAGTAAATGATTTATTATTTTCTCCTGGTAATACATATTTACCATCTTGGTAAAACTCACTGCTTGCAACATCCATTGCCAATTTAATATCTTCACCTGGTTTATAGCCAGCCTTTTCTACTGCCTCTAGAATAGTTTTAATAGCATCTTCATTAGAAGCTAAATTTGGAGCAAAGCCTCCCTCATCACCAACTGCTGTATTTAATCCTTTTCCTTTTAAAACGGCTTTCAAAGCATGGAATACTTCCGCACCCATTCTGATTGCTTCTTTAAATGTTGGAGCGCTAACCGGCATAATCATAAATTCCTGAAAATCTACATTATTATCTGCATGAGCTCCACCATTAATGATATTCATCATTGGTGTAGGTAATACATAAGCATTAGCTCCTCCAATGTAACGATATAATGGTAAATCTAAGCTCGTCGCAGCACATTTAGCAATAGCTAAAGATACACCTAAGATTGCATTTGCACCTAACTTACCTTTATTTGGTGTTCCGTCCAAAGCAATCATCGTTTCATCGATTTCTCTTTGATTTGTTACTTCTTTACCAATTAATTCTTTAGCAATAATCTCATTAACATTTTTTACTGCTTTTTCTGTTCCTAATCCTAAATAACGGTTTTTATCACCATCACGTAATTCAACTGCCTCATGAACACCTGTTGAAGCTCCACTTGGTACTATCGCACTAGCGAATGCTCCACATTCTGTAGTTACTTCTACCTCTACAGTAGGATTACCACGTGAATCCAAGACCTCACGGGCATATACACTTTTAATTTTACTCATTTGTTTTCCTCCTTCATGATTCCTTAACCTGGGTGACTAAGCCAGGTTAGAAAGAATCATTTATTCACACGAAGTTAGTTTTACCTAACTACAATAAGGTTAGCACATACTAACTTTATATGCAAGTAAAAAGCATTAAAAAAATCACAGAAATTTCTGCGATTACAAATCTTTTGTTAACTCATTATCCCAATCCAGATCATTATAACAAGCCCATAGACCATTAAGTGATAATTGAACCATACTGCTAACAGCTGCATCAGTATAAAAAGCTAAATGTTGTGTCATGACAACATTAGGAAATTGACGTAAATATGCCATATTTTTATTTTTAATTATATCAGTACGCATATCTTGATGATAAATTCCTTCTTCACCTTCAACCACATCAAGTCCTAAAGCCCCAATCTTCTTATTTTCGATTCCCCTGATTAAAGACTCGGTATTGCATAATTGCCCCCGAGCACAGTTAATAATGATTATTCCATCTTTCATTTTACTTATTGTTTGATCGTTAATTAGATGGTGCGTACTTTTAAGATACGGCATATGCAAAGAAATAATGTCACATTCTTGATAAAACTGCTCTAGGTCGACATAAGTTGCATATATTTTAGCGGTTTCATTTTGATGAATATCATAAGCTAATAAACGAGCTCCAAAGCCGGATAAGTTTTTTAAAACTGCTTGACCTATTCGTCCGGTCCCCATAATTCCTATCGTTAAATCTTTCATCTCTCGCCCTTCTAGCCCTTGTAAAGAATAATCATTTACCTGTCCTAACCACAAAGCTTTTTTATAATGACGTAACGATAACAGCATTAGCATAACAGTAAAATCTGCAACTCCTTCCGGTCCATAACTAGAATTACAAACCTTTATTCCTAATTCTTTGGCATATTCGATATCAATATGATCATATCCTATTGTTCTTGTTGCAATAACTCCAATTCCTGCTTTAGCAATAGCATCTAAAATTTCATGATTAATCTTACTCTCCCCTAAAAAAGCAATTCCATCATATCCATTCAATAAAGATAAATTTTTTTGGCATAGATATTCCTTATAATAAGTTATTTCAAAGTTATTTGAATTATTCATAATTTCAAAATCTGCCATCTCGTCACTTCGTACTTCAAATGCAATAATCTTCATTCTCGTCCTCCTCAATATCAATATTATATCATCTCAAAATGAATTCTAAACATTTTGTTGAATTTCATACACTGAAGTTCTATCCTACATTATCTCTTTTAAAAGCAAGATTGTGTTTTCTACCATATCATTAGTTGCCTAATCGCAACACTCTACCAATTTCTTTGAATTAATCAATTCATCACATTCTGTATCAATAATAATGATTCTACCTTTCACCTTTATAAAAATTATCCTTATTAATAGCATGATATGTTTTAGCGCTGACTGGAATATGTAAAGAAATAAAGTCCGCAATTGAACTAACTGAATAAGGATTATTTGAAATACCAATTCCTAATACCTTGGTAGCCTTAATATTAATATGATCATATCCAATTGAATGGATATTAATGAATTTAACACCATTCCTTTTTAATAAGATTAATAATTCATGATTCAAGATTGAATTTTCGACAATGCTAATTGCTTCAAAAATTGCTATTATAAATAATTTTCTTTAGTCAAAGGTTCCTTGAGTAGTTTAATTTCTCCCCCATATTTCAATAAAAATCATCTTAGTGTTATCCCTATATATCTTTACGATGATTAAACATGGGTATTTTCATACTCATAGCCTGTTCAATATGTTTTTATTAGTGTAATAATATTATATTAAAAGGTATTCATAAACTCCTTTTTTTACCGATTATTTTGTCGAATTTATTTTGATAATCGTTGATGTTTCATTGACTTTAACTCGGCTTTATTCTATACTTTACTCAGGTGATTTTAGTTCGCCTTAAATAGCATGACTAGCTATTTATAATCGAAAACACGAAGGGAGTTAGAAAAAATGATTTATTCACACGAAGTAGAACAAATGTGTAGTGTCGCTCAAGGTGCTTCACATGGATGTGCTCCAATTCCTGAAGAAGGAAAATGGGTATATTCTAAAGAAATTAAAGATATCTCTGGTTTAACTCACGGTATCGGTTGGTGTGCTCCTCAACAAGGTGCTTGTAAATTAACATTAAACGTTAAAGAAGGTATCATTGAAGAAGCATTAATTGAAACTATCGGATGTTCAGGGATGACTCACTCTGCAGCGATGGCTTCAGAAGCATTAGTAGGAAAAACTTTATTAGAAGGTTTAAATACTGACTTAGTTTGCGATGCAATCAATACTGCAATGAGAGAATTATTCTTACAAATCGTTTATGGACGTACTCAATCTGCATTCTCTGAAGGTGGTTTACCTGTTGGAGCTGGATTAGAAGACTTAGGAAAAGGTTTAAGAAGTATGACTGGTACTTCTTATTCAACAAAAGCTAAAGGTCCTCGTTATCTTGAATTAACTGAAGGTTATATTAATAGAATCGCTTTAGATGCTAATAATGAAATTATTGGTTATGAATTTGTTAACTTAGGTAGAATGATGGATATGGTTAAAGCTGGAAAAGATGCTAATGAAGCAATGAAAGAAGCTACTGGAACTTATGGTAGATTCGATGATGCTGCTAAGTACATCGATCCAAGAAAGGAATAATAGGAGGGTACGAAAATGGCATTATTTGAAAGTTATGAAAGAAGAATTGATCAAATTAACGCTGCACTAGCTAAATTTGATATCAAATCAATCGAAGAAGCTAAAGCTATCTGCGATGAAAAAGGAATTGATGTTTACGAAATCGTAAAATCAACTCAACCAATCTGTTTTGAAAATGCTTGTTGGGCATACACTGTCGGTGCTGCAATGGCAATCAAAAATGGAGATGTTAAAGCTGTAGACGCTGCAAAAACAATCGGTGTTGGTTTACAATCATTCTGTATTCCAGGATCAGTTGCTGATGACCGTAAAGTAGGTTTAGGACATGGTAACTTAGGTTCTATGTTATTAGATGAAGGTACTGAATGTTTTGCTTTCTTAGCTGGACATGAATCTTTCGCTGCTGCTGAAGGTGCAATCAAAATCGCTGAAAAAGCTAATAAAGTTAGAACTAAACCATTAAGAGTTATCTTAAACGGTTTAGGAAAAGATGCTGCAAAAATCATCTCAAGAATTAACGGATTCACTTACGTGGAAACTCAATTCGATTATTTTACAGGTGAAGTAAAAGTATTATCTACAACAGCTTACTCTGATGGTCCTCGTGCTAAAGTTAACTGCTATGGTGCTGATGACGTTAGAGAAGGTGTTGCTATCATGCATAAAGAAGGTGTAGATGTATCAATTACTGGTAACTCTACTAACCCTACTCGTTTCCAACATCCAGTTGCTGGAACATATAAAAAAGAATGTATTGAACAAGGTAAAAAATATTTCTCAGTTGCTTCTGGAGGAGGAACTGGACGTACTTTACACCCTGATAACATGGCTGCTGGTCCTGCTTCTTACGGTATGACTGACACTATGGGACGTATGCATTCAGATGCTCAATTCGCTGGTTCTTCATCAGTTCCTGCTCACGTAGAAATGATGGGATTAATCGGTATGGGTAACAACCCTATGGTTGGAGCTACAGTTGCTGTTGCCGTAGCTATTGAAGAAGCTTGTAAATAGACAAGATGTTCTTAAAAAAGTGTGATTAATTCACACTTTTTAATTTCTAAATATAAACACTATTTAACACGCTTATACAATCCTTCAACTTTAATAAAAAGAGCGCTATTTTTCATTCTCGTCCACAATTCCACTTATCAAGACGAATAAATATAAAAGAGTCTTTTTTATTATGGTCTTAAAAAAGTTTTATCTCATCATTTTTGAGACTACTATCATTGTTCTAGACTCTATTTTTTAATTTTCATTAATGCTTTTTTCTTGTAACATCAAGATACTTAATAAAAAATACTAACTATACTTTAGATATTCAATAACTCATTTATAAGTCCTAATGTGGTACCCTATTTCAGTTTATAATTTTCAGGTATATTTCTTCTCTATCTATACTCATCAAACAATGCCCATATCACTAGAAAACGTAATTTTTTACATATATTTAAAATTGCTACACTATTTTTATTACTTATTTTTAAATATACAAAATAATAGATATCAATTTAAACAGAAAAATAATATAATAATTTCTATTATTTGATAAAAACATTTAAAACCAATATGATTTTTTATCATATTTCATCTTTTACCTTTATAAAAATAGAATTATCATGTAATCTTATATTATAAAGTAAAGGAGGGTTTAATATGCTAAAAGCAATTATCTTTGACATGGACGGTTTGATGGTTGATACCGAAATCATCTCATTCCAATGCTACAAAGATATTATTGAAAGTTATGGTTTTAACTTTACAAAAAAAGAATACATAGAAGATTATCCTGGAAAATCTGTTATTTCATCAATGAACTTTATCAAAAATAAGTATAATATAGACTTTGATACGGATGAAAAGATAAATCAATTTAAAATATTGGAAGAGCAATACTTACTAAAAAACAGTGTAGAATTAAAAAAAGGACTAATTCAACTATTGAAGTATTTAAATATTCACTATTATAAAACGATTGTTGCAACTTCCAGTGGTAAAGAAAGGGCCGAAAGAATACTTGGTGAACATAATCTTATGAAATATTTCAATGGTATTGTATGCGGTAGTGAAGTAGAACATGGAAAGCCGGCTCCAGATATTTTCTTAAAAGCTTGTGATAAATTAAATGTTGAACCAGAAGAAGCACTTGTATTAGAGGATAGTGAAGCGGGTATTCAAGCTGCATCTGAAGCAAAAATATCAGTTATCTGTATCCCTGATATGAAATTTCCTCAAGAAAAATATCTAAAAAAAGTTGAGCATGTCTATGATTCATTAGAAGATGTTATTTCTTATTTAGAAATGAAAAAAGATATTTCAAAATAGAAATATCTTTTTCTCTTATCTAGCTATCTATTTAATCACTTAAATCATCACCATTAGTGGCAATAACTTTTTTGTACCAATAGAATGAATCTTTACGATAACGATCTAAAGTTTTTAAATCAAATTCTTCACGGTCTACATAAATAAATCCATAACGTTTGACCATACCTTCATGTGTTGAAATCAAGTCTACTGCTGACCATGGACAGTATCCCATCATTTCACAACCGTCTGTGATTGCTAATTGTACCTGTTCAAGATGTTTTCTTAAATATTCAATTCGATATTGATCATGTACTTTACCGTCTTCTGTTAATTTATCATATGCTCCTAGTCCATTTTCAGTAACGATCATTGGCAGACGATAACGTGAGTACATTTCACGGATTGTTGCCCGGAATCCCATTGGATCAATTTCCCATCCAAATTCAGTAGTTGGTAAATTAGGATTTTTAAATCCACGATAGAATCCGGCTTCACCACGAGCAGTTTGCTGATCAGCTCCAGGATCCATTGTTTCAGTTCCATCACTAGCTTCACAGGTAGCAGTATTGTAATAGTTGAAACCAATAAAATCAGGATGTCCATTTTTCAATGCTTCAGCATCTCCAGGTGCAAATGTTGGGCAGGCATCATGTTCTTCTAAGTAAGCCCAAACTAAATTATTATATACACCGTAAACCGCCATATCCAAATATAACCAGTTTCTTATAGCATTATAGTTTTGTGCTGCTAGAACATCTTCAGGTTTACAAGAAGCAGGATAAACTAATGAAATATTTGGTGCAGGTCCGATTTTTGCTCCAGGAATCATTTCGTGGCATAATGCCATTGCTTTAGCTTGTGCTACCAGCATATGATGGTTTTGCTGATAGATTTCTTTGATTTCGTTTGTGCATCCTTCCGGCAAGTGTAATGTACCAATTACCGGTCCAACTAAAGTCAGCATATTTTGTTCGTTGATCGTTAGCCAATATTTAACACGATCACCATAATTTTCATACATAACTTTTGCAAAGTTTACAAACCAGTCAACCGATTCTGGATTACCCCAGCTTCCTCTTTCATCTAAAGCAGCCGGCATATCAAAATGGAACATTGTTACCAATGGTTCAATACCGTATTTTAAACATTCATTAATAACATTATTATAATATTCAATTCCTTTTGGATTGACCTCACCAGTTCCATTAGGTAAAATTCTTGTCCAAGCGATAGAGAAACGATAAGTCTTGAATCCCATTTCTGCCATCAATGCAATATCTTCTTTATAACGATGATATTGATCAGCACACACATCAAGTTCTGAAGTTCCTTCAGGTACTTTTTTGACATCCTGACAAGATGGTCCTTTTCCATCGATTAAGTTAGCTCCTTCTACTTGATAAGCAGATGTTGAAGCTCCCCATAAAAAATCACTTGGGAATGGTTTTAGTTTTTTGTGTAACATTTTATTTCCTCCTTTTAAATATACGGTTTTATAGTAATTTAAAACTTAATTATTTTCAATCGGTTTTCCAAAGAAAGAAACAATGTGACATAATTTAAAGAAAATAAGTAAAAAATATGCAACATTGTTGCATATCACTTTAAATATATTTTTTCATATTCGTCATTAAATTGAACAATCGACTGATAATCGTCTGTAAATAACAAAGAAAATAGACAATTAATAATATATTGAGCAGAAACCTGAAAAATCATATCTCTTAATTCAACAAAAGAGCCAATATGAATCGCAGATAAAATTTCATCGCAATATCTTGCAATTGGACTATCTTTTCTCCCAGTTATTGCAATAATTTTTATTTCCTTATTTTTATGTAACTCTTGAACAACTTTAAGAATCTTTTCATCTTCTCCCCTACGGCTAATCACAAAAACAACATGCTCCTTTAATTCAGTTAAAGTTAAATAAAGCTGCTGATTTGATGTTGTATAATTGTTAGCTATCTTTCTCTCTAAGAAAAATAAATGACATGCATAATCTGCAATACATGCATTTGCATCACTACTAATAAAATCAATATATGTAGTTTTCTTTAGGAGTTCTGCTATATATTCTATTTGTTGTAATGATAATTGATTTTTTGTTTTTTCAATGACATTTTTTTCTAGTTCACTAATTTTATCAACAATTGAAATACTTTTTTCTTTTTCTGTAATTTTAATATCAGCAGCTTGATATTCTTTTAAATCATGAACAAGATGAATTTTAAAATCATTATAATTTTCATATCCAATCTTTTGCACAAACCGGATAATCGTTGAAGCATTTGTATAAGTTTCTTTTGCTAATGCTCTTGCACTCATCTTAACAACATCTTCACTGTGATTTAAAATATACTGACAAATTATATTTTGCGTTTCATTAAATTGCTTACTGTCATTTAGCAGGTCTACTAAATTCATATTAATCACCCACTCATATTTTACAATAAATTTTCTAAAAACCAAACAATTATAATTCTAACTGTAGTTATTTCATTAAAAATATTTAAATTTAATAAACTATCCTAATCTTGAGTAAAAACAATTCTTTTAATTTTACCATTTGCCTCACGTTGAACGCCTCTAGCATAACGAATTTCAGGATAACCAAACCCAACCATTAAACTAATATAATGATCCTCAGGAATTTGCAATAATTTCATTACATTAGGCATATTACCTAGAACTGCCAATGGATAACTCATACATATTGCGCCCAATCCATTTGCATTACATAACAATTCAAAATATGCAGCTGCCATATTAACATCCTGAACAGCACAAGGAATATTTTTTGGTGCATGAGGAATCAAAATATGCGGTGCTCCACAAAAAATAGAGTCTGGCCGAACTGATTTTTCCCATGCCATCATTTGATTATATGAAGTTTTATCAAACCCTTGTGGATATATGCCATTATTAGCTAATTTAATCATTTCATCTCTAACTAATAAGCGAAAATAGTCCATTTCTTTACAATCATCAATAATGGTAAACTCTAACTTTCGCTTATTGCCACCAGTTGGTGCATATTGAATACTCCCCATTAATTCTTTTATAATTTTTTTATCAACATCTTTATTAAGATAACGTCTACAAGCACGACGAGTACGAACCAACGCCGACATCATTTTCCCAGCATCTTGATAATCTGGTAAAGTTACACTATTTTGAGGATCTTTATTAAAAATAGAAATTGCCCCAGTTGGACATACAGCCAAACAATGATCACACTGCCAACATCCATCCCAACCAAAACAATCAATTTCTTTTATTTTTAATTCATTCTTATCATCAAAAATAAACAAATCGCCTGGACAAACCTTCAAACATTTTCCACAATGAATACATTTTCCAAGACTCCATTTAAAATTAGTAATATTCATAAATATTTTCTCCCTTTCAATAGAATTAATTTTATAATTTTTAAGCTACTATTATAATATCAAGTAATTATTGATTAAAAAAGAAGGCACTTTTTTGTTAGAAATGAGATTTATAACACAACTACCGGCTTAGCTCTATCTTGCTTAAATGACTCTAACTATTTATAATAAAATTAACTTATCTAAAGGAGAACAGGACCAATGATAAAAAAAGAAAACTTGCCAGAATGTCCAGTTGCAACAACTGTTGAACTAATTGGAAGCAAATGGAAATTATTAATTCTGAAATATCTTCTTAACAAAACAATGCGTTATAATGAATTGAAAAGAGAAATTGATGGAATATCTCAAAAAGTCTTAACCTCAACCTTAAAGTCAATGGTTGAAGATGGAATCGTGATTAGAACATCCTATCCAGAAGTCCCACCACGTGTTGAATATAGTTTAAGTGAAATTGGTGAAAGTATGCGACCAGTAATCGACGTAATGGCTGATTGGGGAAATACATATAAAAATAAAAAATAAATTTGTGATATATCAAAAATGATTCACATATGCCATTATTTCCACAAGAGTTAATATAAAATACATATATGATTTTAGTATTTAAAACTAATTGACCAATTTCAAAGATGTTAGTATCCTATTTACTTTTATTTAAATTAAAATTACTATTGTAACTTAGCCACAATAATAGTCAATAATTTTATTTAATATGTCTCTCATTTATACAATGACTATCAAAAATAATGAATATTTGTTAAAATCAAATAGTAAGAGGTGATTAACTATTGTAAATCAAACGATTTATAAAAAAATTTATATATAGATATCAAATAACGCCAGAAAGGAGTTTTTCAACTCCAAAAAAATTAATAGTGACAACTATTGATTATTATTTTAATAATTTGGAATCAAAATCCATGCCGTTTTTTCTAGGTAAAAAATGATACGGATAAGTTTTCTAGCAAACGTGAGTCTGTGCAACTCGCCAGTGTTTTCCTTCTTTGATTGATAGTCATATATAACAGGATTGTTTAATGCAAAAGTATCTACAACATTCATGATAATTTGACGAAGATGAGAAGAGCCATGTTTTGCCATGTGACCTTTAAAATTATCTTGTCCAGACTCATTTCTGAATGATTCCAGCTTCAATATCTTTTATTTTAGCATTAATATTTTTGTAGATTTCAAGCAAGGTGCTATGACTGGTTCGAAGTAGGTTTGTAGTCAACGGTCGTAAGATATCAAGGAATCAAAACAGAATCAATCTTATCAGTTTTAGTTTTCCTAAGAGTTGAGGCTTTGGAAAATTGTTTGATTAAAAAAGAATTAATCTCCATAAAGTCAAAATTGTAGGCTTTGAGGAATTGTTTAAGGCTGCTTCCATAATGACCAGTGGCTTCAAAACCTATTTTTATTTTTTGATTCTTATCCAAAAAATTTAAGAATAAGAAGCAATTGATTGAACCCATTCTAGTTATTAACGAAAGTAAAAGAATGACGAATGGCTTCACCATTATGATCATGAATGAAGCAGTCATGCTTGTATTTAGCAATATCGATACCAACTAAATAAGTTATAAAAAACCTCCATAAAATAATTCGCACTGTCAGTAAGACCACAAGTTTTTTCTTCATGTATTCACGTTGTTCATAAAGCATCGAGTGCTAATTAACTTAATCAACAATTTGAAAAAGAACTGTGGCAGGTATAACCTCTAAACAGTCAAGCTGTAGAAAAATAGGGACAAATCCACAGTGCTAATAAAATTATATCATCATTGGCCCTGGATGATATAAATGTATATAAGGGCAGAAAGGAGAATACTCAACTTAGTGACCTAAATTGAGTATACGTGATAAAATGGAAATAACAATGGAAATCTTATATAATATCTTAGATGCTTATGCTTATGAAATAGTCTTCGTTGATCGAAATCATATTGTACGCTATATGAATAAAACCGCAAAGCAAAGATACGGCTCAAGAGTTCAAGTTGGCAATAGTTTATTCAATTGTCATAATGAAAATTCAAAGAAAAGAATTGAAGAATTTCTAGAACGCGCCGATGCTGGTGAAGAAGAAATGTTTGAAGTTCTTAATGGTAAAACTGGAGAAAGAGAGTTTTTCGTTCCTGTTAAAGATGCATCAAAAAAAGTTATTGGCTATTTTGAAAGACATGAAATGTTCTGGTCAAAAGACAAACCAGAGGCTCCTATATTTGAATATTGGAAATCAAAAAATTAAATAAAAAAGACAGCAATATATCTTACTATCTTCTAAATATACATTTTGTATTCTATTAGAAAAGAAATTCATATGACTGTCTTTTTATTTGTTTTAAATGATTAACCCCCTACCATAAATTTCTAATTATTATTTTATAATGGCAAGTCTTTTTTTGAAACCATATAATACCGATTATATATAAAATAATTGCAATTAACAGCATAGCCATTAATCCGCTTTTATATCCACTACCTTCTAAAATACTTTTTGTATCATATAAAGTATTAAATGTAATATATTTCAAAAATTCTAAATTTTCTGACAACTTTATCAACATAATTACTACAAAAATACAACGGAATACCTGACCCAAACATCAATGAGTTCTTAGAAGTATTAAATATACATGATGAACAAAAACATATACCGCTTATTCCCAGCTGATACAAAAAAGCACCTAAATTTATCAATAAAAATGTATCAATATCAAGACCAGACAGTTTCGCAGCAAGATGTTCTCAAAAAAATATTTTTGATTTCATCAAACGGAGTTTTTAATTCATTAAAACAAGAACTTGATAATTTATATGAAAACAATGATATTTTAACGTGAAAAATCTTATATTCTGCATAATAAAAAGCCTAGTTGAAATTGCTGAATGCATATTCAATCAAGACTTTTTATCAAAAACAATTATTTAGAACATTCTTTAACAAGAAATTCATAATGATCCTCATATAGATCTAAAATAATATATGTTAAGGGCAATGAGAAACGTTTTTTTCCACAACTTCCAGGATTTAAATATAATGTTCTACCTTTTTGATAACATGCTAATTGATGTGAATGTCCATAAATATAAAAATCAACATCCTTTTTAGTGTCTAATTGATGAACCAAATAAAATGAATAACCTCCAATATTAAAATATTCTTCTTCATTCAGACTCAGCTTGTCATTATTCCCCTTTACAACAAATACCTTTGTAATTGTTTGTAGACGCTCCAATATTTTTATATCAACTATATCACCAGCATGAATAATATAATCACATTGTTTCAGTTCATTTAACACTTCTTCTTTTAATATGTCATGTGTATCAGCAATCACTCCTACTCTAATCATTATCATTTCATCCTTTCCCAAAATAGCAAACGCCTCATCTTCCATATGCTTCTTTTCAAAAATTAATATAACAAAGTTATTCTATATTTACAATCACTCATATCATGAAAAATAAAGTATCCAATATAAATACTTAAAAAATTTAATATTAGCATATTTCAATCGGGAGGAATACAAATCAGCTGAATTTATTCTATGAAACCCCTTCCTTTAATGCTATAATCATAACAAACAAGAAATAATAGACTTTATTTCCTGTTTCATAAATTTATTCTAAGGAGTAAGTAAAAATGAGTTTAATCGATAATTTAAGTAATGAGAAACTTTTTACAAAAAGTGAGATCGAAGTCATCAATTTTATTAAAGAAAATCCCAATCTAGTCTTAAATATGACAATTGGAGAATTAGCTAACCAAACATTTTCGTCAAATACAACAATTATAAGAATTTGTAAAAAACTAGGATTTAATGGCTTTAGAGATTTCAAAATAGAATACCTAAGAAATATCGAATCTTTAAAATATCTAAATAACGAAACTGATTTCACTCTACCTTTCCAAGAAAATGAACCAACCTGGCAAATTATTAACAGTATTTCAAATGTCTATAAAGATAGCATTAATCTAATTAACAGTGAATTAAATATTGCTGAATTAGAAGATATTGTAGAAGTTCTTGATACTAGTCCACGAACTTTTGTTTTTGGAATTGGTGATTCTAAAATTACAGCGATGAATTTTATAAATAAGCTAGTTAAAATTGGTAAATTTTTCATTTTGACAACTGAAAATAATGAACAGGAATCTTTTTGTAAAGGAATCACTAAGGATGATTGTTGTTTATTTATCACTTATGATAAAAATGAATCCTATAAAGCCTGTTTAAAAATTCTTTTTCAAAAACGCTGCAAGATCATTGTCATTACTTCTAACTGTGACAATCCATTAGTCAAATATAGCAATTATCATATAATTATTCCTCATAAAGAAAAAGATGAAAAAATTGCTACTTTTTATTCACAACTTGCATTTAATTATATTCTTAGTATTATCTATTCACTGATTTATAAAAGAAATAAACACTAATAACTTACATAACATAAAAACGATAGTCTTTAATCACTATCGTTATCTATGTTATTTTTTAATAAAAAATCATGTAATTCCTTATCCGTTAAATCTTTTATTTTTGTTTGATAATAACGCATTGTATCTTTAGTTTTATTGCTGATATAAGCATTATAATCGATTTTTTCATTATAAATACCGTAGAATTCATATACATATGCCATCCCACCTTGTTCACTGATACTCTTTTTAAATGTTTTAATAATATTTTTTAAATCAAGGCTAGTATCAATATAAAGAAAAACCTTTGGCCCAACGTTTTTAATTTTATAGATTGCTTTAATTCCTTCATAATTACGATTGTTTATCCACTCTAAAAGTTTTTTATATCTTGCTGCAATTAATACAATAACCATAATTTATAATTCTCCATTCCTTATTACTATTACTCTAATCTCAAATATCTTATATTTTACACTATATCAAATTAAAAAACATTATTTTTTCATATATCCAAAAAAACATCTCGGATTGAGATGTCTTTAATAAAATATCTATCATAAATACTGATGTATTTTTATTATTCACTAAATTATAAAATTATTTTACTTTTTAGTAACTAGTTGGTAACTTTCATCTAATAATTTTTCTACTTGTGTTATCTGGACAGTACGATCAAGTAAAATACTGATCCAATGCTTTTTATTCATATGATAAGCAGGAAAATAATGAATATGATCAATTAAGGCATTGATTTTTTCAGGTGTATTTTTAACATTTAAAATATCTACTTTTCCTTCTTTATCAATATTTAAACATCGATATGGGATATTTATAATCAATCCATACCATTTTTTAGTTTCTAATATTTTTAAGGTAGCTGACATTGGATCACGTGTCCACGGATAATCTGCTTCAGTTTGATATTTATCATTTACATAAGCTAATATCTTTTTTCTAATACTAATTGGTTTAAAGCATGATTTTAAGATTTCATCCGTTAAACTTGCAACTTCTTCCTTTATCAGTGCAGTATAGCCCCAACTACATTTTTTATATAAAAAGGTAAAAATTTTTCACCGTTATTTTCAAACACATCAATGTTGAAGCAACTATTACTTATTTCAAAACGAGCATAAAATTCATTGTTTTTCAAAGTTTTTTCAACAATAAAAAGATTATCAAGACGTTTGAATCCATATTTTACTAGGGCATCTTCTTGCATATAATAATTATTAAGTACCTCATCTCTATCCATGATCTAGTCCCCCTATAATTCATCGTTACTATAACATTATAGCGTATCTAGTCATTGTTTTATAGTCAATCTTATCTTACTTATATTTCTTTAACGGGTACATCTTATTGATAATATTTTTAAACCACTCAATATTTTCTATTACTTGTAAAGATGTAATAGTACCTTGAGGTTTATCTAATAACCGCCAATGACATGGTAATGTTAGTTCTAAAAAAGTATAGCCGTTGGCTTCAAGTTGGTGTCCAATTGCCTCTTTCATATAACGCTTTACTTCAGTAATTCGTTTAATATCTGTAAAACTTCCACGAGCAACTAATGCAGCGTCTTTTGAAATACATAGTATTTCGCAAAGATCTATAGCATATTCATCAGAAGTTGGTTTTAATTTTAAATTAGAAAAATAATTAAGCATGTGAAAAATAGTAATTGGTGTATTATCAAGTTCTTTAAAATCACTGATTGCTTGTTTATGCTGCCATGGCTCTTCATCAGTATAATATACAACAACTATCTTTTCTGGATGATTATGTTTATACTCTAACGCATCTTTAAGATAATTATCACTTCCGTAAATTTCTACGTTTATTTCAAAACGGGCATCTTTTGATTTAAATATAACTAATTTATTCTCAAGTTTCATCGCTTCACAAACCTCTGCCAATAGCCGCTCAATCATCCCTTGATAACAACCTGTATGAAAAGGAATCGTCACTCCCTTTAATAACACGGGAAAAGTACTCTTTTCTTCATTTTTAAACTCAATTGCAAGATATGGGCAAACCTGTTGACAAATTTGACACCTAGGACACCTAGTGCATTTATCAAAATCTGTGATTACACAATGACCATTAGAAATTTTTAAAATTTTTTGTGGACAATTAATCGTACAAATTCCACAACCTGTACATCTATTTTGATTATAAACTCGTTTCAACATTATCATTATCCTCCGTGTTTATTAGATTTTTACCCTTACTAGCAATTACTTGTTGATACCAGTAAAAAGATTTTTTCTTAGTTCGAGTTAATGTTCCATTGCCAAAATCATCTAAATCAACATAAACAAAACCATATCGCTTTTTCATTTCACCAGTACCCGCCGAAATAATATCGATTGGTCCCCACATTGCATAACCAAAACAATTTACTAAATCAATCTCAATTGCTTCTTTCATTGCTCGAAGATGTTCTTGTAAATATGAAATTCGATAATCATCAATAATTGTGCCATCCTTTTCTATTTGATCAATCGCTCCTAATCCGTTTTCACTAATAAATAAAGGAAGTTGATAGCGATCATACAATTGATTTAAAGAATAACGTAAACCAACAGGATCGATCTGCCAACCCCACTCAGTCGTTGTTAAATATGGATTTTTCCCGCCAGAAGATAAATTTCCCTCTACCATCTCAATATCAGCTACGCCTTCAACAGCAGAAAAATAATAACTAAAACTAATATAATCAACTGTTCCTTGAAGCAAAATTTCTTCATCACCGGCTTCAATTACTAAATGACCATTACATTTTTTTAAATAAGATTTACAAGTATTTGTATAGTAACCTCGCACCTGAACATCACCAAAATAATATGTTGGTAATAGCTTTTCACGGGCAATCACTTGATCTGTGGGATTACAAGTTGCCCCATAGGTACAAGGGTATAATAACATGTTTCCAATCATAAAATTAGGATTAATTTTATGTCCTTCTATGACAGTTAAAGCACTTGCCAGCAGCTGATAATGAGCAACCTGAAACTTAACTTGATTTAAATCTTCATCTTGCTGATAGATAATTCCTGCCATATGCCATGGTCGATCAGTTAAAAAGAGTGCATTGATTTCATTAAAAGTCATCCAATATTTAACTTTATTTCGATATCGTTCCATGACCGTCTTTGCATATCTAACCGATAATTCAACTAATTTTCGATTTCTCCATCCCCCATATTTTTTTACTAATGATAACGGTAATTCAAAATGATGCAAAGTAACAATTGGTTCTATCCCATATTTGATTAATTCATCAAATATTTTATCATAAAATTCTAATCCAGCTTCATTACATTCCAAGTCATCTCCATTTGGAAAAATCCGCGACCAGGCAATTGACATTCTAAAACATTTAAATCCCATCTCCGCCATTAAATCAATATCCTCTTGGTAATGATGATAAAAATCTGTAGCTATATGACTTGGATAATAAGTATCTTTATGCACATATTCATGAATTTCCCTGATTTTTCCATGTCCTGCTCCCAACTCAACATCATTAATACTAAGACCTCGACCATCTAAATTATATCCACCTTCATATTGATTAGCAGCACTTGCACCACCCCATAAAAAATTACTATCCATGCTTATTTCCTCCTCGACATTATAAATTTTATCAAGTTATTTTAAAAGACTAAAGAATTAAAGGAAATGTTGTATCAAGATTACGCTTTTTAATAAATTGAAATAAAAAAAGCGGAATTACGTTCCGCTTTGAGTATTATCTTCTTTCATTATCTCTAACGTAGACTCCCGTCCCACCTCTGCTTGTTTCGAGATTGCAATTCGTCGAGCTAAATTATCATCATACATTAAATTAAAATAACATGAATACAAAATATCAAGAATTAGTTTAATACTATTTTCATTAGAATATCCAGCAATTTTTGAATATAATTTTTCGCGAGTTGAAATATGAAGGACAACATCAGCATATTTTTTTAGCTCATTATCCCCTAAACTTGTTATTGCAATAATTGGCACGCTTCTTCCTTTTAAAGTCCTAGCCAAACTACATAAATTATGAATTTCTCCTGAATACGAAATAATGATTATGCAATCATTATTTTTAATTACCGCAGGTAAAAATAACTCTTCACCATTAGTGTTACAAATATTAACATTTTTTCCAATTCTAAGCATGTCTAATTTAAAAATTTGTCCCAATAATAAAGAATAAGAAATTGCCGCTAAATGAATTTGATTGGCCTTCTGCATAATTCGAAGAGCTTTTTGTAAATTATCATGCTCTAGCAAAGCTAATGTATCTGATAATGTCTCTTGTGCAAGTAATGTTACTTTACTTGCAATTTTTTGAATATTATCAGTTTTAACAAATGGGAAATTGGGATCAATATTCTTAAAATGAGTATCTAAATAATAAACTTCTTTTAAAAAATCAGCCTTAAAATCTTCATAACCATGATATCCCAATTTTTTGGCTAATCTGATAATCGTTCCCGTTGATGTATATGTTGCTACAGCTAGTTCCTTGATTGTCATATCCTTTATATTACTTCTTTTTTCCAGAAGATAATCAGCAATTAATTGTTGGCTTTGAGATAATCTTGCACGTTCTATTTTTTGTTCAATCAACATATATTTCCACCTCATCTAATTTTATTCTATTATAAGTAATGATAATAAGCAAATATTGAATATAATAAAAATAAAAGAACTAAAAAGTCAACTTAGACCTTTTAATTCTTCTATTATAGCCTATTTTTCAAAATGAGCAGCCACTTCTTGAAGTCCTTCAATAATATTTAAATGTTGTGGACAAACATTCTCACATTGACCGCATGCAATACAGTCACTTGCTTTACCAAACGTTTTTGTCAGATTTGCATAATATTCGCCTTGTGGAGTCCAGCCCTTTTCTGCTACTTCTTGTAAATCTGCATTATATAATGAAAAATATTTTGGAATATTAATATTCATTGGACAACCATCTGTACAGTACGAACATCCCGTACAAGGAATTTTTATAGTAGAATTAATAGCTGCAACTGCTTTATTAATAAGTTTGTATTCCTTGTCATTTAAAGGTTTAAAATTAGCCATATATTCAGTATTATCTAACAATTGTTCCATATTAGACATACCACTTAATACCATGACTACATTATCTAGACTAGCAACAAAACGAATCGCCCAAGATGGAATTGAACTTTGTGGAGCATAGTCCTTAAACATTTTCGTAACTTCCTCAGGCACATTTGCTAATGTTCCACCTTTAACCGGCTCCATTACAATAACTGGCTTATGATGTTTTGTCGCAACTTCATAACATTTACGAGATTGTACTCCTGCACTATCCCAATCTAAGTAATTGATCTGTAATTGAACTAGTTCAAATTCAGGATGCTCAGTTAAAACTTTATCCAGTAACTCCGGCCCATCATGATAAGAAAAACCTATTTTCTTTACTAACCCTTGTTTTTTCTTTTCAACAATCCAATTAAAACAATCTAATTCATTATAAGTATCAATACTATGGGTATTAATATCATGCAATAAGTAATAATCAAAATATTCTACCCCTGTCTTTTTTAGCTGCTCATTGAAAATGCGATCACGATCTTCTTTTGATTTTAAAAATCCTGCATGTAATTTTGTTGTTAATGTAAAACTATCACGAGGATAGCGGTCCACTAATGCTTCTTTAGCAGCATTCTCACTTGCAAAACCACAGTACATCCAAGCTGTATCAAAGTAAGTAAATCCCCTTTCCAAAAATAGATCAACCATTTGCTTTGTTTGTTCAATATCAATCTTCGCTGGATCATTAGGATCCAATGAAGGTAAACGCATTAAACCAAATCCCAATTTCTTATTATCCATATTTTGCCCTTCCTTTCAAAACTATTATAAGCCTTAAAGCATACTTTAGCGCAAGAATTTTTTTAAAGATAATATAAATTATTTACTAATACAAAGACAGCATTTTTGCTTATTTATCATTTCAAATTTTTTTAGTGCAGCTTCTATTAAATTATATTGATAATCATAAATATTTAGCAATAAAATTGAAAAATCCTGCATAATTTCATAATTATCAAATTTTTTAAAAATAAAATAATCTGCTTCTAATTCCTTAATTAATAAATGACATTGATTAGATGGTACTATAATTGTAATTACTTTCATCTCAATACTCCTCCATAATTGTTCAAATAATACTTTATTTCAATTATAAAACTTATAGTGAACTATAAGTCAATTAGAAATATTCGACTATAGCTTCATCCTATAGCCAAACAGCTTTTTTTAGTATTATAAAAGTATGCCATTTTTCTTTATAATATTTATATTAAAATAAAAGGAGAACAAAAATATGTTGAAGATAAAATATGATATTGTTGGTTCTTTTTTAAGACCTGAAAAAATCAAAGAAGCACGAGCAAAATATTTTAATCAAGAGATTGATCTAAAAACACTTAGAAAAATTGAAGATGATGAAATTGCTAAACTTGTCGATAAACAAGTTGCTCATGGACTAAAAATTGTCACTGATGGCGAGTTTAGAAGAAGATGGTGGCATTTGGACTGGTTAAAAGAATTTAATGGCTTTACAACTCAACATCTTGATAAAACGAGAAATGGTGTAACAAATCACATTGAATTAGGAATGATCAACGGTAAAATAACCTATGATAAAGATAAATATCATCCAGAAATCGAGGCTTGGGACTACTTATTCAACCTAGTAACAAAATATCCTGGAATTGAGGCCAAAAAATGTATCTCTGGACCAAATATGATCTTAGTTGATCATTTTCTTCAATTAGGTTTAAAAGAGGTACCATATTATAATGGTGATATTGATGCTCTTATCGATGATATTGGAAAAGCATTTCAAATTGCAATTAAAGATTTATATGATCATGGTTGTCGTTATTTACAAATTGATGATACATCATGGACCTATATGATTGATGATAATTTCCTTTTAAAAGTAAGCTCACTTGGATACAAAAAAGAAGATATTTTAGAATGGTTTAGAAAAGTATCTACAAAAGCATTAGAAAATAAACCTATTGACATGACCATTGCTAACCATTTTTGTAAAGGAAATTTTAAAGGCTATCCTCTTTTTTCTGGTTTATATGATACTGTTGCCCCTATCATTTGTCAAATCCCATATGATGGCTTCTTTGTAGAATATGATGATGAGCGTTCAGGTTCATTTACACCATGGGCACGATTAAAAAATACTAATGTTACTTTTGTAGCTGGCTTAATTTCAACTAAAAATCCTAAACTAGAAACATATGATGAAATAAAAACACGTTATTTTGAAGCAAAAAGAATTGTTGGTAAAAATATTGCATTATCACCTCAATGTGGCTTCGCCTCTGTTGAAGAGGGAAACTGTATTGATGAAAAAACTCAATGGGCAAAAATAGACCTTTTAGTTTCATGTCAGGATTTTTTATAAATTTTATTAGAGAAACAATTAGTTTCTCTTTTTTATTTTCTTCATTATATAAAAAAACAATTGACTTAGAGTCAAGTCGAGGTTGTATTATATGAAAAACGGAGGAATATATATGTTTAAATTTATTGAACCAAAAATACAATTAGATAAAAAACGGCAAATCTTTACAAATAAGCATCTACGAGCTCTAATCATCCCCTTGATCATTGAACAATTATTGATCTTATTAGTTGGGATAGCTGATACTCTAATGGTTAGTTATGCTGGTGAAGCAGCCGTATCTGGTGTCTCACTAGTCAACCAGTTGAATACGGTCTTCATTCTTGTCTTTACTGCATTAGCATCTGGTGGTGCCGTTGTTGCCAGCCAATATATCGGTAATAAAAACAAGGAAAATGTAGTGTTAGCAGCTAGTCAATTAGTTATGATAACAACAATAATTTCAGTTATTTTATTAGTATTATCGGTTATTTTTCGAGAACAATTACTAACATTATTGTTTGGAAAAGTCGCTCCAGATGTAATGGATGCCTGCTTAAAATATTTAGTTATTTCTGCTTTTTCTTTTCCTGCTTTAGCAATCTATAACAGTTGTGCCGGATTGTTTAGAAGTATGTCTAAAACAAGTGTTATCATGTATGTATCAATCATCATGAATATTATTAATATTATTGGTAATGCTATTGGAATTTTTATTCTTCATGCAGGTGTTGCAGGAGTCGCATACCCTTCACTAATTTCTCGAGTCGTTGCGGCTTTAATTTTATTAATTATATCTTTTAATCAGAAAAATATTATTTATATTCGCATTAAGGATATTTTTAAATGGAATGCTCAAATGATTAAGCGTATCCTAAATATTGCTATTCCCAACGGCATTGAAAATGGCTTATTTCAATTATCTAAAGTTGCTTTAAGTAGTATTGTCGCAATGTTTGGAACTAGCCAGATTGCTGCAAACGGGGTTGCACAAAGCTTTTGGTCAATGGCCGCTCTTTTTTGTATTGCAATGGGACCAGCTTTTATCACTGTTATCGGTCAATGTATGGGAGCCGGTGATAAAGAAGCGGCGGACTATTATATGAAAAAATTATTAAGAATCACTTATATTGGCGGGATCATTTGGAATATTGTATTTTTCCTATTTACCCCTATCATTCTTAAATTGTATAGTTTATCGAACGAAACGATTAAACTAATTATTATTTTATGTTTTATTCATAACCTATTTAATGCCTTATTATGCCCTATAGCCTCATCATTATCAAATGGCCTTAGAGCAGCTGGTGACGTAAAATACACGATGTATACTTCAATTTTTTCAACTGTTGTGTGTCGTGTCATCTTATCATTTATTTTTGGGGTTTGGATGAACCTTGGTGTAATTGGAATTGCATTAGCAATGGTTGGCGATTGGGCTATTAAATCTGCTCTTATCTTAGTACGTTATTTACAAGGGCAATGGAAAAATTTTAAAGTCATCTAATTATCTTGACTATTTATTTTTAAACAAACTGATTATTTTTCATTTTTATCTGTGCTATAATTAAACAGAGGAGTCTAGTTATAATGAAAAAAATAATAAAACCTATTCAACCAATAAAACCAAGCCCACCAACAAAAAACAAACCAAAAAATTCTTCAATTAAAAAGCCATCTAAATAAATGGCTTTTTATTATTATAAAAATTCTCTTTTTATTTCAGAAGAAATATTTTTAATTACTTTAGATGTAAAAGGATTACTGAAACCTGAGTCTTTTAATGCATCTAAGTAATCAACATTGAGAGTGTTTTGAGTCATATTGCGATATGCATTTAATGCATCTTCACGATTTTTTGTACCTACTAACCATAATTCTAATGATGAAACTGCACTCGTAGCATAACTAATATAATAAAACGGCGTTTCAAAATGATGATGAATATCGACCCATTCATACTCTAAAGGATAACCCATATATTTTTGATAAATTTGACCATGTAAAGTATTCATTTCTTCTAATGAAATATCTGGATTTTCAAAAACTTTTCGTTGAAATTCATCTTCTATGCATCCTTGTAAGATGCTATTTAACATATCATTAATAACCTTTATCTCCATTAGTTTTGCATCACTACCGTATATTTCATCATAATATTCAAACATCAACAGCTCAAATGCTTGTGAATGAATCTCGGCAATATCGAGATTATTACCATCATTCCAAGATGTTCCTCCCATCAAATAAAAATTGTAATAATGCCCAAATTCATGAAATAAAGTTGAAGGATCTTTGTAGTCTGAAGTATTAATAAATAAAAATGGCTCATTCCCAATAATTGTCGTATACCCAGCATGGAGCATATTTGAATCGTCATCAATTTGGTAAAGGTGATGTTTTTGCATATAATCATAAGCATCTTGCATTGCTTTAGGAAATTCCTGTTTTAATGCTGTTTTTAAATATGAAAAACCAGATTCGACTGTAATTTCACTAGTATCCAATTTTTGTAATTTTTCTTGATATTTTGTATCCATCTTTGCTGCTAGTGGTGCCACATACTCTAAAACTGCTTCCTCAAATTTTTCTGCATCTTCTTTACTAAAATCTCGACCTAACAAATCATAAGCATAATCCGTATAATTTTCATATCCTAATTTTTTCGCAATTTCAACTCTAATACTGACTAATTTTTTATAAATCGTTCCTAACTCTTTATTTTTTTGTTCATAAATATCATAATACCCGTCAATATCTTCTTGTTTATTAAAATCTAAGTCATCAATTGTTTTACTCTGCCCATTGATCATCGTAGTATATTCTTTAGCAGCAGTTTTACTGTATTCATTAATCAGCGCTGTTTCTTGTTCACTTAGTTCCTCAATTTCTGGAGAATTGAGTTTCTTATTCTTCTCATAACGTTCGATAAAATCTTCTCCCATCTTTTTAACAAACGCATCTTTATATGAAGTTGTCAAAATAGCTTCGGTTAATTCGTTCATACGATTATCTAGTTTTACAAAAGCACTAGTAAGAAATTGGTATTCTTCTTCATAATAAGAGTCTGACAAATCAATATTATTTTTTATAGATGCTAATGACTCCATTTGATCAACCTCTTTTAAATCATTTAATATTTCATCATATCCTTTTAAAATTTCTTCTTGATTTCCTTCTAGCACTACCTTCGCTAATAAATCATTTATTTTTTGATTTATTGCATCAATATCTGGTCGCTCATAGCTCATATCTTCAAAATTTAAATCAGAATGTTCAGGAACAACCTCAGCTTGTGGTTGCGGAATATTATAACCATCTGTAGTACATCCAGTTAACCCCAACATAAAAACCAATAAACATGTCAATAATCTATACTTCTTTTTCATCTTTATCCTCCTTATCTATCTTTAATAATTTTTTAGTTATATACAATAAAATATAAAGTATTACCCTAATTTTTAACAAAATATTCTTTTGTAAACATTACTAATAAATCTTTTCATATAATAAAAAAACGTAAAATGCGATAGTTATAATAAACGATTCAACGAATAAACTTAAAGTAATAATCAATAAATATGTCTTTATCAGAGTAACAAAAAAATTAATCTACTAAAAAAATGAATGTATCTAATTAAATATAGACAACAACCCTTTTATTTGAATTAATGCATCCATTTTTAGAGATACTATCTTTTTTACCTTTACAGATTATTTTAACTGTTGTGCCATCCATTGCCAAACTCTAATTCCACAACGATCAGATACTGCCTCATTATTAAAGAAGTAAATCCATGACCAATGACCACTATATCGTAATGGCTCTCCATCTTTATCATTAAAACGCCCAGAAGTATCAATAACATGCTTTGAAACAAAAGTATGAACGTTGCTGGCCCCAGCCCCTAACAAGCGCCTAATCGTTGGCAATTCATGGGTTTCAGGGGCTACGACATCATCATCTCTGGAATAAATAAAGAATATTGGCAATTTTTTTAATTGTTTAATTTCTTCATCAGATATTTTTTCATTTAAAAAAGCTTCACAAATTGGCACATAGGCATTATATTCTTTACCATACTTAAGTGCCATCAACATTGTCATATAGCCACCATTTGAACATCCTGTGATAATAACTTTCTCACTTTTAGTTTCTTTTCGATAAAAATTAATCAATTCATGTAAAGAATCACAATAATATGAAGTCCCATCTGCTTCCGTAAATTTAGTTGCTAAACTATCACCAGTTTTATCCATCCAAAAAGTTGGACACTGAGGTACCAGAATATTAGCCCCACCAATCGTATTTTGGAACTCTTGACCCGCTAATGAACTAACCTTGTTAGCTAATACAGTAATATAAGGATCAGTATTAATTGTTCCTCCCTCACCTAGCCCATGTAACCAAACAACCAAAGTATCACTTGCTTGCACAGGATTATAAGCAGCATATTTATAACTCACTCCATCACAAGATTCATATAACGCTTCTTCAAACAGATCTGCACTAGTAATCTTATCTTTCATTTTTTTAGCAATATTTATTTGTTTAACTTTTTGACCTAATGAGGTCATTTCATGTCCATCAGCTATCATGATGTCCAATTCATATAAATCATTATATGTATTATATTGTGTCTGCATTGAAAACAATAATGGATTTCCTTCTGCTGGACTGATTTTCATTTCTATCATAATAAAATTAGATGGTTCACTAGTTATTTGACCACTATAGTCTACTAAATAAACATTTGTTACAGTTCTATAAATAATACTTTCAATAATCGGATATAGCGTATCACAATAATCTGTAGTCAACTTCTTCTCTTTAACCACAAAACTCAGATTATTAACCTGATCAATTTTATGATCGAGACTTAGCAATATTTTATTGACACCGCATCCCCAGTCATCGCCTTTAATAAAAGCTGTATAACTTCCAGATACAATCAAATCTTTTAAATTATTATTTTTACTTTCCATACATTTTCTCCCTTTAATAACTCCTTTATTATAACATATTTAAGTTATTCATTTAGAGTCTTTAAAATAAAAATCCTACATAACGTAGGACTTTTTAGTCAATTAAACCATATTTTTTCATTGAATTATAAATACCATCATCTTTAATATCGTCTGTCACTTCATCAGCAATTTCTTTTAATGCCTCTTTAGCATTACCTACCGCAATCCCATATTGACAAAATTCCAGCATATCTGCATCATTTAATCCGTCACCAAAAGCATATGTATTTTCTTTAGGGATACCTAACTCATCAATCAAAGCATTAATAGCTGAAGCTTTGTTAACTCCAGGAACCGATAACTCTCCACTGTTATCACCAAAAATAGGAACAGTGCAATGAATTACATTAAACTCTTGCTCAAATTCTTTTTTTATTTTTTCAAAAGGGAAATTATCTTTTTCCAAAAAACAAATCTTATTAACATCATCACGATGAAGATCATAACCTTCTTTTAATGATCCAATAAAATGATTAGGAGTTTCAGCTTTAGTTCTACGTGCAACTGGATCATTTTCCAAATCCCCATACATTATTCTTTCTAATCGTGGAATTAAATTCTTACTTGCATATAATCCACCATTACTTTCAATGTAATAATCAAATTCATTAGCCTCAAAATAATCAACAACATGGTTGATTGCTGTGCGAGAAACTTGTTTGTGATATAACATTCGATCTCCAATTTCAACGAAACCACCACCAGCTCCAATAATTCCATCAAAACCAACATCCATGATATGATCAAAAATCTCAGCTTTACTTCTTCCCGTACACAAAAAACATAAATTTCCTTTAGCTCTTGTCGCTTGGACAGCCTTAACGGTCGAAGCAGGAATATATTCTTGTGATGGTCGAACATCTACTAAAGTTCCATCAACATCAAAAAAAATAATTTTCTTTGTCATAATACCCTCCAATATTTTTATAATTAATACGATTATACTATTAATTAAAATGTATTTAACTTTTTTTCTAAATAAAAAAATTTATGTCTGAATTATCATAATTAACTATGAAAATATCTAAATTATACTAGATTTACTACTAAAAATAGTTTTATGAGGACAAGAAAAGTTTTTCCCATATTCCTCCATCGATTCAAGATCAGGATTTTCTAACCATTCTCTCAATAACACAACAAGCCCTAAAATAAAAATATTTAAAGTTTGTCGAACTTCTTGACTACATGAATACTCTTTTAATAATTGTAAAATAATAACTTTCTTAATATCTTGATAAAAAGAAAATGAAAAATCTTGATTCACTAAAATCTTATATGTTTCATAATCTTTTTTAAGATACTTATTACCTCATTGAGTAATAGATCTATTTTATCATTTAATCCTCGTCCTTTATTTTTTCAGTAAAGCTGCTTGGTTGAGCCAAAAATTCTTTTTGAAAGCTTTCCGACAAATCTATTGTATCTTAATAATGTGCATAAAAAGTCCTACGACTAATACTAGCACTTTTAATATTATCAGTGACTATAATCTTACGTGTAGGTTTCTTCTTCAATAATTCAATAAGCACCTCTTTGTTCAAAGCTTTAGATCTTAGGGTATTTCTATATTTTATTGGCATAATTATTCCTCCCAATTTTATACAATGATTACAAATTTATCTATGATTAAATAAATCTAAAGATATTGAATATTGTTGTTTTATTTTCTTAACAGTATAGTATAAATATACAGTTAAGATAAGCATTTTATAAAAAAGTAGAGGAATGCTTATGCCAAATTGGAAACTTATAAATTATTGATCACAAAATCTATCTCCTACAGTCTTTAAAAAATATATACTAATCATAACATAAATTTAGCTGATAATGATTTAAAAATTATTCTTGATATTATTAAGAACAACCTTTATTCTATTCTTAATGAAACGTATTTCCCAATTATATTTTTTAAAGACACATGAAAGAATATCTAACTATTTTAAACTCTTAATAGCAAAGCATTAACTGATTCAAAAAATTTCAAAGGCGTATTCTTAGAATATGCCTAAACCTTTTTATATGTTAATTCTCCGGCCCATTCAAAACCTTTTTTTGCAAATATTACACCAATCAATTCATTAATCACTGCGGCAGTAGCAATCGTTCTTTGAATAATCTAAGCAGCTGGAGTTGAAACAGCAATTCCAGTAAATACTAAAGATACTCAAGAATGCGGTAATAGTGTAAAACCAAGATATTTAATGACTGTAGCAGGACACATAATCAAAGTTACCCCTAATCGTGCAATTCATAATATTGGATTAAACTCATGCATTAGTGAAGATAATTCAGACTCACTAAACATATTTGCAAAAACAGCTGAAAGTATCATTCCAATCAATATAAAATTAAGAATTGGTTTTGGTAAAAAATAGTCATTAATGATCATTCCTAAAACTGTAGCTATAATAATTGTTTTCACCTTAAATAAACATTATCTATTTTTTAGATCAATTGGCATCAAAAACTATATCCATCTTATTCTTAATTCTTAAAAATATCATAATTGACCCTAATGAATGACTGATTAAAATAACTTTTCCAATGCTTTTACAATGACTTGGTGATCTTCATGAGGTCTTAATCCAGTAACAGTAATTGCCCCTGCTGGTACTCCTTTTATAAATATAGGAAAACTTCCCCCACAAAGACCATATTCTTCATCAAAAATCATTTGATTATAATTATGGGTATCTATATTATCAAGAAAAATAAAATACGAGGAATGTTTTGTTTCAAGACATACCCGCTCTTTACGGCCTAACCATTTAATACTTTCTTCATTATAACTATTAACAAAACATTGCCTGATTATTTTATTGTTATAAACTATTCTTGCAGCAAATGGTCGATTATAATATTTAGCTTCATCAATTATTTTATCCATAATCAAAGCAGCAGTCTGGAGATTAAAATATTCAAAAATATATTTATGTTCTTCTTTTAAAATATCTAGTTTATTTGGATGATTTCCTTTATTTACAAAATAGTTATAATAATTTTCCATTTTATTCCTCCTGATAAGAAATCTAATTAATTATATTGTTGAACCCATTTGATAAGCTTCATCATAACTTGGGTGTGTGTAAGCATCACCTTTATTAAATGCTCCTAAACCATAAATAATTCCTCCTTCATCCACCTTTTTGAGCACCTTAATAAACCCTCTAAAGCTTTCAATTGTTCCGTGCATTTGTTCACGATCAGTACTTCCACTTGTTAAAATTAAATAAGCTGTTTTTCGTTTAGGGCTATTTCTGATTTCATATTCACGTGCAAACATACGATCAATTAAAATTTTAAGCTGTGCACTCAAACTATAAAAATAAACTGGTGTTGCCATTACAAATACATCAGCATTAACAATTTCCTCAATTACCTTATTCGCATCATCTTTTAAAACACACCTATTGTGATGTCCTCGACAGTATTCACAAGCTAGGCATGGAGCAATTCTATAATTTGCTAAATTGATTTTTATTACTTTGTGTCCCACGCTCGTCGCACCTTTGATAAATTGATCAGCTAAAATTTCACTATTACCATTTTTTCTAGGACTTGATGATATAACGACTATCTTTTTCATATAGGCTTCCTCTTTCATTTTTTATTAATTTTCTTTTTATTATCATAGCCCTTCAACTTTACTTTAAGTCAAGGGGTTTATTAAGTCTAAAATAAAAGATTATGGATAAGTTCATAATCTTTTATTTCTATTAATTATCTAAAACCATATTGATTGTGTGGCACATATGGTTCTTCCAAATATGCTATCTCATCTGGAGTCAGGACGATATCTAGTGCTTGTAAAGCATCTTCTAAATAGTTAATTTTAGAGCTACCTACTAACGGCGATGTAATATATGGCTTACTTAAAACCCATGCTAAAGCAATTTGACTAGTTGGTTTTTGATATTTTTTAGCTAATTCATAAACTCTTTTAATGATTTCGCAATCATGAGCTAATTGATAATCATTTTGCAGTTTACCACAGCCATCTGTCCGCGGAGTATCAACCGCCTTATTAAAGACACCGTGAGCAAGTGGTGAAAATGGTGTAAGAGCAATATTTTCGTATTGACACATTGGAATCATTTCTTTTTCTTCTTCACGATACACTAAATTATACATATTCTGCATACTAATAAATTTTGCCCATCCATTCTTTTCTGCAATACTATTAGCTTTCACAAACTGCCAAGCATACATCGCACTAGCTCCAATATAACGAATTTTCCCCATTCTTACTAAATCATTCAACGCTTCCATTGTTTCTTCGATCGGAGTAGTATAATCCCAGCGATGAATAATATACAGATCGATATAATCCGTCTGTAATCTCTTTAGCGAATTTTCAACTTCTGTAAAAACAGCTTTGCGTGATAATCCTTTTGCATTAACACCATCAAACATTGGGTAATACAATTTAGTTGCAATTACAACATCTTCTCGATTAGCATAATCTTTTAATGCTTGTCCAAGAATTTCTTCGCTCGCACCAAGACTATAATAATTAGCTGTGTCAAAAAAGTTAATACCATGTTCTAGCGCATATTTAATAATTTCTCGAGCTTCTTTTTCTGCAGTTTTTCCAGGGATTCCCCCACGATCTAATTCACCAAATCCCATACATCCTAAACATATTTTAGAAACTTTTAATCCTGTTTTTCCTAAATTTACATATTCCATACTTTTCTCCTTAAATTAACTTTTATTTTTTGGTTTTAGTGGTCCATAAAAATATGCAGCAGTAGCCCCACCGTCAATTAAAAAATCTGCACCTGTAATAAATGCTCCTTGGGGTCCCATCAATAGTTCTGCTACATTTGCAACTTCATCAGCCGTTCCAGGCCGCCCAGCTGGACACTTTGCAAACATATTTTTATAAAAATCTCCTCTTGGACCATTAAATTCATCAATAGCCAATGGAGTTACAATAATTCCAGGTGAGATGGCATTTATCCGAGCACCCTTTTGTCCCCATTTAATTGCCTCAGCCATTACTCTTTTTTCATTACAGCGTTTAGCAAGCTGATACGCATGAAGTGTATCTTGAATATTATGTGGCTGCAGTACTTCTAAGTCCAATAATTTATTCGTTTCTGTAATAGCCAGCATTTCATCAATTTCAACTCCTAAAGCTGGCATTCGATGACCTGACTGACTTGAAATCGTCACCCCAACTCCACCGTCTTTTATTACTTTACCTATTTCTTCTAATAAAACTGCAGTTCCATATAAATCAACTTTTAAAATTGTTTCAATCGATGCTTGACTAGGTGAAACTCCTGCTCCATTAACAAGCATACTAATTTCCCCATAATTCTGAGCAACCTTAATCATCTTTAAAATAGACTTTCTAGATGATAAGTCCATTTCAACTGGTATTACATCAAAGCCAGCATCATTCATTATCTTTGTAATCCTATTAGCATTATCAATATTTTTATCACCAATAATAATTTTTTTACCATATCCAAGTCTTCTTGCAATAGCCATACTAATCTGACCAGCACCGGTTACGATCATAACTTCCTTATTCACTTTTCCTACCTCCTCATTATTTGTATGGAATCCCACATACTTTTTAAATTATTTTATTACTTCATTAATACAACGTAAAGCATTTAAACTTCTTGGATATCCAAGAAAAGGAATTCCTCTAGAAATCACCTTTATTAAAAAAGCTCTATCGTTCCCTAATCTAATATTTGCTTCAATATGTGATACCAACTGTGGCTCACATCCTCCTTGTGCTGCTAAAAAGCAAAATGTAATCATTTCACGCTGTTTGTAATCTAAGCCTTTTCTAGTATAATAATCTCCAAAACAATTATCTGTTAACCAATAATTGATGTGTTTTATATCTGCTGTTCCACTTTTATAAAATTCACACATATCCTGACCAAAAATATCAACCTGTGCTTGTATTCCTTTTTCTAAACGATTGCTTTGATTAGTCGTAGATTGTCCTTGTAAAGGTAAAGTAATACCATTTTTAGTACAAAAATCGTTAACTACGTGTAAAAAAGGAAATACTCTCCCAATCCCTAAATAAGCTGTTGCTTGATAAATAATTTCTTTCATTTCAATTGGTGTTACACCAAAATTATACGCAGCAGTCAGCATCGCTTTAAATTCATCAATACCTTGGCAGCCTAGAAGCATTGCTAAAATTGCAATCATACTTGTTTTATCATCTAAATCATTTTGATTAACTACTTCGTCAAATGCGAAATTATCAAATAATTCAATAAATTCTGGATCTGTTTTTAATAATTTTGACTCATAGCCTGGAAACATTCGTTCATGATAGTTTTGAGCATTTTTAGTTATTGCCATATTTCAATTCTCCTTTAACCACTTAAATATTTTTTCGTCACTGTCAAATACTTGACTACCAAAAATATCCAATCCCTGATGAATTATTGCATTAGGACAAATTTTATTTAAATCACTAATACTTTTACCTAACCCACTTCCTTCATGAGTACAAAATGGATATATGTGTTTATTGGTGAAATCGTAACTTTCTAAAAAAGTCCAAAGACACATCGGCATCGTTGACCACCAATTTGGATAGCCAAGATAAATATTTTCATATTCCTCAAAATGACTAATAATATTTATTATTTTTGGTCTTGCATTAGTCTCTAATTCATCTTTAGCTAATTTTGTACACTCATCATATTTAGACGGATATTCATGAAGAGGATGAATTTCAAATAATTCTGCTCCTATTATGGCTTGAACTTTTTTAGCAATCACTTCCGTATTCCCTATTTTTAAATCTTTAATAGCACCTGCTACATAATTTTCTTTCCGATGCGAAAAGTATACAATCAAACTTTTTTTCATCTTACTCACCCTTTCTTTTACAGTTATATTTTAAAATATTAATAAAACTATAACAATTTTAATTGCTAATCATTCTCATAAGTAAAACTTATATGAAAAAAGAACTCCAAAGAGTTCTAAAAATATAATAAGCCATATTTAATCATTATTTAATAAATTACGTAGTAATTCAGCAAATTCTTCAATATAATAATTAGTCTTTTCCTTATGCCAAAAGGCACAATAATTACGTTGTAATGGCTTGTGATGGTGATAAAGTGGAATTCGTGTAATTCCAGTCGCAGGTGGTGGTAATGTTCCAACTGCTTCAATTGGCATAAATCCTCGATTACTTACAACCATTAAACGTCCCTCTTCTAAAGTATCAGCAAATAAAAATTGATTAGCAAAACCAAGTGTATTTTGATAAAAATCTTTTTCAACCTCTTGTTGTTCTTTAGTTGAAATTAAAATACAGGTATTTCTCTTTAAATCAGTAATTGTTAGAATATCCCGCTGACTTAATGGATGCCGACTTGAAATCTCAATATAACAATCACTATACAATAACTCATAATTGTAATAATCATCATTAAATGCTCGTCGTTGATCACTGATTACCAAATCAACTTGTCCAGAGCGTAAAAGATCATATAACTCCTCATGAGTTCCATTAACAATTGATAGTGATACCTCGGAATATGTTTTGCTAAATTTAGCGATTGCATGATGTAATTCTTGAGCTCCATAACATCTTAAATATCCTATCTTTAAAGATAACTCCTGATCTTGTCCGCGACGTACAGTTTCTCTCTTTAAATTATCTATTTCGCTTACCAGCTCCACTCCATGACGATAAAAATACTCACCAGCAGGAGTCAAGGTAAATTGTCGATTATTACGTTTGATCAAATCAACACCTAATTCCTGCTCTAATGCTTTAATTTGTTGGGAAATTGCAGATTGAGATATATAACATTGTTCAGCTGCTTCTGTAAAACTATTACACTCGACTACACTAATAAAATATTTCATTTGTTTCAACAACATATATTATCCTCCCAAAAAACTTGTATAAAAATTATATCATATTTTTTACAATTAAAGCTAGCTTAAGCTTTCGCCATTACTTTTAATTACTTTTTGATACCAATAAAATGACTCTTTGCAGCTTCTTTTTAATGTTCCTTTACCATTATCATCCATATCAACATAAATAAAACCATATCGTTTTTTCATTTCTCCAGTTCCCGCTGAAACTAAATCAATACATCCCCATGGTGTATACCCAATTAATTCTACTCCATCTTCATCTACAGCTTTTTTCATTTCAATAATATGTTCTCTTAAATAATCAATGCGATATTCATCATGGATTTTTCCATCTTCAGCAATTTGATCATTTGCACCTAAACCATTTTCAACGATAAATAATGGTTTTTGATAACGATCCCATAATAAATTTAAGGAAATTCTTAATCCTATAGGGTCAATTGGCCATTTCCACTCACTTTCTTTTAAGTAAGGATTTGCTGCCATTTTAATACCATTGCCTAATGTCATTTCGGCATCCTTGCGAGTTGTTACTACTCCAGAATTATAATAGCTAAAACCAATATAATCAACACAACCATTTTTTAAAAGGTTATCATCATCTTCTAAACTGTTAATCGTTATCCCTTGCTGTTTTAAAGAATTTACAATATAAGAAGGATAATATCCTCGACATTGAACATCACTGTAAAAATATTTTAATTTACGCGAAACATCTAATTCTAAAGCAACATCTCTAGGATTGCAAGTTTTACTATATGTAAGAATATTTGCCAACATCATCCCAATTTGATTATTTGAATCTATTTTATGTCCTAAAATAACTGCTTTTGCACTAGCAACGAAAATATGATGTAAGGCTTGATAGTAGCGAGCGGGGGTCATTTCATGTACTCCCAATGTATCATATCCCCTTAACAAATTAATTTCATTAAAAGTCATCCAATATTTTACTTTGCCCCGATAATATTTAAAAACAGTTTTGCAATATTGTATAAAATATTCAACAGTTTGCCGATTTAACCAGCCATTTTGATGATCAGCCAAATAAATTGGCATATCAAAATGATTAAGAGTAACAATTGGTTCTATTCCATATTTCAAACACTCGTCAAAAATATGATCATAGAAATCTAGACCTGCTTGATTAGGTGAGCTTTCATTTCCCCTAGGATAAATACGTGTCCATGATATTGACATTCTAAAACACTTAAAACCCATTTGAGCAAGTAAAGCAATATCATCTTCATAACGATGATAAAAATCCACTGCTCTATGACTTGGATAATACATTTTCTCATCAATAACACTTTGATAAGCTTGGGGAATTTTTTCACTACCATGTAAATAAACAATCTTACCATTAGAATCTAAAAAACTATGTTTTCGTTTTTTATTCATTGACCCATTTGTTTTAGTATCCGATGTCGCAAGACCACGTCCTCCTAAATTATAGCCACCTTCAAACTGGTTAGCAGCAGTAGCTCCACCCCATAAAAAATTATTTTTAAACATTTTTTATCCTCTTTTCTTAAAATTTTATATCTTCTAAAAACAAATCATTATACAATAATATTGAAAGGATGATTTTATGATTCAAACGAAACAAGAATTAATCAATCTACTTCCCACTATTTATCAAAATTTAAATACTCCACTATTTTTAATTTCTCCTGATTTAAAGATCATTGCTTCTCCAAAAAAATTTTTAAAATTAGAAATAAATTATTTTCAACAAATTTTCAATTTTACAATTATGAAACAGCATGAAATATATATTCACTTTCATCAAAATGCCACATATTTCTTTTTTTGTACTAAGCTAGATGAAATTCCTTATATTTGTGTAGGACCTATTTTTAATCGAAAAATAACAACCCAAGATTCACCTGCTGAGTACGAGTTATTTCAACATGTAATCTCATCGTATACGCTAGATGATTTCTTTAATCTCCCCAGCATTACTGTAGAAACAAAAAATCATTTTATTTTTATTTATCAAATAATTACTGGTAAAATTCTTGATTCTAAATTACTAAAAATTACTTTTAAAGGTTCTAAGGATAATCCTTTAAAACAAGAAAATTCTCTTGAAAAAGAAATCTTTCAAATTCGCGAAACACCTTTGCATGAATTTAGTTATACTTATGAACAAAAAATTCTAAATTATATTCAAAATGAGGATAGTACCAGTGCTAGAATCTTAATGATTGAACTGCTTCAAATCAAAGATGAACGTCATTTATCTAAAAATCAGCTTCAGTCAGCTAAATATAAAGTTGTTGCAGCTATCGCGGTATTTACTCGTGGAGTAATCAGTATCGGTGTTCCTGTCGATAAAGCTTATTCGTTAAGTGATGTGTATATTGTTAAAGTCGACCAGTCTAATACTATTAATCAACTTCACAAACTTATTTCTGACGCAATCATTGATTTTACACAATTAGTTAAACGTTATCGAAATATTCAAAATCCCTATTGGGTAAAAATTTGCAAAAACTATATTTCTCATAATTTACATAAGAATATTACTTTATTAGATTTAGCCAAGGTAACAGAGATGAATACTACTTACTTATCAACCCAATTCAAAAAAACAACCGGTCAATCAATTAAACAATACATTAATCATAAAAAAATCCAAGAAGCTCAATTTTTAATTAAAAACTCTCAATACTCTTTAGCTCAAATTGCTGATATTTTACAATTCTCAAGTCAAAGTCACTTTAATAAAGTTTTTAAACAAATTGTTGGAAAAAGCCCTATTCAATATAAAAATAGTTAAACGATGAAAGTTTATCTCTCATCGTTTTTTCTTAAATAGTGAAGATAAGCGCCTACCATATTAGCATCATTACAGTACTTGCACTTAACGATCTCTGGCTGAGGAAATGGAATAGGCAATGATTGATAAAATCGTTTTACTGCCGTCTTAATTCCATCAATAAAAATTTGATTTTCACTAACTCCACCCCCTATACAAATGCGTTGTGGATCTAGGATACATTGAATATTATGAAGCTGCCAAATCACATCATCACAATAGTCATCAAAAAGCTCACAGCTAATCAAATCACCTGTTTTGATCCAATCAAAGATCAATCTGCCATCATCCGTTTTAACACCTTTAGCAGCTGCTATTTTATCAATTAGGTTTTTAATACTACCCAATGCTCCAAAAAGATGATGATTAGTTACGTCACTGATTCTATGTGCAAAAATCATACTAACTTCGCCGCTAATCAAATGACTTCCTTTAAAAATATCACCATTAATAATAATTCCACCACCTACCCCAGTTCCAAAAGTAAGTACTAAACCATTTTGAATGCCTTGCATATTTCCTTGTTCAAGTTCTGCAATGGCTGCACACCGAGCATCGTTTTCAGCCTGAATAGGCAAATTAAAATAATTTTCCCATTCTTTCAAATCACAGTGATCGTTATATCTTAGACTCCCACCCGCATAAATATACTGCCGATAAACATCGATGACCCCTGGCAACGAAAAGGCAATTCCTTCAATATTGCTCATTTTATCTAAAACTGCTTTAATTGCTTTTAAGAAACTTTCTTGACTATCTTGAGGAGTTGGTATTTTGCCAGCTTGCGTTATTTTACCATCAATCATCAGGCAATGTTTAATAAATGTACCACCGACATCAAAAACTGCTATATTCATAAATCTTCTCCATCAGTAGCAATAACTTTCTTATACCAGGCAAATGATTTTTTCTTACTACGTTTTAATGTTCCATTTCCCTGATCATCACGATCAACATAGATAAAACCATAACGTTTTTTCATTTCTCCAGTCCCTGCAGAGACAAGATCAATACATCCCCAGGGTGTATAGCCAATTACGTCAACACCATCTTCAAGAATAGCACTTTTCATTTCTTTAATATGTTCTTTTAAATAAGTAATCCGATAATCATCTTCAACATAGCCATTCTCATCCACCTGGTCATCATATCCGAGGCCATTTTCAACAATAAATAACGGGATTTCATAACGCTCATAAAATCGATTTAAGATATATCGTAATCCTTTGGCATCAATTTGCCAGCCCCATTCACTAGTCGGTAAATATGGATTTTTAACCCCGGAAACTATATTTCCAGCTGTTGTTTCAACATTAGTATCCGTTGATGCAGCCGATGAAGAATAATATGAAAATCCAACAAAGTCAACACAACCTTCTTTCAAACTTTTTAAATCATCCGGCTTTACTTCAATTTTTAAATCTATTTTTTGTATTAGTTTTTTTACATAATTAGGATAATGTCCACGAACTTGTATATCGCTAAACGCAAATGTTCCATAACGCATTTTTTCTTCAGCTAATAGCACATCTTCAGGTTTTGCTGTAAGAGGATACTTGATCAAAGTTAATACCATGCATCCAATCATATTTTTTGAATCAATTTGATGTCCCAATTTAACAGCTTTCGCACTAGCAACAAACTGGTGATGTGCAGCCTGAAAACTTCGTTGTTTAAAATCTGCTTGTTCACGGCCAATAATTCCTGCGACTTCCGGCATAAAAATAACTGAATTAATTTCATTAAAAGTCATCCAATATTTAACTTTACCACTATATCGTTTATAAATTACTTCACAAAAATTCAAATAAAAATCAATTAACTTACGATTAGCCCAGCCACCATATTGCTTAGCTAAATATAACGGCATTTCATAATGAGAAATAGTTACAACCGGCTCCATTCCTCGTTTAATCATCTCATCAAATAAATCATCATAATATTTTAAACCTAATTCATTAGGAAGCTTTTCATCACCATTAGGGAAAATACGGCTCCAAGCGATTGAGGTCCTAAAACATTTGAAACCCATTTCTTCAAATAAAGCTAAGTCTTCTTTATATTTATGGTAAAAATCTATCCCCTCATGATTAGGATAATAAATTCCTTTTTTAATCCCATCTGTAAACTGTCGTGAAACATCTTTGCTGGCACTAGTCGCAATATCCATTAAAGATAACCCCTTACCATCGGCATCATATGCTCCTTCAGCCTGATTTGCAGCAATTGCACCTCCCCATAAAAAATCTTTACTTAACTTACTCAATTTTTCCACCAACTTTCGCTAATTGCTCTTCTTCGTAGGCTTTCTTATCAGCAATTCTAAAAAATGGATAATACATTAAAGTATTTACTACCAATAAAATTAGTACCATGATCAATAATGAAATTCCTCCTGCTAAAAATGCTTTTACAAAAAATGGAGTTGTCCATGGTAATAATGACATAGCCGGATTGTATGTAAATGTAAAAATTTGGGTTGCAAACAAACCAATAAAGCCCATTACAACATTACAGAAAACCATTGGAATAAAGAAAACAGGATTCAACATTACTGGCATTCCAAAAATCAATGGTTCATTGATATTAAACAAATTAGGAATAAAAGCTAATTTTAGCATCTTCTTATATCTCTCACTTCTCGCTGTAAACATCGATAAACATAATCCAAGTGTATTACCATTACCGCCAAAAGATGCAAACAGTGAAACTAAAGTGATTGTTAAATAAGTTAATGGTTTTCCTGCTTGAGCATCAGCAATATTTGTCATAATTAGTGTCATTTGTAATGGTACAAATGCACTATATACCGTATTTGGATGAATTCCAAAGAACCATAATAAATTAGCAACAAAATATAATAAGAAGATTGTCGGTAATGATAATCCAATTTTAATAATGAAGGCTCCAATTGTTTGATCGAAAAAACTTAAGAAATTTCCAAATGGAGTATAACCAAAACCAACTCGAACTACGAAAGCAAAAGTAACTATGATCATTGATATAAAAATTGGTTCAAAAGATTCACTAACCATTGGTGGAACCCCTTCTGGCATTTTAAATTTTAATCCTTTACCAGCTAAATAATGAAACAAATGTCCTACGATAATAGCAAAAATCAAAGCCACTAAAATCCCTGTACCGCTTAAATAGGTTATATCAAAAGCTGTTATATCCCCTTCAACTCCAGCTACTGTTTGAGGAATTATAATCAGGAAACTTAATAATGATAAAATTCCACAAGATAAAGCATTATCGCCTTTTCTTTTGGCAAAAGAATGAGCAACTGTAAATGAAACATATAAAGCTAAAATATTTAAACTAGCATTTGAAATAGCATCAAAATGTACTTTAAGACCAACGTTTGTTAACCAATCCGAATAACCAGTAAAGGGTAAATTCCCCAAAATAACAAATATACATACTCCAAAAGTGACAGGCCCAGTTCTCATAAACCCCTCTGCTACAGACTGAATTGTATCATTCTCACTCATCTTCTTAGCGATTGGTCCAATAAATCTATTCAATAATTTCTCTAACTTTTCCATATATTCTCCTTATTTTTTTGAAATACGTATTTCATTCTATCGACAATTATCATTATAGAGATTAAAAAATATTGATTTAATAAATATTTTTGTTTTTTTATATTTTTTATCACTTGATTATTATACTTTTCAATAAATACAAAAATAAAAGAGTTTCTTGTTAAGGAAACTCTTTTAAATCCTATTCACTTCTTAAAGCTGTTACAGGATCTTCTAATGCTGCTTTCTTAGACGGAATCAAACCACCTAGCAAAGTCAACAAGACACTTAATACAATTAGAATAATTGCTCCCATGATTGGTAATGTTGCACTAACACTAGTATTACCAGCTATTTCATGAATTAATGCATTCCCCGGAATAAGTAGAATCAAAGTTATCCCTATTCCTAATACTCCAGCTAGTAATCCAATAATAAAAGTTTCTGCATTAAAGACTTGTGAAATATTTTTCTTAGAAGCACCAATCGCTCTTAAAATTCCAATTTCTTTTTTTCGCTCTAGAACACTAATATAAGTGATAACTCCTATCATAATAGAAGATACTACTAATGAAATAGCGACAAAAGCAATTAATACATAACTAATCACATTTATAATATCTGTAACTGAAGACATTAATGTCCCAACATAATCAGTATATGAAATTACTTTATCCTCATCAATCTTTTTAATATTTTCATTATAACTATCTAAAATATTGATTACTTCCTGTTTCGTTTCAAAATCCTTAGGATAAATATTTATTGCACTAGGCTTATCAAAATCAGCATATCCTAGATTTTTAAGATTCCCCTCATATGAAGAAGACTCAGTGGTCATTAATGACATCATTAATTCTGAGAGCTCTTCTTCATTCATATTCATTTTTATCGCTTGGGCAAAAACACTTGTATCAATCTTTATCGCATCTTGCATACTATTGGCAAGATTTCCCATTTGCTTAGTTATTTGTATACTTATTTGTTGTTGTAATGATTTAGTGATCGTTTCGGTATATTGAGTCATTACTGTTTGCATTTGCCTTTCCAACTGAGCTTGAAACTGTTCAGTTGCCCCACTTGACTGGAGAAGTTTGATCATCTCATCCTGCATTAATTTTTGAGCCTGATCAGTTTGTAAAAATGCCATAAAGTATTCATTCATTTTAGTTGGATCGATTAATCCATTATCTTTTAAATATTGTTGAAACTGTGTCATAACTGCCTGCGTAAAACTCTCAATATTCTCTTTAGGAATATCGACTTTCATATTAGCAAAAATGTTATCCATATTAATACTCGGTAAAGAAGCTGAATCCAGTTTAATCTGACTTAAATCTAAATCTCCCATATCAAAAGAAAGTTTATTTTGATCAAATGAAAAAGCTTTCTTCATCATCTCTCCATCGACAGTAAATAAAGAGTTCATATCTAATTGATTGCTATTTTTATCACTGAATTCTTTTCCTGTAAAAACATCAATATTAGGATTACTTATTTGTTTATTAACAATCTCACTTGAAGCTGCCTGCTCAATTACATGATTAGTCAACGCTGCAGGATATCCAATTCCAGATTGTAACATCGTTGCGCTGGCAGAATCTTTAGGCTGTACAATTCCAACGATTTTAATATTCTCGCCATTTTGAATCAGATTTTTCATATAATTTTCATCATCAGTTTTATCTTTATAAACATTATATTTACTATCATATTGATAATAATCTGAGGCATTAACAAGTTTAAACTCTATTCCTAAAATATCTTTATAAGAATATGACTTAATATCTGTAGGCACATTAACGGTTTCTTCTTTTGAAAACTGTTCAATCATTTTATCAAGTTCTGAATAATCACGTAAGCCTAAAGTATAAAGCATAAAATCGTTAATATTTCCATTTTTAGTTAACACTAGAACACATTCATTATAATTCTTTGGCCAATTTCCAGCTTTAATATCATATTGATCTTCATAAAGGCTTGTATTACTTGGCATTTGATAAAATACATCCGTACTCATCATCGAAGACATTAGGCTATTTGAATTGGCTGATGAGCCTAGTCCTAATGATGAAAATGACTTATCAGGATTTACTTGACGAATTAAATCAGTATTAGTACTGTAAATTTGTGGCGCAACATTATAAGTATATTCAATTGAATTAGTATTCTCTTTGATATTACTTTTTCCACTATCAAGATACTTCTTTAATGAAGTCAAATCATTAGAACCTATTTTCGAGAACATATTTGTAATCATTTGTGATACATGTATTTTAGTATCATCTTTTTCCTCATTATTCTGATTAGGCTGTGTATCAGTCATCATTGACGTTATATCAAAACCTGTACTTTGAATCTGTAATGGATACTCTGAAAGAGTTTCTTCTTCAATTGACTGTATATATTGATTAACCCCATTTGAAAGTGAAAGAATTAAGGCAATTCCAATAATTCCAATTGAACCTGCAAATGAAGTTAAAATCGTTCGTGCCTTTTTTGTACGAAGATTGTTAAAACTTAACAACAGTGATGTTAAAAAAGACATTGATGATTTCCCCATATTTTCATGTCTTGGAACTTCTAGTTTATCTGAACTAACTTCATAAGGATTAGAATCACTGCGAATGATTCCATCTCGTAATTCTACAATTCTAGTTGCATAAGCTTCGGCTAGTTCAGGATTATGAGTAACCATAACTACCAAACGATCCCGGGCAACTTCTTTGAGTAATTCCATTACTTGAACACTGGTTTCACTATCAAGCGCCCCTGTTGGTTCATCTGCTAAAAGTATATCCGGATCATTTACTAATGCTCGAGCAATCGCGACTCGCTGCATTTGTCCCCCAGACATCTGATTAGGTCGTTTATGAAGATGTTCTCCGAGTCCAACTTCCTTTAAAGCATCAATTGCTCGTTTACGTCGCTCATTCTTGGAAATTCCTGAAATTGTTAATGCTAATTCAACATTAGCTAAAACTGTTTGATGGGGAATTAGGTTATAACTTTGAAAAACAAAGCCAATTGTATGATTACGATATGAATCCCAATCACGATCTTTATATCGCTTTGTTGAAATACCATTAATAATTAAATCTCCACTGTCATAACGATCTAAACCGCCAATTATATTTAAAAGTGTTGTTTTTCCAGAACCACTAGGTCCAAGAATTGCAACAAATTCATTATCACGAAGATTTAACGAAATACCATTTAATGCTATTTGATGTAAATCTCCAGTAATATATTCCTTAGTTATCTTCTGTATTTGAAGCATATGATTTTCTCCTTTTTCAATAATAAGTAAATTCTACTCCTCTTAAATAAACTGAAGATTAACAAAAATATTTTCAATAAAAAGTTTATATCAACATAATTACTAAAGTTAATTAAAAGAAAAAAGAATCCAAATAAATTAATCCTAAATCATTAATACTATATATTTCTATAATTATACCACTTAGAGTCGTTATAAAGTTAAAGAAATAATATTTTTTCTTTAACATATATTAAAAATACTATTGTCATTCCAATTTAATTTATTTTATAAAAAAAGATCATATCTTAATGATATAATCTTTATTGATAATATTTTTGATAATAACGAATCCGCAAAATATCAAAAATCATCATAATTTGATAATTAAATTGCAAACCATCAAATTTACCAAGAACATGCGCAAAATAATCAGCACAAACATTCTCATAATCACGATATGCCAGATTTTGTGTAATTAGAACCAAATAAGCATCACAAATATTTTGTGGCTTTAATTTTTTTACATTTCTTTCCATCATTCTACCAGTTGCTGTAATAAAGAAGACAACATCGTCATCACTAAACTCAAAATTCAAATCAAAATGATGATACTCAACAACTTCTTTTCCCAATGAAATTAAATCTGTCTGGAAATCAACTGCTACACTACTTGGATATAGCGCTCCAAGAATAACAATTCTCTGCTTATTAAAAATCAATTCACAAAGTTCATCAATCCACTGTATAAATTCTTCCTTAGAATAATCAGTATTTACATGCTCAAGGAAATCATTTATATCAGTGTTTAACATCCGCGCATGAATTTGTTCAAGACGTCCCTGATGATCGGCTAAAAGACGTTCTTTAAATTCATCAAAACTATGTATTCCAAAATGTTGACAAAAGTCCAAGAGTTCTTCTTGACTGCATTTTGCTGCATCAATAAATGATACCATAGTATGATTTTCTATCAATGTATAATTTTTAATTATAAAATTACCAATCCTATACATATGATCATCATCTAAACACCCATTTAAATATTTTAAAATCCGTGAAATCATTAATTCCATTATTATTCCTACCTCCTTTTATCAAACATTAAATAATCCATTACCTATATTATATAATAATTAAGTTAAAAATTAAATTAATACATCTTTTCTAACTAATTTTTTTGCCTTTATAGCCTATCTTCTTAACCATGCCATCATTGCTCAATTGATAATCTAAACGATTAATAATTAATAACAAATACGACTTTAATATTAAAGAAACTCACTATAATATACAGTGAGTCATAAATATTCAAAATTTAGTCTTTATAAAAATACTTCCTGCACACGAGAAACAATATTATTACAATTATATTGTGCAAAATCAACAGGATTCATTATTAAAAAACGTTTGTGATACTTCGCTGCCATACTTTTAGTATAGTGTTGAACTTGTGGTGCCATCAACACTAAATCATATTCTTTCGATAGCGTATCATCATCATAGATACTAGTGGCTGAAAAATGGTATGGTAAATGATTATTATTACTAAAATCTTGTAACATTTGAGCAAACATTGCTGTTGTTAACCCACTAGAACAACACAGTAAAATATTTCGTTCACCATCATCTTCACTCACTTCATACTCTTTCTGGCAAACACAAAACATTCTTCGCTTAAAACTTTTGATTAATTCTTTAATCTGATTACGATCTTCCATCTCATAATGAAGATAAAAAATTTGTTCATTATTTGTACAATCAGTGATGATTTCTTCTACAACCGAATTATTCCATACGACAATTTGTCCAAAAAGATTATCTTTAAGATAATTATATGTCTCTTTTTGATCATCCTCTTTGATACAAAATTCAGTTCCCGGCTGTTCTTCGTGTAAAGTGGATAGCCATGCTTTAAATTCATCAGTATTAAAATTTCTTCTACAACATCCCATTTTTAGCCCTCCTATCTACTTATATCTATAAATAAATAATATCATCATCAAACTAAACTTTCAATTTAGTTAATTTAATTTCGAATCTTAAAAGTATTCCCAGCCCACTTAAGTACTAAAATACAAGCAATGACACAATAGCCAATACAAAATAGAATACAAACAATTCCAAAGGAAAGAATTGGTAACTCAAGTTTAGTAAAAGCATAACAAATAATATAGGTCAATGAAATAATTGTTGAATAAATAGGACTTTTTACTTCAGTATGCGCATTATATGGCTGCAATAAATAATATAAGATTAAATAGTGTGTTGAAAAAAATATGCTCATTGAAATTATTGAGATAAAAGATATAAATGCCAGAAATGCTTGATCAATTCCTCCACAAATAAATAAAATAGCCATATATCCTAATGCTAAAACAACTGCTGGCAATAAATTGATTTTAACTATTTCTCTTAAACGAATTTTAAATAATATTAAAATATTTTTAGGAATTCGATAAAAAGAATAAGTCAACATTGAATGATCGCAGTTTACAAACATTGCTTGTGTAATATTTTTAGCAGTATTTAATAAATACATAATAAAAACAAAAAAAGGTAAAATACTTGTCATAGCATTATTTGCATCTTTTTGAGTTTCAACATCATAAAATAAGATACCAATTATCACAACTATTATAAATGCAATCATATAAGTTTGTCGTTTAGCTGTTTTCCATAAAATTTTCTTATGTCTTTGCATAAATAATTCATTAAAATACTCAAAACCAGTTTTATTACTTTTAGTATCAGCTTCTAAAGTAATCATTTTATGATATGAATCATTAATAATATCTTGAGTATCTGTATTTAATAACGAATCGATATTTTTTAATAATTTATGACTAAGCTGATGATAATCATCATACTTTAATACATAACTCATCAAAATAACCGCTAATATACTAAGGATTATTAAAACAATCAGCATCATCTTAATCGGAATAATCAGATTAGAAAAAATAAGTGCATAACCCACTAATAAACATCCGATACTAAATCCAATTATTGCTGGTGAATTATTATTTTCACTTCGTACCTTTCGATTCCTTTTAAAATCTTTAAGATAAGCACTAACAGCCATTAGCTTTAAACCAATAATAAATAACGGTAATATATAACTTAACCAAAAAGGGTATTGTAATGTAAAAGATAAAATCATGAATGCTGTCATATATCCAACATAATGTCGGAACAGAGTATATAAGTATTGTGATAGTACAAACTCTCGTCCATCCATTTTCATTAAAATAACTGCATAATATTTATCTTTCGAGGGATCAAACATTCCTGTATTAAAAAATGCTCCGCCTAAACTTAGAAAAAATAATAATTGTAACATTGCACGAAAGTTAAATACATTCATAAAATTCAAAGGTATTATGAGCATAATTGCAAAATATATTATTTTTCCTAAAAAAACTGATATAATTTCCCAAATAGTATTTAAGATAGTAACAAATATTTTTAGACTTTGATTTTTATAAAGTGACATAGGTAACACTCTTCTAATAATTGGAATTTGTTTAAACATATAAATAATGCTATTAACACGATAAGTATTTTTCAAACGAAATGAAATTAGAAAGGTATCAAGCATGATCTTCATCCTTTAAAATCTTGATTATCTTTTCTTGAAAAGCATCATCATCCAGATCCTCTTTATTAATTAATGATAATTGTCCTTTATTAAGGATAACTATCTCGTCACATAAATCAACTGCCAACTCCATTATATGAGTTGAAAAAATAATAATATGCTCTTTTTTTATACTTTTTAAAAGCTTTTTCATCTCATCTGCAACAACAACATCTAATGATGTTAACGGCTCATCTAACAATAGAACATCAGGGTGTGCAATGAACTGAATCAACATCTGCATCTTATTTTTCATTCCGTGTGAAAAATCTTTTAATAAACGATCACGATCTTCTTCCAATAAATTAACCATATCAAAATATTGATCAATAGTTTTTAAATTTTTTATATTCTTAATATTGATCTCAATAAAAAACTTTAAAAATTCTCGTGCCGTTAGAAATTCCGGTACTGTTGGAGTTGATAAAACATAACCAATATCACTCATCGTTAATGGCTTACGGCCATTATCTTCAAGATAAAAATCGCCTTTATCTATTTCTAAATCTTGGTTCAAACAATTAAACAAAGTTGTTTTGCCAGCTCCATTACGACCTAATAAACCATAGATTTTTCCTTTCTCAAAGCAAAAACTGATATCTTCTAAAACTTTTTTATCTTCAAAATTCTTTTGTAGATGTTCAATAATTAGTTTCATAACTTCCCTCCCTATTTTTACTAAGTATATCATCGTTAAACTGTCATCACAATAATAAGCATAATAAAACACCTTCATGCACTTTACAAAATATTATTTATAAAACAAAAATAAGAATAAACTAACTAATAGTTTATTCTTACTTAAATTTCTTTATTTAAAAAATTGTGGTAAATACTTCTTGTGTGCTTCTAACATTTCATCGAGTATTTGTCGAGCTGTTATTTCACTTTGAACTAATGGATTAATTGCCATAGCAACTAGGGCATCATCATAATTGCCACTAACTGCCACATTGGTAGTTAAGATTTCAAATGTCTTTAATTGCTGAATTAATCCAACTACTTGAACTGGTAATTCTCCTACTGGGATAGGAACAGGTCCATCTTTAGTTATAATACTACTAACTTCAACGACTACATCATTAGGTAAGTTAGTAATTGCACCATTATTTAGTGTGTCAACTACTTGAATATCTCCTTTATCATTGTATAATGAAGAAATTAAATTGCAAGCTGCATCACTATAATAAGCTCCACCACGTTGTTCTAATTCCTTAGGCTTCACATCCAAATTTTCATCTTTATATTTCTCAAATAGTTCTTTTTCAACCTTCTTCACAACTTGAGCACGACATTGATGTTTAGCTGCATCCTCTTGACAATGTTCCAGCATTTGCTGTTTTTGTAAATAATAGCGTAAATATCCAATCCCTAAATAACCATAGCTATTTAAAAATTCATTGCTCCATGGTAAATCAACAATATTTTTTAAAGATTCTTTATTTCCATCATTTATCATCGTATCAATCAAATTACGATTAGCATTTTTACCGTTTAATTGAATATCTAATGCATAGATCATATGATTAATTCCACCAATTTTAACATCTAAATGGTCTTCTTCTTTAACTTTTAAAATTTTTTCAATGTCTTTGATCATATTTACAGGTCCATTACATAACCCAATAAATTTTTTCCAGCCAGTATGTCTAAACACTGCTTCAGCATTGATTCCAGAAGGATTTGTAAAAGAAATGATCCAAGCATTTGGACACAATTCTTCACAGTCTTTAATAATTTCAAAAATAACCGGAATAGTTCTTAATGCTTTGAACATTCCACCTGGACCATTTGTCTCTTGACCAATCACTCCATATTTTAGGGGAATCAACTCATCTTTTTCTCTAGCATCTAATTGTCCGACTCTAAACTGAGTTGTTACAAAATCAGCATCTTTTAGTGCTTCACGACGATTTAAAGTCAAATGCACTTCCATATCAAGTCCAGCTTTTTTTATCATTCGTTTAGCCAGATTACCAACAATTTCTAATTTTTCTTTTCCCTCTTCAATATCTACTAACCATAATTCTTTAACTGGTAATTCTGCATATCTTTTAATAAATCCTTCTACTAATTCTGGAGTATAACTGCTGCCTCCTCCAATTGTAACGATTTTAACGCCTTTCATAAGTTTCCTCCTTCAAATTGGCTGCTGCACATTGATCTAATACTACAATTACATTATTGTGTGTTTGAATTATAGAGCTAGGAAAGTCTTCACTAACTGGACCATATAACATTCTTTCCACTAATTTAGCTTTTTTATTTCCTTTGGCAATCATAATTAGTTGTCTTGCCTTCATAATCGTTTTGATTCCTTGCGTAACTCCTTGCGTTGGAACATCTTCAATTTTTGTAAAACCATAATCCAATGAACTTTGAATTGACTCGGGGTGTAAATCAACAACATGACTTTCACTATCAAATGAACTACCTGGTTCATTATAAGCAATATGACCATCCATTCCTATTCCCAATATTTGAATATCGATAGGATTATTAATGATCAATTGATCGTATTCTTTACATTCTTTTGTCATATCCTTAGCATTTCCATTTAAAGAATAAATATTTTCTTCTTTAATATTAATTTTACTGAAAAGATAATCTTTCATTGCTCTTGCAAAGCTTTGAGGATGATCTTTTTCAATCCCAACATATTCATCAAGATTAAAGGCTCTAACTTTTGAAAAATCTGTTTTTCCACTTTGGTATGAATCAATTAAATAGTCGTATGCTCCTAATGGTGTAGACCCCGTGGCAAAACCAATCACTGGAGCATCATTATCTTGAATAAATGTACTAATTTGCTGTCCAACATATGTATCAACATCTTGTTCGGTTTTAAATACATAAACTTGCATAAAGTCCTCCTATTCTTGTAGCAATTCTTTTTTCTTAGCATTTTTTAATAAATCACGATCTAACACTTTTACAAATGGGAAATAAATAGCAGTAGCAACAGCAAAATTGACAATTTGAAGAATCAATGCGTTCCATCCCCCTGCTATCCAGCCAGAAATAAATACTGGTGTTGTCCAAGGAATCTCAATCCCCTGTAATAATGGTACAAGACCTAAACTCATTGCCAGATATGTCGTAACACATAAAACTATTGGTACTATTACAAATGGTATCATCATTATAGGGTTTAAGACAATAGGTATCCCAAAAATAACCGGTTCATTAATATTAAATATAGCAGCTGGTCCAGATAACTTAGCAACTGTCTTTAATTCTGGACTCTTTGCCCCAAACCAAATAGAAACAAGCAATGATAATGTTGCTCCCGTTCCTCCTGCAATTAAATATACATCTCTAAATTGTTGACAAATAATATTAATTGGCTCTTTACCAGCTTGGACTAGAGCTAGATTTTCTGCTGATAAACCGCGCCAAATTGGACCCATAATAGCACTAACGACGTTATCACCATGAACTCCGAAGCACCAAAATAAACCAATTAGCCCCTCACTGATCATCTGTGATGGCAATGAATTTCCTAGTGCAGATAACGGCTGTTGTAAACATTGATAAATTAAATCAAATACAGTTGCATATGGTGTATATTCAAAAATAACTTTAATTAAAAATACTACTGTTAAGATAATTGCCGCAGGAATTAATGAAGAAAATGAGCGACTTACAGCCGGCGGAACAGAATCAGGCATTTTAATTACCCATCCTCTTTCTTTGATCCAATGATAACTCTCAACTGTCAAAATAGTACAAATCATTGCAACAAACAAACCTGCAGCTCCAAGATATCCCATAGGAATAACTCCCCCTGAAGTGACTGTTTCACCAGCTTCAGTTGTCAATGTAATTGTAAAATTATTTAACAATAAAAACGTAATAATTGGTAAAATCAATGCACTTGTATCTTTAATATGATGATATTCTAACAATGATTTAGCAATTCCAATAATTACAAGCAGTGCCATAATATTAAAAGTCGGTTCTAACAAATAACCCAACTTAGCAATATTTTCAGCACCAAAAATACTTCCTAAAAAATTATTTAAAGCTTCCGAAGGTAAATTTGATAACAACAAGAATATTGAACCAATGATTAAAAAAGGCATGATGCTCGTGAAGCCCTCACGAATTGCACTTAAATAACGGTTTTGTTCAACCTTCTCAGCAATTGGCATTAGAGTTTTCTCTAACATTTGTGTAAATCTATCCATAATAGTTTCCTCCCTTTCTTTACAATTACATTATATTATTTATAAATGAAAGTTACCTTACACATAATTTCGCTATACTTAGAGCAATTCTATGCAAACTCTGGCTCTAATGCTTGATTTTCATAAATAATTCTTTTGCTTGATTATAAATTTTTTGGCCATCCAACTTCCCATATGCTTTCATATCGATTAGTCCTACTATTTGTGTACGCAGCGTCATCATTCGTTCAATTACAGGCATTCGATAACGGATCTGTGGACTCACCAAAACAACATCATAATCACCTATCACACCTACTAGTTCTTCAAACGATGATGATTCAATATAATCCCCTTCATCAGCATATAAATACATTGTTTGTACTAACAAACTTGTTGACATCCCCTGTCCGCATACAAGCAATACTCGCATATTTTTTTGTTTTTGAAAATTTTCTATACCTAAATATGTTTTTATTTCTTGAACTTGCTCATAAAGACTAATAATTTCTTTTGCCATTTCTAATTGTGTTTGTGCCCCACAAAGATGATCTTGAGCATGAACTAAAAGCATATTTGGATTAAAATGATCTACTTTTGCACTTTTAGCTAACAATTTTGATTGAATTTTATGCGCTAATAATAACTCTTCTTGAGCCTCGTTCATTTTAAAATCTGCTTCTTGAATATCCCCCTGACGAGCATATTCAATTGCTTCCATCGAAGATGATTTAGAATTTCCAGAATGTAAAATTAATTCAAAACTTGTTTCATTCATCTTTTCTCTCCCCCTTATCCAATCAGTTTTCCTAAATTCTTTGTAAAAGTTTGATAATCACCTCTACAAATAACATCTTGAACACTTTGCTGATCCATCATAAATTTTGAAATACACTCAAATAATACTCTTAAATCTTTTTGATTTCCTTTTTCAACACAAATCAAAAAAATCAATTGTGCCTTTTGCTTCGACCATACGATCGGTTTATCTAAAATAGCGGTAATAACAATCGTTTTTTGAGAAATCAAATGATCAGGATGCGGTAAAGCAATCAGCTGTCCATATGCCGTACTGCCTAATTCCTCGCGACGAATACATGATTGAAACAAGTCTTCTTCAAACTCATTATATTTATTTGCAACTTCACACATCAATTGAATAACTTCTTTTTGATTTTTGGCATCAATCATGCCCATAAAACACTCCTCTTTAAAATACTTTAATAATTCACCTGCTTCACTTTGACCTTGTAAAGAATTTTTTATTCTTTGAATATCTTTTTGATCAATAAAAAAATTTATTCTTAAAGCTCGTTTAGGAATCAGTGGATGATTCAAAAATGTTGCAAAAATACAGTCATAATCATCTAAATTATATTGTGGTATCTCTAACGCATTGATAATCTCTAAATCACTGATCATTTCATTAAACTCTTTTAAAAAAGTATGTTGAATCATTAAATAATCGCCTCTACGAGCATTACAAATTATTAAGACTTTTTTAGGATTAATTTTATTTTCTTTTTTTGAAAGCGATAAAGAAAAATGCACTGCTAAATAACCTACCTCATCACTGCTTAGTTGATAATGTTTTTGTTCACTGATATACGATGCCGCAATAACTGCCACATCATACGCTAAAGGATAATTCGCCTGAATATCTTGAATCATTGTATTTTGTAATTGCATTTGGCTTTCTAGCCGAACTAATAAGGGCACCAGATGTAAAGCCAATGAAATCTTCAATTCAACATCACCATAAAAATCAATATCAGTTTTAATCTTAATTTCCTCCAACATGCCATTAACAAAATAATCGATTTCTTTGCTGATTAAATCATTTTCTTCATAACTACGCTTTCCAAGTAGATGAATTGCTAAAAAAGATATTTCATTTTCAGTAACAATAAAATGATATATTGAAGCTAATTCATCCAAAATTTTTTTGGCAATTACATGCTCATGCCCATATTGCCTTGCCATTTGTGGATTATCAATGTATATTCCATGCTGCATTCGTTGAATTGAAACACATATGTGTAAAACCAAGTTTTGTAAGACCACATCGCTAATCCGATATTTTGCTTTCATCAGACTATCAACAACTATATCACTTATAGTAGCTAGCCATTCCTTTTTAATTGTTGAATGTCCTAATTGCAATTCTAATTGCTCTTTAATAATACAATCTCTTTTATCCTTCTCTAAGCCAACAACAATCATGCCATAATTAGGCTTATGTTCTATTTTTAATTGATATTTTTCGAGAACTCTCTTGACTATCTTTAAATCACTTGAAACACTGGATCGTGAAACATACATTTGACTAGCCAAATCATCCGCTTTAACAAAATGATTATCAGATAATAATGTACTTAAAATATATGTAATTCGATAACCCTGATTATTAAAATCTTTTTTATCATCACTTTCTAATAATAACTGTTTAAAATCATTATATTCTTGTTGATCATGGATAATCAGATTATATCCTTTGCTTGTCATTGAAATAATTTCTAGTTGATATTTTTCTAAAATTATTTTCATCTCTTTTACTGTATTTTGTAATGTTTTCAAACTACAATTTACTTTATTAGCTAATTCAATCCCTTTAATAAAACTATTTTTATTCTCATCTAAGCATAAAAATATTTGTTTCTGTCGTTCATTTAGCATCATAATCTCTCCTTATCCATAATAAATATACTCTATTAATAATTATTTGTCCTTGCAGTCTTTTCGCCAAGCTTAGAGTAATTTTCTGTAAGGATATTTTAAAAGAATTGTCTATACTAAAATTATAAGAAGATTCTTAAGGAGCGTCAATCATGAAAAGAATATTTAACCATTCATCAGTACATAATCACCAAGCACCATTTGTTAAACGACTAATTGCATATTTTATTGACTGGTATATCATCAGTGTCATGACAATTTTACCTATAAACTTGATTTATAGCATTATCTATCATCAAAAGAATTTTACTAGTTCAATTGTCAATCTTCCTCTAATTCCCGCAATTAGTGCATTTTTAATAGGCTTACTGCTCTCTTTACTATATTTAGTTTATTTTCCTTACAAATATAATGGTCAAACAATTGGTAAAAAAATCTTTGGTTTAAAAATTGTTAAGAATAATGAAATTAATATTGATTTAAAAACTTTATTAATTAGAAATGGAGTTGGATTAATTTTAATTGAAGGTACATTTTATAGCTGCTCAATCTATTTTTGGGAACTGATAAACATTATCTTTGAAGCATCAATAGCTTCATTTGCATTATCAATTTTAGGAATAGTATCGTTTATTTCAATGTTTATGAGCCTCCTTAATTCTAATCATCGTATGTTGCATGATTATCTTTCAAAAACTAGTGTGGTCACGGTTCATAAATAACAAAAATGGTAGCAAGTTTATTTACAAACTTGCTACCATTTCTTATTTTGAAAATGATTAAAAATCAAATTCATCCGCCCATGCAAAATAAGCCGATTCTTCAAGATTTGGTGTATATGGATTGATATCAATATAAGGGATACTAACTATCTCTGTTTGATAATCGATTACGATGACTTCTACAACACTTAAAGCAATTGGATATTGAAATCTTATACTGAGCATTTTTTGTAACCAATTTACTAATGATAAATAAGTATCAGCAATATTAGAAAAATCTCCATATATCACCATACAAGCCATTATTTCAACAGCTGAGGTGTATCGAAATTTAAAAAGCTTCTCGATAGTGACAGCTTTTTAAATTTCGATACTCACAATTCTACATCAACATCATATTCACGGTAATCTTCATCATAATAAATTGAAAAATATTTTGCTGAAACATCTCTTCTATGCTCAGCAGTAAAGTTTAATAATTCTTCCTACAACTTACTTTCAGCATAATAATCAGAAATTATTTTTCTAAATGAAAGTACAAAATAACTTGGAGTTTATTTTATTAGAACATTATAATTCATCCCATTTTTATTACCTAATAATTCTTTTTTTGCTAATTCGATTTTTTAATTTTACTTGTTCCTCCAATATATTTTTGCTCCAGTTATTCAATAATAAACTGATTTCCTTGGTTATTTAAAACAAGTGCTATCTCTGTTAATTAAATCCACTACCTTACAAATATATAATTTTATTTAAGCGAAGAATTTGTTCACTTGAATACATGGCGCGATATCCAGTTGTTTAATCAACTGCAGCCAGTTTTAAAAGTCCCATTTCATCATAATATCTTAACATTCTAACAGTAGCCTATGTTAATTTAGAAAACGCTCCAATTTTAAACATGATTTCATCCATCTTTACAATATTTCCTTCTGTGTATTTATCAATAAAATCAAAATATTCTATTTCATGATCAGCATAATACTGTTCATCAATTTGATCTAATTGATTACTGATTTCTTGATTTGAGTACATCTCGATTCGTTTATTTGGGTAGATATTAATTGCAGCTTGTAAATAATCTTTACTTATCGTTAGTTCCAAATCTCTAAAAGCTTCAAGCGTAAAATCAGAATGATGATAATAATTTGAAATAAACTGCTCAACTCCCCCCACATTCAACTTCCATATGAAAATTATAGAGAAACCAAAAATTTTGCTCTACCAGAGTACAATCATTAAACCGTTCACCATAATTAGATTTTTCGTCAATTAATGTAAAGAGATTAAATAATCTTTCTTCCCTCTCTTGAACTATAATTTCTGTGATTGACAAATCAGGATTATAACCATTAAGTAGATAATTAAATAATTCTCCATCTTCATCAGATAATCAAGGCTTATTTAATAAAAAATAACCAATCCCTAATAGACATATGACTATTCCCATAATAATTGTTTTCTTCTGCATTATTTCTTCCCTTCCAGCCTTTATATCACTATTCTATTCATAGTCTCATCAAGAAACAAAAAATGACCTCTGCCTTGACACAAATGGAGTTCTACAAATGAAAACTGTGATAAGATTTGCGCAGTTTTTCGAATATTTTTAAAACTGGCTTGACTATAAATTATATTAACCGGGCAGTTGATTTGTTGACATCGCTTAATATGATTTTGTTTTTCATACTCATTCATAAGCTTTAAATAAAATGAATTAACAGTACGATTCCATTCCCTTGACGATATTCTTATTCGTTCTGATGAACTAATGTTTTTGAATTTCGTACAACATTCTAATATTTTAAATAACTTAATCTGCTTTTGAAATATTCGATAGCCGCTGCAGTATCCTGGCAACAGTGTCAACCATAACCATTTCGGTAAATAAATCATTGTTTCTATCAAAATTAAACGCTCAATAAAATATGGATTACGAATCGCAAAATCAAGTGCAAATACACCCCCTAAACAATATCCAACAATAGTACAAGATTTGATATTTTCGCACTTCACTAATTTTAATACCAGCTGATTAAATACTACCATATTAAAATTCTTTGTTTCTATCGAAGAATCCCCATATCCGCATAAATCAACTAAAACCAAAGAATAATTTTTTAATAAATGTTGCAGTTGATCTGTTTTATACATTTCTCTAGTCATATTCATTCCATGAAAACAAATACAGACTGGTTTATTTAAATTTTCAATTTCATAGCAAAGAATATTTCCTAAATAAGTCACTTGCTTTCTCATTTTTTATAACCTCGCATTAGTTTATAAAATCGAGGTAATTGTTTACAAATATCACAATTTTTAGCAATACATTGACAATGCGGGCCATTTATTGCTTTTGACATTTTTACCCAAATATATTGAATATTTTCATTCAACACATTTCCAAATGTCGGCTCAATAAAGTCACAGGGACCAAAATTACCATGTCCATCAATATATGAATGCTGTACTCCAGCTCCACAGCCAAATTGTTCAGCACTTTCAAAATATGGAAAGACACTGGCTTTAGGATATCGAGAATCTCTATTTAATGTAATATGCAATTGCTTTAATTGTTCTTTTTCGTTATCAGTTAGAACTTCTTCCAATTTGTTTTTTAAAGCACCACAAGGTAAGGGCTCCATGATTCGCATTTCATCTATTTCTAATTTTTTTAAATACAGTGCCAGCTTTAAAATTCCTCCATTAATCAGTAATTCTCGTGTACATACCGTTTGACTCATTGTATAAAGCCCTGCCTTTTTAGCATTTTTAATAGCTTCAACAGCATAATCGTAAGCATGATCATTATGGCGCATTCCATTATGTCTTTGGGCATCTAAAGAATCGAGACTTATTGCAATACCAAATAACCCCGCTTCTTTTAAAGCCAGAGCACGTTGATAAGTTAATTTATATCCGGTTGTAAAAATATAACTAACACTACGTTCATCAATACTTGCAATAAGCTCCTCTAAATCTTCACGCAATAAAGGTTCACCACCTGTAAAACCAATAATTGCTACACCTAATCTTTGTAATTGGGCAATGATTTTTTTTAATTCTAAAGTCGAAAATTGACTATTTGATGTGGCATCTTTCATAAACTTAGATGCACTGCAATGCCAGCAATGGTACATACATTTATCTGTAACAGCAATATATGTAGAAATCGGAGCCAGCCGAATCCCTTCAGTGTGATTAACAAAAAAATTTTTTCCTTTACCAGGAACCATCTTAACTACTGTCCTAAAAGCTTCAGTATTAATCGGTGGAATAAATGAATTCACTAAATAATAACCATCATGCTGGACTAAATGATCATTTATAATTATATTTAATCCACATTTTACCATATTTCTAACCTTATAATCTTCATGCTTGCGAAATTGGCAATGCAAATTTAAAAATGTTTTAATAATGTGGGGATTGATACACATTTTAATAATCATCCGTTTGTTCACTCAGGTCACCCCTTCTTAAATATTCCCATCACGAAATGATGAGTAATGCATGGTTTAGTAAAAAACTTCTGCAGCTGCTCAACAAGAGTATTAAAAATTTTTTCATTTTTCAAATCCAACATTGCATCATAACCAGCCAAAGCACCTGTTGAGGTAACAAATTTTGCGGCCCGATTCCAATCTGTGAAATAAAATTCTTGTTTTTTTGAAGTTACTCGACAATTTTTTAATCCTGCTTTTTTAGCCCAACGTTCCAATTGCTGCGCATTGTTTGGCATTGGTAAATCAAACATTAATTTATTAATTGAGCCTACATATTCAATTAATAATTTTGGATAAATTTTTCGAATTTGTGGCAATGTTTGCTGATCATTTACTAAGATATACAAATATCCCCCATTTTTTAATAACCGCTGACATTGATTTAATACTTTTTGTGGTTGTTCGTACATCAATGCCCAAGTACATACGATTGCATCATAGCAACAACTTTCTTGTACCGTTAAAAATTCAAGCATTCCTTTACACACTTTATTAATGCTTGAATTCTGACATTGTTTTAACATTTGCTTTGAAATATCCACAAGATCAATTGAATAATCATTATATTCTTGGATAAAATTTGAATTATAACCAGTTCCTCCAGCCAAGTCTAGAATACGGCCTTTAGAAATATGTTTGATTAGATGATTTAAAAGAATATCATTATATGTATGCATTATTTTTAAATATTCTTGCTGATAAGTTTTACTAACCAGATCATAAGAATTGCCAATATCACTTCTAGTCACAATTTTTCTTGTTATAAATAAATATCCTACCTTTATTCCTAAATGGAATAAACTAATTATTTTTCTTTTTTTAACATGCATATATAGTCCCACTTTCCTTGATGTAGAAATACTATATTCAGCTTATTTTGAAGCGAAAAATCAACCAACTGTTCAGGTTTGACTGGTTTTATTTTTTCAAAACAACAACGTTCAAAAAGAAAAAGTAATTTTATTCTAAATGCTCTTTGATTAAAATCATGAATCAAAATAAAACCGTTATTATTTAGATAATTTAGCATCAATTTAAGACATTTTTCTTGATTCATTAAATGATGTAAACAATCTCGACAAATGATAACATCGACTTTATTTATTGGAAGACCTTTTTGTATCGATGCATGAATTAATTTTACATTAGTGTTTTTCTTTTTAGCTTCTTTAAGCATTGATAAACTAGAATCCACAATTGTGACTTGATGACCAGCAGCTTGTAAATCAGCGGCTAGTGTTCCACTTCCTCCGCCAACATCCAAAATATGATATTGCCCCTTCGATAATTTGTGTTCAATAACACTTGTATCATCTAAATGAAACAAGCGCATAAAATGATCATATATCTTTGCATAACTATCAAATAAATAGCTCATAATTATCACCCTTTATTTCATTATATTATATATAATTAGTTATAGCTAATAAAAAAGATACCTAGTAAAGTGAACCCAAGTATTTTATCCAATTATCAGATCATGATAACAGAGCAGCTTTCAAAGCATAATTAAACTTCTTCCAATATAAACTGCTAATTTGGAGATTTTCTCTTTGAGCATTAGTTAATTTCATCAATAACTAAAAATCTCTCTAAAACTTTTATTTTATATGCGGTAACCCATCTTTATTTCTTTCTATAGCTTAAATTATTTAGATTATCACCATTATTTTAAAATAAAATTAATATAAAAATGGACTATTAAAAATCCATTTTCTACAATTTATGAAAAATTGGTTTCATTTGTTTAAAAGTACAAAATTCTTTAAAGCCAATCTTTTTTAAATCCTTTTTCATCGTTTCAATATGAGCACCTAGATGAACTTTTTCGTGACTATCACTACCTATTGTAATAATTCTTCCCCCAAGATCGTAATATAGCTGAAAAATATCACGTGATGGCATTAAATCATCAAGACCATATCTAACTGAAGATGTATTTAATTCAATTCCCTTTCCATCTTCAATAATATATTTAAGTATCCTAGTGATTATCTCCTTGTGTTCATTGAAGGCATCATAACCATCTTTATCATCATAACGTTTAATTAAATCCATATGTCCCAAAACACTGTAATCATGATAGTTTCTTACAACATCATACATTTCTTGGTAGTATCTTTGATAATATTCAGCCTCACTTAGTCCAGCTTGAAAATCATTAGTCCAAAACTCTTTATTTTCAACTTGATGAATTGAAAGAATAATAAAATCAAATGGATATTTATTAAAAAGTTTTTGAAATTTATCAATAGTATGCATTTGTATTCCAAATTCCATTCCTTTTTTTATCGTAATTTGGTTACAATATTTCTCTGTTAAAGAATCAATTTTTTGAAAATACTGTGGATAATTGACATTGGCAATAGTCTTTTCATTCTCTTTAATTATTAAATTTGGATCATCCCAATCTAATTTGATTCCATAATCAACATGATCTGTAAAACATATTTCTTTAATACCTAAAACGATTGCATCCCTAATAACATCCTCCATTAGATAGCAAGAATCATCGCTATACTCTGTATGTACATGATAATCACAAAACATTTTCAAGCTCCCTTCTATTAATGACTAAATTATAACAGTTATCCTATCTTTTTGTTACTATACCAAATTTTGAAAAAATTTTTTCTATTCTTCTAACTACTTTAATCAAAAAGCTGCAAAAATATTCCATAATGTTTAAAGAGTCTATAATCTGTTCCCATTTTTTGTATAATAAGCACAATGATAGATAAAGGAGTGAGATAATATGAATAACTTTTTAAAACAAGTAAACTATTTGGTTATGTATCAGTGGGCAAAAGATAAATTTCCAAATGAATATTATGAAAACAATGAAAGATTTTAGATGTATTGATAATACTTGAAAAAAGTTTTAATTTATTGCAGCTAGGGATTTACTTCTTCTTTTTTGCTTACAACATACAAAAATTCCTTGATTTAAATCAAGGAAAACTAAAAATAGAATCTGTTGATATTAACACTCTAAATAAAAATATTAATAACAAAGATGATTTGATTCTTTTATTACCACTTATCAATCGCTGTAAAGCTAACTTAAAAATAAATTTATTACTAACATAATTTCCATTCTAAACAGTGAGCATACTTGCAATAAATATCCCAACGTTTTATCTATCATTAATAAAGATACTTAAGATGAAAATATTGTTGGTTAGCAATACAGGAATGACAGTTAACCTACTTGCTGTGCAAATGAAAAAATATCCACTTCATTATGAAGTGGATATTTTTAATTATATTTGTGTCTAATTACTTCTTCCAACTTAAATACTCCATCATTAAATTGATAAACAAAAATACAGCAATTTCCAAACCCTTTATTTAATTCTTCAGTTGGATCTTGAATTGCTCTTAAAAAGTTAAAGCAAGCTCCACTATGGCTAACAGCTAAAACATTAAAATGATCATCTCGTTCCATAATATTTGTCAATGTCTGCATCATTCGATCTCTAACTGTATTTGAAGACTCTCCACCATATTGTAAATAGAAAGTTTCGCAATCCTTTGGTGTCAAGTGACAATTTAACCTTTCACTCTCACCTTCTAATTGACCATAAAAATTTTCTTTTAACCCTTTTAAACGCGTATACGGCATATCTGTAACTAATTCTAAGGTATCACTACATCTCTCACTAGTAGAACAATAGGCATGATCAAAAGTAATTTGATGATCTTTAAAATATTGTCCGGCTACTTTAGCTTGATACTGCCCCAACTCTGTTAATGGCGAATCACACCAGCCTTGAATTTTATTTTGAAGATTAAATAGTGTTTGTCCATGACGCATTAAATATAATTTTTTCACCATTTTTTCATCCTTTCTAATTATGTCCCATAATTACATGAGGCTGATAGCATTCTTCTAAATATTCTATATCTTCTTGTGTTAGTTTAACTGTTAAAGCACCCGCAAAATCGTCTAAATATTTTTCTTTTGTAATCCCTACAATTGGTGCAGTCACGCCTTTAGCCCATAACCATGCAACAGCAACTTGAGATTTAGTGACTTGATATTTATCTGCAATTTCAGCAACTCTTTCAACAATTTTTCGATCTGTATCTACAGTACTATCATATTTTCGTTTTGCAACCAAATCTTCTTGAGCTCTTTTTGAATCTGAATTCCAATCACGAGTTAATCGTCCTGCCGCTAGTGGACTATAAGGCACCAAAGCTACTTTCATATCTTTGCATAAAGGAATCATTTCTCGCTCTTCTTCACGATATAATAAATTATAATGACCCTGCATTACAGAAAATTTAGTCCATCCATTTTTTTCTGCAAGATACTGTGCTTTTTGAAATTGCCAGGCATACATCGATGAAGCACCTAAATAATGAACCTTTCCTGCTCTAACCAAATCATTTAGAGCACACATCGTTTCTTCAATTGGAGTATTATAATCCCAGCGATGAATATAAAGTAAATCAATATAATCGGTTCCCAATCTTTTTAAACATTGTTCAACTTCATGCAAAATTGCTTTTCGCGATAATCCTTTCCCATTTGGTCCTTCATGCATTTGACCGCTTACTTTTGTAGCGATTACAATTTCTTCCCGTTTAGCATACTCCTGAAGCGCTCGTCCTAAAATTTCTTCACTGGCCCCTAATCCATAAACATTAGCAGTATCAAAAAAATTGATTCCTAAATCTAATGCTTTTTTTATAATCTTACGAGAATCAGTTTCATTCAGTACCCAACTATGGATCCAACGTTGAGGATCCCCGAAACTCATACAACCTAAACATATTTTAGATACTTCTAAACCTGTATTTCCTAATTTTACATATTCCATTGTCTTATCTCCTTTTATAATTTTTCATATTCTTCATCTGTAACTGGTTCACACCACTCATTAGAAGCATCCTTAGCCGGCACTTCAACAGCTAAATGACTAAACCAGCTATCCTTTACTGCTCCATGCCAATGTTTTATCTCAGGTGGAATATTTACAATATCACCTGGTTTTAAACATTGTACTGGTTTTCCCCACTCTTGATAATAACCTTTTCCACCAGTAACGATTAAGATTTGACCACCTTTATGATGAATATGCCAATTATTACGACAACCGGGTTCAAATGTGACATTGACAACACCAACTCCTTCTGTTGTTAGATGTTTCAAATAACTTTGACCAATAAAATATTTTGCATACGCATCATTAGGTTCTCCTAATTCAAATACTGCAGATGGTCCTAAACTTTCTTCACGATTCATTTTACATTCCTCCATTTTTATTTCTTAGTTATTTCATTAATAATTGCAATTGCATTTAATGTTCTTGGAAATCCTATATACGGTTGACATTGAGTGATTGTTTCAATTAAAGTATCACGATTATTTCCAACTGTTAGATTTGCCCCAACATGAGCTCGCAATTGATTCTCACAACCTCCTAAAGTAGCTAACATCACCATTGTAATCAATTCTCTTGTTGGTAAATCCAAACCATTTCTTGTATAAAAATCTCCAAAACAGTATTCAGATAAATAATTTTGAATGTGCTTTAATTCCTTTGGAGCATGGTCGTGACCTGCTTGAATATGCTCTTGTCCAAATGCAGCACTTTGAACTGCAAATCCCTTTTCAAATCTATTATCACCTTGTACCGTTGCTTGTGGTAATAGTGGTAAACTAATATTTTTCTCTTCAAAAACAAGATTAACTATTTCTAATGCTTCTTCTACTTTGCCTAATCCTATATAGGGAGTGCATTGATATACTGCTTCTTTAATTTCTACAGGTGTTACTCCGACACTCAAGCCACTTGTCACATGTTCCTTTAAAGCCTTTAAAGTATGATTGGTAGTATTAACGACAATTAAAATAAGCTCTCTTAATTTAAAATCAAGGTTACCATGGTGATAGACATCCCCATAAAGATAATTAATCATAATTTCCCGAAGTTCTGGATCCTTTACTAAAAAATCCTTTCCATCATTTAAATCACTAAATAACTGTTCTGCTTTCTTATTCATAATCTTTCCTCCTCTATTCTTTTGTTTTGGCAGTTAATGTTAAAGTAATTACACAAACTGCAATCATTGCTAGAGCAATGATAAATGCATATAAATAAGAGCCAAAGAAATCATATATATACCCTACCATAGATAAAGAAATTGCTGCTCCTAAATTAGAAGCAAAAGAAATCTTTGGGAAAACTCTTGCATAATTATCTATTCCAAAGAAGTATTTGGTTAATAAAGGCAATGCCACTGCTCCAATTGAATAACATGAACCAAACAAAAATGCTCCAATAATTAATAGCCACGCTGTTGAACCCCACATTAATAAAATAATTCCTACAGTATTAGCTATGATCATTGTAACAGTTGCTTTAATTGCCCCTAAATGATCACTTAAAACTCCAATAATCAATTTGGAAATAATATTTCCTACCATTCCCGATGACAAAAGCATTGCTCCTAATGCAGCACTATAGCCCAATGATTGACCATATCCAGGTAAATGCTGAGTAACACTAGTAATACAACTACATAATAATCCGAAGACAAAGAAACTAATAAATGCAACTGTTGTAAAGCTAAATGAATTTGACACTTGTGTCACCATATCTTGTGGCTGCTCCACATGTCCATAAGGTAAACAACCATCTTTTTGTGGATCAAGGTGAAATGGATATAAGACAGCGGGCAAACATAATCCTAATATAATTGCAGCTTTGATTAAATAACCAGTTTGCCATCCAAAATTTTCAATAAAGCTTGATAAAATCGGTGAACAAATCGATCCTGCTAAACCACTGAATCCAAAGACAATACTAGTAGCCAAACCATGACTTTTTTCAAACCAATTATTAATAATTATTGTTAAGGGAACAATTGAAAACATACCTGTACTAAGTCCTCTGATAGCTCCCAGCAGATAAAATCCCGGAATTGATTTAGTTACTGCCATCAATCCTGTAGCAACTACTGCTATTACAACACTAATTGTCAGTAATAGTTTGTAAGATACTTTATTCATAATTCTAGGTATGAATAAAGCCCCAATTGCTGTTGTTAATGAAAAGATAGTCATATGCATAGAAAATGTTCCACGCATAATTCCAAGACTAGTTGAAACAGGTGTATAAAAGACACCTGACGAATTAATTGAAACCCCTATTGAAGATGCCGCTAAACCACAACATACAATTAAAACTAACCAATGTTTACTACTTTTGCTCACCATGTTTTATCTTCTCCTTATCTTTTAACTGGTAAATCAAATAATCCAAAGAATCTATATTTTTCTGTTGATTATGAATACTATCTAATAGCTTTTGACGTTCTAACTTCAAAACCTGAATTTGCTGTTTCTTCGTATGTGCCCCTTGTTCATTTAATTCGATATATTTCAAAATAGTTTCATTGCTCAAGCCAATATTTTTCAATGTTAATATTAAACTTAATCTTTCAATATCTTTATCTTCATATTCTCTAATACCATTAACACGGTTAACATCTTCAAATAGACCAACTTTTTCATAGTATCGTAAAGCTGTTATTGAAACATTAAATCTCTTACTTACCTCTTTTATTCTCAAGATGTTTCACCTCCATTACCTTATCTATACACTTATATTTTAAGTTAATTATATTGTTATGTCTAATACCTATATTGTATTATCAATAATACCTAAAAAGCATTATTGATATATCAAAAAACCAAGCTATACTAATGACAACTTGGTTCTAACAATTTTATTTTTTTAATACAAAAGCTTCCCCTGGAGCTACAACTCTAATCCTTTCTGGATTAACAACACGTCCATTCAAAGACTTAGGATCACCATTAAATGCATTCATTTCCGGAGCATCAACAGTTCCCCAATGAATTAAAATTAATTCTGTATTAGGATATGTATTGGCCAATTTAATCGCATTATCTAAGCCGATATGCCAAGAATTATCTGAAAAATCAAATAACATAACATCTGGTTCTGGCATTTGCAGATGTTCTTGTAAAAGTCTCGAATCTCCAACCATCCAAATCGTCCCATCAGGTGTATCAATCCAATAACCGCAATAATCTTCAAACTGATATTTACGAATTTTACTATACTTACTACTTTCATTTTGCCAAGCATGATCAGCAGGAGTTAATTTTATTTTCATGTTTCCAATTTCAAATGATTCACCAATATCATATCCATTTCCTTTTAAATCTTCTTCTGCGAATAATTCTGCTAAATAATGAGGACCATGAAATGATTTAGTCACTGGAGCTAAATTTTTACAGGTTAATCGACTAAAATGATCATTATCGCAATGTGTAATCAATACTCCATCTAAACTAGGTACATCTTTAGGTAAAATTGGCATTTCAACTAATAAAGGTAGATCAAATCCTTCTAATAATGGATCAATCATCAAAGTAGTACCGTGACTATTGATCATCACACCAGCGCTTGATAACCAATAAATTCTAGTTTCATCAATGGGCTGAAAATCCTTTTCCGTCATAAAAATTGTTCGTGGTGCAACAGCTTGTTTTGTCATTATAATTCATCCTTTCTTTTCAATGTTATTATAAATCGTCAGAAATTATATGTCTAATACCTATAATCTATAATCAATCATGCTTTTAGAGAATGCTTTATTTTTTCAATAAATCGCGCTGTAGCAGGTGAAAAAATTTGATGCTTTTTCCATACGATTACTGTTCCAGTTAACAATGGAGGATAAAATGGAATAAAGCGAATTTTTGTTTCATCATTAATATTGACTAACTTTTCTAAACAAATCGCATACCCAATCCCCTCTTCTACCATAATTGCAGCATTATAAATAAGATTGTATGTCGCAATAATATCTAATTGCTCATAATCTTGCCCAAACCAATTAGCTATTTCATTTTGAACGATTGTTCTTCGAGTACTTAATAATGGCAATTTTAATAAATCTTGTGGTGTTGCATATTCCTTAGCTGCAAGTTTACTATCTTTAGGTGCTAAAATACCCCAAACTTCCTTTTGCTCTAAGCGTACAAACTCATACTTTTCAATATCAACTGGTTCAGTCAGCAAACCAATATCAATCAATCCTTTATCTAAACGCTCTTTAATATCATCAGCATTCCCACTATAAAATTGATATTTGATTTGAGGATATTCTTCTTTAAATTCTTTGATTATTCTAGCAAGAATATGCATAGCATTTGTTTCCCCACCACCAATAAAAATTTCTCCTGTAACTAGATTATCTTGTTCTAAAAATTCTTTTTCCGTTTTATTAGCTAGATCTACAATTTCCTCAGCTCTTCTTCGAAGCAGCATTCCTTCATCTGTTAAAACAATTCGATTTTTTCCTCGGATAAATAATTGCGCGTTTAACTCCTCTTCAAGCTGCATCAGTTGTCTTGATAAGGTTGGTTGAGTTATATGTAAAAACTCAGCGGCTTTTGTGATATTTTCTTCACGTGCTACCGCTAAAAAATACTTAAGTACTCTTAATTCCATGCTTACACCTCACTTTATTTTATTATATAAAATTTATGACAAAATTCCTAATCCAATCTAAAGCAATTTAAAATAAGTCCATCGTACTATAAAACAGTCTATCCTATTATAGACTGTTTTCATTATATAAATTCTACTTCTCTTTCATTTAATCTTATGACATTCATACTTACATAAGTAAATACATTAATAATTCCACTGAATATATGCCAAAAACTAGTGAATTCTTTTGATTTGTGTTGTCTAGTTATATAAAATATTTCAGTATTTTTCTAAGATTCCTTCCCAAAATACAAATATTCAATTTTATTTAAATGAATTTTCATCAAATACACTTGCTTCAGACAGTACGAACATATTTATAAATGGTTGAAAACCATATATTAACATTAATCCATTTTCTTTTAAACAACTTGTTACCTTTAAAAATTGTACTTCTAAATCTTCAAACTAAGTAGTTACTTCAATCATTTGATTGATTATGTTATCCATAATATCAAATCATACCTTCATTTTACAATATTTCTAGACTGCAAGGGTCAGTAACGTATTTTTAATACGATTTAATTCTCGAATAGCTTTATCAACTTGAAATCGAGCATCTTTGATCTTTGATTGAACCATCCAATCAGCAATGATTCCATCAAAGAAATAATCTGCAAAACTTAAAAAATCACTAATATTTAAATCAACATCAACCAGCTGATCTACATCACTTAATTCTTTTTTTAGATTTCGTATCGAATTACGTGCTGCTGCCATTGCTCTTTCAGCTTCATTCATTTTACCATGTTTGATCATCGTTGTAATAAAACCACCACCAATCATATCAAAAAGTCCCCAGTTTCCTGCACTACTTAAATAATCCTGAGCCCTTGATAAATGACCTAAAGTTTCTTCAATTGCATGAAGTGCTTCATTAACTTCTTTTTTCTGATTATTTTCCATAAACTTTCCCCTTTGTTATCAAATTTCAAGAATATTTTACCATATAAAAAAATAATAATCAGTTAATTATATAATGGCTTGTAATTTTCTTTTCTAATTAATATAACATTCCAATAAAAAATATGCTCCCTTCTAAGTACAAGTTTTTATTTCACTTATTTTCCTAGAAAAGAGCAATTTAATATAATTTTTTAATTAAATTTTTATTAATTGATCCAACACCCTTAATTCTTCGTCAGTCAACGTAAAATCTTGCATTGCTAGAGAATCTGCATTTTCTCTTTGCAAATAGTATTGTTCCATAATTTCTTGAGTAGTTTTATTATAAAATATTTCCATATTAATAACATCTTCAAATTGATGCATTTTTTCTATGTCAATCTCTTCCATTTTTATTTCTCCTTGCTGATAGGCTCTTATACCCTCTTTAAATCTCTCTAAACCGTCGAATAATCGTGATTGTGGACAAGCTATATTCATTCGAATAAATCCATTACCATTTTCACCATACTCAATTCCGCTAGTCAAATACAAACCCGTCTTATCGCGAATAAATTGTGTTAACATTGTACTGTCAGTTGTTATTCGTGAACAATCAAGCCACAATAAATAAGTAGCCTCACTAGGAATTAAATAAATTTCTGGTAAATAGCATCGAATAAATTTAGATACTATATTTTTATTTTCTTCAATATATTCCCTCAATTCATCAAGCCACACTGCCCCTTTAGTAAACGCAGCAACTGTTGCCGTAATAGCAAAACTATTAGGTTCTGCCACTTCATCAGTATTAATGCCCCGATTTACCTTATGTCGTAATTGTGGATTAGCGACAACAATACAAGCAGTTTGTAGTCCAGCTAAATTAAAAGCTTTAGTTGGAGCAATACAAGTAATACTATTCATCTGATTAACTTTTGAAACACTAGCAAACGGAATATAATTCTTATTAGGTGCAGTAAGATCACAATGAATCTCGTCACTAATTACTAAAACATTATATTTAGCGCACATTTCACCGATCCGCTCTAATGATTCAATGTCCCATATTTTTCCAATTGGATTATGTGGATTACAAAGAATCATCATAGTTGTTTGAGGATCTGCCAGCTTCATTTCTAAATCTACAAAATCAATATAATATTCTTTTCCATCAAAAATTAAATCACTCGAAATAATATGCCGTCCATTATTTAAAATAGAATTATAAAAAATATTATATACTGGTGCTTGAATTAAAATATTTTCTCCTACACTTGTCATCTTTCTAACGAGTGAAGAAATTGCTGGGACTACCCCTGTACAAAATAACATCCACTCTTTTTCTAGATAATAATTATGCCTTTTTAGCCACCAGGTCTGAATACTTTCAAAGAATTCATCAGGAACGATGTTATATCCAAAAATACCATGCTCAACTCTTTGTTTTAGAGCCTCGATTATTTCTGGCGCAGTTTCAAAATCCATATCCGCTACCCACATAGGAAGTTCATTCTCTTTAATTTCCCACTTCAAAGAACCACTATTCCAGCGGTTCGTCAGTTTTGAAAATTGATTTTTCATTTTCTCCTCCTCTAACAACATATACATTCGATATTTGTTTGGCTTTTTATTGGAGGATTTGTTATCACAATTTTTGTTTCACTAGGATTTATTTTGGTCTTGTCTAGAATTAATTCACCGATACTATGTGCTTTAATTACACCTGAGATTGGATTCACAACACTATCAATATGCGAATTTACCTCAACTTCAACTGTAGAATATTCAAATGCAAGTGTTGTATTAATAAGTTTGCAGTTAATCAGTTTTAAATTTTCAATATAACAAAGTCCTTGTAAACTCTCAATCGTACAATTTATAAACGTTATATTTTTAGAATTCCATCCTAAATATTCACCAATGATCGTTGAATCATAAACTGTAACATTTTCACAATTCCAAAAGGCATCTTTTGAAATCAGCTTTGAATTATGCACTTCAATATTTCTTCCACCATCAAAACTATAATTTCCTGTTAAATTCAAATCATCAATCTTAATATTTATACTATTAAACCCAAAATAGTCACCATGTACCCTCGCTGCCTTTAAAACAATATCCGTGCAATTCCAAAGCGTTTCTTGCGCTATTGGCAAATCTACATTTTCTAAATAAATATTTTGTGCTCGACGAAATGTTTTTGGTGCCTCAATAACACTATCTATAATACTAATATTTTTAGTGTACCAAATTCCTGAGCGTGCCGTTTCCAACAATGTTGAATTAGTGACTTTAACATCATTACAATACCATAATGGATATTTCCATTTAAAAATAGTCTCATTGATTTCTATATCCTTACTTTCCTTTAACGGTGATTCACCATCAGCAAAAATAGAATCTTCAATTTTTAGATTATTACTTTTAAAAAGTGCTCTTTCACCGCTTAAATATTTTTGTTTAATTATTTCCATTTTCTTCTCCATTTCTATATTTCATAAAGCTAACTACTAGATCTCCTGCACCCACAATTTGATTTATATTACCTGCATCATCTATTTGACCAATTCGCGTATACTGATACTTAGATAAGAAGTCTTGATAGAATAATACTAAGCAATTGTCATGAAATAGCATCAAGTCTCCTTTATTAATTTGATTAACTGATTGACTAGTTACTGGCAAAGAGTATTCTAAATTATAGAATTTTTCATTACCATTTAACTCTTTCATTGTAAGTACCATCGGCAATTTTTCCAATAAAGCCTGGGATGTTGGAGTATCATCTAATGTAGCTAAAAACATTTGTCCATTAATCTCAATCTTTATTTTTATCATTTCTTTTGATTCTTCTTTTCCTTGTTTATCTATATTTTGTTTAACCAGATAGCCTATCAATATTAATACTAGAAGTAAAAAATATATTTCTTTTTCATCTTATTTATTAACTGCAAATAATTGCAGTATGATTTTTATTGATAATATTGCTATATTTTAAACGTTCCGTTTCAATGATCTCTAGCGTATGCTGAAGTTCTTCAATTTGTTCAATAATTACAGTATGTTGTTGATCAAGTATCATAATTTTTTGTTCAAATGACAGTTTTCCCTTTGAATATAATTGATTGAAATTCTTAATATCTTTTAATGTCATCCCCATATCTTTTAGTTTTTTTATTCGCTTTAAATCAGTAATATTTTCATTTGTAAACACACGTTTTCCTTCAATTCTTTGAATTACTGGTAATAACCCCAAATTTTCATAATAGCGAATCGTCGAAACTGGTATTTTTAAAATTTCAGATACTTCTCGAATAGTGTAACCCATCAAAATCTCCCCTTTGTCATATAAATAATCAATTAGTCATTTAAATAAAGCTTTTTTATTTTATAAATTAAATAATCCAAACAGTCTAATTCTTTTTGAACTAGATGAAGTTCATCTAATAATTCCTTTCTTTGTTCTGACAAAATTTGTAATTGTCCTTGATAGTTTTTATGTGCAAATAATAGCATAAATCTATCTACTAATTTACTATCACAACCTGCATCTAATAAGTTTTGATATACCGCTTCAGGTGTATCATTTGAACACATCACTTTATCATCTCCTTCAGCTATATTCTAAAATATAGCTTTTCGGATAGCAAATACTTATATTAAATAGTTTCCTATGCTTGAAAGGCATATTGATGCATGTTAAAATATTTTAAAGGAGTTGATCTGTATGGAACTTAGAGTTCTAAAATATTTTATTACTGTAGCTCGTGAAGAAAGTATTTCTGCTGCAGCTGATTATTTACATATGACCCAACCAACCCTGTCAAGACAATTAAAAGATCTTGAAAATGAACTTGGTAAGCAGTTACTAATTAGAGGTAATCGTCGGATTACCTTGACAGATGATGGAATTCTCTTTAGAAAAAGAGCCGAAGAAATTATTGACTTAGTTAATAAAACTGAAGCAGAAATGACTTCTGATAATGAAACTATTAGTGGTGATATTTATATTGGTGGTGGTGAAACAGAAGGAATGCGATTAATAACGAAAGCGATTAAAGAAACGCAAAAAATTCATCCAGAAATCAAATTTCATCTCTATAGTGGAAATGCCCAAGATGTGACTGAAAAACTTGATAAAGGTCTATTAGATTTTGGAATTTTAATTGAGCCGACTAATTTTTCAAAATATGATTTTATTAAGCTCCCTTATACCGATTGCTGGGGTGTATTGATGAAAAAAGACGCTTTTCTAGCATCCAAAGAATATATCAACCCCCAGGATTTAAAAGACCTGCCACTAATTTGTTCTAACCAAGACCTTGTTCGAAATGAACTTTCAGGGTGGCTAAAAGATGATTTTGACAAATTAAATATTGTCGCTACTTATAATCTAATCTACAATGCTTCATTATTAGTTGATGAAGGTTCTGGATATGCCTTAACACTTGATAAATTAATTAATACATACAATAGTACATTATGTTTTAAACCATTAGAGCCAAAGCTTGAAGTTGGACTAGATCTTGTTTGGAAAAAATATCAAATTTTTTCCAAAGCTGCAGATTTCTTTTTAAAAAAAGTAATTGAACTTATCTAATGCTTCATTAATTAACTGCTTTTTTTATAATGGCATTAAAATCATTCGTTGCAAAATCTAGCGAATCAATAATAAAAATCTTATTTCCATATTTATTTTTCAACTGTGGCAGTAAATAAGCAACTTGTGGTGCTAATAAAACCATATCATAATCATCAATAACTTTATCAATTTCCATATATCCTACCGCATCAACAACTATATCCAAGCCCTGACGTTTAAAAATTTCCTGCATTGAATAAGCAAAATATGAAGTTGTCAGACCGCCACTACAACTAAGTAAAATTTTATTAGTATTTACATTATTGAAAATGCTCTCACCAAGCTTAATTGTGGGTAAACAAAGATAATTAAAAAATGTATTAAATTGATCCATTGTAGATTTAAAATCATGCATTTGAAAATGTAAATAAAACAGTATTTCATCACTATCTTTATTCTTTACACTCAATTCAACGATTCCCTCATTATGAAAACTGATTATTCCGGTACTGTTACTTCCATCAATACATAGAGTGCATTGATTTTCACAGACTTTGATATGTTCATGCGTCTTAACCCAGCGATAAACAACCGGTTCTAATAAATCTTGATAAAATTCATCCATATTAATTTTCCCCCTTACATTGCCTAGTATAAACCTAAAGTTAACTTTAATGTCAAGAGGGTAAGTAACTGAAAAATATTCTATATACAAAAAAGCTCTATCTTAGTAGAGCTTTAACACATAATTTTAAATATTTTGCAACGTAAAAATTGAAAAAGCATCTTTCAGGGTACATTCAAAATAGGCTAACCCAACCTTTGAATTGAACCTACTCAAAGTATAACTATAAAAAATGTCATTATCTAAATACATTTTTACAAGTTCTTTTTCACCAAATTCTAATATATCATTTTTACATTGCAAAATAAGATGTTCAGAATCATAAGAAAGATAACGATTTGCTGTCTTAATAAAATCTAAGTCATATCCTTCCCTTTCCAAAAAATCGATTACGTCTCCGGTTGCCATATAATTATCCCTCCAACCTTATTATAGTATTAAGAATAAGGATTGTATATCTACTTGTACATTTTTTTAGAAGCTTTATTATAACAACAAAGGATAACCTCAAAAATTTATCATTAAAGTGGCTATCCTTTATTATTAGTTATTGTGGCGGTACCGTAAACGAGATTGCGCCCTTAAATCGAGCCCATAAAAAATATACTAACGGTAATAAAAACCGATCTTCACTATTTACATCTTTAATAATAAAATAGTCTCGACCTGCATCCTCAACTATACCAACAAAAACTTCATCTCGCCATTTCTCACTATCACTATAAGTGAAATAAAAAGTCCCAAGCTTACCGATATTCAAACGAATGATATTTCCCATATATATTTGTGGTACAGCTGCCGGATTAGGGTTTTTAGGCGGTATCAGTGTACCGTCAGGATTCACTTCAGCATCTGGATCCTGTCTAACAAAATAAGGATTTAAATCTTCAAAATAATTCATAAATGCATCTCCTTTAGATTTCACATACTAAATTTGGTCCGGGATTATAAAAACAATGATTCTTAAATCGACCCGAAAATTCTCCATAAAATGTTTTTGGGCAAGTAACATTATCCCCAGGGTTTTTGAACCATAACGCATATGTTGCTGGAGCATTCCGATAACCTTTAATTGTTTTAAGCGCTAGTTCTTTTTCTTTGGTATTAACAGGTCCATTAAATAAATCTGTTCCAACTCCAGCAAAAGCATTTTTCTGATAAATTGCTTCCGTAATAGTAACAACATTTTTAAATACATCACAAACTGCAGCAACTCTATTAACGACAACATTCCCAACTAACAGCATTCCTTCTTGACCTTCGCCTAATGCTTCAGCCTTGATCAACCGTGCTAGTAATTCTACTTCCTTACTGTTGTAAGCAATCCTTGAGCTCATCTTCTGATATCACCTCTTTAAGACTATATGCCGATAAAGCAACAATATAACTAATTTATACAGTAATTTAAGCTTTTTTCGACTTATTCAAAAAATATTATTAGATATAAAATTAATCTTTCGAATAATAACTTTATTCCCGATATTTTGTTAACAACATTAACAGAACTATGATAAAAAAACTTCTAATTTTGTTAATAGTATTTAAATCAACTATTTTTTACTTTCCAAAATTATCAGTAACGATTATGATACGAGTGTAGTTAAGGAAAGAAGGTAATTAAAATGAATAAGAGAGAAATTGAAAAACAAGCACTCAATTCATTAAACACTTACTTTAAAGATAATCCCGATAAAGTATTGAATGATTTTGAGCGAAAGCCTTTGGATAAAGAAGATATAACTAAAATTGTCAACGAAGAAATCCAAGCTCAAGAAAAAAAAGTTGAATCACTTGAAGTGCTGAGAAAAAATATTGCTATTGAGGCAGAAGAATCGTTAGAAAAGGTTTTAGGTAAAAGGATTACCAGCAAAAAATCTCCAAATAAATTAACTGTTGATGAGATGGCAGTTAAACTACAAGAAGAAAAAACTCATCAAATTGAAACTGCAAATAAATTAAAAACAGCTAAATTAAGGAAATAACATTTGTTAATGCCATTAACAAATAATCTAAATTGAAAGTAGAAATTTTGTTAACAGCATTTATAAATGATTATTATATATAGAATTATTTTGCACAGAAGCATATATTACAAATGAAAACAAAAGAAAGAGGGAAATTATTATGAATACTAAAAAAATCAATGAACAAGCTATTGAATCTTTAAAAACTTATTTTAACGAAGGTAAAGATCTTATTAAAGAAAATGTTACACCACTTACTAAAGATCAAATTAAAGCTATCGTTAATGAAGAAATTGCTCATCATGAAGCTAAATTACATGAATTAAATGATTTAAAACAAAAAATTGATTTAGAAGCAGAAGAAGCTTTTGAAAAAGTTTTTGGTAAAGCTAAAGAAGAACCAAAAACACATAAACTAACTACTGATGAAATGGCAGTCAAACTTCAAGAAGAAAAAGAACATCAAATGGATGTTGCTAATAAATTAAAAGAAGAAAAATTATCTCATTAAATTAATTATTCTAAAAAAAGTCACGACAAATCAATATCGTGACTTTTTTATTAATCTGATAACATTATAAAAAGCAGTTATCAAAATAGCCATACAAACGTACAGTTATTTCATTAGTTCTTTTTCAAACATTTTTTTACTTGTTAAAAAAGCAATTACAAGAATCGCAAAAGAAATATCAAAAGGACTCTTTAAAGTAAGTATTACAATGAACAAACCAACAATAATTCCAAAAATTTGAAAAGAGAAAGGCTTTAATGACAACCGATTTTCCTTAATTAGTTTGTATTGATTAACTAGATTATGTAATGTAACATAGAAAGCAATAATCGCAATCAAAACATCAACAGAAAAACTGACTAAATAATTATCAGTTAATAATTCTTTGATAAAAAGTAAAACAATATAGCCACACATCGTTTGCCATAAACCAGCAATAATATACTTTTCAAGTACTTCTTTTTTTATCTCTTTTAATCGCTTTTTACTAGTTTTTTCTTTTTTCATTATTTAGTAACCTTTAAAATATGTCCACTCATTTCTTCAATATGACTATTAAAGAATTCTTCCATCACTTTAATCATATAAGCAGTATCTTTGACACCAGCTGTTTCATAAGATGAATGCATTGCTAATTGAGGTAATCCTATATCAACACTGTTCATTGAAACTTGTACCATTGCAATATTACCTAACGTGCTACCACCAGCAGTATCACTGCGATTAGAGAAAAATTGTACTGGAACTCCAGCCTTTTTACATAATCCCTTAAAAACAGCTATACTAACTGCATCACTAGTATATTTTTGACCAGCATGAGATTTTACAACAATACCCTCATTCATATAAACACAATTATTAACATCTGTTTTCGCAGGATGATTTGGGTGTACAGCATGAGCATTATCAGCACTTAACATAAAGCTTGAAGCCAATGCCCGATAATATTCTTCTTCACCTTTTCCTAAAGCATTGTTGATTCTACGCATAGCATCATATAAAAATGTTGATCCTGCACCCTGTTTAGTACCTGAACCTACTTCTTCGTTATCAAAACAGGCAAATACATTGATTGATTGCTTATTTGCTCCCTTGAGAAAACCTTGTAATGAAGTATATGCACATTGTAAATCATCTAGTTGTGGACATGAAATAAATTCTTCATTAGCTCCCCAAATTGATGGTTCCATGCGATTATATAAATATAGATCTGTTCCATAAATAGTTTCAACATCAACACCTAATTCATCAGCAATCAGTTTCTTTAAATCTCCTGGTTTAGTTTCAGATCCACCAAATAACGGTAACATATCAACTTGTTTATTATAAGCATAACCATCATTGACAGTACGATTCATGTGAATTGCAACATTCGGAATCATTACTAGATCTCGATCAATATTTACTAGTTTGGTAACATAGTTATCACCTTCTTGAACTAAAACCCTACCTGCAATAGATAATGGGCGATCAAACCAGGTAGCACATAACATCCCACCATAACCCTCTGTATTTAATTGCGTATACTTACCTTTTATTTCAATTTCAGCATTCTCTTTGACTTTAAAAGTTGGTGAATCACTATGTGATGCAGCAACATTAAAACTATAATTATCTAAATTCTCACCAAGATTAAAAGCAATAATGCTGGAATTATTTCTAGTGACAAAGTAATGACCACCCTTCTTAATTTGCCACGTTTGTCCTTCTAATAATTCTTCATACCCATGTTCAATTAAAATGTTCTGCATATTAGCTACAGCATGAAAAGCAGTTGGGCTTTGCTTAATAAAAGTTACTAATTCCTGTGATATTTGTTTATCCATTTTCATGACCTCCATAATTACGGCTTTATTGTAACATATCCTTTAACATGTGTTAAAGGATATGTCTAAGATACTATTGACTTGTCTTACCACGTTTAGCTAGAGCAGGCATAATTGCTCCTAATCCAACTAAAATAATTGGGGTAATAATATTCATTGCGATTTCAAATGCACTTCCTTTAAACATTCCTAAAGCACAACAAGCTGCAGTGACAATAAAACACCACCATCCAAAAAATTTCGCAAAAAATTGACTTTTAGTAAAGCGATATTCTGCTGGAAATTTATCAATTGCTTTACGCAATGCAATATATGCAATAAACACCCATAAATAACGCAGTGGCATACAAACTGAATTTAGTTGGGTCAAGAATTTTAAAAATGCCGTAACACTTCCTATTCCTAACGCCGGAATTAAAATTAATGGTGTAACAATTGCTACTACCAACAAAATTCCATTGGTATATGCGCCTTTGTCATTTTTCTTTAATAATTTTGCAGGAATAAATTGACGCGCATTTTCATTGTCTAATAACATTCTAAGTGGCGCATCGATAGAAATTACCAAAGTTGATAATTGCCCGACCATATTACATACTGCATAAACAATTAAGAAGGTATTACCAATACCATAATACTCTCCTAATTTTTGGAATGACCAATATGCTCCATTAGCTACATATGAATCAAAATTAGCATTAATTTCAGCAACATTAAACATCATTCCCATTGAAATTGTACCCAAAATGGCACAAATAATTACCATGATTGCCAATGCAATCATCCCCTTAGGAAATCCTTTTGAAGGATTTTCTACTTTATTTACATATGGTGAAATTTTTTCACATCCACCTACGGCAAATACTAATATCGATAATGAAGTAAAATATTCTAACCTAAACGATGGAATTAAATTTTTAAAACTCCAATCAATAGTTTGATATCCTCCATTAGGATTTAAAGCCGGTGCTGCCATCATTAAGATAATAAATAAAATTGACATTACAAACATCGACGATCCAGCAATAGTCGCCAATGATTTTAATGGATTTAACCCCCGTGATGCTACCCAGGCAAATACTAAAAATACTACCAGGGTAATAATTTGGACTAGGCGAATATCCAAAGAATCATAAAAAGATGAATTTTGGAACAATACCCAACTTAAAGCTTTTAGCCCACCTGATGCTTTAGAAGCAATATAAGGCATATGAACAACCCAATAAGTCCATCCAGCATAGTAAGCTAATTTTGGTCCTAAAGTTTCTTGAATCCATGAACTCACACCACCACCAGCATTTTTAAATGCTGAGCCTAACTCTCCTACCATTAATGCATATGGTACGAAGTATAGTGCAAACATCATGATCCAACTAAAAATTACTTGGACTCCGTTAAAGTATACAAAACCATTAACCACATTTCCGAATCCCCAAACAGTCGAAAAGGCCATAAAGGCTAAGTTATACCAAACGATTTTCTTCGAATTTGACATAAAACCCTCCTAATCTTGAACAACACCGTGTTCGTTTTAGTCCCGTCGGGTTGCAAAACTAATTGTTTATAAATAAAAACAGTTCATTTGCTTCGCAACGTTTCTATTATAACAAAAATCTTATATTTAGCCTACACATTTACATTTTTTTATTATAATAATGAAAATTATTCCCGCTGTATAAAAAAAGATACCCAATTATCCTCAGATATCTAATTTACTTTTTTTAAATAACGATATTTAACCCATCCTATTTCGTTATCTTTGATCACATAAGCATAAGGACCGTATATTCCCACTAATTTAATTACCTCACCTTTTTCCAAAGGAATCAAATAATCAACATAGTCATCCAAACAATAATATTTTTGATTATTTAAATACAAAAATTCATTCTTGATCTTAAAAATCTTACCTGTTTTAATTTGTTTGCAGGTTGAAAATAATTTTCCCTGCTTAAGCACCTCGACTTCAAAATTAGGCCATGCCACTTTATTGACAACTTGTTTTTCTACATTAACATCAACTACTGCCTGATATAACGGTAACGGCTGTATATATTCTTTTGATAACTTAAATCTATCGCCATCACCAGTAATTATTAATGCATTTAATTGACTAATAGATTTTACCCCAGTTCCCCCATCAATACTAATAATACGCTTTTGCTTATCAATGATAATATCATTATTGATTGCATTAGCATATTGATTTGATGTCGGTAAATGTCCAACCACAACATATTTATCTAAACAGTGACCAGTTTGATAAAACGTTCGCATTTCAATAAGCGATGAAGTAGATGAATTTTGCCAGTCTTTTCGATTTTCAATTCCTGCATGAACAAAAATAAAATTATTGAATTCTAGTATTGTTGGTAAAGTTTTAAAATATTGAAAATATGGCCGCAAAAACTGTTTTATTTTTACCTGCATTACTTCAGGATTTTCTTTTTTTATGTCTATATTCAATTTTTCTAGAGCTTGTCGAATCATTCCGCCTTTACCAATACGATTTAAATAGTGAACTATTTGGTTAGCATATTTAGGATTATCTACCATTTCTTCTAACGCATATTCACAATTACCAAGAATCACATATACGCGCTCACTTTTTGCCTGAAGTTCTTGTAAAAATCTAACAGTTTCTAAAGCTTGCGTACCTTTTTCAATAAAGTCACCTAAAATAATCAAGTAATCATCGTATCGATAATCAACCTTTTTTAGCAGTGCTTTAAATCGATCTAAGTGAGAGTGAATATCACTGATTACAATACAGCGATATTCTCCTACTACTTTTATTTTTATATGCTGTGCCTCCAACATTCACTTCACCTCTAGTCCTACTATAGCATAAATATATAAATAATTTACAGTAATATTATCTTAAGTATTTATAAATTCTGCGTTATAATCATACTAGAAACGAGGTAATAAAAATGTTAAAAGAAATTGAACAACGTCAAAGCATTAGAAAGTATTTGAACAAACCAGTTGAACCTGAAAAAATCTTAGAACTTTTAAAAGCAGCAATGAACGCGCCGACAGCCCGTAATACACAAGAATGGAAATTTAAAGTTATTACAAATTCTCAAGCACTAAATGATATGACGAAATTATCACCATATACAACAATGATGAAAGAAGCTCCTTGTGCTATTCTCGTAATAGCTGATTTAAATAAAGCTATTTCACCTGAATATGGTCTAATCAATTGTAGTGCAGCAATTGAAAACCTTTTAATTGAAGCAGTCAATCAAGGGCTTGGTTGCTGCTGGTGTGGAATCGCTCCAGTTTCGGAAAGAATTGAAGGTTTTAAAAACTATTACAATCTAGCTGATAATGAATATCCCGTTGGTGTTGTAGCTATTGGTTACAGTAATGAAACAAAGCCACTGATTGATCGCTTTGATTCTAAAAATATTAGCTATTTTAAATAGAATCAAAAATTATTCTTTGTTAAAACTATTTTTATTTATTCAAATATTGACTTCTAGTTAACTCTAAGATGTATGATAAATTTATTAATACAACTATAATAGAAAGAAGGTTAATTATGGAAAATAAATTTGGTTTTGGTTGTATGCGACTACCAATGAAAAATGATGAAGTCGATTATGACGAGTTTAATCAAATGATTGATTTGTATATGCAGGAAGGATTTAATTATTTTGATACTGCCCACGGGTATCTAGGCGGAAAAAGTGAGACCGCACTTCGTGATTGTTTAGTCTCACGCTATCCCCGTGAATCATATGTCCTTACTAACAAACTAACTAAAAGTTTTTTTAACAGCAAAGAAGATATTCTTCCACTATTTAATGAGCAATTACAAAAAACAGGTGTTTCATATTTTGATTATTATTTAATGCATGCACAAGACCGTGAAAATTATAAGCATTTTCAAAAATGTCAAGCTTATCAAGCTGCTCAAGAATTAAAAGCAACAGGAAAAGTCAAACATATTGGAATTTCATTTCATGATACTGCAAATATTTTAGAGATGATCTTAAGTGAACATCCCGAAATAGAAATTGTCCAAATTCAATTTAATTATGCTGATTTTAATAATCCTAGTGTTGAAAGTAAGAAGGTTTATGAAGTATGTCGCAAATTTAATAAACCTATTTTAGTAATGGAACCAATTTAAGGCGGTGGTCTTGCGAATCTTCCCGAAGCAGCAAGTAGAATTTTAACTGATCTAAATAAAAATGCCAGCAACGCTAGTTATGCTCTACGCTTTGCAGCGTCTTTTGAAGGTGTATATAAAGTTTTATCAGGTGTTAGTAATTTAGAGCAAATGAAAGATAATTTGAAGGTTATGAAAAATTTCATTCCTTTTAACGATGAGGAATACGAGGCGGTAGCAAAAGTTCGAAAAATATTAGATTCCTTAGGAGGAATTCCTTGTACCGCTTGTCGTTATTGTACAGACGGCTGCCCGATGAAAATTTCAATTCCTGACTTATTTGGCTGTTATAATGATAAAAAAATATTTAATGACTGGAATAGTGATTATTATTATGGAGTTCACACAAAAACTAGTGGCAAGGCATCTACTTGTATTGGATGTCAACAATGCGAACATATTTGTCCGCAGCATCTGCCAATTATTAAATATTTAAAAGAAGTCGCTGAAACATTTGAGTAATTAAAAAGATACTCCATGATGCAAATGTAATGAAAAGGTAGATATTAGTTCCAATATCTACCTTTATTTTACTTCTGTATCATTTGAATAGTCCTTTTAATATATAACTTTATCCAAGATTCCATTTACATATGCAATAAAAATGCCATAATTTGTCATCGGAATCATTTGCCCTTTTGCCTGATTAACTCTTGTCATAATATACCGGCGATTAAACATACAGCCACCACAAGTAATAATTAAATCGTACTTGGTTAAATCATCTGGAAAATCTGTTCCACTAACAATTTCAACACCAATTCCAGGAAATTTTTTCTTTAACATTCGAGGAATTTTAACCCGTCCAATATCTTCACTTAATGGTGCATGACTACAACATTCTGCAATTAAAACTGTCGAATCACCATTCAGCCGTTCTAAGATTTCAACACTTTTAGCATAATAATTTAAATCTCCCTTATAACCTGCCATTAAAACAGAAAATGATGTCAATTTGCTTTCTGAAGAAATATTTTCATAAACATATTTAAATACTTGTGAATCTGTAATAACAAGATCAGGGGCTTGATTTAATTTTTGTAAAGCTGATTTTAGTTGTTCCGTTGTTACAGCCATAATTTGACAACCTTTATCAAGCAATTCACGCATTACCTGAACTTGGGGTAAAATTAATCTGCCTTTGGGAGCTTGAATATCTTGTGGCATTACTAATAGTATAAGATCACCTTTTTTTGCTAATTCACCTGTAATGCTTTCTTTTTCAAAATCAGCCGGTACCTTTTCAAGCAATTTTTCTTGTAACTCTTTTATTCCTTGCTTCGTTAACGAACTAATCAGTAATGGTGTTTCACTAGTTGCTTCAGTAATTTTCTTTAGAAGATTATCATTCCTTTGTAAATCAGCTTTACTTATTACTAATATCGTAGGAATATGCTTCTCTTTAAAATAATGATACCAGTCTAATTCTTGACAAATCTTTCTATCATTAAAAAGAATGATTGCAATATCAATCTTTTCACTAGCTTTTTTTGTCTTATCGTTTCGCAATTGCCCTAGAGTCCCAATATCATCAAAACCTGCAGTATCAACTAACAAGCATGGTCCCAAACCATCAATTTCCATCGCCTTATAGACAGGATCAGTAGTTGTTCCCGGTTCACTTGAGACAATTGAAACTTCTTGATTAACAAAGGCGTTGATCAATGCCGATTTGCCACTATTACGTTTTCCAAAAAAACCAATATGGAGCCGATTAGCTCCTGGTGTTTTATTTAACCCTGCCATTATTAGAACCTGAAATCACGTTTCCCGTCTTCAATCATCGTAAGACGTTCTTGACAAATTTTTCTAACTTTATCACTAGTGATATTATCTAATTCCTTCATAATTAAATTATCAGCTTTTAACTTAGTATCATCACCGGCATAATCTTGACTATATTCCTTTAATGTCATCAAAGCATTAGGATGACAACAATTCGAGATTTGACCAGATTTACATAATTGCATAAAACGATCTCCCGTTCTTCCTTCGCGATAACAAGCAGTACAAAAACTTGGAATATAATTTAATTCACATAACCACTTAACAACCTCATCTAAAGTTCTATTATCACTAATATCAAATTGTGCAGAAGTAGTATCTTCTTCAGTTTCAGGTTCATCATAACCGCCAACACTTGTCTTAGAGCCACCACTAATTTGTGAAATACCTAACTCTAACACTCTTTCTCGAACCCGTTTAGATTCACGTGTTGAAATAATCATTCCCGTATATGGTACTGCCATTCTGATGATCATTACAATCTTTTCAAAAATTTTATCGCTGATAGCATTACTAAAGTCTGATTTATCAATATCATCTGCTGGACAAATTCTCGGAACACTAATCGTATGTGGTCCAACTCCTTTTGCGGCCTCTAAATGTTCGGCATGCATCAATAAACCCACAAAATCATATCGATACATTTCTAGCCCAAATAAAACCCCAATACCGACATCATCAATTCCACCATCCATAGCCCGATCCATTGCTTCAGTATGATAAGCATAATCATGTTTTGGTCCCGTTGGATGCAGTGCTTCATAATTTTTCTTATTATATGTTTCTTGGAAAAGAATATAAGTTCCTATCCCAGCCTCTTTTAGCTTTTTATAGTTTTCAACTGTTGTTGCAGCAATATTAACATTAACCCGCCTAATTGCTCCATTTATATGTTTGATCCCATATATAGTTTTAATGCTTTCCAATACATATTCAATTGGATTATTGATTGGATCCTCTCCTGTTTCTAATGCTAAACGCTTATGCCCCATATTTTGAAGTGCGATGACTTCTTTTTTTATTTCTTCTTGAGTTAATTTTTTTCTTGCAATATGCTTATTTTTTAAATGATAAGGACAATAGACACAACCATTAACGCAATAATTTGATAAGTATAAAGGTGCAAACATTACAATTCTATTACCATATAATTTTTGCTTAATCATTTTAGCAACTTTTTCCATTTCATCAATTGCTTCAGGAATTTCACACTCCAATAACAGCATTGCTTCACGGTGCGTTAATCCTTTACAGTCTTTAGCACGCTCAATTAAAGAAAAGATTAATTCTCGATTATCTTTATTTTCTTTAGCATATGCAATTGTTTCCAGTATTTCTTGATCATCAATAAATTCTTCAGCCTTATTAGATTTTACATTATACATTTTCCTTTTTCTCACTTTCTTTTACTTAGGTCTAACCCTCGTAATCAAATTTACAATAATCTCCACGCTCATATACAACTTCATATCCCGCCGTCTTTAGCGTATCAATTAATTCTTTTAATCCTTCACTCGCTTCTTGTCCACTCGCTGCTTTTCCATCATATAACGAGTATTTTTTTCTTACCTCCTGAGGTGATAAATTAGGCATCACAACATTACAACCATGGTTAATTCCCTCTAAGCGCCCATTAGAATCTAAAGTTGCTAAAGCAGTTGTTGCAGGCAATAGAACATCCTTTGTCATAATTCTAATCAAACTTAATAAAAAAAGAGTAAGTTTTAAATCACCATTTGGTTGGTTTTTAAAAGGCGTATTTTGATGCACTAAATATGGTCCAATCCCTACCATTTCCGGCTTTAGCTCTTTAATAAACAATAAATCATTAACCAGACAATCAATATCCTGATGATAACTTCCTACCATAAATCCACATCCTGTTTGAAACCCAATTGCTTTTAAATTCAAAAGACAGTCAATTCGATTATCAAATGACATCTCATGAGGATGAAGCTGATAGTAATGCTCTCTATTATAAGTTTCATGACGAAGCAAATAACGATCAGCACCTGCATTAAAATACTTTTGATAAGTTTCTTTACTTTTTTCTCCTAACGATAGCGTAATTGCACAATCAGGATATAATTCTTTTATTTTCTCAATAATTTCTACCATTCGTTCATCTTGGTAATATTCGTCTTCTCCACCTTGTAAAACAAATGTTCGAAAGCCTAAGCGATAACCTTCTTTGCAGCATAATAATATTTCTTCTAAATTTAGCCGATAGCGTAATGCTAATTTATTACTGCGACGTAATCCACAATAATAACAATCATTTTTACAATAACTGCTGATTTCAATTAATCCCCGAATATAGATCTTATTTTTAAATATTTGTTCAGTGATTTTCGCAGCAATCTTCTTAGCGTAATCAAAATCGTTTTGATCAAATGTTTTTAATAATCTTTTAAACTCATCAAAATCCAATGCGCCTTCTTGATGAAGCTTGTTAATTAAATCAATATTACTCATTCTATCCTTTTGAATATAGTGCCTTTACACTGACACCTTTGAGCATTCCGATTTTTCCCGATAAAGCCCCTATTACATCATTTGGTCCATCAACGATAACAGACATAACTGATACTTGCTTATCTTTATAGGGAATTCCCATTCGCCCAATAATATAGCGACTATATTTATGCAACAAGTCATTAATCTTATTAGCACTGTCTAATTCATAAACAAAAATTCCTAAAATTGCAATTCTACTTTCCATTTTACCTCCTTAAACTAAAAACCATTAGGGCGTACTAATGGTTGAACAAAACAAAAATAATTGTTCACCCTTTGACTCAGAAATTTCCTCATCATTAGCTGCATACTTATATTCTACCACATTTGAAATGAAAACGTTATCATTTTAATTCTTTTTGGTTTACTCTTTTGTCTTCGACACGTATAATGAAATAAAGCGAGGTAAAAAATATGTTAATAATTCACAAACTTGAACATACTCACTTTTCATCAAGTGAAGCTATTATTATTGACTACATTCTTGAACAAGGTTTAAAAATAAAGAATATGTCAGCCAACAGTATTGCTAAAGCAACATTCACTTCTGCCCCACTTTTAGTACGTATTGCCAAAAAATTAGGTTATTCCGGCTGGAACGCCTTTAAAGAAGATTTTATTGCAGAACTCGAATATTTATTTAAAGAACAAAAGGTCGATGCTAGTATTCCTTTTGTTGTTAGTGATGATATTATGACAATTTCTAATAATATCGGTCAACTTCAAATTGATGCGATTCAAGACACGATGTCCATGCTGAATCATGATGACTTACAAACGGCCTTACGTTATCTTCGAAATGCTAAAGAATTAGATCTCTATGGAGTTTCTAATAACCTTTTATTAGCAGAAGGATTTAGAAGTAAATTATTTTATATTCATCGTAATGTAAATATCTGTCGTCTGCCTGGCAATCCCAAGGTTCAAGCGGCAATGAGTGATGAAACCCATTGTGCTATTTTAATTTCATATTCTGGAGAAACAGAATTTATTATTGAGGTTGCTAAGGTATTGAAAAAGAAAGAAACTCCAATCATCGCGATTACCTGTATTGCAAATAATCGCCTTTCTAAAATTGCTGATGTAACATTACGAATTTCATCACGTGAAATGTTACATACAAAGATTGGAGATTTTGCAACAACAACATCGATTAAATACTTACTGGATACTCTTTATGCAGGAATTTTTTCATTTGATTATCAAAAAAATCTTGATTATAAAATTCAAATTGCTAAAGCTGTTGATGACCGTCACTCGGGTTATGAGTTTATTGATGAAGATGAATTTCCTCAATAAACTCGTCAATTCAAAACCAAACAAAAAAACACCCCTTACGTGGGTGTTATTTTTATTTGGTAGCCTGTACGGGGTTCGAACCCGTGAATGCTAGGATGAGAACCTAGTGTGTTGACCGCTTCACCAACAGACCATGTAAATATTATAGCACTATTTATAAAAAAAAGACAATCATTATTCAAAACAATTTTTATCAATATAATTATTAGATGTTTTAGATAGTGTAGTGAATCTATGGCAAAATTATCTATACAGTTGAGTATATTTTAGACATGGACCCAGAAATATCAACATCAATAATTATAAAACTTATATTCATTATAATAATAAGTACCAACTTTAAAGCAATCAGAGCTAATAAAACAGTAATATATGCCACTTTTAAAAGCCTTTTTAATGGAAACAAAATTCCTGTAAAAAAGGCTTTTATGTATATTCAAAATACTATTTCAATTTAAGTATCAAATTATTTCATACTTAATAACTTAATGGCCAGATCGATTCTTTTAAGTGATTCATTTTTCCCTAAAATATGTGCAATTTCAACAGCTCCGCCCGGAGTAAATGACTTAAAAGTCAAAGCAACTCTGACAGGATACATAATCCGTCCATTCTTCACTTCTTTTTCTTGAGCTAAATTAATAAATAAATCATGTAACGCTAGATCATCATTAAAATTATCAAAAGTACTTAAAGCATCTCTAACCCAAATAAGAGCTTCTAATGAGTTTTCAGGATTTGTTTTCATCTTTTTATTTTTAAATAATGTTTCATCAGCATTACATGGTTCATTAATAAAATCAATCATCTCCGGTATTTCATTTAAATAGGAAATCCTCAATTGTAGTACTTGACTCAGTTCTAATAAATCAACATCGCGTGTAATTATTTTTTGATAATACGGCATTGCTAGTTGATGAAAATTTTCTAACGTTAAATTTCGTAAATAAAGTCCATTCATCCACTTTAATTTATCGAGATCAAAAATTGCTGGTGCCTTTGATATTCTTTTAATATCAAAATTTTTAATCAGTTCGGATAAAGAAAAAATCTCTTCCTCACCTTCTGGAGCCCACCCTAATAAAGCAATATAATTAATGACTGCTTCATTTAGGTATCCTTGCTTAATTAAATCTTGATATGAAGCATCTCCATTGCGCTTTGATAGCTTATGCTGCTCATCTTTCATCACTGGCGGAACATGAATGTACGTTGGAATTTCCCAATTAAAAGTTTGATAAATTATATTATATTTCGGCGTACTAGCTAAATATTCATTTCCTCGTACTACATGGGTTATACTCATCAAATGATCATCGATGATATTAGCAAAATTGTATGTTGGATAACCATCACTCTTTAGTAACACCCCCTCATCTAAAGTATCATTATCGACAGTTATTTCTCCGTATACTTCATCATTAAAAGTTGTTTGCCCCTGCTTAATTGTTTGTCTGATAACATACGGTTTATTTTCTGACAATAGTTTCTCTATTTCTTCATCAGATAATTGATGACATGGATCTTTAAATATTTGATCCTCTTTATTACCCTTAACATTTTCTTGATTACAAAAACAGTAGTGAGCTCCATTCAGCTTAACAAGCTCATGAGCGTACTTTTGGTAAATTTCTAATCTTTGTGATTGAATATATGGTCCATATCCGCCATCTTTATCAGGTCCTTCATCATATTCAAGTCCAGTATCTGATAATGTTTGATAAATTACATCTATTGCCCCAGCTACTTCCCGGGCTTGATCTGTATCTTCAATCCTCAAAATAAAATCACCATCGTCTTTTTTAGCAATCAAATAACCATACAAAGCTGTTCGTAAGTTACCTATGTGCATATAACCAGTTGGACTAGGTGCAAATCTTGTTCTAATTTTCATAAATTTCATTCCATCCCCTTGTATTTTTTCCAATAAAGTTTTAAAATTATAAATGTCCACTAATTAGGGTATAGCCAAGCGGTAAGGCATCAGACTCTGAATCTGACATTTCCTTGGTTCGAATCCAAGTACCCTAGCCATGCATTTAAAAGTAGAGCTTTCTACTTTTTTTATTATATTCCTTTCTTATAAGTAAATCTATAAAAAACAAGTTGAATTAACATACGTTAACCAACTTGTTTTTATTAATTGCCTCCGGGACCATCTTGACGCTCGCGTTCATCAGGATAATATTTGGTATTATTATTTGTCCATTGATTATTACCAGCTGTTTTTACTGCTTCATTTGACTTATTTTGTTTTTTCTTATTCTTCACTATTATCACCCCATAATAGTTTGTCTCCAATAAATAAATTAATACTACATTTCTAACTTATTCATAACTTTCTAACTACTTATTGTTAAAAAGTATGTAGCTAAATATTTTTAAGCTTATAACATTATTGAAAATAATATTTATCTAAAATTTATAACTATAAAACTATCTTAACATACTCTAAATTTATTTTCTTTACCATCACGATCAGCTACAATACTTTCAATCGAATGTTCAACCATATCACTGACTGCTTGTTCTGTATAAAAGGCCATATGTGGAGTTAATAAAACATTGGGCATATCTCGTAATATAGATAATTCATGGTTTCCAATCACTTTGTATTTATAATCATTATAATATAATCCTAATTCATTTTCGATTACATCTAAAGCACAGGCAGCGATTTTACCGCTCTCTAACGCACTAATCAAATCACTGGTATCGATAATACTTCCACGAGCGGTATTAATTATAATAACACCATCCTTCATTTTTTCAATAGTTTCTTGACAAACAAGATGATACGTATCTTCTAAAGCCGGAACATGAAATGTTATGATATCGCTCTTAGTAATAATTTCTTCCATTGCCACATAATCTGCATATTTTCTTACTTCTTCTTTTTCAAATGGGTCATAAGCAAGTATCTGACAGCCAAAACCACTTAGATTTTTAATCACTTTTTGACCTATAGCACCTGTTCCTATCACCCCAACAACCATATTTTCAAGTTCTAATCCAATACTCTCGTTTAATGAATAATCAAATCCAATTGCTCGACGCATGATCATTTTCATTTTTCTTAAAGCCATTAACATTATCATTACTGTATAATTTGCAACGCTGGCAGTCGAATAGGTTACATTACTTACGATCATCTTATTCGCCTTAGCTGCTTTCAAGTCAATATGATCATAACCAATAGTTCTTGTTGAAATATGTTTTACACCTTGTTCATGCCAAATCTCAATAATTTCCTTAGTGATTGCTGTAGTAATAACACTTACCCCGTTACAACCTTTTGCTAAAACTGCATTTTCTTTATTTGGTGAATCATATATTTTAATTATTTCAACACAATAATGTTGTGAAAACTTTTCAAAATATTGTCCCTCATCAAATTCTCGATAATTATATACTGCAATTTTCATGTTTTACCCCCTATTATTTACAACTACTATAGTTTAGCACTTGCCTTAGAAGATGTAAACTCTTTGTCAACTGTCACTAGGATTAACATGAACATTACAATGTTTGACTGTTGGAAAATTATTTTCAATCAAATCATGCACTTGATGAGCAATAGCATGAGCATGACGTAAATTATCATTTCCATCAACCTGTACTTCTAAATCTACATATACTTTATTACCAAATAATCTTGTTTTCAAATCATCAATATTAATTATTTCACTTTGCTCCGTAATTAAAGAAATCAAATCCTCTTGAAATTCTCTACTACAGGCATGATCAATCATTTGATCAATCGCATCATTAAAAATCTCGATCGCTACCTTTAGAATAAAACCACAAATGAGAATACTAGCAATTGCATCTAAAATATAATATCCTAAATAAAAACCAATAACGCCGACTAAACTGCCAATTGAAGAAAAAGCATCACTTCGATGATGCCAGGCATCTGCTTTCATTGCATTTGAATTGATACGTTTTGCTTCAATAATCGTATACCAATACATCGCTTCCTTAGCCACAATCGATATTACAGCTATAACAATAGCTAACGATCCATATTTTAATTTAACATTACTTGGGTTAATAATTTCTATAATACCGCTATATCCTATCAACAACGCCGTTAAAAACAACATAACTGCAAGAATAATTGCTGCCACACATTCAAACCGTTCATGACCATATGGATGTTCTAAATCACTTTCTTTACTGGATAATTTTACGCCAACCATAACTACAACTGTACTTAAAACATCTGACGCAGTATGGATACCATCGGAAATAATTGCATTAGAAAAAGATATAAACCCAATTAAGATTTTAAAAAATGCTAAAATTAAATTTCCTAATAATGTAACTGTTGAAACACGCATTACCGTTTTTTGATACTCTTCCATATTATCACCTAAGTTATTATATGCAAAAAAAGTAATCTAGTGACCTAGATTACTCATCATTTTCCTTAAATTCTTTAATAATTGTTTTAGTCGAACTTGTCCCAATTCGTTCAACTCCCAAATTTATAAATTCATTAAAAGTTTTATAATCCCTAATCCCGCCTGCTGCTTTGACTTTACAAACACCATCTACAGTTTCTAACATTATTTTCACATCTTCGATCAAAGCTCCACCTGGTCCAAAGCCAGTAGAAGTCTTGATAAAATCCGGTTTAACTTCTTTAGCAATTTGTGCACATTTCCTGATTTCATCTTTTGTTAAATAACAATTTTCAAAAATTACTTTACTAATGATTCCTGCCTCACGGCAAATCTTAACAATTGTTTCCATCTCTTCCTTGATATAAGTAAAATCACCGTCTTTAACTTTAGCAAGATTTAAAACATAATCAATCTCGTCAGCACCATCTTTGATTGCCTCAATAGTTTCAAAAGCTTTGACTGCTATTGTTGTTTGACCTAAAGGAAAAGAAATAGCTGCGCCAACATGGATTGTGGTGTCTTTTAATAATTCTTTACAAAATTTAGTATAGTAAGAATTTATTGCGACCATCTTTACCTTTAATTCTTTTGCCTCATTACAAAAAGCTTGCATCGCTTCTTTTGACGCATATGGCTTTAATAATGTATGATCAATATACTGAGTAATTTCTTCTAATGTTCGTTGCATTTATATCCCGCCTTTCTATTTATCATAATTATACTACAAACCCTCTATTATGATAACGTATTTTTATTTAACAGGATAACGTATTACTGTTTTTAAATTTTCAGGTTTACATTTTCTTGGATCACTTAAATAAATTTCATGATGTCGGCGGACTTCATTGAGATCAATTTGTAATCCTTGAGTTTCGATAAATTGATATATTTTTTCAATACTCGTATTTTCTTCATCATAACTGCCTAGATGCATAATTTGAACACATTTCCCTTCTTCAATAATTTCGTAATTTACTTTATCAAGATTTAAGTATGGTTTTTTTACTTTTAATAATTCTTTAGCATGTTCAAAAACTTCAAGTGTAACAAATTCAGGTAATCTAATCATTGATTTCCAATAAAATTTACTTTTATCACCGATTACTTTTTCAGTTGGTTTTTTATCCAGCCACCATAAGCCTTCCAAAGGGGGAACTACATATTCAAAATAGCCATCTATTTTATTATCCGTCATTTTGGACATTTTAATTGTAAAAGAAATACCATATAATAATTCTAGAGCCTCTTTATATTCAGCTGATGTATTAGGATTACCTTTACCATCAACTGTTACATACGTGATTTTATCTACATTAATCAACATTGGGGACCTTTTTGGTAAATATAAATCTTTATATTCTTTCTTATAATCTAATTTAGTCATATTAATTCCTCCAATATTTTCTCAAATTTTTTAACCGATAAAATTTCTCTTGTAATAAATTTATGATTATAAAACAAACTATATGTGGTAAAAAGAATTCCCGCATTTTTTGCTTCCTCACTACTATTTAATAGTTTTAATTTAATTATTAAACCTTTTTCTTGACAATACGCTTCAATCATCGGGGCATATTTAGCTGTAAAAGGACACTGATGACTATAATATAAAACTAATCCACCTTCCTCACAAGTCATTTCTTTAATCGTAAAACTTGGTTGAACTGCTTGAGAATCTAAACTTAAATACATTAATTCATATTTATCTAGACTCATTATTGAAATAAAACCATGCTTAATTAAAAATTTATAATCCATTACAAACGGCATTTTCCTTTTTGCAGAAATAACAGTTATTCCATGTTTCTTCTGTTTACGACAATCTTTAATACAAGCTTCCAACAATTTTTTAGCTAATCCCTGTCCTTGATATTTTCCAGATACCCAAAGACAATTAATATGCATAAGATCATCACCTACGATAGGTACCCAAGCTTCTTCAAGTGGTAAATATTCAATAAAACACTTTCCCCTTACATCCATCTTTTTAAAAATCAATCCGCATTTAAACTGTTCCTCAAGCCAAGCTTTTTTAGCTTTAACTTGGATATCATTATTACTAGAAATTGCACAACAAATATGCTCCTTCTCCAAATTATTTTGATCGACTGTGATTATTTCCATTTAACTCATCCTTTCTATAGAATCATTATAACAAAACAAACTTGACATCCTCTGTCAAGTTTGTTTATAAACAGCCTTAATTTTATTAATTTCTATAATTACCTTATCTTTAAGGTCTTGAGGTTCTATTACCTCAACTTTAGACCCAAATGAGAGAATAAAACTAATCAACCAGTAATCATCAGGGACAACACTACTTACTATATAATTTCCAGCAGTATCCTCACAGATTACACCATCACCGAATTCATCAAAAACAACACTCCCTATACTTTTATCAAATTTTAAAATCACTTTAATCCTCGGGGTATTCAAATTAGGAATTTTATTTATTTTTGGTGGTAAAGCAATTTCTTCAAGTTGAAAATAATTTGATGTCGTTAGTAATTCTATAATTCTTGTTAGCCGAAAAACACGATAGCTATTTTTTTGAAGACAATATCCTTGTAAATACCAAGTATTTGCTTTAAAAAACAGTTTATTTGGAAAAACACATCGCTGTGATTTCTCACCATAAGAATTAATATATTTAAATTTAATTTCCTTTTGTTCAAAAATAGCTTTTTTTATTGTTTCAAACTTTTCATTTTGACTATTGTTATGATGCCAAGTAGTAAAATCAACTTCAATCCAATCTAGTTTATTTTTATTAAATAACGCTGCCATCTTATCAATTAAGCCTGCTTCATCTCTATCTTGAAGCCTCTCTATACATTGAAGTGCCATTAAAATTTGATTCTGTTCATCATCACTGAATGTCATTTTATCCAAAACAAATTCACTATCTATATAAATTCCACCCTTAGCTCCTTGATTGGCATAAATTGGAAATCCAGCTACGATCAAGCGATCTAAATCACGATATATTGTCCGGGTTGAAACTTCAAAGTGTTCAGCCAATTCTTTAGCAGTAGTCTGCTTATGTTCAATCAGATAATAAATAGTTTCAAATAGTCGATTAACGGACATATTTAGTCGATCCAGCCAAAATGTTTACAGGCATTATAAATACCGTCTTTGTCACAATCATCTGTAATATATGCAGCTTTAGCTTTCAAAGCATCAATTGCATTTCCCATTGCGATACTAGTCCATTCATCAGTAAACATACTCAAATCATTTTTTTCATCACCAAAAACAACTACATCACTATAATCCCCATCAAAATGATCAACCATCATTTTGATTCCAACTGACTTATCGCCAGGTTCTACAAACAAGTATTCTTGATGAAAACGACACCAAGGCAGTTCCTTTAAAGTTTCCAGCTTTTCTTCCTCTGGAGCATAACAAGCCACATATACTTTATAAATTTTATCAAAGTCTTTTGGATCCAAACCTTCTTGAACTATGGTATCCATATAGATATCATGTGTAAAATCATAAAAGCGATTATCTGGTGCCAATCGTCTTGTCGCATTATCAGGTGAAATTGCCCAAATATATCCTTTTTCCTTACATTCATTAATTAAATTGATACATTTATCGTAATCTAAGGGTTTAATTTCTACTAATTTATTATGTATTGTAATTCCATTTCCACCGTCACTTACCATATTTTCAAACCCTAGTTCTTTCATATGTTCTACTGCCATCGCATAACTCCTTCCAGTAGCAATAGCAACAAAATGACCAGCCTCTTTTAATTTTGAAATAGCTATTTTAGTCGATTCTGGTACATATTGATTTCCTGGTGTCCCAACTGCCAAAGTACCATCAATATCAAAAAAGAAAAATTTACGTTTCATTATTAAAACCTCCAACTGTTTTATCCTATCATATTTTAATATAATTATTTTTTATTTACTGAATATGAAAAGATAAAAATTTACTCATCTGTTAGCTTGTCGCTTCCATTATAATTGCCAGTAATTTCAATTTCATTACCATCTGGATCTTTGATTGTAAAATACCAGTATGGCATATGGATATTGACAAATAACAGTTCAGATACAGCCCCTATCTTTAATTTTTTAATTCGTTCATATTCACTTATTAAATCCTCTACTTCAAAATTGAATATAACTGATGTATTTATTTTATCACTATTTTCATTTTTCAAAGTTGTCAAATATGAATGATTATAATGGCCACGATAATCGTTATTTACAAGAAAATCAATATCAAATTGTCGATTATATAATGATAATGAATTCCCACAATCAAATGTAGCCCACCGATCATCATTACAATATAATGGCTCTTGCTCCAATAAAAGCTGATAAAAAGCCAGTGACTTAGCAAAATCATTGACACTAATATATGTTGTTCCTAGCCTCATTTAGTGTTCTCCTCTATTTTAAATAAAACCATCTTTTTTATTAATTCTACTGGTAATTCTTGTTCAAACATAAATTGCACTGTATTTTTATTATTTGTCTTATAATTAGCTAATTCTGTTTTAAAAGCTTCTATTGTTTGCGGTGATGTATAGAAGCCGATATGTTTTTTATATGCTGCAAACTGGACTAGAAAACCGTCTTGAAAATATGTTGGTACACCCCATGATATTTTTTCTTGAGCTTCAGGCGCCGTTTCTTTAATTATTTTTCTTAACTTAATTAAATTTATTTGTATCTGTTGGTAAAAACTATTAATATATTCGTCTACTGTTATAGTCATCATCTTCTCCTTTATCTTAGAATAACTGAATTGAAATATCTCTCTTGAAACTCTGTTAAGGCTCTAATCTGTTCATCACTATAATCAACATTATGAGGAACAACAATCAATTTATCATCATTATCATTAGTCCGCTGGATAACTGCAATAACTACCCCACGATATCTTTCTACCGGCTCAAAGACACCAAGCAAATAAGCATCAAGTTCTTCTCCATCTCCGCTAACTGTGTTTTCAATGAAACCATAATTAAGAGGATATATGAAGCCGTATTGAGGATGCTGAGAACCTAATGGACGATCAATGAGAACCTCTACTTCTTGATACAAATAATCTCTACATAACATTGGTAAAACCTCCTAACTTTAAAAATTATATGTTATTTTCTGTATCTACGCAATCGCCATAATAAAAAAAGATGCCTAAGCATCTTTATTTAACCGGAATCACTGATCCATCACTATACGTATTGGTAATAAAATCTTTAATTTTTTGAGATTGTAATACTGCTACTAAAGCTTTGATTTTTTTATCATTTTCATGTCCCTTTTGACACGCCACGATATTAACATATGGATTACTTTCATCTGCTGATTCTAAAAGAATCGCATCTTTAGTTGGATTCAAGCCAGCATCAATTGCATAATTCCCATTGATTGCGATTAATGCACCTTCATCATTTTTATACGCATTAGTTAGCAATTCTGGTTTAATTTCCTTGAATTCCAAATTTAATCGATTAGTCTTAATATCTTCAATCGTTGCATCTTGCACTTTCACTTTATCATCTAATTCAATGATCCCTGCTTCATCTAAAATAGCTAGAATTCGTCCATGATCAGCAACAGAATTAGAAATAACAACAATATCATTTTTCTTTAATTCATTAATATTTTTAATTTGTTTTGAATAAAAACCAAATGGTTCAATATGCACTCCACCAGCATTAACTAGATCATATTTATTATCCTTAATATCCTTTTCAAAAAATGGGACATGTTGGAAAAAGTTTGCATCTACATCACCATCATTTAAAGAGCGATTAAAAATATAATAGTCATCTAAAATTTTTATCTCTAGATCAATATCATAATCATCCTTTAAAATGTTCTTAGCTTCTTCCAAAATATCACCATGTGGCTTTGAGGTTGCAGCCACTAATAATGTTTTATCATCACGTTCTGTTTTTCCACCACATGCAGTTAGTGTAACTGCTAATAATAAACTAATAATTCCGATAAATAATTTTTTCATAATATTTCCCTACCTTTTATCTATTTTCCTTACAAAATAATCACCAATAAATTGAATAATAAAAACAATAACTAAAATTAAAAATGTGGCTGTATACATTACATAATTGTTAGTTCTTACAAACCCATATAGATATGCCAGATTCCCAAGACCACCAGCTCCTATGGCACCTGCCATTGCTGTATAACCAACTAATGAAATGGACATAACTGTAATCGAAGAAATCAAAGCTGGTTTAGCTTCTGGAATTAAAACCTTAGTAATGATTTGAACATTACTTGCCCCCATTGCTTTACTTGCTTCAATCGTTCCACCATCAACTTCATTTAAAGCAATCATGACCATCCGTCCATAAAATGGTGCACTTGATAAAATCAATGACGGTAATGCTGCCTTAGCACCTAACATTGAACCAACCAAAAATGTAGTCAATGGAATTAGCAAAAATACTAAAATAATATATGGTACCGCTCTAAATACATTAACGATCAAATTTAAAATTTTATTAACGATCAAATTAGGATACAGTCCATCATCTTGAGTTAAATATATAGCAATTCCCAAGACCATTCCAAGAATTACCGCAAAAATCAATGAAATCAATGTCATAAAGAGCGTTTCATTTAGAGCTGCTATCATCGCATTGATATCAATGTTTTCTAAAATACTTCGCATCTACATCACCTCCACTTTAGCTAAATATTTTTCAAATAAAGTTATTACTTTTTCATAATCACCGATTACTTGCAAAATCATAATCCCAAATGAACTATCGATAGTATTGCTTAAATTAGCTTCAATTACATTTATATCACTATCACATTCTCTAATTACTTTAGTCAAAATTGGCAAACGACTAACATTTTCATCAAACACTACTTTCAATAATCGTCCTTTAGAATAAATTTTCTTTAGAACAGTCTCATCAAATTCATTATGATTTTTTCCTTCTTGAATAAAACTTTTAGTTACTGAATGTTGCGGCGAAGTAAAAATCTCTTTAACAGTTCCTTCTTCGATAACTTTTCCTTCTGACATAACTGCAATATGATTACAGATTCTTTGGACTACTTCCATTTGATGTGTGATCATAATGATCGTAATATTTAATTTCTTATTTATTTTTAATAATAATTCTAAAATCGATTTTGTCGTATCGGGATCTAATGCACTAGTAGCCTCATCGCATAATAAGATTCTAGGATCATTAGCAAGAGCTCGCGCGATCCCCACCCGTTGCTTTTGTCCACCTGATAATTCGCTAGGATAAGCATTCTCACGACCTGTTAAACCAACTAGCTCTACTAGTTCTTGAACCTTTTGCTGACGAATCCTTTTATCTTTATTACCAGCAATTTCTAAAGCTAATTCAATATTTTCACTTACTGTTCGTGACCACAATAAATTAAAATGCTGAAAAATCATTCCTACTTTAGTTCTCAATTTTCTTAATTCTATTTGTGATAAATTCCCTAAATCTTGTCCATCAATAAATATTTTACCACTATCTTGTACCTCTAATTGGTTAATTAGACGCACTAATGTAGATTTACCAGCTCCGCTATAACCAATTATTCCATAAATATCGCCATCTTCGATAGTTAAAGAAACATCATCTACAGCAACTACTTCACGATCCTTTAATCGATAAACTTTACTAACGCGCTTAATTTCAATCATAAAATCCTCCTTAAAATATAAAAACTCGTCCTTTAAGCCAAAGGACGAGCATTGCCCGTGTTACCACCTTAATTCATTATTACCTCACAGCAATAACCTCTTCGAGTACAATCATACTCTAGTGCGCTAACGGGCACACCCGTCATAGGCTAAATATCGCCTACAAGACTCCAAGACCATCTTCATTCATTATCCCCTATCCTTTTCCACCATCCAAGGATTCTCTATAAAGTTCAAGTGAACTACTCTTCTTTTCATTGTCGTTGGCAATATATTAACTAAATCTATTTTAAAAGTCAAGAGTATTTTTTAATTATTTCCTACTTTTTTACTATGCATTATTTTCCTGTCTTTTTTATATCTAAATTTATTCCCGTTTGTATCGACATTTATTCATTTTACTTGATTATCTATCAATAGTTCATATAATTATAAAAAAGGAGATGTTTATGAAAGAGCTTGAAAATAAAATTATTGAATTTGTTCAAAAACGTGGTTGGGATCAATTAGAACATCCCGAATGTCTAATTAAAAGTATTTCTATTGAAGCTGGGGAATTACTTGAATGTATTCAGTGGGATAATGATTACAAAACAGAAAATATTAGTGAAGAACTTGCCGATGTAATGATATATTGTTTTCAACTGGCATACTCACTAAATCTTGATGTAAGTACAATTATTGAAAAAAAACTTATAAAAAATGCTGAAAAATATCCTGTTAAAGAATTTTAATCTTTAGCAGGTTTTTATTTTGCAAAGTTAGCTTGACATATATTGCAAAGCAAACTATACTTTAATTGTAAAGTGTACTTTGCAAAGATAGGAGTGTTATAATGAAAACTAAAATTCCTGAACTTAGAAAAGCCTATAAAATTTCTCAAGAAGAACTAGCAAGGTCTGTCGGGGTAACCCGACAGACAATTACTTCAATTGAAGTAGGCAAATACACAGCTTCATTAATTTTAGCTTATAAAATTGCAAAATATTTTAACTTGACAATTGAAGAAATATTTGATTTTGAGGAGGAACTAAATAATGGATAAAAGAATTGTTCTAGCACGTGAAGACTTGAAAAAAACTAATTACTGGATGATTACTTTAATGATATCTGCTTTAACTTTAATCATCTTGTCCTTAACTAATGTTTTAACTATTAATTCAAATAACGAACATTACATTGACTTTGTACATGGATATCAAACAGGACTTTCTTTTGCTTTATTTGTTTTTCCGTGCATTAATCTAATTTCTAACTTCTTTTTAGCTAAAAATGAAGTAAAGTTAATTGAAAAATATATAAATGATCATGATGAACGTAAATTATTTATTGCTGACAAGGTTGGGGGAAATTTTTCTTTTACCTTTGAGATTATTACAATGGCATTGGTTTCTGTGATTGCCCCACTCTACAGTTTTGACTTATTGCTTGGAATCGTAGCTTGTATTTTCATTATCATTATAATCCGAGGATGTTTATATTTATATTATAATCATAAATATTAATTACAAAATGTAATATATATTTGACATTTATTAAAATATACACTACTATTATCTTGAGGTGATGAGATGTCTAAAAATCTAAGGATAAAAGCAGCTCGAGCTGCACTGGATATGACCCAAAAAGATTTAGCAGATGCTGTTGGGGTATCACGTCAAACAATGAATGCGATTGAAAAAGGAGATTATAATCCAACAGTTAAACTTTGTATTAAAATTTGTAAAGTTTTAAATAAATCGTTGGATGAATTATTTTGGGAGGATATTCTTGATGAAGAAATTTAAGTCATTATTTAAATGCCGACTCGATGAACGACAATTGAAAATTAGAGGAAATATCTATTTTAAGAGTTTTTCAGTATTGAGTTTTATTATTATTGCAATATTTTTTATTAAAGAGATATTTAATATTGACCTAATGATTGGTGATTGGGAATATTTAATTGCTTTGTTCATTAGTATTACTTATTGTTTTATTTTAATGATCTACTATGAAATATATCCTCTAACAAAGGCCCGGTATCGTTTATTATTTATATTTTTTGGTCTTTATGGATTTGGTTTTTTTGGTTTATATCTATTTTTAATTATCAATGGAAAACCTTTAATCATAGACAATCAATTATCCGTATTAGGCTGTGAACTAATTTTCACTTCCTTTTACATCATTATCTTTATCACCTATGTAATCAAAGTAATTTATAACCATTATCATCAAGATGATGATAATTAATGGAGGGGAAGAACATGTTAAAAGTAGAAAACTTAACAAAGACATTTAAAAAAATTAATGCTGTTGAAAATGTATCTTTCGAAGTCAACGCTGGAGAAATTATCGGTCTATTAGGAGAAAATGGAGCCGGTAAAACAACAACATTAAGAATGGTAGCAACAATGTTAAAGCCAACTAGCGGTAACGCTTATATTGATAATTATAATATTATTGATAATCCTAGTAAAATTAGAGAACATATCGGTATTTTATTTGGTGGTGATGTTGCTTTATATGATCGTTTATCAGGACGAGAAAATATGACATATTTTGCTAAACTAAACGGGATGAGTGATCAAGAAGCTAAACAAGCAGTTGATCAAATTGCTCAAGATTTAGAAATGGTAGAATATATTGATCGTCCTGTTGGTAAGTATAGTCGGGGGATGAAACAGAAAGTATCATTAGCAAGAAGTATCATTCATCATCCTGATGTTATGTTATTTGATGAACCAACTACAGGATTAGATGTTTTATCAAGTAAATTAATTCATGACTTTATCTTAAAATGTAAGCAAGAAAATAAAGCTATTGTTTTTTCTAGTCATAATATGTATGAAACTGAAAAACTATGTGATCGCGTTATCATAATTCATAAAGGAAAAATTGTTGCCAGCGGCACGATTGAACAATTAAAAAAGGAATATCAACAAGATAATCTTGAGGATTTATTTATTGAATGTATTGGAGGTAATGATCATGAATAATATTATGACAATTGTAAAAAAAGAATTTAAAGATATTTTACGTGATCGTAAAACATTACTAATGACTTTCGTTATCCCAATCATAGTCATGCCCCTATTGTTTACCTTTATCTTTTCATCAATTGGTGATATGGCATCACCAAGCGAAGATAATAAATATAAAATTGTTTTAGAAACAAATAATCCGGAAATCACTGCTCTTTTTAAAGAAGCGGGTATTTACGAACTTGTTAATAGCAAAGACCCTATTAACGAAGCTTATGATGGGAAAATCGTAGCTTACATCATCGCTAATGATATTAATGAATCATTAACACAAGGAAGTACACCTGAAGTTGACCTATATTATGATACAACCTCGCAACGTGCAATGACTGCTATAAGTACTGTTCAAACAATGTTCAGTACTTATCAAAATAGTTATTTAGCATCATATTTAGAAGCAAATCATTTATCAAGTAAAGTTTTACAACCATTTACTTATAATGAACATGCTAAAGACGAAGAAGCTGATAGTATGTCCTTAATGATGCTAGGAATGTTAATTCCTATGATGATCATTGGTTATTCTGGTTCAGGAATCGTACCTATTGCAACCGATTTAGGTGCTGGTGAAAAAGAACGGGGAACTTTAGAACCATTACTTTCAACAAGTATTTCTAGAAGTTCTATTTTAATTGGTAAACTGATTGTCACTGCAACTTTTGGTAGCATTACTTCAATTTTATCAGCAGTCGGTTTACTGCTTGCTTTTAAATTTGGAATGAGTGATACGATGGCCATCACTATCGATTTATCACTTCAAAGCATGCTGTTAATCGTATTATTAGCAGTATTATATGTAATCTTTATTTCTGCAGTGATGTTATTAGTTTCAACATATGCTCGTTCTTTAAAAGAAGCTAATACGTATTTAACTCCTGTAACCCTTATTCCGGTGTTACTTTCAGTAATTACAATGTATATGGAGCCAAGTTCAGTTTCAATGGCGATGATGAATATCCCAATTCTCAATGTTGTAATCGTTATTAAAGAAATTATATTCAATCAATTAAATTATGTTCATCTATATATGACAATTGGCTGGTCAATCGTTTATGTAATTGTTTCAATGATTGCAGCTAAAATGATGTATGAAAAAGAAGAGGTAATCTTTAGAGCATAAAGAGCCGCTGCAGATAAACTGCAGTGGCTCTTTTTTAAATAAAACTATGTTCAATTTGCATAACCGTATAGTAATTAGGGTTAATTGCACGTAGTTTCGTATTGATTTCTTCTTTTAAAACTTTATGTTTAATTTCATCATTTGAAGGAATCATAACGTCAAAAATTAAATTTGTATGTGTTGGTCCAGTAACAATTCTAAAATCGTGAATACTGTATTCTTTGTTAATTCCTTTGACAACTCCTAAGACTACTTGTTTTAATTCATTTGTTAGAGCATCATTTGTGTCTACTGGATCCATATGAATCGTTGTCAGGATATGATATTTCTCCAACATTGAACGCTCAATCAAGTCCATCGCATCATGAACTGCCATAATATTATCATTACAATCAACTTCAACATGCAAAGTTAAAAATTTTCTACCCGGTCCATAATCGTGCATCATTAAATCATGGATTCCTAAAGCTTCTGGATAAGAAAGAATATATTCTTCGATTTCATTAATCAATTCCTTATCAGGTGCCATCCCCAATAAAGGATCAACAGTATCTTTAAAGATATCAATTCCTGCTTTTAAAACAATAATTGATACAACAGCTCCCATTATCCCATCTACTGGTAAATCAGTATAAAGGGATAAAATTAATGAAATTAAAGTCGCTGATGTCGCCATCACATCGTTTAAACTATCTTGACTGGCAGCCATTAAGGTAGCAGAATTAATATTTTTAGAAACCGTTCGATTAAACATTGCCATCCATAATTTAATTAAAATTGAAACAATTAAAATAACTACAGCTACGATTGTAAAAGTTACTTTTTCAGGAGCAATGATCTTAAAAATAGAATCTTTTAAAGCTTGAAAACCAACTAATAAAATTAAAAAAGCGATTATTAGACCAGCTACATATTCAATTCTACCATGACCATAAGGATGCTCTGAATCAGGATGACGATTAGCTAATTTAAAACCAAATAATGAAGCTAAATTACTACCAACATCTGAAAGGTTATTCAACCCATCAGCCTGAATGGCAATACTATGAGTAATAGCCCCCATTGTAAGTTTAAAAATTACTAAAACAATATTGCAGGCAATCGAAACGATTGAACAAAGCATGCCATACTGTTCTCTTACTTTAGGGTTATTATAATCATTATAATTCTTAATGATTTTTTTAGATATAAATTTAAACATTAATCAATATGATAAATATAAATGTCTTGTTTATTAATCTCGATTAAATTAGCTTCTATTAGTTCATCTAGGTATTTAGCTACTTTTGCCTGATTTACCTCTTTATTTGCCATCGCTGCCAAAGTTTGAGCAATTACTGGATTATCTATTTTTAACAAAGCAATATTTTCTTGATTAAAAACAGGCTTTCTTAATAATGTATCTAGTAAAGCAGCATATGCTAGTTTTGTTTCTAAACGAATATTTCCAAATTTACTGCCTTGAAATAAAGCTTTTGGCAGATAATAAGTACTATCATCGACACTTTCTTTCAATGCTTTTAATGTTTCCTTGTTGTATAATTCCATATTTTTACCTCCAAATATATTATCCATTATACCATAAATGATTAATGATTATGATAATAAATTAAAAAGATTAGATTTTTGCTATCTAATCCTTTAAACGCCCTGTAAATGTACTAACATCCTCAAAGCCGATTTTAATTAAATTTTCTTTAACGTCATTGACATACTGACCAACTCGATCACTTGTATGACTATCTGTACCAATAGTAATAATACGACCTCCTAAATCATAATAACGTTGAACTTGTTCAAAATTTGGAAAGCCGCAAGTCTGATTAACTGCATATCCAGAAGTATTTACCTCAATCCCCTTATTTTTAATAATCAAATTTTTAAATATTTCATCAATTATATTCTGATATTTCTTATGTTCAACTTTTTTATCTTCATAAGGCCCGTATCGCATAATGTAATCTAAATGTCCTAAAACATTAAAACAGTCAAAATTTTTAACGCACCTTAGCGTTTCTTCAAAGAAAGCCTGATGAGCTTGCTCTTTATTTAGATTTTTAAAAAAATCCCCATAATAAAATTCAGTATGATCAATTACATGAATTGAGCCAATTACAAAATCAAAAGGATACTGGTTAATCAAATTATTAATCTCTAATTGATGATTCATATCTAGACCTATTTCAATGCCCCATTTTATTATAATTTTATCTGCAAATTCTTTTTTTAAAGCCATAATTGTTTGATAATAACCTTCGACATCTAGATCAAAAACATCAATTGGGTAATCGAAATCACGATGATCAGTAAAACAAATCTCATCTAGTCCCATTTTAATTGCTTGAATTACATGTTCACGCGGATCAGCCTCACTATCACCTGAAAATCTAGTGTGCATATGATAGTCAATGGAACGCATTTTAATAGTCTCCTTTAGTATGAAAATCTTTCTTATTTCCAGTTATTTTATGACGATCTTTTAACTTATTTTCAATATCGTCAAGTGTTACCCCTTGATTATTCATTAAAACAAAAACATGATAAAATAAATCACTGATTTCACCGATTAATTCTTCCTTATCATCATTTTTAGCCGCGATAATCGTTTCACTTGCTTCTTCACCTACTTTTTTACAAATTTTATCAACACCTTGATCTAATAAGTAATTAGTATATGATTTTTCAACTGGGTTTTGTTTCCGATTTTCAATTAGATTTGATAGACTTCTAAAAATATTAGTATTATCATAAGCCATTATTTCATTAAAGAAACAAGAGTACGCTCCAGTGTGACATGCTGCTCCAATTTGTTCAACAAAAATTAACAGTGTATCTAAATCACAATCTAAATACATCCCTTTAATATTTTGAAAATGACCTGATGTTTCACCTTTATGCCATAGTTCATTCCTACTTCTTGAAAAAAAACAAGTTTGATTTGTTTCTAACATTCTTTGATATGCTTCTTCGTTGACATAAGCTAACATCAAAACTTCATTTGTTTTATAGTCCTGAACAATAGCAGGAATCAACTCCATTTTTGTAAAATCTGGTTTCATTACATTGCTCTCCTTACATTTATATCATGTTTTCTTAATTCTCTGCGGACATCTTCAACAGTTGCTTCACCAAAATGAAATAATGAAGCCACTAAAGCTGCATCACAATTTGTTTTTTTAAAGACATCTACAATATCTTGAATACTGCCACAACCACCACTTGCAATTACTGGGATATCAACAGCATTACATACCGCATTGATCATTTCAATATCATAACCCGCTTTGGTTCCATCTGCATCCATTGAAGTCAATAGAATTTCCCCAGCACCCAATTCTTCACATTTAGTTACCCATTCTATTAAATCAATTCCAGTATTTTCACGGCCACCTTTTACATAAACATCATAACCGTCATCATCACGTTTTTTAGCATCGATTGCAACGACTACACACTGTACCCCAAATTCATCAGCAGCCGCTTTTATTAAATCAGGGTTTGCAATAGCTGCCGAATTAACAGATACTTTATCTGCTCCACTAGCTAAGATCGTTCGAAAATCATCAAGCGTCCGGATTCCCCCGCCAACAGCTAGAGGAATCGTTAATTCACTAGCCCCGCGTTCAATAATATCTTTAATAATATCACGTTCTTCATAACTTGCAGTAATATCTAAAAACACTACTTCATCAGCACATTGCTGATCATAACGTTTAGCTAATTCAATGGGATCTCCAACATCTTTCAATTCTACAAAATTAATTCCTTTTACAACTTTACCATTTTTTATATCCAAACAAGGTATTATCCGTTTTGTAAGCATGTAATAACCTCCTTGAGATCTACTTTACCCTCATAATAAGCCTTACCAACAATACATGCATAATAGTTCTTACTAGCTACATCTTTAATATTTTGAGCATCTTTAATGCCCCCTGAAACAACAAAGTTAATAGTAGAAGTTCTAGCGATCTGTTCATACATATCAAAGTTAGGACCTTGTAATGTTCCATCTTTACTAATATCTGTAGCAACAATGTATTTAACCCCTAACTTCTCTAACTCTTTGATAAACTCCAAGTATGGCACGTTACTGATTTTTAACCAGCCTGAAGTTGAAACAAAGCCATCTTTAACATCAACTCCTACGACAATTTTTTCAGGACCATAGGTATTAATAGCACTTTTTAAAAACTCTGGATCATTAATTGCAGCAGTTCCTAAAATTACCCGATCTATTCCTACTTCATCTAAATATAAAGCAACTGTTTCAATATTTCTAATCCCCCCACCAAGTTCTACTTGCATTGAAGTATTTTGTTTTATTTTTTTAATTGTTTCAAGATTAATACATTCACCATCTTTAGCACCATCTAAATCAACGACATGAAGCAATTTAGCGCCCATTTCTTCAAAAGCTTTAGCTAATTTTGCCGGTTCATTACTATATACTGTTTTTTGATTATAATCACCTTTAAACAATCTAACGGCTTGACCATCTTTTAAATCTATTGCTGGAATAACTAACATTCGATCATCTCCTTAAACGCTAATAATATTTTTTGTCCTACAGCTCCACTTTTTTCAGGATGGAACTGGCAACCAATCACATTGTCTTTAGCCGCAATTGCCGTTATATTTGTCTTACCATAATCACTATAAGCAATTAATTGTTCATTTGGGCATGTTGCCATAAAAGAATGAACAAAATAGACATCATCATTTTCATGAATATTTTTTAAAATTGGATGGTTTTGGTTGAAATGTAATTGATTCCAACCCATATGAGGAACCTTTTCATCAATATCCATAAAGACTACTTCTCCATCCAGGAAACCTAATCCTTTAGTTTCTTCAACTTCATACCCTTTTTCAAATAAAATTTGCATTCCCAAACAAATTCCCAAAATTGGTATTCCAGCATCTTTTCGTTCATTTAAAACATCAATTAAATCAAACTTTTTTAAATTATTCATAGCTACCGGAAAAGCCCCTACTCCAGGTAATACAATTGCTTTAGCTTGGCGAATAATATCTTTGTCACGAGTAATTACAGCTTCAATTCCGACCCTTTTTAAAGCGGAAATAACACTACTTAAATTACCAATATTGTAGTCAATGATTACTACCATCTAAATCCCCCCTTGATTTTTATAAGACTCCTTTTGATGAAACAACTTTATCTTTGTTAGCTTCATCAATACTAACCGCTTCTTTTAAAGCTCTTCCTAAACTTTTAAATATAGCTTCAACAATATGATGATTATTAGTTCCATACTGTTCATTAATATGTAAAGTAATCAGTGAATTAAATGCCAATGCCCGAAAAAATTCTTCCGTCATTTCTGTTTCAAATGTGCCAATTCTTTCACAAGTTAGATTAACATTATAAACTAAGAAAGGACGCCCACTAATATCTAAATTGGTTGTTACTAGCGTTTCATCCATCGGAATAGTAAAAGCTCCATATCTTTTAATCCCGAGTTTATTGCCAAGCGCTTCTTTTAAACAAGTTCCTAAAGCAATTCCAATATCTTCTACTGTATGATGAGTATCAACTTCTAAGTCACCTTCGCATTTAACGATTAAATCAAAACCTCCATGAAAAGCAAATAGTGTTAACATATGATCAAAGAATCCGATTCCAGTACTAATTTCACTTTTACCTTCTCCATCTAAATCTAATTGCACAAGAATTTTCGTTTCTTTTGTTTCACGTTCAATCTTTCCAATTCTCATGACTATTCCTCCTCAAATCTTACTGCTACTGAATTTGCATGGGCATCTAAACCTTCACTTTTAGCAAATTTAATTACATCTTCCTTGAATTCGCCTAAGACTTTTTTAGGATAATAGCTATAAGATGAATATTTAACAAAATCATATACCCCTAATGCCGAATAAAACTTAGCAGTTCCTCCAGTTGGTAGTACATGGTTAGTTCCACTCATATAATCGCCTAATGGTTCCGGTGAATATTCTCCTAAGAAAATAGAACCGGCATTTTTAATTTTTGGTAACATATTTACAGGATTATCTACTAATACTTCTAAATGTTCTGGTGCTAAATAGTTGGAAACATCAAATGCTTCATTCAAATTATCAACAATGATTGCTCCACCATAATTAACCAAGGATTCTTCGATAATATCTCTTCTTGATAAATAAGCCATTTGGCGAACTAATTCACCATTTACTTTAGCCACTAAATCACGACTTGTCGTAACTAATAAAGCACTAGCCAGTTTATCGTGTTCTGCCTGACTCATTAAATCAGCAGCAATATATTTAGGATTAGCGTTCTCATCTGCAATTACCAATACCTCACTTGGGCCTGCAACCATATCAATATCAACAAGTCCATAACTAAGTTTTTTAGCCGTCGCAACGAAAATATTTCCAGGACCTACGATTTTATCGGCTTTCTTTATTGTTTCAGTACCATGAGCAATGGCAGCCACCCCTTGAGCGCCACCAAATTTATAGATTGTATCGACCCCACTTACTTTTGCTGCAGCAATAATAATCGGATTAACTTTTCCATCTTCTTTTACCGGTGTAATAATTACTAAATCTTTAACTCCCGCTAACTTTGCTGGAACAGCATTCATTAATACTGTAGAAGGATAACTAGCGGTTCCCCCAGGAACATATAATGCCACCCGTTCAATTGGACGCACCATCTGTCCCATGATTACCCCATTATCTTTAAATAAAGACCATGATTTATCAATTTGATTTTTATGAAATTCAGTAATTTGTTCTTTAGTTCTTTCAAGGATACGTAGATAATCTGCATCTATTTGTTTTAATGCTTCTTCTTTTTCTATCTCACTAACGATTAAATCTTTTTCATCATTAATTTGATAACCATCAAACTTTAAACAATACTCATATAATGCTTTATTTCCACGTTCATTAATATCTTCAATAATTTTTAATACAGCCTCATTTACTTCCTTATTAACACTTTCCTTACGGCTGTCTAATTTAGTCGCTACCGCTTCTAAATTGCCTTTATAATCAACGATCTTTAACATTATTTTCCCTCCGTAACAGTTTCTAATTTAGTAACCAAATTCATAATTTCATCTTTTTTAAACTTAAAACTAACTTTGTTGGCCACTAATCTAGTTGAAATATCACTAATTTTTTCAATCACTTCTAAGCCATTTGCTTTTAAAGTCGACCCCGTTTCTACAATATCCACAATTGCGTCACTGATTCCCACGATTGGTCCCAATTCTACAGATCCTTCTAATTTAATGATTTCAACATCTTCTTGTTTTGTTGCAAAATATTTTTTTGCTACTTTAGTATATTTACTTGCAATTTTTTTACGCCGTTCAAATTTCTTGTTACGATACTCTGGATAAGCCGCTACAGCAAAGTAACATTTACCTATATTTAAATCCAATAATTCATAATAATCTTCAAAATCAACATCGTCTAATGTATCTTTACCAACAAAACCAATATCGACAATTCCGTGTTCTAAGAAAGTTACTACATCATTGGCTTTACCAAAAATCATTTCAATTCCATCTTTTGTTGCAATTAATAATTCCCGATCCTTATTAAAAATTGGTTCCATATCAAATCCCGCTTCTTGTAACAACTTACAGACCTGCTTTTCAATTCTACCTTTAGTTATTGCTATTTTAATCATTATTGCCTTCCCCCTGCTTATCAATCGCTTTTAAAATATGATTCATATGGTAGCAAAATCCAATTGCACCGACATTTTTATTGAATCTTGGTAATAAGTCATCATATCTTCCCCCAGAAATGATTGGCTGCGCACTTTTATCACTATATCCTTTAATCATTAAGCCAGTGTAGTATTTCATTGTTGGCACCATTCCTAAATCAAAAATGATACTTTCTTTATTATCCAAAGAGTTATATAACTCTTTTAATCTTTCCAAAGCCTTTAACAATATTTCATCATTTATTCCTTTGATTGCAGTATCTAATAAAGTGATATCACCAAAAGCAGTCGGCAATTTTAATAATAGTTCATTTAACTGCCCATCAAATTCATTATCGGCAACAAACTTTTTCATTTCACTTATATCCCGATACTTCAATATTTCTGTTAATTCAACTGCCTTATCACCAACCAGTGTGCATAGGCGATTAAAAAAACGTGCTGAACCAATTTCTACAAGAATATTTTTTAATCCAAGATGTGGTAAAGACTCTTGAATCATGTTTAAACATTCTTTATCACCAGCAATTCCAGGCTTGTTGATCAACTCAACTCCACCTTGAAAAAACTCACTGGAACGTCCTTTATGCATAGTTTCCTTACGGTATACTTTACCAAAATAACAATAACGTGCTTCTTCATCACCATAATTGTTTGTTGAATAGAAACGTGCTAATGGAATTGTAAAATCACAGCGCATTGCAACATTTTTACCTTCATGATTAATGTACTGAAACATTTTTTCTTGTTCAAAACCACAATCTAATTGAGTATATAAGTCAACATACTCAAATGATGGCATTAACACTTCATTATAGTTATTCTTTGCAAAGATAGCTCTTAAACTATTTTCAATCTCTCGTAATTTCGATACATTAGTAATAATTGCGTCAATGCTTTCTTCCGGTATTAAATACTTAAATTCTTCCATTTTATTTCCCCCTTTAGTTACAAAAAAACGAGTCATTACACTAATGACTCGCTAAAGTAATATTGTCATTAGATACACCCAAATAATATTTAACACAAAATGGGTTGTATCAATAAACTGATAAAACCCTAGGCAATCCAATGATGGTGATGTAATTGTAAATTTGTTGTTGTTTTCATAATTAACACCTCTCATTGTATACAATATATCATATCTAATGATAAATGAAAAGATAAAATTAATTAAAATTATAGATTTATCATAAAGTTTATTTATCTAACTTGTTAAAATCTTAAATTTTTATCTTCAACATTACCATTGCCATTTATAATCAAATATTTACCAAAATTCGTGAGTATTAGCAAATATTCGTTAAATATTAGCTAAAAAAGGCGAAATATTTTAGAAAAACATGAATCTTATTACCTAGTTTACTAAAAGAAAATAAATAATAACAATTCCCCTTTTACTAAAATCATTGTCTTTATATAATAGTTTTTGTCATTATTTGGAAGGAGAATAATATGAAACAATACTACATATATATTTTAGAAGAAGATGAAGAAATATCTGCTGAACTGATTGATCATTTATCAAACAATAATAACATTTGGATAGAAGCAGTCAATAATCTTCAGTCCACAAATCATAGTGAAGTTAAACTTGAACATAATATTACAACAATTCTAAAGCAGGTTGGCATTCCGGCTCACTTGAAAGGCTACATGTATTTAAGAACTGCTATTTTAATGGTATACTCTGATATCGAATTATTAGGTCAAATAACAAAAAGACTTTATCCAAATATTGCTCGCCAATACAGTACGACAGCCTCAAGAGTTGAAAAAGCAATTCGTCATGCAATTGAAAACAGTTGGAATCAAGGTGACAAAAGAAAAATTAATACCATTATTAGGGCCGCCCCAGATTCTCTTAAAGGAAAACCAACAAATTCTGAATTTATTGCTTTAATTGCAGATAAACTCAAAATAAAAAATCGTTATGCATTTGAAAGCAGATAAAAAGAAGTTTTATATGAACTTCTTTTTATAAATTACTCATTATATATTTTATATTCTGACAACAGTCGATCAGTTACCATTGAAATAAATTCTGAATTACAAGGTCGATGTTTAGCTCGATAACCAAACATTTTTTCTAACTCTACAAGATTACCGTTTGACCAAATAACCTTGATTATATGTCGGATTGATTGTTCCACCCGTGACGAAGTTGTAGAATACTCTCTTGCTACACTTGGGTATAATTCTTTTGTAATTTCTGTCAAAATTTCAATATCACTGCATGAACGTTTTATTGCTGAAACTAAATAACCAAATCCGTTTAAATGATTTGGTGCACCTATCGATAAAAATATTTCATATAGTCGTTTCATTATAAATATATTTTTATCTCTACTATTCTTTTCTATCATTTGATCCTTTGGTAAGATCACAATACTAAATTCCCTATTCATTTTTAATAACTTAGTGTCTAATACACTTATCTCCTCACTTTAAACTTTATCCCATATTGAATCTGTTTTTGAGCGCATTAAAGCCCTTATCCCGAGATAACCTTGTACTTCACTAAGAATTTATATCTTAATATATTTTTTATATCAAAATAATTCATTATACTCACTCCCCTCTCTTTATCCCAGGATTAGTATAACAAATTTAGGCCCTTTAAAATATAAAAATTATGTGTATTGATCAAATTTAGCTAAGCTTTTCACTTAGCCGTAATTGAGATACTATTTTTGAGTATGATCTCATCTGCATAAATTGCATTTGATATTTTTTTATAAATACTTTTATTATCTTCTTTTCTTCATCCATTAACGAAAGACCTGTTAATTTCAAAATTTTCGACCATTTTTTTTCATAATTTTTAACTACATAAAAAGCATTAGAACGTTCAATGGTTGGATATACCATCAAAAATTCTTCAAGTCTATGATTATAATATGAACGCAACAATTCAATTTGAGTTGTTACTAGTAACATTGACGAAGGAACCATACATTCTACAAAAAGCGCATGTGTTCTACCGCAATGTTTACACATCACTCGTTGAATTTGAATACATATTTTTCGCGTGGATGTTTTATAATACCTTTGATAATAGCCAATTTTAACTAGTTTACCATTGCTGCCACAGTCACATTCAAGCCCCTTCATATCAACCCGTATCAGTGCTTGATCATATGTTTCTTGTGTGAATTCCTTTTTTAAATATACTGTATCATTTGAAATTATAATCATTTTTAGCTCTCCCGTTTATACTTATATATTACGCTTAATCAGGTAATCAAATCAATAAATATTTTGCTATTATTTGATATACTAAAGATAAAAAACTACGTCTTACTAAACCATTTCCATTAAATACTTATATATATGAAATTTAGTTCAAATAACGTAGTTTTATTTTATTTAGTTTCTTGAGGCGGAATATAAGTAACTAATTCTTCTATGTTACACTCAAGATAATAACATAGTTTACAAATAAGATTTGCATCGATCCTTTGAAAAGAATTTTTGCAATATCGATTAAAATTAGGTCGAGGTATATCCAATTCTTTGCATATTTTATTTTTGCTTATTCCTTTATTTTTTAAAATCTGCTCTATATTCATTATTATATGTCCATATTCATTCATTGAAATCACCTCTTTGAAATAAGTATAAATAATAAATTGCCTTTTAGTAATTATCTATATAGATATTTGCTATTTAGTAAGGTATTATATTGATGTAGCTATTTTTCCCAAAATTAATACTTATAACAAAGAAGGAGTAAAATTTATGTATATGTATGATTTTTTTAATTCATTAGACTTATTACAGCAGGTTCCCAATATTAATGATTTACCAAGAGGTAACTATCTATATTTTGGTATTTGTAAAAAAGATGAATTAATTCAAAGAGGTTATAAAGTTAGCTGTGACAAATTGTATCTAACCTATGCAAGATATGATGATTTATCTAATTTATCATACTATCCAATTGATAAGTTCTATAACTATATGAATCAGCTCACATCAAATCTAATTGATTTAAATGAGTTAGACAATAATGAACTTAAAGCTAGCTTATTTGAAGCAATATGGCTTATAAATGAGATTGCATATTTAGAAGAAATTCCTTTTTTTAATGCTAAATTAAACATTGAAGTTTCTACTTTATGTGACATGATCGATCATAATGGTGATGAATTTGATCACAGCATTGACTATTTTGATAATATTGGTTTATTGAAAAAAATTCATATTGCTCAAATTAGATATTTTATTTCACAGTATCTTCGTGCTAAATTGAAAATTAATAAAACTTATTCAAACATTGATTTAGCTAAATTTGATAGTTTCGTTTTAGATTCAATGAATCGATTTATTGAAGTCGCTCCAATTAAGTATAAAGTTGAAATTTATACTAATCTGGATAATCCTGAATTTGACAGTATTTTTGAACAAATCGTAGTTTTAAATGAGCGACAAAGTAACAAAACCTAGTCTTCTTTATTTCTGAATATACGTCATAAAAAAATTCCCTTATTAGGGAAACTTGATTTAATTATACTTTTTAAATTATGGCTTTAACTATAAATGCTCCTATAACAACAATTATCAAAAATTGAAAAAATATACTAATTATATCTATCACTAACGAGGATTTAATCATTTTATGCAATTCTTTCATCAATGGTATCTCATATTTAAATGTAAATAATAAGTTTATTAGAACTATAATTAGATAGAAAACAATAAGTGTAGATTTATTACCATAAGAGAAATTCCCTGACAAATCAGCATGAATAATGACTGGTGATTCAATTGTTTGCCAATTTAGTAACAAGGCTATACCTAAAAGAGCAATAATGATCCAAGAAATAATCTTAATAATTTTCTTAATATTTACCATAGTTTCTCTCCTTTACAGCTTTTCAATAAGCGAATTATAACTCTTTTTCATTAATAATCTCTATTTGACAGCTAGCACATCTAAATACTTTAATTCGACAGCCTTTTATCAAATTTAATTTTGCTAAAATAACCTGCTGTTTATTTGGATGATTAATAATCCAGCTATTTTTTTCATTATCCAGAGTCCAACAAATATCATTTTTCCCCGAATAAATATAACCAAGGATCATCTCGCTAGCACAATATGGAGATTTCATTGATACTTTCTCAACTTTCATAATTATTTAAATAATCAATTTAAGTATACAATTTTTTATTCAAAAATAAAAATGATTAGATAAACTAACAGCTATTAGTTCTAATCATCTCTATTTTGATACCATAAAATTATCATTAAAACTAAAATATTATATACATCCAGCCACATGAAAATAGCAATATTTTTTTACTAAAATAAACTTATCTCATAATAACCATTAACTTATTCAAGCTCGTATATATCATCAATATTTATTTTTACACCGTTTTCAAGCACTAATAAATTTTCATATTCGTTAATTTTTTTTAGGTGATTTATAATTGTAATGTATTGTCCACCCGATTTTTTTTGATCTGCTTCAAAATATGTTATTTTTATTAACGGTGCTTCAGTAAGATGCTTTAATAATTGTTGTAATCTGAAATTAATAATTGCTATACGATCTTCATCCAAGATTTTTCTTTGAGCTGTTAGTCGCTCAGTTTCCTTAATTGAGTCCTTATGTCCTGTCAGTGCAGCAAAAGGAGCAAATTGAGCTGCACGATCTTCTAATGACATCTGTGGATGCTTGATTGAAATATGATGTGGTAAATTAATAATATCTTGATAGTCATGAATGTTTTTTGTCATGCTTTATGCCCGCCTATTGTTTTATTACGTTCTCTCCCTGTTGCTCCTTCTGCTAAGTTCATCCCTTTTAAAACTGCATTCTTACCATATTTCTTTTTTAACTCCAAAGTTGTTTTTTGAAGTCTTTTTTCTTTCTCTAAATCACGTCTTTGTTTTTCTTCATCTTTCTTTTGTTGATCATAATCAGTAAATAGATCCATTTGTTGTATTGTCGGCTTTATTTTAATACTGCTTTCATCAATAATATGATTGGCAGAAATATTAAACCTTCTAATTGTTAAGAATCTTTTAACATGTTCTTCATACCATTTTAAAACTGCCAAGATAATTAATTTTGCTGATGCAGTATAACTATCAAGATTAATTGTTCCATGGGCATGCTTTGGAATCTTTCGCCCATATCTATCGGTAATTATTTCCTCGCGATAAAGACTACCCGTAGTTACATTTTCAATATCATATCCAATAGTAATAATAATTTGGTTTGTAACAAGCTTTTTATCAACTAAACTTAATGCTAATGCGTCCAGCATTTCTTTAAGTATCAATTTACCTTTTTCGAATGAATAAGGTGAACTCAAAACCTGTCCAATTCCAATGCTATTATTTTCTGGTTTATATGCCTTAATATGTTGCATTGTACAAGGTTCACATCCCCAAGCATGATCAATCAGCAATTCAGCGTTAATACCAAATATACTATAAAGAAGGTCTTCATTATAATATTCATCTTCACTGCCCACTGAACATTTGGCAATATCGCCCATTGTAAATAAACCTATTTTCTTTAATTTTTTTTCATAACCTCGTCCTATTCGCCAAAAATCTGTAATCGGCTGATGATGCCATAAATATTTTCGATATCGCATTTCATCTAGATAGGCAATCCGAACCCCATCTTCATCCGCTTTAACATGTTTAGCAACAATATCCATTGCCACTTTTGCGAGGTATAGGTTTGTTCCTATTCCTGCAGTAGCTGTTATGCCAATCGTTTCTAGAATATCTAATATTATCATTTTAGCAAATTCTCCAGGTGTTTTTCTTGAAGCTTTCAAATAACTAGTTGCATCAATAAAAACTTCGTCAATCGAATAGACGTGGAGATCCTCAGGTGATACATATTTCAAATAAATGTTATATATTCGTGTACTATATTCCATATACAAAGCCATTCTGGGTGATGCTGCTATATAGCTTAATTCTAAATAAGGATTTTTCTTTAGTTGAGAATCAAAATAAGATTTATCTATAAAATTTCTGTCGTTAATTGCTCTTTTTCTTTGAAAATTAACTTCTTTGACTTTTTGTATGACTTCAAACAATCTTGCTCGGCCTGAAATACCGTACTGTTTTAAAGATGGTGATACCGCTAAACAAATCGTCTTCTCTGTTTTACTAGTGTCAGCTACAACAAGATTAGTAGTTAAAGGATCTAAATTTCTTTCAATACATTCAACTGAAGCATAAAAAGATTTTAAATCAATCGCCATATATACATGTCCCGCTGCTTCCATTTTAACACTCCATTTCTAAAAAGAATCCACTGTTTATTCTACTATAGTTTGCCCTTTTTCACAAAGAAAAATCTATTATTATCAAATAATAAATTTTATTTTTAATCCTCACGCTAAGTATACAAAAAATAAGTTTATTAACTTATTAGCTCACTATATTGGAAACTCTCTTTATAGCAGCTATGTATTTATTGATATACAAATAGTATTTTAAAAGACAATATTATAAAGATGGTATTTTTTATGCGATATAATAATTATATTTATTTATAATATTTTTTTCTTAAATGATTTATTTATTATCAGACTAATAGTATTATATTAAATATACAAGAAGGAGGACAATATAAAAATGGATTATATTACTAAAGTATTTAATCAAGTAAAAGAAAAAAATGCTGATCAACCTGAATTTATTCAAGCAGTTGAAGAAGTATTAGAAAGCTTACGACCTGTAATCGAAGCTCATCCTGAATATGAAAAACAAGCTATTCTTGAAAGATTAGTAGAACCTGAAAGAACTTTAATGTTTAAAGTACCTTGGATGGATGATAATGGTCAAGTACAAGTAAACCGTGGATATCGTGTTCAATTCTCAAGTGCAATTGGACCATATAAAGGGGGATTAAGATTACATCCTAGTGTAAATCTTGGAATTATCAAATTCTTAGGATTTGAACAAATTTTCAAAAATGCATTAACTACACTACCTATCGGTGGTGGTAAAGGTGGATCTGATTTCGATCCACAAGGAAAATCTGATAACGAAATTATGCGTTTCTGCCAAAGCTTCATGACTGAATTATATCGTCATATTGGACCAGACGTAGATGTACCTGCTGGGGATATTGGTACAGGTGCCCGTGAAATTGGTTATATGTATGGTCAATATCGTCGTATTCGTGGTGCTTTTGAAAATGGTGTTTTAACTGGTAAGCCATTGCCATATGGAGGAAGTTTAATTCGTCCCGAAGCAACTGGATTTGGAGCATGCTACTATGGTAAAGAAGTATTAGAACATTTCAATGATTCTTATGAAGGAAAAACAATTGCTTGTTCTGGATATGGAAACGTAGCATGGGGTGTTTGTTTAAAAGCTCGTGAATTTGGAGCTAAAGTCGTATCAATTTCTGGACGTGATGGATATGTATATGATCCTGAAGGAATTACTACAGATGAAAAAATTGATTTCTTATGTAAAATTCGTGAATCAAATGATGTTAAACTAAAAGACTATGCTGAAAAATTCGGATGTGAATTCCACGCTGGTGAAAAACCTTGGGGATTAAAAGTAGATATGGCTTTCCCATGCGCTACACAAAATGAAATTGGTATAGAAGAAGCTAAACAATTAACTGCTAATGGTGTTAAATACATTATTGAAGGTGCTAATATGCCTACTACACCTGAAGCAATGGAATACTTTATTAGTAACGGTGGAACTCTAGGACCTGCAAAAGCTGCTAATGCTGGTGGGGTTGCAGTTTCTGCATTAGAAATGGCTCAAAACTCAATGCGTTATAATTGGACACGTGAAGAAGTTGATGCTAAATTAAAACAAATTATGAAAGACATTCACGATCATTCAAAAGCTGCGGCTGAAAAATACGGTCTTGGATATGATCTTGTAAAAGGTGCAAACATTGCCGGATTTGAAAAAGTTGTTGCAGCAATGATTTCTCAAGGAATTTATTAATAGATAAGATAAAAGCGCTAATCTTCTTGATTAACGCTTTTTTTATATTCTTTGATATTTTCCATTACTTCTTCATAAAATGACTCAGCATCTAAAATATAAAGTGTTGAAATACCTTTATGTTTTATCTTAACTTTGTGTTTGCTCACTAATTTTATTTCTTTAACATCTTTATAGTCTATCAAAGCTGGTAAGATTCCAATTCCTTTAAATTCATAAACTAGCATCGAATCATTAAATATCTTCATATTATATTTTGTTGTTAACATCATTAATACAACAAACGATAAGATTACACCAATAATCACTTTTGAACGATTATGATCTAGTGCAAAATAAACACACACACCGCCAATCACAAAGAAAAAGATAATTGAAAAAATTAACATTCTAAACTCTTTATATTTCATGAATCCACCTCTTATTAATATTCAATAGTATATCATAATCAAAAATAAAAACAACCCAAAGGTTGCTAATTTCAAATGGTGACCTGTACGGGATTCGAACCCGTGAATGCATGCGTGAAAGGCATGTGAGTTAACCGTTTCTCCAACAGGCCAAATCAATGGTGGTTCCGGCCGGAATCGAACCAGCGACACGAGGATTTTCAGTCCTCTGCTCTACCGACTGAGCTACGGAACCATTGGCGGTCTGGACGGGACTCGAACCCGCGACCTCCGCCGTGACAGGGCGGCATTCTAACCAACTGAACTACCAGACCAATGGTTGCGGGAGAAGGATTTGAACCAACGACCTTCGGGTTATGAGCCCGACGAGCTACCAGACTGCTCCATCCCGCGATATTTTTTGCATTATTTTATTTCGGCTGAATTTTAAATTAAATGGCGAGGGATGAGGGATTCGAACCCCCGCGGGACGTTAATCCCCTGTCGGTTTTCAAGACCGATCCCTTCAGCCGGACTTGGGTAATCCCTCGCATTCTTAAATTGGTGGACCCTGTTGGACTCGAACCAACGACCGATCGGTTATGAGCCGATAGCTCTAACCAACTGAGCTAAGGGTCCTTGTTGTTTCTTGACTTACGGGCACCGTTATTAAATTGGTAGCGGGGAAGGGATTCGAACCCCCGACCCACCGGGTATGAACCGATTGCTCTAGCCAACTGAGCTACCCCGCCGTAATCAACTACAGCAATGCTATAATTTAATAATTAATGGTGGAGCCTAGCGGGATCGAACCGCTGACCCCCTGCGTGCAAGGCAGGTGCTCTCCCAGCTGAGCTAAGGCCCCAATTATTATTTTAAATGGTCGGGAAGACAGGATTTGAACCTGCGACCCCCTGGTCCCAAACCAGGTGCACTACCAAGCTGTGCTACTTCCCGTTCTATTTTTACTCAAATGGCGCGCTAGGCAGGAATCGAACCCACAACCTCTTGATCCGTAGTCAAGCACTCTATCCAGTTGAGCTACTAGCGCATCGTTCACTTACAACGCCTATCTATATTAACACATCTTATTAGCTTTTGCAAGATTTATTTATACTTTTTTAGACAACACGCCATCAATGCCCGAAATAAAAACGAACCATTGTTCGTTATGTTTTAAATGGTGGTTCCGGCCGGAATCGAACCAGCGACACGAGGATTTTCAGTCCTCTGCTCTACCGACTGAGCTACGGAACCATTGGCGGTCTGGACGGGACTCGAACCCGCGACCTCCGCCGTGACAGGGCGGCATTCTAACCAACTGAACTACCAGACCAATGGTTGCGGGAGAAGGATTTGAACCAACGACCTTCGGGTTATGAGCCCGACGAGCTACCAGACTGCTCCATCCCGCGATATTTTTTGCATTATTTTATTTCGGCTGAATTTTAAATTAAATGGCGAGGGATGAGGGATTCGAACCCCCGCGGGACGTTAATCCCCTGTCGGTTTTCAAGACCGATCCCTTCAGCCGGACTTGGGTAATCCCTCGCATTCTTAAATTGGTGGACCCTGTTGGACTCGAACCAACGACCGATCGGTTATGAGCCGATAGCTCTAACCAACTGAGCTAAGGGTCCTTGTTGTTTCTTGACTTACGGGCACCGTTATTAAATTGGTAGCGGGGAAGGGATTCGAACCCCCGACCCACCGGGTATGAACCGATTGCTCTAGCCAACTGAGCTACCCCGCCGTAATCAACTACAGCAATGCTATAATTTAATAATTAATGGTGGAGCCTAGCGGGATCGAACCGCTGACCCCCTGCGTGCAAGGCAGGTGCTCTCCCAGCTGAGCTAAGGCCCCAATTATTATTTTAAATGGTCGGGAAGACAGGATTTGAACCTGCGACCCCCTGGTCCCAAACCAGGTGCACTACCAAGCTGTGCTACTTCCCGTTCTATTTTTACTCAAATGGCGCGCTAGGCAGGAATCGAACCCACAACCTCTTGATCCGTAGTCAAGCACTCTATCCAGTTGAGCTACTAGCGCATCGTTCACTTACAACGCCTATCTATATTAACACATCTTATTAGCTTTTGCAAGATTTATTCTTTTAAGAAATGGTGCCCAGGGCCGGAATCGAACCGGCACGGATTTTAAGGTCCGCAGGATTTTAAGTCCTGTGCGTCTACCAGTTTCGCCACCTGGGCAACACATTAATGGAGGTTCCAACCGGACTCGAACCGATGATAACAGAGTTGCAGTCTGTTGCCTTACCAACTTGGCCATGGAACCATTAACTTGTTGTTCTTGTTTTTATCAGTCGGTGTCATCACCAGACTGCTCATTTATTATATGTTAAACAGAAAATAATTTCAAGTATTTTTTATAAAAAAATTACCATTTTCTTATATATAAGAAAAAACACACTAAAAAAGATTCATTTTATCAATAATTTTTATATTTATATTTTTAAAAAAACTGCTGATTTTTAATCAACAGTTTTAACTATTTTGCTTTCACTTTCGTCCAGCGAGAATTATACATCTCTTTTACAGCATTATCCTGATAAGCAAATACTTCATCATTCGGGCCAGTGCGCAGTCCATAAGCACTAATATCTTTAAACTCCTCTTTTTCAGCCTGAGCCGCTGCATTAACATTTGCAGTTAAATATCCTACTTCGACAGTATTCTTATAAGATACTTTATCACTTATCATATAATTAATAAATTCATTTGCAAGTTTTGTTTGCTTGCACTCTTTCGAAATAACAAATCCATCAAACCAGACATTAGTCCCTTCTTTCGGCATATAGTAACCCATATTAGGATTTTCCGACATTACTGCTGCTGCATCACCAGAATACATTATCGCCATCGCCTTAACACCACTGATCATTGTATCAATTGACTCATCACCTACATAAACCGGATTCATTTCTTCACGTTGCTCTAACAGCCACTGATAAGCTTCATTTATTTCACGTTCTTTTGTAGTATTCATTGAATATCCTAAAGCTTTGAGAGCAACCATAAAACTATCACGCTCTGAATCATACATATAAATTTGATTTTTGTATTTTGTGTTCCGTAAGATACTCCATCCTGCTTCTAAATCTTTTTCATCTACAACAGTTTTATCATACAAAATACCTACATTACCACAAAAATATGGTACCCAATAATTATTACTCAAATCGAATGACTGTCCTAAAATTCCTTCATTAATATTATCCAAATTAGGAATTAATGATTTATCAACAGGCTGTAATAAATCCTCTTTGATCATTCGTTCAATCATATATTCTGAAGGAACTAGTACATCATAACTATTTCCACTCATATATTTAGTGTACATAATTTCATTTGAATCAAACGTTTCATAAATAATCCGACAATCGAACTTATCTTCAAAATCACTAATAACTGTTTTATCAATATACTCTCCCCAATTATACACTCGTAACGTTTTACGACTGACACCAGTAGAAATTGACCACACTACAGATAAAACTAGACAAACAGCAATAACTATCTTAGCAGTTTTACTGCTTAATAGTTTATTTGTCGCTTTTGGAAAGAATTTCGGCACTAATGTTCCAATTGCCACAAAAAGTAATACAACGACTAATATAATAGTCGCAAGTGCATAAATACTAGGATTAGTTCGCTTTGACATATTGTAAATAACGATCGAAATATTTTCAATTCCATTCCCGCTAACAAAATAAGAAATAATAAAATCATCAAATGACATAGTAAAAGCCAATAAAGCCCCTGAAATTATTCCCGGTTTGATCTGAGGGATAATTACTTTTGTAAGAGCCTGAAATGGAGTTGCCCCCAAATCCATCGCAGCATCGGCTAAATTAACATCTAACTGTCGTACCTTTGGTAAAACATTTGTAATTACAAATGGAGTACAAAAAGCTACATGAGCTAATAACATAGTTAAATAGCCCTTTTCTACTTTAATAAACGAAAACAACAACATCAAGGATATCCCGGTAACTATATCAGGGTTCATTATTGGTAAATTATTTACTTGTAAAACTAACTTACGTAATAATGGTTTTGACTTTGATACTCCAATTGCTGTGATTGTTCCCAAAACTGTTGAAATAACGGTTGAAAGGATTGCGATACTAACTGACACAACAATAGCATCGATCATTTGTTGATTTACAAATAACTCTTGATACCAGCGTAATGAAAAACCACTCCAGCTTGAAAGTGATTTAGAATCATTGAACGAAAAAATTGCCATAATCACAAGCGGTAAATACAAGAACGCTAAAGCAAAACCAATCCATAAACTACTATTAAAATTAAACTTAAAGTTTTTTAGTTTTTTCACGTTTAGCCTCCTCTTGATACCCCGCATATTTTTCAACCCGGTTAATAAGTCCCATGAGGACAATAACTAAAACAGCTAAAATCAAAGAAACAGCACTACCAAAATGCCAATCCCCTACATTAATAAATTGCTGTTCAATAAAATTACCAATTAGAGAGTACTGTCCACCCCCTAACAATTTTGGAATTACAAATGAGGAAATAGCTGGTAAAAATACCATTGTAATTCCTGTTAATACTCCACCTAATGACAATCTAAAAGTAATTTTCCAAAAAGTAGTAATCGGATTCGCTCCTAGATCATTGCTTGCCTCAACTAAAGATTTATCCATTTTAGTTAAAGCGGTATGAATAGGTAAAATCATAAATGGTAAGAAATCATAAACCATTCCTAAAACAACGGCAAAGTCCGTATATAAAAAGCTAACTTCACCAAATCCTAGAAATTGGACAAAATTACTGATGATTCCCTTACTACTCAATATATTGATCCACGCATATGTTCGCATCAACATATTGATCCAAGTTGGAAACGTAATCAATAAAATAAGAAGTGTCTGCGTTTTTTCTTTACACCTTGAAATTGCATAAGCCACTGGATATCCAATTGCCAAGCATAAAACCGTTGTAATTGCACCTAAAACAAACGATTTGACTAATACTGAAACAAAAATTGGATCAAAAAATTTAGAAAAATTTTCTAATGTAAAATTAAATGTAGTAATCGTATTTCCTTTTTGAACAAAGGCATAGATCATAATTAAAAGCATTGGTACAACTGTCAAAACAAACAGCCAAAAACAATATGGGCCAACCAACTTACGAAACTGTTTCATTAATAGCTACCCATTTTATCCATAACATGAATATCTTCAGGCCAAAAATCCAAATTAACTTTTTTCCCTACTTCACTAATATCTGTTGTGTGTACCATATAATCACGATCTTTTGTCTCTACAATAATCTCGTAATGAACGCCTTTAAAAACAATAGAAGTTACAACCCCTTCTATTTTTCCTTTACCAACTTCAACAATATCTAAATCTTCTGGTCGCAAAACAATATCAACATCTTGACCATCATCAAAACCTTTATCAACACATTCAAATTGCTTTCCATCAAATTCAACTAAGTAATCTTTTACAAAAATCCCTTCAATAATATTTGATTCTCCTATAAATTGAGCTACAAAACGATTTTCAGGTTCATTATAAATATCGATTGGTGTTCCAATTTGTTGAATTTGTCCCTCATTCATAACTACGATCGTATCTGACATCGTTAGAGCTTCCTCTTGATCATGAGTAACATAAACAAAAGTAATTCCTACTTCCTGCTGAATATTTTTTAATTCTATTTGCATCGTTTTACGCATTTTTAAATCCAAGGCTCCCAAAGGTTCATCCAATAACAACACTTTAGGCTCATTTACTAAAGCTCGTGCAATCGCTACTCGCTGCTGCTGTCCACCTGATAACTGATTTATATTTCTTTGTCCAAAGCCAGCTAACCCAACTAAATCAAGCATCCGATTAACTTTATGCTTAATTGTTTCTTTGTCCATTTTTTTTATTTTTAAACCAAAAGCAATATTATCAAAAACATCCATATGAGGAAATAACGCATATTTCTGAAAAACTGTATTTAGTTCTCTTTTATACGGCGGTAACCCACTAATATCTTGACCATCAAATAAAACAGTTCCACCATTTGCTTCTTCAAAACCACCCATAATTCTTAAAGTTGTAGTCTTACCGCAACCACTTGGTCCAAGTAAAGTTACAAATTCTTTTTCATTAATTTCTAAATGAATACCTTTTAAAACAACTTGACCATTATATTCTTTTGTTAGATTGTCTAATTCAATTAATTTTGTCATAATGTCTCCTTTAAAATAATGGTGGTGTTGAAACCCAAATAACCTTAGCCTTAGTTTCCCCAGGATTAAATAAATAATGCGATACTAATCCCTTCAAATAGAAAGTTTCTCCTTTTTTCAACACAAATTCATTATCACCATAAATCAACTTAACCCGTCCTTGAACAACATACCCAAATTCCTGTCCTTCATGAGGAGCAATTATCATTGACTGTTTATCTTTTTCTAATTCAATTAAAATTGGTTCCATATCATTTTTTTGAGCGTTAGGAATAATATATGAAATTTTATAATCATCTTGAATATTTTCAAAAAAATCATCTTGTTTAAAAACTAGTTGTTCCGCTTCTTTTTCACTAAAGAACTCTTGCAGATTAGTTCCCAAAGCTTCTAAAATATCTTCTAAAGTAGCAACCGAAGGTGATGTCAAATCCCGTTCTAATTGCGATAGAAAGCCTTTTGTTAATTCACTGCGATTGGCTAGTTCTTCTAAAGTTAAACCATTAGCTTGCCGTAATCTTTTTACCTTACTCCCGATATCCATAAGACACCTCCATCATTTATTCTTTTCAACAGTCTAATTATAACGAATCTTGTCAATAAAGCAACTATCATTTAACAATTTGTTTAATATATTATACTTAATAGCAAAAAAATAATAGGCCTAGACCTATTATTTCTCTAATTTTTCCCGTCGTAACGAAGATTTAATAAATAAATCTTTTAGTAATCGTTCGTCATTATCTTTTAAAGCCACTTTAATTAAGTCTAGTTGTTCTTCAAATGCTTCAATTGAAGCCAACAAATAATCACTATTTCGTAAAAATAACTCTGACCATAAATTTTCATTAATATTTGCAATTCGAGTTAAATCACGGTATGAATCTCCTATGTACTTACCAGTTTCATATTTTTCATTATCACTATTAATCAAAGACACTGCAATTGCATGTGGCAACTGTGATGTAAATGAAATAATTTCATCATGAGCTTGTGGCGACATGATTTTAACACTCTTAAAACCTAAAGTTCCAACAAAACGTTCCATAAAACTAATGCATTCTTTTTGATTAACCGGATGTTCAATCAGTATATAATTAGCATTTTTAAAAACTTCTTTACTAGCGTACCCATATCCTTTTTTCTCTCGTCCAGCCATTGGATGTCCACTAACAAATTCAACTTCAGGATCAATAATTGTCATTGCTTCTTCTAAGAAATAAGATTTAATCCCTACCGCATCAGTAATGATACTTCCTTTTTTAAATTTATTCTCTTTAATAAATTTTAAAACCAATGAAGGATATAAACATATAATAGTTAAGTCAGATTGTGCAATAATTTCTTTTCCATCTGTAAATCCCTCAATTATAGTTCCTTCATTTTTCGCCATTTGTAAAGTCTTTTCATCGATATCAATCCCATAAACTTCATGACCTTGACCTTTTAAGGCTTTAACAAAACTGCCTCCAACTACTCCGAGACCTACTACTGTAATAATCATAAAGACCTCCTCGATTATTTAATTATCTGGTCTTACCTTATATGTAATATTATTCTCAGTAAAAGTAAGCTCCATAAAATTATAATATTTCTTACACTTTAAACTAAAAATACTGCAATCAATGACGTTGCCCCTAAAAGCAATGCCATAAAACAATAACGAATAAACAAAGCGCTTAGTGGCGGTTTCTCTTCCTTATTGATAAAATAGAATGTTAAAACTACTAACAAACTCGTCAATACCCCATGCCCTAAAATAAAGGCAGTTTTAGCATCATAGTATTTCATTAATAAAGGAATGAAAGCTAAACTTACAGCCAAAAAATCTAAAACTATATAAATCACTGTTCGTAAATTTATCTTTATCCACCGAAAACTAAAATTTTCTTTAAATTCAGTCATCTTAGATTTTTTAGTTTTTTCTTTATGATAAAAATCAAATTCCTTTTTTTGTCTTTCAACCTTACGATCAAATCTTGCCACTTTTATTCCTCCATTAACTACTTTCTTTTTTCTTCTAACATCTTAATTTTATAATCTAACAGTTTTTTTGTTAAATCAACATAGTAATCATGAGGGTATTCTAAGCGGAACACTTCATCCCACAAACGTGCTTTTTGTTGATTAGAATATTCACGAATTTCTTCTACAGTATATTCGGGGTATACCCGTTTACCATTAATAAAGACTGGTACTTGTAACTCTTCTACACTGTATGTATTAGCAGCTATTGTCTTAAATTTCCAAATATTCGATTGATGATATATTGTTAAATCGTGACTACTGGAAATCTCTTCATCATGAAAAGCAATTACATCACCAATTGCTTTTCCTGTTTCATTTTCGAATAAGCGATATACTTTTTTATATCCTGGATTCGTTATTTTTTCCGTATTTTCAGAAATTTTGATTTTAGGAATAATTTTTCCATTTTTTTCCAGAGCCACTAACTTATATACACCACCAAAAACTGGCGCACTCCGTGAAACAATAAGGTTTTCACCCACCCCAAATGAATCCAGCTGGGCTCCTTGATCCAATAAAGAACGAATCAAATATTCATCTAATGAATTTGATGCTGTTATCTTAGCATCAACTAATCCCGCAACATCAAGCATCACTCGCGCTCGCTTTGATAAATAAGCAATGTCACCACTGTCTAAGCGGATGCCTTTTAATTTTTTACCTAACGGCGCTAAAACTTCATTTGCTACTTTTATAGCATTAGGCACACCACTTTTTAATGTATCATATGTATCAACTAATAATACACAATCATCCGGATATGTAAGAGCATACGCTTTAAAAGCTTCAAATTCACTTTCAAATGATTGAACAAATGAATGAGCCATTGTTCCTACTACAGGAATATTAAACATCATCCCCGCAGAAACTGTAGCTGTCCCGGCAACTCCACCAATATAAGCAGCTCGAGCTCCATATGTAGCACTATCATAGCCTTGAGCTCGCCTTGCCCCAAATTCTAAAACCGGTCGTCCTTTTGCTTCTCGAACAATGCGGTTAGCTTTTGTAGCAATCAATGATTGATGGTTTACAGTTACCAATAATAAAGTTTCAATTAATTGTGCTTCTATAAATTTTGCACGAATTGTAATTAAAGGTTCATTAGGGAAAACCGGTGTACCTTCTTTAACCGCATATATTGACCCCGTAAAATGAAAATCTCGTAAATAATCAAAAAATTCTTCATCAAACTTATTTAGTGAGCGGAGATATTTAATATCTCCCTCACTAAAATGTAGGTGTTCGATACATTCAATCAACTGCTGAAGACCAGCAAATATTGAGAATCCACCATTATCTGGATTTTTACGATAATACATATCAAAATACACATATTCATCTTTATTGCCTTGTTTAAAATAATTATAAGACATTGTTAATTCATATAGATCCATTACCAATGTTAAATTACGTTTACTTCCTGCATGTAAATCCATCTATTGTTCTCCTTGTATATATTTATCATTATAATAAACTTTTTTCTTATAAAAATCTAGTTATTTTAGAAATATAGTTCATAAGACTGTCTTGGTTGTGGTTGCGGCTGTGGTAATGGCTGTGGCTTCATTGGTGGCATTTTTTCAAATAGTACTGGAACTAATAATTGTTGCCCAGGATAGATCATCATTTTATCATCTAGGCTATTCATATTTTTAATATAGTCAACTCGTGTATTAAATCGTCGTGCAATTGCATAAACGTTATCACCACGATTTACAGTATATAGAAAGATATCACCTACCTTTGGTGCAACTGTTGGCATTGGTCGCCGATCAAACAAATTATCCATGTAATCTTCGTACATGTACATCCCTCCTACCATAACCTATTCAAATAAAAAAATAATAAATAGGCAAAAAAACAGACTTCATAAAAAAGTCCGTTATCTTGCTAATTTATTTAATGCATCTTTAGCTGCCTGTTGCTCTGCTCTTTTCTTCGAAGAACCTACTCCAACCCCTAATACCATCTCATCCATTTTAACAGCCATTTCGAATACTGGATTATTTGACGGTCCTGATGATGAGATTAGATCATAAGTTACCGTCTTTCTCTGATCAGCCTGAATCAATTCCTGCAATTTTGTTTTAAAATCTGTAATTTCATCGTAATTAACATCCTCAACATGCTTATAGATCGTAATATCCAGCATTTTTTCAACATATTCTGGTCCACAGTCATGACATATCGCACCCATAAAAGCTTCAAAAATATCGGCTAAAACACTATCACGATCACGCCCACCATTATTCAACTCACCTGCTCCTAAATAAATAAGCGGGCCTAGATCAAGTTCTCTAGCAAAACGTGCTAATGATTCTTCACGAACAAGTTTTGCTCTAAGTTTGGTTAGACGGCCTTCTGGCAATTCCGGGTATAAATCAAAGATATGCCGAGAAACATGATACTGTAAAACCGCATCACCTAAAAACTCCAACCGTTCATAATCATGATTTTTCATTTTATTTTCATTTGCATATGAAGGATGCGTAAAAGCTTCCTTAAATATTTCTATATTCTGATAAGGTATTTCCATTTTTTGTAAAAATTGTTCTAATTCCACGTTAATTCAATCCTTCTTTCATTTTTTCCACAACGTCACTAGAAACCATTTCAAAAGCTAAGTTAATTGCATTTTCAAAAGCAATTGCATCACTTGAACCATGGGCTTTAATAACCGGTTTAACAAAACCCATCATTAAAGCACCACCTGCTGCCTTAGTATCAAATTTAGTCAATAACTGTTTTAAAGCCGGCTTAGCAAGAACCGCTCCTGCCTTGGTTCTAGTTGATGACATAAAACCATCTTTTAAACTTTTAACCAGCACTTTTGCAACACCTTCAATTGTCTTTAATGCTACATTACCTGTAAAGCCATCCGTTACGACAACATCAACTTCACCATCCAAAATCTCTTTACCTTCAATATTACCAACAAAATTAATTTCTTGCATATCTTCTAACAATTTATATGTTTCTTGATGAATCTCATCACCTTTATGATGTTCACTTCCAATATTTAATAAAGCAATTTTAGGGTTGGTAATTTTTAAAACATTTTTAGCATAAGCGTTACCCATGATTGCAAATGATTTCAACTGTTCAGCTGTATTTTCTGAATTTGCCCCAACGTCAAGCATTGCTACTTTATTATCACTGTAAGTAGGCATCATTGCCATTAAACAAGATTTTTCAACACCTTCAATACGTTTTAAAAATAACATTGCACTTGCATAATAGGCACCAGTATTTCCACAAGATAAGACTGCATCAACTTCGCCCTTACGAGCCAGCATCATTGTTTTAACCATACTTGATTCCTTTTTACGACGAATGGCTAAAATATTTTCTGTCATTTCCAGAACTTCTCGCGCATCGATCAAAGTCACTTGATCATATGGTTTTAATGCTTCTAATTCCTCAATCTTTCCCACAACATATAATTCATCTGTTTTATTTTTCTCTAAAAATGATAGACATGCTTCCACAACTATTCTGCTTCCTAAATCACCACTCATGGCATCAATTCCTAATTTCATCTACTTCACCTCATATTAGTCATAATTATAACATAAATTAATCAATATATTTATTATTGTTGATTAATTGTTCTTCGATTTCTTTTATTAATTTTAAATATATTAAATCATTAGATTTGCTTTCAAGCAGTTCTAATGCATCCTTTCTAGAAATTTCTAAAATATTGGCATCTTCGAAAATATTTCCAACACTAAACACCGGTAATCCACTTTGTTGATTTCCAAGTATATCCCCCGGTCCGCGCAATTTTAAATCATAGTAAGAAACTTCAAAACCATCATGACAATTTCTTAAAAATTCTAAACGTTCCCATGCCTCTTGACTTGAAGAATTACTTAATAAAAAACAATATCCCTGCTGATCACTACGACCAACACGACCACGCAGCTGATGAATCTGACTCAATCCAAATCGCTCAGCATTGTAAATAACAATCCAATTTGCATTACTTACATCTACCCCAACCTCAATTACAGTTGTTGAAACTAAGATTTGAATCTCATTAGCTTTAAATGCTGCCATGATCTGATCCTTTGTTTCATCGTCCATTTTACCATGAAGCAGACCAATTTGATACTGTTCTTTAAAATAGGCCTTCATCCCATTATATATTCCCGTAGCATCCCTGCTATCGATAGCTTCACTTTCTTCAACCAGAGGGCAGACAACATAACATTGTCCTCCACTTGCTAAATACTCTTTCAAACGGTTTAAAATAGGTTTCATACTATGTGTCTTAAAAACTTCTGTAATTACTGGTTTTCTTCCACTTGGCATCGTTTTAATAGTTGATACATCCATATCCCCATATATACTTATGGCCAGTGTTCGAGGAATCGGAGTTGCTGACATAACCATAAAATCTACTTGTTTACCTTTTTCTTTTAGTGCTTTACGTTGATTTACTCCAAAACGATGTTGTTCATCTGTAATAACTAAACCAAGTTTTTGATAAATTACTTTTTCTTGAAATAACGCATGTGTTCCAACCACAATATCAATAGTCCCGTTTTCTAAATCATTATAGATTCTTTGTTTTTCTTTATTTGATAAATGTCCTGTTAACAAAGCAATATTGATATCTATTTTTTTAAATAATTTGATTAATGAACGATAATGCTGAGTAGCTAATATTTCTGTTGGCGCCATCATTGCTCCTTGATATCCAGCTAAATAATTTGCATATAAACCAATTGCTCCAACCACTGTTTTACCACTTCCAACGTCTCCTTGAACAAAGCGATACATCATTGTTTCTTTTTGTAAATCATTAATTACTTCCAACGCTGCTTGTTCTTGATCAAAAGTCAATTCAAAAGGCAATTGGGCAATAAACTCATCTAGAGTTTGGCGATTAAATTGCTTTTTTATTCCCAAATTATCTTTCCTAGATAATTTAATGTATTGCATAGTTAATTGAAAACGTAAAAATTCCTCATATTTTAGATAACGTAACGCCTCTTTTACATCACCATTATTACTAGGAAAATGAATTAAATTCAATGCTAATTCTTTATGGATTAAATGATGTTTAATTAATAAATTAGTAGGAACCTCGTCTTGAATATGACCATGATAAAAATTTAATGCCTTTTTTACATAACCTTGAAAAGATTTTTGAGTAATTCCTTCTTTTAATGAGTATATTGGTGTAATCCCACTGATTTCATCAAGTGGTTTTAATCGTAAATCACTAGCAGTGATACTTTTTGTTTTACTATTATATTTACCAATAATGGTCAAAGGCATTTCTTTAGTCATATTTTTTTTCAAAAAATGACGATTAAATAAAGTTACTTTATAAACCTCCTGCTTATATAATATTTGAAAAGATAATCTAGATAAGCGCCCCTTATAAAATATTTTAGGCTCATCAATTAAAACACCTTCAATAATAACTTTTTCGTTATCTATTAAAGGTGTTTCTTCAATCGATTCATAACGATAAGGGAAATGTAAAACAAGATCGCGAACTGAATAGATATTCATATTATTTAATAATTCAATACGATTTGTATTTATTTTTAATTGTTGTAACGGTATTTGTTTAGTCATATTATCACCACGAACATTGTATATTATTTAAACAAAAATATCTACTATTATACAAAAAGCATTAATAAAACAACTAAGACTCCAATCCCAATTAAAATTGATAAAGAATTGGCTACAGCAGCTACTTCTCCTTCATATTTACACTGTCTTGTAAAGACTGCAGATACTGTACTGATCGGTGCAGCTAAAGCAATAATTAAAATCTTTTTAGCAAGCAGCGGCAATGGTAATAAGAAGAAGCACAAAGCCATTAATAACATATTTCCTAAAAGACGGTATGATAAAATAGAGATTAAATCCTTGAAGTCATCATGCGAAATTTTAATTTCTAATAACAGTCCAATCATCAGCATTGCTAAAAAACCATTTCCAGCGCCAATAAAATCAGTGATTGATAAAATTGGAGCTGGTATTTTTATTTTAAATAATGCTAAAAAGAAAATAACAATATATACATCAAAAGGAATTGATGAAAATAATTTTTTTATTACATTGCTTACGGATAACTTCTGTTCACTACTAACAACACTTGAAGCAATCGCAAAGGTTCCCCCTAATCCCATTAACGCATTTCCAACATCAAACATACATAAATAAGCTACACCCATTCCTGGGAAAAAAGCTTGAACAAACGGTAAAACAAAATTACCAATATTGTAGCCCGAACAATTGATCATATACGCTGCTCTTGTTGGTGCCGATTTCCCGTTACTAACAAAATACCCAATTGCAACCATTAAAACGTTTAAAATAATCCCCATTAAAATTAAAACAATCATAGCACCATTGATCGTAATTCCATTAGCATTAGAAAAAAGTGCACATGGCAATGTAACATTCATAATAATTGTTGCCAAAGTATAACCGTCTTCCTTTTTTAATATTCTAAATTGTTTTAATAAAAAACCGATAACTATTACAATTACAAAACCTAAAGCCTTTATTAACACATCAAACATATTTATTCCCCTTTTTATATGATAAGACAATCATAACTACTTTTTAAACTTTTTTTATTCTTTTTTCAAAATATAAAAAAATAAGTTATTCAATCGAATAACTTATTTATTGATCATTTCAATTGCTTGTTCTAAAACAGCTTGCCCATCCATTTTAGAAAAGTTAACACCATCAATTGAAGCAACCGGAATAGAACTATTAACGATACCTTTAACCTTTTCAAGATCTCCAGCATTTTGAGGAGCAACTAAAATACAATCAGCATCAGCCCAAGATAAGTCGATTGCGCTTTCAGCAACTGCCCAAATCATCACATCTATGTTCTTTTCTTTTGCATCTTTTTTCATTGCATTTACAAGCATACTAGTAGTTAAACCAGATGCACAGCATAGCAAAATTTTATACATAAATATACCTCCATAAACATTTATCATTTACATATGAAACGATTTTATCACAATGAAATTAAAATTACTACAATTTTCAGAATTTAAAAATAAATTTTGACATAAAACGATTCACTGTTTATTTTATGAAAAAATATAGTAAAATATCCCCTATTTTAGTTCAATTGATAAAATTCTTTCTAAATGTAAAGCTAAATAACCAATTTCTGATTGTGGAATCTCTTTTTTCATTACCTTTGATAAACGAATACAAATTTCTTTAGAACGTTCATATGCAAAAGGAAATCTTTCTTGGGTAAAATCACTAATATCCATTTGTAATTTTTCTTCAGTATTAAGACGTAATAATAAATATTTAATGTGATTCATCAGTCGAATATAAGAGATTGAATTACGATCAATTCCAATATTCAATTCTTTTCGTAATTTATCAATACTCTCATGAATTATTTCCATTGCCTGCATCGATTCGCCAACATGATCAGTACTAATGGCTGAATGAACATGTAATGTTATATAACCAACTTCATCTTCAGTTATTTCGAAACCAGTAATTGAATTGATTAATTGTTTACCTTTTAATGCCACCTTATATTCTTCTGGAAATAGTAATTCAATATCTTTGGTAAACGGATTAGACATATTAACATTTTCTTGGATTCTTTTAATTGCAAAATCAATATGATCGGCTAACGGCAATAAAATCTTTGTATCTACGTGATCAAATTGTTCTTGAGCAAATCTAATTATATCGGATGCGATTTCAATAAAAACGGGATCAACATTCCTGATAATCTCGTGTGGCAACCTTTTTTCCTGTTCTTTTGTTTCCATCTTATACTTTTTAACTCCATCACTTGGAATATAAATATCGTTTATCTTTTTACCAAAACCAATACCCTTACCTAAAAAAATAACTTCCTGATTATCTTTACTTGCTAAAATACTATTATTATTTAACACTTTTTCTATTCGATACATGATTATCCCTTCCCATCTTATCCGTTTTCCTTAAGCAGCAAAATCATTTTATGTTTCACATGTTTATCACCATTATAAACTTACTATAATCTAACTTGATTTATATTACTCTTACCTAATTAAACCTTATTTAGCTTTTCTAAATATTCTTCTAATTTCATTTTTAGGTTTGATGCCTTAGGCCAAAGACCAGCTGGATATTTAATTCCCGATAAATAATTCCTATAACACCTGATTTCTTTAGTATATTTTCATCTATCTTTGCAAGATCATTAACAAACCTATTATTTCAACTATCCAAATATTTAAAGTTATTCTTTCCACCCAGTCCTTTTACAATATAATAAAATTGCTGATTAAAACCATCTATAACTTTACTGGCTGTTAAAACATCAAAATTTTTCTCATCTTGCTGCAATAGCAACTTACCGTTATTACTACGTCCCAATGTTTTTAAGTTATATTTTAGAATTAAATATTTAAAACTACTATAATATAAAAGAAAATAAATAATCCCCACTGGAATTATTAGCAGCCAATTTGTTTTGGCGTTCCCCTGCAATATCCCGAATATAATTAAATCAAGTTAATCCTACTGTAATATTCAAAATATGTGCAGCAAGATAAGCACTTTCCGCCAAAATACTTGCATCCCAAATAACATTGGTGCCATAAAAATAAAAGAAAATTCAATCGATTCTGTGATTCCTGTTAATATACACATTAATGCCGCAGTCAGCAATATTCTACATACCAACTTTTTTATTGTGAATCGGCACATTGATATATCGCTAGAGCCACATCAGGTAGTCCAAATATCATAAATATAAACCCTCCTGAAAAATAGCGCGTAGCTGCTACACTAAAATAGAGTATGTTAGGATCAGCTAGTTGGGCAAAGAAAATATTCTGTCCACCTTGAACTAATAAACCATCAATAAGCATACTCCCGCCTACTGCAGTTTGCCAAAATGGTAGACAAAATACATGATGCAGTCCAAAGGGAACTAATAAACGCTTTATTACACCAAAAATAAAAGTCCCTAAATATCCAGTTTCATTTACCAAACTTCCCAGTGTATAAATAATACTTTAAATCTGCGGTCAAATCACATACATTATAATTCCCATAATAATAAAAATCGAAAGAATCGGTGTGAATTTTAATTTTTCAATACAGGATACACATTTAGAAAGCTTAGTTCGGTAAAAAAATGATTATGCAAGTACGCTACCGTCGTTCCAACAACTATTCCGCCAAAAATTTCCATTTCTAAAGTCGGAATTACGCATATTACCGTAATCGTACCCTTTAAAACATTATTACTATCGAATTATCAGCTAAGATTTGACCGTTAATTACCAATAACACATTAATTAATGCATACATTACAAAGAAAGCAATCACCGACGATAAAACCGTAACTGCTCTTTCTCTTTTTGCCATTCCCAAAGCCATTCCAGCTGCAAAAATAAAAGATAGATTATCAATGATTCCTAAACCCGCTTTTTTCATTATAACAAGTAGAGCATTTATTATCGTCACCTCGCCTAAAATCTTCTACAAATTATATGAAGTGATCATTGTTTCATTTGCAAAAGCAATTGCTAATCCGAACACCGATCTCGTAACTGGTAGAACTGCTATTGATAACATAAAACTTCGTTCGATTCTTTGTAACAGCGCAAAAATTCGCTCTTTCATTCTTTCCTCCGAATCCAACGAAATCCACTTTCTCTATGGTATCATTGAAAGTGCTTTCGGTCAATAAATTGTATTGAATCAAAAACATTTTTTACATTCTAAAAACACACGAATCTAATCGTGTGTTTTTATCCTCACAGCATTAATTGTGTTTTTTTCTTTTACCTGCTAATGCTAATGCACCTCCTGTAAGACCTAATAAAACAGCATAGCCTATAGTTTCAATGCTATCTCCAGTTTTAGGACTAGTGCCTTCATTATCCGTTATTTTAATTTTAACAAGTGCATTCAATGCCTCATTTAATTTAGCAGCTGCTATGTCAACCATATCTTGCGTTGCATTTTTATCATCATATACAGCTCTACCGTTTTCTAAAGCAATTACTAAACCCTGATAAGAATCTTTAGTATACTCAGATTCTTTGATTAATTCTGCTTTTTTTATAGCTTCTAATAATAACTCTTTATTTATATTTACTTCAATATTTACATTAGGAATATCGAATCCTGTTTGTGATGTTGTATTAGTAGAAGTTAATGTATTTTGATATAGCAGATAGAAAGCGGAAGCACTCCAGCTAAAATTCTTAGTATGTAGCCCTTCTCCCGTTTCAGGGTTATAATTTTCATGGATTGGTCCTGTTCCTAACAAGCCTTTAGCATGATCAAATAATTTCGTTGTTGCCACTTTCGCTTCATCATAATAGCCGTAATTTTGTAAAGCTTCTACCGCATATAGAGCTTGATCTAGCCATACTGGTCCACGCCAATATTTTTCTGGTGCATATTTATTATTATCTTTTGAAGCTGTTGGGAAAGGTACAAATGTATCAAACTTATTAGCATCTGTCATACTTTCTACAACTCGTGCAGCTTTATCTTTAGTCGCTGCTTTAGCCCATAGTGGGATCCATCCTTCAGTTCCTTTACCCCGATTCACTAATAATTTCTTTTCTGAACCATCTTCATTTGTTTGAACATCATAATAGAATCCAGTTTCTTCATCGTACATTCTATCATTAATATATTCTTGAATATATTGTGCCTCTTGTGTATATTTTACTACATCATTTTGATACCCCAATTCTTCTGCCATTGATTTCAAGAAACCTTTTTCAGCATATAAATAAGCATTTAAATCCACTGATTCTTGATTAATAACATATCCAATTGGCGCATGTTGATTATTTCTTACTGTATAAATTTCAATGCCTTTATCATCTGCCCCGTTTCCTTCACGGTCAAAACGTGTTGCATTATCCATTCCACTTTCCCAAGCAGCCGCTTCAATTCCAGCTTCTGGGCATACAATACGTTCCCCATTATCATCTAAAATATAACCGTCTTCATTAACTGTACCAAACCCTTCAACATACTGACCAACTGTATATTCATAATTACGCCAATCATAACATGTTTCATGCACCATTCCACCATATTCAGCAATACCATTTTTATCAATATCACGATTTGTATACCACCAGTTATGATAAGCAGCTAATTTGGGATACATTTCTTTTAAAAACTCTTTATCACCAGTTTGACGATAAACATTTTCAACTGCCCATGCTGCTAAAGCTGGTTTAGAATTTCGTTCATTCCAGTTACCGCCATCACCACCGCGATCTTCATTTTGATTATAGAAAATACAGTCAATGATAGCTCCTGCATCTTGAGGGCGTACTGCATCATCACTTTTAATTTGATAATCAAATAAAGCACGAACATTATCTTTAGCTAATTCTTCATTAAAATATGTTGTAGCTACTACTTGTTTCCAAGAATCCCATGCCCACATACCGATGAACCATTTATATGACATTGATGGAACGATTCCATCATGTTTGATTGCTCCAGCAGCAGAAAACCAGTTAGTCATCAATGTTTCTATTGATTTTACTGCAGCCCGTTGATAATTAACATTAGCATCTACTCCATTTTCAAAAATAGTATCTACATATCCTTGCCAACGAGAATTATTTTTCTCGAAATATTTTTGAGGATTTTTTAATAAATTAGTTACTTTAGTTTTTTCTGAAACTCTTTCTTCATTTGTGAAAGTAAAACTTTGTGTTTGATAAGTATTATATTCGCTATCAGCTCCAATCGTTATTGATTCATTTTTGGTAATTGTATATGATAACCGATCATCACTTACCGTTGTTTTAATATCATCTTCACTTAATACTACATCAAATGAGTTTTCAGTTGTTGTCATATATTCCCAAGTGCCTCTTTTTTCAATGAAGTTAACTTTCACCCCATCTGCACTTTCACTCAAAGTAGTTCCCATACTTTTATTTTCACTAGTATACCAAGTAAATAAATGTCCATCCCAAGATAAATTTAATTTTAAATCATTATTAGTTTTATTAATTATTTTTGTTTCGATCAAAGCACTTCGGTTAGTACCAAAAATTAATTTTAATTTTAATGTTAACTCAGCCAAATCATAAGTTTGTTCAAGACGACCTGGATAATATACCTCATTAGTAGTCGCTTTAGTTAAATCAATTTTTTCATTTCCTTGTGCTGTTACTTTTTCTAAATTAATTTTATTAATTGAATCAGATAAATTAATTGGATATTCTTCTGCAATGATTACTGGTCCAGCAAATCCCCCATATAGATCTGTTGCTGTTTTTTGATGTAGATAGTAACCATGCCAAGCTCCCATATCTGAAAAGTTATTATATTCATTTGTACTATATGTCCCGTAGATTTTTTCTTTTGGATCGGCAGTTACATCTAAAACATTTCCAAAATCAGTAAGGGGTTTTGTATTCTCAGCTGCTCTTGTAATCGTTATTGTAGAGCCCAACATCATGCATGACAATCCTAAAATCAGTCCTTTTTTCATGATACCTCTTTTTTTCATTCTCATCGATTTTCTCCTCCATATAAAACTGTAAAAAGATGTATGCTATAGGATAAAGATGAACGCGCGCTTTTTCATCAAAAAAGGCATCAACATATACTAAAAAAATATATAAAGATAAAAAATATCTTAATATAAATCTAGTATAGTTGATGCCTGCATTACCAGTTACACACTATTTCAATTTTTACAAACTAAATACTATCATTGTAAACGGTTACTGTCAACCCTTTTAGTGAAAATTGTTTTTATCCCAAAACATTTCCTTGTTTTTAAAATAATCATCACCTCGACAAAATATACTGCGTCCAACTATTTTGCCAAAACATTTGGCACTCTTTTTAGCAACTTCAAAACTCATTGGTGCAAAATACTGTTCATCGATTCTTTCATCTGGGCAATAATCCAAGAGATTCCCCTCAAAATAAATATTGTCTTTAAAAATAGTAAGTAGATCATCGGGTTTATAATAATATCCCGGGGCACTGAATTTAAAACCGATTTGGCTTAACACATGGATAACAAATTCAACACATGTATATGATTGATATGTAGCAAATCCCTTTGTTACTGGGTAAGTAAGAACCGAAAAAAGGTTATATAAATATTCTTCATTACCATACAACTCCCCAATAATCTCATTAGCTAATTTATATTGTTCTAAACTAACCGGAATTTTTATAATTGCAACATCAACAAATGTTTCTTTTCTTAATGTATAGCGAGGAATTGTTTCAAGGACAATCCCGGCTAAAAATAATGAATTATGCTGTAGACGAGCAAATGAATATAACGCTTGAAGATTTTCATCTAATGCGATGGCACTATGATTATAGCGAATCCTTCCAACTTTTCTAATCATGTAACCAAATCTTGTTGGTGTTTTGGAAACCATTAAATATAAATTTTTTGTTTTATCCATCGTTAGATTCCCTTCAATATTTTTTATCTTAATATTATAACCATACCATATATTTTAAATATCGACAAATTTTGTTCAATTTTAGAAAAAATACAAGTCCCGTTAAGGACTTGTATTTAAAGTAATTCTTCTACTTCTTTATATTTACCATTAAGTGCTTGAGCTACCGGCTTACAAGTAAAATATCCTTTATAAGTATTTAATCCTTTCATAAATCCAGCGTCTTCTTTAAGCGCCTCTATACCTTTGTCGGCAAGTTTTAAAATATATGGTAAAGTTGCATTTGATAGAGCAATAGTTGAAGTTCTTGGTACTGCTCCAGGCATATTAGCCACTGAATAATGTAATACTCCATGTTTTATAAAAACAGGATCATCATGAGTAGTGATATGATCACAAGTTTCAATACACCCACCTTGGTCAATTGCAACATCGACAATCGCACTACCTTCTTTCATTGTTTTAACCATATCTTCGGTTACTAATTTAGGGGCTTTAGCTCCGGGAATTAATACCGCTCCAATTACTAGATCAGCTGTTTTTAGAGCTTGTCGCAAATTATATTCATTATTATAAATCGTATGAATAACCCCATTACTAATATCATCGATATATGCCATACGTTCTGCATTAATATCAAAAACTCTTACGCTAGCACCTAACCCACAAGCGATTTTAGCAGCATTTAAACCGACTTTTCCACCACCGATAACCACAACTTTAGCCGGCATTACTCCAGGTACGCCACCTAATAAAAGGCCACTGCCGCCATTTGCTTTTTGTAGCATGTTAGCCCCTATTTGGACTGCCATACGTCCAGCCACTTCACTCATTGGGGTTAAAAGTGGCAAATTATGATTTAATTCAACGGTTTCATAAGCAATTGCAGTTGTTTTTGAATCAATCAATGCTTGTGCAAACGGTTGATCATTTGCAATATGTAAATAAGTAAATATCATTTGATCTTCGCGTAAATATTTGTATTCACTTTCTAGATATTCTTTTACCTTAACGATCAAATCTGCTTTAGCAAAAACTTCATCACAACTACAGATTATTGCTCCGGCTTCTTTATATTCATCGTCATTAAAACCACTGCCAGTTCCTGCCATTGTTTCAACATATACTTGATGTCCGGCCTTGCATAAGGCAAATACTCCAGCCGGCGTCATTGATACTCTATTCTCGTTATTTTTTATTTCTTTAGGAATTCCAATAATCATATTCTAATACCTTCTTTCATTAATCTTACTATTTTCAAAATAAGTTTAGTACTATTATATCGCATCTTTAGCTATTAAACAAAATTTTTTTAATCTCTATTATCTTTTTCTTTATGAACTTAGTAAAAAGAAATTAATCAATGATAATTTAGACTAGTATCGTCAATCTCTTAATAATTTTCTATAACTTCTTTATTTCCTTAGAAATAAAATCAATAAATTTTGTAACAGTTAAACTAAATGACTGATATTTTTTCCAGACAAATAATGAATGTGAATTTAAACTTGGATAGAGAGGTCTAAAGCATAGTTCGTCACTTGCCGCATCACAAATTGACCCTTCAACCACTACGGCATAACCTACATCATTTTTCACTAATATTGCCGCCGTAGTCGTTAAATCAGAAGTTGCACAAAATGATAGATTTTCATATCCTGTTCCGTACCAGTTGGAAAATATAGTCTGCGCTTCACTACGCGCTGAAGCAATTAAAGGTAAATCTATTAGATCTTTAGATGTTATATATTCTTTTTTTGCCAGTGAAGCATTCTTTTTCATTAATATTCCCCATTTTTCTTCAGCGTTAAAATGAATAAAATTTAATTTTTCAAGCTCAACCGGCTCTAAAACAACTCCAATATCAAGCAAGCCATTATCAATATTTTCTAAAATAAAATCACTATTTCCGTTTCTTATTCGAAAAGATACATGGGGATATATTTCTGAAAATTTTTTTATTAATTTTCCCATTGTCTGAGTAGCTTCTGTAACTCCACAGCCTATTGCTATTTCTCCACTGATATCATGACTTTGACTGCCAACTTCTAATTCCGCTTTTTCAGATAAAATAATAATTTCCTCGGCTCGTCTTTTCAAAACCATTCCCTCTTCAGTCAAGACCATCTTGCGTTTTCCACGAATAAAAAGGACGGCACCTAGTTCATCTTCTAACTGCATTAATTGCCTGCTTAAAGTAGGCTGAGTAATATGCAATAATTCTGCTGCACGAGTGATATTTCCTTCTCTTGCTACTGTCAAAAAATATTTCAATACTCTTATTTCCATTTTTTCACCTTCTTAATAGTCGTTTATAATTATGATAAAATAAAACCTAAATAATAATGAGGTAGTTGGCAAAAAACAATCAATATACCAATTTCAATCACTTATATCAATATTATATAGGTTTTCATTTATTTATACTATTAATTAAATAACTTTAAATTGACGCCATTTACCTTTTATAAATCTTATTACAAAACAAACTGAACGACATAACCAGTCAGACCCCATTGCAATCCATACACCAATAATTCCTAGATTAAAGATAATTCCAAATAACACGGCTGCACCTAGTCTAAATAAGATCATCGATACAATTCCAACAACCATTGAAAATTTAACATCACCAGCAGCCCGTAATCCATTTGGTAAAACAAAAGCAGTTGGATGTAATGCTGTTGCCATGATATTATGCATAATAACTAAAATAAAAGTTAAATTTCTTGCTTCACTTGATAAAGAATATAGATTCAAGATCCACGGCAATAACAATATAACAGCACTGCCAATGATTCCTGTGACAATATAGGATATTTTCATTAATTTTTTTATATAGTATTTTGCCTGCTCATAATCATTGGCTCCAATACATTGTCCTACAACAACTACAATACCCAAATTAATTGCATTTACAACAACAACTGCAATTTGATCAATACTTCCAGCAACGCTATTAGCAGCAATTTGACTTGTCCCAAATAAAGCAACAATACTCGTTACTAACACCCGACCAAGCGTAAATAATCCATTTTCAATTCCATTAGGTACTGCAATTTTTAAAATTCTACTAATCATTTCTTGATTCCATGCAAATACGTTTTTAATCTTTACATAAACTAAATTAGATGAGTTTAGTGATAATGCGAACATAATAATCGCTGCAACAATCCTTGATATCAATGTTGGTACAGCTACCCCTGCTACTCCAGCATGTAAAATAAATACCCCAATATAATTTCCAACAACATTAATAATATTCATTAAGATTGATACATACATCGTAGTTCTTGTTTTTTCCATTGATCTATATAATGCCGCTGCTGAATTATACACACCTAAAAATGGAAAAGAAATAGCTGAAATTAGAAAATACGTCGTTGCTGCTTTCATAACATCCATTTCAATCGCACCAAAAAATGTACTAAGGAGTATACGATGAAATACGAGACACCCCAGCATAATTACAGTAGCAATTACTATTGTAATCGTCAAAAGCTGACTAGATGCTTTGTTAGCATTCTTTCGATCTTTATTTCCAATATATTGTGAAACAATTATCGCTCCACCAGCATCAATAGCAGCTAGTACAGTAATGATTAAATTATTGAACATATCTACTAATCCAACACCTGAAATAGCCACCTCACCTGCATAAGATACCATTACAGTATCAGCTACTCCTACTGCCATGATTAAAATTTGTTCAATGATCAGTGGTAAAATTAGTTTTTTTAATGCCTTATTAGAAAACATTGTTTCTACCTCCCTTTTTCTTTACAAAAACATTGTATATTAGGAATATTATAATGTCTAATACCTATCATTTATCAGTATGATACCTTTAAAGCATTATAAATAGCAAAACTAGTAAATATTATCTTTGATACCTTTAATCTTCTTTATCCCATATTCAATAAAATAAACCATGCAATAACTGTTATCTTTTTATTAAAAAAACTAAATATAAATTTTTGTAATGATTTTTGACACTATCTGTATATTAATTTTTTCTTTATACTTTTTTAATGTCAAATAATTGACGTATTCATAGAAAAGTAAATATAAAAATAAGGAGAAAAGCAAATTATGAAGACAAAAAAATTTAAAGAAATATCAAATGAATGGATTGAGTTAAAAAAGCTATCAGTAAAATATCCGACAATTGCTAAATATAGAGTCGTTATTGACACACAGTTAGCCCATCAATTCAATGATTATACGATGGAACAGTTTAATGAAGATATTATCATTGCCTATTTTAATAAACTGTCTACTAAAGAAAACTATGCCAATAGTACCCTTCTAAGTATTCGATATGTATTAAGAGCCATTATTAATTATTCTCATCAAAAATATAAAACTAATAATTGTAGTTTTGAGCTAATTAAAATTGCCAAGAAACAAAGACAAATTAATACGTTGTCTAATTCTCAAAAAATCAATTTATCTAACTACTGCTTTAATAATTTTCAACCAATCTCTATAGCTGTTGCCATTTCTTTATATACCGGTCTTCGGATTGGTGAAATTTGTGCTTTAAAATGGGAAGATATTAATTTTGAAGACAACTATATTTATGTATATAAAACAGTTGAACGTTTAAAAAGCAAGGAGGACACCGGTAATAAAACTGCACTCATGATACTTAACCCTAAAACCAGTTCATCTAAAAGAATTGTTCCTATTCCATTATTTCTTAATGAATTCTTAGTTAATTATAAAAGTCGATATCAAATCGAAGATAATAATGTTTTTATCATTACCGGCAATAATAAAATACCTGATCCCAGAACAACTCAGTATCGTTTTAACAAATTATGTAAACAGTTTGATTTTAATACTAACTTCCATACTCTTCGCCATTCTTATGCTACTAATTGCGTTATGAACGAAGTGGATACTAAATCACTTAGTGAAATGCTTGGTCATTCAAATGTAGGAACCACGCTTAATCTTTATGTACATTCAAGTTTAGAATTTAAAAAGAAACAAATTAATAAAATTTCCAGACTATAATTTTTTATAAATAATTTTATTTTAAAACAGGTTAAAAATAAAATTTAATTACTTTATTTCAGCCTGTTTTTATTAAATTATTGGAAATAAGAAATTAGTTGTGGCTTCTTTATGAGAATCTTTTATGCATAAGAAATAAATTTTATGATCTAGCGTTTAATAGTAAGTGCCCTATTCTACACTTAATTCAAATACAAAAAAACTCTACGATAAAAATCGTAGAGCCAAACCAATTTATAATAATAAAAAAACTTAATTTATATACTAGTCCATAAAAACAGTCTTTATGTTACCACTCAAAATTTACAATTTAAGTAGAATATATCATTTTTTATAATTTCTGATTAATCCCTATTATATCCATGATAGTGATCATTATCTATAATATTATAACTTATTTGAATTTCAAACATAACTTTTAAAAAGGCACTAAATGTAATCACTTGGTATCTTATCATTTAACTCACTTTTATTTACAAGATATTTATTATAAATTTATATATTAAAACAGTAATATTTCACATAATGTGTTTAAAACAATAAAGACACTCCAATATTTATCACATTCCTTACTAACTTATTTTAAAAACATTACTATTCATTCTAAAATCTAATTTTGCATGATATTTAATAATCACTTTGATTCTCAAGGATTATGCAAAGAATATATATGAATTATTGAATATTTATATACATATACTTCGGTTAATGACAAATTACCCCAATATCAAATTTTTTCTTATCTTTTACTCTTATTCACTTATTTATATTATAAAACACTATATTTATGTAATGTCACCAAAAAGTTAGACATATTAAATTAAAACTGAATCTTGAAAAGGTCTGTAGTCTACATGCAAGCGAACTCAATCCTTTTCTTTTTGTATTAATTTTCTCATTATTATAATACTCGATATATTTAATAATTGTAGCTTTGAATTGTTCATGCAATTTTCTTTATGAGAATGTAATTACTTGATTTCTTTATCACTTAACCATTTTTGATAGGTTTTATGCTGACAATGTCATTCTTGATCTAAATGAAAGATTAATCCTTTTGAGATTAAATAATAATTGCAAACTAAGATGTTGAGTTTTTTATTAATACATCGCCTTATACTGGCAGTTAAAGCTACTAACCGATAATTTTTTCTGTTTCCAACTCTATTTATCAGTTCCATTTTTTCGATGGATAAAGTCAGCTTATTATGTTCTAATCTTATTCTACTCGTCGAGTCAAAAATTCTTATGACATACACTCGATAGATTTTTTAGATATTCCCATCCTTATATTTTTAAATATATTCTAATTTAAATTTTTTACTATCCCATATAAAAAGTGACCTCCTTTTAGGGGTCACTACAATACATTATTTTTTAATTTCTCTTTATTATTCGACACCAACTATAAATGAATAAACAGGCTGTTTACCATTTACTACTTCTAATTCAGCCTCAAAATTATCTTCAACAAAACTTTCAATTTCTTCAATGTCATCATCATTTACGTCTTCACCATAAATCAATGTAATCAATTCAGCATCCTCATCTACTAGTTTTTCTAAAACAACTTTTAATGCTTTTAATTTATTATCTTTACAAGCAACAATATCTTTTTCCACCAAAGCCATATAGTCGTTAGCTTTAATTTCTACACCATCGATATTAGTATCTTTAATTGCAAAAGTTACTTGTCCTGTTTTTACATTTCCTACTGCTTCTGTCATTTCAGCAACATTATCATCCAATGAAGCATCAGGATTAAACATGATACATGCTGATAACCCTTGAGGAATAGTTTTCGTTGGAATAACAATAACATTTACTTCATCTTCTAAAATTGTTGCTGTTTGTTGCGCAGTCATCACAATATTAGAATTGTTTGGAAGAATAATTACATTTTTCGCATTTACATCTCTAACTGCTTGAACCATATCCTCAGCTGATGGATTCATTGTTTGTCCACCACTAACAACATAATCACAATGTAGTTCTAAAAAAGCATCCTTTAGACCATCACCTGCACAAACAGAGATAACTGCTGTTTCTTTAGCTTCACGTTTTGGTTTAGCATTGTCATCAACTCCGACAATCGTTCCTGCATTACTTTGAATAGTATCTGCCTGTTCTTGCATATTTTCAATTTTCAGTTTAACAAATTCACCAAATCGTTGAGCAATGTTTAAAGCATTACCAGGTTTTAAAGTATGAACATGAACTTTAACGATATCTTCATCTTGAACAACAACAATACTTTCACCAGGAATTCTCGCTAATTCTTTCTTTAATTGCTCCTCTTTAAATTTATCAACCAAAGAAGGCTCTAGACGAACAATAAACTCTGTACAATATCCATAACCTTCTTCTCCACCTTCAATATCAGCTACAGCATTCATCGCGGAATCAGATGATTTAATTTCTACATAATCGACTGTTTCTCCTGCTAATCCAGCTAAAAAGCCAGTAAAAACTAATAGTAGTCCTGCTCCACCACTATCTACTACTCCAACTTCTTTTAAAACTGGTAATAATTCCGGTGTTCTTTCTAATGAAGCCTCTGCTTCTTTAACAAAATAAGAGAAAACATCTTCAATTTCCATTCCAGGCTTTGCGTATTTTACTACCGCTTCACTCGATTCTCTAATCACTGTTAAAATAGTTCCTTCAACAGGACGCATAACAGCTTTATAAGCAACTTTTGCACCACTTTCTAGTGCTTGAGCCCAAAGTACTGCGTCAGCTTCTTCATGACCTTGAAGTGCCATTGAAACCCCTCTAAAAATTTGTGATAAGATAACTCCAGAATTTCCTCGAGCTCCCATTAAAAGTCCCTTAGATAATTTTTTTGAAATTTCTCCAATATTATTTGAATCCATTCCCTCAATTTCTTTAGCACCAGCAGAAAATGTCAAAGACATATTTGTTCCAGTATCACCATCAGGTACAGGAAAGACATTTAATGCATCAATTTCAGGATGATTATTATGCAACGTATTTGCGCCACATAAAACCATCTCTTTAAATAATTTTCCAGTTACAACTTTCATCTTCTATCTCCTCTACTCTATTCCTCGAACACCTTGAACATATACATTCACTGATTCGACATTTACATCTAAAGTAGACTCAACTACATATTTAACTTTCTTTTGGACTTCACGTAATACTTCCGTCATTTTAATTCCATATCCTAATAAAACATATAGATCTAAAATTAAACCAGTTTCACCATCTCGAGCAACGATTCCCTTAGAATAATTTTCTTTACGTAACAAATCATAATAACCATCTTTTAATTTTTTTTGACTTGCCATTCCAACAACGCCATAACATTCAATTGCAGCACCGCCAGCAATTGTAGCAACAACATCTAAAGAAATGTTAACAGTTCCCATATTATTATTTTTTTCAATCATTTATATACCTCCTCGTATACAATTGAATTGTATTCATCAATAACTAATTATATCTTAAAAATTCGTTCTTGACAATTATATTGCAGTCAGAAATTATTGTAACAAACCATAAAAAAATTCAAGCAAAAAAAATGTAATAATTTTTCAAAAAATAATTGCAATTTAAAACTAAAAATGATACTATATGCAAGTACGTTAAAACACTACTAATGAAGAGGAGGAGAACCTATGTCAAGAAAATGTCAAATCAGTGGTAAAGGACCTATGTCTGGAAATACACGTTCTCATGCATTAAACTCAAGTAGAAGAAAATGGAATGTTAATTTACAAAAAGCTACTATTTTAGTAGATGGTAAACCTACGACTGTAAGAATTTCTGCTAGAGAATTAAGAACTTTGAGAAAATCAGCTTAATAATATAAATAGTACTGCGGTACTATTTTTATTTTATCCAATTATAGTTATTCTATGATTGGTTTTTTTGAAACTTTTTTTCATTAAATTTACATTATTTTCTTATTCAATGAAACTATATTAATAAACAAGGCCAATGTATTTACACCTCAATTATTTCCTAATATGATAATACTATATAAATTAGGAGGATAATTAAATGACATTTCCAAAAGATTTTCTATGGGGTGGTGCTGTAACCGCTCACCAGAGCGAAGGTGCTTATAACGCAGGTGGTAAAAGTCCTGCAGTGTGTGATCTCTTCCCTAAACCAGAACATAGTGATTTTAAAGACGGAATTGATAGCTATCATCGTTATGATGACGATTTTTCATTATTTGAAGAAATGGGCTTCACCAGTTATCGTTTCTCAATTGACTGGTCAAGAGTATGCCCAGATGGTATTAACTTTAGTGAAGAAAGTATGCAATTCTATGATGATTTTATTGATTCAATGATTCGGCATGGAATGGAGCCAATGTGCTCATTATATCACTTCGAAATGCCCCAATTGCTAATGAATAAATATAACGGATTTTATTCACGGGAAGTAGTAGATATGTTTGTTACCTATGCTAATAAAATGATTGACCGTTATGGTGATCGTGTAAAAAAATGGATTTCATTTAACGAACAAAATGCAATTGCTTTACCAGGCAGCAGTAAGGTAGCTTATGGTGCCGTTTGTCCAAAAGACATTGACGAACAAACATTTATTAATCAGCTGGTTCACAATACTTTTGTTGCTCATGCTAAAGTTGTTGAAAAAGTTCATACTATCGCTGATGCTAAAGTCTTAGGAATGGTAATATATATTCCTGCTTATGCCGCCACTTGTAATCCTCTTGACGAGCTAGAATCTCGAAATCAAATGGCACTTACAGACATGTATTTTGATATGTTTACGTACGGGGAGTATTCAAGTTACATGATGGCAAAAATGAAAAATGAAAATAATCTGCCAAAAATGCTAGATGGAGATTTAGAGTTGCTCAAAAAGAATAAGGTTGACTGGCTATCATTAAGTTATTATTTTTCAACAGTAGCTTCACATGGCAAACTAAGCATTGAAATGAACGGTAATGCAAAAGCAGCTACCAATCCATATTTAAAAGCTAGTGAATGGGGTTGGCAAATCGATCCCCTTGGTTTACGTATTGGTTTAAGGGATATTTATGCGAAATATCGTTTACCGATTATGGTCGTTGAAAACGGCTTTGGAATGCGTGATATTTTAGAAAATGAAACCGTTATCGATGATACAAGAATTGATTACATGAAAGATCATCTTGAGCAAATCGCATTAGCAATTAATGAAGGTGTTGACTGTCGTGGATATTTAATGTGGGGACCAATTGACATTTTGAGTTCTCAAGGAGAGATGTCTAAACGCTATGGTACTATTTATGTTAATCGGGATGATAAAGACTTAAAAGATATGAAACGTTATAAAAAGAAAAGTTTTTATTGGTATAAAAAAGTTATTTCTACCAATGGTGACGATATAAAAAATGATTAATCTAAAAATTAGCCGTTTTGGCTAATTTTTTTGTTTTAATATCTATACATCTAAATAAAAAGTAAGGTACAATAAAAAGTAGGTGATAGAAATGAAAAAACTAATTCAAAGATTATATTATCGTATTAATAATCGGGTCCTCGACTACCGCTATAAAGTTAATAAAAATGCTGGTTTATGCTTTGCTTACTATTTAATCATGTCAATCATACCGATTTGTTCACTGTTTGCCTTCTTTGCCTCCATATTAAATGTTGATCTTGGCACCTTAGAACAATTACTAAAAAACTACTTAACTCCTGAATTTTCTAACATAATAATTGCATCCTTAAAATCAAGTCATATTACTTTATCATCAATAATTATCTTATTTATCTCATTATTTGTTGTTAGTCGAGGAATCAACCAGCTTTATGGAATTTCAAAAAACTTATTTCCTTCTGCACATCAAAGGAATATAATTATTGAACAATTATTAATGCTTTTAAAAACGATTGCTGTTTTCGTTTTATTATTACTAATAATATCCATATTAACAATCATCCCTCTAATTAATTATTTTATTAATTTTAAAGATATTTTAGTACTTGGTGATTTATATTTATTTTTAGTTTTTTTTATTATTTTATTTTTATTATATAAGATTATTCCAGATGTTCATGTTCACATTTTTGACATTGTAAAAGGAGCCTTTTGTTCAAGTATACTGATGTTAATTTTATTATCTGCTCTTGAATTTTATTTTAGCATAGCAGATTATACTAGCGTATACGGTCCATTGGCTTCTGTTGTAGTTATTATGATATCTTTTTCTCTGATTGCTGAAACAATTTTTATTGGCATGTATATCATGTTTGAAGCTCATATGAAAAGATTAATCATTGAAATGAAAAAAATAATCATTCTTAAAAAAATAAAAAACGAAGAATATTTTTCCTTCGTTTTTATTTTTTAAATTGACGTTTAAATGCATCAAAAATTGATTCTTTCTTCTTTGAAAGTTTTGATAATTTAGTATATAATTCTTTTTCTTCAGATGAAAGTTTAGTCGGAATCTTAACTTCGATTCTAACCATTTCATCACCATAATTAGTACTACGAAGATCTTTAACGCCCTTACCCTTTAGACGCAGTATTGTTCCTGATTGTGTTCCAGCAGGAATTTTTACTGTAACATCCCCTTGAACAGTTGGAACATCAACTTCACATCCTAATGTAGCATCTACATTAGAAACAGGAATAGTAATATGAATATTTCGCCCTTCACGTTTAAAATGTTCGTGACTTCCTACTTGAATTTCTACAAATAAATCTCCATTAGGTCCACCATTTGCTCCTCGTCCACCTTTGCCAGCTACGCGCAATTGTTGATTAGAATTAATACCAGCTGGTATATCTAATTGTACTGTCACTGTCTTAGTTTCATATCCACGTCCATGACAATGTGGACATTTCTCTTTAACAACTTTTCCAGTTCCATTACAGTCAGGACAAGTAGTTTCAGTTACAAATGTCCCAAATGGTGAACTTTGCTGCTGTTGAACAGTTCCACGTCCACCACAGCGTGAACACGTTTGGACATCATTAGGATTTTTAGCCCCACTACCGTTACAATGAGTACATGGTGCATCATAAGTAACTTTAATATCTTTCTTTACACCATTTACTGCTTCCATGAAACTGATATTTAAACGCATTAAGCGATCATCACCACGACGTGGTCCTGTATTTCTTTGACGTGATCTTCCGCCACCACCAAAGAAAGATCCAAAAATATCTCCTAAATCAACATCTTCAAATCCAAATCCACCAAAACCACCAGCACCACCATTACCAGCACCTTGCTCAAATGCAGCATGACCAAAGCGGTCATAAGTGGCTTTTTTATTAGCATCTGATAATACTTCATAAGCTTCTTGGACTTCTTTGAACTTTTCTTCAGCACCAGGCTCTTTGTTGACATCAGGATGATATTGTTTTGCTTTTTTACGATAAGCTCGTTTGATCTCATCGGCTGAAGCCTGTTTACTTACACCTAAGACTTCATAATAATCTCTTTTATCAGCCATATTTTCACCCTCTTTTTATACTATTTAAAACCAAGGCGGCAAAGCCTTGGCTTTAAATGATTAGTTCTTTTCTTCGAAATCTGCATCAACAACATTATCATCTTGTGCATTTGCTGTACCAGCATTTGCATCACTAGCTCCTGCTCCACCTTGTTGTTGATATGCATATGAAGCCATTTGTTGTGCCATTTGTTCTAATTCAGACATTTTAGCTTCTAATGTAGCCATATCGTTGTTATCTAAAGCTGCCTTTAACTCATCTTTTAATTTTTCAGCAGATTCTTTTTGAGTAGCATCAATTTTGTCACCTTGTTCTGCTAAAGCTTTATCGATTTCATTAATCATTTGTTCAGCTTTATTTCTTGTTTCGATATCTTTACGTTTTTGTTCATCTTCAGCTTTATTAGCTTCAGCTTCTTTAACCATTCTATCAATTTCTTCATCACTTAAACCAGTTGAGTTTTGAATAACGATAGATTGTTCTTTTTGAGATTTTAAATCTTTAGCTTTAACATTTACGATACCATTAACGTCAATGCTGAAAGTTACTTCGATTTGAGGTACACCACGTGGAGCTGGTTCAATACCGTCTAATTTAAATAAACCTAATTGTTTATTATCTTTAGCCATTGATCTTTCACCTTGTAAAACGTTGATATCTACAGCAGGTTGATTATCAGCAGCAGTTGAGAATACTTGAGATTTAGTTGTTGGAATAGTTGTATTTCTTTCAATTAATACTGTCATTACACCACCCATAGTCTCAATACCTAATGATAATGGAGTAACATCTAGTAATAATACATCTTTAACATCACCAGCAATAACCCCACCTTGAATTGCAGCACCCATAGATACTACTTCATCAGGGTTAACAGATTTATTTGGATCTTTTCCTAATAATTTTTTAACTGATTCTTGAACAGCAGGAATACGAGTAGAACCTCCTACTAATAATACTTGATGAATTTCAGTTGGGTCCATACCAGCATCTTTCAATGCTTGACGTACAGGAGTTTCAGTTCTTAAAACTAAATCACGAGTTAATTCATCAAATTTTGCTCTAGTTAATGTTAATTCTAAGTGTAAAGGCCCCGCTGCACCAGCTGAGATGAATGGTAATGAAATTTGTGTTTGCATAGTTCCTGATAAGTCTTTTTTAGCTTTTTCAGCAGCTTCTTTAACACGTTGCATTGCCATTTTATCATTTGATAAATCAACACCTTGATCTTTTTTGAATTCTTCAACAACCCAATTCATGATTTTTTCATCAAAATCATCACCACCAAGTTTATTATCCCCAGCAGTAGCTAATACTTCAAAAGTTCCATCAGCTAAGTCTAAGATAGAAACGTCAAATGTACCTCCACCTAAGTCATATACTAATACTTTTTGTTCTTGATCTAATTTATCTAATCCAAACGCTAAAGCAGCAGCAGTTGGTTCATTGATAATACGTTCTACTTCTAAACCAGCAATTTTACCAGCATCTTTAGTAGCTTGACGTTGTGCATCGTTAAAGTATGCAGGAACTGTAATAACTGCTTGTGTTACAGTTTCACCTAAATATGCTTCAGCTGTTGCTTTTAAGTTTTGTAAGATCATTGCTGAAATTTCTTGTGGTGTATAGTCTTTACCATTTGCATGTTCTTTATGATCAGTACCCATATGACGTTTAACTGACATAATTGTATCTGGATTAGTTACTGCTTGACGTTTAGCAGCTTCACCAACGATAATCTCTCCATTTTTAAATGATACTACTGAAGGAGTTGTTCTGTTTCCTTCTGGATTAGCGATTACTTTAACTTCACCGTTTTCCATAACACTGACACATGAATTTGTTGTACCTAAGTCAATACCAATAATTTTACCCATAATTAAATTCCTCCTATTTATTCACTTACTTTTACTAAAGATGCACGAATAACGCGATCTTTTAACTTATATCCTTTTTGTAACTCTTCAACAATCATATTTGTTTTAAAGTTATCATCTTTTACGGTCATAACTGCTTGATGGAAGTTTGGATCAAACTCTTCACCCTCAGTTTTAATTACTTCAACACCTTGTGACTTTAATACTTCCATCAGTTGGTTATAAATCATTTCATAACCCTTCAAAAAGTTTTTAATTTCATCACTAGGATCAACTACAGCTAACGATCTTTCAAAATTATCTACAACAGGTAATAATTCTTCAATAAATGATTGCATCATAAATTTCATTGCATTAGCATGTTCGTTCTGTAATCTCTTCTTAAGATTTTCCATATCAGCAAACACTTTATAATAATCAGTTTTCCAAGTATTTACTTCATCTTCTAAATTCTTAAGTTGATCTTCAACTGTAATTTCATCTTCTTTTGTTTCAACTGTTTCTTCTGCAGTCTTTTCTGTAGATTCTTCATCTACTACTGTTTCTTTTTCCTTAGCCACTACATTCACCTCTATTCATCGTTTGAATCATCTGATTCGTCAAAGAACGCCTCTTCAATATTCCTTGAAATATACTCTACTAAGGAAACTACTTTTTCATAAGGCATTCTTGTTGGCCCAATTACTGAAATAGATCCCTTGGTTCTCTCTCCTGTTCTAAATGAAGCTGAGATGACCGATACATCCTCAATTTCATTAATCGGTGAATCAGAACCAATTCTTACCGTTACTCCTTCTTCATCAGATAAAGGTTGTAAGGCATTCCATACTTGAGAGTTTTCAAATGCACTAACGATTCTTCTCAATTTATTTACATCATTATACTCAGGCTGGTATAACATATTTTCTTTTCCTGAAAAATATACATTGCTCGAAGCAAATCGAACAAAAGCTTCAAGAAAAGCATTAAATAATTCCTCATGCTCCTTGATTTTAGCTGATAACACCGGTTTTACATCACGTTCTAAACGAAATGCTACCTGATCAATCGGTGTCCCTATCAATAAATCATTCATCACTGCAACACAACTCACCAAATCATCAATTTTATGATTACGGTTTAAATCAAACACCTTGTTTTCAACATAGCCTTGATTCGTAATAATAATCGCAGTAACTCGGTTATCATTCAAAGGAACAATATTGATTTGCTGCAAAGTATCTTCGCTAGAATCTGGTCCCAAGACTACCGATGTTAGATGCGTTAGTTCACTTAACATCTCACAACTTTCATGAATAATTTCATTCAAACCACGATGACGATCGCTAAAAATTTGCGCTACTTGGTTTTTAATCCCTTCATCTAGATCCCGCTTTGCAAGATTATCAACATAGAATCGATATCCTTCAACCGAAGGAACTCGTCCGGAAGATGTATGAGTTTTTTCTAAATAACCATACTCTTCAAGAAAACTCATCTCATTACGAATGGTTGCACTTGAATAAGGCAATTGATATTTTGTCATCAAAGCTTTTGACCCAACTGGTTCAGCCGTTTCAATAAACTCATCAACAATACATTTAAATACTAATAGTTGCCTCGCTGTAAGCATCAGTTTCACCACCCTTAGCACTCATCTTTCCTTTGTGCTAAATACATTATACATCAATAATTAGCACTGTCAACACCTTTGTGCTAAAAAATAAAAAAAGAATTATAAATCCGATTTCTATTTAAAACAACTCTATAATCAATCTAATTCCTTGATAAAATCACAAAAAAAACAGCCCTAAGGCTGTTAAATTTTTTCAAAAACACTTGACGGTTGTTTACAAACTGGACAAATAAAATCTTCAGGCAATTCATCTGCTTCTAAAATAAATCCACAAACAGTACATCTCCAACCATGTTTTGAAGTATCTGCTTGATAACTAGAAGCATTTTTAGGTGTTGTTCCATTTTTCTTATTATGATAATTTGCATAAGTTAATACTTCACCTTCATTAATCACTTTACAATCAATAACATCGCCAACAAACATAATATGTGTTCCAACATCTGTCATTGAAATAACTTTAACACTAAATGAAGCAGCTATTCCTTCGGTGATTTGTTTAATATTTTGACAATCAACTTCATAATCAATCCCATCAAATTTGTTAACATCTTTACCAGACTGAAAACCAAATCTTCTGATAACATCCATATCAATATCATCAAGTAATACCCCAACGTTATAAACACAACTATTTTCAATTAACGATGTAGTATAATTATTTTTATTCAGCGTAATACAAACTCGTGCCGGCTCTGAAGTAACCTGTACAAAAGTGTTAGCAATACAAGCACTATCCTTACCATCACAACTGCTAGATACAACATACAACCCATAACTTAACTTAAAAAATGCTTTATTGTTCATATCCCAACCTCCTTATTAGTAATGATTACTATTTGATTATACATCTTTTATTTCCTATTGTAAACCCAATTTAGAAGATTTAACCGTTCACTATACGATAACTCATCTAATTATCCCCGTTTATAAAAAATCTATTAAGATTTCATTTAATAACTTAATTGATTCACTAGTTGCATGTAAATAATCATTTTCAATTACTAACGTTTTCATCTTCAAATGTTTATCAATAGCAGTTTGATAAACATCAACTGCTCTAAGACCATATCTCTTTTCAAATTCTTTTAAATCTAAGCCTTTCACCAAACGTAATGACATCATTAAATGGTTAAACATCGTTTCTTCTTTAGAATTAATCATCTTTGTGATTGTATTTTGACGACGTAAATAAGCATTTAAATTACGATTATGTTCTATTAAGCAATCATCAATTTTTCCACTGGCTCCTACCCCAATTCCATAATAGTTATCATACTGCCAATAAGCTAGGTTATGAAGTGACTCATATCCAGTTTTCGCAAAGTTACTGATTTCATATTTATGGAAACCTATTTGTTCTAAAGATTCCTCTATCAATTGAGTGATTTTCGATTCCACTTCTTCATCAAGCGGTTGATAATTTAGATTTTTCAAGACAGTATGATCTTCTAAAATTAGTGAGTAGTAAGAAATATGCTCGATCGGTAACTGTCTAACCTTAGCTAAATCATTTTTTATATCCGTAATCGTTTGATTAGGCAAACCATACATAAGATCAATTGAAATATTATTAAAACCAATTTTGCGTGCATAATCGATAATCCGCTCAACTTGTATAGTCGTATGCTGGCGATTAATCTTTTTTAAAAGGATATCATTAAATGTTTCAACCCCGATACTTAAACGGCTAACACCACCTCTTTTTAAAATATCTAATTTATAATAATCGATACTTTCTGGATTAACTTCTATGGACACCTCTTTAGTCTCACTACTTATGTATGGTTTAATAATATCCATCAGCCATTCTAATTGTTCATCATTTAAACTGCTCGGTGTTCCACCACCAATATATATAGTCTTTAGCGGCTCTGTAATATTTAAAGCTTGAAGTTCATGTTTTAAAACCGCCAAATAATCATCGGCTTGATGTTCGTTATAAAAAACTTTACAAAAGTCACAATATGCACAAATTTGTTCACAAAAAGGAATATGCAGATATAATGAATTAGTCTTCATTTTCAAAACCAAATTCTTTAGCCAAACCACCTAAAGAAGTTTCCTTATACGCACTATTTAAATCTTTTCCTGTTTCTTTCATCACCCGAACAACCGCATCAAAAGAAACTTTATTTTTTCTCAAGTAACCCAGCTGCTTAGCATACATCGCCGCATCCATTGCTCTAAGTGCACCAAAACCATTACGCTCAATACAAGGAATTTGAACATAGCCGCCTACAGGATCACATGTTAAACCAAGATTATGTTCTAAGCCCATTTCACCAGCATATTGAATCAGATTATTATTAAGTTCTAAAATCCAGCCATAAGCAGCCGCTGCCATTGCACAAGCACTTCCGATTTCTGCCTGACAACCACCATCAGCGCCAGAAATAGTTGCATTTGTTTTAATAACATTGCCAAATATTCCAGCTACTGCTAATGCTTTTATAATCTCTTTTCGAGGAATTTCTAATTGTTTGTAACAATAATATAAGACTGCTGGTAAAACTCCGCTAGCTCCACATGTCGGTGCAGTAACAATACGATGTCCACTGGCATTTTCTTCACTAACCGCATAAGCATAACTACTAACTAATAAGCGATCTCGTTCTCCACTACGACGTGTGTTGATTGCTTGTTGATACATTGATTTAGCAACTCTTTTCAATCCCAGTTTTCCTGGAATAACTCCCGTTGTTGATAATCCAGCTTCAACACAAGCAAACATTGCATTTAGTACTTCAAATAAATAAGCTTTAAAATGCTCATCTTCATACTCGATTGTATAATCATATAAATTGATTCCTTTACGATCACAATATTCTAAAATTTCCGTTAAATTACCATGCGGATATACTTGCTTAGAAGGTTGCAAAGAACTATCATCATACATTAAAGCTCCACCACCTACTGAATAAACTGTAATTTTATCAAGCAATTGATTTTCCCGATATATTTCAAAAATCATCCCATTTGGATGTTTAGGTAATGCTGTATTAACAAAGTGTATCTTAACACTATCTTTACCTAAAGTTTCTTCAATAATGTAATCTGTTAAATGGCCTTTCCCTGTCAATGCTAACGAGCCATGTAGATATACTTCAAAATGTGTAGCCTGAGGATAGGTTTCCTTAACCTTTAATGCCGCTCTTTGTGGTCCCATCGTATGGGACGAAGATGGTCCAACCCCAATTTTATATAACTCTCTTAATGATTCCATAATACCTCCTAAATTCTTACCATAAATAATTCTAAACCCATTTTTTTATCCATTTTACCTGTTTTGATTTCTACATCAAGACGTGATAAATCATCTAAACATTGCAATAATTCATTTAAATCAAAATCTTTTCCTTCTTGACGAACATATTTTAATCGGTAAGGATTAACTCCCAGTATTTTTCCAATTTCTTTATCATTATAACCTTTACGATCCAATAATTTAACTTGGTAAATTAGCCGCATTTGACCCGCTATAAGAACAATCAACTTAATTGGTTCCTCATTTAAAATCATTAGATCATGATAAATCGAAAACATTTTTCTTCGATCTTTTTGAAGAATCGCACTAGTTAATGCAAAAACATTTTCATCCAACGGCTTACTTACCAATTCATCAACAATATCATATGTAATATGTTTGCTGTACAAACATAGTTTTTCCACCTCAAGAGCAACATTATTCAAACTATCTCCTAAACGACTCAATAATAATTCTAATGCATCATCATCGATCGTTGCATCTCGACGTCTGATTGCTTGACGTGTACTGTCTGATAGCTTATAATGATTAACTTTATCTATTTCAAAAAATTGTGCTTGTTTACGTAAATTTTTAACAATTTTTTTACGCTCATCAAAATCTTTACCAACATGATAAATTACAAATATTACTTCTTCACTATTAATTAAACATTTTTCAAAATACTCTAACTCATTATTATCTTTTTTTACTTTCTTTGTCGTTAAAAAATAAGGGTTTTTCAACACAACCATTTTCTTGTCGGTTAAAAAAGGAGGTGTGATCAAATCTTCATAAACTTCTTCTAAACTATCTTCATTAGCCCGATATGTTGAAATATTCATATTATCCTCATTACAATCATATTCTTTTTTTAAAGACTGTAATTTTTGTTCCATCAAAAAACTTTCTTCACCATATATTACAAATATCATTTATCGTTCCTCCAACAGTAATAATTATAGACTATTTAATCATTAAAGTCATTGAAAATATAATTATCATCACCATAATAAACAATCTTCACCATGCCCATTTCATCACTACGATAAACCTTTACTCCATAATCATTTAAGCGGGTAATTACATCATCATGGGGATGACCATAATAATTATCTTTACCACAGCTAATTAGGGCAATTTTAGGTTTTATTGCATTTAAAAAAGCTGCACTAGTCCCCGTATTACTGCCATGGTGGGAAACCTTTAATACATCAATTTTAAGCTCTGGATAATCGTTGATCAACTGTCGTTCTACTGCATTGGATATATCCCCTGTAAATAAATATTTCAACTTATTGATCGTTACCAACAAAACTAACGAACTATCATTATTATCTGTTGATTCAGGTGTTTTCAGTATCTCAATTTCTACCTGCCCAATTTTAAATTTATCTTGGTATGATGTAATAGTATGTCCAATTTCAATTTGATCCGCAAGTGACTGATAAGCTCCACTATGATCAAAATCATCATGAGAAATAAAAACATGATCTAATTTAAACACTCCTACCGAACGTAAATATGGTACTAATGTTAAAGCAGCTAGATCTTTATTTCGCAATCCCCCAGTATCGATTAAAATATTTCCTTGATTATAAGGCTGTTGAATAAAAAAACAATCACCTTGACCTACATCAATCATAACCACTTGACCAAAAGTCTGATAGTATGGTTTAAAATAAAACATGATCACTAAACTTAGCAGTAATAGAATCTCACGGTGAATTCGCTGTTTAATATTTATTTTGACTATTAATTTAAAATAAATATAGTAATATCCTAAAATAAAAAATAAAGATGGTTTAGAAAAATTAATAAAAAAAGAGAAGTCCGTACTAAAAACAACAATATTATCTAGAACTTCAATTACTAGACTAATAACCGGTTTAAAGAAATTACCAAAAATCACATATAACCATAGCAGTTGATATAACACTGAAATCAGTGGTGTTAAAATAATCCCTAAAAACAATGACAGTATATTAATTCGATATTGAATCGAAATAACGATTGGTACGCTAGCTCCATAAACTATCTCATTCAGGTACCTATGATGATTAATCAAAATAATTATTAAATACATAAAATAGGAAAAAACAAAAGATAAATTATAAATAATATATGGATTCATAAATACAAAAAACATAGCAACAAGACTAAAGCAGTCTAATTGATTTAGATACTTTTTAAACAAAGTCATCAAAAGCATTACTAAATACGCCCGCATAAAAGAAATATTATATGGAATAATATACATATACACACCAATTATAATTAGACTGAGGTAATTAATTAAATATTCCGGTAATAAAAAAATTAATACTTTTTTAATCAACCTTCTTAATATATGAATATGTAGTCCTGACAAAGCAAACAAATGAACAATCGACAACTCTGTTAATTGATGATAATAATCATTGATCATTTCATCTCTTATTCCCAAAATAAACATGCTTGCATAACTATTAACTAGCTCTTTACCGTCTATTCGTTTTTGAAGTTTTTGAAAAAGCGTATTATGTTTTTGACTATTTATAAGGCGTAGTAAAGATGCATTATTAGTAATCCCTTGACTATACAAATAGTTACGATAATCAAATGCGTTATCGTTTGTTGCACGACTAATTTCAAAATAATTAACCTCAATTTCTAATTCATCACCAACTTCATAGCCAATAAACTCACCATATACTTTGATCTTTGTTTTTGTTGTTTTCAATACAATGCTCTTTTCATCCCTACTAATTATATACCCGCTTATAATTGGTTCATCGGTCGGCTGAGGCCACCTAATAAACACTAAAAAGAAAATCATAACCAGCCCTATCGTTACAAGTCGCCCCCACCCAAAATGACGAATTATAAAGAACGCATAAATAATTAAGAGCACTAAAAAAACTGGATGAATCAACATGACCAAAACACCTAACAAACATGCTACCGCATAGTAAATCAAATGATATCTTAAAGACATAATAACTCCCTTATTCGCAAATAAGTTTTTTCTCCTATCCCTGATACTTCTTTTATCTCTTCGATGGTAGCAAATGGGTGTTCATTACGATAATCAATAATTTTATCTGCAGTTTTTGGCCCAATTCCCTTAATCGTCATCAATTGTTCTTTTGATGCATGATTTAAAGAAATTAAATTTTTATTTATAGGGATATAAAAAACTGTTTGGCTATCCAAAACAGTTTTTTGATCAAATCCATAAACATTATCAGTATTTAATGCTTTAAATACATCTTCGATTGTTGGTGAAGAATTAAATACTAAAGTTTCATTATACTTACCTTCAACAATTATTTTTACTTGTGGATCTGATTCAATTTCATTTAATGATGTTTCAGGCAATGTAAATGAATAAACAGTTGAGATAATTAAAATAATTAACAAACCAATAATTTCATGTTTTTTCACAATACCTCCACAAAAAAAGACTGTAAAAACAGCCTTATTCATCAATATTTATATTTAAATGTTTATATGCTTCACTCGTTGCAACACGACCGCGAGGAGTTCTCTTTATCAAACCGATTTGAAGAAGATAAGGTTCGTAGACATCTTCTAATGTTTGTGGTTCTTCTCCAATTGAAGCTGCCAGAGATTCCAGACCTACCGGTCCCCCCTTAAAGCGATGAATGATTCCTAACAAGTATTTATGATCCACATCATCTAGTCCTAATTGATCTACTTTAAGACGATCTAAAGCCTCAATCGTCCGCTCTTTACTGATAATTTCTTCACCGTTGAACTGTGCAAAATCTCGAACCCGTCTAAATAATCGATTAGCAATACGCGGTGTTCCGCGGGAACGCATCGCCAAAGCCGATTTAGCGTCATCATCCATTGGCATTGAGTAGACACGACTGGTCCGATCAATAATCGTTTTTAAATCCGTTTCATCGTAATATTCCAGTTTAGAAATAATTCCAAAACGGTCTCGTAATGGTGCTGACAGATCACCAGCTCTAGTTGTTGCTCCAACTAAAGTAAATGGCGGTAAATCAATTCTTACTGAACGTGTTGATGCTTCTTTACCAATCACTACATCAACACAAAAATCTTCCATAGCTGGATAAAGAATTTCTTCAACCACTTTATTTAAACGATGAATTTCATCAATAAATAAAACATCACCCGGTTCCAATGCTGTTAGAATAGCAACTAAATCACCAGTTTTTTCAATACTTGGACCAGTTGTAATTTTGATATTTGTCCCCATCTCATTAGCAATAATCATTGACATCGTTGTCTTTCCTAGTCCAGGAGGCCCGTACAATAACACATGATCTAGTGATTCGTCACGCAGTTTAGCTGCCCCAACAAAAACTTTTAGATTTTCTTTTAAGTTAGTTTGACCAACATATTCATCGAATGATGAAGGACGCAAACTACTATCATCATCAATAACATTTGCATCAAGAATCTCATTCCTTGTCATTTTCTACCTCCTACTTTACTAATAAACTTAAAGCTCTTTTTACATAACCGTTAGTATCTAGTTTTTCATTTAATAGGACTGCCAAAGCTTTATCCACTTCAGATTTTTTATAACCTAGGGCAATTAATACTTCAGCCGCCTCGTCTAAATCATTATTATTTATCAGTGTTGTTGCTGTTGGTGTATTTTTAAACTTACCTTGAAGATCTAAAATAATCTGCTGCGCTGCTTTTGGTCCAATTCCAGGAATTTTCTTTAAATATGCTACATTCCCTGTTTCAATTGCACTTATAATGCTTGTTACATCACCAGTAGCTAAAATTCCTATCGCTGTTTTACAACCAATCCCTTTGACCAGAATTAATTTTAAAAACATTTCTTTTTCTTCACTTGTTTTAAATCCATATAATAATAATGCATCTTCTTTAACTTGTTGGTAAAGAAAAATCTTTATTTCTTTACCTCGTGTATATTCATATGGATTATTGACATATATCAAATAACCAATTCCACTATTTTCTACAACAATATGATCAATATTCATCTCAACTACCGTACCAATTAAGTAACTATACATTCCCTACTCCTTCACATTTACTATTATACAGCACATCGTACTGTTTTTTATCTCAAAATCGTTTCAAACCATTCTCAACAATTATAGCATTGTAAAAGAAAAAAACCAACTAGTATTACTAGCTGGTTACTCATAAAAATCAAATTCAAACTCACCGATAGCAACATTATCACCATCTTGAGCTCCGGCATTTCTAAGTGCATCATCAACACCCATATTACGCATTTTAATCAATAGTCGTTTTAATGAATCATCACTTACTAACGATGTCATTGCCACCATTCTCTCGATCTTCTTGCCAGTAATTTGCCAATTACCATTACCTAAATTATGTAATTCAAATGGTTTATCTTCCTCATCACCCATTGTATAAAGAACAGTATGTTCAACTTCATCTTCCATTGTGAAAGTTGGTGCAGTAGCTAACGCATCAGCAACCGCATATAAAACCTGATCTACACCATCATGAATAATAGCACTAATTGGGAAAATCTTAACATCTTCACCAACCTGTTTTTTAAAACGAACTAAATTTTCTTCAGCCCCTTCTTCATCCATTTTATTTGCTACAACGATTTGAGGACGTTCTAATAAACGATATTGATATTCACCAAGTTCTTTATTAATAGTAACATAATCCTCATATGGATCACGGCCATCGACTGCTCCCATATCAACAATATGAACGATTACTCGACAACGTTCAATATGGCGCAAGAATTGATGCCCCAAACCTTTACCTTGAGCCGCTCCCTCAATCAATCCTGGTAAATCAGCCATAACAAAACTACGTCCATCTTTTACTTGAACCACTCCTAAATTAGGAACGATCGTAGTAAAATGATAATCTGCAATTTCCGGGCGTGCTCGTGAAACAACTGATAAGAGTGTTGATTTACCTACTGATGGAAAACCAACCAATCCCACATCCGCCAATAATTTCAATTCACAAATAAGATCGAAATTTTCACCAGGTTCACCACGCTCACAAATTTGTGGTGCAGGATTCCGTGAAGTTGCAAAACGCGCATTTCCGCGACCACCACGGCCACCTTTAGCAATTACAACACGTTGCTTATCTTCGGTTAAATCCGCCATGATCTGCCCAGTTTCTTCATTAAGAATCATTGTTCCAACCGGTACTTTAATGACCGTATCAATAGCATCTTTACCATGCATTTTTTTAGCCATCCCATTTTGACCAGATGGTGCCTTATATAATCGATTATATTTCAAATCTAACAAAGTTGATAATGAGGTCGTCGCTTGAAAAATCACACTTCCACCACGACCGCCATCACCTCCAGCTGGACCACCTTTTGGTACATGGGCCTCACGTCTAAAAGCTACTGTCCCGTCACCGCCTTTTCCAGCTTCAACTCTAATTTTTGCTTTATCAATAAACTGCATATATCCACCTCTTTTCATCTCTTTATTATTATGATACAAATAATCAGTTATTAGTACAAGAAAAAATCCCTTTGCAGGGATTTTAATTATGCAGCTGGGTAAACAGAAACTTGTTTTCTATCTCTACCAAGTCTTTCGAATTTTACAACTCCATCAACTGTAGCAAATAAAGTGTCATCTCCACCTTTTCCTACATTAGTACCTGGATGAACTTTAGTTCCTCTTTGTCTATAAATAATAGACCCTGCAGTACAAAATTGCCCGTCAGATAATTTAGCTCCTAATCTTTTTGATTTAGAATCACGACCATTTTTAGTTGACCCTACCCCTTTTTTAGAAGCGAATAATTGTAAATCTAATTTGAACATCATATGTTACACCTCCACTTTAGATATCTTAATAAATCGACCATAGCTTTCAACCATCGTTTCTAAAGTTACAACAAGTGTCTCTAGCACCACTTGACAAACTTCATCAGTATGATTGACAACTACATTTATATATCCTTCATTAATCTCAATCGTTCCTAAGCCTTTAGCTAAGAATCCTTTTTTTGCAAGCATATTCATTGCTCCAATACCAACAGTAGAAACACCAGCACAAACTAAATCTTTACCATATTCTCCACTGTCAGCGTGACCTGTAATACTAAGATTAACAATTTGATTATTATTTTGTTTTACTAAAACCTTAATCATTTGATTAAGCTTCTGCAGTTTCTTCAGCAGCTTTTTTAGCAGTTTTATTAATTGTATTGATTACTAATTTTGTATAAGGTTGTCTATGACCTTGTTTTTTGTGGTAATGTTTTTTAGCGTTATATTTATAAATAACAACTTTCTTTTCTTTACCTTGTTTTTCAACAGTAGCTTCAACAGTAGCACCTTTTACATAAGGAGCACCTAATTTCATTGTTTTATCGCCTACAGCTAATACTTTATCAAAAACAACTTTTTCTCCTGCTTCAACATCTAATTTTTCTACAAAGATAGTATCTCCGGCTTCAACTTTTAATTGTTTTCCACCTGTTTCAATAATTGCGTACATATCGCACCTCCTATAATATTCTAAGACTCGCCAACCAAGGCAGCATTGCTTTAATACCTTTTATGTGCGGTTGTAGCTAGAGGTCTACAACACATGCATTATATTATTTTTACCCATCAAAGTCAATTACTTTTTAAGTTTTTTATTAAATATTGAAGTACTTCTTTTTCACTATAACCATTCCCACCAATCAAATAATAATTTTCATATGGGCGGTAAAAACGGTAGTCATGATTAATTTTAAGCCGATGATATTGATTATCATGCATCCTTTTCAAATATAATCTGATAATTATATAACGGAACTCTTTAATATATTGATAATTTATATAGAGCAAATAAAAATAAACTAAGATATATCCCATTTGATTATATAATACAATCAAAACTGATAAAGAAAAAATTGAAACTTTAATTTGTAACTTGACTGCTCGATAATAATCTTTAAATAATGAAAAAACTAGTAATAATATTTTTGATCCATCAAGAGGATAAATCGGTAAGAGATTAAAAACAAATACTAATTGGTTAACTGCCAATAAATATTCGCTATCAAAAAATACTTTTATTACTATAAACATTCCCAAATGAGTAGATAGACCCGCCATGACTATTACCAGTTCTTCAATAATATGATGAGTCCCATAATCATTTAAACTCAAAAAAGCTCCAAAAGGGAAAATCTCAACTTTCTCAATTTCAAAATTAAATTTTTTAGCAAAATAATAGTGTCCAAATTCATGAGTACAGACAATAAACAAAGCACTCAAATAAGCAAATAAATTGTCATTTAACCAAGCAGCGATTAGATAAATCAAAGTAAAAGGATGGATATACCAATCACTCCATCCTTTGATACTCTTCATAACTAATTTCCTTACCTAAATGTTCAAACTGTAAAACAAACTGATCTTGATAACTACCTAAAACCATCCCTTGATCTACCTCGTCATACAATGTCACCATTACATTATCAATATTACTATAAGTAATTTCTACATCATTCTTGCCTAGAATTACTACATATCCGCTCAAGTTTTCATCATTACCAGTTGCAATTACGCGCCCAGCTTCAATACTTAATACCTCATTACTATTATTTTTATAATAGTCATCTTTAACATGCTGATACTCCACGCCACTAGAAACACTAACATCATCACTTGGCAAAAAAGAAAATAAATTATCAGATATCCAGCTTGTTACCGCTTTATAATTAGTATCATTCAAAATCATTTTCTTAATATTAGAATCCGGATTGATTTTAATATATGACATTGATACTAAAACCACTAAAATTACGACCATAAACTTTACCATAAAATTATAGAATCGCTTAAAATTATCATCATTTAATGGCTTTTTATTAGTGCCCCGGCGCTTTTGCATTCTTTTTCTTACATCATCTAGATCACTCATTCTATCACCTATTCCATTATATGAATCTGATGATATTAAAGACGTTAATTATGAATAAAAAAATCGACGAATTAAACTTTTCTTTTTATATTTAGCATAAGGTACTTGCTGCCCGAGTATGCGCTTTGAAATATTAACAAAACAGCTATGTAATAAATGTTGATTATTTAAGAAAATCGGCACACCACGATTATTAGCTTCAATCATATCATGGCTATCGTAAACAATCCCTAGCAGCGGTAATGATAAAATCTCTTGAGCATCTTCCACCGTTAATGAGCGAGCTCCTTCAATATCATCAACATTAACTTTATTAATGATCATATTAATAGTATTAATTCCCTTTTTCATCAATAAACCAACAACACGATCGGCATCACGTAATGATGATACATCTAAATTGACAACAACAATTGCTTCATTAGCTAATGAAGCAGAATATTGAAAACCTTTTTCGACTCCAGCTGGACTGTCCACAATAATAAAATCATAATCTTTATTTAATCGTTCAATTAATGAATTCATTATTTCTGTATCTAGATTTTCAAATGATAAAGATTTACATGACGGTAATAAGCTCAATCCATCTATACGCTTATCCTTAACTAATACTTGTTCAATTGTACAGCGGCCTTCAACGACGTCATTTAAATCATAAACTACACGATTTTCTAACCCCATCATCACATCCAAATTCTTCAATCCAAAATCACCATCAATTAAACATACTTTAAATTTTGAAAAAGCTAAGGCACTAGCCAGATTAACGCTAACACTACTTTTACCTACCCCACCTTTTCCGGAAGTAACTACAATAACTCTAGACATATATCATATCCCCCTTATCTAAGAATATTTCGTTGTCCTTATAATAAAGCATCGTAAGTTCATAACTTGTATAATTTCGTCGAGATACCCCATTAATTCTAACATGGGCATTTTTAAAGAATTGTCCACTAATTTTTGCTCGAGCATTTAATCCCTCAACCAATCCACTGACGCGCCCCATTACATACAACTTTCCTTTAAATCTAACAATAGCTCCGGGATTAACTTGACCAATAATCAAAGCATCTTGATCCAATTCTAAAATTTCTCCAGCATGAACAGTTTTGTTGATTACTTTAATCTTATTTTTCTTCTCTACTTTGGCCATATTGATTCCATCAAACAATAATACCTGCTTACTAAATAATAAATCCAATAATCTTAATAATTCATGAATACTTAAAATTCGACTTTTAAAATCAAAAAAAGCCCTCGGATAATAGCCATCACTTTTAAGCAATGGTGATTCCAAGAGACTTTCCAATTCATTCATTAAACTATTAAAATCTTGATTATCATCTAAAACAAAAACTAGATGATTATTAACTCCTTTTACTTTGATATGCATTGACTTTACCCTCGAATCCTAATTTCTTGTGGATAAAATATACTGGTGCAATCAATAATAAATTAGCTCCTAACGTCGGTAAAAGACGATTTGTCAAGAAAGCTACGATTGATAGCTGCGTAACATTTGTTATCCACACTAACCAATATATCACAACTTCTTGGGCGATTATTGTCACAATTACGGCGATAAACATCTCTAAAAGGGTATAAGTTGCTAATTTAGTATATTTCTTTCCAAAAAAAGCATAAACACAATAAAGCAACACATAAATCAGTAAACTATTTGCGTAGACAATCGCATAATAAAGTCCAGTCACAGTTGCAAATATGTATCGGTGTTCATCACCAATTGTATTATTCAGCAATGTGAACATCATCAAACTAACACAAGGAACAATTGTTATTCCTAATTTATCAAAATTATACGGTAAATAATAACTAATAATGCTATCAACAACAAAACTTAATGCCATCACTAGATAATAACGATATAATTGCTTATTCATTACTATCGCTCCTAAACACTACCGCAACATATGACAGATCATTAAAATCTGCTGCCGGCTTAACTCTAATTGTTTTTGATGTTCCATCTTCAGAAACAATAGAACTTTCTACAGTTCCAATATAAATTCCTTTAGGCGCTTTCCCACCTAAGCCAGAAGTTATTACTTTGGCATTATCTTCAAATTTTTCAACATCACTAAATAGAGTAATTTCAAAACATTTTGACTCAATGTCATAACGATTTAAAAGTCCATAAACATTTTGATCACCATTAATAACTTGAATCGGTAATGCAGAAGTAGGATTCTCTGCTGTTAATAACTGAACTCGCGCCGTCACTTCTGTAACCGAAGTAACCTTACCAATCATTCCTTTTGAAGAAATTACGACCATATCTTTGCTAACTCCAGCCAAACTTCCTAAATCAATTGTAATTTCGTTATTCCAATCATCACTTTCACGAACAAATGATGTTGTCTTAACATTATAATCAGTTGGCAAATATTCAATATTTAGCATCTTTTTCAACTCATCAATCTCTTTTGAAAGAACATCAGTATTAACTTCGACACTGGCATAAGATGATAATTTTGCTTTTAAAATCTTATTTTCTTTATAAACATCTTTTAACTCATTATATTCACTAAATAAATTACTTACAAATTCAACTGGTTTTTTTACTACATAATACTCTATTGCAGCAATCGAATCGCTGACCATTCGCTCAAGTCCCCCTTGGGTTCTTGAAAATACCAATGATATAGTAGAAAAAACAACAATTGCTACCGTTATAATTAAAACTATTCTCTTATTTCTTTGTTTTTTACGATTATTCAAATTACCACCTCACATCCATATCATTATAAGGCATTAATATAAAATAATCAATTATCTTTAAACTTCAATAATCTTATTTGAAGCAAAACTATAAAATCTACTACGACCAATAATTAAATGGTCAACTACATCTATATCTAATTCTTTTGCCATACTATATAGGCGCTCGGTTGCTTCAATATCTTCAATTGATGGTTCAGGATTACCCGAAGGATGATTATGAACGACCATCACACGATTACTACCACAGATCAATGCTTCTTTAAACAGCTCTCTCCCACTAATAATAGATATGTTATTCCCACCAATAAATACGGTTTTTTCTTTAATTACCTCTAAGCGTGAATTTAAACATAATACAATCACTTTTTCCTGCTGTTCAAACATTAATTGATTTTTCAACAATTCATAACCATCACGCGGTTCTTTAATAGCTGACATAGCCACAGGCTGTTTATCCAAACGTTTAGCAATTTCAATAATAGCTAAAACTTCTATTGCTTTAGCTTGTTTGATTCCTTTAATCTGAATCAACTGATAATAATTGATATCATGCAAATAACGAAAACCCCCAATTTCATTTATAACACGTTGAGCCAATTCAATCGCTGATTCTTGCTTATTTCCAGTTCTTAAGACTAATGCTAATAATTCAATATTATTTAGGCTTTCAATTCCGTGATGGAAGGCTTTTTCGCGCGGTCGTTCTTCCAATGGATAGTTTTTTAATTTCATGATCCTAATTCTTTAATAATTGCTTCATAATCTTGTTTTTCAATAACCTCTTTAAAACTACTTTCGAATTTCGTTTGTTTTATTACACATGTGATTCCACTTTCACTAATTGTATTCCCCATGTCCTTTGCCTCCTTTTCATCCAAAAACACACCTGTTATCACTACGAAATTATTATCTTTTTGATACTTATAATTCGGTTTCCCTAAATCTGATAACTTTTTTATCATTTCATTAGCGTTTTCATCTTGTTTATATATTCCTACTTGAACTATGTAAGTATTAATATAACTATTGATCGTTGAAAAAAACTTCAAATAGATTCCACAAAAACAAATTGATAAAGCAACTGCTAACACTACTACAAGTCTTACTATTTTCATCTTGCACCTCCAAATCTAGTATATGTTAGCAGTTTATAAATATGCTCAATTAACGTGTAATTGAAAAACGTTTTCTTAATAATTTAGCAACGCTATAACCAGCAGCTACAGCTACTAAAGAAATCACATAAACAATCGCTCCGCCACCATTGATCTTTTGCTGAGATGTAATCGATAATTCTTTCATTTTAACGCCACTCGATTGAAATAATTTTAGGAATCGATACACGTCCAGCCCCCGAACGAAACATCTTATAAATTGCAGTTCCAATTACGACACAAAAGAAAAATCCCGTAACACCACCGCCCATTACTTCCATTTGCATACATTGCTGTAATTCATTCATTTTTCTTGCCTCCTCTTTTGAATTTAAGGTCACACTCACCACTAAACCTTATATTATTATTTACTGCAAGAAAATAATTTTTACTTTTAAAAATAGAAAAAAGATGAATTTCTTCATCTTTTTACATTTGTTCTAATTTTTCTTTTACAGCATCATACTTAGATTGATAATCCGCTAATTTATTTCTTTCTAGTTCAACTTTTTCTTTTGGAGCTTTTGAAGTGAACTTCTCATTTGCCAACATATTTTGACAACGTTTAATTTCTCCTTCTAACTTTTTAAGTTGATTAGCTAATTTTTCTTTTTCAGCATCTTTATCAATATAATCCCCTAATTCAACTAATAATGAATTGCCACCTTTAATTGTAATATTTGCAACCTCACCAGCAGCATTAAGATTATAACCTGAACAAACTGCATTACATAATTTCTTGATGTAAGGTAAACATTTATTTAACAATCCTTCTAGATCATCGTTTTTAGTATTGATCACGTATGGCACTTCAATTGCATTTTTAATCGTATATTGTGTTCTGATTTCACGGATACCTTTTACAATATCGATTAAATATGTAAATTGATCATTAATACTTTCATCAGTAAAATGATCATTTACTTCTGGCCAGATAGCAATACAAATAGATTCTTCTAAATGTGGAATTGCCTGGAAGATTTCTTCAGTTACAAATGGCATGAATGGATGCAGCATTTTAACAATCGCATTTAAAACATAAACTAATGTATTTAAACTTGCCTGTTTTTCTGTATCATTAGTACTATTTAAATGTACTTTTGTAAGTTCAATATACCATGAACAGAAGTCATCCCAAATAAATTTATATAACTCACTACCAACATTAACAAATTCAAATTTATCCATGTTAATATCTACTTCACGAATCACTTCATTTAAACGATTTAAAATCCATTTATCACAAAGATTTAGATTATCAAATGATAATTCTTCAAATTTCATTTCATCATCAATATTCATTAAAACAAAACGAGCACTATTCCAAATTTTATTGATAAAGTTCCATGATGCTTCTAATTTTTCCGGAATATAACGCAAATCCATTCCTGGTGCCGAATTAGTTGTTAAGAAGAAGCGTAATGTATCAGCACCATATTCATCAATAACATCCATCGGATCAACACCATTGCCTAACGATTTTGACATCTTTCTCCCTTGTTCATCACGAATCAAACCATGAATTAAAACATGTTCGAATGGTCTTTCCTCAGTGAAGTGTAATGATTGGAAAATCATTCTGCTCACCCAGAAGAAAATAATATCGTACCCTGTAACTAAAGTATTGGTAGGAAAATAACGCTTAAATAATTCACTATCGGTATTAGGCCATCCAAGTGTTGAAAATGGCCATAGTGCACTTGAAAACCATGTATCTAGGACATCTTCGTCTTGTTTCCAGTTTTCTAAATCAGCAGGTGGATTTTTCCCAACATAAACTTCACCGGTTTCTTTATGATACCAAGCCGGTACTTGATGTCCCCACCATAATTGACGAGATATACACCAGTCTTCAATATTTTCCATCCACTGATTAAATGTTTTTTCAAAACGTTCAGGGACAAAATTTACTTTAGAATCCTTTAACTGATTTTCTAAAGCTGCCTTAGCTAATGGCTCCATTTTAACAAACCATTGTTTTGATAAATATGGTTCAACGATTGCATTACTTCTTTCTGAATGCCCCACCTGATGCATATGTTTTTCAATATGGTCAACAACCCCAGCTGCTTTAAAATCAGCAACCAAAGCCTCTCGACAAGCAAAACGATCCATTCCTGCATATTTATGTGCCAGTTCATTCATAGTTCCGTCATCATTCATACAAATTGGCATTTCTAAGTTATATTTTTTTGCTAACGCAAAGTCATTAGGGTCATGAGCAGGGGTACATTTCATTACCGCTGTCCCAAATGACATATCAATATAGCTATCAGCCATGATTGGTAACGCTTCACCATTAGCTGGATTGATTGCTTTTTTCCCGACTAGGTGAGTATAACGTTCATCATCAGGGTGCACAAATATAGCTTGATCGGCAAACATTGTTTCAGGACGTGTTGTCGCAATAATTAATTGTTCATCACTATCAACGATTTGATATTTAAAATAATACATCGCCCCTTCAATTTCTTTATGAATCACTTCAATGTTACTTAATGCCGTTCTTTGAACTGGGTCCCAATTAATGATCCGTTTCCCTTGGTAAATCAATCCTTCATTATATAATTTAACAAATACTTCTTTAACTGCTTCGCTTAAACCATCATCTAAAGTAAAACGTTCTTTAGAATAATCTAATGATAAACCTAATTTTTCCCATTGAGCTCGAATAATTGAAGCATATTCTTCCTTCCATGACCATGCTTTTTCTAAAAAGCCATCACGACCAAGATCATAACGAGAAATACCTTCTTCACGCATCCTTGCCTCTACCTTAGCTTGAGTTGCAATACCCGCATGATCCATTCCCGGCAGCCACAAAGCATCATAACCTTGCATTCTTTTATAACGGATGATCATATCTTGTAAAGTTGTATCCCAAGCATGACCTAAGTGTAATTTACCAGTTACATTAGGTGGGGGAATAACAATTGAATACGGCTTTTTGCTAGTATCACCAGCTTCAAAATATTTTTTATCGATCCAATGACGATATTTTCCTTCTTCTACTTTATGATGATTATACTTCGGTTCCAGTTGTTTGCTCATCAGTTGTTACCTCCAAATCAATAAAATCATTTTTGTTTTCACGAATAAATTTAGCTGCTTTATTAACAATTCCAGAAGATTTCAACATTGACAATAATGAGCTTGTAAAATCAGAAAAATTATATTTTCCATAATCACTATCTTCATCTAATTCAATTTCTTCCTCATTTTCAATCATTACAGCTAATTTTTCTGCTGCAGTCATCAACTCAGCAATTTCATGGCAATCCACAGCCTCAAATGCTTTAATGGCATATGGACGATAAAGGCAATATGGTTCCTTAATAAAGAATGAGTGCAATGAACCACGCCCTCCTTCCATTGAAAGTTCTACTTGATAAATAGTGTAGATCAGTAATTCGCTTGGTGTCATTACATCAATCAATGTTCCAGTAATTTCTTCTCCTTCATACAATTTATCTTCTTTTGCTAAAAGGTGGAATAAAACAGCATGTGTTAACTCTTCATCAGGAGTTTGATCAAACACTTCGCTTGTAAAATGACTATACTTAACCCGGTTTTCTTCATATGCAGCCCGCTGTTGTTTTTGATATTTTTTAACTTGACGCATTTTACCACTATAAAAATACATTAAAAATAAACATCCACCTAAAAATAAAATCCAAACCACTGAATAACTCATAATTTCCTCCTTAAAATAAAAAAGCACCGTCATAAGGACGAATGCTCGTGGTACCACCTTACTTTGCATAGCTTATCTATGCCTCAAGACCTTAACGCAGTCATACGTGTCTACCTACTTTTTTCAATAGACATGCTCCTAGGCTACCTTCAATCCATTATCTTATCCCCTTCCACCAGCCAGGGACTCTCTTAAAAGTTTCTGGATCTACTCCTCCTAATCATTGCTAGAAATATTCTAACAAAATCATCAGCCCTAGTCAATCGCTAACTTTTTATTTAACGAAGAAATTGAATCCAAATAATATAATAAGCGAGACATCATGATAATATTATTAATTTCATCATGTCCTAATTCAATGATCGGAACAACATGTAACAAACACTGTAATAAAAGCCGCTCTTCTTTTAAGAGCTTTATCTTACAAAAATAACTATCAAGAATAACGTCAAAATCAAAGATAAACTCTGGAATTCTTTGATACATATTATAAATATCATAAATACATAAGTTGATTTTAATTTGATCAATAGAAATTAATTTACTTTCTTTCATCATTACATGACTATAATTAAAATTATTATATGTCAGACATAATCTTATCGTATCTAGATTGCAAACATATTGTTCATAGCATTCCAAAAGTTCTAAGGCTTTTTTTAGACAACCTTCAATTCGATGATAATTTAAAACAAACATCCATCCTGTTGGACTACGATACGATAAAACTTCAAAATTACTCATAATTTCATTGTAATAAGCTTGACGCTCATGAATAATATTTGCTATATCTTCAATTTGACGTTTAAAAAAACTCTTTGAAACACTATAATTAAAAAAAGAAGTTGAATGCAAATATGATAAGCATTCATAATAAAATTTTAATTTTAATTCTTTAACGATTGCATTATCACTTGCTAACCAAGGACTTAAATAAAAAGTTTTATCCTCATAACTTGTTAGAACTTGTTTTTTATAATTTCTGATTACTGGCAAAAAGCATTTTAAATGCAAGCTCTCTATATGATCAATAACAACAGTCAATCCATTGTCTTCAACAAACTTTAAACAAAAGAATCCTTCACGACATTTTACTTTATAGACTTTTTTTGTTACTTTAATATAACCAATAACTTCTAGTGAATAGGCTTCCTTAATTAATTCGTTCATGGAACATATGGAATGATTAAGACACTGCCGGCTTCTAGAGCCTTATCTTGGTTATAATTGCGGATTATTTCTTCTTCCACACTATAACGGGTCGCCACTTCACTATAACTATCATTTTCTTTAACTATATATAAGTAATAAGTTCCCACACTATCGCTAGTGTCTTGAAAAATTGGTCGTGACTTGCTTTGGTAAACCTTTTCTTGAAGTTGTTCACTAATCTCCTCAGCCATAGCTGTTTCTTTTTTACTGACTTCCATTACAGCAGCTTCTTTAGCAACATGTGCCATTGGTTCTTTGGTCATATGAACAGCCGGTTCTTTTGCTGCGTGTACTGATGACTCTGATTTCTGCGGTATTACAGCAACTTTTGATGTTTCTAAGTTTTTAGGATGATTATCCATTTCTTTTGCCACTGCTTTTATCTCTTTTACTGTTGAAGTCGTAGTTTCAGCAGCCATCGGCTTACTTTCTGGCTGCTTTGCTTGAGCAACGTAAGCTGGAGTTACTGGCCCAGTTTCTTGGACTTCGACAGGTTTAGCTCGAACTAATTGCTCAATTGAAGCATTAGCTGGTTCAGTATCCTTGATTAAGTTTTCAATTTCTTCAAGTGCTTCATCATGCCCAAGATGCTCATCCCGTACATATCGATCTTCTCCTTCTACCACCCCATGAATACCTACTTCAATCTTAATTTGGATATTTCCATCTTTAATAAAATAATCAAAATCTTCAACTTTAATATTGAAATCTCGCTGATCAACAATCTTATCAAATGTTGCCAATACATCTAATTCAATATTTTCATCAAATTTATGATTGCCATTATACTCTCCTTTAACAATTAAACTTCCTACTGCTCGAACGCCTACACTTTCAATCTTGTAATTAATAGACTCATCTACTGATAATGATAATAATTCATTCAATTGATGATTTAAATCAATCCATTTTTCAAAATATATCTTTTGCATATATACCTCCCATCAAACTATATGCACGATTCTTAAAAATATGAAAAAAGACCGCCTTTTATAGAATATACTAATTCATTCTACTTTGTTCCACCAGAATCTAGATACTTTGATATTATTTAAACAAAATAAAAGTAGATACATTTAAAAGCTCTATCTTTCTTGCATCTACCATCATTTTACTTTTTAAAATCTAATTAAAATTAATATCGCATAGCTCATAGATAAAGTTCCATGCTTCTTCAATTCCTTTTTTCCTTAAGCTTGAAAAACGAACAAATTTATCTTCAGGATGAAACCCCAAAGTATCTTTGATAATTTTTTCATTCTTTTTCAGATCATTTCTTTTTAATTTATCTTCTTTGGTTGCCACGACCATTACCGGAACATCATGATGTTTAACAAATTCATACATCAGCACATCATCTTTAGTCGGTTTATGACGATAATCAACTAATAAAATAAATCCTCTTAAAGTTGAACGTAAAGTTATGTATTCATCCATTGTCTTACCAAATTGCTTAGTAATACTATCATTAACTTTAGCATAACCATAACCAGGAACATCAACAAAATATAATGCATCATTGACATTAAAAAAATTTAATGTTCTTGTCTTTCCTGGAGTTCCTGAAACTTTAGCTAAACCATTATGATTTAACATTGCATTAATAAAACTGCTTTTACCAACATTACTACGTCCCGCCAAACACATTTCAGGAAAACTTTCTTCTGGCCATTGACTTTTCCATGCTGCGGATAAAACATATTCTGCTTTCTTTATTTTTACCATTCTCATCACCTTTTTCATTGTACCACACAATAAGAAAAAAAGGGTTATTTTTAACCCTATTTTTCAAGTGCGTGATCTAGTACTGTATCAATATGATCAGCTAATACGATTTCTAATTCATCTTGAACAGATTTTGGTATATCATCAATATCTTTAGCATTATCCTTTGGGATAATAATCTTTTTAATTCCAGAACGATGCGCTGAAATTGATTTTTCTTTTAAACCACCAATTGGCAGCACATTTCCCCGTAATGTAATTTCACCCGTCATAGCAATATCATTGCGAACCGGCTGATTTTTAAAAGCTGAGTAGATAGCAGTGGTCAAGGTAACACCTGCACTAGGGCCATCTTTCTTTACAGCTCCTTCAGGCACATGAATATGAATATCTTCTTTATCAAATGCAATTTTTTCAAGACCATATTTCTCTTTATTAGCTTTCATATAGTCTAATGCAATCGATGCTGATTCTTTCATTACATCCCCTAATTGACCAGTAATAATAAATTTACCAGATCCTTGGAAATGATTGACTTCAATTGGTAAAATATCTCCACCAAATTGTGTATATGCCATACCAGTAACGACACCTATTTGGCTATGATCTAATTTCTTAGTATGTTCAAATGGTGCTTTACCTAAATGTTTTTCTAAACTTTCTTTATTAACTGTTAAGTTATCACGTTTTTCTTTTAAAACGATTAATACCGCTTTACGACAAATCTTTGCCAGCAATCTCTCAAGATCACGAACTCCAGCTTCGCGCGTATAGTGACGAATAATCGCCATAATTGCATCATCTTCAATTACTAGTTGATCTTCCTTTAAACCGTGTAAAGCTAACTGCTTTTTAATTAAATGATTTTTAGCGATCATTAGTTTTTCTTGTTCTGTATATGAAGATAGTTCAATGATTTCCAAACGATCTCTAAGCGGAGCTGGAATATTTCCTAGATCATTTGCAGTAGCGATAAACAATACTTTTGATAAATCATATGGTTCTTCCAAATAATTATCAGAGAATTGACTATTTTGTTCAGGGTCTAAAACTTCAAGCATTGCACTAGTCGGATCACCTTTATAGTCACTTGACATCTTATCGATTTCATCAAGTAAGAAGACCGGATTTATTACTCCCGCTTTCTTCATCCCTTGAATAATTCTTCCTGGCATAGACCCAAGATAAGTACGACGATGTCCACGTACTTCAGCTTCATCTTTAACTCCACCTAATGATGCCTTGATGAATTCACGCTGTAGTGCACGGGCAATACTTTTAGCGATTGAAGTTTTCCCAACCCCTGGTGGCCCAGCAAGACAAATAATTGGTGCTTTTAGCGATTTAGTCATTTGTTTAACCGCTAAGTATTCAACAATTCGTTCCTTTACCTTTTCAAGACCATAATGATCTTCATTTAAAACATCTTCAATTGCTTGAATATCTTCAACATCTTTAGTTTCTTGATACCAAGGTGTTTTCATCATCCAGTCAATATATGTTCTTACTACATTAGCTTCTGAAGAAGCTGCTGGCATTGTTTCAAAACGGCGTAATTCTTCTTCAATTTTATCCTTAACATGCTGTGGATAAGGATTTTTTTCAAGTTCTTCACGAATCATTTCTGCATCGTCTTCCTTCGGTACACTATCACCTAATTCCTCTTTAATAGCCCGAAGTTTTTCTCTTAAATAGTACTCACGTTGATTTTCATCAATACTTTCACGAACTTTACGATTAATCGTTTCTTCAATTTCACCTATCACTTTTTCCGATTCAATTGAACTAGCTACTAATAATAAACGTTCATTGATATTAATAGTTTCTAAGATTTTTTGTTTTTGATTAAGATCAATTGGTAAATATTGTCCAATTGTGTCAGCTAAAACACTTGCTGATACTCCACTAGTTAATCGATTGATTGAATCTAGCGGCATATTTGGCATACTGCGTTTTGCTTGTTCAAAATACGAAGTTGTCTTACGAACTAAAGCAACTTCTTCATTTCGATCTCCAAATTCATCTTCAATAATTTCAACAGTTGAGTAGATACTTCCTTGTTGTTCTTCAAAGTTAGTCAGCCTAACTCTTTTTGCCCCCAAAACAGTTAATTTGATAGTTCCCGAACTGTCACGGCGCACTTTACGATCAATTTTACAAAGAGTTCCAATATGGAACACATCATCAAAAGAAGGATTATCCACTAATGGATTGATTTGTGAGACAAAAATGATATTGTTATCATGTTCATTAGCACTTAATTCAAGTGCCTTTAAACTCACTGGACGACCAACATCTAATGTTAACCTGTTTTCTGGGAAAACAATCATGCCCCGTGTACAAACTACCGGTAACGTTAATACAGTTTGTTCATTCATTCTATTTCCTCCTATTTCGCTATTTTACTAAAAAGACGCATGAGCGTCTTTTCATTATTTTAAGTTGTCTTTTACTAAATCAACAGCTTTACGAGTTAACAAATCGTTTTCGATACGGCTCATATTTCCTTCGAAAATTTTCTTAACTTCGTCTAATTCTTTTTGATAATATTCAGCAATTGTTTTTAATTCTGTTTCTAATTCTTCATCACTAACTGCTAATTTTTCTTCTTCGATAATTGCTGCAAGAATAGCATTTAATTTTACTCTTTCTTCAGCTTGAGGTTTAATATCTTCTTTGATATCATCTTTTGATTTACCAGTAAATTGTTGGTAAACTTCAAAATTTAACCCTTGTCTTTGTAAATTTTGTTCAACTTCTTGTAACATTAATCCTTGTTCTTGTTCTAATAAAGCATCACTGTCTTCTACTTTAGAAGACGCTACGATTGCTTTATATAAATCATCCATGAATTTATTTTCATTTTCAGATTCTTTACGAGTTTTAATATTAGCTTTGATATGATCCTTCAATTGATCTAAAGTTTCAACACCATCAATATTTACATCTTTAGCTAATTCATCATCAATTTCTGGTAAATGTTTTTCTTTGATTTCATGTACAGTCACTTTGAAAGTAGCTTCTTTACCAGCCAAATCAGCTGCACCATAATCTTCTGGGAAAGTAACAACGATATCTTGTTCTTTATCTACAGTCATTCCAATCACTTGATCTTCAAATCCTGGAATAAATGAACCACTACCGATTTCTAATGGATAGTTTTCACCTTTTCCACCTTCAAAAGCAACACCGTCTACAAATCCTTCAAAATCAATTACTGCAGTATCACCTTTAGCAACTTTCCCACCTTCTTTTACTGTTAATTCAGCAAATTGAGTTTGATAGTTTGCTAATTGTTCTTCGATTTCTTTTTTAGTTACTGTAACGCGACCTTTTTTAACTTCTAATCCTTTATATTCACCAAGCTCAACTTGTGGTTTTACTGGTACTAAGATTTGAACTTCCAATTCATCAGCATCTACTTTTTGAACACTTAAAGCAGGTTGTGCTACTGGTTCAACATTTGCTTCAGTTAAAATTTCAACAAATTTTGTTTGTAAAATCATATCTGTTGCTTCTTCTAAAACACTAGCTTTAGAAACTCTTGCTCTTACCATAGCTGCAGGTGCTTTACCTGGTCTAAAACCATCGATTTTCACATTTTTAGCTAATTTATCAAGTGCTTTTTCTTGAGTAGCTTTCCATTCTTCACTATCAAATGCTACTGTTAGTTCTACGATTGCATTTTCTAATTTTTTATTATTGATTTTCATACTATTCTCCTTTTTTAGTTTCATCACGTATTATATACTAACAATACTATTAATTCAACTTTTTTGAACAATTAATCTTGCAATTTCAGTACTTTAATATTCAATTTCTTTAATTTCATTTAATTTTTCTAAAATTTCTTCTTTATCACAATTATAAAGGTACTCGATATCATCTAATTCAATGTCAATATACTGCATCGACGCAATATGATAATGAATTGCTGCAGCAATTGGACGATAATCATAATCATCGATATATTTAGGATAAACTAAATATAGATAGAAATTTAGAAACTGCTCACACAATGAATATAACGAAGGATTATCATCTTCAATTCCTTCAGATAAAAGATTTAAGATCGTTCCACCAACTTCTTGATTCAAAACTAATGGAGCATAACTTGGATTAATTCCATATTCAATCCCCTTTTTTACCAAGGTCATTTCTTCATCTATTTCTTGATCAATCATCAATTCAATGAGTAAACTCTTAGCGAAGCTAGGCTTATTTTCATCTTTCAAAAAATTACGAATAGCTGGTAATAGGCGCCGAATATTAATTCCTTCCATTTGTTCAATTGCCATATACAATAAATCCTCATTAGGCAAATCTTTCATCAAAATATTTTCCATATCATCCAAACTAAAAGCATTATTATGCCGTTCCATTCCCTCGTTTGCTTCACGTTTAGCTAACAGCAGTTCATCATGAGCAGCATTAAAGATTGCTTCATATTCATACGGAATATATGGCATTGATAATTCTTCTACCATGATATTGATTGCTTCTTCAAACTCCTCTAGTTCCTTTAAAGTAGCCACATAAATACTTACAACATCATAATAGGTATTACTTGCTTTCGCTTTTGCTAACATTCCTTCAGCTTTAGCCATTTGATATTCACCTAAACCATAAAGACAAACAAGACGCTGATACCGCGTCATTTCGTCATCCATATCATTCAATAGATCAAGTGCATCTTGAAATTGATTATTAGCTATATATTCTTCAATCATATTTTCTCCTTAAAAATGATGTATCTAGGATACATCACTATTCTTCTTCTAAATCAAATTCATAATCCAAGACATCTGTAGTTTCTTCTTGTTCTTGGAGACTTTCAATCACTTCATTATAAAGTTCTAACTTACTATCCTTTAAAAAATCATCATCTGTCAAAGGCATAATCATCACTCCTTACAAACGTAATTATAGCAATACTTTATCATTTTGCAATCGAAACACCTCAAATAATTCTTCGTAGTAGTCATTAAAAACACTATTTTTACGCCAGATAAAATTAATATCATGTTTTATTGTTAAAGCATTTACTTTGACTTGCTTCAATCTTCTTTCAGCTAATTCTTTTTCAACAGCTAATTTATAGATAAAAGTTATTCCATGATTATTTTTAACAAGACGTTTGATCATATTAATATTACCAATTTCAATAATATTACTAAAATCATCAATATCTAAATTCCGCTCTTTTAACCATCGTTCAATAATTTCTCGTGAACCTGAGCCATTTTCACGAATAATTAGATTATACTTAAATAATTCACTAATATCATGGACTATTGACAATGGAAAATCAATTGAACCAACACATATATATTCATCTTGACAAAATTTTCGATAATCATACTCTAATTTATTAAAGTATCCTTCAACTAAAGCAAAATCAAGTTGTCCTTCATTGATCATCTTTAATAACTCACTTGTATTTGCAACCTGCATCTTAATCATTGTGTTTTGATTTTCATTTAACAATTGATCAATCACTTTAGGCATCACATATTCCCCTACTGTAAGTGTTGCTCCAAAAACCAGCTCTTGTTTCAATGACAAATTATTTAATTTATTTTTCAAAAAAATATCATCATGCTTTAATGTTGTAGCTACATCAAACAAAATTTTTCCTGCTTTAGTTAATTGCATCTTTTTACCAATATACATAAATAACTTAACATCATAATATTCCTCTAAATAACGAATATGACCCGAAACAGCTGGCTGAGTAATATTTAAATACTGACTTGCTTTAGTAAAATTCATATATTTGCATACCGCCAAAAAAGTATCGATCCGAAAATCTAACATTAAATCACCTCATTATAACTATAACATATTATTATCGTTATATAAATATATATAATTTTTATTTATTGTTTGATTTATGTATAATAACTTCGACAAAGGGGGATTAGAAATGTCAAAAATAAAAAATAATGCTTTAGGAGTTATTCTATGTCTAGCTATTGCAATGCCAGCATACTATCTCGGTAAACAACTGCCATTGATTGGCGGTCCCGTATTTGCCATTTTAATGGGAATGATCATTACATTCTTAGTTAAAGATAAAAGCAAAGTTCAAAGTGGGATCACATATACTTCTAAAAAAATCTTACAATACGCCGTTATATTATTAGGATTTGGTATGAATTTAAGCGATATTGTAAAAACAGGAAGTTCATCTTTACCAATAATTATCTCAACGATTGCAACTTCTCTAGTCGTAGCCTATGTACTATGCAAAGTATTAAAAATGCCATCAAAGATTTCAACACTGATCGGGGTTGGTTCATCAATTTGTGGTGGTTCTGCAATCGCTGCAACCGCACCAGTTATCGAAGCTGACGATGAAGAAATCGCTCAAGCTATATCAGTAATCTTTTTATTCAATATTCTTGCCGCCTTAATTTTCCCAACTTTGGGCGGTATGCTAGGATTATCAAATGATGGTTTTGGACTTTTTGCTGGAAGTGCAGTCAATGATACATCCTCTGTTACCGCCACTGCAACTGCATGGGATGGTATTCATGGAAGTAATACCCTAGATCAAGCAACGATTGTTAAATTAACAAGAACACTAGCAATTATTCCAATTACCTTAGTATTAGCTTTTAAACGTACTCGCGATGCTGAAAAAAGTGAAAGTACTTTTAATCTCAAGAAAATTTTTCCTTTCTTTATCTTATTCTTTATCCTAGCTTCTGTTATTACAACAGTCTTCAACCTGCCTGGTAATATTACCGCACCAATTAAAGATCTTAGCAAATTTTTTATTGTTATGGCAATGGCAGCTATCGGATTAAATACAAATATTGTTAAACTTGTAAAAAGCGGTGCCAAACCAATTTTCATGGGATTTTGCTGTTGGGTGGCTATTACTGTGGTTTGTTTATCAATGCAAGCACTATTAGGTTTATTTTAAAATGACGAATATTCGTCATTTTTTATTTTTAAAACGCCAAGTTATTTACCTTTATCCATCTAGACAAGCAATATATGCGATTAATTTCAAACGCTCTGGATCAATTACTTCATTTCCATATGCTTCATAAAATAAATCACCATATTTATCATTACCTAGATTATAAGCAAGTGACCATCTTCCCCAAAACAAATCATAATGGCGATCACCTACTCCCGCACGTCCCATATCCAAAAAACCGCAAAAACGATAATCTTGGTCTAAAAAAATATTTGGCAAACAATAATCACCATGAATAACTGTATCTTCAACTAAAATATCCTTTTTAGCATTAATATAACTAAACACCTCGTCAAGTTCTAAGCAGCCAATACCTTGTGTCATTTGCTCATCTAAGTTGGCTTGTTGATAATTTAAAAATACACGTTTTAATATTTCTTCATTATGATTTATAGATATAGCTTCAGTAAATTTTGTATCATGGAACTTTCTTAACAGCTTTCCCAAAGTTACTGCTAATATCTCTGGATTAGAAATTAGTTTTGGGGCACAGCTGCACATACCTGACATTCTCTTAGTTAATAAATAATCTCGCTCACTACTGCTATATTCTAGCGCCGCTTGACTGTAATTATACTTACTAAAATATATTAATGCCCGATACTCTGCCTCTAATTCATGTTTTTTTCCAATTTTTAAATAATAATCTTGATAGCAGTAGGTTTTGGCACCAGATCTCCCACTTGTATCTAAAAATAGTTCGGGAGATTTTCTAAATAACTCTAGCAAACTCTTAATATCCATATAAAGATCACCTGCCTCTTTTAAAAATCATCTTTTTTTATTATTATATCAAGGTTATTAATTGTTTCAATTAATAAAAATAGAGTAACGTCATTAGTTGAATCCCTCTACTCATAACGTTAACTCTAAAATCTATTATTACGCTTTTATTTACTTTTAATGTCATCAATGATGATTCCATCTTCAATTGTAATGATGCGGTCTGCCTGATAATTCACTAATAAAAGCAGTTTTTTTATTTTTAATATCAAGCAATTCTAAAACCTCATCAATATTGTATTCCTTTGTCAAAGGTGAAATTCAAGAACAATTAGTACTTTATTCACAACTTATTCACATTTCTTAATAAAGCTATAACCTTTTTTATAATAATCATTTTTCTTATAAAATTCATGTGCTCGACGACGTTCAAGTCCGCTATTGACTGTGATGGCACTTACCTGTTTGCTCAGGGCGTATTGTTCACTATATGCAATTAAAGAACTTCCAATTTTTTGCCCTTGATATCTATGTTCTACTGCCAACGCAATAATTCTCATAATTTTCCCTTCAATTTCTAACCCCCAACCTAACATCAATCCAATTATCCCTACTACTCTGTAATCGATAATTGCAACATAAATTTGATAGTTTGTATCTTGAAGCATTTGATCAAGTCGCCAACAAAATTTATTAAATTCCAAGTTTTGGTATCCTAATTCATATTTAACTAATTGATACACGTCCTGATAATCAACTTCCTCTATTTTACGTATTAACATTTAATAATCTCCCTTCTTCCTACAGTTTAAACCCCCTTAAAATTTTAAGCAAACAAAAAGGCCACATGTTATTTACAATGTGACTTTTCTAACCATCGGTATGCCTCAATGATCCAACAATGAGGAAATAATAATAGATCGTGGTCAAACTGATATTTTATATACTGATAACAAGCTGCTTCTAAAGAATCATTTAATGCCATTTCAATATTCTTTTTAAACGGTGGTTCCCCAGGCTGATCCCAAGCTAGTTTATCAGCAATAAAAATAATCATATCTAATTTACTAGGATTAGATCTTAGTGTTGTATGTGATTCGATTGCCTTTAAAATTGATAAATTCCTAATTTGAAAATACTCATAAGCTATTAAAGCAGATATTTTTTGATGCAATAAAAATGGATATATCTTTTCTGCACTATCTAATTGCCATTGTAATTCATTAGCAATTTTCATCATATCTTGGGGAGTAATAACAGCACTAATATCATGTAATAAAGCTGCTAAAATACAGGCTCTAATATCTTCTTGATATTGCAAAGCTAATTTTTCTGCTGCCATAGCCACTCCAAGAACATGCTGATATGTTCTCTCCTTATTATTAAGCAAATAAAAATCTTTTATTTGTTCTTCAATAGTTTGATTCCTTAGTGGAGTTTGAATGTAATTTAAATCCATCATAGTTACCTTTCCATTTAATAGCCAATATTAATTAACAAGTTATATCTTCTAAAACTGTTTTTAATTGCCTTACTCCATTTGATTGAGACGTTATAATAGCTTGTAAAATTGTTTTTAATTCAGAACAAATTGGATATTCCAAAGTTGTTTTCGCCATTGCAATAGCACCTTCATGATGTGGAATCATTTCATTAATAAAATTTACATCAATGTCATTACTGCATGATGGCTCAGCCATTTTTGTGAACATAGTTCCTACGATAATATCAAGCCTATTTTGATAATCATACAACTGTTCTTGAGAATTTGTCTGATTTTGACAATCACATAAAATTCTCCGCATATTCTCAATACTTCTTGTTTGTTCTTTTATAATGTTAAAAGCAATATTTTGTAAAGCTTCATTCTTAGTGTATTTTAATAAATTACATGACATTAAAATTGCCGCACGATGATGCGGGATCATTTGAACCATAAAATTATAAGATATGCTGCACGACAATTCAACACTAGTCATTTTATTAATCATTTGATTTAAAATACAGTGATACTCATCTAAATAGGATTGAAGTTTTTGTTCATAACAATACAAATTTTCCATCTGCTCATCTCCTATTTATTTATATGCATCATGAGCATCAAATGTTCCTTTTATATAAAACAAAAAAAGCCCCAAACCATTGGTTTAGAGCCATTTTTAATCAATGGCGTCCACGAAGGGATTCGAACCCCTGACCGCACGCTTAGAAGGCGTGTGCTCTATCCAGCTGAGCTACGTAGACCTCTCTCTCTTGACTGCTCATATATAATAGCATATCTAAAAGAGATGTGCAAGCATTTTTTAACAAAATATTTGTTTAAATTTAACTTCTATTTTTCCCTGGTCAACTAGAATAATACAATAAGATTTTCCACTCCCACGACGAGGCAAAGTGGTTGAACCAGGATTAATTAAATAAAAACCCGTCACCTCATCACATTGAGGAACATGGGTATGTCCTGATAATAATACATCACAACCATGTCTCAGCAAATCATCTACCATCGCTTCTTCACGTTTATAATATCCATAACGATGCCCATGAGTAACTAAAAATCTTACTCCTTCAACTTCAAAAACAACTTCATCATCAAAAGGAGCCATCCAATCGTTGTTTCCACGAACACATATCCAGCCTTTTAACTGCTCTTCACGTGCTTCACTATCACCACAATGAACATAGTAATCGCCATCAGGTTCTAAACGTTGTACTTCATCGATCATCTTATGATAACCATGGCTATCGGACATTACTACTACTTTCTTCATATTTATCACCTGACATTATTATACACAATTAAGGTTCAAAGTTAAATTACATTTTAATTCGGTTGTCTACTTCACCATTTACATCTTGAACTGGGTCTATCTCTTGATTATCTACAAATAATGAAACTTTTTTAACATTTTCTAAATGACTAGCTGATTTAACGATTCGATTATACAAAGTATTATCAATCGATTCATTATCATTTAAAATATTAGCAGCTAAATGAATTGATAGTGTTCCATCTTGTAACGAACATTGATCAACTAATGATAATGGTTTATCATAATCCATTTCATTTAACATGATTGATACTTTTGTATCAATATCATTTTCATTTGTTTCAATTCGTTTAGTTACAGGAACATAATATTCTTTGTTATTGATAGTCTCTGTATTATAAACAACAACTGGTGTTGTTTTATAAATATAATTAGTGCTTGCTTCAAAATTATTGATACCCAACTGATTTGTAATACAGCTTGCTGGTACTGTACTATTCGGTAAAGTACTAATATCATTACCATCAATTTTTAAATTTACTTTTTCAATATCTCCGTTACAAAAAACATAAGAAAACATTTCAAAAATGTCAAGTGCTTCCTGATTACTGTTAACATACAAATTATCACTTAAATCAAAGGTTAATGATTTATCATTAATTGCCATGGCATTCACTTGCAGGTTCGAATCTAAGATAGGATGTAAACCTAAATACTCGTAATCATTAGATTTCATTACCTCAATCATATTACGATATTTTGTATCATCTTCAACTTCAGCACCAAAATCTACTTCAATTGGAACTAATGTGTTTTTATCGTCTCTAAATACAACTGTTTGATAATTTGCTGTCATCGTAGCAGTATTCTTTTTTTCATTCCTATTATTATCTTGTTTAATACAGAAAAAGCATACCATCAAACAAGCACAAATGATAATACCATTACGTAGTTTTCTTTTCATCCAATCACCTCAATATAATAATATGAAGTGATCCTCTTAAAAGACCAAATAAATATTATATATTTCTTATTTAATAAAAATACTTTCATCAAAAAAATTAGTCGGATTATAAAATCACGACTAACTATTTTATAATAATATGTTCAACAACCAAATCTGTATAATCAAAAAAACCTGTTGATGATTTTAAAAATTCATCAACTCTACCTGTTGTATAAATCTTAATAAATTTATTTTTATTAAGATTTAATAGATTATTTTTAATTAAAACATCTCGAACATTTTTACAAACAGCATCACTGCTGGAAATATATTCAATATCTGGTAAAATATCTTTTATTTGATTCTCTAAAATGGGATAGTGCGTACAACCTAAAATAATTGATTTAATCTTTCCTGCATAAGAATCCAAATACTCATGCAATACATCATAAATATCTTTTTTATCCATTCCAGCCTCCACTAAAGGAACTAACTTAGGTGTTGGCAACGTAAACACCTCAATTCCAGTCTGATAACAATCAATCGTATCTGGATACTTATGAGAATTAATCGTCGCTGCTGTTGCTATAACAAGAGTATTATCGACTCCGCGACTGATAAAATCTTCCACTGTTGCATCAATCACTCCAATGATCAAGACTTCCTTATAAACAGCTTGCAGTTCATTTAAGACCGTAGCACTAGTAGTATTACATGCCAAGACAATCAATTTGACATTTTCTTTAATAAAATACTCAACTATTTCACTTGCATAACTAAATAGTTGTTCTCGTGTTTTTTCACCATAAGGGCAATGATAATTATCACCAATATAAATAATATTTTCATTAGGCAGCAGGGTCCTGATAGAATTCAAGACCGTTAGACCGCCTACACCGGAATCAAATACCCCAATCGCTCTTTCCATAGTTACTCCTCGTTTGCGTTATATTCTTCTAAAGCTAAATTTTGAACATGTAATTTAGAAGCAATTTCTTTACCTACATACCTAAATGTTGTAGAGCTATATTCATGATTTGTCACATCAACTTTATCACTTGGATACCGCAGTATAAAACCATATTCATGGCAATGATTGATCAACCACTTATATATGTCAGTTTGATCAAAATCAGCAATACTTATTTCCCTTTTTTGAAGATTTATAGTGGTCCCAAGCTGATATTCGTTATAGCCCGGTAAGATCCCGCTACTACCTAAAGATGCCACATCATAGCTGATATAAGCCGCTGTTAAAACCATATCATTATATCCCTCATCATTAAGTGCCCGATACATCTCCATTAAACTATTATTTGCATCTTCTTGAAGATACATAGAATATTTGACTCGAGGTATTCCTCGTATCTCAACCTGATTTTTCGGTTCATAACCACCTATATATGTCTCGTTATTGACAACCAAAGCTAAATCACTTGGGTTATAAATTCGTTTGGCATTAGGCTGCAAATCATGATTAAAGAGCGATGCTAATGAACCCTTAGTAAAATTATTACTCAGCAATTTAACATTATCATATAATTTTTTACCTTCTAAACCATCAAACTCTTTCATAATTGATAAATAAGTATTAGTATCTGCAATGTATGTATAATCACCCTCATCATAAAGTGACCGTAACAATTGGTAATAATCAATATTATCGAAAGAAAAACCTTCTTGATTAATATAAGCATTGACTAAATCATTTTTTATTAGTGTATTGCATCTTGATAGTGCATTACTAGCAAAAGAAACTTCCAATTTACTTGCCAGCTGATTACCAACATTGATCAAATCACTATAGTTTGAATATTTATTTGTTCTATTTAACGCATTATAAAATTCATAATACTGTAATTTAAACTCCGGAAATTCTATATATTTAATAAACTGATCGACTGCAATCGCATTTTCCACTAAGTAATCTTGTTCTTCATCATCTAAATACATCTCTATTAAAGCGCGATTATCATTATTAATTCCATTAACCCGATAAAAGCGATCATACTTGCGGTTTATTGAAATAAAAGCAATCGTAAAACAAAGTGTTACAATTAAATATAAATGCCATCTTTTCAATTTCATAATATCACCTTGTTCCATTATATACCAACTAGTATTAAAAAACCATAATAAAAGGAACTAGATTATAGTTCTAATTCCTTAAATTTAATCAATTCAAAAACTGCTTGAATCCTTGAATCGACACCTAATTTTTGAATCACATTAGAAATATGATTACGAACTGTTTTTTCACTAATTCCTAACGTTTTAGCAATATCTCTCGTTGACTGATTCTTAATTAAAAGATTAAAAATTTCCTTTTCTCTAGGAGTCAGGATTATATTCATCTTTACGTTCACCTCATACTCTAATATATGAGAAAACTACTTTTCGGTGTCTGCTTTTAATACATTAAATAGATTTAATGCTACCTCATGTGGTAAAACACGTTCTAACTGTTCCAGTTGTGCTTCTTTTAGTTGTTTTACACTGCCAAACTCTTTAAGTAACATTTTTCTTCGCTTTGGTCCAATTCCTTCTACACTATCTAAAATAGATTGAAATAAAGATTTAGAACGAACATTTTTATGGAAACTGATTGCATAGCGATGAACTTCATCCTGCATTCTTGTCAGTAAGAAAAATAACTCACTTTTTCGATTTATTTCTACCACTTCACCACTACTATCTAACAAGACTGAAGTTGAATGTCTATCATCCTTTGCCAGACCACAGACCATAATATTAAGATTTAACGCATCAATGACTTCTTTTGCCACTTTAATTTGCCCTTTACCACCATCGACGATAATTAAATCCGGCTTTTCCAGCCCTTCCATTAAAACACGATAATAACGCCGATAAATTACCTCTTTCATACTGGCATAATCATCCGGTCCTTCAACTGTCTTGATCTTAAATTTACGATAATCTTTTTTTGATGGTGTTCCATCTTTAAAACAAACCATCCCTGCAACCGCATAAGCCCCCTGGATATTTGAGTTGTCAAATAATTCAATTCTTCGAGGCAATTGAATATTTAATATTTCTCCCAGCTGCTTGATTGCTCCAATTGTAGAAGCTTCATTTTTTTGAATCAATAAAAACTTCTTTTCTAGTTGTTCTTTAGCATTTTCATTTGCCATTGCTACTAAATTTGCTTTATTTCCTTTTTGGGGTTTGATAATTTTACAATTTACAATTTCTTTTAATAATTCAATATCTAGTTCTTGGGGCACCAGCAACTCTTTAGGCTCAGTATTTTCTTGATAAAACTGTACTAAAAATGAGATAATTTGTTCTTGATAGTCATCCTGTGCAGGAACTAGATTTAAATCACGAGCTAATAACTTTCCATTTCGCATAAAGAATAACTGCAAGCATAAATATCCTTTGTCACTATAATAACCTACAATATCACGATCAACTAAATCATTAAATTGCACATGTTGCTTACTTGTCACATGCTGAATATGAGTGATTAAATCACGGCATTCTTTAGCCAATTCATAATTTTGTACCTCACTGGCACTCATCATTTTATTTTGTAAATCATTAATGATTTCTTTCGTATCCCCTTGAATAAACTTCGTAATACTTGATGTCATTTCCTTATAAACTTCATCACTGACCTCTTGAATACATGGTGCAACACATTGATTCAAGGAATAATATAAACATGGTTTTTTAGGAATATGATTACATTTTCTCAATGGATAGAGCCGATTTAACAATTTAAATGTTTCACGAGCCGCTGTACCATCAGGAAACGGACCAAAATGTTTATGTTTTTTATCTTGAGCATTGCGAACAATTTTTAAACGTGGATGCTTTTCTTTAGTCAATTGTATATATGGATAATATTTATTGTCCATAAAAGAGATATTGTATTTAGGACTATAGTCTTTGATTAAATTTATCTCTAATAATAATGCCTCTTTTTCTGAATCCGTAACAATATAATCAAAATCAACAATTTCTTGAACTAACTTTGTTGTTTTATAATTATGTGCTCCAACAAAATATGAAGAAACACGATTTTTTAATTTTTTCGCTTTACCAACATATATAACTGTATTATCTTTATCTTTCATTAAATAACAGCCTGGCTGTAACGGTAAAAGCGAAAGTTTATCTTTAATCATCTGACGATTCATTATTCAAAATATACAAGGGTTGCCCCAAGTCCTCCTTCATTAGGCCCACCATCCCGGTAGCTAACAATATTCTTGTTTTTATCTAACATTTTACGAACTCCATTTCGTAATACTCCGGTTCCCATTCCATGAATAATCCGAACCATTGTATAATTATTAACAATTGCATCATCTAAAAATTTGTCAACGATTGCCATTGCTTCTTCATAACGTTTACCTATAATATTCAACTCATAGCTTTGATTTGTTGTTTTTCGCAAAGATTTTAGATTTGATTTAACTTTTTTAGGCTTCACTTTCTTAGAAATAAAGCTAACTTCCTCGGGCTTTGCATTTAATTTTAATCCACTCATATTAATAGTTAAAATTCCCTTTTTATTAATTGAAAGAATTTCCCCCTGACGATTAGCTGATAATACTTTGACTACGTCACCAACTTGATATTCATGGACTTCTTCATTAATAACTTTTTTTGGTTCATGTTTTAATAAATCAAGATTTCTCTTAGCATCAATGACAACATGTTGTTTTAAAACAGCTTGTTGTTTTAAATCTTCTACCACTAAATCAATTTCCTGCTTCGATTCCTCAAGTAGTTTATTAGCTTCCGCTTTTGCCTTTTCCATCATTTCATCTTTATGTTTTTCAAAACTGCTAATTAAGCGTTCATATTTATTCATCTTAACTTCTGTTTCGTTTGTTAAAGCTTCTAAACGATCTTTTTCAATTTGAACCTGAGCTAGTTCATTTTGCAGTTTTTCTAATAATTTATCTGTATCTGTCAGACTTTCTTCTTTGATTTGATAAGCCATATCAACAATTTCTTGATTAAGACCTAATCGCGATGAAATTTCGATCGCATAAGAATTCCCAACACTGCCCTCAATCAAGCGATAAGTTGGCTGCATCAGTTCTTGATCAAATTCTACTGCTGCTACTAAAATATAATCTTCATTTTTAGCAAATTCTTTTAAGCCTGAATAATGGGTTGAAGCTACAATCAAGGGATTGATTTGATGTAAATATCTTAAGATTGCTTCAGCAATACTTTGTCCTTCACGCGGATCTGTTCCAGAACCAATTTCATCTAGTAAAACTAATGATTTTTCAGTTACTTCATTTGTTATTTCAACTAATCTTTTCATATGGCTAGAAAAAGTTGACAATGATTGTTCAATTGATTGTTCATCACCGAGATCAACACAAATTTGATCAAACATTGGAACCGTTGCTTTAGTACAAGGCAAAGCCATAGCACACAGTGCCATCACACTTAATAACCCAGCCGTTTTTAAAACAACTGTTTTCCCTCCTGTATTCGATCCACTAATCAATAACATTCTCTTTGGTGCATTTAACACTATATCATTAGCTACAACATCATGTGGCTCAATTAAAGGATGTCTCGCTCTAATCAAGCTAAAATGCTGGTAGTCTTCAGCCACTTCTGGAACTATTCCATCTATTTTGACTCCATAAGCAGCCTTTGCGAAAATAACATCAATATCAATCATTAGTTCTTGGTCTTCATGTAGAACATCATAATGGTCTTTTACATTATTCGAAAGTACGGTTAAGATTCGATTTACTTCACGTCGTTCATCATCTTTAGCATGAACTAGCTGATTATTCATTTGAACAATTATATCAGGTTCAATAAACATTGTTTGTCCGCTTGATGAAACTGCATGGACAATTCCTTTAATTAAATTTTTATTGCCGGCTTTGACAGGCAAAACCAGATGATTATTTCTTGAAGAAATAGCTTCTTGACTTAAATAATCTTTATTAGCAACTTTTACTTGATCAATTTTTGTTCTAATATTAGATTCAATTGATAAAATTTGGCGTCTAATTCGTCTTAATTCCGAACTAGCACCATCTAAAACATTTCCACTACTATCAATACAGCGATTAATATCAGCTAATAATTGTTTAGGTAAAACTAGCGCATTGCATAATTGCAACAGCTCATTGTCTACCAATTCTTTTTCGCTCAAATAGCTTTGTACTTCTTTGACATTATTCAACAAATAAACAATTTGGACAAAATCTTCACCGAATAAAGTACCATCTTTTGTTGTTTTTAATAATAACGGTTCAATATCAATAAAATGACCGATTGGCATTTTCCCGTATTTAAAAATCAGTTTCATTGCTTGATCTAAATATTTTTGTTCCAGCTTCAAATCATCAGTATCTTTTAACGGCATTAACTCAGCTATCCTTGTTTTCCCTAATGAACTAACACAATAAGTACTGATTTTATTTTTAATTTGATTAAATTCTAATGTATCATATATATTTTTCATTCTATTCACTCACTATTATCTTATTTAAAATTTTTGTTTGATCAAATTTAGCTGAATCTAATTTTGATAATACATCAACAACCTCATTATATTGATCTTGATTTAACGAAATAGGCTCATTAACCCGATCGATTTCATCATAATATTTTATTAACGCTGATTCAAGGTCTTCCTGATTAATTAAACCATGTTTATAAGCACTGTTCAATGAAGCAGCAAGCGCAGCAACGTTTCGGGCATCAAAACTATCATAATTTATCCCATCATTAATAATATTAGTAAAAACATCAAACCCGTCTGATAATGCTTTCATTTCTTCAGTAACTGAAGGTACAAGCTCTAAAATTTTGCTTGCTACAACTGTTTTCTCAACATTCTCTTTTCCTCCTGGAATAATTGGTGTAATTACAAAAATTAAAGCTAAATAAATAATGATCGTTCCTTCAATTAAGCTAACTAACGCTCCTAAAAGATGATCAAGATGCTCAAAAATACTAATTGTATAGATTATATTTTTTAATATTGGTTTAATAAATTTACCAATAATTAATAAAATAACTTTTAAAGCAATAAATAAAATAATAAATATAATAAATCGATTTATTGTCTTACCAACAATTTCCCCAATCCCTTCAACTTTATATATTTGATATATTGCTGAAAGCGGTGAAGAAGCATATAGTGCTGCAAGCAACGATACTACTGTTGCCATCAAATCATATACTCGATATACAAAACCTTTAAAATAGCCAAAAATCAACATTAGCAATAGAATAAAAACAATAACTGTGTCGATTGCCATGGAATTTAGTGCAAAATTCATTAAAACACCTCAATTTCTTTTAATATACATTGTATCAAAACAAATTTGTACTGTCAAAAAGATTAGAAATATGATATACTAATTTAGTAGGACTAGGAGGACAAGTAATGAACATGAATGTAGTTAGAAATAATAGTTCAAAAAGAATCAACATTATTAATATGCATGCTTACGATAAACTTGTAGCTTTTAGCGACTCTAGTATGGCCGACAGTAGCAGTGCCTTAAACGACGCTAGTAAATATACTAATATTAGTCATATTGGATGTGACGAGACTGGATCTGGAGATTTCTTTGGACCATTATGCGTTGTTGCCTGTTATGTAGATGAGCGCGATTTTGACTGGTTAGTCAGTATCGGTGTTCGCGACCCTAAAGACATGGACAACAAAGAACTTGTTCGGGTTGCTAAAGAGATTAAAGATCGTCTTATATATAGCTTATTAATCCTTGATAACTCTCATTATAATGCAATGGCCAAAGCTGGAAATAACCTAGCTAATATTAAGGCAAAACTTTATAACCAAGCTGTTACTAATGTAATGCAAAAAGTAAGTATGCCAATTAAAAACAAACTAGTCAATCAGTTTGTTTCTCCCAAAACGTATTATAACTATTTAAAAAGTGAAGTGATCGTTGTTAAAGATCTAACCTTTGTCCAAAAAGGCGAAGAAAAATATTTAGCAATTATATGTTCAATGATTTTATCAAAATATGCATATTTACAATATTTTAGTAACATGTCACGAAGTCTTAAAATGAAGTTACCGCGCGGGAATAGTAATAGCGTTGATGCCATTGCTATTGAAGTAGCTAACAAATATGGCGCTAAGATGCTTAATAAAGTTACCAAAACAAACATGACTAACTTTAAACGCATTAAAGATTTGATCTAGGATAACATGGTTATCCTTTTTTATTATTCATTTTTTTAAAATAAATATACAAAAAGGTTGTCAAAACGACAACCTTATTTAACTTCAATCACAAAAGGCTCAACTTTAGTATATTTTACACCTGCTGCATCTAACATCCTTTTAGCCGCACGATCGCTGTCAGTCCCTTTATATTTATCATCTTCATAAACAATTTCACTAATACCACTTTGAATAATCGCCTTTACACACTCGTGACAAGGAAATAATGAAACATAAATACGACAACCTTTTAATTGTCCTGTACTATTTAAAATTGCATTTAATTCAGCATGAACGACATAAGGATATTTGGTCTCATACAAATCACCTTCACGCACTTCCCATGGAAATTCATTATCTTCACATCCCCATGGTAAACCATTATACCCCACCCCAACAATTTTATTTGCTTCATTTACAATACAAGCACCTACTTGGGTATTTGGATCCTTTGAACGAAAAGCTGATAATTTAGCAACTCCCATAAAATATTGGGTCCAATTAATTACTTTACTCATCTTTCAATTCCTCCTGTAACTCATCTAATTTAGCTTGGAAATAATCAGGTAATGGGCTTTCAAATTCCATATATTTTTGTGTGGTTGGATGAATAAAACCAAGTTTTTTTGCATGTAAAAACTGTCCGTGACTAAAATCATCCTTACGATACCCATATTTAGGATCTCCATAAACCGGATAGCCAATATAACTCATATGTACTCTAATTTGATGTGTCCTCCCTGTTTCTAATCGACACTCAATCAAACTCATAGCATTATAGCGCTTTAATACTGTAAAATTAGTAACTGCTTCTTTACTGTTTGTCCGTGTCACTGCCATACTTTGACGATCTTTAGGATTACGCCCAATTGGAGCATCGACTTTCCCATGTTCATGAGGAATAAGTCCATGCACTAATGCTACATATCGACGAACAACAGTATGATCCTTTAATTGTTTTGATAGTAAACGATGTGCATTATCATTTTTAGCGACCATCAAGAGACCACTTGTTTCCTTATCAATTCGATGAACGATTCCCGGCCGGTTAACACCATTGATTCCTGAAAGATCTTTACAATGAAATAATAATGCATTTACCAATGTTCCGTGCATTATTCCAGCCGATGGATGAACGATCATTCCTGTTGGCTTATCAACTACAATTACATCCTCATCTTCATAAACAATTTTTAAAGAAATATCTTCCGGTTCGATATCCAAATCCACATTATCTAAAATTGTGATTTCAATTTCATCATTTAATTTTGTTTTATAACTTGCTTTTTCCTTTTTTTGATTAACCAGCACTAATCCCTGATTGATCATATCTTGGATCTGCGTCCGTGATAACTCCTGTAACTGCATCGCAATAACTTTATCAAGCCGTAAATTATTATCCTCTTCAATTATTAAATTAATTTTTTCCATGAATGTACTCCTCAAAAACAATCTCAACAATTATCAATGCTACTCCAATCACAACTGCCATATCTGCAATATTAAAAATTGGGAAATTATAATTGAAAATAATTACATCGATAAAATCTCGGACATATCCTAAAAAGATTCGATCAACTAAGTTTCCAATCATTCCTCCAAAAGTCAACACTAGACCAAAACGTGTCAACACTTCCTCACTTTTTGTCTTTCTAAAAAATACGATCATCACAACTGCTGCAATAATAGCAACAACAATAAATAACCCTAATTTACCAGCAAACATCCCCCAGGCAACTCCAGTGTTATGAGCATAGGTAAAATAAAAGAAATTATTTATGATTTCATGAGACTGTCCTAATAACATTGATGATGATACTAAATGTTTTGTAAACAAGTCACCACCAACTACTAATATCAATGTAACTAAATATAATATTTTATTTTTTTTTGTTAAATTCATTATTTTTATCACCCACCGACATTATACAATAATCTAAAACTAACCACAAGAAAAAGCACCACTGCTCATTTAGTAAAAAATTAATAAACTTCTCAGCTTAAAATTACTGTTTCATTGATGATAGCAGTTTTAGCAATATTAACGACTTTGATTAAGTTTTTAAAACGTGTATTCCTGAAACTTAATAGGCCACTTACTACTCTTGATAATGATTAATGTGATTGGTGCCAAAGCTACTTGTAAATCTTCTTATATATATTTATCATTGACATTTCTTTTCATTATTAACATTTTAGTAATTTCTAAAGTTTGAATTATATTTTTAATAATGTTACTTGAGCTGTTTCAATTCTAAATTCAGGTTGCATCTTACTACAATTATCAATACTGGTTTCAATTACTTTTAGCACTTCAATGAAATAATTATTCATCTAGCTTTCTTTTACTATTTCTATTGGCGCAGTCAATTCAATATGATTACCTTCAGAATCAATTATTTCTACAACCCAATTAGTGCCTATTGGAGTTAATGGAAAACATAATTTATAAGAGCTGATTTTTGCTTTTAAAACTTCTTTATTAAGAAACTCAATACTAGGTAAACAATTACTGCCAAATATATGTTCTTCATTCATTTTTTTATAAGCAAATAAACCAAGACGGAAACCATTAATATCAAAAATACTATATATTTCATCTTTTTTTGTCACTCTTTGTTCAAAAAACTGTTCATAAAAACTAACTGCCCTATCCATATCATTGACACATAAATACATTGATTCAATCCTACAATTCACCATTTCATTTCTCCTCCCTTTAAAATAATGATCATTATTTTAAACTTTTACTGCTCCTAATCCCCTTGTTATATCACTCTAATTCTACCACTGTAAATACTAGATGTCACTTTATAAAAAAAGAACAAATTAAATTTGTCCTTTACAATAAAATATAAATGATGACTGCCAAAAAATGAAAAGCAGAGCCAATCATTACAAATATATGGAACAATTCGTGAAAACCAAATGTTTTAAACCAATTTGGCTTCTTCACAATATAGACGATTGCCCCAATTGTATAACTAATGCCACCACAGGCAATTAATCCCAAGCAACCAAGCGGAACCTTACTAAATGCGGGTAAATCAAAAATCAGTGCCCATCCCATTAATAAATAAAAAATAGTAGAAATAAATCTCGGTGCATTCATCCAAAATAATTTAATGATAATACCAACACAAGCAATTGCCCATATTACTGCCAAAAAATAAATACTATGCGGATACTCTAAATATGACAAACAAATAGGAGTATACGTACCAGCAATCAGTACATAAATCATCGAATGATCTAGTTTTCGTAAAATCAGCTTAATTTTATTATCTTCATTCGCGTTATAATAGTGATAAAGACAACTGGCACTATACAAGGCAATTGACGATAGTCCAAAAACAATAATTCCAATTATAGTTAAGTGATCTGACCCTTCAATAATAGCAATAATCATCATCATAACTAGTGTTGCCAATGATAAAACAGCACCAATAAAATGCGTTTCACTACTAACTGGATCCATCGCTTTTTTAAAAAATCTCATATCTCAGCCTCCTTAAGTAGTTTTGATAACTATATTATGTATTTATAATATCATTATTGTAAGATATGTCAACCATATCTTGAAACATTAACTCAAATATTATAAAATATCCATGAGGTGATTTTATGAATCAATTAGAATTATCAGAAATAATTGATAAAGTTGTAAATAAAAGCGATTTAACCACAAAAGATATTCCATCATTAGATCTATATATGGATCAGATTATGACTTTGTTTGATGACCATCTTCAAGACAATAAACGCTTTGTTGATGATAAATTACTTACCAAAACAATGATCAACAATTATTCTAAAGCCGGAGTAATTAAACCAGTAAAAGGAAAGAAATATACAAAAGAGCAAATCATTGGAATGCTTCTTGTTTATAACTTGAAAAACACGATTACTATTCAAGAGATAAAACAAGTTTTGGCTCCTGTTTATGCTAATGATGAATCGTTAGAAAATATTTATGATCAATTTATTGAAATAAAAAAGTTTCAAAGCGATCAATTAAAACCATTAGTATTGAAAACAGTTGAAAATTTTAATTTAGATATTGATAATGATAACCAAAGGTTGATTAGCATCATGGCTTTATCATCATTGTCTAATCAATTAACAAATATCGTTCAAGGGATCATTGATAACTATTATATTGAAAGTGAGTAACAAGGGGTTTTAGTTGACTAGACCTCTTGTTTTTCTTATAATTAACGTAATTTATTTAAGGAGAGACTACACATGAAAATTATTGATTTATTACACCGGCGACCAACTTTGTCGTTTGAAATCTTTCCCCCTAAAAATCACGATGGGGATATAAGCTCAATCTATCAAACAATTGATGAATTAGCAAAACTTAAACCTGACTTTATTTCAGTTACATATGGGGCTGGGGGGTCAACAACTGAAAACACGGTAGAAATTGCATCTAAAATCAAAAACGAATATAGTATTGAAGCAGTTGCACATTTAAGTTGTATTGATGCGACACCAGAACAGTTAATTCGCGTTCTAGATTCATTAAAAGCTAACAATATTGAAAATGTCTTAGCTTTACGTGGAGATTATCCAAGAGGATACGATCCGATGAAGGCTCCGCACTATTATAAATATGCTAGTGAATTAAATGATTTTATTAGTAAAAATTATCCTGATACTTTTTGTTTAAGTGGTGCATGTTATCCCGAGGTACACCAAGAAGCAGCGTCATTGGAAGAAGATTTAATCGCTTTAAAGAAAAAGGTTGATGCTGGAGCAGAATATTTAATTACACAAATTTTCTTTGATAACAACTATTATTATCGTTTGGTTAGAGAAGCTCGAATTAGAGGAATCAATGTTCCGATTATTGCAGGAATAATGCCTGCAACAAATTCAAAGTCGTTATTAAATATTGCTAAATTAAGTGGTTGTAATATTCCTTATAATTTATCAGCCTCAATTGAGCGTTTCAAAAGCAATCCTCAAGCAATGAAAGAAGTTGGGATGAACTATGCGACAAATCAAATTATTGATTTGATCACTAATGGAGTAGATGGAATTCATCTTTATACAATGAATAAACCGGAGACTGTACATGAAATTTTAAAACGAACTAGTAATATTTTAGCTGAGTTTAAAAATGATTAAAGAAAATGCTTTAAAATATTTGGGCTATTTAGATAATCAAGTAGATTCTAATACTGAAATTCTTTTAAATGAATGTCTTAAAGAATTAGAACAAGTAACACCCAAATTCATGTATCAAAGATACACCTTAACTCATCATCCCTTAACTATAAAAGAATTAAACTTAACGATTAACTATCCCGATTTAATTGATTTATTTGACAGTTGCGATAGAATCGTTATAATTGCCTGTACTTTGGGGTTACAGCTAGATCAACAGTTACGTTATTATTCAAAAATAAATTTAACGAAAATGACTGTGATGGATGCCTTAGCTAGTAGTTATATTGAAATTAAATGTGATGAATATGAAGCAAAGCAAAATTTTGGTAAACGGACCTTCCGTTTTTGTCCGGGATATGGTAATGTTCCACTCGAATTAAACAAAAATCTTGCTAACGCATTAAATTGCAGCAAACATATTGGTTTGACTGTTCAAGAAAGTAATCTGCTGCTACCGCAAAAATCAATGATCGGACTAATTGGTCTTGGAGATGAAAAATTGACTAAACATTGCTTTTCATGTGTTAATAAAGAAAATTGTATGTATCGGAAAAGAGGACAAAGATGTTACAAGAAAGATTAAAAAATGATATTTTGGTTTTTGATGGTGCGATGGGGACGCAACTTCAAGATGCTGGACTTAAAGCTGGTGATATTCCAGAATGTTTAAATATTACTGACCCCAAACTAATTCAAACAATTCACTTAAATTATTTAAATGCTGGTGCTGATTTTATTACGACTAATACTTTTGGGGCAAATCCTCTAAAAATGGCAGAGGCTCCATATTCTTATGAAGAAATAATCAATGCTGCAATTGATAATGCGACTATTGCTCGTAAGACAGCTGACCGTCAAAACGATAGTTATATTGTTTTAGATATTGGTCCCATTGGTCAGCTTCTTGAACCAATGGGTACTCTAACTTTTGATGAGGCATATGAAATTATTAAAAAACAAGTTATTATCGCTAAAGATAAAGTTGATGCTGTATTATTAGAAACAATGACTGATATTTATGAAGTAAAAGCTGGAATTTTAGCTGTTAAAGAAAATAGTGATCTTCCTGTATTTGTTACCATGACATATGAAAATAATCTGCGAACACTTTCCGGCTGTGATCCTTTAACTATGGTCAATGTCTTAGAAGGGTTAAATGTTGATGTTTTAGGCGTAAATTGTTCATTAGGACCAATTGAATTAACCCCCATCATTGACCAAATCTTAGCCGCAGCTACAATCCCTGTACTGCTCCAGCCAAATGCTGGCCTTCCTTGCCTTGTTGAAGGTAAAACCTGTTACAATATGGATAAAGAAACGTTTGTTCAAGAAAGCTTAAAACACGTAAAAAATGGGGTAGCAATTATCGGTGGATGTTGTGGTACAACACCCGACTTTATCGCTTCACTAAAAAATAATTTACCTGTTCGTAAGAAAATTACCCCAAAACGAGCCACTCGGGTTTCTAGCGGAACGAAAACTGTTGAATTTGGGCATCATGTTGTAGTTTGTGGGGAACGACTAAACCCTACCGGTAAAAAGAAATTAAAATTAGCATTAAAAGAAGAACGATATGATGAATTAGTTGTAGAAGCAATCAAACAAGATCAAGCTGGAGCCCATGTTCTTGACGTTAATGTTGGTCTTCCCGGTATTAATGAAGTTGCGACTATGAAACATGTGATCAAGTTACTTCAAGAGGTAATTTCTTTACCACTACAAATTGATAGTTCTGTTCCTGGAGCAATTGAACAAGCTTGCCGTTATTATAATGGTAAACCCTTGATTAATTCTGTAAATGGTAAAGATGAAACGATGGATGCAATTTTCCCAATCGTAAAAAAATACGGCGGGGTTGTCATTGGATTGACGTTAGATGAAAATGGTATTCCTCCTCTTGCTAAAGACCGCTATAAGATTGCTAAAAAAATAATAAATAAGGCAGCTTCTTATGGTATTACCAAAGAAAATATTATTATTGATTGTTTAGTTTTAACTGTTTCTGCTCAGCAAAAAGAAGTTATGGAAACGGTCAAAGCAGTTGCAATGGTCAAAGAATTAGGTGTTCATACTGTTTTAGGAGTAAGTAATGTCTCTTTTGGACTGCCAAATCGTCCTTTATTAAACAAAACTTTCTTAGCTATGGCTATGTCAGCTGGTCTAGATCTCCCAATCATTAATCCAATGGATCAAGAATTAATGGCTACAATCGATGCTTTTAACGTATTATACAACTATGATCATGATGCTGCAGTATATATTGAACGTCGTGCCAATCAAGAAACCATAACAAAAAAGGACACTTCAACATTTACTTTAAATGATATTGTTCTTCATGGTTTAAAAGATGAAGTTACTAATGCTACAAAAGAATTATTGAAAACAACACCTGGTTTAGAAATAATTAATAATATTCTCATTCCTGCTTTAGATACCGTTGGTAAACAGTATGAAAAAAATATAATCTTTTTACCTCAATTGATTCAATCTGCTGAAACATCAAAAATTGCTTTCGGGATAATTAAAGATACTTTTAAAGATACTGCTGCTACAAAAGGACCAATCATTATGGCAACAGTTCATGGAGATATTCATGATATTGGAAAAAATATTGTTAAAGTAGTATTGGAGAGCTATGGCTATAAGGTAATCGATTTAGGTAAAGATGTTCCACCAGAAACTGTTGTTGAAGCTTTCCATAAGCATCATCCTAAGGCAATCGGTTTAAGTGCATTAATGACTACCACCGTAGTTTCAATGGCAAAAACTATCGAACTATTAAAACAAATCGATAATATATGCCCTATTTTTGTAGGTGGTGCTGTTCTTACTGCTGATTATGCTAAAGAAATTAATGCTGATTATTATTCTAAAGATGCTATGGAAGCAGTAGAACTACTTAATAAGATAATAAAATAATCCATCTTAAGATGGATTATTTTTTCGTCTATCAAAAAATTTTACAAGTTCACAAATCACAGTAGTTGATAAACAAAGTCCTACACAAATTCCCCATTGAACAATGTTTAATGGTTGCAATTTAAAAATCGCACTTAATTCAGGAATTGCTAAAATAATCACTTGTAACAATAACCCTGCTGCTAATGCTCCCCATAAATAAGGATTATTAAATAGTGTTCGATTTAAAATCGAAGCACTACTTTTAACATTAAAAGAATGCACTAACTGACAACCACATAAAGTAATAAAAGCCATTGTCATCCCAACTGTATGATCTTGGTTATTGCCTATTGCATAAGCAATCAACGTTAGCGTTCCGATCATTAATCCTTGCCAAGCAATAGTAAAACCTAAACCATGCGAGAAAAATCCTTCATCTTTTTGGCGTGGTTTACGATGCATTACTGTTGGTTCAGTCGGTTCCATTCCTAATGCAAATGCTGGTAAACTATCAGTAATTAGATTCACCCATAACAAATGGATCGGTAACAATGGCACCCCAAAATTATGTGGTGTTAACAATGAGATCAACGAAGCTCCAAAAATTGTCAATACTTCACCTATATTACTTGATAATAAGAATTGAACATCTTTTTTGATATTATCAAAAATACCGCGACCTTCACGAATTGATGTAATAATTGTCGCAAAATTATCATCTGTCAAAATCATGCTTGCAGCACCTTTTGCAACATCAGTTCCAGTTATTCCCATCGCGCAACCAATATCCGCTGCTTTCAAAGCTGGTGAATCATTAACTCCATCACCGGTCATAGCTACTACTTTACCTTTGGATTTCCAAGCATTAACAATTCGTACTTTATGTTCTGGTGCAACTCGTGCATAAACAGAATACTCTTCAATATGCTCAGCTAGTTCTTGATCTGACATTTTTGCCAACTCACTTCCCATGATTGCTTTTTGACCAGATTCTAAAATTCCAAGACTTCGAGCAATTGCACTTGCGGTAATAACATGGTCACCGGTAATCATAATCGTTCTGACCCCAGCTGATTTAGCTTCTGCCACTGCCTGTTTAGCTTCTTCACGTGGGGGATCAATCATTCCAACCATCCCAATAAAAGTTAAATTATTTTCAATCATTTCACTGGTGAATTCTTGTGGTTCTTCATCCCAATATCTAATTCCTAAAGCTAAAACCCTCAGTGCTTCATTTGACATTGTTTCATTAACTACGCTAACCTCATCAATGTCTAAATTATTGCATCGCGCAAAAATAACATCAGGTCCCCCTTTAGTAATCGAAATAATCTTATCTTCATGTTTAACAAAAACTGTCATCATTTTACGCTCAGAATCAAAGGCCAGCTCATTAAATCGAGGATATAATTCGGCTAAACCATCTTTGGTAAATCCTTTTTCTAAACTAGCTTTAACAAGAGCAGTTTCCGTAGGATCACCAACTGCAACTTCCTTTCCTGCAACAGTAGAAATACTACCATCACTACACAAAGTAAAATAATTCAATAATTGATTAGTCTCTTCACTACAAGTTTCTAATAATTCAATTTTGCGATTATAAAGATATGTTTTTACAACTGTCATTTTATTTTGAGTCAAAGTCCCCGTCTTATCTGAGCATACTATTGAGGTACTACCTAATGTTTCAACTGCTGGTAAACTTTTAACAATTGCATTCTTTTTAACCATTCGCTGAACACTCAAGGCAAGAACTACAGTAACAACAGTTGCCAACCCTTCAGGAATTGCTGCAACTGCCAATGCAATTGATGTTTTAAAAGCCTCAAGAATTGAGAGACCTTCCAACAGTTCCATTCCAAAAACAACGATACAAATAATAATACAAATAACTCCTATTGTTCTTCCAATTTGATCCAATTGATCTTGAAGCGGTGTATTTTCACGCTTAGTCTGCTGAATCATCGTTGCAATCTTTCCAACTTCATTTTCTTCACCAGTCGTGGTAACAATTGCGATTCCCCGTCCATATGTAACATTACAAGAAGCATAAACCATATTATTTCGTTCTGCTAACGGGATCTCTTCTTTATCAAGAATCGAGCTGATTTTTTCGACAGGAACACTTTCACCAGTTAGTGCACTCTCATCAACTTTAAGGTTAAAACATTCCACTAATCGCCCATCACTTGCAATACAGTCACCCGCTTCAAGCACTAACAGATCCCCTGGTACGACTTGACTGGCATTGATCGTAATAATATTACCCTCACGAATAACCTTAGCTTTAGGACTCGCCATTTTTTGCAAAGCCTCTAGTGCTCTTTCTGCATTATTTTCCTGAACTAAGCCTAAAATCGCATTAACTACTACCACAAAAACAATGATTGCACTATCGATCCATTCAGTTGGTTCAACAATAATGCTGACAACTGCAGCAATAATTAAAATAATCGTTAACGCATCTTTGAACTGCAAAAAGAATCGAACTATAATAGATTGTTTTTTAGTCTGTTCTAATTCATTTGGACCATATTTTGCCAAATTCTCTGTGACTTGCTGTTCAGTTAAGCCACTTTTTAAATCAGTTGAAAATTCCTGGGCTAACTCTTTAATCTCACGATTGTAATACATAAATATCTCTCCTTTTTCTAAAACATTATGCAAAAAACGAGACTATATCGTATTTGCATACAATAAAAGTCTCGTTGTTTAATTACGATACGGATATAAAATAATATCGAGTTGACGGCATCGTAAACCTAATGGCTAACTACTCCCTTTTATATATACTTATTTTATCATTAAGCGTTTTAAAAAGCAACTAATACAATAATTCTTGATCATCAATATTATTCCCAATTTTCCATATTTAATCCTAATTAATGCATATTTCTGCCTCTCCAGCAATCATTAGAACGACTATTACCATTATTAATAACAATAATATTTATTTTTCGACGTTTTTTATATACTTCTAATTTTTCCATATTTGCAATTGCACTTAACCGTTTATGACCATCTTGACAATAAAATTTCCCTTGTTCTAAACTTACTTTTACCGGAAATGACAGTCCAATTCGAACAATCGAATCATACATTCCTTGAGTATACTCCTTTGTTTGAAAAAAAACCTCTGTTATATCTACCTGCTGGATCCTCATCAAATATTCTCCTCATTTAAACTAAAATCACGATAAGTTAAGTCCTCACGCTCCTTAAATCCTTGACTCTGCCAAAAATCATTACCTAGCTGATTGTCCGCAAAAACAACTAAAGCAGTCTTATTAATTCCCTCAGCTTTAACCGCTGACAAACATTCTTTTACTAGCTGCGTCGCAATTCCCTGACCACGATAATCACTTCGCACAGTTGTATGATAAATATAAGCACGGCGCCCATCATTACCAGCAAGGATCACCCCAACAATTTTATTACCATCACTCGCAATAAAGTTTGTTGTCGGATTGCGTTCAAGAAATTTAGCAATTCCACTACGACTATCATCAAGATTTCTCATTCCCATTCCTTTGGTATTCATCCAAAGCTCATACACATCGTCGTAATCTTTAATTGTCATTACTCGTACCACTATCATTACATTTTCTTCTCCCAAAATCCTTTGATTTTTAATTGAAAATTATTACTAAAATATTCTAGTTTATGAATGTCTTCTTCACTCATAGTTATTTTTAAAGCAGCCAAAGCACTATCAATATGCTTAACTTTCGTTACCCCAATAATTGGAACAGTATTTTTTGCCAGAGCATAAGCAATAGCAATTTCAGCAACACCGACATTATATTTTAATCCAATATTTTTCATTTCTAGAATCAATGGTTCAATCTGTTTTAAACGTTGCTTACTAAAAGCCCTGGCACGTCTTGTCCGTTTAGGAAAGGGATGATTATAATTGTAATATCCAGTTAATGCCCCTTGTTCTAAAACCATGTAAGCAAAAAAAGTAATTCCTTGTTCTTCACAATATTTCATAATCCCATTTTCTTCACTGTTACGATATAATAAACTAAAATGATTTTGAATTGCCGCTAATTTAAGACCTGCATTCTTTAAAATTAGCTCTACTTCTTTGATTTGTTTCAAATTATGATTTGAGATTCCACAATATCGAATTTTATTAGCCTTCATTAATGGAATAATTTCTTTAGCCCATTTAGTTACATTGGCAGGTCGATGAATCCAATAAATATCAGTATCTTCTCTTTTCAATCGACTCAGACTAGAATTAAGTGTCCAAGACATTGATTTACGCGGCAGCCAAGATGTCGGCATAAACTTAGTTGAAATAAGAATATCTTCACCGTTAGATAGATCCCCAATTATTTTTTCAGATGACCCTAAACTATAAACAGGCGCTGTATCAAAAAGCGTTAGCCCATTTTTTACTGCATAATGATATATGGGCTTTAATTCTTCAATTCCATGACTAACACCAAAAATAAATTTACTCCCAAATGGTCCTTTTCCCCAAGCCCAAGTGCCAATAGCAATTGGAGGAATAGTCAAATCTTGCATTTCTATCTGTTTCATTTTAACCTCCTTATGAGATAAAGGACGCTTAAAGCGTCCCCTGTTTAGTTATATATTTCATCACTTCTTCTTGATCACTAAAATGATGTTTCCCTGTTTTAGTAATCTGATAATCCTCATGTCCTTTTCCAAGAATCATTAAAATATCATTATGCTTTAATTGTTGCATCCCTTTAATAATTGCCTTTTGGCGATCAACTTCTATTTCAAAATTACTTCCAGAAAGTCCATTAGTAATATCATCTAAGATCATTTGAGGATCTTCACTGCGCGGATTATCACTTGTAAAAATTACATAATCACTATGTTCTAACGCCGCTTTTCCCATAATTGGACGTTTAGTTGCATCACGATCACCACCACAACCAATAATGGTAATAATACGACCATTTTTAAACTCTTCAGCACTTTTTAATACATTGATCACCGCATCGGGAGTATGAGCATAATCAACAAAAATACTATTTGTTCCATATTTAAGCAATTCCATTCTTCCTGCTGGTGCCTTTAATTTATCGTTTAAAGCAAGTATATCTTCGATTTTTACACCTAACTTGTTTACTAATAATAGAGCAATTAAATAATTATAAATATTATATCGCCCCACCATATTTAATCTAGCTTGATATTCATGATTTAAATATTCAAATTTAAATATTGTTCCTAAATGTGAAAAGCTCATTTCTAAAATTTTAACATCACTATCATGTTGACCAATAATGATATTATTGTTTGATTCTAAAACAAAATGCTGGTAATGTTCATCATCACCATTAATAATAGCAATCTTATCATTTCTAGTCTTAGTAAATAGAATCCTTTTAGCATTAGCATAATTTTCTAATGTTTTATGATAGTCCAGATGATCTTGAGTTAAATTTGTAAAAGCCACCTCATCAAATTCTAAACCATGAATCCGATCTTTATCAAGGGCATGAGAACTTACTTCCATGACAAAATACTCTACACCATTTTCCTTAGCTTCTAATAACATATTATAAAGCACATCGACATCAGGAGTAGTATTTACCATCGGCTTTTTCACATCACCATAATAAAATCCGATTGTTCCCATATAAGCAACATTCTTTTTCAACATTTTTAAAATCTGATAGGTCATTAAACAGGTTGTCGTTTTACCGTTAGTTCCTGTTAATCCAATTAATTTTATATCTTTAATCAATGGATAATAATTTTCATATAAATATGTTTTTAAATATTCACGAGTGCTTTCTACGATTATTGTTTCAACCTTGTAACTTCCATGTTCTGCAATAATTTTTGTCGCACCGTTGGCAATTGCTTGTTCAATATAATCATGTCCATCACGCGCTACGTTTGGGATGGCAATAAATGTATCACCTGGTTTAACTGCTCGTGAATCTGTTTTTAAAGCTACTTCCACTTTACTTCACCTCATTTAGTTCTATTATAGTATAAATAAGTCTTTGAAAAAAGAAAAAGGATAGAAAATTTACTTATTTTCTATCCTTATAACTACTTAGTCAATATATCCAACGCATTATTTATATAACTTTAGCGATTTCTAAGATATTTAATAAATTGAATAACTGGTAAATTTGCTAAAGCAAGACCATATACTATCATTAATTGTTCAATATTTAATGTTTGAACTTTAAACATTGATTGTAAAAGCGGCATTGTTAAAACAAGTGTAATTAAAATAAAGCCGACTAAAAATGCACCTTGCAAATATTTATTATTAAAAAATGATTTTTTAAATAATACTGGTGATTTAGATTTACAGTTATAACCATGGACTAGTCTTGAAAGACATAATGTTCCAAATGCCATTGTACTAGCAAGTAATGCACTTTCTTGATAACCGATCATAAATCCAACCATCGTCATTACAGCAATAACAAAACCTTCAATTCCAACACTTGCTAAAAATGGTTTTGTTAAAATAGATTCATTCATTGGCCGTGGTTTTTCTTTCATAACACCTGCATTATGAGGTTCTAGCCCTAGTGCAATCGCTGGCAAACTATCAGTCAATAAGTTAATAAATAACAAGTGTACTGGAGCAAACGGTACTGGCAGAGCCATTATCGAAGCATACAAAACTGCTAATATTCCACCAAAGTTACCTGATAATAAAAACTGAATTGCATCTTTGATATTAGCATAAACATTTCGCCCATTTTCAACCGCTTTAATGATTGTTGCAAAATTATCGTCAGTTAAGACCATTGCAGCTGCATCTTTAGAAACTTCACTTCCGGTAATTCCCATTGCCACTCCAATATCTGCTTGCTTTAAAGCTGGTGCATCGTTAACACCATCACCTGTCATCGCTACAATATTACCCTTTTCTTGCCAAGCACGAACGATCCTTATTTTATGTTCCGGTGAAACTCGCGCATAAACTCGCTTATCTTCAACATATGTTTTTAGTTCTTCATCACTTAAACCATCAATTTCACTACCTTCAACAGCTTGTGAAATATCTGTTAAGATTCCAATTCTTTTCGCAATCGCAGCTGCAGTAATCTTGTGATCTCCGGTAATCATAATTGGAGTGATTCCCGCTTGGAGACATTCTGTTACTGCTGGTGCACTTTCAACTCGTGGGGGATCCATCATCGAAATCAGACCTAAGAAAATCAAATCATTTTCATCATCATAATCTAAACTTTTTTCAGCAGTTAATTTTTTATAAGTTATCGCTAGAACACGTAATCCATTTTGTGAGAATTCCATATTCATCGCTAAAATATCTTCTCTATCTTGTGCCGTTATTGGTACGATTTGATTATTTTTACGAATATATTTAATCCGTTCGATCAAAACATCAACTGCCCCTTTTGTAATCATCGTGTACCCATCTTTTAATAAATGAAGGGTTGACATCATTTTTCGATCACTGTCAAAAGGAATTTCACTTAAACGTGGATATACTGCCCGAACACGACTTGCTGGTACTCCTAAATGAGCGCTTAAATTAATTAATGCCGTTTCTGTTGGATCTCCGATTTCTTGACCATCAACATTTGATGAATCATTACATAAGATACTTAAACGCATCAAATCTTTATGCAAAGGAATACTTGGATCAATCTCACTAGCATCAATTCGTTTTCCTTCAATATAGTAATCTTCAACAGTCATCTTGTTTTGGGTCAATGTTCCAGTTTTATCAGAGCAGATAATAGAAACACTGCCCAATCCCTCAACTGCTTGTAATTTACGAATAATTGCTCCTTCTCGAGCCATCTTTTGAGTTCCAAAAGATAAAACGATTGTTACAATTGAACTTAATGCCTCAGGAATTGCAGCAACAGCTAGTGCGACAGCAAACATAAAGGCATCTCCAACATTACCACCTTGAAGGATATTAATACCAAATAACAATGCACAGAAAACCATTATTATAATTGATAGTTTTTTTCCAAAATTATCCAGATTAACTTGAAGTGGTGTCTTCTTTTCAGAAGTAGATTTCAATAATTGTGCAATTTTTCCTACTTCAGTTTCCATTCCAATTCCTGTTACTAAAAAATTACCACGTCCATAGGTAACAAAACTCCCGGAATAAACCATATTTGTGCGATCACCTAAAGCAACTTCTCCAGTGATTAGATCAGAGCTTTTTTCAACGGCAACACTTTCACCAGTCAAAGCACTTTCATCCACCTTCATACTAGCATTTTCTAAAATACGTCCATCTGCAGGAATAAAATCACCGGCTTCTAAATAAACCTCATCACCGATCGTTACTTCTTTACTGGGAATTTCAATAACTTTTCCATCTCGTAAGACTTTAGCACTTGGTGAAGATAATTCTTTTAAACTATTTAATGATTGTTCTGCTTTGACTGTTTGAACAGTTCCCAAAATAGCATTAATCGTAATAACGATTAAAATAACCAGCGTACTTTCGATATCACCTAATACTCCAGAAATAATAGCTGCAAAAATTAGAATAATTACTAAAAAATCTTTAAATTGTTCTAAGAAAATTACAGGTATACTCTTTCCTTTAGTTTCAATTAACTCATTTAAACCATACTTTTCTTGGTTAGCTTTAACTTGTTCATTAGTTAGTGGCTTTAATGAACCATTTACTCTTTTGCGGACCTCCGTCTTGGCCTCATTGTAGTATTCTTTCATTCATTTTCTCCTTTTCTCAACACAATAAAAGCGAGCCCTTTATTGCATACTTAAAATGCAATAAAAGTCTCGCTATTTCATTACGTTCCGGATGATTTAAAACCATCGTATTGACGAAATCGTAAACACATTGTGTTAGCTACTCCCTTTTATTAACCATAATATTATCCTCTACTCATTCGAAAGTCAATCTTTTTGTCGATATAAAACAATCTTTAACGAATTCTTAACAATTTTAAGATTATAAGTTCCAGACGGATATGTTTCACCATCAATATTGACCTGCTGTCTTGTTTTTAATGTTAAATAAGGTAATTTTTGATGATAATAGAGCTTCCCTTGTTCAAGTTTGCCCGCTAATAGTAATGTTAAATAATAAGGTATGTATCGTTTGTGAAGACTTGAAACAAGATTAATATCAATCATTCCGTCATCAATTTGAGCTTCTTTACCGATTTTAAAACCACCTCCAAAATATTTTCCATTACAAAAAGCCCCGACGATTAAATTCCCTTCATAAAATTTTTTACCATCTTGGAATAAAGCGGTTGGAAACAAACAATACTGAGTTATTCGCCGAACTAATACACTGGCATATTGCAAAGAACGAGGAAGATATTTTATTTGACTATATTTATGAACATTATTTGCAATATCGCTATCAAAAGCACAGCATAAAACATTAATACAATAAATATCATTAGCTTTAATCAAATCAATTTCTGATGCCGCTAACGATAATGATTTCTTTAATAACTTTTCTGGATCATTTTCATCAGCAATCGTACGGACAAAATCATTTCCTGTTCCTGTTGGAATAACTACCAGTTCATTATCACTCCCCACAAGTCCCTGAACTATTTCATGAATCATTCCATCACCACCTACTGCGTAAATTCGGTAATTGCATCCACTATAACTTTTAGCTAAGAGAGTTGCATGGCGTGGATAATGTGTATATTTAATCTCATAACGATATCCCTGCATCACTTTAACGATCATCGCTTCAATATTCTTATTATTTTGATCAGGTTTAATAATAAATATATGTTTCATTCTCTCACCTACTTTAGTATATTCTAACAAATTTTGATAAAAAACGTCATAACTATTATCATCTTTTTTTAAATGTGATAACATATGCTAAAGGAGATTGCTATGAAGAAAATATTACTCATCACTGTTGTGACATCACTAATTGGAGTAACCGGCTGTTCTAATAAAACAATTGCTGAAGATAAAGCTAAAAAAATCGCATTGAATGACGCTGAAGTCAGTGAAGCAAATATTACTTTTACGATTCAAGGTAAAGATCAAAATGGATATCACTATTTGTTTGAAGATGATAATTACACTTATGAATATGAAATTGATATTCATGATGGAACAATTGAGAATAAAGAAATCTTAGTTAAAGAATTTTCTCCTCTCAATGATTATGATAAGATCATCAGTAGTGATGAAGCTAAAACAATTAGCTTAAATTATTTTAATTTCACTGAATCAGATATTAGTAACTTAAACATTGAGTTAGATAATGACAGTAGCAATATCTACTATAACATCAGTTTTACTAAAGATAAGCATCACTACTCCATCAATATTGAAGCTGTAAATGGGATTCCCACTAATGCTAAAACAACAAAAAGCTCTTAGATTTACTAAAGAGCTTTTTTATTCATATCATCATGATACATCCGATAACTAGCCAAACCATCCTGCTTAGCTTTGTATAAAGCAATATCGGCCTTCTTATAAAGATTATTGAATGTCGTACCATACAAAGGGATCATCACAAACCCAATCGATAATGGAGCCATAATTTGGTACTCCTCAATCAAATATGGTATTTTCATTTGTCTTGTGACATCTTCTAATTTCATTCGGATTGATATTTCATCGATATTGCGACATAGAATCATAAATTCATCGCCTCCGAGTCGACACAAGATATCATCATTTCTAAACATCTCTTTTAATCGTTTAGCAGTTTTAGTAATTATTTTATCACCAATAGCATGACCGTAATTATCATTAATTTCTTTAAAATCATTCATATCCAGCATCAATAATGCTCCGCACGTCATTTCGTTACTAAGCAAAATCTGATTGATTTCATTAATAGCTTTAGACCGATTATATAATCCTGTCAAACCATCATGTTCTGCTTTATTTTTCAAAGCCAATTCTTGCCGTTTTTGTTTATCAATATCAATGACATATAAATAGCAAAAAATATCTTTATTTTCCTGCAGATCAAAAATATGATAAGTTGCCTCCATCCAATAATACTCACCATCAACATATCGTTTATACACCACAGAATTAGTTGTAGTACCTTGTTGATAGCGAGTGAGAATTGCCTCTAATCCTAAGACTTCTTTAACTTTATCCTGATATTCTTTTTGAATAATCTTTTCAGTTATGCTATTGATATAGCTGCTATAACTGCTGTTTATAAAACTTAAATCATCCTCCTGTATATTAGTATTAATAATTCGATTTTGACTTAAATTAATTGACAACTCATAAAAAGATTTTTCTTGTAATGCTTCTAATGTTTTAGCATTTTCTAAATATTTTTGAAATGATGATTTCTCAAGAGTAACATCTTTAAAATAACCTACTAATTTCAAAGGACGGTCACCGTAATCATAAATAGTTTCTCCGACTACTTTGATCCAAATAATTTTACTATTAAGCGTAAGCGGTAATTCATAACTAAATTTATTCTGTACTGTTTGAGCAATCAGCTGTTCCCTTATTTTTTCTTTAGTTTGTTCATTCATTACTTCAATATTATTGATTTTATTTAAATAATTATCAATAATAATATCTTCATTCCTTGGAAGATCTAATATTTGATAAATAAAACTATCTCTCTCTAAATTCATTAAAATCAGCTGCTTTGTTTGATAATCATACTGCCAAATATTTAGATTTGCCATTTTTATAACGCGATCAAGAATTTGTGATGACAGCCAAATCTCCTCTTCTTTTTGTTTCATTGATGTTACATCATTTAATACACACAAATATGTTCGATAACCATTTTCAGTATTTAAATATTTTGTTTTGGAATCCATCCACAATGTTGTTTGTTCCAATTCAAATCGATAAATCGCATTGTAATCTTCTTTATTATCTACCGCTTTGATATAGTCATCTTTAATTGCTGCATAATCATTTTTATTGATCAATCCGCAGTTTCCACCTTTTTTCATTGCTTCGATACATGATTGTTTTGTATATCCATATTTTTCTAAAATACCGATTGAAATCATATTTATTTCTGGATTTTCAAAATTTGGAGGAGCATCTCTCAAACGAATTAAAAAGACTACGGTCATAGTATTATCAATAACTAACTGATTATTTTTTCGTGCATTTACTACCTCGGTAATATTAATAAAGTCACCATAAAAATATGGTCTTCCAGCCTTGTCTTCATAATAACTTGCAATCATTTGAATATAAGCAATACTCCCATTTTTATGTTGAACACGATAGATAACATCTAATGGTCTTTTTTCCCTATAGGCTGCCTCAAATGCTTCATTAACGTAATCAATATCACGTTTATCAATTAAATCATAGCTCCGCTTTGTCAGCTGACAATATTCTTCTTTACAATAACCTAACGATGTTGATAAATTACTGCTAAAAAATTCAATATGATTAGGTGTCATCATAAAAATATCTCCAGGCGAATTATTTACTACTGCCTCCAGATGATTTTTTAGTTCTACACGTTCGGTTATATTAATAACGATTCCACGCCAAATCAGGTTTCCTTGATGAGCAACAAGTTCTAATTGATTAGTTACCCACATATATCCTGTACTACTATTAATTCGATACATCAAATTAATCGATGTACTCTTACCTGTTAATTTATCAGTAATCTTATGACGATCATCAGGATGAATCAATTGTACTAATTGATTGTTATAGCTAGTAATAATTTCCACTTGGCTAAAACCAACAATATTTAAAAAACTTTCACTAAGATAGTCAAATTCTAATTGGCTGTTGTTTTTACAATGAAAATATCCACCTAACGTACATTCATTTAAAAATGAAAGTTGTTGTTTTTGTTTTATTAACTGTTGATTAATTTTTTCTAACTCGATTTTTGATGACATTGTTTCATTAATATCTACAATCGCGCAGATATAAGCTAATAGTCCGTCTTTAGCTTTAACGATTCGCCCTTTTTCTTGAACCCAAAGCCAAGTCTGATCTTTTTTCATAATTCGATATCGAACGGTATATTCAAATCCTTCATCTTCTTCTAATCCAATGGCTGCATATACTGTTTGATGATCTTCAGGATGAATAATGTTAATAATTTGCCCTTTACAAAAAAGATTAAACTCTTCCATTGTAGTAAGGTTAAGTAGACTCAACATTTCCCGATTAATAAAATAAATCGGCAATTCCTTGGTACGATAACATCCTAAAATTCCCGCAGGAACTACTTTTGAAAACATCGAAACTGCTGTTTGACTATCTTGATAATTTAAATAATCTTCTACAGCCGTATCTTCAGGAAAACCTAACAATTGATTGATTGTTTGTTTTGATGCTTTAAGCTCTTGTTCTTGCAAATTATTTTTTGTAACATCGTTCATAGCACCATAAAAAATCAGACTTTTATCTTGTTTTCGTAAGAAAAAAACTCTTAAACTTATCCATGAAACTTTTCCTTTTAATGAATAATAACGAATCGTAGCTTCACTACCACTTATTGGGTTTTGATAAGCTTGATCAAATAAACTAATAAATTCATTTTGATCATCCGGATGTACAAATTCAATTATTCTATCTCGAATATTTTCAAAATCCGCTGGATTAATTTTAGTAATATGATAAAAAATATCATTTACTTTAATTATCGATATTTTATCCTCTGAAACTTGATAAAAAGCAATCCCGCCTAAAATATTATTTAACATTGCTTCACTTGATATATCATTAATAAAAATATCTTGTAATCTAACTTGATCAACCTGCTTTAACATTATCCCTCGATAATCAACAAGGTCAGAATTACTGATAATAGCTTCAAATTCCTGAACTGATAAAGGAGGATAAAAATAATATCCTTGACCATAGATACAGCCTAATTCATTCAACAAATCAATTTGCTGTTTTGTCTCCACACCTTCTGCGATTACTCGTAAACCCATCAATTTAGCCATTTTTACAATTGCCTCTAAAATTCCAATCCCACGCCCAATACTGTCTTCACGTAATTCGAGAAATTTCATATCAATTTTTAAAATATCAACATTTACATCTTTAAGCATATTCAATGAAGAATAACCACTTCCAAAATCATCCATTAGTACAGTAAATCCAGCTAGTCTAAAATCATCTACCACTTTTGAAATAATTTCATAATCACTCGCATATGAGCTCTCAGTAATCTCAATTTCAATTAAATTTACAGGTAGTTTATATTCAGCTACGAGTTCTTTAAATGTTTTTACTACATCAATTGCATAAATATCTGTTCTAGAAACATTAACGGATACTGGTACACCTTGATTTCCTTGATCAAGCCAATTACTCAACAAACGGCAAGTTTCTTGCCAGACAAATAAATCCAAATTTACAATAAATCCATTTTTTTCTAAAATAAAAACAAAATCCCCTGGTGAAATTATTCCCTTGGTTGGATGATTCCATCGCACTAATGCTTCAACACCTACAATTTTTCCATTCAACATATTACATTTTGGTTGGAAATATACCATAAATTCATGGTTATAAAGGGCTTGTTGGGTATCCATTAAAATACTTTGGCTATATTCAAAATCTTGTCTTATATTGCTGTCATAGTAAGCAATTTGTTTTGTATAATTTTCTTTTATTGAACTTAAAGCGATTAAAGCCCGATCATACATTGCTGCAACGTATTCACCATCAATTACAATATAAATTCCAAATTTTGGAAAGAAACCTGGATTAACAGTTACTACTTTTATATGGGCGATTAAATCAGTCAATAATTTATCAATCAATGGTCGTTCATTTGGCATAATGACAACAAAATCATCACCACCAAAATATCCTGCTACTGTTTTAAATTCATTTTGTATCTTTTGTAATTCTAGGCCAATTTGCCCTAATATTTTATTTCCCATTTGACGACCATACCAGTCATTAAATAATTTAAAATGCTCAATATCTATCGCAATCAAACAATAGTTATCATTACCTCCTTCTTCTAATAAAAATCTTGCCGCTTTCAAAAAACTATGCTCATTTAATAAACCGGTTGTTTGATCATATTCCTTATAGTTTGTACTTTCAACATTTATCGGAGTTAATCCCCCATCTTGAAAAAGGCACATGTAAACAGTATCACTAAATTGTCCTTTACTTATTGCAATCAAAATACCATTGATCCAACTGTATTCACCATTATTTAAAAGTCTCCTAAACCTTCCCATAACTGGCTTAAAATCCCCATGATTATTTTTCATTTTATTAAATAACTGCAAAAAATCATTTTGATCATGTGGATGAATAATTTTCTGAGCGATTTCTCTGATTCGCTTACTAAAACTACCTGATAATGCTGGAATAATATATTTATCTTTACGATAAAATAAAATATTATAAGTATCTCTTGTAAGATTAATTTCTACTAATTCATCATATAATGCTGATTCTAATACAGGACTTACAGAATTAATATTTACTCTTTCAAGTGTATAAATATAGCTGGCTTGATCATTGATTATAAAGTCCTCTTTGATAACTTTAAAATCTGTCTTTTGAATTGTATGATAAGATACTTTATTTATCTCATTTATTACAGCATCCCCTAGTTTTGTTTTATAACCAATTTTTTCTTCATTAAATAAATTTTGATAAAAATCATTCATGTAGACTAGTTTATTATGACAATCAATGATACATACTGCTTTAGCACTAAGACTTACCATACATAATTACACCTACTTTCTCTTTATAACATTTAGGATATTTTACCATATTCTAAGTAATTAGTAGAGAAATTCTGTTAAATTCATCATCATTAGTTAATAATTCAACTGGTGATAAAATATGTTTTATCTATTTAATCTTTTTTTAGGTTTTATTTTTGTTTATCTTGATTTCAATAATATAGATAGCTGCTTGATTAAATATCTAACTATTTTTAATAATTTTCTTTACCTACTCGTTAAATCTGTAAATAAAACAGCTCTTCTAGCAAGTCTATTCACCTGCATTGCTGACTACTTTTTACTTTTCACTAATAATCAGCTTGCTGGAGTACTATGCTTTATCATTGTTCAAAGCAACTACATGAAGCTTTTAGATCAATATACTTTTTTTCCTTTTGTCACAATACTCTTATGGCCTGTTAATCCTCTTATTGCTTTAGCGTCAAATTATGCATTACTAAGTTTACACAATCTTTATTACAGTTTTAAATCACGATATCAATCAAAACATCAATATTATTTATTTATAGCAATTTTTCTTTTATTATGTTGTGATTTTTTTGTTGCACTTACTAATATCAATCTACCGGTCCCTGCTGTATTTAGAATTTTGATTTGGATTTTATACTTACCTAGTCAGTTATTCTTCAGTGCTAGTCAAATTATTTCAGAAAAATAGTTTTTTAATATTTATTTTTTAGAGTAATGATGATATAATCATCAAGTACTGTCCTCATAGTGAAATGGATATCACGTAACCCTCCGGAGGTTAAGTTGTAGGTTCGATTCCTACTGAGGATGCCATGAAGTCTATAAACCGCTTTCTAGAGCGGTTTTTATTTTATCCAAAATAATAAATATATTTTCAAATCTAGAAAAAAGACCCATTCAATAAATATCATACTATAACATAAAATTAAACAGACAAATATGATTTTGATAAGGAGAATATTATGAGAAGAAAAGATAGAGAGATTACAGATTTTAATGAAATCATTAACATTATTAAAAAATGTGATGTTTGTAGAATTGCCTTAAATGATAAAGATTTTCCCTATATTGTTCCACTCAACTTTGGATTGGATATCCAGGGAAAAGAAGTATATTTATATTTTCATTGTGCCATGGAAGGAAAAAAATTAGACTTGATTGCGAAAGATAACCGTGTAACATTTGAAATGGATTGTGATCACAATTTTATTCTTTATGAAGAAAGAATGAGCTGCACAATGGGATATGAAAGTGTTATTGGTCATGGTGTTATTGAAACTGTTCCCGACGAGAATAAATATGAATCATTAAAGATTCTAATGCGACAATATCATGCCGAAGATTTTAAATTTAATACCGATATGATGAGGGTTACAACTGTATTAAAAATGACAGTAATAGACATGGTTGGAAAAAGAAGAAATAATATACATTAAAATAATAGAAAAATATAGAATTCAAAAAGTATAAGTTAAAATAGTAAACTTATACTCTTTTACTTTGCTTGATAATAAATTTTCACCTATAAAAAAACTGAAAAGTTGTAGCATAGCTACAATCCTTCAGCTTTTAAAATACCATAAAATATATTAAAACAATAATTCCTAAAATGATTCGATACCAGCCAAATGCTTTGAAATCATGTTTTTTAATATAGCTCATTAAAAATTTGATCGTTAACATACTGACCACAAAAGCTACTAGCATTCCAATCACTAATAATAACAATTCTGCTGTTGTAAAAGCAAAACCAAATTTAACTAATTTCAATAAACTGGCTCCAAACATTACTGGAATTGCTAAAAAGAAAGTGAATTCTGCTGCAACAGTTCGACTAACTCCAATCAATAAAGCCCCAACGATCGTTGCTCCTGAGCGTGATGTACCAGGAAATACCGCAGCAATCAATTGAAAGATTCCAATGATCAAGGCTGTATTATAAGTAATTTCACTTAATGAATTGATTTTTGTTTCTTTACCTTTGTTGTAATTTTCAATGAAAATAAACAGAACCCCAAAAACAATCAATGCAATTGCAACTGTCAAAGGATTGTAAAACAACTCATTTAATTGATCATCAAACAAAAGACCTACTACAGCTGCTGGAAGGCATGCAAAAATAATTTTAAACCACATTGAAAAAGTATCCTTCTTTATTCTCCATCTATTTTTATAATCAAAAGGTATCAACTTTTTCCAATAAAGTACAACTACTGCCAAAATTGCTCCTAGCTGAATTACAACTAGAAACATTTCTAAAAAATCAGCACTAACATTTAATTTAATAAATTCATCAACTAGAATCATATGTCCAGTACTACTAATTGGTAGCCATTCAGTAATACCTTCAACAATTCCTAAAATAATAACTTTAATTAATTCAATAATTTCCATACTCTCCTCCACCAATTATACTAGTGCATTATAGCACTATCTTAACTAAATTACATTAAATATATTCTTAAGATTTTATTAATATGATAGAATATACGCAGAGGAAAAATGAAATGAAAAGAAATGTAAACATAATTGTCGTATTTAATCAAAATAAATCAAAAGTATTAATGTGTAAAAGAAAAAAAGCTCCTTTTAAAGGACTCTATAATTTTGTCGGAGGAAAAATCGAGCCAAATGAAGATCATCTTCAGGCAGCATATCGTGAATTAGCCGAGGAAACTAATATATCTAAAACAGATATTGAACTGATCCATTTTATGGATTTTACCTATTACCTTGATGATACTCTTCTAGAAACATATATTGGTACCCTTTCAACCAATGTTGATATTCACGGTGAAGAAAATCAGTTAGCCTGGATCAAGCTAACTGATGATTTTAAAGATCTTAATCGTTTTGCAGGAAATGGTAATATTTACCATATTCTCAAAGAAATATCACTAATGATGCCGTTCTAATGTATATCCTCGGCCACTAACTTCATCAACCGTTGCTACTACCATAAATGCAACAGGATCAATTAATTTAATCTGTTCTTTGATTTTGGTTAATTTAACCGGTGGAATAATTGTTAATAAGGTTTTAGTGTCAGTCTCATTAAAACCTTTTTGACTATATAAAGAAGTTACCCCAGCATCCGCTTCTTCAATAATCATTTTTTTGATCATTTCATGGCAGTCGCTAATTACTACTAATTGAACCATCTTAGAACCTTTTGTTAAAGTTTTATTCAACATAAATGATGTTACAAAAACAAGAACAATACTGTATAAGATTTTAGTTGGATTACTGAAGGTTGCTTGCATACATAAGATAATAAAATCAAATACGTTAACCATAATGAATACTGGAATTCCTAATTTTCTATTCAAGATAATCGCAATAATATCCATACCTCCAGATGATGCATCTGAACGGATCATTAATCCTACCCCAATTCCAACTAAGCAGCCTGCTAAAACGACTGCTAATAAAGTATCTTGACAATAATTATGGAAAATTGCATTGGTATTGAAAAATTCTAGCAAAACAGGAAAAGCAAATGTTGATATAAGTGTAGATAAAGCAAATTTTTTACCAATAAAAAATAATCCTAATAAAAATAATAAAACATTAATGATTCCTACGATAAGTGAAATATTTATCCCAGTATAATGATTAGTAACGATTCCTAGACCAGTTACTCCTCCAGAAATTAATTGATTTTCTAAAACCAGAGTACTTACCGCAAAAGCTACAAAAACATTTCCTAATATAATAGTTCCGATTCTTAATAATTTTCCTTTCATATTATCACCTCGGGGTATAAGATAGCATAATTATTTACCAAAGAATGTAACATATGCTACAATTAAGAAAAAAGGTGGAAAAAATATGAAAATAGCAGAAAATCTCTTTAATTACTTTAAAAATACAGGTACATTGATCAAATATCAGCCCAACGATATTATCTATATGCAAGAAGATTCAAGCAACAATCTTTATTTGATTTTAAAAGGACGTGTTCGTGTTTATTTAATTTCAAAAGACGGACAAGAAATCACTTTAGATATCATCGATAAAGGAAGAATCTTTGGCGAATCTTCATTTTTATTAAACACTTCAAGACCAGTTTGTGTTAGTGCTATTGATGAAGTTGAATTGATCTCTTGTAATCTTGAAAATTTGTATCCTGCCATTTTAGAATCAAAAGAACTAACTATAGCAATCATGCAGCTCTTATCTTCAACTAATGATCATCTTACTAACCAAGTAAAAAAAGCATATTTTTATAACCGCCATGAAAAAATTGCTGCTTTTTTATTAGAACAAAAGAAAAAGACTATCTCATACACACATGAAGAAATAGCCTCTTTAACAGGACTTAATCGCGTTACTGTTACTAAAATTCTCAATGATTTTTATCAAAAGGGCTGGATCGACCTAGCCTATCGTAAAATCATTATTGTTGACCATGATGAGTTAAGCAATTATCTAGATAAATAATCATATTTAAGCAATTGGCAATTTTCCGTTTGATAATAAAAAATATCATCGTTGCTCATCTCATTAAAATACGTATTAATTGCCCGACAAACAGCACCATGACACACTAATAAAACATTACTTTTGGTTGCCTGTTCTTTGATTTCACCAAGAAATTCATAGACCCGCTTGCATAATTCAATAAACGATTCACCATTAGGATACCGTATTGCTAAATTATGTTTATTAGCAATAAAACCAGGATCATCACGATGTACCCCCTCATAGATACCAAAATTAATTTCACTGATTCTCGGTTCAATAATCACTTCTAAACCTTCTACATTAGCATAGTCAGCAGTATCAATAGCACGTTGTAACGGTGATACATATAAAAAATCATATTTAATTGATTTTAATTGTCGACCCAATTCTTTGGCTTGTTCAATTCCATCTGTTGTCAAAGCGGCTGGACTAATTCCGCAAACTAAATTATTAACATTATAATTTGTCTGTCCGTGTCTCGTTACATAAAGACTCATTTCATTCACCTGCTTTACTTTTATCACTGTACTCACAATGATTTTTTCTTAACTAACGGTTATTCTACTACAAATAAGTCTCTTTATTCAACTAATTATAGTATATTCTTTTGATAAAACAAAAGAAAAGACAAGGCCCTTGCTTCCTTGTCTAAATCGCTAAAAAGTTTTTATTTTTTAAAAATCTACTTCGCTGTCATAATAGCAAGCTTTTAACAACTCAACCATTTCTTCTTGAGTTGGAATTCTTGGATTAGAACCTGTACAAGCATCTTCAATTGCTAGTGCTGCAATATTATCAACTCGTGCCAAGAATACATCTTCGCTAACAAAACCAGTATCTGCCGGTAATCCATCAGCTCCATAATGATTGATTGAATGTGGAATATTTAATTCATCATTCATTTTGCGTAAGTATGCAATTAATAAAGCTACTTTTTCATCATCACTATTTCCACCTAAATGCATATAATCAGCAATTACACCATAACGTTTTTTAGCTGTTTCATCTTTTGCATTAAAGGCAATAACTTTTGGCAAGTACATTGCATTTGCTGCCCCGTGAATAATGTGACCACCTTGATCAACAAAAGCTGCACCAGTTTTATGTGCCATTGAATGCACGATTCCTAATAGCGCATTAGAGAATGCTTGTCCTGCTAAACATTGGGCATCATGCATATCGTCACGAGCACCCATATCCCCATTGTATGATTTAACTAAATTAGCTTGAATCATTTCAATGGCATGAATCGCTAATGGATCAGTGTAATTACAATTCGCAGTTGAAACATATGCCTCAATCGCATGCGTCATCGCATCCATACCGGTATGCGCAACTAGCTTAAGTGGCATTGTTTCAGCTAAATCAGGATCAACAATTGCTACATCTGGTGTAATTTCAAAATCAGCAATTGGATATTTAATTCCTTTTTCATAATCTGTAATGATTGAGAATGCTGTTACTTCTGTAGCAGTTCCACTAGTTGATGGAATTGCACAAAAATGTGCTTTTTTTCTTAGTTTAGGAATACCAAAAACTTTACACATTTCTTCAAATGTAATTTCCGGATATTCATACTTAATCCACATTGCTTTAGCAGCATCGATTGGTGAACCACCACCCATAGCTACGATCCAATCAGGTTGGAACTCTTCCATGACTGCAGCACCTTTCATCACTGTTTCCACAGATGGATCAGGTTCAATCCCTTCAAATAGTTTTACTTGCATTCCAGCTTCTTCTAAATAAGCGATAGCACGATCAAGAAAACCATTTCTTTTCATACTTCCGCCACCGACACAAATAATCGCTTTTTTTCCTTCTAAAGATTTTAAAGCTTCTAACGAACCTTTTCCGTGATACAAATCTCTAGGTAATGTAAATCTTTGCATCAGACCACCTCCATAAATAAATTATAGCGCTTACATATTTAGTTATGAAGAGACAAAAAAGGAATAGCCCTATCCCTTTTTATGTATACCTAGATATTAATTTCTTTAATACTACACTTGATTGCTCTAATAAAGCCCTCATCTTCTTTCGACAAACGATATCCTTTTCTCGTAATCAACAGATCTTGATAACTCATTTTATTTTCTTGACACTCCTTAGTAACTAAATTAAAACGTCTTAAAACTTCTTGAGGAATCGGTGACACCCACATAAAAGTATGAGGTAGATGATTTAATAACTCAAATTGACTAGCCCGTTCATATACCGAAATTTCTTTTTTACTATGACGTGTTTCATCATTACGATTGGTTGCTACGATCGGTAATGATGGTAAAGCTGTATCCCCATGTGTAATTTCTATTTGGGTTTCTAGATCAGATAGATAAATAATCTCTTTAAATGATAACGGATTTTCATTTGAAAATAATAATTGATAATTAAATTGATATAGTTTTTCAAAATTTAGTTCCTTTGTTTCTAATAAATGGAGAAAATAACTCTCTTCATCAATAGGAAAGCGAATTATTCCAATATTTGCTTCTCCTTCATAAACATCCTTGATTGTATCAAAAGAATTCGTTTCGCGATAATTAACCTTAATATTTTTATCATGAAAATTAATCATCGATAAATAATTAGTAAACGCATTAGCGACATAACTAGCCCGCGGTACACATATATCTAAATGAACAGACTTATCATCATATCCTTGATACATGGCTTCCATCTCTTCTACCTGCATAATGATACTTTTAGCTCGTTCAATAAATTCAGCACCTTTTTTTGTTGGAATAACTCCTTTTGAAGTTCGTTCAAAAATAATTATCTGCATATTTTCTTCCAGATCTTTAATTGTTTTACTTAAATGCGGCTGATTCATATATAAATTGCTGGCAGCTTTACTAATTGAGCCGGCTTTTGCAACTTCAATCACGTATTTTAAATGTAATAGATTCATCCCAATATCTCCTTAGTGATTATTTTAACATAGAAAAGATAAATTGTGTTTATATTCTAGCATATTTATCAAATATATATTTTTTTATCTATCGCTATAACTTACAAATATATGGTACTTTTGACTTAATTGTATTTAAAGCGCTTTCAACTTATGTTATAATTAAATCAAATGATAAAAAAGAAAGAGGTGTAAAAATGAAAAAGTTGAAACAAGAATATTTGGATAAAATTGACGAAATCGTTGCTAAGCACAAAGATGAAAAAGGTCCAATGAAACTTATGCTTCACGAGATTCAAAACGAATTAGGCTATATTCCTTTTGAAGCAATGGAAAAAATTTCTGAAACAATTGGTGTTCCAGTATCTAAAGTATACGGTGTAGTCACTTTCTATTCTCAATTTACAACTGAACCTAAAGGTAAACATGTTATCGCCGTATGTTTAGGAACAGCTTGTTATGTCAATGGTTCCCAAACTATTCTAGACTTACTTTGTGAAATGACGGGATGCGAAGTAAATTCTACTAGTCCTGATGGACTATTTTCAATTGATGCAACACGCTGCGTTGGTGCCTGTGGTCTTGCGCCAGTTGTCAGTGTTGACGGAATTGTTTTTGGATGTACTAAACAATTAGAAGATTTAAAAATGCTTGTCTTAGATTATTTGAAAGAAGAAGCCCCATGTTAGTTAAAGAGATTGTCGATATACTAAAAGCGAAGGAAATATATATTGATGATCAAGCAATCTATCAAAAAGACTATAAAAAGGGCTTCTCTTCTGATTTAATGTCAGATGCTCTAGCATTATTGAAAAACGAAACCGAAGAAGTATTATTTATTACTGGTCTAGCCAACGTACAATCTTTAAGGACAGCAGAAGTTTTAGATATTGATACAATTTTATTTGTTAGAGGAAAGCCACTAGACATGACAATTGTTGATATGGCTAAAAATCTTCATATTAATCTCTTCCAAACTGATGAAACAATGTTTGAAGCTTGCGGCAAGCTATACGAGGCAGGAATGCGACGATGATTAAAACTTATCAAGTAGAAAAAGATAATTATCAAGATGCCGGGAAAGCATCAAGTGATATCAAAAGGACTCTAAAAGCCCTAGGAATTGACCGAAAAATTCTAAAAGCAGTAGCGATTGCTTGCTATGAAGCTGAGATCAATATTGCAATTCATTCCGATGGAGGAACAGTTACTTTTGAAATTGATGATGACGGTATTGTTCATTTAGCTTTTGATGACATTGGTCCTGGGATTGAAGATTTAAACCTTGCTCAAACACCCGGTTATTCAACGGCCTCACCCAAAGCACGGGAATTAGGTTTTGGTGCCGGAATGGGTCTTTACAACATGAAAAGTGTGGCTTCTACCTTTGAAATTACTTCTTCAAATGAGGGAACCCACATCAAGATGACATTTTAATGAAGCAAGTTATTAGTTATTTAGGCAGTGGTTGTAAAAACTGCATTAAATGTGTTAAATCATGTCCTATGGATGCCATTTCAATTGTCAATGAACAAGTAATTATCGATGAAGATAAGTGTATTAATTGCGACATTTGTATTCAGGCATGTGACCAGAAAGTATTAAGAATTAAAAATATCGATCTTGAAAGCACCTTAAAAAAACATGATTACAATATTGCATTGATTCCTACTGCAATCTTATCTGATTTAAAAACATATGATGAGATAAAAAATATTGCTCATGCAATCAAGGAGTTTGGATTTGATGAAGTAGTTCAATATAGTGATATTGAAGGACTTTTATATAAACAGGGTTTAAAAGATAGTAAAAATGGTGAAGAAGTAATGTTAACATCATTTTGCCCGACAATTAATAAACTGATTATTAATGATTACCCTACTTTGATCGATCATTTACTACCATATGATTATCCTGTTGAGATTGCTGCTAAAAAATTACGGCAAAAATACGCACAGAAAGATATTGCTATCTATTCTTTATGTGAGTGTGTTGGAAAATTAACACTTGCTAAACAACCTTTTGGTAATGAAGATTCAAATATCGATTATGCCTTAAGTGTTTCACAAATGTTTCCACGGATAAATCAATTTAAAAATGATTCACAAGAAGAACTTGAAATCAATGAATATGGAGTAAAAAGTATTGTTGGTGATCTTTATGGAGATAAAAGACTTTCAGCAATCAGTGTTGAAGGATTATCACAAATTAGAAAAGCCTTGGATTTAATTGAATTTGATCAACTAAAACATGTAGATTTAATGGCATTATTTGCTTGTTTCCAAGGATGTATCGGCGGCTATTATTTATGGTCTAATCCTTTTGAAGGCTGCTTTAATATTGAAAGCATGATCGATGATTGTAATGGTAATTTAGCTTCGTTAGATAAAAAAGATTATATCAAAGCACATGAAATAACAAGTGGTAATGAAAAGAATTTCAAAGAACGCTTAGCTTGGTTTAATAAAGTAAATGCTATTTTAGAAACTTTACCTCAATATGATTGTGGCAGCTGTGGATTCGCAAATTGTCGCGGTCTAGCTTCACGAATTGCTAGTGGTGAGGTTGATGATTCATTATGTCGAGTAAAAAGAAGGTGATGGTATGAATATCAAAGAAATACTTCAACTAGAAATCAAACAAATAAACAAAGCACCTTTGACTAATATTGTTGAAAATGTATATATTGGAGATTTGTTAAGTTTTGTTATGGCAAATGGTAAGGAAGGTGCTTTATGGTTGACTGTCCAAAAACATTTAAATGTTGTAGCAGTAGCTGAATTAAATGATTTTGCTGGAATTATCTTTGTCCAAAATAGTTTTCCGGATGGAGATACCATCGCTAAAGCTGACGAATTAGAAATTCCGTTATTTATTAGTCAGCTTGATGCTTATCATCTTTGTAAACAATTAATTTCTTTAGGTCTTTAAAATGTATTACGATCTGCATATTCATTCAGCTCTCTCTCCTTGTGGCGATGATACTATGACAATCAATAACATTTTTAATATGTCTTATATTAAAGGTCTGGAATTAATTGCAATTACTGATCATAATTCTTTAAAACAACAAAACTACTTAGAAGAAATCATCAATCATGAAATCTTAAAAGGCAAGATTGATTATATCCATGGTGTTGAATTACAGAGTAAAGAAGAGATTCATATTCTCGCCTACTTTTTAAAAGACACCGATTTAAAACCGATTCAAGCATGGATCGACAGTTATTTAATAAAAGTTCCAAATAATCCCGATTATTATGGCAATCAATATATCTTTAATGTCAATGATGAAATTATCGATCATGAAGACAATTTATTGATCAGTTCCCTTGATCTAGATATATATCAAATCATTGAGACAATCCATTCTTTTAATGGAATAGCTGTTTTAGCTCATGTATTAGCTAAAAAATTTGGAATCTATGAGATATATCAAGGAATTCCCGATGATTTAGCTTATGATGGTATTGAAGTTGGTAATTTAAGGGAATTAAAAGAACTAAAAAAAAGATGCCCTTCTGTGCGTTGTGAACATGTCTTTTATAACAGCGATGCTCATAATTTAGAAGCTATCAATGAACCAGTCAATCAAATTAATAAAGATGATTTTTATCAACTGTGGAGGAAAATATAATGCAGGAAATCGCAATGAATATTCTCGATATTGCTTATAACTCAATAAAAGCTCAGGCTAATTTGATCAAGATCATTATTCACGATAGCAGTAAATTAAATATTATTAATATCCAAATTATTGATAATGGCATTGGGATGGACAAAACAACTGTAAAAAATGTTATTGATCCATTCTATACAACAAGAACCACTAGAAAAGTCGGTCTTGGAGTCCCAATGTTTAAGGAAAACATTGAAGCTACTGGAGGAACCTTTAAAATCGAATCCGAAGTTGGAAAAGGTACTCATGTAACTGGTGAATTTATTAAAAATCATTTGGATACGCCACCAATGGGAAATATTGTTGAAACAATTATTACTTTGATTCAAGCTGATGAAAAAATTAATTATTTATTTAAATATACAAGTGATAAATTAGAATTTATTTTAGACACTCAAGAAATTAAAAAAATTCTTGAGGGTGTTCCAATTAATCAACCAGAGATAATTGTCTGGTTAAAAGAATATATAAAGGAGGGATTGCAACTATGAAATCCTTAGAAGATTTAAAAAAACTTCGTGATGCTGCTCAAAGCAACATGTCAATGCGAACAGATGAACAACAAAAATATCGGGTTGTCGTAGGAATGGCAACTTGCGGGATTGCAGCAGGAGCGCGTCCTGTTTTAAACACTTTAGTAGAAACTGTTGCCCAAGAAAAATTACCTGCAACAGTATTACAAACTGGATGTATTGGAATGTGCACTCTAGAACCAATCGTAGAAGTGTTTGATCGCGATGACAATAAAACAACATATGTATTAGTAAACCCTGCTAAAGCTAAAGAAATTGCTGAAAAACACTTAAAACATGATGAAATAATCGACGAGTATACTGTCGGACATTATAAGAAATAGGAGGTTGTAAGATGCCAACAAAAAGAACCCAAGTGTTAGTTTGTGCTGGAACTGGTTGTACAATCGGTAATTCAGGTGAGCTAATCACGGAATTCGAAAAAGAAATCAAAGCTCTTGGGCTTGAAAAAGAAGTTGAAGTTTTAAGAACTGGTTGTTTAGGATTATGTGGAGTTGGTCCAAATATTTCTATCTATCCAGATAATATCATTTATAAAACTGTTCAGGTTTCTGATGTTAAAGAAATCGTTATGGAACACTTCTATAAAGGTCGTCCAGTTCATCGTTTAATGTTAAATGAATCTGATGAAGAAACAAAAGAGATTCATGATATAAATGATACTAAATTCTATAATAAACAAAAAAGAATCGCCCTTCATAATTGTGGTGTAATTGACCCAGAAAACATTAATGAATATATCGGGAAAGATGGCTACTTTGCCTTAGCTAAAGTAGTTAGCGAAATGACTCCACAAGAAGTCGTAGATGTAATTAAAGCTAGTGGATTACGCGGCCGTGGAGGTGGTGGATTCCCTGCTGGAGTTAAATGGCAATTTGCTTTAAATGAACCCGGTAAAGAAAAATATGTTATTTGTAACGCTGATGAAGGTGATCCTGGAGCATTTATGGATCGTTCAATTCTTGAGGGAAATCCCCACAGTGTTATTGAAGCAATGGCTATTGCCGCTTATGCAATTGGTGCTAACCATGGATATATTTATATTCGAGCTGAATATCCTATTGCCGTAGAACGTTTAAATACAGCTTTAGAGCAAGCACGTGAGCTAGGACTAATCGGTAAAAATATTTTTGAGAGTGGTTTTGATTTTGATTTAGAACTACGTTTAGGAGCTGGAGCCTTCGTTTGTGGTGAAGAAACAGCTTTGATTCAATCAATTGAAGGTGAACGGGGAATGCCTAATCCGAAACCACCATTTCCTGCCCATAAAGGGGTCTGGGGAAAACCAACTATTATTAACAACGTTGAAACATATGCCAATATTGCTCAAATTATTCAACATGGTGCTGAATGGTTTAGGAGCATTGGTACTGAAACATCACCTGGTACAAAAGTATTTGCCCTTGGAGGAAAAATTGTTAATACTGGATTAGTTGAAGTTCCAATGGGAACTACTTTACGTGAAGTAATTTATGAAATTGGTGGTGGCTGCCCAAATCACAAACGCTTTAAAGCAGTTCAAACAGGTGGTCCATCAGGTGGCTGTTTGACTGAAGAACAACTAGATACACCAATTGGTTTTGATGAATTAGTAAAACTTGGCTCAATGATGGGATCAGGTGGAATGATCGTTCTCGACGAAGACAACTGTATGGTCGATGTAGCCCGCTTCTATATGGATTTTATTGTTGATGAATCATGTGGTAAATGCACTCCTTGCCGTGTAGGAACCAAACGAATGCTAGAATTGCTTGAACAAATTTGTGACGGTAAAGGAACAATGGAAACTTTAGATGAACTTGAATTACTAGCTTCAACAATTCAAGATACTGCTCTATGCGGCTTAGGTCAAACTGCTCCTAACCCTGTACTTTCTACGATCCATCAATTTAGAGACGAATATATTGCACATATCGTTGATAAAAAATGTCCTGCTGGGGTATGTAAAGAATTATTACAATATGAAATCGATGAAGATAAATGTCGTAAGTGTGGTCTTTGTGCTAAACAATGTCCAGTTGGAGCAATCAGTGGTGAACTTGGAAAAGTTCCATATGTTATCGATCAAGAAAAATGTATTAAATGTGGTCAATGTATTAAAGCATGCCACTTTAATGTAATTGAAAGAAAGTAGGTGTAAGGAATGTCGAAAATAAAAATGACTATCAACAACCGTGAGGTAGAGGCATATGAAGGCCAAACAGTCTTGGAAGCAGCCAAAAATAACGGAATCCATATCCCTACTTTATGTTATTTAAAAGATGTTACAGGAACAGGTGCTTGCCGTGTTTGCCAAGTTGAAATCGAAGGTGCAAAAACATTATGCGCTGCCTGTGTTTATCCTGTTAGAGAAGGACTAGTAGTTAAAACTAATTCTCAACGAGCTTTAGATGCAAGACGTCGAGTCGTAGAATTAATTGTTTCTAACCACTCTAAAGATTGTCTATCTTGTATCCGTAATACAAACTGCGAATTACAACGACTTTGTCAAGAATTAGGAGTCCGCGAAGATGCTTTTGCTGGCGAAAAAACAGCTCCTACCTTTGATGAAGTTTCGCCTGGAATCGTTCGTAATACTTCAAAGTGTGTCCTTTGCGGCCGCTGCGTTGAAACATGTGCTAAAACCCAAGGTTTAGGAATCCTAGGCTTTATGAATCGTGGTTTCAAAACTAAAGTTGGTCCAGTTTATGATAAGAGTATGAATGATGTCAACTGTATGCAATGTGGACAATGTATCAATGTTTGTCCAGTTGGAGCGTTACAAGAAAAAGAAGAAGTCCATAATGTTATTGCGGCTTTAAATGACGACAGTAAACATGTTGTAGTGCAAACTGCACCAGCAGTTAGAGCCAGTTTAGGCGAAGAATTTGGAATGCCAATAGGAACTAGAGTAACTGGTAAAATGGTCCATGCCTTAAAATTAATGGGCTTTGATAGAGTATATGACACAAATTTTGGTGCAGATTTGACCATAATGGAAGAAGGATACGAGTTTATCCATCGTATCAGCAATGATGGAGTTTTACCAATGATTACATCTTGTAGTCCTGGATGGGTAAACTATATTGAACACGAATATCCTGAATTATTAGATCATTTATCAAGTTGTAAATCACCACATATGATGCTAGGTTCAATGATTAAATCTTATTATGCAAAAGAAAATAACCTTGATCCAAAAGATATCTATGTTGTTTCTATTATGCCTTGTGTTGCTAAAAAAGGTGAAAAAGAACGTGAAGAAAACTTAACTGATGGTTTAAAAGATGTTGATGCGGTATTAACAACTAGAGAGTTAGGTAAATTAATTAAAATGTTTGGGATTAATTTCCGTGATTTAAAAGACGAAGATTTTGATCAAGACATGTTCGGTGAATACACAGGTGCCGGAGTTATCTTTGGTGCCAGTGGTGGTGTAATGGAAGCTGCCTTAAGAACTGTAACTGATGTTTTAACAAAAGAAGACTTAACTAATTTAGACTATCATGCAGTTCGTGGTGAAGAAGGAGTCAAAGAAGCTAGTTTAAAAATTGGTGATATGACAGTAAATGTTGCAGTTGCCCATAGTATGGTTCTAGCTAAACCTTTACTCGAAGAAATTAAAAACGGTACATCTAAATATCATTTCATTGAAATCATGGGATGTCCTGGCGGATGTGTTAACGGTGGTGGTCAATCATATGTTAATGCTTTAACTCGTAATAGCGGTTTTGACTGGAAACAAGCTCGTGCTAAAGCGTTGTATGATGAAGACTTAGCATTACCTGTTAGAAAATCCCATAAGAATTCACAAATTCAAAAATTATATGCTGATTTCTTAGGTGAACCAAACAGCGAAAAAGCACATCATTTATTACACACACATTATACAAGAAAAGAACGGTTTAAATAATTATCGTTAGGGGGGAATATATGAAGAAAATAATTAAATATTTATTATGTTTAATGATGATATTCACGATGATTGGGTGTTCAAATACAGAAACTAAAGATAAATCCAATACAGTTAAAATACTATGTCCTGCGGGAGCTCCGTCACTTGCCTTTGTCAGTGAGTATGAAAATATCAGTAAAAAAGGAAAAATAGATTTTGTTGATGGTAGCGATCAGCTTGTTGCTGAATTATCAAAAAATAGCAGTGATTACGATATTATTGTTGCCCCAATTAATTTAGGTGCTAAATTGATTGCTAGCGAACAAACCGATTATCGTATTCAAGGGGTTATTACCTGGGGTAATTTATACTATATTGGAACTAGTAACGAAGCATTAAATCAGACTGGCGAACTGGGTTTATTCGGTGAAGGTGCAGTTCCTCAAAAAATCGTTGATACTGTAAAAATTAATACTTCATTGACTCCTAAGTACTATCAATCAGCAACATTAGTACAACAACAATTATTATCGGGCAACATTCAAGTTGGAATGTTAGCTGAACCACTTGCAAGTGCAACGATTGCTAAAGCTAAACAAGCAGGAATTGAACTTTCAATTATTGCTGATTTACAAAAAGAATACGGTAAAGATGGTTATCCTCAAGCCGCTATCTTTGTTAAAGAAAATAACAACTATGATGAACTATTTGAAGCAATCGATCAGTTCACTAATAATGATTACAATGGATTAAAAGACTATCTAGAAAAAATTGGTATCGAGACATTGAGTTTGCCAAGTGTTGAAATTACAGTTAAATCTATCGATCGTCAAAATGTCCATTATAAAAAAGCTAGTGAATGTTCTGAGCAAATTAAAGACTTCTTAAAATTATTTAACATTGATTATAATAAAAATATGTTAAGTTCATGAGACGTAAAATAATTACTTTAATATTAATTATTGGTTTATGGCAAGGTTTTGCTTTATCAATTGATAAAGCAGTAATCTTGCCTTTACCACTTGTAGTCTTTAACCAAATGTTCAACCTAGCAACTAGTCAATCCTTCTATATCGCAATTGGAGCAACTTTATCACGTGTTGCTTTAAGTTTCTTTTTAGCTTTAATAGTTGGGACCATCTTAGGCGTTTTTAGTGGCTTGTTTAAAAGTGTTAATGAATACTTAGCTCCAATTTTCTCATTCTTACAAACTATCCCTCAAATTGCCTATATTTTAATTTTATTGGTATGGTTTAAAAGTCTGACTGCATTGATCATCATTGTTTTATTGATGATTTTGCCAGTATTTTATAATAATGCTGTTAACGGTATTAAAAACATAAGTAACGATTTAAATGATGTTACGATTCTCTATCACCATCCATTTAAATTTAATCTAATTCATGTTTATCTCCCTTTAATCAAAGGGTATATCGTCTCAGCCGTTGAAACAGCTCTACCACAAAGTTTAAAGGTCGGTGTGATGGCTGAAATTTTTGTTTCCTCAAATCAAGGAATTGGTAAACAGTTGTATTTTGCTAGAGCACAAATTGATATGGTCAGTATTTTTGCCTGGACCATCTGGATGGTTATTATTATTATGTTAATTACATATTTTACTAATAAAATAATTAATAAAGATAAAAAGTAAAGAAGTCAAGCGATTTGCCATAACTAGCGCTAATCACACTTCTTTACTTTTTATCATCTACAATTATCTGATCTTTTCCACAACGTTTTCCTTTATATAAACGATCATCAGCACACTTTATCATAGTATTTAAATGCTTTGCTTTCATCGTATCTGAAATTCCAAAAGTCATCGTTATCTTAATAACATTACCCTCATAAATGAAAGAGTGCTGCCTTAAGAGATTATTAAAACGTTCAATTACATAAGTAAGTTCTTCTTTATTTGTATTAAAACATAAGAAAACAAACTCTTCACCACCCCAACGACATATATCAATATCATCAGGTATCTTATCTTTCATCAAATTTGCTAAACTATGTAATACATAATCACCACATAAATGACCATAAGTATCGTTAATAATCTTATAATCATCAATGTCGCCTATTACAATATTACAATCTAAATTAGGAGATGAATTTAAACTATCAAATAGATAATGACGTGTTCTAAGTCCTGTTAACTGATCATTATCAGCTATTTCTTGTAAATTTTCATTTAATTTATCTATTGCTTTTGAAGAAACATCAGAAATAAAAACACTGTATATCATAACAATAAAACAACAAACTGCATTAAATATTGAAAGAGTTAAAATAATATTTTTATCGGAAATTATATATATTGGAGCATCTTGGGTTGAACTGATTATTCTAATAATAATATAAATAAACACTTCAATAATTGCACATAAATAAGCCCATCTTGAATTTTTAAATGGCCAAAAATATACTAGCGATACCATTGCTAATAAGTACAAGGGAAAACCACTTTCCCATCCAAGTGTAAAAACTGTAATTCCAACAAATGTGATAACCTCAAGATGTACCGATAATACTGCAGTTCGATAATAGCCTTTATTTATTATTACCAGCATGATTCCATAAAAAATAACACTAAACAGATTGTAAACTACTAAAAAATTAAAGTTTAATAAATAGAAAATACATAAATAGATTAGATGCATAATTAATGCTAAAGCTACAATTTGTAAATACACACTTCGTACATAGTTACTATGAGCAGCTTTCCCCTTTTCATTCATCTAATCACCTTCGTTCATCTCTATTATAGTAAATTTATACCATTTTTCATATATAAACTTAAAATAAAAAGGAACCTAATAATTTGGGTTCACTTCATATCTCTCATAGACGATATTCCTTTTTATTTTGTAGCTATTCTATAAGAACAGTTTAATGATTTCTTAAATATTTTTCTTTAATATATTCAATTGTTTCATCTAAATTAGAATTCGCCAAGCGTTCAAGCATATCTCTCAAGATTCTATCTGTATTTTCATTAATCACATAATAGTGATGCGTCTTATTATAATAATCAAGTGGTGCTTTAAAATTAAACTGAGTTCCTTGATAAACCATCGTTGCAGCAACACGGTCGCAAAACATTTCAACAACATAATTAATTGGCATTTCAATGGCGATAATTCCTTTGCTAGTAAAATCGATCCAATATTCCCAATGATGTTTATTACGTCCTTTGTGATGCAGCCAGGCACTGCTATAACCAATAGTATCACGTTCATTACTATTTGGTGATTTATAGCCCAAATAATATTTAGCACCTGTTACTAATTCAGTCCAAGAATATTTAGATAAATCATGTTTTAACCCTTGTTTATACAAACCAAATCTGAAACATAATTTCATTACATAAAATTTATGTTTTGTAATTGTTTTAAAATGCTTAAACAGTTTCATTTAATTCACTTTCTGCCTTTGAAATATCGTCACTAGTATCTTCACGATATCGTGTAGCAAATATATCCTCTTGTTCATCCACTTCAACAATGTCAGCTAGATCTGGTAATTCTTCAAGTGTTGTTAAACCAAAAGTATCCATGAACTCATCAGTTACACCATACAAAATAGGCATTCCCGGAGTATCCTCTCGCCCAACCTCTTTGATCAAGGCTTTAGCTACGAGCTTACGAATCATTGCATCGCATCCAACTCCACGAATATCTTCAACTCCAGCCCGTGTAATGGGCTGATTATAAGCAATAATTGCTAATGTCTCTAAAGCAGCATTCGATAAACTAGCACTGCTTTGTTCGACCATCTTTTGATAATAAATAAAGTAATCAGCATTAGTAGCTAATTTATAACGTCCGCCAAAATTAACTAGAACAATCCCCTTTAAAGCTTTATTCCCATAAATTTCTGTAAATTGATCCATTAATAGCGTTGCTTCTTTTTTACTTATTTCTAATACTCCGGCTACTTGTTTAATATCAACACCATCATCACCAGCTAGATACAACATACCCTCAATAATATCTAAATAATTATTTTGTTCCATTAAACTTTCCCCTCTACATATATTTCTTCAAATAACCCATCTTGAATAATCTCTACTTCTTTATCTTTAGCTAAAACTAATATTGAAATAAAAGTTACAATAAAATAGAAACGGTCATGACGGTCAAATAATTCCTCAAATTTAACTTTCTTATTTACTCTTGTTTTAAAATAATTTCGTATTTGAGCTGTTCTTTCATCAATTGAAATATCTTTTTTAGCAATATGTGTATCCAGTGGTTTCATCATTGCTTTTCGCTGAAACATTTTTTGCATTGCTTTCATTAAATCATAAACTTCTAATCCTTCAGGAATCATTGAACTAGTATCCACAACATACTCGTCCATTGACTCTGCCGGTTTAATAATAACTGTTTGACGCTGTTCATATTTATCACGAATTTCATCTAAAACATCTTTATAACGCTTATACTCGATTAGTCGTTTGATCAAAGCTTCACGAGGGTCTTCTTGATATTCATCATTAATTGTCACCTTTTCTTTAGGAATCAGCATCTTACTTTTCATTTCAATCAAATCTGCCGCCATCACTAAATACTCTGACATGATTTCTAATTTAGAAGGATCCATAGCATGAATATATTGCAAATATTGATCTGCAATCAAAGACAATTCTAATTTTTCTAAGTCCATTTCTTTTTCCTTGATCAAATGTAGTAATAAATCTAATGGACCTTGAAAATCTTCAATTATTACTTGATATTCCACTATCGATACCTCCTTCACTTCGATTACGCATTTGTTATTATAACATATATATTATTGCTTTAGAAGTATTCTTTTAGGACCGTAACAAACAAAAAACTATAGCGTTTAAATCACGTTATAGTCTATTATGAGCCTCTTTTCGTCTTGGGCTTACGAATAATAAAATTAAGCATTTCTTTGCCATCAAAAGGATATAGAGGATATAAATAAGATACCCCAAATGGTTTTAAAGATACTAAATAACCAATTAAGATCACATGATAAATGACAAAACCGATCCATCCTAAAAAACCAACAAAAATAATTAAAAATATTTTTAAATATTTATTAGTAAGCGATAGCTCATAGTTAGGGGTTGCAAAACCACCGACATCACCAATTGCACAGAATAATAAAATTTCTTCACTAAAAATTCCTAAATCAATTGCAAACTGTCCTAATAATACAGCGGCAATCATCCCCATCGCATTTGACAAAGAGGTAGGAGTATGAATCGTAGCAATCCGTAACAACTCAATCGCTAATTCAACAAGCAAGACTTGTCCTAAAAAGACTAGATCAATAGTCCCCTTACTTGTCAATAGTAGCCATAAAGGTACTAAATAAATAGAAATTAATACTGCACTACAACGAATTAATCGTATAAAAGTCCCAATGATTGGTGTTTGACGATGCTCCTCAACATGCTCCAATATTTCAAATAATGTGGTCGGCAGCATCATTACTGAAGACGATGTATCGCAAATAATAGCAATATGACCATGAAGGATATGCGTAGCTACTACATCCGGGCGTTCACTATATCGAACAAGTGGAAATGGATTATATCCTTGATCTAAGATCATCTCTTCAACGGCACGATCAGACATGACCAAATCTTCATTTTTAATTTCTTTTATACGTTGTAATACTGTTTCCAGCATAGTTTGATCAACTGTGCTATCTAAATAACATAAACAAACATCTAAGGGATTATTTTTCCCAATCGTCTGTTTATTCATAACTAGATCAATCGTACGAATTCGTCGGCGAATCAAACCCGCACAAGTCAGCATCGATTCATTAAAACCATCTTTAGAGCCTCTGACGCTTTTTTCTGTCTCGGGTTCTTCTACAGAACGACTAGGAAAGTGACGAGTATCTAAAACATAAGTTTTATTGCGATAACTAATCATTGCACAACCAGTTAACATTGAATACATGGCCTTTTGATAATCCGGTTCGTCTTTAACATCACCATTATTTAAGCAATCTTTTAATGTTTCACCACGATGGTTGGTAATCCCTTCAACTAAATAAGCAATTAGATCATCAGAGCAAAGACTAGAAACATAATTAATTGTAACTTTTTCATTTTCAAAATCAAGCGTTCGGGTATTTAAATCAAATGATGGATTGTTATTGATCATGATTTTGGCTTAGTACAAATTGCAACTAAAAAAGCAAATAAAATAGCACTACTAATACCCGCTGCGGTTAAATCAAAAATACCCATCGCTAATCCAAAAACGCCAAATTCTTTAGTTGCTGCAAGCGCTCCATGCATCAACGAATGACCAAAACTTGTGATTGGCAATAATGCTCCTGCATGAAATATTTCAACTAGTTTATCATAGATATGAAACAAATCTAAAAAAGCACCAATAACAACAAATAGACTCGTAATATGTCCAGGAGTTAATTTTGAATATTCATAAATCAACTGTGCAATTACACAGACAAAGCCACAAAAAATAAATGCTAATAGATAATTCATTATTCAACAACCTCCAAACTAAAGGCATGGGCAATACAAGGTATACTTTGTTTTTGATTAGTCATAACCGGTGACAATAATGCCCCTGTTGTAATCACTAAAACCCGCTTGTACTTATGTTTTAACATTTTCTGATAGATGTACCCAAATGCTACTAAAGCACTGCACGAAGGCCCACTCCCACCTTGATTAACATCTTGATCACTATCATATAATAGACAGCCGCAATCATCATACTCATTATAGGTAACACTATTTTCATTCATTAATTCCTTCATAATCGATTTCCCATAAGTTGATAAATCACCAGTAAGAATCAAATCATAATCAGTTCCTTGCCGGTTTAAATCTTTTAGATGATTAACTAATGTATCAAAGGCTGCTGGTGCCATTGCTCTTCCCATGTCATTAGGATCACTTTGGTTCATATCAATAACACGACCAATAGTTAATGCTTCTATTCTAACAGCGCTAGGATTATTATCAAGAATTACACTGACTGCACCTGTAGCTGTCGTTGTCATTGTTTCTTTACGTTGGACACCATATTCAATTGGATAACGAAATTGTCTTTCAGCAGTTGCATTATGGCTGCAAACAAAACAATTTGCATTATGAATACAATGATTTTCAATTAACATTGAGGCTGTATTAATAACTAGCCCCATTGTTGCACAAGCACCATACATCGCCATAAATGGTCTTTGAAAATCTTTAGCAGTGTAATTACTGGCAGTGACTTGATTATTTAAATCTCCACCTAAAAAGACATTAATGTCATCTTTTTTCAACTTTCCTTTTTTTAAAGCATGACTAATCGCATCTTGAAGCATTGCCATTTCTGCTAATTCATAAGATTTATGTCCAAAATGAAAATCAGGGTAGTGTCTATCAAAATATTGACCTAACGGTCCATTAAATTCGTCAATCCCGCACGTTGTTCCTGTTGCTCTAACATAAACATTATTCAACTGCATTGAACTACCAGATAAGACTGATGACATAACGAATACCTCCTAACACAAACGAAGCAACAATCCCAAAAGTAATGACTGTTCCTCCTAATTTAAACATATTAGCTCCTATACCTGTTACTAAACCTTCGCTTTTAGCTTCTAAGGCACTAGAAGTCATACTATTAGCAAATCCAGTAATTGGGATAAAAGTTCCAGCTCCTGCCTTTTTTCCAATTCGATCATATATTCCCAATCCTGTCAAAATAGCAGCAGCCAAAACAATCGTAATAATCATCATTGGTGTTGCTTCTTTTTCACTCACATCAAAAATATACATGTAAAACTCTAAAATGCCTTGACCGACAGCACCGATAATGCCACCATAAATAAATGCACTTAAACAATGCTTCCCCACTTGTTTTTGGGGTTTTAAATCTTCAGCAATTTCATTATACTGTGATGTATTCATATTATTCACCTCACAATATTTTTTCCATATTAAAAAAAATTAAACAAAAAAGAGTCAAAACTGACTCTTATAGGCGTTTTAACACTCTTAAAACACTATATCCTAAAATGATATCTACTGGAATCATGATACATTCTTTAATGACTCGGATAAATAACGATAATGTAAATGGAATTCCATACATAACTTGTAACCAATAAGGCGTTAACATAAATGTAATTACCATTTCAACTAATACTACCGAAATCAACCACAGATTAAACAAATGATATTCCTGATCATTTAATTTCTTTTTATAATAACGCATAACAGTAAACAAGACACTTATCATCACAATACAAACCACACTAATTATTATTTTAAAATTAAGTGTAATGTCTACAACATTCTTAGAAATAACTACTTGATCTAAACTAAATACATAAAAGCAAGCCCCTATTCCTAAAAAAATTAAAATTACTTGGATTGCCTTTTCTAAATAATTCATATAATTTTCTTTAATCGTGGCAACTACAATGGATGGAATCAAACATTGTAATACCGCACTCAAAGTAAATCCTAAAAAAGGAAATCCCGTTGGTGTCACAATTAATCCAACTAAATCAACAGCAAGACCAATTATATAACAATATCCTGGTGCAAGTATTATCCCTGCTAAAAGCATTGGGATTACTTCAATTGAGATTTTTAGACTCTCAAAACCAAACAAAGGTATCATAATCGATAACCTTTTTAAAATAGCGGCTAAAACAATAAATAAAGCTGCTAATGTGAGTGATTTAGTATCACTCTTAATTGGAAATTTCCAAAATACAAAAATTCCAATTAAAACTAAAATAATTCCGCAAATAATTTGAATCATAACTTGATTGCTACTTATTTACAATCTTTCCTGCTTCAACCTCATTTCTAGTCCACAGGCGTTAATTCCGATCACTGACCGTACATGCGATTGCTACTAAAAAGTAGACTCCCCCTTTTTCTAAATTATATACAAGATTGTATACAATGGAAATAATACTACAAATTAGCAGACACTTCAACATATTTAATTATTCATCAACAAAGCCTAAGTACTCCTTTTTACAAATTACAAGCATATCATCACGTTTTATCCGTGTTTTACCATCAGGGATAATCATTTTATTATCACGTTTAATTAAGACTACTAAAAACTTATTACGAGGATTGATCATCGCTAGAGTACAATCGATCCAATGATGATGCTCTTCAATGTATTCCTCATCTAAATAAATATCATTTCCTTCGTAACCTGGTGCACACATAATCAATAGATCACCTTTTAAAACCCTTGTTGTCCCTTTAGGTAAGATCATCTGATTATCGCGAATAATTGTAGCAACTAACATATTAGTCGGCATTACAATATCAATTAATGTTTGATTTATCCATGGATGATCATCACTCAAATAAACTCGAATTAATTCAAATGAGCTATCATCACTATAATCATTAAATGTTTTCATTGTATCATTTTGATCATCTTCCACTTTGAGCCATTTTGCTACTAAAGGCAATAGACTCCCTTGAAATGTTATTGAAAGTAAAGCAACGAAAAAGACAATATGAAAAATGTCATTATTCGTATATGCAGGTGATACCACTGTCATGATTGCAAAAACAATCGAAGCCGCACCTCTTAAACCACACCAGGAAATAAACAATTGTTGTTTAAACGGTACTCTAAACGGCGTTAAACAGATAAATACCGTTAACGGACGCGCAACAAAAGTTAAAAATAGTGTAATTAGGATAGCAGAGCCTATTATATCGGGAATTTGTGACGGGAAAGACAATAAACCTAGTAAGAAAAACAACAAGATCTGCATCATATGAGAAATACTGTCAAAAAAATGAACTAGTGAAACTTTCTTTTTTAAACGACTATTTCCTAATATTATTCCAAATAGATAAACACTTAAAAAACCATTTCCATTCAGTGCTACTGGTAATGCATATGCTAACAATGCTAGAGCAGCTACAAAAATCGATTTTAAGCCAACTTCATTTAATTGAATCTTATCTAAATAATTTTTTGCTAAAAGACCAATTACTACACCACTAATAATCCCGAATATTATCTGACTAAAAATAAGCATATAAATATTAGTTTTCCCGCTTGATAAAAGGGTCAAAATAATAATTGTCAGCATATATGCTGTAGGATCATTACTTCCACTTTCCATTTCAAGCAATGGAGCAATACCTGCTTTTAGATTTAAACGCTTCATTCTTAAAATACTAAATACTGAAGCCGCATCAGTTGAAGCCGTTACTGCTCCAATCAGCATCCCTTCAATTAAACTAGTGTGCAATACCCAATAACAAAATAAACCAACAAAGCCACAAGTTAAAATAACGCCAAGTGTCGACATTATCGTTGCTCTAATAAGTACCGGTTTAGCACTATTAAAATTCAAACAAAAACCACCATAAAACATAATATAAATTAATGCAAATGTACAAATTTGCTCACTTATAATAAAATCATCAAAGCTGATTTTAAACAAGCCATCACTTCCAAATACCATTCCCAACAAAATAAAAATCAATAAAGTTGGTACTCCAAATTTAGATGAAAGCCTTGTTGCAAGAATACACACAATTACTACTACTGCAATCAATAATAAAAATAACGTCATGTCATTCCTCCTATCTTTGTATTATTATATCATATCTAATTAAAAATAATAAATAAAACTCATTATGAAATTTTTTTAGCAAAAAAAGAATCAGTATTACCTGATTCTAACTTCTATCAATTATATATTCCCTTACCTTAGAGATGAAATATAACGATCCCGTTACAAATACTGTCCCCTCATGAGTAAAAGCCTTATCAATCGCTGTTTTAAAATTTGGCTCAATTTTAACATCAAAGCCATTTGCTAATGTCTTAGCATCACTAGCTCGAACATGTTCAAATTCACAAATAGTTATATCTTTAGTTAATTCTAACAATTTTTCAATCATATGTTTATAATCTTTATCCCGTAAAGCACTAAAGATTATTTTTATATTGTCATATTTTTTAGCACATTCATAGAAAGCATCAATTCCTTCTTTATTATGAGCACCATCTATAATAATCAAAGGTTCAATATTAATTATTTCAAATCTACCAGCCCAGCGAGCATTATACATTCCCTGAAGTAAATCATCATCACTAAAATCAACAAATTGATGTTCTTTTAAATATATCAGTGCTTCTAGTGCTAAAGCACTATTATTAATCTGATATAAAGCCGGTGTATCAAGAATAATATCATAATCACGATAATGATAACTAACATTATTCCCATCAATAATTTTAGTTATTGGTTTTAAAGTTATAAGCTCACTATGATGTTTTAAACAAACATCTCTAAATACAGCCAAACATTCTTCCTTTGTTTCCCCGGTTAAGTAATCAATTCCTTCTTTAACAATTCCAGCTTTATTTAAAGCAATACTTTGATAATCATGACCTAAATAATCAACGTGATCTAAACCAATATTAGTATTGATTGCTAATTTAGGCATAATGATATTCGTTGCATCCAATAAACCGCCTAATCCTACTTCAAATAACGCAAAATCGACATTCTGCTCAATAAAATACATAATTGCAATAAATACTTCAATTTCAAACATTGAGATTTCATATTTTAACCATAGTTCCACATATCGATTTGCATATCTAACCATTGTTTCTTCATCAATGAACTGGTCATTGATACGAATAATATCTAATCTTGAGTATAGTGCTGGTGAGGTAAATGTTGCAATCCTATATCCCGCCTGTTTTAAAACTTCTTTAATATAATTAGTAGTTGAACCCTTTCCATTTGTCCCACCAATATGAACACAGTCAAGAAATAACTGAGGATTTCCTATATCTTCCATATAATGTTTAAAATTATTAAGGCTGTATACCCGATCTTTTTGACTATTTATAAAATTAACTACCTCATCATAAGTATTAAAACGTTTATTGACTACCCTTTGTTTAAGCATTGGATAATATAATATACCATTTTTCTTAGTTAGATCACCGACCATTTTAAAACCTAAGTTTAAATAAAATCCTTTAGCCCCAATTCCAGAATTAACTTCAAGATCAGCTAAAGCCAAATTATCAATCAACTCAAATAATTTTGTTCCAATCCCATTTCCCTGATAATCATTATCAACAAATAATAAACTTAGATGTTTTCCCTGAGTAAGTGTAATAATCCCAATTATTTTTTTATTCTCTAAACATATATAAGTCAAATTTTGTTTATTACGATAAAATGTATCACAATTTACTTGATTAAAACTATTAATTCCCTCTTGATCAAAGTCTTTATAAATATCTTTTTTAGCTACTCGTGCAACTAATTCAATTGCTTCTTTTATTTCATTTTCTTTTAATATTCTATATTCCATATTCTCCACCTTAGAACATTATAGAATAAAAGAAGTGGCTAAGCCACTTCTTTTTTTAGAATTTTTCAAATTGATCAATATTTAAAACAAATACGGTTGCCCCACCAACTAAAACATCAACCATAATTGGTGTAAAGAATTCTCCCATCTCTGTTGGAGGAACAGTAGGTTCTTTTTCTACCCGTTTCTTTGAATGTGCTTTGATAATAGAAATACAGTCTTCTACTTTATCATCATTAGTTCCAACAAAAAATGTTGTATTTCCTTTTTTCAAAAATCCCCCAGTAGTAGATAATTTAGTTACGAAGTATCCGCCTTCAGTAAGAGCTCCTTGAACCGATGAGCTGTCATCTGAATTAACAATTGCGATTATAAGTTTCATATTAACTCCTCCTTATACTTCTTATACATATATTATACTACGATTTTTCAAAAGATAGTACAAATATAATAATTAAAGTATTTCATTATGTTGAATAGGTAAGAAGATAGATTCATATTCATTTAAAACATAAGAATCTGTCATCATTGATAAATAGTCAGCAACTATTAATGCTGGATCATTTTTACTATATGCCGGAGCCATCTTATTAACAAATGCTTTTATTTTACAATCATGATTATTAGGATCAGTTAATTCATCATAATAAACATGATATAACTGATTAATCATTCGGACTAATTTTGTATTTTCTTTTACTAGCACCGGATGTTGATGAACCCGATTGGATAAAAAATTCAATAAAGTTTTCAAAGCACTAAACACTTCATTAGAAAAGCGAAGATATGGCTTTCCATAACTATGAATAACAATATCTCCAATCAATCGATTTATCATTGATTTATTATCAAAACCTAAAATATCAGTTACCTCTTTAGGAAGATCAGACTGTTTAATGATTCCTACTTTAATTGCGTCTTCAATATCTTTACCAATATATGAGATAACATCTGACACCCGAACAACACAGCCTTCTAATGTCATTGGACGAATAATTAAGCTAGTATTCTTTTGGTGCCAACAATCTTCATATTCCTGCCAAAATTGCGCAATAGTTTTATCATAATCCGGCATATATTTTTTCGATAACATTTCACCGTTATGACACAGAATCGCATCTAACACTTGTAAAGAGACATTATAACCGATTCCATCGCGTTCAATAAAAAGAATATTCCGTACACTATTAGCATTATGGGCAAAATATCCAAATCCCTTTATCTGCAGAATTTTATCAAGAGCTTTTTCTCCAACATGTCCATATGGTGCATGGCCTAGATCATGTCCTAAAGCCGCCGCTTCAATCAAATCTTGATTTAAAGCAAGACCACGACCAATCTGACGAGCAATCCGACTCACCCATTGGACATGAATAGAACGCTTTGAAATATGAGCATTATTAAAAAAAGATAATGCTTGAGTTTTATCAACATATCGCTGATATGATTTACAATATAAAATTCGATCAATGTCTTCTTCAAACGGCCATCGGATATCAAATTCTTCACGATTTCTAATCGTCTGTTTTACTTTTATACAATCACGATTTTTAGTGGCATAGATAGAAAGCTGATCATCGGCCTCTTTAGTCATTCGTAATGCATTTTTTATGACTATTTCTTCTTTTTTCATTGGAACACCTCTCTATATTCTACACGATTTTTTCTTATTTATGCTACTTTCGCCAAAGTGATGGTGAAAACAAAAGCAGCATTGGGAAAAGTTCTAAACGTCCTGCCAGCATGTCGAAAGTTAAAACTATTTTAGAAACATCTGGCAACGAACCAAAATTACTTACTGGTCCAACAACATCTAAACCAGGACCGATATTATTTAAACAAGAAGCAATAGCTGAAAAAGCACTTTTAAAATCAAGATTAAGAAATGTTAAAATCAATAACGATAGAGCAAATATCGTAATATATACGACTAAATATGCATGAATCGTTCTGATTACATTATCTTCAACCGGTTGATTTTCAAATTCAACTGCACGAACGCTATGGGGATGTAATAATTTATGCAGTTCATTTCTTGCATTTTTAAAATAAATTACAATTCTTGATACCTTGATTCCACCACCAGTTGAGCCTGAACAAGCACCAACAAACATCAATGATAATAATATTACTTGTGAAAATACTGGCCATTGCCCATAGTCAGCAGTTACAAATCCTGTCGTCGTTATGATTGACCCAACCTGGAAACTTGAATAACGGAATGCAGATAAGATTGAATCATATAATGGTAAAATATTAATCGTAATTAAAGCTATTGCAGCAACAATTATAATCAAATACCAGCGCAATTCTTCGCTTTTTAATACTTCCTTGATTCGCCCTAAAATGAAGAAATAAATCAAGTTAAAATTAATTCCAAATAAGATCATAAAAACAGTTATCACACCATCAATATAAGCACTATCATAAGCAGCGATACTTGCGTTTTTAATTCCAAACCCTCCTGTACCAGCGGTTCCAAAAGCATTCAAAATGCAATCAAATAACGGCATTCCGCCAAATAGTAAAAGAATTATTTCAATAACCGTCATAATTGCATAAATCACATATAAGATTCGTGCAGTTAATCGTACTTTAGAAACCAATTTTCCAACCACCGGTCCAGGAACCTCAGCTCGTAAAATATGTAATGAACGTCCTGAAGCAATCGGGATAAATGCGATTACAAACACAAGAATCCCCATTCCTCCAACCCAATGTGTAAAGCTTCGCCAAAATAAACTTGTATGGCTTAATGCCTCCACATTGGATAAAATCGAAGATCCGGTTGTTGTAAAACCCGATACAGTTTCAAACACCGCATCTACATATGAAGGTATCTCACCAGTTAAACAAAACGGAATGGCCCCTAATAATGATATCAATAACCAGCTCAATGCTACGATAGCAAAACCCTCACGAGCATAAATATTCTTTTTACGAGGAGCTTTTCTTGAAATTAGAATTCCTAAAGCCAGCATTATTATGCCAAGTATCGCATAATAAACCCCCTCTGTTTCTTGATAAATCAACGAGACAATTACTGGCATGAACATTAATAAACCGGTAATTGTTAATAACTTACCGATTGTAAAAACAATCATTTTTTTATTCATCCTGCTTATCTCCTTATAATATCATTTAGACTTTTCATTGTCTCACCACGAGAAATAATGACTAAATGATCCCCTAATTCAATCGTCGTATCCCCCTTAGGTACAATTGTTTCATTTTCTCGGGAAATAGCAGCAACTAACACATGATTCTTTAAATTCAAATCATTTAACGTCATTCCTAAAAAAGTTATTTTAGGTGTAGCGATAAATTCACTAGCTTCCACTTCACCATCTACAATCTTATATAAAGTTTTAACACTTGAATCATCATCTTTATTCATTTTTGCTCGAACATAACGAATTATTTGACCAGCAATAATTTTCTTTGGAGCTACGATACTATCAACCTTTAGACTATCCGCAAGACCTGTAAAACTCATCCGAGTAACTTTAGCAATAGTCTTTTTATGATAAATATTTTTAGCATACAAAGATAAAATTAAATTTTCTTCATCTAACCCTGTCAATGCTAAAAAAGCATCTGTTGTCTCTAAACCTTCTTCTAATAATACCTCTTCATCACTTCCATCTGCATTAATAACAGTAACAAACGGTAATTTTTTAGCAAGCACACGACAATGTTCAATATCCTTTTCAATGATTTTTACTTTTATTCCTTGAACCCCTAACTGTTTAGCTAAATAATAAGCAATCTTTCCTCCACCAACAATTAAAACATTTTTTATCCTATTTGTAACAATGCCAATATCTAAACAAAATCTTGATAAGTCTCGATGTGATCCTGTAATAAATAAATGATCACCTGGTTTAATAATATAATTACCATCTGGTATAATTACTTCTTCATTGTGACTTACAGCACATACTAAAATATTAGTCTTAGTAATACTATGTAATTGACTTAGCGGAATATCACGTAAATAACTATCTTCTTCTACATAAAATTCTGCCAATTCAACTTTTCCACGAGCAAAGGTATCAACCTTTACCGCCGAAGGAAATGATAATGATCTTCTAATCTCATTTGCTGCTTCTAATTCAGGATTAATAATCATTGAAAAACCTAACTGATTACGCATAAAATCACGTTGTTTAGAATAATCGGGATTTCTTACTCGAGCAATTGTATGGCGAGTCCCCATTTGTTTTGCCATTAATCCAGCTAAGATATTTAATTCATCCGATGCAGTAACACAAATAATCAAATTTGCTGTAGTTGCCCCTGCCTCCATCAAGATATCATAAGAACCACCATTACCTACAACTCCAATGACATCATATAAGTTTACTACATCTTCTATTTTTTGTGCATCCTGGTCAATCACAATAATATCATGATCCTCGTTGGACATATGCTTAATTAAAGTTTTTCCAACCTTACCAGCACCCAAAATTATAACATTCATAAAGAATAGCCTCCCTTGATAATAACCAAATTGTAGTCCATTTTCCTATATTTCTCAATAGGAATTCGGCAAATACATAAGAAGTTTACCAAATTGAAACATTTTTACAAGGACTTAATAAGTTCTTATAAGATTAACAATTTTTATATCATTTAATTTTAAAATAGATTTCTCATTTTCATTAACTATGATTCATTAGTATAAATTTAAATAACTTAGCCTATATTAGCCTTCGTAAACCATTTATAACAAAATAAAAAAGGACTAAATAAACTAAATCCTATAGATGACACTCCTCTTTATTTTGTGTCTTTTCTATAGGATTTAGTTTAAAAAGTGTCCTTATTTAGTCATATAATCGAATCTTTCCAGTTCTTTAGTCTTACCAATTACCAAGAAATGATCCCCATTTTGGATCACATATTCTGGAGCAACATCTAGAGAAAGATGATCTTCATCACCATGTTTGATTCCAATAATATTCATATTATAAACACGACGAATATTTAAATCAATAAAATTCTTTCCTACCCAATCAAGTGGTGCTTTAATTTCAACTACTGAATAATCTTCATCAAGTTCAACTAAGTCAACAATACTTTTTCTCAATAAACTCTTAGCTACTTTAAGTCCCATATCTTTTTCAGCACGAATAACTTTATTAGCCCCTACCTTTTCAAGAATTTTCATAAATTGTTTATTTTTAGCCTTGGCAATAACATATGGAACACCCAATTCTTTTAAATTCATAGTTGCTAAAACAGCTTCTTCCAAATGTGTTCCGATTGCAACAATAGCAACATCAATATCCTCAATACCGATAGCTCGCAGCTCTTCTTGATCAGTAACATTCGCTACAACTGCTTTCGTTACTTCATCAGCTACCCGCTCAACACATGATTCATCTTGATCAACAGCAATAACCTCACAGCCATATTCTGCCAATGTTGTTGCGACTGTTGAACCGAAAATTCCTAATCCTAATACTGCATATTGTTTACTATTCATCTTTATACCCTCTTTTTATCCTAATAAGATATTCCCATCAGGATACCTTACCTCTTTTTTACTTGCTTGCATATATGATTTTCTTGCAAAAGAAATCATCATTGTAATTGGTCCGATTCGACCAATATACATCAACATAATTATTACAATTTTACCGAAAACACTTAAATACGGTGTTAGTGAAGCACTTAATCCTACCGTTGCTCCTGCAGAAACAACCTCAAAACAAATATCAATAAATGGTGCCTGTTCGGTAATACTCAAAGCAAATATACTTAAAAATACAATTGCTAATGCCATAGAAATAATCGCAAATGAACGCACAATTAAACGTTTAGGAATTCTTCTTGAAAAAGCTGTTACTTCTTTGCGTCCATGATAAATATTGTATACTTCTAATACACCTATTGCAAACGTTACTGTTTTGATTCCTCCAGCAGTACCTGCAGGTGAACCACCAATAAACATCAATACACACATCATCAACTTCGTTGAAGGATGTAAACTTGCCATGTCAACTGAAGCAAACCCAGCCGTTCTAAGAGTTGCTGATTGAAAAAAAGAAATCTGTATTTGATCAAATAGAGGTAGTCCTCCAATTGTTTTGATATTATTAAATTCACACAAATAAAATAAAACAGCTCCTGCTAATAACAATACTACTGTTGCAATAATAACCAGTTTTGTATGTAATGAAAAACTTTTAAATAAATGTTTTTTACTAAATTTCGACCGTTTTCCATACTCTTTTTTTATACAATGAGCAACATCAAACCAAACAACAAATCCAAGACCACCCATTATAATCAAACCTGGAATAACCAAATTGATAATCAGATTATTTTGATATCCAATCAATGAGTTAGCTCCTAGCACATCAAATCCAGCATTACAAAATGCTGAAATCGAGTGAAAGATTGAATAATAAATTCCTTTCACGATTCCAAAATCAGGAATAAATACAAATGCTAGAATGATTGCACCTAACCCTTCAACAATAAATGTATATTTAATTACATTTTTTACAAACTTAGGCAGATCATTTAACGATGGCTGATTTAAAGCTTCTTGTAAAACCAACTTATTTGTAAGAGATATTTTCTTTTTGACCATTATTAATAATAAATTTAAAAAAGTCAAAAAACCTAACCCACCAATTTGAATTAAAATAATAATAACGATTTGTCCTAATATATTGAACTGTTCACTTGTTACTACAGGTACTAATCCTGTTACACAAGTTGCTGAAGTAGCAATAAATAAATTATTTAAATATGCTGTCGGTGTTGTATTATTACAAATTGGCAGCATTAACAAAACTGAACCAATTAAGATAACTGCTAAAAAGCTAATGGCAATCTGTCTTGTTGGTCGCATAGGATGGTGCTCATGATGCATCTTTAAAGTCGAGACCTTCATTTTTTATCCTCCTAAAAGAACAAGTGGTCAATTAATATTTTTGCGCCCATCACAATTAATATTAATCCACCGGCTAATTCTGCTTTACTCTTATATTTTTCACCAAATACATTACCAACTTTGACCCCAATTACACAAATAATAAAGGTAATAATTCCAATCATGCTTACTGAAAGCAATAATGACACATTAAAGAACGCAAAAGTAATGCCAACAGCTAGGGCATCTATGCTGGTAGCAATTGACAACATGATCAAATCCCCTAATCTCAAACTATCATCTTGACATTCATCATCATCACTTGATAATGCTTCTTTAATCATATTCGCCCCGATTAAAGCTAATAAGATAAAAGCAATCCAGTGATCAATAGCTGCAATCTTATTGGCAAATGTTGTTCCTAAAACATAACCTAATGCCGGCATTAAAGCTTGAAACACCCCGAAAAAAGCAGCAATGATAATAGCTTTTTTATAGTTCATTCTTCGCATTGCTAAACCTTTACAGATTGAAACTGCAAAAGCATCCATTGCTAAGCCCACTCCAATGAGGGCTATTTCTATTATTGACATTCCTTATCTATTCCCCTTTTAAAATAAATTCACTACATTTTAAACCATCTATTGCACTAGACATAATTCCACCAGCATACCCAGCGCCTTCACCAATCGGCATGATTCCCTTAATATTACTTTGAAAATTTTCATCACGATATAAGCGTACTGGTGCTGAACTTCTAGATTCAACTCCTGAAAGCATTGCTTTTTCTGTAAACCCTGTAAATTTATGATTCATTAATTGTAATCCTTCTTTTAAAGCAAGATTGACCTCATTACTAAATATTTGACTTAATTTAGCATATCTCACATTTGGTTGAACACTGCAGCTTACTTCTTCCATTTTTAAATCCAGAGTATCATTTAAATAATCTTCAACCCTCATGACTGGCACACTATAATCTTTACCACCTAATTCAAAAGCTTTTTGTTCTAATTCTCGTTGATAGGTAATACCAGCTAATGGATGCGAACTAGCAAAATCTTCAGGTCCCACAGTAACCAGAACTGCACTATTAGCATTTGCTTCATCACGAGCTTGATTACTCATTCCATTAACAACGATTCCACCAGCCTCACTACTTGAGTTTATAACTTTACCTCCCGGACACATACAAAAAGTATATACTCCACGACCATTACTAGTTTTGACCGCTAATTTATAATCAGCAGCTTTTAAACTTGGATGATTCGCATATTTACCATATTGATGCTCATTTATGAATGACTGCAAGTGTTCAATTCGAAGTCCTACCGCAAATGATTTTTGCTCCATTTTTATTCCTTTTTGATATAGCATTTCATAAGTGTCTCGAGCACTATGACCAATTGCTAGAACTAATTTATCTAATTCCATCGTAGTTTTAATATTATTTTTTTCAACAACAATGTTTACTAGCTGATCATCTGCTAAATTAACATCAACTAATTTTGTCTCAAATAACACTTCACCACCATTAGCAATAATCGTCTCACGCATACTTTTAACAACCTTAATTAAATAATCAGTCCCTACATGTGGCTTATTTACATATAAAATATCACTTTCAGCACCATGCTTAACAAAGGTTTCAAGAATAAATTTTTTTCGTTTATCCTTAACCCCAGTTGTTAATTTGCCATCACTAAAAGTTCCTGCTCCCCCTTCCCCAAATTGAACATTACTATCAGGACTTAATTTCCCTGTTTTAAAAAAGTTATCGATATCTTCTTTCCTCTGTTCAACCGCATTGCCACGTTCAATCAATGTTACCTTTTGATGAGCCCGCGCCAAATTATAAGCGCAAAAAAGTCCAGCGGGACCACTGCCTACTACTACAATATGCTCGTCAGTTGATTTTAAAACCGGATAGTCATAAGCAACTACTTTTGATAAGTTTAATTTAGGATATTTTTTTATCATTAAATCTTCATTCTCGACAGTAAAATTAAAACTACAAACAAAGTGAACTTTGTTTTTTCTTCTTGCATCAACAGCCTGTTTAACTAGTTTAACGTCAAATATTTTATTTTTAGAAATATTTAATTGTTGTGAGATTATTTTTCGATAATCTGCCAGTTCCAAAGGAACTTTTACATTATTTATTAATAACATTTTTTTACCTGCTTATTCATTATTGTTTTAGCGATATGATGGCCTGAAGCAAAAGCAAAATGTAAATTATATCCGCCACAATCACCATCAACATCTAAAAGCTCCCCAGCCAAATATATTCCAGGGTATTTAATCACTTCCAAATTTTCATCTATTTCATCCAAACTAACCCCACCACTCATAACTTGAGCTTTACTGTAATCATATGTATCGATAATTTTAAAGCGGATATCTTTTAAATTATCAATATCTTTTAATATTTTAGCTAATTTATCATTGAAGATTCCTTCTAAATAATAATGACCAAATCTATCATGCCGCTCTTTTAAAAATCGTTCTAATTCTTGGCTAGTATATTCCTCCATTAGATCTAAACTAATCTCTTTATTTCCGCAATAACGTGATAATAATCGTGATAACTGCATAATACATATTCCTGATAACCCATTATCACTAAATAACACTTCACCATTTTGACTTTCAATTAATTTTCCATCTACTAATAAACTCGCTTTACATTTAGTTCGAACGCCTTTTAAGCTTCGGTAGGCTGGTTTGGTTTTTATTTGAACTAGACTAGGATACAACTTTGTCACCTTTAAATCAAGCAATTTAACCAAATCATAACTATTTTTGCCTGATAATAAAGAAGCAGGTGAGCCTGTTGCAATAACAATATTATTACAAAAGTATTCACCTTTATTAGTTTTAACTATATACCCATCCTTTTTAACGATAATATTTTTAGCCTGACACTCTTCAATTAAAGCAACTTGATCAAAATTATTCATTAAAGCATTTTTTACGGTTAAACTTTGATTAGAACGCGGATAAAGAAGTGTTCCCACCTGTCGAGTCATTACTCCAATTTGGTTAAAATATTTTCTTGCATCAAAGGCATGAATAATCCTCTTAATCTTGGATTCATCAGTATTGTAAAAATACATATCTAAATTAGTATTAGATAAATTACAGCGACCATTACCACTAGCTAAAATTTTTCGTCCTGCCTTATTTGATTGTTCAAGAATAATTACATTATGATTACTTTTAGCTAGTTCATGACCACAAATCAGTCCACTAGCTCCAGCTCCAATAATTACTGTTGTTTCCATACATTGCTCCTTTTAATGCCTAGATTATAGCATACTCGCTATTTATTTAAAACTAATCTTAATGTTTTTAGCAGAGTTCTTTTGAATTAGAAAAGGATGAACTACTATTTTATTCCATGAAACCTTTTTGATTATTTTAAAACAACTGCTTTTTATCTATTAAACTCTGCTTTTTCCTCATAAAATCAGAATATTTATCTCATTTAAAACGCCCCTTGATAATATTAATCGATAAGTGTATAATTTAAAAGAATTTATCACTTTAAGGAGGAGTTATTTATGGGTAGAGCACATGAGGTGCGCAAAGTTGCAATGGCAAAAACAGCAGCAAAAAAAGCTAAATTGTACTCACGTTATGGTAAAGAGATTTACTTAGCTGCAAAAGCAGGTGGACCTGAACCAGATGGTAACTTAGCATTACGTCGTTTAATTGAAAAAGCTAAAAAAGAACAAGTACCCGCTGATGTTATTAAAAGAGCAATTGATAAAGTAAAAAGTGGTGTTACTGAAAATTATGAAGAAAAAGTATTTGAAGGGTATGCTAATGGTGGAGCTACTTTAATCGTTAAATGTCTAACTGATAATATTAATCGTACTATTTCATCAGTACGTCCTGCTTTTACAAAGTCAAAAGCAAAATTAGGAAATGAAGGATCTGTTTCATATTTATATGACGTTATCAGCGTCGTTGCTTTTAAAGGACTAGATGAAGAAACTGTTTTAGATGCTTTAGTCATGGCTGAAGTTGATGCTCAAGATATTGTTAGTGAAGAAGATGGAACTATCAAAATTATTGGTGAACCAACTGATTTATATAAAATCAAAGAGGCAATTGAAGGTATTAAATCTGATATTGAATTTGAAATAGATGAAATTCAGACTTTACCACAAGACACTGTTGAACTTGAAGGTGAAGATATGGAATTATTTGAACGTTTAATGAATAATCTTAATGATTGTGATGATGTTGATCAAATTTATCATAATGTTGCAAATTACGACGAGGGAGAATAATTCTCCCTTTTTTTACAAGGAGGTATTTTATGCAAGTAACTTATATTTATAACAGTGGGTTTTTAGTTGAATTGGATAAGCATATTTTACTATTCGATTATTATCAAGGAACAATTCCCCCGCTTAATCAAAATAAACCATTATATGTCTTTGTCTCTCATTTTCATCATGACCACTACAATCCTGCAATTTATCAAATCAACCATCCTAAAATCACTTATATTATCGACCGAAAAATCAATAATACTGGAATTAAAGTTCGCCCTAGCGAAATATATGAAATTGATGATTTGTATATTCAAACCCTATTATCAACAGATGCAGGTGTAGCTTTTGTTGTAAAGGTTGAAAATAAACAAATTTATCATGCTGGTGATTTACACTGGTGGCACTGGATTGGTGAACCTGAGGCTGACAACAAATATCAAGCTGGAACTTTTAAAAAAGAAATTAGTAAAATTAAAGATATTCATTTTGATTTAATGATGATTCCTCTAGACCCTCGTCTTGAAGAAAGTAGCTGGTGGGGTATGGAGCATATTTTAAAAAATATTAAAACAAAATATGTTTTGCCAATGCATTTTACTGATAATCCTAAAATGATGCTTAAATATCTCAATCACGAACCTTTGAAACAGTATAATAATATTTTAAAGATAAATAATGAAGGGGAAATATTTATTATTGGTGATAACAATGATGATTAGACCTTATTTACATAATGCTAAATACTATGAAACCGATCAAATGGGAATTATTCATCACTCTAACTATATTCGCTGGTTTGAAGAAGCAAGAATCGATTATATGAACCAAATTGGTTTAACATATAAAAAAATGGAAGAAGAAGGTATCATTTCTCCTGTTTTATCAATTAATTGTAATTATCAAAAAATGATGTATTTTGATGACCTTGCTATAATTGAAGTTAAAATAACTAAATATACTGGTGTCCGCTTCGCCTGTGAATATAAGATATATAATCAAAAACATACACTTTGTACTACTGGCAACTCTAATCATTGTTTTACTGATCGGAGTGGACGACCAATTAATTTAAAAAAAATCAAACCAGATTTTGATCGACTTTTTAAAAAAATTATTGAATAACAAAAAATATATCCTTAATGGATATATTTTTTATTAGCTCGCTAATACTAGTATATATTGATTTATGACATAGGGATAATTATAGAACAAATCATTTCAGTATTAACACCCAAATTGCTAATTCCCAGAAACATCTCAATATTTCATTTCCCATAATATCTTCTATATTACCTATCTATAATAACTCTTTAAACAAGATTAAGCAAATAAATATACAAAAAAATACAGTCTATTTTTTAGGAATAATTTCAATCCAATAATCATCAGGATCATTAATAAAATATAATCCCATTGCCTTATTTTCAAAACATATACATCCCATTTCCTTATGTAACTGATAAGCTTGATCAAAATCATCTACTTCAAAACAAATATGACTTTCATTTTCACCTAATTCATAAGCTTGCGGATGATCCCTTAACCAAGTTAACTCAATTTGAAAATTACTTAAACCATCACCAAGATAAGTTAAAATAAAACTACCATCATTAGCTTCTTTAGTTCTTTCGACTTTTAAACCTAAAGCCTTTTGGTAAAAAGCAACACTTTTATTGATATCTGTAATATTAATATTACAATGTATACACTTAAATTTCATCTTTCTCTCCTAATAATTAATAAACCGTTTTATAATCATTATCTTCAATATCTAATTTACCAAAGTATTTTTCAAAATCAACACCAACAAAGTTAGATAGATCCTTCATCTCTAATACTGTCTTGACATCAACGTCAATTCCATTTTCCATGCGATCTTTTGTAGCCTCAACTTCTTTTTCACCATGAGTATATATACGCGGTTGTCCTTCAGCTTTTGGAGCATCCCTTAATTCTTGCAGGAACGTTGAAAAATGTGTCTCAATATCTTCTGGGTTTCCAAATATTTTAGGATCAATAGCAATAAATCCATGACATGTTCCCCCAATGCCATTTGTATGTGTATGATTCGAAGTCAGTCCTTGTGATAAAATAGAACAGAAAATCTCACAGAACATTCCATAACCATATCCTTTATGGCTTCCTAATTGTTCCGTTGAACCACCTAAAGGCATAATCCCACCACCGATTTTATTAGCAATGTTGTCTAAAACATCTGGTGCATCTATAGAAGGATTACCATCTTTATCTAGTGCCCATCCATTTGGTAATTCTTTTTCAGCTTTTCGATACATTTCTAACTTACCACGAGTAACTACTGTAGTAGAAGCATCAAAAAAGAATGGATATGGTTTAGCTGGCATTGCTAAAGCAATAGGATTAGATCCTAGCATTGCTTTACGGGCAAAAGTAGGAACCATAATAGCTTCTGAGTTAGTAAATGACATCCCCATTAATCCCTCGTCACAAGCCATTTTTGCATAATAACCAGCAATTCCATAATGATTAGAATTTCTTACCGTTACAATTGCCATCCCTACTGTTTTAGCTTTTTCAATACATTTTTCCATTGCAAATTTACTAATCAATTGGCCCATTCCAGCATGACCATCAATCACTGCCGAAACAGGGGTTTCAAAAACAATCTCAGGTTTTGCATCAACCTTAATCATGCCTTTTTCAATCCCTTTGTGATACCGTGAAAGCCGCTGCATACCATGTGACTCAATTCCATATACGTCTGACAATAATAATACATCTGTGATTGTTTTGCTTTCATCACTTGTAAAACCGAATTTTTCAAATGCTTCATTACAAAAAGCATTTAATGTTTCAAATTTAAATTTCAAATGTGCCATAATTTACCTCACTTAATCGTTATCGTCAACATTCTATCACAAAGTTCCCATTTAGTCATTATTTCCGCCAATGATTTATTACATTATTGTTCAAAAAAAGTAGATCACTGATCTACTTCATATAGGCGGTATTTATCAAAATATATTAATAAGATATTCATAATAACTTCAATTGGCCAATAAACAAGAATAAAGACACTTAATCCAACCAATAAATCAAATTGCAGTACTGAAACCATATATACTGCTGGAAGTATTGCAACAATGATAGGAATGAACCCCATTCCCGAAGGAAACTGGATTTGCATCAACGTTCCACACTCAGGACATCTTTGTCTTGCTTTATAGGCAAAAGAAGCTGCTTTAAATTCATGATTACAGTTCGAACAATACATTATAATGTACAGATCATAACTGTCATTGTACCATCATATTCTACGGCATCTTGATCAGCACAAACTACAAAGTTATCGCCCATTTTTACACTATTCCCATTAATAACACCATTACCTTTAATAACAGTGACTAATTGGAATGGTTTATCATTAACAATCGTATTTTTACCAGTCATTTCGTATTTATTAACTGTAAAAAATTCACTTGATACCAACTTCGTCCTCGTTCCATTTTCAATTGCTGTTTCAACCATACTATCCGCCGCAAGTGGAACATATGGAACTGTTGCAACATCAATCGATTGTTGTACATGCAATTGACGTTCATTTCCTTGAGCATCTTTACGATGATAATCATAAACACGATATGTAATATCTGAAGATTGTTGTGCTTCATAAATTAATGAACCACTGCAAATAGCATGAATCGTACCTGAAGGAATATAGAAGAAGTCTCCTTCTTTGATATCAAATTTATTTAACAGATTGTCGTAGTCATCATTTTCAATCGCTTTTACTAACTCTTCTTTAGTCTTAGCATGGTGTCCCATTACCATTTTTGTTCCTTCATCGGTATTTAGAACATACCAGCATTCTGTTTTACCTAAAGAATTTTCATGAGCTTTAGCGTATTCATCATTTGGATGAACTTGAACAGATAAATCGTTACAAGCATCAATAATTTTTACCAATAATGGAAATTGGTCACCTTCAATATTAGCAAATAACTCTCGATGTTCATCCCATAAACTAGATAATGTCTTTCCAGCAAATTCTCCATCACTAATAGTGCAATCTCCATTTTTGTGAGCTGAGATTGCCCAACACTCACCAGTATTGTCACTAGGAATATCATAGCCATAAACATCTCTTAATTTATGACCTCCCCAAATCATTTCTTTAAAAACTGGATTAATTTTTAATACGTGTCCCATTTTTTTACCTTCTTTCTATGTATTTTAAAAATTCATCAATATTATCATCATTGAATACTATTATGCCATGTTTTTCTAGTAGTTGGCAAGTAATACCATCACCATTTATAATGGTATGACTAAACGTCCCATCATATATATAGTTTTTTCCACAACTAGGACTTTTTGCCTTTAACAAAACTACATCAACATCATGTTCTTGTAATATTTCTAAACTCTTTTGTGCTCCTAATCGATATTCCTTAGTCCAATCAACACCATTAATATCAACTACTTTTCCATCTCTTATCTCACAAGGAGAACGAGGAATACTCAATCCCCCTAACACTTCAGGACAAATCATTATTGCTTCATTTCGCATAACCATCTCTTTGACTAATTTAATTAATTTATCATCACCACTATAAGTGCATTTGCATCCTGCTAGACAACTACTTACACCAATCATTTATAGCCTCTTTAATTTCATTGGCATGATCAACAACAAGATCTGCACCATTTTCAAGCAGCTCCTGACGTCCTCTAAATCCCCATGATACGCCTATTGATCTAACCTTCGTATTTTTTGCAGTTAAAATATCAACGTCACTATCGCCTATATAGACGACTTCGTTTTTACGCACATCAAAAAGATTAATAACTAGATTTGTTAAACAGGGATCCGGCTTTTTAGGATGTCTAATACTACTACCGAAAATATATTTAAAACATCCTGGAAATAAAGTCTTAACAATTTTAACTGCATGGTCTTGCGGTTTATTAGTCACAACAGCCAAATTATATCCTTGATCAGCCAAAGTATTAATTAATTTTGTGATTCCAGGATATGGTTTGGTATTTTCTAAACAAATTTCACCATAAATTTCATCAAAACGTTTCTTTACAGCTGTAATATCCCCCTGATGATCAGCAGGTAAAGCCCGCTCAAGCAATTTTAATACACCATTTCCAACAAAATAACGATATTCATCAAGGGTATGCGTAGGATATCCTTTTTCTGTTAAAATAACATTAACAGTATTTGCAAGATCAACTAAAGAATCTATCAATGTACCATCTAAGTCAAATATAATTGTATTTATCATCTTATCACTCCATTATTTACGACAGTATTATAACACATATTTTACTTGTATGCGCACTTTGTTGTGGTATAATTTAGAATTGAGGAGTGAAAGGATGAAAGAAAAAAGTAGTGTATTTATGACATTAGGTACAGCTGTTGGATTAACGATCGCAGTTATTATTTTTGTTATTGGCTTTGTTAATAAAGAAACAAGTTCATGGAGCGCACTCTGGTTTATCGTATTTGCATTTATTGGACGTGTAATTGGATATGGCTTAGATCGAATTGTCGATAAAAACAATCAAAAAAAGCATGGTTAATATTTAAGGATTCGCTTAAGAATCCTTTTTTCGTTCTACCATAGCCATTTTTAATGTGATCGTTTTTAATTTTTCTTTATAACTTGCTTCTGCAGCATTAAATGCATCTAAAATCATCGCCTGCTTTTGATCCATGATTTCTTTTAATTCATTAACAAAAACACGTTCTACTAGTCCCGTTGCTTTTGCAAACGGCTCTTTACCCTCGATAGCCTCAAAAATATCCAGCAAAGTAATCTTATCAGGTTTCCGGCTTAAGCATACACCACCTTTTTTCCCTGCTTCAGATGTAATCAGCCCAGCTACAACTAATTGCCTAATAATTTTTTTTAAATAAGAATCAGAAACACCTAAACTATCAGAGATATTATAACTTTTTAAAGGTTTTTCATCATTGCTATGGGCGATAATTATTAATAAACAAATTGCTTGTTCGACACTATTTTTTACTTTCATTACTTCATTTCCCCTTTACTATATATTGTAACATTATTCGAGATTAATAATCTAGAAAATATTTTTTATAAATTGATTGACAAACTTATAGTAGATGATTAAAATATGCTTTATTAATAGATAAACTTTATCCATGGATAGATTATATCTATTAATATATTAAATTTCAAGATAAAACTATAATTTAATGGAAAGGAGAAAAAATGATAAAAAAAGAGTGGTCAGCATTTCGTAAAAATTGGTGGCTGAAAATAGTGGCCGTAGCCATCATTGCAATTCCAAGTATTTATGCGGGGGTATTCTTAGGGTCAATATGGGATCCGTATGGAAATACTAAAGAAATTCCCGTAGCGGTAGTTAATGAGGATAAAAAGGTTGAATATAATGATTCCACTTTAAATGTCGGTAAAGAGTTAGCAAAAAGTCTTCAAAACAATGATTCAATGGATTTTAAACTGGTTGACAGTAAAACTGCTGATCAAGGATTAAAAGACGGTGATTATTATATGGTAATTACTATTCCTAGTAATTTTTCTAAAAATGCAACGACATTATTAGATGCCCAACCACAAAAAATGATTTTAAACTATACTACTAATCCTGGCAGCAGTTACATTGCTTCTAAAATGGATGATTCAGCAATTGCTAAAATCAAAGCTGAAGTTTCTTCAACCGTAACTAAGACTTATGCTGAAACTATTTTCAATCAATTGGGAACAGTTGGAAGCGGCATGAGTGAGGCAGCTAATGGTTCTAATCAAATTAATGATGGGGCTAATCAGTTAATTAGTGGTAATAAAACTATTTCGGATAATCTTCAAGTATTAGCAACTAGTTCAATCACTTTTAAAGATGGGGCTTCTACCCTTACAAACGGGTTACAAGATTATACCGATGGTGTAGTAACTGTAAATAATGGTGTATATTCATTAAAGGATGGTATCAATTCTCTAAACAACGCTACTCCTGCATTATCAAGTGGAATAAATCAACTTGATAATGGAGCCACAGAACTTCAAACTGGAATAAGTCAATATACTGGCGGTGTTACTAGCGCTTATCAAGGTTCTCAAGCTTTAGTTAGCAATAATTCTACCTTAAGTAATGGTGTAGATACTCTCGCAGCCGGGGCAAGTCAATTAAAAGCTGGTAACCAGCAAATCAGTGATGGCTTAACACAAATGGCTTCACAAGTAAAAACATCTAGTATTTCTTTATCAAATTATACTACCTTAATCAATACACTTCAAAATAGTGGTAATGCAGACTATAAAAAGCTAGCACAAACAATTTTGGATACAGGTCTAAGTAAAGAAGAAGTTGAACAATACGGATTAACAAAGTTTGGTGTAACTGATGCTTTGCCTTCTTCATATCAATTGGTTCAGCAGATGAGTTCTAGTCTTAGTACGATGAATACAGCCTTAAATGGTGATACAACTACCCCAGGTCTAGCAACTGCTAGTAGAACTATACAAGCTGGTTTAAATAATCTTGATGCTTCAATTAGTGGTGGTGAATATACTAACACTGATGGTAGTAAAACTACTATTCCCACAGAGAAAAGTTTAAAAACTGGAATTAAAAGCTATCTTGCTGGAACAAGTCAAATCAATAGTGGCTTAGCTCAATTAAATGACAATTCAAGTTCTTTAGTAGATGGTGCCAATAAATTAAAAACTGGTACTTCTCAATTAGCTAGCCAAACACCAACTCTAACTAACGGTATCGGTGCCCTTGATCAAGGAGCAAAACAATTAGCTGATGGTACTAGTACTTTAGTAAGCAATAATCCAACTTTGCTCAGCGGTGCTGATCAGTTAGCTGATGGAGCTAATCAAATCAGTGACGGCGCTGGACAATTAGCAGCTGGATCAACTACTCTTGGAACTGGGTTAACCACCTTACAAGACGGCGCAAATACTTTAGCTACTTCACTTCATGATGGTGCAGAGCAGGTAAATAGTATTAACAGTAACGACAGCACATTTGATATGCTTGCTAGTCCTGTAGATACTTCTCATAAGGAAATTTCAACAGTTGAAAACAATGGTCATGGAATGGCTCCATATATGATGAGTGTAGGTTTATATGTAGCTTGTATGGCATTTACGTTGATGTATCCATTATTCAATGATGTTGAAAAAGCAGAAAGCGGCTTTAAATATTGGTTATCTAAAGCTTCAGTCTGGTTTACAGTATCTACAATTGCTTCAATTGTAATGATTGCATCATTGATGTTCTTCTGTGATTTTGCTCCGCAACAGTTACTAATGACTTTTATCTTTGCTGTAATTGTAGGAGCGGCTTCAATGGCATTAGTGACCTTGTTAAGTATTGTGTGTGGTAAAATTGGTGAATTTGTACTCTTAGTCTTCATGGTTATTAATTTGGGTGGTTCGGCCGGTACTTATCCACTAGAAACATCAAGTGCAATTTTTAAAGCAATTCATCCTTTTATGCCATTCACATATAGCGTTGATGGCTTCAGAAAAGTTATTAGTATGTCAAATGTTTCATTGAATACAGAAATAATTGTATTTGTAGGAATTATTATTATTTGCAGTTTATTAACCATTCTGGTTTATAATCATCGAATTAAAAAACCAACTCCATTAATTCCTCAAGCATTTGAAAATGTTAATGAATAAATAAAATCAATTTAGACAGTGTAGGATTCTATACTGTCTTTTGCTTTTAAAATACACTTTTTATCCCATTAAAATGACTTTTAATACCTTTGATTTTATAAACACATATTGGAACATAAAAACAGTACAATTTCTTGTACTGTTTTTATGTTCCACTCAAGTAAATGCATAAAAATTTAATTTCTCATCTTTTTTTCATTCTTAAAATCAGTATATAAATAATTACTAAAATAATCGCAAGACCATATGGAAACATAAAATCTTTAACTACTCCAAGGATGTAACTAAAAGTATCTTTTTCAATTTCTTTAGTAGTAGCATACTCTTCTTGATATAATAATTTGTCTTGATAATATACTTTTAAATCACCAACTTTTTCTCCCTTTTTAACAGGTGCTTCTAATTTTTTAAATGAGTATTTATATTCTAAATCATCTTTATTAAAATCATTTGGTAAAAAGGCACTAACGTCATTTAAATTTGTAATAGCTATTTTTTGTTCGTCCTTTGCTAAAGTTACATCTAACGTTCTTACTTTAGCACCCTTAGTTAAAATATTTTGTAATGAATAATGTTGCCCCACATAATTCATTATATCTAAAGTATCACTTACTGCAGCATGAGTTTTAACATCATTATTAACACTATGACCTACAATGGTAATAATTTCATTATCATTAACCCGATTTAAACTTGATAGACAACTCTTAGCCTCGTTTGTATACCCACTTTTACAACCAAGAATATCATCAACATTTATTTTTGCTCGTTTAGCATTATACATCGATTTATTAACCCATTGATGTAATCCATTTGAAGACGTTTTATAACGTTGAGCATATATATTTTTAAAATCTTCATTTTGAATTGCATATTGAACAATTAATGCCATATCATGAACTGTAGTATAATGATTTTCATCATGAATCCCGGTCGTATTTACAAAATGAGTATCTTTTAAATTTAATTTTTGTGCTAATTCATTCATTTTATCAACAAATGCCTCTTGACTTCCACATAAATTATTTGCTAGAGCTCTAGTTGCATCCGCCCCACTTGGTAAAATAGCGCCATATAATAAATCTTCATATGTAACTGTCTCTCCAACTTCAAAATTAGCTGAGGAAGCTCCAGTTTCCCATACAGTATCAATATCACTTTGTGTAATTACTGTTGTTTTCTTCATATCATCCATTAATTCTAAAGCAAGAATAACGGTCATTACCTTGGTCATACTCGCAGGATACATCCGTTCATCCATGTTCTTATTATATAAAACCAAACCACTTTTTGCATCAATTGCAACTGCATAATCACAAGTAAGCCCAATATCTTCACTATTTTCTAAAGCTCTTATCGGTGTTAGTGTTGCTATTAAGCATATTCCAACTAATAAAAACGATAATATTTTTTTACACATTCAATTCTTCCTCCCTGACATTACTTCGTTTTAAAAATGATAGTTTCGTTTCAGAAACAATAATTGCAACAAAAATGATAACAAATCCTGCAATAACTTTTAACGTAAGTACTTCTCCATATAATAGAACTGAAAATATTACACCAAATACAGACTCAAGACTTAATAAAATCGCTGCATTACACTCACTCACAAGATTTTGACCAATATTTTGACATAGTAATGTTAGCGCAGTAGCAAAAAAAACTAGATAGCCAATCTGCAAGATCACACTACTGTCAATTTGTTTTATCACTGTAATATCTTCAAATAATAATGAACCAAACAAAGCTAAGATCGCAGTCATTCCAAATTGTAGTGTGGTTAATTTAATAGGATGCATCTCTTGTGAATACTTTTTTATCGCCAAGATATGTAAGGCATAAAAAAATCCTCCACAAATAGTTAAAAGATCACCAGTATTCATTGTCAAATCACCATCTAAAGAAACTAAAGCAACTCCTGATACACAGAGTAAAGCTGCAACAAAGTTATAATTATCAGGTCGTTTATGATAGAATAACCAAACTAAAAAAGGTACAATTGCACAATAAATAGCAGTTAAAAATGCATTTTTCCCTGGGGTTGTCATTGTCAGACCTAATGTCTGTATCAAATAAGCCAAAAATAAACAGGTTCCTGTAATCGCACCCCCTTTTAAATCACGAATACAAGTATCTTTAATATATTTATAAAACATTATGATCATTACTAATGTTGCCAATGTAAACCGAACAAATAACAGGACATTAGGAGTTAAGAAATCCACTGCACTTTTCATAACAATAAATGAACTCCCCCAAATCAAGGCTGCTAATAACAACAAAAATGACCCTTTAAATTTATCACTTTTCATTTGAACCCTCCATACATACTTGTTTATTTTAACACTTTCGACCTATTTCAACAATATTTATTTAATAAAACCCCATTAAACAGCTACTTTTTCTATTTTAGTAATAACTATTGCAATAAAAAAAGTAATCTAAATCGAACAGTCATCCTTGGCTATCCAAGATCAGAGATGCAGTCCAATTTATATGATTACTTTTAGCTATACTTATTTAAACTTAGAGATTTTATCTATCCATTGATTACAGCATGACAACGAGGGCACAATTCGCCTTCCATTTCATCTTCATCAAAATAGTTCCAACATCGTGGACATTGATGACCTTCGAACTTTTCAACTTTGATATAAGCGCTATCAAATTCTTCTAACGAAGAATCTTTCACTAACTCAACTTTAGCAACAATAAATAATTGTTTTAAGTCAGCAAGCATTGAAGCCATTTCCTTAAATTCATCTTTTAATGAAATCGTCACTTTTGCTTCCATATTTGATTTTATAATTTTTTCATTTCTCAATCCTTCTAAAGCTTTCATGACATCTTTACGAAGCTCTAGGAAACGATCAAAATGAGCTTTTAATTGATCACTGTTAGGCATATTGATCATTTCAACATTAGGTTCTAAGAAAATTGAATCAGCCTTATTATCATCACAATGGAAATGATCATGTAATTCTTCAGCAGTAAATACTAGAACTGGTGAAATCAATTTCATCATTGCTTTAGCATGATAATATAAAACTGTTTGGACTTGTCTTCTACGAAGACTATCGGCTTTTTCAATATAAAGAATATCTTTAGTAAAGTCCATATAGAATGAGCTTAATAAATTAGTAAAATAATTTAAAATTAATTGATTTGCTTCAGCAAAATCATAATTATCATAAGCTTTATGATATCCTTTAATCAAGTCATTTAATTGAGCTAGCATATATTTATCAACATCAGCCAAAGCTTCAACTGCAACTAGATCAGCTTGTTTAAAATCATTTAAGTTTCCTAATACGAAACGCATTGTATTTCTAATTTTACGATAATTTTCAGAAATTTGTTTCATAATATCATTACTGATTCTTACATCTTGCTGGTAAGCTACTGAAGTTGCCCATAATCTTACAATATCAGCTCCATATTGGTTAACTAATTTAATTGGATCAACAGTATTACCTAATGATTTAGACATTTTATTGCCTTTGCCATCTAAAACAAATCCATGTGATAAAACTGTTTTGTATGGTGCACAACCATGAGCTGCTGTTCCAACAATCAGTGAAGAGTTAAACCAGCCACGGTATTGATCACTACCTTCAAAATATAAATCAACTGGATAACGATATCCCCGTTCAATCATACATCCAGTATGGCTGGAACCTGAGTCAAACCATACATCCATAATATCTTTTTCTTTTTTAAAGATACCATTTGGTGAATGTTCATTTATATATCCTTCTGGTAATAAATCTTTTTCATCACGTTCAAACCAAACATTTGAACCATATTTTCTAAATAAATTAGAAATATGTTTAAAAACTTCTTCTTCCATAATCGGTGTTCCATCTTCACAATAAATGATTGGAATCGGTACTCCCCAAGATCTTTGACGAGAAATACACCAGTCACCACGATCTTTAATCATATTATAAATACGAATATGTCCCCACTCATTTAACCAGTTAACTTTATCAATCTCACTTAATAATTTCTCTCTGATTTTATCAACTGAACAGAACCATTGATCAGTCGCTCTAAAAATAATTGGTTTTTTAGTACGCCAATCATGTGGATAACTATGTGTAATAAATTCAAGCTTTAATAAAACTCCTAATTCATCTAGTTTCATTGTAACTGTTTTATTTGCATCATCTACATATTGACCTTCTAGCCATTCACCACAGTCTTTCATCATACATCCATGTTCATCAACGTTACAATATGCTGGTAAACCATATTTTTGTCCGACGAAAAAGTCATCTGCTCCGAATCCTGGTGCTGTATGAACGCAACCAGTCCCCGCCTCAGCAGTAACATGATCACCTAAGATCACTAATGATTCACGATCATATAAAGGATGTTGACAAGTGATTAATTCTAACTCACTACCTTTAAAGTTTTTGATTACTTTATACTCAGTAATTTCAAATTTTTCCATTAATGAATCAACTAATTCATTTAGAACGATTAATTTTCCTTTAGTTGTTTCAATCAGTGCATAATCGTAACGCTCATTTAAACAAATTGCCAGGTTTGCAGGAATAGTCCAAGGTGTAGTTGTCCAAATAACAAAGCTAGTATCAGTATCTAAGATTCCTTTACCGTCTTTAACAGCAAATTTAACAAAAATAGTCGGACTCTTAATATCATGATATTCAATCTCAGCCTCTGCTAAAGCTGATTCACTTGATGGTGACCAATAGACAGGTTTTAACCCTTTAAAAATTAATCCATCCATTGCCATTTTTGCAAATACATCAATTTGATTAGCTTCAAACTCGGGCATTAAAGTCAAATATGGATGTTTATAATCAGCAAATGTCCCCATTCTGATTAATTGTTCCATTTGTTTATTTACTTGCTCATGAGCATATTCATCACATTTTTCTCTAAAAGCCGCTGTAGACATTTCTTTACGATTTACCCCTAATTTTTGAATCGCATTTTCAATTGGTAATCCATGCGTATCCCAACCAGGAATATATGGCGTATAGCGTCCCTCCATATTATTGTAACGACAGATAACATCTTTGATTACCTTATTTAACATATGTCCCATATGCATATTACCATTGGCATATGGTGGACCATCATGAAAAACAAAATCTTCTTTCCCTTTGTTTTGCTCAATTACTCTTTCGTACATGTTCTCTTTTTGCCAGCGTTCAACATACTTAGGTTCTTTTTTAGGAAGATTCCCACGCATTTCGAACTCAGTTTTTGGCATTAATAGTGTGTCCTTATAGTTCATTTCTTTTCCTCCAAATAAATTAAAAAACGTCCTTTCAAAATAAAAGGACGAATAATTCGCGGTACCACCTTAATTCGTATTTTCCAATACGCACTCAAACATCTTAACGCGATTAACGGCAACCCCTACTAATTTCAAGGTGCTACTCCAGAGTGATCCATTATAATAATAGTTACTGATTTTCACCATCCATCAGCTCTCTACAAACATCTTACTATAAACTGTCTCTTTCATCGTATTTAGTTATCTTCATCTTCTTCGTTAATAAGATTAAAGACTTCCGAATTATCGATTGAATCCAAAATATCTTGGGACATTTTTTGAACCGATGAACGGAATTTAATTGCCTGATCTTTAAAATCATTCATCTCACTAGATAAACTACGAACATAGTCCAATGATTCTTTTAAGATCATATTGGCATTGCGTTTAGCCTTATCAATCAATTCACTTGCTTCTTTTAAGGCTAGACGAGCAATTTCTTCATTAGTTTTTTCGGTAATATTGACACGATGCTGCAATAGCGAGTTTTGTTCTTTAACATGATCTAATTCATCTGTTAAACTAGCAACTTGCTGCTTTAGTGATGCTAACTCAGCTTGATAATCATCTATTTTACTATCAACTTGTTGAACACTATAGCCCCTAAATTGCTTTTTAAATTCACTCATCGTCTCACTCCCCTACTTATAAAAATACCCTTCAACGACATAATTATCCTGTTTAGTTCGTCGTTTAGTATCGACAAATTTAACTCTTCCATGACGTCTTAACGATATTATATCACTATTATTACACAAATAATTTATTTCTTCAACTTCTTTATGATTAACTTTTACAAAACCTGATTGAATATAACTGACAGCCTTGCTTCGAGGCACTCCATATAAAGTTGAAACAACTTTATCTAAACGAAATGAGGAGACAATAAAAGTTTTACTTATATATTGATGTTTAATTGTAATAATCTCTTCACTCTCTAAAATTTTAACTTTACTACGTTTAATTTTAATTAAGTTATTTTTTACATACTCATAGATTTTTGCATCCATGGCAACATAAAAATTATCCTCATACTCATAAATATCCCCAAATAATTCGCGTTTAACCCCTAAAGACATTAATGCTCCTAAAATATCTCGATGATTCAATGTACCAAATGGTTTTGCATAACTTATTTTAGCTAAAACTATTTCAAAATCTTCTTTTTCAATTTGATAAAATGATGGTGCAATAATCAAACGTTTCATTTCACTATCAACCATTCCACCATCTTCAATAACAATCAAATCATTTTGATTCCCTACAATGCTATAAACAATTGATTGATGATATGGATTTAAAAATTTAGTTAAAACAAGTCTTTGTTTATATAGAGCTTGATCTTTAAACTCTAATACCTTTTTAACAAAAACTTCTTCACCTTTAAAATGCTCTATCATAATTAAAAAGTATTAGCTAAGCTAATACTTATCTATTATTCTTCAGATTCATCTTCATCTAAATCAATTGTCCCAGAAACACCAATGTTTTTAGGAGTACATAAGAATATTCTAGGTCCAATTCTTTGGATGTCTCCTTCAATTGCAAAGATAACTCCGCTTAAAAAATCTACAACTCGTTTAGATTGTTCTTTTTGTAAACGATGCAAGTTAACAACAGCAGCTTTCTTTTGCTTTAAATGATTTGCAATATCTTGAGTTTCTGCAAATGCCCGTGGTTCAAATAAAATTAATTGGCTATCTTTATTTGCATTTAAAGCTTTGATTGCATCACTTGTTTTAGAAAACTTTGCTTGCTCAAATAAGCTTGTTTTAGGTTCTGTATCAATCTCTACATCTTCATATTCTTCAACTTCGTCACCGTCTTCGTCAAAAAACCATTTTTTTACTTTTTGTCCGTATCCCATGAAGTGGTCCTCCTTAATTTATTACTAGTATATTATAGCACAATAAATCCGTCCATAAAAGGATAATTACTCAACAAACTGCTGGTTATTTAAAAGATTTTATTAAAATAGTCAAATGCTTAAACATTTGACTATTATGGCTCAATCGATACAAGAATCACATCGCCACCAATGCTCACTACACATTCAATTGGAATAACAATACATGGTGCTTCTTTAAAAAAACATAATAGTTTAAAAAAGCTATATTTCTCTACTACAATTGCCTGTATACATTTACCGCACCAGTCAATTTCAATATCGCTGATAAAACCAATTTTGCAGCCATCAACGACATTGATCACGTCTTTAGACTGCAGTTTTACAAATCTCATCGAATCACCATTAATATATATGCTTATTTTAGATAATTATGTAAATTATCTAAAGCTTTTCTTTCGATTCTTGACACTTGAGCTTGGGAAATAAATAATTCCTTTGCAATCTCACTTTGGGACAACCCCTCAAAATATCTTTGTTTAATCACACGATGCTCTTTTTGATTTAATGATTTTAAAGCATCATATAAATCTATTGTTTCATTTGTTCTTGATACAACTGTTTTATCATCTGTAATCGAATCAATCATCTTTAAATTATTACCATCATCATTTTTAACTTCTTCTTGTAATGAAGAAACACTGTTTGTTGATAACAGCGCTTCAATAACAGCACTTGGCTCAACTTCCAGTTCATTAGCTAATTCATTTATCGTTGGTTCACGATTTAATTTTGTTATATAGCTATCTTTAACCTTTAAAACCTTATACGCTAAATCTCGAATTGAGCGAGAAATCTTGATTTGATGGTTATCACGAAGATAACGTTTCATCTCACCAATTATTAGAGGAACTGCATATGTTGAAAATTTCAAACCAAAACTAGTGTTAAAATTTTCAATTGCTTTAATCAGCCCAATCATTCCAACTTGAAATAAGTCATCCATGCTATCTTCACGACCATAAAAACGTCTTGCCATTGATAAAACTAACTTAGTATTATCGTTAACTAATCTGTCTTTTATCGCCTCGTTTTTAGTAGCTTGGTATTCGTCTATCAATTTATAAGTTTCATCGGTTGTAAGTCTTTTTTTCGGTTCTTGATAACCATTTATAATAACTTGATAATTACTCATATTTGCCTTCTTTCAACTCTATTTTTAGCAAATATGACAAATTTATACTTATTTTATTTCATTATAATTTAATTTATTACGTAATTTTTTGATTATTTTCTTTTCTAATCGTGAAATATATGACTGTGAAATTCCCATCATTTTAGCAACATCCTTTTGCGTCAACTCATCATAATTCATTAAACCATAACGAAACATCAAAATTTCCTTTTCACGTTTGGATAAATCCTTAAAAGCCTCATAAAACATTGCTTTTTGATCACTTTGTTCCAATTCATTTTTAACAATATCACTATCTGTTCCAATAATATCCGATAACAACAATTCATTTCCATCATAATCAATATTTAATGGTTCATCTAAAGATATCTCGTGACGCAATTTATTATTTTTTCTTAGAAACATCAAAATTTCATTTTCTATACACCGTGATGCATAAGTAGCTAACTTAATATTTTTATCAGGTTTAAAAGTATTGATTGCTTTAACTAAACCAATCGTTCCGATACTAATCAAATCTTCTATTCCACCATTTTGCGTCGTATCATAGCGTTTTGCAACATATACAACTAGCCTTAAATTATGCTCAATCAACAAATCTCGAGCATCATTATCACCAGCTCCCAACTTTTCTAAAGCTTCCTTTTCTTCAATACCTTTTAATGGTGGTGGTAAGATATCATGCCGTCCAATATAATAAAGATATTTAGTTTTATTTAATATTTTTAAAATAAATTTTATCATTATAAAATTCCTCCCATAAGTGATTTATTTAATAAACAATCATATTGTATCCCGGCAATCACCCCGACATAGATATCTTGTAATCTCTGATTATTAATTATAACCTGATCAACTTTGATTATTTCAATAATATCTTCACGTAAATCATTTAATTCTAAAACATCGATTACTTCATACTCATCAATAATTTTTTGATTAATTATGATTAAAGGAAAACCCTCATAGTAAACTTCATTACCACTATCAAGAAATCCTTTAATTGTATAACTATGTTGCTGGTAATCCAATTTCATTACATATAAATAGTCATCAATTCTTATTTTTCTTTTTAAATAAACAATAAACATAATCTGCATCAATACAACGAGCAAGCTAACAATAAATAAACCAATGCTACTAACATTTACTGGTGAAATTAAGATTCCATTATAAATAAATGCTTCTGGAATTATTGAACTAGCGAATAATAATAATGAAAAATAAACAAAAATAAAAATTGGATAATACAGAAATATTTGGCGTTGATATAGACATAAAAAAACAACTGCCCAGATCAATATAATTAACCAACTATAACTATCTAAGTATAATAGTAAAATTACTCCACTTAAGTAAAAGCTATGTTTAATAACCATTAGATACGACATTTCCTTACTAATTAAAATCGCCATCATTTCCAAAGCAACCAAAATAATTAAATAGTTTGTTAGATACGTCAGTTCAATATATACCTCCATCTTTTCACCCCTAACTATCATAGCGCTTATCTAAGCAAAAAAATGTCAAGAAAAGAAAAAAGGATCTTGCGATCCTAATATTTTAATTTGATTCTTTAATTGCTTTTAAAACAGCATTTCTAAAGCCATTTTCTTCTAAAGTTTCGACCCCTTTGATAGTGATCCCCCCAGGCGAACAAACTTGATCTTTTAAAATACCTGGATGTAACTGTGTTTCTTTTTGCATCATTCCAGCACCGATTAAAGTCTGACTAGCTAGTCTATAAGCAACATCTCTTGGTAAGCCTAAGCGTACCCCACCATCTGCCATTGCTTCAATAAACATATAAACAAACGCTGGTCCACAACCACTAATACTTCCTCCGGCTTTCATTTGATAACTTGGTAAAATTACTACTTCTCCAATGCTTGAAAACATCTCAACAGCATAATTTAGTTCATCTGCAGTTAGCGTATTTTCTTGTTCAAATAAAGTCATTCCATTCATTACCAAAGCTGGTGTATTGGGCATGATCGTCAAATGTCGTGTTGAATCCAATAACAATTCATTATACATTTCATTATCGTAACCAGCAACAATTGAAATAATTGCCTTATTATCTAATTCGTCTGTAATTTTAGCGACTACATCTTCAACAACATTTGGTTTAACTGCAATTATCACTATGTCAGCCATAGCAACTAATTCTTTTTCACTAGTACAAACATTTATTGAAAAATCAGTATGCATCTTTGTTAGTTTATCATTATCTATATCGAATGCATAAACATTTTCACCTTCAACAAAACCACTTTTAATAATCCCGCCAGCAATAGCACCGGCCATGTTTCCCATACCAATAAATCCTATTTTTTTCATCTAAATTATCCCCCTTTGCAAAATAAGCTAACCTTAGTTAGCTTATTAATTAAACTCTTCTATTTTTTATAAATGCTGGTGGAAAATCACCGTCATCATCGTCTTCTTCATCTTCAAAACGCGCTGATAAAGGTACAACATCTTCAACACTGCGTGTTTTTAAAACGTTTGGACGTGGTTCAAAATCATCATCGTTTTCCTCTTCAAAACCTGTTGCAATAACAGTGACGATAATATCATCATCTAAATTTTCATTGATTGCAATTCCTAAATATGTATTAATATCATCACCAACTTCTTGAGAAATCGTCTCAAGAGCAATATTTGCATCAAATAATGAAATATTTGGTCCACCAGTTACATTAATAATTGCATCTTTAGCACCCGCTACAGACACTTCTAATAATGGCGAAGAAATAGCACGTTTTGCAGCCTCTTTCGCTTTATCATCACCAGAAGACATCCCAATTCCAATTAAAGCATTACCGCGATTTTTCATAACCGCAGAAACATCAGCAAAGTCAAGATTAATAAAAGCAGGAATAGCAATTAAGTCAGTAATTGTTTGAACCCCTTGACGTAAAACATTATCAGCTTCTCTGAATGCTTCTTGCATTGGACGTCCACCGATCAATTGTAATAAACGATCGTTAGAAACGGTAATAATTGAATCGACGTTAGCACGTAATTCTTCAATCCCTGAGATTGCTTGTTTTTTTCTTTTCATTCCTTCAAAAGTAAATGGTTTTGTAATAACCCCAACTGTTAAAGCACCTAATTCACGAGCAATTTTAGCAAATACGGGAGCAGCCCCAGTACCTGTTCCACCACCCATACCAGCAGCGATAAAAACCATATCTGCACCTTCTAGCACTTGACGAATTTCTGCTTCTGATTCAAGAGCTGCTTTTTTTCCAATTTCAGGTTCTCCACCAGCTCCTAGACCTTTTGTTAAATCTCTACCTAATTCAATTTTATTAGTAACAGGAGAACGTTTTAATACTTGCAAATCAGTATTTGCAACATAAAATTCTACTCCAGCTACACCCTCTTCTACCATGCGGTTTACGGCATTATTACCACCACCACCAACACCAATTACTTTAATTCGTGCTACTTGTTCAAATCCTAATTCTTCACTCATGACAATATATCCTCTCTTTTTATATTAATCTTCACTAAAAAATGAATCTAATAGTTTTGACATTTTACTTCCTTGTTTTGAAGGCGCTGACTTTGTCAACCCTTTAAATCTAATTGCCATTGTATTTGTCACATCCGGCAATACTAATGAAGGTGTATAATCACCAACAACCTGTTTTCTTTCCATTAAGTAATAAACCATCCCAATTGCAGCTACTAATGACATATCACGAGTTCCAATCGTATCAGGACGATAGATTCGAACGGGACATTCTAAAACCTCTGTAGCAATAGTATCCAGCATTTCCAGCTCTCCACCACCACCAACGATTAAAGTTTCATATTTACTAATATCATCAATAACTGAAATCTTTTCTTTAATCTTATTCATTACTTCATAAGCTGTTTCATTTAATAAATCAGCCAAGTCCTGTTGTGTATAATCACGTTTTTGTTCATCAACAAAGGTTGTATGAATAATATCATTCTGACCTTGTGTTACATCTAATGAACCATATTTAATTTTATAAGCTTCTGCCTGATTCATTGATATCTGCATATTTTGGGCAATTTTACGAGTAAAATCATACCCTCCTACTTGGCAAACTGTCAAGTATTGTAAATATCCATCTTTATAAAATGAAACTGTCGAAGTCTTATAACCCATATCTATCAATAAAGCACCTTCTTGAAGATATACTGCATCAAAAGCCTCTTTTGCGCATGCAAACGCATTGATAGTAATATCAAGTACTTCCACACCGCATTTTTCAACTACCGAAATATATGGGTAAAGCAACTCTTTACTAGTAGTAATGACTAAAGAATCAACGATCAAATTTCTTGAAAGTTCCCCTAAAGGCGCCTCAACGGTTGCTCCTTTATCACTATGATAGCGAACTGGAATAATTGATACTACTTCTTCATCCTTAGAACGTTTAAATTTTGATGACAAACGCAATACTCTAACTATATCATCAGTAGATACTTTAGACCCAGCATCTGATAAACTAATGCTGCTGTCACTTTGATATAATTTAGCTTTTATGGTTGGAATTGTTAAAGCGACGCTCGTAATCTTAGATTCTAGAAAAGCCTCTGCTTCATCAATCAGTTTTCGTATATCTCTAATTAAGATACGATCATCTTCTATAATTCCCTTTTTCACTCCGTGACTAGGAATCGTTTTGACAAACAGTACATTGACATTAATGTTATTTACTTCAGCAACAAGAAACTTTAAGGTTGCACTACCGATGTCTAAAACAGCGTAAATATCTTTCATCACGTATCCCCTTTTCTTAGTATATATACAATATTAGCATAAAAACAGTTATTTTTAAACTCCTTTAAGCAATCCCGTAGAAAAAATTAATTATGAACATAAACATACTTCCCGACAAAATCATAATACTTATAATCTGGGAATTCTTCCATCTTTAAAGCATAATTATCGCCCTTTAATTGTACTGCCATATCATCATATCGCAAGTATAGAATTTTACCATCATCCATGATAAATTCACAACGTTTATCGTCAAGATTTTCAGGCGCATAATTAATATCTGAAATTTGATTAACTACTTGAGCGGGAATTTTTGCAAATTCCTTTGCAAAAGCTGCAAAGCGATCATAATCAAAACCATTTAATTTTGGACACCGTTGTACATATGTAGTTAATACTCCAGCCTCATCTTTAGTTACACGGCCAGTTTCATCAACAACATACAATATATTATCAATCGTACATTGACCAATCGGGTCAGCTTCAACTACTTTTATTTTAACATGACCAAATAAATCTTTTGTAACCTTGGCATCCTTAATTAGCGATGTTTTTTTAATGGCATTTTCAGCTGCATCCATACTTTTAAAGAAAGTATAATCCTGATGCAGTTTTATTTTTGAAGCGGTAATTATTTCTTCACTACTCACACGATTATTACCACTAACAGTTATTGTCTGTAAACGACTATAATCACTGACAAAAAAAGCAATAATCAATCCTATAACTAAAATTACAAAAATGACACGTCGACGCCTTTTTCGCTTCTTTGCCTTTTGTTTCTTTAAATAAGCAAGAACTTGATCGCGATCATAATCGTTATATATATTCTGTTGTTGCTTTCTTTTTGCCATACACTACTCCCAATTAATCAATCCAACCTCACGTCTTAACTTAACTCCAAATTTTTCATTTACTTTCTCTTGTACTAACATAATCAAATCATAAATATCTTTAGCACTGGCATAGCCATTATTTACAATAAAATTAGAATGTTTTGGCGAAACTTGAGCTCCTCCAATTTCATAGCCTCTTAAGCCACATTCATCAATATACTGCCAAGCTGGTTTATCTTGCGGATTTCTAAATACACTTCCGGCACTTGGCATATTCCAAGGTTGTGAAGACATTCTTCGTTCCTTACGTTTATCTAAAACAGCTTTAATCTCATCAGGACTTTTAGCAGTCAATTCAAACGTTACTTCCAAAACAATCAATTTTCGATTATCTTGACAAATTGAATGACGATAAGAAAAGTCCATCTGTTCATTATTAAAAGTAACAACTTCATGCTTTTCATTTAATAATGTGACCGTCTTTACTACACTTGCCAGGTCATACTTATATGCTCCAGCATTCATATATATTCCACCACCAATTGAGCCAGGAATCCCGCCCATAAATTCAAAACCGCTTAATCCAATTTTAGCAGCTTGATATGATAATGAAATCATTGGTACACCAGCTTGAGCAATCATCGTCGAACCATTGACCTTAATCTCATTAAAACATTCGTTGAGAGAAATAATTAAGCCCTCATATTCACGATCAGAGAATAATAAATTTGAACCCCGACCGATTACTAAATATTTAACCCGATGCTTACCACAATATTTAATTGTTTTAATCAGACTATCAACATCTTTAACTTTTAAATAAATACGCGCTGGTCCTCCGACTTTATAAGTGGTATGTTTATACATCGGCTCATCTTCAATCATCTCACCAACATCTAATTTTTCTAAATCTTCTTTAACTTGAGAAAATTTCATTCTATACTCCTACATTTCTTTAATTAATTTATAAATATCTCTACATGCATTTGGTTTACCAAGAGCCTTGGCACTTTTTTGCATACTCTCTTGAACAATTTTATTCTCTAAAATATAATCCACTTTTTCCACAAAATCTTTACTATTAAGATTTTCCTCTAAAATCATCATTGCTGCATTACGATCAGCTAATTCTCGAGCATTATACTCCTGATGATTAGCGGCAACATAAGGACTTGGAATTAAAATTGCTGGGATCCCTACCGCTGTAATTTCTGCCAGCGTAGAAGCACCAGCACGAGAAACAACCAAGGTTGTATTCTTTAATACTGATGGCATATCATCAATATACGGTACTAATTTAATATTCTTATTTAACTTTCCTAATTTTGTTTTCATCTCTTCAAAATAAGGCTTCCCAGTTACATAAAGCACTTGATAATTCTTTTGTTCAAAAGTCTTTAATGATTTTAACATCATTTCGTTAACAGATTTTGAACCCAATGATCCCATTACAATAGTCACTAAAGGAAGATTTTTATTTAGATGATATTTTTTAAAAATATCATCTGGTTTGATTGAGGCAATTACACTAGCACGTGGATTCCCTAATTTATAAGTTTTATCTTTGGGAAAATTCTCATATGCTTTATCATAACAACATACGATTTTATCAACATTTTTAATTAAAATTTTATTTGTTAAACCAATAATTGAATTTTGTTCATGAATCATTGTTTTATATCCTAAGCGATTAGCAGCTTCAACAACACTAGCACTAGGATAACCACCAAAACCAATGACAATATCCGGTTTGAATTTTTTAACTATTTTTTTCGCTGTAAAAATTGATTTAACAAAAATAGCAGCAGCAATCCCCTTTTTAATAGGATTTCCAACTAACCCGCGAACATTTAAACCAATATATTCATAGCCTTGTTGAGGTACTACTTCTGATTCAATACGATCCTTAGTTCCTACAAAAAGAAACTCACTATCTGGTTCTACTTCTTTTATATATTCAACTAAAGCTAAGGCAGGGTATAAGTGTCCACCTGTGCCCCCAGCTCCAACTATTACTTTCATCATCTCACCTCTAGACACTAGTATAACATTAATATGTTGATTTTGAAATATTTAATACAATTCCAATTGCAATAAGCGTAATCGTCAATGACGATCCTCCGTAAGACATTAACGGCAAAGTTACTCCCGTTACTGGAAATAAACCGACAACTACTCCAAGATTGATCAAAGTTTGAATTCCAATCATTGAAATAATTCCAATCATTAAAAAGCTGCCAAATAAATCTTTTACTTTAGTTGCTTGATTAAAGACAGTTACAAACATATAACCGTACATTCCAACTAATAAAACGCCCCCAATCAATCCAAATTCTTCTAAAAATATAGCAAAAATAAAATCTGTTTGTGGTTCCGGTAAATAAAAATGTTTTTGCACACTATTATTAAAGCCTACTCCTAAAATCCCCCCTGGTGCAATCGCATAAAGTGACTGAATAATTTGGAAACCACTTCCTAAGGGATCGGCAAAAGGGTTTAAAAAAGCTACGATACGTGCTAAACGATATGGAGCCGAAATAATCATAATAACGATTCCAATTACCCCTAAGATCCCTAACATAACAAAATATTTAAATGGAAATGGACTAACGATCAACATCACTACAATTGAACAAGCCATTACAACACCACTACCAAAATCAGGCTGAAGCATAATTAAACCAAACCCAAGTCCCAAAATCAATAACAACTTCAAACTAGCTTTTAGTTTCTTTAATTCATGATAATGATTGTTAATATAGTTTGCACTATAAATAATTATCGCAATTTTAAACAGCTCAGATGGCTGCAACGAAATAATACCTAAATTAAACCATGAGCGCGACCCCCCGCGAACTGCTCCAATCCCCGGAATCAAAACTAAAATCATCAAGATAAAAGACCCAATCAAAAGTTTATTTGCATTTTTTTGATAAATATGATAATCAATCTTTGAAAACACAAACATAGCAATTATACCAATAACAGCAAAAATTCCTTGTCGTTTAATGTAATATAAAGAATCATTAAATTTATATCCGGCCCAAATATTCGAGGCACTATATACCATCATCAACCCAATTATCACAATTATTAAAACTGTAACGACCACTCTTCTACGTTTCATATACTTACCTCCATTTTAAGTATATGAAAAAATATTTTAAGAAATGAAAAAAAGCTTATCATTCCTGATAAACTTTTTATTTAATCATAACCTTGATATTCCTTTTTAAATCATTTAACTGCTTATCATACGTTGCTTCTTTAGCTAATACCTTTGCTCTTTCAAAATAATCAATTCCTCCAAATCCTCTAAAATATACAATGGTATAACCATAATTACTCATTAATACTTCCAAATCTCCAACTTGTCGAGATTCATCAAAAACCCAATTTGCAATTTCAATAGTACTATCCCCTTTAGATATATTGTCATAATCTCCCTGATTGTTCTTATCATCTGCATATTTACTATTATATTCATGAAACTTATCAATCGATCTGTCAGTATTATTCATAAAATCTTGTAGCAAATTGTCTGCAAATTCTTTACATGTATTCATTTTTTCGGTTGTCAAATTATCAGTATCTGTTTCTCTAGCATCTAAATAAACTGTTGAAATACTAGCTTGTCGATAAACAGGCTGTTCTCTAGCCACCAGCATAACTACATCAATACTAGAATCCCCTTCAACTACTTTAACACTATTAATTGGTAATGCCTGATCAAATAATACGGATTGCAAATATTCAGGTAAATCTGATTTTCTTAAATCTTGACGTAGACTCAAATCATTATTTTGATAATAAATTTTTTTATCATCACTACTATAATCAACTGCCATCTGTTTAAAATCTGCCTCACTACGAATCTTTTGGGCAAACTCATCTGCTTTTGCTTTATCATCCTTAGCAAAAGCAAAATAGCGAATATTGATCGTATCAATATCATTTTTATTAGCTAGATAATATTGCTCCACCTCTTCATCAGTTGGTTCTTTTAATAAAACTGCTGCATATCGTGAGGCCAGATTAGATTCCTCATAATAACTGATTAAATTATCCTTTATTGCCTCTAAACCAAAGGTTGAATGGAGATAATCTTCAAAATCAATCTTATTTTCTTTACAATAACTTTCTAGTTCACCAAATGTTGAGCGAGCTTTCTTTTTATCATCAGCATTTATTTGATAACCAGCAGTTTTAGCACCTCTTACCAATGCCTCTACTTCTAAAATATCTTTCTTTGCCTGATCAGCAAAATAATATTCCCATGATTTGTCTGTATAACCAGTAACCGTACAATCTTGATTTTTTAAATCATTTATATCCTTTTCAATATTAAAATCAACTATACTTGCATAATCATCACTAAAAGCACTGTAATATTGGTTTAAATATTTAGTCAAAGCGCGACCATAGAAAAACTCAAATTTTGCTTTTGGCACCTCTTTATCATCTAGTTTCATTGTATGGCCAACTTTCAGATTTCCTAAATAATTATTTTCTGGTTCTTTGGAACAACCTATTATCAAAGCTGCCAGTACTAGCAAAATCATTAATTTTTTAAGTATTTTCATATGCTCACCTCAATTAATTATAGAGGTATGCTGAACCATACCTCTATATCATCTTTATCATTTTATTTTACTGCTTTTCTTTTTTTAGTTGTTACATATGCAGTTAATCCTGCCACTAGAGCAACGGCCCCAGCCAGCATTGTTGTGTTTAAATTAATTTCATCACCAGTTTTTACTGAAGTAGTAGGTTTATCAGGTGTTGGTGTAGGGGTAACTGTTGTTGTATCTGTAGTTGGACGGTCTGGATTATATGTTTGAACACGCTCATCATCAATAATTCCTGACCAGTTTAAACCATAGGCTACATCATAAGTATTTCCTTGTGTATCTTTATAACATACTAGATCACCAGCAACATCTTCTTTATTCGCTTCTACAGTATCCATATTTGCAGGAAATTGTAATGGTAATAATCCTTTTGGTTCAGATTTACCATTAATAATATCAAACACAGCACTATCACTTACAGAGAAGCCACATACGATTGCATCTACTTTGTCTTCAAATTCACTAACGATAACAGGACCATTAGCATTTAAAGCAACAACTACAGGAATATCTTTATTGACTGCTTTAGCTGCTTCTACAGCTTCTAAACAAGCTGTTAAATCGTATTCATTAGCAATTTTACTAGTTGCTCCATAATAAGATCTATTTTGTTGGGTACCATCACTATTTAAATCTCCAGCAATTGACACTTTTCTTACGTTTTCGCCATCAGCAGTATATGGGCGGTATTGCAATGATAATGGATAAAATTTTTGTTTACCATCTTCAACGATCATACCTGATTGATTAAATAAGCTTCCGTTATTTGGAGAACGCATTCCAACAATTACTTTATCAACATTTGATAAATCAGGTCGTACTACTTTATCATCAACTATTTCATCAGTTAAAACTGTTCCATAGATAGATTTAGCTGTCTCAATATTCATTGAATCTGACCAAGATGCAGGTGTATCACCAAAAACTCCTTTTTGTTCTGCAGTATATGTTTTAGGAATATAAACAGTCATATCTTTAGGATCTTTTGCTTGATCTTTAGCCGCTTTAATTGTGTTATCTTTATTCTTTAACATAACCACTGACTCTAACTGAGCTTGATATCCAGCGTCTTTTTTATCTTTACTTCCAGCTTCAGCTAATGATTCATCTAAATTCAAATAAGTATTTTCAAATAATCCTGGTTCCATTGTTAATTTCAATAAACGTTTAGCTGAAGTTGCAAAGCGAGTATTAGCAGCTTCTTCGCCATCACGATCAACCATTTGCTGCCATGACCAAACGATTGGCTTATTGTCATTATTACCACCAAACATGTCACCACCAGCATCTAAGATTGCTAAATGCCTTTCGTTATCAGTAGCATTTTCCATTCCCCAAGCCATTCCTAGACCACCTAGTGCTAATTGTTCAGGGGGCGTGCTAGTAACACCCCAGTCAGTACAAACTACACCGTCAAAGCCTAAATCATCTCTTAAAATACTCATTTTAGACTTACTATAAGCTGAACCAACTCTTTCGCCACCTAAAGCACTACCGTCAGCATTGATTCCAATTGAATAAGATGTCATCACTGCAGTTGCCGCTCCAGTTTTCCCTTTCAATTTTAAGCCACCTTGAGCAAAAGGAGTTAAATGTTCTTCAAAATTACCACCTGGATAAACTGCATATTTACCTGCACGGGTATGTGATTCACGACCACCTTCACCGGCTCCATCACCAGGGAAGTGTTTGATCATACAGTTAATTGAATCTTTTCCCCATCCTTGATCTTCTCCATTAACATATGTTGATTGTGAACCGTCTACATAAGCTTGAGCCATATCTGTAGATAGTTTAGTATTTTCACCAAAAGTTCCACCAACTCTTAACCAGCGTGGTTCTGTCGCTAAATCTATTTGAGGTCCTAAAGCTGTTACAATTCCTAATGCACGATATTCAGCTGAAGATGCCTTTGCAAAATTATACATATGTTCAGTATCAAAAGTTGCTGCCAATCCAATATTAGAAGGCCATTTAGAAATATCTGTAGCCCCACTAGAAACATTATCAGAATATAAATCTCCTGACCCTGCTGTTGAACGAGGATCAGAACTAAAATCAACAGGAACATTGAAATCAGATATTTCTACATACTCTTGCATCGCATTGACCCAACGTACTGAATCTTCCACATCATTTCCTGCTGCATCAGTAATATTTCTAACATAACTATTTGTTAAATAATCTTTTTGTGAATCTGTTAATCCTGCAGCACTATTTCCTTCATGGCTACTAAATAACATTAATCCAGCAATCTTTGCGATCCCATCTTCACCTTCAGCAACCAATGCATCAGCAAGATCTTGTGCTCTTGTTTCAGCATCAAGATACCATCTTTCATAATCATCGATTTCTCCATTTAAGTTCATATCTTTGAAAGCATATTCCTTACCATCGATATTTTCGCTTAACAACGCCGTTTTACCAGCTTCTTTAGCTTTTTCATCAAAAGCTTTTGAATAAGTCAAAGTTGGAGCTGCTTCACCTTTATAATCAGGATTAGTTACTACCATAATATCAATATCGTAGTCACTAAATTGAGCGTTTTCTCCGCTTCCTTCTGTTTTCGCAGCCTGATATTTTGCTTCCACAACAGAATATTTTGATAATTCTACTGCATTTAATGCAATCGGTGTTGCACTTCCGATAATACAGCCGGCAGCTGATAAAGCAGCCAATGTTTTTGTAAGTTTTTTCTTCTTACTCATCTTCGATTTTCCTCCTCGTTTAAATTCCCTATGCTTCTAGTATAAACGAGAAGTCGATGAAAGCGTTTACTTAATCATCGACAAAACACAAATAAAGTTTAACCTTTTTTGTTTTCGTGAAAAAAAGTATTTTTTCTTAGACCAAATTTATAAAAAAAATAAATCTATTTATAAAATTCTTAAATTATTTAATATCTATAAAAATAATAAGTAATCATTTTATAAATTAAATCAGCAATTGCTAAACGAATAAAATATTCATTAAATGAAAAAGGTATTGTTAGTGTTGTAACATTATCATAATTTTGAACTGACTTTTGACCAATAAAAATAACTTTACAATTAGTTTGCATAATTCTTTCTAATCCATATACCGGTTCAATAGTTTCCTTTTCAATAAACCCATCAAATGAATGAACTCCGTTAGTAATAATTATTAAACTTTCTTGATCAATCAAAGCTAACTGTTCCTCAAAATCCTTTTTATTTAAAGATTTAGGAAAAATCAATTCCTTATGATATAACCCCAATAATTCTTGAAAATCATAAAACAGCGGTAATTCTCGAGGTTCTCCAAAGACAAAGATATTATTTGCTTCATTAATTTGTTTAGCGAATATTTTTATTTTTTGAAATGTAACAATTTTTTGTACTTCACTAAAATATTCATCGTTTAGTCGAACATACTCATTTAAATTATCTTTTGAAAACATTAAGTTTGCATTCATCTTTAAGCGATCCAAGCGAATCTTTTCATCGAGACATTCTTCTTGAAAATCACTGCAAAAGACTTTCCAAGAATCATATCCTAAATAACGGCAAAATTTTAAAACAGATGTTTTTGAAATCAAGGTATCTTCAACAACTTTGCTAATTGATAATCGATTGATCGTATCACAATTAGCTAATAAATATTTTGCTAACGAATAATGAATATTTTCATTTTGATTGTAATTGATTAATTGATGTAATTTAATTAAGATTGATCCCACTATTATTTCCCTCGACAATACTTTAAATTATACTCAATATAAATTAAATCTAAGATCAATATCGTATAATAATCAAAATCAACAAAACTATTTTTATTAGTCGTTGGAATGTAGAGATAATGATTGATGTATTGAAGTGAGCTATACCGATTACTGCAGCTAATAACTGCTTTCTTGCCAGCATTATTACAAATTAAATTAAACTTGGACTTACATTCACCAACATATCTTCCAGAAGCAGTTAAAATAATCGCTAGATCGTCCTCATTCATTGGCTCTAAATAATCACTTTCACTTTGAAAATCACTATAAACTGTTTTACCAATACTGATCATATTTATTTGGAAATCAACTGCCAATGATAATGGATATACTGCCCCAAATAAATAAATTCTACTACTTTGATTAATTATTTCAACTAGTGCATTGATCTCTTTTTTTAAATTATTTTTAAATTCTAAACTATCATTTTTAGCAATATAACATAAATGATCATAGATACTTTCTATATCAATATTACTAAAACGACTTTCAATTTGCTGTTCTTTAACTTTTTTTGTTTTAACTAAAAAGCTTTGAAAATTATTCCAAGAATGAAAACCAAAATATTCACAAAATCTCGTTACACTAGCTCTCGAAACATAACATTCATCCATAATATCTTTAAGCGTAATATTTTGGCAATAACTATAATTTTTAATAATATACCGGGCTATTTCGTAAATCACATCTTTTTTTACACATGAATTGATATAGACTATCAATCTGCTGAGTAATGTATTCATGCCTTCCTCCTTTATAAAATAATATTTATCTATAAACAGGTAGCACTGAAACGACATTAAGATAACTTACGATTACCCATAAGCTTGCAATTTTTAATGTTACCATGCATATACATATAATTTTATTATATAATGGGAAATTTTCAAATAGAAAGTTTTTCATAAATTAAAAAAGACACTTTCGACAATAAAATAAACCTTTAAGCTATATTCCTTAAAGGTTCACTTTACAAAGCATCTTCTATAATTTATTAACAATATTTTTAAATACTCGACCACGTTCTTCATATCCAGAAAATTCATCAAAACTGCTGGTTGATGGCGAAAGTAAAATAATATCGCCAGCTTTTGCTTTCTCGATTGCCAGCAAAGTCGCTGCTTCTAAATTCTCAACAGAACTACTGTTTGCAACATGCATATCATTTTTAAATCGCTCTCCAGCAGCACCAAATGTCACCAGATGACTGATTTTATTACCATAAGTAGCCATTTCGGTTAAATCTAACCCTTTATCAAAACCACCCATCAATAAAATTACTGGTTGTTCAAAAGCTTTTAAAGCAATGATCGTAGCGTCAGTATTAGTTGCTTTTGAATCATTATAGATTTTAACTCCATTAATTTCTCTAACAAACTCAATTCGATGTTCAACACCAATAAATGAGGCAATTTCTCGATTGATGACTGTTACTGGTACATCACATTTTTTAGCAATGCAGATAGCTGTCATAATATTTTGAATGTTATGGCGTCCTACAACTTTAATATCCGCTAAGTTAATAATTAATTCATCTCGATAATAGATTGCCTGTTCTTTGATCATACAGTCAGCTTCATGTATCAATGACATTGTGACTTGATTACATGGAACTGGATATTTTTCCAAATACTCCATTACTGTTTTATCATCAAGATTAACCACAAAATAATCATCAAGATCAGTATTCTTATAAATATTTGTTTTAGAAGCATAATACTCATCCAATGAGGCCATATAATCTAAATGATCGGGTGTTAAATTGATGATCGTTGAGACATAAGGCTTAAATCGTTCAATATCTAATAACTGAAAGTTACTCATTTCAATTACTACATAATGATTTTCTTCATTAAGAAGATCATTATCTAAAACAACATCACATAGTGGTGTTCCCACATTACCTGCTAAATGAACATGTTGATATTGTCCCTTTAATATTTTATCAATTAAAGTAACTGTTGTTGTTTTACCATTAGTACCAGTTACTCCAATATAATGTTGTTTTTTAGCAACTTGAAAAGCTAATTCAATTTCCGTATATACAGGAATCTTTCTTTCCTTAAGTCTTAAAATAAATGGCTTATGATAATTAATTCCAGGGTTCTTAATTACAAAGTCAAAATCACATTCAAATAATTCAGTTGGGTGTGACCCTGTTACCATTTCAATTCCCATATCAAGATATTGTTGATATTCTGGAATATCCTTAATTTCTTTAGCTTCATTAACCGTAATCGTTGCATTTAATTTATGAAGCAATCTAATCGCAGCCTTACCACTTTTAGCAAGTCCAATCACTAATACCTTTTTTCCAGTAAACATATTCTATAGCACCCCAATTACAATTGATAAGATTCCACAGATGAAACCAATGAACCAGAATGAAATAGTTACTTGTTGTTCACTCCAGCCCAACATTTCAAAGTGATGATGGATCGGTGCCATCTTAAATACTCGTTTTCCTCGAGTTTTAAATGAGACTACTTGAATAATAACCGATAAAGTTTCCATTAAAAAGACTCCACCAACTAAAATAAGTAATAACTCTTGTTTTGTAAGTATCGCTAAAATAGCCAAGAAACCACCTAGACCAAGCGAACCTACATCACCCATAAATATCTTAGCAGGATGATAATTAAACATCATGAAACCAAGTAAAGCCCCTACCATTGCAGTTGCATAACTTGCAAGAGTATAATCTTTTGTCATGATAGAAAAGATTATAAATGGTGCAATCGCAACCATTGAAAGACCAGTTGCTAATCCATCTAAACCATCAGATAAATTTACACCGTTACTTTCCCCTGCAAACATTACTAAGATTAATGCTGGATATAAATAACCCATATCAATATTAATATCTAATAATGGAATTGTAATTACTGATGTAAAATCAGGAATAAAGTTCATTGCAAAGAAATAACAAATAATTGCTAACGCGATCTGAGCTAATAATTTAGCTAGTGGCGGTAATCCCTTATTACTATGTTTAACAATGATCAAAGCATCATCCACAAATCCAATTGCACTATATCCAACTAAAACAATTGTTGCTAAAATCAGCTCCGGATCAAGTAAATTATTAAAATTAACAATAAAAGCACCAAGAATTGCGGCAATCACAAAAACGATTCCACCCATTGTTGGTGTACCATTTTTTGACTTATGTGATTCAAGTCCTTCTTCACGTTCAACTTGACCAAATTTCATCTTATGTAGGAATGGAATTACTTTAGGCATTGCTAGAACAACAAGAATAAAGCCAATTCCAAAAGCAATTATTAGTTTTAAGAAGTTTTCCATCTATATGTCCCCTTTTTTATAAAATTCGTCTTTACTATATCATATTATCGTTTAATAGGCAAAATAAAAGGGACAAGAGTCCCAATTATTAAATTGTTTTACCCACTAATTCCTAGATCCTTCATTAATTCAAGGGCCCGTTTAATAACTGCGTCCTCATCTTCTCCATCAGCAATAATTTCAATTTTTGCTTTTGTTGGAATACCCAGAGATAGAACCCCCATCAATGATTTCATGTTGACAGTTTTAGATGCGTAGACTAACTTAATATCACTGTTGAACATCTTCATAGTATCAACTAGTTCGGTTGCTGGAGTCGCATAAAGACCAACTGGATCAGTTACGGTAACGTCGATTCTTTTTACCATATTGCTTACCTCCTTAATTACTTATATTATAACATTGTTACCTAGTTATTGCATCTAATATAATTATCTTTTTTCAATTTGAATTACGTATGGAGCAGATAACTTATTCATCATTTTAAACAACGCTACATTATAACTTATATGATCTAAACTGGCGACATATTCCTCAATTAACAAACTTTCTTTTTTTCCCTCATCATGACCAATGTAAACAACTAAAAACAATTCTCCTTTTCGATTCAAATATTCAACTGCTTTTTTTATTGCTTGCAAAGAACTGTCCGCCATAGTTGTAATTTGATGATCTCCATTGGGGAGATAACCGAGATTAAAAATTCCTACATCAAAGTTTTTTACATAGCAATCAAAATTTTCATGAGAAGCTAAAATCAAATTTACATTATCAGTATCTTCTATCAACTTCTTTGTATTATTTAAAGCTTCCTGCTGAATATCAAAACTATAAACTTGTTTAGCCACTTTACTTAAAAATAAAGTATCATGACCATTCCCCATTGTAAAATCAATTGCAATTTGGTAGTCTTTTCTCTTAATTCGATTATGCACATATTCAATCATCGTTTCCATATTTTCCTATACTCCTGTTACATTTTGTGTAATCTATTACAATCGTTTTTATTTTAACACATTTAGCTAAAAAAATTTGTACCAACCTATTTTTTTGGTTATAATGAGACTGTAAAAATAAGGAGGATTAAATTATATGGCTTTAAGTAAAGATTTTTTATGGGGTGGCGCTTTAGCTGCTCATCAATTTGAAGGTGGGGTTTTAAATACCTCAAAAGGATATAGTGTTGCTGATGTGATGACTGCCGGAGCACATGGTGTTCCTCGCCGTATTACTGATCAAATCATGGAAAATGAATATTATCCAAACCATGTTGGAATTGACTTCTATTCTCATTACAAGGAAGATATTGCTTTATTTGCGGAAATGGGATTTAAATGCTTTAGAACATCTATCGCATGGACTCGTATTTTCCCTAATGGTGATGAAACAGAACCCAATGAAGAAGGATTACAATTCTATGATGATGTTTTTGATGAATTATTAAAATATGGAATTGAGCCAGTTATCACATTATCTCATTTTGAGATGCCTTATCATTTAGCAAAAGAATATGGTGGTTTTATGAATCGTAAAACTATTGATTTCTTTGTTAAATTTGCTGAAGTATGTTTTAAAAGATATAAAGATAAAGTTAAATATTGGATGACTTTTAATGAAATTAATAATCAAATGAATTTTAAAAATGATATTTTTGGCTGGACTAATAGTGGTGCTCATTTTGGAGATTATGATAATCCTGAAGAAGCAATGTATATTTGCGGTCATCATACTTTATTAGCAAGTGCATTAGCAGTAAAAATTGGTAAACAAATCAATCCTAACTTTTTGATTGGAAATATGATTGCAATGGTTCCAATTTATCCATTTTCATGTCGTCCTGCTGATATGGTATTATCAAATCAGATGATGCATGATCGCTGGTTCTTCTGTGACGTTCAATGTCGCGGTCATTACCCTGCATATGCTTTAAAAATGTTTGAACGCAAAGGCTTTAATATTAACATTACAGAAGAAGATAAGAAAATTCTTGCTGAAGGAACTGTAGATTATATAGGATTTAGTTATTATATGACTAATACTGTAGATTCAACTGCACATCAAGATGTTTCTAAAGCAACTGATGGTTCAAGTGAGCATTCTGTTAAAAATCCATTTATTAAAGAATCTGACTGGGGCTGGGCAATTGATCCAGAAGGATTAAGATATGCATTGAATATTTTTTATGAAAGATATGAAAAACCATTATTTATCGTCGAAAATGGTTTTGGTGCCATTGACGTTAAAGAAGCTGATGGTTCTTGCCATGATGACTATCGCATCAACTATTTAAAAGCTCATATTAAAGAAATGAAAAAAGCTGTTGAACTTGACGGGATTGATTTAATTGGTTATACCCCTTGGGGATGTATTGACTGTGTTTCATTTACTACTGGTGAAATGAAAAAACGTTATGGTTTTATCTATGTTGATCGTGATAATGAAGGTAATGGTACTTTAGAAAGAAGTAAAAAAGATTCTTTCGAATGGTATAAAAAAGTAATTGCTTCAAATGGAGAAAATCTAGACTAAAAACAATAAGATAAAAGTTACTTTTCTAATATAGTAATCATGTTTATAATATCTTAAGCTGAATTGCTCATTACAGAACATTATTTCTGCAACAAAGTATATTATGGCATGTTTTAACACTTATTAATAAGAAAATATTTTTATTCTTTTAAAATTGATACCGGACTGTTGTAATAACAGTCTTTTTCTACGTCTATTGCTCCTCTTAATCAAAACATCCTGTTACTAGCAAACTGTTTTTCTAATCTAAAAAGGCGACTTCTAAAGATTTAAATGTCGTTCCTTCTACTTATCGATGTATCTATTAGTCCACCTTTCTTTTTTTAAACCATACATAATCCCAATCAAATCAGCTAAAAACCAGCCAATTGGAATTGCCCACCAAATCGCCAAAGTTCCAAATAATGGTGCTAAAAGATATGCTAAAACAACACGTGTCCCTAGCGAAATAACAGTTAAAACTACAGAAATTCCTGGTTTACCAACCCCACGATAATAACCATACAATAAAAATAAACATCCAATTCCTAAATAACAAGCACCTTCAATTCTTAGATACTGAGCCCCTTGATAGATAATTTCAGACTTTGAAGATTCTATGAAGATCAGCATTAGCTTATCAGCAAAGATAAAGACTAAGGCAGAAATAAAAATACAAAAGATAGAAGCCATTACAACTGCTACTTTAAATCCTTTATGTATTCGTTCTTCTAATCCTGCTCCTTTATTTTGAGCAATATAGGTTGAAAAAGCATTACCAAAATCTTGAACTGGCATATAAGCAAATGAATCAATCTTTACAGCAGCAGCAAAAGCTGACATCGTTACTAAACCAAAACTATTTACTAACCCTTGAATCATTAAAATCCCAAAATTCATTACTGATTGCTGGATACAAGTTAATAATGAGTACGCTTTGATTTTCTCAAATATTTCACGTTCAAAATGCCAATGTTTTCGTTGCGGTAACAATTCTTTTTGACTTAGAAAGACATAAAGCATGATACCAATAGCACTAAAAGCTTGGGCAATCAATGTCGCAACAGCAGCTCCAGCTACCCCCATTGCAACTTCTGCCACTAAATAAATATCTAATCCAATATTTATAATTGATGCTAATGCTAGAAAGATCAATGGGATTTTAGAATTTCCCAAAGCTCTTAATAGCGAGGAAAAATAATTGTAAATAAAAGTAAAAACTAGACCTAGAAAAATTATAAACAAATATTGATGGGTATCCGTAAAAATATCCCTAGGAATATTCATAAAATTTAAAATTAGATCAATTGCTAAAAGACAAACTATTTCTAATCCAATTGAAAAAATGCCGATTCCTACAAAAGAGACAAAAAAAGATGTTTTCATTTTATCTAATTGTTTAGCCCCATAGAACATCGAAAATAAAATTCCACTCCCCATGCAAAGACCTAAGATAATGGAAGTTAAAAAAGTCATAATCGTAAAAGATGAGCCAACTGCTGCCAGAGCATCAGTTCCGATATAATGTCCAACAATAAAAGTATCAGCTACATTATAAAGCTGCTGTAAAAGATTTCCTAAGATCATTGGAATTGAAAATTTAATTAATGCCCTGGTAATATTTCCTTCTGTTAATTTCCCTATCATAAAATCACCCCATTACTTACATAATAAATATATCATCCAATAAAGTCAATTAAAGAAAATTATGTAAGATATTTATCATTCTTATCATTATTTCCGTTATCTTTATTGATTTCGTAGTATAATATATTTATAAATAAGGAGGTCGATATAGATGACATTTAATAAAGATTTTTTATGGGGTGGTGCAATTGCAGCACATCAAGCTGAAGGAGCTTGGCAAGAAGGTGGAAAAGGAATTAGTTGCTCTGATGTCGAAACAGCAGGGAATAATGTAACTGGTGCGCCAAGACGCTTAACTGATGGCGTCATCGAAGGAGAAGATTATCCAAATCATGTTGGGGTGGATTTCTACCATCGCTATAAGGAAGATATTGCTTTATTCGCTGAAATGGGATTCAAAGCATTTAGAACTTCTATTGCCTGGACACGAATTTTTCCTCGGGGTGATGAAGAAACACCTAACGAAGAGGGTTTACAATTTTATGATGATTTATTTGATGAATGTCATAAATATGGAATTGAGCCAATTATAACATTATCGCACTTCGAAATGCCTTGGACGCTTGCAAAAGAGTACGGTGGTTTTAGAAATCGTGAAGCAATCGACATGTTCGTTAAATTTGCCAAAGTATGCTTTGAAAGATACCAGCATAAAGTTAAATACTGGATGACTTTTAATGAAATCAATAATCAAGCTGATGTTTCTCAGCACAACTTAATCCAAGAAGGAGCTGTACTTTTAAAAAAAGATGATGATGCAGAATATTTAATGTATTTATCTGCTCACCATGAATTAGTCGCTTCTGCTTTAGCTGTTAAAGCCGCTCATGAGATCAATCCTGATTTACAAGTTGGATGTATGATTGGGATGAATGCTGTTTACCCTGCATCACCTAATCCAACTGATGTAATGAACGCTTTAGGAGCAATGCATCAAAAATACTGGTATGTTGAAGTCCATGCCCGTGGTCACTACCCAAATCATATATTGAAAAAATTCGAAAGAAAAGGTTATGATTTTATTACTGAAGAAGATAAAAAGATTTTATCTCAAGGTAAAGTGGACTATATTGGATTCTCATATTACATGAGTTTTGCTTCAAAATATCAAGGACGTAATGAAAAAACATATGATTATTTCAGTGAGGACTTTGTTCGAAATACTCATCTAAAAGCTTCAGACTGGGGTTGGCAAATCGATCCACTAGGATTACGCTGGTGCCTAAACTGGTTCCATGACCGTTTTGAGTTACCAATGATGATTGTTGAAAATGGTTTTGGTGCTTATGACAAAGTAGAAGCAGACGGAACAATCGATGATCAGTATCGTATCGACTATTTAGCAGCACATATCGAAGCTATGAGGGATGCAGTTGACTATGATGGAGTAGAATTATTAGGTTATACAATGTGGTCACCGATCGACATTGTCTCTGCTTCTACTGGTGAATATGATAAACGCTATGGATTTATCTATGTGAATTACAATAATAATCATGAAGGAGATTTTTCAAGATGTAAGAAAAAATCTTTTGACTGGTATAAGAAAGTCATTGCCACAAATGGTGAAGATTTAAGTGAATAAATGTAAAACGGTATGGACAGTCATACCGTTTTATTATGCAACTATTTTTAACATTCAAGGCAACTTTGATTGATAGACAATAATTGATTTTAACGTATAATCCTAAATATAGGAGGTATGAAAAATATGCTTAGTACGAATCTCGTTTGGCTTAGAAAACATTATCAATATACTCAAGAAGAAATTGCACAGCAAGTTGGTGTATCACGTCAATCTGTAGCAAAATGGGAAAGCGGTGAATCATTGCCTGATATTGACAGCTGTATGGCATTGGCAAAAATATACAATGTAACAATTGATAATTTAATCAATCATGATGAAGATGATGCTGGAATCGTAATTCCTCCCAAAGGAAAACATTTTTTTGGAGCAGTTACTGTTGGTGAACGTGGACAAATCGTAATTCCTCAAGAAGCACGTCGAATCTTTAAAATTTCCGCTGGTGATAAAATTTTGATCCTTGGTGATGAAGAACGTGGTCTAGCTATTGTCCATCAGCGTGATGTTATTAACTTTGTTAGTGAATTAGGAGTACCCAAAAATGAAAAGGACTGATTATCATGGAAATGATTGAAATTAAAAATTTAACAAAAAAATATAATGATAAACTTGCTGTTGATAATTTAAATCTATCAATCAAACAAGGAAAATTACTAGCTCTATTGGGAGTAAATGGAGCCGGTAAAACTACTACACTCAAAATGTTATCGGGTTTGATTCAACCAACAAGCGGTGATGCTAGAATCAATAACTATAGCATTGTTAATGAAAGCCTCTTTGTTAAAGAGCTTATCGCCGTTTCACCCCAAGAAACTGCAATCGCACCGAATTTAACCGTTAGAGAAAATTTGGAATTAATGGCGGAAATCCATGGTTTTAAAAAAACTTTAATCAATAACAAAGTCATCGAAATGATTACCGCTTTTAATTTGAAAGATGTTGCTGCTAAAAAAAGTAAAAAACTATCGGGTGGTTATCAACGGCGCTTAAGTATTGCTATGGCCCTAATTAGTGAGCCACAAATTTTATTTTTAGATGAGCCAACACTAGGACTTGATATTTTAGCCAGAGAACAATTATGGCGCACAATAAAAGCACTAAAAGGTAAGATTACTATCATTTTAACTACCCATTATCTCGAAGAAGCCGAAGCTTTATCAGATTATGTTTGTATTATGAAAGATGGTAAAATCAAAGCCCTGGGAACCACAAATGAACTAATTAAATTCGCCAAGACAACCAGCTTTGAAGATGCCTTTATAAAACTTGCAACAGGAGGAACTGAAAATGAGAACATGGGCCTTTGCTAAAAGAACCACAAAAGAAATTTTACGTGACCCTATTAATATTATTTTTGGTTTAGGTTTTCCAATCGTTATCTTGTTACTATTGACAACAATCCAAAAAAATATTCCAGCCACTCCTTTTTCACTAAAACAATTAACACCAGGAATTGCAGTATTTGGCTTGTCCTTCTTATCATTATTTTCAGCTACATTGATCTCTCGTGATCGAATGTCATCATTATTAGCACGATTATTTACTACTCCTATGACAGCTAAAGATTATATTTTGGGATATACTTTACCATTAATACCAATGGCCTTGATACAGACTTTACTTTGCTATCTAGCAGCATTTTATCTAGGTTTAAAAATAACACCTGATGTCATTATTGCCATCTTATGTACAATCCCCATTTCAATTATTTTTATTACAATCGGCTTATTTTGTGGCACTATTTTTAATGATAGACAAGTCGGAGGAATCTGTGGTGCCTTATTAACTAATCTTACCGCGTGGCTAAGTGGGACATGGTTTAGTTTAGATTTAATTGGAGGCTTGTTTAAAGATATTGCGTATTGTTTTCCTTTTGTCCATGCTGTAGATATGGCACGAGATGGCTTAAATGCGAATTATCACGCAATGCCTAATAATTTATTCTGGGTTTTAAGCTACGCTGGACTCCTCTTAATTGCAGCTGTTTCATTATTTAAATATAAAATGAAACATAATTAAAAAACTCTTTTTGAGTTTTTTGCTTTCTATTAATATATTATAACGATTTTATTTCTTTCCAAAAACTAATTAATTTCGTCAAAGAATAACTCGCATTAGCTGGTGAACTTGATGGTAACTTAGTAACAGGAAGATCAATAATTTCATCGAAATAGCGATGATACAATCTATCTGCTAAGTTCCCATTTGTATAAATATGCGTAATTTGACTTTGATCAATGATTTTCTTTAGATCATTGACTTCAACATTTGTAATACTACTATCACTCGAACCTTTGATTTCACAACTAGCAATTACATCCCACACAGCTATATGTTGATTTATTAAAAATTCTTTCTTTTCAATAATAGTCTCTGGTAATTCAGTATTATAAATATTTGCAAGAATTTTCCAAAAACGATTCTGCGGATGATGATAAAAAAAGTTGGCCTCCCGCGATTTTACTGATGGAAAAGAACCTAAAATTAATATTTTAGAACTTTTATTATATACAGGTTCAATTAAATGATATTCTCTCATAATTCCCTCCCTTTAAATCAATAATAACATTGTTCCTGCAACGATCAAAATCAATCCCGCCACAGCCTTTTTTGACAAAGACTCTTTTAAAACAAAATACGAAAAGATAATTGTGACGATGATACTCAGTTTATCGATTGGAACCACAATACTAGCCTCCCCTAATTGCAACGCTTTATAATAACAGATCCATGATAAACCTGTTGTAATTCCAGAAGAAAATAAAAAAAGCCAATTCTTTTTTGTAATTTCTTTAATTGTATGATAACTTCGCTGATAAAAAACAATCCCCCAAGCCATAATCAATACTACCGCTGTACGAATAAAAGTTCCCAGATTACTATCAATATTAAGCATTGCAATCTTAGCAATTATAGCCGTCAAAGAAGCAAATAAAGCTGAAGCCAAGGCAAATAATAGCCAATGGTTATTTGTCACTTTATTTACAACCTGCTTTTTTTCAATCATCATATAAGTTCCTAAAGACATAATTATCATAGAAATTATTTTAAGCATAGTAATTTTTTCGTCAAAGAAAATAAATGCTAACAGCATCGTTAAAATTGTACTACTTTTATCAATTGGTGTAACTTTGTTAACATCTCCTAATTGTAGTGCCTTAAAATAACATAACCATGATAATCCAGTTGCAATTCCAGAAAAACATAAAACCAATACTGTATTACTATCAATATATTTTAATTGTTCCTGGGTTCCAGCAAATAAGACCATTATCCATGAAAAAATTAAAACAATTATTGTCCTTAATGCTGTTGCTAAAGAAGAATCAACATTCTTCAAACCAATTTTTGCAAGAACTGCAGTAACCCCAGCAAATAAAGCTGATAGACAAGCTAATCCAATCCACACCCTAAGTTTCCCCCTATACTTATTATATTTATATTTTACCGCAATTAACAAAAAAGAAAAGTGAAACAAACTGTTTCACTCATATTATTCAATTCGTAACATTCGGTATCCAACTCCAACATGGGTCTGAATATATTTAGGATGCGTAGGATCTAATTCTATTTTTTTACGAAGCGTAGCCATAAATACTCTTAATGAGGCAACATCACTCTCTAAAGTACTCCCCCAAATTTCTTTAGTAATATATGTATGTGTTAATACTTTGCCAACATTTCTTGAGAGAAGGCACAGCAACTTATATTCAATCGGTGTTAAATGCAGTTCTTGCTGATCTAAATATGCACATCCGCCAGCGTAATCAATTTTTAGATCACCATTAACAAAATCACTACTTTCTATATTTTGACTTTGATTATAATTAAGCCGTCTTAAAATAACACGTAATCTTGCTAAAAGTTCCTCAACTGAAAAAGGTTTGGTCAAATAATCATCAGCCCCAGCATCAAGAGCCTCAATTTTATCACGATCTTCACTTCGAGCACTAATAACGATTATTGGCATATTTGTCCAAGTACGTACTTTTTTTATAATTTCAACCCCATCTAAATCAGGCAGCCCAAGATCCAACAGCATTATATCCGGTTTTTGTGAAGCAGTTTCAATAATTGCTTGTTTTCCCGTTTGTGAAGTATGATATTTATAATCATGAGTTTCTAAAGTTGTAGCAATCAAATTTCTAACTGCGTTATCATCTTCTACAACTAATACAAATGGCTTATTCATGTATTTCAACCTCCTTAATCGGCAATGTAAAACTAAAAATCGTTCCGTGAGGAATATTGTCCTTAACTGCAATATTACCACCATGCGCTACAATAATAGCTTTACACAAAGCTAACCCTAAACCAAGTCCGCGACGTCCGTCAATAACCTCATGCTTTACAGTATAAAACATTTCAAAAAGTTTTTCTTTGTCCTTATCACTGATTCCTGCTCCATCATCAGCAATTTGAATTTCTACAAAATCTTTATGCTTAAAGGTTTCAATACTAATCATTGAACCTTTTGGTGTATATTTAATTGCATTGTCAACAATATTTATAATTACTTGAATTATTAAGCCAGCATCTATTTTTGCTAAAATAAATTCATCATTAGCCTTTACCTCAATACGGTGTTCATCCTTTTTATGACTAATATGATTCAATGCCTCATTTATAACTTCCTCAATAAGTTCTGTTTCTAAATGCAGATTCATTTTGCCATCTTCAATTCTTGTAACTGAAAGAAGATTTTCAACCAGATTAATCAACCATAATGAATCATCGTAGATTACTTCGTATAACTGCATTTTTTTATTTTCATCTAAGCTGCCGCTATTATTTATCAGTACACTTGCATTACCAGAAATACTAGTTAATGGTGTTCGTAAATCATGCGAAATTGAACGTAATAAATTTGCACGCAACCGCTCATTTTTAGCTTCAATTGCAGCTTCTTCTTTCTTTTGGTTAAAAAACTCTTTTTCTAGAGCTAAAGCACATTCACCAACGATTGATAGTACTAAATTATTTTCAAAAGCATCAAGAATAACATCTTCTAAAATTATTACTACTACACCATAAATATCATTAGTACTAGCAAGCGGTAAATAGTAATTCTTAGCTTGATATGTTTTATTATTCTGGTAGACCCAGTGAACATTAGTTTCAATCTCATCACAATCATGAACAGTCATATTATTATGATGAAAGACTTCATGTAAAATCGTATCATTTTCAGTAATTTGATAAATCATCACTGATTTATTTAATAATTTAACAATTTGTTTAGCTGCCGTTTCTTTAATTCCTGCAATACTTTTTTCTTTTTGCAAAAGACGATTTGTCTCTAATAGAACTTTTGTACGATATGCATGTTGAGCAGACTGTTTTGCCTGCTGTTTTATCCTTATTGCTAAAGTACTCGTAATAAAAGCGGCTATCAGCATAATTGCAAAGGTTACAGGATAACCAGAACCATAGGCTGCTAAAGTAAAACGTGGATTAGTAAACATAAAGTTAAAAATTAAAACACTTAAAATCGATGATACAAGACTATAAATACGGTTAGATGTAGTTATAGCAGTAATTAAAACACTTAAAATATAAACTGTAATTGTATTTGCTTCACTAAAACCTAAATGATGGAATAATATCCCTATCAGGGTTGCTATCAACAGAATAAATATTGAAATAGCTAAATCTTTACCCTTAACAACAAAATTAAAATCTCTTTGCTTTGATTTATCTTTCCCCGTATTTTGATGATAGACAATATTAATATCCAAATCTTTTAGTAAATTTAATAATTTCTTATCTAGCCTTGAACTAAATAAATGTTTCCTGTCCTTTTGACTATGTCCAAAAAACACTTTAGTTACTTTAGCATTTTTGCAAAATTCATTAATTTGATAAGCAATATCTAAACCAAAAGCTGTTTCGATATTAGCACCTAACTTTCTAGCCAAATTAGTATTATATTGGAGTCTTTCGCGATCATCCTTACTAATTTTTGAATTATCTGGTGTTTCAACATATAAAGCAGTAAAAATTGCTTTATTTTCATGTGCTACAGCAGCAGCCATTTTAATCACATCAGGATTAGAAGTAGATGAAGAAAGACATAGTAGAATATGTTCTTGTTGATTAATCATAATATAACCTCACTCGGCTTATATTATAACACAATTTTGCTAACGCGTAATTTCTTTAATTGATTTTGCAGTGCCCATAACAATCAATGTTTCATCAGCGGCAAATACATGATTTGTTGGTGGCAAAGGAAAAATTCTCCCATTCTTTTTAGTAGCTAAGATACTAACATGGTATCTCGTCCTAACTGCCTTTTCGATAATTGTTTTATTCAACCAGCTCTCTGGAATCTTAATTTCATAAATCGCAATATCAGGTGTTAATTCTAAATAATCAAAAACATTTTTTGCTCCATATTTAATTGCTATTTTTTCAGCAATTTCCCGTTCTGCATAAACAACATGATCAGCTCCATTGCGAAGTAATAATTTACGGTGAACATCACGACTCGCTCTGGCAATTATATATTCAGCCCCAAAATCTTTTAATAGTACAGTGATTTCTAAAGCCGTTTGAAAATTATCGCCAACTGCAACTACACAAATATCAAAATTATTAACTCCTAAAGATTTAATAAAATCTTCATTAGTCGCATCACCGATTTGAATTTCATTAACAATATTAACCGCCCAATCAGCTCTTGTTTCATCTTTTTCAATTGCTAAAACAGCATTTCCTTCTTCAATAAATTTTCTTGACAAATGACGTCCAAAACGTCCTAAGCCGATTACTAATACAGATTTCATAGTTCCTCCATCATCCTATTTGAATTTTTTCAGCTGGTGCTTTTGCTAATGGCGTCACCCTATTCGAAGCAAAAGCAAGCAGGAACGTAATTGAACCAACTCGTCCAAAGAGCATTAATAAGGCCAATAGACACTGTGAAATAACGCCAAGTTGTGAAGTTATTCCAATCGTCAATCCAACAGTTGCTATAGCTGAAACACATTCAAATAATACCGTTATATAAGAAATATTTTCAAGCTGACATATAATCAATGAAACAATCAAAGTCAACACTAAATATGCCATTAAAACACAACTTGCCATTTTTACTATTTCATCACTAATTCGCCGTTTAAAAACTTCAACACCTTTCTTTTGTTTAAACATACTTATAATGTTAACTAGCATTACTGCAATAGTTGTTGTTTTGATTCCCCCAGCAGTTGAACCTGAAGAACCACCTACAAACATTAATATAATTATGATTAATTGTGTTGTTTCTCTAATCTTCGATAAATCAACTGTATTAAATCCTGCTGTACGAGCAGTTACAGATTGAAATAACGAACTTAAAATAGTTGCATTCCCCTGCTCACAAAAATAAATAAATAGTGCTCCTCCGAATATTAAAATTATTGTGGTTGTAATAACTATTTTAGTATGTAATCGCATTTTAGAAAAATGTCCACGATTATCAATAATATCTTTCCAAACCAAAAAACCTAGACCCCCAATAATGATTAAGAGCATAATAATCATATTCAGATACCAATTATCTTGAAAAGAAACTAGCGAACTATATGGTTCAAAATTACCCATTAAATCAAATCCTGCATTACAAAACGCTGAAATACTATGAAAAATTGAGAACCACAAACCTTTAACCAATCCTAATTTTGGACAAAAAATAAATGAAAGAAAAAAAGCCCCTAACGCTTCAATAAAAAAAGTCGCCAAGATAATAAATTTTGTCATTTTTACAATTCCCCCAACATGTGGAGAAGAAATTGAATTCTGCATGATTGAACGACTAATAATTCCTATCTTCTTTTTAGCTAATGTTAAAGCATAAATACAAAAAGTCATAAAACCAATACCACCAATTTGAATCAATAAAATAATTATAAACTGGCCAAACCAGCTCCAATGACTATATGTATCTACCCGAATCAAGCCTGTCACACAAGTTGCTGAAGTGGCAGTAAAAAAAGAAGTCATTATTGAAACTTCCTGGTTTTCTTTCAACGAGATTGGGAGACTCAAGAGAATCGTCCCCATTAAAATAATAATACAAAAACCATAGAAAATAATCTTCATTGGCGTAAGACCATGCAATAATTTCTCAGTTAGTTTTTCTTTGATAGGACATCGCTCCCTTTACCTATACTTTATCTTATAAGTTCACTATACTAAACTATTCATAAATATAAAATAAAGATTTCCTCAATAGTATTAAGATTGTATAAAGATAGAAATTATCTTTATACAATCTTAATCTTATTAGTGAATATCTTACGTCATTTTTATACTATTTTTGGTATTTTATCTATAGAGGTGGTAGTATGGAAACAGTTGGACTATTAATTTTAATGATTATTATTTTAGGCGGGGCTATTTATTAACCGGTTCGTTAGACACCTTATTAGATCATTTGACTATTAAAGACAATCATTCAAATAAACCCTTATCAAAATAATACTTTTTTAAGTTAATTTAAACTAAATTTAACAGCAATCCGATAGATTGCTGTTTTTTAGTTTTATTTTATACTATAAATCAAATTCATTTTTTTAAACGAACTATTATTAACAGTCTAAACTAATTAAAATTTCAATAATTTAATCCCTTCTAATTATCCTTTTATAATTCCTTAATCAGTGTCTGGATGTAATTAAATAATGGTTGATGCGCACGATCACCATGTTCTTTAATTAAATTAACAATTGCACTGCCAACAATTACACCATCAGCAATATTTCCAAAATGCTTCACTTGTGCTGGACTATTAATGCCGAATCCTACCGCTACTGGTGTATCAGTAACCGTTTTAATTGATTCAACAATTCCTTCAATATCTGTAACAATATTGCTTCGCATACCTGTAACTCCCATTGAAGAAACTAAATAAATAAAACCTTTTGCCTGGGCTGCTATTTCAAGTGTTCGCTCTTTTGATGTTGGAGCAATCATAGAGATTAAATCAACATCATATTTATAACAAATATCACTAACTTCCTTACTTTCTTCATACGGGCAATCAGGAATGATGATCCCATCAACTCCGGTTTCTTGACATTTTTTAAAAAATTCATCATATCCATAGTGGAAAACTGGATTTAAATAAGTCATCAAACAAAGCGGAATATTCGAATGTTTACGAACCTCAGCTACAATTTCAAAAACCTGATCGGTTGTCATTCCTTTCGATAATGCTCGTATATTAGCTTCCTGAATCACCGGTCCTTCAGCAATTGGATCACTAAAAGGAATTCCAATTTCAATCAATGATGCTCCTGCTTTTTCCATTTCTAAGATATATTCAACTGTCATTTTTTGATAAGGATCTCCAGCAGTTAAAAATCCAATAAAAGCTTTTTTATTATTAAAGGCTTCACTAATTCTACTCATGAATATCCACCCCCTGATATCTAGCAATTGCAGCTACATCTTTATCACCACGGCCGGATAAACAAATAATAACAATATCTTCTTTATCCATTGATGGTACAATTTTACGAGCATGTGCTACAGCATGAGCACTCTCAATTGCACAAATAATCCCCTCTGTACGAGCTAAGTATTCAAAAGCAGCCACTGCTTCATCATCACTAACTGGTACATACTGAGCTCGACCAATATCATGTAGATTAGCATGTTCAGGCCCTATTCCAGGATAATCTAGACCTGCTGAAATTGAATAAACAGGAGCGATTTGTCCATATTCATCTTGACAAAAATATGATTTCATTCCATGGAAAACCCCTAATGATCCAGTATTGATCGTAGCTGCAGTTAAAGCAGTATCAACTCCTTTACCAGCAGCCTCACAGCCAATCAACTGAACTTCCTGATCATTAATAAAATTATAGAACATCCCCATTGCATTACTTCCACCACCAACACAAGCCATAACAGCTGTTGGTAACTTTCCTTCATCTTCTAAGATTTGTTCACGTGCTTCCTTAGAAATAATACTTTGAAAATCCCGAACAATCATCGGAAATGGATGTGGTCCCATTACTGAGCCTAATACATATAAAGTATCATCAACTCTTTTTGTCCACTCACGCATTGTTTCATTAACAGCATCTTTTAATGTCATTGTTCCACTTGTTACACTATGAACTGTTGCACCCAACAACTCCATTCGATACACATTTAGAGCCTGACGATCAGTATCTTCTTTGCCCATAAAAATTTCGCACTCTAAACCTAGTAAAGCGGCAGCCGTAGCTGTTGCAACTCCATGCTGACCAGCCCCAGTTTCAGCAATAACACGAGTTTTCCCCATCTTTTTTGCCATCAAAACTTGACCTAAAACATTATTGATTTTATGAGATCCCGTATGATTTAAATCTTCACGTTTTAAATATACTTTCGCACCACCTAAATCTTCTGTCATTTTTTTAGCATAATATAACAACGATGGGCGCCCTGCGTATTCTTTCAATAATTTTTCTAACTCTCGATTAAACTCAGGATCATTTTTATAAAATTCATATGCTTTTTCAACATTATGGATTTCATTCATTAATGTTTCTGGAATATATTGACCCCCATGTATTCCATATCTACCTGTTTCCATTTTTTGTTCTCCTTACTATTTCTATAATTTTATTACGATCTTTGATTCCGTTAGTTTCTACCCCACTACTAACATCTATTCCATAATCAGCTTTACTCATTGCCTCATCTAAATTATCTAAATCAATTCCTCCCGCTAGAAAAAATGGTTTATCTAAATCTTTGATTAGTGACCAGTCAAATGACTTACCGCTACCGCTTATTTTACTATCCAGTAAATAATAATCGCATTCATAATCCAGGTTATTAAGATCATCCTTTTCAATCACCTTGATGGCTTTAATAATCGGCATCTGCACTGACTGTTTTAACTGCTTAATATAAGCATTATCCTCATGACCGTGAAGTTGAATAAGATCAATGATCCCCATTTTAACAATAGCAGTAATTTCACTAATTTGTTCGTCAACAAATACCCCAACAGCCTTTATATTTGAATCAAGTTTATTTTTTAATTTTTCTGCTTGATGAATATCTACTTGCCTTTTACTTTTAGCAAAGACAAATCCAACATAATCAGGTTTTGCCTCATTTACATAATCTATATCTTCTACTTGAAATAAGCCACAAATTTTAATTTGCATTATCCGGTTTACGTAATCCTTGTAAGATTTCAAAAGTCTTACGTTTATCATGAGATCGCATTAAAGTTTCTCCAACTAATACAGCATCAACATTATTTTCTTCTAACGTTTTTATATCATCATATGTCTTAATCCCACTTTCAGAAACAAAAATAATATTTTCTGGTACCATCGAACGTAATTCAATACTGTTATTTAGATCAACTTCAAAATTTCTCAAATCACGGTTATTAACACCAATGATCTTAGCACCAACACGCAATGCCTTCTTTACCTGCATTGAACTATGGGCTTCAACCAAAGCACTCATCCCTAAACGCTCTGCTAAATTCAAACAGCGCATTAGCGTTATTTCATCAAGAATACTGCAAATTAGTAATACGGCATCTGCACCTAATAGTTTAGCTTCATAAATCATATATTCATCTACAACAAAATCTTTTCTAAGTACTGGTATTTTGACTATTTTAGCAATTTCAGCTAAAAAGTCATCATCACCTTTAAAAAAGTCGGGCTCTGTAACTACTGAAATTGCAGCTGCACCAATATCTTCATATTCCTTTGCAATACTTTTATAATCAAAATTTGGAGCAATCACTCCTTTTGACGGTGAAGCCCGTTTAATCTCCATAATATAAGAAATTCCAGCTCTTCTTAAAGCTCGTTCAAAAGGATAATCTTTATTAATTGGCTTATCAAAAGCCAATTTAGCTAATTTTTCAATGGAATTACGTTTTTTGTTTTCTGCTACTCTTTCCAAAGTTCTTTCTACAATATCATCAATAATCATTTTAAAACTCCTTCTACATGTTAGTTTTGTTAATGAACTCCTCTAGTTTAGCTAATGCTTTACCATCATCAATCAATCTAGCAGCTAATTCGATTCCTTCCTGCATTGTTTTTGTACGACCGGCAATATAAATAGCAGCTCCCGCATTCAACAACACAGCATCACGTTTAGGTCCTTTGACACCACTTAAAATATCCCTTGTAATTTTAGCATTATCTTTAGGGGTACCACCTACTAATTCTTCTTTGCAGCAGCGTGTTAATCCAAACTGTTCTGGAGTTATTGTATAACGAGTATAAGTACCATCTTTAACTTCGCATACACTTGTTGGGGCTGATAATGATATTTCATCTAAACTATCTTGTCCATATACTACCATGGCACGTTTAACTCCTAAATTAGTTAACACTTCTGCCAATGGTTCGACTAATGCCTCTTCATATACACCCATTACCTGCATATTAGCACCTGCCGGATTAGTCAAAGGCCCTAAAATATTAAACACTGTCCTAATTCCTAATTCCCGTCTTACTGGAGCCACATATTTCATTGCAATATGATAATTTTGAGCAAACAAGAAGCAAATATTAATGTCATTTAATATTGTAGCACTTTTTTCAGGAGTTACATCAATTTTTACTCCCAAAGCTTCTAAAACATCAGCAGCACCACATTTAGAGCTAGCTGCCCGGTTCCCATGTTTAGCCACTTTTACACCACTTGCTGCAATAACAAGAGAAGATGTCGTAGAAATATTAAATGAGTTTGAACCATCTCCACCAGTACCAACAATCTCCAAAACATCTTTATCATTTAGTAGTTTGATACAGTGTTCTCGCATTCCTGCCGCACTACCAGTGATCTCGTCAATTGTCTCTCCTTTTAAACTTAAGGCTGTCAAATAACTGCTCATTTGAACATCACTGGCTTCACCATTCATAATTTCATTCATACAGCTACGTGCCTCACCGGCAGTTAGATCAACCTTCTTCGATAATTTTAAAATCGCTTCTTTAATCATTTTCTTTTACCCCCAAAAAGTTTTCTATCATTTTTTTACCATCATCAGTTAAAATTGATTCAGGATGAAATTGTAACCCATATACTGGATAATCAATATGCTTAACTGCCATTACTTCACCATCTTCACTCAGTGCAATGGCTTTCAAGACCTTAGCTAAAGTTTCCCGTTTAACCGCCAACGAATGATAACGTGCGACTTTAGTTTGCTGTTTCAACCCTTGAAAAATTAAATCATCAGTCATTTTGATAATCGAACTTTTGCCATGCATCAATTCTTTAGCATAAGTAATTGTACTACCAAAGGCTTCACAAATTGCTTGATGCCCTAAACATACGCCTAAGATAGGTTTTTTATTATAAAAATATTTAATTATTTCCTCAATATTTCCCGCCTCACTAGGTTTTCCAGGTCCTGGCGATATTACGATCGTATTAGGATCTATTTTTTCAATTTCATCAACAGTCATCTCATCATTACGAATTACTTTAATATTTGGATCAATTGAACCAATCAACTGATAAAGGTTATAAGCAAAACTATCATAATTATCAACTAGTAAAATCATCAGTCAATTCCTCCATTTGCTGTATTTAGGGCGCTAATTACAGCTTGTGCCTTATTCAAACATTCTTGATATTCAATTTCTGGAACACTATCATAAACAATCCCCGCACCACTACGGACATATACTTTTTCATTCTTTTTATACACTAAGCGAATTGCAATACAAGTATCAAGATTACCAGTAAAGTCTATATAACCAATAGCCCCACCATAAATTCCGCGACGATTATTTTCTAGTTCGTTAATAATTTGACAAGCCCTTATTTTAGGGGCACCTGATAAAGTTCCTGCCGGTAATAATGCATCGATTGCATCAATCGCATCTTTATTTTCAAGAATCACCCCTGAGACAGTTGAACCAATGTGCATAACATGTGAAAATCTTAATATCTCCTGATACTTTTCAACTTTAACCGTGCCAAATTTAGAAATTCTACCAATATCATTTCTCCCCAAGTCAACCAGCATATTATGCTCTGCTAATTCCTTTTGATCAGATAATAAAGATACTTCAAAATTTACATCTTCATTTTCATTCATTCCTCGGGGTCGTGTTCCTGCTAAAGGATAAGTATAAAGATTTTTATCTTCTAACTTAACCAAAGTCTCTGGTGAAGCCCCTGCAAATTCTTGATCATCGCTAAAAAAATAAAACATATATGGAGAGGGATTGGTCGTTCGTAAAACACGATAAGTATCAAAAAGACTCCCTGTTACTTCAGCCTCTAAACAATTTGATAAAACTACTTGAAATATATCTCCTTCTTTAATATACTTTTTAGCACGTTCTACCATGTTACAATATTCATTTTGTTCAAATAATGCTTTGAAATCACTTTTTAGCCTTAATGGCTCAATTTTAGCTTTAACACCACTAATAATTAAAGCTTGCATTTTTTCTAATTTTACCAATGCCTCATGATAACTTTTTTCCAAATCATCAACTGCAACATTAGCTATCAAAACAATTTTTTGCTTATAATTGTCAAAACAAATAACTTGGTCAAATAACATCAAATCGACATCATTAAACCCCTCTTTATCATCACTTTTCAAATTTAAAACCGGCTCACTATATTTAAAATAATCATATGCAAAATATCCTACCAGTCCGCCAGTAAATGTTGGCAACCCTGCTATCTTAGGACTTTGATATTGTTTCAAAAGCTTTTTTAAATAATCTTTAGGGTGAGTTACCATGAACTCCTTTCCATCGACATTCATTAAATTATTTAAACATGTAATTTCACTTTTAGGATCATATCCCATAAAGGTATAACGGCTCCAGCGTTTTGTATCATCAACACTTTCAAGCATATAACAATGCTTACTATGTTTTTTTAAAATTCGCATCACTTCAATTGGGGTGATACTATCACCATACATTTCCTTGCAGACAGGAACTAAGTTGTAGTCTCCTGTTTTAATAATTTCCTTAATCTGTTCTAATGTTGGATAATACATCGCTAATTTCCTCCTTTGTAAATAAAAAACCGTCCCGACAGAAAATAATTTTCTGTCAAGGACGGATATATATTCCGCGGTGCCACCTTGGTTCACGATACAATCGTGCTCTTAGTAGATGCTATCACATCTATGACTACTGACGTAAGTCTAACGTCAAAGAATACTCGGCTAACGCTTTTCACTTTGCCCTCAGTGGTCCATTTAATAGGCTGCGTTCTACTTGATTCCACCATCCAAGCTCTCTATAAGTGCACGATCTATTTTTATCTCCACTTCATCGGTTTTCTTGGCTATATGATATACCGATATTTTTCTACTGTCAATAAAATATCATGATTTTATCGAATGTTTTTATTATAGTACATTTTTTTATTAATAAAAAATCCTATTACATAAAATAAAAAAAGACTGATTTAATCAAAATAAAAAATCATTTTTCATTGAAAGCCCTTTCATTTTTGGATAAAATATGCTAATATAATGGTGAGGAAAGGATTAGTAGAAAGGAGTTGATAATATGAATGAGATGTATGTAATTTCAGTGTTAATGCTTTATACATTGATTATTTTAATCAATACATTGTTAAATACATATCGTCTGTTAACAACAACTGAGATGGTTGAAGAAAAAGAATTTATTTATCCTAAATCTTCAATCTATCATAGGGTTCATACTTATGTAGCTCCAATGATCCTAAGAATTAATATGAAAAAGGATTACGTACTAAATAAGAAACGTAGACCCCCAATTATATTAATGGCTCACTAAGGTTGAGTCTAATATGAAAAAATAGTTAATAGAGTTTAATTAATTTCAGATATAAATTTAACAAATATGAAAACAAGTGAGAATTAGTATCTCACTTGTTTTTTTATATATTCTAAAAAATCTTCAATATGATAATTAACAATTAATTCCTTTGGAAACTCTACTTCTTTTAAGAGTTCCTCGATCTGATCATAATTTTTTATATCAAAATGAATATGTGCATCACTACCTAAAATAATTTTAACTCGATGTTGTTTGCATAATTGTAGCATCTTAAGTGTATTTTCACGTGAATTTAGACGAGATGGACTACGTAAAGCATTATTATTCACTTCCAACAAAGTATGATACTTTTTAGCTGCTAAAACTACTTTCTCATAATCAAGTGGGCACTTACCATCATCTGGGTGAACGATTACACTAATATGAGGATTTTTAATTGTTTCGATCACTGCCCGTGTATTTTCTTCAATTGTTCCCGCCTCATAACAATGTAAATGAATTCCTGCCATGCAGTAATCAACATAATCATATAAATCTTCTGTAATACTAAGTCTTCCTTGATGATCCAAAATATTAATTTCAATCCCTAACAATAATTTAATTCCCTCTATCTCCCGAGGAATTACATCTAGATTTTTGAAGTAAATTGGAGCACATGTTCCTGGAATTCCCTGGTCATGCTCTACTATTCCTAATAATTTTATATCCTTTTCTTTCGCCCCAGCTACCATTTCACTAAGTGATGAATAAGCATGCCCGCTTGCTATTGTATGTGTATGTACATCTAATTCAATATTCTCCATTTTTATCCCTCCAATGGCTATATCATAGCCTATTTGGTGGCTAAAAACATCTTTTTTTCTATTTTAGTAATGATAAATTTCCTGTTAGTTTATTAATTCGTGTCCTTGTACCATATAGACAAATCCCAAAATATTTAAGCGAAGCTTCACTAGCCAGCTTCATTTTATCAATATATTCTGAATAATCACGACAACTTTGAGCAAGGTCACAAAAATCAATAACTAATACCTCATTAGGATAATAATTAGCCTGTTTTAGTAGTTCTCTGATTAAAAACTCATCACCCTTCAAAACTGGAATTGAAATCGTTACTATTCCACGATGTATATGTTCTTTCATATCATATACATCAGTCCCAACGATTTCCCCTTCTAACTTGCCTAAAGCAGTTCCTAAGATAGCAGTTGTATTAGCAATTAATCCTAGTGGCAAATTTTTATCAACTATCATAACACATTTTCTATCCATTCTTTTGTACCTCGCGTTTTTGAGATAAAAATAATCCAATCAAAGTCAGTACTGTCCCGATGAAAGCCATTAAAGTAATTTGTTCATGTAAAACAATGATTGAAGTCACTACTGTAACTACTGGTACAATGTATATGTAGATACTCGTCTTTACAGCACCTAATATTTTTACTGCCATATTCCAAGTTACAAAACATAAAGCGGATGCACCTAATCCTAAAAATAAGATATTTCCTAAATAAATTGGATTACTAAAACGTCCTAAATCCAATTTAAATCCTAAAGGTATCAATGTCAAAAACATAAATGTTACCCCATACATAAAAGTTCTTCTTGTGACCTGAATCGTACTATAACCATAATCACTAATTCGTTTAGTTAAAATTGAATAAACAGCCCAGACCAAAGCAGCCAGTAATGCTAATATATCTCCCAATGGATTCAGCTTAAAATTACTGCTGCCATTAAAACTAATAAGCATAATCCCCACCATTGCAGCCATAAAACCAATTATAAAATTTTGATTCAATGTCTCTTCTTTCAAAATAAAGTGTGATAAGATTGCCGTAAAAAACGGTGCAATTGAGATTATCACTCCGATATTTGAAGCCATCGAATATGTTAGTGCAATATTTTCTAATAAATAATACAAAGTAACTCCACAAAGTCCCGTTAGAGCAAATGTCAACTCTTGCTTCTTCGTCGTTTTTCTTAGTCTTTTGGGATAAATCAAAATTAAAATAAATAAACCTATCAAGAAACGAAAAAATAATATTTCTATCGGTTTAAAATCAGTTAATAAAATTTTAGTTGAAATAAATGTTGTTCCCCAAATAAAAATTGTTAATAATGCAGCCAAATGTCCTGAAAAATCCTTATTCATCCTCTTTCCCCTTAAAAATATTTTGATACTGTTTCGGTGTCAAGCCGATTAAGCTCTTAAAAAAACGAGTAAAATGACTTTGATCACTAAATCCCGAAAGCATTGCTGCCTCAAGTGGACTAAGACCCTGTTCAAGTAGCTCTTTGGCATGATTAACACGTATTGTTTCAAGATATTGATAGGGAGTTATCCCAAAAGAACGTGCAAAATTACGAATTAGAGTATACTTATTCATCTGTGCTAATTCACTTAATGAATCTAAAGAAATTTGATTGATAAAATTATCATCTAAATGCTTTTTTACTAATTTGATCGGCTCACTAAATCGACTTTTTAATAGCGGCTGGTTATTAGTATATTCTTTAACCAGCTGTTCTATCAAAATATAAAATAATTCTTCTTTCAAAAACTCCGTTTCTTTCTTCATCACACTTTGATGCAATGTGCGTAAAGATTCGACCATCTCACTTTGAAAAGCAACTGGTTTTTCAAAATTTGGTAAATAGCTACATCCTATAACCTCTTTTACTGCTCGCACCATAACATCTGCATCAATATTTAAACAACGATAATCAAGCGGTTGACCGTCGCGACTTTCACAAGTGTGATTATCACGAGGATTTAATAACAGCATATCCCCTGGCTCCATATCATATTCATCCCCACGACAAGACAAATGGCGATTGCCCTTTTCAACAAAACCAACTACATAACAGTCATGAAAATGATTAGGGAATTTTTGCATTATTCCAACAAACTGATATGCTTCAATTTGTAATTGTTCATCATATACGATCGTTCTAGTTTCCACCACCTGTATCCCTCCTTGAATGCTACTATATCACAAGTTTTAAAATATTGCTTGAATGATATTGACATAAATAAAAAAGGGAGCTAGACTCCCTGCATCAATTCTTGAGTATTTTGTTTTAATGCTTCAATAAAAATTTGACCTAAATAGCTGCGCGCTGTATCATTTCGAACAATGTATCCAATCTTGATCGTTTCATCAACAGCAAGCGGAATCGCAATAATATTTTTACCATTCAATTCTTCGCTAATAATCCCTGTTGAAATAGTATACCCATCTAAACCAATCAATAGATTAAACAAAGTTGCTCGATCACTGACTTTGATTATTTTTTGATGTACTAAAGTGCTTAAAATTTCCTCAGAAAAATAAAATGAATTATATTGTCCTTGTTCAAAGGATAAATAAGGAAATGGTTCAATATCTTCAAGAGTCACAATATCTTTTTGAGCTAATGGATTTGTATTACTAACAAAAATATGTGGTTTAGCAATAAAAAGCTGATTAAAAATAAGATTGTTTTCTTTTAACAATTTATTAATAACTTTTTGATTAAAATCATTTATATAAAGAATTCCAATTTCACTTTTAAGAGTTTTAACATCTTCAATTATTTCATATGTGCGAGTTTCCCTAATTGTAAATTCATATTCGTTATCGCTATATTTTTTTACTAAATCAACAAAAGCATTAACAGCAAAAGAATAATGCTGAGTTGAAATATTAAAGCGCTTTTTAGTACTTTTTGTTTCTAAATATCGATTTTCTAAAAGTTCTGCTTGTTCAAGAACCTGACGCGCATATCCTAAAAATTCCAATCCTTCATCACTTATTATGATACCCTTATTAGTTCGTGAGAAAATGATAATTTTCATCTCTTTCTCTAATTCTTTAATTGCATTAGATAAACTAGGCTGTGAAATAAATAATTCTTTAGCTGCTTCACTAATTGAGCCTTTTTGAGCTACCGTAATCACATAGCGTAATTGTTGTAATGTCATTTTCTTCACTTCCTTTGGCCTTATTCTAACACTATTTACTCAGTTATTGAAGTTTGGTACGAATATTTTTAGTTGCTTCGACCATATTTTTTAAACTAGCTAAAGTTTCTGGATAAGCTCGGGTCTTTAAGCCACAATCTGGATTGATCCATAATTTGCTGGCAGACAATTTTTCAAGCATCGAAGTTAAAACTCTTTCTAATTCTTCAACACTAGGAATTCTTGGAGAATGAATATCATAGACTCCTGGCCCGATCTCAGTTTTAAAATTAACTCTATTTAAAGTATCGATCAATGTTAGATCAGAACGTGAAGCTTCAAAAGAAATAACATCACTATCCATATCTTCAATTGCTTGAATAATATCATCAAATTCACTGTAACACATATGGCTATGAATTTGTGTATCTGCTTGAACACTACTATGAACTAAGCGATATGCTGGAATTGCCCAATCAAGATATTCACTTTGCCAATCCCTTTTTCGTAATGGCAATTTTTCTCTCAGTGCTGCTTCATCAATTTGAATAATTTTAATGCCATGATCTTCAAGATCTAAAACCTCGTCTTTGATTGCAAGTGCCAGTTGTAAAGTTGTTTCTGCCAAAGAAATATCAATCCGCGGAAATGACCAGTTTAACATTGTTACTGGACCGGTCAACATTCCTTTAACAGGTTTTTTAGTTAGAGCTTGTGTATATACTGCATAATCTACTGTTAGCGGGCGCACTCGAGAAATATCACCCCAAATAACTGGCGGTTTAACACAACGAGTACCATATGATTGTACCCAGCCATTCTCAGTAAATAAATATCCATCTAGATTCTCACCAAAATATTCAACCATATCATTTCTTTCAAATTCTCCATGTACTAAAACATCTAAGTCTATTTCTTCTTGATACTTGATCCATTCTTTAATCATCTGATGATTAAATTCCGCATATGTCTGTTCATCAATGTCACCATTACGATAAGCTCGGCGATTAGCTCTTACTTCTTTGGTTTGAGGAAATGAACCAATTGTTGTAGTTGGTAAAATTGGTAATTTAAATTTTTCTTTTTGAATTTGGCGACGTACTTCAAATTCCGGTAGGCGAATAAAGTCTTCTTTTTTCAGTGCTGCAATTCGTGCTTGGACTGCTTCATTAGTACGATTATTTGGCTCTTTAAAGAATGCTAAATTATCAACATAATAACTATGTCCTTTTCCAATTCGCATAATTACCTTTAATTGAAATAATTCTTTTAATTTTTCTTGTGCAAAAGAAAAATTATTTTTATATATTTGCTCTAAATTCCTTTCATTTTCAATCGTATAAGGGACATGAATCAAGGAACATGATGTATTTAAAACTATTTTATTGACATTATTTTTTATTTTTTCAATTAAAGAAACTGTTTTTTCATATTCATTCTTCCAAATATTTTTACCATTAACTACTCCTGCAAATAAGATTTTATTTTGATCAAAACCGTAACGATCTAATAAAGTTAAATTTTCCTTACCTTCAATAAAATCTAATCCAATTCCATCAAAATCTAAATTTAAAACTGTTTGATAACAGTCACGAATATCTCCAAAATATGTCTGTAATAAAATTTTTACTGACCCTTTATTATCTAAAATTTTAGTATATATTTCTTTAAACAAGATAATATCTTTATCACTTAAATCAAAAACTAGTGCTGGTTCATCAACCTCAATCCATGAAGCACCTAAATTCCTCAATTTCTTAATAACCTCTAAATACCCATTTATAAGATCATCAAGAATATCTTGATAAGTTAGTGTCCCTGTAAAACGTAATAATTTCATTAAAGTATATGGTCCAACAATGACTGGTTTGGTCTTAATCCCTAAATCAAGTGCTTCTTGAAACTCATCAAAAATCTTAGTTCCATTTAAGCTAATTTCAACTTGATCATCAACTTCCGGTACTAAATAATGATAATTAGTATTAAACCATTTTTTCATTGCTAAAGCTTTAACATCTCCATTTTCCCCTTGATAGCCTCGTGCCATTGCAAAATATTGATCTAATGAATTCAATTGTAATTCTTGATATCGTTTAGGAATGATATTTAGTAAATAGGCTGTATCTAAAACATTATCATAAAATGAAAAATCGTTTGAAGAAATATAATCTATTTTTTGGTTATCTTGTTCAACCCAATGTTCTTTTCTTAAATTTTGGGCAATTTGTAATAACTCACTTTGTTCAATCTGCCCCTTTAAATACCGCTCTGTAGCAAATTTTAATTCTCGATTTGATCCAATTCTTGGATATCCAATAACTGCTGTTTTCATTATTTTCCCCACACTTCTTCAGCAATTTCTTTGACTAATGCAATTTTAGCCCACTGCTGATCTTCAGTTAAATTATTTCCTTCTTCAGTTGATGCAAAGCCACATTGGGTACTTAAGCATAATTGATCTAAAGCTACAAACTGACTAGCTTCGTTAATTCTTGCTTTTATCATTTCCTTATCTTCCAATTCTGAAAATTTTGATGTAATTAATCCTAAAACAACTACTTGATCTTTAATAAATCTAAGTGGTGTAAAATCCCCTGAACGATCACTATCATACTCTAAGAAAAACTCATCTACCTTACAGCTACCAAATAATTCCTTAGCAACTGGTTCATACCCCCCTGATGAAAACCAAGTTGATCTGAAGTTACCACGACAAATATGAATTGTTATATTCATATCATCTGGCTTATTAACAATCGATAAGTTAATTAAATATACATATTTTTTGACCAGTGCTCCTACATCAATCCCACAATTAGCATATTCCTCCCGTTTTTCTTTTGAACAAAATTCTCCCCATGAAGTATCATCAAGCTGTAAATACCGACATCCTCGATCATAAAAAGCCTGAATAATCTTTTGATAAGCCATAGCTAAATCTACAATCAATTGTTCATCATCCTGATATCTTGCAATTGGCTGATATTCTTTTGTTCTAACGCAGGCAATTAAATGTAGCATCGTTGGTGCTGGAATCGTCATTTTTGCTGTTACACCATTTTCAATGATTGAATTTAAATATTCGAAATGTTCTAAAAATTCATGATCTTCAAAATCAATTTTATCAATAATTTTTAAAGTCGCCGCCTTGGGCTGAACCCCTTTAAAATCAACTGACCATTTTTCAGCTTCAATTTTTTTAACACCTGTTAAACCTGCCAAAAAATCAAGATGCCAATAACTCCGACGAAATTCACCATCACTTACAGCTTTTAAACCAGCTGCCTCTTCTTTTTTTACTAATTTTAAAATCTCTTCATTTTCAATTTTTTTTAATTCATTTTTACTAATTAAATTATTATTGAAATTCTCACGAGCATGTTTTAAACGCTCGCTTCTTAAAAAACTTCCAACTATATCATATCGATACGGTATTTTATTCATGTTATCACACTCCTTGTGTACATAGGATAACAAATCTTTTTATTATTGAAAAATACTTAAAACATAGGGTTATATATAGTTTAAAACTATATATAAAAAAGATTAGTTTATTCACTAATCTTAATTGATATTTCAGTAAAATACTCATCAATACTATTGATTGCAAATTCATTGAGACCTCTTTCAAAAGCATATCCTATTAATTTCAAGTTTTCCTTTTTTGCAAAGTTTAACATACTACGATATAATACAGCTATTTTATCCCAATCCCCTTTAACATAACCACATAAATATTTTCCTTTAGATTGTAATAAAACGTTTTTGCCATATCGTTTGTTTTGAAGGGAAATAAACAGACCATCGTAATGTTCAAAATCATTATTTTTAATTTTATCAATACTAATATAACTGCCACACCCTACTTTATATTGTTCTATATTCCAAGCCTGCTGCAAATATTCTAAAATTTCTTTAACATCATATTGAATAAAAGGCTCATTTGAAACTAATAAATATTCATCTTGGCGCTCAACGATTTCGATTTCAAAATCAGTAACTCGTGAACTCTTCAACAATTGATTCTTTTTTATCTCTAATACCTTTTTTGTTTGTTTTAAACGACGAATATCTTGTTCTATTTTTAGTATTTTATCATCAGCAATATTTACAAAATCATTAACATTAGGATTATTTAGATAACTTTTAATTTCGCTGATACTCATATCTAACTGCTTTAGCATTAGAATATTTTCTAATTCAATACTTTGAAAATAATCGTAATATCGATAATTATTTTCACCTTTAAATTTTGGTTTAAATAAATCAATTTCATCATAGTAATGTAGCGTTCGCTTATTAATTTTATGTAATTTAGCAAATTGTGCAGTAGTTAGTTTTAATGATTCATTTTTTAACATTATGTTCCTCCTTGACTTTACAGTAACTGTAGACTTTATGATAATTATATATTAAATAAAGGAGAATAGTATGAAAAATCAAATTATTTTTAGACCAATTATTAAAAAAGACTATTTAGCAATTGAAAAAATTATTCGTGAAGCATGGCACTATGATGAGTTTTGTACTTCCAAAATAGCTAAATTACTATCAAAAATTTTCTTAAGCAGCTGTTTAAGCAATCAAACTTTTACGCTTGTTGCCTTGCTAAAGGAACAGCCTATTGGCATTATTATGGGAAAAAATATCAAAACACATAAATGTCCCTTTAAATATAGGGTTAAACAAGGATTCAATATTTTTAATCTCTTAATAAGAAAAGAGGGACGAAAAACAGCTAAAATATTTAAGGCTGTCAATAATATTGATAAAGTTTTGTTACAACAAACTAATCAAGACTATCAAGGCGAGCTATCTTTCTTTGCAATTGATGCACAGTATCGGGGATTAGGTCTTGGAAAAGAATTATTTAATCTACTGATTAGTTATATGCAAGAACAACAAATCAATAGATTTTATTTATACACTGATACAAGCTGTAATTATCATTTCTATGAGCATCTAGGGATGATGCGCCGAGTTGAACAAACTCACTGTTTTAAAATCAACAATGAAAAAAACGTAATGCATTTTTTTATTTATGACTACTTGTGCAAAAAAACAGTTTCTACTGAAACTGTTTAATCGAGTTTATTTAGATTTTCTTCATCCAAAGACTTTTTAATCTTATAAATATATTGCCAGCTTCCTAATCCCATAAAGATTAATCCAAGGACTATATCTCTAACTACAATAGCAAAGATTTCACTGAATGAAAGGAAGTAAGGAATATATGAAAATGCAGTAAAAATACTTTGTAATTGCATCAGATCTTTAATTTTTAGCCCTAAGCTGATTGATTCTGCAAAAAACAGTACCAAAACGCTACAAATAATTGAAATTATTAATCCTTTTTTAGAAATTTTACCAGCCATTCGCTGATAACCATTTATCGCTAAAAAAACAATTAAATAACCTAAGAATGCGACGATAAAACCGATTTGATACACCAATGCCCAAAGCACACCACCAATTAGAGCACCAGCCACAGCACCAATGATTCCTCGGCTACTGTCCTCAACGATTTCTTCAGCTTGGGTACTGATTGCATCTCTACAGTCATCACACATATTCATCAATTGACCATGATACTCATAGAATGAAGTTGGTTTATTAATATGACAAGTTCCACAACTTGGAAGGAAGCCCAGATCTCTTAACTTTAAAGTAATTCGATTTAAAATCTCATATACTTCATGTAATTCCTCACTTCGCAAAGCACTTAAGGTAATTGTTCCATTACTATAATTAATAGTTTTAATGTTTGTTAATATTGTTCTTAAATTATTAAAATATTCATCTAGAGCAGTTCGATCTTCCCCAATAGTATCGATTGTAATAATTAGGTCATTGTTAGCACTCCCAAACATCACTACTACTGGATAATCATTAAACATTCCATATACATTATTACGTGTATCAAGTTTCAAATTATTTAATAAAGCAAACTCTTCAATATCATTACTACTTACATTATTGTTACTGTTAACTACACCATAAAATTCATTCTCGTTTTCTAAAAAGAATTTATTAAATGTTAATGTCATATATGGCAATAACCAAATAAATAATATTCCCAGTGTTACTGTACTTAATAAAATCCAGCCATAAAAACTAAAAAATAAGACAAAACATTTCATTTTCTTTCCTTGCATCATTTTCCAGCTTGTTGTAATTGCTTCAAAAATTGATAAACTAGGATAATTTGCTAAAAGATAAGGTGTCATTGATAACCCTAATCCCAAAATAATTCCTGGAACAACAAATGCCAATGTTCCTAAAACACAAATAAGTCCAACAGCCAGAACACCAAATCCCTGTTTAAAATATTGCCCTATAGGTGCTCTCAATTCATTAAGATCAGCAATATCCTCCTGCACAATTTTTTTGATATAACGATATATATTGACTGAAAAACCAATTACTAAAAAATATAAAGCAAATACTCCCACTGTCACAGCTAGATCCATAAAAGTAAAAGTATCATAATAACTGCTTCCCCCAATGTCGATCATTACTGAAAATAGTAATAAAGCAATAAAAGAAAGTCCTAGTGAAGCCGCAAATATAGCTAAAAAACCTTTCCAAATATTCCATTTATTCGATCGTGTTTTTTCTTTAGCCCATAATTTAATTCCTACTCTGTCCATCTTTATCTTCTCCCTCTTACAAATTTACTAATAGCCTATATATTCCGGCAATTTTGTGTACCGATTAATAACACATGCACTTATTTGAGCTGGTGTTAGAAATAGACTTTTTGATAAATCACTATTTCTAATATCCATCTTTCTTACATCACTTCCTAAAAAATTAACACCACATAAATCACAATTAGACAAATTTGCCCCAATTAAAAAGGCCCCCTTAAAATCTTGTCCACGTAAATCTTTTTCATGTAAATCACAACCCATAAAATCAGCACGATTCAGTACTGTTTTTCTAGCTTGCAATGGTTTAATTTGAATATCTTTATTCATTTGACAATAGACTTCCTGTAATAAAGGATTTACTAATTGCCGATACTTATTTAAGTCAAGTGCAAGGATTTCTTCGGCATCTAAATAAGTTAATGATTCAATCATCTGATAATATGTTTCGAGCTGTTCATTTAATCGTTGACTTTGTACAAAATTTTTACCAACATATAAATACCATAAAATTTCATGCAGCTGTACCATAACTTCAAATACTTCAAATAGAAGCTGGTCATCTTCTTTGAACAGGGCTGTCTTTTGTCCCGCTCCAAGACAATCGTAGTTTATACAACCATAATAATTTACAATTTCTAGCTGGTCATGTATTTTGCAACGATAATCTGCTAATAAATTTTTACAATTTCTTTTTGCTGGTTTATCATAAGGAAAACCATCACTTTTAAAAAAGAATAGTGCTCGACAACAAAATCCTCTACAACCACAACAGTCTGTTTTCAAACCAGATAACTTATTCATAATATCCTCCAAAATAAAAGATGAAGATCCTATCTTCACCTTTTATTATACATGATTATTACAAACTATTCACTAACTCTTTTTATATCACTATTATCAAAAATATTACGATTGATTGCTTTATTTTGATGTGCCACAATTGTTGTACAAACAGCATCACCTGTAATGTTAACTGCTGTTCGTGTCATATCTAAAATACGGTCAATTCCCATGATCATCCCAATCGCTTCCACTGGCAACCCAACTGAATTAAATACCATCGTTAAAGTAACTAATCCAACACTTGGAATTCCCGCTGTCCCAATTGAAGCTAATGTAGCTGTTCCAATTACGGTTATGTAATCTGTTAGATCTAGATTGATTCCAAAGGCTTGTGCCGCAAAGACGACTGCCACTCCCTGCATGATTGCCGTACCATCCATATTGATCGTAGCCCCTAAAGGAATTGTAAATGAGGAAATTCTCTTTGAAACTCCCATTTTTTTAGCTAACGTATCTATTGATAAAGGGATGGTCGCATTTGAAGTGGCAGTTGAAAAAGCAAAAGCCATAACCGGAAAAAAGTTTTTAATAAATTTAATCGGGTTTAATCCCGTAAATAATTTGAGTAAGCCTAAATATACAAATAAACACTGAACCGCCAATGCTATCAAGACAGCAATCATATACTTACCTAATGGTAAAAAAGCACCAAATCCTATTCCCGCAAAAGTCCTTGCAATTAAACAAAATACTCCTAATGGTGCAATTGCCATAATCATCATAGTCATCTCCATCATAATATCATTAAACTGACTGAAAAAGTTACCAACCACTTCAGCACGTTCACCTAACTTAGCTAAAATAACGCCAACTAATAAAGCAAAAACAATAATTTGAAGCATATTGCCATTTGATAATGCACTAATTGGATTATCTGGAATAATGTTTAAAAGTGTTTCAACAAGTGTTGTAGATTCTGTTGTCCCTACATTTGCAGCAGTTGATTGAACAGCTGACATATCTAATCCAAGTCCAGGATTTATCAAATTACCAATCAATAAAGCTACTGTGATTGCTAACGCTGTTGTAAAAAGATAAAAAACAATCGTTCTAACGCCTACTGAACCAAGTTTTTTTGTATCTCCGATTGCCATGCTTCCACATACCAAAGAACAAAAAACTAACGGCACTACAAGCATCTTCATCAATTTAATAAAGCCTTGTCCAATCACATATAAAATACCATCAATAACAATATCATCCCGAACTGAACCAGCGGGTAAGTTAAATAGTATTATTCCTAAAATTGCCCCCGCTATCAAGGCAATAAATATTTTTGTAGTTAAACCAATTTTTTTCTTCGCTTTCTTTAATGCCATCCTAATCCTCCTTGATTTCTTTTATATATTCTTGTAACGACTCTTGCCAAGTTGGCATTTGATACCCATTGACTAAACGTAAAATAAAATTATCTAGTACGACATATGATGGACGAACCACCTCATCAGCCATCTCTTTTGTTGAAACTGGCGTAATCATCACATGACTATTAATTTGTTTACTGATTTCTTTAGCAAACTCATAACGACTACACACACCTTTACAAGTAATATGATATGTTCCGTATTCACTAGTTTCCATTAAATATAGAATTGCTCGAGCAAGATCTTTAGCACTAGTTGGTGACCCAAATTGATCATTTGCAACATTTAAAAAATCTTCTTTTTTACTTTTAGCTATAAACTCATTAACAAAATTTGTACCATTTTGTCCATAAATCCAATTACTTCGAATAATAAAATGTTTATGCGTAAATTCTTTAACATAGTCTTCTCCTGCTTTTTTTGAACAGCCATACACTGTTTTCGGTTTCGCCACATCAAACTCGTTATATGGTGTATCACTTTTACCATCAAAAACATCATCAGTTGAAATTTGAACTACTTTAGCTCCAATTTTTCGAGCTACAATACACAAATTTCGTGGTCCTAAAGCATTGACCCGAAAAGCTTGATCACGATTCCTTTCACACTTATAAACATCGGTAATCGCAGCACAATTAATGATAATATCCGGTCGATTGATTTCTCCAAAACTAATCACATCATCTGTATTAGTAATATCTAATTCATCTTGATCTGTATTTAAAACTTCTATTTCTAATGGTTCAATTACTTCATTAATTGCTGTTCCGATTTGGCCATTGGAACCAACAACCCATACTTTTAACATAATTTTCCTCCTCTTTTCATAATAAAAGCGCTGAATGTATCAACGCTAATCTTTTTTTATTATAGCAATGAAATTTTATACTGTCAAATTTACCTCATCTTTTAAAATTGAGTAAAAGAAATCATCATGAACAATCTCTTGATAACCGGTTACCCCCATACGAAGACAACCTTCATACTGAAATCCTAGTTTTTCTAACAACCTTGCAGAAGCAGTATTTTCTTTAAACACTCGAGCACTAATAATATCAATCTCTTGCTCAAACAATTTTATAATAATAGCTTGCAGAGCTTCATACATATAGCCATTACGATAATACCTACAGTCTAAATAATATGATAAACTGAGAGCATTTACACGATATCTTAAACGATCAGGATTTATAAACACAGCACCAATAACATTATTAGAATTTTTTAGTTCTATGCAATACATCATATCATGTTCCCTCTCAATATCTCTAATCATCTCAGCAAATTCATATTTCGTCATCGCATTAAACTTTAACGTTGCCATATCATTATGAATCTTTAAAAGAGTTTGAGCATCATTATTATCGGGACTTCTTAAAATCAACCGTTCTGTTATTATTGTTTCCATTATTTTCTCCCTTATCCAAATAACTCATTATTATATACTCATATTGTACCACGACAAATAAAAAAAGATGATAATTAATCATCTTATAACCAATTTCCAAACAATTCAAAGCCACAATTAATAAAATTAAACTTAGCAACTTTTTTATTCTTTTTATAAACTAATAAAACAGCTAAAGCATTAAGACTTTCTTCAACATAACCATTCATCTTTCCTGATTGTGGTGATTTTAATTCAAAACGATGTCCTGCTTTTATTTTCAAATAAAATGTATGAGGATGTTGACTAATAATTAAATAATGATATCCTTCCCGCGTAAACATATCTTTTACTCTTGCTCCATAATAAGTTGCTACTCGAATTTGTTGATCATCTACTAATAAGTTCATGATCAATCCTTGAAAACTACACGCTAATAGTGGAATCTTAGCAATTGATAAAAATAAACTTGCCTCTTTTTCTTTACAGCTATTTGATTGTAACCATAAATAATCTTGTGGAAATGAACGTCCCCAGTCCTTTTCAATATAGCCATCACCAATTATCTGAAATTTCTGATTATTTACTTTTAAGCTCCCAGTAATATGATGTCGCAGACTTATTATTGCATGATTACATTCTAAAAATGGTAAATAATGAAAAGGTCCCATAATCGTTGGAGCATAACATGTTGTTTCTAGTTTAGTATACTGACTATTTTTCAAGTTTCCTTGAATATCAACTAGCCCATTATCAAGATCCAAAATAATTTGTTCTTTAGTAAAAAAATTATTTTTAATTCTAATGTAAAAGGGATCTTTTCCCCACTGGAAATCATCTAAACTATATTCAATCATCTGACTTTGGTTTGTATATGTATCCAAAGTTTGAATAAATGCACAAGATTTTTCAATTGTCTTACTAATCCCGACAATAATTGCTAAAGAAATTTTACAATCAACAATTTTGAAATACCATCCTTCAAACAAGCGCTGGTCACTGTCTTTAAGATGTAAATTAAGTTCTGTATTTTCTATTTTCATTTTCTCACCTACTAGCAAGTATATGAAAAAGCTGATAATTTATACATTACCTTCTTTAAGATTTTTGAATCTCTACCTTATTTTTTAATTGATATTTGACTTTGAGAATTTGGATAATCACCATTAATAATGTCGGCACAATAATCAAACCTATTACACCCATAACTTTCATTCCTAAATACATCCCAACTAATGAAAGAACTGGAGTTACTCCAAGATTTTTAGCAATCAATTTTGGTTCCAAAATATTTTTTGTTATTACAATAATCATATAGATAACAAGTAATGCTCCTGCAAGATATATTTTATTTGTCAGAGCACTGATTATGATCCATGGAATCATGATCATATCTAATCCTAAAACCGGCATAAAATCAAAAATTGCTATTATGCAAGCCAGCATTATACTATGATTAATCCCTATTATTTTAAATCCTAGCCATAATTCTCCAAACGTAATGATCATAATTATAAAATAAGCTTTAAATAAATTACTTAATACTTCTTTAATTGTATCTATTATAAGTGCCACCATTTCATATCGTTTAACTACCAGTCTTTCAATTCTAGAATAATCTAGAAGAATAAATAATGAAGTAATAACAACAAATATTAAATCAAATAAAATACTTGGTATTTTCATAATAAAAGCAATTAAACCAGTAATAAAGCCAGTAGAAATACTTTCAACTATGCTCATTGATCCACTGTAAATAACATCTAAGTACTTTGTTGCATCAATTATATAATGGTTTTGACTAAATAACTGATATAAATTTTCAAGATAATTAGGCAATAACTCTAATACCGTGTATATTTGAATTACAGCAAATATAATCATGGCAATAATTACACCAATAAAAAGAAGATAATTAAATACAATCAAACATTTTGAAAGAAAAATATTTTCAATCTTTAATAATTTAATTTCTTTAGCTAATAGCGGCTGCAGTACCAAAACAATCAAGCAACTAAAAAAAAGCGGAATCAGCCAGTTTATTAACACATATGTAGCTATTACAATCATAATTATTATCATCAAATAATAACTATATTTAATTAATTTTTCTTTCATCTAATCACCAATACAGTATATGTTTAAAACAAAAAAGAATTCCTTTAGGAATTCTAATTATTTACACTATGGTGTACGACAAAAGAACTATCATCTATTCCTTTAAATACGTAACCTTTATTTTGGTAATATTGAATTACAGGCCCAATTGCTTTTAAAGAATTCTCTTTTCCATTAGCATCATGAAACAATAACATAATATTTTTCTCAGTCGATGCTGTAGCATTTTTAATCAATTGTTTTACTGATAATTGTCCCGAGCCATCTTCACTATCCTCATTCCAATCGTAATATTGATAACCGCGATTTACTACTTCTTTAGTCAATTTACTCATAATCTTATGACAGTATTTCTTAGAAACCTGATTACTACTGCCACCAGGAAAACGAATATATTTAGGCACACTTCCAATTTGACTATATACAAGATCTTCAATTTTTTTTAAATCTGAAAAATATGCTGATGACGAGTTATATATTTGATCATATTCATGAATATAAGTGTGTAATCCAATCGTATGACCTTGGTCATGAGCTTTTTTTATTAAATCATAATAATTTTCATTGGTTCCTGTTACAAAAAAAGTTGCTTTAGCATCGTAAACCGCTAAAATATCTAAAACCTTTTGGGTGTTCATCGATGGACCATCATCAAATGTTAAATATACTACCTTCTCATCACTAGGCTCAAAACTTCCTATTGTCTTATTTTCAACAACGCTAACAATACATGTTTCTTTTGTCATATTCCCAGAACGATCTTTAGCAAAATATACAATTTGATAATCACCTACTTTAGAAATGTCCAAATTAGAACTATCAATTGTTAAAGTTGGATTATCATCTTGATTGTCTTTAACACTGACACTTGATAGAAGATCAATATCACTATCTTTTAAAACACTTAAATTACGAATTCCTAATATTTCTGGCGGAGTCGTATCTTTAGGTAACACATGCACGAGTGTTTTTTTGGTTACACAGTTACTGTTAGCCCGACATATCGATACTTCAACTTCGTAATCCCCTACATGATCAAATTGATAATCTTTTTTGAATTTAACTGTTGTCCGAGAATTATCATAAATATCTTTTACTACATCCCGAGCAGTTATCTTCATTCCAAGATCAACAGTAACTTCCTGTACTTCAACATTTGGCTTTAAAGTATCCTGAAGTTCAATCGTAATCGTAGTTTTGATGTTATTATAAATATACGTAATCGGATATTTACCGACTTTACTAAAATCAATCTTACTAGTATCTACATTAACGTCACTAATTGAGCCGCCAATAACTTTTTGAATATTAGCCTGAGGATCGAATTTATTAGATATTTCAATGACAGGATGATAGTTGTATAAAACGATTTGATTAGTTGGTTTAATTGATAATATTATCAAGGTAATAACTAGAACTAAAATAATTAGAAGTAGTTTATACTTTTTCACTTTGATCCCCTCATCAAACCATATTCACCCTTATAAAAAAAAGAACTGCTCCGTGAGGATAAACAAAAAAATCTTAGTATCGTGGTACATCCCTCGTCAAGCAGACACGGGATGTACCATTTATCTAAGATTTATTCTTCTTCTAATTGTTTTAATTCATCTTCACCAGTAATATATTTAAGAATTGCCGTAGCTGCTTCTTGAGGACCTTTATGTTCGTTTCCTTTAATTCCTAAACGTGTTCTTAATTGTCCTACTTTAACCCCTTGTTTAAACATTCTATTGAAATAATCAACTAAAATAACTTCAGTTTGTTCTTCACGTTGTACTGGTCCAAATGGATTAGCAAAATAGCTGCCTACTAAACCGTATTCAGTAGTAGTTCCTTTAGCCATACGATTTCCTGCTCTAAATACATCTAAAGCACTATTTACATCATCAAAGAAACTTAATGATTCGCCACCCTCTTCATAGTTATTTGCATATAGGAAGAAGTCAACATCATGATGCGCAACAACATCTTTATAATCAGTGATTGGTATTACGATTCGCGCATTTACTTTATCTGGATTCATAAAAACAGAACGGTCTAATTCTTTAAAACTATACCCTGCATCTAAATCATCAAGTCGTACAAATGCTCCAATTTCTGTACCAGAAGTTTTAACTTTACCTTCTTCGTCTAATAATAGAACACCCATATCATCATATACAGTTACTAAATCACGGATATAAGCTGCTCCAAATACTTTAATTTGTTCAATTGTTTCTGATTTACCAGCGCCACTGTCACCCATAACTACTATATTTTTAACTTCACCAGAATGTAACGTAATTTTAACCATCGCTCCATGGATAGGTAATTGACGTTGATTGATCTTACGAACATTGTGTAAAGTTAACATCATTTTTTTCATATAACCAAAGTAATCAAAATCATCACTTGCTGATAATAATGCTACCATCATATCATTTTCATCATCTTGATAGAAACTTTGATTCATCTTACCATCTTCATAACCGTATACATAGATGATATCTGGTTTACGATTACGATATTCTTCTTCACTTGCTAATTCAAATAAGTTACATAAAGCAACCCCTTGAGCCATAAATGCTACATTGAAATATACAAATGCTAATAAATCTCCAACTTTAGCTGGATAACAGAACCATTGTTCAGAATCAAATTTCAAATCTTCGATTGGATTATGTTTTGTTTCTGGGAATACCCCATCACGTTTATTCCGCTTAGAATAAGTAATGAATGGTGGATGAATAATTACGGTTTCAATAAATGGAATATCATCTAAATTACGATATTCATAAGGTAAGAATGAACGCATATTTGTTACTCTTAAACCTGCATTAACCCCCGCAGTAATTTGACGGTATACATGATGACGATATCCCAAAGCTGTTTCTTCAATAGTACGGTATACTGATAAAACTAATTCTTCAAACTTAGCTTGAGCATCTCCGAACTGAACATTTTGATATCCTCTACTTGTATTTTCATTATATACAACACTATAACGTTGTAATTTTCTCCAGAAAAGATATACTTCCTCAATTACTTTTACAAATTCATCACGATCTCTAAAATATCCTGATAAATGTGGATATGAAGATAGAACTTCTTCAACAGACATCACTAATAACAATTTAAAAATTGTTCTTAAATCACTAACAATTTCCACACTCTCACTTTTTACTTCTCTTAAATAAGTATAAGTAGTATTTTCTTTTCTTTTTCCTTCGTGAACGAATCCTTTTAAAACTCGTGCAAAAGATTCACTTTCGATTAATTGACAACGAGATTGGCAATATTCTTCAGAAAAGTTTAAGATCGCGTTCCCGCGAGTAATTTTAAATTTATAACTCATTTTACCACCCTTTCTTTCTTCAACAAGCTACTTCCCCCACTTATTGATTTTTGTCATTTTAACACAAAAGGCACATTGTATACAATACTTATTATAAAAAAAGTTAATTTTCTTTCTAAAATAAAAAAGGTCGTTAAGACCTAATTAATTTAAAAGAAAGGAACTGTAAAGAAAACTTTGCCAATCACATCTTCATCAAAATCAAAATAACCTAATCGTCGTGAATCAAGACTATTATTACGATTATCGCCCATAACAAAAACTTTACCTTCAGGGATATCGATCGACATATCTTCATTATTAGTCATAACCCCATTAATGTAGTCTTCTTCTAGTAATTTACCATTTAAATAAACTTGATTATCTTTAATATCAATATGATCGCCACCAATTCCAATTACACGTTTAATAATATAAGTTTCCTTTTTAGCAGCATCAACATAATCAACAACAATAATATCATTACGTTTTGGTTCTTTATTTTTATAAAATACCTTATCAACTAAAACAATGTTACCCTCATGATAAGTTGGTATCATCGACGTTCCATAAACCCTAGATATTTGAACAAAATATAATATACCATATGTAACTATTAAAGTAATTACAATAACCTTTAAGTATTCCAATAAAATACTCTTTTTGCTTTGTATAGCCTCTTCCATTTTATCACCTGAAGTCATTATAACACTTTTTGTTGTTCAATCAAGTAACTATGTTATTTTACGATAATTTAATTTTAAAAAAAAAGTAAGTTTAGCTATTTTGCTAAAACTTACTTTTAAATAATAATTTTATTAAGAGAACGGAACCGTAAAGAAAACCTTACCAACTACATCTTCTTTGAAATCAAAATAACCCAAACGCCGCGAATCAAGACTATTATTACGATTATCGCCCATAACAAAAACTTTACCTTCAGGAATATTGATCGACATATCCTCATTATTAGCCATAACCCCATTGACATAGTTTTCATCAAGTTTTTTGCCATTTAGATATACTATATTATCTTTAATTTCAACATGATCTCCACCAATAGCTATAACTCGTTTGATAATATGCTTCTCTTTTTGATTTGCATCTTTATAATCAACAATTACGATATCATTTCGCTGAGGACTACTATTTTTATACAATACCTTGTCTACCAAAACAATGTTTCCCTCTTTAAATGTAGGGACCATTGAAGTCATTTGAACTCTTGATATTTGAATAAAATACAATACTCCATATGTAATCACTAAAGTGAGCACAATTACTTTTAAATATTCTAATAAAATACTTTTTTTACTTTGTGTAGCCTCTTTCATTTTTATCACCTATGAACATCATAACATTTATTACTGTTCATTTAAATGACTACGTAATTTTGCAATAATTTTCTTTTCTAATCTTGATACTTGAACTTGGGAAATATTTAAACGCTGAGCGACTCGCTCTTGATTAAAATCAAGCTGATAACGCATATAAAGAATTAACTTCTCTTTTTCATCAAGTTTATCAATTTCCATCTCTAATGCAATTTTTTCAAACCACATCTTATTATGTTTATTTTCAATTCGTTCCTCCATTGAAATAGAAGAACCGTCCTTTTCATAAATTGGTTCACTTAATGAGGTTGGATAATAAGATGAGTCAATTGCCTCAACAACATCTTGAACATCAACATCTAAATAAGCTGCAATTTGTTCAACTGTTGGATCTTGACCGGTTTGATTAGTTAGTAATTCACGAGCTTTATTTATTTTTAAATTAAGTTCTTTTAAAGAGCGACTCACTTTAATTGTCCCATCATCTCTAAAATAACGTTTGATTTCACCCATGATGATTGGTACTGCATATGTAGAGAATTGTACCCCATAGTTAGTATCAAAGTTATTAACAGCTTTCATCAAACCAATACATCCAATTTGAAAAAGATCTTCTTTATCATAATAATTATTTTTGAAACGATGGACTATTGACCAAACTAGTCCAAGATTTTGACTGACAACTAATTCTTTAGCACGATCATCCCCGCGATGTGCTTGTTCAATCAGTTCAATAGTATTACTTTTAGCCAAGGTTAGAGTCTTTCAATTGTTTCTTAATAGTTAGTTTAGTTCCTAAATCCGGTGTTGAATGTATTTCTAAATTATCGCAAAGGGCTTCTATAATGGTTAACCCCATCCCCGCATGTTCTAATTCTTTTAATGAGGTATACATAGGTATTTTTGCTTCATCAATATCTTCAATTCCTTTTCCATAATCTTGGATAATGATTTTAATTTGACGATTGTCTTCTATTGTTACTTTAATAATTACCTTACATTCAGGATTATTTTGATAACCATGGATAATGGCATTACTAACCCCTTCACTAATGATTGTTTTTATTTCAACTAATTCATCGATTGTAGGATTTAATGAGGTAATAAATGATGCAACGCTAGTTCGCGCAAAGGGCTCATTTTCAATTCTAGCGTTAAAACTTAACTCCATCTGGTTCATTATCCTTTTACCTCCTCTACATATTCCATCAAATCAAACATTCCTGATAATTCAAAAACTTTATAAGATGTTTTTGATAAATTTGCTAAATATAATTGGCGATCATCTAATTTCAATTGATTATAACGTCCTAAAACTAATCCAATGCCTGAACTATCAATAAAATTAGTATGTAAAAAATCAAAATAGACAGGTCCATTGCCCTTATCTAAAATACTATTTAGTAAGCTGCGATATTTAACAACATTACTGCAGCTAAGTTCGCCATAAAAATAGACGATAACTTTATCATCTAATATCTTGTATTCAATCTTATTTTCCATTATTTCATCTCCTCGTTTGTATCTTACATCTTTTAAAATAATGATGAAATGGTTTCGACAAAACTAGAAGAAAGCATACAAAAAAAGTAGTCATAAACAAATTTCATAACTACTAGATGTATTTTTATCAAACTTGGACATATTAATTAGGGAGGCGATAAAATTGATGAAAAAATTACTAATAACCCTACTGGTAGTATGCTTACTACCAATCTCTAGAGTTCAAGCATTGGACAATGATGTTACTCCTAATGCAAAGTCTGCAATCTTGATTGAGGCAAATTCACGGCAAATTCTCTACGATAAAAATGCTGAAGAAAAGCTTTATCCTGCTTCAACAACTAAGATCATGACAATGATTTTAATGTTTGAGGCCCTACGAAATAAAAAAATATCATTTGATGATGAAATTACTACTTCAAAATATGCAGCTAGTATGGGCGGAAGTCAAGTTTACTTGGAAGTTGGTGAAAGTTTATCTTTAAAAGATATGTTTAAATCAATTGCTATCGCTAGTGCTAATGATGCTAGTGTGGCAGTAGCTGAACATATTGCTGGAAGTATTAATAAGTTTGTAGAGATGATGAATGATAAGGCTAAAAAATTAGGTTTAAAGAATACTCATTTTAAAAATGCAACCGGTCTACATGATCCCGATCACTACACTTGTGCTCATGATTTAGCAATAATGGCTGCCTATCTAATTGAAATCGGCGGTGAAGACTTATTTGCTGTAACGTCATTGTATGATAGTTATATTCGTGAAGATACGAAACAAAGCTTTTGGCTAGTCAATACTAATAAATTGTTAAAGTTATATAATGGTGTTGATGGTCTAAAAACTGGATATACAAAAGAAGCTGGTTATTGCTTAGTTACCACTGCACAGCGTGATGGTCAAAGAATTATTGGTGTCCTAATGAAAGAAACAGCTCCAAAAACAAGAAATGAAGAAATGTGTAGTTTACTGGATTATGGTTTTAATAATTATAAGCAAGTTACCATTTTTAAAAAAGATACTTTAATTGAACAGCATCTAGTTGATAAAATGGATAACCTGACTATTGATGTCAAATGTAAGAAAGATATAGTATATACTAAAGCAAAAAGCGCTGATGCTAAAGTTTCTACTAAAGTAAACTATAAAGAAAATTTCTTACCGGTTAAACAAGGTGATGTTATTGGCACATTAGATGTCATTGTTGATGGCAAAACAATTGCTACCTATGATGTTTATAGTGACACTAATGCTTCTAAATCAACATATCTATCAAAAACAATTAAAACATTAAAATATTTATTTTAAAACGGATTAAAATCCGTTTTTTATATACACAAAAACAGGCCTTAGCCCATTTCTTAAAAATCTCTTAATTTATCTAAACCGTGATATGCTTTAGGAATTTTTAATACTGTACAATATTTTTCATCTATACAAATTTCATCATCATCCATATAAGCAATAAAACTACGTTTAACAATTTCCCCGTTAATAACATAATAATTAAAAAATGATTTAACTTTTTTTATTTTTCTAATGTAATAATCACTATATGTATATTCATCGAAATTTCTTAATGATCTAAAAAAACTTGTTTTTTGACGATAAATCAATTTACCTGCTTTTTCTTTGATAAAAGACTGACTTATTTTATTAATTTGATACAACATCATTATAACTACAATAATTATAAATATAAATATTCCTCTTATTTTTATTGACGCAATTACCAAGATGCTTAAGCCAAACAATTCTGGAATAATGAAATACCGAAGATACTTTATTATTGAAAATTTGTATAATAAATCTAATTTAGACATATCACTCCAATTATCCATATTCTTTACCAATGACATTGTTATCACTCCTTATTTTTATTCCATTATATCTTTATCAAAGAGGATTAAAAGTCACTTTTAGTAAAGTTGATATTAAGTTTTTATATGATTTATAATTTAATTATTTTAGTATTATACTTATAAATATATCCATAAGTTCAATAATAAAATAATATTCCCCACTATTTTGATCCCTCCTTTCGTAAACAATGTTTTATTTACATTGTCTACTTTAGAGGGATCATATCATTTTTTAGTGGGGAATTTCATATAATAGCTATTTATTTAAACTATGTATTTTTCTTAAAATAATTAACAATAGTAAGGCACTAATTCCTGCCAATGCTATCAAAGTATTTAAATCTACGTTATCACCGGTTGGGGTTCCCTTATCTACAGGTTTAACAGGTAGGGCGGTTTTAGCGTTGACCGTTAAAGTACCAGTAACAATTTCTAAATTATAATTATTGGCCCCTTCGACTTTACCATTGATTACATATTTTCCTGCTTTTTCACCTGGTTCTCTAGTTAACTCAACAGTAAATATATCTCCATTAACCAATCCTATAATATTATAAGTAAATTCTGGATCAATTTCTCCTTCAACCTTCATTTTATCATCGATTATTAGCTGCACTTTTTTACTAGCTATAGTATATGTACCATCCGTAAATGTTACATCATAGTTTTCATTACTTGCATCACCAGTAATCTTATATTCACCTACATCATTTCCCGATTCACGTTCTAAAGTGATTCCTAAATCCGCCAATGTATCACCATAAGCTAAAGTACTATCCACTGCTAGTGAAAATGTTAATACTTTTTCATCATCACCATATGTCGTATTAATGTTATCAATATTAATATTTATAGCTTTAGGTGTAATTGTATGCTTTCCTTTTACAACTACTACTTCTTTGTAGTTTTTAGCTACATCTTCATTGATAATTGCCTTTATTTTATGATTCCCTACATTTTCATTGTTATCTGTAACACAAACAATCGATGATACTAATGTATCAATATCGCGTGCTACTACACCCTCTAAAGAATATGAATATTTGTATTCTTCACCATAATTATTATTTATATCATTAACAGTTACAATTGCTTTATCAGCCTTTTTAATAACTAAAGAAGCTACTTTCGGTATTGCCGCATAATGTGTATCATCACCACTATATGACGCTACAACACGATATCGACCAGCTGCAGTTGGGGGGATAGTACTATTATAACTATTATCAACACCTTTATATACTAATTTAGCATCAATAAAAGCGTTACCCGATTTATCATAAACTTTTCCAATTAATGATTTTGATGTACCATCATATGTTTCCACATTTAAATAATTATCAAACTTAATTTGTACTGTTTCTTTTCTAATTGTATATACACGAGTAATTGGTTTTACTGCATAATTACTCCCTAAAGTATATACTGTTTCAGTATATACACCTGGTTCTAAAATTGGTTTTGTATTAGTGTGATACTTACCATCACTAGAAAAACCTGTATATAGTGTTCTAACTTGAATCCCATCAACAACAGTACCTTCTTTATTGTACAATTTACCACCAAAATTGAAATTGTATCTATCACTGTATACTATGCTGCCTTTAATCTCTTACTTTTTCCAAGGAGCGTCGCTCTTTATAATTATCACTGCCCTTTTCTGTTCGATATAATCTAGTCATTCGATAAATCAATCTTGTTATCCCTAAAAACATGGTAATCAATAAAAAATATATAAAATAGCAACTTAGCGGTAAACTTTTATCGGCCATTTCAAATAAAAAAAACATTAGCAATACTATCAATTACTGCAGCGCTAAGAATATTTTTAAGCTCATTAATTGAAGCAAATTGCCATAAACTACGGTAAAGTTTAAAAAGATAAAAAATCACCAACGAGATAAAAATCTCCAGTCCCATTAAATTCTTTAATATATTAAAATAATAGCTTGGAATCTCTCCATTAAACCTAAGAAATAGCGCTAAAAAACTTGCTAGAATAATGCAAATTAAATCAATTAAAATTAAAATAATTCTTCTTACACTAAACTTTCTCATTGCCCCTCCTTAATAATAGTAATAATTATTGTATTTATCCTTTTCAACTTCTACTTGACTTAATACTGTTCCAAGGATATTGACATTATTCTTTTGTAAGATTTCGATTGAAGCCTTAGCATCTTTACGACCAGTTAGTTGTGATGAGCAAACAAAAACCGTTCCATCAACCACATTACCAATCGGAATAGCATCACTAACTAACATAACTGGTGGACAATCAATAACTATAAAATCATACAGCTTCATCAGCTCATTAATAAACTCTTCAAAGATATCACTACTAATTAACTCACTAGGATTTGGTACCTTGATGCCAGCAGTTAGTACTGATAACTTTCCCTCAAATGATTCATCTTCAATAAATTGAAAATATTTTGAACTAATTTTTTTAGTTTCACCATATTCGATCAAAGCGTTAGTTAATCCTCGTAAGTTCGATAGTTTTAAATAATGATGTTGGATCGGTCTTCTTAAATCAGCATCAATCAATAAGACATTTGCATATTTCGTTGCATATATCATCGCTAAGTTTAAAGCCGTAGTGCTCTTTCCTTCATTACTAATTGAAGATGTGATATTAATTGCTTTAACATTTTTTCCTACTGCTGAATATTCAATATTAGTCCTAATGTTACGATATACTTCTTGATAATCAACATGATTATTTTTGTTACTTTTATCAATAATTTTATGTGTACTTTTTACGGCCTTTTTTCTCTTTCTTCCTAACATTTTCTCTCTCCTTTGAAAACTATTCACCAGTCATCATACAGCTTTAATAAATTGGCAGTTCTACCAGCTGTTAAACATATGACCAGGGAAGTAAATTAGACTATCACAAAATAATTTTGATTTATTTTACAGAGACAAGATGTGTTGTTTCTATATTTTCTAGTACTATTCATGAAAATCTAATTATATATATTTATCACTAGAACAAATAAACTATCATACTTGGTATTTTAAACATTCAACTAATCTGTGATAATAACATAAGCCAAAAAATATCACAGCAATTCATACTAAGTATTATTTTATTTTCTAGAACTGCCCTAACAAAAAAAAGCTCTGGGCATCATTGCCTAGAGCTTTGCTAATACATATCATTTTACATCTATCAAATCTAGAATATATCGATATAGATATATTCATTCAATCATTCATCTATATACAAATACTAGCCGTATTAGCATATTACAAATTACTTATAGTAACGCGACATAGCGACGATTACCACGATTAATCATTTTTAAATATTTACAGTTTTACTAACTTGAACTTGTTCATTAACTTGAACATGTGAATCTTTCTTTATTTCTGGTGTCTTTCTTCTCTTTGGAGTAATACCATATTGGTAAGTTGGCACAAGTTCCTTAATCAATGAACGAATATCATCTGTTTCTCCATATGCAGCTTCTTTTAAATTTATTAATCTTTCAACAAATGTATCCTCATTCATCTCAATCGGTTTTCCAATGTGAATCATATGATTAGGAGTATCTTGAAGCCCCTCCTCTTCCATAAGTAATTCTTCATATAACTTTTCTCCTGGTCTTAATCCAGTATACTCGATTTTTATATCAACATCCGGTTCATAACCAGATAATTTAATTAAATTTTTTGCCATATCAGCTATTCTTACTGGCTCACCCATATCTAAAATAAAAATTTCACCACCCTTAGCATAGGCACCTGCTTGAAGAACTAACGATACTGCTTCAGGGATTGTCATAAAATAACGAATTATATCAGGATGAGTTACTGTTACAGGTCCACCTTCTTTAATTTGTCTTTTAAATATTGGAATTACCGAGCCATTCGAACCTAGAACATTGCCAAATCTTACAGCAACGTATTCAGTTTGTGATCTTTTATTGTAAGTTTGAACAATCATTTCACATAACCTTTTTGTAGCACCCATCACATTAGTTGGATTGACTGCTTTATCAGTCGAAATCAAAATAAATTTTTGTGCATTATATTTATCTGCAGCTCGAGCAACATTTAATGTTCCAAAAACATTATTTTTTATTGCCTCATTCGGCGAATCTTCCATCAAAGGAACGTGTTTATGTGCAGCCGCATGATAAACAATATCAGGATGATAAATCTCAAATAATTTATTGACCTTGACTTCATTTCTTACAGAAGCAATTAAAGTCTCTAAATTAAGTTCTGGATAATTATGCTTTAATTCTAATTGAATATCATAAGCATTATTTTCATAAATATCTACAATTATTAATTGTTTTGGTTTATTTGCAGCAATTTGACGGCATAATTCACTACCGATTGATCCGCCCCCACCTGTTACCATAACAACTTTATCGGTTACATAGCCCATAATATCAGCTAAATTAACTTTTATTGGATCACGTCCTAATAAATCTTGAATCTCAACCTCTTTTAAATCAGAAATATGAACATCTTCATTAATAAACTGATATATTCCAGGCAACTTTTTTAACTTACATTTTGTTTCTTTACATATATTAAAGATATCGATTAAATCTCTTTTACTTGCTGAAGGCATCGCTACCATAATTTCTTCTATCTTATATTTATTTACAGCTTCAATGATCTTATCACGACCACCATATATTGAAACCCCATGAATTGTTCGATTCCATTTACTTGGCTCATCATCAATAAAACAAATAACTTCTTTATAGATACTCTTTGAACCTAAAATCTCCTTATAAACTTTTTCCCCAGCAACTCCGGCACCAATAATCATTACTTTTTCTAAAGGTCGTTGCTCTTTTCTTCCCCTTATATTATGACGCGCCGCATATAACCTAATAAAACGATAAATAAATCGACTTCCCCCAACCATCAATACTAATAATAAAAAGTAAATAAAATAACAACTTCTTGGTAATGGATTTCCAGTCAATTCACATATTAAGATATTTGCTATGGCACTCATAATCGACGCAAATATAATATTTTTTAGTTCAATTATCGATGCAAACTGCCATAAACTATGATATAGACGAAAAGTAATAAAGATTGCTAATCCAATTAATATCATTGAACCAATCAATATATTTACTCTATGTAGATACTGAGACTCAATAGGTCCATTGAATCTCAATAATAAAGATCCATATGCAGCAATTATAATGCTAATAACATCAAAACTAACTAAAAATATTCGTCTAATATTCAGTTGCGTCTTTTCTCCCAATCTTTTCATTCTGTTCTATCTCCCTTCTAGAAACTCAGAAAAGTAACTACTTATCATTTCTCGATTTTCTAAAATCATTTAACATTCTATTTTTAAGCATGATAAAAGATTCTATCAAATATACAAGGCAATTATGATTAATTTAAGACAATAAATCAAGTGATTTTCCATATTTTCTCTATTTTATTACAATTACCGACAATATCCATCATAAATTTAATCTTATTTTCATTCTTTTTTTTAAATTTATAAAATAACAACTCTGTCACACATTCTATTTTAACATTTTTCTACAATAAATATTAATTTTTATTGGTAATTTCTTGCATTTTATCCGCTTATAAAGGATAATACGTTTTGGAATAGTTTTATTCAATATATTAATAATGGGAGGACTTATGGATAAAAATGAATTAAATGATGAAGTTGAAATCGACTTATCACAATTATTGAAATTACTGAAAAAGAATATTCGCTTGATTATTATCTTAGCCTTAGTCGGAATAATTATTGCAGCTTCTGCAACTACCTTTCTAATAAGTAAAAAATACCAGTCACAAGGAAGTGTATTATTAAAAGCTGATGTAGTTAATGGATCATTAGACTCAACTCAAGTTAATACAAATAAAATGATGGTAAATAACTATGTTAAATTATTACAAGGTAATAACATTCAAGATCAAGTTGCTAAAAACTTAAATATTACTTCTGCCGAAGTACGCAGTTCATTAAGTATTACAAATACTACTGATACACAAATTATTGAAATTTCTTCAACAACTGTTGATCCTGGACTTTCTAAAAGAATCGTTGATGAAACAATTAGTGTTTTTACAACTTTAATCCAAGAAAAGCTAGATGTGACAAATGTTACGATCGTTGATCAGCCTGAAGTAAATCCTAATCCGGTTTCACCAAGCATGGTTAAAAATGTTATTATTGGGGCAGTAGCCGGTATCGTTATTAGTTTGGGGTATTTATTACTTACATACCTATTAGATACTAAAATTAAAAACGGTGAACAAGCTGAACAATATCTAGGGGTCCCTCTATTGGGAATCGTCCCTTTCTTTGAGGAATAACCATGGCATTTATTGATATACATAGTCATTATGCTTGGAATGTTGATGATGGTATCGAAACTCGAGAAGATGCACAGGCAGCATTAAAAAAAGCTCAAATTCAAAATATTACTAAAATTGTAGCAACTCCTCATCTTACTCCAGGAACAACTACAGCAAAAGAGTTTGAACAAATTAAAGAACGGATTGAGGAATTAAAAAAGCTTGCCAAAGAATATCAAATTGAAATCTATCCAGGTTGTGAAGTTATGCTTAATGGAGACTATCTAGAACTATTAGATAATCATCAATATTTAACTATTAACAATGGACCGTATTTACTTGTTGAATTTAATGTTACTCAAAAATTACCCGAAGATTATGATGATCGTCTATATGAATATGGAATAAAGCAAAAAATTGTTATCGCTCATGTAGAACGTTATTTTCATCATAGTATTGATTTAAATCTAATTCAAGAGTGGATTGATCGTGGCTATATTATTCAAGTTAACAGCACTAGTTTATTAGGAATCCATGGTAGTATGATTCAAGAAAACGCATACCAGCTATTAGATAATGGTATGGTTCATGTAATCGCTAATGATGTTCATCGCCCTAATGGTAAACGTAGTGTTAATCTCCAAGAGACATATGAAGTTTTAGCAAAAAAATATCAAGCTGAGGATTTAACTAGACTCATGTATGATAACCCTCTAGCCATTATCAATGGACATGCGCCTGAATTAATAAAAGTTCGTAAAATATCTAAATTACCTTGGTTTAAAAGGAGAAAATAAATGTTTAAAAAGAATAAAAAACAGAGTGAAAAAGACACATATCTGATTACTTCGCCAGATAAAAAGCATGGGAAAATCGATTTTAAAGAAGTATACCGCCACATTAGAACAAACATCGAATATTCTACTGTTGGTAAAAATGTTAAAGCAATCAACGTGACATCTTCAATTCCTAGTGAATCAAAAAGTACTACATCATTAAACTTAGCGATGATATATGCAACGAAATATGCAAATGTCTTATTGATTGATGCTGATTTAAGAAAAGCTACCCAGCATCGTTATTTAAAACTATCGAACTCACGAGGATTAACTAACGCTTTGATCGAATATGGTGAAACTAAAAAAATTAGTTCAAAATGTTTCCAATTCATTGAAGATGAATCGTTTGTAGGAAAATTATCAGTTTTAACTTCTGGGGTCAAAGTACCAAACCCTAGTGAATTATTAAGTAGTCAAATCTTCGAAGACTTTATTAATGAATTAAAAGGATTATACGATTTTATTATCATTGATTGTCCTCCAATTATGTTAGTTAGTGATGCTATTCCGATTGGTAATGTGGTTGATGGAACAATCTTTGTTTGCTCATCACAACTAACTGGTCGTAAAGATGCTAAGGCTTCAATCGAAATCTTACAAAAGAATAATGTCAATATCCTTGGAACAGTATTAACTCAAGTAGAGCAAGATGGCTCTAGCAATGGATATTACTACTATTACTAACAATGAAAAATAAAAAAAACAGTATTTTTCTTATTGTTGTTCCAATTCTTTGTATTTTAATAGTAGCATTATTTGCCTATGATCGTTACCAAACCAACCAGTTAGCAAAAAAATTCAAGCAAGATAATCAAACTGTCGATACTTCTAAAAACAATAATCAAACATCGTTAGAAAACAAATTACCAACTATCTATTGCGTTGGTGATAGTACAACGATTGGAACTAGCAAAAATACCAGTTATCCCAAATATTTAGAAAATAGCATTAATACAACTATTACTACTTTTGGAGATGACTCTATTAACAGTCTTGCTTTAGCAATTAAATTTGGCGTTAGTGAAATCTATGTTAATAACTTTACGATTCCTGCAAAAAGTGAAGAAACTACAATTACCTTATTAGATAAAAATGGTCAGGCCGTAAATGCTATTTTAACAAGTAAGACCAATATTGATAAATGTACAATCAATAACATTGAAGGTTCCATCAATTATGATACAGCTAATAATCGTTTAGTTTTCAAACGTTCAAAAGCTGGTGAAAGTAGTAAAATCAATACTTTAACTAAAATAGAAGTAACAAAACCTGAAATTAATAAGGATAACATCTTAATATTATTTACTGGTTCTTATGAAGAAAGTGTTCAAGGAAGCTTAGCTGAATATCAAAAACAAATTATTAGTGCATTTAACACTGATAAATATATTGTTGTATCATTAACTCAAGATGATCGTGATGCTACAAATAATTTATTGAAGACAACACATGGTGATCATTATTTAGATTTTAAAAGTTATTTATTAACAAGCGGTTTAAAAGATGCAGGAATTACAGAAACTGCTCAAGATAAAACAAATCTAGCTAATAAAAATACTCCGTCTAGTCTTTTAGATGACAAGATAAATGGAAATAGCAAATATAATGAATTATTAGCAAAACAGCTTACTGATAAAATGACTAAATTAGGTTATCTAAAATAAATAAACTAGTTTAACACTTTAATTTTTAATAAAATTAAAGTGTTTTTTTATAGTTAACAGTAATTAACTTAAAAAAAATATAAAAGATATTATTATATCATAAATAAATTGTTTTTTATATATCAAATTTTTAATATTTTTTGTATTTTTTATCATTGTCACAAAATTATCTCAAATTTAAATAACTAAATTTAACTAATTACTTGTTATTATGCCAAAAAAGATATATTATATATGTGTATATTTGTGTATCTTTCGCAAATATTCTAAAACTAAAAAGGAGGGGACAAGATGAAGAAACTTTTAAGTTCTTTAATGGTAGCTTGCTTAATGTTTGTTGCAACTATCTCAACTGTTGGTGCTGTTGGTTCTATCACTGCTGATGAACAAAAAATCATCGATGCTTTAGAAGCTGGTGTTACAGTTGATGGAGTTAAAGTTAATCTAAAAGCTGCTGATATTAATGCTGCTAAAAATTACTTAACTAACAATGATGTTACAGCTGCTCAAGTGACTACTATTTTGAACAACATTGAAGGAGCTAAATCTTATATGCAAACTAATCATATTAAAGATATCGCTTCTATCAAAGGTGCTCATGCCACTGCAATTTTAGGTTTCGCTCAAGCTGCAGCTGATGTACTTGGGTTAACTATTAAAGTTGGTGCTGATGGTACTGTCACTGTTTACAAAGGTAGCGAAGTTGTTTATTCAACTACAAACGTTATCAAAAAGACTGGTTATGATTTCACTCAAACTGCTGTAATGGCAGCTGGACTTGTAGCTGTATTATTCGGTGCAGGATATTACGCTAAGAGAAAACAACTTTTAGTTAAATAATCGTGCGATTAAAACATAAGCAAAAAAAGATAATGGCACTAGTATTAGTGCCATTATCTTTTACCATTATCTGCTACCTAGTATTATTTTTAATAATTAGTCCAATTATTGAACCAGTCATGTCTATTTACAGTCTTGTTGCTAGTGAACATGCACCAAATTTAAATGATAACAGCAACAAAGATCTATATAAAAATAAACTAGTTAGTTCTGCTACTATTAAAGCTTCAGAAGTAGTAATGCCTTCTTATGGTGACCTATTTGGTAAAATAACCATTGATTCTGTCAACAAGACAATTAACCTATACTATGGTGATGGTAATGATCAGCTTCGTAAAGGCGCTGGATTATTCAACGGTTCATTTTTACCAGGATTTAACCGTACTTCATTAATTGCCGGTCACTCATTGCCTTACTTTGAATGTTTAGGTGATGTCAATGTTGGAGATATTATTAAAATATCTACCCATTATGGTGATTTTGAATATAAAATAACAGATACTAAAATTGGTAAAGCTACTGATGAATCAAATTACGATCTTGCCCAAAGCGAGAAAGAACAATTGATCTTATATACATGTTATCCATTCGAATTGATTGGTTACAAAGCTGACCGTTTATTTGTTTATGCAGATAAAATAAGTGGTCCAACGATCTTGGAGGGACAATAACATGGCAAGAAAAAAATCAAGTAGTCGAACTACATTATCGTATATTTTATCATTATTAATTGCAATCTTTCTAAGTATCTTAGTAGTTCTAACAGTAACTCGTTTTACTGTTATGTCTCCAGGTTTCTTAATTTCTAAAATGGATGGAGCTGATTTTTATAAACAATCAGTTGTATCATTAAATGAAGAGATCCAGCAAGAAACACAGTCAACAGGATTTCCTATAGAAATGTTTGAAAACTATGTTGATGAAGATACTGCTAAAACAGCAATGGAAAAATACATTAATAATGCCTTTGATGGTGGTGAAACCACTATTAACACAACTGAATTTGAAACAAAACTTACCCAGGATATAGATAACTATTTAACAACTAATAATATTATTATTAATAGTGAATCACAAGAAGCAATTAGCGTACTGAAAAGTAACTTGATTGATTTATACAAAAGCTATTTATCATTCCCTTATCTAGCCCTTGTTATTGATGTTATAAATACATATGATGGAATCTTTTTAATTGCGGCAGCAGCTTTAGTTGTTTTAATCGGATTAGCAAGTTTCTTATTATATCGCCTATATAGTCATTATCAAGGTAGAAGACGCTATTTCTCATATGCCCTATCGGCTTCTGGTTTAATGTGTTTCGCTTTACCATTCTTTATCTATATTGGTAAATTTATTGATAAAATCAGTTTATCACCTGCATATTTCTATAATTTCTTTACAAGTACCTTAAACTCTTACATGTTGACATTTGTAATCGTTGGTTTAGTAATGATTGTTTTAGCAAATATTGTAGCGTATATAAAATTTGAACGAAAATAATGCGCTTGTAATTAATACAAGCGTTTTATTTTGCTTATAAAGAAAAAAGGCTCTAACTTAAATTATAGGCCTTTTAACTGTTATGTGTAATTATCAAATATTTGTTCAGCGGTCTTAATTAAAGCTTTTGAAAAAGCCAGCTCAAATACTTCATAATCAAATGAACTTCGTGTAATTCGATTAAACAGTCGATAAAAATCATCATGATTGCTGATAAAATAAGGAATTCCTGCATCAATACCCAAATACTCACAATACTTAAGATAATTATTGGTGTCAATGTTTCCACCTTTTTCAAATCGATAGACAGTACTCTTACTGATTTTCAACACTTTAACAATTTCTTTTTGGGGAATCTGCTTTGTTTTTCTAATTCTTTTTAACACTTTCCCTAATGTCAAGATAAACCTCTTTTACATTACCCCAATTTAAATTAAACCTAATCGCTGCAGACACTTAAAGATTCCATCATCATCAGGCTCTTCAAATGTATCATCCGCAATTGCTTTCAACTTATCAGGAGCTAAATACGATACTACTCCATAAGCTGCCTCGCTAATCATTTGAAAATCATTCATACTGTCACCAAAAGCAATCGTATCTTTCATATCTCCACCTAGATATGCAACTGCTCGTTTCATTGCATCACCTTTAGTACAATTTTTTAAAATAATTTCACCATTAATAAAATCGTCTGTTTCCTTAGAAAAAATAACGATATTAAAAAACTCACTTAAATACTTTACACAGTCATAAAATGCCAACTTATCTTCTGCAATAAAACATACTTTTGTTACTTTCGTTTGCAAAATGTTAAATTCACTGATTGGTAAACGTACTTCTTCATTTCTACGCTCTTCTAAAAAACGTGCTAATTCAAGATTTCCTTCAAGAATATTTGCTTGCTTCTTTTCAAAAAAATCTTGGACACCTGGTGTTTGATACAAAGCATCTTTAGTTTCTAAGCTAAATAAAATTTTAGCATTAGTAAATAAAAGCATTACTTCTGATAAAACATACTGGTTAATAAAATTCTCAAAGATGTATTTACCATCAATACTAACAAAACCACCGGCTGAAGAAATTATTCCGTCAAATCCAATATCCCGTATCGATTTCATTATCGACACCGGAGCACGTCCCGTACATAAAAATGTTTTATGACCATTTGCCCGTGCTTTCTTTATTCCTTCTTCAGTATTCTTAGTTACTCGTTTACTTGGACCAATTAAAGTTCCATCAATGTCAAAAAATAAATATTTACCCATCTTTATCCTCCGTTATGACTATATTATACAAGGATTTCATCAATTAGTATCGGTTTTTCAACAAAAAAATCAACAATTTTATAAGCTCCATATAATTCGTTAATTAATTCATCGCTTACTTCATTATTTGCATGGATATAAGCTAATACTTCTCCCACCTTACATTGATCTCCAACTTTTTTATTTAAGATAATCCCTACGCTATGGTCAATAACATCATCCTTAGTCTGACGACCACCGCCTAATTTCATTGAAACTATTCCTAATGTTTTAGCTTCAAGAGTTTGAATATACCCAGCTTGCTTAGCTTTAACCTCAATAATTAGTTTAGCTTTAGTAAACAACTCAGGATTACCAATATACTCATCATTTCCATGTTGATATTTAACCATTTCTTTAAATTTATCTAATGCTTGACCAGTATCAATTACTCGCTTAAGCATTTTTAAAGCGGACTCTTCATTTTTGCATTTTTTGGCCTGTACTAACATATGACTGCCAGCTTCAAGACAAAGATTTAAAAGATCCTCAGGACCACTTCCATTTAATGTATCAATCGCCTCAATTACCTCTAAAGAATTCCCGATTGCTTTTCCTAGCGGTTGATTCATGTTTGAAATAGCTGCTCGAGTATCTTTACCTAGATGTTGTCCAATTTCAATCATTGTTTGTGCCAAGCGCTTAGCTTCCTCTTTAGTTTGCATAAAAGCACCTTCCCCATATTTTACATCTAATAAAATAGTATCGCTGCCAGACGCTAATTTTTTTGACATGATCGATGAAGCAATCAAAGGGATACAATCAACAGTTGCAGTTACATCACGCAGTGCATACATTTTTTGATCAGCCGGTACTAGTGTAGCACTTTGTCCAATAATCGCGATACCGATTTCATTAACTTGTTTAATAAAATCATCTTTACTTATTTGAATTTGCAAACCCGGAATCGACTCTAATTTATCTAATGTTCCCCCTGTATGACCTAAACCACGCCCCGACATCTTAGCAACTTTAACCCCACAAGCTGCAACCATTGGTCCTAAAACTAAAGATGTTTTATCTCCAACACCACCTGTTGAATGTTTATCAACCTTTACACCTGCAATTTCACTTAGATCAATTATTTCCCCACTATGAAGCATTTCATCAGTTAAGATAGCCGTTTCATGTTTAGACAGCCCATTAAAACATATTGCCATTAAAAAAGCACTCATCTGATAATCTGGAATATTGCCATCATTATATCCTTTAATAATAAAATGGATTTGTTCTTTTGTTAACTCATGATTATTTTTCTTTAATTCAATTAAATCAACCATTCTCATACTTACACAACCTCCGTAGTTATATTGTACTACAAACAAAACAAAATATTAATCTAAACAATAATAAATAAAAGACTTAGAATTACTCTAAATCTTCTAAAACAACAGCTGTTCCCATTAAAACCGGTTTATTTGAATCACGCAAATCAAAGCAAACCCCCAATACAGCATTGGCACCTAATTTTTCAGCAGCTTTAGCTAAATTTTCTTGAGCTTTGACAATATATTCTTCCACTCCCATTGTTACTCGAAAAGCTCGTATAGCATCATCATAGCCGACTACTATGCCTAAGTCTTTAACTACTTTTTTATTAGGATAACTGCTTAAAGTTGAAATAATCATTTCTATTTCCTCCTTTGTATCTTCTCTAATTATATCTTTTAATTTATAAAAAAAGCAACCATTAGGCTGCTTATTCGAATTTACTATCAACTTCAAAAATATTATTTCCATTCAAATAATCTTTAACTAACATTCGCTTCTTTCCAGCTAGCTGTAATTCTGTAATTAAATATATTCCTTCACCAGTTTTAACCCCAATTGCATCTTTAAAGATCTTAACGATTGTTCCATTTTCTTGATGAGCGTGGTGCTTAAGGGCATTTTCACATACATGAATTTTACCGGCCCAGATCTTTACAACTTTACCTTGATAAGTGGTATAAGCACCTGGCCATGGATTCATTCCACGTACTTGATTATATACTCGAAGAGCACTCTTACTAAAATCTATTTTTTCTTGTTCATGACTAATTGTTGGTGAATATGTAACTAAACTTTCATCTTGGGCAATTGACTCATTTGTACCAGCAAGTACGCTCGGTAAGGTTTCTAGTAACAACTCTGCTCCAGCAATACTCAAACGCTCATATAATTCTCCCGTTGTTTCCTCTGCTCCAATTGGCACTTCGACTTGAGAAATAATATTTCCAGCATCCATTTTTTTGACCATATACATGATCGTTACCCCTGTAACTTCTTCACCCTCCATGATTGCATAATGTACTGGCGCGCCACCACGATATTTAGGTAATAATGAAGCATGAACATTGATACAACCTATTTTAGGAGCATTTAAAACTGCTTCTGGAACAATTTGTCCATAAGCTGCAGTAATAATTAAATCCGGCTCTAAGGCTATGATTTCCTGATATTCTTCCTTAATTTTTAAAGGCTGATAAACTGGTATCCCAGAAGCCAAAGCAACTTCTTTAACTTCAGGCATTGTTAACACCTTTTTACGACCAACAAAACGATCGGGCTGAGTTACTACAGCAACAACATTATAATTATTTTCCAACAATTTTTCTAAAACCTGTTTAGAAAAACTTGCTGTTCCCATAAATATTATTTTTGCATCTTTCATAATATACACCATCACTTTCTTACTATAAAAGTGTACTAATAATATTGGAAATAATCAATACTAATGTTTCAATAACTTTAATACAAACTTCACTAATCTGTTTAACTACTAATGATAATGTATTTTCTTCATTATCATTAGTAGTTCCATAATCGGTAGTAATTGGTTTTTGTTCTTTAACATCCTCTTCAAACTGAGTAATATTCTTGTCAAATACAGCTTTTTGGATTCCGTAGTCTCCAAATAAACCATTAATCATAAATAACAATAATCCAACTAAACAAAGATCAATTAAAAAATTTTTCATCCTAAATATTCTCCAATCGCTTTAGCAATAATTTCTACTGTCGCTTGAACTTCTTCTTTAGTATTACTTTGAGCGCCAACCTCTATTAGAACCATATTGTCACTAATTCCTTGATTATAGTGAGATTTTTTCACATAAACACCACGGCTGATTTTTGGAACTGTTGCATTAGCTAAATCTGACAGTTTTTGTGAAAGCTGATTAACCGCATCAAATTTACCACTGCTTTTACCTACAACAAACATGATTTTAGCATATGATTTTCCATCATGGCTAATGGTTGACAGCTCTTTAGAAATCGAATCGCGATGAAAATCAATAATTAAGTCATAACCACCACTAAGCTTTAAACTCTCTTCAAGATACATTTTAGATACCGTATATGATTTATTATAAGCTATTTTATGAACCGCTTTATAGCCTTCAAAATCATTTCCTTCAACATCGCACTGGTATCCTTTATTATTTAAACAATCTTTTAAATAATTAGCTCCTTCTACGACATTAAAACCATCATATTCTTCACCCTGGTGAGTATTATAAATATGAATCTTTTTATCTTTCGTGGGAACAAAACTAGTGTTGGTTGGATTGGTTGCCACTGGAGTAGTTGGATTATTTTGTTCATTATTAATTGCATTAATAACTTGGGCATTTGATCCGCTTACTTTAGTTGGAAGATAAACAATTAAACCTACAATAACCGCCAATTTCAATAAAATTAAAAACGTATTTTTAAGTCTCATCTGCATCACCTACTATACTATACAATACAATAGTATGCATGAATTGTAGGATTTAGTACCTTAACGCATTAATACTTTTACTTATTATTTTTGACATAATTTCACACTGTTCATCAATTTGCTTATCACTTAATACAAAATTACAATCAATCGGATTCAATATTTCATTAAATAACAGCTCTAATTCACTATCATCCAATTTTCCTAATTGTCCTAACATCATTTCTTTTTGCTGTTCATTTAAGCTCCCATGATAACGTTCACGCTTTCCTACTTTTAATTTACTTATTGGATTTAAACTATCACCAAAGTAATCTAGCGTATAATTTAAGACATCACTTACTAAACTGCTTGCATAAATAACAGTTGGTATACCAATTGCAATTACCTTAGCACCCACAGTCTCCTCGTTGATTGCCTGACGATAATTACCTATCCCACTACCAGGATTTATCCCTACATCGTTAATTTGGATTACATGAGCTAATTTATGATAATTTTTAGCACAGAGGGCATCTACAACGATTACAAGATCAATATCCTCTTTATCCACTAACGCTTTTACAATCGCTCCAGTTTCCATCCCTGTTTGCACCATCACCCCAGGAGCAATACCTAAAATATCATAATAGTGATTAATTAATTTGTCTTCATCATCAAGAAAATGAGTAATCCGCACATCCCTTAAAGTTCGTGGGCCAATCGCATCATTAGTTAAATATTGATTACCTAACCCTACCATCAAAATCTTAGGATAATCAATCTTATCAATTAATGGCTTTAAATTATTTACAACTTCCTTAATAATAGCAGTTTGTTCCAAATAGTCTTTAAAACTTATTTCGATATAAGTTCCAATCCCCTGATTAATACTTTGATGAGCCTGAAGGATCGAAACTTTTTCAACCTTAACACCATCATTAACATACTCTTCCTTTTGATAATGCTTACCAACTTCTAGTTGCTCTAGCGATTCGGTTGCTAAATCACTACGTATATTACTAAAATTCATCCTATCACCTATTATAAATATCACCAATTATGGAAATTTAATACATATTTGTCCAATAATATCGTATCAATTCAAAAAAAAGTTGCATTTATTGGATTATTTTTATATAATGTAAAAGCAAGAAATGAAGCGAGGTGAAAGATCATGGCAAATATGAAACAACAAATTAAACGGTATAAAAATGATAACCAAAAAAGAGCAAAAAATACTTCATATAAATCAGCATTAAAAACTGCAATCAAAAAAGTATTAGCTGAAGTTGAAGCTGGAAATAAAGATGAAGCAGTAAAAGCTTATAACGAAGTAGCTTCTAAATTAGATGCTTCTGTAGTTAAAGGAATTCATCATAGAAACTATGCTAGCAGACAAAAATCTAGATTAGCTAAATTAGTAAACTCTATCTAATGATAGGGTTTTTATTTTAAAGGAGAAAATTGTATGGAGAGAAAAGATATTGATATTAAAGATACATGGGACTTAAGTACTATCTATAATAGCCATGAAGCTTTCTATCAGGATTTAGAAAAAACTAAATCTTTAATTAATGATCTAATTACTTTCAAAGGTAAAATTTGTAATAGTATTGATAGCTTTTATAATTTTTTAACAACAAAAGATACGGTTGAACGATTAATGAATAAATTATATTGCTATGCTCATTTAAATTGTGATGTCGAACCAAAAAATCAGGAATATCAAACTATGATGGCCACTATAATGGGAGTTTTAGAAGCTTCGTCAGTACAAATATCATTTGTCGATAATGAAATCATTGAGGCTAAAGATAAAGTACTGGAATATTTAAAAGATCCAAAATTAGAAAAATATACTTACAAGATTAATTCATTATTATCATATGAAGCACATATTCTGCCCAAAGAACAAGAAGAATTATTAGCTAAAGTGGAAAGTATTGCTGATACTTCTAGTCAAGTATTCAATGCTCTTCGTCTTGAATATGAAGATGTTGAAGAAGATGGAAAGTTGAAAACATTAAATAATGCTACTTTAAACCAATTCCTAAAGAATAAAGATGAAAAAGTACGTAAACAAGCATATACTAATTTCTTTAAAGAGTATCAGCGCTATGAAAATGTCTTTGCTCAAACATTGGCCGGGGTAATGAAAAAGGATGCTTTTTATGCCGATGTACGTAAATTCAATAGTGCTCTTGAAGCTAGCGTTTTTGATGATGATGTTCCTAGTGAATTATTTTTTAAAGTTTTAGAAAGTGCAAACGTCAAATATCGACACTTATTTCATCGCTATAACCGACTAAAAAAAGAGCTTCTAAAGAAAGATGTTATTTATAATTATGATTTAAATATTCCACTAGTATCTTCAATCAACAAAAAGTATACGATTGATCAGTGTTTTGAAATTATTAATGAATGTCTTAGACCATTTGGTCAAGATTATTTGGACATTATTAATAAAGCTCGAAATGAACGCTGGATTGATTATTATCCTACACCAGGTAAACGAATTGGTGCTTATTCTAGTGGCAGTTATGACACTAATCCTTTTATCTTAATGAATTTTATTGGTGACTATAATTCTCTTTCTACTATGATCCATGAACTTGGTCATAGTGTTCATAGTTATTTATCTAATCATCATCAAGATGCAGTTAACGCTAATTATCGTATTTTTGTTGCTGAAGTTGCTTCAACTGTTAATGAAACGTTACTGATTAATTATATGATCAAAAATGCTAAAAATGATCAAGAAAAAGCATACTTTATTTATGAACAATTAGAAAACTGTGTTGGTTTGATTTTTAGACAGCCAATGTTTGCTGATTTTGAATATAAATTGCACACGATGGCAGAAAATAATGAACCATTATCATCAAAAGTTATTACTGATCTATATGCACGACTTAACCAAGAATATTATGGAAAAGATGTAACTATGGATGAACTAGTTGGCTGGTCATGTTATTATGTACCACATTTCTATTATGATTATTATGTATATAAATATACGTTAGGTATGACCGTTGCCTTAGCCATAGTTAATCGTATTTTAAAAGGTAATCAGCAGCAAGTAACTGACTACTTAAATTTCTTGAAATCTGGAGGCAGCAAAGCACCTGTTGAGCTTTTAAAACAAGCGGGTGTTGATCCTTTAGATGATCAAATTTATGAAGATGCATTTAAATATTTTGAAGAACTATTAAATCAATTTGAAACAATTAAAAAAAATGCTTAGAGAATCAATTATGATTCTTTAAGCATTTTTACTTTTTTGCTTCTTTCTTTTTCGGAAGCACCAAACTTAATAACAAAGATACAACAAATACACCTGCAACAGCATTACCATTAAATATATCTCCCACTACTGGTGGAAAAGCTGCAAAAAAATTACCCGAAGTTTGAGTTAATCCTACCCCAATACAAAAAGCTAATGAAACAATGATCATTGTGCGCTCATCAAACTCATTTTCTTTAAGCATTTTGATTCCTTCATACATGATTGAACCAAACATCATCACTGTACATCCACCTAAAACTGCTTGTGGTAAGGAATTAAAGAATGCTCCTAACGGTGGAAATAGGGATGCTAAAATTAAAATCAATGCCCCTACTAAAATGGTAAAACGATTAATAACTTTTGTCATCGTAACTAATCCCACATTTTGGCTGAAAGATGTTAAAGGAATACAACCAAAACACCCTGAAATTGCGCTAGAAAGGCCATCAACAGCAAGTGAACCTTGTAGTTCCTCCATCTTAATATCACGTTCTAAAGCACCGGTACACACTGCTGTAGTCGCTCCTGTTGTTTCTGCAGCAGATACCAAAAATACGATTGCAATAGTGAAGAATGCTCCTAAATCAAAAACTGGTGTATGACTCGTAAAAAAAACTAACTTGGGAATACTAAAAAAACCTACTTCTTGTATTGTTTTTGTTATTCCTGAAAAATCCACCATCGGAGCAATATTTGCGACCGTAAAAATAACAGATAGTAAATATCCAAAAATAAGTCCCACTAAAATATTTAAATTTTTATAAACACCTTTCAGTAAATAACGTGATACTAAACAGACAACTAAAGTGAATGTACCAACTAATAAATGATACCATGACCCAAAATCAGCGGCACCATTTCCACCGCCCCATGAATCCATTCCAACTGATAAAAGTGAAAGTCCAATTGCAATTACTACACAAGCTGATACAACTGGAGTTAAAAAACGTTTCCAGTATTTTGCACTCAATCCGACAATTCCCTCAAAGATCCCACCTAAGATGACCGCTCCGATCATCCCTTCATATCCTAAGTCTGGGTTCGTACAAATTACTAATAAACTTCCTAAAAAAGTGAAACTAACACCCATAACAACAGGTAATTTCGAACCAATCTTCCAAACTGGATAAAGTTGCATGCAGGTTCCAATCCCAGCTACAAACATTGCACATTGCAGCAATTGCGTGATCTCAGCTGAAGTTAAATGTTCTCCTGTTCCTCTTACAAGTGCTGCACCACATACAATCAATACAGGTGCTAAATTCGAAACAAACATCGCTAAAACATGCTGCAACCCAAAAGGAATTGCTTTTTTTAAAGGAACTCTTCCATTTAGCTTGTAAATATTTTCTGTACTTACAGATGTAACCTTTTCTTCTTTACTATTTTCCATCATAATGACCCCTATTTTCTTTTATCTTCTTGAAGTTATAACTGCTATCTATCCAAACAATAATAACTATAAAAAACGATAGAATTTTACCATAAAAATAGACAAATATCTACTCCTTAGTAAGCCTTTTCTTTAATAAAGCCATATAATAGAACATTTATTTTTATTAATAAGGAAGGATATGTTATAATTCTAACGAGGTGAAATTCATGAAGAGAAATGAAACAAGAACTATCAAAGTGGGAAACCTTACTATTGGTGGTAATAACGAAGTAATTATCCAGTCAATGACAAATACTAAAACTAAAAACATTGAAGCAACTGTGAAACAAATAAATGCTCTAGCTGCAACTGGCTGTCAATTAGTGCGACTTGCAGTTTTAAATAATGATGACGCTCTAGCTATTAAAGAAATAAAAAAACATGTTAGTATTCCGCTAGTCGCTGATATTCATTTTGATTATCGTTTAGCATTACAGGCAATTGAATCAGGAATTGATAAAATTAGAATCAACCCTGGTAATATCGGTTCTCCAGAAAAGGTTGAAATGGTTGTAAATGCCTGTAAGAAACATCACGTTCCAATTCGAATCGGAGTCAATAGTGGTTCTTTAGAAAAAGATATTTTAGCTAAATATGGCAAACCTACTGCTGAGGGAATGATTGAAAGTGCGAAAAAGCATGTTGAAATATTAGAAAGCCTAGGTTTCTATGATATCTGTATTTCTTTAAAATCATCAAACACCTTACTTACGATTGCTGCATATCGACTAGCAAGTGAAACTTTTGATTACCCTTTACATATTGGTGTTACAGAAGCCGGTACAAAGCTTGGTGGAACAATTAAATCTAGTTTAGGGATTGGCACGATTCTATATCAAGGAATTGGTAATACAATTCGAGTTTCTTTAAGCGATAGTCCCTTAGAAGAAATCAAAGTAGCAAAAATACTTTTGAAAGAATTAGAGCTAATTGATAATGTCCCAACTCTTGTTTCTTGTCCAACCTGTGGAAGAATTCAGTATGATCTGATTCCCGTAGCCCAAGAAATTGAAGATTTTTTAAATACCATCAACGCTAATATTACCGTAGCTATTATGGGTTGTGCTGTAAATGGTCCCGGTGAAGCTAAACATGCTGATATCGGAATCGCTGGTGGTTTTAAAGAAGGTCTTCTGATCAAAAAAGGTGAGATCATTCGCAAGGTAAAACAAGAAGATATGGTTGAAGAATTAAAAAAAGAAATTTTATTAATGATTAAGTAGTACATTTTAGTACTACTTTTTTACTTTATGCATATAATTGAAAAAAAGGAGGAAACATGATGAGTAACACTAGTTACAATGAATTATTTAATTTAGATTTTAAGATGTTTAAGAAGCTTGTATATGAGCAGGATATTGATATTGACGAAGAGCAATTATTACTAATTTATAATTTAATTCAAAATAATCGCTATGCACTGATCGATAGCCATTATAATGAAGTTCTCTACAATTATATAAGTGAAAAGACAAGTATCTCTACTTGCCTTAAAATTAAAAGTTTTTTATCCAATTGTCCCCATTACTTTAATCTAGGATTAAAAGTTTGAGTTCTAAACATCTCAATTTCTTCCTTATATGGAGCAATTTTTTCAATATATGGTGTTTCTAAAATCTTAGGAACACTTTTTAATTTATCATGATGAACGATCATATTCAATGTATCAAATCCAATATGACCATATCCAATATTTTCATGACGATCTTTACTTGCTCCACACTCATTTTTAGAATCATTTACATGAACAACCAATAACCGTTCCAAACCAATTTTTTGATCAAATTCTGTTAAAATATCATCAAACTTAGTTAAATCAAATCCAGCATCATGAAGATGACAAGTATCCATGCAGACCCCTAAACATTCATTATTATCAACATTTTCAATAATATATTGCAATTCATCGAAAGTTCGACCACATTCACTTCCTTTACCAGCCATTGTCTCTAAAGCAATTTTAACATTACCACAATCTTTTGTTGCCTCATTCAATCCTTCAACGATTCTTTCCAAACCAATCTGACTCCCAGCTCCTACATGGGCACCTGGATGTAAAACTAATCGTGTTGCTCCTATCGCTTTACAACGTTCTATTTCTTGCTTTAAAAAGCTGACTGCTAATTCAAAAGTCTCAGGTTTTGTTGTATTAGCTAGATTGATAATATACGGTGCATGCACAACAACATTATCAATTTCAATTCCATTTTCTTTCATTAATTCTTTTGCTTCTTCAATGCGTAATTGATCAATAGGCTTACGGGCAGTATTTTGGGGAGCTCCAGTGTAAAACATGAAAGTATTAGCCCCGTATGATAATGCCTCTTTGACTGAACCTAATAACATCTCTTTTCCTGACATTGAAACATGACTACCAATAATCATTAATTCTCTTCTCCATTCCTCTTAGCCGCTTGAGCTGCACGAGCTCTTTCTTTCTTTTGTCGGCGAATATCATTTTGAATCATTGCTCGTTTTTGTTTACGAACAACTTGCTCAACTTCTCTTTTACGTTTCTTTTTATAACCAGGTTTTACCTTTTTTGGTTTACGAATAATACTTTGAACTTTCTTTTCTAATTCGGTTTGTTGTTTAGGACGTTTATTTCTTTTTAAACGATCACCCAAATCAACAAATTGACCATTTTTAATCGTCATATTTTTAAAAAGAATTCCTTTACGTTCAAGAACTTTTAAATTTGCTTCATCGGTTGTATCATACATGCTGTAACATATTCCAGTATAATTTCCACGGCCGCAACGACCACTACGATGAATATAAAAATCCGGTTCTTTAGGAAATTCCATATTAATAACATGCGATACTCCATCAATATCAATTCCACGAGCCGCAATATCCGTTGCAACAATAAATTGATATTCATTGTTTTGAATTCGCCGCATCATTTGCTTACGTTCACGAGGTTCTAGATCACCATGAATCTCTCCCACTTTAAATCCGTCTTCTCGTAATTTTTTAGTCGTACTGGCAACATCACTACGAGTATTAGCAAAAATAATACATACATAAGGATCAATCGACTCAATAATCTTTTTTAATACCTCATAACGGTTTTTATGCTTAGTTGCAATTAGAATATGTTCCACATTTTCAGTAGTTACTTTATCATCATCAATCTCTACTAATACTGGTGATTTCATATATTTTTTTAAAAACGGTCTTAACATCTGCGGAATCGTTGCAGAAAAGACCATCATCCTTAAATCATCACGCATCTTCCCGGCTACAGCATCAATATCTTCCAAATATCCAAATTCAAGCGTCATATCAGCTTCATCAACAATAAAAGTTGAAGCAGTTGTAATTTTTAAAGCTTGTTCATCTAAAGATAAATCTTTAATTCTTCCCGGTGTCCCAATAACAACATGTGGTTGAACTGCTAGTTTATTAACGGTCTTTTGACGATCATTTCCTCCAACGATCAAAGATACTTTGATCTCACTATTATATTTAGTAAATAATTTAGCATTGTTATAGATTTGGGTTGCTAATTCCCGTGTCGGGGCTGTAATTACAGCTTGAACACTATTATTCTTAGGATCGATGCGATCCATTACCGGTAACAAAAAGGCATGAGTTTTTCCTGTACCTGTTTGTGAAATACCAATAATATCACTATTTTTATACACTAAAGGAATTACTTGTTCTTGAATTGAAGTTGGTTTTTGAAAACCTAATTCTTCAATTGTTTGTAAACAAAATTCCTGCATTTTAAATTTTGTAAATGTACTCATTTTGTACTCCTTTCTTTGATAAATTCAACTAATTTTAACATAACCAAAATAAAAAGCAAATAAAATAAACCTATTCTTTAAATAGATTTAGTATGTTCTATTCTAAGTCCTCAAAGTTAGTTTTAAAGACCTAAATCCCACTTAAAAACAAATAAAATAGTTAAACAACAATAGTTTACCCAAACAATTTTTATCTAGCTATTGCCCTTTGCAAAAATAACCTCTAACTCCAAGCAAAATAACAAGTATTCAATATCACAATTATTAATTATTTGCATACATTATTAATAAAGGAGGGATAAAAATGAACCCATTCTATGATGAAAATTTTTACTACAATAATTTCAATCCCCAAATGAATCCCATGAATCAAGGGTTTCCTGTTAATAGAAAACTAAAAACCCGCGCCAATTTACAAAAAACATTACATTATGCCTCTAAAACTGTTTATACCATTAATCAAGTAATTCCTCTAGTCTATCAAATCCGCCCTATTATCAACAATACTAAAAATGCTTTTAGAGTCATTCAAGCAGTTAATCATATTAACGATATTGACTTTGATGAGGTTGAACAAAATATTACTCCTATCGATCAAGAGAAAAAAGAAACAAAAGAAGAATCAGATGACGTAAAGTTTGAAAATATGGTACAATAACCACGAGGTGATTTAATGAAAGTATATCCAATTACACCCAGAGGATATTGTAAAGGGGTTGTTCGTGCAATCGAATTAGCTAAAAAACAAGCCCATCAAGATGATGTTTATATTCTAGGCATGATTGTCCATAACCAATATATTGTTGATGCTTTAAATAATTTAGGTGTCAAAACGATTGATAAAAAAGGTGCTTCGCGTGAAGAATTATTAGATCAGGTTTCCCAGGGAACGGTTATCATTACTGCTCATGGAGCTAGTCATAATGTTATAAAAAAGGCTCATTCAAAAAATATTCAAGTAATCAATGCTACTTGCCCCGATGTTATTAAGACTCATGACTTAATTAAAAATTATTTAAATCAAGGGATTGAAATTCTTTATATTGGCAAAGCTGGTCATCCGGAATCAGAGGGAGCATTATCAATTGATCCTGCTCATATCCATCTGATTGAAAATAAAACCGATTTTGAAAATCTTGATCCTAATTTAAACTATGTCATTACAAATCAAACGACAATGTCTTTATATGATGTTTATGATTTATGTGAATATGCTAAAACAAAACTAAATAATTTAATTGTTGCTAAAGAAACATGTCAAGCAACAACTGTACGTCAAGAAGCTATTGCAAAAATTAATGATGAAGTTGATGTCATTTTTATCGTTGGTGATCCTCATTCGAACAATACTAAAAAATTAGCTAGTATCGCACATGAAAAAGCTAATAAGGACACTTATATGATTGAAAGTGTTAATGATATTGATATATCTATGTTAAAGGAAAAACATGCTGCAGCTGTTAGCTCAGGGGCATCTACACCAACATACTTGACAAATCAAGTAATTGAATATTTACGTCAATTTGATTATCAAAATGTTTCTACTCATCCTAAACCTAAAATTGATTTAGCTAAAATTATTTAAAAAGCTTAATTTTCTCTCGAAAATTAAGCTTTTATTCATCTGGCAGCCAATTAACTCTTCGATAATAAATTAACAATCCAATTGCACAAATTGCCCAAGTAACAGGCCATCCTGCAAAAACAAAAGCTAGATTATGCGTTAATGGAACGGTAATCATTAAATAGATTTGTCTTAAAATAACAAAACTTCCTACCATAAAATACATTGGTACTTTAGAAAGCCCTGCTCCACGCAATGTACCGTTAAGAATTTGAACAATCGGTAAAATAATATAGCATGGTGCAAAAACATTGATCATTGTCACCCCTGCAGCAATTACGGCTTTATCATTAGTGAAGATTCCAACTAACTCACTACCAAATAATCCCATTGTAATCGAACCAGCTAAGATTACAATTGAACACATTAACCAGGCTGCTTTTACTCCTTGACGGACACGTTGATATTGTTTTGCCCCCATATTTTGACCCACAAAAGTTGTGATTGCCATATTAAAACTTTGCAACGGTAATTGCAAAAATCCATCAATTCTGATCGTTGATGAATATCCAGCCATTGCTGCAGTTCCAAAACTGTTAATATACGATTGTACTATAACATTTGAAAAAGATGTTAAACTTTGCTGAAATGCTGCAGGAAAGCCTACTTGTACGATTTTTCTAACAATATGTTTGTCAAATGAAATCTCATTAATTTGCACTCGATAATCTTCTTTTGTGTGAATCAACTGGTACATTACCATTACCGCACTAATTGCCTGAGCAATTACTGTTGCGATTCCAACTCCAGCGATTCCCCAATTAAAACTACAAACAAATAAAAAATCTAAAGCGATGTTAACAACACTGGCAACGATCAAATAAATTAAAGGTCGTTTTGAATCACCGATTGCTCTTAAAATTCCTGAACCCATATTATAAACAAGGCCAAAAGAAATACCACAAAAATAAATCATCAAATACATCGATGAATGAGGTAAAACTTCTTGTGGTACTCCAATAGCCTTTAAAAGCGGTTGGGTACACAATAGCCCTACAACCGTAAAAACAACACATAAAACTCCTGTAAGAGCCAGTGATGAATGGACAGCACGCTGCATTTTTTCAATCCGTCGTGCCCCAAAATATTGGGAAATTACAACTCCAGCCCCCGTTGCCAGTCCCATAAAAAAGCCTACAAGCATATTAATTACTGGGGTAGAAGCTCCTACAGCAGCTAATGCATTACTGTTAACATAGTTGCCAACTACATAAGAATCGACTGTGTTGTATAATTGCTGAAATAAATTACCAATCAATAATGGAATTGAAAACCATAAAATTGATTTATAAATACTCCCCTTAATTAAATCCGTACTTTGATCTGCCATAAATCTCCCTCGCTTTAACATGAAAATGATACACCTTATTAACCAGCATTACAAGAATTGCTTAAACAATTCTTGTTCAAAATATGAAAATCAATTATATCTAAATATCACGATGTTATAATTTATACATGGAGAAATTATATGGAAAAAAAGATTATATTTTTTGATGTTGATGGCACACTCGTAAGTGATACCGGCGGGATTGAACATGTACCTGAATCTGCCAAAAGAGCAATTGCTTTAACTAGAGCTAAAGGAAATTTAGTATACTTATGTACTGGGCGCAGCAAGGCTGAAATCTATGATTTCATTCTTGAATGTGGAATTGACGGAGTAATTGGAGCTGGCGGTGGCTATATTGAAATAGGAAATCAAATGCTCTATCATAAAAAAGTGACAAATAAAGCAGTTAATCATATGGTTGACTATTTTGATACTAATAATTTTGATTACTATGTTGAAAGTAATGGCGGTTTATTTGCAAGCAAAAATCTAGTTAAAAGACTTGAAAGAATTATATATGGTGATTATGAAAATGATCCTCAGGCCAAAGCTCGCTATGAAAAAAAGACAGCCATTTTATTAACGCTCTAATTGAAGGTCAAGAGATGCGTCGTGATGACATTAATAAAGCCTGCTTTTTAGAAAATCCGAATATTCCATTTAATAATATTATTAAAGAATTTGATCGAGAATTCAATGTAATCCATTGTACTGTTCCTGCTTTTGGTGATAACAGTGGCGAATTATCAGTCCCAAACATCCACAAAGCTAATGCTATTGAAACATTAATCAACTACCTAGGAATTGAACGTAAAAATACTTATGCATTTGGTGATGGAATGAATGACAAAGAAATGCTTGAATATGTTAATATTGGAATCGCCGTCGGCAATGCTAAAGAAGGTTTAAAAGCAGTTGCTGATGAAATAACTGACAATATAGATAATAACGGTATTTACAATTCTATGAAAAAGCATAATTTGATTTAAACATATAATTGAAATATAATATTATTAATTAAGACTGTATTGCCGTAAAGGAATCGAATCATTGGGTTCCTTTCTTTTTTTATAGTTGATTGATTTTTAGAACATAAAACTATTTTTATTAAATAAAATAAGAGTAAAATTTGAACATATTGTACAAATTTCTAATTCATATAATCGATATCATCACTTAAGTGCCTAACTAGGTTCCCTAAGACCATATCCTAATAAAATTATCCTCAATATCAATATTTTAAACAGTTATTTTAATACAACTAAAAACACACATCCCATTATATGCTTACATCAATAGCTCCAATTATGTTGTAGCATAAAAGTCAAAAACCAAGATACCTACTTTATGTAAATATCTTGGCTATAATTACTTACATTCAACTTTATGACATGCATCAAAATACTTTTTAATAATATGAATAATAATCCTGACTATTCGCTTCTTTTACAGTAATCCCAAGATTACTCAATAAACTAGCAAGTCGCTTTTCCATAATTACTTCAAGATGATGAGGAACATCGATTAAGACAATATCATGATCCAATGCATATTTAGCATGACGATGTTTACTATCACCCGTTATATATGCATCCACTCGACCAGCTAGCTGTTCAAGATCATCGGCCCCACTACCACCACAAATAGCAATTGTTTTAATCTCTACTTCTTTACCAGCAAGACGTACTGGTACATTAAAAGTATCTTTAACTTTCTTAACTAACTCGCTAGTCATACAAGGCTGATTTAAAAGTGCCATTTTCCCCACTTGAAATTCATCATAACAGCTAACATCATGAACACCTAAAGCATTAATAAGCCAATCATTCATCGAAATACCATCTTTGCCTCGATCAAGACAAGTATGTAGGCTATAAACAAGAATATTGTTTTTTATTGCCATTTCAATAAACTTTCCATGATGATTATGGAAATCAAGATTCATTATTTCTTCTAGCAAAAATGGATGGTGTGTAACTAACATTTGACAATTTTGATCAATTGCCTTTTGAAGACTTTCTATATCAGCATTTAATGCAACCATTATACTTGTTACTTGTTGATTACAGTCACCTACTTGAATTCCACATTTATCCCACGACATTTGTAAGTTAAGTGGAAAGATTGATTCCAAATAATTAATTATTTTAACGGCATTCATGGAGCACCTCTTCAATCATTTTCATTTTATCAGCAATTTCATGATAACGCGGATGATCATGTGGTAATGTATTTTGAATCTTTTCATAAACTTGATACTGTTTTTGCCATTTTTCTTTAAACAATGGAGTTTGATTGTTGATTAAAATTGGTCCAAACTCTTCATCCTTACGATTATATGTAATTGCTTTATTCTGTCTCGCTGTAACTACCATCACCTCATATATATGCCCAGCATCCTTAACCATCTGTTCATCAATGATGATCCAATCATTAGCAAATAAATATTTACGTAAATGATCATTATTGGCATTAGCTTGTAAAAACATCAGTTTAACATTTCTTAAATACTCACGATGCTCTTCAAGAATCTCACTAATTAAATAAGATCCCATTCCAGCAATACTGATCATATCCACTTCACGATCAAGAATTGGGTTCAGCCCGTTTCCCAATAGTGCAAAAACTTTATCTTCTAATCCATATTGTTTGATTGTCTCTTTTGCGGAATCTAATGGTCCCTGTGCTACATCACAAGCGTAAGCACAAGTTATAATCTTATTTTTAACTAAGTAGCATGGCAAATAGCCATGATCACTTCCAATATCTGCTAAAACACTTCCTTGTTTATATTTACTAATTACATCAGCAATTAGCTGTAATCTTTTTGATAGTTTCATTTTAACGATCTAAGAAGTCTTTTAATCTTTTTGAACGTGAAGGATGTTTTAATTTACGAAGTGCCTTAGCTTCGATTTGACGAATTCTTTCCCGGGTTACACTAAATTCTTTCCCTACTTCTTCAAGCGTTCTAGTTCTTCCATCATCTAAACCAAATCTTAAGCGTAATACTTTTTCTTCACGATCAGTTAATTCTAATAAGACTTCATTCAATTCATCTTTTAGAAGTTCATTAGCAGCATAATCATCTGGCGACATTGCACCTTCATCTTCGATAAAATCTCCTAAATGAGAATCATCTTCTTCACCTATTGGTGTTTCCAAAGATACTGGTTCTAAAGAAATTTTTTGTATTTCACGAACTTTTTCTGGTGTCATTCCATCCATTTTTTCAGCAATTTCTTCGGCACTAGGCTCACGCCCTAATTCTTGAATCAATTGACGCTGAATTCTTGTCAATTTATTAATTGTTTCTACCATATGTACAGGAATACGAATTGTTCTAGCTTGGTCAGCAATAGCTCTTGTAATAGCTTGACGAATCCACCATGTTGCATAAGTTGAAAATTTAAATCCCTTAGTATAATCAAATTTCTCGACTGCTTTGATTAAACCCATGTTACCTTCTTGAATCAAATCTAAAAATAACATTCCTCTTCCAACATATCTTTTAGCAATCGATACAACTAAACGTAAGTTAGCAGCAGCGAGTTCCTTTTTTGCATCTTCATCTCCTTCTAAAATCTTTTTAGCAAGGTCTATCTCCTCATCATGAGTAAGCAGTTCAACGCGTCCAATCTCTTTTAAATACATTTTAACTGGATCATTGATCTTGACATTACTTCCTAATTGATTTTGATCTAATTCCGCATCAGCATCAGCAACTTGATACATATGAATCGTATCACCTGTCATCATATCGAAATCACCAGCAAAATCTAAATCTGGAGTATCACCATCTAATCCTAAATCATCATCTAGTCCTAAATCATCATCTAATTCAGCAGGTACACCAGCTAATAATACTTCGTCTTCTACATCTAAATCATCTAATCCATCATCAGAAATAACAATATCATTATTTCCAATAAATTCTAATAGTTCCTCTGCAAGATCATCATTTAAATCATATGTAGATAAATAATTATCAATTTGATCTTGTGTTAATACACCATCTTCTTTTTTAGCATCATTTAAAACAATTTGCTTTAAATCATCAAATGATACTGCAGTTACATTTTTCTTTTTTTTCATATATTACTCCTTGTCTTTTAATGCTATGATTTCTTTTAATATTTGCGCCTTTTGTTTAGGATCAAAAGTATCTGCCAATGCTTTTGTTAATTCTTCTTTTTTTACCATTACAGTTTTTTCTTTAATTGTTTCAATATAATCATCAATGGCTTTAGTATCTTTTAACTTAGGTAATCCTAATTGCGATATCTCAATTATATTTTGAACCAAGTTTTCATCTTCAATACTACTGATTAAATCAGCAACCTCTAATACAACTTCTTGACGATAATAATCAATAATATAAGAAGCAATGATTCGATAAATATCATTAAACATAAAACCTGCTTTTGCCTCATACATCATTGCGACATTTTTATCATTCATCATATAGTATAATAAATCACGTTCCGCTCTTATATATTTATCCAATAATCGCTGATTTTGAAATTTTGGTATTTTAGGTGGCTCTGCTGTCTCAATTCTTACAGCTGTATTTTGATTAATTAACTGGTCAATAATGTTTCTTGAAAAACCTGATTTTTTTTCTAATTGCTGGATATAATGATCTTGATCAATAATATCATCTAATCTACTGATTTCTCTGGCAATTGTTTCTAAATAAGATTTACGATCTTCATAATTATCCATGTTTGTCATTTCATAATAATAATTCATCTTAAAATCTAATGAAGATAATGGTCTTTTTATTACAGCGTTTAATTCTTCTATACCACGCTTATCCAAAATTTCATCAGGATCCAAATTATCTGGTAAATCAACTACCTTAACGATGAAACCAGCACTCAATAATATATCAATGCTTTTAATTGTAGCATTTCTCCCAGCCTGATCACCATCTAAACATAAATATACGGTTTTACTTAAACGTTTTAATAAATTTAAATGCCCATGTGTCAAGGCGGTTCCCATAATTGCTACTGCATTTTTTATTCCAGCCTTGTATAATGCAATAACATCCATAAATCCTTCAGTAATAATGATATAACCCGCTTGTCGTGCTTCTTCGCCAACGCGGTGATAATTATATAAAGTATCACCCTTAATAAAAATTGATGACTCGGGCGAATTCATATACTTAGATTCATTTTGGCTTTGTTTATAGATTCGACCGCTAAACCCAACGACACGACCACTAGCATCATGTAGTGGAAACATGATCCTGTCTGTAAAACGATCATATCCATTTGAAGCTTCAATAATCAAACCAGACTCAAACATTGAAACCTTATTAAAATTCATTTTTTCAAACGCCTTTAATAGTACATGATTATTAGGGGCGTATCCAATTTCAAAGGTTTCAATAATTTCATCCGTAATTTTACGATTATTTAAATATTCTTTAGCTTGAATCGCTAACTTAGTATTCAAGTAATGATTATAAATTTTATTGGCTTCATCATGCATACGATACAGTGGTTCTAACTTTTGATCGACCGGCTTAACTCGACTCTCTAAATTATATTTACTTATATCAACGTTACCAATATTAGCAACCATCTTGACGGCTTCAATATATGGTATTTTCAAATAATCCTTTAAAAAAGTAAAAACATTTCCCCCATGATGACAGACAAAACACATAAATATTTGTCGTTCTGGTGAAATTGACATCGATGGATGGCTGTCATCATGGAAAGGACATATCGCTACATAATTACGGCCTTTTTTTTCTAAGGGAAGATACGTGCCAATGACATCAACAATATCAACACTTTGCCTAATTTCATTAATTTTCTCTGATGATAGTCTCGGCATTAATGTTCCTCCTTATTAGAATGTGATCTTTTTACTAATATAATCAACTAATTGATTAATTGGTAAACGAATTTGTTCCATTGTGTCACGGTCACGTACAGTTACTGTCTCGTCTTCCATTGTATCAAAATCAACAGTTACACAGTAAGGTGTTCCAATTGCATCTTGACGTCGATAACGTTTTCCAATTTGTCCAGCAACATCATATTCACAATTAAAATATTTTGCTAACTGACCATAAATTTCAGTTGCTTTATCACTTTGTTTTTTGGTTAATGGCAAGATAGCAACTTTAAACGGTGCCACACTTGGATGTAATTTCATTACAACTCTAGTTTCACCATCTTCTAAAATTTCTTCCTCATAACTATCACAAAGTACTGATAAGAAAAGACGATCAGCACCTACCGAAGGTTCAATAACATAAGGAATATATTTTTCATTAGTTGTTGGATCTAAATATTCTAAAGATTTTTTAGAATGATTTTGATGTTGGGTTAAATCGTAATTAGTTCGATCAGCAATTCCCCATAATTCACCCCAACCAAATGGGAAATTATATTCAACATCACAAGTGGCTTTAGAATAGAAGGAAAGTTCCTCTTTTTCATGATCTCTAAATCTTAAATTTTCTTCTTTTAATCCTAAATCAAATAAAAACTTTTGACAATATGATTTCCAATAATCAAACCACTCTAAATCAGTATCTGGTTTACAGAAAAATTCTAATTCCATTTGTTCAAATTCACGCATTCTAAAAATGAAGTTTCCTGGTGTAATTTCATTTCTAAAAGCTTTCCCGATTTGACCAATTCCAAATGGCACTTTTTTACGTGATGTTCTTTGAATGTTTTTAAAGTTAACAAAGATACCTTGAGCTGTTTCTGGTCTTAAATAAACCACATCTTTTGCATCTTCGACTACACCCATTTGAGTTTCGAACATTAATTTGAATTGTCTTACATCAGTGAAGTTGCTTTTCCCACAATTAGGACAAACAATATTGTGATCCTTGATATATTTTACTGTCTCTTCACTAGACCATCCTTCACTATGAACACTCGGATCATAAGCTTCGATTAATTTATCCGCACGATGACGGGTCTTACATTCCTTACAATCAATCAAAGGGTCAGAGAATCCACCAACATGTCCACTCGCTTCCCATACCCGCGGATTCATAAAAATAGCTGAATCTAATCCTACATTATATGGTGATTCTTGAATAAAACGTTTCCACCACAATTGTTTAATATTGTTTTTCATTTCAACACCTAAAGGACCATAATCCCATGTGTTTGCTAAGCCATCATAGATTTCAGAACCCTGATATACAAATCCTGAAGTTTTTGCATGACTTACTAATTTATCCATATCTTTGCTTGCCATAATTTACTCCTTATATTCATGTTATTTTAGATATATAAACAATGAATGACTTGAACACAGTCAAGTCAAATAAAGGCAATAATTTGTTTAATATCTATTTTTTCGTGCACATATAAAATACCCTTATAGTAGTTATTTGTCAACCAACTATAAGGGTATCAAACAAAGGTTCGCTGATTCAACCAATCAAGTACATCTTTATACACTTCAAGACGCTGTTGATCGTGTAATAAATCATGATGACTACGATCATAGAGCGATAAAGTAATATCTTTAACTCCTTGATGACTAAGCGCTTCATATAACCATTTAGGCCCTACGCCAAATTTGCCAAAAGGATCCTTAGCACCAGAAATTATCAAAACTGATAAATATTCAGGTATTTTTTTTATGTTTTGGATAGTAGAAACTTTTTTTATTAAGCCAAACACTTCTTCATAAGCGTTATTAGTATATGTAAAATCAGTAAACGGATCTTGCTGGTACTGTTCTAACTCTCGAGCATCACCAGTAACATAAGTTGCATTTTTAGTACGAGAAATTAATTGATTGATAACATTTTTACGAACCGTTTTGGAACGATGCATATGTCCTTTAAGCATTGCATCCCCCTTAATAATTAGTTTTCCAATCAATGCAAAATGAGGTTTGCCACAGGTTCCCATTAATATAGCACCTTGGATAAAGTCCCCATATTGTGCCATATATTGTCGTAATACTAATGAACCAAGTTGATTGCCAATCATAAAATATGGTAAATCTGGATACCGAGATGCCATAATATTTCGCAAGCGATGCATATCTTCAACTAATGTCTTTGTTGCATCACCAATCCCAAAATAACCCTGCTCATAATTATATAATGAAGTCCCATGACCCGGAAAATCACTAACAACGACAACAAAACCATCGTGAGCTAAATATTCAGCAAACCGTTCATAGCGCCCTGAATGCTCTCCCATTGCATGATGAATCTGGATAATAGCCTTATAGCGAATCATTACAGTCGGTAAATATATATCAAAATTGACATGTGTTGCCGTTGCTGATGTAAATTTTTCACTATATTTCATAGCTAATTTCTCCTTTTCTTTTGATAGTTATTTTTAGCCTGATAAGAGCGCTGATTATTATTGCGACGAGGTCGAATTAAACAATTCTTCCCAAACCCAATTAAATCTTTTCGGTTTGCCTGCACTAAAGCTTCATACACTAAATCATAATTCTTTGGATTACGATATTGTATCAATGCCCTTTGCATTGCTTTCTCTTTTGCCGTCTTTGGAACGTATACTTCAGACATATCACGAGGATCTAAACCAGTATAATACATTGTCGTAGATAAAGTTCCAGGAGTCGGATAAAAATCTTGAACCTGTTCTGGCTGATGATGAATATCCCGTAAATATTCTGCTAATTCAATCGCATCATCAAGTGTACACCCAGGATGTGATGACATTAGATACGGAACTAAAAATTGTTTTTTGTTGTATTCTTCATTTAATTGATAATATTTATCAACAAATTTCTCATATAGTCCTCTCCGAGGTTTTCCCATCTTATCTAATACCTGATCACTAATATGTTCCGGAGCTACTTTTAACTGACCACTAATATGATTTTGAACTAACTCCTTAAAAAAAGTATCATCTTTATCATACATTAGATAATCATATCTAATTCCTGAACGAACAAAAACCTTTTTTACGTTTGGTAATACTCTTAGTTTCCTCAATAATTCTAAATAATCCTGATGACTTACTTCTAGATTATTACAAGCTTTAGGCCATAAACACTGTTTAGTCGGACATGCACCATGTTTATTTTGCTTCGAACAAGCAGGCCCTCTAAAGTTTGCAGTAGGTCCTCCAACATCATGAATATATCCTTTAAATTCAGGATCCCAAACCATTTTGCTAGCTTCACTAATAATTGATTCATGCGAACGCGCTTGAACAATTCTTCCCTGATGAAAAGCCAATGCACAAAAGTTACAAGAACCAAAGCATCCTCGATTACTAATTAAAGAAAACTTAACCTCATCAATTGCAGGAACATGCTGCTTATAACTAGGATGACTATCACGGTTATAATCATATGAATAAGCACGATCAAACTCTCTTTGCTTCAACGGACGATTAGGCCTATTTTGAACAACATACCATCCTTGATACGGTTCTACTAAAGTTTTTGCATTAAAATGATCAGTATTTAAATACTGAATATGAAAAGATTTTGCATAAGCTTTTTTATTATTACAAATTTCCTCATAGCTTGGCAACATAACTGGCTCGTGAGCATCATCGAGATTTTTCGTTTTAAAAACAGTTCCATCTAAATAAGTTAAATATTTTATTTCCAAGCCGTTATCAAGTGCTTCAGCTACTTCAATAATGCTATTTTCACCCATTCCATACAATAATAAATCTGCATTAGCATCAATAATTATCGATTTACGTACTTTGTTGTCCCAATAATCATAATGTCCTAAACGTCTTAAACTAGCCTCAATCCCACCAATAATAATATTAGCATCTTTATAAGCTTGGCGTGCCATTTGACTATACACGATTACAGCGCGATCTGGTCTTTTAAAGCCTTCACTTCCGGGTGTATATAAATCTTTATGACGACGTTTTTTAGCTACTGTATAATGATTAACCATTGAGTCAATATTTCCTGATGAAATCAAAAAACCTAATCGTGGTTTGCCAAATTGTCTAAATTCTTCAACATTATGCCAATCCGGCTGTGCTAAAAAACATACTTTAAACCCGTGACTCTCTAAAGTTCGGCAAATTATTGCTGCACCAAATGAAGGATGATCAACATAAGCATCCCCACATATATATACAAAATCTGGTTGTTGCCAACCCCTTGCTTCCATTTCTTCTCGATTTATTGGTAAAAATTCACTCATGATCATTCCTCTTTCTTTATTTACATATTATATACACAATTTTACAAAAAATAAATAAAATCGACAAAAGTTGATAAAGTTTTGTCGATTATTTCTATAGATTATTGAATTGACGAATAAACTTACGACTTTGAAACGTAATCCCCGTAAATTCATCAATATAAGCCTCCATAATAGGCATCAATTCATCGATTATATTTTCTTCTAGATGAAGCATATCAATATTTTCTAATTGCCATTTATTAATATAGCGAAAACCTTTTAAAACATCAACTGTTAATTTTTGATCATACATTCCAATACATTCTTGACAGACAAATCCACCACTATGAATTGAAACTCCAGAAATATGATCAAGGCGCCCACAACTGACACATTGATCAACTTCTAAACTTGAACCTGTTTTTTCCATAATAAAGGCATTAAATAATAAATAGACCAATTTAGGATTATATCCGGTCTGTAATGAACGTAATGCTAATAACAGCGTATTATATATAGTCTCATCAGGATCATTATCCTTAGTAAATTTATAAACAAACTCACAAAAATAACTTGCATAAGCTTCTAATTCAATATCCTCTTTAATATAGCGAAAATATTCAACTGGAGCGCCTTTGATCAAATTTGATAAACCACTTCTAGGAATAAAAGTAAATTCTGACAAAGTGATAGTTTGACAAGAAGGGGCATTTTTACTTTTTAACTTCTTTACCCCTTTCGCTATTAATGCCAATTTGCCATAATCATGAGTATAGATCCATAGCAGCATATCATTTTCTTTATAAGGCTTATTTTTTAAAACTAGTCCAGTAATATTTTCTTCACCATTAATAATCATCTTCGTTATATCCAAATTCTTTTAAATATTTTTGTTTGTTGCGCCAATTATTTTCAACCTTAACAAACAACTCTAAATGAACTGGTACTTGTAAAAAACGTTTCATCTCGCGTTGAGCATTCTGGCGAATCTTTTTGATCATCGTCCCTTGTTTACCTACAATAATTCCCTTCTGACTTTTACGATCACAAACAATTGTTGCAATAATTTCTACACCCGCTTCATCTTCCAGCATTCTTTCTATCACAATTGCAACACTATGTGGTACTTCTTCTTTAGTAAAATAAAGAATTTTTTCACGAATAAATTCAGCCATTACAAAACGCTCTGGGTGATCTGTTAAATGATCTTGAGGATAATACATATTCCCTTCTGGCAAATATGCTTTTACCGTTTTAAGTAATAAATCAATATTATCATTAGTAGTTGCACTAATTGGAATAATTTCTTTAAAATCAAATAATTCCTGCCACTCCTGTAATTTTTTAATCAGCTCTTCTTTTGAAACAGTATCAATTTTACTTAATACTAAAAACACCGGCCCATCGGCTTCCTTTAAGCGCTCAATAATAAATTTATCTCCACGTCCAATTTTTTCATTAGCCGGTGCTAAAAATAAAACTAGGTCAACGCCAAAAATGCTATTTAAAGCGGTTGTATTCATAAATGTTCCCAAACGATCTTGCGGTTTATGAATACCTGGTGTATCCATAAAAATTATTTGGGCTTCATCATCGGTATGAATTCCTTGAATTGTATTTCTAGTTGTTTGAGCAACATCAGACATGATAGCTAATTTTGTCTCTAAAATACTATTTAATAGTGTCGATTTTCCAACATTAGGACGACCAACGATACTTACAAATCCTGATTTGAACATGTTAAACTTTCTCCTATAAATGCCCGCGGCAATAATTCTTTCATTGTTGTTATTTCATAACTTTCACGATTAGCCAAAATCACTGGACAATCTTGTGGTAATAGTTCCATCAATACTTGGCGACATGCTCCACATGGTGAAACAATCTCATCACTACCTGCCACAATTGCCAGCTGTTTGATATCAGCTTTACCATAGCCATTGCTATACGCACCATAAACAGCATTACGTTCTGCGCACATAGTTGAACCAAACGCTGCATTTTCAATATTAGTCCCTAAAAAGTAATTTCCATCTCTCATCTCAATACATGCCCCTACTTTGAATTTTGAGTATGGACTATAAGAATTTTTCGCTGCTTCAAAAGCCTTTTCAATTATTGTTTTTACATCCATAAAACCACTTCTACTCAACTTAAATCATGATATTGAGTATTTATCCTTTCTAAGTCTATAAATTAGCAATAAACTACTTATCGTCTTGTGATATTTAAAGCATCTAAAATTGATTTTTGCATTGCAATCATCTGTATTTCGTCTTCTTCTATCATGTGATCAAACCCTAAAAGATGTAATAATCCATGGGTAAATAAAAAACACATTTCACGCTTTAAATCATGACCATATTCTTCAGCTTGGACTTTAGCATGATCAACAGAAATAAAAATATCTCCGATACTTCTTGGCATCCCTGGGACATAAAACTGCTCATTATCTTCTAATGCAAAACTAATTACATCTGTGGCCCGATCTATTTTACGATATTCTTTATTTATTTCGTGAATTTTAGAATCATCTACCAAGATGCATGATAATTCTAAATCTTCTTCAATTCCCAATTGTTTTGCAGCTTCATTGATTATTGAACGATAATCATCAGTATAATCTTCATTAAAACCAGCTGCTTCATTTATCAATGCAAAATCGATTTCCATACAATTACCTCATTTACTTATATATTTTTCCATCTCTAATTATAGCACAGTCAAATAATTCATTCACTAATTTTGTTTGATGCGCTACGATTATCATAATCGTATTTGGCAAATTATCATGTATGTAGCTTATAATTTTCTTAGCTTTATAATCATCTATATTGCACAATGCTTCATCCAAAATAAGAACTTCTGGTTTTTTTATGATAGCTCTGATAAGCATTACTATCTGGGCTTGACCTGACGATAAAGGCTGACCATCTGTTTCAATAATCAAATCAAGACGGTCAAGATAGTAATTTAACCCAAATATCTTTAACAATTTTTCCATCAGTTCCTCCTCTTTACTATTCAAAATCAAGTTAAATCGCAATGATTCATGATAAAAAACAGGTTTTCGATCTAAATAAATAATCTTTCGATACAAAGAATTAGTATCAATATTCATTAAATCGATCCCATTAATATAAATATGCCCCTTTAATAACTCATCATACTTCATCAGTAATTTAAGTAAGGTTGATTTTCCCACCCCAGTATCACCTTTTAACCATAATGAACGTTCAATCTGAAGATCCAAATGTTGAAGAATCGGCTTACTATAACCGTAACTATAGCTAATATGATCAAAACTAATCTTACTGATTCGCCCCCTTATTTTTTGCTTTTTTTCACTTCTATTAGGAATAATCTCTTTATAACGCTCATATAAAATTAAAATTTCATCTTTCTTAATAATAAAAGCAATAACATTAAACATTGGTTCAATCATATACGATACCAGCATATAGAAAAAGATAATATCACCAACACTAATACTTCCTTTTTTATAATGAAAACTAGCCAATAATACAACGCCAAAAGATAATAATTGAATTAATGTTTCACTAATAAAATTCAACTTATTTAATTCACTGTCCCGTTGATAAAGGCTATAATTATATTCCTCAAATAAATAATTAAGCTTTTCTTTAATAAATTTTTTCAAAAAAAACTGATGGCTATTATAAATATTTTTCAAATACTCAAGATGTCCTTGATTCATTATTTCTTGGTTTACAACAATTTGTTTATTTAAACCATTAACTATTTTAAGCCATTTAATTGTAACGATAGTAATAATACTTAAAAAAGCTATTACAACCAAAGCTAAATTCATTGAAAATAGTATTAAGGCACTTAACAAACCAATAATTAAAATTAAATCAACAAATAGGGCCATATAAAAATGAATAAAAAAATCACTTAGCTGAAACAAATTTTGAACTTTTGTAAGAAGAACTCCTTCTTGATTTCGATAATAATAACTAAAGGGAAGATACAGCATATTTACGACACTTTTATTTACATATTCTTGATTTAAATATCGCTGAATTTCTATTTCCAATTGTTTCCTTTGAAAATTGATCATGATTCTAATCCCACTTATTATCATAAAAACACCTGTAAAAATTAAAATCATAATATAATTCATCCCATTGATTTGATCTACTAACCCTTGGAAATAATATGATCCTAAAACACTACAGCAAGAAATCAAAATAGCTTTAGCAACAAGTCTGATAATATAACAGTAATTATTTTTTAAATGAAGTATTATGAAACTAATAAAACTTTGTTCCTGATGTCGACTAGAAACTCTGTATCTTCCAACATGATGAATGCAGATACAAATTCCTGTATAATCTTTTTCAATCGACTCTTTTGTTCTTTTGGTTAACCCATGGGCAGGATCACCAATTAATAAGTATTTTTTTGTTGCCCGATATAACACCACATAATGTGTTAGTTCACCATTTAAAAGATGAATTATACAAGGTGATTTTGTCTCCTTTAGTAATGTATTTAAATCACTTTGATAAGCTTTAGCATCTAAATGATACGATTCAAAACATTTGATTATTCCATAAACACTAATTCCCTCATTAGTCACTTTACAACGTTCTTTGATTTCTTTGATTTCAATATCTAAATGATAATATTTTAAAATCATTTTAATGCAGTATGCTCCACAACTATAATTATTATCTTGTTTGTATATTGGGTATTTAAACATAATAAAAAACCTCCTATTATCATTTACTAACTAAGGAGGAAAATTACTTCTTTTTTATTGAAGTTTTAAGATATCTTCATCATCTATATGCATTTTTGCTACTGCAATCGCTGCATAACTATAATCTATACTAACTCGTTCATATTTATCCTGGGCTAAAAAATCCTTCTTAATGCGATTAATCGCTTTTACTACTCCATTTTCATCACAATCAAGCAAAATCAAAAATTGTTTCATACTATATTTACAAACAATATCACCTAATCTTAATGAATTTAAAATAACTTTTTCTAAAATATTGGATGTTTCTTCTAAAACAAGATTATAAATTTCTAAATTATTTTTAATATAATTTTTAGGTGTAATAGTCAATACTGCTAACGTCTTTTTAGTTCTATTACGAATTGATTTTCGTGCTTCCAAACGATATGACTTTTTAAAAAAATCATAATCGCAACTATATGCACCTCTCGTCTTTGTTTCAATCAAGTCATCTTGAATAGAAAAAATATTTCTTTCTTCAGCATTATTGACATTATAATTTAAATAATACTTCATTTTCCTAATCGTTGCATTTCCCAAATCATCTTTTAAAGCGGAAGTGACTTTATTATAGTGTTCTTTAGCTAAAGTTATCTTATCTTGTTTAACTAATGCAAGAACTAAAATAGCATTAATGTTCTCATCAAGATAATTATCAGCTAAATTTTTCATACAAATTTCTTCAATAATTCCATACTCTTCCTTTTTTAAATAAAATTCAATCAAGAATCGTGATACATTTAAAAATTGTGAGTTCAAAAAACCTCTAATAATCGATAACTTTTCCACATTTTCTATCATTGGCAAAAATTCACCACTATATCGATAATAAGCTTTCATATAATATTTAGCTCTTATTTCCTCATCATGAATCTCATTTCGTCCTAAACGATGATACAAGGTAAAGTCATCTACATCAAAAATCATCTCTATTTCAGGATTCCAATAATATGTTCCTTGTGAAGATAAAATATAATCATACTCACCTAAATTATTTTTTAAAATGGTTCTCAAACGATAAATCAAAGCCTTTAACGCATTAGCTGGATTATTTGATTCACCTGAAGCAAACATTAATTCTTGTAAATCATTAGAACTTAATTTACGACGATGATGATAAATAATATAAGCTAATAATTTAGCCAACTTGGGTGAATTAATTATATTAAAATCTAGCCAATGATCTTCATCCAATTTAATCACATAGGCATTAAAAAAATCAACCTTAAGTTTCACTAAATCACCCCCACTAATAATATTATAATTAATAATTTCTAAAATTATCAAAATTAACATAAATAACATAATTTTATTATTTATTTTTTAACCCGCAAACTCTTCTTAACATTATAACAATCACCCTAATATATGTCCATTAAATTAAACTATGTTTCTTAGTAATAATTAAATGTAAAAAGCAATCCAATTAAGAATTGCTTTTACTAAGGATAGGAATGATCAAATTATTTATGCCTGTTGAGCCTTTTTCTTTTTGATTACAAAAGCAATGATTCCAGCGATTATTGCAACAGTTGCAAAACCTCCACCGATTACATAAGCAGTATTATTACTAGTTGACTTATCACCCTTTGCCAATGGTGTTTCATTTTCATCAACTACTTCAGTTTGTGGTTCCTCATATGGAACGATTTGTCCATCTTGATCTACTGTTGTAACTGTTCCATCTGGATTAGTAATCATTGGATTACCAGTTCCACCATCGATTGTAAAATTAGTTCCTCCTGGAGTAGTAGCAGCCAAATCCGTCCCAGTTTCACCAGGAATAAATTCTATTTCATTTTGTGTATCATTAACATCACGATAAACCATTACATAGTTTCTTCTTGTTGAATAAAAATCATGTGAATAACTAGTTGCTTGTCCGCTCATTAATACATACGTTGTTCCATTAGCCTCATATTGTGCAGGAACTTCAATATTTAGTTCTTGACCAACATTGGCTTCTAATTTAGTTGTGTATAATGTATCTTCTCCTACATATGTGTTTGAAACATTCATATATGTTACAGATACTTCATATTTATCAACTTCTAAACCTTTTTCATTAAAATAAACATTGTATTCTGTAGTTTCCTCACCAAATTTATGAGTAATTGTACTTTCTTGATTTGGACTTAAAACATAAGTCTTACCATCAATTTCAACAGTTGTGTCAACTTCAATTGTTTTTGTTTTTCCAGGATCAATTGTATATTGATGAATTTGTAAATCTTCTCCAGTTGCTAAATCAACATAATTTACTTGAATTGGTTGTGGTGTATTTTCATCAGTAATAACTTGTTTATATTCTACTTGGTATGTTTTTGTTGCATCACCAAAAGTATGAGTGATTTTAGCTCCATCAACTACCTCGTATTGTTTTCCACCCTTCATAAATGTTTTAGATGGTGTATGATCAACAGTCTTATCTTTTTCTACTAACAATTTTTTCGTTAAAATTGCACTACCAGTAGCCTTATCTACATATTGAATATAGATATTATATGGCTTACTAGCTACATCATCTTGAACTTGATAGCGAACAATTGATCTCATTTGACCTTGTGCATAAGTTTGACTTACTGTTGCTTTTTGCCCAGCAATTCTTTTATAAGTTCTACCATTGATTGTTGAAACGAACGTTTCTGGTGTATTAACAGAACCACCATTAGCTTCTGTTACTTGATAAGAAAGTATCTTATGCTCAACACCATCTTGATCAATCAAAGCAACTGTACTAGTATATGGTGTTTGTGCTCTTTTTGTATACTTAAAATCAATTGAACGTGTTCCATAAGGAACAGATATATAGTTATTACCATTAATATCATAAACACTGCTTCCAAGTGTGATCGTACTTGGTGCAGTATAGGTTCCATTATTGTTATAAGTACAAGTTACTGTTTTAGCACTCATTAATTCTGTCCCATCAACTGTACTAAATGTTACATTAATATAGTATTGATTTAAACTAGCAATTTCTTGAACGGCCGCAGCATCTTGTGCTAATACTGTCAAATGTGAACTACCATTTACAGCAGGTACTTCAATTCGCTTAGTTTCACCTCTTGCAATACTAACACCGTTAGTCTCACCTGTTCCAGTTGCCTCCCATGCAAATGTAGTTGCTTCTCCATTGTTTTTTACTGTGAAAACTCTAGTATCAGGATTGTTAGAAACAGCTGTCCCTAACATTAAATTTGAAGCAGCTTCAGCATTGATCATCACTCCTGTAACTGGCATAACAATCATCGCTAGAACCACTAATAATCTGAATAATTTCTTTTTCATAGGTCATTCCCCCTTTAAATCTTTCAATCCATTTCCTTTTTACACACTTATAATAGCATTCGAGTATCACACTCTTATCACAAAAAACAATAAAATTAGCAAATAGTCAAAAAACTTTAATTTATCATACAAAGAGGCAGGTTTTAATCTGCCTCTTTATAAATTAGCTAGATTTTCTCAGCTTTTTTAGCTTTTCTTTTTTTATTTGATACAAAGTATACTGCTCCTAAAGCCAATATTGAACTAAATCCTAAGACAACATATCCATTTATATCAGAACTATCACCAGTTGCAGTGCTGCCTGTTTTAGTTAATTTTGTATCTGTTGGGTCATATACTCCACAATCCCATGTCATATCATATCCATCTTGATCTAAATAGAATGAACGGGTATAATACCAAACTCCATCTTCGCTATAAATACCATCACTATCTTCAGCACTATCTTCACCTTGAGTAGACAATGTAACTTTGTATTTTGATGGAATTTCAAATTTAACTCGATAATATCCTTCTGATAGCTCATTGAAAATATAATATCCTTGGCTATTTGTATAAGTTGTACCTACTTCTTGCCAATCATTTTCATCAGCAATATTACCTGTTAAATTAGTTTCTAAAATAACTTTAATACCTTCAATACCTGTTCCATTTTCATCTTGAATGCCATTGACATTTGTATCATACCAAACATAATCACCCACAGAACCTTTTGATTGAACGATTCCAGCATCCCATGTTAAATCTACTGTATTATATGCTAAATCAATAGTTTGAGTTGGGAAACCAAGTCCTGGTACATATTCATTTAAAGCATTAGAATCTAGTTCTGGATCATCCCCAGCATATGGAACTGTCAATTTTGTAGTAAGTGGTAAATCAAAGATTACACGATATTCAATACCAGTATAAGTTGAACCCTTTAAGTTATCAAAACGATATCTACCATCTTGATCAGTTATTGTATTTGCAATTGATGTCCATACTTCTTCACCTTTTTGTCTAGCAAACAAATATACTGGTACATCCGGCATCACGATATCTGTTTCATCTTGAAGACCATCAGCATTAACATCTTTGAAAACATAGTCTCCTAAACTGCTATACAATCTTGCACCACCATCAACATTATCAACTCTTGTATTGACAGGAATATTAATAACTCCTGTATATCCCGACATCCTATTCTCATTAGTCTCAATATGATAAGCCACATCACTATCAAGCGTATCATCATCACCAACATCTGCTTCAATAACCTTATATCCTTCAGGATATGTGAATTTAACAACATATGTTCCAGAATCTAAATAATCAAATAAATAGCTTCCATCTTCACCAACTACAGTAGATGCGACTAATTCTGTTGGGATATTATTTTCAATTCCAAATTCTTCATCAACCCGATATAATTCAACAATCGTACCAGGTAATTTGATATCAACATCTTTACCATCACTATCTTGATAATTTTGAATATCAGAATAATCACGATCTTCAAATGCAACACCAGATATTGCACTATAAACTGTTAACCCAGCATCAATTGTCATATCACTTGTATGATAAGCTAAATCAATTACTTCACTACGAGCAATTAAAGTATTCTTATTTTCATCAGTAATAGTTGGATTAGAATCAATTGCACTATCTGTTGTTCCACCATTTTTAGTAAAGTAGAAACGTTCCGCGTGTCCACCACCCATTGTTGGTTTAACACCACGAATATCAAATTCAACAACATAACTTCCATCTTCTAAATCAGTAAATAAATAGTAACCATTTTCATCAGTTCTAGTAGTTTTTTCTGGAGTACCACTAACCTCACCATTAGTTACTGTATAAAGATTTACAATCACATCTTTTACACCAGTTTCTTCTGGATCTTGAATACCATTTTTATTTTCATCAAACCAGACAAAATCTCCTAGAGATCCTAATGCAACGTATCCTGCATCTAATGTTAAATTAGTTTCTCCTACTAAGCTGCCATCAGCTTGTTTAGTTGCGGTCAAAGTAAATAATTCTGTCTTACAATAATCATCCTTATTAAGATCATTTCCAATATTAGAATCAGCTTCAATTTGTGGTTTTCCATCAACATCTTGAGCGTATCTTTGAGTTGGCTCATATTTATATAAAGACTCATCTTCTGGAATAGCAAATTCAACTTGATACTGATAATACTTGTTACCAACATAATCATTTGGATTAGTTGATGATGAATCCGTCTTACCATCTTTTAAAACATTACAATCTTGATTTGTAAATTCATATTTACCACTGGCATCAGTCAAAGTTGTTTCTGAATCTAATTCTTTAGTTACTTTTCCTTCATTTTGATTAATCGTTGTAACAAATTTATGCAATGTTACATTTAAACCTTGAACCGGTAAATCATTGCTATCTTGTAAACCATCACGGTTCATATCATAGAATGCATAATCACCGATTGTTCCTTTAGGTAATGCAATTTCAGCTTTAACTTCAAGATTTTCAACAATATCACTGTCATTTACAGTATCTAGACCAGTACGTTTAACTGCAACTAAAGCAGAGTTAGACATTAACTTACCAGATACTTTCTCTAAATCTGAAGTACTGTACTCAGGAGCAGACATGTTGACATGCAATTCAATTGACTGATTAGGTTCTAATGGCGCATTAGAGAAATCAAATTCAACAGCAATAGCACTAACTAGTCTTAAATCAATATCATTTGATGCTTCTATCCATTGATGAGCGCCGCTTGTCCAATCATCATCATCCATATTACCATATACAATTGGCAATTCTTCTGAAGCAGTTTTACTTGTACGGGCATCTTGTTTCCATTCATCCCATTTAGTATCTTCACTTTCACCAACACAATAGTAGACTTTATAAGAAACACCTGGTGTTAAACAATCTACATAATTTAAAATTGGTGATTTATCAAGATTTGTAACCCTTGCAGTATAGTTATCATTTGTACGATTAACTAACGAGTCACCTTCAAATGGTAAAATATCTACAACACGCGCCTTACTAACAGCACGATCTGATTTTTCACCATTTTTAAATACAATCTTATAATCCAAATCTTCGCCAGGAGCTGTTTTAGCAATCTGATTATTATTTAAATAATCATCATCATAAATACCTTTAACTTGTTTATAGATTGATAAATAATTTTGTTCATTGATTTTAATGATTCCGTTACTATTTGGATACTTTAATCCATCACCGGTTTCATCTGGTTTATTAGTAATTTCATCTAGCACACTGTCAGCAACAAGTGTATTGTAACTAGAACCTGTAGCGGATTCGACAGTAAAACTATTTCCATAAGGATTTTCAGCTGACAAAGCAATAATTTTTCCACTAGTAAAGTATGCTGGTGCCCATAATGTTGTGCTAGTATCATTAATTGAACTAGTTCCTTTATAACTAATCTGTATCTTCATTCCAGGTTTAAATTTAAAATCTTCACCTAAATCAATTGTTATCTTCTTAGTTTTTGATGTCGTTTCAACTAATTGATTATTTTCAACAACACGAGCAGGAACATCATTAGTATAAGTAACAGTATATTCATCTGGTTCTAATGCTTTACCTGAGGTATCTCCATCATGTTCAAATACTATTACTTGGAACCTAGTTTGTAAATCTCCTATACTATAACTATTATTATTTAGTGACATACCGATAGGTAAATCAAAACTAATAATTGGTTGTTCAATAATTTCATTTTCCTTAGTTGATTCATTTTTAACAGTAATTACACTTTCAATAGTTTCACCTGGCTTATAAGTTTTATCCTTCTCACCAGAAACAATTCCTAGTGAAACTCGAGGAGTTACTGATTCTTTTAAAGGATAATATAGATTTACTATATCTGAAACTTTTGTATACTGCGCATTTTGATCATTACCTTCATTATCTTTAAGTGTATAGTTATATGTTACACTTGTTTGGTTTGAAACTCTTCTAACTTCATGAACAGTCGCATCTGAAGGACGTTTATTAAATGTCACATTCACATCAATTCCTGTAGCATTAAAATTCTCTGCAATTAAGTCCTTGCTAACAACATTTGTATATACTACTTTGATTTTTAATGCATTTAAACCTTCTAAACTAATTCCTTGACTATTCGTTGAGACATCAGCAACTAAACTATTATTAGTCATCCATTCATCACTACCAGCTGTTTGATAGTATACTCGAGCTTGAATCTTATTACCATTTTTATCAGTTGCACTATGAACTGTTACAGTATTAACTACATAAGGTGCATCTGGCATATATTCAACCGAATTACCATTAGCATCATAATAATACATTTTAATTAAACTATCTTCCACTTCAACACTTCTTACTGGTACATCATTTTTAGCTTGAGCATATTCTCTCAATAAGAATGTTTCTGTATCCGCAGCATCTAATAATGGTGTTTCAACAGTCTTTGCAGTTAATAAAGTGTTATTATCACCATCAATATACTTTATGATCTTACCATCAATATCCATAATATCAGATTGCTTTTTATTCTTAAATTCAAGATAGTTTTTACTCTGTTCTGATAAAATAACTGTTTCATCTTGGACTGGATATACTTTTACAGATTGTTCGATGTCATGATACTTGTCATCAAGAGTATAACCATCAGGCGCTTTAATTTCTGTAACTACATAAGTTGTACCTTCTTTATTAGCTGGCAGTAATTCTGTTTTAGCTATTCCATCTTCATTTGTAGTAATAATAATTGGTACAAAACCACTATCGTTAGGATTAGTTATTTTAAATACTGCCCCTGCTAAGTTTTCATTAGCATCACTTGTCTTTTTAACAACTATTTTACCCATATTAGAATGGTTGATTATTTTACCATCTGTATTTGGTAAGTATTCTTTTACTGTACTTTGTCCTGATTCAACAGTAACAGGATACACAATAGTATCAAGTTCAAAACCGTCTAAAGTCGCAACTTCTTTTACATAATAATTTCCAGCAGGAACATCAGTCCATATAATTTTACCATCTTTACCAGTAGTTTTTACTGTTTGAACTAAGTCACCAGATTCTTGGTACAATCCAAATTCAACACCTTCTAAGACTTTATTTCCCACATTTGAATAGTTACTGCGATCATCATATTTAGTAATAACCACTTTACCAAGGGCTTGATTAACCACTGTATTTGCATCTTTAGAAGTAACTGTTGTCACTTTGCCGGCTTCAATCGTAAATTCAATTGGCTGCATAATCTCGAAATTGTCTGGCGCAGTGATTTCTACTAACTGATATTTACCAGTTTCAATTACCGAAGATTCAAATTTACCATCTGTATTTTCTATCGTAAATGAATCCAAATAATTCTCATAATCTCCATCTGTATTCTTTTTCATCAATTGGAAAGTAGCTCCACTTAAACCTTTTCCTTCAGGATCAGTTTTAGTAAATGTAAACTTACCAGCTGTTGTCGTATTAATAATAGGACCATGATTTTGAGCATCATCTGTTTTTCCAGCTTCGGTATAAACAATATTTTGTTCTCCTTCAGTTACCTCAACAGCATATACATCATTCATAACTGTTTCATCATAACCATCAGGAACCTTCGTTTCAACAAATAAATATTTTCCTTTTTCTAAATTATCAAAGATGACAATTCCTAAAGTATCACTATTTTTTACTATTCCATTAACCTTTTCATCATCTTGCAGTTTACTATCACCATTTACATCTTTATATAAAGTAAATTCAGCTCCAGCTAATGGGAAACGTGTAGTCTTACTATCATTTGCTCCATAAATAGACCATTCTGATATCTTTTCGATTTTAATACTTCCTAAAGGTTCATTTTCAACTTCAATAGTTGTTACTTCTCCATTAGTTTTGGTTGTAACTTTAATTCGATTAGAATCTTTGATTACATAACCATTTGGTGATATATCTTCTTGTAAATAATAAGTAGTGTTCGGGCGTAAATTATCAAAAACAATTCCTTTATCTTTTTGATACGTTGCAGTAGCAACTAAATTCCCATCCGTTTGAGCATCATATAAACTAAATGTTGTACCGTCTAACTTATCAATTTCTTTTCCAGTATGACTATCTTTTTTAATTACTTTAAGTGATTGTTTCATCATATTAGTAATTTCAATTTTTCCATCAGTACCAGTAACTTTTAGAGCCTCTACTGTGTAAGGACCATAAAGAGTATCATTTAAGAAATAATCGTTATTAGTAGATTTTTCTTTTAGTGTATATTCCCCAGCCGGTAATAATTTTGTTCTAGCAACACCATTTTTATTTGTTTTAATTGTATCGACTAAGATTCCGGATTCATTAAACACTTCAAAAACAACATCAGCTAATTTCTTTGTTTTATCATAATGATCAACTTTCGTAATTTCTAATTTGCCATAAGATGAAGTATTACTGATAACATTATCGGCTTTACCTGATTCATTACCATTTTCGTCAACTTTGACAATCTCTTTTGTAATATCTCCAGGTGTAATGGTAAACTTACCAAGATATGCATAATCCGCAAAACCATTATTTTTATTTGTAGTACCTACAGTAGTTTCTTGTAAGATATAATCACCTGCTTCTAACCACTTTTTACTAGTAACATCAGTTCCATTAACTTTGAACTGAAGCTTACCATTAGATTGTGATACTGCTGTTCCAACTAAATTAGTAGACGATAAATCTAGGGTACCGTCAGCTAATTTAACTGATTTATATACATTAAAGTTTACTCCACTTAAAGCAACCGGATTAGTTAGACCATTAGCATCTAGATAGGTTCCTTGTTTTGTTAATTCAACACTACCCTTTGGTACATTTGTTACAACCAATGGCTTCTTGACAGCATCTGAAACCGTAGTATAAACGCTACCATCTAAACCAGTAACTTTATCTGCTTCGATTGTAAATTCACGTGGTGTTGGATTCAATACATACCCATCAGTGCTAATCAAACTTTCAACCAGCACATAATTTCCAGGTTTCAAATAGTCTGTCAATACAGCATTTTGATTACCATTTGTCGTGATAGTTGAAATTGGTGTATCTTTACTATAATCATGTCCAGCCTCGTCATTTTTAGCATAAATATTGAATGTCGCTTTTATATAAGTATTTGAATTAGTACTAGACACCTTATTCAATGCTAATTTACCATAATTACTAGTATTAACAATCACATTAGAAGCATCTGCTTGATCTGAATAGAGATCCGTATTATCGGTATCAAAACCTAAATTAACTAAATATTTAGTAGTATCTGGTGCAACGACATGCTCTGGTAATGAAGTTATATCTTCTTCAACTACATATAATCCAGCTGGAGAAGGAGCTGTCATAAAGCTGCCTGTTTTCCCTGAAGAAATAGTACCAGTTGTATAAGTTACTTCTTCTCCCGTTTTAATATACCACTTATCACCTATTTTAAATGCATCAGCAACGCTTTCATTCGATTCTACAACTGGATATACTTTGAAATTAATTCCTGTTAATGCTGATTGTTCACCTGCAAATTTTAAAACTTTACTAACCCAGATCTGACGATATTTATAATTTATAAATGTAACCGTTTCATTAGTATCAGCATCCTTTAAAAAATACACCTTACCATTGACTTCAACAGTCACTTTACGAATATCTGTGTTTTTATTATAGCCAGCTGGCTGTTTTAATTCAGTAACATAATAAGTTTGAGTAGAATCAATATTTTCAAACTTGAAGTACTTATCAGTAGATACAGCTGTACTTACCAAATCATATTCTGCCCATTTTTCTGAATCAGCAATTACCTCATCTATTTCAGTTTGACTTAACTTATTCAATCTATCTGCACCAGTTTCAGTACTAAACAATCCCATGGTAGCACCAGCAAGTAATTTTTCTGCCTCATCGTATTTATAACCGATTGGATTAGTCAATAAATAGTTCTGTACTTCGATTTCGCTAATATGTTGTGCTTTGATTTCACCAACATACCACCATTCGTGGATTATTCCATAATAGTCTGGAGCTCTTACTTCTTGTAATACTACTTCTTTACCTGGATCAAGGAAAACTGAATAACCAACCCCAGGATCTTTTGAGGATTTACCATTTGCATCATATAAAACAGCTGTTCCCGAAATAATCTTTGTTGAAATCCCACTATCACTTACAGTATATTTTTTACCATCATTAGCAGTAATTGTTTGGCTTCCATTGCTATCAACGTAATAAATTTTAAACTCTGCTCCATCTAATAGAACTGTCTTATCTTCATTTGTTTTAGTTAATTTTATTTTTCCTTTTTTAGGTGTGTTTTCAAATGTAACATGCGTTGTTTTACCAGCCTCAAGTTCAACTACTTTTGGTGGTTGTTGTTCATAATCATTTTGCTGCTCAGCAGTTAAATTTTCTTCAACAATATAGAATCCCGGCTCTAATCCTGAAACCGTCTTCTCTACAACATCACTTTCAATCGTTGCTAAAGCATTACCATCTTTAACATACCATTTATCATCTTTACTAATTGCGCCATCTTCATCTGATGATACTTCTTTTGCTTTATAGACACTAAATTTTATTCCTGCTAGCGGTTCACTAACATCTTTATTATCCTTATCTAACCATTTAGCTGTTTTAACTAAACCAAGGCTGCTGTATGGCACATTTTCAATTGGATTTTCAACATAAACTTTATTTGTTTTACCTTCAACAATCTCAAATTCATGTGGAGTTGGATCAATTGTATAGTTTCCAACCACAGCTTTTTCAATTAATACATATTTCCCCGGTGCTAAGAATTCACTAGTAACCACATTACCATCAGCTTTTGTCGTAAGTACATACACTGGATCACCAGTATAATTTCCTGTTTCATTCCATTTATAAACATTAAATGTCGCTGCTACTCCAGTATCACTGTCAACTGAGCTGACCTTTTTAACTGCCACCTTACCTTTGATCAAACGGTTGACTACATCAACATTTGATACTAATTTATCATCAGTATTTGAGCCAGGCTTTACAGTTACGACCTTTGCATTACCACCTTCAACTTCAAATTCTGATTTAACATTTTTTTCAACAACCCAATATTCTCCAGCATCTACTATTTTTGAAGTAGCGATACCATCATTATTAGTTGTAACTGTTAAAAGCGTCTTATTAGTATCAGCAATTTTACGGTCCTCATCAATATTCGTACTTAACTTAGGAAAATATTCAAACGTTATATTTCCCGCTGGTTTAGCGATAGTTTCATCAATATTAAATGAAGTCTTTGTAATTGTAAACTTACCTTTAGGAACATTTGCAACAATCTCTTTGCTCTCATAAACTAATGAATTATTTGTATCATTAACTTGTGGTGCGGTAAATGAATATTCAGTCGTATTTAATGTATATCCATCCGGTGCTTTGGTTTCAACGTAATAATATGTTGCTCCAGGTGTTAATCCAGTAAAGATTACATACCCTTGACCATTAGATTCAATTCCTTCATCAATTACCTTTTTATCAGCATCTAATAATTTAAATTCCGCTTTATATAAGCCAGTATTATGATCTAAAGATGACACTTTTCTAATCATATATCCAACTAACGGATCGTTAGAAACAGTTTTACTAGTTTCTTTATTATTTTCAATCTTAAAATCAATATTTTTCGTATTAACAGCATAGCCAGTTAACTTCGAAGTTTCCTTTAAGTAGTATTCACCAGCTTCTAAAAACTTAGTTTTAGCTTTACCATCACTATCTGTTTTAATTGTATCAACTTTAGTATCATCATCTTTACGGTAAACATCAAATGTTACATTGGCAAGTGGCTCCTTTGTTTTAGAATCTATTTTAGTCACTTCTAAATATCCTAATGTAGTTGATTCATTCATGATCTCTTTAGTAGCTGTTTTTCCAGATTGAATTTCGACTGTAATTACATCTGTTAATTGATTATAGCCACTAGGCGCTTCAAATTCTTTTAAATAATATGTTCCAGCAGCTAACTCAACTTTATTAGAATTTGAACTACTTGAAACCGAATTGTTAGATTCAATTACAATTGGATTACCCGCATCATCTTTTACAAGGCTATCATCTGTAACATTTTTATTTGTATAAACATGGAATTTAGCTCCAGCTAAATTAACCGTAATAGTTGGATAATCTTTTAATGATCCTTTTTTCAAGATTTGTAAATATCCTAATTCTTCATTTTTTACTGTAACTTCATTTAATGTTTGCGTTTTTAATTCTGTCACATAATAATTTTCATCAAGTTTATAATGATTAGGTGCTTTAGTTTCTTGATATACATAAAAACCTTTAACTAAAGCTTTTGATTCCTCATTACCATTTAAAGTAAAACTGTCCACACTACTGAAATCTTCAGACTCAATAGCTATATTAGCGGTTTCTTTAGATTCAAAAGGCCCATAAACAGTAAACTCAGCACCATTTAATTTTTTTGTTTCTGTCAATGCATCAACTTTATTAATAATTAATTTACCTTTGTTCGAACTATTTACAACATATGGCACCCCAGTATTGTGATCTTGTAACATTAAAGATGGATAGTTTACTTTATTTGCTTCAACTTTAACGTCCCATTTATAAACATCCGGTTTATCATATTCTGCACTTGAAAAATCTTCCTCAACAGTATAATCACCTGCAATAATTCCTTCAAATAAGACTAATCCTTTATCATTTGAAACAGTTTCATATTTATCTCCAGTTACTTTATTGGTCAAAATAAATTTTACTCCCACAAGCGGTCCATGCTGGCTATTCGTTGCACTTGTTCCCACTTTATTAAATGCAACATAACCAAATCCTTGAGCAGTTGTAAGATTATTTATTTCTAATTTTCCATTTTCAATTTTCTTACCATCCAAATAAACTACAGCTTTATTATTTTCATTTTTAACTTCAATTTTATAAATCGTTTCACCATTAGCACTATCAACACCATCTCCAATAAATGGTAAATTGCCAACAGTTTCTTTCAAATAATATGTTCCTTCAGAAATTTTAGCAAAATTTACTTTACCATCCTTATCAATAACTTTGCTATTGCCAACTGTGTTACCATCAATATCAGTCGCAGCATTTTGACACGCTTCATCAGTATACAGTCCAAACGCTATACGTGAATCAGTATTTTGATAATAACAATCTTGTTTTTCTTGATCAAAAATAAATTTATTATCACCAACAATACTGTTGTCACCATTAACAGTAACATATTTGGTAATATCCAAATTTGTTGTTGGCGCATTTTCATCTACCCAGCCAACATTTACAGGAGCATTAGCACTTACATACTTAGGCGTATTTTCTCCCAAAGGAAGATATTTCAACTCAACCTTATTATCCAAAATAAACGGAATATCATCTTTTTCATTTGGTAAGACACGATAAGCATCTTTGCTATAATTCGCATTAATCGTATAAGTAGTTAGCATTGCAGCACCATCTGGTACATAATTAGTATCATCCGGGTTGCTTTCGTAAGTACTTATATAATAAATTTTAATTGCTTTTACAGTACCATTTTCATTTAAAACTAATTCATAATCTTTATCAGCACCTTCTTCTAGTACTTTATCTCCCACTTTGATAGAGATATTAGCAGCTCCCCCATCTTCACGTCCTGCTGGAGCAACCGGTAAAGTATCCACTAATTCAAATGTCGTACAGTTAAGCCGACCATAATTATTACCTAAATCCGTAAGATTACTACCTGGAGCGGCAGTTACTTTGTAATCGACACTATAATAGTCTTTCCCATCTATTGATTTAATCGTGTAATTATTACCATCTGCTTGCTGAATAACATTTTTCCCTACAGTCCATTCTTGACTGGCTTTTGCGGTAACTGAAGCATCAGGTACAGAGACTGGGTTAATTGTATAACTTCCATTTTCATTAACCATAGAACCTGTCATTTTCATATCAACAAACTTAGCAGTTGTGCCATTCTTAGTTGTCATATTCTTAAAATGCATTTTTAAATATAACGTACCTGATTGTCCAGCCGCCAATTCTTTACTTTTAATTGATAGAATATTTTTCCCTAGTGATGTTCTTTGTTCAATTGAATCAAAACCAGTATTACTAATATCTGTTGTTTCATCGAACTCAATATCGTTTGGCAACGTGATACTCAACGTACACTCAGTATACTTGGAAGCATCTGTACTTGCTGAAACAGCATAATAAATTGCCAAAAAGAATGAATCTCCTGAATCAGCTTGTGAAACATCAACATCCTGTCCATTGACTTTTTCTACGATTCGTGAGTTAAATGTAATGTTCGCATCAGCATTACCATCAACCGCATTAATTATGGTTCCATTTGACATCACCCCAATTAACATAGCCAATACTAACGATAAAATTCCAAACTGTTTAACCATTTTGGTTTTCTTGAGTTTTTTCATTAAATTACCCATTCTCTAATTCTCCCCCTTTTATTTATCTGATTTTCTTCAAATCATTTGTTAAAATAATCTCATCGTGTTTCTTCTTTTCATTATAACGATTAGTAATGCGATCAACCGCTATTTTTGCGCCATCTAAATCCGGTGAGGCAAGAATCAATGAATATTGTGTCATATTAAACTTTGAATAAACATCATTTTTTCTCAAACTATTTGAAATCACTTCTCTTAAAATATCTGCTTCTTGGCGAATCGCCTTTTCGTCTAAACAACCACTTGTATCAACGATCGTAAGTAAAGTTAAAATTCGTGCTTTCATCGAACGTCTTGCTGAACGAACATTGATTTGATAAATATTTTTAAAAACGTCAAAATCACAATAAAATGTATTATCATTGTTATCATCAACTGTTAGACTCTTTTCCAATTCTTCAACATCAATTTGTGTCGCAGGAGAAGTATCTAGAATCATTTCATAAATTTCTTTCAGTCGCTGTGACACTTCAATTCCATATTTACTATAGTAATAATCTACGATTTGACGATAAAATGATAATGCAAGATCTGTTTTACCTGTCTTATAATAAGCATAAAGCTTCATTTCATATAATCGTGTATCCATTATTTTTTGACTGTTTTGGTGATTACAAATTTGTAAAACCTGTTCATATAAGTTATTGTTAGCTAAAATCGTTAAAGTTTTTAAAATTGCCTCTAAACAATTACGTTCTAACAAATTATTTATTTCTAAGATCCAGTCATTATAATTAAACTCTGGTAAAACCTCTCCATGATATTTGTTGATCATTTCTAAACAGCGTTCATGCTTGCGGTAAGGATCATCTTCCTGTTCAACACGACGACAAAGTTTCAACATCTCCTCATAATCAACTCGACATTCAACTTCAGGATTCCAATAATAACTTCGTCCCTTAGATTTAATACAATCAACTTCTTTAAAAAACTGTTTCATTTCCTTTCGAGCTCGATAAATCAGATTTCTTAATGCTCCTTCCGGTTTATCAGCATTTCCATCTGGCCAAAGAAAATCAATCAGTTGTGGATTAGTTATATTAGCATTTCGATTAAGAATTAAATATACAATCAACAACTCAACTTGGGCACTTCGTTTCTTTTCTTGAGGAAATTCATTTTCCCCATCAGTGATATGCAGTCTACCTAAGGTCTTGATTTTTAATACTAATTTTTTATCCATAAAAATCACTCCCTTGTTTACATGTTTCAACATCATAATTATACTATATTCCAATTATGATATTTTCTTATTCAAAAAAATAAATCGTCTTTTTTCAAGACTTTAAATAAAATATAACCGTTTTGTAACCAAAATAATATATAATTAAAATTTTCTTTCAATCAAATTCGGATTTGATGCATACATGACTGCTGTCTCTTTTGTAATCTTATTTTGTTTATATAAATCAACGATCGCATCATCCATAGTAACCATACCAATTTGGCGATTAGTAGATATAGCATTATCAATTTGGTGCGTTTTACCATCACGAATCAATGTTCTAATTGCTTGATTACAAATCATGATTTCAAATACGGGTATCATTTTACCATCAATACCTGGTACTAATTGTTGGGAGATGACTGCATTAAGTACCATTGCCAGCTGAACTCGAATTTGCTGCTGCTGTGAAGGAGGAAACACATCAATCATTCGATCAATCGTATTAGCAGCACCAACTGTATGCAAACTTGAAAAAACCAAATGCCCCGTCTCAGCTGCCGTAACTGCAATATCAATAGTTTCTAAGTCACGCATTTCACCAACTAAAATAACTTCTGGCGCCTCCCGTAAAGCTGCTCTTAACGCAGAAACATAGTCATGGGTATCGTGATAAACTTCTCGTTGTGAAACGATACTTTTGTCATGACTATGCAAATATTCAATAGGATCTTCAATTGTAATAATGTGTGTATTTCGATTACGATTGATCTGATCAATAATACAGGCTAATGTCGTAGATTTACCGCTTCCTGCCGGGCCGGTTACTAAGACCATTCCTTTCTTTTGATTAGCTAGGTCAGTAATTACTTTTGGAATATGCATTACTTCAGGATCAGGAAGTTGAAAACTAACAACACGTAATACTGCGGCACAAGAGTTTCTTTGACGATAAGCATTGACCCGAAACCGCCCTACATTAGGAATAGAAAAAGAAAAATCATCATCGCCACTTCTCATAAATTCTTCAATTCCAGCGTTATTAGCAATTTCATAAATATCACGAATCATCCGCTCAGTATCATGTGGTGTCAAACGTTCATCGCTATATTTTGAAATTCTCCCATCTATCTTAATAGCACAAGGCGAACCTGCAACAATAAAGATATCAGAAGCCCCTTTAGTTACTACTTCTTCTAATAATTTTTTTATTTCCATTTTATTCCTCCAGATTAATTGTTTTTAAACTAATTATTTTGAGACTATCATTTTCTTGCACAAATGACAGCTGTAAAACTTGAGAATCATTTATTTTATCTTCAAGCATATATAAATCATCTTCTTTTTGATACTCGATTTGAAGATTTTCTAAACTATATTCTAAATTTTGACTATCTAATTGATAATATTTGGTTAACAGCCGTGACTCACTTTCGTAATATTGACTAGTAATATTAGCTTGGCGAACGCTTGACTCATAATAAGAATTAGCTCGCAAATATGATAATATTGCCAGTACACACATAACTAAAATCACAAAAATCATAAAAATTGATGGCGCCCCAATTCCCAAACGCATTGAAGTATGTTTCTTATTCATCGTGATTACCTCCTAATACAAAAGGCAATTCACTGATAACTTCGTTTTTATTCTTTATCATTATTTTTCCTTGAGTAATCATATCTCTATCTATTTCAATAAAAATATTATCTTTTTGATAATGATTCTCATCGATTTTTTCTACTTCCAATAATTGTTCTAAATCAGCCTGCGGATAAGCTTGCATTCTTTCAATCATACTTTGCGCCTCAATTAATGCATTTTGCAAATTAGTCCCTTGTACTTGTTTATTTTTAGCTTGCACTATAAATGAGGCACATACTGTTGTTGAAGCAGCAAAAAAGAGGATAACTATGATTAATTCCATTAAAAACGAAAATGACTGTACTTTTGATTTCATACTTTCCTCCTATCCATGTAAATAAATTGAAATACTTTTGCTAACTTGATCACGTGTAACTGTAAATTTAAATAAACGGTCTTTTTGTTCTATTTTAAAATCATCTAATGCAAATAACTTACTACCCTCTTGTAACCCCGCATGATAGTCATTACTTGTATATAATTCCTTGAGATAACCATCTTGACAATAAATATAAGTAACCGTCTTAGCAGTTTTAATTTCTAAACATTGCGTATTATCTATTTCAACAATTTTAGTCGAATCGTCACTATCATTTGCTTTTAACTTCGTGTTTAAATAAGCCAAAGGCACAATTAAATCATCTTCTTGTTGACACGTATCATTAATAACTTGATATCCTTTTATTTCATAAGTAACAATAAAGAAAGACCCAATTACAAAAAGCAAGAACAATGACAGCGAAAATAATACATGTATATTACGATGTTTATTCATAGTTCTTCTCCTTTTTAAATACCTTGATTCGTGGTTGTAAATTATCTCCTTCATAATAATAAATAACCTGATAATCTTCATCATTTAAAAGCAACCCATAATTTTCCTTCAAATACTCAATATCTTTAGGATATTTGCCTTCAATACTATAACATTTTAAACTAAGTTGATTAATTGTATCACTAACCCGTTTTAGATCCTCATTTGATGAATATGTTGAAGTAGAATTGAAAGCATAAATGCTTACCATGATTATAACTATCAGTAAGATTATCTTTAACATATTTTTCATAAATAACCTCCTATAAAGAGGACATGATACTAATTAATGGCAACATTACCGACATCAAGACTATTCCCACTACTAAAGATAACAAAGTTACAATCGTTGGTTCTATGATATTTAAAAATTGGTCTATCGCACGACTAACTTCTTCTTGAAAACTATTTGATAATTGTTTCATGATTATATCAACCTGTCCAGTTTTAAAACCGACCTGAATCATATTTAACTGCATTCCTTGATAAATTTGATATTTTTTGATAACTTCAACGAAACTATCACCATTTATGAGATCTTCATTGCATTTTTCTAAATTAGCCCTAAGCTGTTTATCATCAACTAATTTTGGTACAAACTTCATTGCCTCTTGTAAATCATAACCACTAGAAATAAACAATGACAAAGCATAAGTAATTTGAGCTTTATTTAATGCTCTTGACAATTTCCTTGTTAAAAAAGATTTCTGCACTACGTTTGACAAGACATTTACATGGGTAACGCGCTGATATAAATATCCAGCAATAATTACTATCACCAGCACTAACAAGACCGCAAAACATATCAATGAAAAAATTTGACCAAATTCCATAAAACTATTAGCATACGATGATAAATCACTGCCTAGTCCATTTAAAACATCTTTAAAAATTGGTAATACTTTAAATACAATGATTCCTACAACCACCACCATCATAATAATTAAAATGATTGGATAAGTTAAAGCCTGTTTCAGTTTATTTGTTATATCATCAATTCGAGCATAATATTCACTTAATGATTGCATAACATCATCTAAATTACCGCTCGTTTCACCCACTTTGACTAAATTAACCATATAGTCATCAAAAGCTTTAGTTAGATCGATTGCTTCACTAAAACTTACTTGTTCATCTAAATATTTAGCAACTTCTTGAAGAACCCCTTTAATGTTTTTATCATCCATTTCTTCATATACCATCGTAACCCCTTGATTAAGACTAAATCCCGATTCTAAGATCATTGCCATCTGGTTACAAAACATATATTTTTCACTCATCGTCAATTTCATCGTTTTTCTCCTTAATAACGTGCTGTTTCAACGTATTTTCCCTCATAATCATACTTAGTGCTTGCGAAAGTCGGATCCATAATCGTCCATGTATCTTTATCCATAAAAATATCCGGATTGACCCAACCCTGCCCTTTAACATAAACTTCTAACCAAGAATGATATTCATCTTTATCAGTCCCCCCACAAATCAGTCGGGCTGGAATATGATTGATTCTTAACATTGCCGTCATCATTGAAGCATAATCAAAACATATGCCCTTTTTATTGTTAATTATTTCATCTAAATTTGGAATCAAATACTGCTGTTTTGCTAAAGCTACTTTATCATCGTCATAGTTTATATAATTAGCCACAAATTCATAGACTTTTTTTATTCGTTTTAAATCATTATCTTCATCCTTCACTTCATCAATAGCTAACGTCGTAATCGCATCACCCGGTTTATAATTAACCAAGATATTAGGATATAAAAAGGGGAGCAGTTCGTTATCTAAAATAACATCAACTTCCACACTTTTTTTAATTGCATATTGGGTACCCTCAATATTTTCTAAAATTTTAATCAAATATTTTCCATTTCCCAACTGGAGTGGATAACTCACTCCTTGTTCATCCGTTAAATCATAATTTAGTTTTTGTTCATCTTTACTAATTTGAATTTTTATTCGTTTACTAACACCTGGTTTTAAAAAGGCCATTACATATCCTTGATTAGTATTAGAATAATCAACCTTCGCTACATCACTATCTAAAACCAGTGCCCCTGATGCTTCAGGATAAAGAATCTCATCAACTGTATAACTTTTTGATGTTGGATAATCACTTGGGTATTCTTGATTACTGTTATTATCACTTGAACATCCAGTAAGAAGACATGATAATACAGTGACTACCACTAGTATTCGCTTGTACATTACCATTATCCTCCTTAATTTTAATTATACACCGAAATATCTGGGATTGAAAAGAAAAAGGCAAAAAGAAAAACTCTCTCTACCTTAACTAATTCCTATATAATATAAACCAATCTGTATGATTCCAGCTATTACCATCACTGTAATCGGGTTCATTTTCTGTTTCCTTAATAAAACCAGAGCAACTATAAATATGGCTACAGAACCAAATTTCAAATTTGCAAAGTTTACTGTATCTCCAAAAAAACAGCTAACAATAATCAATAGTCCTGAAACTGCAATCAGCGACACTACAGCCGGACGAATATATTTTAAAATATTTTGAATAATTGACATTTGCTGATATTTTAAATAAATATAAGCAATCAGCGATACAATAATACATGAAGGTAAAATGCATCCCAATGTCGCTACTATAGCCCCATAAAAACTATCTATCTTTAATCCAACAAATGTTGCCGCATTAATTGCAATCGGTCCAGGTGTCATCTGGGATATCGTTATTAAATCTGTTAACTCATTCATCGTCAACCAATGATATAAATCAACTACTTGATGCTGAATCAGCGGTAAAGCAGCATATCCTCCTCCAAAACTAAATGCACCAATTTGAAGAAAACTGGAAAACAAAGTTAAAAGTTTCATTGTCTTTCCCTCCATCTGCTTACCATATTTTGTATAATTCCAATAAATCCACAACTTAAGATTACGTAAATAACATTTACATTAAAAAGATATGTTGCAATAAAAGCACATACCATAATTATAATTGGTAAGATTTCTTTTTCTTTAACAACCCCTACTGCCATATCATAAGCAACTGAAGCAATTACTGCCCCAACTCCAGCCTGCATTCCAGAAAGCATTAAGGCAATTATCTCATTGCTTTTAAAAATTTCATAAAACACTGACACTAATGATAAAATTACAAACGGTGGCAAAATCGTCGCTAAAATAGAAACTATCGCACCTTTGATTCCCGCTAATTTAAAACCAACTACAATTGCACCATTTACCGCAATTGCCCCTGGGGCAGATTGGGCAATGGCAATCAAGTCAAGCATTTCTTTTTCATCGATCCAGTTGAACTCATCAACATATTTTTTCTTCATCAATGTCACAATTACATAGCCACCGCCAAATGTAAAAGCACTTAAATAAAGATTTGTTACAAAAAGCTTCAACAACATTCCTTTTTTCATCATATCACCTTCCCTATAGTATAGTGCTAAATTATGATGATGTAAAACAAAAGATAACATTACTATTGCAATGTTATCTTAAACAATTCCTTTTTTCTATCTTTTAAAAGTAAAGATTAACTATTAATTTCATCAATAACTTCAGTAAATATACTAATCATCTCATCAACATCTTTTTCTTCAATGATGAATGGCGGCAACATTCTAATTACATTTGTTCCCGCAGTAATCAACACTAGACCTTTATCGAGAGCTTTTTGAATATATGGTTTGACTGGATGATCAAATTCTAAGCCAAGCATTAGTCCTAAACCGCGACGTTCCTTAATAAAATCATATTTTTCAACTAGTTCATCTAATTTAGTAATCAAATATTCACTGACATCTTGAACATGATCAAGCATTTGCGTTTCTTCTAAAATCTTAAAGACTGTCTTACAAGCTTTTCCAGCCATAGGGTTACCACCATAAGTAGATCCATGATCACCAGGTTTTAAAGCATCTCCGATTTTTTTATTTGCTACAAACGCTCCCATTGGGAAACCAGCCCCAATTCCTTTAGCTAGACAAACAATATCAGGCATGATTCCATATTGGAAATATGTCATGATCGTTCCTGTTCGTCCCATCCCACATTGAACTTCATCAAGAATCATTACAATCTCATGCTTATCACATAATTGTCGAATTCCCTTCATAAATTCTTGGGTGCAAACATGGATCCCCCCTTCCCCTTGAACAGGTTCTAAAATAATCGCAGCTGTTCTTGGGGTGATTAACTTAGCCACTGAATCCAAATCATTAATATCGCCATATTTTACACCCGTAATTAATGGTCCAAATGCAGTTTGATATGCAGGAGTTCCTGTTAATGTAACCGCTCCTGTAGAACGGCCATGAAAAGAATGATTCAAACTAATAATTTCACTATCAGCCTTTCCATGTTTTTCATAATAATATTTACGCGCTAACTTCAACGCCCCTTCGGTCGCTTCTGTCCCACTATTAGTAAAAAATACTTGATCAAGTTGTGTTGCTTTAATTACCGCTTCAGCAGCCTCAATTGTTTCAACACTATTAAAATAATTTGATATGTGCATTAAACGGTGCATCTGTTGACACATTGCATCTGTATACAGCTGATAATCATAGCCAAATGAATTAACACCTATTCCAGAATAAAAATCCAAATACTTTTTACCGTTTGTATCATATAAATAAACTCCATTACCGTGATCAAAAGTAACATCAAATCTACCATAAGCTTTCATAAAAGCATTATTAGCTCTATCAAAATAATCCATTTTTAGTCCCCCAATTTAATCTTATCTGCTAGACGATAATATAATTCTACTGCCTGCATCAAGACTTCTTCATCAAAATTAAATGTTTCTGTGTGTAAACCGCTAAAATATTTTGGTGTTTTAGTTCCTACATAAAAGAATATTCCTGGTACCTCTTTTTGATAGAAAGAAAAATCTTCAGCTAACATTAACGGCTCTTTTAATTCCTCATAATTCTCATCAGTTAATCTAACAAATTGCCGATATAGATCATAATCATTTAAAACCGGTGGATACATTGGCGGGCAACTAAATTCAATGGTACAGCCATAAGTTTGCTCCATCCCTTGATTAATTGCCTCCATCGTATCTGTAATTTTTTTAAAAACTGTCTCGCTGTAAGTTCTAACTGTTCCTTTAAAAGTTGTTTGATCAGCAACGATATTTCGCACAGTTCCCCCCTGAATTTCTCCAATATTAATTACGCAGCTTTCAACAGGTGCTATTACTCGAGAAATAATACTTTGATATTGACAAATTATTTGACTAGCAATCATGATTGAATCAATTCCTAAATGATATAACCCTGCATGAGCACTTTTGCCAGTTATTGTCACATCAAGTTCACCATTTTGAGCCATCAATGGTCCCGGTCGACAAGCAATCTTTCCTGCTTCGATTGTCGGCATTAAATGTAAACCAAATATTGCTCTTACATTATACTGCTTTAAAATCCCAGCTTCAACAATTAACTTTGCACCACCTGGTGATTCTTCTGCCGGCTGAAATATCAATAAGATATTATGCTTCCACTTTAAAGGCTGCTCTTTTAGTTTTTTAGCTAATCCAAGTAAAGCAGCCATATGACCATCATGACCACATGCGTGCATATAACCATTATGACATGATGTAAAACTACAATTAGTTTGTTCGGATATTTTCAATGCATCCATATCACTACGAAAAGCCAAGGTTTTATCTTGATGATTATCAAGATAAACAAGAACCCCTGTATCCAAGATTGAAATTGGTTCATATCCCATCTTAGTTAATTCATCTTTAAGATATTTTGAAGTCTTAAATTCTTGTAAACCTAGCTCAGGGATTTGATGTAATTCCTGACGCCATCTTTTAATTTCATTTAAAGCGTCCATAACTGATCTCCTAAATTTTTCTTAAATCATCCATTAACTGAGTTTTACCTTCAGTTGTTTCATCTTTTTGTTCTTTAATAATTCGAGCTGGATTTCCAACTACCACAGCCCCTGCCGGAACATCACTTGTAACAATCGAACCAGCACCAACAACTGCACCTTTACCAATGTGTACTCCTTCAATAACTACAGCATTAGCTCCAATCAATACATCATCTTCTAATATTACTGGTGAAGCACTAGGTGGTTCAATAACTCCAGCTAAAACTGCTCCAGCACCAACATGACAACGTTTCCCAACTTCTACACGACCACCTAAAACAGCTCCCATATCGATCATAGTTCCTTCACCAATCTTGACTCCAATATTTATAACTGCACCCATCATAATTACAGCATTATCGCCAATCGTTACATGTTCGCGAATAAAACATCCAGGTTCAATACGAGCATTAATATTAGTCATATCTAACATTGGAATTGCACTATTACGACGATCTTGTTCTAAATAAGAATCAACAATAACCTCTTTATTTACCTCCATATAAGCTTTAATAGCCTCTAAATCACCAATACATACTTTACTATCTTCTCCACCAAACATTTTAAATTCAGTTGCTTCTGGTAAGTTTTTCCCTTTTAAATAAACTTTTACCGGTGTTTGTTTTTTTGCATCACCAATATATTTAATTATCTCTTCTGCACTATTTAACATATCTATCTCCTTTTCTATATCTCTATTGTTCCATTAAAAACATTTGCTGCAGGTCCAGACATCATGATCGTTTCATCTACATATTCAATTTCCAAACAACCACCTAATAATTCCACTGTTACCTTACTATCCGTATAATGATTTAAATAGCATGCATACATAACTGCACAAGCACCAGTACCACAAGCCATAGTTTCACCCGAACCGCGTTCCCAAACACGCATCTTAACATAACTTTTGTTAATGATTTGAACAAATTCAGTATTAACAGATGCAGGAAACAATTGATGGTGCTCAAATTTAGGACCTATTGTTTTTAAATCCAAAGTATCTAAATCAGAAACAAAAGTCACAGTATGAGGATTCCCCATTGAAATAGTAGTTAAACGATATTCTCGCCCACCAATTTCTACCGGTTCATCAATCATTTTCTCTTTAGCATATGTACAAGGAATATCTTGACAAGTTAGGACGGGTTTGCCCATATTAACCTTTGCTCCAATACACTCATCGCCATCAAATAATAATTCTACTGTTCGTAATCCTGATTTAGTTTCAATTTTCAATACATGTTTATCACTCAATTTATGATCATAGATAAATTTAGCAAAACAGCGGATTCCATTTCCACACATCATTGCTTCACTTCCATCTAGATTAAACATTCGCATTTTAAAATCATACTGATCCGATGGTAAAATCACGATCATTCCATCACTTCCAATACCGAAATGACGATCACTTATTTTCATGATAAATTCTTTATCCATGGGAATCTCCTGATTTATTCCATCAAAGTAAATATAATCGTTACCAATGCCTTCCATTTTTGTAAAATGCAGCTGCATAATTCCCCTCCTTTTCATGTATTTACAAGATTTTATCAAATTGACTAATATTTTTCAATTCCAAGATTATATTTATTTAAAAAAGAACCTTTGCACATTTTAAAGGTTCTCTTCAGCCAATATTTCCATTACTTTCAAATACGCTCCATCAGCTTCAACCGGCTGACAAATTGTCCCATATTGATATAGTTCAGGAGCCGCATTTTCCATCACATAAGGATGCCCCACCATATTAAAAATTTCCACATCATTAAATCCATCACCAAAAAAATATGTGTTTTCTGTTTCAATTTCTAAGCGTGTTAAAATTGCCTTTAGCCCACTTGCTTTAGAATGGTACTTATTTCTAATTTCAATCAGATCATAATCATCCTCAAAAGCTAAATTAAAACAGCCAAATTGTTCAATAATCTCATTTTGTTTTTTCTTTTGACAATGAATATATAATTTAAATACCTGATCATCATATTTTTCATAATTAATTTTGTTCATATCAAAGTTAGCTTTTTTTAGAAATGGTGCAATTACCCCATCTTTTTGTAAATAAGCCCCATCTTTAAACAATAAACCATACTCTAAAGTTAATGATCGTGCTAATGAAATAGTTCGTTCAACATCACCATGATCTAAAGGCTCTTTAATAATCTCTTCACCATTTAAAATAACATGCGCTCCATCACTTAAAAGATATCCATCAAATTCAAATCCTCGAAGAGGTACTGTGATCAAAGGTAACAATCGTCCTGAAGCAATCATTACTAAAAAACCATGTTCGCGTAATTTTTGAAAAGCTTCAAACATTTGTTTAGTTGGCTTATCGATTCCCTGGCGCCAGTCAATTAATGTTCCATCCATGTCAAATAAAATTAATTTTTTCTTTTTCATTTTATCACCAGCGTCATTATAACAGTTATCTTCTCAATAAGGAATTAACATTTGTCATATTATTTCATGTTAAATATTAATAAATCAAACATATATTATAATGGTGATAGTATGAGATACATGTTTAAACGAGTTAATCGCGTATTAACTATTATTCTTTCAACTCTTATTTTCATGATAATTTGTTATTGGTGGTAATAGTGCATATTTAATGCTAGTAAAAATAGAAACCGTTATAATGATATTGAGGTGATAACCATGGAAGACATTAATAACGTTGCAGTTGAAGTTAAAAACGGTGAAATGGACGAAGAAGAAATAATTGCTTATATCAAATACTTAGAAAAAAAGTTTCCTGATGAAACACTTAAATCATTATCAATTAAAATTGACGGTGATGAGGTTGATTTAGATTATACTTTTTATCCTTTGGGTTTTGAAAGAATCCGTCGAATCACTGGATATTTAGTAGGTACTTTAGATCGGTTCAATGATGCTAAAGCTGCTGAAGAAAAAGATCGGGTCAAACATGCATAAAAAAGCAGCTCAAATCGAGCTGCTTTTTTAATCTAATTCTAAGCCACCAGTGTATAACTGATAATAAGTTCCTTTTTCTTTAATCAATTTATCATGGTCACCACGTTCAATGATCCTTCCTTGATCAAGTACCATGATGGCATCAGAATTTTTAATTGTTGATAAACGATGAGCAATAACAAAAACTGTTCGTCCTTCCATCAGTTTATCCATTCCACTTTGAACAATACTTTCTGTTCTCGTATCAATACTTGATGTTGCTTCATCTAAGATCAATACCGGTGGATTAGCAACCGCAGCCCGAGCAATAGCTAGCAGCTGACATTGTCCTTGTGATAAACTTGAACCATCACCACTCAAAATAGTTTGATACCCATGTTCTAAATGCATAATAAATTCATGAGCATTGGCTAGTTTTGCAGCTTCTATACACTCCTCATCAGTAGCATCAAGTTTACCATAACGAATATTATCCATTACTGTACCAGTAAATAAATGTGTATCTTGCAAAACGATTCCTAACGATCTTCTCAAATCTGCCTTTTTAATTAATTTAATATCAATTCCATCATAAGTTATTGAACCTTTTTGAATATCATAAAAACGGTTGATCAAATTCGTAATAGTTGTTTTACCAGCTCCTGTAGCTCCAACAAAAGCAAGCTTTTCACCAGGTTTAGCAAATAAATTCATATCATACAAAATTGTCTTATTTTCATTATATCCAAATGTAACATCATGAAAACGAACATCACCAGCTAAACGGACATATTCGATTGAACCGTCTGGTCGCTTATGCTCCCAAGCCCAAAGTCCAGTACGTTCTTTAACTGGAGATAATGTACCATCAGCATTTTCTTTAGCATTAACTAAAGAAACATGACCAAGATCATCTTCAACCTCTTCATCCATTAATGCAAAGATTCTTTCTGCACCTGCCAATGCCATCAACACCATATTTATTTGTTGAGAAATTTGTCCAATTGGCTGATTAAAAGAGCGGTTTAATTGTAGAAAGGCAGCTAATGTCCCTACCGTTAAATCCATATAGCCATTAATCGCAAGAACACCACCTACAACCGCAACTAACACATAACTTACGTATCCTAAGTTTCCAATTAACGGCATTAAAATATTAGCATATTTATTTGCTTGATATGCACTTTCAAATAATTCTTCATTGACTTTATCAAAATCAAATTTAGCTTCTTCTTCATGAGTGAAGACTTTAACAACTTTTTGTCCTTCCATCATTTCTTCAATAAAACCATTAACTTTACCTAAATTAGTTTGTTGAGCAAAGAAATACCGCCCACTACGATTAGTTACATGTTTAGAAACTAATAACATTACACAAACCATCAAAACACTAATTATCGTCATTGGAATAGACATTACAATCATTGAAACAAGAACACAAACGATCGTTGTTGCTGAAACAATAACCTGAGGTACACTTTGCGAAATCATCTGTCTTAAAGTATCAGTATCATTAGTATAGATTGACATGATATCCCCATGGTTATGAGTATCAAAATAACGAATCGGTAATTTTTCCATATGTTCAAACATCGTATCACGAATTTCTTTTAACGATCCCTGAGTCACTTTAATTAAGAGCTTATTATAACTAAAAGTAGCAATTACTCCTACTGCATAAATTGCAATCATTTTCAAAATCGCATTCGTTAACGGTCCAAAATCAGGATTTGCCATATTAATATATGGTGTAATATAATCATCGATTAAGCTTTTGATAAAGATTGTTCCCATAACACTAGCAATACTACTAACAATGATTAATAACAATATTGCAAAGCAGGTCTTTTTATGTCTTTTAACAACAAATTTAAACAATCTTTTCATTGTTTTTCCCCGACTATTACTCACTTAAAGTTCCTCCCTTCTTTTGTGTTTCATAAATTTCTTTATAAATTGCACTAGACTCCAATAGTTCATCATTAGTACCCATAGCACTGATCTGACCATCATCTAAAACAATGATTAAATCAGCATCTTCAACTGAACTAATTCTTTGAGCAATAATTAATTTTGTTGTTCCAGGGATAACTTTTTTAAACGCACTACGAATCAATGCATCTGTTTTAGTATCAACTGCACTAGTTGAATCATCTAAAATTAAAATTTTGGGTTTCTTTAGCAATGCACGAGCAATACACAATCTTTGCTTTTGCCCTCCAGAAACATTAGTTCCGCCTTGTTCTATATAGGTATCATATTTATCTGGGAAACGTTGAATAAACTCATCTGCCTGAGCTAATTTACAAGCCTCCACAATTTCTTCATCACTAGCTTCTTTATTACCCCAGCGTAAGTTTTCTTTAATTGTTCCAGAAAACAAAACATTTTTTTGTAATACCATTGCAACTTCATTTCGCAATGTTTCCAAATCGTATTTTCTAACATCTTTACCGCCAACTAAAACTTCTCCTTTAGTTACATCATATAACCGTGGAATAAGCTGAACAAAAGTTGATTTAGCACTACCGGTTCCACCAATAATCCCGATTGTTTGTCCAGATTTAATATGAACATTGATATCACGTAAATTAATTTCTTCTTGATCATCAAAATATGAGAAATTAACATTATTAAAATCAATTGAACCATCTTTAATTTCATAATCAGGCTCAGCAGGATTATGCAGCGTTGATTTTTCATTGATTACTTCACTAATACGTTGGGCTGAAGCAATTGACATAACTACCATGACAAATACCATTGAAAACATCATTAAACTCATTAAAATCATCATTACATAGGTAAATAAACTAGTTAATTCTCCAGTAGTAAGATTTCCCCCGACAATTAAGTGTGCTCCAAACCAAGAAATTCCAATAATACATCCATATACAGTTAACTGCATTAGCGGCATATTAAAAACTAAATAGTTTTCTGCCTTTACAAATAGTTTATAAATCAAAGTTGATGTCTTTTTAAATTTCTCGTCTTCATGTTCTTCACGAACATAAGCTTTAACAACCCGAATTCCATTAACATTTTCTTGAACTGAAGCGTTTAAATCATCATATGTGTTGAATACTCTTTTAAAATACGGATGAGCTCTAGTCATAAAGAAAACTAAAAGAACTCCTAAAAAGATAATTGCCACTAAAAAAACCATAGCAATCTGAGCATTGATCGTAAAAGCCATGATCATGGCACTAACCATCATCAATGGGGCACGGATACAAGCTCTTATTAACATTTGAAAAGCATTTTGGACATTAGTAACATCCGTCATCATTCTTGTAACCAATCCAGCAGTTGAATATTTATCAATATTAGCAAAAGAAAAATCTTGAATATTGTAATACATTGCCTTTCTTAGATTTTTAGCAAAACCTGTTGAGGCCTTAGCGGCATATTTACCAGCCAAACCTCCTGCCGCTAAAGAAATAAAGGAAGCGAGCAATGTAATGATTCCTAATTTAACAACCATATTCATATCTCTAACTTCTATTCCCTTATCAATGATCATCGCCATTAAAAGTGGAATTACAACTTCCAAAATAACTTCAACCACAACAAGTACAGGTGTTAAGATCGTATCTTTTTTATACTCTTTTATTTGGGCTAAAAGTGTTTTTAACATTTATATACCTCCCTAAAAATTAAATAGCGTGCTATGAATAACAGTAAAATAAATATTAAGAATTACTTCTTAATATCTTAATCAAATAACTTTGTAAATTGTCTATTTCTTCTTTTGATAATGATTCAACTAATTTTTCATCAGACTGTTGGAAAACAATCCGTAGCTGTTTATCCAGTTCTAAGGCCTTTTCAGTTACTTCAATATTTTTAGCACGAGCATCATGACGACACGGTACCCGGGTAATTAATCCCTTTACTTCTAAACGATTCAAAATTCCAGTAACTGTAGGATTAGAAATATCTAATTCTTTTTCAATATCTTTTTGATTCACACTAATTCCTTTGTCGTGAGATTTAAACAAATAAATTAATGTAAATGTCTGTGAAGCAGTTAATCCAAATTTACTAAATTGTTTATTTAAATGCTGTTCATGTAAATAAAAAACTTGTTTGATTAAAAATCCAATTTTTTTATTTGGCATTTTACCACCTCCAAAATAAATAGCACGCTATATATTATATGCAAATATTAGCAAATGTCAACTATCTTTCAATAATTATTTATCATCTTTATAAGAGCTGATAAACGATAAAAAGCTAAGAATCATCTTAGCTTTCTTCATCCTCTTTTCCCCATTGTTCAATCCATAATTTAGATGAACGAGACATTTCTTCAATAAATGGATCAGTCCATTTGCGATTATAAATATCATCGACAAAACTTCGTCCCCCACTGCTGCGATTAGCTAAAACTGCTCGATCATCAAACATTTTTACTAACTTTTCATCATCAAATTTTTCATAACGATCAACACTAACAACATATTTAGAATCAAAACGAGCAGGCTTAGTTCGATGTTGCTGCTGTTCTGTCGGATAACCCATTACAAGCATCCCCACTGGAGCTGTATATTGAGGTAAATTTAATAATTCACGATGTACTTCATACTGCTCAATGATATCACCGATAAAACAACTTCCTATTCCTAAACTTTCAGCTGCAACAACGGCATTTTGAGCTGCAATCAAAGTATCACTAAATGCTAATAAAAAATCACCATATGATGGCGAACGCATCTGTTCTTCACCATGATAATATTTAAATGCATCATACCATTTTTGATAATCAGCAACAAAGATTAAAACTAGGGGTGCTTTTGCAATAAACGGCTGATTATCACACGTCTTCGCTAATTTTTCTTTAATAGCCTGATCTTGTATATCAATAATCGAATATAATGTCATATTCCCTGCAGTCGGAGCCTGAATGGCTGCATTAAAAATTAATTGTTTTTCTTTAGCCTCAATTGGTTTATCTTGATATACACGAACCGATTTACGCTCAAATAACTGCTTAATTGTATTATTCATAATTTTCCTCCTGAAATCCCTATTGTCTATATTATACACAAAATAACAAGTAGATACCTAGTATCTACTTGTTATTTTCTTTATATTCTAAATATTCATCATATGTTGATAAACGATCTAAAATACCATTTTCATTAAATTCAATAATTCGATCAGCAATTGTTTGAACAAACTGATGGTCATGGCTGGTAAATAAAATATTCTCCTTAAAATTAATAAGTCCTTGGTTTAGGGCTTGAATTGATTCCAAATCAAGGTGATTAGTTGGTTCATCTAAAACTAAAACATTAGCTTCGGCCATCATCATCTTAGCCAGCATACAACGAACCTTTTCGCCTCCTGATAATACCGAAGCTTTTTTTAGCGCTTCTTCACCAGAAAACAACATTCTTCCTAGCCAGCCCCGAAGATCTTGCTCATATTCATCTTTAACCGAGAATTGACGCAACCAGTCTACTAAAGTTAAATCACAGTTATTAAAAAACTCGGAATTATCTTTAGGAAAATATGATTGTGACGTCGTTACTCCCCATTGGAAAGTTCCTTCATCCGGTTCAATTTCACCCATAATGATTTTAAAGAATGTCTCTGTTGCTTTAACATCGCCGACGAAAGCTACTTTTTCTTTAGGATTAATTGAGAAACTAACATTATTTAATAATTTAATACCATCAACTGTTTTTGATAATCCTTCTACTTTTAAAACAATATTTCCAACTTCTCGACCTGGTTTAAAAGCGATAAACGGATAACGACGAAGAGAAGGCTTAATATCAACCATTTCTAAGTTATCTAATAATTTTTTTCTTGAAGTTGCCTGCTTAGCTTTAGAAGCATTAGCACTGAACCGCGCAATGAATTCTTCCAATTCTTTTTTCTTAGCCTCTGCCTTTTTATTTACTTCTTTAGCTTGTTGTAATTGTAATTGGCTATATTCATACCAAAAATCGTAATTACCAACATATAATTGAATTCGCGAGTAATCAATATCAGCAATATGTGTACAAACTTTGTTTAAGAAATAACGGTCATGGCTGACAACAATAACAGTATTTTTAAAATTCAATAAGAAGTTTTCTAACCAGCGAATACTGTCTAGATCAAGGTGGTTAGTTGGTTCATCTAATAATAAAACATCAGGATTCCCAAATAATGCCTGAGCAAGCAAAACTTTTACTTTTTGGTTTCCATCTAATTCTTTCATTTTTAAATTATGTAACTCTTCACCAATCCCTAAACCATTAAGCATGATTTCTGCATCTACTTCGGCATTCCATCCATCCATTTCTGCGAATTCACCTTCAAGTTCAGCTAACTTGATTCCGTCTTCATCATTGAAATCAGGTTTAGAATATAATACTTCTTTTTCTTGCATAATTTCATAAAGACGTTTATTACCCATGATAACAGTTTCTACAACACCATTTTCATCATAAGCAAAATGATCTTGCTTCAAGACCGATAAACGTTTATGTGGTTCTAAAATTACTTCACCTTTATTAGGCTCAATTTCTCCAGCTAAAATTTTTAAAAAAGTACTCTTACCAGCTCCATTAGCACCGATGATTCCATAACAATTACCATCAGTGAATTTAACACTTACATTTTCAAACAAGGCACGATCACCATATTGTAAAGATACATTTTGTGTAGATATCATTAATTAAACTCCTTTTTACTAAGTCACATTATTATGTCATAAAGCAATGATTAAATCAATATAATTTATCATAAGATTGTTCAAATCAAGCTAATTATAACAATATTAGTATCTATCTTCATCATTATTTATTTTCCATAACAAAAAATAATTTAAATCTCCCATCTAAAATCAATATCAATATTTTAATGATGTAAAAAAAGCCGAGCTAATAAAATCCTTTGCCCAACTGAATTTATTACAACGAAAATCGAACAAATAATAGAATAGAAGAATAAATTCAGTGATCTATTGTCCCTCCCATTGAACCGTATGTACGGGTCTCGTATACGGCTCTACATTTATATCGCTATCACAAACTCTTAAGATAGTAATCGAGGGGATTGACTAAACCTAGTTTGTCTCTTTTCTTTATACCTAAAACTTTTGATGATATTGTAAAATTTACGACATTCATCGCACTTCTTCTATACCATCCTAATCTTGTATTCACACATTTATATATTTCTTCTTCACTAAACCCGCATCGACATGCCTTGTTTAGCTTCATTAAATTTCTATTCGTAACCTCGAAGATTTTGTTACACTACTTCTTTCACCCATAACATCGCTGTTAATGACTTGCGGTTCACTATACTTGGCGGTAAATACCCGTGGTTGGGCTTTCACCAACTAGATGTATGCCATGCGCGGCACACTTAAAAAAACAATACAATGAAGTATCTCATTGTATTGTTTTAATTTACTTTTTATTGCATTTACCATTTCTAAATGCTGGATTATAGGCATAGTAATTATCACTGTTTAAATGCCCTTTAACGATCTCCAACGCTTCAGCAAATCTTTGATAATGAATAATTTCACGTTCTCTTAAGAAACGAATCGGTTTTTTTATTTCCTCATCATCAACAAGAGCTAAAATGTTATCATAAGTTGTACGTGCTTTTTGCTCTGCCGCCATGTCCTCCGTTAAATCAGTAATTGGATCGCCTTTAGATTGGAAATAGGCCGCTGTAAAAGGTACATTACTTGCACCTTGTGGATAAATTCCCAAAGTATGATCAACAAAATATTTATCATAACCTTGTGCTTTTATTTGATCAATTGTTAAATCTGTAGTTAATTGATATAAAATTGCACTGATCATTTCAACATGGGCTAATTCTTCAGTACCAATATCTGTCAATAACGCTTGAATTTCTGGATATGGCATTGTATAGCGTTGAGATAAATATCTAAGTGCCGCTCCAAGCTCTCCATCAGGTCCGCCTAATTGGTCAATAATAACTGCCGCTGCTTTTGCATTCGGTTTAGTAATGTTTATAGGGTATTGCAAACGTTTTTCGTACAACCACATTTATGATCACCTACCCATGGCCAAGGTGCAGATAAGTAATCGTTTTGGTAAGCTCCAACTTCTCGATTTACTAAAGCATGACCTTGTTTTTGATATTCTTTTTTTGCTGCTTTTAAACGTGTTGCTGCCTCATTAAAATAATTCATCGCTTCTTTATCACAGGGATGAGTATCAATAAATAATGCAGAATCTTGCACTGCAAAATCCAACATCATGATTTGCATTAATAGATCATCATTTTTCATCGGCATAACTCACCCCATGGCAAATCTAACTCTTCAAAGATAGTTCCAGAGTGAAAAGCTTTAACAATTGGATATATCTTTCTAAATTCTTGGCATTTTATTGATGAAATACCTAACTCTAATTTATTCATTAAATTCCTCCTTCTACTCTAAATTATGAATATTGAAATAATTCGTATAGGTTAACATCACAAGAAACTTATTTATAATATTTATTAATTTTTTATTTACAAGATTTTACAATTATGTTATTATTAATTGGCAGTTGGAAATAGAGGTATAGTTCAATGGTAGAATACCGGTCTCCAAAACCGTTGATGTGGGTTCGACTCCTACTACCTCTGCCAGTAAACAAATAAGTGGCTAATTAAGCCACTTTTTTATTTATTAAAAAGAATTATCTGGAAATTTTATCATCACTTTTTCAATCAATAACTTTATCAACAACTGTTTGAAGTAATGAATCATTTTAAGATAAATAGTACTTTAGAATCTCATCGATTTTGGTATCTTCTTTTTTTACTATTAATAATATTTGTTTATTTTTAATTGCTACAAATGTATTATCAAAATAATAGCATTTATCAGCATACTCAGTTTGAATATACTTAAATTTTTTTATCGCTTGTAAATAATTTAAATATTTTACATCATTAGTAGACCATTCCCCTGTCGTTTCAACAATTGCATCAATTTCTATTTCATCAGGAATCCTGCTATCTCGCTCCACGCCACAAACTATTTCTTCAAATACCTTATTTGCAATATAATTATTTAAACATTCATATTTACTTTCTAAAAAAATCAATTGCTCTCCTTCATAAGAAGTATTAACATAATTACTAACTAAAATCGACCGCGTTGAAGTGCTCTCAACGTTTATTCCCTTTTGTAAAGGCTGAATAGTTTTAATATTAATATCAAAATCAATATTTTGCATTGCAATCACAAATACTACAACTAATACCATTGCAACAGCAGTCTTCCCTCGTCTAAGTGTACTATTAATTTCATGGTAAGCTTTCTTATTGATATAATAATTATATATTTCAAAACCACCAATTACTATTATCAGGCCGATCAAAACAAACGGGTTATATACTACAATATCAATTATCACTAAAGTTAAGATAAATAATAGAATCAGCCCAATTAACTTTTCAATTATAAAACATAGTTTTATCCATTTTTTTAACGATTTTTTATTTTCTTGTTGGCGATTGATACTTAGCTTCATCAAGAATAGTGCAATACCATCGATAACAAACATTAAAGCTATAAAGATATATAAATAATGACCGAAAAACAGCTTTGTATTAAGAAAGAAACTGCCAAGAGTATATCGAATTACCAATAAATTCATTTTCCATATACTTGAGTTTATAATCAATAATATTAATGCACATCCAATTATTAAAAAAACATGGAAATATTTATATATGTTGCCTAATGCCATTAGCCTTGCTGCTTCATCTGTATGTAGATTCGCTGCATTAATATCTTCATTATAAAAGAATGAAATTTCTCTATAATTGTCAACAAAGCGATAGCCTTCTAAAGTGATCATTTCAAGATAATCAGGTGTTAAAAGATTATAATCCATTTGATATTTAACTTTTCTGGGCGACCGCCGTTCAAATTTAAAAAAAGTTGTTCCCACTTTCACTAAATACCAGCCATCTTGTGCCATTTTTTCTAAATAGGTAATACATTCATCTTCATAAAGTAACAAATCATTGAGCAATCTATATTTAACCTTCACTATGTTCTCCCACTTTCCATAATTTAAAATAAAATTTCCCCATGTAATTTTTATTAAAAAAAGCCATTAAATAAATTAACAATTGCCAATATCAATACGCAAATCAACTACCGCTAAATCTTCGGTATAAAAATTTTGATACATTTATAAATATCTATAAACATATACCAGTTATCAAATCTTTATATTCATCACTATGCAGGTGATAATCAACTTGATATTTTAAATTCTGAGATTTTTCCCTTACAAAAATAAAATTTAATAGTTCTTAAAATCCAGCCATTTCTTGCCTAATAAATTTAATTGACTTAGATATTCCTCCTCATCTATAAACAGCATATCATATCTTTTTATTTTAATTTTTATCTTGATTTACCTCATTCAAAGCTTTTATCTGCATTTCCAGTTTCCGCTTTTCCTCTTGCAGTTTATATTTACCTATTTTTGTAATCTGGTAAATTTTTTTTCGATCAATCTCACTTACTAATTCAATATAACCATCATTTTGAAACCGCGATAAGAGAGTATATAAAGTTCCTGCTCCTACCCTTATCTCATCATTTGTAATTCGCATAATTTCATTCATAATTTCATAGCCGTGTCGAGGAACATTCAATACTACTAAAATATAGAACATTTGAGGCGTGAGTGTTTCAAACTCTTTTCTTGCCATTTTTACCACCCTTATATCGATTATCGATACTCTTCTTACTTTTATTATACACTAACTATGTTGATAATCAATATAGTTAACTAAAAAAAGAATCCCAAAGGATTCTTATTCATCACAATACAAATGCATTGGATATGATAGATATTCTAATTCATCTAATTTTTCAACTGTCATATATCCTGGTGGCGCTAATAAAATAGATGGGATACGATTAACTACGGTTGCACATGTATGTTCAACTGTCGCAGGTTTTTGAACATAGAAACTTACATCAGGTTCACCTTTAATTTTCCAGTCGCACATATCACCATCATCAGGTCCATAGACTTTACCAATACATTGAGTTTCAATGATTGGTCCTTGGAAAGTTTCTGTTGTAACTACCGCAGACATTCCGATACAATTTCCTTTCGGAATTGTTTCACCCAATGTTTCTGAATATAAATCAGTATCATAAAAATATGGTACACATTTTTGTGTTTGCGATTTGATTGTCCATCCCATTTTATTGCACAACGCTTCATTTGAATTCCATACATAAGCTGGTTCTAATGTCTCAGGATGAGCAAGTTCTTTTTCAAATTGTTCAGGACTAAATCCAGCTCCATGAGCTTTAGCAAGTGCTAAACCATAATCTTCAACATTATAAGAAACTGCACCCTCAATTTTATCAATACGTTGACATCCAGCAGCAACTGTTCCAATCATATTGATCCAGTATATATCCTGCATTCCTGAACCAACGATTGTGCACCCTGTTTCTTTAGCTAATTCATCTAATTTATTAGTAAGTTTTGATGAAGTAGTCCATGGATAAATTGCCTCTTCACATGTTGTTACAACATTTATTCCACGGCGAACACATTTTTCAAAATGAGGATAGCAATCTTCCATAAAACTAAATAATGTGACTACTGCAATATCTGGATCACATTCATCTAACACAGCATCTGCATCATCACTGATCGTTACCCCTAGATTAAATCCTAATTCTGCAAATTCACCAATATCCTTGCCTACAACATCAGGATTTACATCGATAGCACCAACAATATCAGCACCTTTTTCATATAGATAACGGATTATATATTTTGCCATTTTTCCGCATCCATACTGTACAACTCTAATTTTTTCTTTATTCATCTTGATTACCTCCATATACTCTAAGTATAAACTTTATTGTTACCATAAGGTCAAGAATTTGTGAAATAATTATCAAATTTTTATTGGAACTTGTAACCTTAAATACATATTTCTTTGTTTATCGTTAAATATCAAAATATCATTCAAACTTTCGCATAGATAATCCCCGACTATTGTATAATTTTTAGATTCAATTTCATCAAAAAGACGATGTGCATATTCCTTTTCTTTAGTAAAATCATCACAATAAATACATAGATACATATTAGCTGGAATTGTTTCTTTTTTTAACGGAATTTCTTTTTTATCATCAATAAAAACAAAAATTTCAGTTGCACAAAATTTTCTTTTCAAAACATATTCCTTACGCAAAATAGTTCCTGGATTAAAAAAGATTGTTGGAGGTAAAGCTTGTTTAATGAGATCATCTTTAAATTCCCTTAATAATTCTTCATAAACATCTAGATCATAATCATAAAAATTTACTTTTTCATCAACATAGAGCATCGTTCTTTTATTTATAAATTCTAATGTGATCATTCCAACTTTTGGGGCAGCTTTAAAAAGTTCAAATGAATCAATTGTTTTTTGAATTGCTGCTTTTTGCTCATTTAATTGAATAATTTGATTGTTAATCTGTAGCTTACTTTCTTCTAGTTTTTCCTGTAATAATTCTAAATTTTTTGAATCAAAAATTTCTTTGATTTCTTTTAAAGTCATTCCCAAATTCTTTAAATACTGAATTATGTCAAGTCGTGCAGACTGACCAATATCATAGAGTCGATATCCGTTATGTTCATCTACATAAGCTGGTTTAAATAAACCCATTTTGTCATATAATCTTAGGGTTTGTTCAGTTACGTTATTTAATTTTGCCATTTTCCCTATTGTATAACGTTTCATTTAAATCACCCATAAACATTATACCAAGAATAAGGTTTTTTGGTAATTGAGATGATAATATTTCGTTTACAAATTTCTATTCCATGATAGAATAGAAGAAGGTTTAAGGAGACGTATATGTTAATAAGTGCAAATAATTTATCAAAAACGAATGGTATTAAAAATATTGTTGATAATGTTACTTTTTCAATTGAAGAAACCGATAAAGTTGCTTTGATTGGAGTTAATGGTACGGGGAAAAGTACCTTGTTGAAAGTCATTGCTGGAAATGAAAATTATCAGGGAGATATTATTAGAAAAAAAGATATGACAATCTCATACTTACCACAAAACCCTGATTTTGATCCTAATAACAGCGTTATTAAACAAGTTTATAAATTAATTGATGCCAGCGAAGTTAATGAATATGAAATCAAAGCAATTTTAAATAAGTTTGGAATTACTAATTATGAACAGTTAATTAAAGAATTATCAGGTGGTCAGCAAAAGCGTATTGCGCTTGCAATCACCTTGCTAAAACCATGTGATCTCTTAATTCTCGATGAACCAACTAATCATCTAGATAACGAAATGATTGAATATTTAGAAAAATATTTAATTAAGTTCAACAAAGCCATTCTAATGGTTACCCATGATCGTTATTTTCTTGAACGAGTTACCAATAAGATCATGGAAATTGATCGTAGCAAAATTTATGAATACACTGCTAACTATTCAAAATTCCTTGATTTAAAAGCACAACGCGAAGAAGCTGATCTAGCTTCCCAAAGAAAAAGAAAATTATTCTTAAAAAAAGAATTAGAGTGGGTTAGAGCTGGAGTTCAGGCTAGAACTACTAAAAGCAAAGAGAGACTTCAACGATTTGAACAGCTCAACAATATTTCTGATATTCAAACTATTAATCAAGTAGAATTAATCAATACTGCTTCTAGACTTGGTAAAAAGACAATTGAGTTGAAAGATTTGAGTATGTGCTACGATGATCATACCTTGTTTAACAACTTTTCTTACTTATTTAAACGAACAGATCGAATTGGAATCCTCGGAATAAATGGTTGTGGTAAAAGCACCCTTCTAAAGATTATCGCTAAAGAGTTAGAACCAAGCAGTGGATCAGTTACTCATGGAGATACAATTAAAATCGGATATTTTAAACAGATGAATGATGGTCTTGATGAAAATATGCGCGTGATTGACTATATCAAACAAACAAGTAATGATTTAAAAACCCTTGAAGGCAGCTTTACTGCTAAACAAATGTGTGAACGTTTCCTTTTTGATTCAAGTTTACAACATACTTATATTGCTCGTTTATCAGGTGGAGAAAAACGTCGTCTATATTTGTTGAATATTTTGATGCAAGCTCCCAATGTACTATTGTTTGATGAGCCAACTAACGATTTAGATATTTCCACTTTAGCTATTCTTGAAGATTATCTTGATAGTTTTAATGGCATAGTCATTACCGTATCTCATGATCGTTATTTTCTTGATCGTATTTGTGATGGCTTATTCGTTTTTAAGAATCAACAAATCACTTATTGTAATGGTGGCTATAGCAGTTATATCGATATTTCTGAACAACAAAATAAGAATAAAAGCGACGGAGCTTTAAAATATAAAGAACAGAAAAAACTTCAAAGTGCTATTCGCTTAAGTTTTAAAGAAAAACAAGAACTTGAAAATATGGAAAAGGTTATTCTTGAGTTTGAACAACAAATCAAAATTATTAATGAACAAATGAATGAGTATCAAAGTAATTATAATAAATTGTCAGAATTATCAAATCAGCGTGACTATTTAAATGAACAACTTGAGATTAAAAATGAACGCTGGTTAGAGCTATTAGAAAAACAAGAACAAAGTCAAAAATAAAATAGCGCCTTATGCGCTATTTTATTTATATTGATTTAAAAAATTATGATAACATCAAAGACCGCTCTAACATAAAAAATTGAACGCTCATGATCAGCTTTAGCAACTTTGCATAAAGTTGCATTATAACCATACTCTTTTTATTTTTGATATAATTCTACTGATTGTTCAAAAGGAACAACATGATCCTTAGAACCATGCAGAATAAGAATTGGTAGCAAATTCATTTTCGCTTCAAGATAAGATACCGGTGATGCTTCACGATAGAGAACTTCATCATCCTCGCACCAGCACCCCAACAAATCATAAATATTTGTCATTTCTTTTTCATTATATTTACTAAAACCTTGATTGAAAGTTAAAAAGTTAGTCACACCATATAAATCGATCATTCCCTCAACATCTTGGGGATATTCTAGAAAAGTTTGATAACTATAATTTTTAACTTTTATAATTAAACTTTCTTGATCTCTAGTACTTCTAAATGTAAATCGTATTCATCTAAATACAGCCCACGATCTTCAAACTCAGCCTCACCAGTTTGATTATCATATGGATCTTGACGAATAAATTGTTTCGGTGGATAAAGATCGTATTGATATTCACTATTTGCAGGCATTCTAAACGGATCAAGGTGTCCAAAATAATACTGCCATCGTTCCTGATCACCATTACGATAAGCAGAACCTCCAAAAGAACAATCAGCATATAACCAGCCATATGGAGCAATATAAAATCTTGCCCAATCATGATTACCGATATCCTGTGGAGTTACATATAAACCTGCTTGCCAACGGGCAGGAATCCCCACGCAACGACATAAAGTAATAAATAATAGTGCTTGAACACCACAATCACCTTTTCCACCTAAAGCAGCATACTCAGGAATATTGGGAATTGTGTAATAATTCCGAACAAATGAATAGGTTATGTGAGTTGTAATATACTCATATATTAATTTAGCTTTAATTAAATTATTTGTCTCGTCTTTAACTATTTCTTTTGCCAAAGACTTTAAATAAGGGGTAAAAACAATATGCGGTGCTTGTTCATGTAAATAAAAATTAGGTTGACTTTCTAAAACATCTTCGGGTTTAAGTTCTACATATTTCATCTCATTATCATATTCATACTCCACATAAAAATCTTTAACCTGATCAATATTTTCTTCAAAATAGATAGTTCGCTGTGGATGACTTCCGTCATTTAAATATTTGTATTGCGGCATTGTCGCAATTAATTTAAAATTCTTAACTTGACAATCTTCTAACGGCAAAGGAAGATGAATTTTAATTTTTTTATTTGAATCTGATGCCTTGATCTTAATTCCCGTCTTTAAACGAAAATGATATGTTAATTGTCCCTTTGTTTTAATTTCATGTATTGCATTATTAAGCAGTGCAAAATTTGCTTCACGACTTTCAACTTTGCTTTTATCAAACAAACGTGCAGCATAATCATTTCTAGTCTTTAAAATGTTATCAAAAAAATCAGCTCTAAAGTATGGTTGTCCTTCTACAAAAATCCATTCTACCGCATTTTCATCTTGTAATTTTTCTAGTTCCTCATCACTAAAATCATTAAAATTATTATGACAAATTTTTAAAGCTTCTTCATATGATAACGGATATTCTTTAGGTATTCTACGAATAATTTCTTTTTCATGAAGCAGTCGTTTTTTTAAAGCTATTGGAATATCATTAGCTAATTTTGCATCAATTATTCTTTTCATTCTTGTAAAACTACCATGCCATTTTAATTTTAATAATTCCTCTGGCAACGGAATTTGTAAATACTGTAAGTCATCAAAATTATAATTTCCCATTATTCTTTCCTTTCTTTACATATACCAGGTGATAATATCATCAGAACGCTCATAGCCTAATTTTTCATGTAGTCGCATTGATGGATAATTATCTACTTCTACTTGTAAATAAATAATTTCGTTTTCAGCAATTAGTTTTTGCATTAAATACTGTTCTAGAGCCTGAGCTATTCCAAGACGTCGATATTCTTTAATTACTTCAACAAAACCAATTGTTCCCTCTATATGACGCCCAGCAAATCCAACAATCTGCTTTTCAATAAACGCACCCACAAATACATTAGCATCAATTCGTTCAAGCAAATATGCTTCTTCAATCGGAGTAGAATAATTTTCTTTAATAAATTCAAAATATTCCCTCCCAATTTCTTTAATTTCAACGATTGGGTTATTAATTATTCTAACATATTTTTTTAAATAGCCATACTGGTAAGCTACAATTTCTTTATTTAATCTCCATTTTTGATTAATTATATTAAAATATTTATCATTGTGAATTGCTAGCATTGAGCACTTATCTATTTGTTTAAGTAATTGTTCAGCAATTTTTTCATCTTTGAATGCAAGCATATAGATATCCTCAAATTTAAGCATTATTCCTGCCTGATTATAATATTTTATCTTAGCACCATGTTCAAGAGCATATATTAAATCTAAATTATTAAGATAATCTTGTTTAAGAAATTTTAATATCTCATTTTTCATCATTCCTACTCCTATTAAAAAAACAGGCACTGCCTGTTTTTAGAATTTTAAGAATCGTCTAATTGAAACAAAGCTTCCAACCAAACCAACGCCAGCCCCTACAGCAGCAATAACTAGTGAGAAATCGCGGATAAATGGCATTGGTGGTTTTAGTGCTAACATTGCTGACATTAATGCACCATTAGCGTAATCATATACCATTCCATAACCATAAACTAAAACAATAATCGGGATAATTGATCCAATTAGACCAATCAACATTCCTTCAAGCATAAAAGGAATACGGATATACCAGTTACTAGCACCGACCATACGCATAATACTGATTTCAGTTTGACGCGCTGTGATCGTGATTTTAATTGTATTAGCGATCATAAATAATGCAATAATGGCAAGTCCGACAATAAAAATCGATCCTCCAGTTTGAATAGTTTTCAAAGTTTTTACCATATCTTGTGTTGATTGTCCACCATAACTTGTTTTATTGACATTTGGTATTTCTTGAATCTTTTCAGCGATTTTAGCAATATTTGCTGCATCATCAACTTCTACTTCATAAGCCCCACCTAATGGGTTATCTGCTCGGTATGATTCAAATAAAGCAGCACCTTCATCACCTTGAGTTTCAATTAATTTATCTAATTCTTGATCTTTAGTATAATAAGTAATCTTTTTTACTCCAGAAATAGCTTCTATTTGTGGCCCAACTGCTTGTTCAGCAGCTTCGTCTATATATCTATCTAATTTTACATAAATACTAACTCCCTCTTCAATGTTCGAACTAATATCTTGAACATTTAAAGCTAAAACACCAATTACACCAATTAAAACAAGCGTAATCGTAACAGCGAAAATTGATGAAAATGACATTACACCATTACGCCATATATTTTGAACTGCCGTTTTAAAATGTTTAGGCAGATTTTTCACACAACTAATCAACTCGTTCATTAAATATCGTAACCTCCTAAACTAGTGTCCGCATTAACACATCCATTTTCAATCAAAATAGTTCTCTTTTTATGTTCTTGAACAATTTTACTGTCATGAGTAACTACTAGAATAGTAGTATTCTGTTGTTCATTAATTCTCTCTAAAAGATTAATAATTTCTTCAGATGTTTCTGGATCTAAGTTTCCTGTTGGCTCATCAGCAATTAGCACTTTTGGTTTGTTGACAATTGCACGAGCAATTGCTACACGCTGCTGTTGACCACCTGAAAGTTCATGTGGAAAAGCATTGACTTTATCCTCAAGTCCTACTAACTCTAAAGTGGCTCTAACGCGACGACGGATTTCTACACGTGGAGTATCAATTACTTCTAACGCGAACGCAACATTTTCGAAAACTGTCTTTTTTGGTAGAAGTCTAAAATTTTGAAATACAACCCCGATATTACGACGAAAATAAGGAACTTTTCGATTTTTAATTTTTGATACATCGCGCCCTACAACCTCTACTTTCCCTGAAGTTGCTTTTTCTTCGCGATATAAAAGCTTTATAAATGTTGATTTACCAGCACCAGTAGTACCAATAACATAAACAAATTCACCTGGTTCAATCGTAAGATTCATATCATTTAAAGCTCTTACACCAGTTTTATAGATTTTCGTTACATTTGTAAGTTTTATCATATTTATTGCCGTATTCGACTAACCCCTTTCTATTATTATATTTATATATATTCAATTTTATTATATTCAATTTTCCTAGAGTCCGATTTTACTCCACGCATATTATAGCATACTTTATCGAATAAAGGCACAAATACTATTATTATATCGCAATTTTATGATACAATAAATTAAAGAGGTGACAGTATGAAAAAAGTGTGCCCAGTTTGTCAAACCACGCTTAAAACTAACTGCTTTATTAAGGATAATGGCATTTCTACACTTAGCTATTTAGAACTTATTATTAAAGATGATGATTTCAAAAAAACTAATTATGAATTGAAAAGCTGCTATTGTCCTAACTGCGGTCATGTTGAATTTTTTGTTGATTTAAATAATCCTGAAAAAAATAAAAATGATTGATCACAAAAAGTACAACAAAAAAAGAAATCTTATGATTTCTTTTTTTATAAATCAATTGGTGGCAACGTGAAACCACGCCCCCTTACACTATGAGTAGCATTACTAATAATAAATGCAGTTGGATCAATCGCTAAAATCATGTCATTTAATAAATGCAGCTCACGTTTCGACACAACAGCCATTACCGCATATTGATTTTTTTGATGATATCCAGTTGTAACATTTAATAATGTACAGCCACGATTAATATCCTCAAAAACAATTTTTCGGATTTCCTGCCATTTAGGAGAAATAACAGTTACTTGTACTTTAGTTTCCCCCAACATCATAACTTGATCCATCACAATCGTTGTAATAATCACTACTGTAATTCCATATAAAACCTGTTCAATTGTAATTGGACAAAAAATCACCTGAAAAAGCAAAATTGCACAGTCAAATATATTAATCAGCCAGGCAACTGAAAAGCCGGTTTTTTTATTAACAATCAATGGAGGAATGTCCATTCCCCCAGTACTGGCTCCAACTCTTAAAACTAGTCCTAACCCTAAGCCAATACATAATCCGGCATATAGAGTTGATAATAAAGCATCACTAGTAATCGTTGATAAAGCAGGTACGCGTTCTAAAATTGCTAAAAAAGTTGGATATAAAAATGTACTTAACAAGGTTCCAGCTGCAAACTTTTTACCAAAGTAAAAATAACCAACAACAAACATTACAATATTTATTGCATACACAGTATAGGAAATATTTATTCCTGTCAATGATTTGACAGCAATCCCGATACCTGAAGCACCACCTGTAATCAACCCAACCGGGGTAATAAAAGCACAGATTCCTAACGCTAAAATAAAATTACCGACAATAATAATCAGTGTTTCATAAATATGCTTCTTCACGATGTCGTCCTCCTTACAATGCTGATTTTAAATAGGCATATATAAATCCATCAAGATCCCCATCTAAAACAGCTTTGGGATTATTAGATTCATATCCACTACGATTATCTTTCACTAGCGAATACGGATGAAGTACATATGATCTAATTTGTGAACCCCATGCTATTTCTTTTTGCTCTCCTTTTAATTCTTTTAATTCACTAGCTTGTTTTTCCAGCATCAACTGATATAACTTGCTTTTTAACATTACCATTGCTTGTTCACGGTTTTGAATTTGACTTCGCTGGCTTTGACAGGTTACAACAATATTAGTAGGTAAATGTGTAATTCGAACTGCTGAATCAGTTTTGTTGATGTGTTGACCACCGGCTCCACTAGCTCGATAAGTATCTATTTTCAAGTCAGTACTTTGAATCTCAATTTCAATCTCGTTATTAAATTCGGGCATTACATCAACCGATGCGAACGAAGTATGACGGCGTTTTGCTGAATCAAAAGGTGATAAGCGCACTAAACGATGAACTCCCTTTTCTGCCTTTAAATGTCCATATACATTATCCCCTTTTATTAACATTGTAACCGATTTTATTCCTGCCACATCACCATCTAAATAATCTAAAACCTCGACTTTCCAGCCTTTATTAGCAGCATAACGTTGATACATCCTAAATAACATTTCTGCCCAGTCTTGACTCTCTGTTCCACCTGCTCCAGGATGAATTTCAACGATTGCGTTTAAATCGTCATGTTCACCAGACAATAACATCATTGTCTCAAATTTTGATAATTCTTTTTCAAAAACAGTATAATCACTTTCAAGAATTTCCTTAAATTCTTGATCCTCAGTATTCTTTACAAGCTCATATGTTTCATCTAAACTAGTTAATGTCGTTTCTAATAAATCATATTGATCAGTTGTTTTTTTCATCTTATTTAACTTATCATAAGTCACTTTAGCTTTATTAGCATCATCCCAAAATCCCTCTTGTAGTGTGATTACGGTGAGCCCCTCAATCTCTCGACGATATGCTTCAATATCAATTGATTGATAAAACTCCGTCATTAATAAATGGGCTTTAGTAAGCCCATTTTTAATTTCGTATAATTCCATTACTTAAATGTAAGTTCCATCTTTAGATGAGGGATAGTTTGTTCTACTTCACTACCAGGACGGATTCCCATATGGACAATATTACGAGAAATTGCATCTGCAATACTTGATGTCATTTGTTCAAACATGTAGAAAGCTTCTTCTGTATATTCAGCTAAAGGATCTTTTTGCGCATAAGCTCTTAAATAAATACCATTACGTAATTTAGTCATAGCATCAATATGATTGATCCAAGTATAGTCAATCACTCCTAAAAGAATACTTCTTTCATATTGTAATTTCTTTTCTGGCTCTAACTCTTTATTAAAACGACTAATATACTGATTGAAAACTAAATCCGTTAATGTTTCAATTAATTTTTGTGGATCTTTTTGTAATGCTTCACAGTTACTAGCTTCTACTTCAACTAATAACATATAGTTTTTAGCAACAAAATCAACAACTCCAGCAACATCTACAATATCATCTTTTCCATCATGTTTTGTAAATTGGCGGACAGTCATTTCTATTGCTTGATTAAACATTCCTTTAACGATAGCATCCAAATTTTCTTCAGACATAATATCATCACGCTCTTTATACATGATTTCACGTTGTTGACGCATTACATCATCATACTCAAGAATATGTTTACGAGAATCGAAGTTTTGACCTTCAACACGTTTTTGAGCACCTTCAATTGCTTTAGTAACCATTTTATTTTCAATTGCTTGATCATCTTCTAAATAATCTGTAAATGATTTTAATCTTTCTCCAGCGAAACGTTCCATTAAATCATCTTCAAATGATACATAGAAAACCGAATAACCAGGATCTCCTTGACGACCAGAACGTCCTCGCAACTGATTATCAATACGGCGAGATTCATGGCGTTCTGAACCAATTACTGCTAAACCGCCAATTTCAGCAACACCTTCACCTAATTTAATATCGGTACCGCGACCAGCCATGTTGGTGGCGATCGTTACCGCTCCACGTTGTCCAGCTTTTTCAATAATTTCAGCTTCTTTAGCATGATTTTTAGCGTTCAAAACGTTATGTCTTATTTTACGACGATCTAACATTTTTGATAATACTTCAGATGTTTCAACAGAAACAGTCCCAATCAAAATCGGTTGACCATATGAATTACGAGCTTCTACTTCTTCACATAAAGCTTTGAATTTATTAGCTCTAGTAGAATAAATCTTATCATTGCGATCATCACGAATAACTGGACGGTTAGTTGGAATCTCAATAACACGCATATTATAAATCAATCTAAATTCTTCTTCTTCAGTTTTAGCTGTTCCTGTCATCCCTGCTAATTTATTAAATAATCTAAAGAAATTTTGATAAGTAATTGTTGCTCTAGTTTCTGTTTCTTCTTTAATTGGAACACCTTCTTTAGCTTCGATTGCTTGATGTAATCCATCAGAATAAGCACGACCAGGCATAACACGACCTGTAAATTGGTCAATAATCATAATTTTTGCATTACGAATATCACGAGTACCATCTTCTGTAGCAACCATATATTCAACATCGCGAGTCATTGTATAGTTAGCTTTCAAAGCTTGATTAATATGATGCACTAATGCAGTATGTTGTGGGTCATATAGGTTATCCAACTTAAAACCTTTTTCAGCTTTAGCAATTCCATCAGGTGTTAAAGCAACCGTCTTACTTTCGATATCAACTTCATAATCTTTATCTTGTTTCAAAGATTTAACAAAACGGTCAGCTTGTAAATATAACGCTGCTGTATTTTTACGACCACCAGAAATAATTAATGGTGTTCTTGATTCATCGATTAAAATTGAATCGACCTCATCGACAAGGGCATAATTTAACCCTTTTACTAATACTTTATCCTCTAAACGAGTTACCATGTTATCTCTTAAATAATCAAATCCTAATTCGGCATTGGTTGTATACGTAACATCACACCCATGAGCTTCTTGTTTTTGTTCAGGTGTTAGCTCCCGTTTATTCAATCCAACTGTTAATCCCAAAAAGTTAAATACTTTGCCATTATTTACAGCATCACGTCCTGCTAAGTAATCATTAACAGTAACAACGTGAACACCATTACCAGTTAAAGCATTTAAATATACTGGAAAAATCGAAGTTAATGTTTTACCTTCACCAGTCTTCATCTCTGCAATATCACCTTCATGTAATGTGATACCACCCATCAACTGTACTTTGAAAGCTTTTAGGCCTAATTGACGATAAGCAGCTTCACGAACTGTAGCATAGGCATCAATAATTATGTCATCAAGCGTTTTACCATTAGCTAGAGCCTCTTTGAAAATACTAGTTTGACCCGCTAATTCTTCATCACTCATCGCTGCATATTTTGATTCTAAAGCAATTACTTCGTCAGCCATTTTATCTAATTTTTTTAATTGTTTTCGTTCATCGTCAAAAACACCTTTAATTCTCCCAATAAAGCTTTTTTTTGTTGAATGTGGTGTTGTATTAAATGGAATTACTTCACCATTATAGATTCCTTGGAAATCTTCAACCTTTATATCTTCACCGGTTTGATCTTGCAAATCAACGATATTTGTTACTGCTTCAGGATTTAATCCCTCTTTTTCATTTTTCTTTTTTAACTCTTTTCTTATTTGCTCTTTTCTACTAGCCATGAAATACGCTCCTCTTTAATAGGTTTAGTCTACCGTATTATAACATTTAAATATATTATTTTAAAGTCCAAATTAAAAGACAAGGTTTTATCCCTTGTCTTAGATTTTAACAACATGTTTTGCTTGCATCCCACGGTCACTTTGATAAAGCTCAAATTCTACTAGTTCACCTTCATTTAAAGTCTTATACCCATCTTGAGTTATTTGACTATAATGAACAAATACATCTTTGCCTTCACCACGATCAATGAATCCAAAACCTTTTTCTGCGTTAAACCATTTCACTTTTCCTTGCATCTCATTCACCCCTTTAATAATATGGTCAATGTTAGTATATTATTATTGTTTTCAAAGATGAATTCATTTCACTCGACAAAGTTTGCCAATATAAGAATTTTGTTCTATTTTGATAGAACTGTTGTCGCGTCAAGTATAAATTCGGTAATCAAAGTCGATATATGCTCTATTTTCATTTAAAAAAAATAAAACTTTCTTGAAACAAATTTAGCATCAAGTTGAGACCCTTTTATTAGCATCTTGAGTTACAATATAAGTGGGTGATATAAGATGATTTGTCCACGATGTAAGAATCAAGATTCACAATATTTTTATACTTTCAAAAATATTACTTATTGCCGTAAGTGCGTTAAGATCGGTTCAACTTGTTTTTCTCCTTCACAGTTACCTTCTATTATTAAGACAGTTGATTATCAGCTCGACTACGAATTAACACCATTACAAAATAATATTTCCAGACAATTACTTCAACGTTATCAACAGCATCTCAACACTTCCCTTAAAGCGGTTTGTGGTGCCGGTAAAACAGAAATAACTTATGAGGTCATTAAATATGCACTAAACCAGGGGCAGCGAGTCTGCTTTACTACACCGCGAAAAGAACTAGTAATTGAATTAGCAAAGCGATTGCAAAGTCAATTCAAAAATATTTCAATAACCACTGTTTATGGCGGTCATAGTGAATTGGTAGATGGGCAATTTATTATTTGTACTACTCATCAGTTATATCGCTATCCCCAATATTTTGACTTATTAATTTTAGACGAATTGGATGCTTTCCCTTACGTAAATAACGAAGTCTTAATTGGTCTACTCCAAAACAGCATTAAAGGCAACTATATTTATATGTCTGCAACTCTAACCAATCAACCAGATTTATTAATGACCAAACGATATCATGGTTATCTTCTAGATGTTCCCAAGTGCTATCTAACTTCATCTTTGGTAATGTATCTTTGGGCAATTAAAAAAATTAGAGATTTTGTCAGAAAGAAAAAACCCGTACTTGTTTATGTTCCCACCATACAATTAACAAATACAGTTGCCCGCATCTTTAAACTGTTTAAACTTAAAAGTCATGCTATCAGCTCTAACACTAAAGATATTCAAAAATTTATAGAACGTCTTAGACATCATCAATTAGATGTTTTAGTTACAACGACTATTTTAGAGCGCGGCATCACCATCGATAATGTTCAAGTAATTATTTTATACGGCAATAATCGGATATATACAACTGCTACATTGATTCAAATATGTGGACGAGTAGGTCGTAAAACAGCACATCCCAGTGGAAGTATTAGTATTTTTACTCCATACAAGACCAGGGCAATTAAAGAGTGTCTCAAAACAATCAAGCAGGACAATGCTTAATCTGTTTTAATGATCTCAATAAATCACCTAGCTTATATCATCTTTATTATCATGCTACACTATGTTTTCATTGTCTTAACCAATTTTCAATCTATAATCGAACTCATGACTATCATGGTTACAAACTTACGATTTTATATTACTATAACGATTTCTTTAAACAATTGTTATTTCAATATAAAGGACAAGGTGATTATGCTTTAAAAGATGCTTTTTTGAATGCATATCCTCATTTTAAAACCAAATATCGGCGTCATCTCATCGCGCTTGTTCCCAGCAGCCAACAAGACGATCTAAGACGAGGTTTTAACCCAAATGAAATGATTGTAAGAAGTTTTAGTAATCATATTTTTACTGGTTTATACAAAAATTCCGCCTATAAACAGACCAGCCAAACTGATCGCAGTCAAGTAAGTCAGATTATCAAGATTAAAGATGGTCAGCGGTTATATAATCAAAATGTGATAATTTTTGATGATGTTATTACCTCAGGCAATACTATTATGACTTGTGCAAAAGTTATCAGTTCCTATCAGCCCAAAACAATTAGTATAATCGTTATGGCAAGTAATCAATTAGATAAATTATTTAAATAAATATTACACACTAAAACTTGTGTTTTACCACTAATAATATCGTTTTAAATAACCATTAAATATAGTGTAACGTAAATACTTTTCTACTTAAAGGGCAAGAATTTAATTTCTTGCCCTTTTATTCCTTATTTTTTAATCATATTTATCTTTAAGCAAAAAAAGTGGCTGCCCACTTATTTTTCTTCTAATGCCTTTTTATAATTATCCAAATCCAACTTAATCTTCTTTAACGTATTAAAGACCCAGTCAACTCGATCGTCAGGAATTGCTGATTTGTATAAATCTGCCAATTCATGATGGAACTGTTCATGAATAGCCAATGCTTCATGTCCCTTATCCGTTAACTTTAGATAATAAACTCGTTGGTCTTTACTTGATCTCTCTTTAACTAAAAAACCTTTTTCAACTATTTTCTTTACTGCTGTTGTCAATGTTCCCATCGTTACACTTAATGACTTAGCCACATTAGTCATTGAAGGAAATTCTACCTTATCCACTGCATCAAGGACATGAGTTTCACTCATCGATAATTCCTTAAATTTGCTCTTCTTGAGGTACAATTCTTGTATAACCATTGCTTCATTAAAAACATCAACTACTGTCTCGATTGCATCTGAGCGTTTGTCCATTCCTATCACCTCCTTAATTGTACAATATTTTGTCAATAATTGAAACATTTATTGTTTCTGCTTCAAAACAACCTTTGAATTTTACTACTAATCGTTCTATAATGTCCTAGGAATGGGGAGTAGATATGAAAAATAGATTAATTAAAACATTAAATATCAAAAGATTTAAATTAGTATTATTACTAGAAGGTTTGCTGGTCGGAATATTAGCGGGATTAGTAATTGTTGGATATCGAATTTGTTTAACTAATGGAGCTCTTTGGTTACAGCGAATTTTAGCCTATTGTAAACAATCAATATTCACAATAATTATCTGGTTTGTTATCCTATTTGTGATAGCACTAGTTGTCACAAAATTACTCGATTGGGAATCATTAATTTCTGGAAGCGGGATTCCACAGCTTGAAGGAGAATTGGCAGGTAAGATTGATGCCAAATGGTGGCGAGTTTTGATTGCTAAATTTTTTGGTGGTTTCTTAGCTAATTTTTCTGGTTTAGCCCTTGGTCGTGAAGGTCCTTCAATTCAATTAGGGGCAATGGTTGGTAAAGGAATTGGTAAAGTTTTAAAACGTGGTAAGACTGAGGAACGCTATTTACTTACTTGTGGTGCCAGTGCCGGATTAGCAGCTGCTTTTCATGCCCCGCTGGCAGGAGTAATGTTTGCCCTTGAAGAAGTACATAAACATTTTTCTGCCCCACTATTGATTTCAGTGATGACCTCATCAATTGCCGCCGATTATCTTATGAGTTCTATTTTAGGAATGGCTCCTGTATTTTCTTTCAATATTCATGGAACTCTGCCTACCCAATACTATTGGATGGTTATTATTTTAGGAATCATTTTAGGGCTGCTTGGCGCTTTTTATAATAAAGCCTTACTATTTGTTCAAAGCCTCTATAATCACTCAAAGCATTTAAATAACTATACTAAATTATTAATACCTTTTATTTTGGCAGGAATTTTAGGATTCACTGTTCCTCAGCTATTAGGTAGTGGCGATACTTTGGTCGACTTATTAATCGAAGGAAAATTAACAATGTCCTTAATTCTTCTTTTGCTGGCAGGGAAATTCTTATTTGCAATTACCTGCTTTGGCTCAGGAGCTCCAGGTGGAATTTTCTTCCCACTATTAGTAATTGGCTGTTTGATTGGTGGTGCTTTTGCTAATATCTCCGTCGATTACTTAGGTTTAGATCCTATTTATATTAATAATTTTATTCTACTGGCTATGGCTGGTTATTTTACTGCAATTGTAAGGGCTCCAGTGACAGGAATTATTCTGATTTTTGAAATGACAGGTTCTTTAAATCACCTCTTATCAATTGCTATTGTTACTATCGTTGCTTATGTTGTTGCCGATTTATTAAAATCTAAACCAATTTACGAAAGTTTGTTAGAAAATTTATTAAAGAAAAGAAGTCTTCCAACTCCACAGGGAGTTGGAGAAAAAGTATTATTAGATTTTATGATTTTACATAATTCTCCATTGGATAATCATTTAGTTAAAGAAATTCAATGGCCTAATCACTGCTTGATTGTTTCACTTAGACGTGATGGACAAGAATTCATTCCCCATGGTGACACTTATTTAAAAGCCAGTGATAGTATTATTGTCATGTGTGATAAAATAGATGAAAGCTATATTTATGATACTCTTTCAGCTCTAACAACTGAACAAATTTAATTAATAAAAGATAGTTATAAAATAAAGCGTGAAATCTAAATTAAATGATTTCACGCTAATTTACTATCTCTATTTTTTATTGTCCCAATAATATGACGTGCTACGATGATTCCGTTTGCTCCTGCCTGAGCCAGCCCTCTTGTTAATCCGGCTCCATCACCTGCTACATACAGATCATCTATTTCACATTCAAACCCTTCTCTTACCTTTGGCCGCGCTGAATAGAATTTCGCTTCCACTCCATACAGCAACGTATGCTCATTCGCTATCCCCGGTGTTACATTATCCAGTGCCTCAATCATCTCGATAATTGATTTCATCGTGTTGTACGGTAATACCAGCCCCAGATCTCCCGGTACCGCCTCTGCTAAGGTCGGCTCTGTATACCCTTCTTTCAAACGCTTGTAAGTCGTTCTTCTCCCTTTCTTGATATCTCCATATCTTTGCACCATGACTGATCCGTTTGACAGCTTGTTCGCCAGTCTGCTCACCTCATGTGCAAATTCATTCGGTTCATTGAACGGCTCGCTGAAGGTATGGGATACCAGCAGCGCAAAGTTGGTATTCTTGCTCCCCAGCTTCGGATCATGATAGGCATGTCCGTTCGCCAGCATCGTCCCGCTGTGATTCTCTATTACTACATGCCCTGACGGATTTGAACAGAATGTTCTTACTTTTGTTCCGACACTTGTATTATAGACAAATTTACCTTCATACAGATTGCTGTTGATCTCTTCCATTACGATATTGCTGGTCTCTACCCGCACTCCTATATCGACCTGATTATTATAAAGCTCCAGTCCATGCTGTTTCAGTACTTTTGTCAGCCAGGCAGAACCGTCTCGTCCCGGTGCCAGTACGATCTTCTTCGCTTTGATGACCTCATCATTTTCCAGAACTACCCCGACAGCATGTCCGTCTTCAACCAGTACTTCCTTTACAGCTGTTCTAAATGCCATATCAATATGTTCTTTCAGTTCCGTTGACATTTCTGTCATGATCCGCAGATTCTCTTCTGTTCCTAAATGTCTTACCTTGGCCCGCAGCAGTTTTAATCCTACTGCATAGCCTCGATGTTCAATTTCTTTGACCTTGTCAGTCGTAGGATCCGTTATTTCTCTGGTTGCTCCGTGTTTTAAATAAAGATTGTCAACATAGTTGATTACATCTTCAACCTCATTGGTTGAAAGATAGTCAGTCAGCCAGCCGCCAAATTCACTGGTAATATTGAATTTACCGTCAGAATAGGCACCGGCACCGCCAAATCCGGCTGTAATCGAACAGGCAGGAAGACAGCCCGGTTCATTGTTCCTGATGATTGGACAGGACTTGATCTTCTTTTCCTTGATCGGACAGTGACGTTTCATAACATCCTGACCTTTATCTATAAGCAATACGTTCAATTCCGGCTGTTTCAAATACAGTTCATAGCAGGCCATGATTCCTGCTGGTCCCGCTCCAACAACCACAACATCATAATTATTTTTCATCTTTCCTCCATATTAAAAGTGGCATCGGCCACTTTATTATTCTGCTTCATTTGCAAGTGTGTTTTTTTCATAAACTTTAAAAAATGGATAATATACTCCAACTGAAATAATAATCAAAACAATCATGAAGATTACATTACGAATATCCAATGCTGACAAAAAACCTTGAGCAAAAAATGGCGTAAATGATGGATCAACTATATATCCCATTGAAACTAATCCAATTTTTTGAACTAAATACCCTAAACCAATCGAAATACACGGCATTACTAAAAACGGTATCGATAAAATTGGATTTAATACAATCGGAGCCCCAAACATGATTGGCTCATTAATTCCACAAATCCCAGGAACAATACTTAAACGACCAATCGAGCTAATATGCTTAGATTTAGAACGACACATTAATAAAACCAATCCTAAAGTATTACCAGCTCCACCTAATAAAGCATATCTAAACATCTGTAAATTCATGATTGCTGTTGGATCTTTTCCTAAATTTACTAATTCACCATTTAGTCCCGTATTCGCAATCCCCAAAGCAAAAACTATTGGAAATACAATTGAAGAACCATTAATTCCAAACATCCAAAGAATATTTGAAAATAAATAAATTCCCATAAACATCCAAACATTATCAACCCCTGAAATTGCAGGTGTTAAAAACGACATAATTAAATTTGGCATACTTTTCCCTGATAAAGCTACTAAAATCAAATTAGCCCCATAAATAACAATGATATTTAGCGCTAATGGCATTAAACTATTTACAAAATTAGTCACTGCACTAGGAACACTATCTGGAAAAGTAAAGACTATTCGATGACTGACTACTCGTGAAATCTCTACTGATATTAATGAAATTATTAAAGCAACAAATAGACCATCCGCACCTAAATAACTCATTGTAATAGCTCCATCCTTTAATGGAGCTGCAACCATTAAAAAAGTACACATCGAAATTATCCCATAAACCGAAGCTTTCATCTTATAACTTTCAGCTAAGCAATAAGCAACCCCAAAAGCTGAAATCAAACCAACTAAGCCCATTGTATAATTATATGGTAAAGTTAAAACATCATAATTAGCTAAAGCAAATTGTTTCCAGCTAATTAAAAACTTTAAAAAGATATTTCCTGTATTCAAATCAACCAAGTCTAAATTAATTGGCGGATTGGCAATAATTAAGAAAACTGACCCTACTACGATTAATCCTAATGACATCATCATACCCGATGAAATTGCTTGAAGATGTCGCTGCTGAGCCAATTTATTTGCAATTGGTCCTAATAATTTCTCTAATTTACTAATCAATTTTTTATCCCCCTATTAAAATTGCCAACCATTAAAAGTGAACGCTGTTTCACTAACATTCTCTGGATCATATTCTTCAAGAATTTTTGCATAGCGTTCTTTATAATCGTTATCCACCTCCATTTGTGGAATAACTTTACTAGCTTCATTCAAGAAATGGAATGAATCACGCCCCATGGCTTTTCCTCTTACTGTATGCTTGTCTAAAGCAACATCAGGTATTTCCGGTAATTTTCCCATCGCAAAAGATTTAATACAGATATTTTTTAATAAATCACTAGAACGATCTTTTTGACAACTGCATAAATATCTAATCGCGTGGATAAAATACATTGGTTGATCACCATCAGCATAATCAAAATGTTTTGACATTTGATATAAATTATTTACTAATACTGCAGCCATCGGATCTCCCATTCCAATATCTTCTACCGAAATAGTTAATAATCGACGCCACATTTTTTCTAATAATTCCGGTGAAGAAATATACATTTCATAGGCGAACATACATGCCTGTTCTTCTAAACTGCGACGAATTGATTTCTGTAAAGCTGATATTACCTCATCTCCAGCATAACCATTTCTTGTAATAATCTTTGACCATGGGTCGTACATCGTTTTTGCCATAAACTTGCTCCTTTTTCTAATCTGTGACATAATCTAATTGAGGTGATAATATGAATATCGAACATTTAAGAGATAAATTTGATTTAAATGAACTTGAATTAGCATTAGTTAAATATCTTGAAGATAATCAAAATAATTTAAAAGATATTACGATTCGGCAAATGGCCAGCGCTAATTTCACATCTACTTCTGCAATTTATCGTCTTTGCAATAAATTTGGTTTTAGTGGCTACAGTGATATGATCTATCAGCTGTCATCATCGAATAATACCCAGCTTTTTTCTCCTGATGATCTTGAACAATATATTCCAGCATTCATTGAATTATTAAATAAACATCGTCAACATAATATCATCGTTTTTGGGATGGGATTCTCTGCTCCAATTGCTGATTATTTGCAACAGCGTCTAACCCTAAATGGATTTTATGCAATGAATGTTGTCCATACTGAAATGCTTGATATTAAATATCAAGATAATTCCCTATTTATTGTGATTTCTAATTCTGGAATTACACCCCGATTAGTTGAAATTGTCGATAATGCTTTTAAAAATAACATCGATATAATTAGTTTTATTGCCAATGAAAATTCTAATCTTTATCAAAATGTAACACTACCAATTATTGTTGGTTCTTATAATTCATTTACTCATAACAATTTAGTACCAAATACCTTCTTTGGTCAGGTTCTAATTGTTTTTGAATCACTCCTTTATACATATTTGTCCTCTATAGAATAATATACGCTTATAATGACAAAATTAAATAGATGTTCTCGATAAAAAAACATGTTTCAAAATTCGAAACATGTTTTAATTTAACTATAAATAATGATATTCATGCTGCCATTCGCTAGTAACAAAATGTTTAGCCGCAGCTTTAGCTTTTTCTAAATCCATAAATGAGTAATTGCCACATTCTTCCATCTTCGCTCCAGGTATGGGTTCTTGCCAATTTGCAATCTGTTCAAATAATTCACGTACAATTTTGATTACTCGAGCCAAATCTAATTCTTTTGTAATTAAATAAAAACCTGTCATACATCCCATTGGTCCAAAATAAATTATTTTATCTTTGTTTTCGCCGTTACGAAGTAATGTTGCCCCGATATGTTCAATTGTATGAGCACCACGAGGATCTAAAGCAGGCTCTAAATTAGGTGTAGTCATGCGGATATCAAATGTTGTTAATTCACCATCTATCCGAGATACATAGACACCTTTTGTTAACTTTGTATGGTCAACACTAAAACTTGTTATTCGTTCCATGTTAATCCCTCGTATTTTTTTATATATTGATATCCAACACCACCAACACCCATATGTGCTCCTACAACCGCTGGTAACTCTCGAACGGTAATCTCACATTCACCAATTCGATCAATAATCGCCTGTTTCATTTGATGAGCTAAATCATCAACTAAGACATGTTCAATAGCAATAATAAAGTCTTTATTGTTCAATCCACATTCATTAACTAAATGATCAACTATCTTTAAGTTGGCTTTTTTCACCGTTCTAACTTTATCTAAAGTATCGATCTTACCGCCCAACTCATAATTTAATTTCATTACCGGCACTATTTTTAATAAGTTCCCCAATAGTGCTACCGCTGGAGTGATTCGTCCGCCTTTCTTTAAATGGTCTAAATTAGGTGCCATAATCACAGTCGCTGAATCCTCAACCATTGCTGTTAAAATCGTTTCAATTTCCGCAACACTTTTACCATCATCAATTAATTTTTTAGCAACCCTAATTAAATAGCGATGATTACTAGCCGTACCCTTAGTATCAATTAACGTAACTGGTACTCCCACCATATCACAAGCCAATTTCATTCCATTCAAGGTTGAAGATAATCCAGTTGCAATCGGCAAAGCAATAATATGATCATATCCCGCATCTTTAATTCTATGAACTGCATTTTGAATTGAACCTGTTGAAGGCTGTGATGTCATCACCATTTCCCCAGTTTTATTCATTCTTTCAAATACTTCATTAGCACTTATTTCTTCTAAATCTAAATATGTTTTATTACCCATTGTAATCGTTAAAGGTACAATATAAATTCCTTGATCTTCTAACGAACCAATTGGTAACTGGCATCCACTATCTGCTAAAACAGCTATTTTTTTCATGGTCTCGCCCTCCCTATAATTACGTAACTAATATACCAAATTTATCATACTTTTGCTAGTAATATGTGTTATGATAATAAAGAAATGAGGGATTTAATGAAATCAGTACGTGAAATAACTACATATAAATGGATAATTAAAAAATCAGAATTTATTTGTACTTTAATACCGTGTAATGACGAAACTGCAATTGATAATATTATTAAAGAATATCAAGAAAAATATCATGATGCTACTCATAACTGTATTGCTTATATCGTTGGTACCCAAAAACGTGCCAATGATAACGGGGAGCCGAGCGGAACTGCCGGTCTACCAATGTTAGATGTTTTAGAAAAAAATAAACTTACTAATATCATTGCTATTGTTACAAGATATTTTGGCGGGATTAAATTAGGAGCTGGCGGTTTAACTCGAGCTTATCGTCAAAGTGTTGCTGATGCTTTAAAAGGAGCTGAGATTGTAGAAAAATTCAGTGTTCCTTTATATAAAATTACAGTGGATTATTCATACACTAAAAAATTTGAACACTTAATTAAAGTACATCATATTAAATGCATTAATACCGAGTATTTAGATCGGGTTAGTTATACCTGTTATCTTGAAAATGAATCTTTTCTAACTATTATTCAAGATCTAACCAATAATACCTATACAAAAGAATATTTGCGTCATGATTATATTGAATTATCATAATTCATGAAAATGTCACATAAAAGAGTATAATAATACTTAAGAGGTGATAATTAAATGAATGAAATTAATAAAATCTACCAAGCGCATATGAGCCACGAATTAAAATTGGTCGTTGATCCTAATCATGCTGTTTTAAATAAAGATAAGGTTGAAGCAAAAGTACTAGCTTTTCTTTGTGAATTAGGTAAAGTCGGTGAAGAAGCAAAAGTATTTAGCTTTTGGGATAATTCATCTGCCAATAACAAAGAAATCCTTAACTATTATACTGATGCCCTTCATATGTTGATGTCAATCGGATTTGAATTGCACGTTGACAAACTCAAGAACTATCAAGAAATCAACAACTCCAACAATATTGCCAATCAACTAATCAAGGTTTATCAAAGCGCATTGAAAGTTAATGAAACCTACAGTTTTGAAGCATTCCAAAACTGTATTGATGATTATTTTACATTAGGTTTTAAAATCGGTCTTGATTTTGATACGATTTTAGCAAATTACAGTTCACAAAAAGACTAAACAATTAATTGTTTAGTCTTTTGTCTTTAAGTAACATCTCAATAAATTTTTGATCAAAATCACTTTCTAATTTATCCGCATATAATCTTGCTTCATATGAAGTTAACCCTAAAGCCAATATCCATCGATAAACTTGCTGATAACTTTTCAAACTTTCTTGTGCCAACATACTTCCCCGCTCTGTTAAAGTAATGTTATTTTTAATAAGATCAATATACCCTGCTTTTTTCAATTGTTTAATTGCAATTGAAACACTTGAACGTGCGTATCCTAGAGATAAAGCCAAATCAATTTGACGTACCTTTTTTCCCTCCAACAATAATTGATAAATATATCGTAAATATTTACGATTTGTTGCTTGTATCATTATTTTACTCCTTTGATCATGTAAGCACTATTCGATACCTTTATCCATTTTATTTCATGAAATAATTCTTCCAAGAACGAAATCATTTCTTTTTTTGAATAAATTCTAACATCCCCATCTTTATTAAAGCGAATAAAATAATTCATAACCTGCCGAGCAATGACTGGCAAATATGTGTCACCAATAATCAATGTTCCCCCAATTTTTAAAACACGATATATTTCTGCAATGGCTTTTTGAGGATTTGGATAGTGATGAAATGAATCATTACAATAAACAATATCAAAAGTTTGATCAAAAAATGGCAAATTCTCACTATCTCCTACTACTAAAGTCGCCTTATTCTTAAGTTGGTGTTTAGCCTTTTCAATCATTTGTGATGATAAATCAATTCCTGTAAGATGTCGATGTGAATCCTCACTAATAACTTGTTTCATTAAAGCTCCTGTCCCGCATCCTAAATCAAGTACTTCCTCACCATAACAGCGAATAATTTCATTTAAAAGATATGGATAAATTTTACGGGCATGTTTTCCATAAAAAGTAGTATCATATTTTGAAGCCTGTAAGTCAAATGTTTGTCTAGATTGTTCTTTTTTATTCATAATGCCCTCCTTAAATGAACGATGTTCATTTTTTTGTTTTAATTTTAATCCCTAGAGTCAGGGATTAAATTTCATTAATTGATTAACATACTGATTCAATAATTTTGCAACTTCATGATGATCAATATTACTTTTAGATAATAATCCAACTTGACCATATATAATAAAACTAATTAATGCCTCAGGATTTTCAATATATATTTCTTTAGCTGCAATAGCTTTTTTTACTGCTTCTAATAAATGTGGATACATATATTTGCATAATTTGATTGATAATTGTTCATGTAATTCTTCATTTTCAACACGATGAAAAAAATCATAATATTGCATATTTGAATGCTCATCACCTATTGAAGTAAATAATGCATCTATCTTATCTTTAATCGTAATAGTAGAATCATGTAAAATAGCAAGATAACTATTACAACACTCTTCAATATAAAGATCGATTGCTGTATTAAATAGTATTTGTTTTGAATCAAAATAGCGATAACACAAACCTAACGAAACTCCCATTGTCCTAGCAATATCACGCATTGATGTTTGCGCGTATCCTTTTTCACTAAATAATTGCATCGCAGCTTTGATAATCTCTTTTTTTCGTTCAATTGTTTTATTAAAACGCTGACTAGTCATCTCATCATCTCTTTTCACACTTATTATATGCTATCATCAACAAGCATTCAATGAACATTGTTCATTTTTTGTTAGTTTTTCTAACAAAAAAAAGAGATTTGCTTTAAAAACAAATCTCCCTATTCAAGAATACTCTGTTTGCTAACTGTTTAATGTCGTTATCAATTGATTGATTCGCTCAAGCCATTGATCACCTTTTGGCAAGACAATTACAATTTTACCACCTAATTGCCTAAACACAGGTTTAGTGAAAAGTCGATTGACTAATTCAAACAATTGATCCCCTTTAACATTTTGACTATATCCTTTAGTAAAAGTAATTTCCATCTTCCCTTTAACTTCCGCTAAGTTTTCAATAATTTCAGTAGATGCTAAAATATCTAACTTCCGTTTTTCTACTAATGTACTTACTTCCTCTGGTAATTTACCGTAATAATCAATAAATTCTGATTTTAGATAATCAACACCGCTTATCGTTTTGGCATTATCTAGACGCTGATATAGTTCAAGTTTTTCAATATCACTAGATACATAATCATGAGGAATATATCCATCAACTTTGACATTAACACTTTTGATTTCTTTTTCTGCTTCCACATCCTCTTTACCCATTTTTTCGTTAATAGCATCTTGAAGAATCTTCATATACATCTCAAAACCAATTGAATCAATAAAGCCTGATTGTGTACCACCCAAAATATCTCCTGAACCGCGAATTGCTAAATCACGCATAGCAATTTTATATCCACTTCCTAATTCAGTAAACTCCTTAATTGCCTTAAGCCGTTTACTAGCTTCTTCATTTAAAACTTTAGTAGGATTATATAACAAATAAGCATATGCACCACGATTACTTCTCCCTACGCGCCCTTTAATCTGGTATAACTGACTTAATCCAAATTTATCAGCGTCTTCAACAATAATCGTATTTGCATTAGGAATATCGATTCCTGTTTCAATAATCGTTGTGCAAACGAGAACATTAAATTCCTTGTTCACAAAACGCATCATTACATCTTCTAATTCATTTTTATCCATTTGCCCATGACCTACCGCTACCCTTGCCCCAGGTACTGATAAAGTAATATTATAAGCAACATTAGCAATCTGACTAGTTCGGTTATACAAATAGAAAACCTGTCCATCACGAGCTAATTCTCGTTCAATGATCTGTTTAATTAAAACATTATTTTTTTCAATAACATATGTTTGAACTGGCTGACGATTCTTAGGAGGAGTTTCAATTTGTGACAATCCGCGAATTCCCATCAATGACATTTGTAAAGTTCGAGGAATCGGGGTAGCTGTAAGGGTCAAAACATCAATAGTTTTACGATACTCTTTAATTTTCTCTTTTTGTTTAACACCAAAACGCTGTTCTTCATCTATACATAATAATCCAATATCTTTAAAAACAATATCCTTTGATAAGATTCGATGTGTCCCTACAAGCAGATCAATATTTCCTAATTTTAAATCACTTAGTATCTGCTTCTTTTCCTTAGTCGATGTAAAGCGATTCAATAAAGCAATTTTGACAGGAAAATCCTTAAATCGTGCAATCATTGTTTTATAATGCTGCATTGATAAAATTGTTGTGGGACACAAAAAAGCAACCTGTTTATTTCCTAGAATAGCCTTAAATGCTGCTCTTAAAGCAACTTCCGTTTTCCCAAATCCAACATCTCCGCATAGCAAGCGATCCATCGGCTGACTCTTTTCCATGTCGGCTTTAATTTCTTCAACTGAACGTAACTGGTCAACTGTTAATTCATAACCAAATGAGCGTTCAAACTCCAGCTGAATCTCACTATCACTTGGGAAAGCATAGCCAGGCTGATTAATACGAGCAGAATAAATTTCAATTAACTTATCAGCAATATCATCAACTTTACTCCGTGCTTTGGCTTTTGTTTTCTGCCATTGTGAGCCTCCCAATTTATTAATTTTAGGAACTTTACCCTCATTACTTGAATACTTCCTAATCATCTTAAATTGTTCAACCGGTATATATAAAGTATCGTCTCCAGCATAGGCTACATATAAATAATCTTTATGAAATCCTTGAACTTCTAATGTTTTAATTCCTAAGTATTGCCCTATCCCATGATTATCATGTACAACATAATCACCAATATTTAATTCTTGATAATCTTTTAAAACCTTTGCATTCTTATACTTAAAATATTTTGGTTTTTTAATATTACGTGTTTTGAATAATTCATTTGCACTTATAATAACAATTTTTTCATCAACTAATTCGATTCCAAAACCAATTTTATTTACCGCAATATTCAACCCCGGATATATTTCATCTTTTATCCCAATCAAAGTATATGCCATTTCATGACGATCAAATAATTCAGTCATTAATTTTAATTGATGATCATCATCTAAAGCTACAACAACTTTTGATAACTTTAAATAAGCTCTAATTTGATTAATAATCATTGCCTCATCATCATTATTGATCATAATAGCACGAGCATTAAACAACACATCTTTATCACTTTGAGCAAAAGGTTTAAAATTAACTGATTTTCTATCAATCACTTCATATAAATCTCTAAATAGATTCAAACCTTTAATAGTTTTCCCAATACTAGCCAATTCTTGATAATAATAATGATTTTCTTCTAAATAGTTCTTATAAGCAAAATTAATATCATGATTGTTTGCTTGGATGATTAGCGGGGTATCGAGATAATCTAATAAACTAGCTGTCTGATTAAATAAATTAAAATAACCATACATCGTAAAACTAGTATCATGATTCCGCAAATTTTCTTGATCTATTGATACTTTACTTAAATAATCTTCTTGATATAACTCATCAAGTTCTTCAATCTGCCGGTCTCTTAAATCATTGATTTTACTTAAAACAGCCGGGACTTCTTGTTCATCATATAAAATATCACTAGCGGGAATAATGGTTACTTCTTTAACCTTTTCTATCGTTCTTTGACTATTTTGATTATAAAAACGTATATTATCAATCTCATCATCAAAAAATTCAATCCGTAATGGATTATCATATTGAATTGAAAAAACATCGATTACTCCACCACGTTTAGAAAAATAAAACGGCTGATCTACTCGCGGTGCTGATGTATAACCAGCCTTGATCAAAAGTTTTTGCAAATCATATATATCAATTTGCATTCCTGTTTTTAGATTTAAACAATTATCTAAAAATAACTGTCTACTTGGTAAATACCGTACCAGGGCCTGTCCATGAGTAATTAAAATTTTAGGCTGATCAGTTGTCAATTGATATAAAGCATCAATTCGCTGTCCTAATAGTTCTGGCGATGAGGCTAAAGCTTCAATTCGATATGACTCATCAACTGGAAAAAATAAGCTGTCTTTTTCATTAATCAATGAAATCTGTTGATACAACAAGTTAGCCTCATACTGATTTGGTTTAATTACAATAATATCTTTTTGTAATGTCAAAAAGGCACTAGTTACTAATAGTGCCTCATCGTTAAGATCATTAACAATGATATTCCCCTCTCCCTTTAACAATGTTTTAAAGGCAGGGTTTTGTTTCAATATTTCATCTATCTTCTTCATATAAACCTCTAATTATAACGATTCATAATGTAATCAAAATCATGATCAAGATAATCCAAAACAGCATCACTAGCCTTATCAATTCCTTGATTGATTGCTTCAGTCTCCTCTTTTGCAAACCTTGATAAAACATAATCAACTACTTTCATATACTTGTGACGATCAATTCCCACACGAATTCGTTTAAAATCTTGACTAGATAAATGAGCGATAATGTTTTTTATCCCATTATGCCCCCCAGCGCTGCCAGTTTTACGTAATCTTAATTTACCAACCGGCATATCCAGATCATCATAGATAACAATAATATCTTCTTTATCCAGTTTAAAAAAATTCATTGCAGCAATTACTGACTCACCAGAAAGATTCATATATGTTTGCGGCTTTAATAAAATAACATCTTCTCCATGATATTTTACCTTTGTATATAAACCTTTGAATTTATTCTGATTTATTTCTGTATTTAATTTATTAGCTAATTCATCTACTACCATAAACCCACAGTTGTGACGAGTTCCTTCATACTCTTTCCCAGGGTTTCCTAATCCTACAATTAATTTCAATTTAATTCTCCTATCTTGCTAGAACAACAATCGTTCTAGCTCCTATTTGCTGATCAGTAATTTCACCATAAAGGTGCTGATAAGCAGTTTCTTCATAATCAAATGTAAAACTTGATGGGTTAATGTAAATAACAAATTCACGATATTCACCTTCATCTTGTTTTAGAGTATATTTTAACATTTTAAAGTCAATATTTTCAACCATAACATTTGCTTCAATCTCTTTTCTAGTTGCATAGCGAAAACACTTATTATCTTTACGTAATTGAATAATTTTTCTTATCTCATTAATATCATCTTTATAAATATCTCGAAAATCCCAATTAATACAGTTAATATTATCAGGTGAATTATAAGTATTCCCAATCCCGCCTTTAGTTCGATAAAATTCTTGTCCCGCATGGATAAAGGGAATTCCCTGCGACAATAACACCATGATCGTAAGATTCTTTTGTCGAGTTATTATCCCATCTAAACCTTCTTCAACATTAGAAATATACAATTTATCAAAAACCGTCGCATTATCATGACATTCAACATAATTAATTGATTGGTCCGGACTTGTATAACGATTAGTCGCTGTAATTACATTTCTTGCCTTTTCTGTTTCGTAAAGATTTCCCGTAATAAAACCTTTATTAACTAAAACATTATCACTGCTTCCACCTTTAATAACCTCACGATATTCATCATTAAAAAAACTAATTTTCGGCATTTTTGCATGATTATCCTGCATCGCCTTTTGCTCATCTGGTAAATTAGTCGGCATATTCCAACCCTCCCCATAAACCATAAATGAAGCATCGTAAGCAGAACAAATTTGATAGACACGATTAATCGTTTCAATATCAATAATTCCCATTAAATCAAAACGATACCCGTCAACACCATAAAAACTTTGCCAGCGTCTCGACATATCTATAATATACTTACGCACCATATGTTCACCACTATCCAAATCATTACCACACCATGAACCATTTGATAAACTCCCATCTGGATTTTTTCTAAAATAGTAGCCAGGTACGATTCGTTCAAAAGCACTCGCATTAACATCATACATATGGTTATAGACAACATCCATCACTACCCGAATTCCTTTCGCATGCAGATCTGCTATCATCTGTTTACACTCAACGATCCTGCTGTAACCATCATTAGGATCTGTACAATAACTTCCTTCAGGAACATTATACTGAGCTGGATCATATCCCCAATTATATAGTACTTCCTGGTGATTTTCATCGACAGTCGCAAAATCATAGATTGGCAATAATTGTATATGTGTTATTCCTAATTCCACTAAATAATCTAACCCTGCACTATTACCATGTTTAGTCAATAACCCAGTTTCTCTAATTCCAGCGAATTTTCCTTTGTACTTACTTAAACTGTTTTCATACATCGTAAAATCACGGACACTAGCTTCATAAATAATCGCATCTGTCTTATTTTTTAATGGCTTTAAACATTCCCGATTCAGGTCGATCTTAATCTTATTTAAATCAACAATATAACTACTTTTACCATTTGATGAAGATCCATAAGCATATGGATCCAATGCCTTAATATAACTATCATGATGTCGTACTAGATAAACATACTCACAGTTATCAAAATTTCCCGCAACATATGAACAAAAAACACCGTTACCAATTCTTTTCATTTCATAACTATATGTAGTATGGTCTTTAGTAATTGCAACTTTAACAGCTAACGCTGTTGGAGCCCATACTTTAAAAATCGTATAATCTTCATGATATGAATTTCCTAAATCATTACCATCATAATAGTTATTTTTTAAAAACTCAGCATCATAGATCAGTTGAGTATATTGGAGGGTTTCCGCTAAACCATATGCATCTACAATTTGATAAACATGACAAAAATCTATTTCGACATTATCGAAATAGTAATGAACGTATTCTTCTTCTACAAATTTAGCGGATATTTCTATTTCTATCAAAGTATTATTATTTAAATCTCTCAAATAAAAACGAGGACAATTTCCTTCGTAATATCTTCTAATCAATTGTACTTCGATTTTATTTACAGATACCATCTTTGCAATCATTCTAATGGCACTTTTTTCCATGATTTTCACCCTTTCATCTCGTGTTCATTATATCCTATCACTTCTCAGATAGCAATGATATAAAATGTAGATAATCAGCATTTTTTTAGACTATATACAGATAATTTGGGTTTTATCAATAACTTATATACCAATTTTAATCAAAAGAAAAAGGGATTTTCAATCCCTTAAAATTTTACTTTATCTAAATGCCAAATATCGTCAACATATTGTTGAATAGTTCGATCTGATGAGAAGAACCCACTCTTTGCAATATTTGTTAGACATACTTTTGCCCATCTTGAACGATCTTTATATAGATCACGCACAGAACTTTGAGCTTGGCAATATGCTTCATAATCAGCCAAAACAAAATATTCATCATTTTTATTCATTAACTCTTCAAAAATAACCCGGAATTCTTCACGATTCTCATGGAATGTACCATCCATCAAGCTATCGATAATTCTCTTTAATCTTGGATTATTATTATAATAATCCCATGCCTTATAAGCACCACTCATTTGTAATTCTTTAACTTCATGATCTTTCATTCCAAAGATTACACAGTTTTCTTCACCAACTAATTCTGCAATTTCAACATTTGCTCCATCCAAAGTCCCTAATGTAATCGCACCATTCATCATAAATTTCATATTTCCCGTACCACTAGCCTCTTTACCAGCAGTTGAGATTTGTTCCGATACATCAGCCGCTGGCATGATTTTTTCAGCTAAAGTAACTCCGTAATTTTCTAAAAAGACTACTTTTAAGTATTTATTAGTTTCCGAATCATTATTTACAACATCGCCAACACTATTAATTAACTTAATAACTTTTTTAGCAAAATAATATCCACTTGCAGCTTTTGCCCCAAAAATAAATGTTCTCGGTTCAATTCTAAAATCAGGATTTTCTTTCATTCTTAAATACAGATCAATAACATGAAGAATATTTAATAATTGACGTTTATAAGCATGAAGACGTTTTACTTGAATATCAAAGATACTGTCAACATCAACAGTAATTCCGTTATGTTCTTTAATATAGTCAGCTAAAATTTGTTTTCTTTCTTTTTTCACCGCCAAGAAACGATCTTGAAGGGTAAGATCATCTAAATGCCCCATTAGATCTTCTAATCTTTCCGGATGCTTGATCCATTCATCTCCGATATATTCACTAATTAATGATGATAGTTCTGGATTGCAATATGCTAACCAGCGACGATGTGTAATCCCATTAGTCTTATTATTAAATTTTGATGGATATAATTGTGCAAAATCTTTTAATTCACGTTCCGCTAGAATATCAGAATGTAATTTTGCCACCCCATTGACACTAAAACTTCCAACAATTGCAAGTCGCGCCATGTAGACTGTACCATCGCGTAAAATCATTACTCGATTCAATAACTCTTCATCACGGTCACTTGCCATTTTAACATACCCAATAAAACGTCGATGAATTTCTTCAATAATTTCATAAACTCTTGGCAATAATGACTGCATTAAACTGATTGGCCATGTTTCAAGCGCTTCAGCTAAAATCGTATGATTTGTATAAGCAAACGTCTGTGTCGTAATATCCCATGCTTCTTCCCATTCATATCCTTGTTCGTCAATCAAAATACGCATTAATTCAGGAATTGCTAAAACAGGATGTGTATCATTTAATTGGATAACATTTTTTTGATGGAAATTATTCAAATTTGGATATTGTCTTAAATGCGCCCTTACAATAGAATTTAATCCTGCACAAGTAAAGAAATATTCTTGTTTCAAACGCAACATTTTTCCCGCAGGAGTTGAGTCATCAGGGTATAACATTTGACAAATATCTCTAACATTTTGGATATATTGCCTAAAATCTTGATTTGCAGGAATATTATCACTTGCTTCAGCACTCCACAAACGAAGCGTATTAGTATTTGTAGTATCATTACCGACAATAGGGACATCATAAGGAACTGCGTACACTTCCTCAGCATCAACATGTTCATATTTCCCTGTCGTTTCATTAAAAATAATTTTACCAAAGAACTTTACTGGTACTCGATGTTTCGGCTTTCTCACTTCCCAGTTAAATCCTGTTTGCATCCATTGATCTGGTAATTCGATTTGATAACCATTTTCAATTTTTTGTTTAAATAATCCATATTCATAACGAATCGTATGCCCATGCCCCGGATATGCTAGTGAAGCCAATGAATCCATAAAGCAAGCTGCTAGTCTTCCAAGACCACCGTTTCCTAGACCAGCATCTGTTTCAAGCTCCTCTAAATCATGAATATTGATTCCATATTCTTCAAGACCATCTTTAGCAATCTGATATATTCCTAAGTTCATCATATTATTTACTAATAATCGTCCCATTAGAAATTCCATTGAGAAATAATGCATTTGTTTTTGATAGTTATTACGAATAATCGCTTTACTAGTTGCCCAGTTTACTGAAGCATAGTCACGAACCATTGTTTCCAAAACTAAGAAGCGTTCAGTAATATGTGCTTCTTCTACAGTTCGTCCATAAGATTCTATAATTCTTCTTGAAAATTCAAATTTAAATTCTTCTTTATTCTTAAACATTTTATCTCCTCTTATACCAGTTCATTATTTAGAGCCTTTATATTCGAAAATCATGCTGCCAAATGGCGCAATATTTACTGGTATGTAATATTCCTTATTTAAAGTTTGACCCTCTTTAGCTTTTATAGCCCGTTTATTAACGAAATTGCTTCCAGTATAGATATCAGTATCACTATTTAAAATTTCTTTATAACTTCCTGGCTGATTTACTGGAACCATATATCCCTCATGTTTGTTTCCTGTAAAATTCATAACAGCAATTAAAGAACTTCCATCCGTTCCTTTTCTTTCAATTGCAAATACACTTTGTGCTCGATCATCAACAACTAACCATTCAAAACCATCCATTCCATAATCCTGTTCATACATACATGGATATGTTTTATAAACTTCATTTAATCTAATCATAAATTTATGAAAGGAATCATGAATAGGATACTTAAGAATATTCCATCCTAAAGCTACCTTTTCATCCCACTCTTTATATTCACCCAATTCATTTCCCATGAAATTTAATTTCTTTCCAGGATGAATCATCATATAAGTATAAAGTGTTTTTAATTGGGCAAATTTTTGTTCATTATTACCCCAAATTTTATCAATGATAGTTCCCTTACTATGAACTACTTCATCATGAGAAAATGGTAAAATGAAATTTTCACTATAAAAATAAGCCATCGAGAACGTTAGTAAATTATGATCACCTTGACGGTAAACTGGATCTAGTTTCATATATTTTAAAGTATCATTCATCCATCCCAAATCCCATTTATAATCAAATCCAAGGCCACCAATATCTGGTGCTTTTGTAACGCCATTAAAATCACTTGAATCTTCAGCAATCAACATCACACCAGGATAATAACCCTTCATATGATTATTCATACGTTTCATGAATTCTAACGCACCATCATTAACTCCAGCTTCTTTATTGCCTTTCCAATAGATCAAGTTACTTACCGCATCAAAACGTATCCCATCAATGTGGAAATATTCAGCTAAAAAGCCAACACTACTCATTAAAAAGCTTCTAACTTCTTCACGCCCAACATCAAAATAAACACTGTCCCATTCAGTATAACGACGATTAATATCTGGATAATCATATACAAATCCACCATCAAACTTATAAAGACCATGTCCATCTTTTACATAATGTGCAGGAACAAAATCCATAATGACACCTATTCCCGCCTTATGACAAGCATTGATAAATTTCATTAAACCTTTCGGTTCACCATAACGACTAGTTATACTAAAATACCCAGTTGCTTGATACCCCCACGAACCATCAAACGGAAATTCTGTCAGTGGCATTAATTCCAAATGAGTATAGTTATTTTCAACTAAATATGGAATTAGAAGCTCTATCATCTCTTCATAAGAGTAGAATTCACCGTCTTCTTCTGCCGTAAAATCCTTTTTCATTTTCCAAGAACCAATATTTACTTCATAAATATTCATTGGTTTATCAAAATTCTTTGTTCGGCTATTAAGCCATTTTTTATCAGCCCAACGAAACCGTTCAATATTGTAAACCCTTGACGCTGTTCCTGGTCGTAACTCACTATAAAACGCATATGGATCAGCACGATCTACTGTCGCAAAATTTTGTGTTTCAATCCGGTACTTATAAAGAGCAAATTCTTTTACCCCAGGAATAAATAAAGTCCAGATTCCTCCATCTGTATACCTTTCCATATAATGGTTTTGCCCATCCCAGTCATTAAAATCACCTACGACTTGTACACTTCGTGCATTAGGTGCATAGACGGTGAAGCGGACACCTTTTTTGTGGTCATTTGTTTCTAAATGAGCACCAAATACTTTATACGCTTCTAATGTATTTCCTTTGTGAAATACGTGAATTAAAAAATCATCGAGCATGTGTCACTCCCCCTTTTCTTAGATATTCCCATTATAACATAATTTATCTGGTATTTCATTAAAAAGATAGCGCTTTCATTACGCCAATAATTGATAATATAATACTAAATTCAACATTTATTTAAGTAAAATAAAAAAAGCGGCCTAATAATCAAACATTCTTGATTTTAAGACCACAGCAGCAAAAACTATCCTAATAACACTAATTTTATATAATTTTCTTACATGATTTACGTTCTAGTAACGAGCATGGCAACTGTACTCGCATCGGAAATAAAGCTTTTTTCTTTAAAATCATTTCATGTAACAGCATCGCACCAAGATTTCCCATCTCCTTTGAAGGCGCATAAACAGTCGTTAATGATGGTGTAGTAAAATTACCAGCTTCAATATTATTAAACCCAATAATAGAAACTTGTTCAGGAACTCTTATTCCCTGATCTTGTAATGCCCGCATTGCACCTATAGCAATTGGATCGTTGACAGCAAAAATAGCCGTTGGAAGTTCCTTGGTTTTAGCTAAATTATGTATCAAATTATAGCCAGCTTCACTCGTTAATTCATTTTCCAGCAGCAATTCAGTATATTTCAAGCCAAAATACTGGCAATATTTAATAAAACTACTCTTTCTAGTACTAATATGAAGTGATAATTCTTCGTACTCGCCCCGTCCTAAAAAACCAATATGTTTATGACCTAAACGGTTAAAATAATCAACCACCTGAAACATTGCGTTATCAAAATCCAAAGTTACACAACATTCAGTTACAGGGCTGATATCCATATCCAACAAAACAATATTTTCAGTGTACTCCTTTAATTCTTTTACCACTTCAAATTCAAACTTACCAATACAGATAATTCCTTGAACATTTTCCAAAACCTTATTTAAATCCATATCGTCTTTTCTAATTCTTTTAGCAATGATTCCATTTGTTTTTAAATAATTTTCAACACCTTGAATCAAAGATAAATAATATGTATCGCGCATTTCTTGTTCAAAAGAATACCACTGGATAACTGCCACTGTCAAAGCTTCATCATGATTTCCCTTACGTTTTGATTTAGGAATATAGTTTAATTGTTCAGCTGCTTTGATGACTTTTTCTTTCGTTTCTGGTAAAACAGTCAATGAATTATCATCATTTAATATTCGTGATACAGTTGCGATTGAAACATTCGCAAATTCAGCAACCTCTTTTAATGTAGCCATATTAACCCTCCTCAATCGATAAAACAGCTCTTTCATAGTATTATAAGTGAATTCTATCATAATTTCTAGATATTCTTTTAATAATCATTTCTCATTAAAATTATTAGTAAAAAAAGTTTAAATTCACTTGTCTAGAATTTAAACTTCTTTTAATCAGAATACTTCTACTGTTTATAGATATTTTGGCTGACCAATTAATTCAATCTTGTCACGATAGCAGCCTTCTGTTTCAAAAATAATAATTTGATTAATCCCTTTTTTTAAAAACGGACCTGGTATATATAGTGATAGTGTTGGTCCGGCCTCATAGAATCTGCCACAATGATGACCATTTACAAAGACCACACCCTTTCCAAAGCCTTCCAAATCAATAAAAGTTTCTTTAACTTCATCAGCTTCAAAAATATATTCATGGAAACCTGGGCCTGATTGATAACCATTTTCCCAGTTCAATAAATCAAGATGCTCAAAATTAAGACAGTAATGTTTCCATTTTTTGGTAAAATGGATATCTAAAATTACCCCATTACGGATTCCTTTTTGTTGCGTCTCAGCTTGTAACTTAGAACCATAATTGACCCGACCCATATTTTCCATTAATATCTTTAAATCATGAGTATCATTGCTATGTGTCGGTAAATTAATCTCATCACCAATTTCTTCTTGATATTGAGTAGCAATCTCTTGATCATCCAGATATATTTTTGCTCGATCACGTCCATCAATAATTCGCATCCGTAAATCATCAGTATAACTTTTAAAAGTATGTTGATAGACCACGTAACCATAATAATGATCTAACTCTTCCATCGTTAAAGGCCAATCAGACTGATGACAGGCAGCAATACAATCAAGCGTACTAAATAAAGAGACACTTCGATTTTTTATTATTTGACCATAATTTTTAGTTTGACGCCGCTCTGGTAAACGCTCTTTTTTTCCAGTGATTACTTCTCTCAATAAATGGTATTTCTCTGTTTTAGCACCATACTCAGTTAGAATCGCATCATAATCATATGAAGTTATTTGGGGCAAATCATGTTCTTTTCGAGCCGAACAGCCATTCATCCATCCAAAATTTGTCCCGCCTTGAAACATATAAAAATTGACACTGCCCAACGACAACATTTCTTGCGCTGAATTTACAAATTCTTGGGGATCTCTTTTAATTATTTCTTGATTCCAGCGATTAAACCAGCCATCCCAAAATTCCATACACATTAACGGTGCCGTAATTTGATAGGATTCCATGAATTTTTTTAACACCGTAATATTTTCTTTTGCTTGTGATCCAAAGTTTCCTGTAGGAAAAACTTTTTTTTCCAATAAAGAACCCGCATTTAAGGCTTCATGCCATGTTCCATCAGCTGTAAAGAGAGGTACTTCAATTCCATATTTTCTCATCATCTGATACACAGCCAATAAATATTCTTTATCTTCACCGTATGAACCATATTCATTTTCTAATTGAGCCAATATTATCGGCCCATTTTGAGTAATTTGATACTTACTTAATTTAGGTAATAAAATTGAAAAATATTGATCCAGACATTTAAGATATTGTTTATCATTAGTTCGTAAACGAATACGAGGATATTTTAACAACCATGCTGGTAAACCACCCATTTCCCATTCAGCGCATATATAAGGTGAAGCTCGTAATATAACAAATAATTCCAATTCCTCAGCTAGTTTCAAAAATGTTTCAATGTCTTTAATACCCGAAAAATCATATTTTCCTTGATATGGTTCATGTAGATTCCATGGTACATATGTTTCAACAGTATTGCATCCCATTGCTTTTAAATCCAAGAGTGTGTCGCGCCAATACTCAGGTACAATTCGAAAATAATGCACTGCTCCAGAAATAATCTTAACTTTATTTCCATTGATGAAAAACTCTTTATTTACTTCAATACTACCCAATATTATTTACCTCTTCCACTTATTTTTCTTCAAATTTAGGATTGTTTGCCAACTTAACAAACGGTAAATAAATAATTACAGCTAAAGCCAGATTTACAAGTGATAAAATAATTGCTCGCCAATCAAAACCAGTTGCAAAGAATCCATAAAGAACCGGCGGCATGACCCAAGTAACATTTTGTGTAACTGGTGCAACTAATCCTAATGCTGTTGCCCCATAAGCAACTGCTGACAATACAATTGGTGCCAACAGGAAAGGAATGAACATTAACGGATTCAAGACAGTTGGCAGCCCATACATAACAGGTTCACCAATATTAAACATTACTGGAGCTATACCTAATTTAGCTACTTCACGATAATGTTTATTTTTAGATTGCCAAAAAATTGCAATTAACAGGCCTAATGTTGCATACCAGACAAAGGCACCATATGATACACTCGTCCATAAATATGGTATTTCTGTTCCTTTTTGGAAAGCTTCAAGATTCGCCAATAATGCAACACCAAAAACACCTTCCATAATCGGTGCCATAACATTCCCACCGTGGATTCCAAAAAACCAAAATAATTGAGTTAAAAAAGCTACTAAAATAATAGAAAGCGGATTTTGAGAGAAGCCCAACAATGGTGTCTGTAAAATATCATAGATCCAATCAATAATTAATTGACCTGTCACCAAATTAAATCCATAAGTAATTGCTGCTACAGCATACATAGCAATAAAAGCCGGAATAATTGAAGTAAATGGCACCGAGATTGCCGGAGGTACAGAATCAGGTAATTTAATCGTCCAATTTTTCTTCATGAATTTACTATAAATCACTACCGCTAAAAAACCAATAACAATTGCTGTAAAATAACCACGTGAATTAATTTGGTTTCCTGGTAATAAGCCATTGATCGTTACTGATAAATTTCCATCACTAAAATTCAAGCCAGTGACCTGATTAATAATTTTCCCAATATCAGCACTAACACCCTCTAATTGAAATGTTTGAGTAATACTTGTTCCTAAAGAAATAACAAATGATGATAAAGCAACTAATCCTCCAGATAATTTATCTGTTTCGTATACTTTAGCGATATTATATCCTAAAGCAAAAATAAAGACTAAGGAAACAATTGCTAAACTCCCATTAAAAATCAAATTATTAATACTAATCAACCATTGAAATGCGTCAGTGATTCCTGTCCACCCAAATTCAGCAGGAAAATCTACAAAAAAAGCATTTAACAATAATGCGATCGATCCCGTCATAACCACAGGCATCGTTGCAATAAATGAATCACGTAATGCGACTAAATGTTTTTGTGAACCAATTTTAGTTGCAATAGGCAATAATCTTTCAGACATAATATCCATAAGTCTTTGATACATTTTCGTTCTCCTCATATATTTATTTTTAGATATTTGTTCATCGATGTTTTTATATCTATTTATATTATATAATTATAATAAAATAATGTAAATATTTTTTACTGATTATTTTACTTATTTTTTACTTAATTTTATTATATTTTAACTAAAATAATTAAATCTTATTAAAATTATACTAATAAATAAAAGCAAAACAGTAAAATAATAATTTTTTTTACTGTTTTTTACTGATTTTAAATAAAAAAGATGGAGCTAAAGAGTTTTTACTCAAATTAGAGCATAAACTCTCTAAAGTCCATCTTTTTATAATCTATTCACCAATAATACTTAATATATCTTTTTGGAAAACTTCTGTTTTTACACTCGCATCATCAGCATCATTACCTTTTATTGAAAAATAGAATTTACATTTTGGTTCTGTTCCACTAGGACGAGCCGCAATCCATGATCCATCTTCCAAATAGTATTTTAATACATTTGATTTAGGTAGATCAATAACTGTCGTAGTTTCATTTTCAATACGTTGACTACTTTGATAATCTTCTACTGCTAATACTTTATATCCTCCAATCACACTTGGAGCATCTTTTCTTAAATTATCCATAATTTCTTTAATACGTTTTGCACCTTCAGCTCCGGCTTTGCTTAAAGCAATTTGCGATTCTTTAAACGTACCATGTTTAGCATATAATTCATTTAAAACATCAATTAGATCTTTTCCTTGATGTTTATAGAAATTACCAGCTTCTGCTGCCATTACAACCGCTTGAACTGCATCTTTATCACGAACGAAATCCTTAACTACACAACCATAAGATTCTTCATATCCGAAGATAAATTCTTTTTCTTTTGTTTTTTCATATTTACGAATCTTATCACCGATAAATTTAAATCCTGTCAATGTTTTTTCAACCTCAACACCATAAGATTTAGACACCAATTCACCTAAATCACTAGTAACGATCGTATTATACATTACTGCATTAGCTGGTAATTTACCTTGCTTTTTAAGTTCGCTTAAAATATATTCTAAATATACTGCAGCACTTTGATTTCCAGACATCAATACATATTCACCATCATGTTTAGCAACAACACCTAATCTATCACCATCAGGATCGCAAATTACAACGACATCTGCATCAACTTCTTTAGCTTTTTTAATTGCTAGATCATATGAGCAGTCAACTTCAGGATTTGGTGATTTAGTATTTGAAAAATCAGGATCTGGTGCACACTGAGCTAAAACCGGAATAACATTATAGCCTAAACGACTCAAACAATTTCTAACTGGTAGATTTGAAGTACCGTGTTGTGGTGAGAAAACAATTTTGAAATCTTTTTTATCCATACCGGGATTAATTTCAATTGCCATTACTTCTTGATAATATGCTTCATCTACTTCTTCACCGATCCATGTAATATATGGATAAGCTTCTTCATCGCTAATTACTTCTACTGCCAATTCATCTTTAACTTCATTTACATATGCAACTACTTGATCTCCCCATTCAGGAATTAATTGGCATCCAGTATCATCATATACTTTATAACCGTTGTATTCTTTAGGGTTATGACTTGCAGTGATCATAATCCCACCAGCACATTTTAAATAACGTACTGCATAAGATAATTCTGGAGTTGGTCTTAAACTTTCAAAAATATAAGATTTAATTCCATAAGTAGCTAAAACTTTCGCACTTTCAATTGCAAATTTGTAAGACATGTGGCGGTTATCATAACCAATTGCGACTCCACGTTCTTTTCCTTCTGGTAAACCTAATACATATTTAGCAAAGCCAACATTAGCCTTTCTAATTGTATAGATGTTCATTCGGTTAGTACCAGCCCCTAAAATTCCTCGCATTCCTGCAGTTCCAAACTCTAGGTTCATATAGAATGCATCCTCTTTTTCCTTTTCATTCATGCTTGCTAACTCTGCTTTTAGTGATGGATCTAAATTTTCACAATTTACCCATCTTTGATATTCTTCATTGTAGTTCATGTTTTTCACCTCTTAATTTAATTATAACAAACCTGTAAAAAAATAACTACTTGTTTTATAAATGAAATTACTACAAATTAGAACTCAATTCCTTTACGCGCTTTTATTCCTTTATCATATGGATGCTTATGTTTCTTAATTTCACTCGAATAATCTAGAATCGGTTTTAATTTATGACTAGGCTGACGCCCTGTTAAAATTACCTCGTGAGTTTCTTTTAAGCTTACCAAGCAATCATACACTTTCCCTTCATTTAATAAATTTAAAGCAATTGCATCAAGAATTTCATCTAAAACAATTCCTTCATAACTTTCATCTATTTGTTCAAATAACTCATCTTCTAAACGACTCACCAATTTTATCATCTCTGGATCATGCATATCAATAAACATCTGAGGCATTTTAGCATACAACACTTTAATTCCACACTTTTTCAGCATCTTTATTTCACTGCTGTCACCGTCTTTCAAAAATTGTAGAAATAATACTTTTTTATCTGCCCCAGCCATTCTTAATGCTTGTCCTACTGCAGCAGTAGTTTTTCCTTTACCATTACCATAATAACATTGAATCATCGCTATCTCCTTATCACATCACCAACTACCGCATCTAAATATGCTAGTAACTGCTTTGCTTCTACAATCATTTGATATCCTCTTTTTCCAGCACTGAGAGCAATTTTATCACACTCATTAATTGAGCAATCAAAATAAGTATCAAATTTTTTCTTCATTCCCACTGGACTACAGCCTCCACGAATATATCCGGTCGTTGCTAATAAATCCTTCATATGAATCATTGCTACACTTTTATTATTAGATAACTTTGCCAATTTTTTTAAATCTATTTCCTCTAATACCGGTATACAGCATACTAAAAAACCACGGTTTCCTTTTAAAACCAGTGTCTTAAAAATATCTTTAGCCGGTATTTCAACTTGTGCAACAATATGTTCACCACTTAAATGATCTTCATCATATTCATATTCCTTTATTTCGTAATCAATCTTTGCTTGATCTAATAAACGTAAAGCATTAGTTTTAATTTTTTTAGCCATAAAAACCTCCTAACAACATTATTATCTTAATCCAAACATAAATTTTAAGCAAATAAAAAGAAGTCCGAGGACTTCTAATTTTCTTATTCAGCTACTTTTTGTTCTTTAATAACTTTTGCAATTGAAGCAATTACATCTTTTTCGTCATCACCTTCAGCTACGATTTCTACTGTAGCTTTAGTAGGAACACCTAAAGACATAACTCCCATGATTGATTTTAAGTTTACTTCTTTACCATTGTATACTAATTTAATATTGCTTGTAAACTTACTAGCTTGGTTAACTAAGATAGTAGCTGGTCTTGCATGTAATCCTACAGGATCAGATACTACGAAAGATAATTTTTCTGCCATTTTATGACTCCTCCTTAAAATTTCTATAAATCAATTATAACACCTAACCCCTTGGTTTTAAAGAACTTTTTACATAAAATTTAGCGCTTACAAATTATTCCCATATATTGCTAAAAATTTACCTTCTTTAATATAATCACATATATTTTTCAACGATTTTATTCATCATTTCCCATTTTGATTCCATATCTTTAACAAGCTTAAATTGAGTTCTACAACGATCAAGATTATGATTCTTGCGATGAATTTTGAAATAAATATCACCCTCCAAATAATCAGTTAAAAAACGTATCCCACATTCAAATGTCATAACCTTAGCCCCGATCGGTAATGCTTTGATTTCCTCTTTCGTTAATTTACCATCACAACCTTTGATAAAACCTTTAGCATAAATTTCAAACAACGCCATATCACATTCGATTTTATCTAAATCAATTTCATCCTCTGCCCCTGTACTGGCTCCAAATCGAATCGAATCACCAAAGTCATTGACTGCTAAACCCGGCATAACAGTATCTAAATCAATCACACAAATACCTTTATGAGTTTTATCATCAATCATAACATTATTTAACTTCGTATCATTATGAGTGACCCGTATTGGCAAATTACAATTTGTTAATACATTTGCCACATCTTCACGAGCTAAAACAAATTCAATCTCTGTTTGAACATCTTTAGCACGATTACAAATATCATTGGCAACTACTTCTTTAAAACGTTCAAAGCGAGCTTTAGTATCATGAAAACCTTTGATTGTCTCATGAAGTGTTGCTGCCGGATAATCAGCCAAAAGGCTCTGGAAGTGTCCAAAAGCTAATGCACTTTGATAAAAATCTTCAGCACTCTCAACTTGATCATAACTAGTTGCACAAGTAATAAATTTGTATGCTCGCCAATATCCACCAGCTGAATCTACATAATATGGTTTATGATCCAAAGTATAAATAATATTGAGTGTTTCTCTTTCGGGATCACCCTCACTAGCAATAATTTTATCTCGTAAAAATCTTGTTACGTTAGCAATATTTTCCATCAATTCAATCGGTTTAGTAAAAACCGCAGTATTCATTCGTTGCAAAATGATATCAATCATTCCCATTCTTTCAATATCAAAAGTCAATAAAAATGTATCATTGATATGTCCGCTTCCATAAGGCTTTTTTTTCTTCAACACACCTTCAAATGAAAATGCTTCAACTACTTCGTTTAATAACTCTTCACTCACTATTGATCACTCCTTCCAAAGATGCTTAGGATAAACACCTGCATCTTTTAATTCTTTAATCGCCATTTGAATTATTGGTTTATCCTCACGATAAGTGACACCGTACCAGCGTTCTTGAGACTCTAGAACCGTAACCTCTACCTTATTTTGATCAAGTAATTTACTTACAACTGCAGGAATAAAATACTCACACTTTAACGGATTTTCTTTTAAACCGATTTCAAAAAAACTATTTATTCCTTTTTCTATCTCTAATAAGATACTCTTATTATATCCCCAAAGATTCATTGAAACAATTGTTCCTTTAGGCAGTTCAACCCAACTTTGACCATCATCCTCAGTATACTTTGCACCTGCGCCATTTCGAACAATTTGTGTTCTTTCATGAATATCAACCAGCAGTTGTTTATCATTTACCTGACAAACACCCCGAGCCACATGACCATTTTCAGTTAATGTATTTTCAATATAATAACCTACCATTGCATAATTATATTTTACCCCATCAGGATGATTTAATAGAAAATCATAGATTTGTTTATACGCTGTAACTCCGTAATAATCATCAGCATTAATCACTGCAAATGGCCCATCTATTAAATCTTTACAACTCCAAATCGCATGAGCAGTTCCCCATGGTTTCACACGACCAGCTGGTAATGAAAATTCCGCTGGAATATTAGCCAAATCCTGATATACGTATTTAACATTCATGATTTGCTCCATTCTATCTCCAATAACTTCTTTAAACTCTTCTTCGTTTTCCTTTTTTATAATAAATATAACAGTTTCAAAACCTGCTCGTCGAGCATCATAAATCGAAAAATCAATAATTATATGACCATCCTCATCAATTGGATCAATCTGCTTTAATCCGCCATAACGACTCCCCATACCTGCTGCCATAATTACTAATACTGGTTTATTCATTTTTATCCTCCTTTTAAAAGACCCACTTTCAAAGAAAATGAGTCTTTCAATTAAATATCAAGCCAACGCATTTCCATTGGTGCTAATCTTAATTTTTCTCGTAAATTTCCTTCTACATATAGATGGGTATCCAGAGCATCTAGTGAGTTATTAATAACTACGATCTTTCCTACCGCTTCAAAAGCAGCTACTTCAGCATTGACATTATCTACATAGTATTTTTTCATTTCATCTTCTTTAGCTGCCGCCCAATAGATTGCTCTTAATAATAAACGACAATTTTGCGGTGAATAAGGAAGTCCAGCTAAATAAACACTACGCCCAGCACCGTAAGTATTTGTAACTAATTGAGCAAACTCTTTATGTTGACGAATAATTTGATAGTTTTCACCATGTCCATAAATGCTAGCCATTCCTTCACCAAAATCAATTTCTCCTTCAATATCTTCAACAATAAAATGATTAGGATCAACTGTATTGTATTTATCATGACTTAATGTAAAGCCAACTTCCTTATCAACACCAAGAACATCACTTAATTGAAAGAATTTTCCCTGATATTGATAAGCGGTTGGTTCTCCAACCCCGATAAAACCGCCACCATTATCTATCCATTTTCTAATGGTTGTAAGAACCTCTTCATCAATCCAGTTTTCTGCTCCTGACCATGATGTGTAAGCCGTACCGGCATTAATAATTACTTTAATATCAGGATTAATTCCTTTTTTTATATCATCAAAATTAATAAACTCAACATCGATCGGCATCCCGCTTAAACATTCAATTATCCCTACATAAGAATAAATTTCACGATACCAGATAGCATGATGAACCTGATTATTCATCCAACGTCGAATACTTCCCCAACAGTTTAGTATTGCCACTTTAAATGGAGAGGTATAGGCTTTTGTTTCTTTTGTTAAATCATGAATTTGTCTAAATTCATCAACTACTTGGGTAATTGTATCAACAAATCCCGGCCATTCCACTGCCAATTTCAAATATCCTCCATAACCGATTCGATCTAGCGGACTTCTTAAAATAGCTCTTCTTGCTTGTAACCAGTTATCTTTTGCTTCTTTAATCGGATCACCACCCTCACAGAAAACATCAGGGAAGAAATATGGTAAAAAACGCCCTTCTGTATAACGTACGCCTTTAATATCGGAAATCATTCGCATCGTTACACCATTTCCTACAGAACCAACTACAGCATCCAAACCAATTGTTTCAAAATATTTACCATACGGTTCTGTTCCAATCCAATGATCACCCAAAAACATCATAGCCTCTTTACCATAACCATGAACAATATCAACTAATTCCTTAGCTAATTTACAAACCTCAATTTGTTGGAACTCAATAAAATCTTTAAATTGTTTTGATGGTACTCTAAATAATGAATTATGATATCCTTGATCAACAATATATTCAGCGCGCCATTTATAACCTGCCCATTTTTCAAATTGCTCTAAAATGTAAGGACTAACGCTTGCACTATATCCAAACCATTCTACAAATTTTTCTCTTTTTTGATCATCAAATGTTAAAGTAAATTGATGAAAAAAAGTGGTGAAACGAATTACATCAACATGTTTATTTTCTTCACAAAATTTCCGTAATTTATCTTTAACAAATTCCTTGGTCTTAGGTTGACGGACATCAAAGGTTAATTGATGCGGCGCATCTTTCCAATCATTTGTAATAAAATTATACATATGAACAGGATCCCAAATTAAAAATGCCAAAAAACTAACTGTATATTCATGATAAGGTATAGTCGAAATTGTTACTGCTCCAACTTCTTTATTAAATTCCCATTGATCAACTGCTACTACTTCACCAGTAGTACGATCAATTACTTCCCACCAGCGTTTAGGATCATCAATATCATTAACTTTCAGCTGCTGAGTATGAAAACCTTTCATTAACTCAATCGTTAAACTAGTATCACGAGCAGTATAACGGTCCGTTATCAAATATTCTTGTTGGATCTCGTCTGGATTAGCTTCAGCCCACTCATTATCTTTTCTTGTAGTATAATATGTTGCATATATTTTAGCATCCAAATTCATTAATTCTTGAGGCATGTCGGTCCCATCACAATCTCGAATTGCATCAGCCCCAAGTTTATTTTTTAATTCAATCGTTTGGTCAATTACATCTAAATCAGTAGGTAACGTTAATCTCCCGTATTTTTCCATGTCTACTCTCCTTCAATTATAGCTTCTTCACTGTCTATGTCAAAGAAATGCATTTTGTCCATCTTATAAGCAAATCTCCCAATTACCCCATTTGTCAGAGTTGTTCCGCCAGGGGCTTTAACAATAAACGGTTTTTCATCTTTAACCATATGGATATAACTTTCAGAACCCATAAATTCAACTACTTCTGCTTTCCCCTCAAAACAATCCTCCTGATGCTCATTAATGTAGTCATTATCAACACTGATATCTTCCGGCCTTATTCCCATTATTACCGTCTTGCCTAAATATCCTTTTTCTCTAAGCTGCTTAGCTCTAGTTGATTCAACCTTTAAACTAACATCACTCAGTTCAATAATAATAGCACCGTCCTTTTCATTAATTTTACCATTTAAAAAATTCATTTGTGGACTCCCAATAAAACCAGCAACAAATTTATTGACGGGATGATTGTATAAATATGCTGGTGATGCTACTTGTTGAATCCGACCATCTTTCATCACAACAATTCTTGTTCCCATCGTCATCGCTTCAGTTTGATCGTGAGTCACATAAATAAATGTTGTTCCTAATTGCTGATATAATTTTGAAATCTCTGTTCGCATCTGAACTCTTAATTTAGCATCTAAATTACTCAATGGCTCATCCATTAAAAATACTTTTGGTTCTCGAACGATTGCTCGCCCTAATGCTACCCGTTGTCTTTGTCCACCGGATAAAGCTTTAGGCTTACGATCTAAATATTGTTCTATATCTAAAGCTTTAGCTGCTTTACGAACCTTTTGATCAATTTCATCTTTTGGCTTTTTTGCTATTTTTAAACCAAAAGCCATGTTATCATATACACTCATATGAGGATATAATGCATATGATTGAAACACCATTGCAATATCTCGATTTTTTGGAGCCACATCATTCATCAATTTTCCATCTATATATAGCTCTCCTGCTGAAATTTCTTCTAATCCCGCAATCATTCTAAGTGTAGTACTCTTCCCACAACCAGAAGGACCAACAAAAACAATAAATTCCTTATCTGCGATTTCTAGATTAAAATCAAATACAGCTTGAACATTATTATCATATATCTTATCAATATGTTTTAAGCTTAAATTCGCCATCTTGTTTCTCCTTTACTTATAGCCTTTATTATATGTGTAAATTACTCCGATCAATCCAGCTAAGCCCACCAGTTCAGTCGCTAATCCTGTATAACCAACATTTTTTTGTCCAATAAAAATCAAAGCCATTGAAACTATAAATACAACAACCATGATAATTATTTTAGTTTTTCCATCCATAGTTTTCTCCTCTAATCTTTCAATCCACCCAAGGTCATTCCTTGTGTAAGTTTCTTTTGAACTATAATATATAGAATCAACGTTGGCAGCATAACTACTACTAATCCAGCATACATCATACCATACTCAGCCTTCCCCCGGGTTGCCTGCATCAAATTCAACAATCCTACAGGTAATGTTTTTGAAGTACTTGGTAATAATGTCAAGGCAATAATATATTCATTCCAAAATGCTAAAAAATTAAATAAAATTACAGTAATAATACTTGGTTTTGCCATGGGAATCATTACTCTAACCATTGTTTTATAATATCCACATCCATCTATTAACGCTGCTTCTTCATAAGCCTTTGGTAAAGTCTTAAAATAACCACTTAATAAATAAACGGTAAACGGAATAGCTGTCGCTGCGTATACAACAGCTAAAACAAAAATATTATTTAAAAAGAAATTTCCTCCGAGTAATTCATAAATAAAATCATCCCAATCTAATAACATTAAAAAGATAGGTACAACAATATAATTTACATTAATAAATAACCCTGCCATAAATAAGGTGTTAAAAAATCTTCTTCCCTTAAAATTATAACGCGCCAATACATACGCCGCTGGTAATGAAACGACTAATAAAATCACCAGTGCCATCGCTGTTGTTAAAATAGAATTAAGTAAATATTCTCCCATATTCGCTTGTTCAAATGCATTAACAAAGTTTTGCAAATAGATTCCTGCCGGAATAGACCAGGGATTTCCATAAAACTCAGAATTCTCTTTGATTGAAGCCATAAATACCCATGCTACCGGTACAATAATAGAAACCGCAAGAGTAATCAAAGCTACATAAATAAATATTTTATAAAGTTTATCACTGCTAAATAACTTTTTCATTTTCCTGCTCCTTTCTATAACTCTAACGTATCACGCTCTGTAGCACGATTAATAATAAAACTCAAAATAAATGAAAAAATAAAAACTACTGCGGCAATCGCCATTCCATATCCATATGATGCGTTGTTATAAGCTTGTTTATATAAATAACTTAAGACCGTTTCACTAGCTCCATCAGGTCCACCACTAGTCATAACTTTAACAAATAAAAAACTTAAGTTAATCGTCGAAATAATAAAGAAAGTTAAAGTTGTTCGGATATTATCCCAAATCAAAGGTAGTGTAATTGAAAAAAATTGTTTGATTTTCCCAGCTCCATCAAGTGCTGAAGCTTCATACAAGTGTTCGGGAATCGAACTCATCGAAGCCATGTACATAACCATATAATAACCTATAGCTTGCCATATCATTGTTCCTATGATGGCATAAATAACAATACTTTGATCTCCAAGAAACTTAACAGTTTCCCAGCTTTCTGGTTTAAATAACATTAAAACACTATTGATCATACCATTTTCTGAGGGATCATAGATTGCAGAAAAAATCGAAGAGATAACGACTACTGATAATATATTAGGAATATAAAAAATTACCCGAAAGAAATTTTGTCCTTTTATTTTTTCTCTAACTAAAATCGAAGCAAAAAGAATTGCTACAGCCATCGTAATTACAGTTACAACCGCAATAATCAAAATGGTATTTTGTAAAGCACGAATAAAATTCATATCTTGCATTAATAACACAAAATTATTAAATCCAACAAAAGTCTTATCGGCTGATAGCCCGCCCCATTTTAATGTTGACATCCAAAAGACATTAAGGGTCGGCAAAATCATGAACACTCCAAATAAGATTACCGCTGGGGCAAGGCATAAAATAATGAATCTGCGTCTTTCTTTTTTCTTATTCATTGCTGCACCTACTTTCTAAAATAGCGGTGGAATGACACCACCGCTATTATTTTATCAATTATTATTTGTCGTATTTTTTAACAGCATCAATCACAGCATTATACCATTCATCAACTGTTTTATCTCCTGTTACAACAGAATTAACTGTTCCATAAAGAATACCTTCAGCACTAGTTAGATCAACCCCTTCAATTGCATCAACAGATTTAAATCCAACCGTACAACTCTTAGCCCCATTATCATAAATTTGGTAGAATAGTGTTTTTTGATTATCAATTTCATTACCATCTTTATCTTTTACTTTTTCTGGTAAATATGATGAAGCAGTTGTAGTTGGTAAAACGCATCCAGATTCTTCAGCAAATAATTTTGCAGCTTCGTCACTGTACATAAATGTAATAAATTTTTTAGCCAAATCAGCATTTTTGGCTTTTGAAGGAATATATACTTGTTCAGAGAATGTAGAAGAATATGAATCTCCTTCTGCACTTACTTTTGGTAATGCCATAAATCCCCATTTGAAACCTTCAGCACGTGGTGCTTCAGACATTTCATCTGGCAACCAAGTACCATTTGGACAGAATAATGCTTTATTATCTAAAATTAATTGTTGATTTTTTGTGAAATTATCTTTATTAGCATTTGCAACCGTATTAGCTTCAGTATATTGTGCTAATTTTCCGACTATTTCAAATGCTTTTTTAGTTTCAGCAGATTGCCATGTTTTAGTATCATATTCCATTAACTTAGTATAAGCGTCAGCACCTACAGTTTCGTTTAATAACGCTGAGAAAAAAGCATCAAAATATCCAGTTGTTGGATAAGTGAATAAAGCAATTCCTTCTGCCTTTGCTTTTTCACCTAATTCCCACATCTCATCCCAAGTTGTTGGAACTGTCCAACCTTTTTGTTCAAATAAACCAGCATTATAGAATAAGCCGCAAGGATCATAAGTAAATGGTGCTAAATATAATTTTCCATCACCATATGGCTTAGTTGCAAATGAATTAGTAAATCCAGGGATAATTTTATCTTTAACTTTTACATCTTCACCATAAACTTTCATATCTAAAACATCACTGATTTCAGCGATTGCTTTATCAGAAATCATTGTATCTACTAAACCACCTTCAGATCCTACTGATAAATAAATCAAATCAGGTACATCTTTTCCTGAAGTAATTACCGGTCTTAAAGTTTCAGCAATATTTTTTTCTAAATTTAATTCAACTTTAACCCCTTCTTTTTTTTCAAAAGCCTTAACTACAGCTTCCCATCCTTTTGTCCCATAACCACCATTTAGTCCCGAAATTTTTAAAGTATTGGTGTCATCTGATTTCCCGCCACCACAACCAGTCAGCATCCCTGCTGCTAACGATAATACAAGGGCAGTACTTAAAATTTTCTTCATAATATTCGTTTTCCTCCTTGTTTATTATGATTAATTACAACTAAATTATATTTTAATGTAAGCGCTTTTACTAGGCGATAATTGCTTACTTTTTTATATATCTTGCTTTATTTTATTATAAAAATATAAAAATTTATATAAATTTGACGTTATATTAGTTATAATAAACTCGAGGTGAAAATTATGAGCAATGAAAGAATTGAATTTATCGAAAAGCCGGCATTAATTAATAATCAAGCTCGCTTACTATATGTTAGTAGTTCAAAATATGAAGGTGACTGGCATTCTCAGTTACACTCCCATCACTTTACTGAATTATTTTATGTAACTAAAGGATGCGGTGGCTTTAAAATCGGAGCAGACGAATTTAATGTTCAAGAAAATGATTTTGTTATTATCAACCCTAACACGATGCATACTGAAGTTTCTCGTGATCGAAATCCATTGGAATATATTGTAATTGCTATTGATGGGATTAGTTTTGAAATACCTGAGAATAGTTTAAAAGATTATATTAGCTGTAATTATGCTAATTATAAAAATGAGATTCTTTTTTACTTAAATTTAATGGTAAAAGAATCACAAGCTAAGAATGAACTATATGATGATATGTGCCAACAACTAATGCAAGTCTTACTAATAAATATTTTAAGATTAAATCGTATTAATGTATCTTTAACACAAGGTAAGACTATTCGCAAGGAAATCTTTATGATCAAGAACTACATTGATCGTAATTACCATAAAGAAATAACTTTGGATACTTTAGCTGAAAAAACTCATATGAATAAATTCTATCTTGCTCATGAATTTAAAAATGATGTCGGTGTTTCACCAATCAGCTATCTACTTCAGCGAAGAATATATGAGAGCAAATATTTACTTAGAGATACCGACCTATCAATTTCACAGATTTCAACAATTCTTGGTTTCTCCTCGCTTTCATATTTTGCTCAAGCATTTAAAAAAAGTACAAATTTTTCTCCTTTACAATATCGTAAAAACCACCAAAAATATAATAAATAAAAAAGTGCTTTTGTAGTGCCCCGAAAAGTTGGACACGTTAAATTAAAGTTAGATCTTGAAAGGATTGTTGTCTATATACAAGTGGACTCAATCCTTTTCTTTTTGTATTGATTCTCTCGTTATTATAATATTCGATATATTCACTCATTGCAGCTTTGAATTGTTCATGCAATTTTCTTTATCACTTAACCATTTTTGATAGGCTTTATGCTGTGACAATGTCATTCTTGATCTAAATGAAAGATTAATCCTTTAAGGTTTGAATAATAATTGCAAACTAAGATGTTCAGTTTTTTATTAATACATCGTCCTATACTGGCAGCTAAAGCTACTAACCGATAATTTTCTCTGTTTCCAACTCTATTTATCAGTTCCATTTTTTGTTCGATGGATAAAGTCAGCTTATATGTTCTAATTTTATTCCACTCGTTGAGTCAAAAATCCTTATGACATACACCCGATAGATCTTTTAGATATTCCCATCCTTATATTTTTAAATATATTTTAATTTAAATTTTTTACTATTCCGTATAAAAAGTGACCTCCTTTTTGATGTGTACCTTCTTTACTGGACAAACCAGTAAGGAGGGTACATATCATTTTGGGGGTCACTACATTTTACACTTTTTTAAGATTCTTTTCTAATAAACAAATACATTCCACCACTAATAATCAATGAAGATACTGTTAGTGCAATGACTGCATCATCACCTGTCTTAACTGATGTAATTGACTTATCAGCAGGTGTAGATGGTGTAACCGGAGCAGGAGCTGGTGTTGGTTCTGGCTGATCATTTTTAGGATTCAACATCTCATCATATTGAGCTTTAATATTGTCAATTAAGGAACCATTTTCATATACCCCAACAGTAAGGGCCGCTTGAACTGTTGCATAAGCATTGCCATAATCTACATCTAAACTAGCGCCAAATGAACCATCTTCTTGCATAAATTGTAATAATAGATCATATGGATTGCCTGTACCCTTATTGTAAGTACCATTTTTTACACCTTGAATATCGTATTCTAAAATTCCCCATACGGCACAAGCTTGACTATTACAATTAACGCCAAAGCCACTATAACCGCCATTATCAATTTGAATTGATGCTAAATAAGCTAAAGCTTTATCAATTGAAGCCTGATATGTATTGTTGCATAATGAAAGAGCAGCTAATGCCCATCCAGTAATATCAGGTCCACCCCAAGCTCCATTATAGCCCCAAGAGCCATCACTAAGCTGCATCTCAGTCAAGTTTAATCCTAGTTTATCAAGATTATAACTTTCATCAACAATAGCTAAGGCAAACATTGTATATGCAGTACTTGATTCTGGATTTGCTGACCCATAATCAACATTACCATTTTCATCAATTTTTGATTTTAATAAATCAATTAGATTAATCGTTGAACCATCTTTTAGTTTTAACTTAGCAGGATCTGATTTTATTGCCGCTAAAGCCATAATATTTTTAGCCAAATAACCAGCATCCATTTCTTCATAAGTAATTTCATCACCATAAGAATTTGTTGGTGCTTCAAAAGAATAGTTTAAAGTAAAATTATTCTTTTCATCTTCAACATCTAATCCTAAAGATTCTACAGCCAAAACGGCATCCAGTCCAGATAATTCATTGTTATTCAACCAATAGCTTTGAGCTTTGGCTAAAGTTGAAGATTGCGCATTGATTGGCACAATGCAAGCACAAACAAGCGCTAACGCCACAGTAAACCGCATTAATTTTTTCATTCAATTTTTCCCTCCGTTATTCCATATTTTATTTTTACCCTTTGTAAGATCTGAAACATCGTCTTACTAAGTAAAAACATAAAAATTATATTTGAAACAATATATATTAACGTCGTTGGTAATGAAGTTAATACTATTGCCAAATATCGTGTTAAATTAAAACTTGTTTCAAAAGCAAGAACTGACCATAAATCCATTACCATGGAAAAAGCAAGTCCACAAATAGCACTATATCCATATAATAAAAATTTATTTTTAAACAAATTTTTACTAAAAATTCCAGCTCCATAACCAATTATTCCCCATGCGATCATTTGGAATGGAGTCCATGGTCCTATTCCAAAAACAAAGTCTGATAATGTTGCTGACAACGACCCACACATAAAACCAGATGCCGGACCAAAAACTATCCCACAAATAATAACCATTGCAGTTACAGGTTTAAAACTGGGTGTTAACATAAAAATCGTTCTAGAAACAACTGTTAGGGCAATCATTGTTGCCAAAACCACAACTTCCCTTATTTTAGGTTTGCTATTTTCATATTTAAAATAAAATGGTAAACAAGATAATGCGAACGAAGCAATAATAATTAAATTATATTTTTCACCTTTATATAAAACAGTTCCTAAGATCGTTATTAAAACAATAACCATTAAAATAAAGATACTTTTTTTTATTTTCATAACCCTAAATCCTCTAATAAAACAACTTCAGAGTTATTATTTCTTACTATTTTATTAATCGTTGTAGTATAAAATAAATTATTACTAAAGAAATTTCGCATCGAGTCTACTGATTCCATTTGTCCATTAAAAATCATAGCAACTCGATCACTTATTTTAGCGACAAATTCTAAATCATGACTAACAACAATTATCGTCATATGTTTGCTTAAACTACGAATCAAACTCGCCAAATTATCTTTGCTCACTGCATCTATTCCTTTAGTAGGTTCATCTAATAACAACAATTGCGGTCTTGTCAGTAAAACTTTTCCTAATGCCAATAATTGCTTTTGACCACCGCTCAAATCAAACGGGTGCATATCTCGTAAATTACTAATTCCAATATTCTCCATTTCAATTTCAACTGTTTTTAAATTATTTTCTACTACTAATAATTCATTTATAACTTTATCGGTTATAAACAATGTTGTGGGATCCTGGGGTAAATAACCAATTTTTTCTACAACTCCTACTTTAGTTATATTACCTTGATACTTAACTAACCCTGCGATACATTTCAAAAATGATGATTTCCCACTACCGTTAGCTCCTACTACTGATAATATCTCATTTTGTCTAACATCTAAATCAAGATTTTCTAAAACCGTACTATCGTAGGCAAAGCTCAAATCACGAATTTTCAATAAAAGTCCAGTATCGACAACCTCCTGCTCCTTAATATCAAAATCATGATAGTCTTTTAGTGCTTCACGTGCTTGTTTTACAGTTAAACAAAGTGCATTAGCTAATGTTGAAACTCGTACATAATTAGGTAAAGCAGCTACAAAAACATCCTCTGTTAACATCTTTTTTACTGCCTTTTCAATTTGATCATCAATAACTTTTTGGCCATGATCAAGCAAAATCAAACGATTTGCAACATCCAACAAGCCTTCTAATTGATGTTCAACTAAAATAATCGTAATATCAAAATCATCATTTAGCTGTTTTAAAATTCTAATAAATTCATCACGATTAACTGGATCTAACTGAGCCGTAGCTTCATCAAGTAAGATAACACTAGGATTCATTACCATTACACTAGCTAAATTAACAAGTTGTTTTTCTCCGCCAGATAATGATTGTGTATCATTGTTAATAATATTTTGTAAATTAAAATAATTAACAATTTCACCTACTCGACGTTTCATTTGTTTTAAGGGGATTGCCTGATTTTCAAGTCCAAAAGCAATTTCATGCCAAACCTTATCCATAACAATTTGATCATCAGGGTTTTGAAAAACAAAGCCAATCTGAATATCTTTTTTTATTTGTTCGTCTAGTTCAATTGTTCCTTCAAGTGTTCCTGTCGGTTGTAAACTTGATTTTAACAATCTCAACAATGTTGTTTTGCCACAACCACTCTCGCCACAAATAACAACAAAATCCCCTTTATTTATTTCAAAGGAAAGGTTATCAATCACTTTTTCATTATCAGGATAAGTAAAACATACATTTTTTACTTTATACATTTTTCTTTCCTCCTAAATAAATTGGTAATAACATTAATCCTATATAAACTAGCATAAATAAACCATCTTGCCACTGTAAACTAAATTCTTGAATAAGTGGAAAATAATAAAAACTACGATAGCGGATTAAAAATCCTAATAAACTTATCATAAATAGTCCTATTATTACTATTAATTTTAAAGCATCATCTTTTCTAAAACTATACAGATGAAAACTAGTTCGCTTACCTTGTCCATAACCCCTAGCTTGCATTGAATTCATCATATCAAGCGATGATTCAAAAGCATATGTAACTAATACAACTATCATATTTCGGTAGTAACCCAACTTATTTTGACTGGGCATATTTATATTAGCCTCTCTAATTTTTTGATATTGATTTTTTAATTTACTAATCATATTCAAACACATCGATATAACTAACCCTAAGGTAGGTAATATTGAACCAAATAAATAAACAATATGACTATCTGTTAAGCATGTTTTCATTATGCGAAACCACAATAACATGCATGATAACAGCAAGCCAAATACTAATCCATAAAATAGAGCTTGTTTAGTAATCGTGACATAGTCATTTTGAAACCAAATATCAAATCCTTCCGTTACAAATAAAGGATTTGTAATCATTATAATAACCACCAAAACAACAGTATATTTCATATCTTTAAAAAAAGTTAGGTAATTAAAATAATAATCAATTATTATCGCACTAACTATCGACAAAATGATTAAATAATAATTTTGTTGAATAATTGTTAGAGTAATAACTGAAAGAAAATAAGCAAATAATACTACTGGATGACTATTTTTAAAAGGTTTGATTACTAATTTGTTTTTTATTATATTAATTTTACTGAGCATTTAAACATCCCCTTGTTTGCAAGTAAAACGCCATTCTATTTTATCACCATCTTTTAATCGATAAGAACTTGCACCATATTCAGGAAAATTACCATTAACTTTATACATCCAGCCACTCGATGAACCGCATATTTTTTCTTCAATTTGACCAATCCCTTTTACATAGAGCCCAAAACCTGAAGAAACAGTAACCAGTTTTATCTCATTTTCACTTGTTGCTTTCTTTAAAACATCTATTACGGTTGTATTTTTTTTAACTTTAAATTGTTCAGTACTAAGAATCATTCCATTAGTTGGGATAAATTGTTCATAACCATCTTTTAGATCATTCATATTATTTAAAATTGTTTTACAATCAATTGAAATGCTAACATTAATCATTTGATTATCATTATCAGCTGGCTTATTATTTGGAGAATTATCTTTATTACCAGCATCAGTATTAGCACCATCATTAGATGTCTGATTAGAATCTAAAGCAGAACTATTTGTTCCCTTATTATGCTCATCACCAGCATCTGTAGCGCTATCTGTCTGACTATTTTCACTTATGACTGTTACATTACCAGCTGCATCAATTGTTGCTGTCACCTCATTAGCCCATTGTTGTTCAGTTGATTCTGTTTTGGTTTTCACAATATTATTGCCCTTTGTTACTGTTCCACATCCAGTCAATAAAACCAAGATAAATACTAATGAAATTTTTAAATATTTTGACATAATAAAAGACCCTTTCTAAAAAATGGCGCACAAAAGGATCACGTTTATGTAGAACTACTCTATCGTCCGTAAAGTGTATCCTAAGATAATGGCAAGTATTCCGGCTTAGATTCATCGTCTTAACACCTTCCCAGTTTTCACCAGTGGTCTATCGTCTTAACTCCTCATTACGGCGGCGGGACCGCTCTTGCTTCTAACAAGATTCCTTATTAATGTACAACAACCATTAAATATGCGTTATTAAATTACTTTAATTATACAATAAAGAATCAAAAATGGAAGTTAAACTTCCATTTTTCGACTAATGATCTGATTTAAAATACTAGATCTTTAATTTTATTATCTCCTGCCAGCATTATTGGATGAATAAAAATAACCTCATCATCTTTATTAACTATTTTCTTCAATCTAATTTAAATAATCTCTAAATAACTCATCTTGATAATTTTACCGCATTGTATTAGCTACATAACTTGCATCTTTTGTTTATTGATCATACGGTGTGACAAGTGATACTTTTCTTAACCTTGCTTGATATTTGATTTAATTACTGTTTAGCCATGTTACTTCATGAATTTAATGTTGTATATTAAATTCAATAATATAATATTCTAATTAACAATTCTTTTAGTGTCGAGATTGGAAGTATACCTACCTTATCAGCTCCTAAATCTTTTTAGATTTAAAGCCTTTTTCTTAACAATCATAAAACCATCTCTTTTTATTCTATCAATACTGTAAAAAATCCTTTAATACAATTTTAAATATGAATTTACGACATTTTTTTAAGCGTTTGCCCATAATCAGTTACCCATTACTCCTCCGGCAATGAGATTCTAAACAGCTTAATATCCACTTCATAACAGCAGTACATATTATTTCTGATACGTGAACCAACATCGTTACAAAAAGCAATAATTTTCTAGTCACAGACTTACATATCTCAATATGATCTTAGACAACCCTGCCAACGTTATAAACACCTTCTGTTCATAGCGCAGATAAAACTCTCCTAAAAAATTGTCTGGTAGTTTAATTATCATTTTCCGTAATAATTAATTTTTCTCCATAAAAAAAGGTTAAATTGAAAATTTTTTTCAATTTAACCATACTCTTATAACTCTTTTTTTCTTGCCACTACCATAAAACGATGAGTCGTTAATTCAAAATATTTCTTATCTTTGATCTGTTTCAACACATGACTATAAAAATTCATAAAACGATCTTGAGTAATATCAGCTTTAGTGATTCCTTTCATGAACTGAATAAATGATGCCAGCGTGTCAAAACGAACATACCCATGTTCTTCCACACTATCAATAATCTCCAAACCAATGTCACTCAATGTCTGACAACTAGCCTCACGATCCCAACGACCATGTAACTTAAAAGGTAAGAAAATATTGATCAATTCTTTATAATTATCACTACCCATTTGATTAACAATAATATACCCACCTGGTTTTACGACCCGATACAAATCATACTTATCATAATTAGATAATTCATTAACAATGACATCGATTCGCTCATCTTTAAATGGTAATTTCCCTTCATTTGTTAATTTTGTTACTTTAACATTGCGATCAGCTAATTTTTCTTCAGCTTTTTCATATTGAGCTTCTACAACATATGTAAGTGGTGGTAAATGTTCAAAAGCAGCAACATATTCTCCCCCATCAAATGAGATAGTCGCTAAATGAGTGTCATCATTAAAATAACGGGCGGCAATCTCATGGCTTGAATAAGTTGGTAAACTTTGCTGTACCAGCGCATTAGCTGTTTCATTCATCGCTTTGGCAATTTCTGATTTCATCAATAAAGCCTCATTGATTTTCTTCCTAAAACGGATTTTATTGTAATAAAATCCAATATACTGGCTAATCCCATCACAAATAACTCCAACTGCGATAAATCCTAACATTTCAACAAACCATTCAGTTGTAAACATCGCCTGAACTGACGCAATAGCATAACATATCACACACATAAAGATAATACTTTTTGTTCGAGTATACTTAAACGGTTCATTTAATTTAGTATACCAGCTTAAAATACTTTTCTTTTGTGCCGTTCTACCTTCTAACTCACAAAAAATCAATTTGATTGCTGTCAACATTACTGCCAACGAAATAAGCATGTAAATATAATATTCCATTTCTTTACCTCTTATAAATTTTCTCGCCTTTCAATGAATAATAAGCATCACCATCAACTGTTACAAAATACCCTTTTTCATTGAATTCTAAATCACCTTCAACTGAGAAAACCACTTCATTTTCATTCATATCATAAATATAACTGCTTCCACTCTTGTTGAAGATACCATAAACTACATCATTATACACAAAGGTTGTCCCTTCGTCCATAAAATAGTCATTAATTACTTTATTTCCTTCTACATCAAATACTTCATACTTACTGCCAGTAGTATATCCAGCATAATATTTTTCACCTAAATACATAATTCGTACATATTGTTCAGATACTTTTTTGCCTTTATTATTAATTAAATAATATTTATCTTCTTTTTTAGAAACGACAGCAAGATTATTTTCATCAAAAGCTTCAGCACTCTTATAAGATTCCTTTATTGCTTCCTTACCATCAAAACCATAATATTGGTAACCTTCATCACGCACATACACCGGGAAAATCTTACTCTTTGTAAATGATGCCATTGGGTCTAACTGAATCCCATTTACCTCTATTTCTTTACCATCATTAACGAATTTATGTGGTCCGTAAATCATTTCTTTATTCTTTACAACATAATTTTTATAGTTACGATAGTAACTGTTTGATGTTACTGTTTCACCATCTTTGTTAAATAAATATGTAGTTTGATTTTTTACTCCAATAATATTTTTTGAATTATCATAATATAAATCATCTAATTCAAGTGTTGTAGTAAAAATTATTTTTCCTTCTAAATCCAATGCATTGATCTCATGAGTTTTACGATTATAAAGCAAATAACCTTTTTTACTACTATGATCCATCAACTGATTATTGCCACCAATCTTGATTCCTTCAATATGCTTTTCATTAACTAAATTGTAAATAGATGAGGTCTTTTCAAAATTAATAACCGCATAATCACTATCAACTGTATATGCACTTATAATCTTCTCCTTACTCTTTTTTAATACCTCACCATCATTATATAAAACAATATATTCTTTACCTTGATGAATAACCGGTAACCCGAATAAAGAAATCTCTGTTTTTTTATCTTCCTTGTATAATTCTTTTCCTTCACCATCTAAAATACTAATTTTTTCATTCTTATCATAACCAACAATCATATTTCCAATTGATTCTAGTTTATCATATTTTCCTAATTTGATTGCTTCTTCACCATCACGAAGAAGATATCCATACTTTTTATCCTTAATTACAATATAACCAGAACTTCCAACTTCTTCATACTTATCATAAATAAATTCAGTCTGCTTATCACCTTCATAATCCATAAGCGCATATTTTTCTTTATTATTAGCTACAAACAATGTTTGATCGTTATCTATATTTGAACATCCTGTTAGCATTAAAAATGCTAATAAACCAGCTGTAATTTTTTTCATTTTTTTCACTCCTTCAAAACAAAATAATTATAGCATGTTTTTTGTCGATAAACCACAAACCTTTGATGATAATAAAACAAAAAACGATAATCTAAATTATCGTTTCTTGCTTTGGATATATTTTTGGATATTATATTAAGACTACTCAATAACTAATGGTTCTTCGTTATTTACAGATTTACCATCTTTTGTAGTCGCAACGTAATAAACTGATGAAGTTTCTGGTGTATAATATATTTGCAACGTATCAACAGTTGAAATTTTAACTCCCTGTGATTTAACGTCCTCTTTTACCAATTTTTCAATATCAGTTGCTGTTACGTTTTTCCCATGATATTGTACTTCTACGATTGCTTTCATCTTTAAATAATTCCCCCGTTTCTTCTTGAATCAATAATATCATATTCAAGCCAAATATGCAAATTTTATAGTGTTAATCATCATTTTTTAAGAATTAACGATAAAAATATTATCTTTTTTTAGAAAATTCCTACAAAGTTTGTCTAACAAAATTGAATAAAAAAGAAAAAACAGAAAATCGAAATTTCCTGCTTTATGAATTATTTTGTTTTAAACGGTTTTGTTGTTTACGTGCTTGTTCTGTTAAATAACGTTTTCTCAAACGAATGTTTTCAGGTGTTACTTCAACTAATTCATCATCATTAATATAATCTAAGCAAGCTTCTAAGTTAAATGTCCGAGGTCTTTTTAAAACAACTGTTGAGTCTTTTGATGAAGAACGGGTATTTGTTAGTTGTTTACCTTTTGTAACATTAACTACTAAATCATTGTCACGACTATGTTCACCAACGATCATCCCTTCATAAACATCAACACCAGGACCAATAAACATAACTCCACGATCTTCAACCCCACCTAAAGCATAGGCTGTAGTTTGACCATTATCTATCGAAACTAAAACACCAAGTGATCTTTCTCCAACTGATTCACCTTCCATTGGGCGATATTCTAAGAATGAATGAGAAATAATTCCATAACCTTTTGTCATTGTTAAAAAGTTTGTCATAAAACCAATCATCCCTCTTGAAGGAATTGTATATGTGACACTTGTTTGTCCTTCATTACTAACCATATTTTCAAGTACACCTCGACGATATCCTAATGATTCTATAACATTACCAATACAGTCATCGGGTGCTTCAATATTAACTTCTTCATATGGTTCACAAAGTACACCGTCAATCTCTTTAATAATTACTTTTGGTTTAGAAACTTGAAGTTCATATCCTTCGCGACGCATATTTTCAATTAATATCGACAAATGCAACTCTCCCCGTCCAGAAACGATCCATTCTTCACTGTTAGGAATTCTTTCAATCTTTAAAGATACATCACGGTTAGTTTCTTTAAATAAACGTTCTTCAATTTGACGAGCTGTTACAAATTTTCCATCTTGACCTGCAAATGGCGAAGTATTAGTACCAAAAACCATTTGAATAGTTGGTTCATCTACTTTTAATAATGGTAAAGCTTCTTCTTTTCCCGTAGTACATACAGTCTCACCAACACCGATATCAGCTAAACCAGCAATCGCCACAATATCTCCAGCCCCTGCTTCTTCAATTTCAATTCGATGCAAGCCAATAAAACCAAATAATTTTTGGATTCTAAATTGACTGTGTGAACCATCAGCACGAACACAAGTTACGCTTTCATTAACTCGTATTTTACCACGTTGAATTCGTCCAACACCGATTCTTCCCACATAATCATTATAATCTAATAAAGCCGGCTGGAATTGTAATGGTCCTTCTTCATCAACTAATGGTTCTGGAATCTCATCAATGATCATATCAAACAAACAGTCCATACTTGGTTCTTGAGTTGATAAATCAGGGTCCAAACTAGAAGTTCCTTGTAATGCTGAAGCATAGACAGTCGGGAATTCTAACTGATCATCATCAGCTCCTAATTCCATAAATAATTCTAATACTTCATCCATTACTTCCTGAATTCTTACTACTGGACGATCTACTTTATTAATTACTACGATTGGTTTTACTTTAGCTGCTAATGCTTTCTTTAAAACAAAACGTGTTTGAGGCATTGTTCCCTCATAAGCATCGACCACTAATAATACCCCATCAACCATATTCATGATTCTTTCAACTTCACCACCGAAATCGGCATGACCAGGAGTATCCATAATATTGATGCGATAATCCTTATAATTGATGGCTGTATTTTTAGCCAATATAGTAATTCCACGCTCACGTTCAATGGCATTACTATCCATTGCACGTTCTGCTATTTGTTCATTATCTCTAAATGTACCCGATAATTTTAATAATTGATCTACAAGTGTTGTTTTACCGTGATCGACATGGGCAATAATCGCAATATTTCTTATCTTCATTTACTCAACCTCTCTTATAACTTCATCATTATATCACAGAATTGTATTTTGTCATTATTTTTTTTAATTGATATAAAAATGGGCTTAAATAGCCCTTAATTTCATTTTTTGTCATTGAATTCAATCAACGATGATTCCCAATAAACTAGCTAAAGCGATTGCCTGATACATATCAACATGGATTCCTTTTAAACTATAATCATCGATTCTAATTCCCTCAATATTAGTGGTCTTAAAGTCCATCCCTTTTAAGCTTGTTTTAAATACCTCTCCAGCAATAAAACTAACTTGTTTAAAAACAAGATTTTTAACATTCACTTCCATAAAACTACTTTCATCTAATGTACTATCATTAAACTCAACACAACGAATATTTCCAAGACTAATATTCATATAGCGTCCTTGTACTCCCTCAAATAAAAGATCTTGTAAAGAACAGTCAATAAAATTTAGCCCTGTCATCTTACAGTTAATAAAGTGACAACGATGGATACTAACCTTATTAAATTCTAAATTTGATAAATCACAGTTTTCAAAAATACAATCTGTTATATGAGTATTAACTAATTCGATCATATTAAAATCAATCTTAATAAATTTACATTCCTCAATCGTTAAATTTTTAATTGGAATAACTTGTTGAGGATTTTCATTAAATAAACACTGATAATAATTATCTTCTATTTCATGAAATGAACACTTATTTAAATCATGAATTACCGGCTCTCTTCTTTTCATCTTACACCTCACCTGATTATTATAAGCATAGCTTATCTTTATTGTAAAGATTCTTTGTATATCATTTTAAACTCCCAGCAAATTGTAGTATCCTATAAGTATAAGGAGGTGGTTTAATGAAACTAGTTGAATTAATTACAACACCTGAATGTCAGCATATTTACCAGCGTTATTTTAAGATTGTTGCCACCCCTAAACCACCGCATCAAATTACCTCAAAACAGATTTATCAAGAGATCGTAGCATACTACAATGGCAGTATTCAAAATGTTTTAGATATTTTATGTTATGACGAAATCGTTTTCTTACAAAATTTTGAAAAAACCAAAAGTTATCGTAAAGATATCCCTACAATCAATACATTGATCAACAAATGCTTACTAATTAAAAATCCTAATAATAATAACTATTTAGAAATCCCTGAAGACATAAAGATAAATGTTATTAATGCTGTAGAACAAGCGGATATTGACAAGGTCATTCAAATAGATCAAATCAATGAATTATTGATTGGTATTCTAGCCATTAGAGGTATTATTGAACCACAAGAATTAGTAAATATTTATCATAGTTATGATCCTTCACTTTCACGTAATGAAGTAAACACTCATTTAGATACAAATCACTATCTATTTCAGCATTACTTTATTTATCAAGGGGAAACTGAATTATTATTAGCTTATGAGCCATATCGGCCGATTATCCAAAAAATTGAACAGCTCCAAACATTAGTAAAAAAAACTCCTGCGGCTTATACCGCCAAACAATTAAGAACGATCGCTAAATATGGCTTTGACTTAAGTGAACCAGCCATCACTAACCTCTATGAAGCAGTCGAACAAATTGATAATCTTTTTGTAAGAGAATTATTTAGAGATAGTATTATGCTTTTTTGTCAAATTCATGGTGACCTTAACGATTTGATTTATATGATTAATGAATTAAAAATTACAAATAATCAAGTTATTGAACATCTTGAAAAGAATTTACGTGCTGCAGTTCCTTTAATTCATAGTGCTGCTTTTTATGGATTATCCCCGTATGATTACTATTTGACAATCAACAAAGATTCTTATTTCAGTGAGCAAGAGAGTTCTACCTTTTATCAGCTGTATTTAAGTTTATTAGAGTATACTAACCAAGTTTTTAAAATTACAGATATTTCAATGAAAAATCTTGATTATATTGAGCAAGATGATTTTTCTCAAATTCGAACCTTACTATTTGATAATCCAAATATAATCGACCACTATATCAGTGAAAATCCTGAGCACCTAACCAATTATGAACTGACTATTATTAATGATTTTAAAGCTGGCTTTATTGATGACTTTTTAATTTTAACAAATCTTGATGACTATACGCTCGTTAGTAATGAAACTGGTGTTTATGCTATTTATGGGCTTGTTAATCATCTTAAAGAAATTTATCCTAATTCAACTTTGCCCCAGGTCTGTAATTTAGCACTGCTCCCCTATCGACACAAGATTGTATTTGATGGATTGTTAGAAGATCGCCAGTCTATTTTACCTCATAAACAAATTCGTACATACAGCCATGACGATATAATCTACGAACTTCCGCATACGCTCTTAAACTAAAAAACCCATAACGGGTTTTTTATTCATTAATGATTCGATTACTAGCTAAATAAGTCGCTAAATAATAACCTCCATATACAATTACAATAAAGATCGTCGTAACCAAGATGTTATCAGCGATATTAATGCTGACCATCAAACTAATAATATAATTTATTTCTTTTAGTGCAACAAAACTATGAATTAAAGCTACGATTAATGGAAACATAAATGTGATTCCAATTTGAACTAAAAGGCTTCTATTTACCATTGGTTTACTTGCACCTAACTGTCCTAAGATACGATAACGTTCTTTATTATCAGAAGATTCTGATAATTGTTCAATTGCTAACACAGTACCACTTGCAAGTGCAAATACAATTCCTAAATACAGTCCAACAAAAGTAAACAAAGCACTCGTTCCAATTCCCGATTGCCCTAATCCAATCCGGGTAAAACTAATAACTGTTGGACTGCTTTCAGTCCTTAACTGTTCATTAAAAGATTTAAGCAAATCTTGGAATTGTTCCTCACATTCTTCCTTATCACCTTGATAGTCTGCCACTAGATAAGTTAAATAACTTTCTTGTTCTTCCACATATTTATTTGCAATCTGGTCATTTACAACAACAAACCCTTCATTGCCGCTATCGTTAGTAATTGCCAATTCTACTGCTTGATCCGTATTACTTTGAAGCGTAGTATCTCCTATTTTGATTGTACTATCGCCAGCTAGAAACTTATTATAATATTCAAGTGCTACAGGATAAGTTGCTACTAATTCATATTGATTATTAGCCAATTGTATTTTTTGATCTTCTTTACCATTTAATTCCATGATTTTATTAAAATCACTTTCTTTGATTACACGCATCGGTTGATTTTTTACTGCTTCTATATTAGTATAAGCATTATCTTTTGAATCAATAAAAATACCTTGTTTTAATCCTTGTAAATTAAGATAATTGAACTGATAATCCTCTTTGATGATTTGTTGATACACCGGTTCCTGTTTAAATCTTTCAATAATTTCAGTATTACTAGAAAATACAGTAACATCACTTGGGCTATTTCCCTCATAAGTAGTGTTCATTGCTGAGGCCATCGCTAAAGACGATGATAATATCCCGATCGTTAACAATAACATTAAGGAAATAACTGTTGTAGAAATAACATGTGTATTAATCTTATTATTTACTTGTTTTAATACAAACATATTCAGACCATTATAATAAGTCTTTTTGCGCATTTGAACAACTTTTAATAAAAAACCTGATACTGATAAGAAAAACAAGAAAGTTCCAATCGTCCCCAGAATAATCATGATCAAAAAATCAGAACCCACAACATATAAAGCGCCATCATACAATAACTTATATGCGTACCCAATCAAAACAATAGAGATAATAAAAATAATAAAAATTAACCAGCCATTTTTTATTTTAACCTTTTCATTTTTGCGATTTGCATATAATAAATCAATCAACTTAAATCGATTTAGTGTGATAATATTGAAAATCATTACAATAATATAAATAAATCCAAAATTAATAATCGCTGATAAAAGTGCTCCACTAGAAAAAACAAATGTAAATTTGGTCATATCAGCTTCAAACAATTTTGCAGTAAAAATTGATAACAATTGAGATAAGCCAATTCCTAAGAGTAAACCGATTCCTAATGAAATCACTCCAACAATAACTGTTTCAAGTACTAAAATCGTAGATACTTTTAACTTTGACATTCCTAAAGTCATATAAATACCGATTTCTTTTTTTCGGCGTTTAATTAAGAAATTATTTGCATAAACAATTAAAAATCCTAAAACTACCGAAACAAAAACCGAAATATATGATAAAACATTTACTAAAGACTGCACAATTTCCATTGTTGATTTGCTAATTGACATCATTGCTGTTTGACTATCAATCGAATTAAAGATATAAAATATAGCAACAGCAATAACTAGTGTAATAAAATAAATTGAGTAATCTTTTATACTCTTTTTAATATTTCTAAGTGCTAAACTAAATAACTTCATTTAGTTCACCACCTAATAATGTTTGAACATCCATAATACTATTAAAGAACATTTTACGAGAATTATCACCTTTAACAATTTCGTTAAAGATTTTACCATCTTTGATAAAGATTACTCGATCAGCATAACTAGCTGTAAATGAATCATGAGTAACCATCAAAATTGTTGCATTCAATTTTTCATTTAACGCATTCAAACTATCTAATAACATTCTTGCTGATTTACTATCAAGAGCTCCAGTTGGTTCATCCGCTAAAATCAAATCAGGATTAGTAACGATAGCTCTAGCACAAGCAACTCTTTGTTTTTGACCACCAGATAATTCATATGGATACTTTGATAAAATTTCTTTGATTCCTAAAGCTGCTGCAACCTTGTTTACTTTCTCATCTACTTTTTTATAATCTGATTTTTGAATCGTTAAAGCCAAAGCAATATTTTCAAATGAAGTCAATGTATCTAAAAGATTAAAATCTTGAAAGATAAAGCCTAACGAATCCCTTCTAAACTTTGTTAATTTATATCCCTTTAGTTTAGTAATGTCAGCATCCTTTAAATAAATATGACCACTAGTAACTTTATCAATCGTTGAAATACAATTTAGTAAAGTACTTTTCCCACTACCACTAGCCCCCATAATGGCTACAAACTCACCACCGTTAACATCGAAACTAATATTATCGACAGCCTTTGTAATGTTGTTTTTATTTCCATAATATTTTTCAATTTTTTCAATTCTTAAAATTTTTTCCATTTCTCTTCACCTCAACAACTATTATAGCCGTCATAATAATTTCTACCATCGAATAAAATAACATAACCTTACATTATTGTAAGGTTATGTGTGAGCTGTACGGAAAAACCAAAGTTACTACCGTACCATGTGAATTTGAATCTATTTTAATTTCATGATTTAATCGATAACATAATTTTTTACATAAATATAAACCAATTCCCGTACTCTTTTGTTTAGTTCGTCCCGTTGTTCCCGTAAATCCTTTATCAAAAACACGATTCAATTCATTTTCTAAGATTCCAATTCCATTATCTTTTATCATTAATTCAACACGATCTTTATATTGTTTTGCAAATAGTTTAATTATTGGTGTTTCATCAACATATTTAATTGCATTATTAATAATCTGATTTAAAATGAACTCTAACCATTTTTTATCACTAGCAACATCTATTTCAAGATTCTCTAATTCAATTTTAACATGTTTATTGATTAAATCTTTTTTATTACGTTTAATTACTGAATTAACTAATTCACTAAGTTTAACATCTTTAATTAAATAGTCTTTTTCAACATTCTCACTTCGAGCATAAAAGAGTACTTGTTCAACATAATTATCTATCTTTATGAGTTCTTCTTTAATACTCTCATTAACTGGATTTAGATTATTTTCAATAATCATTTGACTTGTAGCTACAGGTGTTTTTACTTCATGACACCACATCTCAATATACTCTTTGAGTTCACTTTGTCGATAAATTGCATCATTTAAATGTTCTTTCATTGATTTATCAATTTCATAAATACAGTTAACCATAATTTTACCATCTAGAAAATGAGGATTTCCAATCAATTCAGTAATAAGATACTTTTCATCAAGATGATCTAAGATTCCTATCAAATTATTATAAAAATTTCTACGCCGAAAAAAATTATACATTAATACTACTACAAATGAGCTAATGAGCAGAAGTGGAATGTAGACTACTAAAAAAGTTGGACAATTAAAAACTGCCAAAATCAACATTACCAAACAAGTCACAGAAATCATTACTGTAACCGTAATGATTTCATCTTTTAAATAATCAAATAATCTCATAAAATGATATACCCCTGACCACGTCTAGTATGAATTACATCATTTAAACCAATATCCTCTAACTTTTTACGTAAGCGATTAATATTAACAGTCAATGTATTATCATCCACAAACATATCACTATCCCATAAATATGCCATTAATTCTTCTCGAGATTTAATTTTCCCACGGTGCAGTAATAAAAAGTAAAATATTTTTAACTCATTTTTTGATAATTCAATCACTTTATTTTTATCAATAATACTACTTTTAGATACATCTAATTTTATCTTTTCATAACTAATCAAAACATCACTTGTAGGCTGTGTTCGTTTTAAGACCGCTTCGATTCGGGCCAATAAAATTAATGGATTATACGGTTTCGTGACAAAATCATCAGCACCATAATTAATACACATCAATTCATCCATCTCATTGTTGCGACTAGTTACAATAATAATTGGTTTACTTGAATTCTTACGATATTCTTTGCATAAAAACTGTCCATTTACATTGGGAAGATTAATATCCAATAAAATTAAATCCCCATCAAACTGATTCATTTGTTCTAAAGTATTTTCAAAAGACTCAATTACTTTAGTCAAATATCCATTATTATTTAAATATACTTCCAGTTCTTGGCGCAATTTAACTTCGTCTTCAATAATCAATATTTCTGCCATTATTATGACCTCCTAGATACAATTATACACAAGTATAAAATAATAGCACTTAAGTGCACTGTTTCGTAGTAATGCTAATAATTACCAATTTACCATTTTCTTTAACTGGCGAAAGATTATAAATAGTTTTAGCCTTAATAATCTGCTTTTCACAAGTTTTAAGTGGATGATAAAGCGTCTGTTCTTCCCCAGTTTCAACACACTTTTCAATTGCCTGATGAATTTGCTTTTGAACATCCAAATCGACGCTCCGATAGTACGTACTAAGAAAATTAGTAACATTTATATCATCAATATTTAATATCTTACGGTATGCTTCATTAATAAATAGCAGCTGGGGCTGAGACTCATATGTAAACATCAATATTCCATCATTCAATTTTTCCATAACACGATTATATGTTAATAATATGCTATCTAAACGATTAAAAATTTTCTCTTTATTTAAATAGACATTTATCCCCTTTACTAATTCTTGTAATGCCCAAAGTTCATCATCGCGCCATTGTCGATAATCATTTATCATTGTAAAAACAATACACCCGATAAATTCACCAATATCATCGTTTAGACTAATGATAACAAGTGTCTTTACTTGATTATCAAAGAAATTTTTATTAATTTGTTTACTAAATTGATTACCTTCATTTTTATTAACAACAATTATTTGATGCTCCTTAAAATATGTGACTATTTCTTGAAGCTCTGTCCTCACTATTGAGAAAGTATCACTAATCTCAAGCTCAATCGACTCATCTTGCCATGCATAGACAGAACGATAATTGTTTCCTTCTTCTAGTAATAACGTAATCCGATCAAGTAAAAAATCATCCCCGATCTCTGCCAAAATATGGTTGATTGATGAATCAAAATCAGTTGACTGCTCCATTACTGATAAAACATTCATCATTTGTTCATTAAGCTTTTCATCTGAAATAACACGACTTACACCAATACATATTTTTGGTTTGTTATCTTCATCATAAATTATTCTTCCTGTATCTTTAACCCAAGTATAACCAGAACCATGGTTAATCATAAAACGTCGATAGATAACCTTAAATTCCTGATTACCATTGAAAACAGTCTGATATCTTTTTACATCTTTTGAATGTACGATTCTACCAATACTTACATTGTAAAGATAATTGGGAATTTCCATCTTAGCTAAATTAGAACCATTTTCCTTTGTTGGAGTATCAAAAACAATCATATTATCACGCTTAAAATCATATTCGAAAACTTGAGCATTTAATTCTAATAGTGCCTGTCGATACCAATCTACTTCCCCTTGCTGATAAACAGTCGTTAAAATATCATCAATATTAACTATTGCACTATCCTCATCTTTAGTATCACCTACTCCGATGACACCATTTTCAACCATATAAGCAATTTTTGAAGCACTAGCTGGTTTAGCAAAACGATACCCTTGAGCACGATTACAACCTAGTTCTACTAAAAAATCTTCTTGGCGTTTGGTTTCTACTCCTTCAGCAATTACTTCCATATTAAGGCGTTTCGCCATTTGAATCACTGATTTTAAAATCTTTTCAGCTTTATTATTTTTATCAAAATGTTCCAAAAACGCCAAATCAATTTTAATTATATCAAACGGCAATTCCTTTAAGATATTCAACGATGAAAAACCACTACCAAAATCATCCATTAAAATAGTGAAGCCAAGTTCCTTTAACTTTACTACAGCCTCAATCATTTGATTACTATCCTGCATATATGCCGTTTCAGTAATTTCTAATTGAAATAACTCAATCGACAGCTCATATTCCGCTAAAAGTTTTAAGATAGTATTTCCTAATTCCGGATCATATAATTCAATTCGAGAAACATTTACAGATACAGGTAATAAGACATGTCCTTTTTGGCGGGCAATAACCATATCTTGACATACTTTACGCCAAATTACCCGATCTGCTTTAGAAATAAAACCATTCTTTTCAAAAACTGGAATAAAGGTACTTGGTAACACCATTCCTCGAGTCGGACTCTGCCAACGCATCAATGCCTCATAACCAATATATGTCCTCGTTACCATATTAAATTTGGGTTGATAATAAGGAATAAATTCATCATTTTCAAATGCACGATCCATTTCATCAATAATTCTCTGTTCTTCTAAAACTTGATCTCGAAGTTCATCATCATAAGTTGCATAGCTGGTATTGTATTTATCTTTTACTTTTTTTATCGCCATCATTGCCCGATCACACATATTATTGACTGGTAATGATAGATCATCAATATTATAATAACCAAAACTGACTACAACCTTGATTCCAAGATCAAAGTTACCAATGTCTTCATTCATTTGTTGAAGCAACAGGTCTTCAATATTCGCTTGATGAGGAACTACGATTGCAAATAAATCCCCACTTAAACGTCCAATTAATCCGCCAAGTTTCTTCATCCGCTTAACTCCCGTGTTAGCAATATAAATCAATAGTTCATCACCGACACTACTACCATAAATATCATTAATAATCTTAAATCGATCAATATCAAAACAAGCAAGATCATAATTAATATCTTGGTTTTGCGTAATTAATTTTTTAGCTTCGCGATAAAAAGCAGTACGGTTATAGATCTTGGTTAAAGTATCAAAATCAGCCATTATTCTATATTCATTATCTTCGGCCCGACGAATTGCATTATTGATTCGTAATTTAATAATTGCTTCATTATAAGGCTTAACAATTACCTCACTAACTCCTAAATTTAATAAATTAAGAAGATTTCCCGTAAAGTTCCCACCTACGATTAAAGGGATTTGAATATTATCAATATTTTTATAACTAGAATACTTTGCGACATTAACTTCAGTCGCATCATCTAAGTCCATAATAATAGCAACGATTCGATTATCATTAAGGTTATCAATAATATTTTCAAGTTCACTACATATAACAATATGATAGTCACTACTTAAAAACTCCTTTAATCTTAAACAATCATCACTATCTTTTATAACGATGATAATTGTATCCATAATATCTTCCTCCCCAAATCAACCATTAGTAGTATTCTAGCATCATTGTTGTAATTAAACAATCTATTAGCTATCCCCATTTTCTAATTCAATCTATCAGTTTTTCTTTGATTACCCCTGTATAGGCCCGATATCCATCATCATTAATGTGAAGACCATCAAGATAATAATTTTCAACTGGTTGGCCCTTTTTATTGCAAAGTGCCATAAAAGGATTAATCAAAGTAACATAATCATACGGAATAATATTTTTATACTCTTTAAAGACCATCTTTAAGGTATCATTACTGCGTAATCCTTGCTTTGTTGCTTTATAACCATGAAGCATTTCTAAACATGGTAATGGTGCTACAAGATAAATTTTAGTATCCAAACAATTATAATGAATAATTTCGATTGTTTCTTTAACATTTAAAGCAATATCACGGGGGCTCTCCATGACCGTATTACCAAGATCATTTGTTCCAATCATCAAAACCACGTTTTTAGGTTGATATTTGATAACCCCTTCGTCGATGAAATTTAAAAGCATTCCTGAAGTAATCCCCGCTATTCCACAATTATATTTAGTCTCTATCTCAGGATAATACTTGTCCAGATCACAATACTCAGTAATTGAATCCCCATAAAAAACAGTTCCTCCAGGAGTTATATTTTTATTTTGATTAATAATTTCTAACATTCTTATTAAAGTAAATTCTCTTAACTGATAATGGTTAGTTAAATATTTCATATTTTCTTTCACACTTATTTCCTCCTGAACATATTTTAGCATATAAAAAAAGAAAAGCCTTAAGCTTTTCCTCCTAATTCATAAATTTGTTTATTTTCTAATTTAATCACCCGATCACATCCCGTCAATGAAGAAGGTCGATGTGACACAATTAACCATGTCTTATTTTCAAATTGTTCAGCCAATGTCTTCAATAAACCTTTTTCATTAATAACATCTAAACTACTTGTTGGTTCATCCATAACTAAAAAATCAGGATCAACTAATAAAACCCGTGCAATTCCAATTCTTTGCTTCTCACCACCTGACAATCGATTCTGAAGTTCTCCCATCATAGTATCGTATTGTTCTGGTAAACTAATGATCAATTCATGAATTCCTGCCATTTGAGCAGCCTTTACGATTTCTTCTTTTGTCGCCTTTGGTTTTCCTAAAGCAATATTAGCAGCAATAGAATCATTAAAAAGAAAAGTGTCTTGTTCAAGTGTTCCAATTCGTTGACGTAAATCTTGCAAAGAGTATTCTTTGATATCTATACCATTAATTAAAATTTGACCACTTGTAACATCATAAAAACGTAATAACAATCTAATCAAAGTTGATTTGCCAATTCCACTTTCTCCAACAAGACCAATTTTATCTTTAAAATTAATGGTAAGATTCATATTTTCAATAATTTTTCTATTAATTTCAGGATAGCTAAAACTTACATTAATAAATTCAATTTTGTCGATATTTTTCAATTCTTTAGGCTCAACAATTTCATTTACGACGGGAACCATATCTTCCAAATCAAAATAGCGTTGTGCCGCCGCATAAGTTTCAAGTAAACTTGAAACTACAGTCGTTAATGATTGCGTCGATGAAAATGAAGCCGAAACTAAAAATGATAAGATAATAATTCCGGTTGTATCAATATTTCCTTTTAAAGCAAGATATGAAGCTACTGCAATTACAGCAATTCGAGCAAGATAAATGAAAAACGTTGGCGTGGAAACAACTAATTGGCGGTGATAAGCAAGTTGATGAATTGAACGATTTATATTGCGATTAACAGCTTCTAATTCTTCATTACGACGTTTTCCATAATCAAAAATTTGAATTTCTGATAATCCATATACACTATCTAATAAAAATATTTTTAATTCTCCTAACTTTTGACGATAACCAATTCCTATATTACGACCCAGTTTAATGGCTAAAATAGGAATAATAACACTAATAATTAAATAGATTGGTAACAGTGCATAGACAAAGAGCATATCAATACTTCCTGCAATAATCAAAGTCACTAACGGAAGTAAAATAACGGTAAATAATGGCCCAATCGTATGTGCAAAGAAAAATTCAATACTTTCGATATCAGCAATTGCAATTGCCATGATATCGCCATTATTCCGTCCGATCAAACTCCCTGGTGCCAACTTGCGTAAAGTTCCAAACATGTCAACTCGCATTTTAGCTAATAATTCATACGAACCAGCATGTGAAAAATATCCTTCAAGATAACGACAAGTAACAATTAAAATTCCACTTATAATCATTAAAATACAATATGTGACGCTATTGGCATATTTTAACTTTCCGGCAACACTCAAAATAAAAGCAGCTCCAAATCCCATTAGCCCCATTTGAGAAATATTTCCAATTATACTGACAATTGTAGAAATAACAAAGAATTTTTTTAATGTGGCAGCAATTTTCAATAATCGTTTGGTTAAGGTTAATAATGATTGTTTATGTTCCATAATCTATCCTACCTTTCCCGCTGCTTCTAAAGCTTCTTGTTCTTTTACCAACTGATAATATTCACCATGATATTTTAATAATGCTTGATGATTCCCTTGTTCAACTAATCTTCCTTGATTTAACACAATGATATTATCAGCACGTTGAATTGTCGATAAGCGGTGAGAAATAATAATTAATGTTCTAGTTAAACCAAGCTCATTAATACATTGCCAAATCTCATCTTCACTATCACGATCAACACTTGAAGTTGCTTCATCAAAAATTAAATATGGAGCACCACTTAATAGAGCTCTGGCGATTCCAATCTTTTGACGCTGCCCGCCAGATAATTTAGCACCACTATCACCCAAATCTGTCGATAAGCCTTCTGGCAAACTTTGCAACCATTGATATAAATGCACTTGTTTTAAAACGTTTAATAATTCACTTGTTGAAGCATTTGGTGCAGCCAGTTTCAAATTTTCTTCTAATGAACCACTAAAAATACTAACCCGTTGTGGTACCATAACAATATTTTTTCTAACTTCTTCAGGCGTTAAACTAAAATAACTTTGACCATCAAGAAATAAATAGCCTTGATCTGGGTCAATAAAACGCATTAGCATACTTGCCAACGTACTTTTTCCACAACCACTCTTACCTACAATTGCAGTTGTTTTACCTTTTGGTATTTCAATACTTAACTGCTTTAAAACTTGGCGCCTTTGATGATAATTAAAAACAATATCTTTTACTATGATCCCCGAATAATCCTGCAAATAAGCTAAAGTATCCTGACTGTATTTAACCGCTATTTCGTGAGCTGTTTCAGCCTCACTCTTATGAATTCTTGAAGCATCTAAATTTAATATTTCATCTACTTTTATTGTTGCCGCAATCCCTGATAAAGCATCATGAGTCGCAGACATCAATTGTCTAATTGAACTAAAAAAACTATATGACAACATTAACAATAAAACTGCCTGTGCTAAATCAATCGTTCCTTTAGCCAATTGTGAACAGCCAATTACTACTGCCAGAATAACACCTAAATAAATTAATCCATCTGAAACCAAAAATGATGAAAAGTTCATTTTCATAATCGACATTGTACTTTGATTAAATGTATCCGCTTTTCGCCTCAAATTATCATGTCTACGTCGATCTTGATTAAATAATTTCAAAGTAACCAAACTTTTTAAGCTTTCTAAATAATAACTTGTTAAATCTTGAAAACTAGTCCAATATTCTTTCTTTAATTGATCAATCATTTTTCTAAAATAATTATTTACTAACGGTAAACTTAATGAAATAATCAGTAGTATTGTCGCTACTAGCAGCGAAGTATCTTTTAACTGAAAAAATAAATAAACTGGCGCAAAGAAACAATACAGCAAACTTGGTAAATACTTAGTGTAATAAACCTGCATTAGCTCCACTCCATCGCCAACACTACTAATTGTATTACTTGCTCCAATCCTTTCAATTTTACCAACATCTAATTGAAGCATTTTTTCAAAAATCTCTTTACGCAAATTAATCCGTGCTTTGGCCCCACAGCGATATTCGGCTTCTCCAGTTAATAGATCAGCTATTAAAATCAAACATGAAGCAATCAATGCACTGATTATTGCTGCCAGCAACTGCTCTTGTGACATTTTCGGATGATATAAATCACTTAAAAAGGATGAAATAGTTTTAGCAAACATTACTGTTCCTACTAATGTTAATATTTTAAGTCCGGTAATTATTGCAATCCAACCTCTAATTCCTTCGGACATTCTAATTAATGTTTTATTTATTAACAGCATAGTACACCTCCAATGTACTTATGTTACTCAAGATTTAATAGTGTGTCAAACTAAAAACAAATGTTTCGAAAAAAACTAGGAAATTTTAAAATTTCCTAGTTTCCAGCTAATATAAGCTCTATTAAAATCATCAGAGCCCCTTTTTTACTAAACCATAAATACTCCTTTAGGGGCTTGTTTAATTTATTATTTAATATGTTCCATTTTAATAATAATATTGTTTACATTCATTGAACCATTACGAATCGCCAAGTTAATAATAATCAAAGAAATTATGATTATTATTAAAGCAATGTATGAAATCACAGTAATAATCATACTTATTTTATCTACAAAAAATATGATAGCTATAATAAGAGAGGAAATAATTAATAAATTTTTTAGCCATATTTTTAATCGATTAATTTGTTTAGTCTGATATTCTATTTCTTCAAAATATGCTTTTTTTACTCTTTGATCCATTTTAAGTTCTCCTTTTTAATATGTTAATCCCGGGTTAAAGAATCCAACCAATACTCCAATAAGAGCAATAACCACTAATAATAACATTACTTTGATTGGTGACATTTTCTTTTTAGACAATAAATACCAACATAATAACACGAATAAAGCAGTTAAAAATCCAGGATAAACACCATCTAACGTCTTTTGTAAATCTAAAAACGGTTCTTTAGCTCCAGCAGCAGTCATCGAAAAACTTGTTTTTACACTAACCCATGTAGCTGCTACTGCCCCAATCACAATACCACCTAACATTGTAATTGATTCTCGTAAAGCTTCTCCTTGAGGTCCAACTAGAAAATCTACAGCTTTACCACCCAATTCATAACCTTTAAAATATAATAACTTCATTCCAAAATAAGCAAATAAATTCCAAACAATAATATAGAAAATAGCCCCTAATGGTGAACCACCTGTAGACATTCCCATTGCAACCCCTAATAAAATAGGAATTATCGTTCCAACTACTAAAGAATCTCCTATTCCTGCTAACGGTCCCATCAATCCTGCACGTAATCCATTTATTGTTTCATCATCTACATCTTCAGCACCATTAGCACGAGCCTCCTCTAACCCCGCTGTCATTCCAACGATCACGGAACCTACTTGCGGTTCGGTGTTAAAAAAGGCAGTATACGTTTTAATGGCTTTTGCCCGAGCATCTTTTTTATCATACAATTCTTCAACAATTGGTAACATTGAACACAAATAGCCAAATGTTTGCATATGTTCTTGAGAAAAACATGTTAAATTCCCATAATACCAATTATGAAAAGATTTGGTTAGGGTCTTTTTTGATAATTTCTTTTCCATCTTATATATCCTCCTCGTCATCATCAACTACAGCAACTGCGACTTTACCAAGTGTCAACATTTTAATTCGATAATTGATCAATGCGAACATTCCCGCAACAACAGTTGCAGAAACTAAGTTAATTCCTAAAGCAGCTGCTAAAGTAAAACCAAAGAAAAATGGAATAAAATCAATTGCTTTAGTAACGATTTGTTTTAATAAGATTGCAATTCCGACACATGGTAATAATGAACCGACTGTAAATAATGTTTTCATTGCAACCCCATCCATTGGTAAATAGGTTTTTATCAAGTCAACCATCGGAGCTCCCATTTTACACATGATCATCGCAGGAATAAATGAACATAAAATATGAGAAATCCAAGGTAATACCATATCTACTATATATAATTTTTTATAATCTCCATTTTCTACTGCCCGCCAGCCAATATGCTGCCATGCTAGATTAATCGTTGCAGTACCATAGAATAAAACTGTTCCTAAAGTTCCAACCATTGTTCCAAATGATGTTGCAAGTGCAGCTCCGTCACTTGAGGCAGCATCTAGACCATAGCTTTTAATTGCAATCATAGCAAGTGGAATCCCTATATAACTTACTGCCCGTACATCAGCCGAAACTGTTCCCCCTGGAGTAACAAGAGCGATATAAACTACTTGCATTGCAATCCCTACTAAAATTCCAGTTTGAATATCACCTAAAATAATTCCACAAACTAAACCACCAACTAAAGGTCGACCTAATGTGTAGTTACCAAATGATGTTCCCCCTAAACCTGGCATACTTGATAAGCAAGCAAATAATCCAAGTAAGGCGGCTTGAATCCAACTTATTTCCATAATAAAAATCCCCTTTACATTTATATTTTAATAACCAAATTTACTTTTGAAATCATCCCATGTCCCAATCGAAACGTCTGGTAATAAAGCAAATTTTATTGTATAACCAGCTTTATGGATACGTTCAAACGCATCAGCCTCCGCTTGAGTAATTGACTGGTTATTACCTAATTTAGTAGCCCCTTCACGATCATTACAAGGTCCTACAATAACAGTTTTAACACCAGGATCAAATCCCTGATCTACTAAAATCGTACACATATCAATTGGATTTTTAGCAATCAAGAAATATTTTGTGTCACTATCTAAAACTTTTTGTGATTTTTTTGCGAAATCTGCTAATGTCCAAACAAATGTTTTCTTACCACTTGCTGCTTTATAGGCAGCTTTTAAAACATCATTAGTTGCTGCTTTATCATTTACAGCAATTAATCCATCACAAGGATATTCTCTAGCCCAACGCGTACAAGTTTGACCATGAATCATCCGATCATCAATTCTTACAAATGAAACTGACATAATCTTCTCCTCCTAAATATCATCATCTTCATCATTTGTTTCTAAAACAAATTGTTTAATTGCACCTGTTGCCTCACTCGTCACATTTGTAATTAAAGCATCAGTATCTAAAACATCTTTCATTAATATTGTTGTTAAAGCTAATGGTAAATTCATTCCCCCAAGTACTGTCGTTTTATCAATCAATCCTGATTGTGCCAATACATTCATTGCAGTTGATAAAGGTGAACCACCTATGATATCAGCTAAAACAATAATTTCACTTTCTTTAGGAATTTTAGTGATTATCTCAGTAAAGTCTATAGCAAACTGATCAGCTGTAATTCCATCTTTTAATCCTATTGCAATTACATCATCATGATTACCTGTAAGCATTTTTAAAGAATCTAGTAACCCTTCAGCGAAGTTCCCATGACTAACTAATATTACATATTTCATTTTTAATCTCCCTTTCTTTTGACATCTATATCTTATCAAGTAACCCCTTTCAATACATCTGAGCATTGTCATTTCTTTTCATAAACAAATGTCATTTTTTTAATGACATTTGTCATAATAAAAAACGAATAGTCATACTTGCTACTCGTTTAAATAATTAGTTATTTCTTTTTGTAAAGCAGTTAATGAAGTATCTAAATCCAGATTGTTTTGAAGTGCTTGATTAATCTGATTATCAGCAATCTTCATTGCTGCCTCATATTTTCTAAATCGCGTATTTGTGGTTGGATACTCCATTACCTGGCTTAATACCCGCATATCAATTTTACTATCACCAAGCGTATCTTCCTCTAACAATTTCAAAACCTGTTTAGATTCGGTCACCTCTTTTAATGGAGATACCCCTTGACTATATTCATAAATATCCTGCTGTGAAGCTTGACTATAAGTAAATTCTTTTAATAGTTGCCAAGCTAACTCAGGAGCACTAGTTCGCATCGACATCCCCATCATTAAAGATGATAATTGTGTTAAATGTTGCTCAGAACTTTGAGGCATTTCAATCACATCCCATTCAAATGTAGAATATTTACTTACTCGATAAGGATAAGGCTTATATGTTCGATATTGAGAAAACTGCATTGGTGCAAAAGCTACTTTGCCTTGATCGAAATCATTGGAAGTAATATTAAAGCCGCGATTTAAAGCATTCAGTTTTTCAATAAATTGAATAGCACTTTTTACTTCGTGATTATTAAAATCACAGGTCGTTCCAGTTTCATTAAATAACTCTATTCCACTAGCATAAATAGCGTTGATCCATTCATAATTATAACAGCCGTATTGATCGATAATTCCGTCATTATTACTATCTTTAGTCAATTGTCGACAGACATTATAAAATTCTTCTAGCGACCAATTGTCCTTTGGAAGACTGATTCCTTCTTGTTGTAGCAAAGTTTTATTTACAAACATTAAAGTAGGATTTACTTCATAAGGCAAAGCATATTGTTTACCTTGATACTGTCCTGCCTGATAAGTACTTTGATAAAATTCATCACTATTAAAATCTTGATCATCAGTAATGATCGAGTCTAAATTTTTTAATGCGCCTAATGCTGATAGGGAATTAAAATCTTCATTTAAAATCATGTATAAATCAGGCTCAGCACCAATTAATAACTGATTTGATAACCATAAAGAATAATCTTCCTTAAGAATTCCACTTTTATATTGAACTTCAACATTGGGATGCTCTTTTTCAAAACGGACAATTATTTTATCAATCATTTCATAATAATCGAACGTAGGAACATCCCAATTACTTCCCGCAAATATTCCGATTGTTAGAACTTTCTTTTGATTGTGGTAATATATTAACCCGATTCCCATAACTAAAACTAAGACAATAATCATTATTTTATTCTTTTTAATCATCGTCAAGATCCTTTGTTGTTTGACCTGTTTGGACTGCCCAGATAGCTAACTGAGTACGATCACGAAGTTCTAGCTTTGATAAAATAGAGCTTAAATAATTTCGAACGGTTCCTTCAGATAAAAATAATTTTTGAGCAATTTCCTTATTTGATAAACCAAAACCAACTTGTTGAATTACTTTCCATTCTGGTTTATTTAATTCCCTAACATTATCATCATTAACATTGATTGCATAATTAGTATTTGCCATCTTCGAAAAAAGTCTAAATACTTTTGTCGCAATATCCGGATTGATCATTGCACCTCCAGAAACAACAGTTAAAATAGCCTGATACAATCCATCCATTGATACTCCTTTTAAAAGGTATCCACTAGCTCCAAATTTTAATGCACTAAAAACAAAATCATCATCATCAAATGTTGTCAAAATAATTATTTTAACATCCGGATAGGCTTCTTTAACCATCTTTGTGCAATATACCCCATCCATTCTTGGCATTCTAATATCCATTAGAATAACATCTGGAATATTTCGTTTTAGACTGTCTAATACACCAAAACCATCTTCTACTGTATCGATCACTTGTAAATCTTCGTGTGTATTTAAAACAATTTTCAATGATTCCCTAATTAATTCTTGATCATCAGCGATTAATACCTTAATCATATCGTTCCCCCTCTTTCATTGGAATTGTAACCTTAACTGTAAAACCTTCTTTACTATAGTATTCTAAACGTCCATTTAAAATAGCAGCCCGTTCTTGCATTTGTTTTAACCCATAACCTAATTTTAGATCATCGCAGCCAACTCCATTATCTGCAATAACAATTTCTAAATCAGATACCCTTTGGTAAATATTGATTTCAACCTTTTTAGCTCGTCCATGTCTTAATGCATTTGTAATACTTTCTTGAACAATTCTAAAAATAATATCTTCTTTAGTATTTTCAAAATCAACTTTATCTAACTGATAATCAAGCATAATCTCAACCTCTGAAACATCGCTAAATTCTTTAATCATTTTTTGAATTGCTTCTTTTAATGTGTGCTCTTCTAAAGCTCCGGGCCGCAATTTATTAAGTGACCGCCGGACATCACTAATCCCCTCACGGACAACCTTAGAAACAACTAAAAGCTGTTGTTTAGTTACATTAGGATCGATATCAATCATTGCAATACATGCATCAATTCCAGCTGCAATTCCTGTCAAAGCATGACCGAGTGTATCATGAATTTCTCGTGCCAGTCGTTTTCTTTCATTACTCTCGCCAATTTTTTCTGTCACCGCAGCATAATCCTTCAATTGTTTATTAACTTCGTTGATCATAGAAAGTTCTTTTGAAATATTCTCATTTTCTCTAATTTGATTTGCAATATAGACAATTAAAAACATAATAAACAAGACTAGGTTTGTTGATTCAAGAATATTTTTAGCTATTAAAATCGCAGTTTTCGTCGCGGCATCATAAACCTGTATATAGCTGTCTAAAGAAACCATTGGAATTATATTAGAAATAATGTCATAGTTAGATAACAAAAAAATAATTAAAATAAACCCGATAATAACCATTGTATTGCGCCCATTTTTGGTATTAAAAATTATATCTGCAAACACTAATAAAGCTATTCCATTATAGCCCATATAAAGATTATAAATAATCCAGAAACATAAAATTATTTCTAATCCATTACAAATGACTCGTCCATTTCGAACTTGAAAATTCTCAGATTTTCTAATGAACATAATCATTACCAACAATGCAAATCCTATAATTGAATAAATAAATACTTTAGTCGGATTCTTTGGTAAATATGCTAATGTATCTAAAAAATCGCGCCCCATCAAATTATTACAAACATATTTTGTTGAAAATAAAATAATACTAGCTTCAAATAAAATAATAATAAAATTGATTATGATCATCATATTTTTAATTGACGATACAGAGCGATACTCACTGTATTGCATCATTGCCACCCCGTTAACTCAAAGTTAGAAATATTATCACGGCTAATCAACTCTACTGGTACTTCTATTTTCTTTTCAATCTTCTTATTTTCTAATAACGCTTTCGCTTTTTGATAAGCTAACTGTCCCATTTTGACAGGTGATTGAGCTGCTGTTGCCTGAATCAGTCCAGTATTGATCAATTCTTTAACATCAGGCGAACCATCGACTCCATAAACTAAAACATTATCTATTTCCATTGATTCAATCGCTGCCAATGCTCCTAAAGCACTACGATCATTTAATGCCATAACAACATCTACAGCAGGAGTTTCTTTTAGCATCTGTTTCATCGTTGGCATTGCAATCTCAATTTGACCATCACAGTCAGCACGATTTATAACTTGATAATTAGCATTACTAGCAATAGTATCAAGAAATCCCTGAATACGTTCTACCGCAGACTTTGCAGTAGCATGCTCTAATAAAATAATCTTAGCATGATCTCGTTTACTCATCATATCTTTTGCACATAAAACACCTGCATCATAATTGTTAGAAGCAATTGAACAATTTACTAATGACTCATCATAAATAGGGGCATCAACTACAATAACCGGAATCTTAGCTTTTTTTGCTGCTTTTAATCCAATTTCTATTTTTTTAGCATCAATCGGATTAACAAAAATCGCATCAACACGCTGGTCAATCAAATCTAATATTTGTTCATTCTGCTTATCAACATCTAAAATTGGATCAAGTGTAATCAAGACATCTCCATTCGCTTCAACCGCTTTTTTTATCTCATTATTAATCACTTCAAAAAATGGATTATTCATCGTCATATAGGTTGCCCCAAAACGCTGTTGTCCTACTGTTGCTTTAAAATCTGGATAACTATAAAATCCAAAAATCATCAACGTAATACAGAGGCAAAGAAATACCATCATTTTAACAATTGTTTTTTGATTATTTTTGATTTCCATAAATTCCCCCTATTTCTTTATACATTACATTTGTAATTATATAGTAACTGCTTTCATCACAATTTTAAAGTGACAAATGTCATACTAAGAAAATAAAAAAGTCGTAACCTGGTCACGACCTCTTCAGATACCTAAACTATCTGATAACTATTTAGCTCATAGTAAGTACATTGAATTTCTGTGTCAATAGATATTTCAAGGTTGCTACTATGATCATATATACGTGTTGTAAGTGCATATTCTCCATCATTGAAAAATATTTCTAATGATGAAGTATCACTATAAATCGTCATATTTGATAGATCATCAATAACGATATGTCGTGAATCACGACCATAACCACTTGCACCCATTGAAAATGTCAACAAATTACTGTGATAATCAATAACTGCATCATTTCGTAATGTTAGAGTAAAATCACGATTATTTATCGGTAAATATAACTCATATATATTGCCTTTACAAGATATTTTTTCATGATTAGACAAATTAATTATTTCTTTAGCTTTTCTCAACGATTTAGTTTCACTTATTGGTAATTGATATACTTTATTATTTTTAAAGGTTAGCTCACGTGGAAGCGTAAAAGCGTGTTGCCAATTATATTTGGTTGTTGGATTCGTATAAGGGACATCGGGCATCCCCATCCAGCCAATAATAATAGTTCTTCCTTGCTCATCAATAAATAATTGTGGAGCATAATAATCAAAGCCATGATCAAATTCAATAAATTCACTTAATCTATAATCTTTTTCAAGATCACCGTTGATTAAATAATAACCGTTCTGATATAGATTCTCATAATCATAACCTGCTGTTTCTACTCCTTGCGGACAGCAAAATAAAATCATCTGCTCATCAAATTTAACTAGATTAGGGCATTCCCACATATAGCCAAATGGTTCATTAGAAATAATGCGATTAACTAGTTTGTAATTAACCAGATCATCACTTCGATATAATAAACAACAGCCAACATCTTGATTTGTTCTAGCTCCTAAAATCATATAATAATGATCACCATTTTTAATAATTTGCGGATCTCGAACATGCAAAGTCAAGTCATCTGGATAATCGTCATTTTTCATTAGACATACTTTTTCACCAAAATTAATTCCATCATCACTTATAACCATAATTGTATTATGGTCACGACCAGTATGAATATAATCATGTTTCCCAGGATATTTTACGTTACCGGTATAGTAAACATACATTTTATTATCCTTGATTATTGTTGAGCCAGAATAAGCACCTCCAGCATCTAAAGAACAATCAGGAAACAGGGCAACAGGTTCATTTTTAAAAGTAATAAAATCCTTTGTACTATAATGTCCCCAATATTTATCACCTCCAAAGCAATCGTCTGGTGCATATTGATAGTAAAGATGATAAATCCCTTCAAACTGACATAATCCATTAGGATCATTTAACCATCCAGTAGGTGGCATTAAATGATAATTAAGGCGATATTCATCATTACTTGCTTGTTTTTCTAATTTTTTGATTTGTTCATTATTTAAACAGGTCATAACTATTTCTCCTAGTCTAATTTGATTATATCTTGATTTAAACTACATGTTCCAAGATTAATAATTTCAAATTGATTTTGACTTGTAATAACTAATGGTGTCGCAATTGGACATCCTGCTGCTTCAACCATCGCAAAATCAATTTCCATTAATTTATCACCTTGTTTTACTTTTTGACCTTCAGTAACAAATAAATTAAATGGTTTTCCTTCAAGTTTTACAGTATCCAAACCTACATGAATAAGAATTTCAATTCCATCATTACTTTTAATTCCTAAAGCATGCTTTGTAGGAAAGATCATTGTAATTTCACCATCAATCGGAGCTGCTAAAATATTTTCTGTAGGAAAGATAACTACCCCATCACCCATCATTTTTTGTGCAAAAATCTCATCTGGTGCTTCCGTTATTGAAGCTACTTTCCCAGCTAGCGGTGCAGTGATAATGTTTGTTTTTACTTCTTTAGCTTCAGTTGGCAGTTCACTATCTTGAGTAGGTTGTTTAGCCATATCACGTTTATATAATATAATTGTTAAAACAAATGACACTGCAATACTTAAGACCATCCCAATTGCAAAATTCAAATAATTCTTAGGATCGATTGATAAGAAACCTGGTATACCTGCTGCCCCTAAAGCATTAGCAAGTGTTTTTGTTGCCGCTAAATAAGCACTTCCAACTGCTGAACCTACCATAGCTGCAATAAATGGATATTTAAGTTTTAAAGTTACTCCAAACATTGCAGGCTCAGTAATTCCTAATAACGCTGAAATACCTGAAGCTGAACAAATACTTTTTAATTTTTTGTCTTTAGTTACTAATAAAATTGCAATAACTGCTGCCCCTTGAGCAACATTTGACATTGATGCAGTTGGAAAAATGAATGATCCACCTGTTGTCTTGATCGATGCCAATAATTGTGTTTCAACTGCAATAAAACTATGATGCATTCCTGTTAAACAAATTGGTGCATAGAAAAATCCAAAGATTGCACCTCCGAATAATCCTAGCGTATTATACATCCATGATATTCCATCAGATAATAAGACCCCGGCTTCTCTTAATAATGGGCCAACTAAAATAAAAGTAATAAAACCAGTAATTAACGTTGCTAATAATGGTGTTGTAAGATTGTCCAGCCAAGTTGGTGTCACTTTGTGTAAACGTTTTTCAATGTTAGCTAAGATCCAAGATACCCCTAATACAGGTAAAACCGTTCCTTGATACCCTACTGCTTCAATTGATAGTCCAAAAATATTCCATACTGGTACTTCTACTCCTGCTTTACCATACGAATAAGCATTTAGTAGATCCGGATGAACCATGATCATTCCTAAAGCTGCACCTAAATATGGATTCCCACCAAACTTTTTAGTAGCACTAAATCCAATTAACACTGGTAAAAAAGTAAATGCAGCGTTTGAAAATAAATTAATCATTGATGCTAAATCAGCCCATTGCGGATATGCTTCAATCAAACTTTTATTAGCAAAAAATAGTCCTTGAGCTGTTAAAATATTATTAATTCCCATTAACAATCCGCCAGCAACGATGGCAGGAATAATTGGAACAAAAATATCACTTAATAACTGAACTGCACGTTGTAATAAGTTTCCTTTTTCTTCTACTTTTTCTACTTGGAGCGTACTATCAGTTTTAATTCCTAAAATATTTGTTACTTCGTCACATACCAAATTAACTAGACCTGGTCCTAAAATAATTTGATATTGCCCTTTAGCTAAAAAAGTTCCCTTCACAACATCAATATCAGTTAATGATTCTTCATCAACCTTGCTTTCATCAACTAGATTTAAACGTAGCCTAGTTGCACAATGCATTGCCCCCGTAATGTTTTCTTTACCACCAACACAATTAATTATTTCTTTGGCAATTTTGTTATAATCCATGTTTTATCCTCCTCTATGGTATCGGTTCCACAAATATACTATAAGCGATTGTTGTGACCCTGTCAATACTTTTTAACAAAAAACTGAAACCGATACCACATTTTTAATAAAAAAAGATGTTTTTTATTAAAACATCATCACTTTTATTTATTTAAATCTTTGACACTTTGTCCCTTAATTAAGGTATATCCAATTAACTGTAAATTATCAACAACATTCCCTTCAATTAAATCAATGATTGTTTGACCTGCTTTAATTCCAGTTTCTTCATTATTAAATCTAACTGTCGAAAGACTGGGATTAATAAATTGAGAAGTCTCATAACCCCCAAAACCAATTAAAGAAATGTCATCAGGCATCTTTAATTTTAACTCATTAATTGCTTTTAAACACCCCAAAGCGATATTATCAGTTGCTCCGATAAATAGAGTTGGCTGTTTCTTTTTTAGATAATCAAGAGCAATAAGATGAGCCTTTTCTAATGAAAAATCAGTTTCTAATAAATCAACGCTGCTTACTCCGTTGTCCCTTAAACCATTGATCACACCATCTTTACGATAAATTCCTACAGCCTCATCCTTACCACTTACACCGATATAACAAATCTTACGATGCCCCATATATGCTGCATATTTTCCAACTTCATATCCAGCACTATAATCATCATTAATGATAGAGACTCCTGCTCCATAACGCTGTGCCACAAATAATAGTGGAATATCTAATTTTGCAGCAATATTTTGATGTGCCATCGTTACTGCCGTTGCCATTAAAATAATTCCATCAACATTCATTCGCCATAGCTGTTCAATCGAAGTTAATTCTCGCATTTCATCATGATTGGTATTTATTATTAAAGTTGTATAACCATGATCTTTTAAATACTGATCCATCGTCATCAAAACACGAGATGTTGTAATTGAATCAAGACAAGGTACTACAATACCAATTACCTTAGTATATTTTGCTTTCAATGATTGCGCTAATGTGCTCGGTTCATAATTATTTTCATCAATTACTTTTTTTAATTTTAAACGCGTTTCTTCTTTGATATAACCACCATTAAAATACCGTGATACTGTACTCTTGCCAACACCAGCCATTTTTGCAATATCACTCATTGTTAATTTTTTATCTTTCATAATTATAACCTCTAACCTAAAGAAAATGACGGGCAGTTCCCGTCTTATTAATATAATCTTACAATATTTTAAGATTACGGTCAAACAAATATTATTCAATAAATAAAACTTAATTCCATTATCATTGATATACTAAAAAAAGCTGAATCATTTTGCGATTCAGCTTTCACTATAGCTATTAATTTTCTTTTCTTTTTGCTAAAAACATTCCAGCAGCTGCTAACCCTGCTACCATCGTCATTATTGCCAATGGGCTGTTATCTCCAGTATTTACTGCATTTACAGGTTTATCTGGGGTTGGCTGTGGGTTTACTGGAACTGTAATTGGAGCAGTTTTTACCTCAACTTCAAATTCAGCTGTCATAGTTACATCTTCAGAACTACTTGTAGAATGATGTAAAGTTTCCGTATAAACTACAACTACATTTTGTTTACCGACTTTATTAGCATCAAATCCAATAATTTTAGCAAGACCTGTAACATCACGACTATATTCAGTATCATAAGTTGAAGTAACTATGATATCTAATGCATCTCCAACAGTATAAGTATTTTTACCAGTAACTTCAATTCCTGTTAATTTAGATTTTGGTAATTTTTCACCATAAGGAATAGAAACTCCAGCAATTTGTGATAAACTGCTAGCTTTTTGTGATAATGTTTCACTAGTTTTATCTTCCCGGTACCATCCTGCATTACCATTTAATTTAATTGGCGTCTTCCCTAACTCACGTGCTCGAATTAATGATTCCGCATAGTATAAGATTGTTCCACGTTTTAAATGATATTGGCTAGTAATCATAGAAATACTCTTAATTGTTGGATGATTATAAAGAATATCAAAACTAAATTCAGCATTCTGTGCTGTATTAGCTGATTTATTTTCAACTAGAATTCGATTATCTGCTACACCATGTTCAACTAACCAGTCGTGCATCCGGTCCCCTTCAGTCCAACCGTTTTTCTTTACACCACCAGTTACTAAAATATATGAATTAGGATATTTTTGAGCACTGGCCAAAGCAGTCTCTAATCGTCCTACTAATTCTGGCTGCATTGTTCCATCACTCTTTAATGCAAAACCTAGTACAACAAAAGCATGGGTATTATCATTTGGTAGACCATCAGGAGCTACACCAATATTTTCGACCATATCGTTTTCAATCCAGTCCCAATAATCAATGATTGATTGCCATTGATCATAATCATCTTTAGAAACCTCTTTTAAAGTATCCAAAGTTCTCAAAACGTCTGTTCTAGCACCATCTCGATAATAACCGATTAAACTGCCAACTAGTGTATCTACTGTTTCCCCTTCAGCATACACTGGAATGAACATACTAAAGCACATCGACAGTGCTAAAGCTAAGCCAAGTATCGCTTTCCCTAACTTCTTCATAACTTTTTATCCTCCTTATGTTATGACTTCTTTATTAATATCATACCACTTTTGTCTATACAAAAAATATTTTTTGCACAAAAAGAAAACATTAAATATTTAATGTTTTTGTTTGCCGAATATGTTAAAATATAAAAGTAGCCAAAAATACTAAAAGGGAATGATAATGAAATATAATCATTATCATTCCCTTTTATTTATATAAGTCAATTGTAAAGAATATTTTTTGATTAAGGATAGAAGTTACCTCTATTTCATCACTATACTAGGTGTTTCAATACATTTTTTGGGCAATCCCGGTATCCAATAATCCTACATAGAAGACATCAGTGCTTTTAAATTATGAACAGCATAATTAATATAGCTTTTAAATCACCCTCATAATTTTATAACTATAATAAATTCCAATCTGCTCATTTATTATTTATCATTTTAAATGAAAAATTAATTTTAAAAAATCCTTGGTATATGTTACAAATGTAACACAATACCAAGAATTATTAAATTATTGATTACTTAAATCTTCTCCATTTGATTTAATTACTTTTTGATACCAATAAAAACTTTTCTTTTTCATTCTTGTTAGTGGTCCTTTACCATCATCATCCTTATCAACATAGATGAAACCATAACGCTTGCGCATTTCTCCAGTTCCAGCTGAAACTAAATCAATACATCCCCATGGAGTAAAGCCCATTAAATTAACACCATCATATTCAATCGCATCTTTCATTGCAGCAATATGTTTAGCTAAATAATCAATACGATAATCATCATTGATTGAGCCGTCTGCTTCAACTTTATCAATAGCTCCCAACCCATTTTCAACAATAAATAAAGGTAAGTTATAGCGTTCTTGTAACCTGTTTAAAGCTAATCTTAAGCCAGTTGGATCAATTTGCCAACCCCAATCACTTGCCTTTAAATAAGGATTAAGTACTGAAGTAGACATGTTTCCATCCGTTACTTTTTTACTTTCATCAGTAGTGACTACAGAGCTTGAATAATATGAAAATCCAATATAGTCAACTGTTCCTTCTTTTAAAATCTCATCATCACCAGGTTCTTTAATCAATTTAACTCCATCACGCTCAAATTCTTTTAATTTATAAGCTGGATAAAAACCACGACATTGAACATCACTAAAGAAATGTCTTTGTTGGTCAGATAACATTAATTTTAATTCATCATCAGGATTACATGTTAAGGCATATGTTGATCCATAAGCTGTCATCATCCCAATCTTGAAATCAGGATTAATTTTGTGCCCCATGATTACAACCTTTGCACTTGCGATAAATTGATGATACACGGCTTGAGCACGGCTTTGTGGATCATTTTTTAAGACTCCACCTGCAAACGGTGGCATAAAATCCATAATATTAATTTCATTAAAAGTCATCCAATATTTAACTTTATCTTTATAACGCTTAAAAATAGTTTCACAATATTTTTCAAAAAAGCCTACTAAGCGACGATCTAACCATCCACCATATTTATTTGCTAAATTTAATGGTGTTTCATAATGAGAAATTGTTACTACCGGTTCAATTCCATATTTTAAACATTCATCAAAAACTCGATCATAAAATTCTAGTCCTTTTTCATTTGGTGTTTCATCATCACCATTAGGAAAGATTCTTCCCCAGTTGATTGATAATCTAAAACAGTTAAAACCCATTTCAGCAAATAATTTAATATCTTCTTGATAATGATGATAAAAATCAATTGCTTGATGTGAAGGATAATATTCACCTTCATGACATTCTAATACCGCACCATCAGGAAGTGATTTAAATGGCATTACTGCTTGACTATGTTTACTTCCATCAGGCATCGTGTATGTAATTCTACGCGCTTCTTGATGCGTTCCATTAGTCATTACATCAGCAGTACTTAGTCCTTTACCATCTTCATTATATGCACCTTCAAATTGATTGGCAGCTGTTGCGCCACCCCATAAAAATCCTTTAGGAAAACTCATTTTTTCTTATTCCTCCTTAATATATTTATCATTATACCGTATCATCCTTATCTCTAATTAGTCCTTTCATCATCTGAAAAATATTTCAATTCATGAAAATACTTTGACAAGTTCATTTATTTTATCATTTTCTTAAATATTTCTTGATGTAACCACTAAAAAATGGTATTTTTTTATTAAACATTTATATAAAGGGGAACAGTATGAATAAAATTGTTAAATTTGGGGGTTCATCTTTAGCTGATGCAACTCAATTTAAAAAAGTAGCTAATATTATCAAAAGTGATAAATCTCGTCGTTTCGTGGTACCATCCGCACCGGGAAAAAGATTTAAAGATGATATCAAAGTGACTGACCTATTATATCAAGCTTATAATGCTAAAGATAATAAGACTTTTGAAGAAACATTTAAATTAATTAAAGCTCGTTATCAAGATATTATTGACGAATTAAAATTAAATTGTTCTTTAGAAAAAGAATTTGAAATTATTAAGAAAGCTTTTCAAGATAAAATTGGAATTGATTATGCCGCTAGCCGTGGGGAATACTTAAATGGAATTGTATTAGCTAACTATCTTGGTTTTGAATTTATTGATGCTAGTGAAGTTATCTTTATTGATGAACATGGTAATTATGATCAAGAAATGACTGATCCAGTTTTATCTAAACGTTTAAGTAACGTTAAAAATGCCGTTATTCCAGGTTTTTATGGTTCTGCTAATGATGGCAGCAAAACAATCAAAACATTTTCCCGTGGAGGAAGTGATGTAACTGGTTCAATCGTTGCAAGAAATGGTCATGTTGATTTATATGAAAACTGGACTGATGTTTCTGGTTTCTTGATTGCTGATCCGCGAATTGTTAAAGATCCTGATACTATTGGTACAATTACATACAAAGAATTACGTGAATTATCTTATATGGGAGCAAGTGTTCTTCATGAGAATTCTATTTTCCCAATTCGTAATGAAGGAATTCCAATTCAAATAAAAAATACTAATCGTCCTGAAGATGAAGGAACATTGATCGTTGAAACAACTTGTCATAAACCAGATCATGTTATTACCGGAATCGCCGGTAAAAAGGGATTTGCTACAATCATGATTGAAAAAGATATGATGAATAGTGAAATTGGTTTTGGTCGTAAAGTACTACAAGTATTAGAAGATAATGATTTATCATTTGAACATACTCCTTCAGGAATTGATACAATGACAATTGTCGTTGAGACTGAATCTTTTATTGATAAAGAGCAGGAAATTTTAGCCGGTATTCATCGTGCAGTTCAACCAGATTCAATTGAATTAGAATCTGATCTAGCATTAATTGCAATTGTTGGGCGCGGAATGAAAGATGGTCGTGGAACTGCTGCTAAAATCTTCACAGCCCTGGCTCAAGAAAATATTAACATAAAAATGATTGATCAAGGTTCATCAGAATTAAATATTATTGTTGGTGTAAAAAATATTCATTTCAAAAATGCAATTCGTGCTATTTACAAAATGTTTATTACTGAAGAAAAATAAAATTAATATAAAAACATCCTCCTAATATGTAGTGAACCCCTCTGTTTGGGCAATGATGCGTACCCTCTTTACTGGGCAAACCAGTAAGGAGGGTTTTTATATGAAATATGATTATGGATTTAAGTTGAAGTGTGTTGAACTATATAAAAATGGTCGATGGCATGAAACACCAGAAGGAATTGGACAAAAAAACTTTAGAAAAGGAATTACTACATGGGTCAAAATCGCTGACTTACATGGAATAGATGCTTTAAAACATCCTACCACCTGCACTGAGTATACTGTGGAAGAAAGATACGCTTTAGTTGCCAGGGTTCTAGCTGGAGAATCTCAAAAAAAGTGTTGCAATAAGTGCTAATATTAATCACAGTCAATTGTCAAACTGGGTAAAACGATATAAAATATATGGATATAATGGTCTCGATTTAAAGAAGGGACGACATAGTAAGGAGCAGCCTCTGAAAAAATCTATAATATCAAGTGAACTTACTCCTCCTGAGAAAGAAGAACTAATACGTTTAAGAGCAGCAATCGTTAAAGAAATTCGCGAAAAAGGATATCGATTAAAGCATCTTCTAAAGGCATGAGATGATGAAACTGATAAAAGAAATCTTTGACCAAAATAAGGGGACGCTATGGAATTCGTCAAGTTCATAGAGAGCTTCTAAATCGCGGTTATCTGGTAAATCATAAGAGAGTGCAACGACTTATGCATAATATGGGATTATTAGGTAAACGTCCTAAAGAGAGATACCATTCTTATAAAGGGAATGTAGCAGATAATATTATTAATAGAATTTTAATGCGAGTAGACCATTACAAAAATGGACTACTGATGTATCTCAATTCAATTTTGCATGGGGAAAATGTTATATTTCTCCAATATTAGATAGGTTTACAAATGAGATTATTTCCTATGATTTATCACCGCATCCTAATCTTAAACAAATTACAGATATGCTGACTCAGGCATATGAAAAGTTTCCCATCCTTGAAGGATTGATTTTCCACTCAGATCAGGGATGGAAATATCAACATGCTCATTATATCAATTCATTAAAAGAACACAGTATAATACAATCAATGTCTAGAAAAGGAAACTGTTATGATAATTCGGTAATGGAAACTTTCTTTGGCCGATTAAAAAATGAAGTCTATTATGGGTATGAAAATGAATACAATTCATTTTCAGAGTTTTCTACTGCAATAAAAGAATACAGAAAAAACAAAATGGATGCCACCTGTTTTGTACAGATTAGCATCCATGGCATAATTTTTTTAAAACTAAATTTAAACGTGTCCAGAAAACTGGGTACACATCACAACCAACTAGAAGGGTTCACTACATTTAATGGGGCTGTCTTTATATTATCAATAATCTATATCTACCCTTATAAGTTTTAGAACATCATAATAGAGATAAATCAATTTTAATCTAATAAATATAAATATTTATCAATTTAGCGTATTTTTAAATCTTGCTAATACTAGATGGCTAATTTAAAAAATATTAATTTTTTTAATATTTTATTTTTCGCTTAGACTATTAGCCTTACTTTTCTTTCTGTTACATCCTATTACGATACTTCCTGACATCATAAGTGTGACCGCTAAGACACCTATATTATTAATATCACCTGTTTGTGGCACCTTACTAGAATTAGAAGAATTTGTATCATTATTTGTCTTATCTACTGGTTTATTTTCTGGTATAACTATTCGTTCTATTACATCAATTGTAATTGTCTTAGTTGATGAAGCACCTTGTTTATCTGTTACTTTATAAGTTACATTATATGTTCCTTCCTTATTTGTATTTACATCATTTGCTGCAATATTTGCTTCCGTTAACTTGATTATTCCATCTTCATTATCATATGCTGTCACATCTTTCAGTGGATCAAATGTATCTCCCACTGTCAGTACTTTATCTTCTGCCACAATTGTTGGTACTTTATTAATAACAGCGGGTGGTACGTTATTCTGTACAACTTCTACGTCTACAAATTTGCTTGAATAATCCGTCTTTTTATCGAAATTCAACTGTTCTGTAAAAATCGATAATTTATATTCTCCTGAACTAAATGATTTAGAATTCAATCCAATTTGATTTAAATCAATCGTCATTGTTCCTACATTTACTTTGTCTAGATTATCTTTTATATTCCCATAATACATAACATTATTATTTTCATCTTGAACTACAACACTCAAGTATTTTCCGTTTCCTATTGCTTCAAAATCAAAAGTTATCTTATCACGTTCGGTCTTAATATTTTCTATATTTAATTTTTGTTTATCATCAAGTAATGTTAATTTAAACTCATTTGTCTTACTATCGTTGACTGCTTTAATACCAATAATCTCTTTTTGATTATGACTTTTAACCAGCATAACTTTAGAAGTGTCTATGTTCATTGCTGGACGCATACTTTGTACTGTGTACATATTTCCATAATTTAATCCTCCAGCACAATTTGCACCATATACACTGTTACTATTTAACACAAATACAGGATGATACCGCATTCCATTTTCCATTGGCTTTGTCCAATGTTCCTCATATGAACGTATTAAATAATTTTTATCATCAGAACTAACACGACTTTTATCTCCAGTATGTAATCCAAGAGGTGCTTGATTTCTATTAAATGGAACACTGCTAAAACCATAACACTTATTGGTAAGCTCTTGTATACTTAAAGGAAACCATTTACTAGCAGTCATTTCTGTAGTACCTAATTTTTCCAAACCAACCGCTACATTTTGTGCATCTTCACTACTTTTTGAAGAAAAAATAATGCCCTCATTTTCAATTGACGAAAACTTATTTTTCATTTCATCTTCCATATTAGTCTTTAAATCACTTTTGTCCCATTCATAGCCTTTTTGCCAATATATAGGAGTTTCCCCTGGCTTTACATTACTATAATCAAAACCATAATCATTTTCACGATACCAAAAACTAGTTCCAATAGTCTTATCAGAGAACAAAAACATAGTACTATTTGCATTCTTACTAAAATCCTTATTATCTGAATCTAGGAGTTGCCATTTCAATGCTGAACCATCCGTATCTTCTCCATAGTAGATATAATCACCTTGCCAATTATCCTCTAAACTCTCTGTATAAATCGGGTCAAATAGTCCCCCACGTTGAGACTGTATCATTGACATAACATTCTGATGAACCAGCGTATTCTTTTCTAAAGCAAATACTGTATAATTATTTCCAATAATATTTATAAGTCCTACTACAAAAGATAATCCAACTATTAATATTCTTTTTAAATACAACATTCAGTTTCTCCTTATTTTAAATCAAATCTAAAATTTTTATTTTCTTTAAATATTCTTCAAAATGTTTTTGCATTGTACAATAAACTTTTCGAACAGGGCAAGTTTCTGTAGCAAATCTGCTACAATATTTATCTTCCTCAAGACAACTGTTAATTCTTATCGTTGGCTCAAATATATCTATAATGCTAAAAATACTTATATCCTTTGGGTGTTTTTTTAATTTAAATCCTCCCTGTATCCCTGTAGCAATGCTAATTATTTCATTATCACTTAGTTTCTTCCCGATTTTAAATACTGTACTTTGGGGAATCCCAAGTGTTTCTGATAATTCTTTCGACTGGACAATATCCTTTTTTATAGCGATATATAGAACTATTCGTATTGCATAATCAGTAGAAACCTTCAACTGCACCTCGTTTTCCTCCTTCCTTTCTAACTTAACCGATGTTAGGTTAGTTTCAAAATCCAGAAAAGTACAGCTATCTTTCCGATGGAAAATAAAGTAGACATTATTTTCCACTTTATATATAATAATTAATAGAAAAATACAGTTATATTTTTATGTGTTTCTAGCATAATTATTGGAAATAATACACGGAAATAAAAGTCTACCATGTTTGTCAATCGTGGATAAAAAAATCTACCTTATTTTACAAATACTTCTATTTTTCTATTCTTTTTTTAATTCATACCGATTTACCCAATTAGAAAATGTCGTATGATTGGTACTTAACCGTCTTGCACACTCTCTTTTGCTTATCTGTTTTTCCTTATAACACAAATAAATCTCTTCAAAATTTTCTGGATAAGGTAATTGAGGGCGTCCAAATCTGACCCCTTTTTCTTTTGCAGCCTTAATCCCTTCTGCTTGTCTTTGTTTTGTATTTTCTCTTTCTATTTGTGCGACATACGACAATACCTGCAATACTAAATCAGCAATGAATTTTCCTGTAATACCATTAACTTGATTTCTAGTATCTAAAAGTGGAAAATCTAACACAATTATCTCCACTTCTTTCTTCTTTACCAAATATCGCCATTGTTCAATAATTTCATCATAATCACGTCCTAATCGATCAATAGATTTAATATAAAGTTCATCACCTTTTTTTAGTTTTTTCACCAATTTCTTATAACCTTTTCGATTAAAATCCTTACCAGATTGTTTATCGATGAACATTTGTCTAGTACCTAATCCAATTTCTTTCATCGCAAATTTTTGTCTATCAATATTTTGATCTTTGGTTGATACACGGATATAAGCGTATTTATTCATTCACATTCCTCCTTATAAGAAAATAATACTTAGAGAATAAAAAAATGTATATATCTATTTAGAAATATACATTTAATCAAATATAAATGAAATTTTATAATTACAAACAAGTATTCTCTATTTATCAACAATATTATTCATTTTCTATACCTCATAATATTGATTAACATAGATACTTCAGCACAATAAAAATACATCCAAAAATTGCTTTTGATGCAAATCATTGAAATGTATTTTTGTTATTTCTATTTAGCAGTTAATCCAGCCATTGTTATATAATTATAAGGTTGATTAAAATGTGGCAAGAAGAAGATATCAAGCAATGCCAATTTATCAATTGTCAAATGCTCTTGAATCGCTAATGAGAACATATGAATTCCCATCGAAATATCATATTTTGATGCCATTTGACACCCTAAAATCCGCCTTGTTTCTTCATCATAAACAATTTCTATCATTACTTCTTGATTTTCTTTTATAAATGCCGGTTTTTGAAGATCACGATATGATACTGAAGTAGCCTTAAAACCTAATTTTTTTGCTTTTGATAAAGTTAACCCCGTTGATACCATCTTTAAATCATAGATACAAATTCCATTTGAGCCTTGAACTCCAATACTTTCTAGTGGTTGACCACAAACATTATGAGCAGCAACAATTCCCGAACGAACTGCATTTGTTGCCAATGCGATATAGTTAACATCATCAATCGTATTATCATAAACAGTCGCACAATCGCCAATTGCATACACATCTTTTAATGATGTTTCTTGTTTTTTGTTTACTAAATATGCCCCGTTAGAATATAGTTTAAGTACATCTTTTCCTAACTCATTATTAGGTTTAAAGCCAACCGCTAAAATAACCATATCTGCAGCATATTCACCTTTATCTGTTACAACTGATTCAACTTTTTGATTACCCTTAATTTCTAAAACAGATTGATTGAATGCCAATTTAATTCCATGTTCTGTTAAATTTTGATTCATTAAATCAGTAAATGAATGGTCATAATACGCTCCAAGGCAAGTATCAGCACAATCAATTAAAGTAACCTCTTTATCACAACGTCTAAATGCCTCAGCCAGTTCTACACCAATATAGCCACCACCAACTACTACAATGTTTTTTAACTCAGGATTATTTAATTTTTCAATTACATCTTGAGCATTTTGATATAATTTTACCATTTGAACATTTTCTAAATCACTACCAGGAATCGTTGGACGCATTGGTAAAGATCCACATGCTAAAATTAATTTATCATAACTTTCTTGATACTCTTTACCGTCCTTACCTTTTGCATAGACAATCTTTTTTTCATAGTCAACATGTTCCACTATCGTTTCCATGTATATAATTGCACCTTTTTCTTCCAATAATTCTTTACTTGAATAAAATAGTCCTTCTGGTCCATCAATTTGTTTTCCGATCCATAATGCCATTCCACACCCTAAAAAACTAATATTGCTGTTTCCATCAAAAACAACTACGTCATCTTCATAGTTATCTAGAATCGTATTAATCGCAGCTGTTCCTGCATGATTTGCCCCAATAACAATAATTTTACTCATTTTTTCAGTCTCCTTATTTTTTATATTATTATCATACCCATCATTTGTATTTATTTACAACTGATATGCACCAAAAAATTAGGAAACTATAACTACTAAAATAAAAAAGAGAGCCTTGCTCTCCTAAGCATCTTTCCACATTAACGCAAAACGTACAGCCTTAGCCCATCCTTCCAGACTTTTTTCACGTCTAGATTTGTTGATCCTTGGAACAAATTCATAATTTAATTTCCAATTATTCTTTATCTCCTCTTTACTAGCCCAAAAACCTGTTGCTAAACCTGCCAAATATGCTGCTCCTAATGCTGTCGTTTCTACAACCTGTGGACGATGAACTTTACAATTTGATATATCACTTTGAAATTGCATTAGAAAATCATTTTGACTTGCCCCACCATCTACTTTTAAACATCTCAACTCAATCCCAGTATCTTCTTGCATTGCTTTTAAAACATCATTAGTTTGATATGCAATAGATTCTAAAGCTGCTCTAATAAAATGTTCTTTACTGCAACCTCTTGTCAGTCCAACAATAGTTCCTTGAGCATAAGGATCCCAATATGGAGCACCCATTCCTGTAAAGGCCGGCACTAAATAGACACCATTAGTATCTTCAACTCGATTAGCATAATCGCTTGACTGAGGTGTACTTTTTAACATTCTAAGGCCATCACGCAACCATTGCATTACTGCTCCGCCAACAAAAACACTGCCCTCTAAAGCATAACTAACTTCATTGTTATCACTTGCTGCAATCGTTGTAATCAATCCGTTTTTAGAATGATATATTTCATTACCAGTGTTCATTAGCAAAAAACACCCTGTTCCATAAGTATTTTTAGCTTCGCCCGGTTCATAACAACATTGTCCAAATAAAGCTGCCTGCTGATCTCCAGCAGCACCCGAAACAGGAATATGTCCACCCAAAATTCCTTCTTTTGTATATCCATAAACGCAACTTGATGGTTTAACTTCAGGCAACATACTCTTAGGTATTTTGAAATATGCTAATAATTCATCATCCCAGCACAGCTGGTGGATATCAAACAACATAGTTCTTGAAGCATTTGTATAATCAGTGACATGAATTTTACCACCTGTTAAATTATAAATCAGCCAAGTATCAACAGTACCAAATAGTAATTTATTTTGATTGGCTAATTCTCGAGCGCCATCGACATTTTCTAGGATCCAAGCAATTTTCGAAGCCGAAAAATATGCGTCAGGAATTAAACCAGTCTTAGCAATAACCATTTCTTCTAAACCATCTTTTTTTAACTGCTCAATCATTGCTGCAGTTCTTCGACATTGCCAAACAATCGCATTATAAATAGGCTCCCCAGTATCTTTATTCCAAACAATTGTAGTTTCTCGCTGATTAGTTATTCCTATTCCTGCAATTTCGTCAGCTTTAGTATTATTCAATGCCATTGCTTCACTGGCTACTGCTAATTGTGAAGACCAAATTTCCATAGGATTATGTTCTACCCAGCCTGGTTGAGGAAAAATTTGTTTAAACTCACGTTGAGCCATCGCACTTATATTTCCTTTTTGATCAAATAAAATACAACGTGAACTAGTCGTTCCTTGGTCTAAAGCCATTACATATTTAGCCATAAAGCTCATCTCCTCCAATCGATTTTGTTGCAACAATATCTATCCCACTATCTAAAATATTAGCAACAATTATTTCATTCATACTAATTGGGGCTTGTACTTCGATTTCCTTTAGTATCTGTATACATTCAAAAATTTTATCTTTGGCAATTCCCCCATTACTCTTAACACTTAACATATAAGGACTATTTTTCACTCTAATTGTCGTTGTTAGAATTCTAGTAGGATTAGAAATTTCTGCTAATGCATATTTTTTACCACGGATACAACGATTACCTGTAACCACATATTCCTCATCAATATACCGAACTTCTAAAGCACACCCTAACGGACAATTTATACAAGTCAGTTTAATCACTTCCATATCATTCATCCTCCAATGTAATTAAGATTTTTTTAATATGTTCGTTTAACCAGTCTTTTTTTATTACAATTTGTTCCATTTCACCAGGTGCAAGTACTAATTTACGTTGATGAATCTTCCTATCACCATCTAGATACAATGATAGATATTTATTTTGATAAACCTTATCAACTCTAAAACGAACAATAACATTATCGTCATTATTAGGATGAATTACTGAAGGAACTACATAGCGAATACCACATTCATATGAAATCGTAATAGTTTGACACAAAACAAGATGGTCTCGCAAATATTTAGCCGCATTTATTCCCGCCAGCTTTGCCTCATTAGATACATAATCAACTAAATCATGAACATGCAGAACATTACCACAGGCAAATATCCCCGGTTGATTTGTCTGCAAATAATCATCAACAATCGCTCCCTTAGTTAAACTTGAAAGCATAACATTAGCTTTAGTACTAATTTCATTAGCAGGAATCAACCCTACCGAGAGTAATAATGTATCACAACAAACGCGTTCCTGACTGCCTTCTATTACGTTAAGATTTTCATCCACCTTTGCAACAATAACAGCCTCAAGTCGTTCCTTTCCTTCAATATCAATAATTGTATGTGACAACTTTAAAGGAATATTATAATCATCTAAACATTGAACAATATTACGTTTCAACCCACTAGAATACGGCATTAGTTCGATAACCATCTTTACATTTGCACCTTCAAGTGTCATTCTTCGTGCCATTATTAAGCCAATATCTCCTGAACCAAGAATTACTACTTCTTTCCCCGGCATATAGCCATCAATATTAACAAAATATTGCGCTGTCCCAGCACTATAAATACCACTTGGACGGTAACCAGGAATATTTAATGCCCCACGACTCCGTTCACGACATCCCATAGCTAAAATTATTGCCTTAGCATGAATCATAAATGTCCCACTTGTTCCATTCATCGCAGTTATAACCTTGTCATTCAAGTCAATTACTACTGTATTTAATAGATAGGGTATTTTTAATTCATCTATTTGACGTCGATAACGTTCAGCATATTCCGGACCAGTTAATTCCTCATTAAATGTATGTAAACCAAAACCATTATGAATACATTGATTTAAGATTCCCCCTAAACACTCATCACGCTCAATAATAATTAAATCTTTTACACCTGCTTCATATGCCCCTAAAGCAGCGGCCATTCCCGCCGGTCCACCACCAATAATCACTAAATCTTTATTCATGATTGACCTCCTTATTTAATCCCACCAAATAGGTTGAATGTTTACCATTTTTAGTAATAGTAAAAATATCCTTATTTAATTCCTGACTTAATAATTTCATTGATTTATTTAAACAAAAACCGGATTGACATTTTCCCATCCCGACACGAATTCGTCTTTTTAATCCATCGATCGTAGTTGGGGATAGTGGACGATTTATTGCTTCAATTATTTCTCCAGCACTAACATTTTCACAAAAACATACTATTTGGCCATACAATGGATTCTTTGCAATCAATTGGTTACGTTTTTCAAGTGGCAATTCCATCACCTTAGTAATTCCTTTGCGATATTTAATAAAATTTTCTTTAGCTTTTGCAGGATACTTTTCGCCAACTAAATCATAAACATATTTGCCAATCGCTGGAGCACTTGTTAATCCCGGTGATTCAATTCCCGCCACATCAAAATATCCTGGATTATCTAGATCCTCTTTAATTATAAAATCTCCTGTTGTATTATGAGCCCTTAATCCAGCAAAAGAAGTTATTTGATTTGCATAAGGAACCTGCTTAATGCTTAAAGATGCGCGATCAACAATATCCTTTTGTCCTTCTATCGTTGTATTGATCTCTTCACGATTACAATCAATTGCATCAGGACCAATCATTAAATTACCATGTACAGTTGGAGTAACCAATACCCCTTTTCCTAACTTAGTCGGTAATTGAAAAATCGTTTTGCTTACCATTGAGCCAACGGTTTTATCAAATAAAACATATTGCCCTTTACGCGGAACTATTTTCATTTTCTCATTGCAAATTAGGTTATGAATCAAATCACAATTAACTCCCGCAGCATTAATAACGATCTTACTTTGATAACACTTATCCATAGTTTTAACAATATAATGATCAATATTTTTTTCAATTCCCACAACTTCTTGAGTAAATTTAAATTTCACACCATTAGCATAAGCATTTTCGGCTAATGCCAAAACAAGATCAAAAGGGCAAATAATGCCACCAGTTGGAGCATAAAGACCTTTTAAAACATTAGGATTTAAATTTGGTTCCATCTCAAGTAATTCTTTAGTATCTAAAACTTTCAATCCTTTTACCCTGTTTATTAAGCCTTGCTGGTATAATTCTTCCAAAGCTTCAAATTGACTTTCATCAAAACATAATACTAATGAACCATTTTGGACAAAGGGAATATCTAAATCTTTAGCTAACTGCGGCATCATTAAATTCCCTTCTAAATTTAATTTTGCTTTCAAGGTTCCGGGTTTAGCATCGTGACCAGCATGAACAATTCCAGAATTGGCTTTAGATGTACCTACACAAACATCACTACCTTTTTCAAGAACAAGAATTTTGCGTTGATCTCGAGACAATTCACGAGCAATCGCACAGCCCGTTACTCCCGCTCCAATAATAATTATGTCTTCCATAAAGTGCTCCTTTCTAAACAAAAATAGGGACGATTAAAAAATCCCCCTGCGTAACTTTTCCTATTTATAATTTTATCACAAACAACTCGTTTAAACACCATATATAATTATTATTACTTGTTTTTTTAAACATAAATAAAAAAGCAGAAGTTTTCCTCCTACTTAAAAATTATTCAGTTTGCTTCCCGTTAAAAACAATCAGACCAGTAATTGCACTTAAAATAATGAAACATCCAATTAATTTAACGATTGTTAACTGTTCATGGAGAATAATAATCCCAAAAATAACACTTGTTACCGGTTCAAACATACTTAAGATTGACGCTGTAGCTGCACCTAAATATCTAACCCCCTGTTGTAAACAGATAATTCCAACGATTGATGTTAAAACTGCAATCAAGAAAGAATAGCCATATGCTTCAACTGGTAAAATCAGTTCAAGCTGACCACTGATCAGTCCAATCATTAATAATGAGATTGAAATAACGATTGCAAAATAGAAATTTAATACATAAGGATTCAAAGACTGTAATCCTAACTTTTCAATACCTACCATATAATAAGCAAATGTTATACCTGAAAACAGAGCCAAAAATAGTCCTAAAAAAGATGAACCACCCAATTCGATAAAAAATAAAATTCCAAAACTAGCTGTTCCTAAACATATTTTAACAGCTTTAGATAATCTCTCTTTATAATAAAAGAAACATATTAATGAAACAAACATCGGGTAAAGAAAATGAAGTACCGTAGCACTCCCAACTTGAATAAAACTGTATGAAGTATATAGTGCCGCTACAGTCAAAGCATTACCAATAATTCCTACTAAACAAATATTCTTTAACTGATGTAAAGTTATTTTATAAGGCAATCTTTGGCATTTCATAATTAAAAATAAGATTGGTATTACAAATAAATGTCGAAAAAAGGCCATTGTAATTCCATTGCTCCCCATTGAATAAGTTATTTTAGCAAGAATCGGGGTAAAGCCAAAAATAACTGCTGATAAAATTGTTAAAAAATATCCTTTAGTTTTCATTTTTCCTCCATAAAAATAATAGATGTGCTATGCACATCTATTATCCCAAATCTTCACCATTAGTTTCAATAACTTTTTTATACCAATTAAATGATTTTTTCTCTCTTCTTGAAAAATCACCTGTTCCATCATCATATCTTTCAACATAAATGAAACCATAACGCTTAGCATATTCTCCTGTTGATGCAGATACCAAATCAATACATCCCCATGGTGTATAACCAATTAAATCCACACCATCTAGAATTGCTTCATGCATTTGTTCAATGTGACTTCTCAAATAATCAATCCGGTAATCATCATTAATTGAACCATCTGCTTCGATTTCATCATATGCTCCTAGACCATTTTCAACTACCATTACTGGAATTTGATAACGATCATAGATTTCATTTAGTGAATAACGTAATCCTTTAGGATCAATTTGCCATCCCCAATCAGATGCTTTTAAATATGGATTTGCTACACCGCCTAAAATATTACCTTCACCAGCCCCTTTAGTTGGATCGGCTGTTTGACATACTGACATATAGTATGAGAATGTATAGAAATCAACTGGTCCAGCTTTTAATATTTCTTCATCCCCAGGCTCCATCGTTACTTCAATATTATTTTCTTTAAAATAACGCTTCATGTATGTTGGATAATATCCACGGCATTGAACATCACTACAGAAATAGTTCATGATATGATTTTGTTGTTGATTTTTAATGATATCATCAGGATCACAAGTTAATGGATATGATGTTGCATAAATCATCATATTACCAACTTTATAATCAGGATCAATTTCATGGGCTAATTGAACTGCTTTAGCACTAGCAATAAATTGATGATGCAATCCTTGAAAACGTAATTGGGGATCATCAACCTGATTTGTAAAATCAGTGCTTTTTTCTTGTTCATTTAAAATTCCTTGTGATAAAAAAGCTCCCATTGGCATCGTTGCGCTATTAATTTCATTAAAAGTTAACCAATATTTTACTTTACCTTTATAGCGTTCAAAAATAGTTTTACAATAATTCATGTAATAGTCAATCATTTCTCGTGATGCCCAAGCATTGCATTTCTTTGTTAAACCAAACGGTACTTCATAATGTGAGATTGTGATCAATGGTTCAATATTATATTTTAAGCATTCATCAATTAAATCTTCATAAAATTTTAATCCTTCTTCATTTGGTGTTGTTTCGTCACCATTAGGAAAAATTCTTGTCCAAGCAATTGAAAAACGATATACTTTAAATCCCATTTTAGCAAATAAAGCAATATCTTCTTTGAAACGATGATAATGATCAATTGCCATATGTGATGGATAGAAAGTCCCTTCTTCTAATGTTGGTGTAATTCTTTTACTTTGAGTATGGCTTCCACCAGTACAAATGTCAGGGCATGAAATTCCTTTTCCACCTTCGTTCCAACCACCTTCTAATTGGTTAGCAGCAGTTGCACCACCCCATAAAAATCCTTTTGGAAAACTCATATAATACCTCCTTGTTTATGTCATGTACATTTTAACTGATTATTCAGATATTACAAAATTTTTTTCAACTCTTGAAAAAATTGTTATTACTCTTTTTATTAGTTAATGCCCAGGCACTAATAAACGAAGCAATTGGAACAGTTAATACGATTCCTAAAGTACCAGCAATTCCTTGAGCAAATTCTATTGCAATATAATTAGAACTTAATAGTTGTTTAATGTCGACATTGTATGAAAATAAGACTAATAATGAAACAAATGCACTACCAGTAAATGCTAAAATCAAGGTATTTGTCATCGTACCAATCATATCTTTACCAATTTCTATTCCTGAATCAAAAATTTGTTTTTGAGTCAAGTTTGGCTGATGATGAAATAATTCTGATAAGGCAGAAACAATTGACATTCCAACATCCATAATTGCCCCTAATGATGAAATTAAAATCCCTGCAAATAAAATATCTTTAATCGATAATCCCGTAGCTTGATTAATTAACACAAGACTTTCTGCCTCATCAACACTAAAACCATTAACTTTTAGTACTAATGACATTAAATAAAATCCCCCTGCCGATAAAACTACCCCTAAAACTGTTGCCACAATTGCACTGTAAGTCTTTTTAGAAGCACCATTTAACAACATTAATGTAACAATCGTTGATAAAGCAACACAGATAATACTCATTAATACTGGTGAGTAACCTGAAAATACAGTTGGCAGTAATAGAAAAATTACTAAATATAATGTATAAGCTAATCCTAAGATTGCTTTAACCCCTTTTCCGCGCCCAATTGCAATGATAACAAGCAATAATACACAAGTAAAAATAATCATTCCTAAGCCACGATCAAAATTATAAACCGTATAATACGAGTCTATTCCATCTGGTTCATCAGCTGAGATAATCACTTTCGAGCCAATCGCAACTTCAACATTATGAGCAGCTGTTAGATAATTATCGATCTCTACTCTTTTTCCTGCACTTTTTCCTTCAAGAATCTCAACCACAACTACTTGTTTTCCAAGATTTATTTTTAAATCTTGATCATATTCAAGATTACTGCTCGTTATTTCTACTATCTTCCCGCTAACAAAATCAGTTGAATCGTTATTAACCCGAGAATAATCCTTAGCTAAATATTGATTAAAAAAACCAGCTGCAATTATCGTAATGAGCATAATGATAATAACAACACGATTCTCTTTTAATTCATTAAATATCTTCATAAATGACCTCTAATAAAAGTTAGTGGTAATCAATGATTACCACTAGTTATTTTAACTTTTCTTCTTTTTTTGATTTATAAGCAACTAATGAACATCCCAAAGCTGTAAACAATAATGTTCCCCAAGCAATAAGATTACTATTATCACCGGTTACAACCTTATTATTTGTCGTTGTAGTAGAATTATTTGTATTTGATGGCTTAACTGTTGGAAGATTAGTATTTGAACCATTACCTGTATCTGGCTTTTTATTTTCTACATTGTTAACTAAAACAAATTGTCCTAATGAAGCTGTTTCAATAATAATCCGTCCATCTTTAATTGTATATGTAATCGAATTTAGTGTTATATCATTGTTTTGACTATCTTGTACTTGATAGATCAATAACTTACTAGCATCATATCCCTCTGGTAGTGCTAATGATAATTGAACCTTTCCTAATGGATTTATAATATTTCCATTTTTGATTAGTGATAGATCAAATACTTTAAAATCCTTATCACTACCTAAAATAGTATTTAAGGTATTTTTAATTCCTTGATATAAGTCACCCTCATTCACTTCAACTGCTGATAAAGTACTGTTTTTTTCAACTGTTCCTACTGGAGCAACTACTCTAATATCATTTGCTGTTTCTTCTGGTACTAATGTAATTTCTTGATTGTTTGTTTCAACTGATTTATTAATAGTGAATTCATCTAAAGTTGACCATTGATTATCATTACTGTTGTATAAATAAGTTGTTACTTTAAAACTATTTTCACTAACTTCAATATTTGAAATTGAACGTTGTTTTGATTGATCCATTTTAGCAACAAAGTCAGTACTAATATTAGTCTTGATATCATAATACTTGCTGCCACTTGCTGAATTGGCAGTTAAATATAAGATTCCTTCAGGATCTGTTACACTAGTTAAATCCTCTGTTTCTTGACTAACTTTCATTCCTTTCATCATATTACTACGTACATAAACATGGTCATGTCCCATTAAAACAACATCAATACCTAAATCATCAAATACAGGTGTTAATTCTTCACGACGTTTTAAAATAGAACTCTCTACTGAATGAGAAGCAACTGAATAAACTGAGTGATGGAAAACAACTACTTTCCAACGAACATCTTGATTTTCCTTAATTGCTTCTTTCATAAATGCTTTGTGTTCTGCGGTACTTGTATTATTTGTATTGATATTCATAAATAAAGTATTATTATAAACATACCAATAATCAGTTCCTGCTGCAGTTTCCCCTTTAGCAGTTTCATTTGGCAAATTGAAATGTTGTGTATAAGCATTTGAACTACTATCATGATTTCCGATTGTTGTTGCCTGAGGTACACTTGTTAATTCTTCATGATCTAAGTAGCCACTGTATTGATTCTCGTCACTTGCAGTATTAACTTGGTCACCAGCTGAAAGAATGAAGTTTGGATTAAACTTATTAATTGAATCACTTAATGTTTTATCCCATCCTTCTGTATCTTTTGAAGCACTACCACTTGCTCCAATTTGTGGATCACCTGCAAAGATGAAGTTATAACTTCCATCAAAATCTTTAGTTGTGAAATCATAAATTTTGCTCACTTGATCACCATTAACAACGCGATATACATATTTAGTATTTTCTTCTAAGTTAGCCAATGTTGCTTGGTTATAGTAAAATCCCTTATCGTTTGCCTGATTATTCGTAGCTTCAACCGTTGTAAATTGACTTGGGAATTCACCATTGATCATAGCTCCTGCTTTAGCCAGCTGAACAGTTCCCGAAGTATTAGTATTAGCGTACCAGGTAAGATTCATTCTTGTTTCATCTTCACCGATAGTTAAATTAAGCGCCTTTTGTTCAACTGTTGTTTCTTCTTGGCCGTAATCAACTTGAAGATTATTAAACTCAAAATAGATATCTGAACTGCTCGCACGACCCTGATGTAATTCTACAGCAATCGTATTTTGACCAGTCTTAATAACATCTTTTAACTGTTCTTTTGTTAGTGAAATAACTCCTTCTTTAGGATTACTAGCATTTGAACCGCCATAAGACATGTTTGATTCAAAGCCACCCTCTGGTTCATCAAACGATGCTACCTTAACACCGTTGATATAAACAATTGCTGCATCATCATAATAGAGTTTCCCACTTAGACTACTGAAATCATCTAAATTACTAATATTAACTGTAGTTCTAAAGAAGAATGCTGGAATATCATCTCCATTAACTCCATTAATATATTGATTTAATAAAACTGTTGGTACAAAACCATCGCCTAAATCTTCTAATTTTCCTTTTTTTGCACCAAATTTTCCAGCTTCACTTTTCCACTCTGAATCGTTATAATCTGCTTTTGTCCAGGCATAACGGTCAGTTTCAGTTCCCGGATCAACATTATTGTCTAAATATTTCCATGTTGTTGCCGTACTAATCAATTGCGCTGAATCTCCAATTTTTGTTGTTTCAGCATAAGTTGGTGTAACTTGATAATCTTGCGCTACATATCCAGCCGACATCAACAATGCTAATGTCGCCATTGAAACTTTTAAAACTTTGTTTTTTTTCATTGTCTATTCCCCTTTATTTTTAACACCAACATCTTATCATTCATAAAATATAACAACAATACGGTTTACAAAGACTTAATTAAATTAACACAATATCTATTTTAGATACAAAAACTAAAAAAACGTTACCCAAAAAGTAACATTTCCTTAAAATATCCTCTATTTTTTTACATCTGCTTTACCTAAATGAACATAATATAATTAGTGATATATCATTATAATATATAATTATTATCCTTATTTTTTAATACCGCACAAATTCATTTCATTTACAAAAAACTGCATACCCGATTTTCCTCAAAAATTTTCATAATCTCATTTTTCACCTCGACTAATGATGGTAATACAGCAGATGTACGAGCTAATACTTCTTTACAATCAGGAAGATAATCTGGAATACAAACCACTGGAATATTAGCGGCATTTGCTGCCAATATTCCATTTGTTGAATCTTCTAAAACAAGAGCATGATCAGCCGCTATTTTAAAATATTTTAAAACTTTTAAAAAAATTTCCGGATCTGGTTTACCATGTTCAAGATCATCACCGCCAACAATCAAATCAAAAATATTCTTTAAACCAGCTAAAGCTAAATATTCATTAATCTTACTATAGGCAGAAGAAGATGCAACTGCTATTTTTATTCCTTTATTCTTTAAATATGTGATTAATTCAAATAAGCCAGGTTTAATTACGATCCCATGCTTATATAAATAATCGCTTCTAAGTTTTTTTGATAATTCATGAATCTCTTTTGCTGGACAATCTTGACCAAATTTTGATTTCATCAAAGCATAATGATCATTGGCATTGATTCCAATCAGCTTATAGCGAAATTCTTCTTCAATTATGTATCCAAATTGTTTAGCCGCACTTGCAAAACAGACTGCTCCCAATGGTTCTGTATCAAACATTAAACCATCCATATCAAAAATCACCAATTCCAATATCATTGTTTTATTTAGTGATTATCTTTTCAATTTCTAATTTAACTTCATTCAATGAAGGTAATGTGGCATATGTTAATTTAGTAATATCTTGACCATGTTTAACTAAGTCAGGTACACAGATCACGGGAATATTTGCATTATGAGCGGCCATGATTCCATTACGAGAATCTTCTAAAATCAAAGCTTCATTTTTTTTCAACTCAAAGTGTTCAAGCACTTTTAAAAAGATCTCCGGATCCGGCTTACTATGTTCAACCATATTTCCAGCAATAATGTAATCAAAGACATTATCAAATCCAGCAAGATGATTATACTCATCGATTGTCTCTTTACTTGACGATGATGCTAAAGCAAGCTTAATTTCTTTTTTTTGTAAATAATTTATTAATTCACATAAACCAGGTTTGATTATCATTCCATTTTTTCTTAAATAAGCCATTCGTGTTTTACGTGATTCTTTACTAATTAGATCATAAGGATAATCAGCACCAAATTTTTCTTTAACTAATTTTTGGTAATCATTAGCATTCATGCCAATTGAACTTAATCCAAATTCTTGATCAATAACATAACCAAATTTTTGAGCTGCATTGATTAAACAATCCATTCCAATTTGTTCAGTATCATACATTAAACCATCCATATCAAAAATCACTAATTTTAAATTCATCATTCTTCCCCCAATATAATAAAAGAGCGTTTTTTCGCTCCCTTATCTTACTATATTTTCTTTAATAATACAATTAACTTAAATCATCACCATTAGAGGCAATAACTTTTTTGAACCATTCAAATGATTTCTTTTTAGAACGTTTTAAAGTTCCATGACCTTGATTATCTTTATCAACATAGATAAAACCATAACGTTTCTTCATTTCGCCAGTACCTGCTGAAACAATATCAATAGGACCCCAGTAAGTATATCCAATCAAATCAACACCATCTTTAATTGCTTCCTTTAAAGCTTCGAGATGATCTCGAATATAGGCAATTCGATAATCATCATTGATTGAGCCATCCACTTCAATCTGATCAATATTTCCCATTCCATTTTCTACAATAAACAAAGGTACTTGATAGCGATCATAAAGCTCATTGCATACATAACGTAATCCTAAAGGATCAATTTGCCAGCCCCATGGTGTTTCTTTTAAATATGGATTAGCTTTTCCAATGACACCGCCAGTATTACCTAAAATTGGCATTCCATCTTCATATGTTGTTGTTCGATAATAACTAAATCCTAAATATTGTGAAGGGTAATCTTTAATTAATTCAAAATCTTCAGGACGTGTGTCCAACTGAATATTATTTTCCTCAAAAATTCGTTTAATATAACTTGGATATTTACCTCTAATCATCACATCACTGAAAAATAATGAACGACGACGTAAATTATAAGCACCCATTACATCTTCAGGTTTACAAGTAGCTGGATAAACACCACTTAATGACAGCATACAACCAATCTTTGCATCTGGAATAATTTCATGACACAGCTTATTTGCTCGACTACTTGCAACAAACATATTATGAGCCGCTTGAAATTTATCTTGTAGATTACTATCATGACGGATTGCTCCAGCAGCAAAAGGAATCGTATGAACATTATTTATTTCATTAAAAGTCATCCAATATTTTACTAAATCTTTATAACGATTAAAAAGTGTTCGACAATATTTTTCAAAAAAACAAATCAGTTCTCTAGATTTCCAGCCACCATATTGTTCTACTAAATGTATTGGTGTTTCATAATGTGAAATCGTTATAACTGGTTCCATTCCCAGCTCCAGCATATAATTAAACATTTCCTCATAGTAATTTAACCCTGCTTCATTTGGCTCTTCATCATCACCATTAGGAAAAATACGCCCCCATGAAATACTTGTTCTAAAACAATTAAATCCCATCTCACTCATCAATTGCAAATCTTCTTTATACCGATGATAAAAATCAATGGCCTCATGACTAGGATAATATTTACCAGGAATAACACGATAGTCAGGTACATTGATTAATCCTGTACTAACGTCAGTAACATTAAGCCCTTTCCCATCTTCATCATAAGCCCCTTCAGCTTGATTGGCAGCAATTGCACCACCCCATAAAAAATTCTTTGGAAAGTTCATTGTATAAATTCCTCCTTGATATTACTATCTTAGCATTATCAATTTTAAAAATTATTCTTTTTCATATTTATAAAAGGCTTTTCAAAATATGAAAAAAGTGTCACGGTTTATATGGGAGAGGGGCCGTGACACTATACATGATATTATATCAGTCTTAAAAAAAGTTGTCTAGACTATTTCAATAAAAAGGAGTTAGGACTGGGATGTCCTAACTTTGTGGGGAGGGAAGAATAAATTCTTCCTTCATTTTGTGCTTATGCACATTTGGGATAAAGTGGTTCATTACTGAACCGCCCTTATAATAGCATATAAATTTCAAAAAGGAAATTTATTTTAACACAAATTTAACAAATATTGATAATATGGTAATATTTTTAACTTGAACACCTTAAAAATGTATTTAAATTATCGCCAATTACTACCATCACATCGCTTCAAAAATTCATTAATTAAATAGTCTAAATGCTCTTGATTTTCTGTTCTAACCATGTAAACATGATTACCCATCGCTGCACTTAAAACTTCAGGGACATCAACATCAAGCATAATATTTCCACCGAACTGACTAATTAACTGGTCATGATCAAACATATAACCAATATCATTACGACGACCAATATATGCAACTAAATATTTCTGCTTTAGTTCTATAAAACATTTATCATAAATTACCATATCAGCCCAAATTGTATAAACGTCACTTTCATAACTGAAATTTATCATATCTGGCATATAAGCCCCCGGAGCTCGCATATTGACTTCTAAACCAACTAAATCACCTTTTTTCCCTAAACCTTCTTTATCTGAATCAAGTCTGAAAAATTCGAAATGGAAAAAACGACTTCTTGTATCAAAAGCTTTAACTACTTTCGTTCCAATTTCTTCTATATCACTACCAGCAACAAAACGATTACAAAAAGCAGTGTCACAATGCTCATTTACATTATCCATAATTGAATTTAACATAATCGTGCTATTGGCGATTAAAACATTTTTATTACTGTCGGTAATTCCGTCAAAAGTTTCAACATGTCCGTTGACATATTCTTCCATAATATAAACACGCTCATCTTTAGTAGCAAAAAAATATTCTAATTCTGCTTGATTATTCAGTTTATAAGTAGATGTAGCTCCAACCCCATTATCCGGCTTTACCACAACTGGATACCCGACCGCATCAATAAAATTCAAAGCATTTTCAAAAGTATCAATTAGACAATATCGTGCCACATTCAAACCAACACTTTCATAAACGGCTTTCATCTTTGATTTGTATTTCATCACTGCCAAATCTTCAAATTTAGTACCACTGCATATATTAAAATCACTGCGAATTCGTGCATCAGTCTCCAACCAATATTCATTTTGACTTTCAACAAAATCAATTCGACCATACTTACTAATATAATAAGCTACCGCTTTATATACTTCATCATAATTTTCCAAACTATTAACACGATAATACTCACTTAAACTTTCTTTTGTTTCATTGCTAATCTCACTATATTGAGCATCTCCAATTCCTAAAACATTTACTCCACGGTTTTTTAATCGAGAACAAAAGTTATGAAAATATAAAGGAAAATGCGGTGAAATAAATACTACATTCATATGTAATTCCCCCTATAAAATATGATTTATAAAATACGGCAATTGAATTTGCCACCAGTCCCAATCATGATTAACATCATATCCCCAATAATCAATCCAAGCTGGAATATCCTTATTCTCCAATAATTCTTGCATACGATGAGTTGAATAGATCATTTCATCTTCCCAGGCACCTTGACCACAGCATAGAATAATATCACAATGGCGGTACATTTCTACATATGGATGATCATATGACATTCCTTCTAAATATTGAATAGGACTATTATTATAAAGTCTCTCATCATGATAATTACCAAAAAATAAATCACTATCATAATATCCACTCAAACAAATGCATCCTTGAAATATATCAGGTCGCCTAAACATAAAATTAGCTGCATGAGTCGCTCCCATTGAACATCCTGTAGTATATATTTTTTGACCAGTACCATTAATATCAAAAATTCTTGGAATTAGTTCATTCATAACATAATAGTACCACTGCTCCATCATATAAGTACGATGCGGTCCATTTCCGCCTTCATCAGACCAACATTCCCCATCAATACTATCTAAACAAAATACTTGTATTGATCCCGCTTCGATCTTGTCTGCAATCACACTTACCATACCAAAATTCTCAAAATCATAAAACCGACCATCTTGAGCAGGAAAAACTAATAGCGGAATGCCGGTATGCCCATAGATTTTAAATTCCATTTCTCTATTTAAACAATTACTATATTCTTTAAAATATTCAACTTTCATTAACAGACCTCCTTTAATACCTTATCAATAAAATCATTTACTTCATCCATTGTTTCAAAGCGAGCAGTATATGTATAATTTCCCATCGCTCCTGATAAAATATCCGGCATTCTTTCGTTCATTACAATATGATTACCATACATTGCCATCAAAGCATCATCGTTATAATAATATTTCTTGCCATCACGGCGTCCACAATAGATACAATGATAGGAACGATTAGTATAATATTCACTATGATTGTATGTGACCATATCTGCATAGATATTATAAACATCAATATCATTAGCCCAGTTCATCATATCTGGCGTATAACCACCAGGTGGTCGCATATTAACTTCTAAACCAATAAAATCACCTTTATTTCCTAAGCCAGGTCGATCTTCTAATAATTGAAAGAACTCACAGTGAAAGAATCTAGCGTTCACTGGAAACTCCTTTACTACACTACGCCCTAATTTTTGTAATTCCTCAGGAATTTTTCGCAAAGAATAATAGTGAATATTACTATGATTATTAACTACATCCATAATTGAATTAGGAAAAACATGTGATGTTTCAAATAATACCTGATGCTCATTATTAGCAATTCCATCATATGAAAGAATCAAACCATTAACAAATTCTTCCATAATATATTGGGTAATATGATCAATATTATAGAACTCCTCTAACTCTTGATCATTATTAATTTTATATGTCGCAGCTGCTCCAACACCATTGTCAGGTTTAACAACAACGGGATAACCCACTTCACTTATAAACTTCCTACCATTTTCTAAAGTATTGACAAGATGATAGCGAGCTGTTTTTACCCCAGCTTTTTGATAATAAGCTTTCATTCCTGACTTAGTTTTAAAAATCTTGGTAATATCTTCTTTCATCCCCGTATTGACATTAAAATCTGTTCTTAATTTGGCGTCGAGTTCTAACCAATATTCATTATTTGACTCAAGCCAGTCAATTTTTCCATATTTACTTGCTAAATATGCTACACAACGATATACATTATCGTAATTTTCCATGTTATTAACATAACAGTATTCAGTAACTGAATTTTTAAGTTCTTCACTAATACTTTCGTTTGGCATGTCCCCAATTGCCAAAACATTAACACCATGGTTTTTCATTCGATCACAAAAGTTCCAATAATTCTTGGGAAACATTGGTGATATAAATAAAAAATTCATCAAACCCCTCCTTTATTGTATACAATGACTTTTCATTGCTTAACATAATTATAACATACAAGTTAAAAACATGTTTAAAATATATTAAATCAATCTTTATAAACAAAAAAATCATCAATTATTATAATCGATGATTAATTTATTTAACTGGTTTTAAAGAATTCGCATTAGCTTCAATAACTGCATAAGTATGTCTTATACCACTCGTGTCGTTCTCACTTTTTAAAACAGCTTTGGCTGTTCCGGTATATTTTGAATAATTTCCCTCTTTAATACCTCCAGTAAAAATATAACGAGTTATTTGAAATTCTTCTTTAGTTTCAGCCATTTCATTTGTAATCCGTTTGCTTGAAACCGTTAAAGTAAATGTTGCGTCAGATCCATCACCATTTTTACCATGATCATTCACATAAATTCTAAATGAACATAAACTAATATCAATTCCCATTTCTTTTAGTTTGGCTTCATATTTAATACCAAAATTCGGTCCATTAGAATCCATTACAACTTTTCCACTCTTGCTGAAATATTCTTCCCACATATCACCAAACAATATTAAAAAACCCCGTCGGACACGATCAGCGATATTATCCATATAATAGACTTCGTCTTTAGATATATACAATTTACCATTTTCATATATAACATAACATGAACCATCCTCTACCTTATAACAAAAGAAACCGACATCATCACGTGTATCATTAGGATAGATACTGACCAGCTCCCCTTTCAAGGCCGTTCTTTTTAAAATTTTACCATCGCTATCTTTTAAGGCAATATCATCTAATTTTGTCGCTCCATTGACTTCACTACATAATTTTTTGGCTTCAACTTGTGCTGCAGTCAATACTTTATCACCCTCAGCTAAATATATTTCCTCGTTACTATCACGATAATAATTTGTTAAAGCAGGCCAGGCTAGAGCCGCTAATATCGCAAAAATCATCAAAACAACAACTATTTCAATTAATGAAAAACCTCTCTTGCCTTTCATTCTCTAGCCCCCTTTATAATTTATTGTAAATACTGTTTAAACTCTGAAATATCACTAGCACACTTTTTAGCTGTATCTAAAGTTATTTTTCCTTCACGCACTAGATTTGCAAGAGCATGATTTAAAGATATCATCCCTTCTTTTTTACCCGTTTGAATAACAGAATTGATCTGGTGGCCTTTATTATCACGAATTAAATTTCTAACTGCATCATTAGCACGCATTATTTCTACCGCAGCAACTCGTCCTATTCCGCTTGCATGAGGTAATAAAGTTTGTGTAATTACCGCATTTAAAACACCTGATAATTGAGTTCTAACTTGAGCCTGTTTATGCTGAGGAAAAATATCAATTATTCGATCAATTGTCTTAGCTGCCCCAATCGTGTGCAACGTTGAGAAAACTAAATGACCAGTTTCGGCTAATGTAATAACGGCACTGATTGTTTCGTAATCACGCATTTCACCAACTAAAATAACATCCGGGTCTTCACGCATAGCAGAGCGTAATGCCATATCAAAATCTTTTACATCTTCACCAATTTCACGTTGATGAATTAATGCTTGTTTCTGTTTATAAACATATTCAATTGGATCTTCAATTGTTAAAATATGACAATTTCTCTGTTTATTCACTAAATCAATCATTGCTGCTAGAGTAGTTGATTTACCACTTCCTGTCGGTCCTGTTACTAAAACTAAGCCTCTTGGTTCCATTGCAATCTGATTTAACACGGTGGGCATTTCTAATTGCTCTAATGTTAAAATTTCATCATTAATAACCCTAATTGCAGCACAAATATTAGTTTGTTCATAATAAATATTGACCCGATAACGTTCCTCCCCAACATGATAGACAAAATCTGCATCTTCATGACGATCAACATTATCAATCAATCGTTTTGGAATTAACTCCATAATCATTTTGATTAATTCATTTTGAGGAAACTCAATTGGATAATCTGCCAATAAACCATCCTGACGAACCTTTATTCCTGTATTAGCACTAATATGAATATCTGAACATTTATTATTTCGAGAAGCTTTTAAAATTTCATTTATCATTATTTTCACCTAATCACTATATACCTTAATTTTATTTAATTCTGCGACTGTCGTAATTCCATCTTTAACTAATTGTACCGCTTGATCTTGCAATGTTTCTAATCCTTGTTCTAAATTTAAATACTCTTTGATCTCGTCGATTTCAGCCTTTCTAGAAATCATCCTTCTTACTGTCCCATCAATTAAAATAATCTCATGAACAGCAATTCGTCCCTTATAACCCGTATTATTGCAATATGGACAACCTTTACCAATTGAAACTTTTTTAATATCTTCACCAACAGCAATCTTATCACTAGCCTTCGCTGGTACTTCTTCTTTGCATTTCGGACAAATTGTACGTACTAATCGTTGTGCTACAACCCCTACTAGTGAATTAGCGACTAAGTACGGCTCAACTCCCATATCTTCCAAACGAACGATTGCACTGACTGCATCATTCGTATGCAATGTTGACAATACTAAATGTCCTGTGATAGCAGCTCTAACTGAAATTTCAGCAGTTTCTGCATCTCGGGTTTCTCCAACCATAATAATATCTGGATCTTGACGCATTAATGATCTTAACCCGACTTCAAAAGTTAATCCCGCCATATTATTAACCTGTGTTTGATTAATTCGCGGTAAGTTTTTTTCAACTGGATCTTCAATCGTTGAAATATTGATTTGCCTTTTAGAAATTGATTCTAACAACATATAGAGAGTAGTTGTTTTCCCACTCCCAGTTGGTCCTGTTACATATATGATTCCATGTGGCATATTGATCATACTTTCAATCTTATTATAATTATCAAGCGTCATTCCGTAAGTATCACTTCGTGTAATTGGAGTATTTGAATTTAAGTACCGCATAACGATTTTTTCGCCAAATACGGTAGGAATTACAGATACACGCATATTTAATTCCAATCCCTCTACTCTTCCTACAAAATGACCATCTTGGGGTAATCTTTTTTCAGCAATATCAAGATTAGATAGAATTTTGATTCTTACAATAAGTGAATTTTGAATATTTTTTTGTAGTGTCAAATAATCCACCAACATCCCATCGACCCGCATTCTTATAATTACTTTATCTTCAAACGGTTCAATGTGAATATCACTAGCATTATTGACATATCCTCGAGATAATAACGTATTAACTAGTTTTACAACAGGTGTATCATCTTCAGATTCATTGAAGAGATCAAGTGTATCTTCAACAACAATAGTATTTAACTTAATATCATCTGCAATATCTAATGCTGCAACATCATTATAATAACGATCTATCGCTTTAGATACCTCTGCTTTAGTTGCTAAACAAACATTTAAATGCATTCCAGTAACAAGACGTACATCTTCAATTCCATAGAAGTTCAATGGATCACTTGTTACAATAGTTAATTGTTGATCAGTTAAATCAATCGCAATAATATTATATTTATCAGCCATTGCACGCGGTATCTTTTGTACTGCATCTATATCAACCTTTATTTCGCTTAATTCAATTAACGGTTCTGCCAACTTATCGGACAAAGCTTCTAACATTTGATATTCACTTACAAATCCCAGATCAATTAAATGTTGACCTAAGCGTTTACTTCGATTAGACTTTTGCGCTTCTAATGCCACATTTAATTGCTCATCATTTATATATCCATATTCCTTTAATACTTCACCAATTGGTATATTCCTCATATATTTCGTCCTTCCTATCAATACATAGAATTCTTTTTATTAAAATAACTATATGGATTATCAATATCAATTCTATTTCCATTAATATTTGTACCATTGACTAGGTCTATTGTCAGATCAATAGTTTTATTAAATGTAATAAATATTGATCTACCACCATTTGTAACATAAACTACATCATCTTTAATATACGCACTTTCCAAATACCAATCTCTTGAAATTATTTGCCAGCCAGATGATGCTGAAAGGCCTGGAGCACTGCCATCACCATCAAATACTTTTAAATAATATTGTTTTCTTCCATCAACATCCTCATATACCCAACTGCCTACAGGATACACAACTGTATTTAAATATGCTGGTATTTTGTTAATTTGTTCTTTAGTCAAACTATCTAATTTGTTCATTACCGTTTTTATTCTATTTTTTGTGCTTAACTCTAAGCAGTCATGTCCACTATCTGTAGTAGGATTCGTTGTTCCTAAATCTTCCCAATAATTTTCATGAATCCCATTCCATCCAGTAGGTCCATATCCAGAATCGCCACCTTTATTGTCTAATTGTTTTAAACACTTATAGTAATGTCCATTTTCCGGATAATAAATTACATCATTAACTGTATATGCACTAAATCTATCGTAATTTTTATCAATTTTTTTCCATTTTTGTTCTCTATCCGGTTCTGCACCGAAACCATAATTATTTTCTTGAGTGATTAATTGCCACCAATAACCTTTATAATAAACAAAATCACCAATCATATAATGTCTTTGAACTCCATCAAATACACCTCTATTATTATAAGTATTTATACAATGTACTTGATCAGCTACTGTAATATTATCATTACTTTCATCAGGTTCTTCTACATCAGGCTTATCATTAGTATCTATTATATTTATCCCCTTGATATAATAAATCCTATACGTATCATTTACTTCGACCTGATTTGATGCACTAACTAAATAATCTTCTCCTCCAGCCTCAACTTTTAATTTCAAATTATCAAAAGAATAACTTTTAGCAGTACCATAGACTAGCTCACTTTTTTTATTAAAATCATACTTTACATCTAGACGATACCCGTCATACCCCTTAACCTTAATTGACACGGTATAATTATCATAGTATTTATCATCAAACACCTTTATTCCATCACGATATAATTTACCATCAATTATTGATAAATAGTGCCATCCTTCTCTTTCATACGGTGCCTCGTTATCGATTGCTAAATCTGTAACATAATTAATTTCATTATCAACATACTCAGCAATTCCATCTAATTTTTGTTTATTTTGATCGCTTAATTTTTGATCTCGAAAAAAATTAAGTGATGTAACAAGAATCGAGCCAACGATCGTCAAGAGGACCGTAGAGATCAATAAAACAACTGTGACTTCAATTAATGTCATACCATTATTATTCTTAAATTGTTTCATCTTAATCTCCCCTTCCCTCTTTATTTCTAAACTATGATTACTTTATTTTTACCCACTGACTTTGATCAGATAAATTTATTTTTTCGCTAATACTACCATCAAATAAACTATCTACAGTTGCCTTAGCATTACTGAACCCTGCCACATCCACATAGCTGTTTTGATCACTTGTACCAAATGCAAATACTTTATAATACCAGCTGCCACGAGCATAAATCAAATTAGTTCGCCATTGTGTTCCACCACTAATTCCTGGTAACTCTGATGCCATTAAAAAATAGCCATCCTCGCTATCAATTCCAACTTGCCAGATACCGCCACAAAAATATGGTTTAATATATAGTGTTTTATCACCGATACGGGCCTTTTTCTCATTTTGATTAGTTGCGGTTTGATGAACCTCATCAAAAATCCGATTACATTCATTAATAATATCCTGTTCTAATGTTAAGTGCGCAGCCCCATATCTATTATAGTAATAATAGCGATAACAGTCGTTGTTTTTATACCAGCCATTATACGATGCCACATCAATTCCTTGCTCTGCTATCCATTCATCAAATTGTTTAATAGTTGTAAACGAAAGTACACTATCTAAAAAATCATTACAATTAGCTACTGTTTGTGGCGTATTTGAAAGATTTATGTTATTAAAATTCAATTTTGATAACATAGTTTGACTATCTTTTTTACTTGTAGCATTACTCTGATTTGTCTTAACAGTAATAACTTTATCAGCAACTTTAATAATAACCTTAGCGTCTTCATTAGAAACATTAATATCTTTATCAGTATTCTCATTTCCTAATAAGGCAGCATACTGTTTATTAGTTATATCTTTATACCGAGTACTATCAGCAAAAACATTTGCAGCAGTAGAAAAACCAACCAGCATTATTAATGAGGCAATTGAAATTATTGCCAAAGCTACTATTTCTTCTACTAACGTCATTCCTTTATTATTTATCATGCGGCTTCACCTCCGTCATAATTAATAACTTTCCATATACCGCCTATTTTTTGCATTACTGCTTGAACATTACTGGTACGATCATTATATTCATAAGTAATCTCAATATATATTAACGGGATTATCTTTTTATCATTATCCTTTTCTTGCTCTTTATCTACAATATGGATAACCGCTTGGGATACTTCTCCTTTAGCATTTGGTAAGCTGATTTCAGGATAAATGTTATCTTCAAAAGCACTACTTTTAGGAATTAAATCCGTTTCGTTATCACCAATTGCTTTTATAAGTGAATCTAAAGCACTCTTTGCATATAGATCACATTGTAATTGATTTCGATTATCGATCGAACGATTATAACTTGAATAAGCAAATGTTAAAGAGGCCCCTATAATCAATAATAATATCATTACGATCATTACCGCCCATGTAAGCCCTGAGCCTTTATTATTCTTAATCATATTTAGCCTCCTTCATATCATTTTTCAATCATATATAAATTATATGTTAAAATTGTATATTCTTTAGTACTATCCCTATTATAAGTGTACTGTAATTGAGTTAATGCAACTCCTGTATTTTCAGATATCTTACCTATATAACGAGCAATGTTTGTAGGGCTTCCTGCAACCTTTTGCTGCACATTTGCAACTAACGTTTTAGGGTTTTCTTCTTTTTCTTCGCTCTTATTTGAAGTTGTTTCGCTTTTACTGTTACTTTCAGCTTTTGCTTCTTGTAAGGCCACGCTAAAAGATTTAATTTCTGTTTCACTAGCCTCATTGATTGTTAAATCAACTGGTGTTAGGTTATACTCAGCTGCCAATTCTGAAAAATAAACATCTATTTCATAATCATTCATAATCGACATAAATTTATTATGATAATCGACTAACTCATCTTTCGCTTTTTTAATTGCAGCATTAACATCTATATTAGTTTCATATACCGCCTTTTTACTTTCCAACTCAAATTCAAGATTATCCCGCTGTTGTTTTAATGTTGTATTTTTTGCCATAGCAGGAGAAATCATAAAATACCAGCCCACAACAACTACCATTAGTAATACTAAGATATAAATCAAGATTTGTTCACGTCTACTTAATTTATTCATTGATCCCTCCTCCTAAACTACAGATAACTGTCATTTGATAAACAACTACCTTTTCTGGGGTTGTACTAGGCATATAGATAGAACCAGAATTACTAGATTCATCTTCTTTTTCCACTTCTTTATAACCACTATATCTTACTTTTGTAAAAATATTTAGATCCATCAGGTTTTTAACAATTTGTTTTGTGTATGGAACTTGACTTGTTTCAATAACCAAGGTTAGTTCCCCGGTTGTTTGTTCATAATTACTTGAAGTAATTTTGCCTTGTAAAGCCGCTTTATAACAAGCATTATAAATATCTTCACTTAAGTTAGGATAAGAAGCAATATTAGCATTAACTTTTTTTAGATTATCAATTGTTTTTTGAATTTCTTGCAATGAAGCATATTTTTCTTCATAATCACTATCTTTATAACTTTTTTCTAAATCACTTATTTTTTGTTTAATTTCAGCAATATCATTTTTATAATTACCTTGTTTAACTTTTAAATAGCCAAAAGCACCACCTATAATGAATACTAAAACCAAAGGCAAGATAAGATATTTAAGGTATTCTTGGAAAATATTTTTTTTCTTGGTAGCTAGATAATATTGTTCCAGTAGATCAATATCTTTGCTTTTATTTCGCTTGAACATTATTATCCCTACCTTTCACATAAACTTCCAATAGCATAAGCATACTTATGGAGTAAGAATTCCTTAGAGTTACCACTGTAATAAATCGTATTACTATTAGCTAAGCGCATTGCCCTTATATCGACACTATCACTTACTACTTCAAATAGCATTTTTTCTTCATAATCATCCAATCCACAAAAATATACTCTTTCAATATTTTGATTATAATCAGCCGTTTTAATAAACTGCTTAAACTTAATTAAAATATTGCTTACTTCCATAGTAAAGGAACTGCTTCCTCGCTCAGAAAACAATCTTGAACGGTTCGAGAAAACATACTTACCTTCCTCAAATAAATATAAAGCTATATCATTACCATTAATCACCGCAATAACAAAGTTTCTTTGAGAAAGTCTGATAATATCTTCTATTAACTTATCGATTGCATTAAGAGAAATATCAATTGCAGTTATTTCAATCCCCACATCATCAAAAATATTTAAATAATCTTCTATCATCTGCTTTTTCATTGCACAACAAAGAATCTCAATCCCTGGTTTATCTACTAATTTATCTTTTAAAATTGTATAATCATAGATCAAATCATGTTCACCATTTTCTAAGCTATCAATTTCTTCTTTAACGATTGCATGTATTTCTTTATCCTTGATCTTAGGAACAATTAAATTCTTATGCACGATTTGTCCACTATCAATAACCAGCTTACAATCACCAATTCCTTTTTTATTAATTATGCGCAATACATCTTTTAAAGCATCTTCATCCATGATTGCACCATCAAGCATAGTCCCCTCAGGTAATTGATAATCTTGAAAATCACTAATATCAATTTGATTACTGCCATTACATACACCACTGACCAATTGTGCACTCGTATTCGATAAATATATTATATTTTTCATAAAGTCCCCCCTACATACTTCCAACATTTTGATACATTGAATAAATTGGTACTAACACAGAAATAATAATTACACAAATTACTACTGCTAAAACAATAATCATAGCTGGTTCCAAAATAGCAACCATTTTTTCTGACGCTAACATAGCTTCATAATCAAAATCATCAGCTAGTGAACTCAGTAAGTCTTCAAGGTTTCCACTTTCTTCACCAATATATACACTTGAAGTTAATTTAATATCAAATCCATCAATCATTCCAATTGCAACTGACAATGCCTCACCATTTCTAACCGCTTTAATAGAGTTATCAAACTGCGTTTCAATATATTTATTACCAATCGTAGATTTTACGATCACCATTGCATTAACAATTGAAATCCCACTAGAATATAAAGAGCATAAAGTTCTTGCAAATCTTGAGGTATAAATTATTTTCATTAGTTTCCCAATTATCGGCATTTTTAATTTAAAGCGATCAAACTGATATTTAACTTTTGGTAATTGCAACAATGACACAATTATTAATATTAATACTAGGATGCCAATCAACAGTGCGTACCAGTAACTCATAATAAATTTACTAATTATAATATTGATTTCTGTTATTAATGGTAATTCCATTCCCTCAAACATACTAAAGAACGATGGTAACACAGCTGTATAAACAATCAATAAAACAACAATTGTAACTATTCCTAATATGACTGGATAAGTCATTGCTGATTTAACTTTATTTTTAATCTTATTATCATTTGTAAATTGATTATTTAAGACCATCATTGTATCTTGCATGTTCCCGCTCGCTTCACCAGATCTTACCATTTGAATTAATATATCAGGAAAGGCTTTCCCCTGTTCTTTTAATGCATCTGATAATGTTTGTCCCTGCTGCAATTTTACATATATATCATTATAAATCGCTTTTAGTTTCTTATTATCTTCACGGCTTGCTAAAATTGAAACCGTTCGAATCAGCGGTAATCCAGAATTCATCATTGTTCCAATCTCACGACAAAAATTAGCTAATTCCTTCAATTTCATCTTATAATTTTTAGTTTCTTCTTTAGTTATATCTTTATGAGAAATCAAATACATATCTTTAACACGTAAAAGCTGACTAAGTTCATGCTCATCCCTAGCCTCCGTTTTTCCTGTTATTTTCTTTGCGTTTATATCACGTGCTACATATTTATAAATTGCCATTTCTCTTCCTCACTTATAAATTAAAAAATGATAGATACACCCTAATTATTTCATTTCCATATAATAGTGCTATAAATATCCCTAAACACAAATATGGTCCAAAAGCCATGTGTGACTGCTCTTTTGACTTTTTTGTTACCATCAAATAACTAGCATAAATCCCCCCAGCTAATAGTCCAATAAAACCAGCTAATAAAGTATTTATCCAGCCAAGCATAAATCCACAAACAAACATCAGTTTCATATCACCACCGCCAAAACAGTCTGGTATGGCTAATGTCATTAATAACATAAACCCACTAACTGATGCCATTCCAATAACACGACTACTAATACTAATTTGAGGCTCTAAAACTGCACAGACAATAACTGGAGCAACCAAAGCAATAACTAATCCATTAGGGATAGTCATAGTATCAAAATCAATCATTGTAATCGTCAATAAAATCATTGCTAAAACAAAACTAACTAATGTCATCCAAGTAAAACCATAACGATAAAAGCATAACATTGCTAACAAACCACCACATAATTCAATTAATGGATACCGTGGGCTAATTGGCTCTTTGCAAAAGCGACATTTACCTTTTAGAAACAGCCAACTAAAAACAGGTATCATATCATATGGTTTTAATGTATTGTGACAACTAGGGCAAAAACTTCGTCCATTAACAAAATCCAAATCTCGAGGAATTCGATAAATTAATACATTGATAAAACTGGCAATACAGCTTCCCAAAATAAACATATAGATATAAGCTATTATCAAAAAATCCACATTTTCACCCCTTATCAAACTACTAAAATTATATCATAAATTAATCTTCCAACCTAACATAACATCATCTTGAACACACTTCTATACCAGTAATTTAACTTTTTTCTGATACATCTATAATACTTTCTTAAATTTATAATAAATATCCCTTTAAATAAGTTAATGAAAGAAAAACCGGCCATCTTTAACGACAACCAGTTTTTTATTCTATAATTTATTCTAATGTTTAATTTACTTCATCAATTTTAACATCTTTATTTTTCTTAACTGTTGCTTCTATTTTCTTATCATCATCACTAGTCCATGTAACTTTGTAAGACGTAGCTTTTTCTTCTTTTGGTGTTACATTAGTAGGTGTCGGCGCAATTGTTACATCTTCTAAACTTGTTTTCTTAATTGCTTCTTTCTCTATACTTTCATAAGTTATATCATCAGCAGCAGTTGCTTTAGCTCGTGCTTCTTCTGTTTGTATAACAATATAAATTGAATGTGCTTCTGCAACATATTTTGATTCTTTAGCATCATCAATATATCCCATTACCGCTGGAACAGCAATCGCAGCTAAAATCCCCAAAATTACTAATACTACGATGATTTCAATAAGCGTAAAACCTTTCTTATTTTTAGCTTTTTTCAATCTTTTTAATAATAATTCTTTCATTTTTTCTCCTCCGTTTATCATCAATGAATGTCTAAAAAGTTCTTAACAAAGTAAAACCGGTATTACCTCCTGGTCCCATGCAATACCGATTCTTTTCTTTCTTAACATAACTTTTTACTACAGTCTCATTATATACCCGAAGGTAAAAAATAACAATTAATATCTTAGACTAATCACACATAATTCAACTATTTTAATGTTTTTCGATAATTTGTGATGAACCCGTGATAAATATCATTATTAATCTTCTTGATTGTCTGTACAATTATTATTTTTATGTTGCTTTCGTTGTCTAAAATAATTAACAAGTGAATAATAAACAGGTATCGTTAAAAAAATTAACCAGGTTGGTGACCAAATATTTTCATAGAATCCCTCATACAAAAAATATAAAATCACTAATACAGGATACGGGAATCTGTTAAGGTTGCGGTGTTTAACTGCAGAAATTGCCCCTTCAATAATTGGAACAATTAATAAAAATATCCATAATGGATGCCATAACTCCGTGTATAAGGCTATCCCGATATAAGCAATAATTGCAAGTAATGCAAAAGGAAACTTTGTATAATCTTCATAGTAGTAATCCCAGCCTTTTTCTTTACGAATTTTACGCCATTCTTCTTGATCATATTTTTTATCATCCACAAACACACCAGAACCATCGATATGAATTCTTGAATCTTCTTTTGGATCCTCAACATGAATTCCATTCCAGCCAACATGAACCTCTTCACCATCTTCACCAGTCACATGAATCCCATGTTTTAAACTAATATGAACACTTTCTTTTTTCTTTTGTTTCTTATCTTCTTCTGTTTTTTCTTTTGATGCTTGTTGATTATTACCACTTTCAAATTCTTTTTGATCTGTTTTTAGTAAATCATCCAATGACATTCCATATAACTTGGCAAGTAAGATTAAATTATCTGTATCTGGAGATGCTTCTGCTCTTTCCCACTTACTAACTGCTTGGCGACTGATTCCTAATTCATTTGCTAAAGCCTCTTGTGAAAGATTTTTTTCCTTTCGCAATCTTACTAATCGATTTGCAATTTCTATATTCATAAATTTATTCCTCCCTAAATCACCTACATTATGCAAAATAATGCTTGGTTGCTCTAGATATTCTAGTTTTCAATTTCGCAACCAATGGTTGCAATATGACCATTATATTATAATTTGTTCGATGAATACACATAAATTATAATATTTGTTGAAATATTTTCAAATAATGATTATCATAAAGTTAGGTGATACATTTGTATGGTGTAAAACACCTCCTTTCTGGTTAATGGACTGTTCCGTGCTTGCGCAGTCCATTTTCTTTTACTAAAAAAACCATTTTTTAAACTATACAAGTATTATTAATAGTATGATTTCTAAAAATCCTTTTGTCTTATCAAAATATAAAAACCTCCTAGTCAGTGTTTAATTATTTACACTGTCTATTAGGAGGTTATCATATCATTTTTGATATTTTTACATTACAATTTTTTAGCATCATACGTTACTTGAATTCCAAGGTTACTAAAAACTTTAGCATCCATTGGTCCGATAGAAGAAGTAATGTGCGCTTGGGTCCCCTGTAGTTTAGGTAATTGTTGTAGCGCTAACTTAGCTTTGTCATTATTAACAGCACTTAATGATAATGCAATCAATATTTCATCACTATGTAAACGTGGATTAACACTTCCTAAATATTCAGTCTTTAAATTTTGAATTGGACCAAAGGCTGTTGGTGAAATTAAATGTTCATCATCACTGATATTAGCTAAATATTTAATAGCATTGATTAAAATTGCAGAACATGATCCCATGAAATCAGATGTACGACCTGTAATGATTGTTCCATCATCTAATTCGATTGCTCCTGCATAACAATTAGCTTCTTTCGACTTTTGGTTTGCAGCCGCAACACACTTACGATCTTCAACTACAACCTTTGCCTGATTCATAACAAGTTCTTGCTTATTAACTTCGTCTAATGAACACTCTTCACGAACATAGCGATTCATTGTATTATAGTAACGACGAATTATTTCTTGGCGACTAGCTTCCTTACAAGCTTCGTCATCACTCATACAAAAACCTACCATATTAACACCCATGTCAGTTGGTGAGTTATATGGACTAGTTCCATATATTTCTTCAAACATATTCTTTAATACTGGGAAGATTTCAATATCACGATTATAATTAACAGTTACTTTATTGTATGCTTCAAGATGAAAAGGATCGATCATATTTACATCATTTAAATCAGCAGTAGCAGCTTCATAGGCTAAGTTAACTGGATGATTTAATGCTAAATTCCAAATTGGGAATGTTTCAAATTTTGCATACCCAGCTTTAATACCGCGAATATGTTCATGGTATAGTTGTGATAAACATGTTGCCATTTTACCACTTCCTGGGCCCGGAGCTGTTACAACTACCAGCGGCTTAGTAGTTTCAATATAATCATTTTTTCCAAACCCTTCCTCGCTAATGATTCTTTTAGTATTAGTTGGATAACCATCAATCAAATAATGTAAGTACACGGCAATATTTCTTTTTTCCAATCGGCTTTTAAAAATATCCGCTGCTTTTTGACCATCATACTGAGTGATTACTACACTTCCCACATATAGTCCCTTTGCTCGATATATTTCAATTAGACGTAAAACATCATTATCATAAGTAATACCTAAATCGCCCCGAACCTTATTACGTTCAATATCACTGGCAGAAATTGCAATAACTACTTCTGCTTGATCTTTTAATTGTAATAGCATCTGCAACTTACTATCTGGGGCAAACCCTGGTAAAACTCTTGAAGCATGATAGTCGTCAAACAATTTACCACCAAATTCAAGATACAATTTATCACCAAATTGATTAATTCTTTCTTTAATATGCGATGATTGCATCGTTAAATATTTATTATTATCAAATCCTATCTTCATACTATCCTCCAAATATATTTTATCTAAAATATTCTACTTTATTTAACAAATGATTGCACGACTTTGCATTAAATCCTTCTTAAAGATAAAAAATTATCACGCATAAAAAGATTTACCCTAAGACAAACATTACCAATATCAATTTCAGCAGTTACAAAAAGAAGTTTAATTTCACTAAGAAACTAAACTTCTTTTTTATACAAAGCAACACTTTGATAAGGTTTTAAACAAAGGTTTGTTAAATCAATTTCATTATAATTATTAATTAAAACTTGATAATTGATTACATCAAGATTTAGGAGAACATCTTGACCATAAAAATTATTTAAAACAATTAATTCTTGATTATTTAAACTACGTTTATAACCAAATACTTGTGGATGATTTTCAAGAATAGGAATATATTCACCAGTACTGATTATTTTATATTCCTTTCTCAATTTAATTAGCTTTTGGTAGTGATAAAAAATCGAATCAGTATCTTTAAGTGCCGCATTCACATTTATTGTTTGATAATTAGTATTGACTTGAAGCCATGGTGTTCCATCAGAAAAACCACCATTTACACTTTCATCCCATTGCATTGGAGTACGTGCATTATCCCGTGATTTATCTTGTAAAATTTGATGAATCTCTTTTTCTTCAAGACCTTGATTTTTTAAAATGTGGTAAGCATTAATGCTTTCAACATCTCGATATTGATTAATATTTGTAAAGTAATGATTAGTCATTCCAATTTCTTCGCCTTGATAAATATACGGTGTACCACGCATTAAATGAATTGCCGTTGCCAACATCTTTGCAGAATGAACTCGAAATTTTTTATCATCTCCAAATCTAGAAACACTTCGTGGCTGATCGTGACAATTCCAAAATAAGGCATTCCAGCCTTGTCCTTCTTGCATTCTTACTTGCCACGTATTCAAAAGTTCTTTCAATTCTTGAAAATCAAATGGCATTGATGTCCATTTTTCTTTATTAACATAATCAACTTTTAAATGGTGAAAACTAAAAACCATATCTAATTCTTTATTTTGGGGATTAGTATAACCAATACAATTTTCAACACTAGTGGCTGACATTTCTCCAACCGTAATACAACCAGCTACTCGACCAAATGAACGGGTGTTGACTTCATGAAGATATTTATGAACTTTAGGCTGATCGCAATAAAATTGTTTTCCCAATCCATCAGGACTATCTGCAAAAACTCGTTTATCAATATTATTTATGACATCGAAACGGAATCCCCGAATTCCCTTTTTTAACCAAAAGTTCACAATTTTAATCAATTCATTTCTAACTTCTTCATTCTCCCAATTTAAATCAGCTTGTTTTTCATCATAAAGATGTAAATAATATTCATCAAATTCAGGAACATATTTCCAGGCTTTTCCACCAAATTTAGAATCCCAGTTAGTAGGCAAATTCCCATTTTTACCTTTTTTAAAAAAATAATAGTTTTTATATTTCGAGTTTCCTTTTAAAGCTTCTTGAAACCAAATATGTTCTGTTGAAGTGTGGTTAAATACCATATCAAACATTAAATAAATATTTCTTTTTTTAGCTTCTGCAATTAATAATTCAAGATCTTCCATGGTTCCAAAAATTGGATCAATACTATAATAATCTTTGATGTCATAACCACTATCCCGTTGTGGTGAAGCAAAAATCGGACACATCCAAATCATATCAATTCCAAGTGTTTGCAGGTAATCTAATTTTTCAGTAATTCCCTTAATATCTCCGATTCCATCACCATTAGTATCTTTAAATGATTTTGGATAAATTTGATAGATGACTTTATCTTCGTAATACATATTTTTCCTCGTTCCTTTAATCAATTTTAATAATTTCTGTTTCTAATTTTTTGATGTTACAATTTTCTTTTAATATACTAATCTTTTCTCCACTTGTAAAAATAACCGGTGAGACTATTGACTTCCCATGTTCTTTAATATAAGCAATATCGACTTTAGCTAATTTATCTCCTTGTTTTATATATTCACCAACTTTAACAAATGATTCAAATCCTTTACCTTCTAACTGTACTGTATCCATTCCAAGATGAATCAAGATTTCTACACCATTATTACCTCTTAGGCCATAAGCATGTTTGGTAGGAAATGTCATTACGATTTCTCCGCTAACTGGAGCTAGAACATCACTATCTGTTAATTCAATTGCAAATCCATCACCCATTGCTTTGGTTGCAAAAACTTGATCTTCTACATCCTCAATCTTAATTAGTTTTCCAGTCATTGGTGATACAAATTTCTCATTATCAATTATATCTGTTTCAATTCCTAAGTCTTTATCTGTTAATTTCTTTTTACCAACAATATATGTTAAAACAAATGGAATCACAATTGCAATAATCATCGCAATAGCAAAGTTTCCCATATATTTTGGAATAATTGATAAGATTCCAGGAATTCCACCAACTCCAACTGAAGTTGCCATTGTTCCTGTTGCTACCGAAAACGTTGCGGCAATTGCAGAACCAATCATCCCACACACAAAAGGAAACATATATTTTAAATTGACTCCAAACAAGGCAGGCTCAGTAACCCCTAAATAACAAGAAATACATGCCGGGATACTAACTTGTTGAGCTTTTTCATTTTTCTTTTGCAAAACTATCATCGCTAAAACAGATGATCCTTGAGCAATATTAGATAATGCAATCATTGGCCATAAGATCGTTCCTTTAAACATACTTACTAGTTGCATATCAATCGCATTAGTCATATGATGCAATCCAGTAATTACCAATGGTGCATATACAAAACCAAATAATGTTGCAAATAACCAGCCAAAGTTAGATGTAAGACCACCATAAACCACATCAGAAATAAAGTTACCGATTACCCATCCAATTGGTCCCACTACAGTATGCGCAACTATTACCGCAGGCACTAACGAAAAGAATGGTACAATAATCATACTAATTGCTTCAGGCGAAACTTTTCTAAAGAACTTCTCCAAATAAACTAGAGTAAATCCCGCCATCATTGCAGGAATAACTTGTGCTTGATACCCAATCATCTGTACTTGGGCGAATCCAAAATCCCAGACTGGTATATCCTTAGCTGCTGTTGAAGCTACTGAATAAGCATTTAATAATTGTGGAGAAACTAATGTAATTCCTAAAATAATACCTAGAATTTGACTAGTTCCCATCTTTTTAGTTATTGACCAGCAAATACCAACAGGTAAAAAATGGAATACTGCTTCACCAATTAACCATAAAAATGAGTCTACACCACTCCAAAATTGTGAAATTTGAACTAATGTTTTTGTTCCATTTTCAAACATTGCAATTGAATCAATCACATTTCTAAATCCTAGAATCAACCCTCCACAGATCAATGCAGGAATTAATGGAGCAAAGATTTCCCCTAAATTTCCCATTAATCTTTGAAGCCAGGTTTGATTTGATTTAGCATCACTTTTTACTTGCTCTTTACTAACCCCTTCAATTCCAGCAATCTTAATAAACTCATTATAAAATTCTTGAACATCATTACCAATAATCACTTGAAATTGACCGCCTTGTGTAAATGTACCTTTAGCACTCCCCAAGGTTTCAATCTTGTCTATATCAGCTTTACTCTCATCCCCTAAAACAAAACGCATTCTAGTAACACAATGACTAACTGCTCTAATATTTTCTCTACCGCCAACAAATTCTAAAAGTTTACTTGCATCACTACTGAATTTTCCCATCTTTTTTCTCCTTTTTTACATGTACGTACATCTTTTGTAATTATATAATAACTTGTACGTACATGTAAGTCAATACATTTTTAATAAAATAAAAAAGGAAGCTAAACTTCCTTTGTAATTCCAACCATCTTCAATAAATATTGTGCATTTGTTGTTTGACTTCGACCATATTTAATTAAATAATCGAATTTAATCTTATCTCCTTGATAATATTCATTAAAATGATAATTACTGCATGAAATCTCATTTTCTAATTCACATAATTCAAAATCATGAGTTGTAATAAATGTGAAAATATTATTTGTTGACAATTGCTTGACCGTTTCTTGTGCTCCAATGATTCGATCTTTTGAATTAGTACCTTTAAAAATTTCATCAATTAACGCAATCATCAAATTACCTTGACGATTAGCTTCAACGATTTGTTTTATTCTTAATAATTCAGCATAAAATGATGAAATCCCATTAAGATCATCTTCTATTCTCATCGAAGTAAAAATTTGCATCAATGAGCAATCAAATGATTTTGCCATAACTGGTCCGCCTGCATACGCTAGTACAAGGTTAATCCCAATCGTCCTTAAAAAAGTCGTTTTTCCAGACATATTTGAGCCTGTAATTACACATACTTGGTGATTCATCATAAAACTATTAGCAACAGCTTGTTCATTTGGCATCAATGGATGATAAGCTTCACCAAATTCTAAATATGTAGTTTGATCACCATGAAAATTCGCAAAACAAGTAACATCTTTAGTATGGAGTAATACTTGTAAACTCGTTAAAGCTTCAAATTCGCCAATTGCATCTAACCACCGCTCAATTGAACTAGCATATTGCTTAACCCAACGATCATATCGTTCTTTACAATTGATATCCCATAACAAAAGTCCATTTAATAAAATGAATGCCAAAAGATTATTCCGTTGCTTAACAGCACTACTAATACTTTTTAGTTCATCAAAAGCTATACTTGAAGCCTCTAATCTTGCTTGTAACTCTACCAAAAAAGGTGATGTAAAAGTGGATTGTTTAATCAGATGACTAATATTTTGATAATTATTCAAGCAATGTGATAATTTAGAAACTTGCTCAAAAATTATTCCATGACTGTTTAGATTTATAATTGCAATAATCAGTTGTCCAAAAATTAGCACTGGCACTAAAATTACTGATAACTTGAAATAAAATTCGAAAAGAAACATGACAATGGTAATAATCGTAAGTATCGGAATTAAATATTTAGCAAACCCCCAGCTCCGTTTAACTTTATTTTTTCCTAAATTATTAACAAAATCCTCAATAATTCGTTCATTAACTTTAGGTTTTTCAAGCATTCTGCCATAGGTTTCCAATGATAAAACAAAATTATTATTATTCGATAATTCTAAAACAGCTTTTTGCTCTTCAATAATACCTTTTTCATTAAAACTTGTACGCGTTAATTTATCAAGCAAACATTTCTTACCACGAATCGTACTTGCAACATTAAAATATTGGAACAATGAATTCTTTCCCACTAAATCTAAATCCTTCATCACCCCAGTAACATTATCAACATAGTCTAGTCCCGTTTCATCAAAAGCTTTCCAATCATTATTATAGCGATCTAAATAACGTTGAATTACAATTGCTTGAGCATTTAAATAACTCAATCGTTCCGTTATTTTACTATGAATAACTATTAAAATAATAAAAATAGCAATCCAAATTAATGATGAATATACTAATAACTGATTATTAGTAAAATTGCCTCCTAATAAAAATCCAACAATCAATAATCCAATAATTAAACGAGCAATTGAAATTTTTAATGACCTACTATCTAAATTCGCTTTTTCTTTTCTAATATTGTCTTGGAATAATAAATAATCTTTTTGTGTCATAGCCCCTCCTAAAAAAGAACTCATTAAAGTTGAGTCCTTCTTGCAAAATCAACAAATCTAAACTTATCAGGACGATGTTTCGAAATCGTATATTGAAACAATGAAGCATCTTCTAAATATGTATAAGATTTCACACATACTAATAGATCATATTCATGCATATCTAATAAATTCTTTTCCTCTTCTGTCGCCTTAACAACTGTAAACTCTTTTCTTGCAAAACTGATTTTTAAACCCAATTCATTTTCAATATAATTATATAGTGAATCAGCAGCAATTGTTTCTGTTATATTAGGAACAATATTAGCATTTAAATAATCGGTATCCAATATTACCCGCTCACCATCAAATGAACGAATTCGTCTTATTTTATAATAATTACCACTATCCATATATAGTTCTTTTTTCATTTGAACATCAACTGGGTTTAAAGATAATTCAATAACTTTAGTAACAACCTCGCTATTAATAGTCTTAGCTAGTTCTTTAAAACTCATTACGCCAGAAACTGGAAATGCGACTTTATCAACATCTAAAACTAGTGATCCTTTTCCTTTATTTTTTTGAATATAACCATTTTTTAATAAAATATCCAAAGCCTTACGGATGGTATCACGAGATGCATTATATAGCTTCATTAACTCATTTTCACTAGGCAAATATGAATGTACTTTGATTTCTTGTTTATCTATTTTATCGATTAAATCCTGAGATATTCTTTGATACTTACTTAACACCTTAACCACCTCTGATACATTATATCAAATAAATTTATTTGTGACACTTAATTAATTCTTCAATACATCCATCTATCCCGTCAACTAAATATTTGGCAACATTCTTGACTGTTTGATGAGAACGATTAAATGTAAAAGAATTTTCAACACTCTTTAACATCGGGATATCGTTCCATGAATCTCCAATAGCTGCCATATCTTCATAAGCTAAGCCATAGAACTCAATTATTCGTTTAATCCCCTTCCCTTTAGAGCATCCTTTCGCAGCAAAATCAAGGTGCCGCTCATTTTGATAAACATCAATAACATCACCAAACATATCAATCATTTTAGTGTATTCTTTACCAGCTTCGTCATTATTTTTAAAATGTAAAGAAAAAGCTTCAAACTGCTCCCCAACTTGATTAAATGATGTAATTAGTTTAACCCGTGGAGATAAATCAAAAGTACGATTAAGTACATACATATCTCCTTGGTAAACAATACTAGTATCGACAGCCTCGTATTGTTCATAAATACTTTGAGCAATTTTTTTATCTATAAATTTTTGATAAATTAAATTTCCTTCCTTATCTAATATTTTTGCTCCTGAACATAGAATATAAAAATCGTAATCTATCTGATGAGGATTAAAATCCTCAATTCCTTTATATGAACGACCAGTACAAACTCCAAATAAATTACCTAGACTTTGAAAATGTTTGATGGCTTGAACATCCTCTAACCGATAATATGAACCACTCTCATCGTAAAAAAATAGTGTTCTATCAAAATCACTTGCTAATGCTTTCATTTTCATCCCTCCATTATTTTTAGTACAACTTTTTTCTATCTCGATTGCTTGATTTTCAAATATTGACACAAGAAAAGGCGTATTACTACGCCTGTAGATAAGCCAAAATCAATTCAATCGTATTGTTGATAGCCTGTTGATGAGAGCGTTCCATCCCATGAGAAGCATGTACTCCCGGTCCAATCAAACCACCCTTAATATCATTACCACCTCGTAAGGCCGCACTAACATCACTACCATAGAATGGATAAATATCTACTGCATAGTTAAGTCCTTTAGCTTTAGCAAGTTCAATAAACTTTGAAGTAATCCCATAATCATATGGTCCACTAGAGTCTTTTGCACATATACTCACATCATATTCACTACATGCTAAATCATCGCCAATACATCCCATATCCACTGCAATCAATTCACTAATATTTTCGGGAATACTAGCACTGCCATGCCCTACTTCTTCGTAAGTTGAAATGATCATAATAACATTGTTGGCAGGAACAATATTCTTTTCTTTCAATTCTTTTAAAACAGTAACTAGGCAAGCTACGCTTAATTTATCATCAAGAAATCTTGATTTAAGAAAACCACTATTAGTGTATGTTGTTTTAGGATCAATAGCAATATAATCACCATTATCAATCCCTAAAGCTGTAACATCTTCTTTATTTTTTACAACTTCGTCTAATCGAATATGCATATTTTCACATTTACGAATAGCTGTTTTTGATTCCTCATATACATGAGCGGCAGGATAATTGCTTAAAATAGTTCCTGTATAAATTTTGTTTTCACGTGTAATTACTCGACAGTATTCACCATCTAGAGTCGGGACGATTGGACCCCCAACATTAGTGAAAGCTAATTCTCCATTATCTCTAATACTTCTAACCATTAAGCCTAGAGTATCCACATGAGCACATAAACCAATTGTTTTATCATTCTTGCCATCAACATAAATATAAAGATTTCCTTTATTATTCATTCCTGTACGATAACCTAATTGTTCAACTTCATTTTTAACAAATTCAATAACTTCTTTGCAATAACCTGTAGGACTATCAATATTTAATATTTTAGTTGCAAAATCTATTACATAATTTTCCATCATTTAACTCCTTTATTCTCTTCTTCAAGTATATAACTAATTACTAATAATTTAAACAATAAAAACAGCCTTATTTACTGATACGTTTTGAATAATTTAAAAGGATTAGGGCTACTCTTTTAAACTTTCTTTGAGATCGCAGCAATTTTAAGACTGTTTTACATTATTAATAATAACAAACTACAGGACAATTAACTTCAATACTATTATATAATTGTGAAGCAATTCCCGTAGGTAAATTAATACAACCATGAGAACCATTGTTCATATAAATAGTTCCACCCCACTTAGAACGCCAGCTTGAAGAATCATGTAACCCGATTCCTTTATTAAAAGGCATCCAATAAGAAACTGGAGTTTCATATGGCCATGTTCCATCAGGTAATTTTGTTCCCCGAAGAACACGATTTCTTTCCTTATTATATAAATAATAGGCACCCGCTGGTGTACGGCGATCAGCAATATTGTATGTACCAGAAACAATATCTGACTCTAATACGATCTGACCATTTTTATGATACCACATATGTTGCCCTGATAAATCAATTTCAACAAAAGTATCACCTAATCCACCATTATCCGAAGAAGCTTCACGACCAGTTGTAACAGGTGTTCTGACACCCACTTTATTGGCATAAATATCTTCTAATAAACCGCTTATTTCCTTACTATTTTGGAGTCTTAAACCATAATTACCACCGCTAACTGTAATCGTCCGATTATTAGCCCCAACAAAAGTTCGGCTTCCACCAACACTGTTAATTTTCTTCGCTAAACTTCCAACAAAGTCAGTTACTTTTTCTTTAAATACAGCATCATCACGATAATAATTACCACTTTCATCTATTGATAACCAAGTAACCAAAGTACTACCATCTAACACTACATCTCCAGAACGTGTTTTATAGGTTATCGCCGCAGATGCATACTTTCTAGCTGCATCTAATAAATTTTGTAATTTCGCATCATTAGCTTTTACAGCGGGTTCTACATAACATTTTTTCTCCGTTAAATTTAAACTTTCTTTACCTTCACTAAAGGCTAACTTTATTTCACTAATTAGTTTTTCTTGATCAATCGTTGAACCATTGACCTCGTTGGTGATGGTAAACTCATTATTTAGATATTCCACTTTAGCATCGACCGGTGCCACTTGCACCTCTTCTTGAAGATGTCTCAAAGAAGCCACCTTAGCTCTTAAAACTGTTTCATCAACTTCAGCTAGATCATTAACTACATTTTTCGATTTATTAAAATAAGCTCCAATCCACCCAAAAGAATTTTGCTTTTTCAAAATATTCTTAACATTATTATTACTATTATAGCGAACTCCACATTCGCTTCCTGAAACTGTTTCAGTTGCTTCATCATTAAAAATCAATTTTAAAGAACGAGCATCTATTTGTTCCGCTAACTTTTCATTCGCTTCAGTTAATGTTAAACCACTGACATTGATATCATTAATGTATGTACCACTTAAAAACTTCTTATTGAAATAAAAACTTCCAATTAAATAAATAATGACTAATAATGATACTAAGATTCCAATAATAATAATCTTTTTTTGTACCCCTGTTTTTTTCCCTGATCTTACTTTTTTAGTCATTTCTGACTTTTGCTTTGATTCAATCGTATCGTTTGTGTTACTCATATTTTCCTCTTGTTTATCCATCTAAATTCTCCCAATATAAGCGATTATTTTGTCTATTAGCATTCTAGCATTTTCCCCTTAATTGTCAACCAAAACAGTTGAAAAGTATGGTATTTTTAAGAATTATTAATAATTTATTGGTAAATCATGTTGTTTTTTTAGATATAATCGTAACTTTTTGATATCTCCATTATGCTGATAACCATGCATTTTAGCAATCTTTGCACCTTCAACATTAGCTTTTATATCGTCAATAAAAATACATTCCTCAGCCTTTAAATTAAATTTTGAAAGAAAATGTTTGAAGATTTCAAGATCAGGTTTTAATAATTGGTAGCGTGCAGAAATATAAAAATCATCAAAATATTTAAAAGCTTCGATATTTTGGTAATAATCATCAAATTGGAGACTGCAATTAGATAATAGATAAATATGATAACCTTGCTCTTTTAGTTCTTTAACTAATGCTACCATTTCAGCAAAAGGCTCAAAATAATCATACCAATGCAATAATGCATGTCTAATCAACTGCGGATTGTCGGTTTTTAATTCCTTAAGAGCTTCTTCCACGGTGAGTAATCCTTGATCTAGCTTTTGCCACTGTTTTGAAGCAAATAACTCTCTTTCAATCACTTCTTGTTCTAAACTATCATTTGATAATTTACTAGCAATATAGTGCGGATCCCAACGCAAAATAACATTTCCCATATCAAAAACAATATTTTTAATCATGCATTAACGCTCCTAAAATAGCGACCCCTTTAATAATCTGTTCATTAGTTGGAGTTGAAAAATTCATCCGAAACGATTGGCATGGTTTATTATCATCATCATAGAAAGCATTTCCTGGAACTACTGCTACTTTATGTTCAACAGCTCTTTTAACAAACTCCGGCATATCAATTCGTTCTGGTAGAGTCACCCAAATAAACATTCCCCCATCAGGAATTGTCCATTTACAATCTGGGCTGAATTGTTTTTTCATTTCTTCCAACATCAAATTACATTTTTGCTCATATACTGCCTGTAATTTTTTTAGGTGTACCTCCATATCCGTTTCATTTAAGAAACGAGCCATTACACTTTGCGCCCAAGCATTTGTATGAACATCATTTGTCTGTTTAGCAACTGTGCATTTAGCTAATAGATCTTGATGACCAATCATAACAGCTACACGCATTCCCGGTGCAATAATTTTTGAAAAACTAGCTGCATAAACTACTAATCCTTCATCATCTAATGACTTAATTGAAGGAATTGCATCATTTCTAAATCTTAAATCACCATATGGATTATCTTCAAGAATCAGCACTTGATATTTTTTTGCTAATGTATAAATAGCTTGACGTTTTTCTAAAGAAGTTGTTATTCCAGTAGGATTTTGGAAATTAGGAATCAAATAAATAAATTTTGGTTTTTGCACCCCACTTAAAACTGCTTCTAACTGTTCAAGATTGATTCCATCATCTTCCATATCAATTCCAACTAATTTGGCACCATTACTTTTAAATGCATTTAAAGCCCCTAAAAAGCTTGGATTTTCACAAACAACTAGATCCCCTTCATTACATAAACATTTAGATAAAAAATCCATGATTTGTTGTGAACCAGAAGTAACCATAACACCATCATAGTCTTTCACTACTGTTTCATGCCGTGATAAAAATTCTATTGCTGCTTTTTTAAAGCTTCCGTCACCTTCAGTAATTCCATACTCTAAAATAGAATTAGGACAAGTATTAAAAATATCATCACTAATTCTTTTTAATTGTTCAACAGGAAAAGTCTCACTAGCCGGATTTCCACCACCAAAACTAATAATCTCTGGATCATTCATCATTTTTAAAATTTCCCTAATTGCTGATGCCTTAACACCACTGATCCGATTTGAAAATTCAAAATTCATTTAAATATACCCCCTTATTTGTATACTATTTATTATAAACCAAACATTTACTAATGCAAAGAGCAATAATATGGTTTATAATATATAATAGGATGTACATAAAGGAGGAATTCCATGCAAGCACTTTTCTTAGTTTTACACAAAGTAGAAAAATTAGATGATCTCTTAGCCGCATTACAAAAAAGTGGTATTAACGGAGGGACGATCATTGAAAGCAAAGGGATGCTTAATACATTAAAAAGTAATGATAATTTTATTATCGAATCATTACGAATTTTTCTTGAAGATCCCCGTGAAACAAGCAAAACACTTTTCTTTATTTTAAAAAATGAAGATGTTGAAAAAGCAAGGACCGTTATTGATAAAACTTTAGGCGGCATCGATAAACCCAATACCGGCATTATGTTTGGTATTGATCTAACCTTTGTTGCTGGACTAAACATTGAATAATACTAAAAAACCTTAGCATTTTATTTTGCTAAGGTTTTTATTTACCATTGTAACATTGTCATATACTCACTTGGACTGGATAGTGCTTCCTTATATACAGTAATCTTGACCATTTTTTCTTTTTTTCCATCAATTGAAGCGATATACACACTATCATAATCATTCTCTAACAACAATGATTGTTTATAGTAATCAAGACGTGCATTAGCAATTTGATAAGAACTCTTTCCTTCACTATCTTTATACTCAACAATATCACCAGTTAAAACAAGAATATACGCTTCATGAGTAGGTACCTCACTGCTGTTATTCAATAAAGGAGAGCCCTCACCTGGCGGTAATAACTGCATCACTTTATTAAAAACTTGACGATTTGATATTTTATAGTTTAATACTTCTTCATCTGCTTTAATATCCATTGAAACTTCTTGATACTTATCATCAAAATCCTTATTACTTACAAAATCTAATAACTGAACTTTTAAGACCTGATTTTCAACAACTAATCCACTTAATGTTTCAGTTATTTTTTTTTCTGGTTGTTCACTTTTTGTCCCACCAAACTTTAAAACTAAAAAAGTTATCAATAGTAACGCTATTATCCCCAATAACATTAACGCATTTTTCGTTAATTTCAGAGGTTTTCGTGCCATAATCACACCTCCTTTTACTTATTATATCATATCTCCTGCTTATTTTTCTTTACAAGTTAATTTATTCTCTTTAGCATTTTTTGTTAATTTTTCAAAAGAAACCGTTCCATCACCATTTAAATCTATTAATCCAACCTCATTAAGTTTTTTTAAATCACCATTTTCTATATCAATTATAAATTCCTGACGAACAATTTGATCTTTAGCAGTAAGCTTTATTTCCAACCCATCTATTTCTTTATATACATTTAATTGTGATTCAAGTGTACTAACTAAGGTCTCATCATCATAATCCGTATCTCTATAATCATTAATCGTCACATTCACGATCCTGATAACCTTATCGCCTTTAGTTTCATAAGTATTTTCAATATCGCCATAATCAAAACTTCCTTTACAAACTGTTATACTCTTAGTAGATGAATCACTACATCCAGTTAAAATTCCTGCTATCATCATTACTATAAATATTTTTTTCATTTATGATCCTCTCCGTCTTTTATATTCATCGATCATGTAAGGCTGAATTTCCGGATATGTCCAGCATTCGGGCAGTTCCTTCGATAAAAATATTTTTTCTATCTCAGAATCAGGTAAATCCGCCATTTTTTCAATTTCGGCATAAAATATTGTTCCAAAAGACTCTTTTGATCCAGTTTTCTCAACAACTCCGTAGTCGCAAAGACGTTCAAGCGTATAAGTAACAGCTCCCGTTTCTTCATACAATTCACGTCTTGCACATGCTTCAATGCTTTCCCCATTTTCACGATGTCCTCCAGGTATTTCAAATGTCTTTCGCTGTTTATGTTTACAAAATACCCACTGTTTTAAATAACGGCTAATAATTACCGCAAATTTTAAATCATGCTTCGCTACAGATTCATAAAAAGATACTTTCATCTAAATTCACCTACATTTCTATATGTATAGATTTTATCATATTTAGACTTATTTAGCTGAATTTTTCAAAAACTTTCAAAATATAAAAACCATGGTAACACTACCATGGCTTAAATACATTATAATAAATTCTGTAAATGTTTTACAATTTCATTTTCAGGAACAAAACCAGTAATCTGGTCAACTGCTTTACCATCTTTAAAAATAATTAAATTTGGAATTGCCTGAACCCCATAACGCCCGGCAATATCACTAGAAGCATCAACATTTAATTTATAAAAATTAACCTGCTCCATCTTTTCTGCTAACCCTTCAATAACTGGAGATAACATTTTACATGGTCCACACCAGTCAGCATAAAAATCTACTAAAACGATACCGCTAGCAATTGCGTTATCAAATTCATTACTATTTAAAATTTTCATTTTTATCACCTCATTAACATTATGCCTAATCTATAAATAATTACAACTAATTTGCTTTAATTTTATCATATTCTTGTAAAGCAAGCGACATTGGGTCATTATCGTCAAAAGAAATCGAATCACCTTGATAACTTTCACTACCATCATTAGAACGCTTAAATCTAGTAATTTGACCCGGATTATCATAGTCAACTTTTAATAATAAATTAGGGTTATTTTCAAACTCCGACAGCTTTCTTTGAAGAATATTTTTAAATAATAGAATATCATTTTCTGTTCTAATTTCATTCTCACTTTCACCCGGCAATGCATAAGTAAGATATTGATATGTGTCAAGCTTATTAATAATATAATAATAATTATCAAACCAACTTTTTAAAAGTGCCGCATCTAACTTTTTGATTACCATTAAATATTCTTGATCCGAAATTTGATAACCTCTTGTTACCTTATCACCATTATCCTTATAATAAGTAATTTTTAAGTTATGACTGCCATAATCACTTTTTTGTTTTAAAATTTCCTGATGAATTGCCACTACTGTATCAATTGATTTTTGATCAGTTAATTTACTATTAATCTTGTTGTACCCAAAATTTGAATTAATTTCTACTGCTTTAATATCATGAGGAATATAATTTTCTAAATATCCTTTTGAACCAATAAAAATTACAATTGTAACTAAAACAATTAATGTTCCCTGCACTATGCACAATACATACCTAATACGTTTTGACTGAATAAATTGAATAATAAAAGTCGCAACAAAGGTTGCAATAATATTGATAATAATAAAACTCTTCAAAGATTGAACAGGAATATCCAAAATAGAAGTAATCAGCCAAGAAACTGAAATAATACAAATTAGTTTAATTACTTCACCAATGATTTTATAAGTGAAACCATGATAATTGTTAACACATTCCCGGTTACTGCTTGCTAAAAAAGCCATTATAAATATAACTAGACCATAACCAGCATACAGCAAAAGATAATAAGAACTTAAACCACTAAGTCCACCAATAAATAATCGAAAAGCGGGCAAAATAATACTTACGACCTCCATTGAAAAATCAGCACTAATGATTCCTCTAACAAAAGTCTGATAAACAGAAAATAAACTCATATAAATAATGAATGGCGATATATTAATAACAATTTGTAGAATAATATCCATAATTACTGATGTCGTTAAATAGGCAGCTAGATTACCTAAACTATAATAAATCCAAATCATTAAAATTGCTGAAGAACAATTTTTAAGTACTAATCCTTGTCCTAAAATAACATCAACAATACAATAGATTATGACAGGTATAATTATGCACAATAATCCGCTTAAATATCTGATCATAAAACTTTGTATTTTTGTATATGGCAAAGATGAAAAATGAGTCTGTTGGGTTTGATCAAATAAGTAACTTAAATTAACCATCGGAACAACTAATGAATAGAGTAAGATAATTAGATAAAACATTCCTACAGGAACATCAGAGTGAAAAGAAATCAGACTGATTACCAAACTTAAAGCTAGAAAACCACTAAAAATAACAACTGTATTTTTTAGCTGTTTTAAATCATTTTTTAATAAACTGATCATCATCTTTAACCACCTACCTTTATATCATTAACGATCACGCCATCATCACCTTTCTTTAAGGTAAATTCTAATGGATAAGTATAGTTATTTCCTTCTTTTGTAACAACTTCATAGGTACCTTGATAAATAACTTCATCATTACTAAAGGCTATAACTGTGCTATCACCGTTTGGATAGACCATATCAATTGTTTCGTGACTAAATTGTGTACTCACTACGGCTTTGATTTGTTCTTCAAACTTTGTTGAATCACTATTAATATCATCAATAACATCTCGACAATTTTCAATAAAAACAGCTCGTTCGATCAACTCATCGCTAGTAATAAAATTCGTTATTGCTTCATTACTGCTTATTAAATAATTGACACTATCAGGATTTAATAAATTATATGTTTTAATACTAAATATATTTTTAGGTTTGATTTCTTGATTTGGCAACAATTTAATCAATTCTTGAATTTCCTCTTTATTTAAATAGACTGCATGATCATTAACATAACAAATTAAACTTTTTTCCTTTTTTAAACCCTCAGTATAATTAAGCAGCTTATCAAAATACTTATTTCCTGGTCCATTAAAGAAATCAATTACTGCTTTTTTATTAATATAATAGATACTATAGCTATAATAATCATCATCTAATCCATGTTCATATTGATAAGTATACATCATTGCTAAATCTTGTTGTTCATCATCATATTTTTCAAAATGAAGGTCATCACGATGTTTACTCAAATAATTCAAGAATTCCTTTGTAACCTCATTATTTAAGCTTAAGCTAAGATACTCCTGATTACCAGCTAATTCAGCTACTAAATCAGCAGTAACTTCATATCTCGAATTATTAATTCCTGAAAGATATTGCTTATTGGCAATCATAAAATTAGCACCAAAAACAATTGCTAAAACAGGTACATAGATTAATAAATTACGATAAACATGTCTTCCTTTAAAAATAATTTCAACGATTATCGCTACAATCATCCCAATCAAAATATAGATCAAAAATAAAAGTGACTGACCTTTGAATCCATATGTGATATTAATTTTTGATACTAATAAAATGACTCCAAAACCACATATCGTTACAGCAATAATCAAAATAGCTTTTAAAACAATAATAATTCGGCGAAATACTAAAGGTTCTCCAATATATTCATTTTCACGATTTTTATAAACATAATAGCTGCAGATTAAGGTAACAATTCCTAAAAATAAATGGAAAAATATATGTGGATACGCACTATAAATAAACTGCATTCCAGCAGCTAACGGAAAAGTAAGATAAAGATATGTGTCATTAATTCCAAGATCAAGATTACTTGGAACTAATTTAGGACTAATATAAATAAGCCCCAATAATAAAATTACTGGTAATGCATATGCTGCTAAACTAAACACAACTTGTCCCAAACGATTACCAGACAGTGAACAAACTAAATAAGTAAGGGTATAATAAATAAATAACAAAAGAAATATCGCCATTATAAATCTTATAAATATATTTCCTTCAGTCCCCGCATTATTTAATCCTAAAAACATCATCAAACCTAATCCCTCAATCAATAATGTAACTAGCGCAATTAAATATCCAGCTAAATAATTTGTAAACCAAACGCATCTTGTCGCCAACGGTAATGAACACATCATTGATGATTTCGTTTTATTAACTTGATAACTCTGAATAAAACAAGGGTATATCGTTGTTAGAACAACTGCACTTATTCCATATACAACTATACAAATTTGACTAAAACCACTATTAGAACCAGAAATAAGCGATAAAATAAAGACTCCCACAAAAATAATTAATGATACTTTAGCAGGAAAGAGATTATTTTTAATGATATTTTTTAGTAAGGGAATATTAACCCATGACTTCCTTGAGTTCATCATATTCTCCTCCTAAAGTAAATAAGAAAATCTCTTCTAATGATAATGATAAAGTTTCATTAATTAAAGGACAATACTTTTCCACAGTACGATTGATTGCTTCAATTTCACCAGCAACGATCAAAGTATGAACACGTCCCATCATTTGATGAGATAAAACTTTTAATTCTTTCTCTAAAGCATACATATCATCACCACACTCTAAGACGATTTGTAATTTATGATAGCCTTCTTTAAGATGATCTAGTGCTTCTTCAAAAACAATTTTCCCATTGTTGATCAAAGCGATATGATCACACATACTATCCAATTCATTTAAATGATGACTAGAAATAAAAATTGTCATATTTCGCTCACTTACATCTTGAATCAAAATATCCCAAATAACTTTCCGAATATGTGGATCAAGTCCATCAAACGGCTCATCCATGATCAAATATTCAGGCATGATCGCTAAAGCCAAAATAAACATAACTTGCTTTTTCATTCCTTTAGAAAATTTACTAAAATTTTCTAAACTATCGTGCTTAAACATTTTCATCAATCTTAAATACCGTGCCTCGTTAAAACTTGGATAAATCCCTTGATATAATTCTTTAATATCCCGAATATTATGTCCGAAGGTATCAAAAAATTCATCGGGGATATATACTAATTTTGCTTTTGCTTCAGGATTTTCATAAATACGCATTCCTTCTAATTCAACAAATCCTGTATCACCTTGATAAGCACCTACTAAATGACGAATCAAAGTTGTTTTACCTGCACCATTTTCACCAATAATTCCATAAATTGAACCTTTAGGTATATTTAAAGTAATATTGTCCAAAATTTGTTTGTGATCAATTTTCTTTGATAATTCTTTGACTAATAACATTATTTTCCCTCCCAAGTCTGTTCCATAAATTGGCATAATTGTTCAAAGGTCAAACCAATATATTTACTTTTAGTAACAATCTCTTTTGTGAGAACTTTAATTTGTTGTTCAAACAACTTCGTTTGATTATTTTGTTTTGAGCTAACAAAACTTCCCTTCCCCGGCAAGGAATAAATAAAACCTTGCTCTTCTAAAAGACGATAGGCTTTAACAACGGTATTAGGATTAATATGAATTGATGAAGATAATTCACGGACAGAGGGTAGTTTATCGTCCGCCTGCATTAACCCTGTCGTTATATATTCGAGCAGCTGTTTATAGATTTGTTCATAAATTGGAACACTGCTATTATTATCTATTTGCATAATAACTCCTTTCCTACTACATTCTTACAAATGTAGTATACCAAATATATAACTGTATTACAATATATAATACAGTTATATATTGTAATGCCTTTCATTTAATTATTTTTATAATAATGGTTAAATAGTTTGCATTTTTTATTATTTCAAGTAAAATATGGTTTAGAGATAGGAGGTTTTTAAATGAATAAAGTAGCAATTATCACTGATAGTAATTCTGGAATCACTCAGGCTGAAGGTACAAAATTAGGAATCAACGTACTACCGATGCCATTTACTATTGATGGTCAGACCTTCTATGAAGATATCAACTTATCTCAAGATGAGTTTTATAAAAAACTAATGACAGATGCTGAAGTTTTTACAAGTCAACCCGTAGTTGGTGATGTTAGTAAACTTTGGGATGAAGTATTAAAAGAGTATGATGAAATTGTTCATATTCCCATGTCTAGTGGCTTAAGCGGCTCTTGCCAAACTGCTTTGATGTTAGCAGGTGAATATGATGGACGAGTTCAAGTCGTTGATTCACAACGCGTTTCAGTAACTCAAAAATGGGATGTTCTGGATGCACTTGAATTATCTAAAGCTGGTAAATCAGCAAAAGAAATCAAAGAAATTCTTGAAGCAAATAAATTAAATGCTTCTATCTATATTACTGTTAATACGTTAGATTATCTTCGTAAAGGTGGAAGAATCACTCCTGCTGTTGCAATTTTAGGCGGAATGATGAAAATCAAACCAATCTTACAAATTCAAGGTGAAAAGCTCGATACTTTCTCTAAGACCAGAACAATGTCTAAAGCAACTAAAATTATGATGGAAGCAATAAAAAAAGATATTGATGAACGTCTTGATCCAGAAGGAAAAGGAAAGAATGTTCATGTTTGTATTGCATATACATACGACGAACAGCCAGCATTAGAATTAAAGAAAGAATTAGAAGCTATTTATCCTGATTCAACAATTATTTGTGACCCATTGTCACTTAGTGTTTCATGTCATATTGGACCGCATGCTCTAGCCATTGCTGCATGCAAAAAGATTATCTAGGCAAGAAACTTCGTTTCTTGTCTTTTAATATGTGTTATAATACTTAAAAGGATACAAAATATAATTAAGGAGGTTATTATGCAAGAAAAGCCTAATACAAATAATAAACGACCTGGCAAGTCACCACAAAAAAATCATAATAATAAAAGTAAATCTCGAAACAACACGCCAAAAAAAGCGGTAAATAAATCAAAACAAACAAAAAATAGTATTGATACTAAGGTATTTGCCCTTGGCGGACTAAATGAAGTCGGTAAAAATATGTACTGTGTTGAACACGATAATGAATTATTCATTATTGATGCCGGAGTAAAATTTGCTGAAGAAGGATTACCGGGAATTGATTACGTTATTCCTGATTACTCGTATTTAAAAAGAAATGAAAAGAAAATTCGTGGTTTAATGATTACCCATGGTCATGAAGATCATATAGGTGGAATTCCTTTCTTACTTCAAGTAGTTAAAATTCCTTTCATTTATGCTACACCACTTGCTAGTGCCATGATTAAAAGAAAGTTAGATGAAAAAAGACTAACTAATGCTACAAAAATTATTCAAATCGACGATGAGTATCAAATCAAATCTAAATATTTTAATATTGGATTCTTTAAAACAAACCATTCTATTCCAGAATCAATGGGAATTATTATTAATAGTCCTAATGGACGGATTGTTGAAACAGGAGATTTTAAATTTGATTTATCACCAGTCGGTGATCCAGCAGATTATCAAAAGATGTCTTTCCTAGGTGAAACTGGGGTTACTTTATTAATGAGTGATTCTACTAATTCTGAAGTTCCTACTTTTTCAATCAGTGAAAAGAAGGTCGCTAATAGTGTTCAAGAGGAATTTAGAAAAACAGAGGGACGTTTGATTGTAGCAACTTTCGCTTCCAACGTTCATCGAGTACAACAAATTGTCGAAGCAGCTGTTAAATTTAATCGTAAAATTTTAGTATACGGTCGTTCAATGGAAAACAACATTCAAGTTTCAAGAGCTATGGGCTATATTAAATGTCCTGATAAGTTCTTTATTAAAAGTGAACAAGCAAAAAAATTACCAGATAATGAAATTTTGATTTTATGTACCGGTTCTCAAGGTGAAGCATTAGCAGCATTAAGTCGAATTGCAAATGGAACTCATAAATATGTCAAAATCAAACCCGGCGATACTGTTGTCTTTTCATCAAATCCAATTCCAGGTAACGCTTATAGTGTTAATGTAGTAGTAAATAAATTATTTAGAGCTGGTGCTAAGGTACTAACAAATACCGCTTTCAATAATTTACATACTTCCGGACACGCTTCTCAAGAGGAACAAAAACTGATGATGTTATTGACAAGACCTAAATACTTCTTCCCTGTCCATGGAGAATATCGCATGTTGAAGATTCATGCTGAATTATCTCAAGATGTCGGTATTCCACCAGAAAATTCATTTGTTTTATCAAATGGAGATACAATTTTATTGAATAATGGTGAGGCTCGATTAGGTCCGAGAATTCATGTTGAAGATATTTATGTTGATGGTAATGATATTAGCGGCTTATCCACAGCTGTACTTCGCGATCGACAAATGTTATCTGAAGATGGAATGGTTTCAATTTTAATTAGTATGGATTCTCGTAGTGGAAAATTATTGACAAGACCAGTAATTATCTCACGTGGTTTCGTATATATGAAAGACAGTTTTCACATGATTCGTGAAGCTGAGAAGTTAGTTGAAACAAATTTATCAAAATTGTTACAAGGTAAAACTACTTTCGGAGAAATTAAGAATACTACCCGCGATACATTATCTTCATATTTTTATCGCAAAACTAAACGGAATCCAATGATTATTCCGGTTATCATGAATAAAAAATCATGAGAAAAAAAATAAGAACGATTAAACTACTATTATTGATAATCGTTATTATCGGGAGCGGTTTTGGTTATTATTATAGCCGATATATCGCTCCTGATAGTTATTCTATAAAAAAAACGACTATTACTAATAATAGTTTACCTGATGAATTCAAGAATTTTGAAATTGGTTTTATCAGCGATATTAATCTCCAAAAAAGTAGTGATGTTACTAGATTAAAAAAAATTGTCACTTCATTAAACAAAGAAAATGTTGATATGGTTATTTTTGGTGGTGACCTCTTTTCAGCCACGCCCTTTGATAACGATAAGGTAATCGAATTATTATCCAATATAAAATCTAAATATGGTAAATTTGCTGTTCTTGGTGAAAAAGATTTAGCTTCATCAAATGATGTCAATGCCATTTTAAATGAGGGTGGTTTTGAAGTTCTGCATAACGAATATCGTCCTATTTATTTTAATGGATCTACGATTAGTCTTTTTGGTCTTGAGGGAACAGGAGAATTAAGTGGTCTAATTAATGAAAATAATAGTGAAAGTTACAAAATAGTTGCAGTTCATGAACCAGATTATTTTAACACGACTTCAAATAATGAAATTGCTTTACAACTTTCCGGTCATACAATGGGTGGTTATATTCGTCTTCCTTTTATTGGCGGACTATTTAAAAAAACTAACGGTAATACTTATGTTAGTGGTGAACACACTAAATCAAAAAGTCAATTATTGATTTCTAACGGTTTAGGTATGGAAGACGGATACGAATATCGTCTTTTCTGTCCTAATCAAATCAATATTGTGACATTAAAAAAATAAAGGCTCTAAACCTTTATTTTTTTATTTCTGTCCCAACCCCGCTAGTTGTAAAAATTTCAATTAATAAACTATGTTCCAGACGGCCATCTAAAATATGGACTTTCTTTACGTCCTCCTGAACTGCTTCAAGACAATTTTTTAATTTTGGAATCATTCCCCCGGTTATAATTCCTTGTTCAAATAATTCAGCTGCTGACTCTGTATTAATTACTGATATGCGTGTACTAGGATCGCTCGGATTACGTAAAACTCCCTCAATATCAGTTAAAAATACTAACTTACTCGCTTTTAAAGCACGAGCTACACCCGTTGCTACATCATCTGCATTAATATTAAAAGCATTATACTTAGAATCTAATCCTACTGTTGAAATAATCGGTGTATAATCCTTTTCTAACAATGTTTCTAGTAAAGTAACATCAACATTTATAATTTCCCCAACATAACCAATGTCATCCCCTTTTGGCATTGCTTTTTTTACTGTAATCATATTACCATCTTTACCAGATAAGCCAACTGCATGGGTTCCTATTCTTTCCATATGTTGAACTAATCCTTTATTGATCTTCCCTGACAAAACCATCTCAGCAACTTCTAAAGTTTCTTTATCAGTTACCCGTAAACCATTTTTAAATTCACTTTTAATATCAACTTTCTTTAACCATCCATTGATATCATTTCCCCCACCATGAACAATTACCGGTTTAATCCCAACTGATTTTAGAACCGCAATATCTTTTAAAACACTGTGTTTAATAACTTCATTAGTCATGGCACTACCACCATATTTAATAACTACGATATCTCCATGGAATTTTTGAATATAACTTAAAGCATCTACTAATACTTGTGCTTTATTTTGCTCAACTGTATGCACATTATTTCCCCCTTAATTAAATTTTTATTATGAACGATAGTCAGCGTTGATTTTAACGTAATCGTAAGTTAGATCACATCCCCATGCAATCGCTTTACAATCACCATTATGAATATCAATAATTGCTTTTACTTCGCTGCTTGATAAGATCTTAGTTGCTAATTCTTCACTATAATCAGTCGCCATTCCTTTAGCCACCAATTGCAATTCCCCAAATTCACTAGCAACGCTCAAATCAACATTATATGGATCAAATTGTTCACCAGAATAACCCATTGCACATAATAATCTTCCCCAGTTAGCGTCATTGCCATATACTGCTGTCTTTACTAACGGTGAAGTACAAACGCTTTTAGCGATTACTTTAGCCTGTTGAACTGTATCAGCATTATGAACTTGAACTTCTAACAATTTAGTTGCACCTTCGCCATCACCGGCAATTGCTTTAGCTAGATATTCATTAACATAATATAAGGCTTCTTTAAATATTTGATAATCCTGATCTTCTATAACAATTTCTTGATTTCCAGCTAATCCATTAGCTAATAACAAGACTGTATCATTAGTTGAAGTATCACGATCAACAGAAACCATATTGAAAGTATCAGGAATTACTTCTTTCAATGCCTTATTTAATAATTCCTTAGAAATATTACAATCGGTTGTAATAAATCCCAGCATGGTTGCCATATTTGGATGAATCATTCCTGACCCCTTACAGCAAGCCCCCAAAGTAACCGTCTTTCCACCGACTTCAATTTCAACAGCAAGATGCTTTGGTTTCGTATCTGTCGTCATAATTGATTCAGCTACGATTACCCCTGCTTCTTGGCTCTCACTTAATAACGGTTTAACAATTGGTACCCCATTAATGATTTTATTCATTGGTAATTGCTTACCAATTACACCTGTAGAACAAATTAGAACTTCCTCTTTTTCCAATCCAAAATTATCTGCTACAGTTTGAGCAAACTCTTCGTTACATTTTAAACCCTCATCGCCAGTACAAGCATTTGCGACCCCACTATTAACAGCAATGATTCTAACATGATCATAATTATCAACGATCATCTTATCCCATAACACTGGTGCTGCCTTAACAATATTTTGGGTAAAAGTTCCTACCGCTTTGGCATCAACTTTACTATAGATCAATGCTAAATCTTTTTTTGCTTTTTTAATACCAACATGTTCTCCAGCACCTAAATATCCTTTAGGCGAGGTTACCGTTCCATTCTCAATTATTTTCATTTTATTTTCCCCCTTATAAGATTGCTGGAGCAAGCATTAGCCCCTCTTTTTCATCTAATCCAAACATAATATTCATATTTTGAATTGCTTGGCCAGCTGCTCCTTTAACTAAGTTATCCATAGCTCCCATCATAATAACTCGATTTGTCCGTGGATCAACTTTATAATTAATATCAACAAAATTACTAGCCTTAACACTACGTACTTCTGGTAAGACCCCAGATTTCAATACCCTTACAAAATACTCATCATCATAACATTGATAAGCCTTTGCGACATCCACTTCATTAACTCCCTTTTTAAGTTTTGCATAAGCTGTAATTAAGATTCCTCGATTCATTGGAATTAAATGAGGCGTGAAGTTTAATAATACTTCTTGATTTGCCGCATAACCTAACTGTTCTTCAATTTCCGGAGTATGACGATGACTTGCAACCCCATAAGACTTGATACTTTCATTTACCTCGCAATATAAGTTTGCGACTTTAGCCCCACGGCCAGCCCCACTAACACCACTTTTAGCATCAATGATCAAAGTATCCATATCAATTAAATCCGCCTTAGCTAACGGATAGACTGATAAAATTGAACAAGTTGGATAACATCCTGGATTAGCTATTAATCGTGCCTGTTTCACTTTATCACGATTTATCTCACACAGCCCATATACAGCTTCATCGATAAATTGTGGTGAAGCATGATCAATTCCATACCATTGTTCATATGTCTTAACATCTTTAATTCGATAGTCTGCACTTAAATCAATCACTTTTACTTTGCTTAAAACTTCCTCATTAAGCATTTTGGCACAAACCCCTTGTGGAGTCGCAAAGAAAACCACATCAACATCATCAAGATATTTTGTAATATCCTCATCAACACACTGCTGATCCAATAATTTAAAATAGCTGGAATAAACCGAACTATACTCCTCATCAGTGTAGGTTCTTGATGAAACCCACTTAATTTCCACTTCTTTGTGAGTTAATAAAAATCGGACTAACTCACATCCCCCATATCCAGTTGATCCCACAATTCCTACTCTAATCATTTCTAGTCCTCCATTTCTTTGTTAAAATAAAAAATCGCCTCTTAAACAAGAGACGATTTAACCGCGTTACCACTCTATTTATCATAAGTTGACCCTATGATCTCTTTCATCGTTAAGGGTGATTACCCGAAAGCGATACTACTATTTCCCACTTTCCTCTCATAAATGCGCTTCATCCTAACTAGATTACCAGCCTTCCACCAACGCCAGCTCGCTAAAACCATTATTAAGACTACTCTTTTAGTCACCGAGTTTGGTTATTATTATATTACTAAAAAAAAATTTGTCAAATATTTATTTGAATTTCCAACAATTTAAAAGCATGTGTCGTAAACACATGCCTATAATTCTTCAAATCTTTTAATTCCCCAAGTATTTAACAAATAGTAGAAAGCAATATCGATAATCAAGAAAAGCGCTAGCATTATATAAACATAAGTTACAGCACCAATAAACTCATTTAAATAACCAATATAAATACCACCTATAAAAACTACAAGCGCCATCGTTCCAAACATTGTAATCATTACAGCAGCACTTTGTTTTACGACAACAGTCTCATTGATCCAATCAAATTTCGGCTTCCATAAATTAATCAATAAACCTAATAAAGCTTCAAAAACCGTAAAAACTATAGGGACGATAATAACTAATAAACTATCTACTAAACTCAATGAAAAAACTACACTTCCGACAATTGAAAATAACAATCCTGGTGGTACACATAAAGCTAAGTGTAGCATCAATTTACTTTCAAGAATATCTTTAGTTTTAATTGGTAGTGATTTAATGATCCATAGACGATTCCCTTCCAACGAGATCAAAGCAGCACTAATAATATTCATTGAATTAGTCCCAATCACTGCCAAACATAACAATGGAACTATAAATTCATTCACCAAAGCTTGATATTCTGGTGGAATTACTCCCAACATATCTAAAAGCTCAGGACCTTTAATCAAGACAGCACCAGCTAAAACAACGGTAAATGCAATTCCCAAAGCAGCATTCATCATGACCATCGGATTAGATGTAAAATGTTTTAACTCTCGTTTAAATAACGCTCCCTTTTGGCTACTAAATTTAATATCTGAATCCTTCAATTTAACTTTCTTTGATGGTGCTTTACTAGTTGCAATACTAATAAAATTCTTCGAAAGAAGATACATTACAATTACAAATGGCCCTACACTACAAACTAAATATAGTAACAAACTCACGACATTGACATCACTGATTGCTAAAGCTAAATGATAGATTGGAAATAACGTATTTTGAATCGCTTCACCAATCGATTTACCATTAGCTACTAATGCAACCAAATATTCCGGAAGTTTATTAATCAAATAAAAATAGAGTCCTAAAAATCCTAACGATAATACCATAGTAATAATTGTTTTATTCCGTATTCGTTTCATTAACATTGCCATTAACCAGCCAAATGCACAAGATAAAGCTAAGGCTAATAACGGCAACGTTATAATGACAATAAGGAAAAAGAGTAATTTTAAAAGATCAAACGGCACCTGAGTAAAATAAACAATTCCACCAGGGATTGCAATCAATGCCTCATATAAATAGTTGATGATTAATACCACAAAAATACGACTTAATAAAATATCACTTGTTTTAATCGGCATTGATAATAATATCTCATTATCTTTAGCACCATAAATTTCTTGTTGGGTTGTAAAAACACTCCCAATAAAGCAAAGTAAAACAATTAATACTGCCATGATTCCAAAATATAACCATTCATAACCAATTGCCGTAAATGGTTCTAAAACCATATTAAACATGTAGCCAAACATTGAACCAAAAACAATGGCAATATAAGCAAACACTAATACCATCAATGCTAATTTACCTATTCCGGCATTTTTATTTTTACTTCCTTTCATCGATCTCATAAAAATTCCTTGAAACCGAATCTTAATCAATGACTTAAGCATTGTCATCCTCCAACTCTAGGAACACTTCTTCTAATGAATCATCCCCAATGACATCTTGGGTGTTCCCGGATACGACAAGTTTACCCGCTTTAATAATAGCAATTTTATCACAAAGTTTCTCAGCTACTTCAAGAACATGAGTTGAAAAAAAGATTGCTCCACCACGATCGCACAAATCCCGCATCAAACCCTTTAATAAATGAGAAGCCTTAGGATCTAAGCCTACAAACGGCTCATCCATAATTATTAATTTAGGCTCATGGATCAAGGCTGATATTACTGCTAATTTTTGCTTCATCCCATGAGAATATGCACTGATCGGTTCCCCCAAAGAATCTGTTAGTTCAAACATATCCCCATATTTTTTGATTCTGTCAGTTCGTTCTGCCTGACTGACCCCATATACATCAGCAATAAAATTCAAATATTTGATTCCTGTTAAATATTCATATAGATCAGGATTATCAGGAATATAGGCCATTACCTTCTTACATGCTAACGGCTCCTCTTTAATTGATTTATTATCAATATAAATATTCCCTTGATCAAATTCCATAATTCCAGCAATCGACTTTAATGTAGTCGTTTTACCAGCTCCATTATGTCCAATAAAACCATAAATATGACCATTTTCAATCTCTAATGATAAATTATCGACGGCTTTTTTTTGACCATAAGTTTTTGTCAAATTTTCAATTTTTAACATTTTAATCTCCTCATTTCATAAATAAAATTATTTTTATTATTTATATTATCATAATATCCTACTTATATCCTAATTGCAAGTGATATTGTAACTATTTAGAATATTATCTAAATAGATTGTAACATAATATTAAACTATTTAGAATATTTTCTAAATAGTTATTAAAAAAATATCCTGCTTTAACAGGATATTCATTTCATTAATAAAAATTACTTAGATTTAATTATTAGTTATTTTAGGTTTAGTACCGCTTTTATTAACATGCCCCTTAATAAGAGCATAGACTACTGAAAGAACCGGAACACTAAATAACATTCCTGTAATTCCCCATAATCCTCCACCAACCGTTACTGCAAAAAGTACCCAGATCGACGGTAAACCTACTGAAGAGCCTACTACTCGTGGATAAATTAAATCTCCTTCCAGTTGTTGTAACACAACTAAGAAAATGATAAAAATCAATGCTTGCATTGGATCAACTGTCAAAATCATAAATGCCCCTATGCCACCACCGATAAATGCCCCTACAATTGGAACAAAAGCCGTGATCCCTACTAAAGAGCCTACCATTGGAGCATAAGGCAGATTTAACACAGCCATTCCAACGGCACACAAAGTTCCCAAAATGAAAGCTTCAACTGTTTGACCAATCACAAAATTTGAAAAAGTTGTTCGAGCGAGTGTCCCCACTTCTAACAATTTTACTGAAATACGTTTTGGAATATAGGCATCGATCAATTTATGACTTTGGCGTTTTAAAGTTTCTTTACTCATTAATATGTAGAGGGCAAATACAATTCCCACAACTAAATTAAGAATACTTGTAAAGAACATTGAAATGACATCAACAGTTGAACCGAGCATTCCAGTAAGTCCAATTTTAAATAAACCACTTAATTCACTTGCAATACTGTTTAAATCAACACTATTGATCCATGTTTCTAACTGCGGAAAACTATTGCCATTTTGATTGATCCACACTTGTAACTGTTCAAATGTTTCTGGAAAAGATTTAACGATTACTTTTATCGCATTTGTTAATTCTGGAATAATTAAAGTAATAATTATTCCAATTACCCCAATAACAATCAACAATGAAACAATAATACTGATCACACGTTTAAAACTAGTATACTTTTTATCTAAAATAAATCTAGATAAAATCTTTTCGATTCTAATCATTAATACATTTAAGATAAAAGCAATCATAATTCCTAATAAAAAAGGCATTATTACTGCAAGAATACTATTAAAAATATCTAGTATTATTTGAAAATTATTTAAAGCCCAATAACATCCGATACCAATCAATACTATTTCTAATATTTTTTTATAGTCGATTTTCACTCCGTCCATTTTATCCTCCCGATTACTTTAGTTAATCTTATTTTACCACTATTGCTTAAATATGAACAATCAACAAAATATTGCATAATTACGAGAAAATATTGCAATTATGAATTCTATAGTTTATTATAATGATAATTTAAAGTTATTTTAAGGGGGAATTAAATGATGAAAGAAAAAGTTATTCTTGCTTACTCTGGGGGACTAGACACTACTGCTATTATTCCTTGGTTAAAAGAAAATTATGATTATGAAGTAATCTGTTGTTGTATTGATGTTGGTCAAGCTGAAGAATTAAACGGATTAGAAGAACGAGCTAAAGCATGTGGGGCAACTAAATTATATATTAAAAATGTAGTTGATGAATATGTCAAAGATTATATCATGCCAACAGTTCAAGCTGATGCTGTATTTGAATATAAGTATTTATTAGGAACAGCAACAGCTAGACCATTAATTGCTAAAATATTAGTTGATGTTGCACGTCAAGAAGGAGCAACAGCTATTTGTCACGGTGCTACCGGTAAAGGTAACGATCAAATTCGTTTTGAACTCGGTATCAAAGCTCTTGCACCTGATTTAAAGATCATTGCTGCATGGCGTGATCCAAAATGGAATATGGACTCTCGTGAATCTGAAATTGAATACTGTCAAGCTCATGGTATCAATCTACCATTCTCTGCTGATTCAAGTTATTCACGTGATCGTAATATTTGGCATATTTCTCACGAAGGATTAGAACTGGAAAATCCTGAAAATGCACCAAATTATGACCACTTATTAGTGTTATCTACATCGCCTGAAAAGGCACCTGAAGAACCAGAGCATGTAGTTATCGAATGGGAAAAAGGATTCCCTGTTAAATTAAATGGTAAAGCAAAATCATTGACTGCAATCTTAGAAGAATTGAATGAAATTGGCGGAAAACACGGAATTGGAATCATTGATATTGTAGAAAACCGTGTTGTTGGAATGAAATCTCGTGGAGTTTATGAAACACCAGGAGGAACTATTTTAATGGAAGCTCATCGCCAATTAGAAGAATTAGTTTTAGATCGTGAAACATTAAAATATAAACGGCTAGTTTCTGTTGAATTTGCAGAATTAGTTTATGCTGCTAAATGGTTCTCACCTTTACGTGAAGCTTTAAGTGCTTTTGTTGATAAAACTCAAGAAGTTGTTAGTGGTACTACTAAATTCAGATTATATAAGGGGAATATTATTAAAGAAGGAACAACTTCACCTTATTCATTATATGATGAAGATATTGCAAGTTTTGCTACTGGTGATCTATATGATCATCATGATGCTGAAGGATTCATTACTTTATATGGACTTTCAACAAAAGTAAGAGCAATGAAATTAAATAATAAAGACTAATAAAAGGGCTAATGCCCTTTTATTATAACAGGAGGAAATGAAATGAATTTATGGGGTGGACGATTCACTAAACCAACCGATCAGCTAGTTTATGATTTCAATGCATCAATTAGCTTTGATCAAACTTTTTATACCCAAGATATCCAAGGAAGTATTGCTCATGTCAAAATGCTAGCAAAACAAGGGATTTTAACAAGTGCTGAAGGAACTGAAATTGAAACTGCTCTAAATCAAATATTAGAAGACCTTAATACTGGTAAATTAACGATTGATAATAGTCAAGAAGATATTCACAGTTTCGTTGAATCTACTTTAATTGAACGAATTGGTAACACTGGTAAAAAGTTACATACTGGAAGAAGCCGTAATGACCAAGTTGCACTCGATATGCGTTTATATACACGCGATCAAGTTGTTATATTAAATACTTTAATTCATAATCTATTAATAACGATTAATGATATAATGAAAACTCATATTGAAACAATCATGCCTGGTTTCACACATTTACAAAAAGCTCAACCAATTACATTAGCACACCATCTCGGAGCTTATTTTGAAATGTTTAAACGTGATAGCAGCCGATTAGAAGATATTTATAAACGAATGAATATCTGCCCATTAGGTTCTGGGGCTCTAGCAGGTACTACCTACCCATTAGATCGCGAATATACTGCTGAACTATTAGGTTTTGATGGACCTTGCTTAAATAGTATTGATGGGGTAAGTGATCGTGATTATTTGATTGAACTATTAAGTGCTATGGCTACAATGATGATGCATATGTCAAGAATCAGTGAAGAAATTATTATTTGGAATACTAATGAATACCAATTCGTCGATTTAGATGACACTTATTCAACTGGCTCTTCAATTATGCCACAAAAAAAGAACCCTGATATCGCTGAATTAATTAGAGGAAAAACAGGTCGAGTATATGGAGCTTTAACTAGTTTATTAACTACGATGAAAGGTATTCCTCTTGCTTACAATAAAGACATGCAGGAAGATAAAGAACTTGTCTTTGATGCACTCACAACGACTAAAGGCTGCTTACAATTATTAGACGGAATGTTAAAATCAACAACATTTAATAAAGATAAAATGCGTAAATCTGCTACTGGTGGATTTACTAATGCTACTGATGCAGCAGACTATTTAGTCAATAAAGGGGTCCCATTTAGAGATGCTCATGGAATTATTGGGCAGCTAGTCCTATATGCAATTGATCAAAATAAAGATCTTGATGACCTAACAATTGCTGAATTTAAAGCCATTTCAGAGGTTTTTGATGATGATATTTATGATGCTATCAACGTTGAAACTTGCGTTAATAAGCGTAATACTATCGGTGCACCTGGTATAACGGCAATGAAACAGGTTATTGCCTTAAATGAAAAATATTTAGCACAATTTAAATAGTACTAGCAGCTGCTAGTACTATTTTTTTATCCCCCTCTTTTTAAGTGATGTCTCAAAAAATTATTATCTCGGGGATTATCAAGACTATCTTTTTTTTGCCCACTTTTTAAAATTAATGTCTAAATATTTATTTAATGCTACTGGATCTTTAGTTCGATATAATTCAATCAATCCATATCGATCATTTAGCCTTATCTGCTTTTTCTGCAAATAATCGAACATCTTTACAACTTGACTATTGTTTAATATTTGAAAAGAATAAACATCATAATCAGTACGGACATCTATATCAATATAATAATTTAAAAACACTCTTAGTAATGTAATTTCATATAAAACACTACACATTGAAATATTGAAATCAATAATTTCATTAATAGGAATAACTAGATTATTATATTTAATTTCTTCATTATTAAAAAATAAGGTATCACGGTCGATCCATTGTTTAAGTGATTCGTTATTAAAAGAAATTTTCACCTATCTACGTTTATTTTAATTGTTTATTTTTTTCAATATCTTCTAATTGAATTTTTGTATTTTCAATAAACTCTTTTTTGTTTTTAAAGCATCTCTAATTGAAAATTGATTATTTAAGATTAATTTTATTTCATCAATCGATATTTCCATCGACCGGAGCAATAAAATCAATTCTAAAATATCAAGTTCTTTTTTAAATAATTATGATAATTATTACTATTCCTCTGAGGTGTAATAAAACCCTCTTTTTCATAATAAATAAGTGTCTGTTTTGCTATTCCCAACATCTCTTCAATTTCATGTGTTGTCATACTATCACTCCTTTTTCAATTATATTAAACACTATATTCTTAGTATACAGTCAAGAATAATTAAAATAAAAGAACAGCATTAATGCTATTCTTTATAACCAGTTTAATTTATTTTCAAATTCCACTTTATCTTGGCCATTTTCAATTACACCAATTTCATAACAAGGATAGTACTCTGAAAGATGTTCCATGACTTGCCTTTTATCCTGTTGACTTACAACAACATTGAAACCAACCCCACAGTTAAATGTATTTAGCATCTCCTTATCATCAATATTACCACGATGTTTTATATATTTAAAAATTGGCAAAATATTAATCTTTGCTAAATCAATTTTAGCTGTTAAACCATCGGGAATAACTCGACATAAATTTCCTTCAATTCCACCACCAGTGATATGTGCCATACCGTGAATCGATACCTTCGTAAACAATCCTTTTAATGCTTGATAATATGGTGTGTGTGGTTTCATAATTTGTTCAATAAATGTTTCATTCATGATTCGTTCTAATTTAATTTGAGGATATTTATCCATTAACATTCTAACTAAAGAATAGCCATTTGTATGAAGACCATTTGAAGCAATTGCAAGTATAACATCCCCAGCACTAATTTTGGAACCATCAATTACCTTGTCCTTTGCAACTATTCCAGCAATACTTGATGTTAAGACATAAACACCATGTTCAACAACTTGAGGTTGAATTGATGTTTCTCCACCCACTAATGAGCATTCATTATTTTGACATGCTTGCGAAATTCCTTTCACCAATGAGGCAATCGTTTCTTTTTCAGCATTACCACAAACAATCGTATCTAATACCGCTAAGGGCTTTGCTCCCATAACAACAATATCATTAACCAAATGATTAATCATATCATGACAAATCGATTCACTATATCCATATTCCATCGCTAGTTTTTGTTTTGAACCTGGTTCCTCCGATTTAAGAACTAAAACGGGATGTTTAATATCTGAAAATGAAATATCATATAAAGAAGCAAACGGTCCTAACCCATTTAAGACCCGTGGATCACTAGTTTTTAAATATTGTTTCATTTCTCTTTTTATGGCATCACTATATGCAATATCTACCCCTGCCTTACTATATGATAATCCCTCTAGTTCTTTTTCTACACCTGCTAATAATTCATCAACAGTAATCTCTAGTAATGCGGCCAAATCTGATAATATCTCAACATTAGGCAAACCGCCATTTTCCCATTTTGAAACAGCCTGGAAAGAAACAGATAGTTTATTAGCCAATTGTTGTTGAGTTAAACCTTTTTCTTTACGTTTTAAAGTAATGAATTCACCTACTTTATTTACATTGATCATATTTATACCACCTTTCTCTTTAATTATAAACATTAATATTAAATAAAAAAATAATCTTGCATTTGAGTTATCCCTTATAATTCAACTCTTAGTTGAAACAAAATCTTATCACTATATCTTACTAATCAATAAAAATTATTAAACTAAAAACCTAATTCTTACGATTTTCTTAAATATTGGTGTTTAAATTGTTTTTTAAGACAAAATAAGCTAAGATGATTTTTGAGGTGATAATATGGTTTATAATATCTTAGTCGTTGATGATGAACAATCTATCGCTGACTTAGTGGAATTATATTTACAAAATGAAAGTTATCAAGTTTTTAAATTTTATCATGGTCAAGAAGCTTTAGACAGCTTGAAAAAAAATCATTATGATCTAGCAATTCTTGATGTAATGATGCCCGATTTAGACGGGTTTAGTCTATTAAAAAAAATTCGTGAAGATTATTTTTTCCCAGTTATTATGCTTACTGCTAAAAATAATGACATGGATAAAATTAACGGTTTGACCTTAGGCGCCGATGATTATTTAACTAAACCCTTTAATCCTCTAGAATTGGCAGCTCGTGTTAAAACTCAATTACGTCGTTATACCCGTTATAACACTAACGAACCAGCGGTTAATCAACAAATATACGATTTTAATGGTTTAATGATCAATAATGATAATCATAAGTGTACATTATATGACCAGCCATTAAATTTGACTCCAATTGAATTTTCAATTCTTTGGTATTTATGTTCAAAACGTGGCAGTGTCGTTACATCAGAAGAACTTTTTGAAGCAGTATGGCAAGAAAAATATTTAGATAACAATAATACCGTAATGGCTCATGTTGCTAGACTGCGGGAAAAAATGAATGAGAATGCAAGAAAACCCAAATTTGTAAAAACTGTTTGGGGCGTTGGTTATACTATTGAATAATACTCATTTTAAGCAAAGTCTTACTGCTAATCTACTTAAAAAAATTGGAATCACAATTAGTGTCACGGTCGTAACTTTTGTTATTTTATTACTTTATTCTTATGAAGTATATCACCAGTATATTTGGCAAGAATATGATCTTGTCTACCAGGTAGCACAAATCATCAAGGATAATTTAGTGACTATTTCAATTACTTTGATTGCTTTTGATACTATTATTATTTTTTGGCTTCGCTACCGTGAATCTTTACAGTATATTGAAAAAATGCTTGAAGCGGGAAAAACTTTAGTTGCCGATAATAATTATCTGATCAGTTTACCATATGAGTTAAAAGAAATTGAAGATCAAATGAATCAAATTAAACGTGAATCTTTACAAAATAAAAAAGCGATTAAACAAGCAGAACAACAAAGGAATGATTTATTACTATACCTGGCCCATGATTTAAAGACACCACTAACCTCGATCGTAGGATATTTAGACCTACTAATGAATCAGCCTAATCTCACAATCGAGGAAAAAAGCAATTATACCAAAATTGCCTATGATAAAGCTATTCGTCTTGAAGAATTAATCGAAGAATTTTTTTCTATTGCTAAATATAATCTTAGTGATATTTCTTTAGAACGAAAAGCTGTTAATCTTTCAATGATGTTGGTTCAAATCTCTTATGAATTTATGCCTTTATATCATGAAAAAAATATCAACTGTGTTACCAAGATTGAAGACAATCTGTCTCTTGAATTAGATATTAATCAATTTGAACGAGTCTTTGATAATCTTATTCGTAATGCTATTAATTATAGTAAAGAAAATTCAGATTTAATAATCACTGCCAAAAAAGAAGTTGATTGCATTTTTATTCAGGTAGCAAACTTTGTCAAACATATTAGTGAACATAATTTAGAACGTATTTTTCAACCTTTTGTCCGCTTAGATGAAGCTCGTAATAGCAAAACAGGCGGTTCAGGACTTGGCCTTGCAATTACTAAAAAGATTATTGAGCTCCATGGTGGTACAATTGAAGCTGATTTAACTGATGATTTAATTACATTTACCATTAAACTACCAATATAAATAGGCTTTAATTTCCTAAAAGTCAGGAATTAAAGCTTTTAATTTATATAATCTTTCTAATAAAAAACAATAAAGGAAAATCCTTTATTGTCTTAATCTACCTTCCTTTAACAAACGAAGAAGTTCTAAATTTTGTTTTGCACTTCCAGTATAATCATATATCCCATTTTTTCTTGCTAACTCTCTTCGAGATGCGAATGAAGCATCTACCCCGATTTGGACCAATGCATCTACAAAAGAATCTCCTCGGTAGGTCGGATTAGATAAATACTGCATCATTCCCGTTATACTATCATTATTCACCCAGCCGAGTCCATTTCCAATCAAATATGGATTTCTCGCTCCCTTTACGACTCTTCGAATCGTTCCGTGGTTTATATATGGAATCAATGGTGTCGTGCTGTCAGAAGAAACAAACACATGATCGAATGTAACATGATCTCCTACCTGATAATTAGTAATCGGAGGAATTGTTTCGTCACCTTCAAAGTTATTAAATCCACCTGCTATTATTTCTGCAGGAAAATCTCTATAAGCATAATTTCGATCAACCGGTGCATTAATCCCCTCAACAAATCCTTTATCAGTATATTGCCACATATCAAAACCTTCGGCCCCTAATTCTTCAGCATACCGTGCTACCCACTTTGTATAGCGATCAAATAAAGGTCCAGTTAATTTTTCCGTCCACCAATAATATGATGCATAAAATCCTGGAAAATATCTATTGTTTACTAGTTCTTCAGCCCATACACGACTATTTCTTTCAATCTGTTCATTCGATAATTGTCCAATTCTTGGATCTTCTAAATCTAAATATACTGGGTATTCCATCTTATATCCTTCAACCAATCGCATAACATGTCGTGCTTCAGACAATGCTTCACTTTCAGTTGTTGCATAAGAATACAAATATACCCCAAAAGGAATTCCTAACCGTGTACACTCATCAGCATTTCTTTTAAAAGTAGGATCGTCTTGACCAGGAATATCTTGACCATAACCACACCGTAAGATTGCAAAATCAATATGATTTTTAACTAACTCCCAATCAATTTGACCTTGATATTGTGAAACATCAATACCTTCTCTAACCATTTATTCACCCCCTCAAAATACTATATGATTTTTTTTATAAAATGACTTTAAATTCAACTCTATTTATAATTTTATTTTTATATTATATAGCCAGCTTCTTTTTAGACCATTTTCTATATACTTCGCTGTAAGAAATTTGTAAGATTTTCTTTAGAGTATCTAAATATATATTCTATTGTCACTTGATATAATAATCATTGTAGAATAGGTTTTTTGATTGGGTGATAAAAATGGAAAAGAAAAATAACTATTTGATCAACATCACAATAGCTCTTTGTTCAATATATTATTTTTGGATGCTGATACGAATAATCATTTTAAAGAATGGTTTTATTGATATGGGCTATAATAGTAATCTAGTGTTATTCGATTTCATTAATCAATATCACCAGTCAGGGCTAACAAAAGTTCTACTTGTAAATATTATTGGCAATGTTTCCCTATTTATCCCTTTAAGTATTATCTTGAGACACTATTTTAGTTTTCTAAATAATTACAACATTGCCTTTATTGGTTTTTTTACTAGTCTATCTTTTGAACTAATTCAATTAGGCACCGGATGGGGAGTTTTTGATATCGATGACATTTTCCTAAATACTCTTGGCTGTTTAATTGGAATAATAATCTATCATTTTATTAATCAGCATCGTCAAAATAATGTTTCGACTAGTTTATTCTTACTTAGTTTCGGGAGTATCGGATTAATTTCTGTTTATAACTACGCTCCCCTTCTTCTCACTACATTCATCATTTAAGGAGCAATATTATGGAAAAAAAATTAAATAAAAAAGAAAAATTCTTTATTGTATTGGTTTTGGGGGTAATTACTATATTTTCAATTGTAATTAAATACTATTCAATGCATTTATGAAACTTAAAAAATTAAAAAAAATTCCTGCTTTTATCGCTTTTATCATTATATTTATATTTGGTTACTTATGTCTCCAAATAATCCCTCCCCTACTATACAATGATAATTCAGGTGCACTTGATAAGGTAGACTGCCCCCAATACATTAATGAATTTGTTGATAAAAATCCTCAAGCAATTGAACTGAAAGAAAATTATCAACCCAATGAAAACACCGATCCTATTATCTTAGATAGTCCTAATGGCATCCCTTTATATATCCAATGGGATAAGCGCTGGGCATATACTACATATGGTGATGAAATTATTGGAACTGCCGGTTGTGGCCCTACCTGTCTATCGATGGTTGCTGTTGGCTTAACTGGCAAAACAACTTATAACCCACGCTATGTTGCTAAATATGCTATTAAGAACGATTTTCTTGAAGGCAGTATGACAAGATGGGCATTGATGGAAAGCGGCTGTAATGAATTTGGCTTAATCGCTTCTGCTGTGCCATTGAGCAAAAATGAAATGTTTAAGCAATTAGATGCTGGTCATCCAATCATCGCCAGTTTACGTCCTGGCGATTTTACAACGACTGGTCACTTTATTGTCATTACTAAAACTATTAATGACAAGTTTTTAGTTAATGATCCTAACAGTAAAGAAAATAGTCATAAGCAATGGTCATATAGCCAATTAGCTCCTCAAATCAAAGCTATGTGGGCTTATAATACGATTTAGGACTACCAAATGGTAGTCCTTTTTTTATAATTCCCGTTTTTCTTTAACTCCGTATTTTAAATGATACAGGGCTTCTAAAACCTCAAAAATATAGGTTATTGAAAATTTACCAATCAGTGAATGATGATCTGTTCCAACCTTTAAGATCATATCGATACTATCACTATAAACAAATTCATCCAATTGAGAAATAACAATCTTATAGGCCGGACTCTTAGAAATTACTCGCATAACATCTGGATGATCAGTCATAAATCCTCCTGCAATACTTGAAACAATAATTACATCATTTTCATCTAATCCTTCTACCGTCAAAATTTGCTGTTCTAAAGGATACATCCCACTACATTCTTTACCCAAATATGATAGTTCAATCTGTAATTGCATCGATACTGATTGAGTAAAAAAGTTTCCAGCAAAACAAACCTTATTTGCATCATGAATTTTATCGACAATAAATTCCAGGTCTTCATAAGATACACTCTCGTATGTTTCTTTTAAATTATCTAAAATATTATCAAAATGAGCTTTAAACACTTCTTTACCTTTATGTAAATACTGCCTTTGGGGCAACTGATGATCAAACTGTAATCTGAGTGTATCGCGATTAAAATAATTTAAATTCATGGTAATATCCATTTTAAAATCAGCAAATGATTCATAATTTAGTTTTCTGCATAATCGGGAAATCGTTGCTGTTGAAACAAAACAAAGCTCTGCTACATCAGTTATTGTACTTCCCGGAATCACATAGATATTTTGAAGAATTTTTCTTGCTGCATTAGCATAAACATCATTTATGCTCGTTGTATTAATAAAATTAACTAAATTATAAAAAGCTCCGCGCATTCCCTACTCCTCCTTATTAACAATAATAATTTTGCCATCATCTAGGCATAAACAATTTAACTGTCCAATCACACCACAAGCCAAACCACCATCAATTCCAATTTTATTTTGATGGACATCATCAACCCAAATATCAAAACTCCGATCCTTGTTTAACATCGCTGTTGGAGTATGACCAAAAATATAAATCTTTGTCAAATCACCTCGTGCATGATAAAAATCATCTCGAATCCATAAAAGAGAATTTAATTTTTGTTCTTTTAGTGGATAACGAACATCGATTCCAGCATGAACTAACACATATTTTTGTTGATTTACCTCAATTTCTAAATAATTAGGAAGATTAATCAAATATTCATACAGACTTTTAAAAAAAGCTGTCCGGATAACACGATAATCTTCATATCTAAATTTATCTTTTTGAAGATATTCACGAATATTTCTCATCGTTGTATCACCACCATTGGCTAACCATAATTTTAACGCCCGTGAAGGATAATCAAAATCATCATAATAAACTCCATAATATAAAGCTTCTTGCCACATGTATTCATGATTTCCTTTTATTAAAATAATATTATTATGATCTTGAATATAAAATAATATTTTTAGACTGTCAGGTCCACGATCACAAATATCACCAATTATATATAAAATATCATTTTCACTAAATGATATCGTTTCTAGTAATTTTATCAATAAGTCAAAGTGACCATGTAGATCACTGATGACATAAGTTTTACCCGTCATTTTATCACCTAATCTTATCATATCATACTTTAGCATTAAAATATCACTTGATTTATTTGTAAGCGCTTTACTATTTTAGAAAAAATTTGTCTTTACCTTTATTTTTGATTATACTTATATTTGTAAGGAGGGGATAATTATGGTCGACGAATTCTATTTGGACGTTAATCTTGAATTGTTTGTACAATGGTTATTTGGAAATAAAAATAAGTATGATCATAATATACTATGTACATTAAAAAGCAATGAACCTTACGGGAAAACTATCACTTTTAATTATTATAATATTAGTGGTTCAATTGTTATTTGGGCTAATGGTATCATTGAAGAACAAATCTTTGATGATGAAGAAAATTTATTATTCTATCTTCATTACAAACTCGTTAGTTTAGCTCAAGGACAAAAATTATTTTACGACTTCTACGATTCATTGACCAAACATACAAAATGTCCCCCACTTAAAATAATTTTATGTTGCTCAGGCGGTTTATCATCATCATTCTTTGCAAATAAGCTAGCTGAACTAATCTCCTTAAAACACCTTAATTATGAAATTATTCCTCTTGGCTTCTATCAGTTAAATAGTAGTTATTTGGACTGTGATGCAATTTACCTAGCACCACAAATTTCATACTTAGAACCACAGGCAATGAATATTGTTAAAAATACCGTGCCAGTACACTGTGTTACACCAAGTGTTTATGCAACATACAATTATCGTGGGTTATTAGATATGATTACAAATGAAAATATATCTAAAACCAAAGAAAACGGAACTATTTAGCTCCGTTTTTATTTACCTAAAGTCGCTACCATAACTGCTTTGATAGTATGCATTCTATTTTCTGCTTCATCAAAAACAACCGAATTAGCACTTCTAAAGACTTCATCTTCAACTTCACGAATATCAATACCTTGTTCGTATTTTTCTTTTGCAAGAGTAGTTTCAAAATCGTGGAATGAAGGTAGACAGTGCATAAATAAAGTTTTATCATTACCTGTTTTAGCCATCATTGCCTGAGTTACTTTATATGGTGATAATAATTTCACCCGTTGTGGATATAATTCTTCTGCTTCACCCATTGAAACCCAAATATCAGTATAGATAACATCAGCATCTCTTACCGCTTCATCAACATTATCTGTCACCATAAAACTTCCACCAGATTTTTCGGCCTCAGCTTTACAATAGGCTACTACTTCCGGATCCATTTGTAGTTCACTAGGCCCTAATGCAACAAAATGCATCCCCATTTTAGCTGCTCCATACATCAAACCATAACAAACATTGTTACGAATATCACCCGTAAAAACAAACTTCACTTCGTTAAGCGGCTTATCTAAATGCTCTTCAATCGTTAAAAAGTCTGCTAAAGTCTGAGTTGGATGATCTACATCTGTCAATCCATTCCATACTGGTATTCCTGAATATTTTGCTAACGCTTCAACTGTACTTTGTTCAAATCCTCTAAATTCAATTCCATCATACATTCTTCCAAGTACTTTGGCAGTATCTTCAATTGATTCTTTTTTCCCCATTTGTGAATTACTTAAAAAAGTAACATGAGCCCCTTCATCTAATGCTGCCACTTCAAAAGCACATCTTGTTCTCGTTGAAGTTTTTTCAAATAACAAAACAATATTCTTACCCGCTAAGCTATTACTCGTTTTTCCTTCCTTTTTATCTTTTTTTAGCTGATGAGCTAAATCAAGAAAATATCTAATCTCTTCTTTTGAAAAATCTTTAAGTGTTAAAAAATTTCTACCATACAAATCCATTATAAATCCCCCTTTATAATTTTATTCTTAATTCTAACAAAAATAAAAGCAATAATCAACTAATTGATTATTGCAGGTTCACTATCTTCTTTTTCAAACATTTCTTTAATATTATCTTTCGACTTGATTACCAACTCTCTAATTTGTTTTAATGTTTCGTCTGTCACTAAAATATCAAAGGCTTCTTGAGCTGAAGTTGCTTCTACAGCAATTGATAGATCTAAGCGAAACAATTTCTTTTCATTATCCATTTCAAAACCTCCTTTAATGTTTTAATAAATATTGATCATACTGTACCATAAATCTTGGATGAGCTTCGATTTTCATATAAATACTATTTTCTAAATACTGAAATTCTAACACTAAACAATGCTGATGTAAATACTTAAATACTTCACCATCTTGATAAGGAATATTTAAATCATAGATTGCATAATCTTTAAAAAGGATATCGCTGATTGACTTTTCTAATACTTCTAGTCCAATACGTTCCTTAGCAGAAATAAATGCATATGGCTCTAACGGTACAATAAAGCCATATTTATTTAAATCAACTTTGTTATATGCATAAATCATCGGCGTATCCTTTATCCCTAATTCTTTTAAAACTGCATTAGTAGTATTAATATACTGCTCATAATTAGGGTTGGAAGCATCAACAACATGAATCAACAAATCGGCTTCAACTACTTCTTCTAAAGTTGAACGGAAAGCTTGAATCAAATGATGCGGTAAACGCTCAATAAAACCAACTGTATCTGTCAATAAACAGGGGTGCTGATTGATCGTAATATGCCGTGTCGCTGTTTCTAATGTTGCAAATAGCATATCTTTTTGCAATACCTGCTTATTTTTATTTAGACAAAAAGCATTCATTAAAGTACTTTTGCCGCTATTAGTATAACCGACTAAAGCAATAACCTTCATCTCATTGTCTTTTCGTCTTTTTCGTTGATTTTGACGCTGTTTAACAATATTAGCTAATTGCTTTTTAGCATTAAAGATTTGATTTGAAACCAAACGACGATCTAATTCAATTTGTTTTTCACCGCTTCCTCTGAATCCCGAACCACCCTGCTGGCTGTATAAATGTTCTTTCATGCCCGCTAGACGTGGCAATAAATATTGACCTTTAGCTATTTCAACTTGCAGTTTTGCTTCTTTGGTTTTCGCTCGAACTTCAAAAATTCGTAAAATTAGAGCAGTTCGGTCAGTTACTTCAATATCTAAAATATCTGTTAAATTTTTTACTTGTAGTGGTGATAATTCTTCGTTAAAAATCACTAGGTCAAGATTATCTAACTGTCCTTTAATTTCTTGAACCTTTCCAGTACCAATATATAATGAAGGATTAATCTTATCAAGATTTTGCACACATCTTTTTATCACTTCAATATTACATGCTTTACATAATTCCTCTAATTCAATTAATGAATTATCTAAATCATAATTCATTTCTTTATATCTAACACCGACTATTAATGCCTTCATCATTTCACCCCACTCCATTTTACCTTATCTAATCTTATATTACTAGAAGGAAAGCATATGAAAAAATTCAATTACTATTTTACTTTACTATTAGTTGCCTTTATTACACTATTTTCATTCTTTAACATGTTTCAAATTGTTTCACTCTCTAATAATGTGATTAAAATAATTATTAATAATCTATTACCTTCATTATTACCATTTATGATCCTTATTTCACTCTGTTTATCTTTAGGGTTATTAAATCTCTTTAGCTATTTAATCCAATGGATCTTTAAACCATTATTTAAATTATCACCAATCATGTCTTCTATATACTTCATCTCATTTTTTTGTGGTTATCCAACTAATGTTAAAATGATCAAAGAAGCATATGAATTAAATTATATTAATTCTCAAGAATTACAACATCTTTTATCTATTGCTTCATTTGCTTCAATTTCCTTTATTTTTGTATCATTGCATCTTGAATATCCATTGATCATATATTTTTGTCATCTAGCACCTAGTATTATTAAAGCTTTATTTTATCACCAGCATTATGAGTTTCAAAGTTTGAAGGAATCAATCATTAGACTAAAAAAGCCCCATGTCAGTTTTGTGGAAGCTTTGAAACAAAGCATTTTAAGTTCATGTTATGCTTTTATTTTCATCCTTGGTTATATGCTGGTTTTTCAATTTGTAGGATATGCTATTGGTCATATTATTAAGGACAGCTTCATTAATGCTATTATTCAGGGAGTTCTTGAGTTTAGTTCTGGAAGTCTTCAACTATTACAATTTAGTCATACCCCGCTAGTATATAGCTTAATTTGTTTTAATCTATCTTTTAGTGGTCTTAGTGTAATGATGCAAACGGATAATCTTTTAGATGGAATTGACTATAGTTTTAAGGCTTATTTCAAAGCTCGCTTATTTCATGGTCTTTGTTCATTTACCTTATGTCTATTAATTTTAACTTATCTGTTATGAGCTTATCATTTTTTTAACCATCTTATTATTTTTAATGAAATAATTTTTTCATTTATTAAAAAGAATCGTCCTCGACAAATATTTTCAGTATAATAGAAAGATGTAAAGAGGAGAATGATTATGGAAAGCAAATTTAAAATAATTATTATGGATGTTGATGGAACATTAACCAACAGTCAAAAAATTGTTACCCCAAAAACTAAAGCAGCTTTAATGAAAGCACAAGAGTTAGGTATTAAATTAATTTTAGCTTCTGGGCGTCCAACATCTGGCCTTATTGGATTAGGGCATGAATTACAAATGGATAAATATCATGGTTTATTCGTATGTTATAATGGTAGTAAAGTTGTTGACTGCCAAACAAAAGAAGAATTATTTAATCAACCATTGAGCATTGAAGAAGGCAAAGCTGTCTTAGAGCATATGAAGAAGTTCGATCGTGTACGTCCAATGATTGACAAAGGTGAATATATGTTTGTCAACAATGTTTATGATAACTATATTAATTTCAATGGTGCACCATTCAATGTTATTGAATATGAATCACGTGGTGGAAACTATAAGTTATGTGAGATTGACGATTTAGCAGCTTTTGCTGATTTTGAGATCAATAAAATCTTAACTACTAGTGATCCTGAATATCTTCAAGAACACTATCAAGAAATGATGGAACCATTTAAAGATAGTCTAAGCTGTATGTTTACCGGTCCTTTCTACTTTGAATTTACGGCTCAAGGAATTGATAAAGCTAAAGCTTTAGATACTGTTTTAAAACCAATGGGTTATAGCCAAGATGAAATGATTGCTTTTGGTGATGGTCATAATGATGCATCAATGGTTAAATATGCAGGAACAGGTGTTGCTATGGCTAATGCCGTTCAAGACTTAAAAGATATTAGTCAATATATAACTTTATCTAATGATGAAGATGGTATTGCTGAAGCATTATATAAATACATTCCAGAATTAAAAGATTAGTACGCTGAAGCGTACTTTTTCTTTTATTAATAATAATTATCAATAAGCTATTGACATATACTAACAAAAGATATACTATAATAGTAACCATTACTATTATAGAAAAGGAGGTAGCGTATGCCAAAGACAAGATACTCTAAACAGCGTGAATTGATTTACGAAAATTTAAAAGCAAGATGCGATCATCCTACTGCTGAAGCTATTTATAGTGATTTAAAAAAAGATAACCCCGGCTTAAGTTTAGGAACTGTTTATCGTAATCTTAACTTTTTAGCTGATGCTAAAATGATCAGAAAATTAGATGTTGGTCAAACAATCGTCCATTTCGACGGGGACATTAGTGATCATTATCATTTTATCTGTAATGAATGTAATCAAGTGTTTGACATCACTTACCATGATGAAAACATTAGTAATGTAGTACAAGAACATACTAAACATCATATCGAAAAAACGGATATTGTTTTTAGCGGTATATGTGAAGAATGTTTAAAAAAGAAAAATTAAAGAAAATAACGGAGGAAACTAACTATGACACTTAAAGGAACTAAAACAGCTAACAACTTAATGCATGCATTTGCGGGAGAAAGCCAAGCACGTAATCGCTATACTTACTATGCTTCAATCGCTAAAAAAGAAGGATTTGTACAAATTCAAAATATTTTCTTAGAAACAGCAAATCAAGAAAAAGAACATGCCAAAAGATTAATGAAATTAATGAATAAAGATTTAGCCGGAGAAACATTATATACTGATGGAAACTTCCCAGTATTATTAGGTACTACTGCTGAAAACTTAAAAGCAGCTGCTGCAGGAGAAAACGAAGAATATACAGATATGTATCCAAGTTTTGCTAAAACAGCTCGTGAAGAAGGATTTGAAGATATTGCTACAGTTTTAGACAGCATTGCAATTGCTGAAAAACATCATGAAGAAAGATATTTAAAATTATTAGCAGCTTTAGAAGCTGGTAATACATTTAAAAGAGAAACACCAGTTGTATGGAAATGTAATAACTGTGGATTTATTTTCGAAGGTTTAGAAGCACCAGAAAGATGTCCAGCTTGTGATCATCCTCAAGCTCACTTTGAAGTAAATACTTTCTTTTTAGGATAATTATTTAAAGCCCTTACTAGAGGGCTTTTTATTATTAATATTAAAAAACTGCTTTGAATAGTTTCTTTTGTACAGTCTAACTGCTATCTATATAAATCAACTATTTTAGTGATTAAAATATAATTGAAAACTAAATTTGATGATAGCAATTAATTCTTTTATATTTTTCATTCTTGCCACCTCCTACACTTATATAATAATCTATTTTAATAGTACAAACCATCGAACTTCATGACAATATTCTTACAATTTTGTAATATTTAATTTTATGATATAATGACTAGCGAGGTGCGACAATGAAACTAATTATCTTATGGCTCATTAATACAATTTTTGTTTTACCCTTAAAAATAATTACTATACTTTTTAAACTAATATATAAAATAATTAAAAATATTTACTTTAATAATTTAGATTTAGAATATATCAATACAATGGATGGTCATGATTTTGAGTATTTCACCAAAACATTATTAGAAAAAAACGGCTTTAAACAAGTGAATGTCAGCCAAAGCAGTAGCGATTATGGAATTGATGTCTTTGCATATAAAAACAAATATACATATGCTATACAATGTAAACGTTACAGCAAAACAGTAGGAATCAAAGCAGTTCAGGAAGCAAAAAGCGGTTGTGAATACTATCAGTGCGATATTCCAGTAGTCTTCACTAACAATACTTTTAGCAGTGCTGCAATTAATCTCGCTAAAAATACAAATGTTGAGTTATGGGATCAAGATACTCTTTATCACTATTTAAAAAAATCTAAGATTTTAACTAAATCATTACCACTTTATTATCCTCTGTTTACCTTCATTACTACCGCCATTTTATCTTATTACTATTTACAGCATCAAGACTATTTACTGATTCCTTTATTGATAAATATGTTTTTGTTTATCAGTATCATTGTTAAAATTTTGAAAGATAAAAAAAAGACTCCTATTATTTTAAAAGAGCCTGAATATACGATTCATGATTATCACGATACTATTCAATAGTATCGTTTATTATTTGCTTTTGCTTATGATAATAATAAAATAAACATAACCCTGCTAGAGTAATTACAATTATAACAATCATAATAAAACAATGCATAAAAAAGGTTTCTGGTAAAATATTGATTACCGGATCACTACGATAATCAAATACCCAATAATTGTTTCTAAATACAATTTGATGAAAAGTTATAAAAGCACTTTCAAAATCTAATGCTACAACAAAACCCAACATTGCTGGTACAATAATAGTAATCAGCCCAGTAAGCTTTAAAAAACGATATTCTTTTTCTTTAAATCGTCTAATTACTAACGGTAATGAGATCAACCCACTAACTACCATAATTACCTGGATTGCCTCAAAAATTGTTTTTACTTCTTCAAAATGAATCCTACCGTTTGTTGACATTACAAAATCTGGCAGATTCAACGTTCCCCGATAAAAGATCGACTGATATGCAATTAAAACATCGTAATTCTTTTTTATTGTTTCAACTGACATTCCACTCGTTAAATCAATTCCTAAATAATTAATATCTAAATAATACAGCTGTTTAAAAAAGACAGTGAATACTATTGCTAATGAAATAATAAATAACATTAACATCGTTGCTAAAAAAATGTCTTTTTTATTATAACTCATATAAGAAATCTTCCCCTTTTTGAACTTCAACTTTTGAAAGATTTGGATAACTTTGTTGTCTTAAAACCTCGTAAATACAAATAGCAGCACAATTTGATAGATTCAAACTTCTAACTTTATCACTCATCGGGATTCTTAAACAACGATCTAAATGCTTGGTTAAAATTTCTTTAGGTATTCCATCATGTTCATGACCAAAAAATAAATAATGTTCTTTTTTATCATCGCTAAAGTCTTGATCAGTGTAACAAAGATGTGAATAACGCGTAAAAAAATGATATTCTCCAGGATTTTTTTGTTCAAACTCTTCATAGTTTTCATAAACATACAAATTTAGATCTTTAACATAATCTAATCCCGCACGTTTCATTTTTTTATCATCTAATTCAAAACTCATTGGTTTAATAATGTGTAAACTAGTGTTAGTAGCGACACACGTTCTCATAATATTCCCTGTATTTTGGGGAATGGCTGGATGAACTAATACGATATGATTCATTTATAATATCTCCTTTAAAATCGTATATAATTTTTTTAAAGCTTTAGCTCGATGTGAGTATTTATTTTTTTCCTCCATTGACATCATTGCCGAAGTCATCTGACATGGCGGAAAATAGAAAATTGGATCGTATCCAAACCCATTAGCTCCTTCAATTTTATCATTGATCAAGCCTTCCATCGTTTCTTCAATTAAAATTGGTTCTTGACCAGGTATAACTAAAGCCAGCGCACAAACAAAGCGAGCAGTACGCTCTTTATCTTTAAGCGCATCAATTATGTATTGATTTTTAATATTATAACTAGTATCTGCACCTAAAAAACGTGCTGAATAAATTCCTGGTTGTTTGTCTAAAGCATCAACTTCTAGACCACTATCGTCCGCTAAGACCGGCTTGTTAACAATATTTGCAATTGTTTGAGCTTTAATCAGTGCATTCTCTTTAAATGTTGTTCCTGTTTCTTCAATTTCCAATTCTTGCTCTAAAACATCTTTCATCGATAATACTTCAATATCAATATCTTTAAGCATTGCTTTAATTTCTTTGATTTTTCCTTGATTAGTTGAAGCAACAATTATTTCTTTCATTATTTTACCTCGATTCCTAGTACTTTTTTTACTTCATTAATTGGCATTTCTTGACCTGTCCATATTTTAAATGATTCAACTCCTTGATAAAGCAGCATCAATTCACCATTCATCGTTGCACAACCCGCTTCTTTTGCTAATCGCAGCATTTTTGTAACTGCAGGCTGATAAATAATATCAGCTACTTTTAAATCTGGTTTAAAATAAGAAGCATCTGGTACTACTGATCGTTCTAACATCGGTTCCATACCGACACCAGTAGTATTGATAAAAAGATAACTGCTGTGCATATCTTTTTTCAAACTTTCTAAATCACTTAAAGATTTTAAGGTAATCGTACAACCTGTTTCAATAATTGTATTATTGATTATCTCCTGAAACTCTGTACGCATAGTTCGGTTATAAACGATTATTTCTTTTACCCCATCTAAAGCAAGCTGTACCATAATTGCAGTTGACGCACCGCCGGCTCCGACCATAGTTATCTTTTTGTCTTTAATCAACCATCCTTGCTCTTCAAGACTTCTAGTAAAGCCAATTCCATCGGTAATCGTACCATAATATTTTCCATCTTTAAAAGTAATTGTGTTCACTGCATTACATAATCTTGAAGCTGTTGATATTTCATCAAGGTACGGAATAATATTTTGTTTATGAGGCATTGAAACATTAGCTCCTCTAACTTTCATCGCCTTAAACCCAGCAATCGTATCTTTTAATTCCTCACTCTTTATATCAAATGCTAAATAAACACTATCAAGGCCTAATTGTTCAAAGGCTGTATTATGCATCGCTGGTGATTTAGAATGATGTGCAGGACTAGCGATAAAAGCATATAAACTTGTTGTTGCACTAATTTGTGATTTCATGATCTCCCTCCATTTTTTAAAAGTATTATAGCATGGATGACAGAAAGTTTGCAGTTTTTGAAAAAAATATATATTATTTTTATAATAGCCTATAATGGAGATATAGATACGGAGGACTATGAAATGATAAAAAAATTAATTGTTAATGCTGACGATTTTGGTATGACCGAAGGAAATTCAATTGGTATTTTAATGGCACATGCTGATGGAATTCTTACATCAACTACATGTATGATGAATATGCCATTTGCTAAATTTGCTTTAGATCAAGCTAAAAATTATCCAGATTTAGGTGTTGGGATCCACTTAGTCTTAACAGTTGGGAGACCATTAGTAGATGGTGCTAAAAGTTATACTGATAAAGATGGTAACTTTATTCGTCCAAAAGACTATCCAGATCATCAACCCCATGCTGATCCTGAAGAATTATACACAGAGTGGAAAGCTCAAATAGAGAAATTCATTGAAATAGCTGGTAAAAAACCAACTCATATTGACTCTCATCACCATGTTCATCTATTACCGCAACATCAAGAAGTGGTAATTAAATTAGCAAGAGAATATGATCTACCGATCAGACAACGGGACCAAATCATTGATAATTATGAATATGTACGTTGTAATGATCAAATGTATGATGATTTGATCACTTATGATTTTATGTCTAATTCAATGAAAGTTGATGAAGAAACTTTAGAATATATGTGTCATCCTGCATATGTTGATCAACGTTTATACGATATGACTAGTTATTGCTTACCACGAATGAAAGAATTGGCATTATTACGTAGTGAAGAAATGAAAAACTTTATTAAGGATAATAACATTCAATTAATTAACTATAGTGATTTAAAAAAGATATAAATGGATTTAAAAATAAAAATTAATTATTATATAAAAGGCTGTAAAACAGTCTTTTATTTTTTATATAGATTAAAAGGATCTCCATTTTGGAAATCCTCTTTTAATAATTAACAAAAAAAGATAAATTATTATTCATTTTACAAATAGTATTGTTGATAATAATGTACTCTTAATAAATCACAAATAGTCATAATTTGATAATTAAAATTGATTCCATCAAATTTTCCCGGGACTTGAATTACATAATCAGAAATCTTATATTCATCTAAAGCATATGTTTTATTTTGAGTAATTAAAATAGAGGTTGTTAAATCAACCCGTAATTCTTTTTTTATTTCAACAAATGAATTCATTGACCTACCTGTTGCAGACACAAAAATAGTAACATCATTTTCATCAAGCTGGATATCTTTATCAAAATTATGATACTGAATTACTGGTTTCCCAAAACTAACTAAGTCAGTTTGAAATTCTACTGCAATAGACATCGGATATAAAGCTCCTATTAAAACAACACGCTTAGCTTTAAAGATAGCTTCACAAATAGTCGAGATATATTCACTCATTACTTCATTCGAACAAGATTTTTCCATTTCATCAATCAGCTGCTCACTATTAACCCCAAGCATTCGAGCCCGAATCTGATCTAAACGAATCATATGTGATCTCAACAGTTCGGCTTTAAATGTATCATAATCATCAAAACCAAGCAAAGCACAAAACCTTAAAATATCCTCTTTACTGATTTGACTTTTTTCACTAACTTCATTGAAAGATAAATCCTCTAATTCTAAGTAATGATAAACAATGAATTTACAAAAACGATAATGTGAATCATAAAGCAATGTCCCATTTAAATACGTTAATATTCTACTTATTAATAAATTCATAAAATACCTCCCTTGATTTAATTCTACTCTTATTAATTTTAAAATTAGAGTTTTTTCTATTCCTGAATAGCCAATTCACTTTTTTTAATTACAAATACTTCTTGAGTATTTAAACATAAACAATTTAGCTGCCCTTTATCAAATGGTCCTAAACCGCCATCAATCCCGATCTTATCTTTAAAAACCGGATCATACCAAACATCAAAACAGCCACTTGCCTGATGAATATAACAAGTTGGCGTATGACCAAAAATAATAATCTTATTATCCAAACCTTTTGACATAAAGAAATACTCGCGCATCCATGCACATTCTTCTTCAGTTTGTTCATATAACCCCTTTTCAGGATTGATTCCTGCATGAATCAATACATAATCTTGACCATTACAATTCAGTTCAATAAATGAAGGACAACGGTCAATGTAATCAATCATCATCTTATAAAACGCCGCTTTAATTACTTTATAATCACAGTCATTAAATGCTTTTTTATGTAAATATTCATGGTAGCTGTGAAATGTTTTATTTCCACCATTTTGAGCCCACATCCGGCCTTGTGATGAAGCAGGGTCATCAACTTTAAAAGCATCACGCATCATAATCTCGTGATTTCCCTTAATTAAATGAATGTTATCAAATTTTTGAATATATAAATAAATTTTTAAGCTATCTGGACCTCGATCACAACAATCCCCTAAAATATATAGAACATCATCATCAGAAAAATTAATTTTTTCCAACATTTTGATAAAAATATTGTAGTGGCCATGAAGGTCAGAAAGTACATATATATTTTTAGGCATTACTATCACCCTTTCTTATTTAAGTTTATCATTAAACAAACATTTTTTAAACAGATATGCTAAAAGTAATCAGTAATTTTTTGATTTAATAAGGCTTTTTCACAAAATAAAAACAGCAATTTATTTCCTTAAAATTGCTGCTTAATTACTATAATATTGCAAATCCGCAACATTAAAAATATTATACTGATCAAAATATTTATTCTCTAAAGGAATCCAGATTTTCTTAAATTTCTCATACATCATCTCACCATTACGCATTAAAATACGCTTAGCTTGAATATCATCAGATACGTTCAAAGCAATCGTGAAATCATAAAACATTCCAAAATACGGATGCATACTGTAAGTTCCCTCAATAACATTAAAGCGAGAATATGGAATTAATTCTACATGAGCTTCTAAAGCCATCTTTGAACAATCAAAACGCTGATATTTAACGCTTTCCTGATGTTGCAAAGGAACAATTACTGTTTCTTTAAAACGTTCATAATCAATATTTCCACCCGGTTCATTTAAACGAGCAGCAGTTCGTTGAAAAGGCTGTAAGAAAAAATCATCCATTTTAAAAAGATTTGTTTCAAAAATTGCCTTAATCATTTCACCAAGGGTCGACTTCCCTGCACCACATTTTCCATCAATAGCAATATTTAAACGATCGGTTGTTTGCAATAATTGATTAATTTTTAAAATTACGGGAAAATAGCTATAAATCTGTTTATTAATAACTCGATAATGTGGCTGATATAGTTCCCGATATGTTGATGAATGACTAATAGGAGGATAATTAAGTTTCTCGTAATTTTCGATTTCTAAACAAATTTGCCTATAATCAAAACTAATTGTCCCTCTTTGACAAGCACTCTTTAATTGCTCTAACTTATTAATGAAGGAAATAATACTCCCGTTCATTAGTTTAGCAGAATATACAAATAATTGATTTAATGTAAGCAGTTCTAATTCACCAGCATTTCCTAAGTAAACACGAACCAAATCATTCCCTATGTCTTCTTCAATAAAACTATTATTTTTTAACTGCTTTGCCTCATCTTTTAAACGCTTTAAACTAGTCTCAGGATCATCAATCATATGTCCACCACCAAATTCATTTTGATAAATCAATTTAATAATATCCTGAGCCTTCATTTGGGGATATTTCTCTAGCTGAGTTTTAACGAGTGCACTAATCATTATTATATTTAATTAAATGCGCATTTTCTAATGCCATAATTAATATTGGAATCACGATCAGCTGTAATATGATTCCAGGAATTGCATTGGTAAAAGCTCCAGCTATAAAGATTGCAAATTCAAATGGCTGTCCTGCCATTCCATATAATATTGCACTAATAATTCCCCAGATTACTCTTCCACCAATCATCGCTATTCCTAAAGCAATATAAGTATTGAGCGGCTTTTTAGCTAAACGATTATAAAATAACCCTGTTAAAGCTCCATAAGCAGCTAATTCAAAAGCCATAGCTAATGCAGTTGGATACATTGGCGGCATTGTAAATAACATACTTCTAAGCAATGGTAAGATAAAGCCAACAATTAATCCTAACGGCCACCCGCAAACAAACCCACAAATCAATACTGGGATATGCATTGGTAACAACATGTTGCCGATACTTGGTATCTGCATCGTAAAAAACGGTAAAACAATTCCTACTGCCAAGAAAAAACCAGCTAAAACGATATTTCTAACACTTAAATTTTTCATTTTTCCCTCCTTATAAAACATGAAAAAAGCCATAAAAATACCTGTTTTTCAAAACAGTCTACTACCTTCATGGCATAATGTTATCTTCTTGACAACGTCTATTCTTGCTTTAATCATGTATAAAAATTTTATCGATAAACCACAGTTTTGTCAACATCAATAATCAAGTTCAATCGCTTAGGCAATAATTTTTTTTAAATAAAAGAGTTATTGATGACTGTCAGTAGAAATTGTGTATGTATGCACCACAAAATAATCTTAAATTAACTATTTTCCTATATTCAGGTAAAATAAAGGTTACCAAAAATTTAATCTTTTAATTGGACTAGCTTCATCAAAATAATTAATTTCCTATCAATATCAAGCTAGTATTATTGAAGAAGATGAGCGTTTTATCTCTATAGGCACATTTTAAAAGAGCAATTAACTATACTGATACTTAAAAATAATCATCAAAACATACAATTTCTACCAATCAATTAACACCTCTATGTTATCGTACTTTTATCAACAAAGATGATTATGATGTTATTCTTAGTATTAATAAAGCTGATTGATTAGGTATTTTTGATATTGATATAATTTATTCCCGAACAAAAATTTAAAACCGTAATAAATGCAAATAAAAAAATCTATTAATAATGAATCATAAATTCATTATCATAGATCTTTATTTATTTGGCTTAATCATTAGATATAGTGGTAATCCTAACAAAACTCCACCACCAATCATATTACCAAAAGTTACTACGATCATATGTATAGCAATCAAACCAAAGTTAGCACCACTTCCTAAAGCCCCTATCGTTAAAGTGAAAGAACCCATATTAGCAATACTATGTTCGAATCCAGGTAAAACAAATGCCATAACCACAATCATCATAATAATTGTTTTGGCCGTATCGTCCTGCATCTTCATCCCTACGTAAGCACCTACACAAACGATAAAGTTACATAAAACTGCTTTGACTAATAATTCAATGATATCAAAACTTAATTTTGTATTTGCACAACTAACAACATATTCCGAAAGCAGTTCATGATTACTACCACTAATAAAAAATAAATAACAAACTAGTGCAATTCCTACAAAATTCCCAAAATAACAAACTATCCACATGGGAATTATCTGACGAAACTTCAATTTCTTACCATAAACAGGAATCATTGTTGTAAAACAATTTCCTGTAAATAACTCTGATCCTAAAATTACAATAATTACTAATCCGATTCCAAATGAACCTGCTACAGCAATTTTTGAAGCAATTAAATTATCTTTAAATAGCAATGTTCCTAATGTTGTTGATAAGATCGTCGCTAATCCTAAATATAATCCCGCAACTACTGAACGAGCAAAGAAGCGCCCAATATCATCACGACACATTTCATATTTTTTTATCCCTAAATCTGATAACATTTCAAAACTCATATTGAAACCCTCCAAACCTGTTTCATTATAAACCATTATTCTTCCAAGTTCAACAAATTACTTGTCTGGTGCTATGTTGTAAAAAATATAGCTCTTATACCGGATTCTAGATATTCTTTTCCAAAAAATGAAAAAGCGCTTACTTAAAAAATTTCAGTGATAAAATCGAAGCATCAAAAAATATTTGGAGGGTCATACATGTTCAAAAAGGGAAGTTATATCTACTACGCCTTAGGAAATGGGATGTTCTATTTTTCATGGGCAATGTTTTCTTGTATCATTTCTGTCTATCTTGCTGGAATAAACTGCTCGGCTACTGAAATTTCATTAATCACTTCGGCTGCGGCTTTGTTTGCAATGGCGACTCAACCAATTACAGGTTTTCTAGCTGATAAATTTAAAAGTCCAAAACTAGTCGCAATTATAACTGGTGCATTAACAATTATTTTTGGTTTACTATTTGCTTCAACAAAGTCTTTTATCTTTTTATTTTTATTGAACGGCTTCACTCAAGGTTGTTTAAACGGAATTACCGCCTTAACAGATCGTTTAGCTACTGCCTCACCATATCCATTTGGAGCAATCAGAGTTTGGGGATCTATTCTTTATGCTATTGCTGCTCAGGTAAGCGGTATTGTTTATGACTATATTTCACCAACTGCAAACTTCTATATTTTTGCAGCTGGTCTATTGCTCATGTTGTTTTCTTTTTATATGATGCACGATGCTAAACCGCTTATCGTTGGTAAAGCAGCCAAAGTAACAACTAAAGAAGTTTTAAAACATTTATGGCACAACAAACCTTTTAAAATTTTTATGTTAATCTATATTCTTTTTCAAGGCCCAAGTTCTGCCCAAATGGTTTACCTCCCATTAGTAATCAAAGGTTTAGGAGGGACTACTACGATTGTAGGAACGACTCTGTTATTTAGTACCTTATCAGAGATCCCTGCTGTCTTATTTTCAGATCGTTATATGAAAAAGATTTCATATAAAGCTTTAATGATATTTGCCTGTGTTTTATCTATCATTCGCTTTGTCTGGTATTCAACTTGTCCAGCACCATATTTGATTATGTCTGTTTTCTTTTTTCAAGGTCTAACAACAATTGTTTTTATTCTTGTTGCTGTAAGAATTATATTAGATTTAGTTGATGAACAATATGTCAATAGTGCCTATGGTATTTCATCGATGTTAGCCAAAGGCTTTTCAGCTTTGATTTTTCAAATCATTGGAGGTCGAGTTTTAGATATTTTCCCAGGAAATAATGGCTATACCATTATGTATCTAATTTTTGCTTCTTCAATTACAATTGCTTTGATCTTATGTTTTAAATTCAAGTTTACTAAAAAAGTTGAATAATCTAATCATGAAATGCAATAATTATTAATATTATAAATATGGTGGAAAATTTTGACAATCATAAAAAAGTAGATGAACAAAATCGCAAAATCGTTTTACAATTAGAAGCTGCCACTTCTTTATATCAAATGCGCGGCTTCCAATTCACCGACGAACTTGATTTAAAAAATGAAAAGGTCATGGTTTTAAAAAAGTAATCTAGTCAATAATTAGATTACTTTTTTCAGCTTGTTTAGAAACATTTATCAGTGTACAATATAGTCATTGGAGGAGATATAATGAAAGATGGATACATCCGTGTCGCTGCTGGTTCTTTTGAAACTAGTATTGCTAACGTAAAAAATAATAGTGAAAATATTTGTAACTTAATTAATGAAGCTTATCATAATGATGCTAGAGTTTTAGTTCTACCCGAGCTTTGTTTAACCGGATATACTTGTGAAGATCTTTTCAATCAAGATCGCTTATTAAATGAGGCTAAACAGCAACTGCAAACAATTATCACTGCAACAAATAATAAAGATTTAATCACCATTGTCGGTTTACCTTATCAACATTTAAATAGTCTTTATAATGTAGCTGCAGTAATTCATCAAGGGGCGCTGCTTGCCTTAGTCCCTAAAACACATATTCCTAATTATCAGGAATTTTATGAAGCTCGTCGTTTTGAACAAGCCCCAAAAGAAAATACACTGACAAACTTTAATGGTCAAAAGATACCTTTTGGAACTCACTATGTTTTTGCTTCAACAACTAATTCAGATTTTAAATTTGGAGTTGAAATTTGTGAAGATCTTTGGTTACCAGATGCCCCAAGTACTAAACTGGCTTTAAATGGTGCTAATTTAATTTTAAATCCTTCTGCCAGCAATGAAATTACAACAAAAAGCGATTATCGTCGTTTACTAGTAAGTTCTCAATCAGCTCGTTTAGTTTGTGGCTATGTTTATTGTAATGCCGGTAATGGCGAAAGTACCACAGATGTTGTTTTTAGTGGGCATCACATTATTAGTGAAAATGGAACAATGATCAAAGAGAGCCGAGGTTTTGACAGTGAACTGATCTATGGTGATCTCGATTTAAAGAAATTATCAAGTGAACGTCGAAAAATGACAACTTTTAAATCATATCATAATTATGAAACTATTTATTTTGATTCAACAAATATCGATTTAAATACCACATATTATTATGATCCCCACCCATTTGTCCCTAGTAATCGAGACTTACGGGCTAAACGCTGTAAAGAGGTATTTGATATCCAAACAAGAGGTTTAATGCAACGCTTAAAAGCCACCGGAATCAAAAAAGTCGTTATTGGTATTTCGGGGGGGTTAGATTCTACCTTAGCCTTATTAGTATGTACGATGGCCTTCAAAAAGCTAAATTATGATACAAAAGATATTATTGCAATTACAATGCCTTGTTTTGGAACTACTTCAAGGACTAAAAACAATGCCTTAGGATTAATGGAAGAATTAGCTGTAACAAGTATTGAAGTTGATATTACAGAATCTGTCCGTATTCAATTTAGAGATATTGAACAAGATGAAAATATTCATGATGTTACTTATGAAAATGTTCAAGCAAGAACAAGAACAGAAATTCTCATGAATAAAGCTAATCAAGTTGGTGGTCTTGTGATTGGAACTGGAGATTTATCAGAAGTTGCTTTAGGCTGGTCAACATACAATGGCGATCATATGTCAATGTATGCAGTAAATGTCTCTGTTCCTAAAACCTTAGTTCGTTATTTAGTTGATTACATAGCTAGTTTGTATCATGGAGAAAAATTAGAAACAATCTTAAAAGATATACTAGATACACCTGTTTCACCAGAGTTATTACCTCAAGAAAATGATCAGATCGTTCAAAAAACTGAAGATATCGTAGGTCCATATGAGCTGCATGATTTCTTTATTTATCATATGGTCCGTTTTGGTGATGAACCACGTAAACTATATCGTAAAACTAAACTAGCTTTTAAAGATAAATACGACAAAAAAACTATTAAGAAATGGCTAACTAAATTTTATTGGCGTTTCTTTAGCCAACAATTTAAACGTAGCTGTATCCCAGATGGTCCTAAAGTTGGAAGTGTCTCTCTCTCTCCTCGTGGTGACTGGCGAATGCCAAGTGATGCAAACGTAAGTAACTGGATCGATGAAATCGAAAAAATATAACAAAAAGGTTTTGTATTTAAAATCAATACAAAACCTTTTTTATTAATACATTTGATTTGGCATCATTGGAGCCTCTGGTGTTTCAGACTTAATTTCTGCAACACCAGCTTCAGTTGTAATAAATAAAGCTGAGATACTTGCAGCATTTAATAATGCACTACGAGTAACTTTAGTCGGATCAATAATTCCTTTATCAAACATATCAACCCATTCACCATTTTTGGCATCAAATCCTTGATTTTTAGCTGCAGATTTTTGCATATCAACAATATCTTCGCTGTTATATCCAGCATTTTCAGCAATTTGACAAATTGGTGATAATAATGCTTCCATCACGATATTAATACCTTTTTGAACATCAACATTATCATTTTTAAGCACTGGTTTTAATTCTTTATAAGCTTCAACTAATGCTGCTCCACCACCAATTACAATACCTTCTGCAACTGCTGCTTTAGTAGCATTTAAAGCATCTTCAATACGTAATTTCTTTTCTTTTAATTCACTTTCAGTAGTCGCTCCAACTTTAATTGTTGCAACCCCATTTGTTAACTTACCAAGGCGTTCTTGGAATTGTTTTTTATCATAATCACTAGTACTGCTAGCAACTCTTGTTTTTATTTCTTCAATTCGTGCCTTTAACTCAGGATTTTCTTCATTACCACTGATCATAGTAGTATTATCTTTAGTCACAATAACTTTTTTAATAGTACCAAGTTCTTCTAATTGAAGTTCTTCCAACTTCATATTTAAGTCTTTATTATAAAGTTTTGCACCTGTTAATGCAGCAATATCTTGCAGCATTTCTTTTTGATTATCACCAAAACCAGGAGCCTTAGTTGCAACAACATTGAAAGTACCACGTAATTTATTTAAAACTAAAGTTGAAATTACTTCATTTTCATAATCTTCAGCAATCAATAATAATGGTTTGTTTGTCTTTAAAACTTGTTCAAGTACTGGTAAAATTTCTTGTAAATTATTAATTTTATGATTAGTTACTAAAACATATGGATTTTCTAATTCGACTTGCATTTTTTCACGATCAGAAACCATGTATGGCGAAACATATCCTTTATCATACTGCATTCCTTCACTGATTTCTAATTCATTATCAAATCCATTACTTTCATCAACATTAATAATCCCATCACGACCAACCTTATCCATCGCTTCAGCAATTAAATCTCCAATTTCTTTACTACCAGCCGAAATCGTTGCAACACTAGCAACATCTCCACTAGTTTCAACTTTACGTGAATTCTTCAAAATAGTTTTTGCTACCTCTTTGCTCGCATATTCAATACCTTCACGCATTAGAACAGGATTACATCCTTTATCAACGGCTTTCATCCCGCTATTGATCATATTACGAGCAAGAATAGTTGCTGTTGTTGTTCCATCACCAGCAACATCATTAGTATTATTAGCTACTTCATATACTAATTTTGCTCCCATATTTTCAAATTTATCTTCTAATTCAATTTCTTTAGCAATACTAACACCATCATTAGTAATCAATGGTGAACCATAACTTTTTTCTAACACAACATTTCGCCCCTTAGGACCTAACGTAATACATACAGCGTCTGCAAGAGTATTTACTCCTTTTAACATTGACTTGCGGGCGTCACTTGAAAATCTAACTTCTTTTGCCATTTCTAATTACCTCCTAAGCAATATAAGCTAAAATATCTTTTTCTTCGATGACAATATAATCTACTTCGTCAATTTTAATATTAGTTCCTGAATATTCTTTGTAAACAACTTTACTATTTTCTTTAATTTCGGATTTACAATCAGGACCTAAAGCAACAACTGTTGCTACACTGGGAATCTTTTTTGTTTCGGTTGTTAAAATAATTCCGCTAGATGTTTTATTTTCTACTTCATCTTTTTTCAAAATAACATTATCATGTAATGGCTTAATCATTTTAATCACTCCTTTTTAGCACTAGCCATTCCTAAGTGCTAAAATTATTATATCCTTTTCTAGCACTTTGTCAATACAAGTGCTAATTTTTTACAAAAAAAGATTCTTCAAAAAAGAAGAACCTAGTCATATAACCAGTTAGCTTTATAATAATATATGCCTAATACAAGCGAACTAAAAATCCAAGAAACTGGCCAGCCTAAATTTACAAAAACAATGTTATGGAAAATGTTAGTTGTTACTGTAACCCAGATTACTCTAAAAATACACCAGCACCCAATTAGAACAAACATTGGAATATTGGTTCTTCCAACACCCCGCAAAACACCACAAATACATTGGGATAGAGTTAAAAATAAATAGCCTGGAGCAATACATAACATCATCGTTCGTCCATATTCAATTACTTGGGAATTTGATGAAAAAATTCTTAATAAATACGGGGTTGTAAAAACAATAATGATTGTCAGTGTCAAAATGATCCCACAGCTGATCAAAGTTCCAATACGTGCCCCTTTTTTTATTCTTTCATATTCTTGTGCACCCTTATTTTGTCCAACAAAAGTTGTTAATGCCATTGCAAAACTTAAAACCGGTAAGATAGCAAATCCATCGATTTTAGTATATGAACCTGTTCCAGCCATCGCATAAGCACCAAACACATTAATATTTGACTGCATAATAATATTTGAAAAAGAAACTACCGCATTTTGCATTGCACTAGGCATTCCAATCTTAGCTGTCTTTTTTAAAATATCGGGATAAAAATGAATCTGCTGCAATTCTAGTTTATACATTTCTTTAGATCTCACTAAAATATAAATTGATAATAATGCGCTAGTGATCTGAGCAATCGTAGTAGCAATCGCCACCCCAGCAATTCCCATCTTAAAAATTACAACAAATACCAAATCTAAAATAATATTTACAATCGATGAAACAACTAAAAAATATAATGGATATTTAGAATCACCAACCGCTCTTAAGATTCCACTAATCATGTTATAAATAATTAAACCAATTACTCCTAAAAAATAAATCCGTAAATAAATAATGCTCTGCCCAATTACGGATGAATCAACTCTTACCCATTTTAAGATTATTGGGGTGAAAATCACTCCGACTATTGTTGTGATAAGACTTGAAACAAGCGCTAAAGCCATTGCTGTATGAACACCTTCTTTAACTCCCTGACAATCTTGAGCTCCAAAATAATTAGAAATTAAAACACCGGCACCTAATGATAACCCCATAAAAAAACTAACCAGCATATCAATAATTGGTCCACTGGAATTTACTGCTGCTAAAGCTTGATCACCAATAAAATTACCTACAACGATACTATCGACTGTATTATACAGCTGTTGAAATAAATTTCCAACCAATAATGGTATCGCAAACACGATCAGCTGTTTTGCAATATTGCCATGTGTCATTAAACCATTTTTCCCTTCCATTATTTTCCCTCCAAATATCTACAGTATACTCCAGTACACTAATGATTAAAATAGCTAACTAAAAAACTGATCACCAAATGATGATCAGTTTTTAACCAATAATACTTTTCTATTATTTTTTATAAACCATGATCGGATCGTTAGCCGCTTTAACCTCTTTATTTGTTAAGAACTGCTCCGGTTGAAAATCACCAGGATTAGTTACAACAACCATTGTAAGAGTATCCATCTCTTTTGATTTCAAAAATGCTTCATCGAATTTTATTAATGGATCACCCGACTCTACTTTAGCTTCAACTTCTGTTAAAACTTCAAATCCTTCCCCTTCTAACGAAACTGTATCCATCCCCACATGGATCAATATTTCTAGACCATCCTCACTCAACAGACCAACTGCATGTCCAGAATTAGGCATTAACATTTTAACTGTCCCCTTAAACGGCGCTACAACTGTATCTGTAGTAGGCTTGATGGCAATTCCTTCCCCCATCATTTTTTCTGAAAAGACAGGATCTGGCACTTCTTCAATTGAAAGTGTCGTCCCGGTTAGTGGTGCTAATACTTCTACTGATTTACTTTTTTTCTTAAACAAATTTAACATTCCTGATTCCTCCTAGAATAGTATTCCTAATCTAATTTTAACAAATAAAACTAATCCGTACAACATACCAAGCGGAATCAATCCCACTAACATCGCTTTAGTACTATTATTTATAGTGAATTTTTTTATTGCAAACATTCCTTTACCATACTCTTGGAAAGTACCATAAATGATGAGAAAACTACAAATCATATTAAATGAACTAACTTGATAGACAATTAAGATCCATAACGGAATTAATAATCCATCACGTTTTTTTCGATCTTTAAGATCTTGACAGATATTGCGCATTGCAAGATAACAAAATGGCATTGCTAGAACGAGTAATAATTGTCCCACAATCAAAGGTTCATTAAACATCTTTTCAATATCCCCTTGGGCCATAAATAAATACAAGAATCCAAGAATCAAGATAGGAATACCCACAAATAGATATTTTACAATATCCAAGGCACTCATTCCTTTAAAAAATTTAAATATTGATTGTAGTTTTCCGTACACCATTTTCACTTCCTCCTATTATTTTAATTCTGGCCAATATCCTTTATTTGCTTCAATTAAATCATCTAAAATTTCTTTTGCTACCTTAGCACTTGGTACTGTTTTTGATAATGTTAAAGCTTGCCACATTTTTTGATAACTTCCTTCGATCCAAGCTTCAACACATAATTTTTCAACTGATACTTGTTGTTCCATCAAACCTTTTTGGAATTGTGGAATTTCTCCCATTTTTAATGGTTCAGCACCTTCATTACCAACGATACATGGAATTTCAACCATTGCTGTTGGATCAAAGTTAATTATTGCACCATCGTTAGGAACAATCAACAACATTCTTTCTTTTGTATTAAAAGCAATTGCACAAGCTAAATCGACGATATAAGCAGCATGTGTATCCGTACTAAATCCACAATCTTTAGCAGTTTGTTTCGCTACAATATCAGCAGCTGCCCCAAATACTCTTTTTTCTCGTCCATCCATAACTTCATTAGCACGTGTATATTCTTTATTTGAATGTTCAACTACATAATCTGGATATAAATAATATTTTAAATAAGTATTTGGTAATGTATCAGGATCAACCGCATATACATCTTTAACTTTAGTATAAGTATCAATCCAAGATTGATCGCGATGTTGAAAATCTTCAGTATCAACAGCATAACCAAATTGACGACAATGTTCTTTAATTTTTGGCATTAAATCATTACCTTCTTTATCAGTAATTGATGTCCACCAGCCAAAGTGATTTAAACCATAATATCTTACAATCATATCTTTACGTGATTCTAAGCCTAAAATAGTAGCAAAATTTCTTTCAATTCCAATTGGCATATCACAAATATTAATAATTTTAGAATTTGGTCGTAATCTTCTAGTTGCTTCAGCTACGATAGCAGCTGGATTTGAATAATTCAACATCCAGGCATTAGGAGAATACTTTTCCATATAATCCAAAATTTCTAAAACACCACCAATTGAACGCATTCCATATGCTAAACCACCAGGTCCACATGTTTCTTGACCAACAACACCATGTTTTAATGGGATTTTTTCATCTAGTTCACGCATTGCGTATAAACCAACACGAATATGTGCCATACAAAAATCAATATCCGTAAATGCCGTTTCTGGATCAGTTGTCCAAGAAAAGGCAACTTCTGGATATCTTTCTTTCATTAAAATTCCTAATGCTTCAGCTAATTTATTTTGTCGCTCTGCATTATTATCATATAATTTAATTTGACGAATTGGAAAACGTTCTTGATTTTCCATAAGCATTAGAACAATTCCTGGGGTGAAAGTACTTCCACCGCCAGCAATACAAATAGATGATTGTTTTTTCATTCTTCTTCTCCCCTTTTTATAATAACTTTTCAAATTCTTCTCTTACATAAGGTACTGTTAATCCAACGATAACCTGGAACGCTTTACCTTTAGCAACTAAACCATGAGCACCAGCCTTTTTAAAGACTCCAACCGGTTGTACTAATGTTTCATCTTTAACTGATACTCTTAAGCGAGTTGCACAGTTTGTAACTGATTCTATATTATCTTTACCACCTAATGCCGCTAAGAAAGCTGCTGCTTTACCAGCATCGCCACCTTTAACTTCAATATTTCCAGTTGGATCATTGCTTGTATCCTCTTTAGAAGCTTTATATTCAGCTTTTGAAACCAACTTAACTTCTTCATCATCGTCTTCACGACCAGGTGTTTTAAAATCAAATTTTTCAATGATAAATTTAAATACAATAAACCAAATTCCTGAGAAAACTAGACCAATTACAACTGATAATAAATATTGTTGCCAATGTGCTGATCCAAGTGGAATCCAGTTCAAGGCCGCATTAGAAATAATTCCACTTCCAAAGTCACCACTAATTCCAATTAAATATTGTGCTGTTGCTAATGATGCTGCCAAAACAGAATGCACTGCAAACATTACCGGCGCAATAAACAAGAATGTAAATTCAATTGGTTCTGTAATCCCTGCAAACATTGCTGTTAAAGTAACCGGAATCATTAATCCTAATACTTCTTTTTTCTTGTTTTCTTTTGCTGTTGCATAGAATGCCGCACTAATACCTAGTGGAGCGAACATTTTAGAGAAACCATATAATGCATAACCACCAGCTGGGAACAATGTTCTTAATGAAGCTGTTGATTTAGCGATTTCTGGCATTGCTGCTACCCAAGCAGTTTTGATTCCGCCTTCAATTGCAACTGAATCATACATAAACGGCATATAAATAAAATGGTGTAATCCTGTTGGAATCAGAATTCTTTCTAAGAAAGTATACACCCATACCCCTAAGGCGCCACTGCTAATAATAAATGTTTGAACACCAGCAATTCCATGTTGAACTTGTGGCCAAATAAAGAAGAAAATAACTGCTAATCCAATCATTACAGGAAAACCAATCATCGCCACAAACGAAGAACCTCTAAATACTCCTAACCATTCAGGCAGTTTTGTATCGAAATAACGGTTATGCAACCATACTGCAACACCAGCAACAATCAATGCACCAACCATTCCAGTATCTAACGTTTTAATACTTGCTACACTAGCAAGACCTGTACCACTACCAGCTTCAATTGCGTAATCAATTCCTACAAATGAACCCCAATTGCTTAATAGTGCTGCTAATGCATAATTAAAGGTACAATATA